>CBDBZY010000001.1:0-10485 GCA_965213685.1 bacterium
GACAGCGGAGGTTCGCCGAGGCTCTCCCCCATTTCCAAAGGGCGGTGCGGTTGCAGCCCGGCGGGGAGAATTATCTCTACTCCCTCGCCACCACGTTTTATGAGCTCAGGCGCTGGGACGACGTGGAGGCGGTGGCGAGAGAGATCATTCAGAAAAATCCAAGACACGCGAACGCCCTGAACCTTCTGGGCTACATGTTCTCCGAGCTCGACAGGAACCTGGACGAGGCGGAGAAACTTCTGGATCGGGCGCTGGCGATTGAGCCGGAAAACGCCGCTTTTCTCGATAGCATGGGATGGGTTTACTACCGCCAGGGCCGTTTTGAGGAATCGCTCGAGAAGGTGCTGCACGCGGCGATGAAGATGCCGAAAGACGCCGTCGTCCTCGAGCACCTGGGCGACATATATCTTGCGCTGGAGGATACGAAAAACGCGCTTCTGTACTGGAGGCGCGCCTCCGAGGCGGACCCGAAAAACGAAAAACTGAAAAAAAAGATTCAGCTTCACCTCCAGAAAGGGAAGAAGCCCCCTGCGAAGGGTGGTTGATCCTGTGAACCCTCTGCCCCGCGCGGGATTCCGCCGCGAAGCTTCCTCAGCTTTCCCGTCGAACCAGACCGGGGGGGCCTGATGATGGCGTCCCGCACGGGATTCCGCCGCGAAGCTTCCTCCCTCTCCTCCCGCAACAGAGATGTTTGAGCTCTTGCGTATCTTGCGCCTCTCCCCCGTATTCCTGTGCCTGGCGGCGGGCCTGGCCGGTTGCGTCGGCCATGAAGCGTGGAGGGTGCCCCCGCGTGATGCGCCTCGGACGGAAATGCTCGCGAAGCTGCGGCAAAGACGCTACCCCCGCGCGTATCGCGGCGTCGCGTCCGTGCGGCTGCGCCTCTCCCGGAGCCGGGCGAGGGGGGGGATGGCGAATCCGCTGGTCCCCGAGGGTTCGTTTTCCGGCAACGCGGTTCTGGCGCTGCGCGCCCCCGACGCGCTGCGGATCGAACCCCTCTCCCTCTTCGGCACGCCGCTCATGGTCGTCGTTGCACAGGGGGGCGCGTTTCGCGCCTACTCTCCCGCGCGCAACACGGCATACCTGGGAGAGACGGACAAGCGGGGGGGTCGAACGGATTCTGGGAATCCCGCTGGATAGCGGGATCCTCGTGAAACTCTTGCTGGGGGATTGGCTGGCTGCGCTCGGCGACGCGAAAGACCTGCGTGTGAAGAGTCGCGATTCCGCGCATTTGCTGGAGGTGCGGGGAGGAGGAGGCCGGGGAGCGCGCCTGGGGCTCGTGGAGCTGGGGCCGCGAGATGGACATCCCCGGAGAGTGGAGATTCCTGCGGAGGGGGGGAAGGTTGTGGTGCGCTACGGCGCGTTTTCCAGGGTCGGGGGGGTGTGGCGGCCCTCCCATGTGGAGATCGTTGCCGGGCGCGGGGGGGAGAACCGGCTCCACGTCTCGTATCCTCCCGATGGGGGATCGGGGAACGCTGTATTGCCGGACGCATTGTTTCGCCTCGATCCTCCTCGGGGCGCCAAAACGCTCTGGCTGGGGGGATAGCGCGTCTCATGGGCGAGCGGAGAGGAACTGCCGGTGCCGTCGTTTTCCGGACGCCCGCCAAAGTCAATTTGCGCTTGCGGGTTTTGGGCCTGCGCGGCGACGGCTACCACGAAATCATCACGTGGATGCAGCAGGTATCGCTTTGCGACGAGATTCGGGTCGAGCCGTGCGGAGAGGGGATTCTTCGCGTGCGCGCGGACCGCGACGACGTGCCGTGCGGCAGGGAAAACGTCGCGCACCGGGCGGCGAGTGCGCTGAGGAGGGCGGCGGGGTGCCAGGAGCTCGGCGCGCGCATCTATCTGAAAAAAAACATTCCCGCGGGCGCGGGCCTGGGGGGCGGCAGCGGAAACGCGGCGGGAGTCCTCTGGGCTCTGAACCGGGCGTGGGGCCTCGGGATGCGCGGGGCGGAATTGACCGACATCGCCGCGCGGGTCGGTTCGGACGTTCCGTTTTTTCTCCACGGCCCGGCGGCGGTGTGCCGGGGACGCGGCGAGCGAATCGAGAAGAAAGAGGCGTTGAGAAGCGGTTGGTTTCTGCTGGTCAAGCCGCCGGTGAGCCTGTCGACCCGCGACGTCTACGCCTGGTCTCGGGAGGAATTGCGCCGGCAGGAGCGAATTTTTGTCGAAGAACAAATCCCGACGCGCATCGGTCACCATGAATATGGCAACGATTTGCAACCCATCGTTTTCGCAAAATTTCCGTGCCTGGAGAGCTTGCGCGACATGCTCCTGCGCCACGGCGCCCGAAGGGCGATGATGAGCGGAAGCGGCTCGACGATTTTCGGGATTTTCCGGACCAAGGGGGAGGCCGAGCGGGCGGCGGCCAGCGTCCGGGACGCCCAAAGGGGCGAGGGTTTCATCACCAAACCCTTGCAGGAGGCGTTTTTCAGCGAAAAATAGCGAAAAATGGCAGAAAGTTCGCTGAAATTCGCAAGACAAGGAGAAATAAAGGGAATTTATCGCCCCGAGACTTGCCTCTGTCTGGAAAATCGAGTATCAAAATCGCTCTTTGTGGTGGGGAATGCACAACGGCGACAGCGGGTGAGTCGGGACGGTGACGGGACATCAGATCAAGGTATTTGCCGGGCGCTCGAATCCAGGTCTGAACCAGAGCATTTTCGAGTCTTTGGGCATTCAGCCGGGCTTGATTGAAATCATCGACTTCAGCGATGGCGAGACGTTTGTCCGGATACAGGAGAACATCAGGGGGGCGGACGTATTCGCCGTCCAGAGCCTGTGCACTCCGGGGAATGCGAACCTCATGGAGATGCTCATCATGCTCGATGCGTTTCGGCGATCCTCGGCTGAGCGCATCACGGCGGTGATTCCTTATTTCGCGTATGCCCGCCAGGACAGAAAGGTGCAGCCCCGGGTGCCGATTACCGCGAAGCTCGTCGCCAATTTGCTGGCCGCCGCAGGGGCGGATCGCGTCATAACGATGGATTTGCACGCCGGTCAGATACAGGGCTTCTTCGATATCCCGGTGGACCACCTGTATGCGGCGCCCATCATGATTGAGTATTTCCAGAGCAAAGGGCTCAAGGACGTGGTGGTCGTCTCCCCTGACGCCGGGGGCGTCGAGAGGGCGCGATACTACGCGAGGAGGCTGAATGCGGGGCTCGGGATCATTGACAAACGGCGGGAGCGGGCCAACGAGTCGGAGGTGATGAACATCATCGGCGACGTGCGGGGGTGCGACGTCCTGGTCGTGGATGATCTGTGCGATACGGCGGGAACCATCAGCCAGGGTGCCGAGGCGCTTATCAAAGCCGGCGCGCGTCGGGTATATTCGTGTTGTACGCACGCGGTTCTGTCCGGCCCGGCAGTGGAGAGAATCGAGAACTCGGGCATCGTGGAATTCGTGGTCAGCAATTCCATTCCGCTTTCAGCAGAAGGGAGGGGAACCTCGCGCATCAAGGTCTTGGGAGTCGGGAAACTTCTGGCGGAGGCGATTCGCCGCATTCACGAGAACGCTTCGGTCAGTAGTCTGTTTGAATAATTTCAATTTCTCGTGTAGCTGGCGATATATTTGGGGCGACGGAAAATGGAAAAGTTATTCCTCTCGGCAGAAAAAAGGGCGCGGACGGGAAAAAGCGGCGCCCGTTCCATCAGGCGGGCCGGGGAAGGTGCCCGGCGTCGTGTACGGGATACAGGACCCTACGCCTTTGACGATTTGTCCGAAGGAGCTGGAGTCTCTGCTCGGCACGCGAGCCGGCAGCAACGTCGTCTTTCAGCTGCGGGTTGCGGGCGAGGCGGCGGCGGAGCGTCCGGCCATCGTGAAAGAGTTGCAGCGCGACTCGATGAAGGGGACGATCATTCACGCGGATTTTCTGGAAATCCGGATGGATGAGAAGATTCAGGTCGCCATACCCATCTCGCTGGCGGGAGAGTCTCCCGGAGAGAAACTGGGCGGCACCCTCTCTCAACTCCTTCGGGAGATGGAGGTCGAATGTTTGCCGCACGCCATCCCGGACGAACTGGCGGTCGACGTGTCGGGGGTGGACATCGGGGACGTGCTCCACGTCCGGGACCTGCGGCTTCCCGAAGGCGTCGCTTTGGTGACGGACGCAGATGAGCCGGTCTTGACGGTGCTCGCGCCCGTGGAGGAGGAAGGAGAAGCGTCCGAGGACGAATATCTCCAGGCGGAGGCGCCCGCAGGCGCGGCCGAGCCGGGAGAGAATCCCGCCGAATCTTCTGCCGATGGCACCGCGTAAGGAGCCGCAGAGGACGAAACAGGGGCGCGGATGGCTACTGCCGCTTTAATTGTTGGTCTTGGCAATCCCGGCACGGAATATGCGTTGACGAGGCACAATCTGGGAT
Source organism: bacterium (assembly GCA_965213685.1). GTDB lineage: Bacteria > UBA8248 > UBA8248 > UBA8248 > UBA8248 > Bin107. Next base: position 4,363 of record CBDBZY010000001.1, read on the forward strand.
TCTGGGCGGTGGACAGCATGGCCCGCACCCACCGCATCCCGATGAATGATTGGAAACACCATGCAGTGATGGGCCGCGGGTCGCTCAGAGGCTGGAAGTGTGTGCTTGCGAAGCCTCAGACCTTCATGAACGCGAGCGGCAGGGCGGTGCGGACGATCCTGCGGGCGGAAGGCTTGGTGCCTGAAGATTTGCTCGTGATTCACGACGATATGGATATCGCCCTCGGTCGCGTGAAGCGGAAGGAAGCCGGCGGAGACGCGGGCCATAACGGCATTCGCAGCATCATCGAGTCGCTGGGCACGAACGCCTTCTCCCGCTTGCGCGTCGGTCTGGGCCGCCCGCCCCGGGGTGCGGACGGGGCGGACTGGGTGCTGAAGCCTTTCCGGGCGCATGAGCTGGAAGCGGCGGAGTCCGCCGTGGACGAGGCGGTGCGGCGAGCGTTTGATTTTGTGGTGGGCGGCGGAGGCAAGCCCTGAGCTGTTAAGAGCGTTCCTGCTCATCTGAGAACAGAAATTGCCGTCCACATACTTCTTGTTATGAACAAGCCCATTCAGAGGAGGGAAGGGGGATAATGGTTGCTTTCTCAAACATGGCCGCAATCTTCGGGATTGCGGGGTTGATACTGGCGGCGGCGATTTACGGCTGGATTTCCAAACAATCCGACGGCAACGATTTGATGAGAAAACTCGCCGGCCAAATTCACGAAGGCGCGATGGTGTTCCTGAAGAGAGAATACAAGATTCTCGCGGTTTTTGTGCTGGTCGTCTTCATTCTCCTGAGCGTTGCCATATCCACGAAAACGGCCATGGCGTTTATCGTCGGCGCCATCTGCTCGGTTCTCGCCGGTTTTTTTGGGATGAACGCGGCCACGAAGGCGAACGTGCGGACGGCGGCGTCGGCGAATTCAGGCGGCGGCCAGACCGGCGCCCTCTCCATGGCCTTCTTTGGCGGAACCGTCATGGGACTTTCCGTCGCGAGTCTCGGGCTTGTGGGCGTGGGTGGATTGTTTTGGTATTTTGACGTGCTCGGGAACGCCGTCAACGTGAGCGTCATCAATGGTTTTTCCATGGGCGCCAGCTCCATCGCGCTGTTCGCCCGCGTGGGGGGCGGCATTTTTACCAAAACCGCTGACGTGGGCGCGGACCTCGTCGGAAAGGTGGAGGAAAATATCCCGGAGGACGACCCGAGAAACCCGGCGGTGATCGCCGACAACGTGGGGGATTGCGTGGGCGACGTCGCCGGAATGGGAGCCGACCTGTTTGAATCCTACGTGGGCGCCATCATTTCGACGATATTCATCGGCTCCACGATAGGCACCGCCCTGGGCGCCAACAGCTCGGCGGTCATGGCGCTGCCCCTGCTGCTGGCCATGATGGGCTTGATCGCCTCCTCCATCGGCATCGCCTCCATGAAGGTGCTGGCCTCGAAAAATCCGGCCGTCGCACTCAGGAGCGCCACGGGAATCGCGACGCTCATATTTGTCGTCCTGGCGTATTTCGTCACGAGCACCCTCGGTCTGAAGGGCGGCGTGTTCGGCTCCGTGCTCTTTGGCGCGGGCGGGGGCATTTTGATCGGCTGGCTCACCGAGTATTACACGGGAACGGGCGGCAAGCCCGTCGGCGAGATCGTCGCCGCGTCCGAGACGGGGGTGGCGACGAATATCATCGGCGGCTTTGCGGTGGGCCTGGAGAGCGTGTGCGCCCCCTTGATAGTGTTGGCGGTCGTTACCCTGGTTTCCAACAACTGGGCGGGTCTCTACGGCATCTCCATCGCTGCCGTGGGAATGCTGGCGACGATTGGAATCACGATGTCGGTTGACGCCTATGGCCCGATAGCCGATAACGCGGGCGGAATCACGGAGATGAGCGAACTGGGGCCGGAGACCCGGAAAATCACCGATGGCCTGGACGCGCTCGGAAATACCACGGCGGCCATCGGCAAGGGGTTTGCCATCGGCTCCGCCGCTTTGACGGCGCTCGCTTTTTACGCCGCATACACGAAGGCGGCCGATCTGAAGCAGATTGACCTGACGCAGGCCAAGGTCGTCGCCGGCATGTTCATCGGCGGTGCGATTCCATTCCTGATCGGCGCGCTCACCATGAAATCCGTCGGGAAAGCCGCGTTCATCATGATTCAGGAGATCAGGCGCCAGTTCCGCGAGATTCCCGGCATCATGGAGGGCAAGGCGGACCCCGACAGCGCGCGCTGCATTGACATCAGCACCCAGGCGGCTCTCCGGGAAATGGTGGCCCCGGGGATTACGGCGGTTATCGCTCCCATAGTGGTGGGCTATCTGATGGGGAAAGAGGCTTTGGGCGGGATGCTCGCCGGCGCCTTGCTCTCGGGTGTTCTCGTCGCTCTGCTCATGGCGAACGCCGGCGGTGCCTGGGACAATGCGAAAAAAGAGATAGAGGATGGCAAGCTGGGCGGCAAGGGTTCCGAGGCCCACAAGGCGGCGGTCGTGGGCGATACGGTGGGAGACCCGATGAAGGACACGTCGGGCCCGTCGATGAACATCTTGATCAAGCTGATGTCCATCGTCTCCCTCGTCTTGGCGCCGCTTTTCTGAGCGCCCGAAAAACACGCCTTCCGGCGCCTCGCGGAGTTGCCGTGGTCTGCCGGGGCGATGTGTGCTAACCTTTTTTGGCCATGGCGAGCTCCTCGCTCCGGTCGGCAGAGGCCGGGGCCGCTCAGTCCGGGAGGAGGACGAGAAGGATGAAGCAATACGAAACGATGGTTTTGTTGTCCCCGGAACTCACCGACGAAACCGTGGAGGAGAAGATATCGGGTTTCGAGAAGCAGGTGACGGAGGGGGGCGGAGAAGTCCTGGGCGTGGATCGATGGGGCAAGAAGCGCCTCGCCTACCCGATCAACCGCCAGCGGCACGGGATATATTTCATCGTCACCTATCATGCGGAGCCGGCGGTGGTGTCCAATATCGAGCGTGACATGCGCATCGATGAGCAGACGTGGCGCTACATGACGGTGCGCATGGACGAAGCCCTCCTGCGCAAGCTCGAGAAAAACGCAAAAAGCGCCGCCGCCAGGGAGAGGGAAGGCGCCTCGGGGGGCGGCGATGAGCGTCGTTCTTCCCGCCGGGCCGATTCCGGCGCGTCGAGGGACTAGTCAATGGGGGGAGCGTCGTCATGGCCCAACTGAACTCTGTGTATCTTCGAGGAAACATGACGCGCGATCCGGAAAAGCGGTTTCTGCCCACCGGAAGTTCCGTCGTTTCTTTCGGGTTCGCGGTCAACCGGCGATACCGCAGCGGGGATGACTGGAAGGAAGATACGTGTTTTGTGGACGTGGTCGTTTATGGTCGGCAGGGCGACTGGGTGATGGAGCAGACGGGCAAGGGCAGTCCACTCGTGGTGGAGGGCCGGCTGAGTTTCCGCTCCTGGGAGGCGCAGGATGGCTCCAGGCGCAGCAAGCATGAGGTGGTGGCGTATAACGTTCATTTCCTCTCTCGCCGGGACGAAATGGCGGGGAGGAGCGGGTCGGTGGTGGGGCATGCGGAGCCTTCCGCGCCGCCTCGGCAGGACTCGCCCATGACGGACGACGACATTCCATTCTAGGGTGCGAATCCGCCGGAGGTTCTAGGAGACAGAGATGGTGCTTGTTCCCCGTGGGTTTGGCGAGAAGAAGAAAAGGAAGAAGAAGCGTTTTCAGCGCAAGAAAATATGCCGCTTCAAGGCGGACGGCGTGGCGTACATAGACTACAAGGACGTGAAAACGCTTCGGAACATGGTGAGCGAGCGCGGAAAAATTATCCCCCGCCGCGTGACCGGCACGTCCGCCCGCTTTCAGCGGCAGTTGACGTCGGCGATCAAGCGCGCGCGCTATATGGCGCTGATGCCCTACACTGTGGACCATTCATAAGTCATAAGTCGGAGAGATGGAGCGATGCGCCTGATACTGCGTAGGGATGTGGAGCATCTCGGAGAGGTGGGAGACGTCGTCGAGGTAGCCGACGGCTATGGGCTCAACTTCCTTATCCCGAAAGGGCTGGCCCTGCATGCGACCGCCAGCACGGTGCGCGCGGCCCGGCATGAGCAACGGTTGCGCGCGGCGCAAATCCAGTCGGCGCGACGGGGAGCGGAGGATTTTGCGGGCGAATTCGCAGGGGTTCGGGTCGAATTCTCGATGCGCGTCGGGGAAGACGGCAGGCTGTTCGGGTCGGTGACCAATCGGATGATCGAGGAGGCGCTGCGAGAAAAAGGCCTCGCGGTGGACCGCAGGAAGATTGTTTTGGAGGAGCCGATCAAGAAGGTGGGAGATTACGAGGTCGCCGTCAGGCTGCATCAGGACGTGCGGGCCTCCTTCCGGGTCCATGTGATGCCCGATGAAGCGTCTCTGTCGAAGGATGCGGCGGCGGAGGTCGATGCGGCCGCGGACGAGACGGGGGCGGAAGCCGAGACGGCGCCCTCTCCCGGCGCCGCACCGGGGGATGCTCCGGCCCCCGAAGGAGACGGGCGGCGCGCGGAGTAGTCTTTTTCACGCCCGGTTTTCCCAGGGTGAAGCGATAAAGCCCACAATCTCATATAGATGGAGGGAGTCGCCGAGCGGTTGCGGCTCCTTTTTTCGTGCGGGGCCGGAAAATAACGTTTTTCGGTATTTGACCTGGCCCCCATCTGATGTAATCTAGTGGACACGCCCGTTCATTCCCCCGAAAGCTCATGGGAGTTTTGCAGTGGACACGCCCGCTGGTAACGATCCGTCCGCGCAGTCGGGCCACCTCCCCCCCCAAAACATAGAGGCCGAACAGAGCGTTCTGGGCGCTTTGCTGCTGGATGGCGCGATGGTTCCGCCCGTTATGGAGGTGTTGCGGCCGGACCATTTCTACCGCATGAGCCATCGCGTGATTTACGAGGGGATGCTCAAGCTTTTCGAGCGATCGGAGCCCATCGACCTCCTCACCCTGGCCGACGTCCTCAAAAAGGCGGGGACGCTGGATACCGCGGGCGGGCCCGAATATGTCGCGCGCCTGGCGGACGACGTGTCCAGCCCGAGGCGCGCGGAGACCTACGCGAAGCTCATCCGGGGCACGGCTCTGCTGAGAGAGCTGATACACACCTCGAACGCCATCGCGCAGAGGGCACTCTCGGGGGAGGAGGACATCGACGCGCTTGTGGACGACGCCGAGCGCGCCGTGCTGGAGGTTTCATCCGGCCGCTATCAGCAGAGCGTGGGCGGAATTCGGGAAATCATCAAGACGACGTTTCCCTACCTCGAGGAGTTGTACGATCGGAAAGAGCTGGTTACCGGGGTTCCGACGGGATTCTCGGACATGGACAAACTGACCAGCGGCCTGCAGCCCGGAGAGCTGATCATCGTCGCCGGCCGCCCCAGCATGGGGAAAACCGCCTTTGCGCTGTGCATCGCGGAATACGCCGCCATATCGGCGAAAACCGCCACGGCGATATTCAGCCTGGAGATGAGCGCGCGCGCGTTGGCCATTCGCATGATGTGCGGTCGGGCGATGGTGAACTCCAGGCAGCTGCAAAGCGGCTACATGCCGTCTCAAAAATGGCCGGATTTGATTCGGAGCGCGGGCGAGTTCTCCGAGGCCGCCATCTACGTGGACGACGCGACCGACCTGTCGGTGTTTGACATCCGGGCGAAATGCCGCCGCATCCAGGCGGACAGGGGACTCGGCCTCGTCGTGGTGGACTATCTCCAGCTCTTGCACCACAGGGCCCGCAACATGGAGAATCGCCAGCGCGAGATCAGCGAAATATCCCGGGGGCTGAAAAGCCTGGCGAAAGAGCTCCAGGTGCCGGTCGTGGCGCTCAGCCAGCTGTCCAGGGCGGTGGAGTCCAGGGAGGGCAAGCGCCCCAATCTCGCGGATTTGCGCGAATCGGGCTCGATAGAGCAGGATGCGGATGTCGTCGCTTTGCTGTATCGCGAGGAGTATTACGAGCCGACGCCCGAGAACAAGGGGCGCGCCACCGTCATTATCGCCAAGCAGCGCAATGGGCCGACCGATGATTTCGACCTCAAGTTTTTTCCGGATTACGCCCGTTTCGCGAACCTGGACGCATTCCACGAAGCCGCCGCCGTCGCCCCGGAATATGCGGAGCCCGGATTCCCCGAAGATGAAGACACGCCGTTCTAGCGGCGGCA
>CBDBZY010000002.1:0-87500 GCA_965213685.1 bacterium
ATGTTAACATACATGACATTGTAAACATAAACATAAATACAAACAAGGAAATCTATTTTGCTGACCCTCTCTGTCTGGGCTGATGGAGCATGTGTGATTTTCTTGATAGCTAGTCGAACTGAGTTTCTGGGAGGAGAAAATGAGACGAGCATGAGAGAGAAGAGGGGAGGGAGGGGAGGGAGGGGAGAGAGAGGATGAAGGGGGAGGGAGGGGAGGGAGGGGAGGGAGGGGAGGAGAGAGAGGATAAAGGGGGAGGGAGGGGAGGGGGGGAGGGGAGGGGAGGAGAGGGAGAGGATGAAGGGGGAGGGAGGGGAGGGAGGGGATGAATGGGGAGGGAGGGGAGGAGGAGAGGGAGAGGATGAAGGGGGAGGGAAGGGGGGGGGAGGGGAGGAGAGGGAGAGGATGAAGGGGGAGGGAGGGGAGGGAGGGGAAGGAGGGGAGGAGAGGGAGGGAGGGGAGAGGGAGGGAGGGGAGGGGGGGAGGAGAGGAGGGGATGAAGGGGAGGAAGGGGAGGAGGGGATGGAGATGACAAAGGGAGAGGGTAAAAGAGAGGGAGGGAAGAAGGAAATATAACAGCATCCAAGATACATGTATGCCTGTAAAATGATGAACAACAGTACAGAGTGACTGGCATGGGATATTGAGGAAGGAAGGGAAGTGAGAGAGGACGGCAGAGGAGAGGGAAGGGGAAAGGGGAGGCAGTGGAAGGAGGAGGAAGCAAGGAGAGGGAGAGGGCACCTCTTTTCAATCTTATCGTCTGGTTGCTTGCCAACGAAGCACCGAAGAATGAAGTCTACGCCACAGGGCTTGTCAGCTTCACCCTGACCCGGTTGCAGGGACACGGATGAGGGGAGCCCTGGGTTTAGCTGGAAGGGAGAGAGCAGGGGGTGGAGGGGAGAGGGAGGAGGGTAGAAGGAAGGAGAGAGAAGGGAGGGGGGGAGGGAGAAAGAGAGATAGAGGGGAGAGGGAGGGAGAAGAATAAGGAGGAAATAGTTTTCGTGTAATACATGTAGTTACTTACAAAGAAGGTGACAGGAGAGAGGGAGGAGGATAGAAGGAAGGAGAGAGAAGGGAGGGGGGAGGGAGAAAGAGAGATAGAGGGGAGAGGGAGGGAGAAGAATAAGGAAGAATTAAATAGTAATAACATACAGAGAAGGTGAAAGGGTAGGCATTTCTGCCAAGTTTCTTCAACAGTCGAACTTGCAGTAATGTCAGCAGCTGAGGCTTGGAAGGGTCGGGAGGAGGATACACCTGGATTCTCTCCTGGGGGTGGGGGGGGGGGGGGGGGGTGGGGGGGGGAGACAGAGAGAGAGAGAGAGAGAGAGAGTTTTTTCTTACCATACTCCTGTCGTTTCATCTCTCTTTCCCTCCCCTTCTTCCTCAGAATCAACTCACATCTATGAGATCTCGTCTGAAGTTTAAACCAAGAACATCCAAATCATCTCTTCCATACCTAAACCCAGCCAGCACTTGAGCATATACTGAGAGGAGAGAGAGGGGGAGAGAGAGGGAGGGAGAGAGGGAGGGAGGGAGGGAGGGAGAGAGGGAGAGAGGGAGGGAGGGAAAGAGGGAGGGAGAGAGAGAGAGGGGGAGAGAGAGGGAGGGAGAGAGGGAGGGAGAGAGGGAGGGAGGGAGAGAGAGAGGGAGGGAGAGAGAGGGGGGGAGAGAGAGGGAGGGACAGAGGGAGGGAGAGAGGGAGAGAGAGAGAGAGATGCTTACATGTACAGTGTATATCCCTAGTCCTGTACACACACATGTGCATATACCTGTACATGAAGTAAGAGAGAGAGAGAAAGTCCGGCAACACAATCAAACAGCTCATGGCGAGAGAGAGAGAGAGAGAGAGAGAGAGAGAGAGAGAGAGAGAGAGAGAGAGAGAGAACCCTCAAGAATACACACACCTTGCACACCTTTCGCTCGTCACCACGCATTCCACCTCTCCTTTGATCCTCAAGACACAAAACCAATCGCCCCTTAAAAGGTACAGCTGGTGCCAACAACCCCTCTCTTACTTCATTACAAACAATCCACTCTCTCTCACACATTAGCCAGAGAAGGCAGTACGGAAATACACAGGCTGATGCTAAGGTTATGTTGGCTTGGCTACAAAGGCAAACAGGTGAGATTGGCTGACCTTTTCTGTCCTTCTTTCCCTCCTTATTGAAGTAGTCGGGGTCAATTAAAACGACGCCGTCTGAAGAGATGAGGGAGGGAGGGAGAGGGAGAGAGGGAGGGAGAGGGAGAGAGGGAGGGAGGAAGGGAGGGAGAGGGAGGGAGGAGGGAGGGAGGGGGAGGGAGAGAGGGAGGGAGGGAGGGAGAGGGACATATGCACACTGTAGAACATCACTGTACACCTACAGTATATGTATTATATGTGCGTGTACATTTTAGCAACATGTATACATGTATGTTTATACACTGTGTATTCCTGTACATGTACAAGTAGAATTGTTCCTATAGCAACCAATTAACCCACCAATCGGATCCACTCGTGTTACATGGTCCACGAAGTCTCTCTTTCCAACATACACGGTGATCTGAGGGAAGGAGTGAGAGAGAGAGAGAGAGAGAGAGAGAGAGAGAGGGAGGAAGCGGTAGGGAAGAGTTGGGCCAAGGAAGGAGGGGAAGCAGAGAGGGAGAGAGGGAGAGAGAGAGAGAGGGAGGAAGGAAGGGGAAGGAAAGGGAGGGAGGAAGGGAGGGAGGGAGAGGAGTACCTTTCCATTAGGTGAGGCTTTCTTGAACACTCTGGAAATAGGGTGGGAGGGTGGGAGGGAGGGAGGGAGAGTGGAACAATGAACAGAGACCAGTACAACAATGTTGACCTGAAGCCACTCATAGAAGGTCTGGACTTCCTCCATACCAACACCCACAGGGGAATGGCCTCAGGTGGTCAACCTCACCACTCACCACACACTGCCCACCACCCTCACCACCCTCACCACTCACCACACACCACCCTCACCACCCTCAAAACTCACTACACACCACCCACCACCCTCACAACACACCACCCTCATAACTCATCATACACCACCCTCATAATTCACATACCACCCTCACTACAAGCCACACCCACCACCCACCACACTCACCACACACCACCCACTGCCCTCACCACCCTCACAACTCACCACACACCACCCACCACCCTCACTACACACCACCCTCATAACTCACCATACACCACCCTCACAATTCACGTACCACCCTCACTACAAGCCACACCCATCACCCACCACACTCACCACACACCACCCTCACCACACACCACCCTCATAACTCACCACCCATCACACTCACCACACACCACCCTCACAACACACCACCCTCATAACTCACCACACACCCACCTCACCACACACCACCCTCACAACACACCACCCTCATAACTCACCACCCACCACACTCACCACACACCACCCTCACAACACACCACCCTCATAACTCACCACACACCCACCTCACCACACACCACCCTCACCGCACACCACCCTCACCGCACACCACACACACCAAACCTCAAACTAGCAGGTGACAGTGAGCACCCGAGGGCTGTGGTCAATCGTAAACTAACTATTCTGCATTGTTCTAATACTACCCCACATAACTACAAGTATTGTAACCTATTTATCAGGCTAGTTGCATTACCTAGCCTTGCCTAGAATTTGTGTTGTGTGACTGTGAGGAACTAAGGCCAGCCATCTGTGTTGCACGTGCATGACGTGTAATACCCACACTCCTGGTCACCCCAGCGCAGCTGATGAGGCCTGGTATTGGCTGAAACACATCCTGTGCATTGGGTGACTGTTTAACATCTACATGTTGGTCTTAGGGCCATTCACAGCTGAGAGAGTTGTGAGTCAATTTATTCCTACCTTGCTTTGCCTTGTCTCAATGACTGAACAAACATGTACGCTAACGAGAAATGATCCAACATCAGAATATTTATACCACAATACACATGTGATGTATGCAAAACAAACACCTCCCACAGTACAGGGAGAAAGCGCCATCTCACTCCTCCCACAATAGACCAAGTGGCCAGACAGCAATAGTCAACTACATACCCCACACCAACAGAGGGTGACCCCATCAATGGATGGTAGGGCTAAAGTTCATCCATGAACAAGTAAAGGTCACTGATTTTGAGGCTGGTATGATATCTGATAACTGCTACCAGACATGTATAGAGTGCATTACTGGGAACTGGGTGAATGGGTTGCTTAGCAACTAACTCTACTTATATGGCAGTGGGAGAGGGGAGATGTCCACACAACAGTCATTACTGCAGCTGTCTTGTGGCAGCTGCTTTGCAGCAGCTGGTATTGCAGCAGCTAGCATTGCAGCAGCTGAATCGCAGCAGCTGTATTGCAGCAGCTGAATCACAGCAGCTGAATCGCAGCAAATGTATTCTGTCTGTTTCTTTCCTCAAATCCAGGGCACAAAGAGTGTGACCATCTTCTCAAGCATCTTATGGCTCCCTCCTAGCCTCCGCAGGCTGGCCCCTTGAGTGAAGTGGAGAGTCTGGACACCTTGTGTAGAATGAGTTGTGCCAGCAGAATGTAATTATTATGCAATGCACGCATCATTCCCACTCACGAAAGCAAGCATGTCTCCTTCTTGCTCAGGTCTAAGCGAGACACAAATCCATCAGATGTTAGCTACGAGCACCATCATAGGCTACTAAGCTGTAATACCCACACTCCTGGTCACCCCAGCACAGCTGATGAGGCCTGGTATTAACCAAAATGCATCCTGTACACTAGATGAATGTTTAATATCTACACGATGAAAAGGCTCAGGAATATTTTTAGAGAACTGTAAAAAACCGTCAGCCACCCGGGATTGAACCGGGGCCTCTGACTTAAGCTGTCAGTGCTCTACCACCTGAGCTATGGCCACCGGGTGACAGCCAGCCTTCACAACTCTCAATATCACTCTGTATGTGCCGTGTACATGAGGGCTGTTCACAGCCTAGGGAGTTGTGGCTCCCATTGCTCCTCTACCACTAGAGCCATCACTGATCCAACCCCCTGCAAAGCATATCTCTACCTCACAGGTGGCAAGTCAAAGGCATAGAGGGAGACACACACACACAGCCATCATGGTGGTCCCTAGGTGTGGCGATGCAATATGTAGCTACAAACTGAGAGTGTGGGGCTTTTGATCTCCTCTTTGCTCCGAGTGCCACTCCCCAGCGTCCGACAGGATGAGAGGGCCGCTGCTGTGACCTCCACACTGCACTACATACACACTCCCTTGTACATGTACATGGGACATAACTCAGGTGGTAGAGCACTGACAGCTTACGTCAGAGACCCTCAGTTCAATCCCAGATGGCTGCCAGTTTTTCACAGTTTCTCTAAAAAATTCCTATTCAATTATTGTGAGGTCAAAGGTCATGTGTTGAGCCTGGAGGTCAGCTATACATTGTCTTTGGTTGTTGAAGTCAAGCTGTTAGTGGTCCATGACGTATATATATATATATACGTATGTACTACATGCTGGGTGCTCCCAGACTGAGCTAGGCTGGATGTGGTATGGGACTGGGGGTATGGGGCTGGGGCTATGCAGGTGTATGGGGCTGGTGATATGGGACTGGGGGGTATGGGACTGGGGGTATGGGACTGGGAGGTATGGGGTTGGGGATATGGGGCTGGGGGTACGCAGGGGGTATGGGGCTGGGGGTATGCGGGGGCTATGGGGCTGGGGATATGGGGCTGGCCAGCACATCTCCAGCAGAAGCAAAAGGGAGGGTGCAGGCTGGGATGATAGGTCAGTCAGATGCACCAGCACTGGAAACCATTAATAATGCATGCAGGGCAGATGGACAAAGAGACCCAAAAATGAGAACTCACTACTGAAAATAAGTGACAACAGACCAGATGCCAAAAGACTAATCATGCACTAACCATCCCCATGGCAACTCGTCTTCCAGCAAGTTTGCTCAAAGCACCAGATTTAAAAAGCAAGCTTTTTACAGTGGGACCTCCCTATAGTGGTCACCTATGGGCCATAAATTTGTGGCTGTAATAGAGAGGTGGCTAGAGATGTAAATATAGGCCATTATATTATGAGTAGGTGGCTGTAATAATGAGGTGGTGGTTGTACTAAGTGACCACTATACAGAGATTTTTCACTGTACCAGTATCTGTACGGCACAGACACTAGATACTGCCTCAAGCATGCAAGAGAACAGGTTGCGGTATGGATGGCAATGCAAGTACACATAGTATGCAGTCTAGGAAACAGGGTGACTGACTACCTCATATGTCATTAGTTCCAGCAAGTTAATGAGGCTTCCATTGGACTTATAGAGCTTCTACACTCCTTTCCTCTTCCCTCTCTCCCTCCCTCTCCCTCTCCCTCTCCCTCTCCCTCTCTCCTTCTTCCTCTCTCTCCCTCTCTCTGTCTCCCCCCCCCCCCCCCCCCCCCCCCCCCCCTCCTTCTTGGAAACCCTTGAAGCCATCACTTAATGATTGCAGCTTTTAGGACATTTCAGTGGTCAAGGTATCCACGCTGGCTCCAGTATTCCTGTAGGGTCTTTTGCTGGCAGGACCCTACTAAATATCTTTGAGGCTCAGCAGAGCTAATGGTGCTTAAACGATATACACCCCCCGTGCCAACTACATCCCCTAGACACACCAAATGAAATGTTCAAGCACGCACACATACAAGCTACATACATACGGACCTCGACTACGAAGAGTTGGGAACGTGGGTCCCACGTTTACAGTAGTCGAGCGGTACTACCATGGATACTATGACGATTGAACAGCTGGGCTGCTGAAACTACTATCGCAAGGCTTTAGTGAGTATCCATTGTAGTTAAGTAAATCGGCTGCCCAGTCTTCGCAGCTTACCTCGTTCCGTCTTTTTTTCCTCCCTTCTTTACGTCGGGAACCTGCTCTTTTTCCATGAGCTTCTGTTTCTCTTCCTCCGCGCCATCCATGTCTCTCCAGCTGTATAGTAGGCTGTGGAGTAGTTGGATCGCTACGATCGGAGTATGGCACCCGAGGAATTTTAAATGGTTGGCTAATTACTGCAAGCGGAAGTGAGTTAGTCTGCAGTCTAATTAATGCTCACCTGTGACCCCACCCTTGAAAATTAATCTATTTTTAGTATATAGATTTGGAGAAAGCACGTCCTAACCATTTAGTTAGGACAGCGTGGCTACAAGGATTGTTGTATATCCATTAGTTAGTAGGCGAAATTCTTGGAGAGCTCAATTTTGCAACCAAGACACACCAGTAGTGCATGAGTACAATAAGGCCACTGTGAGATTTTTGTGGTCGATTAAATTTTTATAAGATCAGCATTAGCTTATAAGGCAATGCTAGTCCCATGAAGAATGATCATTGTTACTGACATCAATGCACAAAATAAAATATTGCAACTGTAGACATCAAAATCATAGATATTAACCTCCGAACCCTATAATTAGAGCTACACTCGCTTGCGTTATGTCATATCTGGCGAAACAGTGAGGGAGGTGTGAACGAGTGTAAATTATACCCCCGGTTCGGAGGTTAACTATCTATGTCAAAATCGATATTAAAGTGACGCAGGGTAGAGGTCTTTATGCTGTGTCCTGCAAGTTGGTGAACATGCTGTGAACACAATGGGCAAGTTTTTCTGTCCAAACTTCTCTGAGGTGGCTGGTTTAATAACCTTCAGTACTGAGCCAAAGATGGGACCTTTGCACAAGTCACATTGCCCATTAGGGTGACGCCTGAATAAAAAAGGAAGAAATTCAATAGAGTATTTGTATAAGTAATAGATGAACTACATATAAAAACCTGTGTCGCAGAATCTCTTTTGAAGGACTTGGTAGGTCTGGATCATCGAGTGATGCATACTTTGAAACCTTGACACAACAAATATCTGTAAGTGCCTGAGCATGTGAGTGAAGATGGAGATGTTATAAAGGAGGAAGAGGAGGAGGAGGAGGAGGAAGAGGAGGAGAAGAAGGAAGAGGAGGAGGAGGAGGAAGAGGAGGAGGAGGAGGAGGAGGAGGAGGAGGAGGAGGAGGAGGAGGAGCAGGAGGAGAAGCAGGAGGAGGAGGAGAAAGAGGAGGAGTAGGAGAAGGAGGAGGAGGAGGAAGAGGAGGAGGAGGAGGAGGAGGAGGAAGAGGGAGGGAGGGAGGGAGAGAGTGCACACCTGGGGTTGATTTCTGCAGTTCTCTCTCCAGAGACATGGATGCATGTAGTTGTCAGCCACTAAAAGGTGGGACAGTGGGAGAGAGAGGAGGGAGGGAGGGAGACCAACGAGCTCATTCCCTTCTACATTCAACTTGTGCAAATTCCTGAATAGAAAATGAGAGCCTACTTCAACAGATAGTAGTGATAACATTCTTGAGTTTACAATAATATTATTATTTACACCCACTAAGATTCTTCAGCTTAAAATAATATTATTATACACCCACTATGATAATATTGTTCTAAGGTTCTCCCCATCATTTATGTAGTGATTGCATGACTACTGACTATATACCTGAGTTTGCCGATGTGGTTCGGCAGCTGTTGGAGAGCATTGTGAGATACGTCCAGCTCTGAGAGGGAGCTCAGCTCAAACAAACTGAGGAGGAGGAGGAGGAGGAGGAGGGGGAGGAGGAGGAGGAAGAGGGGGAGGAGGAGGGGGAGGAGGAGGAGGAGGAGGAGCAGGAGGGGGAGGAGGAGGAGCAGGAGGGGGAGGAGGAGGAGGAGGAGGAGGAGGAGGAGCAGGAGGGGGAGGAGGAGGAGGAGGAGAAGGAGGAGGAGGAGGAGGAGGAGGGGGAGGAGGAGGAGCAGGAGGGGGAGGAGGAGGAGGAGGAGGAGCGGGAGGAGGAGGAGGAGGAGGAGGAGCAGGAGGAGGGGGAGGAGGATGAGGAGGAGGAGGAGGAGGAGGAGGAAGAGGGGGAGGAGGAGGAGGAGGAGGAGGGGGAGGAGGGGAGGAGGAGGAAGAAGGGAGGGAAAAAAACACCAGTAGAACAGTTATCTACAGAGGGGTGCAGCTAAGGGTTGAGAATACTTCTCTGTGGGGGTAGGGTCCCAATACATTTGAGAGTTGGAAGCAAAACGATGTTGTTTGCCTGTAACTACTTCCTGCATGTACATTGCAGTGTATGTACAGTACACAATGTATCCCACCTTGTACATTACTGCCATACAAGTAGAGTGGGAGGAGGTTATGAACCATAATTCCCTCCCCTAGGCAACTTGTACAACTTGTAGGAAGTTATGGCTCATAATTCCCTCATCATGTAAATTTTGTAATGGGTCAGTGTGCTATGATGTACATCATGTACAAAATGTAAATCTTTATGTACATCATGTAAAAGTGTAATGGGTTGGTATTTTTTCATGTATACTATGTACAGACCATGTATGCTGCAGTGACCAATCAGGTGGGATATATAGTAGTAAGAGCCCGGTAGCCATGGATTTATAGTCTAAAAACCATTCCTTGTCCTCGGGCTGTCGCCGCGCCCTCGGACTCAGATGGTTTTAGACCATTAATCCATGGCTACCGGGCTCCTACTATTACGAGGAGCCCATAAATGTCGCGCTTATGGGCTCCATAGGTCCCCCATATTGATAAACACTGTGCCAGCTGGCCATCATGATCAGTCGTGTCTGCAAACTTGTCATTGCATTACATACATGTACATGCAGTAGTACTCACACAGACTCACCCCTTGGGGAGCTGTGATATGAGGTTGAATGATATGCAGAATGTCTCCAACTTCACCAACACACTAATGCCTACACACATGACAGGGGTTATTCCAATTAAGTGTTGAATAGATTATGAATATGTGCTGAATATGTATAGATATATTAATGCTGGGGATGAAGTGGGTGTGGCTTACCATCTGGTATTGATCTGATAGGGTTGTTTCTCATTTTTAGAGTAACCAATCCAGTGAGCTCTAGTACCTCTAGTGGAAACACCTGTCAATGCGATTGACATGTACACACACACACACACACACACACACACACACACACACACACACACACACACACACACACACACACACACACACACACACACACACACACACACACACACACACACACACACACACACACACACACACACACAGCCAGGTTAGGTTGAGATAAAAACATAGCATTATCTTCTTACAGTGAGGTCATTAAAGGAGAGGTTGAGGTGAGAGAGGGTCCTGGATAGAGGAGAGAGGGAGGGGAGGGAGGAGAGGAAGTGAGCCTTGAGACTGAGCTCATGGCCTCCTTCCATCATGCTCTCCAGGATGGCCACTTCCGCAGGAGATATCAGTGGCTGAGTACTGGAGTCTAGTGTAGTGGGGTTGGGGGGAGGGAGGAGGAGGAGGAGGAGGAGGAGGAGGAGGAGGAGGAGGAGGAGGAGGAGGAGAAGGAGGAGGAGGATGAGGAGGAGGAGGAGGAAGAGAAAGAGGAGGAGGAAGAGGAGGAAGGAAAGGAGGAGGAGAAGGAGGAAGAGGAGAAGGGAGAGGAGGAGGGAAGGAGGAGGAAAAGGAGGAGGAGGAGGAGGAGAAGGTGGAGGAGGAGGAATAGAGGGAGGAACAAAGAAGCAAATGGAAGAGAGAAGAGATCACAGTGATCAGAAAGAAGTTGACTCCATTGCAGCGGCTTAGCTGGTTCTCACCAAAAGGAGAGTCACTCCTCCCCTGGCCACAGAAGTATCTGGAAGTGGAGCCCTGGAACACCACATCTCCTGGAGCTGGAAAGGGCCACTGAACTCTTTGGTGTTCCTGATCCATTCCTTTCTTCTGAACGCATTCCTCTTCTGTTGAAACATTTGAGGTAGTCAGGGCTTCTTTTATAAGAGCTTCTAGTTCTGTAGGAGGGAGGGAGGGAGGGAATAAGGGAGAGGAGGTAGAGGGATGGAGGGAAGGAAAGAGTACACATGGGGAGATATGTAATTAAAGAAGGCAGCATACACATTTATTGTATATACTTTCTTGTAAAAATTTACTGGTAGATGTACATATAGAGAAGTGCATGTACAGTATGTAGAGAGCAGCTATGATAGTACTGGCGGGTTATTCTGCCCGTTCCAGAATCCCGTGAAGTTGGACACTTTTCGTCCTTCCGCCTTGTTAATCATGCACTATGTACTGTATTCTTACCAAGCAATATCTGGTGTTGTGGTTTCCTTCCCTCAGGAGCCTGGCGATCAACTGCAAGCAGAAATAGACATGTACATGTACATGTAATCGCAATGCATGTGTCATCTGCCAGCACATGCCTGTTAGAGCAACTGTATTGAGTGTGTCCTGCTGGGGTACGTGTGTGGCAAACCAGCTCGTCAGCTTGAGGTAGTTCTGCCGTGATATCATACTACCCTGCAGCTTGGTGGGCACCAAATTAGTCTTTGCCTCCTCCTCATCCAACAAAAAATCATTCAGCGTGAACTGGCACTCCTCTGCAGGTGGTACTGAGGGGGCAAAATGTCCCAAATTTCCCCCTGCCCTCCACCAGGGGTCCGGGGGGCATCCACATTCCAATGAAAGCATATTCCCCGGGGGGAAGAAGGGGGGCCCACGGGGGAAAAGAGAGTGGATTATGAAGTCATTGGCTGCAGTAGTGGGTGTATCTGTGGACACTTCATTCTCTGTGAGAGTGCTCTCCACGAGGTGTTTGGAGGTGTGCTGTGTGTGAGTGTGAGGGTGTGAGGGATGACGGTGAGGGGTGAAAGGTGTGGGGTGAAGCCGTGGCAGCGGCAAGATTGAGGTAGGTCTGCTCTGACACTTCCTTTCTTCAGAGCCTGGTGGAGGTTCTTCCCTCTTAGAGAAGTTAGAGGAAGTGGTTCTGTTCAAACGAGTGGGCTTGGGCGGCCTGGGGCGCCTGAGAAGCGGGAAGGATATCTGTTGGTGCGCTTTTATTGAAATAACGTCGGTCTTTTCTGTCATCTTTTCGCTTTGCAAATGCAATACACGGAGTGAGTGCTTATACAATTTATACAGTCTATGGGGATGCCTATACTTTCAACTATTGTTCATAATTATCTTGTCAAATTCACCACAAGCAAATCCACCGTCGATCGGAATACAGTAACTATAGCAACCATAATTTCGCAGGCTGTCCGGATACCTCCTCCGTTGGCGTACCGTAAATTGGCTACGCACGGTCACGCGATCTACAAGTCTCGATCTAATTAATTCTCGGGGAACAACGATCCCGCCGCGTCGGGGGCAAAATTTTCAACACGTGGGATGCTGATCGTCACCTGTCTTGGATACTGATAGCGTTCTGAGATGGAAATCATTCATGATATTTGCTCCCTGATCCCGGAAGTCGCGTTCCTCGTGCTTTTGGCGCTGTGGGTCACTTACTGAAGGGGCCGAGCTAAGAGATCTGTAGCGTAGTGAGAGGTAGCGGTAGCAGGATGGATAACATAAGCAACATAAGCAACACCACGGACTACGACGGTTCGTGCGTACCGTTGCTCTACATAGCGCCGGATGAAGTCAGTCAAGTGGTCGGGAACTTGCGCAACTTCTGCACCAACTACAAAGACGGCAAGGAAGATTATGAGGATATAACGTCTGTTGTGAACTTCAGCAACCACACTTCGGGGGTCTATACTCTGCCCAAAGTCGAGCTGGATGTCAGCGACACCCGCTCGGAGAAAGTGCACACATTTGACAGTGCAGCCCTGCTCTTAATTATGGCCCTCTTGTTCCTGACCGTCATTACCATATGGGTGTTTAAAGTGCGCCGGTTCAGAGTTTTTCACGAGACAGGGTTGTCGCTGATATACGGTACGAGAGATGTAATGTGCATGTATTGTACTGTTAGCTTCCCATTGTCTTATTAGGGTGCCCTTTATGCTAGCTACTCCCCACCCTCCCTCCCTCTGATACCTGCAGGGGTGATTGTAGGGCTTGTTCTGAACTATGCCATATCTCCTGCCAACTCTCCTGTATACCAGCTAGCTTGTGCTTCAGGTTGTGATGGGCCGTGTAATGATATCGAGAAGTTCGAGGTGGGAGAAGATATTAGGCTGAATACAACAGGTGGTGATACTTTCAATGCAGAGATTCTAGGCAAAGTGTTTACGGATCGGAAGGGGAATTATATTGAGCAAACAGTGAGTCTCTCTCTCTCTCTCTCTCTCTCTCTCTCTCTCTCTCTCTCTCTCTCTCTCTCTCCCCCCCCCCCCCCCCCCCCCCCCCCCCCTCCCTCTCCCTCCCTCCCTCTCCCCCCCCCCTCCCCCCCCCCCTCCCTCTCCCTCCCTCCCTCTCCCCCCCCCTCCTCTCTCTTCCTTTCCTTCTCTCTCCATTTCTCCCCCTCTCCCTCTCTTCCTTCCCTTTTATCTGTTCCTCCACACAAGAATATCTTTCCTCACTACTCTCTCCCACCCAGCTGCTGTTCAATCCAGAGCTGTTTTTCTATGCACTACTTCCTCCTATCATCTTCCAAGCAGGTTTTAGTTTGCAAAAGGTATGTGAGATGTTTTGGCCTTTACATATGCATCTTCAGCACACACATCTTTCCTTCCTCACTTGTCACTCATCCTCTTCATTACCCACACATTTACCTTCCTCCCTCCTCCCTCCTCCCTCCTCCCTCCCTCCCTCCCTCCCTCCCACTTTCCCTCCTCCTCCTCCCTTCTTTCTTCCCTCTCCACCCCCTCCCTCCCTCCCTCCTTCCCTCCCTCTCCACCACCCTCCCTCCCTCCCTTCCTAACTACCCTCCCTCCCTACCTCTCACACGCACAGCGTCATTTCTTCAGGAATCTCGGCTCTCTCCTCCTGTACGCCTTTGCAGGGACCACAATATCGTGTTTTGTCATCAGGTAAGAACAGCAAATTGGGTAGCAATACAACACAGCATTCATGTACCACAAACCGGGGGAGAGAGTTGTCCATCAGTCCAACCTAGCGCCTCTCTCAGCACATTGGAATGATGCACATGACTGTGTTCTCCCTCTCATGACTATGACCTCTGGTCATGTGGAGGTCATTGTAAGGCTTTTCTCCCGATGATTTCTTTGCAGTAAAGGCTCTAGCCCTATGTGTTACGCGAATAGATCTACATGAGTACACTGTATGTCAGAATGTGTAGTGCCCAACCACCCCCGGTGTTGGTGGTAAGGCAGCTGATTGTAACCTGCTGACCTGTACGTGGTGTTACTCACATGCACATGCAATGTAAGCCTAAAGGCTGTGTGCAGTCTGGGGAGTTGTGGATATTGTACATGTACATGTAGCTCTTGGCCATTTATAAATCCATGGCTCTCAAAAGAAGCTCGTGTAAACTAGCAACCTTGCTGTTTATGCGACAAGGCAATTCAAAGCAACTATACCTAAAGACAGTTATTGTTTTACAGAGAAAGAAACTAGCTCTGTCAGACGGGACTTGAAACCCACGACACACTGCATGTGACCTTTTACTGGAGTGCACTGGGTCACTTATTGGGGGTGGGCACACTCCACTGCTCACACCTTCATGTACATGCGTGTGTGACCTTTGACCCTGCAGTATAACATGTGGAGGGTCATAGGTCACACTCCTTCATTGTCTCAGACCCACCTCTCACTCATTGCCAGTGTGTGGGGGTGGAGTGTTGCTGGCTCTGTGACATACATGTACATGTACATGTACTTTTTGATATAAAGGATGTACGTGTACATGTACATGTACGTGATGAAAAGGCTCAGGAATATTTTTAGAGAACTGTGAAAAACCGGCAGCCACCCAGGATTGAACCAGGGGCCTCTGACTTAAGCTGTCAGTGCTCTATGGCCACCAGGTGACAGCCAGCCTTCACAATTCTCAATATCACTCTGTGTGGGCCATTAGGGATTGACTGGTAACTCCTCTCCATCAGGGGAGGAGCCACACTGAGTGAAATGTATACAGTGAAACCTCCCAGTAGTGGTCACCTATAGGCCATAAAAACATGTACATGTACATGTACAGTAGGGTTCAAAATAAAGTTTCCATTACTGTTCCATTTTCAGGAACGGTGCAAAAACGGTATTGCAATGGTGATTACCGTGCAACGGTCCATTCCGTTTTGCTGACTCATCAGTTTGCCATGTTGACCATGCCCTCCAGACATCACGAGCCACAGAGACACGCTCCCTCCCTCCCTGCCTCCCAGACACCGTGAGCCACAGAGACATGCTCCCTCTCAGTCCCCAGACATCGCAAGCCACAGAGACATGCTCCCTCTCAGTCCCCAGACATCGCAAGCCACAGTCACTATGGCTCACGATGTCTGGGGGGGATGTCTGGGGGGCAGGAAGGGAGCGTGTGTGTCTCTGTGGCTCACAATGTCTGGGGTCCTTTGGACAGTTGTTGACGTGCCTGGTGGCACTGCTGCCACAGTCACTATGGCTCGCGATGTCTGGGGGGCAGGGAGGGAGCGTGTCTCTGTGGCTCACAATGTCTGGGGTCCTTTGGACAGTTGTTGACGTGCCTCGTGGCACTGCTGTCGCACCTGTGACACCAGAAAACGGGAACGGAGTTTGCCGTTTTTCGAACGTGTTTTCATCGTGTTTTCGCTGGACAGCAAAAACACGGTTAAAAAACGGAAACGGAATGGAAACAGTAAACATCGTAGAACAGTCATGTAACGGAACAGTAATGGAAACTTTATTTTGAACCCTACTGTATGTGGCTGTAATAGAGAGGCGCGCTGTTTAATAAACTGTAGATGCAAATTTCGGTCATTATATAACAAGTGACCTGTGTAGGGCTATTGTAATGAGGTAGTTGCTTTACAGAATACATGACCACCATACACACAGCTGTAGTTTTCACTGTATCAGAGCTATTAACATATGTACATGTACATGTACATGTACAGGTGTACATTGTGAGCTGCCAGTTCATAGGGGCTGGCATTGACCCTGAATGGGTGACTGTGTAGACGGTGTGCCCTCACTCAGAGAACATTGGGCCCCTCAGTGGCAGCTGCTCTCCACACAGCACTAGCTGTTTGCACTCGGCAGTAGTTGAGACTATATCTCTATGGGGAGCATCGTAACTAGATTCCTCCATAGTGCTAAGTGTAGTGGAACCTTGTTGGGTATTAGGTGTTAAGCAAGTTATGTATGTACTAAGTCTTGTTTATGGATTGTGTGCATAAATGTCATTCTCTCTCTCCCTCCCTCCCTCCCTCCATCCTTCCCTCCCTCTGTCCCTCCCTCCCTCCATTCCTCTCTCCTTCCCTCCCTCCCTCCCTTTCCCTATTCCACCCTCCTATCCTCTATCCTTCCTCCTCTCTCTCTCTCTCTCTCTCTCTCTCTAGTGGTTTGATGTTTGGCTACACTCAGACGAACTTGGAGGCTGAGGGTTTTGGTTTGGCAAAATTGACAGGCAATCCCATACCCAGTGGCTTCAGTCAGTCCATCATACCCTCTCTCCTGTTTGGCTCCCTCATCTCTGCCACTGACCCTGGTATGTGGCCACCACAAAACAAGCACTTCTCCTTTCACACACACACACACACACACACACACACACACACACACACGTGCACACACACACACACATACACACACACACACACACACACACACACACACACACACACACTCTCTCTCTCTCTCTCTCTCTCTCCCACTCACCCACCCAGTCACTGTGCTCGCCATTTTCCACGACCTCCACGTGGACCACGATCTCTACTCCCTCGTCTTTGGCGAGAGTGTAATGAACGACGCAGTGGCCATCGTTCTGTTCAGGTCAGCTCAGAGGCAACCCTTTTGTCGTGACCCCCAAAGCATGAAGCTACAGTAGGCCATTGTGCCCTAATCTCCCATGGCTGGTCCTCCTTGGACACACACACACACAGTAAAACATTACAAATACACAGCACCACACATACAGCTCTCAACCTGTGTCATCAAAAATAATTTACACATACGTGTACACGTTAGCTGTTGAGGTTGTTGTTCTTTCTCTTTCTTTCCCTTCTCCTTCCTTTCTAAATAGTGCTCTATGTACTTGATTGTTCATGTATGTATAGTCATGCATATACATGTACATATACACTACATGTATGTACAGTCATGCATATACATATACACTACATGTATGTACAGTCATGCATATACATGTACATATACACTACATGTATGTACAGTCATGCATATACATGTACATATACACTACATGTATGTACAGTCATACATATACATGTACATATACACTACATGTATGTATAGTCATGCATATACATGTACATATACACTACATGTATGTACAGGTACATGTATGTACCGGTCCTTTTGACTTCCCGTTAGCCGTTGAGGTTGTTGTAATGTTCTTTCCCTTCTCCTTCCTTTCTAAATAGTGCTCTATGTACTTGATTGTTCATGTACATTGTGTACAACACATACATGCGACTGTACAGTAGTTAGAACTGCAGAGCTCTCATGGTATATTCATGACATTGTATATGTGTACACGTATATATACACATGTACATGTATATGCTTGTGCATCATTCCTTGATGTACACGTACATGTATACAAGCAAGAGTGTATAATATATAAACATATATACATATACATGAATAAATCAAGAAGCACAACTCCCTAATATGGTAGTTTTGAATGATGTGCAATGTCATTGGATGCTATCCAACTGGACACAGGATGTTATTCTAATGTGTGTATGAGCCTGGCAAGAGCTTAGGTATGACTGTCAGTAGGAAGAAGGCTGATACTGTTTGGGTTGTGACACTCCTTCTCGTGTTCCTTCTGCCCATTCCAGCATCTCTGCCCTTTTCCTTCTCTCCTCCTCCCTCCCTCCACCCCTCCCTCACTCCCCTCCCTCCACCCCTCCCTCCACCCCTCCCTCACTCCCCTCCCTCCACCCCTCCCTCACTCCCCTCATCTCATCTCCCTCCTTCCTTCCAGGTCTATAGATGAGTATTCTCCAGCGGAAGGTGGTGGCAATTTTGAGATTGTGGCTCTCCTTGAGTCCATTGGCCGCTTCATAGGGATCTTCATCGGTTCCTTCATCCTGGGAACAGCCATGGGTTTCCTCACGGCCCTGGTAAGACATGATGAAGTATGCATATGTTGTGTGGCAAGTGATGTGTGTGTATACAGGTATGTCAAAAAGTACACACACACACACACACACACACACACACACACACACGTGACAAGCTTAGAGATGTTGCACATGTACATGTGTGATATGTTTGTTTGTTTCTTTCTTTCTTCTTCTTTCTTTCTATTTATAGTGCTTATAAAAGTGATTTTTCATGTACATGTACATGTACTTACAGTAATGTACACGTACACATGTACAGCTGAATGAATTACATGTGTGTATCATGTGTATTAGAAGGACCAGACGTTTCATGTGCTGTCACTGATGATGGTGATCCTTCCTCCCTCCTCCTCTTCCTCCTCCATCTCCTCCTCCTCCTCCTCCTCCTCCATCTCCTCCTCCTCCACCACCACCTCCTCCACCACCTCCTCCTCCTCCTCCTCCTCCTCCTCCTCCTTGCTTAGCTAATGAAGTTCTCCAAGCTAAGGGACTACCCTCTCCTGGAGACCTCCATGTTTGTCATCATGTCCTACTCCTCCTTCCTCTTCGCCGAGTTTGCTGGACTCACTGGTAGGCAGAGGTGACCAGTATCTGCTTTCCTAACCCTTCATGTACATGTACTTGGTACATGTACTGTAATCGTGTGTATAACACATTCATCACTTATCACGTACATGTATCACTGTCACTTATCATTCTGTCACTCACCAACCCACCCCTTTTACCTATACCGTCCTCCCTCTTTTTCCTTTCTCCTTTTCTCCTTTTCTCCTTTCTCTCTCTTCCCTCCCTCCCTCCCTCCCTCCCTCCCTCTCTCCTCTCCCTCTCCTCCCCTCTCTTCCTTCACTCCCTCCCTCTTTCCCTATCTCTCCCCCTTCTCCCTCCCTCCCTCCCTCCCTCCTTTTCCTCTCTCCCCCTCTCCTTCTCTCGCCCTCCCTCCCTCCCCCCCTCCTCAGGTATCGTGGCAGTTCTCTTCTGTGGCATAATGCAGTCCTACTACACATTCATCAACCTCTCAGAAGAGTCTCGGAGGAGAACAAAAGACCTCTTTGAACTCATCAACTTCCTTGCAGAGAATTTCGTGTTCTCCTACATGGGTCTCTCTCTCTTCACCTACAAGAACCACCAGTGGGTGCCGGGATTCATTGCTTTCTCATTCGTATCCTGCGCAATAAACCTTGTGTGTGGTTGTGCATTTGAGGTGTATGTGCTATAGGTGTACATGTGTGCCTACACCTACATGTAGGTGTATGTGTACAGATAGTGATCTACATGTACATGTACATGTATGCATATCTACTAAGTGGGCGTGTTGTAGGTGTACATGTACATGTATATATGTACAGGTATCATACAGAGTGATATTGAGAGTTGTGAAGGCTGGCTGTCACCCGGTGGTAGAATTGTGCACATTATGCCTGCATGATTCTGAGAATAATAGGTACAGTTTATCAGCGAGAATTATGCGGGAATGATCGGAAGGTTTTGGGCAGGAAACCAGTATACGCTTGAGTAAATACTAGTAATGCCAGATGTTGACCTTTAAATTTTAAGGCCCAAGGCTATGTAACTAGCGGTCCATTATTAAGTCAGTTCTTACAATGTGTGTGTGCACATACATGTGTGTTATTATCCCATAGATAGTCCTCACTCCTCACTTTAGAGCCCTGCTACTCCTTCTTGCAAGTGAAGAACGTAGTGGAGTCAAGGAAGTGCCTAGAATTCTCTACCTTTGCACTCCCCCTACTTCACCCACTTGCATAATACTATGCTCTTCTAGATCTTTCGTGGTATAAGAATAATGGGTAAAATTCATGGGAATAATAGGTGAAATATGGGGAATAATCTGCAGAAGAAGTGGAAATACTGGAATAGAATAGTAGGCAGAATTCATGGAATAATGTGCACAAGCCTACCTGGTGGCCATAGCTCAGGTGGTAGAGCACTGACAGCTAAATTCAGAGGCCCCCGGTTCAATCCCGGGTGGCTGCTGGTTTTTCACAGTTCTCTAAAAATATTCCCAAGCCTTTCCTCATGTATGTACTGGTATGCACTTGTATGAATGTACATGTACATGCTGTAGGTGTGCATGTTTTGGTGTATATGTACATATTGTACATGAGCAATGCATGTAGAAACATACACATATATGTTGCAACACCCTAATTGGGATGCATGAGCTACATGGGCGAATGCATCCCAATTAGGGTCTTGCAACAAATTTGTTAGCTGTTGCGGTGCCTACTAACCCTAGCCACCCAATGACCTCCTCTACCACTTCAGCTTCGAGATATGGGCCTTTGAAATTTTGGTTGCTAAGCAATAGCTAACACAAATATGTATGTGTGCATGTTGTAGATGCTTGTTAAATATGTACTTCTTGTACATTTACATGTAGAAGTACTTGTATGCAGGTATGCACATGTACATGTACATGTACATGTACATGTACATGTAAGTACAGCTGTGTTAAATGGAAGGTGTATGTACATGTAGATATACATGTGCATACAGTATAGTAGGAATGTTGCAGAATGTTGTAGAATGTTGAATGTTGTGATATGGTTCTGCTGTGGTATCTGTGGTTACATTTGGCCATTGGTTGTTGCTCTCCCTCAGTCTCTCCCTCCATCTGTCAATGTTTGTCATATCTATTCACCCATCCAGCTGTCTCCCTCTGTGCGGCTGCCTGTGCATCTGTGTGCTTCTACTGTTTGCCCAGTCTTCTGTTCACTTCCATTTTGTCTCTTCATCAGTAATAGATTAGTCATAACTAGAAGACGCACAGCTGCAGTGGAAACTCTAATAAATGCCCCTCCCCCAATAAAATATACACTTCTGTAATTGGGGACCCTAACTATATACAAAGCCTATAATGCCCTTTACACAATTCATAGCCCATAGTATGACCTCTTCAACTAGTGCCTAAGATGGTACAGAATGTGGATCCTAATGCGAGTGTGGTTGAATACTTCACCCACAAAGCTGGGTGTGTGGTTGATGGCAATATTGCCATGGCAGCATATTGAAATGTTGAACATAGTGATGTCCTTGCTTATGAAAATCCACTGCCCCCTCCCCCCTCCCCCCTCCCCCTTTCTCTAGCTCGAATTTTCCTTAACTCCCACACCAGGTAGCAATCTTTGCTGGTCGCGTAATCAACATCTACATCCTGTCTTTCTTTCTCAACCTCTGCCGAGCAAAGAAGATCAAATATCGTTTCCAGCACATGCTTGTGTTCGCTGGCTTGAGAGGGGCCATTGCCTTCGCCCTGGCCATCAGGAACACGCAGAGCGAAGCAAGGCAGCTCATCTTCACGACTACCTTGATCATCGTGATGGCTACCGTGCTAGTGTGCGGTGGATTCACCACTCTCATGCTGCAGTGTCTTAGGATAAAGTAAGTGTCTGTCTGTCTGTCTGTCATCTGTCTGTCTGTCTGTCTTTCTGTTCGTCTGTCTGTCTGTCTGCCTGTCTGTCTGTCTGTCTGTCTGCCGGCCTGGGTCTGTCTGCCTGCCTGCCTGTCTGTCTGTCTGTCTGTCTGTCTGTCTGTCTGTCTGTGTGTCTCTGTCTGTGTGATGTGATAGCATTTATTCTCCCTCCCTGTGCAGAGTTGGTGTTAAGGATGACACAGGTGGCCTCCAAATTCACGTGAGTCACTTTAGCAAAGAAAACATTAATGCCCCCTCAACACACAACACACACACACACACACACACACACACACACACACACACACACACACACACACACACACACACACACACATACTCCCACACACACAGGGGGTGGAGATTCCTTACAATGCCAAGTCAGGGAACTGGTTCATTGCCAAGTGGAGTCGTTTCGATAAGAAGTAGGTTGCCATTGAAACCACTCATGAGTTCTTTCTCTTCACTCTCCCTTATGTAATCACTCACTCTTCCTCCCTCTCTCTGTCTCTCCTTCCCTCATTTCCTCCCTCCGCCCCTCCTTTTATCTCTCTCTCTCTCTGTCCCTCCCTTTATCCCTTCCTCCCTCCCTCCCTCCCTCCCTCCCTTTACATGTATCTATCCTTCCCTTCCCTTCCCTCCCTCCCTCCCTCCCTTCCTCCCTTCCTCCCCTCTCTCCTTCCCTCCCTCCCTTCCTTCCTCCCCTCCCTCCCTCCCTCCCATAGCTACCTCATCCCCCTCTTCACCCACTATGGCCGCAGTGTGGGCGAATTCCTCCCCAACTTCTGCATAGCTGTCTGCACCAAGTGCAGACCAGTAGACACTACTGAGGTCAGACAGGGCAGCCCTGCCTCACACTACTCCACAACAACGCATTTCTTATCTTATCACTTTCACTTTCCTTATAAAGACTTATCAATATAGTTTAATTTAGGTGGCATTCACCCCCTCCTCCTCCCCCATTCCCTTTCCTCCTTTGAAAGCCAGTTGCTCCCCCCCCCTTCCCCTTGAAAATCACTCCTGTTGACATCCTACGAAACAGTGCCCCCTAAGATATACCTGACATACATGTACTTTATATACACCTTTCCCCTTCCCCTTTGAAACAATCATTCCACATGTCCAATTCCTGTTTCCATTTCTTGTGTACATGCTGAAGAACCCAGTGTGTAGCTGTGTAGCCATGTTAATACACGTATGTCCATTTCTCATCCCCACACCTTCTCTCTCTCTCTCTCTTCATTCCATTCCAGGAGGTGGTGTATGAGGAGGAAAGCAGCGAGGAGGAGAGTGAGGAGGAAGAAGATGAGACCCAGAAAATTCTCTCCTTCAGACAATATTCTCGTGAAGAGGATGAGGGAGATGTGCCAGAGGTAACTCCTCCCTCTCTCATTCTCTCCCTCCCTCCCTCCCTCCCTCCTCCCCCTGCCCCCCTAATTTCTCCTCGCCCTCCTTCCTTCCTGCAGGGAGATCTTGGTCTCGGAGCAGAGCCTAGTAGAGGAACCTCGTCCTACGGGGGCTACCTCAAACTTGATGATTCCAAAGAATCAGAGTTGTAGTAATTACATTGAACCATATTCAACCATATTCTTGTAATACTGTGATGTGTGCTATGTCATTCGCTAGGTCCTTTTTCTTTTGTGCTATTTATAGACGCAACACGTGCACTAAAAAGTTAATTGCCGATATATTGTGGTTAAGGTCACGTGATGCTAGGGCGTTTGGCCAATCATATTCAACGGTTTTTCAGCAGCGCGGGTAATTGGCGGTCAGAAATAGTATACCGCGTGGAGGCGTTCCAAACTAGCCATATTTCTTCGTTGTCCAGTGCACTGTAGCGATGGACGTAGCCGCAAGATCCCAGACACGGCAGAACGTCGTGAGAGATGTTCTGGAGGAGAGGGCGCAGAAGATGTTCCAGGATTTCTTGGAGGAGTGAGTCTCGTACCGAATGAAGAGGGAGATCGAGGGTAGCGGTGGTGGTGACAGTAACTCCTTCTCCTCTGACCTGCACTGCTTTATTCTGTTCTTTCTTCCCTCTCTCCCTCCCTCCCTTCCCCTCCCCTTCATCCCCTCATAATAAGGTTTCAGGAGGAGGAGGATGAAGAGCTGAAGTATCTTCCCCCAGCAAAGGAGCTGATTCGTCCAGAGAGGAACACCCTGCTTGTTAGTTTCCATGACGTCGAGGAGCACAGCACAAAACTTGCAAACCTGATCCAAGAGCACTATTATCAGTTAGTAAGCCCCACACCCTCCCCCTCTCACCCTCCCCCCTCACCATCCCCACACACCCTCCTCCTCTCACCCTCCCCCTTTTACCATTGTTCTTGCATGCATGCATGCACTCATACACACACACACACACACACACACACACACACACACACACACACACATGCACATGTGCACACACACACACACACACACACACACACACACACACACACACACACACACACACACACACACACACACACACACACACATGCACATTTGCACACACACACACACACACACACATGCACATACATGTGCACACACATTGTTTATAACTCCCTCTCCCCTCCTCCCTCCTTTTCCCGTACTCAAAAGTGTGTTCCCACACTTGTCCTCTGCTGTGCGTAACTTTGCCCGAGATCGTGGCGAGGTGACTGTCCAGAAAGAGTTTTACGTGGCCTTTGACGAGGTTCCAACAAGACATAAGTAAGTCGGTAGAGAGAGGAGAGAAAGGAGGTTGAGAGGGGGAAGAGAGAGTCCTGAATCTGGGAATGATCGCTGAAGTATACACACACTGAATTGCTACTCCTCTCTCCTCCCTCCTCCCTCCTCCCTCCTCTCCTTCGACCACCTCCTCCACTACTCACAGGGTTCGGGAACTGACCACTGCTAAGATCGGCACTCTCCTGAAGATCAGTGGGCAGGTGGTCCGCACTCACCCGGTCCACCCCGAGCTTGTCTCCGGAACTTTCCTCTGTCTCGAGTGCCAGACAGTCATTCCTGACGTGGAGCAGCAGTTTAAGTTTACACAGGTGACCTTTGACCTGCAGGGTCATGTGTAGTTTGTGCTACACTACCTTATTAGTATACAGTGATGTATAGTATTTGCATCACTGGACATGTGACTGTCATGTGACCATCACCTGATCTTCCTCTCCAGCCCACTGTCTGTAAGAACCCGAATTGTGTCAACCGGCGACGCTTCATGCTGGACATCAACCAGTCGAGGTTCGTGGACTTCCAGAAGGTCCGAATTCAGGAGACGCAGCAGGAGCTTCCGAGGGGAAGCATACCCCGGAGGTAACCCGGCTAGCTCTCGTGTAGTATGTATGTGTGCACTGTATGAGGTACCCTACCATTTGAGGCCGAGTATGTGTAGTATGTATATACATGTATGTGTGCACTATATGAGGTACCCTACCCTTTGAGGCCGAGTATGTATATATGTGTGCACTGTATGAGGTACCCCACCTAAATGTATCTTTGAGGCCGAGTGTATGTTTTTCTAAGTTGCTGAGGCTGGGAGTTAATTTTCTTTTAGTGTGGTGTGCTATATAATATGATAGTTCATGCACATCTCCATGTAGCTATAATTATGTACATACATGTATGTACATCTACAATTCTACATGAAAATTCATACTTATAGCACACCACAATCCTAGGGACTGCAAGAAAGAAAGAGGGCTAACAAATGGCTGCTAGGGCTAGGGTAGGGCAGGGCTAACAAGACACAAAAGGCAACACAAGTACACCACCAAGTCACAACAATCCACAACCACACAACAACAAAGTTAAGCCCTAACAGAAAGGTTACAGTGGCCAGAATTTTAAAAACTTAGCAATAGAAAGGTTAAGAAACGCAAGGCCCAAAAAGTTAAAAATGTAGCAGTAGAAAGGTTAAAAAGAAAGGGCCAAAAGTTAAAAACTTTAAAATAGAGTTAAAAACATTGTTCAAAAGTTAAAAACATTAGTAGAAAGGTTAAAAACTTATTAGCAAAGGGTAAGCTTAAAATGAGACAATGTGGACACTAGAAGCCTTGCCTTGAGAGCAAGGTTTGGTGGGTTAAAGATCTTTTATAGCCGGCTAACTCTCCCCACTCTTCCAGTGTCCACACAAGGCAAACACACACACACACACACACACACACACACACACACACACAACAATAACAACAGCTAACATACCTTATCAAAAGACAGTCCATGCACTCAAACAGCTGTAATAGTATGTACCTCTACATGTAGCAGTCATAGTGTACATGTACATGTACATGTAAACTCATTTAAAGAGACAAGGCAAAGTAAACAACTACGCCCGAAGACAACTCCTTTTTTTCTCGAGAGAAAAAATGAGCTGCCTCGGGTGGGATTCGAACCCACGACGTTCTGCATGCTAGGCGAATGCTCTACCAACTGAGCCACCGAGGCAGCTCAGCTGGGCAGGCCGAATCTTTAAAGTTTATGACATGTACACTGCATGAGATCCACAGCTTTCTAGATTGTGAACACACTCTCTCTCTCTCTCTCTCTCTCTCTCTCTCTCTTTCTCTCTCTCTCAACAGCCTCGAAGTGATCTTGCGTGCTGAGGCAGTGGAAATGGTCCAAGCTGGAGACAAGTGTGACTTCATTGGAACACTCATTGCCATACCAGACGTGGCCCAACTTGCAACAGAGAGTGAGCGGAACCTCTCTCCCTCACTACACTGCACACTCTCTCCCTCCCTCCTTCTCTCCTTTCCTCCTCTCTCATCCCTCCCTTCCCTCCATCCTCCTCCCCTTCCCTCTCTCTCCTCCCTCTCCCTCCTCCCAGGTGCCAGAGCAGAGACCTCCACACGTGTCAAACCTGCAGATGGCTACAATGCAGAGGGCGTCAGGTAAGAGCACTGGCAACATTCTATGTGCACATGTGTACTGTAACATCCACTGCATACTCTCCTGCTCCTCCCACTCTCCTCCTCCCACAGTGGTCTGAAGGCTCTCGGTGTTCGGGACCTTACCTACCGACTGGCCTTCCTAGCCTGCTCTGTCACATCCACCCATCCTAGGGTGTGTGTGTGTGTGTGTGTGTGTGTGTGTGTGTGTGTGTGTGTGTGTGTGTGTGTGTGTGTGTGTGTGTGTGGGTGTGGGTGTGGGTGTGGGTGTGGGTGTGGGTGTGGGTGTGTGTGTGGGTGGGTGTGGGTGGGTGTGTACATGTGTGTACATGTGTGTACATGTGTGCGTGCATGTGTGTGGGTGTGTTGAGAGACCTCCCTCCTCCTCCTTCCCTCCCTCACAATTAGCTCGGAGGCCGTGATCTGTCAGGAGAGGAGGTCACAGCTGAGATGATCCGTAAGCAGATGACCGACGCAGAGTGGCAGAAGATTTACGAGATGAGTCAGGACAGG
Source organism: bacterium (assembly GCA_965213685.1). GTDB lineage: Bacteria > UBA8248 > UBA8248 > UBA8248 > UBA8248 > Bin107. The sequence continues at coordinate 26,821 of CBDBZY010000002.1, forward strand.
CACCTCTACCAGAACCTCATCAGCAGCCTCTTTCCCACCATACATGGTTAGGATACTGCTAGGATATCCACATTACTACCTGGATATACTATAGGGTTTGCATACTTCTGGATATCTTTGGATACTATTTGGATATCTTTGGATACTTACACAAAGTGTGTTTTATTGAGAAAGTGGAGAAGACCAGGAGCATATTGGGAAGGGGAGGGTGGGAATGCATATTGAAGAGGAGGGGAACAAGCATGTGTCTTCAGGAGAGAGGCTATCTGCTTTGTGTGACTGTGTCTTAGGTAATGATGAGGTGAAGAGAGGTGTGATGCTGATGCTGTTTGGTGGCGTTCCCAAGGTGACCACAGAGGGCACTCGTCTTCGAGGTGACATCAATGTCTGCATTGTTGGGGACCCCAGCACTGCCAAGAGCCAGTTCCTCAAGTGAGAAAGTCTATACCTCTTCCCACCCCACCCTTCCCCCCCTCTCTCCCTCTTTCTGTCTCTCTCCCTACCTCCCCTCCCTCTCTCCCTCTCCCTCTCCCTCTTTTCGTCTCTCCCCCTCTCTCCACTCCCTCCCTCTCTCCTTTTCCCCTTTCCCCCTTTCCCCCTCTCCTCCTCCCTCTTCATCTCTTCATCTCCTATAAATAGGAAATTGGTATATGGGAGTACATGTGGATATGTGCAGTGAATATTGGAGTGTACTTGTGCATCGTAATACACTTACACATCTAGCGTGCTCCTTTTTCTGCTGTGCAAGTCTGTCAAGTCACACTCTGATTACTGTGGTCTATTGCATTTCTACATGCACTATACACGTATATCTGTCACAAAACACCTGCATGCTGAGTTTGTTGTGTATTCCAATTACATCATCATTACATCACTAGGCAGGTGGAGGAATTCAGCCCCAGGGCGGTCTACACGTCTGGGAAGGCGAGCAGTGCAGCTGGTCTGACTGCTGCCGTGGTGAAGGACGAGGAGAGCCATGAGTTTGTTATTGAAGCCGGAGCTCTTATGCTGGCAGACAATGTAAGACCCCTCCCCCTCCCTCTTTCCTTCTCTCCTTCCTTCCCTCCTTCCACCCTTCCCTCCTTCCTTCTTCTCTCCTCCTTCCTTCCTTCCTTCATTCCTTTCGTCCTTCCCTCTCTCCCTCCTTCTCTCGCTCCTTCCCTCCTCCCTCCCTCCTCCCTCCCTCCCTCCCTACCCCATTATCCTCATGTTACTTATTTCTGGATACTCTTTGGATATCCTTGGATACTTACTGAACTCCACTTCTCCTACTCCTCTCCTCAGGGTGTGTGCTGCATCGATGAGTTTGACAAGATGGACCAGCGTGACCAGGTGGCCATCCACGAGGCCATGGAGCAGCAGACCATCTCCATCACCAAGGCTGGCGTCAAGGCAACGCTCAATGCCCGCACCTCAATACTGGCAGCTGCTAACCCCATCGGAGGAAGGTACGATAGGAGCAAGTCTTTGAAGGTGAGGGAGGGAGGGAGGGAGGGAGGGAGGGGGAGGGAAAAGGAGGGAAGGAAATAGGGAGGGAGGGAGGGAGGGAGGGAGGGAGGGAAAAGGAGGGAAGGAAATAGGGAGGGAGGGAGGGAGGGAGGGAAGGAGGGAGGGAGAGAGGAGGAGGGAAAAGGAGGGAAGGAAATAGGGAGGGAGGGGGGAGGGAGGGGGGGAAGAAGCAAGTCTTTGAAGGTGAGGGAGGGAGAGGGAAAGGGTGATACGGAGGGAAGGAAGGAATAGAGGAAGAGAGAGGAGGGAGGGAGGGAGTGATTTACTGTTTCCTTCCTCCCACAGCATAACATCAACCTCACTGCTCCCATCATGTCTCGGTTTGATCTCTTCTTCATATTAGTGGATGAGTGCAATGAGGTACTCACACACACACACACACACACACACACACACACACACACACACACACACACACACACACACGCATGCACATGCACACACACACACACACACACACACACACACACACTACTAACTGTACAATCCTCTGCTGTAGGTAATGGACTACGCAATTGCTCGGAGGATTATTGACCTGCACAGTAAACAGCAGGAGTCCATCGACCGGGTATACTCCATGGTGAGTGGACCCTCTTCAAACTACACACAGTGTGTCATCATCTTCCCTTTTCCCATCCCTGTATGTACATGTACTGATCAAGTTAAGAGTTACCCTGTTCATCAGAGGAGATGTGCCTCTGCTCTTGTATAATCTTTATAGATTCAGCCTGCCCAGCTGAGCTGCTTTAGTGGCTCAATTGGTAGAATATCTGCATGATATGCAGTTTATACATGTACATGTACGTCTTAGGTTCAAGTCTCACCTGAGGCAGTTAATTTTTTCTCCAGAAAAGAAGAGCTGTCTTCAGTTACTTTGCATTGCGTTGTTTCTAGTTACATGTAAACTCATTCTAAGAGACAAGGCAAGGTAAACAACTACACCCGAAGACAACTCCTTTTTTTCTCAAGAGAAAAAATGAGCTGCCTCGGGTGGGATTCGAACCCGCGACGTCCTGCGTGCTAGGCGGACGCTCTACCAACTGAGCCACCGAGGCAGCTCAGCTGGGCAGGCCGAATCTTTAAAGTTTATGCAAGGCAAAGGGCGTCTCTCCCCTGTACACGTACATGTACACGTATTACTCTCTCCTTCCTCACCTCTCAGTGTTGCTTACTCCCTCCCTCCATTCTCTCCCTCCTCCCCCCTTTTTTCTTTTCCCCTGCCTCCCGCACCCAGGACGAGATACAGCGCTATGTTCTGTTTGCCCGCCAGTTCAAACCAAAGATCAGCAGCGACAGTGCAGAGTACATGGTGGAGGAGTACAAGAGGCTGCGGCAGAGAGACAGCAGTGGTGAGTGCTCCCAGTCATGTGACTTGCGGTCGTGGTCACATGATGATGACTATTGTACCAATCCCTCCATTCTTTCCTTCTTCCACTGCCTCACCCTCCCTCCCTCTCTTTCCCTCCTTCCACCCTCCCACTCCCTCCCCTTCTCCCTCCCTCTCTCCTCCCTCCCTCCTCCTCTGACTCTCACACTCTCCCCTCCCACCTACTCTTTCTCTGTTTCCAGGGGCCACCAGGTCGTCATGGCGCATCACTGTGCGTCAGCTGGAGAGCATGATCCGTCTCTCCGAGGCCATGGCCCGTCTCTACTGCCAGGAAGACGTGCAGCCAAAGCACGTGAAGGAAGCTTTTCGGCTCCTCAACAAGTCGATCATCAGAGTGGAAACACCAGACATCAACTTTGACGAAGAGGAGGAACAGCTTTTGGAGAATGGTTAGAGTGTTTTTGACACCCCAGTTTCTCTTTCAGTTTCTCTTTCCTGCTGTTTTCTTTCTTTCATCACTCTCTCACCTACTTTCCTCTCATCCTTGCCTTCTCTTCACAGCTTCCCTATCTTCTGGCTTATTCCTCATGTACTGTTCTGCACATTCTATTTACGAGGTTACATCATTATGATGTAATGCACAGAACAGTACATGAGGAATAAGCCTATCTTCTTCTACTTTGTTCATTCCTTTAATTTCTCTTTCCCTTCCTCCTCCATTTCCATTTCTCCTCGATCCTCTCTCCCTTAGGAGATGCCATGGGGGAACCAGTTGAGAATGGGATTGAGGAGCACCCTCAGGAAAACGGAGTTGATCAGAGACCACCAGAGGAACCTGTCAAACCGGAAAAAGTAGTCAAGAAGATTCGAGTGACATATGAGGAGTATCGTACTATTGCTAACCTTCTCATTCTGCACCTGAGGCAAATTGAAGAATCATCTGAAGGTGGGTCATGTGATCTCATATGTGCCTCATGTGACAGTCACATGACCTTTCTCAGGTGAAGATGAGGGCACTGGTGGGGCAAGGCAGGCTGACCTGGTCAACTGGTATCTAGGGGAGATAGAGGGAGACATCGACAGTGTGGAGATGCTAGCCGAGAAGAAAGTGTTGGTGGAGAAAGTGATCGAGAGACTTGTGCATCATGTAAGTCCGGTTTCTGAAACAGGTTTAACCACTTATGCATGAAACCACACACATGCATCATTTGCAAACTGTTTTCATTCAGGACCATGTTCTGTTGCCATTGGTTACGGAGGAAGAGGAGGATAAAGAGAACCCACAACTTGTAGTCCACCCAAACTATGTAGTGGAGAGTTAGTGTCATTGACAATGTACACCATGTATATAGCCACCTGGATCTTAAAACATGCCTGTAAATTCCTATACATTCATATCCACTCCAATGTGCACTGTTAATACACAGTATATGTGACTATATGTACACATACATCCACAGGCCACCAATACTTGTGCATATGTACCTGGATACCTGGATAAGCCAATGAGACTTATTGTTTTCCTATGTCAAAAAAGGGAAAACTACAATAATTATAATTATAATAATTTCTAGGACACTGGAATTTTTCTAGGCCAATGTGGGAATTTTTTACAAAATTTGTATGTGTGCTACTTAACGCTGGAGAATACAGTAAACTTTCTAAGGCCATATGCATGGAAACTTGATGAAACTTTCTAAGTTACAAAGCCTTCTCTGTATTCTTGTAGAGTGTATGCTTTATAGAATAGAGTTACATTCTTTATCTACTCTAGTCCTCTCTCCCATTTCTTTCCTTCCTGTAGTGTTATACACATAAGTGTTCACTTGGTTTGCATACAACAGTGTATACATATTGTAGATGGACAGTCACACATACATAATTATATGCATATATACACATAACAATATTGGATGTCTGAAATACATGTGCTAATCTTTGGAGAGTAGTGTGTCCAGCTGGGACTGGTGGCTATAAGCTCTGGGAGTGGGACAGAGAGAGGAAGAGAGTGATCAGCACGTCATGTGACAAACACTCCACCCTCCAAAATGTACTCCTTCCACTGCACATCCCAGGGTTTACCTGCTGTTTGTAAGCCGAGCCTGTGATTCTCTTGTCCCGGGACATCATCTTCTTGTCCCATCCATCAAGCGACCATCTTTTATTCTGCAGCAAACACATGACGCTGTTGAGCAGTACGCATCTCTTGCACAGTGTTAACTACTTTTCCGCAGCATAGATAAGTTTATTTATGACCGCAGAAAACAAACAAAATATCGACACTGGAGAAAACAATCTAGATATTGAAAGAGGAAGTGGCTTACCTTTCCGCCACGTTCTAATCTGTTCAAAAAGTGAAGTCCTGATCCAGCAAAGACAATAGCGCCAGCTATGATGATAAAGGACGGTAGAGCCTCGGGCCACATCTTGAGCTTGAATCTCCAATTATAGCGCCCTTGCAACTTCTCACGTGATAGCTGTGGTGGGCGTTAATTGGCGCTTTGGTCTATGTGGGTGGAGCTGAGTTGTAACCAACGAAACGGGCTAACAACCTCAATGGAGGACGGCAGCGGAACGAGTACTTACACAATCAGGCCGCGGTTTGAGCACAAGTAAGTACCGTCTGTTCAATGCCATGACCAACCCTAACCGAACCATTCCTCCGTCTGTCCTCAAACCCGCTTTTCTTTCTCCTATGCGTACCTTCTCGTCCCTTCCTGTCCTTCCTGTCTCGTATAGATTTCGGCCGCAGGCAGTGAAGGGCCTCATCCACAGCGTTTTGATGGAAGCACTGAATGAGAAGCAGTACAGTTCAGAGCAATGCAAAGCATGGACAGAACAAATCAGCGATTCAATTAAAACAAAATTAAAAGGTGTGTATGGAATAAGCCATAAACTTATCAAGTATATACTTGGAAGGCAATGCACAAAATATATACTTTTCTTTGCATATACAGAGCTGAATCTGGAAAGGTATAAGTTTGTTGTACAGGTGGTGATTGGGGAGCAGAGAGGAGAGGGGGTGAAGTAAGTTGAAAAAGGGAAAGGAAATGGGAGGTAAAAGCTGATTGGAAGAAGGAGACACCATGAGAAGGGGGTGGAGAGAGAAGAAGGGGAGGTGAAGAGAGGTATGTTTACATTCATTCCTGTCTGCATTTGGTTCCAGAATGTGTTGTAGGTGTTTCTGGGATTCAGACACAGACAACTATGCTGAGGACATTTTCATGAATGTAGGTGCGCATGCATTTGCTCACATACAACTGAGCAAGGCAATCATGCAGCCATTCACTTGTACAAATCATTTACCAGTGAGCTCTCTCTCTCTCTCTCTCTCTCTCTCTCTCTCTCTCTCTCTCTCTCTCTCTCTCTCTCTCTCTCTCTCTCTCTCTCTCTCTCTCTCTCTGTCTGTCTCTGTCTGTCTCTGTCTGTCTCTGTCTGTCTCTCTCTCTCTCTCTCTCTCTCTCTCTCTCTCTCTCTCTCTCTCTCTCTCTCTCTCTCTCTCTCTCTCTCTCTGTCTGTCTCTGTCTGTCTCTGTCTCTGTCTGTCTCTCTCTCTCTCTCTCTCTCTCTCTCTCTCTCTCTCTCTCTCTCTCTCTCTCTCTCTCTCTCTCTCTCTCTCTCTCTCTCTCTCTCTCTCTCTCTCTCTCTCTCTCTCTCTCTGCAGGAGTCCCTTTTTTGTGTAGCAGCTGCCTTTGGTGTGTACTACTATTGAAACACATCCTCCATGGCTTGAGCTCCTGTGCATTATGAATCCAGTCTTTACATAGCATTATTATATACTCATGTGTGTCATCTTACTTTTCATGGTATCACTTATCCTTCACCAACCATAACAGAACACCTCTGAAAGAATAACTGTGTATTAAATAATTAATTTGATATGGGTTTATGGAAGACCACAGGGATCAAGCCATCCATTCCACTTGATCCAACCACGTAGCATGTATTGCAACGGTTCCTTTGGATAGTAAAACAAGCTCTTGTACAGTTCATCATTGCTGCACAACTCTATGACCCCTTACAGTAGCAACTGGCAAAGCCACACCCTCCCTCCAACCATCTTCCTTTTTAGAGGGTGTGTGGACTAGCCAGCAACCACTTAATGTCTTCTGTTGGGAGGCTAATCAACACTATGGCCACAGCGGTCTAGTACCTTTGCTATTACATGTACAATAGGTATATATAGCAATACACTGCATTACTAGATACACCATGGTCATATGTAATAAATAGGTTCTATACAGGAAACAGACATCAGTGCTGTCAGCTCATTGCACTGTCAATAGGCCTACAGTAGGTAGTGGTTATTTCAAGTGCTTGAACAAGTTCTTTGATACCTGTATGTTGGAGAGGAGGGAAACAAGAGGGAGGGAGGGAGGGAGGGAAGGGGGGAGAGGGGGAAAGGAAGGGAGGGGGGGAGAGGGGGAGAGGAAGGGAGGGAGGGAGGGAGGGAGGGAAGGGGAGAGAGGGGGGGAGAGGAAGGGAGGGGGGAGGGGGGGAGAGGAAGGGAGGGAGGGAGGGGGGGGAAAGAGTAAGGCAACATTCGTAACTGAGAAGAATAGGAATACTTACACAATGGTCTACGCAGTGGACAAAGTCATAAAGCTCTTGTTCGCAGGTTTCGCTTGTCTTGCTTTTGCTGGACACTCTCTCGTTGCATCTGTCCAGTTCTTCCTGAAGAGCAGTGCATTTCTTGGTGCTGCCACACTTCTCTCTCAGCACCTCCTGGTAATCTACTGCATCCTCTTCCTCTTCTTCCTCAGCCTAGTGAGTGGAGAAAGGGGGACCAAAGGTGTTGCTCCAATTAGAGCACATCATGCAGTCTACTTAGATCAAACCACCTTTGTACACCCACGTCTACCTGGAGCCTATACGAAACTCTTCTCATAAAGCCTTGCTGCTTTTTCTAGCTACTGATCTCTACGAAGCATTGTAGCCTAGCATCTACCAGGCGGATCCACCCGCATCGTTCTCAGTACACGCTTCGGCTGATACTACTTCTCTCTCTACCTGTACTTGTTCGTCTTCGTCAGACATTTTGAGGAGAACACAACCGCTGGCAACAAAGATGCGTGAGAACCAGGTCAAAGGTCAAAGCCGGCGAGCACCAATTAGAATATCCACCCGCGGCACAATGAACGGAGAAAGTGTTCCGCGTTTGGTGGAGGAGTTTTTCCGGCCACTGCACACAGTGTTGGACTACGCCTTTGCTGCGGGAGTTGCGTACGGTGCAAAACACCTGGCCGGCTTCGCGTGGCAGTGCTGGCGCGGTGTCCGCGTTTACTGCATCCCGTTCAGAAGATGCATCACCAGCGATTTGTCTGAACGTTTCGGGAAGTGGGCAGGTAAGGCGACCGAGTACAGCACGCAGTAGTGCGGGCTATGAGCTATAAATACATGCAATAGCTGCAGTAGCGTTTCATACATCTGTTCATGTACATGTACGTAAAATTAATTCTAATTATTGCTGTCTATTACTCACTTCTGTCTGGGAATAGCGGTTCTTATGATTGCTGTGTGTATGTATGTGATCATCTTCAGCTCTTCTTTACAATCACAGTGGTGCTGGGGGCAACTTCAGCTATTGGAGAAGCATTTGCAGAGGAGGTAGGTCTCAAACACGAGTATACAGTAGCTAGCAAGCACTGTACACCACTGTCAGGTTTGTGCTAAGCAAAGCCAATCCAAGTACATAGTACATGTGGAGTGGGTGTGGCAAGCTACAGTGTACTAGGTACATACATCTGTTGGCCTGTGTATAAGAACTGCTACTTGCCAGTTGGGTCTGTGAGCAGTGAGTGAGTTTCTCTCTGCTGCAGCTGGCCAGGAGGGGAGTGAGTGTGGTGGTGATCAGCAACTCTTACGATAAGCTGGTTCAGCTTGTGGCTAAGATTCGTAAGTATGTCTGTCTGCCTGTGTCTGTCAGACTATCTCTAGGTCTGTCTGTCTGTCTGCCTCTGTCTCTGTCGCTGTCTGTCTGTCTGTGTGTCTGTTGTTGTCTGTCTATTTGATCACCCTTTCTCCCTCCCTTCTCTCCTCCCTCCCTCCTTCTCTTCTCCCTCCCTCCCTCTCTCCCTCCCTTCTCTCCCCTCCCTCCCTCCCTCCCTCCCTCCCTCTCTCCCTCCCTTCATCACTGCCTCCCTCCCCCATCCTAGAGTTAACATACAATGTCCAGGCCTATGGTATCCATGCCGACTTCTCTCTGGGGCGTCATGTCTACCAGGAGATAGAGGAGGCTCTCCAGGGATACGAGATTGGGATGCTGGGTAGGGTATGGGTTGTTATGACAACTATTCCTAGTCATCACAAGTCACTTTGTTTTCCCATTTGAGCATCCCCCCCCCCCCCCCCCCCCACACACACACACACATGCATACACACACACACAGTGAACTGTTTAGGTATAAGGTATGACCACCCACAGTATTTCATCCTCGTTCCATCCCAGGTATGTCCCCATGCAGTACCATAGCAGACCTAGCTCAACCTATACATACACATTGCATAGCCTGTTCTAATTATATGTAAGAACATATTACATGTATATGCTTCCACAGAGACTATGTGCCATCCTTGACGTGAATATTGCAGCCACCACGCTGGTAGGTATTGTGAAGACAAAGTTCTCTTCACTCATTACGTAATCCCTTTTCTACCCTCTTCTGAATTTCTCTTTTCCTTCCTCCTCCCCATGTCCTCTCCCCCCTCCTGCTCCTCCTCCTCCTCCTCCTCCTCCTCCCCTTCCCCCTCCTCCTCCTCCTCCTCCTTCTCCTCCTCCCCTTCCCCCTCCTCCTCCCTCCTCCTCCTCCTCCTCCTCTCCTCCTCCTCCTCCTCCTCCTCAGATGACCTACCTCCTACTGCCACAGATGATAGAGAGGCAGAGGGGGGTGGTCATAAACCTGTGTTCCCACGTCTCCGTCCTCCCTCCCTCCCCTCTCCGCACTGCCTACTCAGCATCAATGGTCAGTCCTAGTCCACCTCATCCTCACTGTGAGGTGTGTTTGGAAGGCGATTCGTAACAATCTAACCAGTAGCTAGGTGGAGAGTCTCGGCTGCTCAAGACTGTCGTGAAATGCCCGAGGGTACTGTCTCTGCCATTGGCTAAGGCTGGGCTATGGTTAGGAACAGAAGGAACTGACAGACAGTATACTGTTGGGACCACACAGAGTGAGTGACCCACTGAATGACAGACAGACTGACTGACTGGCTGAATGACAGACTGACTGGCTGGCTGAATGACAGACTGACTGGCTGGCTGAATGACAGACTGAATGACTGGCTGAACAACAGACTGACAGGCTCGCTGAATGACAGACTGACTGACTGGCAGTTTATTGTAGTGAGGAGTGTGCGACGTGTTTGATATACATGTATGTACGAATAATTAATTAGAAAATTTTTAACCCTCACTCACACTAAACACTGGGTCCACTGCTAACATCTTGCACACTCAAACATACTTACATACATTATCTGCAGGCATATATGAGCAATTTCTCCCAAAGTCTGACATATGAGGCTGCAGGACGAGGCGTCATTGTGCAGGTATGTCTCTCTCTCTCCCTCCCTCTCTCTCTCTCTCTCTCTCTCTCTCTCTCTCTCCCTCTCTCTCTCTCTCTCTCCCTCTCCCTGCACTCCTGTCTCATTCCCTCTCTCCCTCCCTCCCTCCTCTCCAGACTCTCCTGCCATGCTTCCTAGCAGAGCCCCACACACCTCCTACCCTCTTCACCCCTCACCCCTCCACTTATGTCTCCCACGCTCTCTCCACACTGGGCGTGGCTTCCATCACTTGTGGATACTGGCCCCACTCTCTGCAGGTAATGATCAATAGCTACCTCAGACTTTTCCTTCCTCCCTCCCTCCCTCCTCTTCTTCCTCCTCTTCCTCCTCCTCCTCCTCCTCCTTCCCTCCCTCCCTCCTCCTCCTCCCTCCCTCCCTCCCTCCCTCCCTCCCTCCTCCTCTTCCTCCTCCTCTTCCTCCTCTTCCTCTTCCTCCTCATCCTCTTCTCCTCCTCCTCCTCCTCCTCCTCCTCCTCCTCCTCCTCCTCCTCCTCTTCCTCCTCCTCCTCCTCCTCCCCTACTTCCCCATTGCCTATGTAATAAGAGGTGACTAGTGAATATACCTCTCTTGCCACCCTCTACACCACGTTCTCATTTCTCCCTCCCTCTCAGAGCTGGGTGTGCAGCTGGGTCCCAAGGTGGCTGTGGGTGTTCGTGGTTTCTTACACGTATCGTACTCACCGTCGTTACAGCATAGCTCAGGCCAAGGAACAAGGCAAGGAATACTCATCCTTCCCTCCTGCCTTATCACTCTCCCTCCCTTCCTCCCTCCCTCACTCCCTTTCTCCCTTTCTCCCTCCCTCCACCCCTCCCTCCCTCCCTCCACCCCTCCCTCCCTCCCTCCTTCTCTCCCTCCCTCCCTCTCTCTTATAATTACTCTCTCTCTCTCTCCCTCTCTCTCTCTCAGGAACACCGCAGTTCACACGTCGCAAGCACTCAACCATAGCAGCTATCCCCCGGCCTCCATCTGGTAGACGAACTTCAGGAGCTGACCTTGCCCTCCGACGTACCCCCTCTCCAAAGAGAAAGCTCTCTGCCACTCCTGCCCCCTCCATTCCCTCCCACCACCCCGCCCCCCTGAAACGAAGTCCTGGTGACCCCCTCCGCGTGGTAATTCGAGACGAAACTGCCCCCTTTCCCAGTCGCACCTCAACATCCAGTAGCATCCCCTCACCTATCCCTGAATCCCCCTTGACACCATCTTCCTCTACCCCCCTGGGGGGAAAATTCACAGGACCCCACAACTTCCCCACTTCCCTTACCCCACTTTCTTCATCTCCCGAAAGCACAGGAGTTGCCACACCCCCAAGAAGACCCTCTTTATCTCTTCCAGGGGCCACCAGCCCCACCTTTCCCAGACTGACACTACCGAAGAGGCACTCTCGAGTGATGGTGATACCCAGTGTGGCCAGGTACTCCCAGCAGAGCCAGGGAGTAGAGCCAGCAGCAGCTGGGAAGCCAGAGCAGCCTGGTCACGGGGGAGAACGAGACCTCCATGGACCCTCACACACCCAGGAATAGCATTCTTTCACTGTGTGTGTGTACATGTGGTGCTGATTTTGATGGAATTGTGTACTGGCAGGGGAGGGAGGGAGGGCACTAACAGAAAGATAAAGGAGAAGAAGAGGGAAGGAGAGAAGAGTGTGTGTGTGTGTGTGTGTGTGTGTGTGTGTGTGTGTGTGTGTGTGTGTGTGTACGTGTGGTGCTGATTTTGATGGTTGTGTTTGAATTATGTACAGGGAAGGAAGGAAGGGAGGGAGGGCGCAGATATATAGAGAGGGGAGGGAGAAGAGGGAGGGTGTGTGTGTGTGTGTGTGTGTGCTTTGAATTATGTATTGGCAAATGGCAATGAAGAGGTGAGGGAGAGAGGGAGGAAGAGCACAGAAAGATAGGAGGAGAGAGAGAGAATGTGTGTCTGTGTGTGTGTGTTTCTACACCAGTATATATACATGTATATACGTATGTGTGTTAAGTGCAATCAATTAACAATTTGTTTGACGATACAAGAAAAGATGATTGTCAATTAGTGACAAAGATGACTTGCATGTCTACTGTTATAATGAAAGTAGTCAGACAAGTGAATCAGGTTCCCCAAACCAGTCAAACTGGTTAGAGTGGCATCTTCCTGCCCTCTATGCTGATAGAAACTGCATGAGAGGTCTTCCCCTGCATCTTCCTCTGCTTCTCCTTGTGAACCTGCTTTTCAAACCGGTTGAGAACCCGCTTAGCTGGGCCCTAACAGAGGGAAGACAGACAAGAGGGAACCCATTAAAAAAAGTCAATGATGTAATATGTCACACCAGGAGCCCATAAGTGCCACAAAGCGGCGCCAAGGAGCATCCAACAGCTAAGAACAGCTATGTCCTAAACGGCAACTTTGACCTCTCTGTCATTGACCATATACGGCAGTTGGAGAACCCACACTACTGTTACACCTGTAGAAGTTGCACTTCTGTAGCAGCTGTTACGTAACTGTGTGCCAAATAAGGCCATAACCTGGCTGCTGTGGTTAGTACACCGCTGTTCCATGCTATCATGCGCTGTTGGACGCTCCTTGGCGCCGCTTCGTGGCGCTTATGGGCTCCTGGTCACACAAAGGATAATAATACATTAATATTACCAAGAATATTAATGATCTAATCTAAAAATCTAATTAATAATCTCTCAACTCAACTCTTCCCTATGCACACCCCTCCCTCCACCCACACCCACCCACCCCTCCCTCCACCCACACCCACACACCCCTCCCTACATCCACACCCACACACCCACACACCCCTCCCTACACCCACACCCACACACCCCTCCCTACACCCACACCCACACACCCCTCCCTACATCCACACCCACACCCACATACCCCTTCCTATATACATCCACACCCTCCCCTACATCCACACCCCTCCCCCCTCCCTACATCCACACCCTCCCTACATGCACAGTCTCCCCCCCTCCACCCACACCCACACACCTCTCCCTCCACCCACACCCCTCCCTACATTCACACCCTCCCCCCTCCCTACATCCACACCCTCCCCCCTCCCTACATCCACACCCTCCCTATAGGCAGTCTCCCTCCCCCCCAACCACCCTCCCACACTCCCCTTGCTCACCTTCTTGAACTCGTGCTCCACCTTCCACTTGGGTCTCACCACATAGTCCCTGGTGGAGGGCATGGGCACCCTGGCCCTCCCTATCCACCCCTTGTCCCCCGGCTTCTGAGGTCTGGAGGGGGAGGGATATTAGCAGTAACGTGAGACTTGCAAGACAGGAGGTGAAGGGAATGGGAGCTGTGAAGAGGAGGGGCTAGAATGAAGGGGAGGGGCTAGTGTGAAGGGGAGGGGCTAGCATTAAGGGGAGGGGCTAGTGTGAAGATTTACAAGACAGGAGGTGAAGGGAATGAGAGCTGTGAAGAGGAGGGGCTAGTGTGAAGGGGAGGGGCTAATGTGAAGAGGAGGGACTAGCATGAAGGGGAGGGGCTAGCATTAACCAGTGAGGGTAGGGCCTCATAGGTCTTCCTCACCACAGGCTATGACTGTGAGGACCTAAGGCCAGCCATCTGTGTTGCACGTGCATGACGTGTAATACCCACACTCCCCGTCACCCCAGCGCAGCTGATGAGGCCTGGTACTGGCTGAAACACATCCTGCACATATGGTCACTGTTCAATGGCTAGGCCTAGGGGCCACTTGCAGCCTAGGGAGTTGTGGTTCTCACGTAGAGAGAGATGCAGAGTGAAACACAATGAACTCACTACAAAGTGAAGGCATATATACATCCAAGCAGTGGCATCCAGACCCCCTCAAGGGGGTCTGCTACACACACAAATATTTGGGCCCTCTGCCCCCCCCCCAAGCAGAATGCATGAACCTCCTCAGTATTACACTCACTCAATGTCGTCCTCGTGGGCTGCCTTCTTAGACTCACCACCAGAGCTGGAAAAGGAGGGAGAAATGAGAAGCTAATGCTCCTCCTCCTCTCTCTCCCTCCTTCCCTTCCCCCTTCCCTTTCCCCCTCCCTCCCTCACCTCAGTCTCCTCCTGGCTGCCTGAGAGAGATTTGCGTAGTCTCTCTCCTCTCGCTCGTCTCGTCCCAAACTCTTGAAGTCGGAGGCCAGCCCAAAAATTGGCCTAGCCCACTCATCTAAGAAGGAGAAATTCCCTGAACCTCCCTACCCTCGACAGCAGTCAGCCAACTGTGATACACTCACACCCATGCTCCCTCTTGTGTCTGCGCAATTATTGATGACCTTTGTACCCCTATGGATAAGTTTGGGAAGGCCCTGCCCCTTTCTTTCCTCACAGGTACAAAGGTTATCAATTGTTGCACAAACGCAGGGGAGCCTAGGTGCAAGGCAGGTATACCGTATGGCGCAAAAATTTTGAGGGGCACAATTTTCGCGGAATAACATTTTTGGAAGTTTTGCAGAAACAATTTTCGCGGATCACAAGGATTTTAGTTATCCATGCCTACTTCTGGAGAACTTAGTTTTTATTTCGCAGAGCATAATTTCGCAGTTCGCAGCTAATCGGCGAAAAACGCGAAAATTATGCTCCTTTTTTTTTTTAAATTTGGTGCCATACGGTACTCACTGATCAGTTTGCCCGCCTTCTCCCTGTTCTTTCGGGTCTCCTTTGGGTGACGGTAGATGAGCATGACTGCCTTGCCTATCCTGCTGGACTTGAGGATGTGGCTCTCAGGAACAGGATACTGGAGGGAGAGGGGGAGGGAGGGAGGGAGGAAAGGAGGGGAGGAAGGGAGAGAGAGGGGAGAGTGAGGGGGAGATGGTGGTGGTAAGAAGGGGAAGGAAAGATGAAAGGAAAGAGGAAGGAGGGAGGGAGGGAGGGAGGTTTCAGAAGCAACAACATGTTACATGTTACATGTACATACTGTTCGGAGGATGTCCAAAATGGCTTCTCTAATCTTGTGGTGAGGCAAAGAGTGATCTGGGAGAGGACTCAACCACTCCTGTGGGGGGGAGGGGGAGGGAGGGAGAGAGGGAGGGAAGACGGAGGAAGGAGAGGGAGAGAGGAAGGGAAGTATAAAGTACACAGAAGATGAATACAAAATATGAACAGAGCCACTTACTGCCAACACAGTCAGTATCCCACACTCTATGAAGGAGGCCTGCAGATCTGACCTGAGAAAAAGAAAGAGAGAGAGAGCGAGTGAGAGAGGGAGAGAGAGAGAGAGTGAAGTGAGCACACGCACACACACACACACACACACACACACACACACACACACAAAGGATAGCAACCTACATATCCATGTGTGTCTAACATACACAGAGCATGCCCACATAATTAACCCCAAAAAACAAGTCTGGACTCCTAACCAGGTGGAGTGGCCTCGCCCTATCCGGAGTGTTCTGCATGTCGGGAGTTTAAAGAGGCCGAAACATGCAGTTCATGAGGAAAGATAGGGAACTCCCCTGATGACCAGAAACCTATAGATGTTAATGGAAACTCCAGAAAAGAACTTAGGACTAAAGTAATGGAGATATTTTGGCCACTCACGCGAGTGTGGACAAGTCTTCCACCCAATTGAGTACTCCTCCTTCTCAAACACACACACATACACACACACACACTACCAACATACTTCTTGAGATGCGATACTATAGTCGGTAACATCTTGAGTTTCTTCAAGGCTGGCTGCTTCTGAAGGTTCAGTTGACGGTCCTCCTACATAAAAATTATCATAATCATTCCTTTCTCTCCCTCATCCTCTTCCTCTCCACTACCTCTTTGACCTCTCCCTTATCTTACCTCTTTCCACTTCACCCCCTTCTCCCCCCACCCTCCACATCTCTCCCTCCCCCTCCTCCTCCATCTCACTTCCTCTTTGACCTCTCCCTTACCACTGTCTCTACCTCTTTCCATCTCACCCCCTCCTCCCCCACCCTCCACCCTCCACATCTCTCCCTCCCCCTCCTCCCCCATCTCACCTCCACTGCTTGTCTCATCTCCCTGATCATGGCCATGATGTGGTCGTCAGCGGCCGTGATATCGATGTCCCTCCTCCTCCTCCGTCTGGCCCTTGCCATTGCATCCTTCCTTCTCTGCATCATGACATCCCAGTCGGAGAGACCAACACTGAAATATCAAAGAGATTTCATCGAGGGGGCAGGCAGGGGTGGAATATTTTTCCTTGGCTACCCCTTCCCTACTCTCTCTCTCTCTCTCTCTCTCTCTCTCTCTCTCTCTCTCTCTCTCTCTCTCTCTCTCTCTCTCTCCTCTCTCTCTCTCTCTCTCTCTCTCTCTCTCTCTCTCTCTCTCTCTCTCTCTCTCTCTCTCTCTCTCTCTCTCTCTCTCTCCAGCTTACTTTGAGGGGCCTGCTTCTGGTTCATCGTCAGAGGCTGCTTCAGTCCCCTCCTCTACCACACGCTCCCCACCCATCTCTGGCACCTCCTCCCCCTCCCCCTCCTCCCCCTCTTCTTTTTCTTCTTCCTCATCACGAAGCTCTGCCATCTCTTGCTGCAATTCCTCCAGCTCTTCTCTCCCTCCCCCCTCCTCCTCCTCTTCCTCTCCTCCTCTTTCCCTCTCCTCCCCCTCCTCCTCATCCCCACTTCCACCCAACTCTGCACAAGAAACAAGATGCCACACCCACTGATCACCTCCCACAGACCACACCCAATGACCACACCCACTGCAGATCCCCAAACCACACCCACCGTGCCCAGACCCTCACATGTGCTTGCCTGAAAGATGTTTTGGTACATGTTTCCATGACATGCACATGACATGTACATAAATTGCATAATAATATGTAATTATCATGTGATTTATGTACAGAAGTCCTACCCCTGGACCTGTTCGGCACTCACATGACAAATTGCAAACCTGTGTTCTGATTGGCTTATCTGTTTTTCTCAGCACAACCAAGAGGTCACTCAAAAGGAACCAAACCCTCTTTTGGGATGGCACATGTGGATCTCCAGGTAAAGACTACCCAAACTACATGTACATGTATGTACATGTACGCCTACATATGTGAAACCATGTTCCCGACTCACATACAACACTAGAAGACACTCTGTTCACTTGAGCTCACATGCAACACTAGAAGATACTTTGTCCACATGAGCTACAGTGGTAGGTCCCACTATGAGGACACAGGTAGTGTCACCTACCTCTTCGCTTCTTTAATGCAGATCCTTCTTCAATGTCACCTTCATCTGGTGATTCCCATCTCTTGCGCTTCGTTCCACTACCTTCAGCCTAAATTATTTCAAAGTGCGATAGGGAGAGAGGGGGAGAAGAAGACAGAGAGGAGAGAGAGACAGAGAGGGGGGGAGGAGGGTGGGACTACTTACCTCATCTTCACTCTCTCCAAACACATCCTCCCGAGACGGGCTAAAGTGAAGACAAAGCAGAAGTGATTGGGTCAAAGGTCACCCAATGGCCTATCACACCCTATAGTG
Source organism: bacterium (assembly GCA_965213685.1). Taxonomy (GTDB): domain Bacteria; phylum UBA8248; class UBA8248; order UBA8248; family UBA8248; genus Bin107. Next base: position 44,640 of record CBDBZY010000002.1, read on the forward strand.
GTTCTCATATGGAAACTATATAAGTCTGCTTACCTTGCCTGCTCTTTTTCATCTTCCTCCTCCCCTCCCTCTTCCTCCTTGTCACTCTCCACCCCTCCCTCCGTCCCCTCCTCCTCTCCTCTCTGTTCCTCTACAGGCTCATCATCAGACTCATCCAAGAACTTCCTCCCAGCCGATACAGCCACATGGCTTCTCCACTCACCCTCCCCCTCCTCCTCACCTCTCCCTCCCTCTCCCCCCTCACCTCTCCCCCCCTCCTCCTCCCCCTCCATCTCCTCCCTCCCCTCACCTCTACCAAGCTCCCCCTCCACCTCCCCACCACCCTCACCCTCACTGTCTGACTGATCGCTGTCCAAGAAAGCCCGGACTTTGACCCCTGGTGAAGAAAAGAACAGGAGAAATATAAAATGGCACCATTTTCACAAACTCTATACACCATTTTAACCATAGCCTCATGCGACAATAGCGACAGAAGACACACACCATACAGGAGGCAGGGGCTGGCACATACAGTGCATGTCTTGAGAGTTGCAACCCAGCCTTAACACGCAGAGGTGTTACTACAGCCACCCAATAAGCGTTCAAGAGTGCAATTTATCACTACGTCACTCATCACCTTTGAGCTTCTTTCTTTCTCCGTACAACTCTGTCTCATCTGCCTCAACCCCTTGACGCTGAGCTGACACCGCACCTTCATCACCCTCCTCCTGTCCTTCACCCTTCATGTCCTCCTCCTCCTCTTCTTCCCCCTCACTTTCACTCTTTCCACTCTCCCCTTCCACTCCACCGGACAGAGATTCTTCCTTCTCCTCCCGCTCCACATTCCTCTCCTCCACCTCTCCCCCATCTCCGGATTCTGCTCCGCTTTCCTCAGCGGCCTCTCTCCGTTCGTCCTCCTGCTCACCATAGGCCGGTGAGTCTGAACTGTCGTACTCTGATTCAGACATGTCCGGAGCAGAACGCGCCAAGCACAAGAACGACAGACGCAAGAAGTGGCGAGATGTTGGTGCGCTTTATTTAGCATTAAAACCTGACCTTTGAATCCATACCTTAGCGCTGCCTAGTGGTTTTGTCCCCACCTCGCTCCGAGGTGGTATGGGAACGAGACTGAGCTTATTCTAGCGTGTGACAATTATGACCGGGGCTATCTCCAAGTGCCTCCTGCACCCCACCCCACAGCGTAGTGCAGGGTGGTGCCAAGCTGCAAGGTCGGCTAGCAACGACGCATCTCGAAGACAAGTCTAATGGCTGCTACAGGTAAGCGAAAGTAGAGTACTAATCCACACAACCAACCACCACCTCCTCCTCCTCCTCCTTCTCCTCCCCACTCCTCCCCCATCCTTTTCCCTGCCAGCCTCTCTGTGTGCCCTCTCTCTCCTCCTCTCCCTCCTCCTCTCCCTCCTGCCCAACCCAACAGCCAAGCAGCCACACCCACAACCACCCCTCACCCCTCCCTCCTCACCCAACACCAACCATCCAACTCTCCCAAAATCTTCACCTTCCAACCTCCTCCAAAACTTCACCTGCAGCGGACTCCTCGTTATGCTGCAGAAAAAGAAAGTGCTGCTAATCAGTCTTGGGCATCGTGTCGATGAAATTAAAGGGCAACCTGTAATTACTACAGCTGAGAAATTGAAAATGGAAATGCTACAAATTTACGAGCAAGAGCTCAAGGCAGCTGGCAGTTCTCTGTTGATGGTCCTACGTGATCTCAACCAGACGTTGGGGAGCGATTATCGATCCCTGGCCGAGGTAAAACGCAGTTGTCAAATGCGGCTGGACGATATGAAAAACGCTGCAGTGATGGTTGAAGAAGATTTCAACTCCATTCTGGAGCTGGAGAAAGAGATGCGTTCGCTCCACCCAAACATTAATCTCACGCACAACCCACTTATAGCCGAGATTATGTCTGAGTTATCACATGCAGCTGACACCTTGGAGAGTGAGTTAACTGCGGGGGATGTGTTCCAGGACTCTCGAAAGCAGGACGGAGCCGCGCTGGAGACGGTCGTCAAGTTGAAGGAGGAGGTTCTCGCAGAGAGGCACAACCTGGCTTACGTGTACAAGAAGAAGCTTACCAGTGGGACGGGGAAGGAGAGAGGGAGTGAGGGAGGAGCAGCCATGGCAATGCTGGTAGATTCAGCTAGCAACCAGTATGTTCTCTCCCACCCTCGAGATGTCACCGTTCCAATTGAAGACCACCACCTAGTCCATGACATAGTCAACCTCTTCCTCCTCTCCTTCGCTCTAGGCAGCCTGTGCGCTCTAATTAATGTGCCCCCACTCCTGGGCCACATTCTAGCTGGTCTTCTTCTCGGGCCAGTTGGATACAACATGATCAGTTCAGTGGTACAGGTGGAGACAATCGGGGAATTTGGAGTCGTGTTTATCGTGTTTTGCGTGGCTCTGGACTTCTCACCAGAGAAGCTAAGGAAGGTTTGATGAATCCACGTACATGTAGATTCTGTATAGCCCAGGCAATAGAATAATTAATGCTGGTAGCTGTTGGCAACGCAGGCATGAGCATCCTGATAACTGTTGAGATTGCAGTTCTAGAAACCACATGTTGCATGCTTGTTTGCAGTCTTACATAGAGTTTCAGATCAACCCAAATGAAATTACCAAGTATATGTACATGTACATGTACGTGCATACATGTATGTATGGGTCTTGCAAAGTTCATTATCACTCACACTCACTTTCTCACACTCACACCCTCACCATCACACACACACTCACCATGACACGCTCACACACTCACCATCACACGCTCACACACTCACCATCACACACTCAAACTCTCACCATCACACACACACACACACACACACACACTCACCATCACACGCTCACACACTCACCATCACACACTCACACTCTCACCATCACACACTCACCATCACACACTCACCCTCTCACCATCACACACTCACACTCTCACCATCACAGGTCTGGCAAGTGGCTGTGTATGGAGGCAATCTCCTCCTCGTGGGAAGCAGCTTCCTAGGGGTGGTGAGTGGTGCCAGTGTGGGGGTGAGGGTGAGGGTGAGTCTGGTGGTGGTGGCCTGCCTCTCTCTATCTAGTGCTCCCCTTGCACACCGAATCCTGGACAGTGAGTTCTTCATACACCTATACTCTCATACTCTCATACACTCATACACTCATGCACTTGTACATTCATACACTCAAGTTTGCATGCGTCCACTTGCCATTCACACACACACACACACACACACACACACACACACACACACACACACACACACACACACACACACACACACACACACACACACACACACACACCAGGCACAATCTACTCAAGACACAGGACAATGTCAATGTCCGATGATATCCATCGTCCCTACTCCCCCCTCGAAGGTCAGTGGGTGTGGTCAGTGGGTGTGGTCCTCTCCATCCAGTGCTTGAGTCACTATAATAAACCATACTCCAGTACAGTGTAATAATACCTTACAATATCCTTGGCATACGTGCATGCATGTACATGTGCATGCATGCATACAATGTATGTCCATGTGTTCACCTTGAATTCATACGCACCAAAACTCACATGATATGCACTCTAACCAAAAATGTCCTTAGCAAATTACCTACTAAAAGTGTGTGTTTAAAACCTGCAATAACAATGGAAGGCCTTACACATAATTATTATGTCTATTCTATTCTAGTGTTATGTTAAGGACTAAGAGCGTCTCTCTCCTTCCATTCTCTCTCTCTCTCTCTCTCTCTCTCTCTCTCTCTCTCTCTCTCTCTCTCTCTCACTCACTCTCTCTCTCTCTCTCTCTCTCTCTCTCTCTCTCTCTCTCTCTCTCTCCCTCTCTTTCTCTCCCTCTCTCTCCTCCCCTGTAAGCAGACCACTCTGACATCCCCAGCTACCTCAGCGGTGTGCTTGTCATGCAAGACATCCAGTTAGGGACGCTAGTTGCTCTCATGCCGATCTTCGCTGACGACCCAACCAGCGTTGGGAAATGGAATGTCACTGCCATGCTGTATGGCTTCATTCAGCTGCTTCAGACACTATGTGGCTTCTGTCTCCTGGTGATTATCGCCAGGCAACTGACCAATCGTATTCTAGAAAAGTTCTACAGGTAGGGAGTGTTACCTGTACATGTACATGCATGTACATGTAGATACAGCCATCGTGTTGCATGTGCTCTGTGTCTGTAGCACCCACACTCCCAGTCACCCCAGCACAGCTGGTGAGGTCTGGTATCAGCTGAATCATTCTCCTGTGCATTGGGTGACTGTTTAACATCTAGGCCTGAGGGCCGTTCATGGCCTAGGGAGTTGTGGTTCTCAATTTATTCATGTTTAGAGCATAGCTGTTACTAATAGGCAAATCTTATTGGTCAGTAGGTAGTTACTGAATGGTGTAGTTACCCAGTACAATTAATGAATCTACAATATCTACAAGAAGTACAAGTAAGGAACCTACAATTTCTACAAGAAGTACAAGTAAGGAACCTATGCTCTTAGGAACCTACAATATTTACAAGAAGTACAAGTAAGGAACCTATGCTCTTAGGAACCTATGCTCTTAGGAACCTACAATATTTACAAGAAGTACAAGTAAGGAACCTATGCTCTTAGGAACCTACAATATTTACAAGAAGTACAAGTAAGGAACCTACAATTTCTACAAGAAGTACAAGTAAGGAACCTACAATTTCTACAAGAAGTACAAGTAAGGAACCTATGCTCTAAACAACTTAGATACTGTGTCCAATGGGATCTACGGTATTTAGAAACCCTCGGGCCCTTAGTAGTGCCCTCGCTCAGGACACTACAGCCCAGGGACACTACAGCCCAGGGCCCTCGGGGTTTCTAAATACCATAGATCCCTTGGACACAGTATCTGTTATTTAGAGTATAGTGTTACTACTTGGGTGCATTTGATTGGTCAATTACAGGTCTCTATTTGTGATAGGGACCTGCTTCAGGTTGGAGAACCTACAATTTTTACATGAAAACATGAAAAACTACATGTCTCCTACAATTTCTACATGAAAACATGTCTATCTTGACACCTCCTTACAACTTCTACATGAAAACATGTCTATCTTGACACCTCATTAGGACTTCTACATGAAAACATGTCTATACTCTAGATACCTCCACCAATGGATCTATGGGCTTTAGAAACCCATAGATCCCATGGTCTCGGTATATATAGTATAGTGATGGTGTCACTATAGGAGCGTATTGCAAACAGGAATATTTGGCATATCAACCTGTACCGTGAGTTTCAATTCTAATCCAACACCCATGCCGCATGCTGTACATTACTCCTGTAGCAGTCCGGCGTATTATTTTGATATACTACAGCAATTGACCAATCACATTCGTATATCACACTTTTGTCGAGGTTGCTCGACAAAAATGTGATATACTGAAATGATTGGCCGGTGGTTGCTACACAATACCGGTTGCTTAAATGGCCTCGGCGTTTAGTCCTGCGTAGCCAGGCTCTCTCGCTTGCGGAGAGACTCTGGCTATGCGGGACTAGCTTCGTTTACAGGCTGTTTCCCAGCGCACACGACTCGTGCAGTTGACGCATACGGTCAAAGGTTGAATGCGTGCGCTACCTGTGAATGAGGCCAGGGGTTGCTAGGCCATACGTGTTGGATTAATCTGTGATAGGATGGTCTGCTGTAGTATTGGGGATTAATAGCACGAGTAATGCAGGCAGGAAGGTAAATAGCACTCGGCTTCGCCTTGTGCTATTTTACTCCTTCCTGCCTGCATTACTCGTGCTATTAATCCCAAATACTACAGCAGACCATCCTATTACATATACATATCAGCGTAAATATCACCGGGATATATTACACAAAGCATGCTAGGAGTATATGGTTGGTATGCTAAATACAGTACTGTACATGACCTCAGTCTGAGGGTGACCTCAGCCATATATTTAGCGTACCAACCTCATATTATTACACACAGTGTGTCATAAGTAGTACTAGCAAAGAGCAACTGGTTATGCGTGTCTCCCTCCACAGACTGTTGAACTCTGTGAGGAGCAAAACTGAGTCAGTTGTGCTTGGCTCTGTGGGTGTCTGCTTTCTCCTGCTTGTGGTGAGGAAAATGGGGAGGGAGGGGGCGGTAGGGGAAGAGGGAGGGGCAGGGAGAAGAGGGATCAGAGGGGGAGGGAGAGGAGGGAGAAGGAGGAGAGGACAAGAACGAAGGACAAGGCAGTAGTAGTCATGTGATAGTTGAGACATGTGTTGGTCTCAAGCCAAATGCAGCATTGTATTTCCTCCCTCCCTCCCACCCTCCCTTTCTCCCAACCTTCCCTCCCTCTTAATCTCTCCTCCCAGGCTGCAGACTATCTTGGTGCGTCCATGGAGCTAGGCTGTTTCTTGGCAGGTCTGGCCATCAGCTCACAAGGCCACAGTGTTGTGGAACAGGTGCACACACACACACACACACACACACACACACACACACACACACACACACACACACACACACACACACACACACACACACACACACACACACACACACACACACACACACACACACACACACACACACACACACACACACACACAATCAAGTGTATAATATTGTAGTAATGTTCACATCAGTGCAAAGATCCACGCTATGACAATAGGTTGTAGGTGTACATAGTAGCAAAATGCAGTGGGCAGTTTACATGTACATGTACATCACTTTGTCATCTTTAGTTCTCTCTCTCTCTCTCTCTCTCTCTCTCTCTCTCTCTCTCTCTCCCCCCCTCCTCTGTAGGTCAAGAGGCTGGTTGAACCTCTAAGAGACTTTTTCTCTGTCTTTTTCTTCGCTTCTCTTGGTAAGTAAATATATAATAAATTTGAGAGTGGGAGATAAAGACACAAGGAATATTATATAATTGCTGTGGTTCAGTGAAAGATGGGAGAGATTGATTGATAAACTTTGTGTGGTTAGCAGACAATAGAGAGGAACATCTCTTGTCTCTCCTCTCAGGATTTCATATCTTCCCCACCTTCTTGAGGTCGGAGTTCTCCATGATTCTGGGGGTCACCTTCTGTGTGTTGATCCTTAAGGTGTGAGTGGGAGAGAGGGAAGGAGAGAGGGAGGGAGGCAGGGAGGAAAAGAGGGAAGAAGAGAGGAAGGAGGAGGGAGAGGGAGGGAGAAAGGGAGGGAGGGAGATAGGGAGGAAGTGAGGGAGAAAAGGAAGTGAAGGATTGTGAGGGGAGGGAAGAGGAGGGAAGGTTGGTTTAGCAGGTTACCACAATGGGAAACAAAACCAACCTCCCACCCACCCTCCCACTCTCTTCCCCCCAGTTCCTCTTAGCTCTCTGCATTTTGGGCATATTCTCCGGCCACTGTCGTCTCTCCACCTGGATACTGGCTCTCGGGCTGGCCCAGGTCAGCGAGTTCTCTTTTCTTCTGGCCAGCCGGGCAAGAAGGCTAGACATCATCTCCAGAGAGGTATGTTATGATCTTTCCGGTTCTTTATACCTCTCTTTTTTCATTTCTTTTTTACCTTTTTTTTCGTAACTCCTTCCTCTTTCCCTCACTTCTCTCACTATGACTTCCTTTTCTCACTCTTACCCTTTCCTCCTTCTATTCCTCTCTCCTCCCCCCTCCTCCCTCTCTAGGTATACCTCATAACATTGAGCATATCTTCTCTCAGTCTTCTGATAACTCCATTGGTATGGCGACTGTACCTGGTGGGTGTGTCCATCAACTGGAGTTCAATTCAGTGGTCACCTTTCAAATGGCATAGATTGTTATCAACTGAGTAGTCTCTCTCTCTCTCTCTCTCTCTCTCTCTCTCTCTCTCTCTCTCTCTCTCTCTCTCTCTCTCTCTCTCTCTCTCTCTCTCTCTCTCCCTCTCTCTCCCTCCCTCTCTCTCTCTCTCTCTCTCTCTCTCTCTCTCTCTCTCTCTCTCTCTCTCTCCCTCTCTCTCCCTCTCCCTCTCTCTCTCTCTCTCTCTCTCTCTCTCTCTCTCTCTCTCTCTCTCTCTCTCTCCCTCTCCCTCTCCCTCTCCCTCTCCCCCCCCCCCCTCTCCATCCCCTCGCACACCTCATATGTGACATGTATATACAGTTTTTATTCTGACAATGTGTCCATATACATGTATACATCAGCAATGAGACAGATACACAGTCACACAATGGACATCATAATAAATGCATGCACAATAATATGCTTATAGAGTACGTGCTACAATAGCATGCCTATATGTGTGTGTATACATAGTACAGCTGTTGCTCAGTCAGAATCCTGCTGCATCAGTTGTTGCTGATACATTTCAAAGCTACTCATAACACGTTCCATACCCATCTCCAGTTCCTCAAACCCTCCTTCCCCCTCCTCCTCCTCCTCCTCCTCCTCCTCCTCCTCCTCCTCCTTCCCCTCCTCCACTTCTCCCTCGCACCTGGTCAGTCTGCCTCCTGTCATGCTCTGGAGCTCCCAAGCCAGATCCTCAAGAGCTTCCAAATCCTCCTCCTTCTCCATCTCCTTCTCTTCTTCCACCTCCTCCTCTCTCTTGAGCCCTCCATCCCCCTCCTCTTCACTCTCACTCCCTGAGTTGAGTTCATCCATACTCAGAGAGCTAGAGTCACTAGAACACTGTACTGTGGGGCTTGAGCTATGTATGTGTTGGTGCAGGTTAGAGGAGGTTGAGGGGTGACCTATAGCGCACCTCCCTCTGGACGGAGGTGGGAGGTCAGTCTCCACATGGTAGACTGAGGTCATCAGGGGGTTCGTAGGAGTCAGAGGTGAGGAGGTGGAGTGAAGGGAGCTGTGTGCCGATGGGTGTGTTTGAAACAGGAGTGGGTTGAGCCTGCCGGGACCACGAGATGAGGGAGCAGATGAGTGATGGCTTAGTCTCTTTTCTCTTGGTTTGGGGGGCAGTAGATCGTGATTCTCGGTTAATGAGCTGTTGTCTGGTAGCCAAATGGTAGCTGAAATTGGTAGGATAGATTTTGTATATGCACCTACTGTGGCCTTCTCCCTCGCATCGTTCCCTTCGCCTGCCTCTATCTGATTGTGGGCAGTGGTATCCACACCGGCAAGAAAGAACTCTGAGAGGCAGCCAGTACTTCTTGCAGTACTGGATATTCTAGGGTTGGCGGCCCATGTTCGTCTGATGGAGTCAGTGAGGCTCTGTCGTGATTGAGCTGTAGCTGCTGCTTCTACCCTTCTATTGGGACAACTCCCCTTTTGTGGAGGGATGAGAGGAGCACTCTTTTCTGACGATGGGATCACCTTTTCCTTCCCTCTAGTGGTTATGCCATCTCTCATGGCTTTTGGCTTGCTCCTCCTCACCGGGTGCTTCCTCTCTGGCCCTCTGTCGTGCACCTTTTTCTGCTGGGTGTTGGTACTAGCAACCCTACTGTCTTGAGGAGCAGTGTGCCCTGTTTTTGCACTCACGGACTCTCTCCTCTGACTCCCTCCAAAGGTCACCTCCTCTATTATCACACTTGAGACAGGTCTTGTGTGGGGAAAGTCATCCACTTCCGAGCAGACAGGAGAAGATGATTGCTGGTCGCACAAGACTTCACCCTCCTCGCTATCCTTACTGGCATAGAAGAGATTGTACTGTGAAGGCACTCCCCTTGTGTCTTCTTCTTCCTCCAATCCATTCATGTCCCACTCACTCTGACCAGCCTTCCCAGCTCTTAGGCTTTGTTTTGACTTGTAGGCTGCTGCGAGGAAGCGAGGGTCGATGCGATGGCGTCTGACCATCAGCCGCTCGAGGTAGCTCACTCCACCGAGGTGCTTGCTGAATCTCACGGAGTCTTCTTTGTCGCTAGTGTGGGAGGGTGGTGAGGAGGAGGAAGATGTCTGTGTGCCGCAGACCTGGGTGGCCTGGGGGATTTCGCTGGATGTGGAGGTGCCTACAGGAGGAAATGCATACATAACCACTGTAGCAAATCCCTGCACCCTCCCAACCAGGCATTGGTGGTGTAACGGTCAGCATTGTTGCCTTCCAAGCAGTAGATCCGGGTTCGACTCCCGGCCAATGCATCTTTTTTTTTTTTTCTAAATTCACTCAAACTGTTCTAGTAGGAGTGACTCAAGTACGTATGTAGTATATGTGAATCATGCTGAATCACTACTCGATGGCTAATCTGCCTACAAGAATGAAACTGTTGATCAGACATAACATACCTGTGGTACTGATAGTGTGCTCCTCCTCTCCCTTACATCCCCGCCACTCCCTCAGGGCTTCCTGGAACGACTGAGCTGATGTCTTCTCATCGTACTCCCCATCTAGCAACCTCCCTCCACCTCCCCCACCATTTGTACCACCTCGACACCGTCCCGTCTCCTCTGTGGTGGCTGTGACAGCAGAGCAAAGTTCCCCCTCCTCTCTGGCAAAACCTGCAGTCACTGGTGTGTGTGTTACGCTGGATTGTCTCTCCCGGCGGCCACAATCTGAGGAAGTACTTGTTCCACAAGATGTAGTCTGTTGGGACGGAACTGCTGGAGCTTTGGACGGCTTTACCTGTAGATTGGAATGTCTATTCTAAGTGCTCTTAAGTGTGTTGAGTCTGCGTGTGAGTTAAAAGATCACCGTTGCTAGTGGGTGTGTATGTGTGTGTGCTTTAGGCATACATGCACATGATGTGGGGGGTGTGGTGGATGTCAGTGTTCCTATGGCAACATATTGTGTGTATTGACAGCTTGTCCATGCCATGCTGGGTTTTGTTTAGGGGGTGGGGGGCATTTTGCTCCCCCTAGCCCCACAATCTTGTCCCCACTTTGGAAAATTGTGTGTGTGTGTGTGTGTGTGTGTGTGTGTGTGTGTGTGTGTGTGTGTGTGTGTGTGTGTGTGTGTGTGTGTGTGTGTGTGTGTGTGTGTGTGTGTGTGTGTGTGTGTGTGTGTGTGTGTGTGTGTGTGTGTGTGTGTGTGTGTACATAGTCTTCCTACCTTGTGTGTTAGAGGTTTGACGTGATGTTTAGACAAAGCCCCTTTCTGATGAAACTTGGCAAAGCAAGAGAGGCAATAGTTCTCTACACATTCAACACAACCCTTTGAATGAAGAGAACAGGTTTATGCGGAGAAATGAGAGAGAGAGAGAGAGAGAGAGAGAGAGAGAGAGAGAGAGAGAGAGAGAGAGAGAGAGAGAGAGAGAGAGAGAGAGAGAGAGAGAGAGAGAGAGAGAGAGAGAGAAGAGAGAGAAACAGCTCAAAAGAGGTTGTAGTTCTAAAGTTCTAAAGAAAACATCGTACCAGCGAAGCCATTGTCTTGCTACACTGTCCACACTGCTGTCTTTTGGGTTTCTTCCCTTCATCCTTCCTTAGCATTTTGACTCTGAGTGGTTTCCTGTTTGCTCCCTCTCTGCACTCTTCTTGGAGAGCTCGAGGGGGTGGTTTGGGCTGAGAGGGAAAACTTGGCTGGCTGGATTTCCAGAAGTGACCATCTGGAGATCTGGAGGGGGAGGGAAGGAGGGATGGAGACAGCCAGAGTGAAGTGAAGGTGGAAATGCTAATGTGGGGGGGAGGGGGGGGGAGTTGGGGGAGTTGGGGGAGGAAGGGAGACAGACATACTCTCTTGCAGCTTTTTCTGCACTCATAATTTTTCTGAGCATATGCAGGCGTTCCTCCATCCGTCTGCTCTCTTCCTCCAACATAGTTGATGCTTCCCTGAAGATTGACAAACACACACGTGCATATTGCACAATACGTTGAACAACATGCCTCAGCTTAGGAAAACTTCAGTTGCAATAGCGAAATTAAACTTGCAAGACGCATGACGTACTGCTTCGGCTTCATTCTTCTGCACGTTGCGCTCGCGGCAGCTGTGGAAGACATAATGAGCTCCAGTGTTTTGTATTGCATCCATGCAGCTCGTAGCCATAGTAACAAACACAGCAACGTGATGAAATTACATTGCCACTTTTAATTAGAATACCATGCGTCAAAAGATTACGTAATAATTATTTCGCGTAACATAATGAACAGGGACATACTCACAGTTGCCGGTGACATCATATCATTTTATCCCCGGGGTCTCTGGGGCCGGGGTGGAGAAATCTACGAGAACGGGTATCCGATTCGTGAACTGCGAGTGGAGTGTTTGGCCCGACGCGCCCATTGAGAACCACACGACGAGGACGACGGCACGGGAAAAGGCGCGGCAGTGTCTGGCTGTTGTTGAATAGGCGTTCACCCGTAGGTCGAGAGCGCGGTGAGCCGGAGGAATTGTTCCAGTGACGCTACTATCGACTCCCTCCCCCCCCCACCCACGAACACCATACCGCAACGCCATTGTGTTTCAAGTTGACTAGCAGAATTTTGCGTCGCCGTGAAAGATTAGAGTCGTATTGTAACTGTATCGGAAGTTATGCCCGTCCGCATTGCAGCTAGCTGCTACGTTTGTTCAGAACATGCGTGAGGGAAGTAGCGACCATAAGGAGGCACCCGTATACCTCGCCGTCATGTCCGCGGACTCCCGTGCACCAGATACATCGACTCAGCCGTCTGTAGTTGATGCAAGGGAAGAAGGTAGTCAACAGAGCAATGTCAAAGAGAGAGCCACTGCACACCCCTCCACTCCAAGTGGAGCCATGGGGGACCCAAGAAGCAGTGAGAACACAATGAGCGCTTTTGAGATTACGAGTGTCAGTACATACCAGGAGGATTTGGAGACAAGCATGCACCACCACAAGGGATCTGCCGATGCAGAGTCCTTTGCCGAGAGCGCTAAGAAGAGAGGGCAGTCTGAATCATCCGAAACGGAAGAGCTTGCCAGAGTGCAGAGCGTGGGTGTCAGGGAGCAGAGAGTCTCGGAACAGGTTTTAGACTTTACTGAGAAGTTTTTGCCTCTCGAGTCTGCCCCCAATGGGCCTGTGATGGTGTCAGGGTTGAGACGATTCCGAAGGGTAAATAACTATGCTCGTGGACGGTGGGATGTTCAAGATGCTTTTGAGACCGAAGAGAGACAAGAGAGCGAGCAGCGTGGAACCTCCTCGAACCAGAATGTGAAGAATGGCGGGAGTGGGGGAGGAGGGGGAGGGGGAGGGGGATTGGGTCGAGAGTCACCGTTTGCAGCACGAAGAGGCGTTGGAGGGGAAGGAGGAGGAGATTTGTCCCAACAGCACAGTCGTAGCAGCAGTGAGCTGGGAGGTCAGGCCCCAGACATTGCTGTCACAGGAGAAAAAGACATCCACTTAGACCGAAGCTCAACGGTCGCAGAAACTGCGTCTCTTTCTCGTAACACAAGCTTTTCCTCCCTTAGCACGGCAGTAGACAAATCTGTAGACGGAGAAGAGAAGGAGCAGAGTAGGTTGAAGGAATTAGAGGGTGAACCAGATGTCACTTACCCAGCTGGTGCACAGACTCAGTTGGTAGTGGAGGCGTTGGCTGGATCCTCACTGCAGCAAATAGTCAGCACACAGGCACACACCCAGCCAGAGGCCACGTTACCGAACAGCAACATCACAGCTGGGTCAGAATCAGGCGGAGAGGATGGACAGTGAGTACATTCCTTGTTTATTGTTTGTGGTTTTGTCTTTTGTTTACGTACATGTATAAGAAGTACATATACCAACATTTCCTCCCACTTCAAATTTCATTGACAGGCCCCTATTAAGAACAGCCCATCATTTAACTCCTGCCAATCTGGGAGAGAGTCTCCTGCAATTTTTGGCAATTGCTCTCGCTCCCCCATTGGCTACACACGGTTTGCCAAACAGGCTCTCTCCACAGGTCACAACCACCCTTTGTTCCACACGCTCCACTGAAGCTGAAGGCTGTGTTTCCATTTCAGGGTTAATGTAGAGCCTGAATGAAGGTCCATGGCTATGATAATGAGCATTGCTAGGGGTTCCTGTGTTGAGGGGGTATCATGGAAGAGTGGTGCATTGTATTGTGTGTGTAAGAGATTAGCTATGGAATCCCTTGTGGAGAAAACCCTCACTTCCTCACTTCCTCTGTTCAACCAGTAGTGTGTGTGTGTGTGTGTGTGTGTGTACGCACATGTGCACCAGCTTTGTTGAGTGGATCACCTCAACGTGTTATGTGTACAGTATATCTTTTTGTGATGTGATGGTGACAGATTGAGTGCGATGTGGGGACTGTGTGCAAACGGAAGGCATTCAATTTCATGTCAGCATGTGTTGTATGTAGCACACCTCATCAGCGTACACGTAGCTATACAAACCACAATCATGTTAGTCTGGTGGGTATAGCACTATATGTATCCACTCTCCACCGATTGAGTATTGTCTCATCCTCTTGAGGGGGGCATTTGGACCATTTTTGTGGGGATACAATTGTTTTCCAAACATCTGATTCATACCTAGTCAACAGCTAATCACTCAGGTGACAATATGTCACTTTGGACCTAGTGGCATTCACCAGCAATGCCACTGTGGCCCATATGCACAACCACTGAGCTGCCTCAGTAGGTTGGTGGACAGAGCACTGGTCTAGAGAAACAGTGACATTGGCCACCTGGGGCAGCTCACTTTTTCTTTGAAAAGAAGAGAAAGTGAGCCGTCTCAGGTGGTGGTGTTGTGTTGCCTTGCCTTGTTTGATGCGTCTCAATTACATAAACATGTACGTACGCATACATGTAGGTTCGAATCCCGTTCATCCAGGGGAGCTCAGTGTTTTCACACCATCTGCCTTGGACATGTACATGTGTCTGCCCTTGTTTTGTATTACATTGGGATGGTCGTATACGTAACAAGCGCAAGAAATGAGCCATAGGAAGAGTGAACTTACACGATGAAAAGGCTTTAAAAATTTTTTGGAGAAACTCTGAAAAACCGGCAGCCACCCGGGATTGAACTGAGGGCCTCTGACTTAACGCTGTCAGTGCTCTACCACCTGAGCTATAGCCACCGGGTGACAGCCAGCCAGCCTTTATAATTCTCAATATCACTCTGTGTGTGCCATAAGAACTCCATTAGGGATTGACCAGTATCTCCTCTCCTGTATTACGTATCACGTCTGTCTGCCATATGCATACATGTACATAGTATGTGACTTGGCAAGTGCATAAGATGATCTTCCTTATGCTTGTACACTGTGTACACTGCTGTACTGTATGTGTGTGCAATACAGCATACACATGGTATTCTCTATGCCTACCTGTACATATGGTCATGACATGCAAGCCCAATATGAAGTGAGCATAATTGCATAATTGCAATATTTCCTTATGTTGTATAATTAGAATCATATTCGGTGTGTTGTAGGAACGGGTGTGCTTCAACAGCTGCAATGTGTACACATAGGGTTGTAGCACCCTCTTAACAGACACTTTGAAATACATGTAAGGACACTTGTTAAAGAGTACACTATACTCCTATCCCTATATACAACATCTGTGTACAATTTGGCACAGTGGAATGAGGATACCCCTCTAATTAGGGTACTTATTAATTGTCCTAAGAGTATCCTGATTCCACTGCATGTAAATCATAGCTGGTTTCTGCTTCCCCTCCTGGTTGACAAATCCGCACACAAACAAGGAAGTAGGGAGGAAAGACAGGGGAAAATGGATGGTGTCTGCTCATTGAAATCGAGGTCACATGTTCAGGTTCAGGTCACATGTTCAGGGTGCTGTATATGGGCAGGGCTAGCAACAAATAACATCAGAATACTGAGCATACCAGAACTGATTTAGCAGCATCCATGACCTAGCCCACTATGGCTCTAGAAGTACATAATTATAGTACTCAGGTAGGTATACATTTTTATTCCCTGTAGCTCTTATCTATCTGATAACATCTGTTGCCTAGCAACCATTGCTGAGGTCATACTCTCCTTTCCAGCCCACCAGGTATAATTGTACAAGGCTGTGCTGTAGTCTGGTGATATGTGTTCATTTGTGCATCTGAAGTTCATTTAATTAGTTCCTGTGGGTGCCTATCTTACATAGGGTCGGCTCAATTAGGCCCTGTGTGTGTGTGTGTGTGTGTGTGTGTGTGCACGTGCATGTGTGTGTGTGTGTGTGTGTGTGTGTGTGTGTGTGTGTGTGTGTGTGTGTGTGTGTGTGTGTGTGTGTGTGTGTGTGTGTGTGTGTGTGTGTGTGCGTGTGCGTGTGTGTGCCTTGGTACTATAGAACACGTTGTGGCTCTCTGTAGATGTCTCCTTGTGAGTGACTGTTCTGTGGCAGCTGATAGTGTTGCTGGGGGGAAGGAAGGAGGAAGGAGAAGGGAGGGGATGAGGGGAGGGCGGGGGACGAGAGAAGGAGAGGAGAGAGAGAAAGGAGGAGGAGGGGTGGCAGGAGAAGTGAGGGAACGGGGCAGGGAGGGGTAGAAAGGGAAGAGGAGGAGGGAGAGAGGACAAGGGAGAGGGTATGAAGAAGCAGGAGAGTGGGGGCCTTCATGACTGTTTAGTACACAATCCAAGGAAGGCTCCTGGTACAAACAACTGTGGTCGGTGCTACAAGCCACCACTCACCTCATCCCCTACTCCTCTGTGGTGCTTTACTGGGGGTGCAAGCCCACATAGGGAAGTCCCTGCTAATTACCCCCAATGTAGGGGAGCCCCTACTAATTATCCCACATAGTTACACATGTACATGCATATGTGTTTGTTATGTGTAGTGTCACAACTCCGAGTTTGATTTCAATATTCACTTGGTTTCTTATAATTAGAGGTTTTAGCGAGGGTTTGAAGTGTTATGCTGGGGGTCTGTGATGAATTTTGTACTGCCCCCCATGAGATGTTTTGGTAAGCTTCACTAGGTACTAAACTCAAAAGCTGAGGAGTTGTAATGATGTTTGGTACGCAAGTTTGGAACTGTTGAATAATGGGAGAGGATTGACCGCACAAAGGGAGTACTGTTTGAGGCTTTCTACACGTGTATTCATTTAGGCAACACTGTTGTGGTAGTGTTCCTGTTTCTGAGTTTGTGGTGCATTGGATGTGTTAGCTGCCTGTTGTGCATGTGTGTGTGTGTGTGTGTGTGTGTGTGTGTGTGTGTGTGTGTGTGTGTGTGTGTGCGTGTGTGTGTGTGTGTGTGTGTGTGTGTGTGTGTGTGTGTCTATGTAAATGCCTGCGGGAACACAAGAATTCTGTAGCTTCATTCCTCCTAATAGGGGGTTGCGTGACCAGATCTCAGCAGCGAGGCAACAAGACAAGACAAGTGTGTACTACTGTGTGTGTATACGTACATTAGGTCCACCATCTGTGTCCACCATGCAGCATGATGGCCACCCAGCTACATGAATGATATCCATTTTGCATGGCAGTAGAAGAGCCTTCCTGCATGCTCCTCCTGCTAGTCCAGATATTGTCTGTGACAGCGAGACCATGACTGTAGTTGTAGACTATGTGTACATGTAGGATTTTCATAGTGTGATTTAGGGGAAAGGGAGAAAGGGAGGGAGGGAGGGAGGGAGGGAGGGAGAGAGAGAGAGGGAGAGAGAGGGAGAGGTAGAGAGAGATACAGGTATGTAAAGAGAGGAAGTGAGAAAGAGAGATGGAATGAGGAGAAAGGGAAGGAAGGAAGAAAGGAGGGAGGGAGGGAGGGAGGGAGTGAGGTAGAGAAGAGAGAGGTGGAGGGAAGAGACTCATCTCACCAAGCCACACTGCCACATAGTATGTTGCCCACTGCTTCTGTGTGGGGAAGCACTTCTTGTTTGTCTGGAGAGCAATGAGTTTTTTCCTGCCTGTTAGTCTAAACCGGTAGTGCAAAGGTATATACACCCCTCCCTTCACAGTCTAAGTGTACCCAACAGCAGCAGATGCTTGGGATACCTCTGCCCTTGGTTGCAGGGTTGGGCATTCTACATCATGTGATAGGGCACTTGACACAGATACATGCTGGATATCGCAGGTTCAAGTCCCACCTGAGGCAGCTCATCTTTTTTTTCCAGAAAAATTTTTCCGGAAAAAAGAGCTATCTTCAGGTGAAGTTACCTTCCTTTGCCTTGTCTCTACGACTGATCAACCATGTACAATACATGTATGTATACATGCAGCCAATAGGCTGATGTGCGGGGTTGCGACAGTGGATTGTACAGATGTTTGGTGTGAGGTGGTGGCTATTTTACCAGCTATCTCTAGAATACACACACTCTCTCTCACACACACACACACACACACACACACACACACACACACACACACACACACACACACACACACACACACACACACACACACACACACACACACACACACACACGCACATGCACACACACACACACACACACACACACACACACACACACACACACACACACACACACACACACACACACACACACACACACACACACACACACGCACACACACACACACACACACACACACACACACACACACACACACACACACAACACACACACATGTGAGTGTGTGCCTATAATAATCCATCCATGTCACACCATTCAACTTATTATCCCCTATTAGCCTACCCTTTGGTCTGTGATGGCATAATAATTGTATTGTATCAGTTATATTACCAAATAGGTCACCCTTGTATGCACTACCCCTATTACACCTCCCCTCCTCCTTCCTCTCCTCCTTCCCTGCCTCCCTCTCCTTCCCTCTCTCCTTCTCCCTCCTCCTCCCTCCCTCTTCCTCCCGTTCCTTCTCTCCCTCCCTCTTCCTCCCCCTCCCTCCCTCCCTCTTCCACCCCCTCCTTTCCCTCCCTCCCTCCTTTCCAATATGTCTCCTCTCCCCCTTCCCCCTCCTAGACATGACAACCGACCATCCTACGGTGGGGAACACAGAGTCACTGCAGCACTTGTGAGTAGACGCGCATGTGTAACCAACTCTTCATAAAGCTGTATGGAGTGTTCCATTGAATGAACATGGGTTGTGCATGTACAGCAGTGGCTCAGCTTGTAGAGCACGGTATATTCCACCCTCCTGCATGCTTTTGAGCTGTTTTGCCTCACAGCAAGGCCCGGACACTCCCTGGACAACCCAGGCCTAATGACAAAGTGAGAAGGGTTGTGAAGCCAGCAAGCAAAAGTGAAAGTTGAGATTTGACTGTAGTCATATGCTATTTAATACTGATGTGTGTGTGTGCCTAGCCATGACAAAGGAACCTTTCTAAGTGTCAAGAATCTCACTTAATCTACAGTAGACGTCAAAATAAAGTTTACACTACGCTATGCTTTCTGCGTACTTTTTGCATACTACATAGCATACTAAGTTGCGTAGTTATTACGCAATTAGCGTACTACGTAGTGTACAACGTTCTAAACAGCGTACTATACTGCATACTAAGTAGCATACGAGAGCTATAGAGGAAGAGGGACTTGAGGCCCCGCTTTGTGGGAGGGGCCTGGGTACGAGGCTAGCTCGCGCATAGCTATAACAGCATCCTTGCAGGATCATTAATACGCTACGTACTACGTACTATGCTGCGTACAAAACGTATTTATTGGCGTAGTATGCTGTCAACTTCGTGCATAGTTATAACGTACTATGCTAGTGTAGTGTAAACTTTATTTTGACGTCTACTGTACATGCTTGGAGTTACATGTACACTGCATACGGGAGTACTGCCATACCGCAGGTCCCATGGCTAATACGGGACCAAAGTTGATGCTGATTATTAAATATAAATATTCATAGCATATTCTGCACATGCGCAAGCAATGGACATGCGTACTCATGCAGTAAGTGTTTGGTAGCATCTTCCTGAAATCAGTAGCATTTTCTTCCCTTCCGAAATTCAGTCGCGTATTTATTGTTTCCACTTAGCATACAGGTAAAGCGTGATATGACGACATGCACGAGTTTGCACGTGTGCATAAGATCTCATGAATAATTCATTATCCTAGCATTTGTTCACTGGATCAATATTTCTGACCTTGTGGTGCACCTGCTACTGCCCGGGGGATATTGTACGACACATGCATATGCATTAGTGATGGTTATTCAGCCACACACTAGCACAAAGCACTGTTAGTACCTGACTGTGTGTGTGTGTGTGTGTGTGTGTGTGTGTGTGTGTGTGTGTGTGTGTGTGTGTGTGTGTGTGTGTGTGTGTGTGTGTGTGTGTGTGTGTGTGTGTGTGTGTGTGTGTGTGTGTGTGTGTGTGTGTGTGTGTGTGTGTGTGTGTGCTCCTAATTTGACTAGTATGCATAACAGCCTCTGAACTTCTGAGAATCCCAAGGGAAAGGGTGAACTCTTACATGTAGGGTGGGCTCTCAGAACCCCACAGGATAAGATGGGCTCTTAGAATCCCACAGGATGGAGTGGGGTCTTAGAACCGGGTAGGCTCTTAGCTGTCTTCTGAGCCCTATGTACATATATATATATATATATATCACTCAATATGCCACCACAGCCACACTGCCATCAACCACACCCGGCATCATAACTGCAGCATTGGACAAACTCTTATCTTAGCAGGTAGTACATGTACATGTACGTGTATATGTACATGCCTTACCATCCATACCACTCAGTGTACAACATATGCAGAATCATACAATATATGCCCAGCTCCACAGCTACTCGCAAACTCTGGACTATACTACAGCCATACCTTATTAGGTTCCTTTGTGTGCAGTCGATAATTACCCATGCACACCATGTATTTGTGCCTGTACGTGCACATGTATGGAAAAGGCATCCCAATGTCTGCTGTGTTTTTGGTATGGTGGAATGAACATGTAATATAGCCTTGTACCATTCTGGTGTGGTCGAGAGAAGGGCTGTCACTCTGTGGTATGTTCCAAATGTGTTTTGGCATTTCTCTGTCAGAGACAGCTGCTTCCAAGTGCTGCTGTTCTAATTAGTGCCGCCTGGAATGATGTTTTTGGTGGTTGTTTTGAATACCGGGAGGAGGAGGGACAGGAGGGAGGGTGGGAGGGAGGGAAGGAAGGAGAGAGGGGAGGGAGGGAGGGAGGATAGGTAGGTTAGCTCAAGGAAAGGAGTGAAGGGAGCTATAGAGATCCGAGGGAGGAGGGAGGGAGGGAAGGAAAGCCAGAGGGGAGGGAAGAATGGCTAGCTCCGTGATTCCAGGCGCTACTGAGTTTCCTAATGCAGAGAATTAATACTGCTATTCCTTTGTTTTCCTATACCAGCCTGTACATCCTAGCGGGATTCTGACGGCACATACGGAGTGATATTGAGAATGGTGAAGGCTGGCTGTCACCTGGTGGCCATAGCTCAGGTGGTAGAGCACTGACAGCTAAAGTCAGAGGCCCCCAGTTCAATCCCGGGTGGCTGCCGGTTTTTCATGGTTCTCTAAAAAATATTCCCAAGCCTTTCCTCATGCTGTGGCTGAGTTGCACAGGTTGCACAATAGTGATGGTCAGTGTGTGATTGACACTGTATGGTTGTGGAATGGTGCGCCATTCAACCAGTCCATGGTGTGGTAGGCAGCATTGTGCTAGCGCATGTGGCAGTAGTCGTGTAGTAGGGTATGAGAAGTAAGAGTTGTACGTGAGGATTAAATCATAATTTTAGCCAACTGTAATTCCAAAGGGCTTCAGAAGGGCTATCATATGGCTACTGGGATTGGAATAGGGTAAACAACCACAAAAAAGTGAAAACTCTAGTTAAATAGACACTGGCCAAAAGTTGAAAACAGTAGATTCTAAACATGTACATTTTGTGGCTGAGAGTCTATTTTCCTAAGCCACTGAGGCCTAGAGTATGCACATTCATATAAGCTATTGAGGCTGAGAGTGTGCTTTTTCTAAGCTGTCAAAGCCGAGAGCATTGTGATATTATTTTCAAAGTTGTGCAGCTGAGAGAATGTTCTAAACCTTTGAGGCTGTTGTAGGTTGTGAATATTTGTTCCTTTCTTACTTTCTTCTTTTGCTTAAAACGTGCTATACAATGTAATTATTCATGTACATTGAAGTACCTCACGACAGTCCTTCAGACTATCACAATAGAAAGGGGTGGCATTCTGTTATCCTACAGGCATTAGTGGATGATGTAGGAAACTTTAATGACATTTGTGTTGGCTGGCCTGGGAAAGTGCACGATGCATATGTACTTCAGAACTCCCAGCTGTATGCAAAGGAGGTTGATCATGCAGCATGCAGCAAGTTGTACTACATAGTTTGCAGTGGTCCCGTATTAC
Organism: bacterium; assembly: GCA_965213685.1. Classification (GTDB taxonomy): domain Bacteria; phylum UBA8248; class UBA8248; order UBA8248; family UBA8248; genus Bin107. The sequence continues at coordinate 66,643 of CBDBZY010000002.1, forward strand.
ATGCGCTGTACTCTGTGAACAACAGTGTAGTGGCCTGAGCAATGCATTTACCTATTGTGTGTCTGTCCTCGTCACGATCCCTTCACGACTCCTAGACTGCTTCACAATACTAATTTGCTGCCCATAACAGTTTTCTGCTGTGTATAAAATTATAATATACATGTAATTGTGATGTGTTCTGCCACAGATACCTATATTTCACAGATGTTTTTCATTCTAAGCATTGTTTTGTTTCTCCCTCTCTCCCTCCCTCCCTCCCTCCTCCCTCCCTCCTTCTCTCCCTCCCTCCCTCCCTCCCTCTCTCCCTCTCTCCCTCCTTCTCTCCGTCCCTCCGTCCCTCCCTCTCTTCCTCCCTCCTTCTCTCCCTCCCTCCCTCCCTCTCTCCCTCTCTCCCTCCTTCTCTCCGTCCCACCCTCCCAGTCACACTTAAATGAAGAATTGAAACGGATGATAAGTGAGAACAAGGAAATAGACGCTCTGAAAGAAGAGGTGAAAAAACTAAAAGAACTTAACTCTTCTCTATTTAAAGAAAACCAACAACTAAGGGAACGGAACCAAACCTTACTAGAAGAGAAAGAACGCCTTCAGAGAGACTGCAACCAACTTACCCAAGACTTAAAACTGAAATCTGCGATGGCACCCTCCGAAGACTCCTCAAAATCACAGCTAGGAGACAGTTAGCACTGTCATTCGTAGGCTGTCATGCATAGGTTTATGTCCTTGTATGATATCATTGTCTGTGGTATGTAATGAGAATACTGTTAGTTATTAATGTTAGTGTGGAAATATTTCAGTAGTGCGTGTAATGTACAATGTACTGTTTGTGTGTAATGTGCTGTTTTATATGTTCTGTGTCTTCCTGCTCAACTTACCAGACAAATTTATCTCCCCTTGTTGTAAAATTCCTCCCTACCCCTCCTCGATATTGTGTGTGTTGAACTGCAACTGCTGTCACTCACAATCACCAAGTTGAATCTTTTACTAATTTACTATGGCAGGGAGGGAGAGAGACAGAGAGGGAGAGGGGAGAGGGTAAGGTCAAGGTACATTTCAGCTTGGCTCTGAAGAACTTTTTGGAGGTCAACCTGAGTGACAGGGGAGGGAGATTGCCAGAGAGAGAGAGAGAGAATGTAATGGAAGGAGGGAAGAATAGACACATGGAATGTGGGAGTAAGGGAAAGGAGACAGGGGGTATGAGCCATTGGGATCATTCCACGTACACATTAAAAGTTACCTTTAAAAAACTGAGTCATATAGTACAGCACATTGCAATACATACACAACTTTAATACTCACAACACAACAATAGTATATAGACAGAAAAAATGAAACAGAATATGTGAGCAGTCATGGTGAATGGTTTGAAGCCTCAATGGTATGGGAAAAAGGTGACCCAGTGGGAGGTCCTATCCTTGGGCCTCTCTCCTGCATGAGAGTTAAAGAGGGACTTGTAGGCCTTTCGATTCTGAGCCAGTTCTGTCACCTTCTCTTTCTCATTTGCCGGCACGTCGGAAGCAGCAGACATTTTTCTCATCACCTGTGCCACTGTACGGCCATCTGACGCAACACCTCGAGATGAAGATACACCAGCAGCACTGCTCTTACTGTGAGAATTCTGGCACAGTTTGCTCTTGCCCTTGCGAGACTCTGATGATGACGATGACGATGATGACGGTGGTGGTGGTAGCTTTTGCTTCTTCTCTGGAGGAGGACTGTCTTTGTCAGACTCGGAACTGGCAGAGCTGGAGCCAACAGAGCTAGAAGTTGAGGGTTCAGAGGTCACTGAGGGTTCAGAGGTCACAGCTTTCCTCTTGCGCTGGAGACAAAGAAAAGGTTATGGTGCTAGTATCTCATGACAAGTGTGCACAGTTCCACAATTGTAATGGTGGCTCACCTTTGCCAGCCTGGCTTGCCTTCTCCTCTCCTCCATTGCCTGTCTCTGCACCTTCTCCTCATCCTCCCCAACATTAATCATGACCACATCATCTGCAGAGAATGGCCGACCACACTGAGAAGAGAGGAGGAGGAACCGATTGAATTGGGGGACATCAGATTCTAATTAATGCCACCTGATTCTATTTAATGCTATCTGATTCTATTTAATGCCATCTGAAGTCCATACACCGTCTTTGGCCAGGGATCTGAAATACATGTGAGTACATGTACATGTACCCTAATCAGTGATAAATCCATTAACATTTTGGCACCACCCATAACTGGACCCTACCCTGAGTACTACAATACATGACATAAATATTGTGTACATGTATAAAACATGTTCCAAAAGAAATAAGAAAAGAAAATTTAAAGTTGAAGCCAAAAGTAGAAAGACTTTAAATTTTCTTTTCTTATATCTTTTGGAACATGTTATAATTATGTGTATATTTAAATGTGAAAGTAATCACACCATTGCCAGCACCAGAAAAGAATATAGAACATAAATCTGTCTCTTTGGAAAGTGTAAGCAGCACCGCAAAGTTCAAAACAAGGTTTAATTGAAAAATACAGCAGTAATTACACAGAATGCAATGCACACACGAATGAGGGAGACGTATGGGGGGTGTGCTAGCTGTACCTTGTGACAGGTTTCTGATGGCACTTCCTTGAGGGCTTTCTCGGAGAACACACACCCACAGCCTCGAAGGTACACAAACCTGGAATGAGAGCAACGTGTTACTCTCTCCTACATTACTCCTCTCGTACATGGTAACTAATCTTCCCTTCCTTCCATCCCTCTCCCTCACTTCTCTCCTCTTCTTCTCTGCATGGCCTCACTATACACTTCTATCCTCCCCCCCCCCCCTCCCCTGCCCCTTTCCACTATTTCTCTACCCCCTCTTTCATTACCCTCCCCCTCTCTCCCTCTCACTCTCCCTCCTCTCCCCCCCCTCTCCCCCTCCCTCCCCCACCCACCTACCCACCCACCTGTATCGTCCACTCATCTCCAACCCAGTGACTGGACACACGTATTGTGCAGCCTGCACATCATTGTACGCATCAGCCTTTCCACTAGGCTTGTAGCTTGGGTTGAGAGTAAGCTGGAGGACGGTGACATCCTTAAGAGAACGGATGTGCTGGCCAACCTCTGGCATATTGGACTTATCCAGAAGAGCCATTAGAACTGTCTCCTTGTTGTAGAGTCTGGGAAGGGAGGGGGAGAGAGGAAATGAGGGAGGGTATATATGAGGAGAGAAGAGAGGAGTAGATACATGTAGAATCACGGTAGAAGAGAATACTCACTCTCTCACATACACACACACACACACACACACACACACACTCTCTCTCTCTCTCTCTCTCTCTCTCTCCTGACCACTCCCACTGCCCCTCTGCTCACCTCCCAAGATCACAGGCCACAATAGGCTGCTTCAGTTCCTCCCCGCTGAGCGCGCAATGCCTCCACCTAGCCATCAGTTCCATGTCTCGGTCGGCCTAACAGAGAGATAGGAAAGCGTGGCAACATACGTAACGCGTATGTGTACGTGTCATGAGGCCTTCGCGTATCGTTCTATACGTTCTCAGTACTCGCTTACCTTCTCGGCTTTCTTCTTTAGCTTGACCATTTCATCTCTCCTTGGTATCGTGCCGCCATCACAACCCATCTTGTCTGCTCACAACTCGTCTCAAAGCTAGGAAGCTAAGCAAACCGCGGTGTATGACGTCATAAACTGGTCTCCAACCCGTTCCGATTAGGGTCGAGTTACGATGACCTTTGACCCCAGTTGAATTTGCAGTTCGGTATGAGTGATAAGAAAGACGGAGGCACGTACAGCTTTTAACATGCTAGCTCAACCCTAATCTATCTCTGTCTTCTATCTTTCCTTCCTCTCTCTTTCCTCCCTCCAGGTCGCACTCGCTCCTCAGATGCTGCCCAGCACAGGGTTATTGATAATGCCACGCGGAAGAGGAGACAGAAGAAGCAACTGGAGGCACTGGAGAATGACAACTTCCATGAGGATCCGCACTCCTCCCTTGCTCAGCTCTCATCCAAAGCCAAACTTCCAGCATTTGCGGACGCCTCAGACAGTAAGCAATAGATACCAATAGTTAAGAACATTTTGCTACTTTTTTCATGCACGTTTTCCTGTTTAGGTAGAAAACGAAAGAAGACTAGATCTAACGCTGACCATTTCAAGCAGGTATGGCACACGGCAGCAAGCATACAGTCATACATGGGGTGTACCTGGAGTGGGTGTTCCTTCTCATGGCAGCACACGAGTCTCTGCATACACACCTCATTCTACATGTACATGAATTTCCATAGCAGGCATCAGTACCCACACTCATCCTGTACACATGCTATTTCAACACAGGCTCACAGCTACTGTAATTTCTTTTTTTTTCATTTTTAGAGATTTAGAAAAACCTTTCAAACTCTACTAGAGGAGCTGGTAAGATGCATGCTGACTTATTTGATGCAGACAAAAAAGATGAGGTGATTTGTTTCCCTCCCTCCCCTTCCCCTTCCCCTTCCCACTCCCCCTCCTCCTCCCTCCCCCTCCCCCTCCCCCTCCATAGCCTCCTGATGCCCACAAGCAGCCATCATATATCACAGCTGTAGTCCCTCCCTCCAAGTTCCCAGCAAGACACTTCTGTGCTGTGTGTGGATATCCTGCACATGGTCACCTTTATCAGTACTGCTGAGGGTTCATACTTGCTTTTTTCCGGCAGTTGTGGCTGATAGTCTAGCCTGGTAGATCGACCCTATCCAGGCTCACATGATGTAGATGTACACATGGAAATACACTGGGAGGAAGGGGAGGCTGCATGTCATGATCTTCTCTCCTTCTCCCCAATGTTGTATGTGTTTGGACACTGAGAGTGTCTATACTAATAGTGGAGTTGATGGAAGTTTGGCTTATGCAATATAGAGCTTCTGTTCAGTGACATTGTGTGTGTCTTTAGGCTTGGTTGGTAGGATTGCAGAAAGAGTGGACATGCATGTGTCAGGATGAGATTGTGCGTCTGTCTCTCTGTCTGTCTGATGAAAAGAAAGTGGAAGAAAAAGTGTACTCCTGTGGGACTCAAACCCATGACTCTCACCTTTATATGCTAATGCTCTACCTGACTGAGCTAAAGAGCCCAGCCAGCAGGCAAAGTTGATAGGCTGTTCCCTTATGGAGAACACTTTTTCTTCCAAAGGGCAGTGAGAAACCATATCCTGACAACAGCCTCTGCTGGTCTGCAATGAAGCTCCCTGTCTGTCTGTTTGTCTGTCTATCTGAGTGATGGAAAGAATGATACCGCAGTGAGTTTTTCTCCCCTCATACACTAACCAGGCTGGGCTGGGTTTGGTTGCCCCAGACTTTATTAACCACTTTGTGGATTGAGGGGTTATCATGTGTCTGTCTATCTGTCTGTCTGTGTCTGTCTCTATCCATCTGTCCATTTGTCCATCTGTCCATCTCTCAGTCTGTCTCCCTGCCTAATTGGATTTTGTCAGCTAGTGCATTTCTGGTTTCCTTGACTGTTGTTCACCTTTCCTTCCAACTACACGTGCTATCCATCTGTCCATTTGTCCATCTGTCCATCTCCCAGTCTGTCTCCCTGCCTAATTGGATTTTGTCAGCTAGTGCATTTCTGGTTTCCTTGACTGTTGTTCACCTTTCCTTCCAACTACACGTGCTATCCATCTGTCCATTTGTCCATCTGTCCATCTCCCAGTCTGTCTCCCTGCCTAATTGGATTTTGTCAGCTAGTGCATTTCTGGTTTCCTTGACTGTTGTCCACCTTTCCTTCCAACTACACATGCGTGACTTGTGGTACGCGCTACTGCAGCTCAAAGTGTCTCGGAACACATCAGGATACTAGGTGAAGGAACCACAACATCACATGTACTGCATGTACATTCAGTGTGTGTGTGTGTGTGTGTGTGTGTGTGTGCACACGTGCGTGCGTGCGTGCGTGTGTGTGTGTGTGTGTGTGTGTGTGTGTGTGTGTGTGTGTGTGTGTGTGTGTGTGTGTGTGTGTAACAGCATAGACATTAGAAGTGGGGGGGGGGGGGGATGCCTCCCAGATTTTTACATAATTATACCCAACATAATGGGCCTAGTGTGGTGTGAACAATATTTGTGGCCCCCCACTTTATATTAACCCCCGGGGGGGGGGCATTTACAGGCATTTCTATTAATCTAGGTTTGTTCTTTCTCATTTTTCAGGTGTCTCAAGTGGACTGCATAATATTTTGTATAATACCCAATACTATTGTCTGTCTTGTTTATATCATGCCTTTGCCACATATGCACAGTCATGTACATGATTTAAATAATTGAAACACATAACAAAACAAGGCAAAACAAGGCAACAACTGAGACAGCTCACTTTCTCTTCTTTTCAAAGAAAAAGTGAGCTGCCCCAGGTGGGACTCGAACCCACATTACTGTTTCAGTGCTCTGTCCACTCGAAGCAGCTCAGTATGTACATGTATATCTATGCATAATTGGTATCTTCATGAGTATACAGAAATGTCTGCTGAGGTTTCATGCACGTAACTATTGTTTTCGTTCTAAGGGACTTCACCATGCTTTATAAGGAACGCGCTAAGGACATCCCACATTACGTTTGCGTATATTCACCGCGGTGAATGCTGTCAGCGTGATATTAAGTGTTAGCAGCTCGCTGGGGTTCCACCTGGGTCTCTCCCGACTGGCCTTATGGAACAGCATTCACACACACAAGAGCTGTACATATAAATAGCTTGCATTGCGCTACACTTCACTCAGGCGTAGACACTAGTCGCTAGTTATGAACAGGCTGCTATTCAAGCGTGTTTATAGGCAGAGATGGCCCATGGTGGCATGTCACACATAAGGTGCAGTATTCTCAGTATTTGTGTGTGTGTGAAACGATGTATACTTGTTGGTGAACGTATAGGATACACTGTAAGCGCCTATACGGTAACTGAGTAGTTCAAGGCGTCTCAGACTGTGAGGCATTGCCTCCGAAGCGAGCATTGAATAACAGCAGTAGTGGAAGGTGGTACATGCTCAACAGCAAAGTCTATGTACCATAAACTGAGTGTGTTGAGGTCAGGGGTTACAGTTACTGTGAAGATGAAACGGGTAAGTTTTTTTTGAAATATGAAAGTGCTGACTGCTGCCATGGTGACTAGTGATAATTACTAGGTATCTTGGCCTCAAAGTTGATGTCAAAGTGACTCTAGCTCATCTGTTCACCTTCATCTTAGCCTTCAAAGTTGATACGAAAGATAATGTACACTCATCACTTCACTCAGAACTGCCTCATTTTTAGATGACCTCACAGGATCTTCCCCTTGTGAATATGTTAGTATGTTAATGTCAGGGTCTTACCCACAGAACCGTATTCATACATCTCACTATCAGCTGCAAGAGTTTAGCTAATTGCTAACCAGAAGTGGTACTGCTAGTCATGGCATTGTCATTACACTGCACATCAAACTAGCTAACTACAGAGCACATCACCTCTACTATGCCCACTCACTTCTAAATGATCTATGTTATTGTGATTTACTATATACTCAAAGACAGCTAATAAAGAGTGTAGGCAGGAGAAAAGTAGTGCATGTAGCCATACTCTTTCACATGTGTGCCTGAATGTGTCTTTGACACACATACAAAGATAGTACGATAACTTGTTTTGTTCACTTTCAGAGTGTGCAACTGTAGGTCACGTTATCTGCACCACATGCACAGCTGTGGCTTCATGAATATCTCTATCGTCCCTGTAGGTAAATGACAGAGGGCTACCCAGCACAGCTGCACACACATCTGTGCATCATACAGATGCGTGATGACACTCCACTGCTGAATCTCATCAATTCACATTTCCTCCTCCTCTTCCAGGAACTCACACCCTGACACTTGCTCTACTAACAACTGTGAATGAAGTTAGTACATCCATAAGTGGTACCTTGTTTATTTTGGATGGTTGAGTGTATTCCAAGAGAAGAAGAGTGAATATTAAAAGAGGCCTGAAAACACCTGCTCACTCTTACCCACCTGAGCCATCCCAGAGCCATCCCACCTGCATGTCAGCACCTGCTGCTCATGATTATCCAAGTACAGGACATTGCTAGTGGTGAGAGAGTCACGGCTGCTCGGAAGGAGTGTCCATACTCCTCCATGTGTGTACACCTGCACAGCATTCTTGGCACCAATCCTAAGAATGCAGTAAAAATGAATCCAATTCTCTTTCAAGGACATGCTACGCACTATGTGTAGAAGTATACAATTCTGTGAGTTGAAAATTTTCTTCTGTGTGGAAGTATAGACCATTTTAGCAACTTGGAAATTTTCATCTTGGATTAATTCTCAATGTAAGTATTGCTAGTAAGGAGTAATGCAAGAGTTATGCCAAATAGAATGAGATGGGAATAAAGTGTGCAAAGTCTATGTGACTGTGAGTGCAGAAGTCACCGATGACTGATAGCGTACTGAAGAATTGAAATTGGGGTCTGGAACAAGGAGAGATAATTGTTATGCTGAAACATTGCACAACAGATGTGTAAACCTTTGTAACATGGATATGGTCACTATGAGTTTGCAAAACCAAGTTACTGAAGAAAGGTCAGTACATGTGCACATGTATATTGAATACTCCAGTTATTGCTTTGTGGTCAAGGCTGACTACAGGTCTTTGGACAAGCTAAACTCCCACACATACTAAAAAAGGATTAATAAAAAAATGCTTGCTCACACCAATTAATTAGTGATGGACAAGAAAACAAGGCGTTTGTGTGATATGAACATGTCAACATGGCACCAATGATTTGATACCTCTCCAAATCATTTTGTTGAAAGTCTGCATCACTAGGAAAGGGAGAGCATCATTTGGACTTGAATGAATAAATGAATCGGTGAATAATGACAGAATATTTATTAGGGCTAGGAAGGACAGCTGAACTTCAAAAGACACGCAGCTCTGAATACAATCGTAATAGTAGATAGAATGTGTACGTGTACAAGGCAGTGGATTCATTGTTTAGCAGTAAGCTGTATGTGTGCATTTCACGTGTAAGTATGTGCATGCCTGTGTCGCTTTTGTTATCATAAAGTTACTGGTAATGACTAATTAACAAACTAAATTTTGCATGCTTGCAATGCATACAGATGACTCAAATTCATCATTTAGCATGACATTGAACTTAACTGCTCACCCACAACCTGGCATGTGACTCTGTACCTATAGGCAGAATATTTTTTATGTATCTTTTCTTGTGTCAACACAAGTCAGAATAGCAACTAAACTTAGCCATTTCAATGCATACAGAGATACACGTACATGTGTGCAGTCCAGTCCATTGCAGCTCTATGTATGTTCACACATGTAGTATACTTATACACTCAGTGAAGTATATAGCTAGGTGCATACATCATCAAACAAGCAACTTCAGACCATGATAGACACTATCTATTTATGTCTCCTTCATTCATAACTGCCTGTACACTCTGACCTTCCCCCGGGTCACTATTCATTATCACCTACTGAATATGCCATCCTCATTGTCACCAGGAGTGTGACTTAAATCTGAAAATATGTTAACATATGTTGAACATGAATGCAAAGTGGGTTACTTAGTTAGCAAGTAAATCCATTTAGTTTTCCTTCTAGAAAGTGACCTGGCTGACACGTCCAACTGGTACACACTATGCTAGTGCAATACTATGAGGCATAGGCCCGTATTCAGGTGCATAGGCCCAGCATTGAGCTACTTAGTAGTCTGATGACTTGTTGCAGTTGCATGTGTAGCTCTGGAACAGGCAAACTGCCATCTATAGGATAGCAGGAATGCAGGAGTCCACAATGCGGTCACCTTGCACAGTATGGGAGACTAGCAGGCGCAGCGGGACTTGTCTTCTGCTGTTTTAGGGCGCGTATATTAAAAACAAGGCGCCCTTGGGAGCTCACGTGCACCGCATATTACCGAAAATACTGAAGGCGAGTGCCAACTTGCCCGCTCCTCAGGTCCTCTGTGCTGTGCTACGCCTGCAACGAGCCTGCAGCCATCTTGGTCACGTGCACTTTGACCCGTACCTGCAGCATTGTTTATCTCGAGTTGCTCATGAAAATGCAAGAGATGAGAGGCTATAAGAGAGGAGTTTTGCAGCAAAATCCTCACTTTTCCAGCCAGACTCTCTTGGAAGGAAGCAGAGAAAACTCTACTGCAAAGAAGGCCCCTGGCAAGTAGACGTTTATGTATATATGCATGCACGGTAATTGCGTGGTGCATATAGCGAGCATACATGTTAGCATGCTCTTGAGTTTGCATTGTTCTCTCTTCCAGTTGCACTGCATGAGTTTGTGCTGGTGTTGACATAGCAATGTTTTCTCTACTTCTTGCATTTGAAGTGGCATATACTTACAATTTGTGGTCAAAATTTTGTGTCTTCTTCCCACATCCAGGACAACTTCTCCTCCCTACTACTGCAATTAGCTTATCAGCCTGCAAACCACAGCCTCACAGCACAGCAGGTACTCACATACATGTCTGTGCAATGTTGGCATGCAATAACCATGCTGTGTGTCAGTCACTTACTCTGCACACTTCAGAGGTGAACTTTCTGACCTCATTGAAAGTTTACTTTGTGAATATCAAATGTCTTTGTCCACTTTCTAATGTTAGCATTGCCACACATAATTATGCCTTGCGCTATTGTGTCTATTATCTGAATGTAGTTGTTTGCACAGTCTTTACTTTCTGCATAGCTGTGTGCTGCTCTACTTCTATCTATCTCCCTCCCACTTCAGAAACATGAGCAGTTCCGAGAAAGGCCAACTGCAGTCCCTCCTGGAGTCCCCAGCTCACCAAGCCCAAAGCCACAAGAGAAGGAGGACTTCTATTTTCCTGGGAGTCCTCTCTGTGGTGGCTCTCGTTGCAGCTCTTGGTGTGTGTGGAGCTCTGCTTTATGCCAAGCACACAGAGCCCAGTTCAGCTGCCAAAATCAAACCAGTGGAAAGCAATCATCTTCAACAACGAAACATAGTATGTATTAACATATATGCATATGTATTTGCATTTTCCAGCATACTATGAATAGAGACTCTCTGATCATGAATTTTACATCATTGTTTATTTTAATGGGGATCTTGCAAAATTCACAATTTTGAAGAACAGCTGACCTCTGAGGATTAAGTAGTTTGTACGTGTGTGCCATGTTACATCCTGTGTTGTATCATTTCAAACAAACATCTCTTTTGTTTTCAGGAGACTACCCAGGACGACAGTGACACTGGGAACCAGAGACTGAGAAACAAACGCAAAATCCCACCTCCCGCTGGTAAATATGACTAGGTACCAGTCCTAACTTTTGCATGCAATAATTTATTGTATATAATTGCATAGGAACAATAATCAGCCCTGTCCCCACAAGCAGTGATGGATCATGTGAATCAACAGAAACTGAATCAGTAAGCAAAAAAAATAACTGCACTTTGTGCACTGTAATATTGAATCATTATTGTCCATTAGAATGTGCCTGCAGCTCATGTCAAGGGACATGGCATACAAAGAGGGAAATGGATTCAGTCAACCAGAGACAGTGGTATGTCCAAAAATTAGTTCTCAGGCACACTGAACTAAAGATGCATGTATGTACGACACTCAAGTTGAGATGACAGGCTGCACTCATTTCTGTATACAAGATTCTCTAAGGAATTCATTTAATCGCTGGTGTGCCCCTCTGTGCATGTAGGTTCAGTTGTTCCAGGCTACCAGCAGCGATGGATATGCAATGACGTGTATGATGGAAACCATCCTGGCAGGGAGCAAGCATTTGTGGATGGAGGAGTGTGGTTCAACCAAACTGACAAGTCAATATACGTCCCCACTTGTGGCTACTACCACGTTTATAGCCAGATTCTCTTTGTGCTGTCAGAGCGCCCACAAACAGATCCAGAGAGTGTGACAGTCTACCATAACCTTAAGATCAAAACCAACTGCAGTACTGCACGTGACACTGGACCCATCCAACTCCAAGCCAAGGCATCTATTACTCTAAGTGAAAACCATGACGGCGGAATAACAACCACATACACTTCTGACGTCGTGTATCTGTGTGAGGGTGGGCACGTGTGGATCGAGATACCAGACGGTGAGAATGGAGTTCCGTGCTGCCCGAGGGGAGAGGAGAGTGGGACGTTCATGGGACTTGCTCTGGTTGCCAGTGCACCATGCTCTAGCTGGCCTCCGACCATCACCATGACACATGCCTACTGAAAACTGTACTAAAATGACCACCATTTTCACATGTTTACTGTACTCTGTAAATGTATACGTATGTTGTGTGCTTTTTGTGACTATTTCAATCTCTGCCCCCCAATGCTTTTATTGTCAGAACATTAAATTTCATTGTACATACTGAAGGTGTACTAAAGGTGTTGTGTATACACTGTATTTGTTATATGTCCCTTTGTAATGTATGACTGTTACACAATGATACCAGCACCTAATAAGGTGTTCATGCATAAGAACTGATTGTGCATTCCATATATGCCCTCCACTGAGTCTGCCCCACCCAAACGTTTCTGGAAGTATGAATGTTCAATGCATGGGAACATTTGCACATAGAGCATGTGTGTATGTGGCTAGGGATTAGAACCAGAATGTGTATATTCATCCCTAGCTTGCAGTGTTTCTTGTAGGGTTGATGCAGACACACCCATCCACTGGTGGGCGTACCACTTACCGTCCAATTGTTGTCTGTCAAAACACTGAAACTAGTAGTTATTACAGTAACCATTAGTAGACTGAATGTAACCTTTCACTAATTGTATAGTCTATAAAAATTATGTACTGGAGGATTAACATTATTCATGACCCATACTTCTCAGAATTTGATAGGAGATATATATATTGTATGTACTGTGTACATTTATTATAATATTATGCGAATTAGTCGAGTACTATTCCTGGAAGAAAGCAGCAGACTACCAGTATGTGCTTGGTGGTTGTGCAGTGTGCCATTACAGATGGCCAACACTGATTCTAGTGCTACAAGTATCATATTAATCGCCACTTCAGTAACAGAACAAAGGTTTATTAATAGCTTCAAACTGAGAGCATATAATTACAGATATAACATATAATTACAGAATATAGGATGCACAACTTTCATTAGAAAGCAGATGACGTTTCATTGTTATATACAATGGAAAACATTCATACAAACATTAACAGTAACTGTGATGACAAGCCTGGGGCAACCATACACAAATTAAAAACATGAGAGTTTACACACATCATTCTTTGCCATACTGTCGGAGTGTTCCTTAAGAGGTGAATAGGTCATTAGCAATCAGCTTCAGCCACCAAATAAGCCGAGAGAGAAGTCACTGTTTCATCTCCATGAGGGCAGCAAGGATTTCCTTCTGGAATCTCGATCCAAATTCTGCCATTCTCGCATATTTTAACAATGTCTCCCACAATATTCGACGATCTAACATACATTGGGTCCTGACCATTGGTGCTCTCCACTGGTCCAATTGTAGTGTATCCAGAAAGAGAATAATCATTCTGGTCATAGCCCTCACAATTTCTATCTACCTTGAGTGTATGAAGGTAGTTCTGCAAATGAGTGTTGTCATCGCTTTGAAATAGAATTTGGCTGAACAGAGAGTACCAGCCACATTTTGGCACATAGAGGGACTTGTCTTCAGGCTGGTACCTCATTCCTCCTGACACAAAGGCAGGGGAGCCACTGCAGTCCCAATCAGTTGGGTACTGGGGACCATTTCTATTCCTTTTTCCAGTGCCCCACTGAAGTCCATGGCCCTTAAGGTGGGCTGCTGGAAGGGACTGAAGAAGAATAAGAAGGAGGAAGAGAAGACAGGAGGAGGAGGGAGAAGAAGGAGGAGGAGGGAGAAGGAGAAGGAGGAGGATAAAGGGAGGTAAATCTGGGGCAAATTCTAAATGTATAATTATGACCTACATCATTGCCAATTTCTGAGTCACATGGGCTGCCAACTACATGGTAAAACAGATTAAAAAACAGGATAAAGTGATGTATCAAGCAATAACTAAAGTGGAAAGAGTGAGAGACAGAAGGATGAAGAACAAGAGAGAAGAAAGGGAACATGGTGAAGATGCGATTACCTCGTTGCGGCACAGCATGGGCCCGTGGTGGGAGTCGCTTGTTGCGGATAACTTCACTCTATAGAGTGAGACAGAAAGATGATCAAAGTAACAACATCTGAATTATGTCCTCTTTCAAATGTTTTGAAGTGACATTAACAGTTCTTTAGGGCGTACCTCACTGTCTTGGTCACTTGGCTGTGATACAGCTCTGGGTTGAACGTCTCTCCCTGATTTGGAGGTATTTGTCTTAACCAAGACAGCTGCACACACACCAACCACCGCCACCATTCCAAGCAGCAAAACAACTGCAACAGCCACTTTCCACCTTCTGGCTACTGTGGAGAACAGAGAGCCAGGGGTAGACTGTGACTCTATATCACTGCTGCTTGTGGACATTCTATGCAAAAGTGAGCAAGTTCAAGACAGAGAGAGAGGGAGAGAGAGAGAGCGAGAGAGTGAGAGAGAGGGGGGGGGAGAAAACACTAATAAATTATTGTATATGCAAGCAATACATCTATCCAATATGTTTGCCTTTCTTTATCTACAGATTTAGGTAGCTACATAATTTTGTATTCACATGCACAATAGGTATAAGTCAACATGAAGTAGCTACTTGCATACATCATGCTGGGCGTCAAGAGAGCTTCTTACCTCAATTATTCTTCAGTTCTGTGGCCTGAAAGCAGGAAAAGATGTCCAGGACTGGCAATGCTGACTTAGCAGTGATGTTTCTGGCTGGAGCTTGCAGCTCAAAATGAACTGAGTGGCAGAGGCTGAGCATCCTTTTTATGCGCTCACCCTCAAACGTACTATAATACTATCTGGAGGGTTTTCAAAACTGGAATTGAAAACTGAATTCCCCAGTACCTTCAGGGGAAGGTCTGCATGGCTTCTACCATACCTGGAAGGGGGAGTGTTGTGAACTCTCCAGGAAGTGACATAAGGGTAATTCCTCTTGTTTGAAGGGATGGATTCTGCTTATCTTCAATCTACTATATAGTTTTTATTCCAAGATGATAATCATTGCTATAGAGTGGGGATGGGGAACTGCAGCTGTTTTTGATGATGTCACCTACCCATAGAGAGTAGTAGTCTCCTAGGGTTACAACTGTCTCATTCATGGAGGTCCAGTATAGTTTTCTGTAATAGGAAGCGTCTTCCTTTGACACGACACCCCTGACAAAAAAAAATAACCTTTTCATCATTCAGTTCACTGGAAGACGCTGGTAACAGTGTAGTATACTGGTACATATAATTGGTGGTTCTGAATTTTTCATGGAAGCTGCATAGCCACATGTGATTGTACATTACATGTAACTTTGTAATTTTCTGCATTCTCTGCTGAATAGTTGAATACTTTTCCAGTTGAGAACAGTAAAGAACCTCGGGCTGATATAGGAATCGTCAACAAACATTTTCATGTCTCAGATGATTGCAAACTGTGTGTATGTTTGTTTTTGTTTCATTCACTAGACACACAAACAGTGCAGGTACACACAGCCTTTCCCTTAGATCACCTGCTATGATAACACATGACTGGGAATATCCAAGAATGACCTTCAGGATGTATTACCTCATCATTTAAACATGCACACAGATTCACTTGTGTAAGCAACCACCACCATCATGTATATACTTATATACTTGTCATTCATCATAACATCATGTTCTTAGACTTGAACATTTCCCCCACTGTATAATATGACCATTTATGGGACCACAAGGTGCTTACCCAACTTGGAAATATCTTGCCCACCTGACCTGCCTGTATACACTTCATAATCATATTCACTGCATGGGAACTGGGCCCTATGAAAGACTACATATAAGGAGCCCTTAAAGCTTTAGCTTTGTTACATGTACCTTATTTTCAACATTGCTTCCTGGCAGACTCAGTGAACTGGGCATGGCAGAATGTAACCATTTTCATTTTGACAGTACTAACGTTACACTTTCCAGTACTTGGAACTACTGCAGGCCTTGTAGCTGCAGTCAGCTATCCTTGGCTCTGTCAGTGTACACTGAATAGGGCTAAGACTGAGTTCATGAGGTCCCATACATACCTGGCCCATCATGTTCATGCATCTCATGTTCACGTATCAGTTATTCCATGTTGTCGTCATATACATGCATACTAGCTATCAGGGCTCACATGAAACATAGCCTTCATGGTAAGAAATAGAGTCAGCTTAAAAGCTATATAGTATGCCAACAGCACTCAATTGAACTAGTAGAATTGGTATACTACACAGCATAGGAAGACACTATAAGACTCTATAGAGGCTATTACAGACAGAGAGCTTGAAAATAAAACTCACTGTCCATCCCACCTGGCCATCTTTACCACTTCTCTGCCACTAGTTCTCTTGCTAACGAATGACTGAAGTGGTTCAACCCAAGCTATACGTACATACAATACATATCACAGCACGGGGGTTTCCCAAGGAAATACCCATGGTAATTCCCACATTTCCTGCTAAGGTCGACACTTGCTACAGCATTGACCTCTTCATATCTACACTGCTATCTTGTAGTGTAATGGACACCGTGCAATCTTTGTGGAAAAAAACTATCATCCCTAACTTATGGCTAGCATGAGGACACTTAACTGTTACCATAGCAACATGGCTGGTTATATACTGCTGTTCATGCAAATGATTCAATTTTTGGTATAATAATGCTTGTGTTATTAAAAATTTGTTGATGAAAAAATAGCTCGTCTATGTAATCTATGCTGATTTGAAAATCTGAATACAGATGACAATTGAAACACAACTAACACACATTCTACATGATAAGTACACACTTATACATAAGACCTTAACACAACCAACACAAAATTAGCAACACACACAATACTGAATCGTGACCAATGAATACAGAACTACAACTGAGCTGCAAATGCTACAGAGATACTGAACTACTACAACCTGGTGTCATGTCACGTCTTGAAGACACCATGCTTGGCTGCCTGCTGGATAAACTCCTTGGCCAACGAGCCATCCAGCTGGGCAAACGTCTCTGACAGCACTACCTGTGTCATGTGTTTCAGAGCAAACTTGAAGCTGAACTCGTAGAGAGACTGTAGAACAAACATAGCATCTGTGTGAATCTTTCTCCCTCTCCCTATATTCTCACTCTATCCCACCATTTCCTCCCTTCCCTCCGGATCCCTCTATCTCATCTTCTCTCCTCCTGTGTCTCAAGCCTACCTCTGCTTTGTACTTGGATGCAATAGAAATGAGAGAGGTGACATTTTCAACAGACACACTCTGCCATAGCAGTCTCTCACATCTCCTCTTCAGGTGTTTCTCACAGTAAGAGTCAGCTAGATCAAGCAAGCCTTTGACACACAATATGACACAGAGGGACAGAAAAACAGCAGAGAGAGAAGGCAATCAACATGTACATATAACACTTAGAGCCATTAGTAAACATAAGTGTTTTCCGTATAGACGTGCAGTTCCATTTAGTCATTCGTTTGTTTGCAAGCAACTCAGTTGTGTAATCCTCATGGGGGCTTACTTTTGCTTTTAATTCCAATATTGAAGCATTCGTACTAATACCCTTGAGGACTCCCCTGCAGATTACATACAATAACAAAGACCACTAGCGCTCTTGCTCCTTCTAAGAACTCCTTTTACTGTACATGGCACATGATGTGTTTAGGAGCAGAAGAAAGGAAGTACTTCTCAGTGGGGGGCAGCCAAAACTCTAATAAAGGTTTTAGAGTAAAGACACTCCACCATGCTTATTGCTAGTCCACTCCTAAGATTGTAAAGTTTCATGGGGTACCCACTACACGGCATGTGATGGGGGAACTCCGCACACTACCTTATTCATGCAGAACAGAAAATGAAATGTGAATACTGACCGACAGTGTCCTCCATGGAAAGAGTGTCCACTGTATCAGTGTACAGGTACTTGAGAAATGCATTGTATACTATGTAGCTGAACTGACATATCTCAATTGTACTGCAGGGGGGAAGGTGGAAGAGAGGGAGAGGGTGATGGTATGAAGAGAATGGAAAATTATAAATTTAGTTAGAGGAGATGAAAAAAAAATCAAGATATATATACATGAGGAAAGGCTTGGGAATATATTTAGAGAACCGTGAAAAACTGGCAGCCACCCGGGATAGAACCAGGGGCCTCTGACTTTAGCTGTCAGTGCTCTACCACCTGAGCTATGGCACCGGGCGACAGCATGTAGCTATATTCACGAACACTTATAATCTTAACTCTTTCTGAGACTCATTCCATCTTCCTTGTTGAAACATTGAGTTGAAATACTCGCACCTACAATGAGAGAAGCAGAATACAACACTCACCACAGAGCTGCTTGAAGAACCATTATATTATTATATATATTGCCACATGGTCACAGGTGACTTAGATGTATGTACCTCATTCGTAAGATTGCTTTGTGTACATGAATTCTTTTGTTCTCTACTGAGATGATCAGATCTGCAGTGTTCTGTGGGGGAAGTGTGGGTTGGTTAAACAAGAGGGAGAGAAGGAGAGATAAAGGGAATGATGAGTGAGAAATGAGGGAGAGAGAGAGAGAGAGAGAGAGAGAGAGAGAGAGAGAGAGAGAGAGAGAGAGAGAGAGAGAGAGAGAGAGAGAGAGAGAGAGAGAGAGAGAGAGAGAGAGAGAGAGAGAGAGAGAGAGTGGAGAGGAAGTGTACTACTGACTGGATCATCAAACCGTCCAGCTATGCACTTCACTAGCCCCCTGGAATCATCTCCTTCTGCAGACAGGAAATATATACATGTAACATAACCTACTGTCATGGTAAATGTATGTATGTACAACATACATGTACATGTAGTATACATACCTATCGACACATATGCCATAGTGTCATGTTTGATTGTTCCACATAGACTATACAACATAACTTTCAATACATATGACATCCCATAATACCATGTGACATAGCATAATATCATGTGACAGACCATACTTGTAGGTACATATACATCTATACATACAGGTACACCAATTAGGGTTGCCATGGTAATAATCATCCCCAGGCGGGGCTAAGCCCAGCCCTAGAGTTCCCCTGCCCCTTACTGCAAAATCTGACCAAATCCCCTTCTTCCAAATCATCCCCTGAAATAGCAAGTGCCTCTCTCTTGACCAAATATGGTAACTGAAAGCTACCCACCCTTAGCCCCCTCTCCTTCCCTCTCTTCACTGTAAATACAAGAGACCGCAGATAGGATGAAGAAACAAATCTCAGGCTCGTAGTTTCACCTTCATGGTAAGGCAGTTAGTAATAGGAATTTAATAGCCTCATTAGCAACCAGTCATTGCATGTCCTCACAAAATGAAGGAATGTGAGTTGTATCTATGTCTTGGCCTACAGTCAGTCGTCAAGCAACAATTAGTAGGGGAGAGCATGGGAATGAGGCTGGGGGGTAGCTTGTGATCTTGTGTTTGAAATTCAATTTGCTCTTTTGGTAATGGGCGGGGCTACAATTATCTGAAACCTGTCAGTATACACATGCACATGTACTAAACACATACTAGATAACTACACAATAACAATTGCATTGCATTGTATTGGGTTGCTGTATATACATTGTAGGATTGTTAAAAGAATTTACATAGAGCTGGTCTTCAACTAAAAGATAACTGCATATGTATTTATTAGTATCAGGCCTAGGTACACTCACAAACAGCCACATACATGTACATGTAGTCTAACAAATAGCCATGTAACTTGCACAAATGGTTACATGGGATACATGATGATTACAGAACATCATTGAAAAGACTTGTGACTGTATTTTCTATACATACCTATATTGGGAGGGGCACATACATATGCACTTGCACATAGTGTATATACTACACATGTACACAGATGACCACATGGGGATACATGCATATTGGGAGTGTACATACATACATACATACATACATACATACATACATACATACATACATACATACATACATACCGTAGAGTCCGGTTGTTAAGCGCATGCGCTTATAAGGCTAGGTAGTAAGGGTCTATGCGCTTATAAGGCAGTGTGCGCTTATGATAGGCGCATTCTCTGAATGAGGGGCGGAGCCTTTCTATTAGTGACGTAATAATTACGCTGAGACGTGAAGACGATCGAGTGAAGATGGCGAGCCAAGAAGCTGCCTGCTATGCGGTATGGACTCCGACTTTGGGAGAGATCCTCAAAGTGTTTCCAGAGCCTTGTAACAAGCACGATCGGTACGCTGTGTGTGTCATTGCCCTATGCGCTTAACAAACAATGTGTAAAACCATTAGAGCGGTATGCGCCTAACAAAGGATATGCGCTTATAAGGCATGTGCGCTTAACAACCGGACTCTACGGTACATACATACATACATACATACATACATACATGCATACATACATACATACTTGCACAAAGTATTCTACACACAGATGGTCACATGGGGATACATGTTTATTGGGGCACATATTGTGTGTAGTTGCACAATCATAGTAATACTATGTTACACGCAAATGGTCACATGGGAATGTGTATGTTGGGAGGGGCACATACATGTATGCATATCCGCATAGCATGCTATACACCAACACCACCCAAGTACCACCTCCAGGGTTAGTTATGCTGGGCAGTCTGCTGACTAGTCACTATATAGTGCTCTCTCCTCTCCTCCTCCATCATTCCTTCGTCCCTCCTTTCCCCCATCCTGCTTGCTCTTTCCTCCCTCCCTCCCTTCCTCCCTCCCTCCCTCCCATCCTCCCTCCCTCCTCCCTTTCTCCCTCCCTCCCTCCCTCCTCCCTTTCTCCC
>CBDBZY010000002.1:92500-110471 GCA_965213685.1 bacterium
AGCATATGCTGTTGACTAGCAGTCCGTGTTGATCACTGTGTTTCCTATTGTGGGGGAGTGAATACTGTGTGTCTGGCTGAGTAAGAGCCCTAAGAATGTGTGTCGGTGATGAAGTGTACATATGAATAGGTTTGGTGAGGAGACAGTGGACGTGTGTGTATGTGTGTGTGTGTATGAGGAGAGAGACAGAGAGAGAGAGACAGACAGCAGACAGACAGACAGACAGACACAATGAACGTATGGGAGGGAGGGTCCTTACCTCTCCAGCTGCTGTGACTGCCACGGTATGATGTCCACCACACGCCACACTCACAACACGCACACCAGCAAAATCTCCATCCAGTCTCTTTGGAAACATCCCCTGAGCAGTGATGATACTGGCTCCCTGGCCCAGCTGCCCATATCCGTTGTGGCCCCAGGAGAACAGCTCCCCTTGAGAGGTGAGGGCGACAACATGTGGCCCACTACCATACGCCAAGTCCACCACACCTGGGAATTGAGAAGAGGGAGAGAGGAAGAACTTAGGAACTTATACATACATGACATTGTGCATGACAGCACATACAGAGTGATATTGAATTGTGAAGGCTGATTGTCACCCGGTGGCCATAGCTCAGGTGGTAGAGCACTGACAGCTTAAGTCAGAGGACCCCGGTTCAATCCCAGGTGGCTGCCGGTTTTTCACAGTTCTCTAAAAACATTCCTGAGCCTTTTCATCATACACATACCTCTGTACATGTACAGGCTTTTATTGTACAATATACTGGTTGATTGTAACTTCCATACATCTGCCTTCTCAATCCTCTTATTCCCAGTAGCCTTCTACCTCTCCCTCCAACACATCCGTGAGTACAAAGTATGCATATACATAATTACATATACATACACGTAAGCACATATATACCTCCCTTCAGTGATCCCATAAGCACACTCTACCTTTCTTGCACAGAGCTTCCAGCTTCCGTGGTTGTAGTGAACTTCGAGAGTCTCCCACTCCGAGACAACCATTGCTGTTGGAGCCGAGTGAGAATACCTCACTGTCGTGATTCACCACAATGGCCTCGTTGCCAGATGACCCAAAGACGCACGCTAGCTTCACTCCCTGAAGGAAGTCCAGCGATAAGAGACTGAAGACTGGCCAGCGAGAGAGCTTGGGAAGATCCATTGAGAGATGTGTGGCTGAAAGAGAGAGAGAGAGAGAGAGAGAGAGAGAGAGAGAGAGAGAGAGAGAGAGAGAGAGAGAGAGAGGGGGGGGGGGGGGGGGGGGGAAGGGAAAAGCTAATAAACGTGGTCATGTATAGAGGAACCAATGTATGTAGATTAAACAGACACTAAGCAGACACAGTAAAGGAAGAAGGGAGGAAGAAATCTGATGATGGTGCTGTGTGATATTAATTAGCAAATCAAGAAGGGGGAGGGGCTGGCCAGCTATATGGTATGGAAGCCACAACACAATAATAATTACCGGCGAAGTCCTGGCGCTGTGGCAACGCCCGGGCAGCGACTTTCACAGAATTACTTGGAGACGAAAACAGATGGTAGTACTTAACAACAGCTCATGTGAAACTATCGCCCAGCTACGTATGTATCAGTACGGAACGCACACGCAGATAGTTACGTACAGTAGCTGAAACTCACGGAAGTTTTCAGTGAACATACGAACTGTCTGCGTCCATAGCTAGCTCGCTCACAGCCCGAGGGTCTCCATGCAAAACAAATGAAACTTTGGGATGCCTTTGGGGGCTTCAAACATTCGATCCCGACAACTGAATATTGGTAGGCAATGTGTGTATTTTCTACGCAACGTGACGTAACCGCAGACATTGCACGTGATTCACAACCAAAGTGCGCCGCGCGCGCAATGGCCGGCCAGAACCAGTCTCGAACGATGGATAGTAACTAGTCTCCAGTGCAGAGCATTGCAATGCGAGCCTGCATGAGCAACGCAGAGGGTCTGTAACTAGGCATAGTAAACTTCCGCGGGATTTGGTAGCAGTAACTCAGCGTACATGAGATGATATCCACACACCCGTCAAATTGCTGCCAAACATGGCCGCATGCAATTTGCAAGAGCGCGCTAAAAGCCAAGCGCACGTGATTGTGCGTAACGCGCTCCGGTCTCAAAAACGTGGGACTCGGTAACTTCTTGCATTAGCTACATGGTTAGACCGGGATTGTTGGACGGAGGCGAAAGAGAGACAAAAGCAATAGTGATGTTCAGACGAAAAACCGTGCTAACCCAAAGCCTGTCGGAGGAGAAGACGGTGTACGAGTGCCTAAGCAAACTGATTACCGCGCAGACGAGAGGTGAGCTGCCCGTTGCACTACAGTGCCTCTTACACCACTCTGTTGTTCACTAGTGCATTGAACTAAGTATACATTCACGACGGAAAGTATTTCGATGCGTGTGTTGACATGCATGTGTTGATATGAGAGAGAAGCATTCGGTATACCTGATTAGTTGGATAAGTGCTACTCTGTGCTTTTGCTAATACTCTGAGCCATTGTTTTAGTTTCATTTCATCAACACATAGAGGAATTAAGAACCACCAGAATCATTGCAATACTAAAACATTTTTTCTCACGATCCCATGATTTTGCAGTGGTAAAACGCAACCAGGTGCCAAGTGCTTGAGAGTTTTCTTCCAAAAAGAGGTTTGCATGTGTGGTCCAACTCACTCCCGGCCCTGCCAAAGCCAACACCTGCTGTGAAGTGTGTCCAGGTGGAAGCAAGGAGCCACAGTCACTTGTGATATGGCTAACTATAAATTACACAGTTCAGAGGCTCAGGTGTATTCAAATTCCACGTTGCAATGTGTTGGTGCACTATCCAAGTGTTGTTATGTTGCAATGTTGGAGGAGAACATGTTAATAGGACTTGAAAAGCGTACATTGGTTCTGATCATAATTTAGGGAATGTGTTGAGGTGTTCCTTTACCCTCCGTACTTGGATGGAGCTCTAATGGAAGGGTATTTGTACACCTTCTAATGTGTACATGTAGTCCCATACATGGCTAAAATCACATGCACATGCTCGTGATGTCAGTAAGTGTATACTTTCCAGCTGAAAATTGGTTTCACTTGACCTTTGTGCAAATTGAAAGGACTACATTATTTTTAAAAGCTGTGTCGCCAGAAATACATGTTCTTATCATGCTCTCGTGTAAAACATCTGATCCCGTCTTTTTTGCTTCCTTGTACTACTTAAAAGGCACTCTCCCTTGAGTAGCCTTGTAAGAGCTTTTTAAGTGTGGAGCACTTTCCTTGTCACATGTGTTTCAATGGACTGAGCTCAGTGTGACGTCTTGGCGTCTGCTCACTGCCTCCCTGAGATGAAAGAGATCTGAGAGTGAATTGACAGATGACAAATAAGAGCAATTTGTACACGGACCCATTTTATGCATGTCAGAACAAATGTATATCTCTATGGAGAGAATAATATTTGCACGTACTTCATAACACAATTAACTATGTTCCCACGGGAATGTTTAGTGCTTTGTTAGTTAACGTTACTAATATTAATGCAGCACTGACGGCTTCCACTTCGTAGGAATTATTAATTCAGTAACACTTGGCCAAAGCTTCACTTTGGTATGTACTTACAATGGCATTAGGCCAATCATGTCTATCCACCCCCACACTGGTTAACCACTGCCCATCATTCCCTGCCTTGTTCTGCCTGCCTCCCCTCACCACAGCTGAGGCACTGGTCATTGCGAATCACTGCTCCTATTAACTAACCATATTGTCAAACACAGGCCAACTCTCAACCACCCACACGGTTCGGCATAACTTGGAACCAACCATCCATTGCTAAGGAAGAGGCAGCAATTTCCTCATAGAGTATTGTGTTGTTGTAGGAAGCATGCTTGTTTGATGAGCTGTTGAACGTGATTGGAGTGGATCAGCCCCTACCTCTGTTCCACTCCAGGTGAAACTCTATCTTCCACATGTGTAGTAGGAATGCTAAGAATGACTCCATTCCTTCTTTGAGAGCCTCACTCCACCTGCTGGTTAATTCCCACTTGTATAGGGCGGTGCTTTCTTGATTATGCGTGAAATGTAGTTGATTTCTTCTATCACCTGGCTTGCTCTCTTCTGACAAACATGGTGACCTGTTTAGCCACTATTTGTGTGTCATTCCTGTGTTGTGTCCAAGTAGCCCTTCATCCTTCCACTTTGCTCCTCAAACATATCCTTAACACCCACCCACCCACCAGTTGCATGCAGATGATCTGAGGTCAGCATGGCTTCTGTACCTCTATGTGTGCATCATTGGTTAGTGTGCTTCCCTACTGGCCTGGAAGACTCATCTCTCCTTCTCCCTCCCTTCCATTTTTCCTCTCACTCTCTTCTTTCCTCTCCTGTCCTGTCCACATGTTCCAGTCTGCTGCATAACTACCAATGCTCAGAATCATTCTGAGTGTTACGTATGGAGTTAGAGCTATGAGGGCTTTTGTCCAGAGTAGGTGTCCCAAATTTATTGTATCCTGAAACGTCAGTGTTGACACAAACAGAGGACAGTTTCCCCTCGGGCCCAATCACCCGCAGCAGTCAGATCGGTGTTGTATAAAGGTTGTGTGCACACAGAGAGAGCAGTGACACCTACAGCAATACTGGAATCTCCCCCACTGCCTCCCCTCCCATTGTGGTCATGTGCCTTATTGGGTTAATTACTGGTGAATCCTTACCTGTTGCATGGCCCTTGTATATCTTGAATAAGGAGGGGGAAGTGTTGTGCAATTTATTACATACAGTTCTATTTATAGATCCAGTTTGTAAATATATACATTATCTTTGGATTGTTTTATTTTTCATGTGTTCCTTTGTTTACTTAATGTGTTTGCATACAGTAGTAAAGTGGCCCGCCAGCTTTTTGTTTGCCTGAACCACAATCGCTGTCTTTGTCATAAGCACTGCCCCGAGGTAGTGGGAGTGTGTTCAAGCCAATAGACCAAGGCTTTTGAAACTGTGGAGGAGGAGATCCCACACTCTCCTACCTTTGTCAGGGACAAGATTTACTTCCCATCTCATTCAAGGTGTCCTAGGTGTGGCATTTGAACAGACATAGTGCCCCTCAACCCAGTGTTTCTCTGCAGAGTTTCTCCTCATGTCTGAAGCACAGTGGATGTTTCCATGGCAACTTCCATGGAGGGCAAATTCTTCCAATTACCCCTCCCCCTCCAAATAAGGGACTGAGTTCTCAAGGTGTAGATCGGGTATGAAAGCACCTTTGTTCCCAGCTGCTAACACATCACACTCTTGGTTCAAGAACGCCCAGCGGCATGGCAAAGGCTGTTGAGTCTGGCCCAGCCCTATGTTGGGGCAATGAATGACTCACACTTGGCCCCCTTCTCCCTGTTCTCCCATGACACGCTGGCCATTGTAGCCAAAGTTTGGCCCTCTGCCTGCAAACCACTGCATAGTTGGGACTCTCCTACTCTCGGTGAGTACCACCTACCAACCTTACCTGTACTTTGTCTCCAAGCAAAGTTCACCAATGTTGTCAAATTGGGCCACAACTGACTTTATTAATTACATTACACCCCCTCACTTGGGCCATGTGTTCTTGCGCAATACGTGAATGCGTCCTTGTCTGCAAGTGTTGTTCACCGGAGTTATGAATCTGGCCATAACATTTCGTATTACACGCCTGCACTCAGACATGTTTTTGTCCCAGTGAGAGTGTTCAGTGCAGCATGTTTGCGGCAGACTCCAGCAATACTGGTAAACATTGCTTGCAGGTAAGGAACACATTCACAGATGGGGCAAGCAAGAACACACAGTCCCAGTGAGTTTTTGCCCCATCTGTGAATATGACTGCACTGCTGTGGGCTTCAATCTGATGGGCCATTGTTAAATGGACAAACTGTGCATAGGTCAGAGTGTTGGGAGGTGGATTGGGTTTGGGCTTCTGAAAGAGGGGCTCTTAGCCTGCCTTTTACTGAGAAGTGCTCTGAGTGTTGCTAATGCCCTAAATGGGAGAGCCCAATAGCTACCTAAGTAGGAATAATGGATGGTGAGAGCTCAGCTGAGCGTTTTCTGTTGAGATCAAAGCCATCTCATTGTGTAGTATATGTATCTGCTATATATGCACCAGGAAAGGAAGGGAGGGAAGGAGGGAGGGAGGGAGGGAGGGAAGAAGGGAGGAAGGAGAGGGGGAGGGAGGGAGGGAGGGACTGACTGAATCTCAGAGGACTCCCCTGCAATGTGGATAGAGGCAGTGATGACCCTGCTGTATAATGGTATCTCTTGTAGGGCTGCATGCTGTAACTCCAGGGTTGGCAGGTCTGCTTCCACCTCTGTCTGGGCTGTGGCTGTCCCCTGACTAACTCTGAGAAGCCACTAACTTCCTGTCCTTGTCCTCATCATCTGTTCCTTTGTCTGTAATTGCCACTAATAGAGGTAGACCTCAGAGTGTGCACTGGGACAGGGAAATATTAAATGGTGGTTTTCATATAATTTGAGACAGCTGCTGAGGGCATTCATTGTACCTCCCCAGAGACCCTGGGGTGCTGGAGAGTGAGATTGTCCAGGGGGAAGCAAGCTTACGAGTAGCCTTGCCAGTCCAGTATGGCTACCAACCACCGTTTCCTTATGGAGTACTCTCCAAGTGCATAATGAGTATTCTAGTAGTCGATTTGTTTGCAATTAGTACATTTGGTGTTTGTGGTTTACCAAACCCCCCTTCCTGCACACACACACACACACACACACACACACACACACACACACACACACACACACACACACACACACACACACACACACACACACACACACACACACACATACACACACACACACATACCTTTCATTGTCATCCATGAAACTTCAATGGAAGCAACCCTGTGGGTATATGTACATATGTATCAATGTGATAATGTTTGCATGTGTAAATGAACCATCACTATGTGTAAATTCAATTGGCAGAGTTTGAATTTGATATAAACTATGCACCAGGCAGTCTGTCTATTTTTATTATGGCATGTAGTGAAATAAGCACTATACGAACCAAACAGTCTGTCTGTTTCTATTATGGTATATAGTTATTACATACGTTGTCTCCTCTTCTCCATATCCCCTCATAGTTGTGTGATTATGTACAGACCTGATGTACATGTATGTACATATATCATAAGCTCGTGGTCTTTGAACTTCACATGGGGAATATTTATTGTAATGTATCTCAACTCGCTATAATGGAGTGAGTATATACGAGATACATTTGACCACAATATCCCACATTATGCGAGTGTGACTTTGTTTATCCACTCAAGTTAAATCTGATATGTGCACCTAGTAAAAAGGCCTGAGGCAAAATAGAGTGAGAGAAAAGAAGTGATTGTTATTGTCTCTCACTTGACTGATAGCCTGTTCAGTAATTAGACACTGAGCATTATAATTAGCTGCCCATTCCTTACACCTAGAACTGCATGTATTAGTGAACAATGCTATGGGAAGGTGAGAGTATTGCAGCTAGCAATGTAATTCTCTCGGAGAAAGCATTGTAAACCTTTCTCACTTATTCAGACCTGATGCAGCTCCTGTGTGAGGTAATTGATAACTGCACAGGTAGAACTTTGCCTCACACCCGGCTTTTTGGGAGGGGCCTGGGTATGAGGCTAAGGTAAAATTCGGCCATTGAGGAGTGTCCAAAAGCTAACTACATACACTCTATTTTTGTGGTCAACACAACATTCAGAGCACTGCTCAGGCAACACAAGACATTGGATGTTAGTCAGTCCTTGAGATACTGTATGCGTGCATAGTTGTTACATACTTCCTTGATTTGCTATGCACAGGTATAGTCTCTATGGCAAGTTCTTTGTGTTGTGACTGAGAGTGTACATGTGTGTCTGCATTCTTGTCGCATTTTTGTCACAGTTATCCGAATTGATTGGCACTTTGTTGAGTTAATTATAAGTAATTAAAGGGGCTTTTCTCAGCCGAGCTCTCTGCAGTATTGGTGTACAGTAGCAGGACCACACAGGCTCTCGCGGCCTGCTCACACACAATACTACATGTACATAATGATTGGCAAGTGGCCAGTATATTAGCATGTATGTATGGTTATGGATGGATGCACTGGTGTGATGTGGTAGGGCTCTATTTCAGTGTGGTATTTGCATTATAACGTGATAATACGTGACTGTGTTTTTCACATGGTGCACATGTGGTATGATGGTGATATTCAGCTGCTGCTGCACATGTGGCATGTTTTCTTTCTTTCTATATGGGATGTGATAAAGGTACTCACTTATATACTACACACACAATAGGCTATAGTACTCAGTACTAGTACTCATACACACTATATAGAAGCACTCAAAAGTTGCTAAAACCTTAGCTAAAACCTTAGTGGTTTTGCTGACATGGTAGCAGTGATTGACCATTACTCTATCCCTGGGTAGTGACCCCTCCCTGTGGCTGGGCTCTGAATAGCAACTGACACTACAGAAAGTGCTGTATCCTGCCCCTGGCTCTCCTGCTGGCTTCCCACAGGATCAGACCAGGGCTGGGTGATGCCATGGTGACCACTCCTAGTGGCTCAGCCAGGCTAGCAAGCTAGCAATCATCCAGCCACACAAGTCTGCCTGTGGGTGAACATACTGCAGAGCTAATTTGTGGAAGAGAAGTGGTGTGTGTATATAAGGACATGTAATTTGTACTTGTAGTGTGTACCTGCATACACAGGGTTCATACATTAAAAAATTTGTTCATTCAATTCCAATCTGCATAAGGCTGCATCACAATGAAGTATTTCTACAACATTACATGCACCTAGTGGGTATTCAACATACATCCATAATGTATGCATACGTGTCTCAGACTGGATGGGTTATAGCAGCTTAGCATGATCCATGCTGGGTTGTCTCCCGATCCTTACTGTTACCAAGGCAACAGAGAGTAGTGTTTCAAGTGCTTCCCATCTAGGCACATCTTGAAATGGCTTCATTTTCTGGCTTCTTAAGTTCCTATTTCATCACTTAATGGGAACTGTGGCACCCATGTTCCTCCATTAAACTCTGCCATCCTCTTACCAACCTCCTTTCACTGGCTTCTAAGTGCTGCCTGCACTCGTGAGGAACTGTAGCATCCTTGTCTTCCATTCTGCCCACCCACTCACTTACCCTCTTTCAGAGGCTTCTAAGTTCCTTGTCTGCTGCCTGTACTCTAGCCATTGGGTGCCTCATTCATCCTCCCACTCTAGCCCACCCTAGCTACCTCCCTCCAGTGGGAGGGCACAGGAAGAGAAATGTGATCACCAACCACAGCCAACTTGATTGGATATGAGGTAAAGGGGTATCTTGGCAACCTTGTAGCATCTGTTCAGGTGCACTGGAATCCTAATTTCCTCTCCTTAAAGTTTAATTTTCTTCCCCCATGTAAACAAAGTGCATCCTTATGATAGTGACATCTACTGTATAGCTAAGAGTTTATTAACTATTCCAACCATTCTGGTTAGTGGTTTGGCCACAGAAGAGTCATGTAGGAAGGGACAAGTAATATATAAGTCAAGGTAGGTGTGTGGGAAGATCGAGAGGCAGCTGGATGTATGAAATAAGAACTAGGCATCTCTGTGGGAGCTGGGAGGGAGAGAATTTTCACAAGCAGTGAGTGAGTGAGTTAGTGTGTGTGTGTGTGTGTGTGTGTGTGTGTGTGTGTGTGTGTGTGTGCCTGTGTATTTTCATGCATGTATACTGGTTGGCATTCAGTTTTTCTAACAATTAAGCCCTAGTACAGAAGACTCTATGCTTGTTAGATAACGATGGAGACCTCTCATAACCTACAAACTAACTCTGCAATGTCCAAGTGCCCACGCCAGAACAGCTGCTGTCCCATATGTGCTAACCATAATAGCCTCAGCCCTCGACGTCATAGGTCAGCTGTCATGGCAACAGTGGAGAAGAAGGGAAAGGTGGCAAGAGAATGATCCATTGTTCTTCCGTTTCTTTATTACGTGAGCCACCTCGATGGCCTTGATGGTGTTTTGACTTCAATCTTCCGTAATAACCAAGTTAGAGGCATGGCCTGCATAACATGCATACACACCTGCCCATGCATGCAGTAAAATCAGGCTGGTATGACCAGCTTAAGTCGAGTGCTGATACATACAGGTGAGCAGGGTTAAGTCGAGTGCTGATACATACAGGTGAGCAGGGTTAAGTCGAGTGCTGATACATACAGCTGAGCAGGGTTCAACAGGTGTCATATACTTGAATATCTCTGTTGTGTCTTGTATTTTAGAGGGACAGGAAGCAAGTGAAAAAACTTTTGATATTTGTAGCCAGTACGTACATGTACACTAACACAATTAGAAATACATTTCCACCTCCCTTACCCCCCCTCCCTCCCTTCCTCCCTCCCCCTCCCTCCCTTCCTCCCCCCTCCTCCTTCCTTCCTCCCCCCCCCCCCCCCCCCCCTCCTTCCTTCCTTAGCTACAGAGCAGCAGCTGCGATGGGCCAAGACAGAAGACAACCCACTCTTCCTCTGCCTCTTCGGCCGCCTAGCGGAGCTCAGTTGGATGGGAAATGAGCTCTTAAGGCAATTCCAAGAGAAGGTAAGACCAAATCTAGCCTGCCTGGGGGTACACTGTGCACGACTCTGCAACTAAATTATGGGCCACCTGAATTGCAGCCAGGTGCTTTGTTGTTGTTGCCAAACATTACACTTTCTGAGCTCACTTCCTCCCCCCCTCCCTCCTCCCCGTGTTACCTCTGGCTGTATTTGGTGAAGATGTTTTCTTATTGATTGTAAACACTTTATTATTCGCCTCCCACCCTCTCTCTCTCTCTCTCTCTCTTCCTCTCTCTCTCTCTCTCTCTCTCTCTCAGCAAAGTGAGTTCAGCAGGGCCTTCAGGGACATTCATCAAGAGGAGAAGATAGTGGACGAATCTCGTAAAGCCCTGCAAGCTTGTGAAACCAAATACAGCAAACTACAGAAGCAAGTGAGTACACTCCATTTACTCTCATGGCCTACCTCAGGTGTGTAGTATAATAATTATGGTACTCTCTAAAAGCCATGTACATGTATAGTCCACTCAAAGTTCAGTTGAGGGTTCTGTAGGAGGGGACCATTTTGTACACATGTACAGCAACCACACACAGCCTTTCCTGTGCCTTTGCTGTAGTACTACTGTACTGTATGATAAGGACTGAAACTACTAGTATATTGTAAACATTGTTGTCTCCAAAATGTTGTACTCATGCTTTTTCCTTAAATAGACATTCACTTGCTCTTTTCTCTCTCACATTTCCAGGCAGAGAGTGCCAAGAAAAAGAATGATACAGCAAAAATTCAGAGTCTGGAAGTTGAACTCACAACTGTAAGTCAATCACCATTCATGGACTATAGCTACATACATATGTATATACATGTACCAGTTCCACCTCTTTCACGTCTTCTTTCATGTATACAAGTACATACATTTGTTGCTTTGTTCTCACTTGCATCCTCCACCCTCTCCCCCTCTGTCTCGCATGTTCTGGCGTCAACAGCAAGGCAGTTTGTTTGAGCACCTCACCGAGTCAGTGGAGACGCAGTCTCAGAAACTGGAGCTCTATAAGGTATTTACTTTCAGTCTGGAGCAAGCCATGACCTCATGCATATCTACAAATTACTCTATTATCTCCTTCCCTTGCTCCCACATGCATGCATGCATGCATACACATACACTCTCTCTCTCCCTCTCTTCTCCCCTCCCCTCTCTCTCTCTCTCTCTCTCTCTCTCTCTCTCTCTCTCTCTCTCTCTCTCTCAATCCCCCCCCTCTCACTCAGGTTGACCTCCTCAAAAAAGGTCTTCAGAGCCAAGCTGAAATGTACCTTGACCTTACCCTCAAATATCAAGCTCTATTTAATGCTCAGCTACAACTGGCAACCCTGCTACCTATGCCATCTCCCCCTTCCCCCCATCCTTGTGGCAAAGAGACCAGAGATAGTGAGAAGTGATGAGTTAAAAGTACTTTTGTCACAAGCATGGCAACATATGTACATGTCTCCAGGCCACCTTTCTCCCCCTGTATTCACTACACGTGCCTCCTTCCCTTCCTCCCTCGATTCCAACAGTACCTGAGGAGATGAAGCGCATTCTCTCCCAGGTCTCGGAGAGCCTTGAACTCTACCCTCCTACCAATGGCGGTGTCAATATGAAGAGGTTGAGTGAGTCTGCTCCCTCCCCCACGTCCTGCCGACGTTCTGTGGTAGAGATTGACTTGCACATGAAAAAACTCAAGAACCAACACTCCATCTCTGCTCCAATCCTAGTGTGAGTGTTGCTATAGTTACCATATATAACAGTTAGATACTGTGTCCAAGGGATCTACGGTATTTAGAAACCCAAGGGCCCTGGGCTGTAGTGTCCCGAGCGCAGCGAGGGCACTACTAAGGGCCCGAGGGTTTCTAAATACCGTAGATCCCATTGGACACAGTATCTAAGTTGTTTAGAGCATAGGTTCCTTACTTGTACTTCTTGTAGAAATTGTAGGTTCCTTACTTGTACTTCTTGTAGAAATTGTAGGTTCCTTACTTGTACTTCTTGTAAATATTGTAGGTTCCTAAGAGCATAGGTTCCTTACTTGTACTTCTTGTAGAAATTGTAGGTTCCTTGCTTGTACTTCTTGTAGAAATTGTAGGTTCCTTACTTGTACTTCTTGTAGATATTGTAGATTAATTAATTGTACTGGGTAACTACACCATTCAGTAACTACCTACTGACCAATCAGATTTGCGTATTAGTAACAGCTATGCTCTAAACATACATTATGACATGTATTGTAGTAATAGTACTATAGCTGTATTAGTTAGGAGTGCACACACACACACACACACACACACACACACACACACACACACACACACACACACACACACACACACACACGTCATGCCTCATGCATCCTATGCCTTCCCTCATCAATAGACTATGTTTGCTATGTGACATGCATAGATTATCTCTGAACTGCTGCGATGTGGTCCTGAGACATGTTTCTGTAATCATTTGCATTCCTGAGCATAGCTACAATGCATCATGCATGACTGCCATGTACATATGCTATATATATATATATATATATACATGTACATGCACACATACATGGAAAAACATGTATATAGCATCCTAGCTACAGAAAAGTTAGAAAGAAGAAGAGAAAGAACCTCAAGTGCACATAAAACACAAAAGACACAACATACAAAACAGAAAGCAGGACCCCTGAGTGCCCAGCCTTGAGAACTGGGGCAGTAGGTTAAAGAGTCTTTTATGGGCCCAACTCTCCCTACACACCCAGTGTCCCAACTGCCCCATGTTAAAATAGACTATGAGTACTAAGTTACATGTACACTCCTCATCCGAAGTGAGATTGCTCCCTAGTTCACCCACCCGCCAGCTAGGTGGTGACCTCTTGAGCCACATGCCCATGTGAGTGGGCCGTACATTGGCTCGAGAGAATTGTGACAACAGCTTTGATATAGAGCGATGATTATTCTTATACAACCCAACACGTTTTGATTGACATTTGGCATGTGACAG
Organism: bacterium; assembly: GCA_965213685.1. Taxonomy (GTDB): domain Bacteria; phylum UBA8248; class UBA8248; order UBA8248; family UBA8248; genus Bin107. The sequence continues at coordinate 106,033 of CBDBZY010000002.1, forward strand.
ATCAACACTGTACGTGTGGTCTGAACACTGCATGGTATCAGTATGAGAGACCTATTAGCCGATCACAACAGTTCTGTGTGGCTGCTGTGAGTATACATGCTACATAGCTAACGTAGCATATGTATCTCTAAATTACATTGACTGACCTCAATACACGCATACATGTGCATGCAAATGCACACATCCCCTCACACATGTTTATACAGTGGACATAGCAGTCGCCCAGAGGATGCCAATCAGCCTCAGGCTGCCCCTCGCCCCCTCCCAAAGGAGCCCTCTCTTCAAGACATGGGCACCAGCGGAGAGTACTGTGAGATTGACATTATTACTGGCCAGAGCGACGAGGAGCAGAAGTATATGCAGGCCAGGAAGAATGTGGGCGTCCGCAGAACTCAATGTGAGTGGATAGAGGAAAGTGTACATACGGAAGAAGTGTATGTAAACAGTTGCAGTAGTGTTGCTCTAATATGTATAATTATGTGTTGTTCACTTTAAATGCTGACTCCAAGTACCTAATTCAAGCCACCAAAGAAACTTTTCCCCTTACTAGTTGCCGAGCGCCTTAGCGCGAGGCATATAATCGTGCAATGTGGGCTTCGATCTCGCCTTGAGTTTCTATGTATGTATGTATGTATACATATGTACTTCCGGTGTCGCACGTGTCTGCGCATTCGTGCACGTGTGCATGTACTACGTAAGTATGACGTACGTATACGCATATGCGTACAGGTACTTGGGTTCATGTGTCTTGCATGCGTTGGGCCAGCCATGAGAGCTACATGTTACATACACACATACGACATTGCTGCGCATTGTGCTGTTGTGGCACGACGCCACCGCTACTCGGGCGCGATGAGTTCGCACGTACGTATGTATGCTTACTTGGGTTTACATGTCTTACATGCATTGGGCCAGCCATGAGAGCTATGCGGGCTTACATACGCACAAATGATGTTGCTGCACATTGTGCTACTGTAGCACGACACCATCGCTACTCGTGCACGATGAGTCCGCACAAAACTGCTAGCTCTGCTAACTGATTCATCCGCGCGAGGCACTCCTTGCACTATGTGTACTCCTAGTTAAAGATGTACGTACATGTACTTCCTAGTTTGTCCATGTCTTTCATTTTGTTATGCTCTTTTCTCTACCTCACTCTCCTTCTCATTACTCGTCTACTCTCCCCTCTAGCTGGGTCTCCAGGCTCTAGTCCCTTGATGGGATACCAGAGGAGGTGGCAGAATAAGCATTTGAGCTCAGCTGATGAGTACAATCACTACAAAGGGTCGATGGACTCCATTCTAGACGAGGAAGACGAGACGAGCGGTTCTGCCACAGGCGGTAGCAGTTCCAGTTCTGAAGATCTGAATAACGACTCAAAGGTCCGGGGACTTCCCCACCCTGGAAGTCAAGGCTCAGACGAATGCTACGCTGACCCAGTTGATGCAATACATAACTATCTCCACTCAGGCCTGCCAGGGCCGCAGCAAAGAGCAGGCAGCAGCGATGTTCTGGAGTCACCAAATGCGGTATTCTCACCCGTCACTCCTACCGGGGAAGAGCTACATATACAACAGAGCAAGGAGGCACAGCTGCAGCAGTTTCATGACCGACTGCATAAGGACAGCTCTAGCAGCGACCTGGAGGCACTACAGAGGGCCTCGGGCCAGAACGGATCAAGTGGAGAGGTGGACTCTGACCCCACTTACTCTCGCCCATTCGATGCTCTCATGGGGAACACTGAGCCACTGAGGGTGACAGCCGAGAAGACGAAAAAGAATGTAAATGTGTCTCCCACTGGGTGGCAGAGAGGGTCTGGGGGGAAGAGCCCTCCTCCCCCTCCTGTTCCTGCACGAGAAGAGAAGATGGTTGTCAGCCGCAAGCCCACACGCTATGCGAGGGTGTCCAATGGAGAGAACGAGGGAGGGAGTCCCTCCTGCGTCAGCCCCGTGCAGCCCCCTCCCTGGGACAGAAGAGAACCCGTCTGGAAGCGGCAGACTAACAGGGAGGAGTGTGTCTCACCGACGCAGCAAATGGCTGGGGAGAAGCCCCAGCCGCCTCCCTCCATAGCAGAGAGACTGCGACAGCTACGTCAGCGCTCCCAGTCCGATGGACTGGCCTTGGATGAAGTCCGTGTCAATTCCAGACCACCCATGCCCCTTCCCATTCCAGAGCAGACAGCAGTGGAGTTTGCAGTGCAGGTGCAGTCGAAAATGAACGGCCACAGCCCCAATGGTGGAGGGGAGGGTAGAAAGGTAGCACCGGTGGAACAGGAGGGGAGTAAGCGGAAGAAGGCATGGCTGGAAAGAACTAATTCTGACCTCTCTGATGACAAGATTCGGTCGAAATCTGTCGTCCTTGCTAAACGAACCCATGCGGAAGTATTGCCATTGTCTGCAGCAGAGATAGTGCAGAAGCACATGTCAAACATGCCCTAATTCTCTACTGTAACCACACATTCCTTCATAATGATCACCTGCAGAGTGTAATGTCACTCATTAAATGTATCACAGCACTGTGTTAAGGTATTAATATGTATGTATGTGCTGATTGTACATAATGTTGTAAGGCATTGATTGATGGTATGACATTGTTCCAATTGATGAAGTGTGACACAACATCCCAATTAACTGGTGCATGTAATGATTGTAACTTAACAATGATGGCTTATTTTATAAAAGTTGGTAAAACTAAGGGCAAGGTTCACATGTACAAGTTGCAAAATATATAAAGTAACTGTCCATGATGTATTGCAATACTAGGAGCGTGTGAGTTAAAGTATAAATATATAAACAAGCGTACACAATCTCTTAAGTATATACACATGTACATGTGATACAGGTCTCTTCACATGCATATGTAGTAGAATAGGAGAGAACCAGTTGAGACAGACTTAAACAACGAAGGGATGTACCAGCCAGACGAGTAATGAGAACCAAGAGCATGTGTGTAGGTTAGTGAGCCATTCACAGTCACTGCACAGTAGGAGAATGAATCTCCTCTACCAGGAACGCTCCAAAGAAAGTATTTGGGAAGGTAGCCTGGTATGCGATGGAACCATTTGCTGCCCGGATATCTCTGTCATACCATGCAACCACCGTGATTTTTGAACCAGCTGAGAGATGGAAGAGGCCTCCGTGGTAATAGGCTCCGATGGTAATATCTGTCAGGCCCCTACTGACAAGGTATGCCGTAGGATAACAGGAGCCTTCACAGATCATGGTTTGGTGTCCAGAGAATACATTGTCAGGTGCGTGGGTCATATTGATATGGACCTGGCTGTAGACAAAGTAGATACCCTCTACGGGGACAATAAGTGCTCCTCGCTGACGATCAAAGGTCATTCCCCCTCTCACATGTCCCTGAATGTGCCTCGCTCCACATGTCCATCCAGAGGAAATGATAGCGTATAACTTCAGAGTATTATTTGGAGCTGTGTAGTATGTATAACAAAATAGAAATATATGTACATAGTTTAGTGTGTGCATTATGTGTGCATACTATTGTGGACATGTAAACATGCATGTACCTTGGATGGTACAGTCAGCATATGGAGATCCAGAAGGAACAATATGGGCCGAGGGGATTTCTGTCTAAAGGAGGGAGAGAAGTGAGCATATCGCATTGTGCTCCATATATACACAAGTGTTCACATGGCCTCTATTAAGCTAGTGAGGATGCTTTGTGAACGTGAACCCAACAGACAGTAATATGTGTTCGAATGGCCTCTGTTTAGTCAGTGAAGGCGCTTCATGGATATGATCCTTATAGAGAAAATGTAGATATGCCCATGCATACTTACTGAGTTTGGTGTTCGCTCTGATGAACAGTCTGCGGGCAAAATAAAAAAGTCACTTTGTTAAATTCACAGGCAGGTAATAGCATGACATTGTCACTGTACCTGTTCTGATTCTGATACCTGCACAGGCCACATTAGTAGAAGTGGCACTTGCACGAGTTGATCGATCATGTCCATCCAGTTCAGCTTTTATCTGTGTGTATGTTGGGGGGGGAGGGAGGGGGAGGGGAGGGGGATGAAGGGTTAGTGTCTAGATATGGGGACACAGAAATTGGACTGCTGTGAAGTGGCTATGTAGGGCAATCAGAACTCTCTAAACAAACTGAAACTTGTTTTGGTAACCAAATACCCCTGAAGTTTCCTGTATCTAAGAAAGTTCTCCATTAGCAACTGGAAAAATTCAATTTTACCTACAGCAGAGCCCTTGGCCTTCCACAGCCCACACTTCCTTCTCCTGGGAGCTAAATATATTACGAGTGGAATTCTCAGTTGCTAAGCAACTAGAGTTGTATAATCATTGTTGCCTATAGTGAGAAACATGCATCTGCCTATGCCTATACCTACAGAGTGTTGTGATATAACAATGAAACCTGGCATTGCTTTGTTCACTGGAGCCATTGCTATCACACTCACCTCTCTC
>CBDBZY010000003.1:0-356167 GCA_965213685.1 bacterium
GATCTCATCGATGCGGTCCGCCGCGCCCACGGCTTCGAGGACGCGCTCGAGCATCCAGCGTCCGAGCTGATCCCGGGGCTGCGCATCCAGGGATGGCGCCAGTCTGGAGTTTCCGGTTCTGAAATCCCGAACGGGTATCAGGGCGACGCAATCGCTGGGAGATGTCATCATCCATCCCGGGGCGTGGCGGAATAAGAGGTGCGGCGATTATACCTGAATTTTCCTAGGACATCCCCCGCATGGACGAGATGAACTCCAGGACGCCGCGCGCCAGTCTCCTCTTGGAATCCGCGTCGGACATCACGCTGGGAAGAGCGACGCATCGCAGGCCCGTCTCCTCCACGGACGGGACGAGGGCCGCATCCTCCGCGTCCACGATGAAGCCGTCGAGCACGTCCCGGAGGATTTTGGCGACGCCCAGGGCGGAGGCCTCGTGCCCGAGGCTGCGGAGCATCTCGGCGGCGGGGCCTCGCAGGGCGGCGCCACCGATGATGGGGCTCACCCCCACGCGCGGGACGGAGGCCTGGCGGATGCGCTCCCGAACGTCCGCGAGGGCGAGAATGGGGCCGATGCTCACTATCGGGTTGGACGGACAAAACACGATCGCCCGCGCCGCATCGAGTGCGCGCATGACCTCCGGCGTGGCCTTCGCCTCCTCCGCGCCCTGGAACCGCACGCCGCATACGCTGGGCCGCGTCCCCCTCGCCACGAAATAATCCTGAAACTCCAGCTCCCCCTCGGGCGTCTGCACCCGGGTGGCGATGGGCGAATCCGTCATGGGCAGGATGTTCGTCCGGACGCCCAGGGAGGCGGAGAGTTCCCGGGTCGCCTCCGTGAGGCGCGCGCCCTCGGCGAGGCGCTGGGTGCGGCGAATGTGGGTCGCCAGGTCCCGATCCCCCAGCTGGAACCAGGTGGGGCCCCCATAGCGCCCGAGCAGCGCGAGCGCGTTCGTTCCGTCGCCCTCGATGCCCCAGCCCGTCTCCGGGTCCGACATGCCGGCCAGGTTGTACATCACCGTGTCGAGGTCCGGGCTGATGTGCAGGCCGTGCAGCACCAGGTCGTCCGCCGTGTTCACGATGACGGTGAGCTGTCCCTCGGCGAGCGCATGGGCGAGGCCGACGGCGAGCTTCGCCCCACCCACCCCGCCTGCGAGCGCGACGACCGGGCCGGAGAAGCTCATCGGACGATCAGGGTCGGCTGAGGCGATTCGCGCGCCTCGGGCGGATGCGAGGGGTAGCCGGCGACGATGAGCGCCCTCGGCGTCCAGTCGGCGGGCAGGTCGAGCGCCTCGCGGGCGGTTTCCGGACAGAACAGGGGGGCGCAGCGCCACACGGAGCCTACCCCCTGGGCCGCCAGGGCGAGCATGAGGTTCTGCAGGGCGCCCCCCAGGCTGTGCTCCGCCATCATCCATTCGTTGGCTTGCTTCGCCTGCGCCTCGTATTCGTCGAGGTCGGCGTAGGAGAGCGACGCCAGGATGAGGGCGGGCGCCCGGCTCAGCAGCCGGACGCTTCCCCGATGCCTGCGCTCCCGCTCCTGCCGCGGAACGCCCTCCGCCTCCATGTCCCGCAGAAAATCCTTCCCCATCTCGACGGCGAGCCTCTCCTTCGCCTCTCGGGAATCGAGGAGGCAAAATCGCCAGGGGCAGGCGCCATGCGGGCTGGGCGCCAGGCACGCTGCGGACAGGGCCGTTTTCAGCACTTCCGCCGGAACGGGCTCGGGCGTGAAGCGCCGGACGGAGCGCCTTTTGCGCAACGCCTCGGCGAGCGGGACGTCCAGCGGGAGCCTTTCGCCTTCGGGATCGGGAGCGTCCAACGTATCAGCCGCCAGCCTCCCAGCCCGGCGGCGCGCCGCCCTGGGCCGGGCTCGGGGGCGGGGGGAGCTTGCGCTTCTCTCCGGGGGGCGGCGCTCCCGGGTCGCCGGGAATCGGCTGGCCCGCAAGGTAGCCGCGCACGCCGGCGGGGCGGGGCTCCTCCCCGTAGGCCGTGGCGAGGCACTCCGCCACCTCCGCCGGCGTTTTCGGGCTCGACGCCATCCTTTGCGCGGCGAGGCCGGCGCCCTCGCACCCGTCGTATTGGGGGAGGCCGGCCGGCGTGCCGCTCCTGGGCGCCTGCACCGGCACGCGGTTTCGCTGCCTTCTCGCCAGGATGTTCAAAATGTTCCAGGCCCGCCGGTTTTCCTGTATCGGCCGGGTCTCGACGAGGCCCTCCCCCGCGAATTCGCGCCAGATCGCCTCGCCCCTCTCGGTTCGCAGCACCACGATCGTCCAGCCTCTCGTGCCCACGCCCCCGCAGGCGATGTCCGCGAGCTCCGCGGAGAAATCGGCGCAATGCTGGCATTCGGGGCGTTGGTAGTTCTCCATCGCCTCCTGGAGGGAGAAGGTGACGAGCTCCCCGTCTCGCTTGTGGACGAGCACCTCGCCTTTCACGTTGAACTTCGCCACGTCCGAGAGGGGGATGCCCAGCTCTTTCTCGATCTTTTCCGTCATGAGGTCGAAGGTGAAAACCTCCGTGCAGAACAGGCCGATCTGGAGCGCGACGCGCTCGGCGAAGCCCCGCAGAAACCCGCGCTGCTTCTCGATGTGCTGGGGCCTCTTCTTGTGGGAGACCAGGAAGGAGGGGTCGATGAGCTCCATCTTGCGCAGCGGGGTGATCTGGCAGGGAACGCCCACGAACCCCACCTTCTTCAGGTCTCTTCCCTTCACCTCCTCCAGCGCCAGGTTGTTCGCGCAGTAGGTGTACCAGCTCCCCGCGCTCGCCCGAATCTCCTCATACGTCGTGGCGACTTTCGGGCTCGGGTCGCACGGCGGGTCGTCTTCCCCTACGGCGGAGACCACCGCCCCGTCGATGACGCCCTGCGCGAGCGCCCATGCGAGCAGCGCCGTGACGATGCCGCCGTCCTGGGCGCGGCGCATCACGTCCTCCCGCCGGGTTCTCGCCATGAAGATGCGCCGGTAGGCGCCGAAGATGCCCTCGTAGGTCTCCTCCCTCGTCTCCCGGAAGGTGGCGTCCTTGAGGTGGGTCTCCCGCGGCCAAAGCCTCGGGCACACCGCCGCGCACACGTCGCAGCCCACCCCCTCGCTGACGCCGCAATAGTCGAAACCGGCTTTCGCCTTGGCCGTCTGCTTGGGCTTGGCGTCGATGTACTCGATGACGTTATGGGGGCAGACCAGCACGCAGCTGCCGCATTCGCAGCAGCTGCCCGCGTCCACCACGTCGTTCATCATGTCCTTGAAGGAGGGATGGTGAAGTTCGCTCAAGGGTTTTCTCTCCGGCCCATGGGTGAGCGGGGGCGCTGCGGATTCAGGGCGCCCAGGCGGTTCTCCGGAATCAAGTCGCCCGCCTTCCTCCCCCCTGCGGCGCCGGCGCCGAGGCTGACCCCGTCCTCCGGGCGGGGGTGGCGGTATCTCGGATCATCGCGCCGGATGATGTCATAGGTGGTCGTGCGCTGCACGGGAACGCGCCCGGCGCCCCGTATCGCGTCGTTGAACTCCTGCGGGCTGAGGCTTTGTCCGTACTCCGAGCCCGACTCCCGGGAGATGTTCTCCTCGATCAGCGTTCCGCCCAGGTCGTTCACCCCGAGGGAGAGCGCCGTCCGGGCGGCGTCGATTCCGATCTTGGGCCACGCGACCTGAATGTTGGCGATCGTTCCCCGGAAGAAGAGCCGGGCGACGGCGTGGAGCCGGAATATGGTGTCGAGGTTCGCCATTTTCGTGATGCCGAACTCCGCGCCCATCTTGTTGTCGTAGGGGATGAAGGGCAGCGGCACGAACTCCGTGAACCGCCCCTCCCCGTTCGCTTTCAGGGAGTCTTTCTGCATCTTTCGCAAAATATCGAGGTGCTCGGCCAGGTCGGCGCTGCTCTCGATGTGCCCATACATGACGGTGGACGTGGTCGGTATGCCCACGGCGTGGGCGGTCCGGATGATCTCGCACCATCGCTCGACGGGGATTCTCCCCGGGCTGATCAGCTTTTTCACCCGCTCCACCAGGATCTCGGCCGCCGTTCCCGGGATGGAGCCGAGCCCCGCCTCCTTGAGCCGCGTGAGCACCTCCTCGAGGGGGAGCCTGGTTTTTCTCTGGATGTGGTCGATCTCCGCGGGAGAATATGCGTGCATGTGCACCCCAGGGATGACGTCTTGGGCGAGCCGGAGCACCTCCTCGTAGCGGTCGATGGATATCCTCGGGTTCAGCCCCCCCTGCATGCAGATTTCGCGCACGCCGAAACTCCTGGCGCGCTCGAACTTCTCGCGCAGCGCGTCATCGCCATGCGTGTAGGCGTCGGCGGCGTTCGGTCGCCGCCAGAACCCGCAGTATTTGCAGTCCGTGTAGCAGATGTTCGTGAAATTCACGTTCGCGTTGATGACGTAGCTCACCTCCTCGCCGACGGTTCTCTCCCTCTCCCTGTCCGCCGCCTCAAAGAGGCGCTCGGTGAACGCGGGGGTCGTCTCGTCGAGCAGGGCGGCCGCGCCTGCGCGCGGGATTTCCTCGCCCGCGTCGAAGGCGTCGAGAACCTCGTGGGCTGCGAGCGTATTCATGCGATCTCCAGGTGCAGGGCTTCTCGGGATTCCCGTCTCTCCAGCATCCGGCGGAGCGCCGGCAGGGTTTCGGCGGGACACCGGTTCGCCTCGATGAACTCGTCGTACACCGGCATCCGCAGGCGCAGCGCGACGCCCTCCCGGCGGAGGGATTCGCGGAGGCTCCCCAGTCTGGGCCAGTGCCGGTTGGGGTTGATGTGATCCGGCTCGGGGGCGATGCCGCCGATGTCGTCCGCCCCCGCCGCGATCATGCCCGGGAGGTCGTCCACCAGGTTCGGCGGAATCTGTACGTGCACGCCCGGCATACGCTCGCGCACCTCGGGGATCAGCTGCGCGACCTCCTCGTCGAGAGGGCGCTTCCAGCGGGCCATGGGCGTCATGGGCTGGGGGTTCAGGGGCTGGAGGATGACCTCCTGGACGTGCCCGTAGCGGCGGTGGACTCCGGCGATGGCCTCGAGGGTATCGACCCGCTCCTCCGGCGATTCCCCGATGCCGATCAGGATGCCCGTCGTGAAGGGGATGCCGAGTTTTCCCGCCGCTTCGAGGGAGGCGAGCCGCACCTCGGGCGCTTTCGTCGGCGCCGCCCGGTGGGCGATGCGCGTGGCCTCCGGGCTGACGGTCTCCATCATCATGCCCATCGATACGTTCCACGGCTTCAAAATCTCGTATTCCCACTCCTCCAGGGTGCCGATGTTGGCGTGGGGGAGCAGGCCGACCTCCAGGCAGATTCTGCACACCTCGGCCGTGTAGGCGGCGTAGGAGTCATACCCCCACGCTTTCAGCTGGTGCTTCAGTCCCTTGTGCCTGTCGATTCCCTCTCCCGTCATGACGAGCGCTTCGATGACTCCCTGCGCGTGGGCCTGCTTCGCGCGCCGCTCGCACTCCTCCAGGGAGAGGAGGATGGGCGCGCTGCTGCGGAAGCTGCAATAGCCGCAGTGGTTCACGCACCAGTTCGTGATGGGCAGGGTGAAGTTGAATGAATACGTGACCGTTCTCAGGGCGTCTCTCCGTTTTCATCACATTGAAAAATCCGCGAAGACCCCGGACATCCTATCGATGCGCGCCGCATCTGACAAGACGGGCCGCGCCACCCCGAGGCCTAGACGACGCCCCGCTCCCTCAGTGCGCCGATGTCCGCCTCCGACCTGCCGAGCAGGCCGGACAGAATCTCCTCCGTGTGTTCTCCCAGCAGGGGAGGGGGCAGGCGGATTTCGCCGGGCGTATCCGACAGCTTCATGGGGTTGCCCATCATTTTCAGGGCGCCGGTTCGCGCGTGCGCCATCTCGACGACCATCTCGCGGTGATGAATCTGCGGGTCCGCGCACAGTTCCGCAATCGTTCTCACGGGCCCGCAGGGCACGCCGGCTCCGGACACGATGCCGGCCCACTCCCCGCGGGTTTTGCCCCGCATCGTTTTGTCGATCTCCGCCTCCAGTTCATCGCGGCCCCGGACGCGGTCCGCGTTTTTGGCCCACCTGGGGTCATCCGCCAAATCCTCCCTGCCGATGGCGCGGGCGAACCTCTCCCAGAGGGAGTCGTTGGCCGCCGCCACGATGAGCTCCCCGTCCGAGCAGGGGAAATCGCGGTATGGCGCGATGCTGGGGTGCCGGTTCCCGAGCCGCCCGGGCGGGGTGCCCGTGGCGAAATAGTTTCCCGCGGCGTGGCTCATCAGCGCCGCCTGCCCGTCCTGGATGGCCGTATCGACATATTGGCCCTTGCCCGTTTTCTCCCGGGCGATGATGGCCAGCAGAATCCCCTGGGTCGCGAACATGGCGGTGGTGAGGTCGGCGATGGCGATTCCCGTCTTGAAGCCGCCGCCGCCCTCCGCCCCCGTGATGCTCATGAGCCCCCCCTCGCCCTGGAGGAGGATGTCGTAGGCGGGCCTTCCCCGGGACGGGCCGCTCTGTCCGTAGCCCGAGACGCTGGCGTAGATGAGTCCGGGGTGGAGCGCGCGGCAGGTCTCCCAGTCGAAGCCGAGCCGCTCGATGGCCCCCGGCCGGAAATTTTGAATGAGGATGTCCGACTTTTGGACCAACGCCCGGAGAATCGCCTTCCCCTCCTCCGCTTTCATGTTCAGCGTCAGGCTCTTCTTGTTCCGGTTCACGGACTGGAAGTAGCTGCTCTCGCCCCCCTCGTAGAAGGGCGGCCAGCCGCGGGTGTCGTCCCCCCCTTGCGGATTTTCGACCTTGACGACCTCGGCGCCCATGTCGCCGAGCATCATCGTGCAGAACGGCCCCGCCAGGATTCTGGAAAGATCGAGGACGCGAATCCCCTCAAGCGGCATACCCATGCGAATTCTCCGTTTTCCGGGACAGCCCCCCCCCCCCCCCGGCGCTATCGGCCCCGAAGCGCCGCGCGCATCTTCTCCCGCACGTGGGCGATGGGCATCTCGGTGCCGGTCCAGAGCCTCCAGCCCTCGGCCCCCTGGTGCAGGAGCCAGCCGAGCCCCGAGACGGCGCCCGCCCCCCTCCTCCGCGCGGCCCGGAGGAACGGGGTGTCCAGCGGGTTGTACACCGCGTCGGCGCAAACGCTCCCCGGCGGTATCCACGCCTCGGGCAGGCCGCTGGCCGCTTCCCGCTGCGGGTCGCCGGCCATCCCCAGGCTCGTCGTGTTGACGATAATATCCCGCCCCCGCGCGGCGGATTCAAGCCCCTCCAGGCCGCCGCCATGCGTCCTCGCCTCCGGGAAATGCGCCCGGACCTCGCGGGCGAGGGAGACGGCCTTCTCCGCCGTGCGGTTGCATACCTCGATGTGCGCCGCCCCTGATTGCGCGAGTTTGATGGCGATGGCCCCGCGCGGCACCGCCCGCGCCCAGCAGCAGGCATCTCTTCCCTCGGGGCGAAACCCCCGTCTCCTCCTCCAGGGAGCGGAGCCAGCCCGCCCCGTCGGTGTTGTGTCCCTTGAGCCTCCCGTCGTCCTCGATGGTCACCATGTTCACGGCGCCCATGAGCCGCGCGTCCTCGCTCAGCGCGTCCACGAGTCCGCAGGTGGCCACCTTGTGGGGGATGGTGACGCAGAAGCCGGCGAAACCCATCGCGCGGGCGCCGCGGACAGCCTCGGCGTACCGGTCCGGGCGCACCTCATAGGCCATGAAGCGATAGGGCAGCCCCAGGGCTTGCGCCGCCGCGTTGTGCATGACGGGCGACAGCGTATGCCCCAGCGGGTAGCCGAAAATGGCGAGGGTCTTCTCGGGCGGCATCGGTCTTCCTTAGAGATGAGGCTCCGCGTTCGTTTGTCCCGTCTTCGTTGTGGCCGTTGTGGCGAGAATTACAGATACGCTAAAGTGGCACACAGGACAACTTGCGCGGGCGCGCCGCGCCCCGTCATTCGCGCCCGGCGCGGGGAAGGAGGAGGATTCGATGGCCACCGTTCAGGCAGCCACGATGCTGCAGCCGGGCGAGATCGCCCTCCGGGAATACCCCATGCCCGACGTGGAGGAGGACGCCCTCCTGATGCGCGTCGCCGCCGTGGGCGTTTGCGGTTCCGACAAGCACATGTACGGGGGCAAGCTGCGCGTCGCCTGGCCGGTGATTCCGGGGCATGAGTTCAGCGGGGTGGTCGAGCGGCTGGGCCGCCTCGCGAATGCGGCCATGAAAATCGTGGGCGGCCCCATCCGCGAGGGCGACGCCATCACCGTCGCACCGGGCAGCCAGGCTTGCGGCAAATGCTGGTATTGCGTCCACGTGCCGCACCGGCCCCAGCTGTGCCCGAACCGCACGGTGTTCGGGTTTCGCACCTCGGCCGACGCCCCGCATCTGTATGGCGCGTTCTCCGAATATATGTACGTTCCGGGAAGCTCCTTCGTCCTCAAGCTGCCCGAGGGCCTCGCACTCGAGCGCGCCACGCTTTGCGAGCCGCTGGCGGTGGCGCAAAGGGCGGCCGCGCGCGCGCTTTCTCCGGGCGTCCCCTATGCGGGGGAGGGCTTCGGCGCGGGGGCGCGGTGCGCCGTCATGGGCGTCGGCCCCATCGGGCTGCTGGTCGTGGCCGCCTTGCGGACGATGGGCGCGGGCGAGATCATCGCGGTGGACATGACGGAGGAGAGGCTCGCCTTCTCCAGAAAATTCGGCGCCACGCGGACGGTGCGCCTGTCGGGGCTCGCCCGGGAGGAGCGAAAGGAGGCGATCCTCTCCTGGACGGATGGCGTGGGCCCCGACGTGGTGGTGGAGGCGGCGGGGGTTCCGGCCGCCTTCGCCGAGGGGTTGGACATCGTGCGCCGGGGCGGAAAGCTGGTGGAGGTCGGCCATTACGGCGACCCGGGCGGGGTGGACATCAGACCCCACCAGGTGTGCCATAAGGACGTGGACATTTGCGGCTCATGGGCCTATCCGCAGGTGCAGTTCGAGCCGGCGATGGACATGCTCCGGAGAACCGCCTTGCCGATCGACGATTTGTTCACGCACCGTCTGCCCCTCTCCCAGGTGCAGGCGGGCATCGAGGTCACCGGAACGGGGGAGTGCCTCAAGGTGCTCCTGAAGCCGGACTAGGCGCGCCCTTTCGCGGCTTGGGGATGGCGTCGACATCCATCTCGAGAAGGTGCAGCGTCTCCGCGCGCTCGCAGCCCTCCAGAGGCAGGGCGTCGAGTGCCCGGAGGGAGGAGAGGACGCTCTCCACGCCGCCCGCAAGACGGTCGAGCCGCTCCGGTGCCGCCGCGTACCCCATGGTTTTCGCCAGAAAGGAAACGCCCCGCGCGGCCTCCGGGTCCGATGGGGCGAAGGAGGGCGGTGCGGCGGGCGCCTCCTCGGGAGGGGACTGCCCGCGAATTTCGGGCGGCCTCGTTTTCCAGAGCGGGTGCTCGGCTTCCAGTGCCCTGCCTATCCGGAAGAGGCGGGCCTCATCCCCCCACCGGCCCGAAATCTGGAGGCCGACCGGCAGGCGCGTTTTCGTGAATCCGCAGGGAACCTGCAGGGAGGGGTTGCCGATGGTGCTGAACGCGGCCGTGTTGTCGCTCACGGCCGCCCACATCTTCATGCCGTCCAGGCAATCCGCGATGGTGGGCGGGGCGACGGCGGCGGTGGGCGTCAGCACGGCGTCCACGCGCCGGAACACCTCCGCCGCCTGCCGGATGAAGAACGTCCGCGCCTTTTGGGCCTGCACATACCGCCAGCCCGGAACGAAGAGGCCGTGTTCGAAGAAATCCGCCCCGGGGGATGTGTATTCGTCCCGATGGTTTTCGAGATGCCTCCGGTGGTATTCTGCGCTCTCCGGACCCACAATCGCGGCGTAGGCGACCTGGCCGAGTCGCGCCCAGGGAATCTCGACCTCCACGAGGCGCGCGCCCATCTTTTCATACCGGGCGATGGCTTCGCGGACGATCCGTTCGACTTCCGGCTCCGCGCCCGGCCAGAAGTGGTTCGTCGGCACCCCGAGCGTCATGCCGCGCACGCCCCCGTTCACGCTCTCCAGAAAATCCGGCGCGCGCCGGCTTCCGGTCGTCGGGTCGGCGGGGTCCGGGCCGGCGATGGCCTGGAGGAGGAGGGCGGCGTCCTCCACCGTTCGCGCGAGGGGTCCCACGTTGTCGAAGCTCAGCCCCAGCGGCACGGCGCCCGCCCGGCTCACGCGGCCGTATGTGGAGCGAATGCCCACCAGGTTGCAGAAGGCGGCGGGCAGGCGCACCGAGCCGCCGGTGTCGGAGCCCAGCGCAGCGGCCGCCATCCCCGCCGCCACGGCGGCGGCCGACCCGCTGCTGCTCCCGCCCGGCGTGCGGGCGAGGTCCCAGGGGTTGCGCGCGGGCCCGAAGGCGCTGTTCGCTCCGGTGCCGCCGCGCGCGAACTCCTGCAAATTCGTTTTTCCGATGATGACGGCGTCAGCCCGGATGAGCCGACGCACGGACTCCGCCGTCTCGTCCGCCACGTTCCCTCGCAGAATCCGGCTGCCCGCCGTGGTCGCGTGGCCCTCCAGGTCGAACAGGTCCTTGACGGCGATGGGCGCCCCGCCGAGCGGGCCCAGGCGCTCGCCCCTTGCGAGTCGCTCGTCGAGCGCCTGCGCCTGCTCCCTGGCGAGCGCGAAGGTGGGCGCCGTGAAGGCGTTGACGAGGGGGTCCGCGGCCTCGATTCTGGCGATGTGGGCCTCGAGTACCTCGCTCGGCCTGGTTTCGCCGGCCCGGATGAGGGCGGCCAGCTCCGTGATGGCGCGGTGCCTCAGTGCGGCGGGGTTCATGCGCGGCCTCCAGAGAGAGGGGGTCGTTGGATTCGGGCGACGGGCTTGCGCGGCTTGGCAAGCGCGCCCGTCAAGGATACAAAATACATCGCCCCGACGCGAGAGAGAAAGAAGGAGAACGCCTCCATGAAAATGTACCGCACCATTCTTTTCGCCCCCGGGAACAGGGAGAGAATGCTCGCGAAGGTGGGCAAGGCGGGGGCCGACGCCGTCGTGCTGGACCTCGAGGATGCGGTGCCCGCCGGCGAGAAGGCGGCCACGCGCGCCGGGCTGGGCGCTGCGGTCCGGAGCATCTCCGGGGAAGACGGGGCGGACGTCTTCGTCCGCGTGAATCCGCTCGATGACGCGACGGGCTTCTCGGTCGCCTGCGGGGCGGAGGACATCGCGGCCGTCGTGGCGCCCGCCCTGTGCGGGATCGTCCTGCCCAAGGCGGAGAACCCCGGCCAGATACTGGCGGCCGACCGCCTGATTCGCGACGCGGAGAGAGGGGCGGGCCGCCCGGCGGGGAGCGTCCGTCTGCTCGCCATCCTGGAGAGTGCGCGGGGGGTGGAGAGCGCCTTCTCCATCGCCCGTGCCGATGCGGGGGAGCGGCGCTTTGGTCTCGCCTTCGGGGCGGGGGATTACACCAACGATCTGGACATCGGGTGGCCGCGCGATGAGTTCGCGTTCGATTATCCGCGCTCGCGGATCGCCGTGGCCTCCCGCTCCGCGGGCCTGGAGAAGCCGCTCGATACGGTGTGGATAGCCCTGGACGATCAGGAGGGTCTCGCGGCCAGTGCCGAGCGGTGCCGCGCACTCGGCATGTTCGGCAAATTCTGCATCCACCCCAAGCAGGTGGAAATCGTGAACCGCGCCTTCACGCCAACGGGAGAGGAGGTGGAGAAGGCGCGCGAGGTGGTCTCAGCGTTCGCGGAGGCGACGGCGCGCGGTGCGGCGAGCGTCTCCGTCGGCGGGCGGATGGTCGACTATCCCGTGGTCGAGGCGGCGGAGAAAACCATCGCCCTGTTTGATAGTTTCGGCACGAGGGACTAGCCGCCCGCGCGGGGGTGCCGGGAAAGCCCGCGCGCCCGGGCGGCGGATGAGAAACCAGGGAAAATATACGCGGGGGCGATATGAAATTCGGCATGTTCGTCATGAACCAGCACGCCCTGGGGGATGACCCCGCCGCGCGATGGGCGGAGCACCTGGAGCAGGTGCGGCTCATCCGGGACATGGGCTTTCACAGCGTGTGGTGCGGCCAGCACTATCTGACAGAGGGCGTGTGGATGATGCAGACCTGGCCAAGCGTCGCCCAGGTGGCGGCCCACGCGGGCGGGATGACCGTCGGCACAGGCATATTGCTCCTGGCACTCCACAACCCGGTGGACGTGGCCGAGCAGGTGGCCACGCTCGACGCCATGACGAACGGCCGGTTCGTGCTCGGCGTGGGGCTGGGCTACCGGGAGCCGGAGTATCGCGCGTTCGGCCTCCCCAAGGCCCATCGCGTCCGGGCGTTTGAGGAGAAGCTCGACGCCCTCGCCCGGCTGCTCGAGGGCGAAACGCTGCGCTATGCGGGCGAAGTGGTGCGGCTGGACGACGTCCGGCTCACCATGCGCCCCATCCAGCGGCCCAGGCCGCCCATCTGGATAGCGGCGAATGGCGACGGCGCCGTGCGGCGCGCGGCCCGGATGGGAGAGGCGTGGTTCCTGAACCCCCACGCGCGGTTCGACACCCTGAAGCGCCAGATGGAGATGTTCCGCGCCGAGCGCGCGGCCGCCGGCAAGGGCGCGCCCGAGGCGACGCCGGTGATCAAGGAGATGTTCATCGGCGCGGACCGCGAGAGCGCGTTTCGCGAATGCGCGGACTATCTGGCGGTGAAATACGACGCCTACGTGAAGTGGGGCCAGAGCGAGGCGCTGCCCCGGTCGGATACGCTCCGGATGCCGCTCGACGCGCTGCGCTCCGACAGGTTTCTGATCGGCTCGGCCGAGGACGTGGCGGAGGACATCAGGCGCCACCGCGACGAGCTGGGCGTGGATCACATGGCCTTTCGCGTCCAGTGGCCGGGGATGCCGCAGAACCTCGTCCTGCGAACGCTCGAGCGTTTCGCCAGGCAGGTGATGCCCGAGTTCGTCTAGTTATCCCAACGTTCGGGGCGAGGCGAATCGCCTCATCGCATCGCCCGCCACAACCCGGAATCCATCTCCGGGCGGGCATCGCCCGGGTCCTGTTCAGGATTCCGATAATTCCTCGAGCACGTCCCGGAGGGCGGCCTTTTCCTCCAGGCCGATGCCCGGTGCGTCCGGAAAGCCGACGCGGCCCTCCTCCACCGCCACGCCATCGGCGAAGCCATTGAACGGCTCGAACACGTCGGGGTAGGATTCGTTGCCCCCGAGACCCAGCCCGGCGGCTGCGTGCAGCGCCATCTGGTGCCCCCCGTGGGGGATGCACGCCCGGGCCGACCAGCCGTGTGCCTCCAGCATGTCCAGCGTTCTCAGGTATTCCACCAGGCCGTAGCCCAGGGCGGGGTCGAACTGCAGGATGTCGGCGGAGGGCCGCATCCCCCCGTATCGAATCAGATTTCGTGCATCCTGGGTGGAGAAGAGGTTCTCTCCCGTCGCCAAGGCGTTTTCGTAGCGTTGGGCGAGTGCGGCCTGGAGGGCGTAGTCGAGCGGGTCGCCCGCTTCCTCATACCAGCGCAGGTTGTAGGGCCGGAGCGCCTCGCCGTAAGCGATGGCGGTTTCCGGGTCGAACTTCCCGTTGGCGTCCACCGCCAGGTTTCGCCCGTCGCCCACGACCTCCAGCACCGCCTCGATTCTGCGGATGTCATCGTCGAGGGATGCGCCGCCTATCTTCATCTTGACGGTGGTGTATCCGCGGTCCAGATAGCCTCGCATCTCGGCCTGAAGCGCCCGGATTCCCTTTCCCGGGTAGTAGTAGCCCCCGGCGGCATAGACGAATACCTTCTCATCATAACGCCCGTCGCGATAGGTGTCCGCCAGATGGCGATAGAGCGGCTTCCCCTCGATCTTGGCCACCATGTCCCATGCCGCCATGTCGATGACGCCCACGGCGACGGAGCGGTCGCCATGCCCGCCGGGTTTTTCGTTTCGCATGAGGCAGTCCCAGATCCGCGCGGGGGCGAAGTTCGTCCCCTCCTCGTTGCGCAGCGCGCCGGGGGCGGCCTCGCGGAGCCTGGGGATGAAGCGCTCGCGCAAAAGTCCCTGCTGGGCGTAGCGGCCGTTGGAGTTGAAGCCGAAGCCGACGACGCGCCTGCCGTCGCGCGTCACGTCCGTGATGAGGGCGACCACGCTCACCGTCATCGCGGAGAAATCGATGAAGGCGTTCCGGATGTTCGACTGGATGGGCACCACCGTGTCGCGAATCTCGACGATCCTCACGGAGCCCACTCCCGTTTTTAGGGGGGATGACTTGTCAGCTGTCAGCGCGGGAATTCTACAGCGCATCGGCGGGAAAGGCGAAGCCGGGGACGGCGGATGCGCGGTGCGCGAAAAAACCCTATATTCCCGAAAAATTCCCGGCCTTCCCCCCTTCGGGGAGACGGGGGAGGGGGTGAGTGAGTCTTTTCGGGCGGTTTCGCCCATGAGAGCGGAGAGCGGATGAGCCGGCCGGAAGGGCGCCTCGGCGCCGACCTATGCGAGGGGGGCGCGCGGTTTTCGCTGTTCTCGGAGAACGCGGAGGCCATCGCGCTTTGCCTGTTCGACGCGGAGGACCCCCGCAGGGAGACGGCGCGGATTCCCCTCGCGCGGGACGCCGGCGCCATCTGGCGCGCCTGGGTGCCGGGCCTGGAGGCGGGGCAGCTCTATGGCTTCCGCGCGCATGGCGCCTATGCGCCCGGGCGGGGCCACCGCTTCAACCCCCACAAGGTGCTGCTCGATCCGTATGCGAGGGCGATAGCCGGCGGCGTTCGCTGGTGCGGGGAGATGTACGCCCACAGGGGCGATGACGTTTGCGCGGCGGATGAGCGGGACAACGCCCACGCGACGCCGAGGAGCGTGCTCGTGGACGCTTCTTTCGACTGGGGCGACGGCACCCGGTGCCCCCGCACCCCCTGGCGGGAAACCATCCTCTATGAGCTGCACGTCAAGGGCTTCACCATGCGGCATCCCGACGTGCCGGAAAATCTCCGGGGCACGTATGCGGGACTGGCGAGCCCGGCCGTGTTGGAACACCTGAAAAGCTTGGGCGTCACGGCGGTGGAGCTTCTGCCCGTTCATCACCGGATTTCCGATCACCGCCTCCACGAGCTGGGGCTTTCCAACTATTGGGGGTACGGGTCGATAGGCTTCTTCGCACCCGACGCGCGGTTCTCCAGCCGCGGCGACCGCGGCGGGCAGGTGCGCGAGTTCTGCGAGATGGTGAGGGCGTATCACCGGGCGGGGATCGAGGTGATTCTGGACGTGGTCTACAACCACACGGCGGAAGGCGGTTCCGATGGGCCGCACCTCTCGTTTCGCGGACTCGACAACGAGGTCTATTACCGCGCGGACCCTGAGGACAAAACGCGCTATATCGACGCCACCGGCTGCGGAAACTCGCTCAACGTCGCGCACCCCGCCGTCCTGTGCCTGGTGGTGGACAGCCTGCGCCATTGGGCGGAGGAGTTCCGGATAGACGGCTTCCGGTTCGATCTCGCCCCCTCCCTCGCCAGGGACGCGGGCGGCTTCGACCCGGAATCCCCGTTTTTCCGGGCGATTGCGGACGACCCGGTTCTCTCGGGGCGCAAGCTCATCGCAGAGCCCTGGGATATGGGCGCGGACGGCTATCAGCTGGGGAATTTCCCTCGGGGCTGGGCGGAGTGGAACGGGAGGTTCCGGGATGCGGCCCGCCGGTTCTGGCGCGCGGCGCCGGGGCAGGCGGCGGAGTTCGCCACCCGTCTGGCGGGAAGCGCCGATATTTTCGAGGCCGGCGGACGTCCCCCCCAGGCCAGCGTCAACTTTCTGGCCTGCCATGACGGATTCACGCTCGAGGACCTGGTGAGTTATCAGGAGAAGCGCAACCACGCGAACCGGGAGGACAACCGCGACGGCGCCGACGCGAACGACAGCTGGAACGGCGGGGCGGAGGGGCCGACGGACGACCCCGGAATATCCCGCCTGCGCGCGCGGCGGAAGCGGAGCCTGCTCGCGAGCCTGTTTCTCTCCCAGGGGGTGCCGATGCTCCAGGCCGGAGACGAGTTCGGCCGCACGCAAGCGGGGAACAACAACGCCTATTGCCAGGACAACGAGACCTCCTGGGTGGATTGGGGGTTGGCGGAGAAGAACGGGGAGCTGCTCCGTTTCGTGAGGCGGCTCATCGGCTGGACGAAGGCGCGGCCGGCGTTCCGGCGGACGCGGTTTTTCTCAGGCAGGGGCCCCCGACGCGGCGGCGAAACCTGATATCGTCTGGCTGCACCGCCTGGGCCACGAGATGGAGGCGCACGAGTGGGGCGCACACGAGATGAAGTGCTTCGGCTTCCAGCTATGGGCACCGGAGAAGGGGCGCGCCTCCTCCGCGCGTCATCCGCTGTGCCGCGACTCCTGGCTCGTTCTGATGAACGCCGGCCATGAGGCGGTGCCCTTCGCCCTCCCCGAGGAGAACGGCGAGGAGGGGTGGCTCGTGGTGATGGATACCTCCGCATGCCCCGAAGCGGGCTGGAACGGACGCGCGCGCGCGCGCGGCTCCTACCTCCTCGGGCCGCACTCCCTGTCCCTGCTGGGCGCACCCGACGCCGAGACGCGCGGGGTGCGGCGGGAGGAGGCGGCCCCATGCGCGTGATCCACTACCCCGCCCTTTCCCGTCTCACCGATTACGACCTCCACCTCTTCAACCAGGGCTCCCATTTCGCCCTGTACGAAAAGATGGGCGCGCACCCCATGCGGGTGGACGGGGAGGACGGCGTCCACTTCGCCGTGTGGGCGCCCAACGCGAAGAGCGTGGGCGTCATCGGGGATTTCAACGGGTGGGAGGAGGGACGCCACCCGCTGGCGCCGGTGGAGAACTCGGGGATATGGGCGGGCTTCGTGCCGGGCGTGGGGGAGGGGGGAGATATACAAATATCGCGTCCACTCGGGGGGTGAGCGACTATCGGGCCGACAAGGCGGACCCGTTCGCCTTCTACAGCGAGGTCTCCCCCAGAACCGGCTCCATCGTCCGGGGCCTGGATTACGAATGGGGGGACGCGCGATGGATGGAATGCCGGGGCGCGTGCAATGGCCGCGAGGCGCCCGTCTCCATCTACGAGATGCACATCGGCTCGTGGCGGCGGGTGCACCATGAGGGAAACCGCTCCCTCACCTACAGGGAGCTGGCCCCCGAGCTCGCCGCGCACATGCTCGATATGGGCTTCACCCACGTCGAGTTCCTGCCGGTGATGGAGCATCCCTTCACCGGCTCCTGGGGGTACCAGGTCACGGGCTACTTCTCCCCCACGAGCCGCTACGGCACCCCGCAGGATTTGATGTATCTGATCGACTATCTCCACCAGCGCGGCCTCGGCGTGATACTCGACTGGGTGCCCTCGCATTTTCCCGCCGATGAACATGGGCTGGGCTATTTCGACGGGACCCACCTCTACGAGCACGCGGACCCCAGGCGCGGGCACCACCCCGACTGGCACAGCTGCATCTTCAACTACGGGCGCAACGAGGTGGCCGCCTTCCTGATAAGCAACGCCCTCTACTGGTTCGATCGCTTCCACATCGACGGGCTGCGCGTGGACGCCGTGGCCTCCATGCTCTATCTCGACTATTCCCGAAAGGAGGGCGAGTGGCTACCGAACCGGGAGGGGGGGCGCGAGAACCTCGAGGCCATCTCCTTCCTGAGACGCCTGAACGCCGAGGTCTATCGCCGGTTTCCCGACGTGCAGACCATCGCGGAGGAGTCCACCTCCTGGCCGATGGTCTCCCGCCCCGTGGAGGCGGGCGGGCTGGGTTTCGGCATGAAGTGGGACATGGGCTGGATGCACGATTCGCTCGAATACATGAAAAAGGACCCGGTGCACCGCAAATACCACCACAACCTGCTCACCTTCCGGATGCTCTACGCCTACAACGAGAACTTCGTGCTGCCGCTCTCCCATGACGAGGTGGTGCACGGCAAGCGCTCCCTGCTCGGGAAGATGCCGGGCGACAACTGGCGGAAATTCTCGAACCTGCGCGCCCTCTACGGGCTGATGTTCGCCCAGCCCGGAAAGAAGCTCCTGTTCATGGGCGGGGAGTTCGGCCAATGGAGGGAGTGGGACCACGACGGCGCACTGGACTGGCGTCTCGCCAGCGATCCCCTGCGGGCGGGGCTGATGCGGTGGGTGCGCGACCTCAACGCGCTGTATCGCCGGGAGCGCGCCCTGTTCCGAAGGGATTACGACGCGCGCGGCTTCACCTGGGTGGATGCGGACGCCGCACGGGAGAGCGTTCTGGGCTTCCTGCGGATCGCCACGGAGGATGAGCCCGCCCTCCTCGTGGCGGCCAACCTCACTCCCGTGCCCCGGACGCGCTACCGGATGGGCGTTCCCGCCGACGGGGAGTGGGTCGAGGCGTTGAACAGCGACGCGAAGATCTACGGCGGCAGCGGCATGGGCAACCCCGGCGGCTGCCGCGCGGAGGACGTCCCCTGTAACGGCCAGCCGCATTCGGTCGCGCTGACGCTACCGCCGCTCTCGGTGACGTATCTGCGGGAGGCGCGCTAGGGGTTTCCGGCGCTTCGGTCCGGCGCGGCTCCGCCCGTTCCCTGGCCTCTCTGTCTCAGTCGGCGGGATTTCCGGCGGGTTTCTGGCGCCTCGGCCCGGCGGCGAGCAGGCTAGTAAAGGTGCGTCTCGTATCTCTCCCGGATGCCCTCGTCGAGTTCGTCCGCGTCGTAGCCGCCAATCTGATCCGCGAGCATCCGCCCCATCGAGGGGAACGACTTTCTGTCGATGTGCCTCTCCGCGTCCCAGAGGCTCGCGCGGAGGACGGCCTTTCCGCAATGGAGGTACACCTCGTCCACGTCGAGGATCATGCCGGAGAGGGGGGGCTTGCCCTTCACCGAGAGCGGCTCGAGGAGCGCGGGGTCGGTGGTGATGCGCGCCCGCCCGTTCACGCGCAGCGTCTCGCACATGCCGGGCACCAGAAAGAGCAGGCCGACGCGGGGGTTCTCCACGACGTTGCCCATCGTGTCCACGCGGTTGTTGCCCGGCCGGTCCGGGATGAGGAGCGTGCGCTCGTCGAGCACCTTCACGAACCCGGGCGGGTCCCCCTTGGGGGAGGCGTCCGCGCCGTTCGCCGTGGCCGAGGCGATGACCATGAACGGCGAGAGGGCGATGAAGTCTCTGGCGTGTGCGTCGAGCTGCGCCATCTGCTTTTTGGCTCCGCGCTCGCTGGGCGCGCCGTAGTACGCGCGGAGTGCCTCTCGGGATTCTATCCTGGTTTCCGCCTCTGTCCGGTTCATGCCCGCCTCCCTTCGCATGGTGGATGATGACGCCATACTACCCGTTTTCGCGCGGCTTGCAAGGCGCGCGCGTCGGCTCCATCCTCCCCTGCGCCCCGTCCGGTGCGTCCGGGGGGGAGGGCGCTTTCCCATGGGCTTTTCCCGTGGAGGGGCTCCTAAAGGCGCCGGAACCGGCGATGTGCGGCGGGAGCATACGGTTCGCGCCGGGCAACCTCGCGCGGAGGGGCCCCGAGGGACCCGGAGGGACGGCTTCGGCTGGAGGCGCCACCCGGATTCGAACCGGGGAATAAAGGATTTGCAGTCCTCTGCCTTACCACTTGGCTATGGCGCCGGGGCGTTTCGCGCGGAAACGACGCATCCTTCTTATCCTACCTGAACGGACGCTGTCCAGCCAAGGCGCGCGCGCCTCCTCGGTTTCGTCCGCCTCGCGCGATAGGCGGGGGAGGCGCTTTTGGATTAGACTGCCCCTCCGCCGCCGCTTGGCGACGACGGCGGACGTCCGGCTGCGCGGGGCAGGGCGCCTCCCCTGCCGCAACGCCATCGCATCGTTCGCCGGGAGGGGAGCCTGGCTCATGGCAGCGGATTCAGGGTCGGGGAGTGCGCCCGCGTATGCGGATTCCGCCTTCCTGCGCGCCTGCCGGGGGCTGCCCAACGAGGCGACGCCCGTCTGGCTCATGCGCCAGGCGGGCCGATACATGCGGGAGTACCGCGCCGTTCGCGAGAGGGTCTCCTTCATCGAGCTGTGCCGCAGCCCCGACCTGGCCGCCGAAGTCGCCATCACGGCCCTCGACGCCATCGGCGCCGACGCCGCCATCCTGTTCTCCGACATCCTCCTCATCCTCCAGCCGATGGGCATGGATCTGGAATACGCGGAGGGGACGGGTCCCGTTCTGCGCAATCCGCTTCGCGCGGCCGCCGACGTGGATCGGCTGCGGGAGGCCACACCCGAGGAGAGCATGGCGTTCGTGTTCGAGGCGGTGCGCCAGACGCGGGCGGCCATGAACCCCGCCCTTCCGCTCATCGGCTTTTGCGGCGCGCCCTTCACCCTCGCCTCCTACATGATCGAGGGCGGCGGCTCGCGCCATTTCGAGAACACCAAGCGGTTCATGTACGCGGATCCGGGCGCGTGGCGCGCGCTCATGGAGAAGCTGGTGCGCGGGCTGACGGGTTATCTGAACGGGCAGATACGCGCGGGTGCCCAGGCGGTGCAGATTTTCGACAGCTGGGCGGGCTGCCTCTCGCCCGAGGATTTTCGGGATTTCGTCCTGCCGCACAGCCGCGCGCTGATTGCCGGGATAGCGGAGGGGGCGCCCGTCATCCACTTCGCGACGGGGACCGCCCCCTACCTGGAAACCTTCGCCTCCGCCGGCGGCGACGTGGTGGGGGTCGATTTTCGCATGCGCCTCTCCCACGCCCGGGAGCGTCTGGGCGAGATGGGGGTGCAGGGCAATCTGGACCCGTGCGTCCTGCTCGCCGAGCCGGAGTATCTCCTCATGCGGACTGCGCGCGTCCTGCGCCAGGCGGGCGGGCGGCCGGGCCACATCTTCAACCTGGGCCACGGCGTTTTGCCGCAGACGCCGGTGGACAACGTCCGGCGGCTGGTCGGCTTCGTGCAGGAATGGAGGGCGGAGAGGGGATGAGCGGGCGGTTCGACTCCATCATCCTGATAGGCTTCGGTGGCCCCACGAAGGGCTGCTGCCGCCGGTATGCGGAATGTCCGGGCGAGGCGTATTGCTATGTGGAGGGCATCGTCGGGGAAAGGGCGGGAGGCTCCGAGCGGATTCGGGAGGTGGCCGCGCATTATCGGCATTTTGGCGGCGTCTCGCCCTTCACCTACTTCTCCCAGAAGCAGGCCGGCGCCCTCGAGATGGCACTGGAGGAGGCGGGCGTCCGCATCCCCGTCTATACCGGCTACCGGTTCTGGACGCCATACGTCCGCGAGACGCTGGCCGAGATGGGCAGGCGCGGTCTGCGGCGCGCCCTCGGGGTGATACTCGCCCCCCACCGCACGAAGATCAGCTGGGAGGCCTACCGGGGCGCCGTCGCGTCCGCGCGGGAGGAGCTGGGGGGCGCCGCCCCCGAAACCGCGTTCCTGGAGACGCCCTGGCATCGGCGTCCGGGCTTCATCGACGCGGTCGCCGGCAGGGTGCGCCAGGCCGCCGCCGAAGGAGAGGGAGGAGAGAGGGGGGCGATGGGCGGTGCGCGCGTCATCTTCACGGCACACTCCATCCCCGTCTCCATGGCGCGGACTTCCGCGTATGCGGAGGAGTTTCGGGAAACGGCGACCCTGGCGGCGCGGAGGCTGGGTCTGGAGGAGCACCGGGTGGGCTTTCAGAGCAGCCCCGACGCCCCTCCGGGGACCTGGCTGGGCCCGGACGTGAAGGACGTCATCCGCGAGGCGGCGGCCGAGGGTGCCGACGCCGTCCTCCTCGTTCCCGTCGGTTTTCTGTGCGATCACGTGGAGGTGTTGTTCGACCTCGACATCGAGGCGCGCGAGGCGGCGGAGGAGGCGGGGCTGGCTTTTTGTCGCGCTCCCACCGTGGGGACGCACCCCGCGTTCATCGGAATGCTGCGCGATTTGGTTCTCGACGCGACGGCGGGGGAGAGGGGTTGACCCCGCACGCCCGGCGGGTGGTCGTGCTCGGCGGCGGCGTTACGGGACTTGTCGTCTGCCATCGCCTGCTCCGCGACTCGCGGGCGCAGAACCTGCCCTTGGAGGTTCGGCTCATCGAATCGGCTTCGCGGTTGGGCGGGGTCATCGAGACCGCGTTCGTGGACGGGGTGCTGATGGAGAAGGGCCCCGATTGTTTTCTCGCCTCCAGGCCGGAGGGCGTCCGTCTCTGCGAGGAGCTGGGCATCGCGGGGCAGCTCATCGGCACGAACGAGCGCCACCGCCGCAGCTTCGTTCTCCGGGGGGACGCGCTGCTGCCCGTGCCCCGGGGGTTCTATCTTCTGGCGCCATGCCAGGTCGGGCCATTCCTGACGACGCCGATTTTCAGTCCGCTCGGCAAGCTGCGGATGGCGATGGACCTCCTCCTCCCGCGCCGGCGGGGGGAGGGGGACGAATCCCTGGCCGATTTCGTGCGCAGGCGCCTCGGGCGCGAGGCGCTCGAGAGAATGGCCCAGCCCATGGTGGCGGGCATCTACTCGGCGGATCCCGAACGGCTGAGCCTGCGCGCCGCCCTGCCGCAGTTCCATGAGATGGAGCGGGAGCACCGGAGCGTCATCCTGGGGCTGCGGAGGCGGATGCGGCGAACGGGCGCGGAGGCTTCGGCCAGCGGCCCGAGGTACGGCCTGTTCGTCAGCCTCTCGCGCGGCATGGGCGCGCTGGTGGACGCCCTCGCCGCGCACATTTCCGATGCCTCGGTTCGCCTCGGCTGCAGGGCGGAGGAGGTTCGCAGGCGGGAGCGGGGCTGGAGCGTGCGCCTTCAGGACGGAGAGGTGCTGGACGCCGACGCGGTGTGCCTCGCGCTGCCGCCTCGCGCGTCGGCGCGGATGCTGGAGCGGGCGGCGCCGGGCCTCTCGCGCTCGCTGCTGGGCATACCCAGCGGTTCTCTGGCGACGTTGAACCTGGCGTATCGGGTCGGGCAGGTGGCGAACCCCCTCGATGGCATGGGGTTCGTGGTGCCCGCCACGGAGAAGAAGACGCTTCTGGCGTGTTCGTTTTCGAGCACGAAATTTCGCGGGAGGGCGCCCGAGGGAAAGGTGCTCGTTCGCGCGTTCGCCGGAGGGGGGGACGACGCCCGCCCGCGGCCGACGGATCGGACGCTGGCGCGCCAGCTGGTGGACGAACTTCGCCCTGTGCTGGGGATTTCCGGAGAGCCGGAATCGCAAATCCTCTGCCGCTACGACGCGGCGTTGCCCCGTTTCGTGCTGGGCCATCTGGAGAGGGTCGGGCGAATCGAGGCCGAGGCGGACGCGACCCCGGGGCTCGCCCTGTGCGGCAACGCCTACCATGGCGTGGGCATTCCCGATTGCGTGAAGTCGGCGGAGCGCGCGGCGGAGAAGATTCTGCGGGACGTGGGGGCTGTCCGTTCCGGTGCGAAAAAGGAAGAATAGCGGGGCGCGCTGTTTGACCGGCCGCGGCCGCGTTTGCTATGTATCATGGGTTTTGCTTCCGGTTTGGGCTGGTGCCTGGGTGCCTGGGTGTCTGGTGGTGGAGACGTCTTGATGTTTGACGACGGGATGCAGCGCGATTTTCACAGGAGAATGATCGAGGAAATCCGCATCGTCCGCAGGCCGTATGTGGGCATCGTGTCGGGCTATCATGAGCTCGGCTACCGGGTGTTGGGGCCGGAGGTGGAGGAGGAGACGGGTTCGGTTCAGATATCCGGAAAACTGCTGGTGTCCCCCAAGCTGGTGTGGACGCCGGCCCAGGCTGAGAAGACTTTCGGCGAGATTTTCAAGGACACCGAGATGATGGACTCCGACCTCATCGGCCGCGTGTTCGCGTTTCCGGCCGTGGGTTCGGGAAATTTCAACATCGAGAACGAGCACCTGCAAATCACCCGTCACGAGTGGAGCCCGGACGTCTTGCTGGAGAAGGTGCTGAGCGAGCTCATGCGCCTCGAGACCACCGACACGGCGGTCGTCCGCACGCCGGACATCCGGTATTACCCGCTCGCCGTGCAGCGGTTCATCCACGAAATCCTGAAGGACGAATTCTCCTGATGCGCGCCAAGCGCTCCCCCTTGAACTTTCCTCAGCGGGGAGCGGCATTTTTCTTTTCGGGAGGAAGTGTTCCATGCCGGGGCCTGAACCCCAACTTTTGGCGATGCTGTTCTGCGATGATGTGACACAAGATCCTCAAACCCGGATGCATTCCGTTCTCGGGATTTTCGATGCGATATATCATTCCCAATTTCCCGCAACACATCCGCTGTTGTGGGTTTACGTCAGAGTCATCGACGCCGAAGGGAAGTATGACTTCCGCCTGGATTTCGTGAACCTGAACGGTGAAGATGAAGAAGTCTTGGAGCAAGATGTTGCGCGCAACGTTCAGATTTCAGATCGTCTGCGCACTCACGAAATGATTTTCCGGCTATCCTCGGTACGCCTCCCCGAGGAGGGAAGGTATGAATTTCGGCTGTATGCGAACGACAAATTCATCGGCAACCAGTCTCTGGTCGCCTTGGTGCGCCCGGCACAGCCGAAAGAAGGAGGTTGATCATGGACGCGAAGATCGAGCTGCATTCGGCGGCGCCGTCTGGCGTGCAAACGATTGGCGAGGAGACGGCTCCATCAGATCGGGTCCGCCCGGTGGGGAACGGGGTTTTGATAATTTTCAAAAATTTTGCCCTCAAGGAACCCATCCCTGCGGAGCCTCTTTCCGCGAAGGACGCCGACGCCGAGCAACGCCGCGACCTTGCCGACGCCCTCGACGCCTTGAACGAACCTGATGGCGCCTCATGGGCTGAGATCAAGAAAAAACACCGTCTTTGATGGCCCCACCCTACCGGATCGTTTTCAAACCGCGAGCCGAGAAGCAACTCGCGGCGCTGCCCGGGAAGGACCGGGAGCGGATAGCGGAGATGATCGACGGCCTCGGTGGAGGTGGCGACCTACTCCCCCGCCGTTCTCGCCGGCGTCACGCGCCTGGAGATTGACGGCGTGCTGATGCCCCTGCCTGACGAGCCGGCGGTGCTGGAGGGGAGCGAGTACATTCAATACGATATTCCGCTTTCCTTCGCGGCGGCGGCGGAACTGGTGGGAGATCTGGCGTAGGGCGCGAATATCGATGGGCTATTCAGGAGGGCATTGAAGTGAAGATCGCAATCATCATCACGCTGCTCACTCTCGCCACGCCCGCGCTCGCGGCGGAGACCTCGCCCCTCCGAAGTCCCATCGTGATCTGCTCTGTGGGGCATTGGTGTCGCATCGTTTGCCCACCTCCGCCGGATTTTTCCGGAAAATGGTTAAAGGAATTCGAGAATATCCGACGACACCTGCCGCATTTGACGCAGAAGGGATACGAGATATTCGGCCGGACATACGGATATGCTGATGTTGGAGCGATACTCATGAATGAACTTTTCAACAACATTTTGCTCGAATTCCGTTTTCGCAGGAGACGTGGGGGAAGACCTGTGTGCGGCGGAGGGCATTAAAGTGACGACTGAAACCTTGGGCCTGCGTCTACACGACTGGCAAAAAACGGAGCGAGGCGCGTTGACCGCCCGGGTGGCATACCTGGAGACGGAAACACCTGATGGCGTCTCCCCTGGCGAGATCGTGGAGAGGGTGCGGTTTTCCCTCTCGGGCGCCCCTGATGGGCCGGCGCACCTGTCCGTAATCTCCGAGCCACCGGACCCCTTCGCCCGCGTCCCGAAAATCGCAATCCGTGGCGTGGAGTTCTCCCTGGGCGCGCCGGAGGAGGTGGACGGCGAACTCGTGCGCACCCTGCCGATAGACGGCAAGGTGCGTATCCGTGCGGTGATGAGGCTGGGGAATATCCTGAGAATACAGACGGGCGGCTGGAGAGCCGTTTCCGAGTCCGTGGTATGTTTTCGGCGGCAATATACGTACGCCGCCGAAAATCCGGCGCCATTCACAGAGATCACGTACACCCCTGGAAAAACGCCCACGTTCGGCATTGTGGATACGGACGGAAGCACGGACGCCCTGGGGGAGTACTCGCACCTGGAGAAGAGGACTGCCATCCCCAAACCTCAAGCAAACTCAAAGGAAGCGACGGTTTGCGCCGCCTGAGGAAAGGGGCTTATCGCGTAGTGTACACGAGCCTGACGATGCCGGCACCATCCGCATCCTCAAGGTAGCGCATCGGAAGGACGCATACAGGGGCTTGTGATCCTTCTCCCGACCCCCCTCCCCCCGATGCGCGTCGCAGCAGACCCGGCGCGCCGGCCGGCGGCGCTCTACCGGATCAGCACTTTGCGGGCGGGAGCGGGAGGCGCCCCCAGAATCGGCGCGTCCTGGCCACGAGCCGGTATCCCCATTCCACGGGCCAGATGAGAGGCGGTCTGCCCAGGATGCGGGCCGCCGCCCCCCAGCCCAGCAGGGACAACACCTCCACGCACGCGCGCCCGGCTTCGAGGGTGCGGCCGTCGGGTGCGACGAGCTGCACCGCCTCGCGCGCACGCTCACGCAACGCATCGCCCAGGGGAGGGGAGGGCGCCTCCTGGTAGGGGACCGCCCATATCCGCTTCTTCTTGTCCCGGGAGACGACCCACATGACGCACCGGCGGCACAACGCGCATTCCCCGTCCCAGAGCAGGATATGCGCGTTTTCGGGAACGCGCATTCAGGAGGATGGAACGGGAAACACGCGCACCGCACCCGGGAACTCGGGGCAGTGCTGCTCGCAGGTGCCGCAGCCCACGCACGCCTCGCCTATCGCCGGGCCTTGCCCCCCCTCCTTCTTTTCGATGCGGATCGCGCCCTCCCCGATGGGGCAGCGCGTCACGCAGTAGTTGCACGCGGGGTCGAGTCCGTTCCAGGCGAAGCAGGTTTCGGGATTCACGCGGGCCAGGCCGACGCGAATCTCCTCGCGGGGAACGAGGGTGAGCGCCCCGGTGGGGCAAGCCTTCATGCAGGAGAGGTCGTCGCAAACGACGCAGGCCGCGTCCGCCGGGATGATGCGGGGGGCGCGGAGGCCGGAGCCGTCCTCGCGGGAGATCATCAGTATCGCATCCGCCGGGCAGGCCTGTGCGCATTCCGCGCCGCCTGTGCAGAGTCGGAGAAAATCCGCCTCGGGCGCGGCCCCCGGCGGCCGCAGGACGGGGCCGTCGAGCGTCGATGGCACAACCTTCGTCCGGTGCTGGTGGGCACCCTCCATGAAGGCGCGCAAAAAAGACAGCGGCCCCTCCTTGAAAAACGTCTTGCGATCGATGTTTTTGTCCCTGTCCATTCCGCTTCCGTGTCCTTCCCGCCTTGCTTCTCGCTCGAGGTTGTGCGACAAGTGCATTATCAGTATAGGGAATCGCCAGGATTTTGCATCCCCTCCCGTCTTCCGAGGAGAACGCCCTTGCCAGCGGACACCGCCACCCAGAAAATCCTGGCGCGCGCAAGCGGGCGCGCGCGCGTGGACGTGGGCGAGATCGTCTGGGCGCGGGTCGACGCCCATCTCATGCACGACAACCAGGGGCCGTTCCGCATGGGGAAGGATTTCGCGGAACTCGGCCTCCCCATATGGGACAAGGAGCGCTTCCTGCTGACGGCAGACCACCACAACCCGCCGACGCAGGACTCCCAGGCCAGGGTTCTCAACGTCACCAGAGCCTGGGCGGCCGAGCAGGAGCTCTCCCATTTCTACGACGGCGAGGGCATCTGCCACATCTTGCTGGCGGAGAAGGGCTTCGTGCGTCCGGGCGGCCTCGTCACCGGCACCGACAGCCACACCACGAACGCGGGCGCCCTGGGCGCCCTGGGCGTGGCGATAGGCCCCACGGAGAGCATCGGCGTGCTCGCTAAGGGGGAGGTCTGGCTCCGCGTGCCCGAGACGATACGGATTCGCTTCAGCGGCGCGGCGCCCGAAGGCGTCTGCGGCAAGGACATGGCCCTGCGCGCGCTTCGG
This sequence comes from bacterium, assembly GCA_965213685.1. Lineage (GTDB taxonomy): Bacteria > UBA8248 > UBA8248 > UBA8248 > UBA8248 > Bin107. The sequence continues at coordinate 27,626 of CBDBZY010000003.1, forward strand.
GACCTCAAGGTGGACGGGGCGGAATACAAGGTGCTCCAGTTCGAGGGCGAGGCGCTCATGGCGCTGCCCGTGGAGGACCGCATGACGCTCTCCAACATGGCGGCGGAATTCAGCGCCAAGAGCGCCATCATGGAGGTGGACGAGGCGACGGAGGAATACCTGAAAAACGCGGGCGCCGGGGAGGGCTGGGAGGCGGTGCGCTCCGACCCGGACGCGGGCTACGCCGCATCCTGGGAATATGACGTCTCCCGCCTGTCCCCCCAGGTGGCGTGTCCGCACCGCATGGACAACGTCCGGCCGGTGGAGGAGGTGGAGTCGCCTCCGCTCCACCGGGCGCACATCGGCTCCTGCACGGGGGCGAAACTCTTCGACCTGCGGGCGGCGGCGGCCGTCCTCAAGGGCAGGCGCGTCGCCGCAGGCCTTCAGCTGCTCATCGCGCCCGCGAGCAAGGCCATCTTGAGGGAGGCGATGGCGGAGGGGACGCTGGGGGCGATCCTCGACGCGGGCGGCGTCCTCCTGCCCACCACGTGCGGCATCTGCGCGGGCCGGGGGCCGGGACAGCTGGGCGACGGGGAGGTCTGCGTCTCCTCGGCCAACCGCAACTACAAGGGCCGGATGGGGAGCCTGGGGGCGTCGATATATCTCGCCTCGGCCGCCACGGTGGCGGCGAGCGCCGTCCGGGGCCGCGTGGCCGACCCGAGGGAGTTCCTCTCATGAGCACAGTCGGGATCATCGAGGGTGGTGCCTGGGTGTTCGGGGACAACGTGGACACGGGCTACATCATGCCGGCGGCGTATGCGAGCCTGCCGGACGAGGAGCTCGGGGAGCATGCGATGGAGGGGATCGACCCCGATTTCGCCCGGAAGGCGCAGGCGGGCGACGTGATCGTCGGCGGCAGGAATTTCGGTTGCGGCTCCAGCCGGGAGACGGCTCCGCGCGGCATCAAGCGCGCGGGCGTCGGCGCCGTCATCGCCCGGACGTTCGCCAGAAACTTCTTCAGAAACGCGCTGTGCATCGGGCTACCCGTGCTCATCTGCGCCGAGGCGCGCTCCATCGCGCAGGGGGACAGGCTGCGCGTCGATCCGATTGCGGGGCGCGTGGAGAACCTCACGAAGGGCGAAACCCTGCAGGCCGAGCCGCTGCCCGACCACATCATGGACATGGTGAAGGCGGGCGGCCTCGTGCCGTATCTGAAACAGACGCTGGCGCAGGCCGCACCCTCCGCTATCAAGCGGTAACAGGTGACCGGCATGATCGCTCATGCATCAACGGAATGAAGGCGGGTTGAAAAGTCGCGAGAACCGCTCCGCCCCGGTCGGGGGGGGGGGGGGGGAGGCAACCTGTGTCCCGAGCGCCGTTGAGGCGTTCCGTCCCGGGCGCGGAGGGTGATCCGGTCCATCCGACGCCCCTGGTCGTCAACGTCGACGGCGCGCTGGTCGGAGGCGACCTGCTGATCGAAGGCGCCGCCCGTCTGCTCGCCGCCTCTCCCCTGCAGCTCCTCCGTCTTCTCTTCTCGCTCGTCGGAGGCGGGGGAGGACGCGCGGCGCTCAAGCGCAGGGTCGCGCAGAAGGTTTCGCTGGCGCCGTCCACGCTGGCGCTGAACCCGGCGGTGCTCGACGAAATCGCCGCCGCCAAGGCCGCCGGCCGCGAGGTCTGGCTGGCGTCGGCCGCCGACGAGCTGGCGGTCGCGCCACTTGCCGAGGCCGTGGGCGCGGCCGGCTGTCTCGCCTCCGACGGGCGCGCCAATCTGGCCGGTGCGGCCAAGGCCGCCGCCCTGGTCGAGCGCTTCGGCGAGGGCGGGTTCGATTACGTCGGAAACGGACGGCGCGACCTGGCGGCGTGGAAGCGCGCGCGGTGCGCCGTCGGCGTCGGCCTCCCGGCGCGCTTCGCCCGGAAGGTGCGCGCCCTGAACGAAAACGCCCGGTTTCTTCCGGGGATCGGGAGTGGTCCGCGCGACTATCTGCAGGCGCTGCGCCCGCACCAGTGGGTCAAGAACCTGCTGGTGTTCGCCCCCCTCTCCGCCGCGCACCAGACGGAGGTCGGGCTGTATCTGACGGCGGCCGGGATGTTCGCGGCGCTGTCGGCTTGCGCGTCGGGCGCGTACCTGCTCAACGACCTGCTCGATCTGCCCCACGACCGCGGACACGCGAGCAAGCGCCGCCGTCCCATCGCGGCGGGGAAGGTGGCGCTGCCGCCGGCGATGTGCCTCGGCGCGATCCTGGCGGCGGGCGGGCTCGCCCTCGCCTTCGGGCTTTCCCGGCCGGGAGGGCTCTGCGTGCTGCTCTACCTGCTCCTGACCCTGGCCTACTCCCTGTCGCTGAAGCGAAAGCTGTTCGTCGACGTGGTGACGCTCGGCCTGCTCTACATGGGGCGCGTCTTCGCCGGGGGGATGGCGGTCTCGGTCCCCCTGTCCCCCTGGTTCCTCGCTTTCTTCATGTTCGCGTTTTTCTCCCTGGCCATCGTCAAGCGACAGGGCGAGTTGCAGAGGCTGCGCGAATCCGGCGGCACAGTCGTCGAGGGACGCGGCTGGTGCGTCGAGGACATTCCCGTGCTGACGGCGTTCGGCGCGGCGGCCGGCCTTGCCTCGGTGATCGTCCTCACCCTGTACATCCAGAGCGCGGAAGTGAGCGTGCTGTATGGCCGACCGGAGTTTCTGTGGCTGATCTGCCCGCTGCTGGTCTACTGGATGGGGCGGATGATGCTGCTCGCCCATCGCAGGACCGTGGACGACGACCCGGTGGCGTTCACCCTGCGGGACCGCGCGAGCTGGCTGACCGGCCTGGCGATGGCGGCCGCGTTCGCCGCCGCGCTGTGATGGAACGCCGGCGCGCGACCGAAGCCATGTCGCTCAGCGCAGGCCTGTTGCCGGCGCGCTTGCGGCCCGACCGCTTCACCCTGTTGACGGCCGCCATCGCCGCCCTCGGCGCCGCCCTGGTGCTGGTGCGCGTGCTCCCCTTCGGAGTGATACTGAGCCCGGATTCGGTGGGTTACATTGCCGCCGCCCGGAGTCTGCTGGCCGGGGAGGGCCTTCTCCACTTCGCCGGAGAGCCTTATGGTTTCTGGCCTCCTCTCTACCCCTTGCTACTGGCTGCGGCCAGCCTGGGGATATTCGATCCCATCGCCGTTGCCGGCCCCCTCAACGCCATCCTCTTCGGATTGACCGTGTTCGTCGTGGGGCGGTACCTGCGGCAACGCCTGGAGTCCCGGTTCCTGGCGGCGTGGGGCTGTCTCGCGACCGCCCTGGCGGTCCCGCTGACGCACGAGTCGTCGTGGGCGCTCTCCGATCCCCTGTTCATCCTGCTGGCGACCCTCGCCCTGATCCGGACCGACAGGTTCCTGACCGATGGCCGGCTCCGGACGCTGGTCTGGGCGGCGGCGTTCAGCGCGCTTGCCTGGCAGACCCGGTACATCGGGGTTGCCGTGCCGGTTTTCGTGGGATTGCTGCTTCTTTTCATCCCCCCCCCCCCCCCCCCCCCCCCGCGCGCCCAAGGGGCTAGGCTCCTTGTCCCGGAGGGTGAGATGCGTCACGGCCTACTCGCTGATCGTGGCGACGCCGATGGCGCTGTGGCTGCTGCGCAATTACCTGGCCTTCGGAAAGTTCACCAGGCACCAGCCGCCCGGGGACTATCCCGTGTCGATGATGCTGTGGGATGTTGTCGACATCCTGTGGAGCTGGGCGCGGACCAATCCCGCCGCGGTCCTGGCGCCGTTCGTCTGGGTTCTTGTTATAGCGCGATGGAGGCAATGGACTGTGGCCCGCTGGCGCCCCCTGTGGCTGTTCGGAGGCTTTGCGCTGACCTACATCGTCCTGCTCATCGCGATCATATCGTTTCTGGTCCGTATATATATGGGGGGAGGTCTTCAGATGAGGTTGCTCACCCCGCTGTATATTCCGCTCCTGATAGCCGGCGCGTTCGCACTGGACCGGATTCTCGGCCATGAACGGGAGAGGAACCTGTTGGGAAACGTCGGCAGCCTGCCGTTCTTTCGAACGATGATGCCGGGAAAGAAGGGAAGCGTGCTGGCCGCCATCGTGATGATCGTTCTCTCCCTGGGGGTGGCGAGACAGATGGATTTGAACGTCTACCACGTTGCCAAAGCCAACCGCGGCGACTCGCATCTCCTTTTCAACGGGCGGCGCTGGAGCGGTTCGGAAACGGTGCGTTACGTCCGGGAAAACCTCGTGGGGGCGAAAATATACAGCAACGCACCGAGGCCTTTATTCCTTCACGCTGGCAAAAACCGGAAGTATGCGCCTTGCCATCACCTCCCGACGTTGTCGACGTTGCGCGCCAGGCAGGATCGGTTCTGGCGCCAGGATGACGCTTACGTGGTCTGGTTCTACAGACCGTGGAAGCTGCGCCATCGCTATGACGAGGCCGCTTTGCGGTCATTGCCGGGACTGAAGCCGGTGGCGGAACTGGCGGACGGCATCGTGTTCAAGGTGGCGGCATGGTGAGAGGAGGATCCCCCCCCCCCCCCCCGAACCCGCATCGGCCGGCGTATGAATCCGCCCGCCGACACGCCATGACGGGTTTCGTGGGATCGGGCTCGGGGACGGCCTTGTGTCATGGCGCGTTCGCCGGCTGTGCGCTCAGGCGCCGGCCGTGCCGACGCTTCGCCTTCTGCGGAGCGGGAGCGTGAAGCTCTCCGGCTGGGGCCGGTATCCGGTGCTCGACTGCCGGGTCGAACGCCTGCGCGAGGGCGGGGCACTACCCGGCCTGCTTCGCCGCGGCGACGCCCTCATCGCCCGCGGCAACGGCCGTTCCTACGGCGACGCCGCACTCAACCCGGACCTGACGCTCTCCATGCTGGCGATGGACCGGATGCGGGCGTTCGACGCCGGGACCGGCCTCCTGGACTGCGAGGCCGGCGTGCTGCTCGCCGACATCCTGGAGGCGTTCGCACCGCGCGGCTGGTTCCCGCCGGTGGTTCCGGGAACCAGGTTCGTCACCGTCGGCGGCATGATCGCCGCGGACGTGCACGGGAAGAACCATCACCGCGAGGGCGCCTTCGGGGCACACGTCGAGTCGCTGGTTCTGGCCGCCGCGGACGGCGAGATGCGGGAGTGCAGCCGAACGGAGCGCGCCGACCTGTTTCGCGCCACCATCGGCGGGATGGGGCTGACCGGGGTGATCCTCTCCGCGCGCTTCCGGCTGCGGCGGATCGAGACCGCCTTCGTGATGGAGGAGACCCTGGCCGCGCGCGACCTCGACGAAACCATGGCCTTGTTCGAGGCGTCCCGCGAGTGGCCGTACAGCGTGGCCTGGATCGACTGCCTGGCACAAGGCGCACAGCTGGGCCGTGCGGTGATGACGCGCGGCGCATTCATGGACCGCAGCGCGCTGCCGGCGCGACTGGCGTCGGCTCCCCTGCGTCCGGCGCGGGCGGGCAGGCTCGCGGTTCCGGTCGATGCGCCGTCCGTTCTGCTCAACCGCTTTTCGATCCGTCTGTTCAACGCGCTGTACCACCGGCGCGGGCGCATGCGCACCGGGGCGCGGCCGCTCCATTTCGCTCCGTTCTTCTTTCCCCTGGACGGGGTCGAGGCGTGGAACCGCCTCTACGGGCGGCGTGGATTCGTCCAGTACCAGTGCGTGCTGCCCAAAAGCGAAAGCGCGGCCGGCGTCGCCGCCCTCCTGGAGCGCGCAGCCGCGTCCGGGCGGGGTTCGTTCCTCGCAGTGCTCAAACTCTTCGGCCCCGCCGGAGACGGGCTGATGTCGTTCCCCATGGAAGGCTATACGCTCGCGCTCGATTTTCCGATGCGCAACGGAGCGCTGGGGCTGCTCGACGAACTCGACGCGATCACCCATCGCCACGGCGGGCGGGTCTATCTCGCCAAGGACGTTCGCTGCACCCCCGAGCGGGTGCGCGAGGGCTATCCGCGCCTCGACGCCTTCGCGGCGGTCCGCGCCGAGGCGGCCGGGGCGCGGCCCAGGTTCGCCTCCGCCCTCTCGCGCAGGCTCGCGCTGTGAAGGAAGGAGACCATCTGACCATGCCGCGCAACGCCGCCCCGAACGCTCTCCGGCGGGGCACCGGACGGATACCGCGGGCGCTGCTGGCCTCGTTGCTGGGCGGGCTGTTGTTCGTCCTGGTCTTCGGATGGGCCTATTCGGGCATCGAGGGCGAGCTCTACAAGGCGCGCGACGATGGCGTGATCACGATGAGCCATGCCCGGAACCTGGTGGAGTACGGGTTCATCGGGGTCAACCCTTCCGGCGGCCGGGTCGAGGCATACTCGGCGCCGGTGCAACTCTTCCTCTACGTCGCCGCGTATGCGGTCGCCGGCGTCGGCTACGCCGCATATGCGGAAGCGCAAACGATTGTTGCGACTTTTCTGCTGGGCGCGCTGCTGGTGCTGTTTTTCCCGGAACGGAAAGTCCTGGCCGTCGCCCTGGCCGGGTTGGCCGCAGTGTTCCTGGTCTGGATGCGGCCCTTCCTGCTGTGGCACGGATCGGGGATGGAGAACGCCGTCACCCACGTCCTCTTTCTGGCGGCCGTGCTGAGCATGGTCAGGCTGGCTCGGAACCTCGGGGGGGGGGGGGGGGGGGGGACTGGTTGGCCATCCCGATCTTCCTGGCGTCCGTCTCCCGCATTGACGGCATCTGGCACATCGGTCCCCTGCTGGTTGTTTTCGGGATGTTCTGGCGGGTGGCGTTTCGAGACTGGCGAGGGGCGCGTGTTTCCCTGCTGGTCCTGGGGCTGTGGGTCCTGTTCCAGGGATGGCGGTATTCGTATTTCGGCGACCTGCTGCCCAACGTAGCCTACGCCCGGGGCATTTCCGTATACGACAATCTCCGTCCCTGGCTGGCGCTGAATTGGGGGCATATGGCCCGGGCGGTCGTTCGCGCCGGCTCCATCCTGGATTCTCACGGCGGTGTGCTGCTGCTGTCGTTGCCCGCGCTCCTGGTCGTATCCCCACGCCGGGAGTACACGCTGTTGGCGCTGCTTCTCGGCAGCCTGGCCCTGACCTCGGCATTCAACGAGGCGGTTTTCGGCCGCGCGCTACTGGATGGTGCGAGAACGACCACGCACCTCGCCGTGGTCTCGGCTCTCGGGGCCGTCGCGCTTCTGTATTGCCTGCTGCGCAGCCGGCGAACCCGGTGGGCCGCTCCGGTGCTGGTCATGACGGGATTGCTGGCGTTGGGCATGAAGTCGGTCGAACCATATCCCATATGTTGCAAGTCCCTGCGCATCGAAGCCAATCGGCAGTATTTCGCCCGGATTTCGCACGCGGAGGACCTGCCCCGCGCCACAGTCGCCACCCCCGCTCTGGGCGTGACGAGCTGGCACAAGCAGTTCAACGTCGTGGACTTGCTCTTTCATGGTTCGCCCTTGATGGCCAAGCTGCGACCGCCACTCCGGGCGGACTACTTCTTCCACTACGCCGCTCCGGACCTCATTTACGCGCTCAGCGCTCCTGCCTGCCGCCGGGATGCCGAGATATTCTCCGACCCCCGGTTTGGCCGGCTATACCAACCACTGAAGGTGTGGATAACGGATTGGACCAGAGAACACTGTCATGCCAACCCCCAGTCCCGGACGGGATTCTGGATACGCAGGGACATCCTCAAATCATCGGGATCCGCTGAAAGGCGGCTCATTGAACATATGAAGACCGACTTGTCCTCCGCGCGGTTGCAGGACGAGCTCGGACGCTGCCAGGACATCGCCACAGGCCTTCACGACTGCGCCTACGTGGCGCGGACCGCCTACCGGTTCCTGCCGGAATTTGCAAGCCGGGGCCAGATGAATCGACTCGAGGAAATCTTCGCGGCCAGCCGTACCGCGCCCTTCGACCTCTACCTGATCACCGGATACCGGGACGCCCGGGCGCACCGCGCCTTCATCCGCTTCCTGAGGGAGCTTCAACCGGAGAAGGGACGGCGCTGATCGCTGCGCGGCCTTCGGACATCGGGTGTGCCAGTGAAACGATGGGTCGAATGCCGGGCCGGCCTGCTGTCGATCCGGCATGGAATTTCGACCGGGCCATCGGTAAGATGTCCGCCCGTCTCCCGGGGCGGCTTCGACCTCGTGGATCATCAAGAAGGCGACGCACATGGAAGGCTATATACGCTCGCGCTCGATTTTCCGACGCGCCCTGCCCGCCCCGCTGCGCAACGCGCTGTTCGCCATGTTCATCGGCGGCGTCCTGGCCTACGGAGCCAGTTTCGCCTGGTATCTTCTCGCCCGCTTCGACCTGGTCAACCTGCTCCGCGACGTCAACGGCGACGACTCCTTCTACTACTTTCAGATCGCCAGGAATCTGGCGGAAGGAAAGTTCTCGACCTTTGACGGCGGCATTACCCGGACCAACGGGTATCACCCCATCTGGATGCTACTCATCACGCCATTCTACTGGGTATTTGACGCCGAGCCCGCGTTGTTCGCCATCAAGGCTTTCGAGATCATGCTCATTGCCGGCGGCGTGACGCTCATCGTTCTGGCTGCCCGCGTAGCGCGGTTGCCCTGGATTCTGTTGTTCGCTGCGCTGCCATTTCTCTATGGTTACAGAGCCTTCTTTCGAGGGATGGAAAGCGCCGCCGCGTTGTTCATGCTTGGCCTGCTCTTCCTGACCATGACTCTCTTTGCGCGGAATCCGGCCCGGTGGACGTGGCCGCTGGCCGCGGTGGCCTTCGCCCTCCCATGGGTCCGTCTGGAGTTCGCCGCCGTTTCGGTGGCGGCAACGGCGATGCTGTATGTTGTCGAGCGGCCGGCCCGGGACCGCTCGCCCTGCGCATCACCCGCTCTCCGGGCGTGTGTTCCGCTGTTCGGTGCGTGTTCGGGTATCCTCGCCTACTTCGCCTACAACTGGCTTGTCTTCGGTGGTGCTGTGCCAGTGAGCGGGGCGATCAGGCAAATGTGGTCGCAGAACCACTGGAAGCGGGAAGGCGGGTACAGTCTCACGCAAAACTTCCATGATGTCCTGCAAGTTCCCGCCTTCGGCACCGGGCTGGCGGTGGCTCTGGGAACCTGCGTTTGCGTTCTCCTGGTTCTGTGGTCCACCCGCCGCGTCCGCCGGCGGGACGACAGGTTGCTCCTGCACTTTCTGGCGGCCGCATTCGGCCTGGCGGTGGGCCACATGGCGAAGTTTGCGCAGACGGTCCTCATGGTGGACCCCACCTGGGGAAGCTACGCGCACTACTTCGTTCCGGTGTATCTGATGGCGGCATTGATTGTGCCGATTGCATGCTATGTCGCGTTGCACCTCATTCGTCGCTTCGTCGAACCAAGGCTCGGCCGCGCGGCCACTGTCCCGCGTTTGGGTATCGTCGCTGCTGGCGCGCTCGCGTTGTTGATCCAGACGGACTTTACCGGCCCATTCCGATATGTTGACGGGGCAAGCGAGTCCTCTCAACGCGAGTGGGAGATCACCAGCTACCTGGGCGCGCAAGTGATGAACCGTGTGCTTCCCGGGGACAGCGTGATCGGGTCATGGGACTCTGGCGTCCTGGGATATTTCTCGCGCTTCCCGGTAGTGAATATGGACGGCGTGGTGAATTCCTACGACTACATGCAAGCGAGCAATGCAGCAAAGTGGGGGCGAGGTGAGCAGTTCGGGATTACCCATTTCGCCAACGGCCGGCCTCGAATCATCCCTCCGAGGCGCTGGATCACCCACTTCGGGATTACCCATTTCGCCAACGTCGTCCCGGTCAGCCGACGCAAAAATACCGCACTGTTCGAAGGGTTTCCATTTTTTCAGGGGTACGAACGGAAATTCCAACTCCGCCCAGCGTTGCCGCTGGAGGCGTCGTTGGGCGATTTCGACAAAGACGCCTGGTTTTGGGAGCAAATGGCGCCTCACTGGGACTACGAGTCGGAGTCCGTCTCGGTCGTCGTCGACGGCAACATGGCGCAGGCGTTCTTCAAGGATCATACGTTGGCGAAAACCCGTGACGAACCGTTGGTTTTTTCCTGGTTCACCGAGAAAGGAAAGCAATTCCGCGTTTGGCGCCCGTGGGAAAGCATAGGTGAGAACGACGGGGGGGGGGGGGGGGGGGGGGATTCTATCAAGCTTTTTCGATTTACCTAACGATGTCGCGCATCCCGTTCGGATCACGACAGCGCCAGCCGGCAGCGTCCGCCACGGCGCGGATGCTCCCCAATGAAGAAAGGTATCTTGCCTACACTCCGAAGGGCGCTCTATCCTCTGTCGTTCCTGCCCTGGCTGGGGCTGCTCGGCTGGTTCTCCGCCGTCGCCTGGTTCCTCTGCGACGACGCCTTCATCAGCTTCCGCTACGCCCGCAACCTGCTGGAGGGCCACGGGCTGGTCTTCAACCCCGGCGAATACGTCGAGGGCTATAGCAACTTCCTGTGGGTGCTGGAGCTGGCCGCGATCTGGGGGCTGCTGGGGATTCCCCCGGAGCGGGCGGCGCCCTGGCTGTCCGTCGCCTGCACCGTCGGCACTCTCGTCGCACTGGGCGTGTGGTGCGCCCGGCTGCCTCGGCTGCGCCACCGGCGGCTGGTCGCCTGGATGGCCTTCGGCCTGCTGTGCTCCAGCGCCACCTTCGCGGTGTGGACCTCGGGCGGCGGGCTGGAGACGCGGCAGTTCACTCTGTTCACCGTCTTGGCCGTGCTCTGCCTGAGCCTCCGGCGTTCGGAGCGCCGGGGTCTGGTGGCGGCCTCGCTGAGCCTGGCGCTGGCCGCCGGCACCCGGCCCGAGGGATTGATGACGGGGCTCCTATGCGTCGGCTGGTTCGCTCTTCAGTCGATGGCGGACGCCGGGCGTCCTCGCCCGGACTGGCGGCGGCTGGCGTGGTTGGCGGCGCCCTTCCTCGCGCTGGTGGCCGCCCACTACCTGTTCCGCTACGCCTACTACGGCGAGTGGCTGCCCAACACCTACTACGCCAAGCACGTGCGGCCCTGGTATGAGTCGGGCTTCCGCTACCTGTGGGCGGCGGCGCTGGAGACGGGGCTGTATCTCCTCCTGCCCCTGGTCGCCCTCGCCGCGCGCGAGCGTTGGCGTGCGCACCGGGACGGGGCGTTCGCGCTCCCGCTCCTCCTGGTCGGCGTCCACATGGCTTACGTGATGCGGGTCGGCGGCGACCATTTCGAATACCGGCCGCTGGATTTTTACTGGCCGCTGCTGGCGCTTCCGGCGGCGGCGGGGATCGCGCATCTCGGCTCCCGCCTGGCCGCCGGCCGCTGGCGTCCCCGTCTTCCCGCGCTTGGCGCGATGGGCACACGGGCCTGCGCGGCGGCCGTCTTCGCGCCGGTTCTGTTCTACGCCGGCGCGATCCAGGGCGCGCTGCTGTTTGATGGGGCTGCGATACGCGAACGTATCTTTAAACTGCATATAGAATTGGATGATGAAAACGCCGGGTGGCTGCTCCACGCGCCCGGGATGCCGATGCTCGTCGCCATCTCCAACGACCTGCGACGCCTGGCTGCCAAACAGCTGGTCGCTTCGCCCTTCACGGAGCACCGCGAATTCGCCAGAGTGCGTTTGCGACGATGGAAGCCCTACGAGAAGATGGAACGGGGAATCATTCCCGATGACGCTCTAGCGGTCTTTGGCGCGCTTGGCGTTCGGTCCTATTATCTTCCGGACCTCAGAGTCATCGACAGAAATGGCCTGACTGATGCAACCGTGGCCCGCAACCCGGCCACCCGCGCGAATCACAAACGGGTTATCGGCCATGATCGGCGACCGCCGCCGGGATACCTCGAAGAGCGGGGCGTCAACATCACCGTGCGTTTCGCGGCGCGCAATCCGACGAAGGCGCTCATGCGGGGGCGCTATGCCGTGCGGGTCGGCCCGAATCTCTGGATGCCGTTCAGCTCCCCGGACGAGGAGTGGGTTCTCGACCGCTTCGCCGGACGCAATCTGCAGGTGCGAGACAAGCGATACGCCCGCCTGTCCTGGGAGAAGGCGGCGCCGGACTTCGACTACCGGTCGGGGGACCTGGGGTTCGTGGTGGAGGTGAACCTATTCTCAAGCAACGCCAGGATACAGGCGTTCGCCAGGAGCTGCGCGCCGGACGAGCTGTTGGTATGGCCCTGGTTGAACAGGAGGAGGTACGCACCGGCAAGCCGCTGGACGATCAACGAGACGGGGCTGTGCCGGGCCACCGCCGTAACGTCTCGGAAGTGGATCAGGTCGGGCGTCGACGATCTGTCCCGGCTGGAGGAAGTCAAGCGGGTGAAGGCAGTCGCCATTCGCTCGGTGTTCAACGTCTATCTGCTGGGCAGGCGCCTGATCTACTCCAGGCAGCCATGCCGTCCGGGCGACAACGCCGGGCGGTTCTTCCTGCACGTGTTTCCGGTCGATGCGCGCGACCTTCCCCGTGCGCGCCGGAAATACGGTTTCGACAATCTGGACTTCCGGATGGAGGCGCCCAAGAAGGCTGGAGGGCATTGCACGGCGGTGCGCAAGCTGCCGGACTATCCCATCGCCAAGATTCGTGCCGGCCAATACCTCAAAAGCGTGGGCCGGCTCTGGGAGGGAACTATCGCCGGTCCGGGCAGTAGCGGGAGGCCGCCGCCATGAACGACGGGCGGGCGGCGGCGCTGGTGCTCGGCGCCACGTCGGACATCGGCCGCGCCATCGCGCGCGCGCTGGCGCGCGGCGGCTACGCGATGCAGCTCGCGGGGCGCGACCTGGCGCGGCTCGAGCGGGAAGCGCGGGACATCCGGGTGCGCACCGGCGCCGTCGTGACCTCCCATTGCGCCGACGCGCTCCGGGACGATGGCGGCGTCTCGATGCTCGATGCGCTCGACCCCCTGCCCGAGGTGGCGGTCTGCGTCGTCGGGCTGCTTGGCGACCAGGCGGAGAGCCAGGAGAACGGCGCCGCCGCCGAGCGGGTGATGCGAACCAACTACGTCGGCCCCGCGCTGCTGGTGGGCGCCCTTGCCGAGCGGTTCGAGCGGCGCGGCAGCGGCGTCCTGGTCGGCGTCAGTTCGGTGGCGGGCGAGCGCGGGCGCGCCGCGAACTACGTGTATGGCTCCGCCAAGGCGGGGTTCACGGCGTTCCTGTCCGGGCTGCGCAACCGGCTGTCCGCATCCGGCGTTCACGTGGTGACGGTCAAGCCGGGCTTCGTGCGCACCCGCATGACGGACGGGATGGCGCTGCCGGCGCGGCTGACCGCCACGCCCGAAGAAGTGGCCGCGGCAGTCGTTCGGGCGATCCGCCGCCGCCGCGACGTGGTGTACGTGCGCCGCGTCTGGGGGCCGATCATGCGCATCATGCGCGCCATCCCCGAGCCGGTCTTCAAGCGGCTGAGGCTGTAGCGCGGAGCCCCCCCCTCTCGCCGTCTCAGAAGGCGCCGAGCCGGTCCGGAACGTTTGTTGTTCTGGTTTTTCCGCGCCGGAAGGTGGCGTCGGTACCGGCTGGTGCTCGCCTCGTCCGGAAGGAGCCGACGCAACGCTGCGGCGGCAATGGCGGACTGCTCGATTAAGCGTACGTTCCTCTCACGGGGCGGCGACGGCGTTTCGGAGCACCCCGACGTTCTCGATCTCGCATTCGACCACGTCGCCCGGCCCGAGGAGCCCCGGCGGCTCCATGGCGAAGCCCACGCCCTCCGGAGTGCCGGTGGCGATCAGGTCGCCGGGCAGGAGGGTGAAGCCCTCGGAGAGCGTCGAGACGATGGTGGCGACGTCAAAGATCATGTCGTTCGTGTTCGAGTGCTGGCGCGTCTCGCCGTTCACCCGGCTCATCACGGCCAGGTTGTTCCCGTCGCCCGTCTCGTCCTTCGTGACGATCCACGGGCCCAGGGGGCCAAAGGTGTCGAGCGCCTTGCCCTTGAACCACTGGCCGTGGGCGCGCTGCACGTCCCGCGCCGAAACCTCGTTCATGATGGTGTAGCCATAGACGTAATCCATCGCCCTGTCCTCGGGAATGTGGATCCCCTCCTTGCCGATGACGATGACGAGTTCGCATTCATAGTCGAGCTCCGTCACGCCCTGGTGTTGGACGATCTCCCCGTCCGGCCCGTTGTGCGAACCCGGCCACTTGCAGAAGAACACCGGAATCTTGGGATAGACGCCCACCTTTCTTCCGCCGTGCTTGCGCGCCCCCTCGTCGGCGTGTTTCTTGTAGTTGAGGCCCACGGCGATGACGGGCCGCGCGAGCTCCGCTATCGGCGCGAGCAGCCGCACGGATTCGAGCGGTATCGGCCGGCCGTTCGTCTCGGGCGTCCCGCCCCGGGCGATGACGCTCGCCGCGTCGCCGGTTTCGGGCGTCACGTCCTCCACGCCGCCCGCCGTCAGAATGGCGACGCGGGGGCCTGTGTCCGATGCATACGTCAGCAGTTTCATGTTCTCTCCCCGGTTTGTGCGAGACGCTGAGAAGATATAGGGCTTTTGACGCTTCGCGGTCTGGATGGCGGCGCTCAGCCCGCGCACTCCCGAATCATCCGCGCCCGCGCCCGGGCGCCGTCGTTCATGAAGGTGAGGTCGCTGCCCGCGAGGATGAAGCGCATTCCCTCCCGGATTCTGCGCGCTATCATCTCCGGCTGGTAGGACCCGCCCATGCCGGCGATTTTGCCGTGCTTCCCGCAGGCGGCGATCACCTGCGCATACACCTTGTTGACCCGGGGATGATCGTGCTGGCCGACGACCCCCATCCCCGTGCTCAGGTCGTTCGTGCCGATCAGCAAAACGTCAATCCCCTCCACGGCGGCGATGGCGTCCGCCGCATCCCCCGCCTCGGGCGTCTCGATCATGGCGACCAGGAGGGTTTCCGCGTTGATGCCGGCGAGCAACTCGGCGGCGCCCATCGCCTCGAAGCCCCCGTGGGCCAGCCCGCCGCCCGCGCTGCGCCCGCCCTCGGGCGGAAATTTGCAGATGTGCGCGAACTCCCTCGCTTCCTCCGCGCTGTTCACGTGCGGGAGGACGACCCCCTGCGCGCCGCTGTCCAGGACGCGCGTGCTCAGGTCGGCGTCGAGCGACGCCACGCGCACCAGCGGCGTGATCCCCTGGCTGAGGGCGGCGATGGATATCTGCTGCGCCGTCTCGAGGCCGAAGGGCCCGTGTTCGAGGTCGATGAAGAGCCAGTCGAATCCGGCCGCCCGCATCGCGAGGCCGACCTCCACCGTGCGCGCCATGCGCACGCCCACGCCCAGGGTGACCTCTCCCGCGCGGGATTTTCGCTTCGTCTCGTTCGTGATGATGCCCAAGGGGGTGCCCTCCATCATGCGGCGGGAAACGGCCCGCGCGGTGAAGCGGGCGACGCGGTCTCTCTCGTGCCCCATTGAGATACTCCACTTGGGCCGCCCCCGCAAGGGCCGCGCGCCTCGCTCCGCGCCGGCGGGGGTGGCGAAACCGGCGACTCCCGGTGTATGTTGTCCCGTCCATCAGTGTGCTCGGGAGGGGTTTCCGCCAATGATTCGCTCCATCCGCCTGCAGCACATGGGCATCAAGGTGCGCGACCTGGATCGCGCCATCCGCTTCTATTCCGAGGTGCTGGGCTTCCGCCTCCGCTCGCGCCACGAGGCGGGCAGCCACCCGGCGGCCCCGTTCGGCTCCGCGTTCATGTATCTGGACGACTATCACCACCAGCTGGCGATATTCAGCGTGCCCGCCGACTGGGTGGAAGCGGAGGGGGAGGACACCGTCCCCCGGCACGACGTGGGCCTGCACCACCTGGCGTTCGAGGTCGCCGACCAGCGGGCGTTCGACGACGCGGTGGCCTTTCTGCGCGCGCGGGCGGACGCCAGAATCGTCTGGGGGCCGTTGCGCCTCGATGAGAGCAACGGCCTGTGGGGCGGGCACGAGGGGGTGTACTTTCTCGACCCGGACGGCAACCGCATCGAGGTGTTTCATGGCTCGGACATGTATCCGGGCAGCCGTCCCGCGTGGAGGGAGGCGCAGGGGGGGCGCTGCGCGCGGACGGCTGAAGCCGACGCCGCTGAACATTCCACGTGACGCAGGGGGAGGAACGCCCCGCAGGCGGTCGGATGGGGAGCCTTCGCCTTCCGCCGCCCCCTCATCTGTATTAGAATCGCCGGAATTTCATACGGCGTACCGCCGGACCTGTTGGGAGGGGAGGTCTCCGCATGGCAATGAATCCTGAGCGTCCGGCGCCTCGCTTCGACTGGTTCATCCCGATCGATGGCGACGGCGCGCACATCGGCACGGCCCGGGCCGAGCGCCCGCCCACGTATGCATATCTCGCCCGCGTCGTGGAGGCGGCGGAGGAGAACGGTTTCTACTCCATGCTGATTCCCACGCGCTTTGCGAACGGGCTTTTCGACCAGGGGGCGCCCCTGGCCGAGACTTGGACGATGGTGAGCGCACTGGCCGCGCGCAGCCGGCGCGTCCGTTTTCTGGTCGCCGTGCGCCCGGGATTCGTGAACGCGGGCCTTTTCGCCCAGATGGCGGCGACGCTCAGCCAGATAACGGGCGGGCGCGTGGACCTGAACATCGTGCCCGGCGGCATCAAGGGCGAGTTCGAGAAGATGGGCGAGCGCATCGACCATGACACGCGCTATGAGCGGGCGGAGGAGTTCATCGCCGCGATCCGCAAGCTCTGGGAGAAGCCCGAGCCGATCCGCTTCGAGGGCAGGTTCGTGAAGCTCGACGGCGTGCACTGCTCCCCCGGCCCGGCGGGAGAGACGCCCAGGTTCTATCTCGGGGGAGCCTCCCCCGCCGCCCTGCGGCTCGCGGGCGCGCAGTCCGACGTCTACCTGGGCTGGATAGGCCCGGTCGAGGAGACCCGAAAGCACCTGGAGCGGGCGCGGGCCTCTTTTGCGGCGGCGCGCCGCGCGCCGGCCTTCGGGGTGCGCTCGCATTTGGTGATGAGGGACACGGAGGCCGAGGCCTGGGAGGAGACGGAGGAGTTGCTCAGCCGGGCGGCGGATTCCGTGAAGGCCCAGCGCGGCGCCCTCCTCGCCGGCACGCACATGGTGGGCGCCGCCGCCCAGGCGCGCGCGTTTGAGGACTTCCGGGTCGCCCCCCGCCTGTGGAACGGCATCTCCCAGGTGCGGGTGAACTGCGGCTCCGCCCTGGTCGGAACGCCCGAGCAAATCGCCGAGGAACTCCTGGCCTACTGGCGCCTGGGGATCGACGAGTTCATTCTCTCCGGCTATCCCCACGTGGAGGAATGCCACCGCGCCGCGCGCGACCTCATCCCCCGCGTCCGGGAGCTGATAGCCGGCGAGCGGGGGACGGCGTAGGGCCGCGCGATTCGGGTTGCGGAGAGAGCGCGGGGCGGGAGTTTGTTGGGGGTGATGTTGCGGGAATCGGCGTTTCATTTTCTGGCGTTCCGTCTGGTGTCCCAAAGGAGAGGATATGCGCGCTGTCTGGTATGAGGAGTATGGTCCGGCGAAAGAGGTGCTGAGGCTGGGCGAGCTCGAGGCCCCGGAACCCGCCGCCGGCGAGGTGCGGGTGCGCGTGCGCGCCTCGGGCGCCAACCCCTCGGACTACAAGGCGCGCCTGGGGTCTCGCGGCGAGATGCGCTGGCCGAGAATCATCCCCCACTCCGATGGCGCGGGCGTCATCGAGAGCGTGGGGGCGGGGGTGGACGCCGCGCGCCTGGGCGAGCGCGTCTGGGTGTTCAACGGCCAATGGGAGAGGCCGTACGGCACGGCGGCCGAGTTCATCGTCTTGCCGGAGCGCCAGGCGGTTCCCCTGGCGGATTCGGTGGATTTCGCCCAGGGGGCGTGCCTGGCGATTCCGGCGATGACCGCCCACCGGGCGCTGTTCCTGGATGGGCCGATCGCGGGCCAGACCGCCCTCGTCACCGGCGGGGCCGGCGCCGTGGGCCGCTATGGCGTTCAGCTCGCCAAGTGGGGGGGCGCTGCGGTCATCGCCACGGTGAGCGGCGAGGAGAAAGCGCGAATCGCGCGCGAGGCGGGCGCGGATCACGTCGTGAACTACAGGGAGGAGGATGCGGCGGAGCGCATCATGGCGCTCACCGGCGGGGAGGGGGTGGACCGCATCTGCGAGGTGGACTTCGGAGAAAATCTGGAGGTGACCCGCCGGGTGTTGAAAGAAAACGGAACCGTCGCGGCCTACGGCTCCACGCGCGCCCCCGAGCCGGTGTTGCCCTGGTACCGGATGATGGGTAACAACACGGCCATCCGCATGGTGTTCGTCTACGCGATGCCGGATTCCGCCATCTCCCAGGCCTGCCGCGACATCAACGCCGCGTGCGAGGCGGGCGCGCTCACCCACCACATCGGCGCGCGTTTCCCCCTGGAGGATGCCGCCGCCGCCCATGAGGTCATGGAGAATTTTGCGAACGTCGGGAACGTGGTGGTGGAAATCGGATGAGGGCGGCGCACTCCCCGTTTCGGGGCGGGATTTTCTTGAAAGACGGCGCGCGGGAGTTTATATTCATATTAGATAGCGCAAGGGAATCGGGGGGAGTGGATGGAATGCGGGGGGAGACGAGTCTCCCTCCCTGGAGCGATGCGCCGGCCCCGCAGGGGACGGCAAGGAATGGTCGGCGCGAGGCAGTTGGGGCGGGCCCCGCCCGGCGAGTGGCGCGCGAGCGGGAAACGGGGAATCACCCCGGAAGGCGGGGCGGCCCCGTCGCCTCCGTTTTTTATCGGGGATGCAGGTCGGACATCCCACATTTCTGAATACCTGGAGGAAGGTGTCATGCGAATATACGATCCGAAAAGGATATTGGCTCCCGTCGATTTCTCGGACGTCAGCAAGGGGGTCTTGAAAGTCGCGTCGGAGATCGGCGAGAACCGGAATGCGGAGGTGACGACCATCCACGTGGCCAGAAACCCCGACTACGCGGCCAAGTACGGAGGCTTCGGCGCCGAGCTCGTGGGCACGATCTCCCCGAGCCGCCTGCTCGAGGATACGCGCGTCGAGCTGCAAAGCAATCTGGAAATCCTGGCGAAGGAGATCGGCTCCGCCGTGCCCATAGAATCCGTGGTCGTTTTCGGCGATCCGGTCCGGGAGATTCTGAGCTTCACCGAGGCGGGCGATTTCGACCTCCTCGTCATGGGAACGCACGGCCACAACATGATAAGCCGCTTCCTGATCGGGAGCGTCTCCGAGCAGGTCATCCGCCGCGCCCCCTGCCCGGTGTTCCTGCTGCGGGACAAGGTGGCCTCCCAGAAGATGGCGGAGATGGAGCGGAGCGAGAGCGAGGAGGAGGGGGGCTGAGGCGGGCGCCGGGCTGTGCCGGGTCGTTCCCGCGCGCGCGAGTATAAGCGCGAGATAAGATAGAGGCGGACAGATAGAGGCGGAGGCTGAAATAGCCCCGCCACTCCATCCGACGCCCGGCAGCAAATACTCCAAACCACGTGGGAGAGGAGGAACGCCTGGCCTGCCGGTCAGGCGTTTTTTCGGGATGAGCGGACGGTGCGGCGCTCGGGGACTTCAGCTCGTCCTGGTTGACAAAAATTTTCGCTTGGCTACAATGCGTTTCACTCTATATGTATCATGAAGATCAGACGCGCGAGTTGAACGGGGCGAGGCCTCGAAATTCTGCGTTATCGGGATGGACGATGAATCGTCGATTGAATCGATGGCGCGGCTTTTCTTCTCGTCCCACCATGGAATCCACAGGAACGGAGGGAGGAACACCCTGATGAGCGAGAAAAAGATGCACCGAAGAAGCCTGCTGAAGGCCGGTCTGGCCACCGCGGTGGCCGGCCCCGCTTTCATGCGAAGCGCCGGCGAAGCCCAGGCCGGACCGGAGGAGGACCGCGTCGTCCAGGCGGCCAAGAAGATGGGCAAGGCCTCGCTGAACGGGATGATGTGGGGTCTCTACTGGCGGAACTACCCCGACCTCAACCGCGAGTTCCAGAAGGCCACCGGCATCTCGATGGACAAGGTCAGCGACGTTCCCAACCTGCAGATTCCCCAGCGGGCGATGGCGGAGGCCATCACGCGCTCGGGCAAGTTCGACATCTTTCACGTGGAATCCATGATGATCCCCTCCCTCGCGGCCGCGGGAATGCTCGAGCCCCTCGACGGCTACATGAAGGAGGCGGGCTTCGATCTCCAGATGGTGGGCAACTTCGAGACCTTCATGACCTACCAGGGCAAGACCTACGCCATGCCGACGGACGGCAACGTCTGCCCGCAGTTCATCCGCAAGGATTTGTTCGACAATCCCGACGAGCGGAAGGCCTTCGCCGACAAGCACGGCAAGCCCCTCAAGTGGCCGGTCACCTGGGAGGACGAGCTGGAGGTGATGAAGCACTTCCACCGGCCCGACAAGGAGTTGTACGGCTTTGGCGGCCTGCGGGACAAGGCGAACAGCAGCTTCTGGTACTGGATGTATCTCTACAGCGCGGGCGGATTCCCCTTTGACGACGACGCCAACCCCACGCTGACCACGCCCGCCGCCGAATACGCCTTCGACACCTGGCTGGCGCGCAAGCAGGTCTCCCACCCCGAGGCGAGCGCCTGGGGCTCCCCCCAGATGATCCCCCGGATTCGCAACGGCAAGATATTCTCCTGCCAGTACTGGGACGGGATTATCGCGCTCATCGAGAGCCCGACGGCGAAGACGAAAACGAGGGGCATGTGGCGCTACGGCCTGGTGCCGGGCTCGAAGTTCTCCGGCAAGCTCGTCCACCGCGCGTTCTCCGCTCCGGTGATGGGCATGGTCGTGAACCGCCACAGCCCGCGCAAGAAGCAGGCCGTCGCGTGGGCCATGTACATGAGCACCTACAAGAACAGCGCCGAGGTGGTCGGCCATCCGAAGTTCACCTTCCACGACCCCTGGCATCCCAAGCACATGACCGACCCCCAGGTGACGAAGGTCTATACGCCGGAGGGCATCAGGTCCGTGGAGCAGAACCTCCTCGTCACCGCGCCGCCGCCGTATGTGACCGGCTACCAGGAGTTCAAGGAAGTCGTGGACCGGAACCTCTCGGAGGCCTACGCGGGCCGGAAGAAGGGCGCCAAGAAGGTCATGGGCGACATCCAGAGCGAATGGGCGAAGATCATACGCAAGGTCGGCAAGCGCAAGCTCAGGCGGGAGATTCCCTTCTACAAGGCCATGATGCCGACAATGAACACTCCCTCGTAGGAAAAACCTCTCTCCTCCCCCGGGCCGCGCGCGCGGCCCTGGGGGGGGGAGGCGTGTGCGCTTTGATGGCCGGGGCGGGCTGATGAGAGCGGCCCGCTCCGGTCGCCGGGGCCGCGTCCCTTTCCGGGCGCCGCCTCGCTTCTCCCGAGCTCAGGAGTCTCACGCATGGCGACAGCGACAGTTGCGCAGCCCAAGGGCAGGCGCTCCACCCGCGCCCGCGGCGTCCGGGTGTTCAAGTGGAGCGCGCTCTCCCCGCTGATTCTGCTGTTCGCGTTCCTGATGCCCGTCTTTCTCTTGCAGATATATTTTTCGCTTCACTCCTGGACGGTCTATCTGTCCACCTGGTTCGACGCGGAGTTCGTGGGGCTGGAGCTGTTCCAGGAGGTGCTGACCGAGGGGCGCTTCTGGCGGGCGATGGGGCGCTCGCTGCTGTTCGCGGGCCTCTCGACGATCGGCTGCTTCGTCTGCGGCTTCGGCCTCGCGCTGCTCATGTATCGGCCCTTCCGGGGCCAGGCCTTCTTCTACATCCTCTTCATCATCCCCATGCTGACGGTGCCCGTCGTCATCGCCTACACCGCCGACATGCTTCTGTATGAGAAGGGGCCCATCAACGGGTTCCTCAGCTATTTCCTGCCGGGGGACCTGTCGAAATTCACGTGGCTGGCCAACCCGAATTTCGCCATCTTCACGATCATCCTCCTCGAGGTATGGAACTGGACCCCGTTCGTCTTCATCATCATGCTGGCGGGTCTCGCCTCGCTGCCCAGCGAGCCGGTGGAGGCCGCGCGCATTCTCGGGGCGAACCGGCTGCAGATATTCCGCGAGATTCAGCTGCCGCTCCTGCGCCCCGTCATCTTCCTGGCGCTCATCCTCCGTTTTCTGGAGGCCATGGCGGAGTTTCCCAAGACGTGGGGCCTTATCCAGGGAGGACCGGGCACCGCCACCGAGACCATACCCATCTATCTTTTCTACACGACGTGGGTGTCCTTCGACATATCCAAGGGCGCGGCGATGTCCTATGTCGTCATGCTGATCATGATCTGCATCGTTCTGACGGCCATCTACGTCCTGCGTCGGGAGAAGCGCGCGCTCGACACCCTCTACAATGCGCCGGATACGGAGGCCCAGACATGAACCGGATTTGGAAGGGGAGGCTTTTCAACGTCTTTCGCTACGCAGCCCTCCTGGTCTGGACGCTGATCGTGGTGTTTCCTGTGTTCTGGATCATCTCCACCTCGTTCAAGCCCGACTGGGAGTGGCATGCCTGGCCGCCCGTCTACTGGTCCCAGGAGGCCTCATGGGCCAACTACCGGGCGGTATGGGGCAGGGAGGAGAGCCCCCGCTCCTCCTCCGAGGCGGAGACGCAGACCGCCCGCTATGAGTCGGCCTCCGCGAACAAGCCGTGGCAGGCGCTGTGGAACAGCCTCTACATCGCCGTCACCGCCACCGCGCTTTCGGTCGCCTTCGGCTCGATTCTCGCCTACGGGGTATCCCGCTACCGGATATTGTCCGAGGTGCGCATGTTCCAGCTCCTCGTGCTGCGGATGATACCGCCCATCGTGGTGGCGGCGCCGCTGACCCTCTACTACTCGGCGATTCATCTGATGGATACGGCGACGGGGCTGGTGATCGTCTATTTCATCACGACGCTACCCTACTCCGTCTGGATGACGAAGAGCTTTGTCGATGAGGTGCCGGTCGAGATCGAACAGGCCGCGGAGATTCTGGGCGCGAGCAAATGGCAGGCGATCCGCGAGGTGATATTCCCGCTGATTCGCTCGGGCGTCGTGGCGACGTTCCTGTTCATTCTCATCCTGACGTGGAGCGAGTATCTGCTCTCGCTCATGCTCTCCAAGGTGGACGTGGTCACCCTGCCCGTCCAGCTGGCGAAATACGAAGGCTCCGACGAGGGCCGCGTCTACGGCCATCAGGCCGCGCTGTCGGTGGGGATTACCCTGCCGCTCATGCTTATCGGCATTTTCATTCGGAAACACCTGGTGCGCGGCTTCACTTTCGGAATGGTGAAGAGGTAAAAAAACAATGGCGAGAATCGAACTCAAGGGTTTGCGCAAGGTATTCGGCAGGAACATCGAGGCCGTCAAGAACCTCGATTTCACCATCGAGGAAGGCGAGTTCGTCGTCATCGTCGGCCCCTCGGGCTGCGGGAAGACGACCACGCTGCGCATGATCGCGGGTTTCGAGGAGCCCACCTCGGGCGAGATCGTCATCGACGGGAGGGTCGTCAACGACATCGACCCGGGCGACCGGGGAGTCGGCATGGTCTTCCAGACGCACGCGCTGTTTCCGCACAAGACGGTGGCCGAGAACATCGAGTTTGGCCCGCGCATGAAGAAGGTGCCCCCGGAGACGCGCAAGAAGCGCGTGCGCGAAGTGGCCGGCGTCGTCCGCATCGGCCACCTCCTCGACAAGCTGCCCGCCCAGTGCTCGGGCGGCGAGGCCCAGCGCGCAGCATTGGCCCGCACCCTCATCACCGACCCCTCCGCCTTCCTGCTCGACGAGCCGCTCTCCAGCCTCGACGCCAAGCTGCGCCGCGAGATGCGCGCGGAGATCGACCGCCTCCACGAGGAGTTGCGCAAAACGTTCGTCTACGTCACGCACGACCAGGAGGAGGCGATGACCCTCGCCGACCGCATCGTGGTGATGCGCCAGGGCGTCATTGAACAGGTGGGCACGCCGCTCGACATCTACAACGACCCGGTGAGCTACTTCGTGGCTGATTTCTTCGGCAGCCCTTCCATGAACCTCATTGCGGGGCGGGTGGAGAACGCCAACGGCGGCGGCCCCGTGTTCACCGGAGAGGACGCGCGCGTCGATTTTGCGCTGCCGGACGCCTACGCGGGCGTATCTTCCGGGGCCTACACCCTGGGCGTGCGGCCTGAGCATGTCCTCGTGGGAATCGAGAGCGCGGCCTTCTCCTGCGACGTTCAGCTCGTCGAGCCGCTCGGCAAGGACACCCTGCTCTACTTCGACCACGGCGCCGATCGCCCGACCATCGCCGTCGTCGAGGCCTCCGAACGCTTCAAGGCCGGCGAGCGGATCAACGTCGGGTTCGACCCCTCCCGCGTCTATCTCTTCGATTCCGACGGAAAGCGCGTCTCATAGCGCATCCGGGGTAGCGGATCGCCGCGCGCGCGATGCGGCGGCGAGAGAGAGGCGCGCGCTTTTGAGCAGCCGCATCCCCGTTCCGCCGAAATCCGGCAACCGCCGGAAAAAGAACTTCCCCTCCCTCCTCCCTCCGCCGGGGCCAGCCTCCCGGAAGCGTGCGCGTAATGGGGGCGCGATGCGTCTCCTCCTGGGAATGACGATACGCAGAGCGCGGCGATTCCACGGGGATCACGCGAATCGGGCGGCTGAGGATTTCAGGGGCGGCGGCGCGCGCAGCCTCGCCGTCGGGACGGCCGCCGAATCATGCCTGCGGGGAGGATGGTCCTTCCAGGATGCGGAATCGGGCGTTCATCTTCGCCCTGGAATCGAGGGGAGGGGGAGGCGTGCGGGAATGGCCGGCGGGGCCGCGGCAGGACGTCCGACCGGGATGGTTCTCCTGCCTCCGACGCCTGGAGTCACCCATATGGCGAGCGGGTAGCCCCGCTCGCCATATGTTCAGCAACCGCTATCACTAGGCGTAGGGATCGTTCCACCTGTCGTTGGCGGTTGACGTCCCGGTGCCCCAGAAGCGCTCCCAGGAGACGCCTCCGGCGACGCTGTCCAGTTCCGCCTCGCTCAGTTCTCCATCTTTGGGGGCGTTCGCCGCCGCAGCGGGAATGACCACGTGTTTGACGTTCTCGCTGTCCAGCAGGATGGCGACCTTCGCGCCCGGCGGCACGTCCAGCCCGAGTTCGGCGGCCAGCTCCGGGGCGTCGCCCGCAGCCGCGCGCGCGCTCAGCGCCTCGTCTTCGGCGAGCCTTGTGCCGATGCTGCGAAGTTGCTCCCAGCGCTCGGTTTTGCTTGTCGGGGTTTTCCTGGTCATCTCGTCTCTCCTTGCAGGTCGAGGGGGGGATGGGAGTTGCCGGATATTTTTTGACGTGGCTTTGGCCTCTAAGGATGAACGTGCGCGTCCGCCGGGCCTGTCCCTGCGCCGCGCGTTCCGTCCGTTATTCCCCGAATCCGCTGCCGCTTCCGTCCGGCAGGTTGTGCCAGCGGTCGAATGACCCGCTAGATGAACGGGGCCTCCGGGGCGCCGAGTGATGGCCGCCCGACACCTCTCCGAGCTCCTCGTCGCTGACGCTGCCTTCCTCCTCCCGGGTCTTTCCGCTTTCTGTTTCAGAATCGGGTTTCGTCATGGTCGCTCCCTCCTTTTGGTTTCCGCGCGCCCTCTCGCGTTGCCGGGTGCGGGGTTGGAAACAGGAACAATCCGGGAGCCTCCCCTCCGGCGAGGCGCGCGATGCCCGGGTCGCCCCCAGTCGAACTGAAAAACTCCTCTGAACTCTCTTCTAACGTAGTGCTTTGCTCTGCGCGTGTCAATGAAAGAATGGACGAGAATCGTTGCGTCGCCGGGCGATTTTCCGCACCTGCGCAGTTTCGGGCTGACCGAGAAGCGAGAAGCCCGCGGCGGGCGGCTCCCCTCCCGCGAAAGCGAACTCCCCGCCCCGACAAAACCGCCGGGATGCGCGCGTCGGAGGCCGGGCGGGAAGGGTCCGCCGCGCGTGCTACGCGCCATTTTCGAGGCCACGCCCCCGGGGTTGGCTCCGCGCGCGGGTCGGTGCGCGCATATGGACGCAGACCCGTTTCTCCTTGATCATCCGCTGGCGGGAGTGTAACCTTCTGCGCTGTTCCAGAATGCAGGAGTCGCGGCATGCCGCCCCGCGTGGCGCGCGCATATGCTGCCTGGGTGGCCGGGCGTTCCGTAAGGCGTCGCGCGGGCCGGGCGGGCCTTCGGCGGAATGGTTTTATGTGCCCCGGTGCGCGTGCGGTGCGCGTGCGGAGTGGATGGGATTTTTCGAGGAGGGGAATTTCACGCGCGGGGGAGATGGGAGTTTTCGTCTCGCGGCGAGTCGGGCGGCGCGCGCCGCTAACGCTAAGAGACGGCGTCTCCCCCTGGCTCCAGCCCGGACGCCGTTGCGGGGCCAGGAGCAGGAGGCCCGTCGTCCGGATGATGGGACACGGAATGACGACCGCGATGGCACGGAGCGACTGGCGGCCCGTGCGCCGTCGTTCGGAATCCGCAAGAAATCCAGCCCCGATCATGTTTCCCGCCCCCTCGCCGGCTTCGCCTGGCGCAGCGCGCCGGCGCTTCCTGCGGAGTGTTGCGCGCGCAACCCCGCGCGCAACCCATGCTCTTGACGACGGAGAGACGCGAAGATGGCGCGGAAGCAGATATTTCGGCAAGCCTCGCTGGATCGCCTCGCGACGCCGGAGCGGCTTGACCGCGCGCTTTTTACGACGACGCCCAAGGGATGGCTGGCGATTCTCGCCCTGCTGCTCATCGCGGCGGCGACGGTAGCCTGGTCGATCGGGGGCGAGGTTTCGACCTACGTGCAGGCCGAGGGCATTCTCCTGAACCGCGGCGGCAAGGTGGTCGACGCCGTATCCTCGGGCGTCGGGACGCTCACGCGCATCATCGCCGCCGTCGGACAGACGGTGGAGAAAGGCGACGTCGTGGCGGAGGTCGCCAACGCGGAGGCGCTGGAGCGCTATCGCAGCGCGCTCGCCCTCGTGGAGGAGCGCGCCGCGGAACTGGAGGATTTTCGGTCGGCGTCGGCGGAGGAAGACGCGATCATCGAACGCAACGTCGTCCGGCGGCGCGCGCATCTGGAGCGGCTGGAAGGCAGCGACCGCCAGGCGCTCGAGGTGGGCCGCAAGCGCCTCGAAAGCTATTTGCGGCTTTTCGAGAGGGGCGTCATCGACCAGGTGACCGTGGAGAATAGCCAGCAGGATTACGACGAGCTGCAGCGGGCGCTGTTCGCCACCTTGCGCGAACGCGACGACCTGGAGGCGAGCGAGGTGAAGCGCAAGAACGATCGCAAGACCCGGCTCAACGAGATGAAGGCCCGCCTCGAGGCGGCCCAGCGCGGGGCCAGGGAGCTCGAGGCTCTGCTGGGCACCCAGCGGATTCTGGCGCCGGTCTCCGGCCGCGTGACCGAGATCAAGGCGTCGATTGGCGGCTGGCTCGAGGAGGGGTTCTCCGTCCTCAGCATCAACACGGGCGCGAAACCTCCCGGCGGCGCGGGCGCGACCCCTCTCGAGGCGCTGGTCTACATACCCCCGGACGACGGCAAGCAGGTCGAGCGGGGGATGGAGGCGCTGGTCTCCCCGTCCACGGTGCGGCGCGAGGAGTACGGCTCCATCAAGGGGCGGGTGGAGAGCGTCTCCACGCTTCCGGTGAGCATGGGGGGCATGGTGGCCGTCCTGCAGAACCGGAGCCTCGCCGAGCGCCTCTCCAGGGGAGGGCCGCCCTATGCGGGCCGGATCGCGCTGCTGTCCGACCCGGAGACGGCGAGCGGCTTCGCCTGGACTTCGCCCAAGGCCTCGGATCAGTCCCTGTCCTCGGGCACGCTCGCCAGCGTCGAGATAAAGGTCGGCAGCCAGGCGCCGATCACCCTCGTCGTCCCCCTGCTCAAGGAACTGTTCGGACTGTGAGCGACGCATCCGACCTGAAGGGCAACCTCCACCGCCGCCGGGGCGGGCGGCGCGCGACGCCCGCCATCCTGCAGATGGAGGCGACGGAATGCGGCGCCGCCTGCCTCGCCATGATCCTCGCCCACTACGGGCGATGGGTGCCGCTCGAGGAGTTGCGGGTGCGCTGCGGCGTGTCGCGCGACGGCAGCAAGGCGGTCAACATGCTGCGCGCGGCGCGCGAATACGACCTCACGGCGCGGGGCTTCCGACGCCAGGACGCGCGGAGCCTGCTCGACCTCCCCTTCCCGATGATCGTGTTCTGGAATTTCAACCACTTCATCGTGCTCGAGGGAATCAAGGGAAACAAGGTCTACATCGTCGACCCGGCCTTTGGTCCGCAGAAGATCACCCTGGAGGAGTTCGACGAGGGGTTCACGGGCATCTGCCTCGGGTTCGCGCCCGGGCCGGAGTTTCGTCCCAGCGGCGCCCGGCCGAGCGTCTGGCGCGGCCTGTTCTCCCGCCTCGGCAATACGCGCTCCCCGCTGCTCTTCATGCTGTTGGCGACCCTGGCGCTCGTCGTGCCGGGCCTCGCCATCCCCACCATATCCAAGGTGTTCGTGGACGACGTGCTGATTCCGCGCAGCGAGAGCTTCGTCGCCCCGCTGCTGATCGGCTTGGGGGCGGCGGCCGTTCTGCAGGGCGCGCTCACCTGGCTGCAGCAGAACTGCCTCGCGCGCACGGAGGCCAAGCTCTCCCTGGTCAGCACGTCGAAGTTCTTCTGGCACGTGGTCACCCTGCCGATGACGTTCTTCGGCCAGCGCTTCGCCGGCGACCTCGCGAGCCGGGTCGCCTCCAACGACAGGATGGCGCGGCTCATCTCGGGCGAGTTCGCCACCAACGCGATCAACATGCTCACGATGGCGATCTACGCCGCCGTGATGCTCTCCTACGACCTGACGCTCACCCTGGTCACGTTCGCCATGGTCGCCGTCAACCTCCTGGCGCTCCGGTGGGTCTCGCGCGCCCGCGAGCACGGGAACCGCCGCCTGCTCAAGGAGCAGGGCAAGGTGGCGGGCACCTCGGTGAACGGCCTTTACATGATCGAGACGATCAAGGCCAGCGGAACGGAGGGCGAGTTCTTCGCGCGCTGGGCCGGCATATACGCCAACGCCCTCTCGGCCCAGCAGGAGCTCGGCCTCTACACGAACCTTCTGAACGTCGTTCCGCCGCTGCTCGCCTCGCTGACCACGGTCGCCATTCTCGGCGTCGGCGGCCTGCGCATCGTCGATGGCGCGCTCACGATCGGCGGGCTGGTCGCCTACCAGTCCCTGGTGCAGAGCTTCTTCCTGCCGATCGACGGGCTGGTCCGGTTCGCGGCCAACATCCAGACCGTCAAGGGAGACATCGCCCGCCTCGACGACGTGCTGAACTACGCGCCGGACGAGCGCGTCGTCCAGAGGATGAGCGAGCGTCATGCGGAGGCGCCGCCGTCCGCGCGCGGCTTCCTCTCCATCGAGGACGTCACGTTCGGCTACAACGCCCAGGAGCCGCCGCTGATCGAGAACTTCAGCCTGTCGGTCAAACCCGGCCAGCGCGTGGCGCTCGTCGGCGGCTCCGGGAGCGGAAAGTCGACCGTCGGCAAGCTCATCTGCGGCCTGCTGAAGCCGTGGTCCGGCGTCGTGCGCGTCGACAAGCGCATCATCGACAACATTCCGCCCGGCCACCTGACCGAGGTGATCTCCTATGTGGACCAGGAGTGCGTGCTGCTCGAGGCCAGCGTGCGCGACAACGTCACCCTCTGGAACACGGCCATCGGCGAGCATCAGCTCACGCAGGCGCTTCGAGACGCCGTGATCCATGACGAGATCATGTCCCGCCCCGGCAAATACGAGACGAAGGTCGAGGAGAACGGACGCAACTTCAGCGGCGGCCAGCGCCAGCGCCTGGAGATCGCCCGCGCGCTCGCCACCGACCCCACCATCCTGGTGCTGGACGAGGCCACCGCCGCCCTGGACCCGCTGACCGAGCTGGCGATCGACGACCGCCTGCGCCAGCGCGGCTGCACCTGCCTGATCGTGGCCCACCGGCTCAGCACAATCCGGGACGCCGACGAGATCGTGGTCATGGACCGCGGCACCGTCGTGCAGCGCGGGACGCACGACGAGCTGATCGCCGAAGACGGCGTCTACCGCACCCTCATCATGTCCAACTGAGACGATATGGCCGCCGACGATATCATCCAGCGCATCCACGGCTCCCTGTTCTCGGCGGGGGCGCACCGCCCGTTCTTCCTGGACGATCCGGAGCGCGTCGTTTTTGTGCGGCAGGGCTACCTGGACATCTTCGTGGTCGAGGTGGCGGGCGGGGAGGTCGCCAGCCGCCAGCCGCACGTCACCCGCATCCCTGCGGGCGAGATGGCCTTCGGCGCGGAGAAGCTGGCGGGTGCCGCGTTCGTCAAGCCCAACGATCTCGCCTTTCTGGCCGTGCCCTCCCAGGACGCGGTTCTCATCGGGGGCAGGCGCGCCGGGCTCACCGGCAAGGAGAATTTCGACCTCGAAGCCCTGATATGGATCGACAACTGGCTCTTCCGCCTCTCGGAATTTCTGGTGCGCGGCGGCCAGCCGCTTCCGCGCGACGCGGTGCTGCTCGAGGCCGACCCGGACGTTCCCTACCCGGCGGGCTCGGTCGTGAGCGCCCACCACTCGGACGTCATCTGGGTTTCGGCCAACCGGCCCATGCGCTTCGCCGGACGCGACATGCTGCCCGTGGAGGCGGGCGACATCCAGCCGCTCTCCGAACGGACGTGGTTCGCTCTCGACGAGGACACCGAGGTCACCGCGATGCACACCCCGTCCGTCTTCGTCTCGGGGCGCCTGTGGGACGCTTTCGACCGCCACAGCCGGCTGGTGCTGGACTACGTGAACGTTTCGTGGACCGAGAAGACCGCCGCGGCAAAGGAGCGCTACCGGGTTTCCCTTTCCGGCCACGAGGCGGCCAGGAGCAGGATGTTTCAGCACCTAGGCGGCGTGCTGGGGGCGGCGGAGGACGACCGCGCCCCGGAGGCGGCCGCCCGTGCGTCGCTGCCGGCGGCGGTGAAGATCGTCGCCGAGTCCGTGGGCGCCTCCCTCCACCTCTCGGGCGCCGCGCCGGAGGGAAGCGATGCGGAGGAGACGATCATGCACCTGGCCGGCCCCTCCGGCATACGCGCGCGGCGGATATCCCTCGCCCCCGGCTGGTGGCGGCGGGACGGGCCGTCCTTCGTCGGGTTCGCGGCGGAGGGGGAGCGCCCATTCGCCCTGCTCGCGGACGGGCGCGGCCGCTACCGCTCTGTCGACCCGGAGACCGGCGCGTCGGCCGCCGTGAACCGCGAGGGCGCCGCCCGGCTCGCAAGCCACGGGGTGGTTCTCTATCCTCCGCTTCCGGACCGGATAGAAAGCGGCATGGCGGCGTTGCTCCACGTTCTGCGCCGGCACAAGCGGGACATCCGCACCGTGCTCTCCATGGCCGTTATGGGCGCCCTGTTCTCCCTGCTGATCCCGATCCTGACGGGTCAACTTCTCGCCGAAATCATCCCGCGCGTCGACGTCCCGATGTGGGTCGCTAGCCTCGGCGCGCTTTTTCTCGGCACGATCGGCGCGACGATATTCCAGATCATCCAGGCGCTGGCGCTTTTGCGCATCGAGGGCCGGGTGGGCGAAGACCTCCAGTCCGCCGTCTGGAGCCGGCTCCTCTCGCTGCCGGTGCCGTTTTTCCGAAACTTCGCCGCCGGCGAGCTGGCCGACCGCGCGAACGGCATCTTCGAGATACGCCAGTTGCTGACCAACGCCACCGTCGGCGCGGTGAGCAGCGGCATTTTCTCGATATCCAGCTACGCGCTCATGTTCTACTACAGCTGGCCGCTCGCGTTGTGCGTCCTCGCGCTGCTTTTCGCTTTTTTTTGGCATGAGCTGGATTTTCGCGCGCGGCCAGATGGAGCACTACCGCACCGCGTTCCGCACCCAGGGGGTCATCGACGGGCTCGTTTTCCAGATGATCACCGGAATTGCGAAGCTCCGCGTGGCGAACGCCGAAAACTACGCGCTCGCGCGCTGGGCGGAGCGGTTCGCCGAGCAGAAATACGCGACGCTGGCCGCGCGGCGCTGGGCCGCGGCGCAGTTTTCCTTCAACAGCATGTTCGTGCCGCTATCCTCGCTCGGCCTCGTCGCCTTCATCTGGTATGCGCTCATCGCCGGCGGCCAGCAGCCCGATTTCGACCTCGCCGCCTTCCTGTCCTTCAACGCCGCCTTCGGGCAGCTCGCCGCCGGGGTGACGGGGCTGACGGCCGCCTGGACGATAGCGGTGGTGACCGTCCCGCTTTTCGAGCGCGTCCAGCCCATCTTCGAGTCCCTGCCCGAGAGCGCCGACGGCGGCGAGATCGCCCCGAAAGACCTGACGGGAGACATCGAGTTCGTCAACGTAACCTTCCGGTATCTGCCGGAGGGGGCCGAACGCGCTCGACGGGGTGTCCTTCCACATCCGCCCGGGCGATTATGTGGCCTTCGTCGGCGCGTCCGGTTCGGGCAAATCGACCATCTACCGCCTCATACTCGGCTTCGAGCGGCCCGCCTCGGGCACCGTGTTTCTCGACGGCTACGATCTGCTCAGCCTCGACCTGCCCAGGGTGCGCAGTCGCATGGG
This sequence comes from bacterium, assembly GCA_965213685.1. Classification (GTDB taxonomy): domain Bacteria; phylum UBA8248; class UBA8248; order UBA8248; family UBA8248; genus Bin107. The sequence goes on from CBDBZY010000003.1 coordinate 59,823, forward strand.
CGTGGTGCTGCAAAACGGCCAGCTCATTCCCGAGAGCATTTTCAAGAACATATCGAGTTCCGCCACGTTGACGGTGGAGGAGGCCTGGGCGGCCGCCCGGGCCGCCGGCATTGACGAGGACATCCGGGCCATGCCGATGGGCATGCACACCGTCCTTTCCGAGGGGGGCGGGCGGCGGCAGCCTGTCGGGCGGCCAGCGAAGCAGCGCCTGCTGATCGCCCGGGCGCTCGCCCGCAAGCCGCGCATCGTGCTGTTTGACGAGGCCACCAGCGCGCTGGACAACCGCACCCAGGCGATCGTCCAGGCGTCGCTGAACAATCTCAGCATTACCCGCGTGGTGATCGCCCATCGTCTCACCACCGTCCAGGACGCCGACCGCATCTTCGTGCTGGAGGCGGGGCGGGTGGTCGAGAGCGGGCGATACCGCGAGCTCATGGAGCGCGACGGCGCCTTTGCGAGTCTGGCGAAACGCCAGATGAGCTAGGGCGTTTCCGGGCGATTTCCGAGTCCCGTCCGCTTGCGCGGGGTTTCGCCGGAGAGGCGTCTTGCGCTTCGGTTCGTTTCTCCATAATATTTGACTGCGCCATACCAACAGAACAAGAGAAAACGACCTTGCCAAAGAGGAGAGGCCAGGGACATGAAGCCAGCCGATTCAAGCCGCTTTGCCTTGCCCGCCGCGCGCGCGGCGACGAACCCCCCTGGACGGAGGGACGCCTCCCGGCCCAGCCGCCGCCCGTTCCGCTTTCTCGTCTGCGCGCTTGCTCTGGGATGCGCCTTGTGCGCACCGCCGGCGGCACAGGCGGGCGATTTCCGGCACGGCGAGCTCGAAGGCAGTCTGGACATCACGCTCTCCCATGGAATCACGTCCCGCGTCGAGGGCCGCGACAAGCGCCTCATCGGCGAGGGCAACGGCGGTTCCGCACGCTCCGTCAACTCCGATGACGGCAACCTCAACTATGACAGCGGACTGGTGAGCCACACGTCGAAGTTCACCGGCGAGCTCGACCTCAATTACCGGAACTTCGGCGCGTTCGCCCGCGTCCACGGCTTTTTCGACTTCGAGAACGACAGGGGGAAGAGGGCGCGCAACCCCCTGACGGACGAGGCGAAGGACATGGTGGGAAAAGACCTCGACGTGCTGGACCTCTACCTCACCGGCGCGTTCGACCTCGGCGATGCGCGCATGGACCTGCGGCTCGGCAACCACGTGATCAGCTGGGGCGAGAGCACGTTCATCCAGAACAGCATCAACGTCATCAATCCGTTTGACGTGAACAAGCTGCGAACGCCGGGTGCGGAGTTGCGCGACGGGCTGGTGCCGGTTCCGATGGTCTCGGCGTCCGCCGCGCTGACGGACGCCCTCTCGGTGGAGGGGTTCTACCAGACGAAGTGGGAGAAGACGGAGATCGACCCTCCCGGCACCTATTTCTCGACGGGCGACTTCGCCGGCGCGGGCGCGCGAAAGGCCGTGCTCGGTTGGGGCGCCATTCCCGACACCGGTTTCGGGTTCGGGCCCATCACCCAGGCGATCAACGCCGACCTGCGGCGCTTCTCCGTCACCCACCCCACCCGGGGGGTTGTGCCGCTGCCCCAAACGCCGCAGGCGAACTTCGACGGCGACTTCCTGAGCGTGCTACGCGGGCGCAGCGACAAACCGGATGACTCCGGCCAGTGGGGGATCGCGCTGCGCTACCTCGCGGAGGGCCTCAACAACACCGAGTTCGGCTTCTACTTCATCAATTACCACAGCCGTCTGCCGGTCTTCAGCGCGCGCACCGGCACGCAGCAGGGGGTATCGAGCGGCCTCTATGCGGCGGCGGCGGTGGGCGCGCCCGGCTCCGCCACCGTCGGCGCCATCACCCAGGCAGTCTCGGCGGAGGTCTCGTCCGCCGTCAAGGCCGGGTCGATCAGCGCCGCCGAGGCCCCCGGGATCATCCAGGCGCAGGTGAGCGCGCAGGCACAGCGCATCGCGGGCCTCCTCGCCATCGATCGCTACACGAAGACGGCGGGTTATTTCTTCGAATACCCCGAGGACATCCAGCTTCTGGGCGTCAGCTTCAACACCCAGCTGGGGGCGTCGGGCTGGGCGTTGCAAGGCGAATACTCCTACCGCCGCGACGCCCCCCTGCAGATTGACGATGTCGAGCTGCTGTTCGCGGCGCTCACGCCGCTGACCGAGGACCTCGCGAGCGGAACGGCCTGCGCGAAACCCTTTCAGTTCTACTGCCGGAACCAGGTGGGCGCCTTTGGCACCGAGGACTATATTCGCGGCTTCATCGAGCGCGACGTGAGCCAGGTGCAGGCCACCGCCACGAAGGTTTTCGGCCCCGTCATCGGGGCGAGCGGGCTGGTGTTCGTCGCGGAGGCGGCGCTGATGCGCGTGCACGACATGCCGGACAAGAGCAAGCTGCGCCTGGAGGGCCCCGGCACGCACACCAGCGGCAGTCCCTTTCACTCCACGGCACAGGGCGCGCACGCCGGCCTCGAGGCGGAGCCGTCGGATCGGTTCCCGACCGCCACCTCCTACGGCTACCGGGTCGCGGCGCGTCTGGACTACCTCAACGCCATCGGCGCGGTGAACGTCTCGCCGCGCGTGCAGTTTCAGCACGACGTTCAAGGCACCAGCCCGGGCCCCGGCGGGCCGTTCGTGGAGGGCCGGACCGCGGTGACCCTCGGGCTGGCGGCGAGCTATCTCAACCGCTGGCATTTCGACCTCAGCTACACCACGTTCGCCGGCGCCCGGCGATATAACCGGCTGAGCGACCGCGACTTCGTCTCCGCCACCGTCAAATACCTGTTCTAACAGCCCAACAGCCAGGAAAGCGGAGTAGCCATGAAAACCACCATCGTGAGACTCACCATCGCAATCGTCTTGGCGTGCGTCGCCACCAGTGCCTCCGCCGCGATTTCCGCCGATGCGGTTGCCCGCCTTGGCGGGGACCTCACCCCGCTGGGCGCGGAGCGCGCGGGCAACGCCGCCGGCACCATCCCGGAGTGGACGGGCGGCCTCACGGAGCCGCCGGCCGGCTATCGGCCCGGCGAGCACCACCGCGACCCCTACGCCGGCGACCGACCGCTTTTCGTCATCGACGCCAAGAATCTCGACAAACACCGCGACAAGGTGTCGACGGGGCACCAGAGGATGCTCGAGATATATCCGACGTTCCGGCTCCCGGTGTATCCCACCCGCCGCAGCGCCGCCTCCGCCCCGCAGCGCATCTACGACGCCACCCGGCGCGTCGCCGCGACCGCGAAGCTCGCGGCGGGCGGCAACGGCGTCGCGGGCGCGACGATAGGGACTCCGTTCCCGATTCCCCGGGACGGCGCGGAGGTGATCTGGAATCACCTGCTGCGCTATCGGGGGGAGGTCGCGAGGCGCATCATCGGCCAGGCCGCCGTCACGCGCGGCGGGGACTACACGCTCGTCAAGTTCGAGGACGCCTACATCATGCGCTACGCGCAGCCGGGCATGACGGAGGAGCGGCTCAACAACAAGATGCTGCTCTTCCGCCAGAACGTGCTCGCGCCGGCGCGGCTCGCGGGCAGCATCCTGCTGGTCTACGAGACGATGAACCAGGTCGCCGAGCCGCGCCACGCCTGGGTGTACAATCCCGGCCAGCGCAGGGTGCGGCGCGCCCCGAACGTCGCCTATGACAACCCGGGCACCGCGGCGGACGGGCTGCGGACGAGCGATCAGTTCGACATGTTCAACGGCGCTCTCGACCGCTACGACTGGCGGCTGCTCGGCAAGCGGGAGATGTATGTGCCCTACAACAGCTACAAGCTGCACAGCGACAAGCTGGCCTTCGCCGACATCCTCACCCCGCTGCACATCAATCCGGCGCATGCGCGCTACGAGCTGCACCGGGTCTGGGTGGTCGAGGCGACGCTCAAGGAGGGGGCGCGCCACATCTACAAGAGGCGCAGGTTCTACGTGGACGAGGACTCCTGGCACGTCCTGCTCGCGGACATCTATGACAACAGGGATCAGCTCTGGCGCGTGTCGGAGGCCCACGTCGTCAACTATTACGAAAAATCCGTCGTGTCCTCGACCCTCGAGACGCACATCGATATCCAGGCGGGCCGCTACCTCGCCCTGGGGCTCAAGAACGAGTTCCCGATGATCGACTTCGACGCGAACCTCACGCCCAATGATTTCACGCCGGCGGCGTTGCGCCGCAGGGGAAGGCGATGAGTGGGGGAGCCTTTCTTCGGCTTCGGGGACTGGATGGAAGGCGCCGGTGTTTTCTGCCGCTCGCCTTGGCCGCCTCGCTGCTGTTTCCCGCGGCGGCGCGCCCCGATCCGGCCGCGCGCGCACCGCTCGCCATCCGCTCTCTCCTGCTCGACGGCGCCTCCGTCGGCGCCCGGCTGGTGGTGGTGGGCGAGCGCGGCCACGTGCTGGTCTCCACCGATGCGGGCGCGAGCTGGAAACAGGCCCGGGTGCCCACCCGCGCCCTGCTCACGGCGGTGCACATGCACGATGCGCGCACGGGCTGGGCGGTGGGGCACGACGCGGTGATTCTGCGCACCGACGACGGCGGCATGACCTGGCGGATGGTGCATCACGCGCCCCGGGAGGAGCGCCCCCTGCTCGACGTCTGGTTTCGCGACGCGCGCACCGGCTTCGCGGTGGGGGCGTACGGCTATTTTCTGGCCACCGGGGACGGCGGCCGCACCTGGACGCCGCGGATGATTGGCGAGGAGGATTTCCATTTCAACGTGTTGGCCCCCGCCGGGTCGGGTCGGCTGTTTCTCGCCGGGGAGTCGGGCGCCGTCTACCGCACCGACGACGGCGGGGACACCTGGCGCAAGTTGTCCTCCCCCTACGTCGGTTCGTGGTTCGGCGCGCTCGCACTGGACGCGAACCGGCTGCTGCTGCTGGGGCTGCGGGGCCGCCTGTTTCGCTCCGAGGACGGGGGCGAGAGCTGGGCGCCGGTGCCCACCGCGACGAAGGCGACGCTGACCGGGGCGGTGCGCATGAAATCCGGCTTGCTGCTTGTCACCGGTCTTGAAGGCACCCTGCTCGTCAGTCGCGACGGCGGGCGCAGCGTTTCGGTCGACGCCGCGTTCGGGACGCCGCCCTCCCGCCAGGGAATCTCGACGGCCATCGCGCTTGCCGACGGCGGCGCGCTGCTGCTGGGAGAATTCGGCGTCAAGCGCTTGTCCCGGACTCGGTAGCCTCCCGCCGATGCCGGACGCCTCCCCCTCCTCCCTTTCCTCCGAACCATCCCCCTTGACGGCGCGAATGGAGCGGATGCTGTTCTCGCGCCGCCGCCTCGTCCTCGCGGCGTTCGTCCTGCTCACGCTGGCGATGGCCTGGCTGGCCACCGGTTTGCGGGTCGACGCCGGCTTCACCAAGCTGGTGCCGCTTCAGCATGAGTACATGCGCACGTTTCTCAAGCATCGCGCCGAGTTCGCCGGTGCGGACCGCGTGGCGGTGGCGCTCGTGGCGCGACGCGGCGATATTTTTACGCCCGCGTTCTTCAGCCTGCTTCAGAAGGTGACCGACGCGGTCTTCTTCCTGCCGGGCGTGGATCGCACCCAGGTGTACTCCGTGTTCACGCCGAACGTGCGCTTCACCGAGGTGGTGGAGGACGGCATCGCCGGCGGAAACGTGCTGCCGGCGGATTTTCGGCCGACGGAGGCCGGCTTCGCGCGGGTGCGCGAGAACATCGTCAAGGCGGGCATCGTCGGCCGGCTGGTGGCGAACGACTTCTCCGGCGCGCTCGTCAGCGCCAGGCTGCAGGAGTTTCATCCGAACACCGGCGAGCGGCTCGACTATCTGGAGGTCGCGCGCGCCCTGGAGGCCATACGCCGGGAGGCGCAGGCCCACGGCGGCGTGGACGTCCACATCATCGGCTTCGCCAAGGCGGTGGGGGAGATTGCGTCGGGTGCGGCCGAGGTGCTGATGTTCTTCGGGGTCGCCGTCGCGATCACCGCCCTGTTCGTGTACGCCTACACCCGCTCGGCGCGCCTCGCCGCGATGCCGCTGGCCTGCTCTCTCGTCGCGGTGGTCTGGCAGCTCGGCGCGCTCGCCGGCCTCGGCTTCGGCGTTGACCCGATGTCCATCCTGGTGCCGTTTCTGGTGTTCGCCATCGGGGTGAGCCACGGGGTGCAGATGGTGAATTCCGTGCAGGCCGAGGGGGGCGGCCTCCTCGCCGCGCGGAGGAGCTTTCGCCGCCTGCTGCTGCCGGGGACGGTGGCACTCGCGTCCGACGCCATCGGGTTCGTGGCCATCTACCTCATCGAGGTGCGGGTCATTCAGGAGATCGCCATCACCGCCAGCCTGGGCGTGGCGGCGGTCATACTCACGAACCTGGGCCTGCTGCCGGTCGCGCTCTCCTATCTGGAGGGAGGCGCAGGGGCGGAGCGGGGAGGGCGCACCCGTCTTTTCCGATCCCTCTGGGCGCGCGCCGCAAGGGTGGCCCAGCCGAGGCCCGCCGCCTGGGCGATCGGCGTGGCCGCGCTCCTGCTGCTGGTCGCTGCGCATTACGCTCCGCAGGTCCGGGTGGGCGATCAGCACCAGGGCGTGCCGGAGTTGCGCGCACACTCCACCTACAACCTCGACAGCGCGGTCATCGCCGGCCGCTTCGACATCGGCGTGGACGTGTTGACGGTGATTGCCGAAACCGTGGCGCAAGGGTGCGTCGACCACGGGGTGATGCGCGCCATCGACGCGTTTGAGTGGCGGATGCGGAACGTGGACGGCGTTCGCTCGGTGGTGGGGCTCGCGGGGGTCGCCCGCAGGCTCAACGCCGGCTGGAACGAGGGGAGTCTCAAATGGCGCACCCTCCCGCGCAACAGTCAGCTGCTCGCGCAGTCCGTCGCCCTCGTGCCGACGAGCAGCGGGCTGCTCAACGCCGACTGCTCGGCGATGCCGGTCATGATCTACACCGCCGACCACAAGGCGGAGACCATCCGCCGGGTCGTCTCCGCCGTGAAGGCCTTCCGCGACGGGCGGAACGACGACAGGGTCTCCTTTCGCCTGGCCGCCGGAAACGTCGGGGTGATGGCGGCGACCAACGAGGAGATCGAGGCCTCCCAGTTCCCGATTCTCGGATACGTGTACGCCTCGGTGATCGCGCTGTGCCTGGTCTCGTTCCGTTCGGTGACGGCGACGATCTGCATCATCTTCCCCCTCGCCCTGGTCTCCCTGCTCGCCTACGCGCTGATGGCGTTCCTGCAGATCGGGCTCAAGGTCTCCACGCTGCCCGTGGTGGCCCTCGGCGTGGGCATCGGGGTGGATTACGGGATATATATCTGCGGACGGCTCCTCGCCTACCTGGAGGAGGGGCTGGATTTCGCCGCGGCATACGAGCGGACGCTCGCCACTACGGGCGCCGGCGTGGTGCTCACCGGCCTGACGCTGGCGGTCGGAGTGGCGACGTGGATTCTCGCGCCCCTCAAGCTGCAGGCCGACATGGGCACGGTGCTCTCGTTCATGTTTCTCGTCAACATGGTGGGCGCCATCGTGCTGCTGCCCGCACTCGGCGCGTTTCTGGTGAGGCCCGGGGCGCGGAAGAACGCCCGACCGGGGCGGGCGGGCGGATGACGCCCATCCGCACCGGCCGGCATCTGCGTCCCGCTTTGCCGAGCGGGCAACGCGACTCTACCGGCGGGCTTTTCGCGCTCTCCTCGGGCGTTGGCCGCAAACGCGAGATGAGAGGAGCGTCCCGTTGATGAGGGGTCGCGCCCCCGCCGTTCCGTCCGCCTTGGCCGCGCTCGTCTTGCTCTGCGGATGGGCCGAGGCCCAATCGCCATTCGATAGGGGCGTGGTGCGCATCACGCAAGACGGGCGCGAGGCGCGCCTCAAAGTCGAGATCGCCCGGAATCGCCGCACCCGCGCGAGGGGGCTCATGGGCCGCGCGCACCTGGCCGAGAATGCGGGGATGCTCTTTGTTTTTGAGGGGGAGGAGCGCCGGTTTTTCTGGATGAAAAACACGCGGATTCCCCTGTCGCTCGCCTTCATCGGCCCGGAGGGGCACGTTCTGGAGATCGTCCACCTCCAGCCGCACAAGCCGGGGAGGAGGATTCCCTCCTACACCTCCCGCCGCAAGGTGCGGTGGGTACTGGAGGTGAACCAGGGCTGGTTCCTGCGCAATGGCTTCGGGCTGGGCGCGCGCGTGCTCATGGAGTGAACCCGCGCGCCGCGTCGGTCGCTTTTCGGCCGAGGGGCAGAAGCGGCATGACTTCTGCGGCGAAGCGCTCCATCTCCTCGAACATGGGGTGGAACTGGAGCAAAAACAATTCCACCCCCGCCTCGTGAAACGCCATGATGCGGCGGGCGATGGTTTGCGGGGAGCCGACGAGTCCCGTCGCCGTGCCGCCGTTCGAGCCCACGCCGCCCGCCCGCGCGCTCGTTTTCCTGTGCTGGGCGGCCCTGTCGACCCCCTGGAGTTTTGGCGCCTCCGTGATGAGCGAGAAAAGACGCCCGAGTTCCGCCTGGGCTTCCGCGTCGCTCTCGCGGCAGACGATGAAAGAACTCATCCCGTGGCGCACCCGTCTGCCGTGCGCCTCCGCCTCCCGGTTCACGTCGGCCATCAACGCCTGCGCGTCCGCGAGCGGGCGGCCGTTGAACAGGAATACGTCCGCCGCCTTGCCGGCCAGCTGCACGGCGGCGGTGGATTCGCCCCCGAAGTAGAACGTGGGCCAGGGCTTTCGCACGGGCCTGGGGGAGGTGACCCCCTCGGTGATCCGGAAATACCTGCCCTGGAAGCTGAACCGATCCTCCGTCCAGTAGGATTTGAGGATGCGCATCACCTCCTCGGAGAGCGCATAGCGCTCGTCGTGCGGCGGGAAGGGGATGCCCGCCATCTCGTTCTCCTGCGCCCACCAGCCCGAGACGATGTTGATGGCGAAGCGCCCCCCGCTGATGCGGTCGATGTTCGCCCCCATCTGGGCGACGAGCGCGGGGTGCCGGTAGGCGCTTTTGGCGGCGACGATGAGTTCGATCTTCTCGGTGACGGGGGCGAGCGCCGCCGCGGTAATCCAGGCCTCCAGAACGGGCGCGCCCACGCCCTTGATGCTGTTGAGGCTTCTGTCGAGCAGCAGGGTGCTCGCAAAGCCCAGCGCCTCCGCGCGCTGGACGTAGCGCGCATTGTGCGCGAAGGAGGCCTCCTTCACCGTCTCGGGCCTTTCGACGCGACCGAGAAACGTGCCCCACACGGGCGCCCATACGCCCATTCTCAACGTCATGTCCGCTCCCGTCCTCCGCATGGATGAACGAAATCTATCATCCATTCCGCCTGCAAGTCTTGTGGTTCGCGTTCATTTTATTCGTTCAAGGAATCGGGAATGGATACACAGGCTCGTCGCCAGATGTTTTGCCGGTCAACCAAAGGAGGGTCGATTCGAGATGACGGAAACTTCTTGATTGATTCCGAAGCCGGTCAAAATCCAATGCTGCGGTGAATTTTGCCTGGTCTCTGGTGGGTTTGTATGATTTCTCCGCTTTCATAGCGCTCGGAGGAGTTGCGGAATAGCGGATTGATCGCCCGCGCCCTCCAGTATGAGTGCCGGTTTTCGACAATCTGAAATCATTACCCATGGATGCCTTCAATCGACATGAGCTCTCCCAAAGTGAATAAGCGGTCTCTCGCCGCGTTGAGTTGGGACTTGTGCAGTTCGCCGGCTTTCGTGATCCCGCCGTCGAGTTCGACGGCGATGATTTGCTCGGGCTGGAATTGATCCAAAAATTCCGGGCTGTGCGTGGTGACGAGAATTTGGGCGGTCCGGGAGACTTCCTTGATGGAGTCTGTAATCAGCCGCAAGGCACCGGGGTGAACCGTGAGTTCCGGCTCTTCGAGTGCGATGGTGTCCGGCTTCGGGTCCTGGTACAAAGCGACGAGAAGCCCGAGTATGCGGAGGGTGCCGTCCGACATCTGGTTCACGTTGAAAGTAGGGGTTTTGTTTTTGTTTTGTTTGCTGATTTGGAATTGCGGCGTCAGATAACCGGCGACGCTTTGCATTTTGACGTTTTCCAGACCGGGAACTACCTGCTGAAGAGAGTGGATGATCTCGGAAACCGCTTCCGCGCGTTTTCGACCCCTCCTTCTCATATGTTTGAGTATGGACGCCAGATTTTTTCCTTGTGTTTCCAGGTAAATCTCCTTGCTCTGGTTTTGTGGGGTGCGCAATGTATTCGGAAAAATGGCGTATGATTCAAAATTCCCCAACATCTCCCTCAGCCTGGAGAAATCGCTTGCATACCGCGAGTTCAGGAAAAAGTCGTCCGGATCTTCTGTGGGTTCCTTGCTGCTCCCCGAAGGAGGTCGATCTGCAGAGGGCGTGCTCGAAAGTTGATCGAACAGCGTCGGCTCCTCTGACTCCTCCGCATTGACGTACCGAACGACTGTGTCTTCAGATCGCGTTCTCGAATAGCAGTAAGTTTCGGGATGTTTTGCAATTTCCCCGGATTCGCTCCAGATTTCATATCCGTCGCGCAGGGAGCGTAGCGTGAAGGAGAATTCTCCGCGCCATCCTTTCCGTGCGGTCTCGAGCTGCAGGGAAACGTCATAGGGCCTCGTAGGAGACCATTGCCGTATCGTCTGAATGCCGTGTCTGTCATTGATCGCCTGGTCGAGGCCATTTTTCAGGGCGTCGCGGACAAATTTGATCGCGTCTATGATGTTGCTTTTGCCGACCCCGTTCGGACCGACCAGAACATGGACGTCGCCCAGGTTCAAATCTATGTGTTCGATGCTTCTGTAGTGGCTGATGGAGAGTTTGGTAATCAAAGCCACGCAACCTCATGGACGCGCGGTCCGGATGTATTCAAGCGGATACGAATGGTAGATTTTTCGGCCCGCGTTTTTCGGGCACGGGCAATCGCTCCCCACCCCCCAAACCCCCCGCCAGGCGTTTGTCCGGGCGGGGATGGCGCGTGGCGAAGCGCGGGCGGAGGAGAGGGTTAGCTCTCCTTCACGTAAATCTCCGAGCCGCCCTCCTTGAATTCGTCCGCCTTCGTCTGCAGGCCCCGCGCGAGGGCGGCCTCCTCATCCAGCCCCTGCCTGGCGGCGTACTCGCGAACCTCCTGCGTGATCTTCATCGAGCAGAATTTCGGCCCGCACATCGAGCAGAAGTGCGCGACCTTGGCGCCGTCGGCGGGCAGGGTCTCGTCGTGGTAGGCGCGCGCGGTTTCAGGGTCCAGGGCGAGGTTGAACTGATCCTCCCACCGAAACTCGAAGCGCGCTTTCGAGAGGGCGTCGTCGCGAGCCTGCGCACCGGGATGCCCCTTGGCGAGGTCCGCCGCGTGGGCTGCGATCTTGTACGTGATGACGCCCTCGCGCACGTCCTGCTTGTTGGGCAGCCCCAGGTGCTCCTTGGGCGTGACGTAGCAGAGCATGGCGGTTCCGAACCACCCTATCATCGCGGCGCCGATGCCGCTGGTGATGTGGTCATACCCCGGGGCGATGTCCGTCGTCAGCGGGCCCAAGGTATAGAAGGGCGCCTCGTGGCAAATCTCGAGCTGCTTGTCCATGTTCTCCTTGATGAGGTGCATGGGCACGTGGCCCGGCCCCTCTATCATCACCTGGCAGTCGTGTGCCCAGGCCTTGAGCGTCAGCGCGCCCAGGGTTTCGAGTTCGGCGAACTGCGCCTCGTCGTTCGCGTCGGCGAGCGCGCCCGGCCTGAGGCCATCGCCCAGGGAGAAGGAGACGTCATAGGCCTTCATGATCTCGCAAATCTCGTCAAAGCGCGTGTAGAGGAAGCTCTCCCGGTGATGGGCCAGGCACCATTTCGCCATGATGGAGCCGCCCCGCGAGACGATGCCCGTCACCCGCTTGGCGGTGAGCGGCACGTAGCGCAGAAGCACGCCCGCGTGGATGGTGAAATAATCCACCCCCTGTTCGGCCTGCTCGATCAGGGTGTCGCGGTAAATCTCCCAGGTCAGGTCCTCCGCGACGCCGCCCACCTTTTCCAGTGCCTGGTAAATCGGCACCGTGCCGATGGGAACGGGGGAGTTGCGGATGATCCACTCGCGCGTTTCGTGAATGTTTTTTCCGGTGGACAGGTCCATCACGGTGTCGGCACCCCACCTGGTCGCCCAGGCCATCTTCTCGACCTCCTCCTCGATGGTGCTCGATACGGCCGAGTTTCCGATGTTCGCGTTGATCTTGACCAGGAAGTTGCGCCCGATGATCATGGGCTCGCTCTCCGGGTGGTTGACGTTGGCCGGGATGATGGCGCGGCCGCGGGCCACCTCGTCGCGCACGTATTCGGGGCGCAGGTTCTCGCGGATGGCGACAAACGCCATCTCGGGCGTGATCTCCCCCCTCTTCGCATAGTGCATCTGGGTCACGTTGCCGCTACCTCTGCGGACTGTCCGGCGGGGCGGCATGGGAATGTCGGGGTCTGAATGGCCGGGCACGGGGACGTAGGACGGCTCCGCCTCCTCATACGGGCCCCGCGCGCGAATCCAGGGGTCGCGCAGTCCGGGCAGTCCCTGGCGGATGTCCTCGCCCTCCGGCCCGCTCGTGTCATAGACCCGCAGCGGAGCCTCGCCGCCCGAGAGGGATATCTCCCGCATGGGCACGCGCACGCTGTCGGGGCCCTCGACGTACACTTTCCGGGAGGCGGGGAACGAGGCGCCGCCGGCCGGGGTATACCCGTTCGCTCCGCCGTTCGCCTGCACGAGGTTGAGCCTGGTGCCGCCTGCGTTGTTCGTTTTTCCGTTTGTCATCTCCCGACTCCTCTGGGACGCGTTCTGCGCGGACGGAAATCCGCCGCCGTCATTCGGGGGAAGGGGCGAAGCCTCGCCCCCGCGCAACGGATTCCTCTGTTATCAACGTGTCGGCGAAAGGGAAACCATCGGAGGTGAAAGACCTGTCGCTTCCCTACGCCGGCGCTAACCGGTTCAGGTTCGAAGGGTTTGTTCTCAGCCTGCAAGGCACCCCCAGCGAACTTTCCATCTCCAAGAGTAGCAGGGGTTGGGCCGGGAGTCAAAAGGGAAATCGAGCGGGAGAGACGATTTGCCCGGCCTCCGTTTCGTAGTGGCGGGGGGCGCGTTCTGCTATCATGGGACGTTGCGGTTCGGGACGTCCCGGAGCCTGGACGGGGGAGGGCGAATGCCGTTGAGCGTGAAGCGGAGGTGGGCGTGCGCCGTGGCGGCGGCCGCGTTTTTGGTTTTCTCGGGCGCGTTGTCGAACCCGTTCATGCACGACGACATCGCCATCATCGGAGAGAACCCCCTCGTGCGCGAGAGCGGCCGCACTCTCGAGGCGTTTCGGCACGACTACTGGGCGGCGGTGGAGACGAGCGAGAAAAGAGACCGCCTCTACCGGCCCCTCACCATCGCCTCCTTCGCGCTGAACCACGCCCTGGGCGGCATGAACGTGACGGGCTACAGAATCGCCAACGTGTCGCTCCACGCCCTCGCCTGCGTCATTTTGTTCTGGCTGTCCCTGCGCTTCGGGCTTTCCCCGGGCGCGGCGGGGGCGGTCTCCTTGCTGTTCGCCCTGCATCCGGTTCACACCGAGGCGGTGAACGCCGTCGTCGCGCGCGCCGACCTGATGGCCGCCGTGGGCGTTTTCGGGGGATTGGGGCTTCTCCTGGGGGTTGCGCTCCCGAGAGCGGAAACGCGGAGCGCGGAGGGGGGCGGCGGAGGAGGAGAGGAGGGGAGGGACGCCTCGCCGCTTCCGGGCGTTCTCCTGCCGGTTGGCCTCGCCTGCGCGCTCTGTCTTTTTGCGCTGCTCTCCAAAGAGGCCGGCGTCGCCCTGCTGCTCACCGCCCTCTTGTGGTGGCTCTGGGGACGATATGCGTGGGAGCGTGCGCATCGTCCCCCTTTCCGGCATACGCTCATCGCCATCTGCGCCTTGGGCCTCGTCCTTCTCGCGTATGTGTGGATGCGGTATGCGGCACTGGGGATGCTGGTGCGCCCCTATCCGCCATCCAGGCTGGACAACGTCGCCGCCCTCCTGCCGGCGGGCGGGCGAATCCTCGTCGCCCTCGGCGTCCTGGGCCGCTGCGTCCATCTCCTGGTTTGGCCGTGGCCGCTGAGCGTGGACTATTCCTTCGCGCAGATTCCGGTGGAGGGGGCGGAAGTCCTCCTCTGGATGGCGGCGGGGGTCTCCTGCCTGGTGGGGTGGGGCTATGGCGCCTGGCGCCTGCGGAGGGATATGCCGTGGATCGCCTTCGGGCTGGCCCTCTTTGTCGGGGGATATTTTCCCGTCAGCAACTTGGCGATTCCGGTTGGCACCATCATGGCCGAGCGGGCGCTCTACATTCCCTCGGCCGGTTTTCTGATCGCAGCGGCACCGACGGCGGGCGCGCTGCTCTCCCGGGGGGGCTGGCGAACTCCCGCAACCGCGCTCGCGGGCGTCTGCCTGCTCTTCGGCGTCTTGACGGCGCAGCGAAACCACGAGTGGGGCGAGACGCTCCGCTTCTGGCGGCGGACGGCCGAAGTGTCGCCCCGCAGCGCGCGCGCGCAAAGGGTGTATGGGCTGGCGCTGATCGCGCAGAAAAAATTCGGGGAGGCCATCGCGCCCCTGCGCAAGGCGGTGGAGATTTATCCCGTCTATGATTACGCTTGGGTGGATCTGGGCATCGCGCAGATGCGGATCGGCGAGGAGGCCGGGGCCGAAATATCCCTCAAGCGCGCCTTGCGGCTCAACGAGAATAACGCGGAGGGACACCTGGCGCTGGGCGCGCTGTATATGGGCGCGAACCGGGGCGACCTGGCGCGGCCCCGCCTCGAGCGGGCGGTGCGCCTCAAGCCGACGCTGGAGGAGGCGCGTTTCAACCTGGGCACCCTGTATCTGCGGGCGGGGCGGAGGCTTCTGGCGATAGGGCAGTTCCGGGCGGCGCTGCGGCTCCGGCCGGACCATGGAGGCGCGCACCACAATCTGGCGCTGGCGCTCTTCCTGGAGCGCGACCGGAGAGGTGCTCGAGAACACGCGAGGGAGGCGGAGAGGCTCGGCGCGCCGCTTCCGGCGGCGTTCATGAGGGAATTATTGGGGCGCGGGCGGCCCTAGCGCCCCGGAGCGGGGGCCCGCAGCGCTTTTTGTTCTCCCCCTCCACCGGCCGGATACGATCCGTCTCCCGTCCGGTGCGGGGCGATGGCTGCGCGGCCAAAACGGGCGGGAGCAATGGACGGAAGGAGAAGGATTTTGGAGGGCGCGCCCCTTGCCTCCGGCGGGGTGGCCAAACTTGTTTTCCGCTCCTTGCGCGGTATATTTGTACGTGCTTGGGGCACGCGCCTGGTTCGGGACTTCTCGTTGCCTCCGCGCCGCCATCCGTTTCGGGGCACTCCCGGCGGACGCCGCGCCGTCCGGTTTGCGGTTTCCGCGGGCGGTGAAGGATAATCGGCGCGAGTGCCCCAGAGGGGCGTCGTTTCTGAAGGGGCTGTCTTCATATGGGGGTCTTATGATTTCACACGCCATCCACAAGTCGTCGGCCATCCTGCTGGCGTTCGCCCTCCTGCTCGGTGCTTCCGCCGGATCGGGGCACGCGCAGGGGAACGATTATCGCAGAGCACTCGGGGTCATCAGCGACAAGCTGCGCCAGCGGTTCCCGCATCTGCGCGGTGCGGTGGTCGCCGTCAAGGGGGGCGACCTCTACCTCAGCCTGGGCGAGAAGGACAAGGTGGCCAAAGGGGTCAAGCTCCGCGTCTATCGAGCGGGCGCGCCGTTCCGGCATCCGACCACGGGGGTTGTCCTGGGCGCACTCGAGCAGGAGATCGGCGAGGCCGAAGTCGTCGAGGTGCGCGCGAAATTCTCCATCGCGCGCATGGTCCGACTCACCCCGGGCACGGATTTGGCTCCCCGCGTCGGCGACACCGCGCGCGTGTCCTCGGAGAAGGTGCGCCTGGCGATACTGCCGTTCGTCAACCAGACGAAAGAGTCCATCAGCATGGAGGTGCTCACGAGAGAGTTGGCCCGCCAGCTCATCGGAAGCGGGCGCTTCGACGTGTTCGACGTGGATCGGCTGCAGGTCTGGCTGCTGGAGAGCGGCATCGCCAACGACGAGATTCTCCAGGGCGCGAACCCGATTCGCCTGCGCAACCAGATACGCGCCGACATGGCTCTCGAGAGCGAGGTGCGCGAAGTCCGGGGGAAGAAAATTCTCTCCACCCGTCTTTTGTCCCTCACCACGAGGAAAGAGATTTTCCGGGCCGTGTCCATCGCCGATGAATTGCCCTTTGAGCAAAGACCGCCCAAGGAGCAGGAACTCAGGCGCGGCGATGGCGGCGGACGCGCCGGGGCGGCGAACGCGAGTTTCGTGCTGGATCGCCAGGGCGTTCCCGGTGCGGCCGGCGGCACGCGCAGCTATTTGTTTCACAGCCTCTCTTTCCGGGGGGTGTCCGTTGCGGACGTGAACAATGACGGGAAAAAAGAAGTTGTCCTCATCACTTCGGGCCAGGTGCTCGTCTATCGCCTCGAACAAAACCGGATGCGCGAGATCGCCCGCTTCGACGAGGGGGCGGCGAACGATTTCCGGTGGCTTGACATCGCCGACATGAACGGCGACGGCGCACCCGAGTTCTACCTCGCCTCGTATCGGTCAAACGAGTTGTTCTCGATGGTGCTGCAGTTGAAGGGCCGGCAGTTCGTGCCCCTCGTCAAAAACGACAGGACGTTGTATCGGCTACTGCAGGTCCGGCGGCCGGGGCGGGGCGCGAACGTTCCGGATTCCGAGAAGTATCTGCTCCTGGGCCAGAGGGAGGGGATCGACAAGCCCTTCGATGGCCCCATCCGCCGCTATCGCTGGTCGGGGAGAAAGCTCGTGGCCGCCGCTCCCTACGCGCTTCCGCCGAATCTGACGATACTCGGTTTCGGCGTATGGGACATCGACAGGGATGGTGCCCTGGACGTCATCGAGGTGGGGAATGACAATCGGCTCCGGGTGTTCTCGAGGCGCGGCGAGCAGCTCTCCGCTAGTTCCGGAACCTACGGCGTGCCCGTCTATCGGTTCCGGTCCGAGGCCAATACCGAGAGCACTTACGACAGCGAGCTCGACGGGGCGGATATCCTCATACGCTCGCGCGTTCTGGTGGAGGACGTGGACGGAGACGAAGTAGAGGAGGTTTTGGTGATCCGCAACGAGCTCGCCTCCTCCTTCGTGCCGGGCCTGGGGGTTTCCGGGGGGCAGATCGTGAGCCTGATATGGGACGGGAGCGGGTTGTCCGAAACGTGGCGATCCAAGAAACTGAGTTTCGGAGTCGTGGATTTCGCCCTGGCCGACGCTGATAATGACGGACTGCGCGATTTGGTGGTGGTGGCGTCGAACGCGGGCCCGTTCACTAGCGGGAGAAGCCGGGTTTTCTTCTACAAGATCAAAGAATAGGCTTTCCGTTCCGGAAGCGACGCCTTTTCGGCTCGGCCTTACGGCAGGAGTTTTATCAGGGCGACGATCGCTGCCACGATACCGCCGGACAAAACCAGCGCCCCCTGGTACATCTCCGTGCGCAATTTGGCGATTTCGCCTTTCATGTCGGCCCGCAGCGCAACCCCGGAATTGGCGATTTCGGTCTTTACTTCTGCGATTTCGGCGCGCAGCGCGGTGCTGGCTTCTGCGATGTCGGCCTTGGTGGAGTTTCGGAGTTCCGCGATTTCGGTCTTTACTTCTGCAATTTCGGAGCGCAGTGTGGCGCTGGCTTCTGCGATGTCGGCGCGCAGCGCGGTGCTGGCTTCTGCGATGTCGGCCTTGGTGGAGTTTCGGAGTTCCGCGACTTCGGTCTTTACTTCTGCAATTTCGGCGCGCAGTGCGGTGCTGGCTTCCGCGATATCGGCCTTGGTGGCCACGTTCTCCGCGATGGCGTCCCGCACCGTGATGACGACGGCTTCCGCCTGGGCTTCTTCGAACCCGGATTCTTTAAGCAGCTTCGTCGCCTGGAGCGTGTCGAATGCGGGCATGGCGTCCTCTCCCGATAGGCGTCGTCCACGAGTATAGCCCAAGGGCGCTCGCGGGCGCAAGTTCTCGCTTTCAGGGTAGGTAGGGGTGGGGTGGTTTCGCGTCATTCGGCAAGAGTCATCCCGACCGGCCGGGCGCACCGCTCCTGTCCGTACCCTGCGAGGAGCCGCCGGCGGCGAAAATTTGCCGTCTCCCGTCCCGCCCAAGCCTCATGCGGGCGGCGAAACGCCAGCCAGCTCCAACCCCCGCATTTCCTCCTCCGATCCGTTTTCAGGGCGATTCGCGCGGGGGACGATAATTTTTCCGTTGACAAAAAACGGAGTTTTCGTCTATTCTCTCTTGCTATGTAGCATTATGACTCTATGGGGCGTTCCAGGGATGTCTTGGCCGGGAGAGTCTCCGGTCCATTCCCGGAACCTTGTCGCCGGGCAGGGCGGCCACGCGAGAGGAGGTGATGCAAGAGGAGAGAGGCGATCCCTGCGGTAAAGAGGCAAGTTCGTAACGAGGGAAACACACAGGAATGCGGCAACACTTTTTTGAAACCTCTTGCGAGGAGAATCTCTGATGAAGAAATTTCTGCTAGCTTTGTTTGCGCTGGCGCTCGTCGTGGCGTTTACCGCACCGGCGTATGCGGCGGCCGACTTCCGCTTCTCCGGCTTCTTCCGGATGCGCGGCGTCACCTCGGACAACGAGGATCGCAACGAGGACGCGGGCAGCGGCAAACAGTACTTCGACGCCTTGACCCGTCCGCGCTTCACGGCCAAGACCAACGGCGGCAAAATCATGGCCCTGTATGAATTGGACTGGACGAGCGCGAACAACGGCTTCGACCTCACTGGCCGGCACGCGGTGGGCACGAACCGCTGGGTGGTGGATTTCGTCATTCCGGGAAGCGCGTTCCGCTTCCGCTGGGGTCGGACGGATTACGTCTCGCCCGACAAGGAAATCTTCGACAGCAGCGGCCGTTCCCGTAACGCGGGCTACGCGGTGTATGGCAAAATCGCCAACAACCTCTCGCTCAGCGCGTTCAACACTGTGCGGAGAAACGACAAGACTGATGCGTCCGATGACGCGGACAACTATCTCGTGGCGCTGGGCTGGAAGGCGGCGCCCAACATCACGCTGTCGCCCTGGATCGCCAACTCCCGCGACAGCAGTGCGAGCGGCTATGACATGTGGTACACTGCCCTGACCGCCAAGGCGAAGGTGGGCATCGTGAGCATCAACGCCACGGGCGTCTTCCAGAACGGCGACGTCGCCAAAGACATCGACCTCTCGGCCTGGGGCTTTCTGCTGAGAACCACGTTCGGCCTCGGCAAGCTGAAGCTCATGGCGAACGCCACGATGCTCACGGGCGAGGACAGCAACTACGTCCTGCCGGCGGGGACAGAACGAAATGACGTGGGGCACCAGTCCATGCTGGCCGACAAGGAGCTCAACCGCTTCACGTTCCCGAGTCTCGGCGGGGTAGGCTGGGTATTCGGTCCCCACATCATGACCTCGCGTCGCTGGACGACGACGGGCAACTCCGTCCGCAACGTGACCTTGAGCGGCAACGGCCGGACCACGCAGCTGAACGGCGCGGCGATGATCGAGGGGCTGTTCGAGTACAAGGTCAGCAAGACGTTCACGATCGGCGGCGGCCTGTCCTTCATCCAGTCGGCGGAAGCGGTGTCCAAGGTGTGCTGGGACGGCGTCGCGGCCGGTGACGACATGGAGGGCGTGGCAGTGGACGGCGATTGCCACGCAAACGAGAAGGTGGACGACGACGACCTCTACGATGACTCCAAGGACTTCGGCACGGAGTTCAACCTTGGCTTCAAGTGGAAGCTCTACCCGAACCTCGAGCTGCGCACGGTGGCCGCGTACCTGTTCGCGGGCGACTACGGCAAGAAGATGGGTGACAAGGACTTCGACGACACCTGGGTGGTCGCTTGGACGATGCGTCACACCTTCTAGCGTGAGGCGCATTCGCGTTCCGTCTGCATGAGGCGGACGACGGACCGGGGGGCTTCGGCCCCCCGGTTTTTTTGTGGCGGACGACGCGGAGGCGCGTGGCGTCGCCGCCGGAGCCAGGTCGCGCCCCCTCTCGTCTATCCGGCCCCCCTCTATCCGCCGCCGGCTCTGCCGGGCGAAGCGGTGAAAACGCCGTCATCATCCCAGAGAGACGGGGGGAGCCGGAGCTGCAGGGACGCTCTTCGGCGGCCAGTGCGGGGATAATGGCTCCCGCTCATATGGTTTCGTTATCGCACGGATTTTTTCGCTGGGAGGGAGAGGAATCGGGTTTCGAGCGAGTGGGGGGGAGGCGCCGCTTTTGTTCCTAGGGCAGCAGTTTTATCAGGGTGACGGTCAAACTCACGACCAGACTCACGATGCCGGCGGACAGATATAGTGCCCCCCGGTACATGTCCGTGCGCAACCCGGCGATATCGGTCTTGATCTCTGTGCGCAACTCGGCGATATCGGTCTTGAATTCCGCGCGCAGTTCAGCGATATCGGCTTTGGTTTCACTGCGCAGTTCGGCGAAATCATTGCGCAGCCCGGAGAATTCGACCTGGAGTTGGGCGAACTCGCCGCGCAGTTCAGCGATATCGGCCTTGATTTCGTTGCGCAGTTCGGCGAAATCATTGCGCATCCCGGAGAAGTCGGCCTGGAGTTGGGCGAATTCGCCGCGCAGTTCAGCGATATCGGCCTTGGTTTCATTGCGCAGCTGCGAGAAGTCGGCCTGGAGTCGGGAGAACTCGCTGCGCAGCTCCGAGAACTCGGCCTGGAGTTGGGCGAACTCGCCGCGCAGCTGCGAGAACTCGGACTGGATTTGGGCGAACTCGCCGCGCAGCTCCGAGAACTCGGCCTGGAGTTGGGCGAATTCGCCGCGCAGTTCAGCGATATCGGCCTTGGTTTCATTGCGCAGTTCGGCGAAATCATTGCGCATCCCGGAGAAGTCGGACTGGAGTCGGGAGAATTCGCCACGCAGCTGCGAGAAGTCGGTCTGGAGTTGGGAGAACTCGCCACGCAGCTCCGAGAAGTCTGTCTGGATTTGGGCGAATTCGCCGCGCAGCCCGGAGAACTCGCCGCTGAGTTCGGCGAATTCGGTCTTCGTGGCGAGATTCTCGCCGACCGCATCCCGCACCGTGCTGACGACGGCTTCCGCCTGGGTCTCCTCGAACCCGGATTCCTTGAGCAGCTTCGTCGCCTTGAGGGTATCGAATGCGAACATCGGGTTTCCTCCTCCCGTTGGCGTTGCCCAGTATAGCCCCAAAGTTCTCGCCCGCGCAAATCGCCGTTTCGGGAGGGGTTGGCCGGGTCGGCGAGACATTCTTTCTGTGGAGGCGGCGCGCTCCCCCGCGCGGGCTGGTTCCGGCTCACATGGTTTCGTTTCGCACGGATTTGGCAGGCGCGCGACGGGCCTGGGAGTATGGTTGCCGGACCGCTTTCCGGGTTCCGCTTTTCGGACGAGGTCTGTTGACAGGTTTCCCGGGGAATGGGATATACCATCCGGCGGCTGGCGGATGCGCAGGTTCGCCCCTACGGGAGGTTGTTCCCCTGCCACTGACTGTGTGAGGGCGAGAGAGGCTGAGGAGAGAACGAACGATGGCGAACAAGCGCCGCCTCATGGCTCCTGGCCCCACGCCGGTGCCCCACCGGGTGCTCGAGGCCATGGCGCGGCCCCTGATTCACCACCGGACGCGGGAGTTCGAGATGCGTTTCGAGGACGTGCGCCGGGGGCTGGGCTGGCTTTTCCAGACGAGCGGCGACGTCATCACCCTCGCCGCCTCGGGTTCGGGCGGCATGGAGGCGGCGGTGGCGAACCTGCTCTCCCCCGGCGATTCCGCCCTCATCGTCGAGGGCGGCAAGTTCGGGGAGCGCTGGACGGAGATTTGCGCGGCCTATGGCGTCGAGGCGGACGTCCTGAAGGTCGAATGGGGTCGCTCGGTGGATGTCGATGCGTTCGAGGCGCGCCTGGCGCGGGGAGGACACCAGGCCGTCCTCATGCAGGCGAGCGAGACTTCCACCGGCGCGAAGCATGACGCGCGGGAGATCGGGCGGGTCGTCCGCGAGCGATCTCCGGAGACGCTCGTGGTCGTGGACGCCATCACCGCGTTGGGCGTGTATGACCTCGGAGCCGAGGAATGGGGGCTGGACGCCGTGATCACAGGCAGCCAGAAGGCGCTCATGCTGCCGCCGGGGCTGGCCTTCGTGTGGCTGAGCGCGCGCGCGTGGCGGGCGGCCGCGGCGACCCAATCGCCCCGGTATTATTTCGACCTGGCGCTCGAGCGGAAGAGCCAGAGAAAGAACACCACGGCGTGGACGCCGGCGATTTCCCTGATGGCGGGACTGGGCGCCGCGCTTGAGATGATGCGCGAGGAGGGGCTCGCGAACATATTCGCGCGTCACGCGCTTCTGGCGGAGGCGACCGGGGCGGCCGTCCAGGCCCTGGGGCTGGAGATATTTCCCCAGGACCTCAGGAGCGAGGCGCTCACCGCCGTTCGCGTCCCCGAGGGAATCGACGGCAAGGAGATTCCCCGCCGGATGGAGGACGCGCACGGGGTGACCATCGCCGGCGGGCAGGGCGGCCTGGGCGGCAGGATTTTCCGGATCGGGCACCTGGGCCATGTGGACTCCTCCGACGTGCTGGCGGCGGTCGGCGCCCTGGAGTCCACCCTCGCCGACCTGGGATATGCCCTGGAGAAAGGGCGCGGCCTCGCGGCGGCGCAAGAGGTGCTGGCGGCGCAAGAGGTGCTGGAAAAGTGAGGGAAACGCATCGCGTTCTGATTTGCGAGCCCCTCTCCCCCCGGGCGGAGGAGATACTCGGGGCACGGGACGGCTTCGAGGTGCGCAGCCGCGTCTTCGAGGCGCGCGCGGAGCTGCTCGACGCCGTCAAAACGGCGGATGCGCTCATCGTGCGGAGCGGCACGCGGGTGGACAAGGAGCTGCTGGAGGCCGGGGACGCGCTCAAGATTGTCGCGCGCGCGGGCATCGGCGTGGACAACGTGGACCTCGAGGCCGCCAGCGTGCGCGGGGTTCTGGTGGTGAACGCCCCCGATGGCAACGTCATCACCACGGCGGAGCATACCATCGCCATGATGTTCGCCCTGGCGCGCAAGATTCCCTCCGCCGTCTCCTCGCTCCAGCAGGGGAGGTGGGAGCGGAGCCGCTTCGTGGGGAGCGAGCTCTCCTCCAAGACCCTGGGCGTCGTGGGCATGGGGCGCGTGGGCTCGCAGACGGCGGCGTTCGCCCGCAGCCTGGGCATGAACGTCATCGCCCACGATCCCTACATCGCCGAGGAGGTGCTCTCGAAGCGGGGCGTGAGTCCCGTGGGCTTCGGGGAACTCCTGGAGAGGGCGGACTACATCACCCTGCACGTGCCGGGAACCGCTGAAACCGGAAATCTCATCGGCGCGGCGGAAATCGCCCGGATGCGCGATGGCGTTCGCCTCATCAACTGCGCGCGCGGGGGGCTGATAGACGAGGCGGCCCTGGCCGAGGCGCTCGACAGCGGGAAGGTCGCGGGCGCCGCGGTGGACGTGTACGCCCAGGAGCCGCCGGGGACGGACGGCCCGCTCATCGGGCGCGACGACGTCGTCTGCACGCCCCACCTGGGCGCGTCGACCACGGAGGCGCAGGAGAACGTGGCGATCAGCGTGGCGGAGCAGGTGGTGGCGTATCTGACGGAGGGCGCGGTGCGGCACGCCGTGAACCTGCCGGCGCTGGGGCCCGAGGCGCTGGAGCAAATCGGCCCCCACCTCGAGCTGGCCGACCGCCTGGGCGATTTTCTGGCCCAGCTCGCCGAGGGGGG
The DNA here is from genome assembly GCA_965213685.1 of bacterium. Lineage (GTDB taxonomy): Bacteria > UBA8248 > UBA8248 > UBA8248 > UBA8248 > Bin107. Next base: position 83,467 of record CBDBZY010000003.1, read on the forward strand.
ATTGCAGGCGATAGAGGTGGTCTATGGCGGGGCGCTCGATATGCCCATGAAGGCGCTGGCCGCAGCGGCGCTCAAGGGGGGTGCTGGGCCATTTCCTGGCGGGCGCGCGCGTGAACATGGTGAACGGCCTCCTGCTTGCGAAGGAGCGCGGGATCGAGGTGGAGACGACGGTGCGCTCGGAGAACCTCCTCTACACGGACCTGGTCGAGCTGCGCGTGAAAACCGACGCGGGCGAGCGCTCCGTGGCGGGCACGTTTTTCAGAAAGGACGAGCCGCGGATTGTGCGGATTGACGACTTCTCCGTCGACGTGGCCCTCGCCGGTTATCTCCTCGTGTTCCGGAACGACGATCGCCCCGGGCTGATCGGCAGAATCGGCACGCTGCTCGGAAGCCACAACATCAACATCGCCGGGATGCAGCTCGGAAGGATGCGGAAGCACGCCGTCGCCGTCGCCGTCCTGACGCTGGACGATCCCGTGCCCGAGTGCGTCATGAAGGAGGTGCGGGCCATTCCCAACATGTATGACGCCCAGCTGGTCAAGCTGGTGTCCCCATCATGAGGCGGACGGCGTCCCTGCGCGCCATTCCGGGCGGGTCGCGCGTGTTCCTCCCCGGCGAGGCGCGACGCAAGAGAGAGGTGGAGGAGAGGCTCCTCCGCGTATTCGAGCAGTGGGGATTCCGGGAGATGCTCACGCCCGCCTTCGAGTTCTACGCGCCCAGGGCGGGTTCCGGGGCACTGGACGCACAGACGTATCGGATGGTGGATTTGGAGAGTGGCGGCCTGCTGGCGCTTCGCGCGGACATGACGCCCCAGATCGCGCGGGCGGCCGGAACGATTCTGGCCGCGCACCCCCCGGCCCTTGCGGCTCTCCTATTCGACGAACGTCTTTCGCCACGCCCACGTGGCGGGGGGAGCTGCAGCGGGAGTTCTGGCAGGCGGGCGTGGAGCTGATCGGCCTGGTCTCCTTGGAGGCCGACGCCGAGGTGATAGCCATCGCCGTAGAGTGCCTGCGGGCGAGCGGCGTGGAGAATTTTCGCATGTCCCTGAGCCATGGCGCATTCCTGCGGGGGATTCTGGACGCCCTGGGCCTGGAGGGTGCCCGGAGGGCGGAGCTGCTCGAGGCGATAGGCCGCCGGGACGCCGCCGGGGTGGCGAGCCTGCTGAAAGGGTGTCCGCGCGAGAGGACCGACGCCGGGCTCCTCGAGCGCATCCCCGAGTGCTTCGGCGGAGTCGAGGCGCTCCGGAGGGTGGAGGAGCGGGTGAAGACCCCGGGGGCCAGGCGCGCGGTTCGGGAGCTTTTGCGGGTGTTTCGCATACTGGAGCTGTATGGCCTCTCGGAGCGCATCCTCTTCGATTTGTGCGATTTCAGGGATTTTGACTATTACACGGGCATGATATTCGAGGGGTTCGTGGAGGGTTCCGGGTATCCCGTATGCGGCGGCGGCCGGTATGATCAGCTCTTGGGCCTCTATGGGGACGACGCACTCGGAACGGGGTTCGCCGTCGACCTGAACCAGTTGCTTCCCCTGGCGATGGAGGGGGCGGCGAGCGGAAACGGGACGGATTTCCTCGTCATCGACCGCACCCGGGAGAAGCGGACGGGCATCCTCCTCTCCCGCAGGCTCCGCGCGCGGGGCTGGCGGGTGGCGCGCGACATCATTCGCCGCGATCCGGAAGGCTCCCTCGCATACGCGCGGGCGGCGGGCGTGTCGAAATGCCTCATCATCGAGCGCGGCGCGGGGAGGGGCGGCAGGGTGCGGCTCCTGGAGCCTGGCGGAGAAGACTTGGGCGCATACCCGGTCGCGGAGATACTCCATCGGGTGGGCGGAAGGGAAGGCGACAGATGAGCGTCTTGGCGATTCTCGGCGGCCAGTGGGGCGATGAGGGAAAGGGCAAGGTCATCGACTGGCTCGCTGGCCAGGCGGACGTGGTGGCCCGCTATCAGGGGGGGGCCAACGCGGGCCACACGGTGGTGGTCGAGGGGAGGCAGTATATCCTCCACCTGATGCCGACGGGGATATTGCGCCCGGGGGTGAAGTGCATCATCGGCTCGGGCGTGGTGGTGGACCCGCTGGCGCTGGTGGAGGAGATCCGCTACCTCCGAGCGGAGGGCATCTACATCGGGGAGAACCTCGTCGTCGGCAAGCGGGCGCACCTCATCATGCCCTACCACAAGGTGCTGGACTCCCACATGGAGGAGCTGCTGGGGGTGAATCGCATCGGCACGACGGGCCGCGGCATCGGGCCGGCCTACTCCGACAAGGCGGCGCGGCTGGGGGTGCGCATTTCCGACCTCTTCGACGAGAAAATACTCAGGGAGCGCGTCCGCGTCAGCCTGGCCATCAAAAAGCGGCTTCTGGGGGACATCGGGCTGAGCGCGGAGGAGGCAAGAGCCCTGGATGCGGCCCACGTCCTGGAGGTCTGCTCCGGGGTGCGGGAGATACTCGGCCCCCACGTGCGGAACACGGATGCGGAAATCAACGAGGCGTTGAGCAAGAACCGGAAAATCCTCCTCGAGGGCGCGCAGGGAATCCTGCTGGACCTGGACATGGGCACGTATCCCTATGTGACGTCGAGCAACACCGGCGTGGGCGGGGCGATGAGTGGCCTGGGGCTGCCCTATCATCGCCTGGGCGCGGTGTTCGGCATCATGAAGGCGTACTGCACCCGGGTGGGCCAGGGCCCGTTTCCCTCCGAGATGGGGGAGGCGGACGCCGGCCGCCTGCGGGAGGAGGGCGGGGAGTTCGGCGCCACCACCGGCAGGCCCAGGCGATGCGGATGGTTCGACGCCGTGGCGGCGCGCCACTGCGTCCAGGTGGCCGGAATGGACGCGATAGCGGTGACGAAGCTCGACGTTCTCGACAACCAGGAGAGGATTCGGGTTTGCGTGGGCTATGAATACGAGGGGGAGCGCCTCACGGTGTTTCCGGCGGAGACCTCGATTCTGGAGCGATGCCGGCCCGTGTACGCGGAGTTTCCCGGCTGGATGTCCTCCACCGGGGGAGTGCGGGATTACGAGAAACTCCCTCCCCGGGCGAAGGATTACATCCGGCGGATCGAGGAGTTGACGGGCAGGCCGGTGTGGCTGATTTCCACGGGGCCCCGCCGTGATGATACGATATGCCTCCACAACCCCTTCCAGGGGGACGGGGTGCCCGGCGGTTGACTTCGGGACGCTTCCCGGAGATTCTCGCGCGTCTTCTCCGGCCACCCTCTTCCGGCCGCCGGCGATGAGGAAAGGGGGGAACGCATGGCGCCTGAAAACGTATCCCTCGGGCTGGCTTTCGCGGCGGGGGTGTTGAGTTTCGCCTCCCCGTGCATCCTCCCCCTGGTTCCGAGCTACCTCTCCTATCTGACGGGCTTGTCCTACGAGGAGATCCGCGAGAGCGGCGAGGGCCGCCCGCGTGCGAAGCGTCATTCTGGCGAATTCCCTGTTCTTCGTGGCCGGCTTCTCCCTCGTCTTTGTGCTCCTGGGCGCCAGCGTCTCCTTCCTCGGCAACGTCCTGTTCGCATACCAGGACGGCGTCCGGCTGCTGGGCGGCATCCTGATCACCATGTTCGGCCTCTACGTCGGAGACAGGGCGTTCGACTTCCTTGGCCAGAGGTTCTTCTCCGCGCGGCCTGCGGGCGCGAGCGGCGCGTTCGCCGCCGTGGTCCTGCTGGCGGGCCTGGCGGGGCTGCGAAAGGGCTATCCCACGCTGGGCGGCGCGCTCACGGCCGCCGCCCTGTATGTCTTCGCCGCCGTCTTCCTGCCCGCACTCTCCGCCGATAGCCGCGTCATGCTGAAGAGCAAGCCCGCCGGCTGGCTCGGGAGTGCCCTGGTCGGCGTCACCTTCGCCGCCGGCTGGACGCCCTGCGTCGGCCCCATTCTGGGCAGCATCCTCCTGTTCGCGGGAACGCAGCAAACGGCGGGCCAGGGCGTCCTCCTCCTGGCGTCCTACTCCGCCGGCCTGGGCGTCCCGTTTCTCCTGAGCGGTCTCGGCGTGGGCTATTTCTTCCGGTTCTACCAGACGTTCCGGCGGTATTTCCGCGGCGTGGAAATCGCGAGCAGCGCCATGCTTCTGCTCGTGGGCGTTTTGCTGATATCCAACTATCTGAACGCGATTTCCGCCTATCTCATCTTCTGGACGGGATTTACGGGCATCTAGGCGTTGCGGGGCGCGCGCTTCCTCTCCGCGCCCGTTTTTTGCGCCTTCCCGTTCGGCTCCTGTGCGTCAGGTCGGCGGTTTTTCCGATTGCGCGCAGGCGATGGCGTCCGCAAAGGCGCGAAAGGCGGCCCTCGGGTCTCGCGCGTCCCGGATGGGCCTGCCCACCACCAGCAGGCTGGCGCCGTTTCGCATCGCGTGGGACGGGGTTTGCGCGCGCGCGTGATCGTCATGCGCACCGGCTTGGAGCCGGACGCCTGGCGTGACGATCAGCGCCCCGTCGCCCAGCAGCCGCCGGAGCGGCGCCACCTCCCCGGGCGAGGCGACCACGCCGTCGAGGCCGGCCTCCCGGCTGAGCCTGCCCATCGCCAGCGCCTGGGGTTCCACCTCCCGGCAGACGCCGATGGCGCGGAGGGCGCCGTCGTCCAGACTCGTGAGCACCGTGACCGCCAGAACGGCGGGCGGGTTCCGGCATTCCTCGCGGCCCCGCGCGCAGGCCTCGAGCATGGCGGGGCCGCCCGCGGCGTGAACGGTGAGGAGCGACACCCCCAGCTCGCCCGCGGATTTCACGGCTCTTCGGGCGGTGGCGGGGATGTCGTGGTATTTCAGGTCGAGGAAAACGCCGGCCCCGCGCGCGCGGACGGCCTCCACCGCCGGCGGACCCTCCCGGCTGAAAAGCTCCATCCCGATCTTGAACCAGCGCGCCGCGCCCTCGAGTGCGTCCATCAGGCGCGTCGCCTCGGGGAGGGTGGGCAGGTCCAGTGCGCAGATGATTCTCTCGGCGGGGGCCAAATCGGCCCGGGGGTCTGGCGCGTCCAATGGCGCCTCCTCCTTCTTCGCGTCCGGCCCCTGTGCCCCGCGCGGGGGGCAGGGGGCCCCCTAGTCGGGGTCGTTCTCCCACTCTTTTTCGCGCTCCTCCTCCCGCCTCTTCTTGCGTCGGAGGATGATGCGCGAGATGAGGACGCTGATCTCGAACAGGACGATGATGGGCCCCGCCAGAAACACCTGCGTCACCACGTCCGGCGGCGTGAGCAGGGCGGCCATGACGAATGCGCCGACAAAGACGTATCCGCGATTTTTCGACAGGAAGTCGGGCGTGATGACGCCGATTTGCACGAGCAGAACGGTGATGATGGGCACCTCGAACACCAGTCCGAACGTGAAGATCAGCTTGAAGGCGAAAGAGATGTAGAAACCGATGGAAATCTGGGGCGTCAGGGTTTCGGTGGCGAATCCCAGCAGAAAGGCGAGGCCGTAGGGGAGGATGAGGAAATAGCAGAACAGGGCGCCGCCGATGAAGCTCAGCGTCGAGAAAAACACGAAGGGTATGACGTAGCGCTTCTCCCGGTCCATGAGCCCCGGGGCGCAAAACCGCCAAATCTGGAACAGGATGATGGGCAGGCTGATGAACACCGCGCCGAAGAAGGAGACCTTGACGTGCGCGAAAAACGCCTCCGTCGGCGCCAGGAAAACGAGCTTCTGCCCGGCGATGGGGCGCTGCATCAGGTCGAGCAGGTCGGCGGAGAAATAATAGGCGCCCAGGAACACGGCGAGGACGGTGCCGAGGATGTAGAGGATTCTGTTGCGCAGTTCCGTCAGGTGCCCGGTGAGGGGCATGGAAGCGTCGCCGCTCACGTCCGGGTGTCATCCTCTTGTGCGGATTTCTCGGCGGCGTCCGCGTGCGCCGCATTCTCCGAGGAGGCGCTCCCGGACGTGCTCTCGCCGGCCGCTGCCTGCTCCGCCTCCTCCCCCCTCTCCTCCTCTTCCTCCGAGGCGTCGGCTTCGGGCGCCTGCTCCTTCTCGGCGGCCTTTTTCTTCTCTCCCCCGGTTTTCGCGTCATCCTCGAGCAGGTCGAGGTCGTAGTCGCTCTCCAGGTTGAAGCTGTCCTGAAAATCCGACGTCGCGCGCTTGAAGTCGCCCAGCGCCTTCCCGAGCGAGCGGGCGAGTTCCGGCAGGCGCTTGGGTCCGATGACCACCAGGGCGACCACCAGTATCACGATCAGCTCCGTCATCCCGATGCTTCCGAACAAGGCCCCTCTCCTCCCCCGCACCCCGAAGACCGTTCCCTGGGTTTATACCAAAACATGCGGGCTTGGTGAACGCGCTCCCGGGCGGGCGGCTATGATCGCCCTGCGCCTTGTGCTACATTCGCCGCACGTGGGTTGGCCCGGGCGGGGTGTCCTTACAAAGCGCAGGCGCATGGATCGGGAACCAGCAGAAGAAAAACGGGTGGCGATTCAGGAGTCCGCCGCGTTTCCATATGTTCGCGGCGCCTTGGGCCTCGAGGATGTGGACGATTCCTCGGTGGCGGAGATTCTCGCGCCCCTTCTCCACAGAAGCCCCGGCGGCCTCCTAGGCGCGGATGCGGCCGCCCGGCTGCTCGGCGCGCCCCATCTCCCCGAAACCACGTTCGCCGTCGTCGACATCGAGACCACGGGCGGGCGTCCCCCCCAGCACCGGATCACGGAGCTGGCCGCCGTGAAGGTGCGCGCCGGCGAGGTGGTCGAGACGTATGACGCCCTGGTCAACCCGGGTCGGGAGATTCCCTGGAACGTCGTGCGCCTGACCGGAATCACCGACGCCATGGTGGCGGACAAGCCGGGCTTGATGGATGCGCTGCCGCCGTTCCTCGATTTTATCGAGGGTTGTGTCTTCGTCGCCCACTGCGCGAATTTTGATTTTCATTTTTTGAGGTACTACGCGGAAGAATTCCTGCGCCGCCGGTTTTCTCCCCCGGTTCTCTGTACGTTCGAGCTGGCGAACCGGCTTCTGCCGGGGCGGAAACGCTTCAACCTGGGGGAATTGAGCCGCGCGTTGGGGGTTCCCGACCGGGGAGGGGACAGGCACCGCGCACTGGGCGACGCCCGGGCGACGGCGGAGGTCTTCATCCGCTTTGCGCGCATGTGCCAGCTGCTGGGTCTGGGGAGCCTCGAATCCTTGCTGGCGTTTCAGGCGCCCGAAGAGGCGGCGCCCGCCCCCCTGGCGGAGGGGATTCGGCTCGACCCCTCGGAGGTGGAGTCGCTCCCCGTCGCCCGCGGCGTCTATCGCCTGTATGACGAGAGAAAACAGGTTGTGTTCGCGGGCAAGGCCAACAACATCCAGCGCGCGGTCCGGGATATGTTCTATCCCAGAAACCGCGCCGCCAGCCGGTTCGCCCTCAGGCTGCGGAACGTGCGCCGCGTGGAGGCGCATCTCCTGCGGAGCGAGCTGGTCATGAACGTCGAGGCGTTCCGGGCGATGCGAAAATCCCGCCTCGTGAACGGGAGCCTCTCCGTGGCGGGTGCGGGCTTTTTGCGGCTCGCCCCCGATGGCGCGCCCGCCCGGGTGTCCGTCGCCGCCCGCCTCCTTGCGGATGGCGCGCGCTACTATGGCCCGTTCCGGAAAAAGGCGCAGCTTCTGGATCTGCTGGGCGCCATTTGCGCCGCCTTTCCGCTCGCGTGCGAGGTTCCGGACGGATATCAGGACGTCAAGCGGGGCGGCGGCCCCCCGCGCGGAGGAAAGGAGCCGCCCCGCCTGTCGGGCGCCGACGGGGCGGCGCTGCTCGGGGTGCTCGGCGACATCCTGGAGGGCCGCGCGCGCAAGGAGGATGAGGGGGTCGTCTTCGCCCTTTTGCGAAACGCCTGGAGCGCGGAGGGGGTCTCGGCGGGCAGGCTGCGGCGCCGCCTCGCCCGGCTCCATCATCTGGTGCGGACATACGCCCTGTCGGGGCCCTCCGTCGAGCGGAGAAGGCTCATCATCGTGGAGCCCGGCCAGACGCGCGAGCACAGATATTGCTATTTCATACGGGATGGGCTGCTGGCCCATGAACTCTCGTTCGAGCGCGGCGCGCCGCCCGTCCGCGCCCTGGAGCGCAAGGTGCGCGAGATATTCCGGGACGGGGACTTCCGGGCGCCGGAGGCGAACCGGGAGCGCATGGATGAGGCGGCGGTGTTCGCCGGCTGGATGCGGCGGGAGCTGATGGACGGGTTCATGCTGAGCCTCCAGGGCGGCGGCTCCCCGGCCCGGGTGATGGACGCCTTGATGCGCGCCCTCCATGACCCGCAGGCGGCGGGCACGACGATAACGCTGTGAGTCCCCCGGGAGCACCCCCCGCGCGGGGCGCGCGCGAAACTCCTCCTCCCCCTCCCCTCCCATGCGGTTTCTTGCGCCCCGCGACGGGGCGTGCTATTTTTCATCTCCTCTGTTCTGGATTTTCTTCCGGGACTCCAGCCCGCGCACGGGGCGCGGGAGCGGCGTGTTTGCCTGGCGCTTTTTCTCGCATGAAGAGGTTTCGCGGCCGTGCCGAGAGACGGGGATTTCTGGGATGAGGGCGTCGAGCGCATGGAGAGGGACGCGCTCGCCTCCCTTCAGCTGGAGCGCCTTCGGTGGCAGGTTCGCCGCTGCCACGAGGGCTCCGCGTTCTATCGGGAGCGGCTCGACGCGGCGGGCGTCGGGCCGGATTCGGTGCGCGCGCTGGACGACCTCCGGAAAATTCCTTTCGTGACGAAATCAGAGCTCCGCGATGAGCAGCAAAGGCACCCGCCCTTCGGGCGATACGTCGTCGCTCCCCCCGGGACGTGGGGGGAGCTGCACCCCTCCACGGGCACCACGGGCGTTCCCGTCAGCACGATCTGGAGCAGGCGGGACGTGGAGAACATCGCGGATTTCACGGCGCGGACGATGTGGAGCTTCGGGGTGCGGCCGGGCGACATCGTCCAGAATGCGTTCAGCTATGGTCTGTGGGTCGCCGGCATGAGCGTGCACTACGCCACCCGGAAGATGGGCTGCTTCGTGATACCCATCGGCGCCGCCATGACCGACCGCCAGATACTCTATCTCACCACCATCGGCTCGACGGTGCTTCTGAGCACGCCGAGCTACGGCCTGTACATCGGCGAGAAGCTCCTGGAGCAAGGCGTGGACGCGGGGGAGATTCCCCTGCGCATCGGTTCGTTCGGCGGGGAGGCGGGCGCGCAAAACCCGTCCACGCGCTCCCGAATCGAGGCCGCTCTCGGAATCGACGCCTACGATTATTATGGGCTGGGCGAGATTGGGCCGACCTTCGCGAGCGAATCGGCAGCGAAGTCGGGCCTCATCTGGGCGGAGGATCACCACATCATCGAGGTGGTTGACCCGGAGACGAAAAAACCGGCGCGCGAGGGCGAGGTCGGCATCCTCGTCATCACGCATCTCACGCGCGAGGCCACGCCCATGCTGCGCTACTGGACGAACGATTTCGCCCGCGTGGAGGCCTCCCCCAGTCCCTGCGGGAGAACGCACCTCCGCTCGCCCGGCGGCATCCTGGGGCGCGGCGACGACCTCGTCATCTACAAGGGGGCGAAGTTCTACCCCGCCCAGGTGGAGAAGGTGGTGCGAAGTTTCGCGGCTCTCGGCAACGAGTTTCGCGTGGAGCTGCATCCGGATGCGTCGACGGGGCGGGATCGCTGCGTCGTCGTGGCCGAATGCGCGGCGGGCGCGTCGGATTCCGGCTTGAGCGACGCGTTGCGGAGCAGCCTCCGGGCCGAGCTCTTCGTGACGCCGGAGGTGCGGGTTTTGCCCGCCGGCTCCCTGGAGAGAACGTCGTTCAAGGCGCGAAGGTTTCTGGACCTGCGCGAATCGAAGGCGCGGACGTGAGCGGCGCGGGGGGGGGGGGGGGGGGGGGAGCGCGTTGCGTGACGTATCCATCATCGGAGCGGGGGTCACGCCCTTCGGCGTGAGAGCGGAGAGCGTCGTCGCCCTGGGCGCTGCGGCCTGCCGCGACGCGCTCGCCGACGCCGGTCTTGCGCCGGAGCGGGTCGAGGCGTTCTTCCTGGGAAATTTCGCGGGACAAGCCTTCGTCGGCCAGAACCACCTGGCGCCCCTGGTGGCGCACGCGGCGGGGCTGGGCGCCATACCCTGTACCCGCCTCGAGGGCGCGTGCGCCTCAGGGGGGCTCGCGATGCGCCAGGGGGTGCTGGCGGTCGCCTCGGGCCAGGCGGATTTCGCCCTCGTCGCGGGCGTCGAGAAGATGACGTCCGCGGGGACGGACGAGACGGCCGCCATCCTCGCCGCCGCGGGCGACGTGGCGGTGGAGGGGCGCGTCGGCTCCACGTTTCCCGCCCTGTTTGGCCTCATCGCCCGCCGCCACATGCATGAACACGGAACGACGCGCGAGGAGATCGCCCAAGTGGCGGTGAAGAACCACGCCCACGGCAGGCTCAACCCGAACGCGCACATGCGCAAGGAGGTGACGCTGCCCCAGGTGCTGGACGCCAGGCCGGTGGCCGAGCCGCTCGGGCTTTTCGATTGCTCGCTCATCAGCGACGGCGCGGCGGCCGTCGTGCTGTGCCCCGCGGAGGCGGCGTCCGCGCATCACGAGAAACCCGTCGAGGTCGCGGCGTCGGCGCAGGCGTCGGATTCTCCCGCCCTGTCGGACAAGCGCGACATCACCTCGTTTCACGCCACCCGGAAGGCGGGGGAGGACGCCTTCGCCCAGGCGGGCCTCGGCCGCGAGGACGTCGACCTCGCCGAGATTCACGACTGCTTTACCGTGGCCGAGATCATCGCGCTCGAGGATTTGGGATTTTTCGCCAAAGGCGAGGGGGGGCCGCGGCGCGCGCGAGGGGATGACGAGGCTCGGCGGCGCGCTGCCGGTGAACACCAGCGGCGGGCTGAAGTCCAAGGGCCATCCGGTGGGGGCGACGGGCGTGGCGCAGATTCACGAGCTGACGCTTCAGCTGCGCGATGAGGCGGGGGCGCGCCAGGTTCCGGGCGCCCGCGTGGGGCTGGCCCACAATCTGGGAGGCTCGGGCGCCACGTGCGCCGTCCACATTCTGCGGGCGGCGCGCGGCGCGCGGTGAGGAGCGGAGGCGGACCCGTGGAGATATTCGTTTGCGCGCGATGCGGACGCACCCGCCTGGAGGAGGCGGGGAGTTGCGGACATTGCGGCGGCGACGCGGAGGCGAGGGAGGTGTCCGGCAGGGGGGAGGTCTACAGCTTCTCGACGGTACACATGGGGCCCCGGGGGATGCCGACGCCCTACCGAATCGCCCTCGTGGAGTTGCGGGAGGGCGGGCGGGTTCTGGCCCGCCTCGCCGACGGCGAGGGAGACGAGCCGGCGGTGGGCGATCCGGTGGTTTTCTCCGGCCTCTCGGATGTCGGGCCGGTTTTTCGGAGATGCTGAGTGGTTCTTTTGGCGAACGCAATCGATCAGGAGGCGACGCGCGCCAAGCTCCTCTTCGTCGGGAGTCTGACGCCGGGCAGGGAGAGCATGCTCGGCGGCCTGCGGAACATCGGGATGGAGGCGCTTCATTTCCCGAATCTTTCCCGGGGGCGCGGGCGCATGGATTGGTGCGATTTCGTTCTCTACGCGGCGGCCGGTCGCGCCGACATGTCCCCGATGCGGAGGGTCGGCGAGAGGGGCAAGCCGCTCGCCGCCGTCCTGCGTCCGCAGGACAAGGGGTTCACGCCCCTGAGCATCGAGTCGGGCGCGCGCGCCGTCTTCGTCGACGAAGTGCACCCCGAGGAGGTTTTGCAGTTCGCCCGGCGACTGAGCGAGGAGGGCTACCTGCAGAGGGAGCTGCGGTGGCTTCGCACGGAGGCGAGAGAGGAGCACGGCGGGTGGCAGTTCGTGGGAACGAGCGCGGCGGCGCAGAGGCTTCGGCACTCCATCCAGGAGGCGGGCCAGGCGTTCCGCACCATCCTCCTCGAGGGGGAGAAGGGGCTGAATTTCCATCGCGTCGCCCGCGCCCTGCATTCCCGGCACCCGGGGGTGCGCCACCCGTTTCTTCACTGGGGGCCGAAAATGCGGCGCGCCCAGGAGATGGGCAGAGCCATCCAGCGAATCGAGGAGGGGCGCGTCGAGGAGGGCGACATCACCCGGAAAGGGGGGACGCTCTTCGTCGAAGACGCCCAGCTCATCGGCAGAGACCACCAGAACGCTCTGGCGAAGGCTCTGTGGAAAAAGGGCGTGTCCGGGGAGTTCCGCCTGATTCTGGGCCGCACCCATGACCCGGAGAGACTGATGCAGGACGAGATATCCGAGAGTCTGTATCAAGAGGACTCCACCCGCCTCGTCAAAATTCCGCCGCTGCGCGAGAGGAAAAAGGATATTTCTCTCGTGGTCCAGGGGGTTCTGGATGAATTCTCGCGGCGGATGGAGCAGCCGAGGAGGCGAATCACGCCGGCGGCGATGAAGTGGTTCTGTGAGCAGAAATGGTGGGGCAACGAATCCGAACTCGAGGTTTCCGTATGTCGTGCCTGTCTGGTGAGTGCGGGGGACGCCATTTCGCTCGAGGACCTGAGCGCGTCTCCGGCGCGGAGGAGAACCGCCGGCATCGAGGGTTTCTTCCGGGACAGGCTCTCCTCGGTGGTGGCCGCCCTGGCCGACGGGGGGGAGAGCGACTTCTACGAACACACCATCCGCAGCGTCGAGAAGCCCCTGCTGGAGCTCGTGCTCCGTGAGACGGGCGGGAACCAGGTGCAGGCGTCGCGCCTGCTGGGCATGAACCGAAACACGCTGAGAAGAAAACTCCGGGAGCTGGGAATCGCCCACCCCTCCCGCAGCCGCCGGAGGTAGCGTTCGTGCCGTCCCGGGACGCCGGGTTTGCCGCCCTCATCCTCGCCGCCGGGCAGGGCAGGCGGATGAACTCCCCGCTGGCCAAGGTGCTGCACCCGCTGGGCGGAGAACCCATGATCCGCCATGTCGTGGCGGCCGCGAGGGAGGCGGACGCCGCGCCCATCGTCATCGTCGTGGGCCATCAGGCCGCCGCCGTGCGGGGGGCGTTCGCGGACGATGGGAAGGGGCTCATCTTCGCCGTTCAGGAACGGAGGCTCGGAACGGCCCACGCCGCCGGGGTCGGCCTGTCCGCCTTGCCCATCCGGGAGGGGCATCTTTTTTTGTTGTGCGGCGACGCGCCCCTGATACGCGCGGCGACGCTGAGGCATCTGGGCCGTCATCACGCCCGCGCGCGCGCGGCCGCCACCATGCTGACGGCCATCGCCGAGGATCCGGCCGGCTACGGCCGCGTGGTGCGGAAGGGGGCGGAGCTCGCAGGCGTGGTGGAGGAGGCGGATGCGACGGACGCGCAGAGGCGGATTGCGGAGGTCAACACAGGTGCCTATGTCTTCGACCTCCCTTTCCTGCGGGCCGCCCTGCCGGGGATTACGCCCGAGAACAGCCAGGGAGAGTTTTATCTGCCCGATGTCCTCGCGGTCGCGCGCACCCGCGGCCGCCCGGTTCTCGGCGTTCCGCTGGCGACGCCCCGGGAGGGGCTGGGGGTGAACACGCAGGCGGATTTGCGCAAGGCCGAGGAAATCCACAGGCGAAGGAATTCCCGGGGTTGAAGCGTGCAAACCCCCGCCGGGTTTGCTATAATCCTCCAAAGAAAGAGATCGAAACGACACGCCCGAGAACCGCCCCATCCGCCCATTTTTGCGTCGCGCCCGACGGGTGTTCAGGAGGTGTCTGGTGAAAGCGCTGATCCTGGCGGCCGGCCCCGGGGCCGGTTTGTACCCTTTTACGGATACCCGGCCGAAGGCCATGTTGCCGGTGGCGGGCGAGACGCTCCTGCACACGACGGTGGGGAAGATGCGGGCCGCCGGCGTGGGGGAGCTTGTCATCGTCGTCGGCCATCGCGCCGAGAAGATCATGGGCGAGTTCGAGCAGGGTGCGCGCTACGGGATGGCGATTCACTACATCCGGCAGGATGAGCCAACCGGAATCCGCGACGCCATCCGGCTGGCCAGGAGGCATTTTGAGGGGGATGAATCATTTTTGCTGGTATATGCCGACGTTCTGTCCTCCGAAAACATGTATCGGCAGGTCATGCAGACGTTCGGGTCGTTTCAGGAGCCCGTGGCGGCGATTTGTCATACGCCCCAGGCGCAGAACTACGGCGCGGTGTATCTGGGCGAGGACATGCGGATAGAGCGGATGGTGGAGAAGCCCGCGGATCGGTCGGTGGGCAATTACGTTCTGGCCGGCGTGTTCGTCATGCCGCGCCGGATATTCGACCTGCTGGAAAGCCGCGAGATGGATGAGTCCCTGAACGTGATATGCGCGGAGGAGGGCCTGCGCTCCTCGATTTGGGAGGGCCCCTGGCTGGACGCCCAGCACCCCTGGGACCTGCTCCAGGGCAACCGGATGATCATGGACACCTGGAAGGAAGCCCGCGTGGACGGAAGCGTGCAGCTCCGGGGCGCGGTGCAGTTTCGCGGCCCCGTGATGATCGAGAAAAACGTGGTGATCGAATCGGGCGCCTCCATATTCGGCCCCTGCTTTATCGGGGAGGGCACGTTTTTGGGGAACGGGGTTTTGGTGCGTCCCTATACGGCCATCGGCGCGCGCTCGATCATCGGGTTCGGCGTGGAGCTGAAAAACTGCATCCTGCTGGACGGCGTGCGGGTGGGGCGCCTCTCCTTCGTGGGGGACAGCGTAATCGGCGAGGACGTCGTCCTGGGCTCCGGAACGATAACGCTGGTTCAGAATCTCGACCAGTCCGTCCTCCGGGTGCGCATGCCGGAGGGAGACGTGGATTCCGGCCTCGACCAGGTGGGCGCTTTCGTGGGCGACGGGGCGCGGGTGGGCGCCTCGAACACGCTGGCCACGGGCGCCGTCATCGCGCCCGACGAAGTGATTCCGCATCATTGCACGTATCCACGGGGCGAGAATTTCTGATGGGCGCGACGGCGGAGATGGGAGCGATGCGATGCGGCGCGTCCCGCGCGTGTTCGCCCACCGGGGAAGAGAGAATTTCTGATGCGCGGCGTCATGGGCATGCAAGCGATGCGCGCGGCGTCCCGTACGTGTTCGCCCACCAGGGAAGCGAGAATTAAAATGTGCGGCATCGCGGGCATGGCGGCGTGCTCCAACATTTCCCAGAAGCTTCTGCGATCGATATTCGCCCTCGAATACCGGGGGTATGACTCCTGTGGCATGGCCATTCAAAGAAACGGGAGGATCGACATACGCAAAGACGTGGGCACCGTGGAGGCGGTGAACGCCATCAAACGCTTCTCGGACATGAGGGGACTCGTGGGCATCGCCCATACGCGCTGGGCGACGCATGGCGGGGTGACGCGGGAGAACGCGCATCCGCACTCCGACAACCAGAGCCGTCTGGCCGTGGTGCACAACGGCATCATTTCCAACTACCGCGCGCTGCGGGAGCGGCTCGAGGCGGGCGGTGCGCGGTTCGAGTCGGAAACCGACACGGAAGTCATCGCGCACCTCATGTCGGAGAAGATAGCGGAAAACGCCCAGAACGTGGAGAAGGGTTTCGTGGCGGCACTGCGCGAGATCGAGGGCACCTTCGCGGTGGCGGCACTCTCCGTGGACGCGCCGGGCGTGATTTATTGCGTGAAGCGCGAGTCGCCCCTCGTCATCGGGTTGGGCGACGACGCCCACTACATCGGGTCGGATTTCAGCGCCTTCATCGAGTTCACCCGCCAGGCGGTCGTCATGGAGGATGACGAATACGCGATCGTCACCCCCGAGGCCTACGCGGTCAAGAGTCTGCTCACCGGGGAGAAGGTCGACAAGCAGATCACGGAGATCGAGTGGGACGTCGGGATGGCGCAGCGGGGCGGCTATCCCCACTTCATGCTCAAGGAGATATACGATCAGCCGGCCACCGTCCAGGCCGCCCTCACAATACCCAGGGTGGACGTCCAGTCCCTCGCCCGGATGATTCATGAATCGCGGCATTGCTTTCTGTGCGGCGTGGGCACCACCTACTATACCGCGTCGATGGGCCAGTATTTCTTCAGTCGTTTGGGCGGCAGGTATCTGCCGGTGGTCAGCGCGGATGAATTTCCCCACCTCGCGGAGGTCGGCCCCGACGACAGCTTTTGCGCCATCAGCCAGTCGGGGGAAACCTACGACACGCTGCGCGCTCTGCGCTACGCGAAATCCCGGGGGGCGCGGACGGCGGGCATCGTCAACGTGATGGGCTCCACCCTGGTTCGTTCGGTGGACGTTCCGATTCTGCAGGGCGCGGGGCCGGAGAAATGCGTGATCAGCACCAAGGCGGCGCTGAGCCAGACGGTCATCCTGCTGCTCGCGGCCATCGAGCTGGGCCTTCTCAAAGGGCGCTTGCGCGAGGCGGAGGCGGCGGGGATGAGAGAGGAGGTCGCCTCCTTGTCGTCCCTGCTCTCCGACGCCTTGAACGAGTGTTCCGGCTTCTTTCACACGGCGGCGCAGGAGCACCAGCACATGAAGAACTGGCTCTACCTGGGCCGCGGCGTCTATTACCCCGCGGCGCTCGAATGCGCGCTGAAGATGAAGGAGGTCACCTATCTCCACGCGGAGGGAATGAGCGCGGGCTTCCTCAAGCACGGCACCATCTCCCTGATAGACGAGAACATGCACACCATCGTCCTGATGCCCACGCCCGAGGAGGCCGAGCTGCATGCGCTCACGCGCGGCAGCGCGGAGGAGGTGCGCGCGCGCGGCGGGTTCGTCCTGGGCTACCGCTTCGAGGGAGACGATGCGGTGGAGGGGCTGTTCAGCCAGGAAATCGTCCTGCCCCGGGTGTCCGCGCTCCTCGCGCCCTTCCTGCATCTGGTGTCGGGGCAACTGCTGGCCTACTTCCTCGCGGTGGCCCTCGGTCGGGACGTGGACAGGCCGCGCGCCCTGGCGAAGTCCGTGACCGTCGCCTAGGCGCCCTCCCTCCCCCGATGCCAGTCGTGAAGTTCCAGGGAACGGACGGGGTTCGCGGGCTGGTGGCCGGCGCGCGCCATCCGGGGGCGGTGGGCGCCGACCCCCGCGCGGCGTTTGCGGAGCATGGGGTCATCACGCCGGAATTCATCGAGCATTACGTTTTCGAGGCGGGCCGCTGGCTTTTGGAGAGGGCGTCCGAGCGGCTCATCTCGCCCGCCGCGGTGGTGCTGGCCTGGGACCCCCGGGACGAGGGGGGCGCGTTGTCCGGTGCCTGCGTGAACGCCCTCTTGCGTTCGGGTGCGCACGTTCTCTCCACGGGCGTGATGCCTACGCCGGTGGCCGCCGTCTATCTGGCGGGCGTGGGGGGTGCCGGCGCGGTGGTGCTCACCGCCTCCCACAATCCGGCGGATCAGAATGGCGTGAAAATCCTCCTGTCCCCCGACTCGGCGAAGCCCCTGCCGGACGAGGACGAGGCGCTCAGCGCGCGCGTCTGGGCGAGCGGCCGGGGCGCGGCGGCGCAGCAACATGCGCCCGCGAGCGGCCGCTGCGCGGAGTGTGCGGCGGAGGCCCGCGCGTTTTACGGCGACTACATCGCCCGGCTGTCCAACTGCTGGCTGCGCGAGGGCGACCTCGCCCGATGGGACGTGGTGGTGGACCCGGCGGGAGGGGCGTGGAGCGGGGTGGCCGCCCAGGTGCTGGAGGGATTCTCCCCGTTGCGCGTCCGGGAGGTGAACCCGCTGGGCACCGCTCGCGTGAACGAGGGCGGCGGCGTGGTCGCACTCGAGGGCAGGCGCGCCGTCCCGGGGGCGGACGCCGGCCTGATAGACGCCCATGCGGGCGTGCGCGCCCTTTTCGAGGCGGGGCGTGCGCGGCGGGACGCGCTCGCGCGCGGGGACGGCGTGGCGGCCGCCTGCGTCTTCGATGCCGACGGCGACAGGGGCTACGCCCTCGTCTACAACCCGTTTCGGGACGCGCTTCACATACTGGACGGAGATGACGCACTCCTCCTGCAGGCGCGTTTTTTGCGGTCCGAGCGGGAGCTGCCCGACGGGGGCGTGGCCGCCATCACCATGGAGAGTGATTCCGGTGCGGCGGCGGCCCTGTCGCGGACGGGGTTGCGGGTGGTCTTCACCCCCGTGGGGGACAAATGGATTCTGCGCGAGGCCCGCAGATGGGGGGATCGCTTCGTGATGGGCGGGGAGGAGTCCGGCCATACGGTCGTTCCGGGCCTGCTGGCGAACGCGGCGGGCGAGCCGCGCAGGCTCGCCGCGGGAGACGGCCTCAAGAGCTTTCTCAACACTTGCGCGGCGGTGCAGGGACTTTTCCGGGCGGAGGGCGCGGAGGCTGCGTATGCGGCCGTCGGCGCTCCGTTTCCCCGTGGATTCAAGAAGTCCTATTATGCCTACCATGTGGCGCGAAGCCGCCTGGCACCGGGCGCCTGCGCGCGCGAGGCCATCGGCGCGACGCTGTGGGCGAGTGCGAAACGCGCCTTCTCGGGCGTCGCCCTCCCGCGCTGGGCGCCGTTTGAGGACGCCCCCGACATCATGTATCTCGCCCTGGAGGATGACGCGGGCGGGCCGCTGGGCGCGGTGTATGTAAGAAACTCGGGCACGGAGAGCAGAACGGGCGTGGTGCTTCGGGGGCCCGGGGAGTGGGAGGCCAGGCTCCGCGCCGTGGGGGAGGAGGTCTTGCGCGAGATCCTCCGGCACATGAAGGACGGCGACGCCCCCGATGCGCGGGCGGAGTCCCATCTGCTCCAGGGCTTGCGGGAGCGCGACATGGACGCGGCGTCCCTCGACGCGCTCCTCGCGGCCGGCGCCGAGGCGCGCTTCGGCGCGCCCGTTCGAGCGGATCGGATACGCAAAGAGGCGCTGCGGGGCGGGCTGGCGCGGGCGGAGGGGAGTGTGTTGCGCATCACGCCGCTGGGCGCGTGGTATCTGGGGTTGCGGAAATGAGTCGGACGGCCCCGGAGGTCTATTTCACCAGGCTGGGGGAGTTTCCCCACGCGGCTCTTCTGGAGGGCGCCGCGCACGCCTGGGAGGCGGTCGGCCTTCTGGAGGGCTTCGTCCGGAAGCTGGTGGATGAGGCGGACGCGCCCCCGCCGGGCGGCGACGCCCTGCGCGCCGAGGGGGACCTGGTGGTGAGCGCGGGTCTGTTCGCCTCGGGGGAGAGGCTCCGAATCGCCTCGGTCGGCCTGCTCGTGGAGGCGGGCGTCCGCATCGAGCCCGGCGTGGTCATCCGGGGTCCGACGGTGCTTTGCCAGGGCGCGCAGGTGCGGCACGGGGCGTATCTGAGAGGGGGCTGCCTCATTGGACCCGGCGCCGTCGTCGGACACGCGACGGAGGTGAAGAACAGCGCGTTTCTGAACGGCGCGCAGGCGGGGCATTTCGCCTACGTGGGAGACAGCATCCTGGGGGCGGACGCGAACCTGGGGGCGGGCGTCAAGCTGGCGAACCTCCGCTTTCGGACGGAGGCGGAGAAGAGGACGCGCGACGTGAAAACCATTCGCCTGCGCGTGGATGGCGAGTCCCTCGACACCGGCCTGGCGAAATTCGGCGCCGTGGTGGGCGATGACGCCGAAATCGGCTGCAACGCGGTAACCTCGCCGGGCGCGATGCTGGGCCCCGGCTGCTGGGTGGCGCCGAACGTAACCGTCCCGAAGGGGACGTATCCCGCGCGCACGTTCATCCGCGGGTCGGGCGCGCCGGGCGTCGGCCCGCGCAGGTTCTAGCCCCGAGAGACACGTCCGTGGATTACCTCGACAACCTCAATCCCCAGCAAAGGAAGGCGGTTCTGGCGCCCCCCGGCGCGAACCTGGTGCTGGCCGGCGCAGGCTCGGGCAAAACGCGGGTGCTCGTCCACCGCGTCCTGCACCTGCTCGCCGAGGGGGTCGCCCCGGGGCGGATTCTGGCCATCACCTTCACCAACAAGGCGGCGGGCGAGATGCGCGAGCGCCTCTTCGCGGCGCCGGGGGGAGGGGCGCGAGGGATATGGACGGGAACCTTTCACGCCGTCTGCGCCCGCATCCTGAGAGCCGAGGCGGCCGCTGCGGGGCTCCCGCCCGGCTTCACCATATTCTCGCGCTCGGAGTGCCTCTCCCTCGTAAAGCGGTGCATGGCGGAGCAGGGGATCAGCACCGAGCGGTATCCGCCGAAATCGCTGCTGGAGTGGATCGGACGCCGCAAAACCTCGGAGGAGGCGGACGATGCGGATTCGCCCGCGTTCAGCACCGGCGCGGTCGCCCGAAAGCTGGCGCCCCGCTATGAGCGCGCGCTGCGCGCGGCGGGCGCGGTGGATTTTGACGATCTGCTGGCGCAGCCCCTCCGCATGTTCCGGAAGCATCCCGACATCCTGAAAACCTACCAGGAGCGGTTCCTGGAGATACTCGTCGACGAATACCAGGACACCAACCCTGCGCAGGACGCGCTGGTCGCCCTCCTCTCGCGGGGCCACGGGAGGGTGTTCGCCGTGGGGGATGACGATCAGGGCATCTACAGCTGGCGGGGGGCGCGGGTGGAGAACATCCTGCACTTCGAGCGCAGGTTCCCGGAAGCCAGGGTGTTCCGCCTGGAGGAGAACTATCGCTCGAGCGGCGGGATACTGCGCGCCGCCTCCGGGATGATGGACGAGGCCCGGGCGCGCCGGCCCAAGCGCCTCTTCACGCGGAATCAGGCGGGGGAGGCGGTTTGCTATCTGGAGGCGCAGGACGCGGACGCGGAGGCGGAATCCCTCATCGGCCGGCTCGTCCGGGAGGGGGCGGGCGGACGGATTCCCTGGAGGGACGCCGCCGTCTTCTACCGGGTCAACACGCAATCGCGCCCGCTGGAGGAGGTGGCGCGGAGGCGGGGCATCCCCTACCGGGTCGTGAAGGGCCAGCGTTTTTTCGATCGCGCGGAGGTGCAGGATCTGGCCGCCTATCTGCGGGTGATCCACAGGCCGGAGGACGGAGTCGCTTTCTCCCGCATCGTGAACCGCCCGCCCCGGGGGCTGGGGCCGGAGCGGCTCAAGGCGATTGCACCGGAAGCATCCGCGAGCGTCACGCCCGCAGACGCGCGCGCCGCCCTGTCCGCCGGCCGGCTCAGAGGGGCGGCCGCGAGGAATCTCGGTGCGTTGCTGGAAACGCGCGATGCGCTCGCCTCGCGCGGCCTGGGTCCCGCGCGCCTGCTCGAGGAGGTGCTGGAGCGGACGGGATATCGCGCCTGGCTGGAGGGGATCGCACGCGGGAGCGTCTCGCCCGAGCGGCGTCGCGCGGCGGAGCGGGGGCTTGAGGGCGCCCGGGAGTTCGTGAACGCGGCGGTGGCGTTCGAGGCGCGGATGCGCGCGGAGGGGCGCGTCGCGTCCGATTCTCCCGAGGCGAGCACCCTGTTCCTGGAGGAGTTGGCGTTGATGGGCGAGGCCGATGAACTCTCCGGCGAGAGCGGCGCCCTCTCGCTGATGACGCTGCACGCGGCAAAGGGTCTCGAGTTCGCCGCTGTGGGCATCGTCGGCGTGCAGGAGGGGCTGATTCCGCACGGTCGTTCTCAGGACGCGCCGGCGTCCCTGGAGGAGGAGCGCAGGCTCCTGTATGTGGGGATGACGCGGGCGAAGGAGGTGCTGTGTCTCTCCTGGGCGCGGGAGAGGAAGTCCGAGTGGGGGCGCAAGAGTTGGGCGGCGAAGCCGAGCCGGTTCCTGGAGGGGTTGGGCGCGAAGCTCCTGAAGCGGGTGGGCGACCGCCTTCCGGCGGGCAAGGGGCCTCCGCGCACCTCTTCCGGCGCGCCGGCCTCCCGTCCTCACGGGACGCGGGACGCGCCCGCCGCCCCGCCGCCCGCAGCACTCGGCCCCTACCCGCCGGGTATGCGCGTGCGGCACAAGACATTCGGGCTGGGCGTCGTCTCCGCGCGCAACGGGGTGGGGGAGCGCGCGGTGGTGACCGTGGAGTTCGAGGAGGTCGGCCGGAAGAAGCTGGTGGTGCAACACGCGCCGATTGCGCCCGTGGACGGGGGCGTTGACGCGGGCGGGAAACCAAAGGTATAAGAGCGGGAAGGAGGGGGTGATGGCGATTTCGCGCGAAGAGGTGCTCCACGTGTCGAGGCTGGCGCGGCTCGATCTGCGCGATGCGGAAATCGAGAAATTCACCGGGCAGCTCGGCGCGATTCTCGCGCACGTCTCCAGGCTGAACGAGGTGGACACCGAGGGGGTGGAGCCCACCTCGCACGTTCTCGACATCGTGAACGTGTTCCGCGCGGACGCCGTCACCGAAGCCCCGATTGAAAACATGGAAAAGATGGCGCCTGATTTCGTGCGGGGCCATTTTCGCGTTCCCAAGGTCATCGAGTAGGCTCTCCTCCTCCCGATGGCGTACGCCTCCCTGAGAGAATTCGTTGATGCCCTCGAGCGCGCGGGAGAGTTGCGCCGCGTCCGGGCACCAGTGGACGTGGAGCTCGAGATTACCGAGATCGCCGACCGTCTGGTGAAGAGCGGCGGTCCCGCCCTGCTGTTCGAGAACCCCACAGGCCCCGATGGACGCGCGTTCGACATCCCCGTCCTCATCAACGCCTACGCCTCCGATAAGCGGATGCGGCTCGCCCTGGGGGTGGAGAGCATGGAGGCGGTGGCGGACGAGGTGGCGGAGCTTCTGGAGATCAAGCCGCCCGAGGGCATCATCGAGAAGGTGAAGATGCTGCCCAAGCTCGCGCGGCTCGCGTCCTTCTCTCCCAAGAAGGTGAGCGCGGCCCCCTGCCAGGAGGTCGTGGAGACGGAGGCGCCGAATCTCCTCTCGCTTCCGGCCATCAAGTGCTGGCCCGAGGATGCGGGACGCTACATCACCTTTGGGCACATCTACTCCCGGAACCCGAGAACCGGCCGGAGAAACGTGGGCCTCTACCGCGTGCAGATTTTCGACGAGCGGACCGCTGGAATGCACATGCACTTGCATCACGACGGGGCGCAGAATTTCCAGGAGAGCTCGCGGATGGGCGAGCGGATGGATATGGCGATCGCCCTGGGCGGGGACCCGGTCTACGTCTATGCGGCGAGCGCGCCGCTGCCGCCCGCGATAGACGAGCTGAACCTGGCCGGATTCCTGCGGGGCAGGAGCGCCGAGTTGGTGAAGTGCAAGACGGTGGACATGGAGGTGCCCGCCGACGCCGACATCGTGGTCGAGGGCTACCTGAACCCGGGCGAGCTCAGGGAGGAGGGGCCCTTCGGGGATCACACGGGCTGGTATTCCCTGGCGGACGATTATCCCGTCTTTCACGTCACGGCCATCACGCGGAGGCGCGCGGCGGTGTATCCCACCACCATCGTGGGCCGACCGCCGATGGAGGATTACTGGCTTGGCGGTGCGACGGGCCGCATCTTCCTGCCCCTGATGAAAATGCAGCTGCCCGAAATCGTGGACGTGCACATGCCAGCGGAGGGCGTGTTCCACAACATGGTCATCGTCTCCATCCGAAAGGCCTATCCCTACCATGCGAGAAAGGTGATGTACGCCCTGTGGGGGATGGGGCAGATGGCGCTCGCGAAGGTCATCGTCATCGTGGACGAGGATGTGGACGTGCACAACATCAGCGAGGTTTCCTGGAAAGTTCTGGGCAGCATCGACCCGAGGCGCGACCTTGTGTTTGTCGATGGGCCGGTCGACGCGCTCGAGCACGCCGCCCCGCGCCTCCACGTCGGCAGCAAGGTGGGCGTGGACGGCACCCGAAAGTGGGCGTCGGAGGGCTTCGAGCGGGAATGGCCGCCGGAGATTGTGATGACGGACGAGATCAAGGAGCGCGTCACGAGGCGCTGGAGGGAGTACGGCCTTGGCGGCTGAGGCGCCGACCTCCCGGAGCTTCCGCCAGTTCCTGCGGATGGTGAAGTTCGAGCACACCATCTTCGGCCTGCCCTTCGTGTTGATGGGCGGGGTGATGGCTGCGGGCGGCCTTCCCTCCGCGCGCTCCCTTTTCTGGATGGTGATGGCGGCGGCCGCCGCGCGGAACTTCGCCATGACCCTCAATCGTTTCGCCGACAGGGACATCGACCCCAGAAACCCGAGAACGAAAGACCGCGCCGAGTTCCAGGGGCTGCTCCGCTCCAGGCGCATTCCGGCGATGCTCGCGGGGTTTCTGGGCGTCTTCCTCCTCTCGGCCTGGATGCTGAACCCGCTGGCCTTCGCCCTCTCCTTCGCGGTGGCCGCCTGCATCGTCCTCTATTCCTACTCCAAGCGCTTCACCTCCTGGACGCACCTGTTTCTGGGCGTCGTTCTGGGCTGCGCGCCCGCGGGCGCCTGGGTGGCCGTGCGCGGCGACCTGGGCGTGGTGAGCGTTTTCCTGTTCCTGGGCGTCGCTCTCTGGGTGGCCGGCTTCGACCTGATTTACGCTTCCGTGGACGTGGATTTCGACCGCCGGGAGAATCTCCATTCCCTCCCCCGTCTGCTGGGCGTCCGGGGCGCGCTCATCGTCTCCGCACTCGCCCACCTGGGGGCGGTGGCCTGTTTTTACGGGGCGGGCCGGGCGTATGGCCTGGGACTCGCCTACTGGCTGGCGCTGGCGGCGGCGGGGTGTCTGCTGTTCTGGGAGCACTGGATCGTGCGGCCGGATGATTTGAGCCGCGTGGACGTGTCGTTTTTCAACCTCAACGCCTGGGTCTCCGTGGTCGTGTCGGCCGGTGCAATGGCCGATGTGCTCATCGGCCCGGGCTGATCGCCTTCGTGCCGACCCGAATCGAGAGCGGCGAGGTGCGCGAGATGTTCTCGGACATCGCGCCCACCTACGATCTCCTGAACCGGGCGCTGAGCTTTGGCGTGGACCGCCTCTGGCGGAGGCGGGCGGTCGCGAGTCTGTTGAGCGGATTCGCGGAGCCGGGAGAGGGCCGGTTTCTCGACCTGGCCACGGGCACGGCGGACGTCGCACTCGAAATCTGCCGGCGCGCCGCGCCCGCTGCGCGCGTCGTCGGGGCGGATTTCGCCCTCCCCATGCTCGCGCGCGGGAGGAGAAAGGCGGCGGTGCGCACCGCAACCCTCGCGCTGGTGCAGGCCGACGGGATGCGGCTGCCCTTCCGGGACGGCGCGTTCGACGGGGTGATCATCGCCTTCGGCCTGCGCAATTTCGAGAGACGCGAGGCGGGCCTGGGCGAGATGGGGCGCGTGACGCGGGCGGGCGGCAGGCTCGTCGTTCTGGAATTCGGCCACCCCAAAGGTTTCTTTGGACTTTTGTATGCGCTGTATTCTCGCCTCCTTCTCCCCCTCATGGGGCGGATCGTCTCCGGCCATCCGACGGCGTATCGTTATCTCCCCCGCACGGTGCGTGAATTTCCGGAGGCTGGCAGGCTTTGCGAGATGATGCGGGAGGCGGGCTTTCGGGAGGTGAGCCATCGCCCGATGACGGGCGGCATCGCCGCGCTGCACGTGGGGGTGCGCGCATCGTCCCGAAGTCCCGCGGCGCCCCCGGGCGAGGGAGGCGAGTGAATCCTCCGCCCCCGGGCCGCCGCCCGAGGGGAGGCCTGCGCGGAGTTTTCTAGTTCTTGCTGAGGATGAACACGCTGGAGACGGCGCCCGGGCCGCCCAGGGTATGGCCGAGGGCGCGCCTGGCGCCCTTCACCTGGCGCGCGCCGCAGCGACCGAGGAGTTGATGCGTGAGGTCCCCCACCACCCGGGCGCCCGTCGCGCCGATGGGGTGGCCGCAACTCTTGAGGCCGCCCGAGGTGTTCACCGGAAGCTCGCCGCCGAGGCTGCTCGCCCCGCTCCTGACGAAGTCAGGCCCCTCGCCCTTCTCCACGAAGCCCAGGTCCTCATAGTTCAGAATCTCCGTGATCGTAAAGCAATCGTGCACTTCCGCAACGTCTATCTCCTCGCGCGGGTTGCGGACGCCGGCCTGCGCGTAGGCCTGGCGCGAGGCCTCCTTGGTGGCGTCGAAGCCGACGAAGCTGAACTTCGGGTTGAAGGCCGTGGTGATGTAGCCCGTGGCACAGGAAAGTCCCATCCCGTCGATGAGCACATAGTCCGTTTTGCCGAAGCGCGCCTCGGCCAGATCCGCCCGGCAAAGGACGATGGCGGCGGCCCCGTCCGTCGTGGGGCAGCAGTCGTACAGTCCCAGGGGTTCCGTCACCGGCGGTGCCTTGAGGACCTGCTCCCTGGTGATCTCCTTGCGGAAGTGCGCGCGGGGGTTGAGGCTCCCGTGGCGGTGGTTTTTCACCGCCACCTCGGCCAAATCCTCCTTGCCCGCGCCGAATTCCTCAAAATACCTCCTCGCCAGGACGGCGAAGCTGCCCGGTGCCGTGCGGCCCTTGGAATACATCGGGTGCAGCTTCTCGACGTGCTGTGCCACCAGGCTGCCCCGGGGAGGGACCTCGCGCATCTTCTCCGCCCCGACGGCCAGGACGACGTCGTGCATGCCGGAGGCCACGGCCATCGCCGCCATGCGGACGGCCTCCATGCCCGTGGTGCAGTAGTTCGACACCCGGGACACGGGTTTCGGGTAGAGGTTCAGGGCTTCGGCGAGCGAGGGGCCGCCCGTTCCGTCAAACCCCCAGCCGAGCGGCAGATAGGTGCCGAGCCATGCGGCCTCGACGTCCTCTCCGCTCACGCCCGCGTCCTGGTAGGCCTCGAAGGCGGCTTCCACCACGAGATCGTTATAGCTTTGCTCGAACAGCTCACCGAATTTCGTGATGCCGACGCCGATGATGGCGACTTTTCCAGCGATGGTTCCGCTCATGTCGAGCTCCTCGAAGAAGGATGTTCCTCCCGGCGGAGATGCTGTCCCTATTCCGCGGGACGCAGCTTCCAGTAGTAATTATAGTAGCCATTCCCCTGGTGGAGAAGCCGGAAGGTGAACTCGCACGCCATTCCGATGCGCACGTCGTCTTTCGCGTGGTTCGTCATCTGGCCATAGAACCGTCCGCCGCCCTCCATCTCCGCCGTGGCCATCGTGATGAAGCCCTCCGGCGACGGGGGCAGATAGTCGTGCACGAAGGTGAATATCCTTCCCCGTCGGCCCAGCTTGCGCTCCTCCCACGCATCCCTCGTCCCGCAGGAGTTGCAGACCCGCTGCCGGGGGTACTGCAGCGCTCCGCAGGAGCGGCAAACCCCCGCCATGAGGCGCATGGTCGCCCTGCTTTCCTTCCAAAGGATGCTGGGCGAGGAGAAGGGCCGTATCTCCTCCTCGGGAGACATTCCGCGGAACCGGAGCCATTGGCCGTAGCGGGGGATGGGGCGCGCGCGATCCAGGTGCCAGCGCAGCCCCCGCTGCGTCCTGAGCGCGCCCACCTTGTCCGTCGCACGGAGCAGCATCGCCTCGCCCCCGCTTCCGTGGCCCGCGACGATGATGTGCTCGCCCGGCGCCGCGTTCTGAAGCGCGTCGACGAGACAGAGCAGAGGGGCGGCCGCCCCGGCGTCCCCTAGGCGCGCGACGAGGGGCTCCCGGGGATAGGCGGCTTCGGGAAAGCCCAGCCTTCTGGCGATGAGCGCATGGGTGCGGGGGTCGGGGGCGTAGAGCAGCACGCGCGCGATGTCTTCTCTCGTGGCGCCCGTCCGTCGGAGCAGCCCCTCCACGGTGGCGACGCTCTGGCGCGCGTAGCCGTAGTCTTGAATGAATTTGGCGTCCCCGGCGGAAATCGCGTCCTCCCCCGGCAGTCGCCAGCGGTCGATGAAATCCTCGGACCAGGAATACGTCGCCTCGATCTCGGCGGCGACGTCCTCTCCCTTGCCGAGCAGCAGCGCGGCGGCGCCGTCGCAGAGGCCGAGCTCATCGGAGCTGCCCGGCGGCGCGGGCCTTTTCTCGGACGCCACCACGGCCGCCGTGCGGGAGGAGCCCGCGTCTATGGCGTCGCACGCGGCCCGGAGCGCGGAGGTGCCCGCGCGCACGGAGCCGCCCGCATCCAGGGTAAAGAGCGTCTCCGGCAAATCCGCCGCGGCGGCGAGGACGCCGGCGTTCGACTTCTCGGCGTAGGGGTGGGACGTGGAGGCGAAATACAGCGCATCCACCTCGGCGCCGCCCCAGCCCGCGGCGTTGACGAGCGCCTCCACCCCCATGGTGATGGCGTCCTCGTCAAAGCCGGCCACCGGGCGCGACGCCTTCGGGTTGCCCGTCCCCCATACGGCTCTTACGGTTTCCCCCCCCAGCCGATGAAAGGGGATGTAGGCTCCCACGCGGATGATGCCAGCCATCTCTTCTCCTTAGGACTTTCTCGGGAAACGGGGCAGATTTTCCCCCCGCGCCGGCGAATGCGTCAAGCTGCGCGGGGATTTTGCGACATGTCCCGGGGGCGGCGAACGTCCGGTTTTCGGGCGGGTCGGCCCCCCGCCCTTCTCCTCGCGCCACGGTTCCTTTATGATGCGGGCGTTCGCCGACGATTCTCGTTGTTCCTGCGGGAGGGGATGGATGAAGCTTCACGTGGAGTATTGCCAGAAGTGAAACTATGGACCTCGGTATGAGCAGTTGGCTCATGCATTGAAAAAACGCTTCCCGGGCCTGCAAGTCGCCGGAAACGAGAACGGGAAATTCCGCATCGGCGCCTTCGAGCTCGTGCTCGATGGCCAGTGCCTGTGGTCCAAGCTGGACTCGGGCGCCTTTCCCACGGAGGCCGAAGCGGTCGGCCTCGTCGAGGAGCATATGAAGCCATGACGTTCGAGGGAGAGGTCGTCTCGGTGCACATCGCCCCGGTGGCCGGCGAGCCGATGGTGGAGGTCGCCCAAGCGCAAACGCTTGCGGGAAGGGGCCTGGCGGGAGATCGCTACGCCGAGGGGGTGGGCACGTATTCGAGGAAGCAGGGGCCGGATCGGGAGGTGACGCTCATCGAGATAGAGGCCGTCGAGGCGCTTGCGCGGGATTGCGGCATCCACCTGGACGCAGGCCAGAGCAGGAGAAACATCGTGACGCGCGGCGTTCCGCTCAATCACCTGGTGGATGCGGATTTTCGGGTGGGCGACGTGAGGATGCGCGGCGTTCGCCTGAACGAGCCGTGCAGATATTTTGAGAATTTGCTGGGGATTGAAGGATTGTTCCACGCGCTTTGGAACCGCTCGGGACTGAACGCGCGGATTCTGAGCGAAGGCGCCATTCGGGCGGGCGATGTCATCCGGCGCATCTGACCCGTCATCTTCCGCGAGAAAGCCCCCCATGTCGTTTCCCCTCTTCCAGGTGGATGCGTTCACCGACACTCCTTTTTCGGGCAATCCGGCCGCCGTCTGTCTCTTGCCGTCGCCAGTGGACGCGCGATGGATGCAGCGCGTGGCGGGGGAGATGAACCTCTCCGAAACCGCGTTTGTGGCGAAAGGGGACGACGGCTACTCCCTGCGCTGGTTCACGCCCGTGAGCGAGGTGGACCTGTGCGGCCACGCGACGCTCGCGAGTGCCCACGTTCTTTGGGAGGAGGGGCGTCTCGGCCCGGATGAGACGGCCATATTCCACACCAAAAGCGGGGTTTTGACCTGTGAGCGCAAAGAGGAATGGATAGAGATGAACTTTCCGGCCCTGCCGGATTCCCCCGCGCCGCCGCCCGAAGCCCTGGCCGAGAGTCTCGGATTCACGCCCCGCTACGCGGGGAAGAATGAATGCGACTATCTGCTGGAGGCCGACTCCGAGGCGACGCTCCGGGGCTTGACGCCCGATTTTCGCCTGCTCGGCACGGTTCCCGTGCGGGGCTGCATGGTTACGGCGCGGGCGGATGCTCCGGCATACGATTTCGTCTCCCGTTTCTTCGCACCGGCATACGGGGTCGACGAGGACCCGGTGACCGGCTCCGCCCACTGTTGCCTGGGGCCATTCTGGGCGAGGCGCCTCCGGAAGGAAGAACTCACCGGCTATCAGGCGTCCGCGCGGGGCGGCGTGGTGCGCGTCCGGATTCTGGGCGCCCGGGTCGTCCTGGGCGGCAAGGCCGTGACCGTCATGCGGGGGGATTTGCTCTAGAGACGCCGGGGGGCGTTCGGGCACATCCCGCTTCCGCTCCCTTGCCCGGCCCGATCCGCTCGGGTTCGGGAAAGGAGAAAACGGCTGGTTGACGCCGCGCAAGACCGGAGGCGGCAGCCCTCTTGCGCCCCGGAGGCACAGCGGCTATAACGGGCGCCTTCAATCGCAGGATTCGGCGTTCTCTCGAACCGAAGGAGATGACGAGATGGTTGCCGCTTTTGACGCCGGGGCCGCCGGCGCGGCGCGCCTCGAGGAGATTCCCTTCTCGGGCATTCGCAAGGTCTTCGACGCCGTGGCGAAGCTGGAGGACGCGGGGCGCGACGTCATCCACTGGCAAATCGGCCGCACGGATTTTGATACGCCCGGGCACATCAAGCAGGGCGCCGCCGAGTCCCTCGCCCGAGGCGACGTGCACTACGCTCCGAGCACGGGGGTTCCCGCCCTGCGCAAGGGCATCGCCTACAGAACGGAAATCGACACCGGAGTGGAGGTGAACCCGGATACGCAGGTGATCGTGATGGCGGGGGCGAACGAGGGGATCATGGTTTCCATGCTGGCGCTCGTCGACCCCGGCGACGAGGTGATCATCGCGCAGCCGAACTGGCATCATTACAAGTCCTGCACGGCGTTGGCGGGCGGCGTGGCCATCGAGGTGGAGACGAAGGAGGAGAACGATTTCGCGTTGCGCGCCGAGGACATCGAGGCGGTTCTGACGCCTAGGACAAAACTCGTTTGCCTCACCTCGCCCGGCAACCCCACGGGTTGCACGATTCCCGGGGAGGAGCTCCGGAGGATCGCCGAGCTGGCCGTGCGGCGCAATCTCCTGGTGCTGAGCGACGAGATATACGCGCGCATATACTATGGCGACGCGCCGTGTGCCCCGAGCATTTTTTCACAGCCCGGCATGGCGGAGCGCACGGTGATCATCAACGGGTTTTCCAAGTTCTACAGCATGGATGGCTGGCGCCTCGGCTGGACGGTGGCGAGCCCCGAGGTGACCCGCCATCTGCTCAAGATTCGCCAGTACACGACCGTGTGCGTCAACACGTTCATCCAGCATGGCGCGGCGCGCGGCGCCCTGGAGGATCAGGCGCCGATGGAGGCGATGACGCGGGAGTTTGCCAAGCGCCGCCGCGTGATAGCCGACGGACTGCGCGCCATAGAGGGCGTCACCCTGGCGGAGCCCACGGGGGCGTTTTACGCCTTCCCGAACGTGCGGGCCTTCGGGGAAACCTCGGGCGATGTGGCGGACTATCTGCTGCAGGAGCACGCCATCGCGACGGTGAACGGCGCCGTTTTTGGCGGCGAGGGGTATCTCCGAATCGCGTATTCCTGCGCGACGGAAGAATGCGAGCGCGGCGTGGAGCGTCTGGCCGGCGCACTGGAGCAGCTGCGCCGGGGCTAGTAGGGAGAAAAGGCTAGATTCCGGAGTCGCCCCTTATCCCGCCCTGCGCAGAGAAGCCGCCCGAGCCGCGCGGCTATTTCCGCAAAGCCTGGCAGATGGCGGTTCGCACGGCGCGCCTCGCGCGTCTGCTGCACCGCGAGCGGCCCGACCGGGTGCTCTCTTTTTCGGAGGCCGCGAACTTCTGCGCCATTCTCGCCGTCGCCCTGGCGGGTCGCCTGGGCTGCCTGTCCGTCAGCGTGCGGGCGAACGTTGCGGCCCAGCTGCCCCTCTACCAACGCCTGATTCCCCTGTTCTACCGGTTTCCGGGCCGCGTCATCGCCCTCTCCGAAGGGGTGAAGCGGGGGCCTGGAAGCCCTGGGGCTTCCGGGCGAGAAAATATCGGTCATCCACAATCCGGTCGACTTCTAGGAAGCGCGGGACGCCGGGCCCGGGCCGGCGTCTCCCCTGCGCGGTGCTTACGTCCTGGGGGCGGGCCGGCTGGACCCGCTGAAAGGTTTCGATCGGCTGCTGCGGGCGTTCCGGCTCCTCGACCGGCCGGACTTGCGGCTGGCTATCGTCGGCGAGGGACCGGAGCGGGAGAGCCTGCTCCGCCTGGCGGGCGAACTCGGGGTGGAGGACAGGGTGCATCTGCCCGGGCGCGCCGTCGATATGACGCCCTGGTATCGGCACGCGGAGTGCTTCGTGCTGAGCTCGCGCCATGAGGGCTGGGCGAACGTGCTGGTCGAAGCCATGGCGAACGGGTGTCCGGTCGTCAGCTTCGACTGCGACTATAGCCCCTCGGAGATTATCGAAGAGGAGAAGACAGGGCTGCTCGTGCCGGAAGGGGACGTCGAAGGCCTGGCGTCGGCGATTGCCCGCCTCCTGGACGAGGAGGCCCTGCGGCAAACCCTGGCGGCGGCGGGACGCGAACGGGTGCGGCCTTTCGCCATCGAGAAAATCGCCCCCCCTCTGGCTGTGAGGTGCGAACGAAGGCGACTCCCGCCGGACGGGTGCGCCTGGGTGCGGGCAGCGGTTCCGGGTTCGGGGAGTCTCAGGCTCTCCCGTAGTCATCCTCGCGCCGCTCGATGTCGTCCTCCCCGAAGTAGGCACCGGTTTGCACCTCGATGAAAACGAAGGGCGCGTCCCCTTCGTTCTGTATCCGGTGCCACGCGTTCGGGGGAATGTCCACGCTCCCGCCGGAGAGGAGGGGCAGCTCCTCCTCCTCCCGGATGACGACCGCCTGGCCGGATATGGCGTGCCAGTGCTCCGCGCGGCGCATGTGCCGCTGGAGGCTGAGGCGGTGTCCCGGATGAATGACCACCCGCTTGACCTTGTGGTCCGGCGCCTCGGCGAGGACGGTGTAGTATCCCCACGGCTGATGCGCCGTCTTACCGGCGGACATCCGGCGCCTCGGGGGGAAAGCCGTCGCGCCGCGAGAGAGGACGCCGCCGCCCGGGCGGCGTTGCGTCGCGCCAGTCCGCTAGTGGCACGGGAGGGCGAATGCGTGGCGGACGTCGTGGGCGGTGTCGTGCAGAAGCTGCGGCTGCGCGAAGCCCACGCCGTAGAGGATGATTGCGCCGAGGGCGAACGCCCATATGGCCGGCTTGACGGCCTCCATGCGCCGGATGAGTCCGCCGGACAGAACCTGTTGATGCGTTGCGCTCTCGTGCAAGGCCATTGCCTCACCCCCTCCCATGTTTCGTTTTCGTCCCCCCCGTCTGAGGGGGAAGATGCTACCATATTTTCCGGCGGAAAGGCACCGCCTCCTCCCGCCGCGGCCCGCCGGGCTCTCTTTGGCGGGCGCGTCCGGCCTAATCCTCCACGATGGCCACCGCCCGGCACCATGCGCCGCTCGCGCGCTCTATCTTGACGGGCAGCATGGAGACGGTGAAGCCGAACTCGGGAATTTTGTCGAGATTCGCGAGTTTCTCCGCGTGGATGTACTCTTTCCTGCGGCCTAGGTAATGGCTGCCGAAAAAATCTTTCGCGTTCCCCCGGCGCCTGAGCTCCGCCATCCTGGAGACGGGGATGTCAAAGCCCCAGGCGTCTATCCCCATCACCTTGATGCCCTGGTCCACGAGCCATTCCGTGGCGTCCACGCTCATGCCGGGGTGGGTTTGCTCGAAATCGGGGGAATACAGATATTTCGTGGTGTGGTCGGTGCGAATGAGGACGATGTCCATGGGCTTGAGGGAATAGCCCTTCTCCTCGAGGGCCGCCACCTTCCGCCGCGTCTCCTCCGCCGTGATGTTGTGCCCGCGCTCGGCGTCGTGAAAATCCAGGACGACCCCGTCGCCCACGCACCATTCCAGGGGAACGCGGTCGATGGTCCTGGAGGGTTTCCCCTCGCATTCGGGGCCATAGTGATAGGGGGAGTCGAGGTGCGTGCCGCTGTGCGTGCTGATGGCGCTGATGTTTTCCGTCGCGCAGTGCATGTTGTCCGGGAAATAGCTGGTGTCCGGAAACTTGTATGACTTGGTTCGCGCGCGCGCCAGCTCGACGTGATCCACATACTGGATGACGGCCGGGTTGTTCTCCATCGGCGCGTTCTGCAGGGGAATGCTCAAATCGACGACTCTGCGACCCATGGAAACGGACTCCTCGCGAAATGGATTCAGGCCTTGCCCGCCGGCCGGTGCCTGGCGGGTGGCGCTTCTGCGGACTTCAGCCCCGGCGGGGGTGCTGCTGCCTTCTCTCCGCGCTTGAGCAGGGGAAAGACATCGTTCGCGGCGATTCGGGCCGCTTGCAGCATGTAGGGCATGCCGCAGTAGGTGGCCATCTGAATGATGACTTCCATGATCTCCCGCTTCGTGGCCCCGCAGTTCCACGCGGCCTGGATGTGGGTGCGCAGCTGCGGATGCGCGTTGGCCATGACGCATGCGGCCACGGCGCACAGCTCGCGCGTCTTGTGGGACAGGACGTTGCGGTCATACAGCCCGCCGTAGCAGAAGTTCATGAACAGCTCCATGAATTCCTTGTCCGCCCACTCGGCCATGTCGTGGCCGATGCGCTCGGTGAATTCCCTGGTCCACAGGTGCGCGCCGCGCTTGAGCGCCCGGGCGGGAATTTCGGGTTTTTCTTTCGGGGGCATCGTCTCTCCTTCAGGGTGTACTTGTCTCTCGGAAGGGACTTGCGCAAAGGGGATGCGGCCGGGTTTCCCAAACTGCTAACACGCCCCGGGCCAACTGTCAAACCCAAGGCCGGTGGGCGTTATTTAACGTCTGGGTAACTCACCGAAACGACGCCGAAATGTTGACCTAATACAAGACGAAAGACGGAGGATGTGCTGGGGGTGCCATGCGGTTGTTCCAGGCAACTGGGAAAGAATGGGAGGGGGGAGTATGAAAAAAAAAAGAACTCTGTATGACGGCGGCGCTGGTTTTTGTGGTGGGGGTTTTGTCTTTTGCGGCCAGCGGCTGGGCACAGGACGTCAAGGCCATGGCCAAGAACCTGGCGGATTTGAAGGTCGCGGCGGACACCGTCTGGGTGATGGTGGCCGGATTTTTGGTGTTCTGGATGCACGCGGGCTTTGCCATGCTCGAATCCGGGCTTTGCCGCGCGAAGAATACCGTCGCCATCCTCTACAAGAATTTTGGCGTTGTCGCCGTCTCCTCACTGGCGTTCTGGATGTTGGGCTTCGCCCTCATGTTCGGCGACGGCGGCCCCATCCTCGGGGCCAATGGTTTTTTGCTGTCGGGGGCGGACAACAGCCCGGCCACGGACGACCTCTACAAGGGCGTTTTCTCCTCTCTAGGCTGGACGGGCGTGCCGCTATACGCGAAGTTTTTCTTTCAGCTCGTGTTCGCGGCGACGGCGGCGACCATCGTCTCGGGGTGCGTGGCCGAGCGCATCAAGTTCTCCTCGTTCATGCTCTTCAGTTTTGTGCTCGTCGCCGTCATCTACCCCATCGGGGGCCATTGGATTTGGGGCGGCGGCTGGCTGGGCGGAATGGGCTTTCTCGACTTCGCCGGCTCGACCGTGGTCCACTCCGTGGGCGGCTGGGCGGGACT
The DNA here is from genome assembly GCA_965213685.1 of bacterium. GTDB lineage: Bacteria > UBA8248 > UBA8248 > UBA8248 > UBA8248 > Bin107. Next base: position 118,492 of record CBDBZY010000003.1, read on the forward strand.
CGCCGGAATCATCGTCCTCGGCCCCCGTCTCGGGAAATATGCACCTGACGGCCGGATGCAGCCGATGCCCGGCCACAACATGCCGCTCGTCACGCTGGGCGGGTTTGTCCTGTGGCTCGGATGGTTCGGCTTCAACCCGGGCAGCACGATGGCCGCCGACGCGGGGGCCATCGCGCGCATCGCCGTGACGACAAACCTCGCCGCCTCGGCGGGCGTCGTGGCTTCGAGCGTCACCTCGCGGGCGATGTTCGGCAAGGCGGACCTTTCCATGAGCGTGAACGGCGCGCTCGCCGGGCTGGTGGCCATCACCGCCCCGTGCGCCAACGTCACCCCCGATGGGGGCGGTGCTCATCGGTCTGGCCGCGGGCGTCATCGTCTGCCTCTCGGTTCCGTTCCTCGACAAGATCAGGATAGACGATCCCGTTGGCGCCGTTTCGGTTCACCTGGTGTGCGGCGTCTTCGGCACGCTCGCACTCGGCTTGTTCGCCGCGCCATCCATCGACGAAGGCGTCGTCGGCCTGTTCTACGGCGGGGGCGCAGGCCTTCTCATCAAGCAGCTCACGGGCGTCGTAGCGGTCGGCGCGTTCGCCTTCGTCTCCTCCCTCATCCTTTGGCATGGCGTGCGGACCGTCATCGGCGTGCGCGTTTCCGCCGAGGAGGAATCGACCGGTCTCGACCTCTCGGAGCACGGGATGGAGGCCTACGCGGGGCAGAAGCTCGTGTAGCGCGGGGGATCGGGATCGGGAGAACGGGGGGCGCGTCGCGCGGATAGTAGATAGTAGCGGGTGGGATCGCCCGCCATTTCAGAGAGGAATGAACAATGCGTTTGATCACGGCGATCATCAAGCCATTCAAGCTGGAAAGTGTGAAGGAGGCGCTGGGGGATGTCAGCGTGACGGGCATGACGGTGAGCGAGGTGAAGGGATTTGGCCGCCAGAAGGGCCACACCGAGCTGTATCGCGGCAGTGAGTACGTGGTCGATTTCTTGCCGAAAATCAAGGTGGAAATCCTCACGGAGGAAGCAAAGGTCGAAGCCATCGTCACGGCGGTGTGCAAGGCGGCGAACTCGGGCCAGATAGGAGACGGCAAGATATTCGTCCAGGAGTTGGAGGATTGCGTACGCATACGCACCGGGGAGAGGGGCGTTGACGCGATCTGAGCGACCGTCCCGCGCGGCGGGTCGGGGTTTGTCGCTTGCGGATGCAAGAAATAACTAGGGTTTCCGCATGAAAAACCGGCCCTGCTTCAGGGGGCCGGTTTTTTTTGCGCGCGCGTTCCCGTAAGAGGAGCATGATTCGAGGCGGCGAGGCCCTGGGGCGAATGCGCGTCAATCCGTGCCCGTCTCGGGCAAAATCCATGGACGCCCGGGATGCGGCGCGAGGTTCCGCGGGAGGTGCGCGGCGGGATTGCCTTTTCCCTGTCCTCCATGGGGGGCAGCCGGGATGATTGTTTCCATGCGGAGCGCCTCCTGAAATTTAGACGTGTCTAAAAATATATTGAAGAAGAGGTTGACTTTGTTTTTCATGCTCATCTAAAATTTCCTGTCTGATGGGGCGTACAGGAGATGGAGCAATGGAAACATGAGACGGGGCGGCGACAAAAAACATCATCCACGGGCGGGCGTTCGCCCCGTCGGGAGCAACCTTCCGGCGAGGCTGGTGCGCATCCTCGCCGCCGGCCTGCTCGCGACGGGTCTCGGCACGGCGTCGGCCCACGTCGTCCCTCCCGAGGAGTTGCACCCGGTTGCGGAAAGCTACCGCCGCGCCCATTTCATCCTGAACCTGAACCCGGTGCACTGGCCGCAGGTCTGGTCCGACATGGAGCGCGTCGGGCGCGCCCTCCGGGACGTGAATCCTCCCGCCGCCGGGCGGTTCTCCAGGGAGCTGGCCGCCGCGCGGCGCGCGGCCCAGCCCCGGCCGGGGAGGGATGGGGCACCGGACGCCGTCGCCGCGCGCGAGAGGGGCAGGCGCCTGGCGTTTTCCCTGGCGACCAGGGGCGTCTCCGCGCTGCTCGTCTCCCGCCTCGACCTGATCCGGCAAGGCGCCGTGCGCACCGGGGTGAAGCGGCACCTGAACGAGGCGCGAAGAATCTTTCGCGCCTTTGAGGAGACCTTGCCGCATCTGGACCCGAAGGCGTGGCGGGAGATGCAAATCCGCTGGCTGGAGGCGAGTTCCCGCCTCGGGGCGGCCGGCGTGATGGGGCTGGGCGCAAGGCCCATGGACCTGCAAGAAATTCGCGCCAGCGTCTCTTTCATCCGCCGGTATTTCCACTCGAATTTCTCGGACTTTCGGGCCGGGAGAGAGCGTCGCCTGCTCCCGCGGCCCAAGGCGAGCGCGACCTACCTCCAAACGGCGCGGGTGCCGCTACGCCTGCCGCCCGGCTCCAACGTCAACAAGCAACTGCCGCGTCCCAGGCAAATTCTCGGAATGGCCGAGCGCGGGGCGAACGAGGCGGAGACTTTTCTCATCGCCCTGGGCGACATGGCCTTCGACAGCCCCGAGATATTCGGCGAGCCGGCGCGCAGCCTGGGGATCAGCTGCAACACCTGCCACAACAAGGGGGTGACGAATCCCGCGTTGTTCATCCCGGGCCTCTCCGGGGAGAAGGGCGGCGTGGACGTGTCGAACAGTTTTTTCGCCGGCCACGCGAACAACGGCTTGCATGATCCGCTGGACACGCCCGACCTGAGGGGAATCCGCTTCACGGCCCCCTACGGGAGGAACGGGCGCTTCGGCTCGCTCCGGGAATTCGTGCGCAACGTCATCGTGAACGAGTTCAACGGGCCGGAGCCCGATCCGATGCTCATGGACGGCATGATCGCCTACATGAACGAGTTTGAATTCCTGCCGAACCCGAAGCTGCAAAAAAGCGGCAGGCTCCACCCCGGGCGGGTCTCCCGGGCGGCGTTGCGGGGCGAGCGGATATTCCACCGGAAATTCCCCGGGATGATGGGCGGCATGAGCTGCGCGGACTGCCACATCCCCCACGCGAATTTTCTGGACCACAGGCGCCACGACATCGGCTCTGCGGGCACGGGGCGGCAGCCCTTCCGCGCGGGGGGGCTGGACACGCCCACCCTGCTCTCCTCGCGCTTCACGGCGCCCTATTTCCACGATGGCAGCCTGCCCACCCTGCGGGCGGTGAGCGAATGGTTCAACGCCTCCTTCGGGCTGGGGCTGGGAGGGGGGGAGGTCGACGACCTCACCGCCTACCTCGAAGCGGTGGGGGATGGCGTGCAGGGGATGGAGGATACGATCTACACGCTGGAGTCCGAGTTGGAGGAGTTCCGCTTTTTCCTCTCCACCTACGAGCGCCTGAAGCGGAGAGGGAAAGGGGCGCTGATCGCCATCTTGCTGAAGACCGTGGTGCGCGAGGTGCAGGCCCACAAGTGGGACGTGCGGGAGAAGGGGAACCTGCCGATTCTCGACGCGATGGAGAATGCGCTGCGAGAGGCCCTGAGCGCGCATCTGGCGGGGGATGCGCGGCGGACCGACGAGAAAATCGCCGCCTACCAAGGGCTGTATGAGAAAAACAGGGAGAAACTGAAATGAGGCGCGCCGCGCGTTTTGCCCCAAGGCCGTTTTTCGGCGCAACCGACGCGGGGGCGCTGCTCCTCCTCGCCCTCTCCGCATTCCTGCTCGTTTTCGGGGCGCCCCATGCGGTCGGAACCGCCCATGCGGACGACGGGGAACTGCGGGTCGCGTTCGTTCCGCAGGAGAATCCCGAAAAGCTCATCGGCAGCGTGAAGCCCGCCATGGACTTCCTGGAAAGGGAAATGGGGCGGAAGATTCGTTATTTCATCACCCTGAACTACTCGGCCGCCGTGGAGGCCATGATCGCGAAAAAGGCGGACGTCAGCTTCATGCCTCCCCTGCCCTACGTCCTGGCCCACAAGTATTCCGGGGTCGAGGCGGTTCTGGGCGAGGTATACGAGGGGAGGCCCTATTACCATTCCCGGATTTTCGTGCGCAAGGACAGCGGCATCAAGAAACTGTCCGACCTCAAGGGGAAGACCATCGCGTATGTGGACCCCATTTCGAGTTCCGGCTTCATGTATCCCCACGACGTTTTCGCGCGCGCCGGCCTGGTGAGGGGGGGGCTGGAGAAGCCGGAGGGCGGCTTTTTTCGGCGGGTGTATTTCGCGGGCGGGGATCAGCAGGCGATCGGTTCGGTCGTCGGCGGTTTCGTGGACGCCGCCGGCGTCAGCCAATACGCCGTCAACCTTCTGCGCGGCGATCAGCGGGACAAGATTGCCGCCATCGCGCAGTCCGCCAGGATTCCCAGCCACAACGTGGTGGTGCGCAAAGGCTTGCACCCCGAGGTCAGGCAGAGGCTCGTTTCGGCGATGATGAAGATGAACCGGCCGGAGAATCGCGCGTTGCGGCGGGTTCTGTATGGGACGGACGGCTACGTCCGGGTCGACCACAGCCACTATCAACCGGTGGCCGAGATGGCCCGGAAGTATGGTTTTCTGAGGGAATAGGGACATGGCGAAAGAAGCGGTCATCCACATCGAAGACGCGCGGCTGGAGATGGGGGGGCGGACGATACTCTCCATCGACCGCTTCGACGTCTCCGGCGGAGAGCGGGTGGCCATCATCGGCAACAGCGGCTCCGGCAAGACGACCCTCATGCGGATGCTGAAGGGCTACGTGCCCTGTGCGGAGGGCAAGGTGGTCGTGATGGGGGACGCCTTTCCCATCAGGGAGACGCAAAAGAGGAAAGCCCACCACCGGCACATCGGCATGATCCACCAGCACTTCGACCTGATAGGCCGCGAGACTGTCTGGCAGAACGTCTACCATGGGCGGCTGGGCTATGTGTCTTTGCTCAAAAGCGTTCTGGGAATCTGCTCCGAGCGCGACCTGCGAATCTGCGAGCAGGCCATTCACGAGGTGCGCCTCGACGACAAGCGGCGCCGCTTTGCCCGCACCCTCTCCGGCGGGGAGCAGCAGCGCGTCGCCATCGCCCGGGCGTTGGCGCAGGAGCCGACGATCCTGCTCGCCGACGAGCCCGTGTCGAGCCTGGACCCCGCGCTGGCCGAGGATATTCTCGACCTTATCGTATCGGTGTGCGACGCCTATGGGCTCACCCTCCTGATGAGCCTCCACCTCCCGGAGCTGGCGCGAAAGTATGCGGACCGGATCGTCGCGATGCGAGGCGGAAAAATTATATGGGACGGTTCTGCGGATTCCCTCTCCAGTGATAAGATACGGGAAATATACGGGTTCATCGGAACGAACGGAGTCGCGCATGGGAGCGGAACGCGGGCGAGCCGAAGCGCTTTCACCTGGTCGTATGGCTACGAGAGCCAGCCTCTTCCTGGCGGTTAGCGCGCTCCTGTTCTGGTCGTTCCGGGGCTCCGAGTTTTCATTCCAGCAATTCTGGCGCGGTGCACCCCAGCTGTTTCACTTCTTCGGCCGGATGAGCCCGCCGGACTGGTCGGTCGGGGACGTGGTGCTGGCCTCGGCCGCCGAGACGCTGCAAACCACCGTCGCGGGCACCTTCCTGGGCGCCTTGTTCGCCTATCCGCTGGGCGTGCTCGCGGCGTCGAACTGGACGCCGGTCTGGGTGCATCTGCCCGTGAAGGCGTTCATGGCCTTTGTCCGCTCCATCCCCCTGCTGCTGCTCGCCCTGCTGTTCGTGTCCGCCGTGGGTCTGGGCCCCTTCCCCGGCGCCCTCGCTCTGGCGGTGCACTCCGTCGGCGTGCTCGGCCGGTTCGTGGCGGAGGAGATCGAGGCTACGGACCCGCGGCCCCTGCTCGCGCTGCAGGGGACGGGAGCGTCGTCCGTCCAGGTCATTCAGCATGGCCTCATCCCCCAGGTGCTGCCACAGATGGTCGCGCACCTGGCCATACGCTTCGAGATGAACCTGCGCGACTCCACGATTTTGGGCCTCGTCGGCGCGGGGGGGGCTGGGTTTTTACGTGTTCTTGTATGTGAAGCAGTTTCAATGGGAGAAGTCGGGCGTCCTCGTGCTGGCCATCATCGCGCTGGTTTTCGCGGGAGAGTTCGTCGCGTGGCAGGTCAGAAAACGCCTGATGTAGCCGGAGCGCCCCGCCGGGCGGAGTGACGGAAAACCTCGTTCGGCCCGCCGCCATCCCGAGAGCGGGCGCGGGAGGAAGCGCGCATGGATACCCTGATTGGCCTGTTGGATGAAGCCAGGGCGAAATTTCCCGACGCGATCGCCTTGGAAGGCGATGTGGACGGGCGGGGACGGGTGACGCTCACGCGGGCGCAGCTCGCCGAGAGGGCGGCCGCCCTGGCCCGCGAACTGACGGATGCGGGGGTGAAGCCGGGCGACCTCGTCGCCCTGCTGGGGCCGAATCAACCGGAATGGGCGGTGGGTTATTTCGGGGCGCTGCTCGCCGGGGGCGTCCTCGTGCCGCTGGACGTGAGCCTGAAGGAGGGGGAACTCGCGAACATTCTGGCGAAGGCGCAGCCCGTTTGCCTCGTGGCGGACGCCCGGGAGCGGGAGCGGGCCCGCGCGCTGGCGCGGGACGTGTCGCCCGCCTGCCGGGTGCTGCGCTTCGATGAGGGGCGGGGCGGGGCCGGCGTAGCGCCGCCGCTGGACGCTCTGCCGGGCGCCCGGCGCGGGCCGGACGATCTCGCGCTGATATCGTTCTCGTCCGGAACGACGGGAGCGCCCAAGGGGGTGATGCTCTCTCACGGGAACATCGCGTCCAACGTGCGCGCCGTGCTCGGGCCATTCCAGGCCGGGGCGGACGACGTCTTCCTCTCGATTCTGCCCCTTCACCACATGTTCGAGAGCACGGGCGGCCTCCTGATACCGCTGATGGCCGGCGCGAGGGTGCATTACCTCTCCTCCCTGAACCCGCGCCTCATCGCGGACGCCATGCAAAACGAGGGGGTCACCATCTGCCTGATGGTGCCGGCACTCGCGCGCCTCATCCACAAGCGCATCATGTCGACCGTGGAGTCGCTGAGGGGGGCGAGGAAGATCATTTTCAGCGCCCTGTTCGGCCTCTCCGGCGTCTGCCTGTCCCTGGGCTGGCGCGTCGGCCGGTTTCTGTTTCCCCCGGGTGAGAAAAAACCTGGGGGAGAATTTGCGCTACTTCGCGAGCGGCGGCGCCGCCCTCGACCCGATGGTCGCTCGGGATTTGCTCGTTCTGGGAGTCGAGGTGATTCAGGGATACGGGTTGACGGAAACGTCGCCCATCACCCATGCGAATCCGCCGGGAGCGCCCAACAGAATCGGAACCGTGGGCCCGCCGATTCCAGGGGTGGAGGCGCGCATCGAGCCTGTGGAGGGTGCGGATGCGGGCGAGGGGGAAATCCTGATACGCGGGCCGAACGTGATGCAGGGCTATTTCGGGAGCCCGGCGATGACGGCGGAAGTCCTGCGGGACGGCTGGTTTCATACCGGAGACATCGGCCGCGAGGACGCCGAGGGCTACCTCACGATATGCGGCCGCTCCAAGAACGTCATCGTCTCGGAATCGGGGAAAAACATCTACCCCGAAGAGGTGGAGGAGCACCTCCTGAAGAGCGAACTGTTTCAGGAGGTGTGCGTGCTCGGCAAGAAAACGCCGCACGGCGGGGAGGAGGCGTTCGCCGTCGTCGTGCTCGACCCGGAGGCCGACTTGCCGGAAGACGACAAGGCGCGCGCAGCCCGGGCCGAAGCCGAGCTGAGGCGCTGGAGTGCCCAGCTGGCGGATTACAAGAGGGCCGCCGGCTTTTTTTCTGTGGCCCGGTGAGGAGCTGCCCAGAACCACGACGCGAAAGCACAAGCGCGAGGACATCAAGGCGACCTTGCGGGAGCGGCCAGAGTTTTCCGCGAGTGATTTCTGACCCCCCCTCGGGCGGGGGGAGATGTGTTGTCTCGTCCGCGCCGGCGGATGGACGAAATCAATGGAGGGGATCCGATGGATATGTCCCAGGCGATACGGGACGCCTCCCAGGCGCTCCGGCCCTGGCTCTCCGAGGCGAGGCGCGGGATGCACATGAACCCCGAACTCGGCTACGAGGAGCGCGAGACGGCGCGGCGCGTCGCGGAGACGCTCCGGGGGCTGGGCCTCCGGGTGGACGCCGGCGTCGCGGAGACGGGGGTGGTCGGCCTCCTCGAGACCGGACGCCCGGGCCCCACCATCGGCATCCGCGCCGACATGGACGCCCTCCCCATCGAGGAGTCCAACGACGTGCCCTACAGGAGCCGGCGCCCGGGGAAGATGCACGCCTGCGGCCATGACGCCCACGTGAGCATGCTGCTGGGCGCGGCGCGCCTCCTCGCCGAGAACGAAGCGTGGGCTCGACGGCCTGGACGGCAACGTCAAATTCATCTTTCAGCCCGCCGAGGAGGGGAAGGCCGGCGGCAAGCGGATGGTGGAGGAGGGGATTCTGGAAGCCCCCCGGGTGGATATGCTCATTGCCGCCCACGTCTGGCCGGACATGCCGGCGGGCCGCATCAGCACGCGCCCGGGGCCCGTGCTGGCGGCGTCGGACAAACTCCTCTTCCGCGTCTGCGGGCAGAGTGCTCACGCGGCGTATCCCCATCAGTCCAGAGACGCCCTGGTGGCCGCCTCGCACCTTGTGGCCGCACTCCAATCCGTCGTGAGCAGAAACGTCGGCCCGTTCGAGGCCGCCGTTTTGTCCGTCACGGGGTTCGAGTCCGGCGTCGCGATCAACGTCGTGCCACGGGAGGCCAGGCTGCAGGGAACCATCCGCACGCACGATCCGAGCGTCCGGGAGAGGATGAAGGAGCGCGTGCGGGCGGTGGCGCGCGGGGTGGCGGAGGCGTTCGGCGTCCGGATCGACCTCGAGGTCACGCCCGGCTATCCCGCCCTGGTGAACCACGAGGCGGCCGTCGCGCTGGTGGAAAGCGCCGGTGCGCAGGTTCTCGGGGCGGAGAGCGTGGGCGAGATGCCGCTTTCGATGGGGGCTGAGGATTTCGCCTACATGGCGGCGCAGCGGCCCGGCGCCTTGTTCCGCGTGGGCGTGCGGAACGAGGAGAGGGGCATTGTGCACGGGCTACACTCGGACCGATTCGACCTGGACGAGGACGCGCTGCCGGTAGGCGTCTGTGTCTTCGCCCAGGCGGCGGTGGAGTTCCTGGGAAATCCGGAAAAGTATCTCGCATAGATTTTCCCGGCGACCCCCGGGAAAGACATGCCGCATCCTTGCCCGTCCGGCGGAGAGGCGCGCCTTGGTGATGGAGCCATTCTTCTTGTTTGCCCTGGGGTCGGCGATGTGCTTCACCTGCGCGGATTTCTTTGCGCGCAAGGGGCTACAGCACGCGAACCACTTCGCGGGCGCCGCCATCACGCTGGTGGGGGAGCTGGCGTTTTTTGTTCCGCTGGTCTTTCTTCTCGATTCCCCGTTTCCAGAAGCGGGCGCGCACTATCTATGGGTGATGCTCGGCGGAATGTGCAACCCGGGGTTTTTCCTCGTCTTCTTCCTGATCGGCATTCACCGGATCGGCGTGGCGCGCGCCGCGCCGATCAAGGGGATGTCCCCGATTTTCGCCGCCTTCTTGGGGCTCGTCGTGCTGGGGGAGGAGCCGGCCTGGTATCATCTGGTGGGCGTTGCGTTTGTGGTGGGCGGCATCGTTCTGCTCCTGTCCGGGAAGACGCAGGGGCGATGGAGCCGCTGGGACGCGCGCTGGCCCGTGTTCGCGGCCATGATATCGGCGGTCGGCTCCATCTCGTGGAAAAAGGGCCTGGCCGCTTTCCCGAGCACCCTCGCCGCCTCGACGATAGGCGCGGCGGCCGCCCTCCTCGTGGTGGGCGCCTACGCCTGCCGCGCCTTGCGGGAGGAGGGCGCGGGCGACGTGCGTCGGGCGTTTTCGCCGTATATGCTGGGCGGCGTGGCGGCCGGCATGGGCATCTTCCTCTTCGCGTCTGCCCTGCGGGAGAGCGAGGTGTTCCGGGTGGTGCCGCTGGTGCAGACGAGTCCCTTGTTCACCGTCTTGTTTAGCGTTATTTTTCTCCGGCGCATCGAGGCCATCACCTGGCGCGAGCCCGCCGGGGCGGCGATCACCGTGTGCGGCGTCGTCCTCGTCGTCCTGCGCGCTTGAGGGGGGCGCGGCCGGATGGACTTCGGGCGCAAAAGCCAGTATATGGTCATCCTTTGAGGAATTCATGGGTTGAAGCCCTCTTGGCCGTTCGCTCGTCCCCATCGTCTAGCCTGGCCCAGGACACCGGCCTTTCACGCCGGCAACAGGGGTTCGAATCCCCTTGGGGACGCCAGCCGGAGGCGCCGGGCTTGTGTTTTTTCTGCGGTTCCCATCAACGGGTTGTCCGCCTCGTCTGATGGGACGTGATTTGGAATGACAAGAAGGACACGCCGGATGTTTTCCTTTGATGGAAAATCGATTTTGGTGACCGGGGGAACGGGCTCGTTCGGCAGGAAATTCGCCGAGATATTCCTGGGGCGCTACAAGCCGAAAAAATACATTGTCTTCAGCCGGGATGAATTGAAGCAGCATGAGATGCGCCGGCAGTTTCCGGATTCGCCCACCTCGCCCCTGCGCTATTTTATCGGGGACGTCAGGGACAAGGACAGGATGTACAGGGCCTTTCACGAGGTGGATGTTGTCGTGCACGCGGCCGCGCTGAAGCAGGTGCCCGTCTGCGAGTACAATCCTTTTGAGGCGGTGAAAACAAACATTCATGGCGCGCAGAACGTGATTGACGCCGCCATCGACAACGGCGTCGAGCGGGTGATGGCCCTCAGTACGGACAAGGCGGTGAGCCCGGCCAATTTGTATGGGGCGACGAAACTGTGCGCGGAAAAAATGTTTGTCCATGGCAACAACTATTCCGGGGGCGCCCGGACGACGAGATTCGCGTGCGTGCGCTACGGGAACGTTGTGGGCAGCAGGGGGAGCGTTCTGCCCGTTTTCAACGAGCAGCGGCGGAGCGGGAAGATCACCGTGACGGATGAACGCATGACCCGTTTCTGGCTTACTCTGGAGCAGGGCGTGGAGTTCGTCATTCGCTGTATCTCGCAGATGGAGGGGAGCGAGGTTTTCGTTCCCAAGGTTCCGAGCATGAGCGTCATGGAGTTGGCCGAGGTGGTCGCTCCGGATTGCGCGATTGACATTGTCGGCATCCGGCCCGGCGAGAAATTGCACGAGGTGCTCATCTCGCCGGAGGAGGCCAGATATTCCGTTGAACGCGATGCCATGTATGTGATTCGGGGCAACCCCTTTTCCCGAAGCGGGAGAGCACCCGAGGAGGGCAGCCCCCTCCCGGATGGATTCAGCTACACGAGCGATGCGAACGCGCAATGGCTCAGCAAGGAAGAGTTGAAAAAGTGGATTCGCCTGGACGGGTGATCGGGCGTCGCCCGGGCACCAGCCGTTGATCTGGAAGCTACTACACCCGGATATATCCAGCGGATAGAGCCGGGGGCACTGCGTGGGCGGCGGATGACGCCTCCGTAGCACTCTGCAGCACTCTCTGGCCGGGCGGCCGCAGGAGGCGGTCCGCCCCGAGGCCGGGACGCCTTGTATTCTCGACGCCCCGGCCTTCTGTGTGTGCTCTGGTCTTTCATGATTTTCATGATTTGCTTGGAGAGGATGGTGAGCCTGACCTGTCTGATACCGGCCCGCGGAGGCTCCAAAAGATTTCCTTCAAAGAACATCGCCCTGTTCAGAAACAAGCCGCTGATTGCGCATGCTATCGGGACGGCGGCCGCGTCCGGCTTGTTTGGGGAGATATGGGTTTCCACCGATGATGCGGCCATTGAGGAGGTTGCAAAAAGCGCGGGCGCGCGCATCCATGAACGCCCTCCCGAACTGGCGGATGATGCGACCACAGTCGCGCAGGTTTGTCTTGATTTTCTCGGCTGGCTGCGCGGCCAGAACAGGGAGATAGACGTTCTGTGCACCATTTTGCCGACCGCCGTCCTCCTGCAGCCGGGCGATCTTCGCGGAGGCCATGCGCTTTTTGAACGCGGAGAGTGCGATGTGGTAATGGCCGTGACGGAGTACTTCAAGCCGCCGTTTTGGGCGCTCGCCGAGGAGAACGGATTTTTGAAGCCCGCTTTCGGGCGGGAGTATTTTTTGAGAAACAGCCAGTTTTTGCCGGAAGTGTTTGCCGATAGCGGCTCATTTTATTTTGCGAGGACGGATGCGTTCGAGAGAGAGAAGATATTTTACGGGGGACGCCTGAAGGGCTACAAGATTCCGAAGACCCACGCCTTCGATATTGATGAGCCGATTCATTTGCACATCGCGGAGTCTTTGCGCGACTATCGGGAGAAGCATCCGGATGGCGGGTGAAGCCCTTCTCCCGTCGCTCCCGGAATGAGACGGGCGCTCCGTTTCCGTGCCGGCAACGATGCCGGCGCCCCGGAGGGGGGTGATTCCAGATTCAAAAGTTGCTTGTCACAGGCGCGAGTGGATTGTTGGGCGGCAATTTGGCTTGGCAAGCCTCCTGGCAGTATCGCGTATTCGGGGTGTCGCGCTCCGCTTCTGTCCGTTTTTCCCCCTGGAGCGGGGTGCAGTGCGATCTTGCGGAAAAAACATCCACCCATCGTTGTTTGAGCCGGATTGCGCCCGACGCCATCGTTCATGCTGCGGCGATGACCGATGTGGATGCGTGCGAGAAAGACCCTGGGTTGGCGATGGAGCAGAACGTGCTCGTGTCGTCAACGATTGCGGAGTGGGCGCATGCGCACAAGTCGTTTCTCCTCTACATATCTACGGATGCCGTTTTTGACGGCACAGAGGGGGGATATGCGGAGGATGCGCACCCGAAGCCTCTGAACGCATATGCGCGCACCAAACTCATGGCCGAGGAGGCTGTACGCTCGATTTGTCCGGAGAGCTTGATCCTGAGGACAAGCCTATACGGGTGGAATTCCCGAGACAGACTCGGTTTCGGGGAATGGGTGCTGCGCGGGTTGCTGGAAAAAGAAAGAAGGACGATGTTCACGGACGTATATTTTTCGCCTCTGTATGCGGGCGATTTGGCTCGCGTGATTCTGGATTTGATACCGATGCGGGCAACGGGCGTATATCATGCGGGCGCCTCCGATGGCTGCTCGAAGTATGCGTTTGCTCATCTGTTGGCCGAGGTTTTCGGCCTGGATACAGAGCCGATAGTGCCGGTTTCCATAGAAGATGTGTCGTTGGCTGCGCAGCGGCCGAGGGATACGACCTTGCGCATCGGGAAGCTGCGGAATCTGCTGGGCCGACCCATGCCGACGATGGCCGAAGGCGTGCGGAGATTCCACGATTCTTTGCGAACGGGATTCGTGAAATCCTTGAAGGGAGAATTGCCGCCCTGGCTGGTGGGTTGCGGCGGTGGGTAGGATTCTCTACGTATCGCAAGGATATTCCACGCACGACAGGAGATTTTTGGAAGAGCTGGGCAAATCCGAACACGCCGTCTGGTTCTTGCCTTTTGCGGAGGGTGCCTATCGCCTGGAGTCTCGCCCGCTTCCCGACGGGATACAGGCGCTTCCCCCGCTACTGAAAAACAAGGAGACGCCGAGCGTTCCGGACTGGCCGGCTCTCGTTCTGCGCTTTCGAAGACGCCTGCTCGAGGCGGCACCGGATATCGTTCATGCGGGACCGGTGCAGACGGGCGCCTTCCTGGCCGCGCTTTGCAAGACAGCACCTTTGCTTGTCATGTCCTGGGGGTCGGATATTCTGGTTGTTCCGGACAAGAATCGGTGGATGCGCCGCCTGACGACGTTCACGTTGGCGCGCGCGGATATGGTTCTGGGAGATTGCGCGGCCGTCCGGGAGCGCGTGTCGTGCCTGTCTGGTTTGCGGGACGATCAGATAGTGTGTTTTCCGTGGGGGATCGACGTCCGGAAGTTTATGCCCGGGAAATCAACGATGGGCCTGCGAAAAAGGCTGGGCTGGGAGGATCGCTTCATCGTCATTGCCACAAGGGGTTTCGAGGCGATTCACGCACCCCTCGTTTTCCTCGAGGCTATGAAACGGGTGGTGGCCTCTCGCCCTGACGTGGGGGCGATCATGATCGGCGATGGCGGTTTGCGGTCCCGAGCGGAGGAGTTTATCGATAGGAACGATCTCGCGGGCCACGTGTATTGCCCCGGCCGGATACCGAACCCGAACATGGCCGACCATTTCCATGAGGCGGATTTGTATGTGAGCACCACGCTCAGTGACGGCACATCGGTCAGCATGCTGGAGGCCATGGGTTGCGGTCTTCCCGTGGCCGTTGTAGATGGCTACGGGAATCGCGAATGGGTGGTGCCGGAGAAGAATGGATGGTTGTATCCGACCGGAGACGCCGAAGCCCTGAGCCGGGTGATTCTGGACGCCTGTCCAAAAGAACCGGAACGAATGAAAATGTCGCATCGCAACAGGATGCTCGTCGAGGAGAGGGCGGACTGGAGCAAAAATATCGGGCAACTGTTTGACATCTATGAACGTCTATCGGGTTAGGTTGCGGGGTTCTGCGATATGCCGAATTTTCAGATCGGGGATCGGTGGATTGGCGATGCCCACCCCACGTATTTCATAGCGGATATCGCCGCCAACCATGACGGCAGCCTGGAGCGGGCGAAGCGGCTTGTTCGGCTGGCGAAGGAAGCGGGGGCCGACGCCGCCAAGTTTCAGCATTTCAGCGCACCGAAGATCGTGAGCGAATACGGGTTTGGCGCCATGCGGGGCAAGTTGTCCCACCAGGCGGGGTGGGAAAAGTCGGTGTATGAGGTGTATGAGGACGCCTCCGTCCCCTGGGAATGGACGGAGGAGCTGAAAACCTGCTGCGATGAGGCGGGCATTGATTTCTTTTCGTCTCCGTATGATTTCGGGGCGGTGGATTTTCTGGAGCCGTATGTGGATGTCTACAAAATCGGCTCAGGCGATATCACCTGGCATGAGATGCTTCGCAAAATCGCAGGCAAGGGCAAACCCGTTATCCTGGCGACCGGCTCCTCGGACCTGGGAGACGTCCAGCGGGCGGTCCGGTGTATTCTGCAGAGCAACGGAGAATTGGCGCTTCTTCAATGCAACACGAACTACACGGGCTCGGAGGAGAATTTTCGGCACATCCACTTGAACGTGCTGCGGACGTTTCGTATGCTCTACCCCTCCGTGGTGGTCGGCCTCTCCGACCATACGCCAGCCCATGCGACAGTTTTGGGGGCGATCGCCCTGGGGGGCAGGGTCGTGGAGAAGCATTTTACGGACGATGTCAATCGAAAAGGCCCCGATCATGCGTTTTCGATGACGCCCGACGCCTGGTGCG
This sequence comes from bacterium, assembly GCA_965213685.1. Lineage (GTDB taxonomy): Bacteria > UBA8248 > UBA8248 > UBA8248 > UBA8248 > Bin107. The sequence goes on from CBDBZY010000003.1 coordinate 133,685, forward strand.
AGATGGTCGATAGGGCACGGGAGCTGGAGGCGGCTCTGGGGGGAACGGAAAAAGCGGTAGGCGAGAACGAGCGCGACACGGTGGTCGTGCAGAGAAGGTGCCTGCGCGCGCGGTCGGACCTGGAGGCGGGAACGATCGTCGCGCGCGAGCATATCGAGATTCTCAGGCCCGCCCCCCCGGACTCCATCGCTCCATATGATGTGGAGAAAATCATCGGGAAACGAATCAGCCGACCGATGCGGGCGGGCCAGGAGTTCACGTGGGATGTGGTGGTGGGGGCAGTGGCGTAATTTGCATGTAAATCACTGCGCGCACATGGGTGGACGCGGCGCGTTTGATTGTGCGGGGACGCATGAAGCAGTTAATTCTGACGGGAACGGATTCCATACAGAGTGCGCACGAAGCGGAGCATCTGGGCCCCTGGTCGCTTTCCGACGCCCAGTTTTTTCAGTGGGGATGGGAGAAGCGCGGAATCGGGCGCGCCGTCCGGCACGAGGACATTCTGCCCGTCTCGAGAAGTCTGGAGAGGGTTTGTGAATTTTATATCGCCCGCTTGAGTTGTCGGCAGAACGAGAGGCATCGCCGTTCTTACTCCAATCGGTATTGGCGCATGTTGCTGGTGTCATGGCTGCTTCGATTGGTCATGTCTTCTTTCGAGCGGTTTTTGCGAATCAGGAAGCGGATACAAGGCGGGACGCCGTATTTGGTGTATCTTGCCCCGCGGCTAGAGAGTTTCCCGTCCCTTGCGACCTCCCATTTTAATGCGCTGATGCTCGCCGATCCGCTGAACCGGCTTATTTTCAGCCGTTTTCTCCGCGCGTATCAGCCGGAGGGGTGGATCATGCGGGACGGTCCCCCTGCCGCAAGGGATGGATTCTCCCTTGGGGGGGTGCCCCGAAATGGCTCCGCACCGGACCACCTCGCCAAATTCCGGAAGGTGCAAAGAAAGCTGGAAATGTATCAGTGGGCCAACATCCTGGCCTCCAACCTGGGATGCGTCCAGTTTCAGAGGGTATATGGCCTGAATCCGTTGGACAGCGTGTCCATCGCTCTCCGGATGCTGTTCCGCAACAGAAGGCGTTGGAGAAGTGCCGCAAAATCATTTCATCCAGAGTCCGGCGGAGAGAAGGAAAACATCTCGAAGGATGATGCGATGGGGGAAATCCGGTCGATTCAAGGGATAGATGCGAAAGAAGCCGGGATTTTCCTGGAGGTTGTGGACGGCCTCGTGGAGGAGACGATGCCGAAATCGTTCACGGACAATTTTCGCGAAAACGAGAAGAAGGCGTTGAGGAGGGTGAAGGCGACAGCCCCTTGGACGGACACCGTCGTCTGCGGCGGCCCCGTTTTCGGCGATGACGACCGGGAGAAGTTTTATATAGCCAGCCTGTTGGAGAGACGCCCGATAAAGCTGGCGATCAACCAGCACGGAGGAAATTACGGCCTCAGCGAGGCGACGCCGTGGCAAAGTCTCGTGGAGTATGAAACGGCGGACAGGTTCATATCATGGGGGTGGAAGCGTCAATCGGATTATCCGGTGACCGCCGTGCCGGCCTCCTCTCCCCTGCTTTCCAAAATGAAGAAAAGCCGAAAGCGCAATTCCTCCATCGTTTTGGTGGCCCCCGGCCTGCCTGCGTATTCGGGATTGCTGCATACGGAACATTTCCCTGAGGATGTTGCGCAGCATATGGCGGACAAGGCGAATTTCGTGCGTCACCTCAACGACGCGCCGCGCTCCGTCCTGCTGTATAGACCACATATAACGAGTGCTAGCAGGCGGAACGCTGCGCTCTACATGGAGAGAAGTCTTGGCGTAGAAATTCTCCAGGGGAAATTGGTGGCACCCCTCTCGGGGCGGCTGTCCCCTGCGCTATCGCAGTGCGGGGTTTGCGTTCTGCAGTATCCGGGAACGACGGCCGCGTTCACGATGGCGGCGGGCATACCGACCGTCTTGTTCTGGGACAAGGATGTTTGGCGCTTTTCCCGGCAGGGGCGGGCCGCTCTGGAAAAACTGTCCGCGGCGAACGTCTATCACGCATCCCCGGAGAGTGCGGCGCGGCACCTGAACGCCGTCTGGCCGGATGTGGATGCGTGGTGGGAGGATGACGCGACGCAGGCAGCGGTGGGCGAATTTGCGAATCGCTACTACCGGAGCAGCAAGAACTGGCGCTCGGAGTGGGCGGACCTGCTCTCCTCGGCGGATTCGGAATTGTGGCGGGACGGGTCGGGGGCGCGCTGATGGCCAGGGTATCGCTTGCGACAGGGCTGTTCGGCGATTTCGATGTGGCGGACGAGCAGCTGGCCGGCGTGTATGGCCCCGCCGCACCGAAGTGCGCGGGCCTGGATGACGGGGAGCTGCGGGCGCGGATTCGGAACCCGATTGGCACCCCCCCTCTGCGGAAGATGGCCGGGGGTGCGAGGAGGGTGCTGATCGTCACGGACGACAATACGCGCCATACCCCTCTGCATCGCGTGCTCCCGCCCATCCTGGAGGAACTCGCCGAGGCGGGCGTTCCGGATGCGTCCATCCGCATCCTGATCGGGTTGGGGACGCATCGCGCCATGACGGAGTCGGAGATACGGCGCAAATTCGGCGCCGATTTGGTCGCGCGGTTCCGGATTCGGAACCATGAGTGGGAAAACCCCCGGGCGCTGATTTCCCTGGGGCCCAGCGGGCTGGGCTTTGACGTGCGGATGAACAGGGAAGTTCTGGAGACGGATTTCCTCATATCCGTCGGCAGCATCATCCCGCACGCGACCGCAGGGTTCTCCGGCGGGGCGAAGAGCGTCATGCCCGGCATTTGCGGGGAATCGACGATAGAGGCCACCCATTGGGCGGCACTGGATTATGAGATGAGCGAGATTCTCGGCAATTTCGACAACAAGGTGCGGGAGGCGTGCGTGCGCGTCGCCCGCCAGGCCGGCGTCCGCTTTATGGTCAACACGATCATGATGGACGACGAAAGAATGTATGACGCGGTGGCGGGCGACGTGGAGTCCGCCCATCAGGTGGGATGCGACCGGTGCCTGGAATTGTACGGGGTGCCGGTGGACGGGAAGGCGGAGGTGGTCGTGGCGGAGGCCTGGCCGTCCGACATTGATCTGCGCCAGGCCATCAAGGCCGTCTGTTCGGCGGATGTTGTCTGCCGGGACGGGGGGGTTATCATACTGGCCGCGGATTGCCGCGAGGGCGTCTCTCCCCAGTTCCCGAACTTCGAACGCTACGGATTCCGGGACCCGGACGCCCTGTATCGCGCGGTGGAGGCGGGCGAATTTCGGGAGAAACTCCTCGCCTACACGCTGGTCGCGATTGGCAGAATCATCTCGAAGAGGGTGAAGGGCGTGCTCGTTTCTCCCCATATTCAGCGCGAGGAGGCGAACCGCATGGGGTTCGGCTGGTCCGGCTCCCTGCAGGCTGCGGTGGATGACGCCCTGGGGATGGCGGGCGCGGACGCGAAAGTGATGGCGCTTCGGCAGGCGGGGCAGATCATGCCCCTGATTCCGGGAGCTTCGAAAAAATGCGCATCTGACGATAGGCAGGAAGAACGTCCGACGAGAGGGGCAAAGAGATGATAGTCGCCGTCATACCGGCCAAACGGCACTCCAGTCGACTGGAGGACAAGAACCTCTTGGAGATCAACGGCGCCTCTCTCGTCGCCCATGCGGTGCGCTACGCGAAGAGGTTCCGGAGCATCGAGAGGATCGTCGTATCGACCGATTCGGAGGAGATTGCCGGCATTGGCAGGCGATGCGGCGCGGACGTTCATTTTCGGGGCGAGGAGCTGGCCGGCGAGGCGCCCCTCATTGAGGTGTATCGGGCCGTCGCGGACGCCCTGGGCGGGGAGGAGGTCTCTTTCGTCGTCGGGATTCAGCCCGACAATCCGACCCGGAAAAGCGACGTCGACAGCCTGCTGCGGTATGTCAGAGACAACCAGATAGACGATCTGTGCACGGTGGGCCGGGATGGAAAGCGGAACGGGGCGCTGCGCATCATGAGCAGGAGGGCCTTGACGCTGACCCCGCCCTTGTATCCGTCTGCCGTTCAGGATGACTGCATCAACATCCATTCCGCCTTTGACCTCGCCATGTCCGCGCACGAGATGAGTCCGTATTCCAGGGAAATTTCCGTCGGAAGCAAAATGGTGGGCGCGGGCCATCCCGCCTTTCTCATCGCGGAGGCCGCCTGCAACCACATGTGCGACATGGGGCTGGCCAGGGAGATGATAGACTCGGCCGCGGAGGCCGGGGCGGACGCGATCAAGTTCCAGACCTACAAGGCGGAGCGCCTGACCCGCAAGGAGGCCACGACCTACTGGAAGGGGAAGCGGATACCGCAAATAGAGTATTATCGCGCACTGGATCGTTTTGGCGCGCCCGAGTACGAGGAACTTTTCGCCTATGCCCTGGAGCGGAATATCGTCCCCTTCTCCACGCCGTTCGACGTCGAGAGCGCCACGATGCTGAACGATCTCGGCATGTCGCTTTTCAAGATAGCCTCGTGCGATCTGCCCGACAGCCGGTTGTTGCGGTGCGTGGCCGGTTTCGGCAAGCCCGTCATCCTTTCGACCGGCGGATCAACGGTGGAGGAGGTGGAGCGGGCCGTCTCCACGATTCTCGCCACGGGCAACCACCAGCTCATGCTCATGGCCTGCATGCTGAGCTATCCCACGACGGACGAGGACGCGAACCTCCTGCGCGTGCGCGCCTTGCGGGAGAAATATCCTGGCCTCATCATTGGCCTGTCCGATCACACGGAGCCGGACGGGCACATGGTCATCCCCGCCCTGAGCGTGGCTCTCGGCGCGAAAGTCATTGAAAAGCACTATACGCTGGATCGGGAATTGACGGGTTCGGGACACTTTTTTTCGATGAATCCGAAGGACTTGCGGAAGATGGTGGAAAACGTTCGCCTCGCGGAGACCGTCCTGGGCAGCGACGCGCTTGGGGTCGCCGAGCGCGAGCGCGCCGCCCGCGACAGCGCGCGGCGCAGCATCGTCGCCGAGCGGGACATTCAGCCCGGCGAGAGGATAGAGTCCTCCATGCTGGGCATGAAGCGGCCCGCCGACGGTCTTCCGGGCTGGATGATCGACGAGTTGATCGGCAAGGAGGCGCGGGTGCGCATCCAGGCGGACGAGGCGCTCTCCCTGGATATGGTGGAGTAGCCGTGACTTTTGCGCTCCTGGCGGCGGGTGGGTGCATTCGGCATGCCTAAAATCACGGTCTACATTCCCACGTACAACTATGCGCATTTCCTGGACGCCGCGATCCGCAGCGTGTTGAACCAGACCCTGGACGATTGGGAGCTGATCGTCATTGACGACGGCTCGACCGACAACACTCCGGAGGTCTTGGAGGCGTATCGGGACCATCCCCAAATCCGCATTCTGGAACAAGAGAACAAGGGCCTGAATTTCACGAACAACATCGCCTTGCGCATCGCGCGGGGCGAATATCTGATGCGCCTGGACGCGGATGATTTTCTGGACGAGAACATTCTAAAGGTTCTCGCCGACGTCCTCGACGCGAAGCCGGACGTGGGCCTGGTGTTTCCGGATTATTATCGGGTGGACGAGGCCGGGGAGGTTATCGACCTCGTTCGCTGCCAGAAGATAGGGGAGGAGGTCGAGCTGCTGGACCTCCCGGCCCATGGCGCGTGCACCATGATCCGCAAGGAAGTGCTGGTCGAAATCGGGGGATATTTCGAGGAGTTCAACCGGCAGGACGGCTACGGCATGTGGCTGAAATTCATTCAGCGGCACCGCCCCTACAACGTGAACTTGCCCCTGTTTTACTATCGGCAGCATGGCGACAGCCTCTCGAAGTCGCGGAAGCTTATCCTGGAAACGCGCCGCAAGATCAAAAGGCGGGTCGTGGAGGAGATGAACCTCTATCGCCCACCCAGGGTTCTCGGGCTCGTTCCCGTCGTCGTGGACGCGGAATTCACCCTCGGGAATCCGTTCACGGAATTTCTGGGCAAACCGCTGCTGGAGCGGACGCTGGAGCAAATCCGGGAGGCGGGCACCATCGAGAGGATAGCCGTATCCTCCAACGATGCGGACGTGCTGGGGTATGTCGGCGGACTGGAGGGGGTGGACGCCATCACCCGGCCCCCGGCGTTGACGAGACGCACCTCCAGAATCTCGGACATAGCGTCCCACGCCTTGCGGACGATGGCCGGGGAGTGCGCGTATGTCCCCGCGACGCCGTTTGCATATGCCACATCAACACCCCCTTCCGGAGGGGGCGGCATATCGACAAGGCCGTGGACACCATGACCATTTTCGGCGTGGATTCGGTGATATCCATCGCCGAGGACACCTCTTTTTTCTACCATCACGGGAAGAACGGGCTCGTCCCCGTCAATGGTTCCCACCAGCGGACTGTGCGCCTGGAGAGAAAAGCGTTGTTCAAGGAAAACGGGGCGATTTACCTCACCCGGTCGGATTGGATACAGGCGGGAAAATTCTTCGGAGAGAAGATAGGGCATATCACGATGCTTCCCGAGGAGAGCGTCAAGATTCGCTCGGAGTATGAATTCTGGCTGGCCGAGAAAATCGCGGCGGACTGGATGGGCATGGGGGGAGCCGACGGCTCTCCCGGCAAGAAAAATCCGCGAGGCCCGCTCCGCCAGAGCGCGAAAATCTAGGGGAAGGGCGGTGTTCCAACCGAAGGCGTCTAGGATAGACGTCCTTTTTTTTGAGAGCTATTCATTCTCGAAAGTCATCCTGCATGCGAAGAGCATCAGGAACGCGAAGGTTGTCCTGATTTTTCGGGACACCTACCTCGGGGATCGGCACTACGAATCCGCAAGGCAAAAATCCGTCCGCAGATTGGTGAGTTGGATCAATCCCGGGGCACAGGTGCGCGCCATTCGGATGGAGGAAGTGGCGGCGCGCCTTTTTGGCGCGAGTGCGGAGGCGGTAGAGCTGCTCGAGGCGGAAAAAGACCGCATCCGGACAACGGCGTCATACAGGCTGCTGTATGGCGTCGTGCGCAGCGAACGCATCGTCAAATTCTATCAGATGTGGCTGGTGCGGAGGCTTCCCTACAGGTATGTGGGCGCCAAGCTTTGCGAGGTGCTGAGGGAGGAAAACGAAAACGTTGTCGCCGTTTCGGATGGGAGCATGGAGTTTTGGAGAGGTGCGCATCCGCTGTTGCGCGGCCTCGGCGATGACGGCGTTTCGGCCTGGTCGCGTTTTGTGGCGAGGGCAACGAACATGCTCCGGGCGCATGGCTGGCGCCTGGCGTCCCTGCTCCTGCCTGGCGTCCTTTTCTTGCGGCATATCAGAAATGGCCGGGTTTCCTCCGCATCCCCGCGCTACGCATTGGCCATGCCCGTGATGCACGGCGTTTTCGATGGGGGCAAGGTGCGCACCAGGGATATCCGAACCCAGCAGGACGACGCGTATTTGTATGGCCACGGGTTTCGGCCCGGGGAGATCGTTCATGTGTTTGGCGGTTGGAAGTTCCCGCCGAAGGTCAAAAAAGAATTTGCGGGGGAAATGCGAAGGCGAGGCTACCCCTATGTGGACAAAGACGGCTATGGCGTGAATCTGGCGCTACTTCGCTTTACCTTGGCGTGCACATGGCGCATCGCAAAGAGCCTCGCGCGCGCACCGGGTGCCAGCTGGTTGTCGGCGACGATGGAGAAAGCGACCACAAAGGCACTGTATCACTATATCCTGAAACAATACGAGATGGAGAACGTGAAGTACGACGTCGAGCTGGTTCGGGATGAATACAACGCAGGCCACGTCCTGGAATCCATCGTTGCGAATCGAGATGGCAGAAAGAGAATTGGCGTAGTGCATTCGGGAACCATCCACAGCAAACCGGAAAACAGCTTTGTTCACCTGGACAAGCTGATGGTTCTGTGCAGGCTGCATGCGAAGACCTTCTCCCCGCATTGGAAGGGCATGGCGTTGGAGGAAGTGGGAAGACACACCATGGATTCCCTGCTCGCGGAATCCGGGAACCGGGGAAAAATCGTCGCGGACATACACCGCCTCCATGGGAAGCGGAGGTGGGTGATCACCATTCTTCTTCCCGGAGTCGGCGCCCACAACATGCTGGAGCAATGGGACAAGCTGTTCGAGGCTTTGGTGAATTTTCAGCACCAAAGGCTGGATTGCCACGTATTCATCCGTTTCAGACGATTCGATGATGCGAAAAGCGCCAGGCATATCAGTCGATTTTTCGACCTCCCTGAGGTAGATTCTCGGTTCATCATCGAGCATGAGAGGTGGAACACGCACCAGTTGATGGTTGGCAGCGATCTCGTGATCACGCCGAGCTCCTCCTGGGGAATCAATGAGGCTTCCGTTGTGGGGGCCCGGGTATTTACTTTTTTGTTTATCGGCATGGAGCCTTACAATTTCAGGGACTATGGATCGGATTTCGTTCTTCGGGACGCCAAGGACGTGCTCGACGCCTTTCAGGGACTGGAGTCCGGTTTCGAGGGGTTCGATTGTGCCTGGGAGCGCTTGCGGATGGATTCGGACTACCATTTCGACGGCAAAAACACCGGGCGCATGGCAAGCGTATTGAGACGGGAGATGCAAGCCTCTTGAGCGGGTTCGGGGGCGACGTGGGCGATTGCGCGGATGCCGGCAGGCCGCATGCGCAGCGGGGCAGCGACCGGAGGCGCTTCGTTTGCCCTGTGCCGTCTGGACGTGCGGGGAATCCCCTCCTCCGGTGAAAGAACATATGCGGAACGAAAAACTGAAACATATCCTCTACCTCGCCCGGAACGACAAGGGTTTCCTGCTCTTGTATTTTCTTATCCTTGTTTTGGCGACGATGTTCGAGAGCATGGGGCTGGGCATGCTGATGCCCATATTTCAATCCATGGGAGGAGCCGAGACGAACCACTTCTTTACGGCATACGCCATGTGGGGATTCGGATTGGTGGGCCTGGAGTATTCGTTCACGAACCTCATCCTCGTCTTCTCCGCCGCAACGCTTGTCAAATACGCCCTGGTCGCGGTTTCCATGCGCTGCGCGCGGTTGATCAGCTCGAGAGCCACATACGATCTGAGGGAGAGAGCCTTTCGGAACCTCATGAATCTTCCGCTCTCGTTTTTTTACTCCCAGAAGGTGGGCGACCTTGTCGCCGTCCAGTTTACCTCTGCGAACAATGCCGGCGTGATTCTGGAATATGCGATGCTCATCATGAGCGGCATTTTTTTCTGCACCCTGTATTTGGCGATGAATTTGATGGTGTCCTTCTGGCTGACCGTCATCGTCGTTGGCCTGTCGGCCGTCTCGTATCTTTTCCTGCTCCCGCGTTTTCAAAGCGCATATGGAGGAGGGAAGAAGGAATCGCAAGGCATGGAGAACATCAATTCCTATCTCTATGACGTCTTCTCCGGAATCAAAACGGTAAAGGTGTTCGGAAACGCCAGGCACCACGTCGATAATTACGGACGCCACGCGGACGATTATCGTCGGGTCTGCATCCAGATCATGGACAACAGGATTATCGCGTCATTGTTTCACGAGCCGCTGTTTTTTATTTTCATGGTTCTTTGTCTGGTTCTGTCCGTTCAATTTCTGGAGCTCCCCTTCGTCACCCTTGCCGTGTTCCTCGTCATCTTCTTGCAGGTCATTCCCAAGCTGAAGGTGATATGCAACCAGTGGGTCAAGGTCAACGAACTCATCCCGCACCTGTTGCTCATCCTCGAATGCGGGGAAAGGAAGCGCAAGACGTATTTGCCGGAGGGATGCGCTCCCCTTGGCGTCCTGGAGAAGGGAGTGCGGTTTGAGGACGTCTCGTTTTCGTATCCCGGGGTGCAAAACAGCACGCTGAGCGGGATAAGCGTCTTGGTCGAGCAAGGCAAGACAACGGCCCTCGTCGGCTCCTCCGGAGGCGGGAAAACCACGCTTGTCGATCTGTTCCTGCGTCTTCACGACCCCTCGCGCGGGGTCATCTATGTGGATGACGTGGATTTGCGGGATGTTCCCCTGGCGGAATGGCGAAGTCGAATCGGGGTGGTGGAGCAGGAGCCGCATCTTTTTCACGATACGGTGTATAACAACATCCGCTATGGAAATCTCGACGCGGACGAGGGGCAAGTGCGCAAGGCCGCGGAAACCGCATGTGCCCATGCATACATAGAAAAGCTGCCGGAAGGATACGAGACGATCATCGGCAACCGGGGGTTCAGGTTGTCCGGAGGCCAAAAACAGCGTCTGGCACTCGCAAGAGCCCTGGTCCGCTCTCCCCAGATACTGGTTCTGGACGAGGCGACGAGTTCGCTCGACAGCGAGTCCGAGCATCTCATCCAGACGGCTGTGCAGGAGCTCAGCGGGCGGATGACCATCCTGATCGTCGCCCATCGTCTTTCTACGATAAGGAATGCGGACAGGATTTTCGTTCTCGATGGCGGCCGAGTCGTTCAGGAGGGCGACCATGCGGCTCTCATCGGGGGGGAAGGCCGATACAGGGAATTCATGGAATTGCAGTCTTGACGCGCCTCGGGAGCCGTCCGGGGCATCGAGCCGGCCTTGCATCAGGATGGACGGGCGAGACATACGCCGATTTTGCAGATAGAGGGGTCTAGGCATGGAAGTCGTGGAACGCATCAGCTTGGAAGAAATCGCGAACGTGCTGAAGAGGCACTGGTTGTGGTTTGTCGTTTGTCCCGCCGTATTGATGGCGCTTTTGTCCGCCGTCAGCTTTTCCCGAACGAAAGAATATCGATCCACAGCGACCCTGCTCTTCAGTCGCTCGCCACTGGTGGGAGGGCGCGGGGATGGAAATCCGGCAGCCGATGTGCAGGCGGCCGTGGGGATTCTACCGGGACTTGCGCCTTCCAGGCAGGTGATGCAGAAGCTTAAGCGTGGCGCCGCTTCCCGCAACATGTCGGCCGATGGTTTGTGGAACAAGGTTCTGCATGCAGCGAAAGGCAAGCAGGCAAACATCATTCGCGTGTCCGCCACGACGCTGTCTCCCGCATTGTCAAGAGATTTGGCGAATGCCGCCGCCGACTTGGCAGTAAGGAACTACCAGCAGGATTATGGTAGGTTTGCCCCTTTGGAAGAGAGAAAAGAGCTGGAACAGGAGCGGGATATCGCGCAGAAGCGCCTGGATGACGTCAAAGAGAAGCTGGTGAAATTCGGTTTACTCCCATCCGGCGAGCGGGAGATAAATGATAGAATCAATACGTTGCGGCTGCGCCGGAGGCAATTACTCGGAAGGGATGCGCATATCTTTCACGAAATGCAGAATATCAAGCATCTTTATAAAGACGCCGGCAAGTTGCGGGAAAGGACTGTGAAACTGCTTGCGGGGAAAGACAAAGACAGCGACATGTGGACCCTGAGCCTGGATGTCAACAAGCTCGACGCCTTGCTAGCGTCTCATCGTGCCCTGGTAGCAGATATGTTGGAAGCGGAAGGCGAGTTGGCCGCCCTGTTTAAAAGGCAAGGGGCAGGCAGTGCCTTGAACGTGGATGCGGCGGCGAAAACTCCTGCGGTTGTAGCCGGTGCCCAGACTCCTTCCGGGCTGGAAAAAATTCAAGCCGCGAAAGAATCGTTGGAGAATGAAAAAAAGGAAATCTTGAGCGCCTTGCCCGATCTTGGGGGCAGGTTGCAGGTTTCCATGGCGAGGTTGAAATCGCTGCAGACGCAGATGAGCGACATGGAGAAAGCGAGACGGGGCAGGGCGGCCTCCGGGAGTGCGCAAACTCTCCCGGGCGCGCCGGGTAAAAACCCGGTCGCGCATGACGGGAAGGGGGACAACGATCTATACGGCGCCGCGATGGCAAAAATGATGGATGAGAAGCTGCGCTTGCAGGAGATGGAGGGGGAAAAAGCCTGGTATCGTGACAGACTCGCCAGGATTGATGCGAAATTGTCGGAGCAAAGGGAGAAATTCCGGGAGCATCGCGTCAAGGATTTGCGCGAGAAAATTTCCGGGATGCGGGATGAAATAAAAAACGTCGAGTCCAGAGTTTTCGCGCAGCAGACGAGAATCGGCGAGCTGGTTCTTGCAAGGCCGGACGCACTTGGGATGTTGTCGCCGGACCTGAGCGCATTGAGAATTTCCCCCGGAGTCGGCGTCTCTGTAGACGAAAAAGAAGAAATGAAGCCGAGCGATTTCCTGGTGAACGTCTTGCTGAAAAAATGGATATTCTATACTAAAATACTTGAGAGAATGGAGCAAATGAGGGAAACAAGGGCCCTCCTGGTTGTCAAGCTGGAAGAAGTATGGAATAGCCTGCGCGAGCAATGGGCCCGCAAGGGGCGTTTGCTGGCTCAGCGCGACAAGCTAGAGAAGGAAGTTTCCGTGGCGCAGAGGGATTATAAAGTCGCTTCCCGGGAATATCGCAGGGCGATAAGGCGCGGCGCGAGTTTGAGGGTTATCGTTCCCGCGACACTGCCCGCTGGCCCGGCTCCCATCTATTGGAAAGCCTCGGCGACGCTGGGCCTTGTCGCTGGCCTGTTTCTCGCCATATGCGCGGTGCTGTTTCTGGAATTCCGGAAAGCGGCTTCTGCGCGAAAAGAACCGGATGGCGCGTAGCGTGTGCCCGGCGGACTTCGGCGGCGCCTCATCGCAGAGGTGGATGGGAGAGGGCATGCGCGTTGACGCGACGCTCCGGTGCAAGGTTGCTGCCATATAAACGATGAGCGAATCGGCGGCGGCCCAGAATAATCCGGATATGCCTGACGAACGAGGGATGGACGCCCCTCCCGCCCGGAGAGAAAAGAGGTTTTCTCCTTTCTGGCTCACCAATGCGGTCATCTCTCTCCACGCGGTCCACCTCCTCATTCCCCGGGCGTTCGTCCCCTACTTTCCGGGACATCTGCTGGGTCCGTATAAAGTCTACATGCTCCTTTTCTGCTTGCTGTGCGTTGCATGGGCGATAGAGGCGGTTCGGTACGGGGTGAGAAAGCCGACGCCGGCGTTCGGGGTCTTCACCCTCTGGTTCTGGGCGATATTCTGGGGCGGAGTGCTTCATGCCTACATCGCAGGCGATCCGGTCAAAACGCTCGTGCCTGTGTATCAGCCCCTCGTTGACGCCGTCCCGTATATCGATGGGATGCTCGTATGGTATCTGATTTGGAACAACGGGTGGGACAGGAGCGAGTTTGAAAGCGTCCTGAAAGTCGTGTTCTGGGTCGTCCTGGTTGTGGGCGTCGAGTGCATCCTGTTTTTTTATCTGGCGATTCCCAACCCCTGGTCGCTGGATATCAAAGGGCGAGTTTTCATCAGCATGTTCCCGCGGCACATTGTCGACCCCGGCCGCCTCGGATTGATATTGACGGGCGTTGGCCTCTACCTGTTCCTGAGAAAAAGGGGGGGCTGGTTGTATCTTTGTGCGTCATTGTCCGGAGTGCTGATGCTTTTCTCCACGATGAGGCGCTCCCCGCTGTTCGGTTTGCTGCTGGGCGCATGGCTCTTCTGCGCGTTCTTGTTGAAATGCAGGAGGCGATCGCGCGGCAAAAAGATGCGCCTCACCCGGCCCTTCCGTTTTCTCGCGCCCCTGGTTGTCGTTTTGGTGTTTTCCGCCGGGGCGCTGCTGGTGAGCGGGAAGGTGAGAGGAGGAACAAGAGCAGAATTTGCGGGGATAAGTAGTTTCGAGCATGGCGTCAAGGCGCGGGGCTTCAACTACACGCGCGCGGCGGATGTGTTTCTTGCGCGGCCTTTTCTCGGGGGTGGCCCCCGGCAGGGAGTTTTGTATGCGTATTCCGCGGATGTGCCGCCCGTGGTGACGGAATATTTTTTCGGGGATGTCCGCCAGGAGTTTCAGCTCGGAGGAATGGCGCGGTTCAATGTGCTTCGGCATGACCCGAGGAGCGGCGAAGTGAGTACGATACACAGCACCCCGATGAACCTCATCGCGGACTTGGGACTGCTGGGACTGGTCTTGCTGATTGTCATGGCCGCGACGGGCGTGCGGTATTTCTGGGATGTCATGCTCTTGCGGCCTGCTGAGAATTCATTTGCCGTGGTCATGCCTTTCGCCGCCATGTTTTGCACCGCCGTCGCCTTGCTCATCAGCGTTTCCTCCACGTCGAAATTTTATCCGTTCTGGCTGTTCGCCATCCTCCTGTGTTTTATCCGCTACCTGTATCGTGAGATACTAGCGACTTCCGCTTCGGCTGCGCCGGAGGGGTAAAGGCTCCTCCGCCCGGCCCCCTTGCGGGCTCGCCACGGCCTCCTGCCGCGCGTCGTCTCGCCCCCCCTCTCCCCCGCGTTTCATTGCAGCGCCGCTTATCCGGTCGTACAACGCAAAAATCTGTCGCACGACGATGGTGTCGGAAAATTCTGTTTCCACGATTTGCCGTCCAGCCTCGCCCATTTTTCGCCTGATCCCGGCGTCCTGGGCCAGCGTCCCGATGGCGTCGGCCAGGCGTTCGGGATCCCTCGGGGGAACGCAAAGTCCATTTGTCCCGTCCCGGACGACCTCCCGGCAGCCGGGAGCGTCGGTGGCCACCAGCGGGCGCCCGCACGCCGCCGCCTCCAGCAGGCTTTTCGGGAGTCCTTCCCGATACGATGGCAAAACGGCGATGTGGCAGCCTCGCCACACTTCCGGCATATCTTCCCTGTAGCCCCACCATTCGACCGCGCCGTCGCGGTGCCACTTCGAGAGCGTGCTCTCCGGGATGGAGCGCGGATTTTTGGGGTCTGGCTTGCCCGCTAGCGCCATGCGAACCTGCACGTTCCGCTTTTTCAAGAGGGCTGCCGCTTCCACGAATTCGTGGATCCCCTTGTCCGCCAGCATCCGGGAGGCGAGGACCGCCAGGGGCGCGCCCGGCGGCTCCGGCGAGGGCTGAAAGGCCCGGGTGTCAACGCCCGAGCCGCGAATCATGGTCAGGCGGGGAGCGTGGGTGAGCGCGTTTTTCAGGAGCGTCTCTTTGTCGGCGCCATTCTGTGCGATGACCCAGGTGTTCTTCCGCATCTGAAAGCGCCGGAGCAAGGACACCACGATCCTTCTCCACAGGTTCAGCTTGAAAGAGCCGGAGGTGAACAGCGCGCCCAGCCCAACGTATGAATGCACGACGGCTGGCGTATGGGCCAGCCAGGCGGCGATGGCTCCGTGCAGGAGGCTCCGCACGCCGAAATGATGGGCGATTTGGGGACGATGCGCCCGATAGACGCGAACGATCCTGCAGAGAGCCTGCAATTCCCGAAACAGGCTGAAGCCCTCCCTGTAGGCGCCCAGGACAACGCACTCGAAACCCTCCGCCCGAATCCGATCCGCATATTCTCCGCCCATCATCACGCATACGCGGACGCGATAGCCCGCGTCCCTGGCGGCGACGGCGAGCGAATGCCTGTGGGTCAAAAAATGCCTGTCCTCCAGATCCAGCAACAGCAACGTTGTCCCCATTTCATTTCCTCTGCGCGTCTTGCCATGATTGAAACATCAGGATACACCACAGGGCGGACTCCCAGTTTCCTTTGCCGGCCAGGTGATGCTCCCATATCCGGCGGATCGGTTTCGCCTGAAAAAAGCCCTCTCGCACGAGGCGCGACTCTTCGAGCAAGTCCTCCGCCCAGTCGCGGAGCGTTCCCCGCAGCCACACGCCAATCGGCATGTAAAACCCGCTTTTGGGTCTTTCGGTCAGGGAGGCGGGAACGTAGCGGGACAGCAATCGCTTCAAAATCCATTTTCCTTCCGATTTCCGCACCTTGTATCCCAACGGCAGGCCCCACGCGAACTCCACGACACGGTGGTCCAGATACGGCGCGCGCACCTCGAGGCCCACGCCCATGCTCGCCCTGTCCACCTTGACCAGAAGGTCGTCGGGCAGATAGTCTCGCAGGTCGCGGTACATCATCTGCTCGGCGGAGTGGAGGCCGTCCGGCACCGGGTCGGGAGAAAGAGAACCTTCCAGGTGCCGGTCCTGGCGGACGCAGGTATCCGCCCAGTGCGTGCGGAGATTCTCGTATACTTCATCGAGACGCGACGTGCGGAGCAGGCGCCCCAGTTTCTGAATCTTCTCCTCGGACATCTCGAACCGGTAGCGCATGGGCAGCATGGGGGACAGCTTCTGATAGAAATTCGCGAGCGCCGGTCGCCAGGCCAGCAGTCCGCGGGCGGCGCATTTTCTCGACCACTCCGGCAGCCAGCGGCTCGCATTCCACATGGCGATCACCCGGTTATGGCGGTTGTAGCCGCCGAAGAGCTCATCCCCCCCGTCTCCCGAGAGGCTGACGGTCACATGCTCCCGCGCGAGGGCGGCCACGAGAGACGTGGGAATCTGGGAGGAATCCGCAAACGGCTCATCGTAGAGTTGCGGCAGGTGCGGAATGACCTGGAGCGCTTCTTTCGGGCTGACGTAGAGTTCCGAATGATCCGTCTGGAGATGGCGGGCGACCTCGGCCGCATGGCGCGCCTCGTTGTAGCCCGCCTCGTGGAATCCAATGGAGAACGTGCGCGCGGTGGCGCTGCTCTCCGCCTGCATCAGCGCGACCAGGAGGGAGGAGTCGATTCCGCCGGAGAGAAACGCGCCGACCGGCACGTCCGCCCGCAGGCACTGGCGCACCGAGCGCCTCAACGCCTTGTCCAGTTGATCGATCGCCTCGTCGTCCGACGGCGCGCGTCGGTTGGGCAGAGCGTCCTGTATCACCTCCTGCGCGCACCAGTAGGCGGAAGGCTCCGGCAGATGGCCGGGCGCGTCAGAGGTGCGGAGGCGGAGGATGGCGCCGGGGGCCAGTTTCCGGATTCCCCGGTAGATCGAATGCGGGCAGGGCACGTAGCCGCGCTTCGTGTACCAAACCAGGGCGCGGGTCGAAATTTCTCCCTCCCAGTCGGGGTGCGCGCGCAAGGCTTTCAGCTCCGATCCAAAGAGAAAGCACTTGCCGCACCAACCGTAGTAGAGCGGTTTCTCGCCTATCCGGTCGCGCGCCAGGCACAGCGTTTTCTCCTGGCGATCCCACAGGGCGAAGGCGAACATCCCGACGAATCGCCGAACCGCCGCCTCCAGCCCCCAGGCCTCCACGGCGGCGAGCATCACCTCCGTGTCCGAGCCTCCCCGGAACTGTGTCCCCCCGCCCGCCAGCTCCTCGCGCAGTTCGAGAAAATTATACACTTCTCCGTTGTAGGCGATGACGTATCGCCCGCTGTGCGAGATCATGGGCTGGTGGCCGTCCATGCTCAAATCGATGATGGAGAGCCTCCGGTGCCCGATGGCGACTCCCGCAGCCTCATCGACCCAGCTTCCCGCATCGTCCGGCCCCCGGTGGCGGAGGCACTCCGCCATCCTCGAGACGACGCGCCGGGCGTCATCCATCTCCCGATGCGTGAAGAGGAATCCCGCGACTCCGCACATGACGTCCTTCCGACTCCCGTTCGATGGGCGGAGTGTCCCGGCGGGCACATGCCGCCGCGTCCCGCGAAAGGCGGGGCGCATTCGTCCGTCCGCGCGCTTGCCGGACGGGAGGGATCTCCGGACGCCGCTCCTCAGATTTTGCGAAGCGCGACGCTGAAAGTCTCCGCCGCCCGCTCTTTTGCGAAAAGGTGGAAAGCACACAGCCAAACTCGCCAGAGAATGTGAAGGGGCGTGAAAAAGCGGAAATACTCGCTGGAATAATAGGCCCGTTTCTCCAGTACCGCGAACCCCTTCTCCCCCGCGATTTTCTCGAACTCCGCCAGGGTGCAACAGTCGTAATAGCTCGGAAAGCCGGCCTTCCCCTCCAGTTCGGGGTGGAGGAAATGCAGGATTTTCCGCTTCAGATTCTCGGGCATCATGAGGTTGATGCGCGCGTAGACCGCGTTCCGGGAGGGGGCGAAGAGCAACGCCCGGCCGCCCGTTTTCAGAACGCTCGCGACGCCGGCGAAGGCGGAGGGGGTGTCCGCCACGTGTTCGAGAAGTGCCTGGCAAATCGCCACGTCAGCGTCTCCGCGTCCGCAGTATTCCGTGATGTCGGCGCGAATCGCCTCATCATACGCCCCGAGCGGCGCGCGCATCAATTCCTCCTCGTCGATGTCGAGTCCCACGACCCGCAGCTTCCGCCGCGCCTTCTCCTCGGGCGAGAGGAAGGGGCGCTTCCCCCCGCCGACATCATACACCAGCGCACCCTCGGGGATGTGGGACAGCGCGAACCGCTCCTGAAAATGCATGTTCCCGTCGATCCGAAATTTCTCGGGCAGCAGGTCATCGAAGCGTTGGGAAAGATATTTCTGGAAACCGATGAACCGGAACAGCAGAGCGCGCATGGATGCGGGTGTTCCTTCATCGTGGAGGAGGGGCGCATGGAGACGCGGGGCGCACAGATATGCTTCTGTTCTCGCTTTACTGTCCCCATTCTACCAGAGGAGCGCGGGCGGGTGAAGCGGAGGATGCGCGGCGAACCGCTACCGGGACCGCTGCAAACGGCCTACCGGCCGGGGGAGGCGTCCATGCGCACTTCCCGCCCGCATTCCGCCGTCGGTCGCGGCTCGCGCGCCCGCCCCCTCCCTCTCTCCTTTCGCGCGCGCTCTCGTCCGCGCACCGCCCGGCAACGCTGCCTAGCCCAGCTTCTCCCGGAAAAAGCGAATCGTGCGCTTCCAGGCGAGTTCCGCCGCGGCCTTGTCGTAGCGCGGCGTGGTGTCGTTGTGAAAGCCGTGGTTGGCCTTCGGGTAGAAATGGGCGATGTATTCCTTGCCGTGTTTCCGGAGGGCGGCCTCATAGGCGGGCCACCCCTTGTTGATGCGCGGGTCGAATTCGCCGAAGTGGAGCAGCAGGGGGGCCTGTATCCGCGGAACGTCGGCGGCCCGGGGCTGGCGCCCGTAGAAGGGGACGGCCGCCGCCAGGTCGGGCTTGTGGACGGCCATGGCGTTCGAGACGCCGCCGCCATAGCAGAAGCCGACCACGCCGACCTTGCCGTTTCCGTTCGCGTCGGCCTTGAGATGATCGAAGGCGGACAGGAAATCCTGCAACAGTTTTCCTTTATCGAGCTTGCGCTGCATGACCCTGCCGTCCGCGTCGTTGCCGGGGTATCCGCCCAGCGGAGTGAGTCCGTCGGGCGCAAGGGCGGTGAAGCCCGCCACGGCCACGCGCCGGGCGACGTCGGCGATGTAGGGGTTCAGCCCCCTGTTCTCGTGCACGACGACCACGCCGCCGCGCTTCCCCCCGCCGGCGGGACGGACGAGATAGGCCTTGATGGCGCCATGGCCCCTGGGCGAGGGGTATTCAACGGTCGTGCCCTGGATGCGCGCGTCGTTCTCCTCGACCTGCCTGGCGAGGGCGTAGTCGGGCGAGAGCGCGTCTAGCAGGGCGGCGGCGGTGACGCCGCCGACGGCGAACCTCGCCGCCTTGTCGAGAAACTCCCTGCGCTCGATGACGCCGTGCACGTATTCATCAAACAGATGCAGCAACCCCTGATCGAAATCGCTCGCTCGTTTGCGCTCCATCGGCCTCCCCTCCCGCGTGGAGAAAACGGGACGAAACCCTGCGTCCCGCGTGAAAAACCGGCGGCGGTGCTCAGCATGTTCGCAATCGCCCCGCAGATCAAGCCCCCTCCTCCATGCGGACATGCGGAACCGCGCAGGCGGAGGGGGCGGTCGATCGCAACATGGGGAGAGATATTGGGGGGAGTGGATGAGCCGCGACGGCGGGACGCGCCAGGGGAAAACGCAAAGCGCCGATGGCCTCCCGGCGCAGGCGGCGGAGAAGGCGCTATCCCCGGGCGGGGGCGAGCTTCTCCTTCAGCCAACGGAAGGATTCCGGTGCCCATTGCGCAAAGTGCCGGAAGGCGCAATGCCCGTCGTCCGGATAGATTCTCGCCTCCTTGCCCAGCACCGGCCCGTGCTCCAGCATATAGTAGATGTTCCCGATCGGGGCGAGGTGATCCTGCTTGCCGTTTATCATCAGGATCGGACAGACGATTTTTTCCACCAGCCCCAGCTCGCTGAGCGCCCATCGGCGGAAGAGTTCTTCTTCTTTCTCGGCCGTGGTTTCCGGAAAGGAGGGGCCGTCCCCCGGCGCGCCGAAAACGTAGGCGGAGCGCTTGTTTCTGTTGTCCACGAAATTCGCCATCTCCGCCTCTGTCATGCGGTAGCCGAAATGATGGCCGGCGCTGGCGACGGCCGCCCGCACCTTCCCGGGACAGGAGCCGGCGAGCAGCATCACGGAATGGCCGCCCCTGCTGATGCCAAACGCGCCGATGCGCCCGGCGTCCACCTCGGGGCGGGCGGCCAGGTAGTCGACCGCCGCCTCCCAGGCGATGACGGAGCGCGGTTCGTAGGGGAAGGGGTTCTCGCCCGTGCCGGGCCCGTCCATCACCAGCGTGGCCAGGCCGTGGGTCATGGCCATCTCGCCGGCCCACCCGCGATCCTCTTTGAACATGTCCCCGCCGCACATGACGAGCGCGGCGGGCGCGGGGTTTTCCGCACGCGCGCCGGCTGGCGCGCGAAAGTGGCAGGTGATGGACTTTCCCTCGCATTCCACCCCGACCGTCTCCAGCGGCGGGTCGAGAGATTCGCATGATTTCAGATACGCGCGGATGCAATCGCGGCTCGCCTGCTCCTTGAGCGGGGTGAGGGGGCGCGGAAAGCGGGCGATGCTGTAATAGGTTTTGGCCTGGAGGAATTTTTCCCGGGCGGCGGAAGCGTTCCCCGCACCGGCGAGGCGCTCCGCCTGTTTTTCGTAGCGTTTGCCGATCTCGCTCCAGACGGGCACCCAGAGGTCGTCGGTCGTTCCCCGGAGGGAGGCCACGGCTCTCCGGAGCTCCCCGACGTCTTCGACCATGTGGAGCCATCGCCGGTAGAATCCGCCGTGCTCCACGGTGAACGGGTCTTCGCTGGGCGCGAACGGAAGATTCTCGATAGCGGAGTCGTTCATCGCGCGCTCTTCATCGGAAACGGGATTGGGCCGGAGGGGGCGCTGACGCTGATCACGAACCTGCCGCAGCGTCGAGGTGCTCGTAGATTTCAACGATCATGCCGCCTTTGACGACGCCGTCGCTCAGGTGTCCCGCCAGGACTTTTTCCGGCTCGCCCGGGCCGCCGCTGATGGCCATGTGCACGTGGACGTAGGGCTGCGGCTCCTCCCAGCGCACGTCGCCGAGGGCCGGGGGCGCCTCCGCAGGCCAGGTGATGTTTCCCAGGGCGACGAGCTCGCGCCAGCCCTCGAAGTGGAGGCGGTCGACGTCGTATCCCTCCATGCTCCGAAAGCCGGAGATCATGTCGGTCTCCGAGAGTGCGCCGATGAGGAAGACCGACCCCGCCCGAATGTTCTTCTCCTTGACGAACGCGCTGAGGTTCCCATAAAAACTATCCCCGGCCTCCAGCGTGACGCGAAAGATGCGGCCCAGCTTTTTTTCTTCTGTTTTCATCTGCGCTTCCTTCCCCCGTGATGGAGAGTGCGAACCCTAGCGCTCCGAGGCGACTTCGTCATACAAACGCTCCAGGCCCTCGCGGAAGGTGTCCTTCCTCTGCGCGAGCCAGTATGCGCCGAGCGAGGAGTCCGCGTGAAAGTATTTCAGGAATTTCGGCTCCGCGACGGCCTCCGCCTTCCCTTTGCCGGCGGCGACGGCGCCGGTCATGATGTCCATCATTCCGCCGAGGCGCTCCCGCAGCTCCGTGGCCACCTCCTTGCCGCATATCTCGCCGTGTCCCGGGACGATGGCGTCGACCTCCAGCCCCTCCACCCAGGCGAGCGCTTCTATCCACTCGCCCACGCGGGCGTCGCGCATGCCGGCGGAGGGGCCGTTGATGACGACGTCTCCGGCGAACAGAACGCCCTCCTCGGGCACGAGGACGGACGTGCACGCGGGGGAGTGGCCGCCCTTACGGTATATCTCGAACGTAAGCGGCGGCAGGTGCAGGGTGAGGCTGTCGCGGAAGCAAAACCGGGGGAGCGGGACCGCGGCGTTGGCGATTTCGTCCGCCTCCTCCGCATGCCCCTGATCCCGGAGGGTCTCCACGAATATCTCCTTGGAGAAGGCGTTTCCGCCCCGGGATATTTCCTCATAGACGTATCGGGGGGCGATGAAGTGCACATCCCCTTCGATGAACGACGCGCCCGTGGTATGATCGCCGTGGTAATCCGTGGCGATGAGATAGCGCGCGCCCAGAGGGCTGAGGCGGGAGACTTCCCTTTGCCATGCGCGCGAATCCGTCGGCCGCACCGGACAATCGAGGAGGAGGACGCCGCCATCCGTGACGGCGGCGCCCACGTTCGCCCAATCGTAGGCGGTCTCGGCATACAGGTGCTCGGACAAGCGGCGCATGCGGGAGCCTCCTCCTGTGGTTGGGCGCGCGCAATCGTTCCGGGAGGGTGAAAGAATACCCCCCGGCGGCGCGCCCTGGCAAGCCGCGAGCCGAGGGCGGGGGAGCGCGTTTTGGAACTCATACTCCTGGGCGTGGGCGCGCCGCCGCCGACTCCCGAGAAAAGCGGTCCGTGCAACGCCATCGTCCAGGGAGGGAGGCTCTATCTGGTCGATGCCGCTCGCGGTGCCGCGACCCAGATAGTGCGGGCAGGCTTTCGCGTCCAGAGCGTGGATCACCTGTTTTTTACGCATTTCCATTCCGACCACTACACGGGCTTCGGCGAATTTTTCCTCTCCCGGTGGATCATGGGCGCCACGACGCCGCTGCGCGTCTATGGCCCGTCGCCCGTTCAGGAGATCGTGGAGCGCATGCTGCATTATTACGCGTACGACATCGACCTCCGCGTGAATGAGGGCAAGCCCGCGAACGGGACCGAAGTCGAGGCGTCCGTGCTTGCCCCCGGCGATTCGCTCGACGTGGACGGCGTCTCCATCCGCGTGGAGGCCGGCACGCGCCACGGCAACGTGGATGCGATTCTCTCCTATTCCTTCGCGGCGGAGGACAGAAAAATCGTCATCGCGAGCGATGGCAGCCCTACGGAGAGGCTCGTCCCCTTCGCGCGGGGTGCGGACCTTCTGGTGATGCACCCCTGCATCCCGGAGTTGATCGATGAGGAATTCGGCGGATTCCGGGGCACGGCGAAAATCGTGGCGGCCCACCACGCCACGGCGGCGGAGGTCGGAAAAACGGCCGCGCGCGCCGGCGTCGCCAGGCTCGTCTTCTCCCATGTGGTTCCCCCCCTCGCGCCGAATGAGAGGGTGCGCGAAGCGATAGCCCCGCATTTCGACGGCCCCATCGTCGCCGGCGAGGATTTGATGCGGCTTTGATTCCGCACCCTCATGCGAAGCCGGGGCGAGCGGGCGGACCCGGTGGCGGAGATCGGTGGATGGGGATTGGGTTTTCGTCCGCCGGATGCGCCGCAGGCCGCGTCTGTGGTATGCTTCCCTCATCCAGTTCGGAGGGAAATCCATCGTTGCCTGTCAGCGGAAGATTCTGCCCTTCCATTTTCCGAGAGGAGGAAACGGGATGAGAAAGCTGTTTGGTTTTCTGGGTCTGGCTCTTGTTCTGGGTTTCACGCCCGTGGGTTTCGGCGCCATGGACGCGCAGGCGGCCAAGTTCCGCATCGGAATGCATCGCCAGACGTTCGGCTCCTTCACGGCGGTCGCCATGGGGATGGGCTATTTCGACGAGGAATTTGGAAAGGGCAACTGGTCGGTCAAGGTATTCGCGCAGGGCAAGCTCGTCATCGAGGCGCTGCTCTCCCGCAGTCTCGACGTGGGCCACGGCGCCACGCGGCCCTTTGTGGACGGCGTGGCGAAAAAAGCGGGCCTGACGATGATCTCCGTCAGCTCCTCCTGGTGCAAGTCCATCTCCATATGGGTGCCGCTCGACTCCCCGATCAAGACGGTGGCCGACCTCCGGGGCAAGACCATCGCCGAGAAGAAGGGCACGTCCACCCACTTCGTTCTGGACAACGGCATCCTGCCCGCGTTCGGCATGAAGCCGCGCGACCTCAAGATCATGAACACCACGACGGCGGAGCGCCTCTCCGCCTATCGGGCGAAGGTGGTTTCCGCCATGGTCATCGGCGCGCCCACGTCGTTCCGCCTCACGGACAAGAAATGGGGCCGGCCCATCGTTGATTACTGCAAATACGACAACCCGCCGGCCATGATCTTCATCGAGCTGGCGAATCCCCGAACGCTGAAGAGCAACCCGGATGGGGTCGTCAAGTATCTGCGCGCCTACCTCAAATCCGCCCAGCTCTGGAAAAAGGACCCGGACAAGTTCGCCAAGGTCTACCACAAGTGGCTCATAGCCAAGGGACGCAAGGTCGATTACTCCATCGCCAGGCGCGCCATCAACGTGGTGCGGCCGCTCTACAAGATCACCCCGCGCATCATCAACGCGCTCAACGCGACGGCCAAGGTGCAGAAGGGCCGGGGCAAGATTCGCCGCCTGCCGGATTTCGCGGGCGGCGAGGGCATCGCCGGCGAGGCGCTCAAGAAGGCGCTGGCCAGCATGAATATGAACTAGGTCATTCGCGGCGGGGGGCTTGCTCCCCGGGCTGCGGAGGCGTTCTTTCGGGGGCCTCCGCAGCCTTTGTTGTTTGGTTCGGCGGAGCGAAATTCCACGGGGCGCGGCCGGTGGCGAGACTCAAAATTGCGGGAATAGAGGCCAAGTCGGCCCGGGTGCCCCTCGCCCGGGCGATAGGGAGTGCGAACAGCACGAAGTCGGTGCTCGATTATTTGCTGGTTTTTCTGCACACCGAGAATGGTCCGACGGGCTGCGGCTTCGTGATGGGACTGGGCGGGGAGACTTCGCGCACGCTGGTTCCCTATGTCGAGAACGAGCTCGCCCCGCTGGCGGTCGGGCAGGATGCGCTCGCACCGGAGGCGCTTTGGCGGCGACTCTGGGGTCCCAACAAGGCGAGGATGCGGGGCGGCCTCGGCGTCCAGGCGCTGTCCGCCGTGGATACCGCCTGCTGGGACGCGCTCGCCAAGGCGGCGGGAATGCCGCTCTGCCGAATCCTGGGCGGCTTCCGGAGCAGGATGCCGGTATACGGCAGCGGCGGCTGGCTCACGTTCACGGACGCCGAGATGGTGAGCGAATGCCAGGGGTTCATGGAGAAGGGCATCCGCGCCTACAAACTGAAGCTGGGCACCCGTCGCGACGAGGAGCGCATCCGCATCCTGCGAAAAGAGGCGGGCGAGGCGGTCGTCCTGTTCGCGGACTCGAACCAGAAGTACAACGTGGCCGAAGCCCTGGAGGTGGCCGCGATGCTCGCCGAATATGACGTGAAATGGTTCGAGGAGCCGGTGCTGGCGGACTCCGTGGACGATCTGCAGGAGGTGGCCCGGAGGAGCCCGACGCCGATCGCGGCGGGAGAAAACGCCTATATGCGCTGGGGCTTTCGGGAGATTTGCGAGAGGAGGGCGGCGGCGTTCCTCCAGCCCGACGTGGGCCGCTGCGGCGGCGTGACGGAGTTCCGCAAGGCGGCCCACCTGGCGGAGGCCCACCGTCTTTCCCTGTGCAGCCATTTGCTGCAGGAGGTGTCCGTGAGCCTCCTCGCCGCCACCCCGAGCGGGTACATGGTGGAGTATGTGGAGATGCTGCCCCCGGACGCCCTGACGCGGGATTTCCCCGTTGTGGACGGCTGCATGGAGGTTCCCGACGCACCCGGACACGGGATGGAGTTTGCGGAGCGTGCGATGCGAAAGTATTGCGCTTGAGGAGGAGCGGGTTTGGCGAAGAGAATCGCGTTTCTGGGTCTGGGCAACATGGGCGGTGCCCTCGCCGCGAACCTGGTGAAGGCCGGCTTCGAGGTGCGGGGCCATGACCCGAGCCCGACGGCGCGGGAGGCGGCGGAAAAAGCGGGCGTCCGCGTTTTCGATTCTCCCGCCGAGGCGGCCCAAGGGGCGGAGTATGTGTGCAGCTCGGTTCCCGCAGGAGCGCACGTGCGGGATGCCTACCTCGGCGAGAGAGGCGCGCTGCTCACGGCGGCGGCGGGCGCCGTCTGCTTTGATTTCTCCACCATCCTGCCCGAGGAGAGCATCGCCATCGCCGAGGAGGCCGGGGAGCGCGGCTTTCATTTTCTGGACACCCCCGTCAGCGGAAACGCGCTCATCGCGCGCGATGCGAAAATCGGCCTCATGGTGGGAGGTGACAAGGGGGTGCTGGACGCGCACCGGTCGGTGCTGGACGGCGTGTGCGCGCTGCTGGATTATTTCGGCCCCAACGGCGCGGGCCTGCGGATGAAGCTGATAACGAACCAGCTGGTGGCGTGCCAGCTGTGCGCCCTGGCGGAAGGATTGACCCTGGGCGTGAAATCGGGCCTCGATCCGGATCAGATGATGGCGTATCTCTATTCGAGCACGGTGTTTCGCGTCATGCGCACGCGCGGCTGGGGACTGAGAAAAAAAGAGTATGAACCCGTGAAATTCGCCCTCGCCCTCATGCACAAGGACCTGGACCTCATTCAGCGCTTCGCTCGCACAAACGGCGCGCCCCTGCCGCTCACCGACGCGGTGCGAGAGGCGTATCAAGGGGCGATGGACATGGGACTTGGCGATCGGGACCAGGGCGTCATACGCGAATGGTTCGAGCGCGAGGCGGGGCTTGGCGGCTAGGTGGAGACGTCTCGCCGCCAAGCCGCTCGGGAGGGGGGAGGTTCAGTGGAGCGACTGACGGAAAGCGTTTTTTATTATGATTGCTATCCGACGGTGGGGATGGTGGTCACCGAGGAGGGCGTCATCGCCGTGGATGGTCCCATGCGGCCCTCTGAAGCTATCGCCTGGCGTGATTTTATCAGAGAGAAGGGCCCGCTTCGCTACCTCGTCAACACGGAGCATCACCAGGATCACATCGCGGGCAACTGGTTCCTGCAGCCGGAGAAGATCATATCCAGCGAAATCGTGTATGCGGATTTCTACGCCTCCATCGCCACGGCGGAGGAGGGCAAGGAGCGGATGCTCCGCTACGACCCCGGCAGCGCGGCGCTGCTCGAAGGCTTTGCGCTCCTGCCTCCCGACATTACCTACAAGGAGCGGATGACGATTCGCCTGGGCGGCAAAACCTTCGTGCTCATCCACTCCGCCGGCCACACGCGGGGGCAAACCATCGTGCACGCGGTGGAGGATCGCGTCGCCTTCACGGCCGACAACCTGACGCCCGCCTACAACGTGGCGTTTCACTCGGCCGACGTGTGGGGCTGGTTCCGATCCCTGGGAATGCTCGAGGCACTGGACGTGGACTGGTACGTTCCCGGGCACGGACGGCCCTGCGGGAGGGACGAGATACCGCGCCAGCGGGAGAAGCTCCATGCGCTGGTGGACAGGATACGGGACTGGAAGAGGGAGGGCTTGAGCCGGGAGCAGGTGCAGGATCGCGTCCGGGAAGTCTATGCGACGGACCTCAAGAGCAACGATCACATGGGAGAGCGCCTCACCATGCTGCGAAAAGGGGGGCTGGGCAACATCTATGATTATCTGGAGGAGCACCCCTCCGGCCCGCTGAACAATCGCACCGACCCGGTATGGCCCCACATGTGATGCGGCTCCACGCCCCCGCATCACCCCGCATGGGAGAGCGCCACGCATGGAGCCGATGAACCTGCTCATCATCATGTCGGATGAGCACAACGTCCGGACGCTGGGTTGCTATGGGCACCCGATGGTGCAAACGCCGAACATCGACCGCCTGGCGGCCTCGGGCGCGAGGTTTGGGAGCGCGTATACGAATTCCCCGATCTGCACGGCTGCGCGGGCGAGCTTCGCCACGGGCCGCTACGTCCATGAAATCGGCAACTGGGACAACGCGAGCCCCTACGCGGGGGAGCCCCCGGGCTGGGGGCACCGCCTGCAGGCCGGGGGCCACCGCGTCACCTCCATCGGCAAGCTGCACTACAGAAACTCCTCCGACCCCACCGGTTTTGACGAGCAGATAGTCCCCATGCACGCGCGCGACGGGGGCGTGGGCAGCGTGCTGGGGTCCATCCGGGACGAACTGGTCGTGCAGAAGGCGGACAGGCTGGCGCGCGAGATCGGCCCGGGCGAGACGAGTTATTCCCGCTACGACGCCGACATCGCCGAGAGGGCGTGCGCCTGGCTGGAAAACGACGCCCGAAAATACCGGGACAGGCCCTGGGTGACGTTCGTCTCCTTCGTCTCGCCCCATTTCCCCCTGATGGCACCCCAGGCGTATTTTGACATGTACCCGCCCGAGTCCGTGCCTAGTCCTAAGCCGCACGCCCTCGACGGCCGCCCCCGGCACCCGTGGATAGAGGCGTATCGAAAATACGTGCCCTCGGACAGCTTCTTCGACGAGGAGAAAAGGCGCGTCGCCATCGCCTCGTATTTCGGTCTGTGCACGTTCCTCGACGCCCAGGTCGGCCGCGTGCTGGAGAGCCTGGAGAGGGCGGGCCTTCAGGGTCGCACCCGCGTCTTCTTCACGAGCGATCACGGGGAGAACCTCGGGGCGCGGGGCACCTGGGGCAAGGGCACGATGTATGAAGAGTCGGCCGCGGTGCCGCTCATCATGGCGGGGCCGGGCGTGGAGCCGGGGGCGGT
Source organism: bacterium (assembly GCA_965213685.1). Lineage (GTDB taxonomy): Bacteria > UBA8248 > UBA8248 > UBA8248 > UBA8248 > Bin107. The sequence goes on from CBDBZY010000003.1 coordinate 162,018, forward strand.
GGTGGAAACGCCCGTGTCGCTCCTGGATTTCTACCCCACGATCCTCGAGTCCGTCGGGGCGACGCCCAACGAGGAGGAAGGGCAAAGGGCGGGCCGCTCGCTGTATGAGGTTGCCCGCGCGCCCACCGATGCGGAGCGGGTCGTTTTCAGCGAATACCACGCATCGGGGGCGGAGACGGCGGCCTATCTCGTTCGCAGGGGGCGCATGAAGTACATCCACTATGTGGGCTATCCGCCCGAGCTGTACGATTTGGAAAGCGACCCGGAGGAGCAGGACAACCTGGCCGGACGGCCGGAGAGTGCGGCGATCCTGGATGAACTGGAGAGGGCGTTGCGCGGAATTCTCGACCCCGAGGAGGTGGACAGGCGGGCGAAACGGGATCAGGCGGCGTTGATCGCGCGCCTCGGCGGACGCTCGCACGTCATCGAGACGGCCAGGACGGGCGCCACGCCCACGCCGGGCGCATACGCCGATGACGGCTACTGATGCGCCAACAAGGAAGAAGAGGCTGCGCGAAGGCTCAGGCGAAGCTGGATGACGCAATAGAAGCCTAGGGACTACTGGCATAAATGCCGCCCGGGTTGAGAGGCTCGGGCGCATTTTACGTGAGGGCATTTGCGTGCAAACGTCATACTACAAGAAGTCATGGGATGCGTCCGGTGCGGTGGGAATATCGAGAGGAACAGCGAGGTTTGTGAGGCGGAAGTTGCCTCGTTTGATGGATCTGGCTCCGTCCTGGTCGATGCTGAAAATGCCGAGGCCAGAGTATGACAGGTTGTTTCGAGAAATTTTGTCGAAGCTGGAGCCGGACGACATGTGGGAGAGGGCGCATCGGTTGGCACATCCGCATGAGCCCGTGCTGTTGTGTTTTGAGCCTCCGTTCCAGTGGTGTCACCGGAGAATGGTTGCTGAGTGGTTTGAGGCGGCGGGACACGGTCCTGTCTGCGAGCTGGGATACGGGGAAGATTATCCCGGCTATGCTGATTTGGAGTAAACAGAGCGGGATTCAGGAGTCGAACCTGTCTCCGATGAGGAATCGGCTACCCGCATATCCGCCGGGCGGACGCAAGCAGCCGCTCCTTGGCTTTCGCGATCCTGCCCGGGTCGACCAGCAGCCTTTTGCCCTCTTTCACCTTCTTGCCGGCGATGAATACCGCCTCCACGTTGGAGCGCTCCGCGTGGAAGACGACGGCGCTCGCCGCATCCTCCGCCGGCGCCATGTTGAGGTCGTCTTTGCGGATCAGGATCAGGTCGGCCTGCTTGCCGGGCGTGATGGAGCCGATGGCGTCCGCCATGCCCATCGCGTGCGCGTTGTTGATGGTGGCCCAGGCGAGCGCGTCGCGCGCCGAGAAGGAGAGGGCGGGCGCCCTGTATGTGGCCGCATCCAGGCGCTGGTTGTCGAATATCCTTTGCACCTGCAGGGCGTGCCGCGCGGCGTGCAGCATGTTGCCGGCCACGTAGGTTTCCAGATCGACGCCGATGGAGGGCCTCCCCCCCAGTGCGCTTACGCGGCCGCAGACCGACGCGCCCCTGTTCGTCTGCATCTCGGCTGCGGGCGTGGCGGTGATGGACGCGCCGGCGTCCAGAATCACGCGCAGCTCCTCGTCCGCCACGTAGTTGCAGTGCACCAGGTTGTGGTCGGCGCCCAGCACCCCCTCCCTCGCCAGCGCGCGGTAGCCCCCCGGCGTCTTCCTGCGCGCGTCTCCCCAGATGTGGGCGCTCGAGAGGAGGCCGTATTCACGCGCCAGGCGCATGTCGTGCAGCGTGATTTCGAGGGGGGAGTAATCGGCCCCCAAAATGGCCATCGCCAGCGTGACGCGGCCGTCGTCATCCGACAGGCGCCCCGTTCGCAATCGTTTGACCTCGCTTCTCGGGTGCGGGATTTGCGAATAGTGGGGCGCGCCCGCCCTCGGTTTCGGCTTGGGCGTTCCGTGTCCGAAGAGGGCGCGAATCCCCGAATCGAACAGGGCGTCTACGCTGGCGTCGGTGTGCGCAGGCGTGGGATTGTTGTGACACCAGTCGAACAGCGTCGTGACGCCGGCCTCCATCTGCCCCCAGGCGCCCACGAGCGTGGCGACGTACATGTCCTCCGGGCGGTAGCGCGGGGCCAGGGTCTCATGGACGATCTCGAAATACGCGCGTCCGCCCCAGTTGCCGCCCAGCCCGCGAAGCGCGGTTTGCCAGGTGTGCATGTGCGCGTTGATGAGGCCGGGCAGGAGGATCGTCCCCCGGGCGTCGATGGTTTCCGCATCCGTCGCGTCGAGGTTCTCGCCCACCGCGGAAATCCGTCGCCCCTCTATCAGGACGTCGCCGCCCGCGACCTCCCCGATGCGGGGATCCATCGAGAGGATCGTCGCGTTCCGGATGAGCGTTCTCGTCATGCGGGCCGCTCCCCGTCACCGGCCTCCGGGAACGCATCCGGCCAGTCGGCCAGCAGCCCCTCCACATACGCCTTGAGGTCTTCGGGTCGTTTTCGGCGCACCTTGTTCTTGTCGATCTCCTCTTGCGACTCGATGGGAATCCGCAGCGCGTCGTTGAACTTGTTTCGCATGTCGAAATAGGTGATGACCATGGTGAGCTCGACGATTTCCGCGTCGGTGAAGTGTCGCCTGAGCCGGTCGAACACGTCGTCTCTCTCCCTGGCCGTGCCCATCGTCACGTGCTCCGCCCAGAGCAGGACGGCGCCCTCCCGCTCGGGGAATCCCGCGTAATCGCCCGCGCGGATGGCCGCGAGCTGGGCTTCCGTGATTCCGGCCGATTGACCAACCGGCGTGTTGTGCGCCAGTCAGTAGGCGCAGTCGTTGAGTTGGCTGGTCTTGAGGATCGCCAGCGCTTTCGTTTTCGTGCCCAGCATCGAACCCAGCCCCTGGCGCAGGAGCGACGCGGTGAGCGGCAGCATGAACTTCGCGAGGAAGGGCTGGTTCGCCATGACGCGCCAGGCGTTGGGGATGCGGTTCAGAAGAACGCTGGCATGGTCGAGCAGGCGGTTCACGGCGGGGTCGTCGTCGGCTCCGGATTCCAGCATGGGGATTCGGGACACGGGGTGCGCTCCTTTTATCGGGGGATGGCCGCTCGCGGGAATGCGGCCATTGTCCGACGAAACGCGCATCTTGAAAACCGCCGCGACCTTTGATTGGCGGGCCGCGCGGTGCTAGGCTTGCGGAATCGACCCGGAATTCATACGCCCCCGTGCAGGTGACCCCGCATGACATCCCCGGCGGAGAGAAGAACGCCCATCGGCCTGGCCGTGGTGGGATGCGGCAAGATTGGACGCATCCGCGCGGAATTCGCTCGGCAGAACGCCGCGGTGCAATGGATGGGGCTGTGCGACCTCGACGAGGGGGTCGGCAGAAGGCTCGCGGAGGATGTGGGTGCCGATTTTTTCACCACCGACTACCGGGCGCTCCTGCGGCGCGAAGAGGTGAACAGCGTCGTTTTGGCCACGTATGCGAGTGAGCGGCTCGAACCCGTCCTGCTCGGCGCGGAGCGCGGCCACCGGATGCTGATCGAAAAACCCCTGGCCGTGGACGCCGCCGTGTCCGCCCGTCTGGTGAAGGCCATCGAAGATGCGGGCGTCGACGCCGTCCTGGGCTACACGCAAAGGTTCCGCCGCCGCTTTCTGGTGGCGAAGGAGAAAATTCGCTCCGGCGCGCTGGGCGAAATCTCCTCCGTCACGGGCCGCGCCTTTTTGAACCGCATGAACCCGGTGGCGAATTCCACCAAGACGGAGTTCCCCACGAAATTCACGCCCATGGTCATCTCGGGAACCCATGGCGTGGACTTGTGCTCCTGGTTTCTCGAGGGGCTGCGCCCGGTGGAGGTGTATGCGCGCTCGGTGGACAAGGCGATGGCACCCTATCTCACCAAGGACTCCACCTTCGCCATCGTCACCCACGCGGACGGGACGATATGGAGCATGAACGTGAGCTGGGCACTGCCGCGCGTCTGGCCGGCGGAGGTGTATTCGCTCGAGCTGGGCGTCGTGGGAACGGGGGGCGTGCTCACGATAGACGATACGCACCGCGACATGGTGTTCGCCACCGAGGAGGCGCACGAGTCGGCGCGCCTGCGGCAGGAGCGGAACGTGAGCTTTTTGACGAGCTATCCGCCGGGGGACGTGGTCTTCGGCCAGCTCTGGGGCCCGATGCGCGAGGAGACGCGCTCCTGGTTCGACAGGATTTACCTGGGCGTCCCCACGCCGCACGCCACCGCGCGGGAAGCCCATGAGAACCTGATGCTGTGTCTGGCGATGGACCATTCGGCCCAGACGGGCCGGGCGGTGTCCCTTCCGATCTCGCCGGAGGATTTCGGGCGCGGGTAGGCGCGCGCCGCTTGCCCGGGGCCGGCTGTCCGCGCCGCCGCCGCGCCGTGGGAGCGGAGCCCCCTGCGTTTTTTCCCGTGCGAAGGGACGGGAATGCCTGACTAGGAGAGCGTGATGGCGGTTTCGGAAACCGGGAATCGACCGATTGGCCTGGCGATAGTCGGCTGCGGGCGGGTGGGGCGCATTCGCGCGCGGTGTGCCAGGGAGTATCCGGGCACGGAGTGGCTCGGCTGCTGCGACGTGGATACGAAGAAGGGCAGGGCCATGGCGGAGGAGTTCGGCGCTGATTTTTTCACCGCCGATTTTTCGGAGCTGATCGCCAGACCGGAGGTCAACGCCGTCATCATCGCCACGGACGAGGAGTGGCACGCGAGGCCGCTGTGGGAGGCGATAGCCCGGGGGCACAGGATACTGGTGGAGAAGCCGCTGGCCACGAGCGTGACGGAGTCGGCGAGAATCGTGGAGGCGGCGGAGTCAGCGGGCGTGGAGCTGCTGGTGGGCTATACCCAGCGCTTCCGCAGGCGGTGGCTCACGGCGAGGGAGCACGTGCAGTCCGGGATTCTGGGCGAGATCACCTCCGCGACGACGCGCGCCCTGCTCAACCGCCAGGTCGGCATCACCCGCCTGGGGCGGAACGAGGATCGCTCCATGCTGACGCCCATGGTCATATCCGGGACCCATGCGCTCGACGTCATGCTGTTCGTGATGGGGCCGGGGAAGCGTCCCGTGGAGGTGGTCTCGCGCTCGATATCGAGGGTGATGGCGGGCGTCGGCACCCAGGACGCCACCTTCAGCATCTTCACCTTCGACGATGGCACCATCTGGAGCATGGAGTGCAGCTGGGGGATGCCCACCATCTGGCCCGCATCGACGTATGGCCTCGCCATCAGCGTGGTGGGCACCGAGGGCGCACTCACCATCGACGACACCCACGCCGATTTCATCATGGCGTCCGAGAATCCCCTGGCCTCCCACCGGGGGGAGGAGCGCCACGTGCACCTGCTCGGCAGCTATCCGGCGGGGGACATGTCCAGGGGCCGGTTCTGGGGTCCGATGCGCGACGAGTCCATCGCCTGGCTCGCGCACCTCTACACGGGGGCGGACATGCCCCACGCCACGGGGGCGGAGGGACACCGCAACCTCATGCTCTGCATGGCGTGCGACCTGTCGGCGAGGCGGGGGGAAGCCGTCCAACTGCCCATCGCACCGGAGGCGCTGCACGCGGGACTCCAGGCGAGAGCCTAGTCCATCGTCGCACTCGGCGGAGGCCAGTCCGCCGACTTGTTCTTGAACGAGAGGTAGATGAATTCGCCGTCTCCCCCGTTCCGGAACTCGTGCTCCACCCCTTCGGGGATGTGGATGATGTCGCCCGCCGTGACGGTCTTCTCCTCATCCCCCACGCGGAACCACGCCGCTCCCTCGACGACGTTGATGATCTGCTCGCAGCCGTGCGTGTGCGGGCGCGCCAGCTTGCCGGGCTGGCTCACCGACCGGTTCAGCGTGACGTGCTCGCCGATGATGATGCTGCCCTCCGAATCCGAGGGCCTGGCCAGGTTCTTGCGCCTCATCTCCTCCCAACGGTAAAACGGCATGGTTTGGCTCCTCTTCAGGTTCAGGCGTTTCCTGTTCCGGGACGCGACAAATCCGCGTCCGTCCCCCATCATTTGTTGACACCCCAACGCTCCCGTCTGTAAGATTTCCCCAAGCATACATCAAAGAGCGTGGGCGGGGGAGCGAGAAGCACCAGGATGCATCCCCGCCGGTATGCTTCTGTTGTCGCCGGCGGCTTCTCATGCCGCGGATTTTGGCGGGAAACCGGGCGGGCGGGGAGAGGGGAGTATGTTCCGTCGCGCCTCCCCCGGGAAACGGGCATGATGCGCCAGAGCAGGTCCAGCACTGAAAATGTTGCCGAAACGCCAGTCACCTTTATTATCAGGGAGAGGAAAAATGAAAAAAATCACCATGATGTTCGGAGTCTTGGCCTTGGTCCTGCCGTTCCTGGCGGTGGGCGACGCCTGGAGTGCGCCCGCGAAATACGACCTGGCGGTCGGCAGCCTGCGCGGCACCATGGGCAGGCTGGGTGCGGGCCTCACCGAGATTTTCAACAAGAGGCAGAACAAGGCCATCATCAGCGTGGTGCCCGGCGGCGGCCGCGCCAACCCCGCGCGCCTCGGAACGGGCGGTGCGGATTTCGCCTATTCGTTCTCGAATTTCGCCAGCGCGGCGATCGCCGGCAAGACGCCCTACAAGAAAGCGTACAAGGACATCCGGGGCGTCGCCACGTTCTGGGCCTCTTGCTACCACCAGTATGCGGCCAAGGAGCGGTATGACGCAGGCGTCAAGACCTGGGGGGACATCATCAAGTCGAAGACGCCCCTGAAGCTGGCGCCTGCGAAAAAGGGCACCAGCTCGGAATACGTGGCGAGCCTGATCGTCAAGCACTACGGAACGAGCTACCGCGCGCTCACGAAGCGGGGCTACAAGCTCACCTTTCCGGGCGCCGGCGGCATGTCGCGCGCGATCCGGGCGCGCCAGATTGACTTCTACTTCCACAATTCGGGTGACCCCAACGGCGCGGGCATCCAGGCGGCACTAGGCAGGAATCTCGTATTCCTGGACATGGCCGACGAGGTGAAGAAAATGCTCGCGGGCCATGGGTTCACGCCCTGCCAGATTCCGGGCGGCATCTACAAGGGAACCGACAAGCCGAAGGATTCGATGGGGCTTTCCGGCGTGCTGCTCACCACGACCAAGATGAACCCCGACGTGGTGTATTCGATTCTCAAGACGGCGCAGAGAGAGAAGAAGTTCCTCTCGAACGTCCACAAGATTTATAAAAGATGGGACCCCAAGAAGGCGGGCATGAACATCGGAGCGCCCCTGCACGAGGGCGCGAAGCGCTTCTACAAGGAGATCGGCGCGTCGAACTAGCCGGATTTCGGACGGGTTCCCAAGGAGAAAGAGGCGACAGGGATGATGGATGGGAAAGAAAGGACTCCACTGGACTGGCTCGTTCTGGCGATAGCGGTCGGCATGTCCGTCTTTCACATCCAGGTGGCCTATACGGGAGGGTATGAGCCGCTCTACCAGCGGGCGCTTTCCTACCTGTTCGGCATGTCCCTGATATTCATCGTCTACAGAAAACCGGCCGGGGGAGGGTGGCGCGCCGTCGCGGCGGCCGCCATCTTCCTCCTGGCGGTGCTCTCGGTCGCCTATCCGATATGGAACATCGACTATTTTCTGGACCGTCTGTATTACGTGGACCCGCTGGGTCCCGTGGACATGATCCTCGGCACGGCGGTTCTGGTGCTCACCTTCGAGGCGGCGCGAAGGACCATCAACCTGGCGCTGCCGATGATTTCGCTCTTCTTCATCGTCTATTCGTATTTCGGCCCCTATTTCCCCTGGTATCTGGCGCACAAGGGCGCCTCCTACATGCACATCGTGGATCACCAGTACATGACCTACGACGGTCTCTGGACGGCGCCGCTGAGCGTTTTCTCGGTCTACATCTTTCTTTTCATCCTGTTCGGCGCGTTCCTGGACCGCATGGGGGCAGCCGATTTCTACGTGAAGCTCTCCGTGTCGGTCGCGGGCAAGCTGCGGGGCGGGCCGGCGAAGGCGTCGGTCTTCGCCAGCGCCATGACGGGAACCATCATGGGCAGCGCCAACGCCAACGTGGTCACCACGGGGTCGTTCACCATACCGATGATGAAGCGCACGGGATTCCGTCCGGAGATAGCGGCGGCGATCGAGACGGCGGCCTCCACGGGGGGGCAAATCATGCCGCCCGTCATGGGGGCTTCCGCGTTCCTGATAGTGGAGTTCACGGGCATATCCTACTGGGAAATCGTGAAGGTATCGATTCTGCCGGCCGTTCTCTACTTCTTCTCCGTCTACGCCATCGTGCACCTGGAGGCCAGGAAGGAAGGCCTTGTGGGCATGTCCCGGGAGTTGATACCCCCCCTGGGGCCCATCATGAGGGACGGGTGGTTCTACCTCCTCCCCCCCCTGGTGATTCTGGCGATCCTCATGACGGGCAGGAGCGTTCCCTATGCGGGCCTCGCCGGCATCCTGTCCGTCGTGCTTCTGGCGGGGCTGAAGGGCGCCCTCGACTTGCGGGAAAAGGCCAGGAGGGAGGGCACGAGCGTAGGCGAGGTCGCGCGCGAGGTGGGCAGGGGGCTTTGGAACATCGTCCTGGCACTGGAGAAAGGGGCGGTGCAGTCGCTCCCCATATGCGCGGCCGTGGGCGCGGTGGGCATCATCATGGGCGCCTTGTTTCAAACCGGCCTGGGCCTGAAGTTCTCCTCCCTGGTCACGAACCTGGCGAATGACAACCTGTTTCTGGGGATTCTCCTGGTGGGCGTGGCCTCGTTCGTGCTCGGCATGGGCCTGCCGACGAGTGCGGCCTACATCGTCTTGTCGGTCATGGCGGTGCCCGCACTCCTGGAGCTGGGAGAGCCATACAAGCTCTCGCTTCTCTCCGCCCATCTCATCGTGTTCTGGTATAGCCTGGACAGTTGCTTCACGCCCCCGGTATGCGTGCCGGCCTATACGGCGGCGGGCATAGCGGACGCCAATCCGGGGAAGGCCGCCTGGGCGTCTTTCCGTACGGCCAAGGGCATGTACATCCTGCCCATGATGTTCGCCTTCACCCCGATTCTGCTGATTCGCCAGCCCTGGTTGTCGCTGGAGACCTTCGCCGCCGCCCTGCTCGGCTTCCAGGCACTGGCCGCCGCCATGGTCGGGTTCATGTATTTTTCCTTCTCCGGGCCGGTGCGCGCACTCCTTTTCCTCTCGGCGGGGCTCTTGTTCTGGCCGGGGTATGCGAACCACCTGGCCGGTGCAATCCTGCTGGGCGCGGTGTTCCTCACGCAGCGCAGACGCCTCGCGAGAGAGGGAGAACCCGCCCCCGCCGCCGTCGCCGCCGGGCAGGCGGGCTCCGTATAGGGCGAACGCCGCGCGCACGCGCCCCTCGTGGAGGAGAAGCGGGGCTTTTCCGCCGCCCCGCCGGACGTGGGTCGCGTCGTGGAATGTGGAATACGGCGCGGCGGCGCCGGGAGCCATGGGGAGGGGCCGGACGAGAGCGTTTCGGACGTGTCCGCATCCAGGAGTTTTGCGCTTGGCCATCACGTTGCTGGAGAACTTTCGCGCCGTTTTCTACGCGCCGTTTTACGCCGCCTTCGCACTCGGAGCCTACGAGGAGGAGGGGGTGGACGTTCGTCTGGCGCAATCCCCCGACCCCTCCCAGACCGCGAACGTCCTGATGTCCGGTGCGGCCCACGTCAGCTGGGGCGGCCCCATGCGCGTCATGGTGGCCTATGATCGGGTGCCCGCGTGCGATCTCCGGATCTTCTGCGAGGTCGTTTGCCGGGATCCGTTCTTTCTGGTCGCCAGGGAGCCGAACCCCCGGTTTCGGTTGCGCGATCTGCTGGGCAAAAGGGTGGCCACGGTGAGCGAGGTGCCCACCCCCTGGATGTGCCTCCAGCACGATTTGCGCCTGACGGGACTCGACCCGGGGGTGCTGGATAGAATTCCGGATCGCGCGATGGGGGAGAACGCGGCGGCCCTGCGCGCAGGCGACGCGGACGTCGTCCAGGTGTTTCAGCCCTTGGCGGAGGAGTTGGTCGAGGAGGGCGCCGGCCACGTCTGGTATGCGGCGGCGGCGCGGGGCTTGACGACGTATACGGCGTTTTACGCGACGGGCGAATTCTTGCGCGACGAGCCGGAGGCCGCCCTCGGCATGACGCGGGCGATGGGCAGGACGCAACGCTGGCTCGCCGGGAACGACGCAGAGGAGGTCGCCCGGCTCGTGAGGCCCTATTTTGGGGACGCTCCCCCGGAGCTTCTGGCGAGGGCGATCGCGCGATACCAGAAAATCGGCCTCTGGAACCAAAAAAGCCCCCGCCTGGCGCGCGCGAGTTTCGAGTGGCTGCAGGCCGCCTGCCTGAGCGGCGGGCTCATCCAGACGGGCGTCCCCTATGAGCGGGCGGTGGATATGCGCTTCGTGGATGCGGCGGCCGCCGCGTAGGAGCCTCAAAACGCCCCCGCTGCAGACTCCCCGCAGCCGGGGACGCGCGGGCGCGTCCGCAAGGGCGGATGTGAGGCGGGCTTGCGGGTTTTGGGAAAAAACCGGATGATGAAGCGTCATTCCCGGGCGGAGGAAGGGGCGTTCTCTCGATTTCCTGAAACGAGGAGAGGAGCGAAGAAACCATGAGCGGCGAACTTGCGGCCAAAGAATGCGTGCCTTGCAAAGGGGGCGTGCCTCCCCTGGAAGGGGATGCGCTTTCCGCCCTGCAGGAGCAGCTGGGCGGCGACTGGCGCGTGGTGGACGGGCATCACCTGGAGAAGGAATACCGGTTTCCCGACTTTCAGACGGCTCTCGACTTCACGAACCGCGTGGGCGAGATGGCCGAGGCGCAGGGCCACCACCCCGACATCCATCTGGCGTGGGGGAAGGTGAAGGTCGTCGTCTGGACGCACAAGATAGATGGCTTGACGGAGAGCGACTTCGTTTTCGCGGCCAAATCGGACCAGGCGCTGTAGGCGGGACGTCTTCATCGGCGGGCGCGGGTCCGCGCACGCGCCTCTGCGCTGCGGGGAGAGAACTTGCGGGTCGCTTTTCTGAACTCCTGGATGCTCGACGCGGCGCGAGGCTCGGGCACGGCGGCGGCCATCACGGGGCTGGCCGGCGGGCTGGAATCCGGCGGGCACGCGGTGGAGATCGTCGGCCCCCAGGAGCGCGCCTCCAGCCTTCTGCTCCAGCGGCTCCTGTATAACCTGGAGCTGGGCGGGCGCGCGTCGTTTGACGATTTCCACCTCGTCGTGGGCTTCGACATCGACGGCTTCGACCTGCGCCTCCGGGCGCCCTTCATCGTCTTCCTGCACGGGATCGCCGCCGACGAGATGCGCTTCGAGCGGGGCGCTCCACGCCAGTATCTGCGCGCCCTCTCCCACCTGGAGCGCGCCAACGCGCGCCGCGCCGACAGGGTCATCGTCACCAGCGCATACAGCCGGGAGGTGGCCTGCGAGGCGTATGGCCTGCCGGCGGAGAAGGTCGGCGTCGTGCCGAACGGGATATGGCCGCCCGACTGGGAGCGCGTGCGGGGGATGCGGAAATCGTCGGGCCAGACCATCCTCTCCGTGGCGCGGCAATACCCCCGAAAAAACACCAGGCGCCTGATTCACGCCATGCCGCGCGTGCGCGCGCGCCTGCCGGGTGCGCGGCTGCGCGTCGTGGGCGGCGGGCCCTGCCTCCGCGCCCTGGAGAAGCAGACCCGAAGCCTGGGCCTGGACGACGCCGTGACGCTCCTGGGCGAAGTGCCCGGGGATGAGGTTGTGCGCCGGGAATACGCGGCGGCGGATGTCTTCTGCCTGCCCTCGCTGCAGGAGGGCTTCGGCATCGCGTTTCTGGAGGCGATGGCGGCGGGCCTGCCCGTGGTCGGGCTACGGACGGCCGCGACGCCTGAGGTCGTGCGCGATGCGGGGGTGCTGCTGCCGCCGGAGGAAGCCGCCATCCCCGAGGGTGGAGGGAGCGAGGACGCCCTGGCCGACGCGCTCGTCGCCCTGCTCGGCGATGCGGCGCACCGCGAGCGGATCGGCCGCCGGGGGGTCGCGCGCGCGGCGTCTTTTGGCTGGCCCGCCGTGGCCGAACGCTTCATGGCCGAGGCGTCGGGCTGCCTCTAGCGATTCCGTCTCTCTCCCTTGACGCTGACGGGAGGAGCGGGCGTGGAGGGGGAGGCGACTCCGCTCCCCCCGTCAAGAGAAATCGAAATCGCTTCCCTTACAACACAACGAGGCGCGCGATACGGGAGGCATCTCCCCCTCCCCTCCCCCCGCTGCGGCTCAGAAGGCGGTGCGCAAGACGATCGCCAGCCGGTGGCTGCGGCGCGACCCGTCGCCGAAGCGGCCGGCGTAATCCGCCAGGAGGCTCGCGCGCTCGCCCATCTTCGCGCTCAGGCCGAGGTGCGCGCTCACCGACTGGCCCGGCGGCTCGAAACCCGGGAGGGTAAAGCGTCCGGGCATGGTGTTCGAACCGGCGGAGACGAGGACGGGCTCGTCCCGCAACTCCCGCTCGTAGGCGACGCGGGCGTAGGGGCGAATCTCCCCCGCGCCCGCCCCGATCCGCCCGGCGTACTGGTAGCCCGCGCGCGCGATGAGGGAATCGTGGTCGAAGTCCAGAAAATTCATCGCGGTGGAGGAGCGTCCGCTCTCCCGGTAGCCCCGGACCTCCTGGTCGACGTAGGACACGCCGAGGAAGGGGCCGTGCCGGAGCCCCGCGCGCTCGCCGAAGAGCCAGCCGAGGCCGAGGTCGCCGCCGAACTGGGCGGCGGTGGTGTCGCCGCCCTCGGAGCGTGTCGCCGTCCCCGCCAGGGGAACCGTGCGGCTGACCTCCACGGACGTTCCGCCCAAGCGCAGGGCGCCGTGCAGATAGAGGGCGCCGCGCCGCCAGGTGCCGTGCATCGAGCCGAGCGCCACGGTGCTGTCCAGGTTCGCGCCCGAGAGGTCGCTGTCGTGGCGGGCGACGCTCACCGCCGCGCCCCAGTCGAGGTCGGCCCCCGCGCGGTGGCTGGCGCCCAGGGTGATCATCCGCATGTCGGTCCGGGTTTCGCCGAGGCGCGCGAGGACGTCGACGTCCTCCTTGCCGACGCGCCCGGTCGCGTAGGCGCGCCAGCTCCCGATGGGCCGATCCTGCGCGAAGTCCAGGCTCCGCTGCGCGGCCACGGCGTCGCGGTGCGCCTCCGCCGCGTCGAGTCCCGCCTTGCCGGCGAGCGAGACCTGGAGCGGCGCCGCGAGCGCGGAGACGACCATGCCGGCGATGATCGCCTGGCCCGCCCCGCTCGGGTGGCTGCGGTCCGCGAACAGATACCTCTGGTTGTCGCCGGGGGCGTAGGTGACGGCATAGCCGGAGCCCTCCGGGCCGCAGGTGACCGCGTTCGCGCCGAAGGGGCGGCAGGCCGTTCCGGCCACGTGGGTGATGCCGTGCCCCTCCGGGTCCGCGGCGATCTCCTCTATCGCGCCGGAGATGTTGATGGGGATGATTCCCTCCTCGCGCCCGCGCAGGCCGGCGCGGAGGCGCTCGTTGTAGGCTTTGCTCAGCGCGCTCAGCACGGCCCGGGTGGTTGCGGGAAAGGTGGCGGCGAAAGGCGTCAGGCCGATGTTGGGCAGGTTGTACACCACAATGTGGCGGGCGCCGGCCTCCTGGAGGCGTCGTATCTGTGCGGCGGCGACATCGGCGGCCGCCAGCGTGTGGGACTGCGCGTTGGCCGTGCCCAGGAGGAGGTCCGCCGTCGCAGCCGCGTCAATGTCGTTCACCCCGCCCCAGACGAGGTATAGCGCACGGGAGTCGGCGCGCCCGCCCGGCCGCGCGGAGAGGTAGCCGTCTATCTGTTCCGGGATCGTCGGCACCGCCTCCTGCAGGCAGGGGCCGTCCGGATTCATGCAGGCTCCGCCCCAGGCGTGGTTCGGCCCGCCGGCCAGCGAGTTCTTGCTCGACGCGCCGAAGGTGCGCGCGATGATCGCGGCGGAGATCGGGTCGGGGTTGGTGGTGAAGCTGCTGCCCGCCGGCAGGTTTAGCTGCTGGGCCACGTTGCCGGTGTCGCTCAGGCTGTCGCCGAACACGACGACGTCGCCAAAGCTCTGGGCCGACGCGCTCCCCGCGAGGCCGAGGAGGAGGAGAAAGACGCCGATTGCGGGAAAATGACGGGACATGTGCGGGACTCCTTTGGTTCCGGGGAGAGCGTGACGCGAATGGGTCGGGCCTGTCCTCTGGCTTGGGCCGCAAGATATCGGGTCACGCCGCGCGCGGCAAGCGCAGCGTCCTCTCGCGCAGCTCCCCCCATCCGGGGGAGGGGAGACCCCGCATCGGCGTTTTCCGGGAGCGGGAGGGGAGGCGGGAGAGTGAAAGGCCGGTGCGATGGCCGCGCAGAAATGGTATGGTGGTGCGTCTGTTCTCATAGCGCGATCAAAGATGGGGTGCCGCATGGCGGATGGGCTGGCCGGATTCAGGGAGCGGATCGATGCGTGCGATGAGGCGATAATCCGCCTCATCAACGAACGGCTCCGGATATGTCTCGAGGTGGGCGAATACAAAAGCGCGCGGGGTATCGCCGTGAAGGACGCAGCGCGCGAGAGCGAGGTCATCGCCAGGGTGCTGGGCAACAACGCGGGCCCGTGTCCGCCCGACGCCGTGGAGCGGATCTATCGCGTCCTGATAGACACCGCCGTGCGCCTCGAGGAGGAATGACGCCCAGGGACCGACGCCGCCGCGTCCCCCGAAAAAGGACGGGAATCGTGCGCCCCTCCGCTCCGACGGGAGGGGTTTTTTCGCCACGCCGCGCAGGATAGGCCTGGAGGGTTTTTCAGGCTCCGCCCCGCGCTGGAATCATCGTCGCAGAGGGAGAATCCCCGCATGGAAAATTTCTGGCTCCCCGCCCTGGGGGCCGCGCTCCTCACGGGGTGCGTCTGGTTCGTCTGGAGGTCGCGCGCATCGGGGCTGGAGAAGATGCTGGCGAAAGCCGAGGAGGAGGCGGCGAGAGCCGGGGCGTCGCTGGCCGCCGAGCGGGAGAAGAGCGCGACGCTGGCCGCCGCGTGCGCGCGCATGGAGTCCGACCTGGCGCACGAGCGGGAATCGGCGCAAGAGAAAATCGGCCTCCTGCGCCGCGCGGAGAGGGAGATGCGCGAGAGCTTCAGCGCACTGAGTGCCGATGCGCTCAAGAGCAACAACGCCTCTTTTCTGGAGTTGGCCACGACGACGCTCGAAAAATTCCAGAGCGAGGCCAAGGGCGACCTCGCATTGAGCCAGAAGGCGGTGGAGAGCCTGGTCGCCCCCATCCACGAGTCGCTCGAGAAGGTGAAAGGGCATGGGGATGCGCTGGAAAAAGCCAGGCGGGAGGCCTATGGCGCGCTCACCGAGCAGGTCAAATCCCTGATGGGAGCACAGGAGAAGCTCCGCTCCGAGACGGGAAACCTCGTCAAGGCCCTGCGCGCCCCGCAGGTGCGCGGACGCTGGGGGGAGATGCAGCTTCGCCGCGTGGTGGAGATGGCCGGCATGGTCGCCCATTGCGATTTCGTGGAGCAGCAGACGCTCGACGCGGACGGCGCGCGTCTGCGCCCCGACCTCATCGTCCAGCTCCCGGGCGGGAAGAACGTGGTGGTGGACGCCAAGGCGCCGCTCGACGCCTACCTCAACTCGGTGGAGGCGGAGGATGAGGACGCGCGCCGCGCGCACCTCGGAGAGCACGCCCGCCAGATTCGGGACCACATCAAGACGCTCAGCTCCAAGGAGTATTGGAATCGGTGCGGCGCGACGCCCGAGTTCGTGGCGATGTTCCTCCCCGGGGAGAGTCTGTTCAGCGCGGCACTCGAGCAGGACCCCGGCCTGATAGAGGAGGGGGTGAGCCAGCAGGTGATACTGACCACGCCCACGACGCTCATCGCCTTGTTGCGCGCGGTGGCCTACGGCTGGCGGCAAGAGAAGGTGGCCGAAAACGCCCAGGCGGTGAGCGCGTTGGGGCAGGCGCTGTGCGAGCGGCTCCACACGCTGGCGAAGCATTTCGTGAAGATGGGCGAAAGTCTGGACAAAGCGGTGGACTACTACAACAAGGCGGTGGGTTCCTACGAATCGCGGGTGCTGGTCTCCGCGCGGAGGTTCAGCGACTACGGAATCGCCTCGGCTGACGACATGGAGGTGATGCGTCCCGTCGAGAAAACCCCGCGCGCCCTGCGGGGAGTGCCCGACTCCTGATTCGCATCCCCGCGCGTCCCCGCCCGGCGGAGGCTGACCCCTGTCTTCGCTCCCCCCCGCCTAGAGGCGTCTGAGATAGGGGTGCTTTCTTCGCATCCCGTCCTGCAACCAGCGCGGGTAGTCCCCCCAGCATGCCTCGACGTGGTCGAGATCGTCCGCGTCGGGGTCCAGGTCGTTGAGGCGGAGCGTGGGCGGAAGCCGCAGGGGGATGGCGATGGTCTCGCCCCGGAGCGCCAGGATTTTGCGGGCGCCTATGAGGCGCCACCGACCGTCTTCCGCCTCTTCGGTGGCGTGAAAGCCCTTGACCACCTGATGGAGATAGCGGCTGAAGACCGCCAGGTTTTCCTCGAACTCCTCCAGGGGCGCGACGCTTTCGGCCTCGAAATGGAGGCGCCCCTCGCGGATTTTTCGGACGATCTCCCAGATGGGCATCTGCGCGGTGAGTGGCAGGTATTCGTCCACGACGCAGTCGGCGAGGTTGTATTTGTCCGCGCCCCGGAGGGTGAGGTCGAAATAATAGCGGTGCTGGCACAAGGGCAGGTCCCTCTTGGCGGCCCGGCGGCTATCCCCGCGCAAAAGTCCGGCTTGCGGTGGATTTTGTCAAGACATGGGTTCATAATCCCCTGGAATCAGAGCGGAGGCGCGCGGTGCGCGTCCGCCGCCGCGCATGCGTGGGATTCTGGTGAACACGGCCATGAAGGAGAGATGAGAGATGCGCAGGACCCTCGGTGTGGGATGGGCGCTTCTCGGCGCGCTCCTCGTTTTGGGCGGGTGCGGCGATATGGTGCCGCGAGGCGTGGAGGTGATCACGGAGCCGCCGGGCGCCACGGTCAGGCTCGGGGAGGAGAGGATAGGCGAATCGCCCGTCCTCATCCCATGGAAGAAGATCAAGGATCATTACGCGGATACGTTCACGGTGGAGATACGCAAGGAAGGATACCATTCCGAGCATCTGGTGGCCGCGCAGTATGGGGGAACCATACGGGTGGCGCTCCGCAAGAAGTAGCGCAGGTTCTCCCTTTTATCTCGCAGGAAAAGAGCAGAGGTGGTTGTGCGCACACATGGCATGGGCCTGCTTGCCGAGTTGTTTGAATTTGAAGAGGGCGCGGAAGACGATGCGCGGGAATGGCTCGATGCGGTGCGCCTCTCGCGGATGCTCGACGTCGCGGGGACGACTGGAGGGGCGGGCTATGAGGCGCTCGAGGGCGCGCCCCGCTTCCTGAATCTCGTGGAGGCGCGGAGCGTGCACGTGTTCTACGGCGCGGAGTTCTGCGCGCTCATGGAGTCCGCCGACATGCGCTTTTCTCCTCCTCCCCCGCAGCGCATTCGCCTCGTTTGCGCGCAGGTCTATCCCGGTCTGCCGGCGTTTTCCCGCCACTTCCCGACGGTGGAGGCCGCCGGCCTCGCCCCCCTCGTGCAGTTCGGAAGAATTCACGTGCCCGAGGAGAGGCTCGCGGATTTCAACGGCTGGTACGCCCAGGATCGCGCGCCCCTTTCCGAGGAGGTCCCGGGGCTGCGGCGCATTCGCCGCTACAGCCCCGTGGAGGGGGAGAGGCTGATGGTCGTGCTCTACGAGATGGAGGATGCGTCCGTGCGCGAGACGCCGGAGTGGAGGGAGATGAACGCCTCCGAGTGGACGGGGCGCGTGCGGAGCTACTACCGCCAGGCGCCAGGCTCCCCCGGCGTCTATCGGCGCAGGGGCTACCCCCGCTAGACGCAACCGGAGGCCTCTCCCCTCCACGCATCGCACCGCCCCGGAGCGCCCTTTCCCTCTTTCTTTTCCATCCCTCGCCCAGCCAAACCGCCCTGTCCATGCCCCTGTTCTGGACGCTCTCCCCGGGCGTGCGGGGGCCGCCCCTCGGAATCCAGGCGACAGGAAACGCCGCGCGGCTTGCCGCCCTCCACTCCGCCTCCCCTAGCGGGGGAAGCGGCTGAAATCGGGCGGCCTTTTCTCCTTGAATGCGTTCATGCCCTCGACGGACTGCTCGTTGTTCCACACGGCGTTCAGGAGTTCGCTGCCGTGCATCCAGGAGGGATAGTGGAGGTCGCCCAGGAAGTTGATGTTTGTTTTCATGTACCGCAGCGTGGCCGGTGCGTGCGAGTTGATTTTGGCGCACCACTCCTCCGTCGCTTTTTCGAGTTCCCCGTCCGGCACGACTTCGTTGATCAGGCCGACTTCCTTGGCTTCTTGCGCGGAGTAGCGCTTGGCCAGGAACAGCATCTCGCGCGCCCTGCGGTCGCCCATGAGCAGGGGCAGGTATTGCGTGGCGCCCACCACCGGCAGCGCGCCCACGCGGGCGCCCGACTGCCCGAACTGCGCGTTTTCACTCGCGATGCACAGGTCGCAATACAGCTGCCATTCGTTGCCTCCGCCGATGCACCAGCCGCGCACCATGGCGATGGTGGGCTTGCCGGAGTTTCGGAGCGTCATGCACAGGCGGCGCATCTTGTTGTTCCAGATGTGGCCCGTCTGGTAGTTCAGCCCCAGCATCATGTCCATGTCGCCGCCCGAGGAGAAGTTCCCGTTCAGGCCATACAGGACGCCCACGCCGATGTCGGGGTCCTCGTCGAGCCGCGTGAAGGCCTCGATGACCTCGTTGATCATCTGAAAATTCATGGCGTTCAGCGTTTTGGGGCGGTTGAGTCCCACCCAGAGGGTTCTGTCCTTCACTTCTACGACGGTGACTCTCTCCGACATGTTCCGAATCTCCTTCTTGCCCGCTGGCGCGTGCCGTTATGATGGAATGGGAGCGGTGGAGCGCATTGTTTTCCCCCGTGTCTGCATTCTCGCACGGGATGCGCGGATTTGCCAGACGGATTCGGGATTCATCGCATCCATGCGAGCGCCCCCTTGTAGAGGAGCTGCAGGGAGACGAGCGTGAGCAGCACCGCCAGAATGCGCGTGAGCGTGGTGGATTTCACCTGGTTCGAGATGGCGGCTCCGAGTTGTGCGCCCGCGATGGTTCCGACCGCCAGGGGGAGAATCACGTTCGTCAACGCATGGAGGTTCCCGTGGAGGAAGTGCACCATCACGGCGAGAGCGGTGGTGAGGAGGAGCTCGCACTGCGACGTGGCGGTGGCGATGTGGGGCGGGATACGCAGGATTCTTATCATCACCGGCACGTGGATCGGACCGCCCCCGATGCCCAGAAAGCTCGCCAGAAAGCCCACGATGGAGCTCAGGAAGACGCCGAGCCGAAAGCGGAAGGCATATTCGTAGACGCGGCCCCGGCTGTCGACGATTCGCCGCCGCGCGAGGGCGCCCAGCCCGCCCGTGCGCTCCCGCTTCTCCTCCTCCAGGGGGGGCGGGGGGTTGATGATGGAGACGCACAGGCCCAGCAGGGCGAGGCCCAGGAGGATGTCGAACGGCCCGCGCGCGACCCTCGCTCGTGGCGTAGACGCCGATGACCACCCAGGGCGAGCCGGCGAGGGCGAAACAGGCGCTGGTCTTGAGGTCGATTCGCCCCATCCGGTAATAGGCGAGCGAACCGGAGAGGGCGTTCAGGCAGACCACGCTGAGCGAGGTGGCGGCGATGATCTCGGACGGCTGATCGGTGAAGATCAGCAGGAGCAGGGGCGTGAGTATGAATCCCCCGCCCGCGCCCACCAGCGTGCCCAGCAGGCCGATCCCCAGGCCCATCGCCAGAAATGAAATGAAAAAAAGCATGGAGGGAATCCTTATCGCCCGGCGGAGGCGCGCGACGCCATGGAGGGGCGCTTTTCTTCACACGTCGGCATGTTTGTTTGCTGGCGCACGCGCCCAATTCTAGTATAGACGGAAGGGGAAGGAAAGAGGTTTGGGGGTTGGCGGGAATGATGACGCGCGGAGCGTTGCGCGGGCCCCGCCCTGGCCGGGGAGTGCGTGGAGCCGTCCCCCGGCGGGGGAGGCTGCCCTCCCGATGCGTGGTTTCGCAAAATCGCCCGGAGGGGGTAAGATGCGCTTCCGGTTGTCCTCTTGATGGGGAGAGAGAAATGATCGTTCCACTCGACACGCCGGTGGTTGCCCGGGCGCGGAATTTCCGGAACGTGCTGGATCGCGGGGAGGCGGCCGCCTACCGGGCGTTGCAGGAGACGAAGCAGGAGTATCGGCAGGCGCAGCCGCCGCCCCTTCGCCCGCCGCGCCTGAGAAGGGACGGCAAGAGCCTCGTGGCGATGGTTCGGGGGGAGACGCGCGATGAGGCCATACGCCTGGGGGTGGAGAAACTCGGCGGGATCCGGCGCATCATCGATTCTCCCGCGCCTGCGCTCCTCAAGCCCAACTTCAACTCCGCCGACCCCTTTCCGGCCTCGACGCATCCGGAGACGCTCGAAACCATCGTCGCGCTCCTGCGGGAGGCGGGTTGCGACGGATTTGGCGGTGGGCGAGATGGGCGGCCTCCTCTCCCTGCCCGCGCGCGATAATTTCGAGCGCTGGGGGATGGGCGATTTTCAGAAGAAGACGGGCGTGGCCGTTTTGCGCTTCGATGAGGAGCCCTGGGTCAAGGCCCGCGTTCCGGAGGCGATTCGCTGGGGCGGGTGGGTGCACTGCGTGGAGCGCCTGCTGCGGCCTGGCCAGCACGTCGTCAACCTGCCCACGATGAAGAGCCACGGCGGCGGGCCGCGCTTCAGCCTGTCGCTCAAGAACGTGTACGGATTCGTGCATCCCAGGGACCGCGTTCGCGCCCATTTCGTCTCCCAGATGGCCGAGATGATCATGGAGACGAACCTGTTGTATTCCCCCTCCCTGATCGTGCTGGATGGCCGAAAATGCTGGATATCGGGCGGGCCCTACACGGGGGAGGAGCGCGCGCCTGACGTGATGATCCTCGGCGACGATCGCATCGCCGTCGACGTCGTGGGCGCCTCCGTGGTGCGGGCGATGGGCGCCCCGCTCCTGCGCGATTATCCCGTCTGGTCGCATCGGCAGATCAGGCGCGCGGCGGCGCTGGGGCTCGGCGCGCGCGGACCGGAGGAGGTGGAGGTTCTGGCGGAGGACGCGACGGGCGGCTCGGGTTTCGCCGCACTGGCCGAGCGGGTGCGGGAGTTCGTCCGGGAGCGGGACCCGGGCGGATGAGGGAATGCGCGACCCGCGCCGGCCTCCGTTGACGGGGGGGTGCGGTTTCCGCTACATTCCTCCGCACCCTTCGGGGTTTGCCGCAAAAAAAGCTTCCTCGCGCCAAGGGGCTGTAGCTCAGCTGGGAGAGCGCATGACTGGCAGTCATGAGGTCAGGGGTTCGATCCCCCTCAGCTCCACCAGGTGCCCCTCTTCATGCGCAGTCTTCCGGCTCGCCGCCTCCTGACCACCTGTTACTGCCCGGCGTCTCCGCCGCCGGCGGGGGGTGCCCGTCCCGGCGTTTTTGCGGGGAAGCCGCGAGAAGTGCTACTAATGGAGAACGCCTGCAAATTGCAGCCCGGCGCTTGATGCGCGCGCCTTTTCCGGAGGTGGGGACTTGACGCCATGAACGACGCGGAAAACTTTCATTTTGGCTACCTGCTGCCCACGCGCGGCGTCGTCGTGCAGGCCGCAGGCGGGGCGCCGGACGCCCAGCCCATCTTCTCCCTCGCCAGGGAGGCGGAGAATCTGGGACTCGATTCGGTGTGGCTCGGCGACAGCGTGCTGGCCAAGCCCCGCATGGAGAGCTTCACGACCTGGGCGGCGGTTCTCGCGTTGACCGAGCGCGTTCAGGTGGGCACGGCGGTCATGCTCGCGGCGCTGCGGCATCCGGTGATGCTCGCGCAATCGGTGAGCACGCTCGACTGCATGTTCCCCGGGCGCGTCCTCCCCGGGCTGGGCGTCGGGCGCACGGACCTCCGGTTCGAGTTCGAAACGCTGAGGGTGCCGCTCCGAGAGCGCGCGCGCCGCTTCTCCGAGACAGTGGAGATACTCCGGCTGCTCCTGCGGGAGCCCCGGGCGAGCTATGGGGGGAAACATTTCGCTTTCGAGGGCGTGGCGCTCGAGCCGAGGCCGCGAACCCCCGGCGGCCCCCCGATTTGGCTGTCGAGCAACCTGGTGGACTCCGGGCTCAGGCGCGTGGCGCGCCTCGCCGACGGCTGGATAACAAACTCCATCACGCCGAGCCTCTACCGGCAGTGCTGGGAGAAAATATGCGCCTATGCGGAGGAGGCCGGCAGGGGCGAGGCGATAGGGAAAATCCCCCAGTGCCTCTACGTCACGATGAACGTGAACCCGGACGGGCGGAAGGCCGAAGCGCAGTGCGGGGAGTTCCTCTCCAGATACTACCACAAGACGTTCGAGGAGGTGCGGAAGCAGCTCCTCGTCATCGCGGGAGATGGGGATCGGGTGGAGGCGGCGCTCCGCGAGTATGCGCGCGAGGGAACGCGCGCCTTCGTCGTTCGCTTCGCGGGCGGCAGCCAGGAGGAGCAGCTGGAGAATTTCGTCTCCGAGATTTTGCCGAGGTTCAGGTAGGGATGGTTCTCGAAAACGGAACGGGCGCCTCGAAAGAGGAGACCCGACAGAGGATTTCGGCCGCGCGCGGGCTCATGCGGGATCGGGGGCTGGACGTTCTTCTCGTCATCGGCCGCTCCTTTTATGACCGCATGGGGAGTCTGGCCTACCTCACCAACCATTTTCCGCCGTTTCCTCCCGGGGCGTTCAGCGACGCCGTTCGCGGCATGGGGCACGGGGTGCTCGTCCTGCCGCTCGAGGAGGAGCCGCTGCTCTTCGTGGATCACCGGAACTATCGCCGCGAGATGGTGCACGTCGAGAACGTGCGGGTGGAGGCCAACATTTCCGCGGCGCTCGTCGCCTGCATCGAGCGCCTGGGCGCCGCGCGCGCGCGGTTGGGGGTCGCCGGGGAGGACATCATGCCGGCGACGATGTATATCGACCTCGCCTCGGCGCTGCCCGCCGCGCGATTCTCGAACGCGAACGCCCTGGTGGAGCGGCTGCGCGCCAGCAAGAGCGAGACCGAGGTCGCCTACCTGAGGCGCGCGGCGCAAATCGTCGAGGCGGGCTACGCCGCCATTTTCGAGGCGGTGCGCCCCGGGGTGAGCGAGAGCGACCTGTGCGCCGAGGGCCATGCGGCGGGGATGCGCGCGGGTGCGGATTTCGTGCGCTACGTCCGCGTTCACAGCGGTCCGTGGGCGAGCTGGGGTTCGCGCTGGCCCCAGGCGACCCGGAGGAGGCTGGAGGCGGGCGACCTGATTCGCTTCGACTATGTGGGCGCGGTGGAAGGCTACGGGTTTGACGTCAACCGCACCGCCGTGGTCCCCGGCAAGGGGCTGGAGCGGGGCGTGGAGGAGATGCTGGAGCTGACCATCGCCACCTCGGAGGCGGCGATGGGCGCCGTTCGCGCGGGCGCGACGGCGGCGGGGGTGCATGCCGCCGCCAGCCGGTTCCTCGACGATAACGCGGACGGAGCGGGGCAGTATCTCTTTCCCATGGCGGGCCATGGCATCGGACTCGAAACCGTGGAGGCGCCCATCATCCGGCCGGACAACGAGACGATCCTGGAGCGGAACATGGTGCTCTGCGTCGAGCCCCAGTTCGTGCTGCCCGAGGTGGGCGGCACCAACATCGAGCAGATGGTGCTCGTGACCGCCGATGGGCATGAGCTTCTCACGAAGACCACCACGCGCCCCTGGGCGGCGTGACGCCCCTCATGCGCCGGCGATGCGCGCGCGCGACCGCTGCAGGCGGCGGTTGCCGGACGCCCGGGCGACGCCTTGCGGTTTCAGCGCCTGGGGGAGGGGGGAAATGGTGTCGGCGGATGGAGCGGATTCCTGGAGATTTCCTGACGTTTTGACATGTCCCCGGTCGCTTTCGGAAAAACGCCTCATCCTGGGGATGGAGTTTCTATGAAGCGGTTTCTGAACCCGGTCGCCATCCTGGCCATCGTCTGGGCGGTCATCCAGCTCTACTGGGCCTTCTTCGGCATGCTGCACGTCTTTACCTCCAGACCCCTTCATCTGAGCTTCGCCCTGGGGATCATCTTTCTCACCAAACCGTTCCGCAAGGCGGGCCGCGTCGGCGTGGTCGACTACCTCCTGACCGTCGTCGTCATGGGCGTCGCGCTGCTGTATCTGTGGGAGTGGAACTTCCTGAACGAGCGCATCCGCGATTTGGACCCCGTTCCCGCGCGCTACGTCTATCTGGGCCTCGCCTATATCCTCCTGACCGTGGAGGCCTCCAGGCGGTATCTCGGCTGGGGGGTGACCTCGGTGGCCGTCGTCGCGCTCGCCTACAACTTTCTGGGCCACCTGATCCCGGGCGCCCTGGGGCACCGCTTCATAGAGCTTCCCACCTTCATTGAATTTCAAATCCTGAGCGTGGAGGGGCTGTTGGGCGTTCCCCTCGGCGTGAGCACCGAGGTGGTGTTCTACTTCGTCCTGTTCTCGGCGGCACTCGAGGTTTCCGGCGGCGGGCGCATGTTCATCGATCTGGCCATCCGCCTGACGGGCTCCTTCCGGGGCGGTCCCGCCAAGGCGGCGATCGTGAGCAGCAGCCTGATGGGCACCATCAGCGGGAGTGCCACGGCGAACGTCGTGGGGACCGGCATCTTCACCATCCCGCTGATGAAGCGCCTCGGCTTCGCCCCCCACTACGCGGGCGCGGTGGAGGCGGTGGCCTCCACGGGCGGGCAGCTCATGCCGCCCATCATGGGCGCCGGGGCCTTCATCCTCGCCGACATGACGGGCACCCCCTATCTGCGGGTGGCGGGCGCGGCGGCCATTCCGGCGGTCATCTACTACGTCTCCCTGTTCTTCATGGTGGACCTCGAGGCGAAGAAGCTGCGCCTGCAGGGACTCCGCAAGGAAGAGATGCCGCAGCTCAAGGGCATTCTCCTGGATCGCGGCCTTCTGCTTTTGCCGATCATCCTGGTGGTGGGGTATATGGTCGCCGGCTATACGCTGATGTGGTCTGCCACCTCGGCGGCCATCGGCGTCGTGGTGCTGAGCTGGGCGCGCAAGACGACGCGCATGGGGCTGGAGAAGATACTGGAGGCACTGGAGAAGGCGGGACGCATGACGGTCGCCGTCGCCGTTCCCTGCGCGGTCGCCGGCATCGTGGTCGGCGTGGTGGACGACACGGGCATCGGACTGAAGTTCTCCGGCCTCATCGTCAACATCTCGGGCGGGATGATCCTGCCCGCGCTGGCCTTGACGCTCATCGGCTGTATCATCATGGGCATGGGCATGCCCACGGCCGCCGCCTACATCATGGCGGGCACCCTTCTGGGCCCCGCCCTCGCCAAGCTGGGGCTTCCCGTTCTGGCGGCGCACATGTTCATCTACTATTTCGCGATTCTCTCGATGCTGACGCCGCCCGTGGCGCTGTCGGCCTACGTCGCCTCCGGCGTCGCCGAATCGGATTTGAGCGCCACGGGCTGGAAGGCGTTTCAGTTGTCCCTGGCGGGCTTCCTTGTTCCTTTCGCGTTCATATATAATCCGTCCATGCTCTTTATCGGGACGGTCGGCGAGGCGCTTTGGGTGTCGCTCACCTGCGTCATCGGCGTGGCGGCTTTGGCGGCGGCGCTTACCGGGCACATATCGCTTCCCCTGTCGGTCTGGGAGCGCGGGGTTTTCTTTTTCTGCTCATTGGGGCTGATCGTTCCGGAGAAGTGGACGGACGCGGCCGGTTCCGCTTTGCTGCTTGTCGTTTTCTGGCGCCACCTTTTGCGCGCGAGAAGGGGCGGGGTCGCCGCGGATTCGGCGCCCTAGCGAGAAACACGTTCGGGCTGGAGATACATTCTTGTTTTTTCCAACAGAGGAGTTTGCGGACATGAAACGCACATCGTGGAAAGCGGGTTTCGTTCTGGCGATGGCCATCGGGGTTTTCCTCGCCGTTCAGGTCGAGGCGGCCAGCCGCCTCACCATGGGGAGCTGGCGGAAGGGCAGTGGCTGGCACGTGTATTCGGCCACCATGGCGAACATCGTGAACAACGCGAAAGTCGGCGTCCAGATCGACGCCCTCTCGAAGGGCGGCGGCGTGGGCAACCCCGTGAACGTCGGAACCGACAAATTCAACACGGCGCTCACCTTCAGCGTGGCGGCGGCCTGGGCCTATCAGGGGAAGGTGGCGTACAAGAAGCCATACAAGAACCTGCGCGGGCTGATCGGCGGGCTGGATCAATACTACCTGGGCATCGTCACCACGAACCCCAAGGTGAACGCCATCAACGACCTCAAGAAGGTGCCCGTGAACTATGTGACGGTCCCGCGCGGCGGGCTGGGCCAGTGGGCCACGCGCGCCATGCTCGGCGCCCACGGCATCACCTACGAGCAGATCAAGAAGATGGGCGGTTCGGTCACGCACACCGGCTTCGGCGCCATCAAGAGCCGGATGAAGGACGGGCAGGCCGACATGCTGAGCCACACCGTGAACGCCGGGCATCCGGCGCTCACCTCGATCGCGGTGCAGAAGAAGCTGAAATTCCTGGACGTCGGCGATGAATACCGGAACAAGCTCCTGGGCATCGGCTTCCTGAAGGCCACCATGCCGGCGGACACGTTCCCGGGGCAGGCGAAGCCGAAGAACACCTTTGGCTTCACCACGGCGGTCATCGCGTCCACCGCCATGGACAACGACACGGCCTACAAGATCGTGAAGGCACTGCTCGACAAGGTGGACGACCTGCGGGCGGGGCACAAGGGCCTCCAGAACTTCGACCCGGCGAAAACGGGCTGCAAGGAATCGCAGATGGGCGTGCCGCTTCACGGGGGTGCCGCGCGCTACTGCAAGGAGAAGGGCTGGAACTAGCGGAAATCCCGCTCCCGCCGGCCATCTCTCCCGGTGGCCGGCGGGGGAGGCTTCATCGTCCAAGCCGGCTATTCCGTAGAGGGGGGAGCCATGCCGTACCGTTTCGTCGATCTGACGCTCACCGTGGACCCGAAGGACACCTATGTGCAGTTCCCGCGCGACGAAATTTACGACAAGCCCGCACCGGGCACGACCATCACCCCCATCGCGACGCTGGACGTGGACCACATCTGCAATTTCGGCTTCGCCACCACCACGCAGAGCTACACGCACTACGACGCGCCCTATCATTTTTTTCACGACGGCCTGAAAAACGACGAGGTGCCGCTCGACCACCTCTGTGGCGACGCCTGCGTGCTGCGGGTGCCGGGCAAGGGCAACTCCGAGGCGGTGACGGCGGCGGATCTCGAGGCGGCGGGAGTGGAGGTGCGCCCCGGCGACATCGCCATCGTCAGCACGGAATGGACCGACCGCATGTGGGGGTCGCGCGACTTTTGGGAGCACATGGTCTATTTGTCGACCGATGCGGCCGATTGGCTCATCGGCAAGGGGATCAAGGCGCTCGTCCAGGACTTCATGACGTGCGACTCGCCGCTCCATCCGCCGGAGGATCGGAAATGGCCCGCCCCGGACTGGAGCCCCAACCACGTCAAGTTTCTGGAGCGGGGCATATGCCTCATCGAGTGGTGCACCAACATGGGCGCCATCCGCAAGGAGCGCGTCCTGCTGGTGACGGGCGCGATGAAGCTCAAGGACACCGAGGGCGCGCCCGCCCGCGTCATCGCGGTGGAGTTCTGGGATGAAGAACCGCCCCGCGAGGGCGCCCCGCCCCTGCCTCCCATCGAAAATCCGTATTCGGACCGCGGCTCCTGGGCAAGGTAGGGGAATCGCGACATGACCGACCCGCAAAGCCTGCGCGGCTTTCTGGAGATGGTGGAGAGGAGCCACCCCGAAGAGTTGGTGCGCATCCGCGAACCCGTCGGGAGGGAGGACATCACGCCGGCGGTCTTCGAGTTCGAGCGCGCGGGGAGGCACCCCGTCCTCATCTTCGAGCGCGTGGAGGGCTTCGCGGGCGCCGTCGTCACCAACACCGCCGCCAACCGGAACCTCCTCGCGGCGTGTCTCCGGGTGGCGCCCGGCGATTTGCCGACGGCGTATAAGGATCGCTGCCAGAACTACCGGCCCGTGGAGGTGGTGGACGAGGCCCCCTGGCGGGAGATCGTCATGGAAGGCGAAGCTGTGGACCTGAACAGGCTCCCCATCCCCTTTCATTTTCCCGTGGATGCGGCCCCCTACATCACGGCGGGCCAAATCGTCGCGCGGGACCCGGAGACGGGCGTGGACACCACCGGTTTCCATCGCCTCCAGCTCAAGGGGAAGAACAGGCTCGGCGTCTCCCTGCACTCCCGGCGGCGGATGTATCATTTTCACCGAAAAGCCGAGGAGGCGGGCGACGCCCTTCCCGCGGCGGTCGTCATCGGGGTCCACCCGGTGCATTACATGGGTTCGATGGCGTATCACTACCCGCCGGGGGTGCGCAAGTATGAGGTGATCGGCGCCTTGTTCGGCGAGCCGTATCGCGTCGCCAAATGCGGGACGGCGGACCTGGAGGCGCCCGCGGGGGCCGAAATCGTGCTGGAGGGCGAGATTCTCGCCGGCGTGCGCGAGCCGGAGGGCCCCTTTGGCGAGTTCACTGGCTATGCGTCCTACCGCAGCACGCAGAACGTGTTCCTCGTGAAGCGCGTGCGGATGCGCGGGGACGCCATGCTGCACAGCGTGGCCTCGGGCATGTCGGCGGATCACATCCTCATATCCTGCGTCAGCCGCGAGGCGGAGATGCTCAACACGCTGCGGCGCAATTTGCCGGGCGTCTCGGCCGTGCACGTTCCGCCGAATACGGCGGGGGCGCTCCTGGCGATCGTGCAGATGGAGAAAACGGCGGAGGGCCAGCCGCAGCAGGCCGTCATGGCGGCGCTGGGAACCGAGTTTTACTGCAAATGCGTGGTCGTCGTCGATGCGGACGTGGACATCTTCAACCTCTCGGACGTGGCCTGGGCGGTCATCACGAGAACGCGCGCGGACAAGGACATCAACTTCCTCCACGGGGCGATGGGCGCCATCCTGGACCCGACTTCGGACCCGGAGAACCACACCCTGACGAAAGTGGGAATCGACGCCACGAAGCCCCAGGGACGCGATTTCGCGGAGCGTCTCCACATACCGGATGCGCGGCGCGCGCGCGTGCGCGGCATCCTGGAGAGCGCGGGCGTTCGCCTGTAGGCGCCTCCCCTCCCGATGAGCGAGAGAAAAGTCAAACTCGGCGTCCTTCTTCCCACGCGCGGAGTCCTGCTCTGGAACGACGGCGTCCCGCAGGCGGGCCCCGTCATCGACCTCGCCGTGTGCGCGGAGGCACTCGGCTACGACTCGGTGTTCGTGGGGGATTCCGTCCTGGCCAAGCCGAGACTCGAGGCACTCTCCGTGCTCTCCGCCGTCGCCGCGAGAACGAAGCGCGTCCGGCTCGGCACCGCCGTTTTTCTGCCCTGTCTCCGCGACCCCGTCTTTCTAGCCTATCAGGTGGCGACGCTCGACGTCATCTCGGGCGGCCGCGTGATCCTCGGCGTTGGCATCGGCCCGCCCAGGCCGCGGGAGTGCGAGCATGAGTTCGAGACCCTGGGCGTGCCGTTCCGAAAGCGCATGTTCTACATGCAGGAGCACATGACGCTGATGCGGAGGCTCTGGACGGAGGAGAACGTGACCTTTCAGGGCAGGTACTACCAGGTGCGCGGCGTGACGCTGCCCCACAAGCCCATCCAGCCCACCGTGCCCATGTGGATCGCCTCCGCCGTGGTGGACAGCGCGTGGCGGCGGGTGGCCAGGTATGGGGACGGGTGGTTCCCGAACCGCGTGACGCCGGAGGAGTTTCGGGAAACCTGGGGCAAGATCGCCCGTCTCGCCCGGGAGAACGGGCGCGACCCCGGAACCCCCGCATGGTACATGACGACCTGCATCGACGACGACAGGGAGTCCGCCATGCGAAATGGCGAGGCGTTTCTGCTCGATTACTACTACACCCCCTTCTGGGGCGATTCCATCGAGAAGTGGGGCACGTATGGCCCGGCGGAGGACTTGATAGCGCGGATCAACGCCTTCATCGAGGCGGGGGCGGAGCACATCTCCCTGCGCTTCACCCACAAGGATCAGATGGGACAGCTGGAGCGGTTCACGCGGGAGGTGCTGCCGCACCTGCGCCTCGGGTGAGGCCGGGGCGTCTCCGCCCCCGGGCGCCTCCGTCGCGCGTATCCCGGCGTCGCCCCGGTGCTTTCATGCGGGCTGGCCGGCGTGCCGGATACGGATCCACGCCCCTGCGCTAGAATTCCGCCTCCTCGGCGCCTGGAATCCGGAGAGAGCGAAACGCACCATCCAGCCCGCCCAGGGGCGCCGTGGCGTCGAGGCCCATCTTCGTCGTGACGCCATCCCTGGCGGAGGGGTCCAGGCGGCTGCCCCAGGCTCCGGGGACGGTGAACAAATCCGCGTCCGCCTGAAAGCGCGTCGCCAGCGCCCAGTCCACCTGCGCCGGGTTGTGGACGTCGATGTCGTGATCCACGCAAATGGCGTGCTTGACGTCGTAGTGCGCGGAGAGCGCGGCCATGAGCGCGCTTTTTGCTTCGCCCTCGTTGGCCTTTCGCATCTGAATCACGCAGTGAAAGCGCCCCGCGCCGGAGAGGGGGAGCGTCACGTCCGTGACGGAGGGAACCGCCTTCTGGAGGTCGCGCAAGAGCGCCGCCTCCCTCGGCACGGCGCCCATCAGCAGGTGGTCATACCCCGCCGCCACGATGGAGTAAAAGACGGGCGCCTCCCGCATGGCGATGGACTTCACCCGGAAGACCTCCCGATCGTCCGCCGGGCCATAGTAGCCCGGAAACTCGCCAAAGGGGCCCTCCCGTCTGCGCTCTTTCGGCGGAATTTCCCCCTCGAGCACGATTTCGGCCCCGGTGGGCACGGGAATCCCCGACCAGGGGGCGGGAGTCACGTCGACGGCGCGGCCCTTCAGCCCGCCCGCCGCCTCCAGCTCGTCTTCGCCGGGTGCGAGCACGAGCTGGCTCGCCATGAGGAGGAGGGGGTCCAGCCCCACGCAAACGGCCGCGCGGAGGGATTCCCCCCGATCGGCGGCGCGCCGCATCATGCCCTTCAGGTGGCGCGGCAGGACGAGCAGGCCGAACAGGTCGGAATCCAGGGCGTGCATCCTGTGAATCGAGACGTTCCCCGCGCCCGCCTCCGGGTCCCGGGCGATGAATACGCCGGCGGAGATATAAGGGCCGCCGTCCAGCTCGTGGTAGGTGGGCAGGGGAAGAATTTTTTGGACGTCGATTTCCGCGGTGATGATTTTGTGGAGAAATGGCGCGTCGGACACCGCCCTCGGCTTGATTTTCCGCTCCTGCCTTCGCTGCGTCTCGCGGAGCAGGTCCTGGGGCGCCACCCCCATCGCATCGGCGTACCAAGCCCTCCGGCAGGCGACGTTGGCGGCGACGGGCATGGGCGCGCCGTCCGTTCGCTCGAACACCAGGGCGGTGCGCCCGTCCGCCTTTTGGGAGAGGGCGGCGACCTCGTAGCGCAGGGAGACCCTCCGCGATACGCGCCGGAGGCGTCCGGTGCGTTCCAGGTGCGCGAGCCATCCTCGGAAGTCGTGGGCGTCCATCCGCCTAGCATGGCAAATGGCGCGTGAGGCGTCAAAAGCGCGTTGCGCATCGCCGCGCCCCGTTTTACTCTATAAATAGAAGAGGCTGTTAGATAGAAGAGGCCATTCTTTTTTGGAGAGGGGGGAGGGGCGACCGGCGCGGGGATTTCCGATTGCGCGGAATGCCCCGGCGCGGAGGGCCAGCGATCCCCCGCTTGGTGGAGGAAAACGTGACCCAGGATTATCTTTCGCTCCGGGAGCGCACCCAGTCGCGGGATCGCAGCCTCCGGGAGAAGGTGATGACGCTCGAGGACGCCTGCGATTTGGTGGGCGACGGCGCGCACGTCGGGCTCGGGGGGCTCCACGGCTTCGAGAACCCCGTTCGCCATGATATGGGCGTTGATACGCGCGGGGCGGAAGAACCTCTCCTTCTCCAGGAGCATCGTCTCCACCGAGGGCGACCCTCATCTTCGCCTCCGGCCTCGGGAACCACATTCTCACGAGCTGGTTCAGCCAGGGGAATCGTCTGGGGCGTTTCGCGCGTGATGCGGCATTTCACCGAAAACAGGCTGGCGCGCTTCGAGGAATGGAGCCACATGTCCATCGGCCTCCGGTACAGGGCGGGGGGCGATGGGCGTTCCGTTCATGCCGATGCGCTCCATGATGGGGTCGGGACGTGGCAGGTCGGCTGGAGAACCTCGAGGAGATGACGTGCCCCTTCACGGGCGAGAGAATCCTCCTGGTGCCGGCGCTGAACCCCGACGTCGCCCTGATTCACGCGCAGCGGTGCGACCCGTACGGCAACGCGCAGCTCGACGGCCTGACGTTCATGGACATCGACATGGCGATGGCGGCCAACCGCGTCATCCTGACGACCGAGCGCATCATATCGAACGATCAGATCAGAAGGGCGCCCGACCAGACGAGGATACCCTTTTTCACCGTCGACGCGGTGGTGGAGGCGCCCTACGGATGCGCACCGCACGAGTGTTATGGCGCGTATGAGCCCCTGTTCTCCCACATGGACTACTACGCGGAGCTCACGCGAAAGGAGCCGATGGAGGGCGTGAAGGCGTATCTGGAGGAATACTACCACGCGCCCGCGAACTGGACGGAGTATCTCGAGCGCATCGGGCTGGAGGCGCTCCTGGACGCGGGCCCGGCGGGGGAGGAGCATTTATGACGATTGAGACGAGAGGCTTCACGGCGTCCGAGCTGCTGTGCGTCATGAGCGCCCGCGCGCTCGAGGATGGCCAGGTCGTTTTCGCGGGCGTGGGGATTCCGTTGCTGGCCGCCACGCTGGCCCAGCGCCTGCACGCCCCGGGCGTGACGATTCTTTTCGAGGGCGGCACCATCGGCCCGCACGTGGTGCCCGGCGCGCTTCCGCCCACCACGAACGAGCAGCGCTGCACGCGCAAGGCGAACATGCTGGTGAGCATCACCGAGGTGTTGCTCCTGCTGCAGCGCGGGTATGTGGACGTGGGGTTCATGGGAGGGGCGCAGATCGACCAGTACGGCAACCTGAAACAGCTCCTTCATCGGCAGCGCGGACGACCCGTCCGTGCGGCTGCCCGGCACGGGCGGGGGGAATGACATCTCGAGTCTCACCAAGGATGATCGTGGCGATGCCGCAGGAGAGACGCCGCTTTGTGGAGAACGTGGATTTCATCACCAGCCCCGGCTACATCCGGGGCGGGACGTCAAGGCGCGATTCCGGATTGATAGCCGGCGGCATGTATCGCGTGATCACCGACCTGGCGATCTTGGGTTTTGACGATGAGACGGGCCGGATGCGCGTGGAGGCTTTGCACCCCGGCGTCACGGCGGAGCAGGTGCAGGAGAACACGGGCTTTGCGCTCATTGTCGACCCTTCGGTGGCGACCACGGAGCTCCCCACGGAGGAGGAGCTGGCCGCGCTTCGCCACCTGGATCCGGACAAAATCTATACCGCGTAGCCAGAAAAACGCCGGGAGTTGTCATGAGCCCCGAACACAGAGAAACGCTTTTGGCGCAGGTCGACGCCCATCGGGAGGAAATCATCTCCCTGCTCTCGAAACTCGTTCAGATACCGAGCGTGACGGGCGAGGAGGGAGAGATTCAAAACCATATCGCGGGCCTCCTGCGCGAGATGGGCCTGGAGGTGGACGTCTGGGAGTCGGACTGGGAGGCGCTGAAAAAACACCCCGAATACGTGCCCGTCACCAGAGGCTATGAGGGGAGGCCGAACGTGGTCGGCGTGCTCCGGGGCGCGGGCGGGGGCAGGTCCCTCCTGCTCAACGGCCACACCGACACCGTCCCGAATGGCCCGGACGACGCCTGGGAGCACGGGCCGCTTTCGGCGGACATCGTGGACGGCCGCTTGTACGGGCGCGGCTCCTCGGACATGAAAAGCGGGGTGGCGGCCATCATCATGGCGGCGAAGTGCTTCCTGGCGGCGGGGCTCCGGCCCAGGGGGGACGTCATCCTGGACTTCGTGGTCGATGAGGAGCTGAGCGGACACGGCACCCTCGACACCATTTTGCGGGGCTATACGGCGGATGCGGGGATATGCTGCGAGACGAGCGGGAACGCCATCCAGCCCGGCTGCATCGGCAGAATCTGGTTCGAGATACTGGTGCGCGGAAAGGCGGCGGGCATCCAGCGCAGGTATGAGGGGGGTGAACGCCATCGACCTGGGCTACCGGATCGTGCAGGCCGTGGCGGCACTCGAGAAAAAGCGCCTGGAGACGGTCTCCCATCCGCTGTATCCGAAGATGATCGACGCGATTCCCTGCATGGTCGGATCGATGGAGGCCGGCAGCTTCCCGAGCGCCTTTCCGGATACCTGCCTGCTCAAGGGGAGCCTGGCCACCGTGCCCGGCGAGGATCACGACGCGGCCAAGCAGAGCCTGGTCGATCAGGTGGCGGAGGCGGCACAAGAGGACCCGTGGATGCGGGCGCATCCGCCGGAAGTCCGTTTTGTGGGATATTACGCCGAATCGGCCGAGGTGGACGCCGCGCACCCCATCGTCCGGACGGTGGCGAACGCCTACGCGGAAGTCTCGGGCAAGACGCCCGAAATATCCGGCCGCCAGGGGGCGGCGGATACGCGCTTTTTGAACGGCTTGGGCGTCCCGACGGTGATCTTCGGGCCGGGGCCGACTACCCAGATGCACGCGAACAACGAGTGGGTGGCCGTGGAGGACGTGATCGACGCGACGAAAACGCTGGCGCTCTCCATCCTGGACTGGTGCGGGGCGGAATAACTTCTCGAGGAAGACGACATGTCCGGAGCAGACGTGAAGTACGGAATCGCCATGCGCAACTTCACCGCCTACCCCGAACTCCCCGACCCGGGAGCGCTCATCGAATATGGCGTGCGGATGGAGGCGCTCGGTTTTGAATCGCTCTGGGTGTGGGATCACATTCTGCTGGGCGTGGAGCCGCATTTCCCCATCATCGAGTCGCTGACGCTTCTCACGGCGGTGGCCGCGCGGACGAGCCGGATCAAACTCGGCACGGGCGTGCTCGTCTTGCCGCTCAGGAATCCGCTCGTGCTCGCCAAGCAGCTCTCCAGCATCGATCAGATATCGAATGGCCGCCTCATCGTCGGCATGGCGTCCGGCTGGTACAAGCGCGAGTTCGACGCCGTGGGGGTTCCCTTCGAGAGGCGCGGCAAGATCATGGACGAGAATATCGAGATCATGACGCGCCTGTGGACGGAGGATATGGTGCGCGCGGAATACGGGCGCTACAACCTCAGAAACTCCGTCATGTTCCCCAAACCCGCGCAGCGGCCAAGGCCCCGCATCCTGATCGGGGGCTATGTCGACCGCGTGCTCAAGCGCGCGGGCACAAAGGGCGACGGCTGGCTCACCTACTTTTATACGCCCGAGAGCTTTGCGCGCTCCTGGGAGAAGGTGTGCCGCTTCGCGGAGGAGGCGGGCCGCGACCCCGCGGGGCTGGAGAGCACGAACCAGCTTCCCATCATGGTGGGCGAATCGCGCGCCGAGGTGGAGAGCCCGATGAACGAATGGCTCCACGCGGAGTGGGATTACGCCGCCTGGAGCGATTCCACGGCGGAGAGTGCGATCATCGGAGATGTCGACGATTGCGTGGAGCAGCTGCGCGCCCACATCGCCGCCGGGGTGGACCGGCTCATCTTCGTCCCCTACAGATACGAGACGGCGCAAGTCGAGGTCGTGGCGAAGGAGATTATTCCTCGCCTGAGGGCGGGCTAGGGCGAGGAGGGGGGGGCATCGCCTTCGATGGAGTGCGGAGACATGGAAGCGACATCGTGCGCATGGGACGCGGCGGGAGCGGTTTCCGGAACCATCATCGACGCGGTGGGATGCACCCCGCTGGTGCGGCTGGGGAGAATCGGGCGCGGGCTGGGGCCGGATATTTTCGCCAAAATCGAATGGTACTCTCCCACGGGCAGCCTGAAGGATCGCATCTACGCGCAGATGATCTCCCGGGCGGAGGCGCGCGGGGAGCTGACCCCGGGCAAGGTGATTCTGGAGTGCTCCTCGGGCAACGCGGGCATCGCCTGCGCGGCGGCGGCCGCGGTCAAGGGGTATGCGTGCGTCATCGTCATGCCGGAGTTGATGAGCCCGGAGCGCAAGAAGATGATTCGCGCCTTCGGGGCGGAACTCCTGACGACGCCGGGCGGGGAGAGCGACGTGGACGTCGCCCTCGCGCGCATGAAGGAGATGGCCGCGCGCGAACCCGCGCGGTACTGGGTTCCCGCCGAGTTCGAGAACATGGACAACGTGGACACGCACTACACCGCCTCCGGCCCTGAAATCTGGGAGCAGCTGGACGCCCGCGTCGATGCGCTCGTCGCGGCGGTGGGCACGGGCGGCTGGCTCACGGGCGTGGGGCGGTTTCTGAAGGAGAAGAACCCGGGGCTCAGAATCTTTGGCGTGGAGCCGACGGAGTCGCCGCTGATCAGCGAGGGGGTGTGCTGCGGGCACGGCATCGCGGGAATCGGCGACGGGTTGATTCCCAGCATCCTGGATTTGTCCATCATCGACGGCATCATCACCGTCTCGACGGAAGAGGCGCTGCGCATGGCGAGACGCGCCTCGCGGGAGGAGGGGCTTTTTTGCGGCATCTCCTCGGGCTGCAACCTGGCCGCCGCGATAAAGTTCGCGCGCTCCTATCCCGAATCCGGTCGAATCGTCACCGTTTTCGGGGATTCGGGCGGGCGCTACTTTTCCACCCCGCTGTGCCATGACGAACCGCAGATGGAGGCGGCGCTCCGCAACGTGGTCGAAGGGGACAAGGAGATGATGCTCCAGAAGTTCCGGCACGCATGGGAAATCATTGAATGAGGTTTTTTCCTCCTTTTTAGGGCGCGGGCGTCATGGGCATTCGGAAAAGGGATTGGGATTCGTACCGGCGCTATTCGGAGAGCATTCTCGACGCGATCGGCGGGACGCCCCTGGTGCGCCTGAACCGGGCGGCGTCGGACGTTGCGCCCGTCATCTACGCCAAGCTGGAGTGGTATTCGCCGTCGGGCAGCCTGAAGGATCGCATCTATCTCAACATGATCCTCAAGGCGGAGGAGCGCGGCGACCTGACGGCCGGCATGACGGCGCTCGAATGCTCCACCGGCAACGCGGGCATCGCCTGCGCCTTCGTCTGCGCGGTCAAGGGCTATCCCTGCGTCGTGGTCATGCCCGAGGGCATGAGCGATGAGCGCAAGAAACTCATGCGGGCGTATGGCGCCGACCTGGTGTTTACGCCGGGCGGGGAGAGCGACGTGGACTTGGCCCTGGAGAAGCTCGAGGAAATCCGCTCGGCCGCGCCCGGGAAATACTGGGTTCCCGCGCAGTTCGACAACCTCGACAACAACGAGGCGCACTACCTCACGACGGGGCCCGAGATTTGGGAGCAACTGAACGGGCGCGTCGACGCCGTCGTGGCCTCGCAGGGCACGGGCGGCTGGGTGAGCGGGGTGGGGAAGTTCCTGCGGGAGGACAACCCGGACGTCAGGCTGTATGCGGTGGAGCCCCAGGAGTGTCCGCTCCTGAGCCAGCGGGGCTGGGGGCCGCACGGCATCGAGGGCATCGGCGACGGCTTCGTGCCGAGGGCGCTCGACCTGTCGCAGCTTTCGGGAATCGTGACGACGACGACGGACGAGTCGGTCGAAATGGCGCGGCGCCTGGCGCGCGAGGAGGGAATGTTCTGCGGCATCTCCTCCGGATGCAACGTGGCCGCCGCCGTCAAGCTGGCCCGCAGACACCCCGAGCTGGGCAACATCGTCACGAACGTCAACGATACGGGACAGCGCTATTTCACCACGGCTTTGTGCGGGGAGGAGAAGCGCGTGGAGATTCCCGATCGGTACCATGAGGTGGACGCATACAGCGCGGCGCAACTGGATCGGTATGCCAGCGAATGGGAAATCATCACCTAGCACGCACCGCTGAAACGTTTGGGGAAAGCGCGTGATTTACGCCCAAATCCTGATCAACAGCGTTCTTCTGGGCGGCATCTACGCCTGCATCGCCGTCGGCTTCTCGCTCGTCTGGGGCGTGATGAACATCCTCAACGTTCTGCACGGCACGTTTCTGATGCTGGGCGGCTACGTCACGTTCTGGATGTTTCGGCTCTATGGCGTGGATCCGTTTCTGTCCCTGCCGGTGTCCGCCGTCGCGATGTTCTGCGTCGGCTACGCCGTGCAGCGCGGACTGATCAACAAAATCGTGCGCGCCCCCATGTTCATGTCCCTGATTCTCACCTTTGGCCTGCAGCTGATCGTCGTGCGGCTGGCGATATTCTTCTTCACTGGCGACTTCCGGTCCGTGCAGCCCCCCTATTCGAGTTTCTCCATCTCGTTCTGGGGACTCGTGATTCCGTTCGTGCGCGTCTCCATATTCGTGCTCGGCGTCATCCTCACCGCCATCCTCTTCTGGTTCATGGTGCGAACGCGCACGGGCCGGGCCATCCGGGCGACGCGGATGGACCTGGACTCCGCCCAGCTCATGGGCGTCGACATCGGGAAGATATACGCCGTCACATACGGGATCGGGGCGGCCGTCGCCGCCACGTCCGGCTCCCTCGTCAGCGTGGGCTTCGCCATCTCGCCGGTGAGCGACGTGGAGTTTCTCTCGAAATCCTTCATCATCTGCACCATCGGGGGGCTGGGGAACATCACGGGAGCACTCGCGGGGGGTCTCATCCTGGGTCTCGCCGAGAACTTCGGCGCCTTGTATCTCGGCCCCGGGCTGCAAAACGCCATCGGTTACGTGCTGCTGATTCTGGTCCTCTTCATCCGGCCCTCGGGGCTGATGGGCAGAAAGGGTTTCGAGTAGCATGTTCAGACCCTGGTCCAGCGTCCAATGGCTCGGCATGGCGGCGGTGGCCCTCGCCCTCGCGCTCCTGCCCTCCTTCGTGGAAAACGACGAGATTCGCAAGTGGATGGACATCCTGATGGTGGCGATACTGGCCACGAGCTGGAATTTCATCGGCGGCCTGACGGGCTACCCCTCCTTCGCGCCCGCCGCCTTTTTCGGGCTGGGCGCCTACACGACGGCCATCCTGATGAACGCGGGCTTCGATTTTTTCCTGACCCTGGGCGCCGGCGCCTGCCTGGGCGCTCTCGTGGCGCTCATCCTGGGCGTCCCCATATTGAGGCTGCGCGGCCACTACTTCGCCATCGCCACCTTCGGCGTGGCGGAGTTTTTCCGGGAGCTGGCGGACAACCTGCGCATTACCGGCGGGGGGGATGGCATCAATCTCCCCCAGATTACGGGGGGGCCGGATTATTTTACGCGCTTTTTTTATTTCTCCATGCTCGGCGTGGCCGTGCTCGCGTTCCTGACGCAGTATTTCGTCACCCGTCACCGCCTGGGCTACGGGCTCGTCGCCATTCGCGAGAACGAGGACGCAGCCGCCATGACGGGGGTGAACACGACGAAATACAAGATCATCGCCTTCGTGCTCTCCGCCATTTTCCCCGCGATGGGCGGCGGCGTGTACGCCTACCGCGCCGCGTTTCTCGAGCCTGTCGACGTTTTTGACATCATGTTTTCCATCAAGGCGATCATCATGTCGATGCTCGGCGGCGTGGGCACGGTGATGGGGCCGATCGTGGGTGCGTTGACGATGGAATTTCTCGCGGACTACCTCTGGGGGGCGTTCACGGAATTCCACAGCGTGTTCCTCGGAGTTATCATCGTGCTGGTCGTATTGTTCCTCCCGCGCGGACTGATGCCCCTCTCGCAGGAGATAAGAAGGCGCGGATGGGGGTCCCTGGGACTGACCCTCAAGAGCAACATACAGAGGTTTCGGGTGTGAGCCAGACGCTTTTGGAGGGCAGGCGCGTCACGAAGCGCTTCGGCGGGCTCACCGCCGTCTCGGCGGTGGATTTCACCGTCCGGAAGGGGGAGATACTGGGCGTCATCGGCCCGAACGGCGCGGGCAAGACGACGCTCCTCAACTGCATCACGGGGCTGGACCCGCCCGACGGGGGCGAAATCCTGTTTCGCGGCGAGCGCATCGAGACCCTCAAGCCCCATGCGATCACGAGAAAAGGGGTGGCGCGGACGTTTCAGATCGTCCAGCCCTTCTCGGGCCTCGCCGTGCGCGACAACGTCGCCATGGGCGCGTTGTTCGGCTCCCGGAAGTCGAGAAAGGAGGTGAGGCGCGCGCAGGGTCTCGCGGATGAGATGCTGGCGTTCGTCGGGCTGAGCGACAAGGCCGCCCAGCTCGCCTCCCAGCTCACGCTCGCCGAGCGCAAGCGCCTGGAGTTCGCCAAGTCGCTCGCCACGGAGCCGGAGGTGCTGCTCCTCGACGAGGTGAACGCCGGCCTGAACACGAGGGAAATCCAAAACGCCATCTCCCTCATCCACAAGGTGCGGGAGCAGGGCGTGACCATTCTGGTGATCGAGCATCTGATGAAGGTGATCACGGATCTGTCGGATCGCGTCATCGTCCTGCATCACGGGGAGAAGATAGCGGAGGGGGCCGCCGCGCGAGGTGACGAGCGACGCGCAGGTCATCAAGGCGTATCTGGGCGAGAAGTACGTGGCGATGATGGAGAAATGGAGAGAGGAATCCTGACGGTGGCGACGCGCGAATCCGGCGCCGGGGCGAACCTTCTCGAGGTGCGCGGCCTGGCGGGCGGGTATGATGACGTTCAGGTGCTGTGGGGCGTCGACCTCAGCGTGCGGGAGGGGGAGATCGTCGCCATCGTGGGCAGCAACGGCGTCGGGAAATCCACCTTCCTGCGAATGCTCTCCGGCGTGCTCCCCCACCGGGCGGGCGCGATAACGCTGGCCGGCGAATCTCTCGAGGGCATGGCGCCGGAGGCCATCGTCGCCAGGGGCATCTCCCACGTGCCGGAGGGGCGCAGGCTCTTCGCCGCGATGAGCGTGGAGGAGAACCTTCTGATGGGCGCCTACGCCCGCGGCATGGCCGATTCGGAGCTGGCGGCGGATCTGGAGAGGGTGTACGGCTTTTTCCCGCGGCTGGCGGAGCGAAAATCCCAGCTGGCGGGCAGCATGTCCGGCGGAGAGCAGCAGATGTGCGCGATCGCCCGGGGCTTGATGGCGCGCCCCCGCCTCCTGCTGATCGACGAGCTCTCCCTGGGCCTCGCTCCCCGGCTCGTGGAGGAGCTGTGCGGTTTCGTGCGGCAGATAAACGGGGAGGGCGTCGCCATCATCCTCGTGGAGCAGGACGTGCTCACCGCGTTTGAGCTCGCGGGGCGTGCCTATGTCTTCGAGACGGGCCGCGTGACGATTTCCGGGACTTCGGAGGCGCTGCTCGCGAACCCGGAGGTGAAAAGAGCCTATCTGGGCATGTAGCCCGCCCGGGCATGCGGCCCGTTTTCCGCGCGGGATTCGCCGCCGGCTGGCCGGCGGACGTTGCAGGATGGAGGAATCGGGGACGATAAGGAGCAGCATTCAACCAGAGAGGGAGGTGAAAGGAAGATGAGATATCGGGGATGGTTGTTCGTCGTCGCGGCGTTCTTGTTTTGCGCTTTCGGCGCGGCGGCGCCGGCGGGAGTGGGCGGCGCCCTAGCGGCGGAGGTCAAGTTTGGCGCCGCCTTGCCGCTCACCGGTCCGCTCGCCACGGAGGGGAAGAAGCAGCAGGCCGGCTATGAAATCTGGCGCGAGCGCGTGAACAAGGCGGGCGGCATCAACGTGGGCGGCAAGAAGATGAAGGTCCAGATCGTCTATTACGACTATGAGAGCAAGACGCCGACGGCCACCAAGCTCGCC
This sequence comes from bacterium, assembly GCA_965213685.1. Lineage (GTDB taxonomy): Bacteria > UBA8248 > UBA8248 > UBA8248 > UBA8248 > Bin107. The sequence goes on from CBDBZY010000003.1 coordinate 203,671, forward strand.
GAGCGGCTCATCACCAAGGAGAAGGTGGACCTGCTCCTTGGCCCGTTCGGCAGCGGGGCGACCAAGTCCGTCGCCGCGATCACGGAGCGCTACCAGGTGCCCCTGATCGCGCCCGTGGCGAGCTCCGAGCCGATATTCGACCAGGGCTACAAGTATCTGTTCGGGCTTCTGGCGCCGAACGCTTATTTGCCGAACAACTTTTTCACGCTCCTCAAGGCGCAGAAGCCCATGCCCCGGACCATGGCGTTCGTGACGCGCAACGATTTCTTCCCCCGCGCCATCACGAGGATGCTCCGCAAGGCGGCGAAAAAGCACGGCTTCTCGGACGTCTACTACGCGGAGTTTCCGAAGGACTCGAAGGACATGTCCACCTGGCTCACGGTCGTGAAGGGGCAAAAACCCCGACGTGCTCATGGTGGCCGGTTATCTCCCGGACACCCTGCTCGCCACGAAGCAGGCGAACGAGCTGGGCGTGAAGCCCAGAATCCTGTTCACCATGGTGGGCCCGGTCTACGCCCAGTTCACGGAATCGCTCGGCGGTGCGGCGAACAACATCCTGACCGCCGCCTGGTGGGGGCGAGGCGCTCGACTACAAGGGCGGGTTCATCGGCACGGCGCGGGATTTCGGGAAAATCTGGCGCGGCAAGTTCAACCAGGAGCCGGACTACGTCGCCGCCGCGTCGACCGCCGCGGGCATCGTCGCCCAGAAGGCGATCGAGGCGGCCGGCACGCTCGACAAGAAGAAGGTCCGCGCGGCGATAGCGCAGAGCGACCTGCAAACCTTCTTTGGCCCCGTGAAATTCGACAAGCGCGGCATGAACGCGGCGAGCGCCATCGTCTTGTTCCAGGTGCAGGACGGCAAGCGCCGGACGGTGGGACCCAAGAGCGTGGCGAACGCGAAATTCCGGTATCCCAGGTAGCGCGCGGGAAGCGTTCCAGGTCGGGTTCGGGGAGCGCCGCGCGGGGCGTGCGCGGCGGCCTCCCGGGCCCGGGGAGGGGGGTGTTGTATGCCGACGATTCGTCAGTTGCCCGATGATGCGGTGCCCGAGGCTGTGCGCGCGCTCGTCGAGCGCATCAAGGCGCGCGAGAAGCGCGTGTTCGGGATGGATGGGCTCTCGAACGTCTGGGCGCGCCATGGCCCGCCACCCCGGATACATGCAGGCGAACTGGGAGCGCTCGCGGGCCACGATGCAGCGCGGGGACGTGCCTCCCCTCGTGAAGGAGATGGTCGCCTCGGCGGTTTCGGTCGTCAATGCGTGCGGATACTGAATCGATTCCCACATCGCCGCGGTCATGCGGATGGGAATCGACGAGGCGGGGGTTACGGAGCTGATCGGGTTGACGGATCACGTGTCGGGGATGAACAAGGTCGCCTTCGGCCTCCTTCTGGACGAGGAGGACGGGCTCGCACCGCCCCTCCTGCCGGAGCCCGCCGATGCGGAGATCGACCCGGCCGTTCGGGAGACGATGGGCGAGGTACTGGAGGTGGAGTCGGCGCGCCTCGGCGGGGGCGGCGTTCCGCGCTATTGGCGCTGCCTCGCCCGAAACCGGCATTATTTCGAGTCGACGTGGAAAAAGCACAGGCTGATGCTCGACGGCGGCGTCCTCGAGAGAGGGGCCAAGGCGGCGGTGGGGCTGGGCGTGAGCGCCACGAACGGGTCAAGATATTGCATTCGCTACTTTCACGCCGCTCTGGTGCGCATGGGGTGGGACCCGGGGCGGGTGCTGGAGATTTTCGGGGTGGTGGACCACTACAACAGCTTCAACGTCCTGGCCACGGGGATGCAGATAGAATCTGACATCAGGCCGTGATTTTCGGGGCGCGCAAAAGGAGCGCCAGGGAGGCCCGACAGCCGTCTCGGGCTGCATGGCGAGGGAAGGGACTGCGGCATGGAATTGTTGCGCGCGAGGTCGATGGATGAGGCGTTGGAGGCGGCGCGGCGCGGCGCCGCTTTCGTGGCGGGCGGCACGAACCTGGTGCCCGACGTGCTCTTCGGGCGCAAGAAGATAGCCCGCGCGGTGGACATCAGCCGTCTGGACGCGCTTCGCTTCATCGAGGAGGCCGACGGGAAAATCAGAATCGGGGCGCTGGCGACGGTGTCGGATTTGCTGGCCTCGGAGCGGATACGCGCCGCCGCACCCCCCTTGTATGAGAGCGCCCTCGAGTTTGCGGGTCCCCTGGTGAGAAACCGCGCGAGCGTGGCCGGCAACCTGATGGACGCCTCGCCCGCCGCCGATCTGGCGCCGCCCCTGCTGGTGCAGGACGGCGTCGCCGAACTGGCCTCGGCCGAGGGGCGGCGCTCCCTGCCGCTGGCGGAATTGTTCCTGGACTACCGGAAAACGGCCGTCCGGCCCGGCGAACTCATGACGGCCGTCGTCATTCGGCCGCTGGGTCCGGACGACCGCTGCGCCTACCACAAGCTCCAGCTCAGGCGGGCGATGGCGATATCCCTCCTGAGCGTGGCCGTCTGCCTTCGGATGCGGGAGGACGTTTGCGCGGAGGCCGCCATTGGCCTCGGGGCGGTGGCGGCGACCCCCTATCGCGCGCGCACCGCCGAGGCGCGGCTGCGCGGCGGGAAAATCGGGGAGGCGGAGGTGGAGGCCGCGGCGGCGGCGGCGGAGGAGGGCGCCCGGCCGATTGACGACGTGCGGGCGAGCGCCGCCTACCGGAGGAAAATGTGCGGCGTGCTGGTTCGCCGCCTGCTGCGCAAGGCGCTGGGGATGTCGGAGGTCGCGGCCGCGCGATGAGAATTCTGCGTTTGGGGCGGGGGGAGGCCGATGGATACGCATGAGATAGCGTTGCGCGTGAACGGAAAGAGCGAAACCCTCACGGTGCGGGGCGAGGAGACGCTCCTGCGCGCCCTCAGGCGCATCGGCTATCTGGAGGTGAAGCTCAGCTGCGAGGGTGGCGACTGCGGGGCGTGCGCCATTTTGCTGGACGGCGTGGCGGTGAACGCCTGCCTCCTGTTCGCCGCGCAGGCGGATGGCGCCGACGTCCTCACCGTGCGCGGCATCGGCACGGAGGAGGACCTGCACCCGATTCAGGAGCAAATCATCGAGAAAGGAGGCGTGCAGTGCGGCTTCTGCACGCCGGGGATCGTGGTGGCGGCCAAGGCGCTCTTGGACGAGAACCCGGCGCCCGGCCACGAGGACATACGGCGCGGCCTGGCGGGCAACCTTTGCCGCTGCACCGGATACAAGAAGATTTTCGAGGCGGTGGCCGCCGCCGCCCGGCAGATGGGCGGAGGAGGGGACGCATGAGCGCGCGCGTCGTTGGCCGGCCGAGTCCCATCATAGACGCGGCGGAGAAGGTGTCCGGCGCCACGACCTTCATCAATGATCTGGACCTTCCGGGCGCGCTGACCGGCATGGCACTGCGCAGCCCCCATCCCCACGCGCGGATATGCCGCATCGACACCTCCCGGGCGGATCGGCTGCCGGGTCTCGCCGTCGTTCTTTCGAGGAACAACACGCCGAACGTCCCCTTCGGCATCAATCACAGGGACGAGACCGCGTTTTGCCGGGAGAAGGCGCGCTACGCGGGGGATGAGATAGCCGCCGTGGCGGCCGTGGACGAGGAGACGGCGCGCGAGGCGCTCTCGCTCATTCGCGTGGAGTATGAGGTTTTGCCCACGGTCGCGGACCCGCTCGAGGCGCAGGCGGCGGACGCGCCTCTCGTCCACGATGCGGTCGCCGGGAACGTCGCCAACGAGTTTCATATCCGGCGCGGCGGGATAGACGAGGCGTTTCGTGCGGCGGACGCCAGGTTCTCGGATGAGTTTGACACCCATCTGGCCCACCAGGCCTATATCGAGCCCACCGGTTGCGTCGCGCAGTGGCACCCGGACGGGAGAATGTCCGTCTGGGGCTGTCTGCAGTCGGCGTTCCTGATTCGCACGTTCATGCTTGCGCCCGTCATGGGCATGTCCGCCGACGATTTTCGCGTCATCCAGACCAAGCCGGGCGGCGCCTTCGGGGGAAAGCTCGACGTCAAGGCGGCTCTCATGGCGGCGATGCTGAGCCGGGCGGCGGAGCGGCCGGTAAAATTCATCATGAGCCTTGAAGAGGATTTGACCGCCATGCGTCCCCGGATGCCGGTGCGCATATCCCTGGAATCCGCCTGGATGCGCGATGGCGCCCTCGCGGGCAAGCGGGTCCGGATCGTGGCGGAAAACGGCGCTTACAGCTCCCTCTCCCCGGCCATCATGAGCTCCATCGCACTGCGGACGGACAACCTCTACAAAACCCCCGCCGCCGAGATTCAGGGAAAGCTCGTCTACACGAACGTCATTCCCTCGGGCCAGATGCGGGGGTTCGGAAACGTGCAGGCGACCTACGCCTGGGAGAGCCACCTGGACAACGTGGCCGACGGCCTCGGGATGGACCCGGCCGATCTGCGTTTGAAGAATTACACCGAAAAGGGCGACGTCTCGCTCCACGGCTGGAGGATAGCGAGTTGTGCCGTGGCCGACGCCACGCGATACGTGGTGAAGGAGATCGACTGGAAGGCCAGGCGCGCCCGAGGGGGAAGGGGCCGCGGCGTGGGGCTGGCCAGCTGCATTCACGTGTCGGGGAACAAGGGTTTTTCAGTCGAGCTCGGGCCGGACGGCACCGACCCCTCGAGCGGCGTCGTCCGGGTGGACGCGAAAGGCGAGGTCGAGATTTGGTCGGGCGAGTCGGACCTGGGCCAGGGCGCCTCGAGCGTGATGGCCCACATCGCCTCGGAGGTGATGGGCATTCCGGTCAGCCGGTTCCGGGTGCCGCCCACGGATACGGACTACATGCCGTTTGGCATGGGAGCGTTTGCGAGCCGGATCACCTTGATCGGGGGCAACGCCGTGAAGCGCGCCGCGGAGGATGCGCGCAAGAACCTGCTGGCGGCGGCGGCGGAGCGCATGGAAATTCCCGCGGAGGAACTCGACATTCTGGATGGAGAAGTCCGCGCCAGGGCCCTCCCCGGGCGGAAGGTGCCGGTGAGCGAGGTCGTCCGGGGGGCGGGCGGCCTGATCGAGGGCCGGGGAAAATGGCTGGCCGGAGGAGACGTTCTCGACAAGGAGAAATACGGGAACCCCTCGACCACCTACTCGTTCAGCACCCATGCGGCGGAGGTGGAGGTGGACATGGAGACGGGGGTCGTCAACGTCGTGCGGATTTGCTGTGGCCACGACCCGGGCCGGGTGATTCACAGGCTGGGCGCCGAGGGGCAGGTCGAGGGCGGCGCGGTGCAGGGGATGAGCTACGCGATGATGGAGGCCCTCGCCCCGCAGGAGGGGCACTTGCGGGGGAGGAACTTTCACGACTATCTCATCGCCACCTCGATGGATGCGCCGCCGATCGCGCATGATTTTTTTGAGTCGATGGACCCCTACGGCCCCTATGGCGCCAAGGGGCTGGCCGAGGTGGCGATCAACCCGATCGCAGCGGCCATTTGCAACGCGATCTATCACGCGACGGGCGGCGCGCGAATCCGCAGTCTGCCCATCACCCCCGAGCGGGTGCTGGAGGCCATCGAGGAGGCGAGGCGGTGAGGGGCGCCCGGTCGCCGGCGTTCTCCTGCACGCCGGCGGAGTCTTGAGTCCCTCCATGCGGAATCTCTCCTGCGACGTCCTGGTTCTGGGAGGCGGTCCCGCCGCCATGACGGCGCTCCTCGCCGCGATGGAGAGCGGGGCGGACGCGCTTTTGGTCTGCAAGCAATCCCCGGGGAATTCCGGCAACATCGTCCTGGCCCGCGCCGGGCATTCCGCCAATTTCGATCCCTCCGACAGCGCGGCTCTTTTCTTGGAAGACACCTTGACGGGCGGTGCGCATCTCAATCACCCGGAGGTCGCCCGCGCCATGTGCGCGGATTCCGCCGCGCGCATTCGCGACCTCTACGCCTGGGGGGTTCCCTTCATCACGCGCGCGGATGGCGCGTTCGACCTCCATCCCCAGGGCGGGCACAGAAAGGACCGCGGAATTTACCCGATCAGGAACTGGGGCGTGGAGGTGGCGAGGCCGTTGCGCAGGAAGCTGGACGCGGAGGCGGCCCGCATTCTGGAAAACGTCATGACCGTGGATTTCATCGTGGACGATGGGGATTCTTGCGCGGGGGTGGTCGGCTTTCATACGAGGAGCGCAGAGGCGTACGCCATACGCGCCCGCGCCACCGTGCTGGCCACCGGGGGTGCGGGGCAGATGTTCGCGGAGAATACGAACGCGGGCGGCATCACGGGGGATGGCTTTGGCATGGCGCTCCGGGCCGGCCTCGCGCTCTCCGACATGGAGTTCGTGCAGTTCTACCCGGCCGTCATCAAGCGGCCCGAGAGCAACATGGTGGTCGCGCCCACGCTGTTTCCGCTCGGCGCCCGGTTCCTGAATCGGGACGGGGACGACATACTGCGAGACGTGCCCGGGGGCGGCGACGCCACGCGCGACCTCATGGCCAGAGCGGTGTACCTGGAAATCATGCGGGGCGGCGGGGTGGACGGCGCCGTGCGGATGGACTTGTCCCGCATCCCGATGGAGGATTTGAGGCATTTCGCGCCCGACAATCTCAAACTGCTGGAGCGGAGGGGCGTTTCGCCCCACGGCGACGGCATCTACGTTTCCCCGAAGGCGCATTTTTTCATGGGAGGGGTTCCCATTGACGGAAGTGGGGCCACGGGGATGCCGGGCCTGTTCGCGGCGGGCGAGGTGAGCGCGGGCGCGCACGGGGCGAACCGGCTGTCCAACAATGCGTTCACCGAGGCCTATACGCTGGGCTGGCGCGCGGGGAAATCCGCGGCCGCGCACGCCCGGCTGGCGCGCGGTGCGGGGGTGAACCCCTCGGTGGTGGAGCGGCACGCAGACGCGCTGCGCACCCGCGCCGGAAGGCCGAATCGCGCGGCTGGCGCGCGGCGGGAAATCCAGAGGGTCTGCTGGGAGAACGCGGGCATCGCGCGCGAGGGGAAATCGCTCGAAGAAGCGAGTAGCAGACTCGGGGAGCTGCAGCGGGATTTGACGACGTGCGGCGGAAGCGAACCCGCCCGCCTGCTGGAGGCTCTGGAGGCGGAAAACCTTTGCTTGGGCGCACGGGCGGTCGTGGAGGCGGCGCTCCGCAGAACCGAGAGCCGGGGTGCGCACTTCCGCCTGGATCATCCAGGCGCGGACGATGGAAACTGGCGCCGGAACCTGTTCGTCAAAATGGGCGCCGGCGCGTCCTTCCTCGCACAGAAGCAGCCGGTGGGCTCCCACGTGTGGATGGAGAGGTAGTCGGCCCGCACCGCCGCGCTCGTCGCTTCGCACCGCAAGGGTGGGGGAGCGGGAGGCCGGCGGGGTTTTGTCCCGTTCCGGGCGCCGGATTTCGCCCGGCGGGACGGCCTAGACCTGATACGCCCGATGAACGGCCCGGCTCGCGCCGTTCCAGCCGGGCATCACGGCGCCTAGGGGCCCCTTTCCGCCCGCGACGAATATGTGCAGGTCCTCCGGTTCGTTGATCGCCCGGATGAAGAAATCATCGTCTTCCCGATCCACGGGGTACGTCCACCGGCCGTTGGGCTTGTCCTCCCGCCAGGGGCCTCCCCGCTTGAGCTCGCCCACCGTGCGTCCGGCGTTTTCGCAGACGTAGGCGTGCACGTCCGCGCGGGAGAAGCCGGCCTCCGCGCACAGGCGGGCATGTTCGGGGGAGATGGCGAGCGCCACGTCCGAGCGCACCCAGATGGGCCAGGAGCCCATCGCCGCCATGTTGTCCATGTGGGGGACGAGGAGCCGTTTCGGGTCCCGGTCCACGTCGTTGAAGATGATGTGCGGGTTCTCCACCATGACGGCGGTGATGACGTCCTCGTCGGCGGAGTAGCCCCGCGAGACGGCGAGCGACTCCCAGGGGCTTTCCTCCTCGTTTTCCGCGACGCAGAACGTGAAGCGCGAGGGCTGGCTGAAGACGCTCATGGAGGCCACGCGCGCGACGCCGCCCCCCAGGTTGAGCAGCAGCAGGCGGATGGCGCGGCCGATGGTCGCGTTCGCGCGAAAGCCGGGGCCGAAGCAGCCCTGGCCGCCCGTGACGCCGATGCGCCTTGCGTAGGGGCCGTTGAGGATGAGCAAGGGGGCGACGCTGTGCATGGTGGCCTGCACGCCGCTCAGGTTCAGCGGCTCCTCCAGCAGGAGCTCCAGGCCGGCGATGACGACGGGCAGGTATTCCGGCTTGCACCCCGCCATGACGGCGTGGGCGGCGATGTTGCGCACGGTGGCCACCTCTCCCAGGGGAGGAACGGGGCCTATCGCTTCGTGGGCGGATTTCCGCGTCCCCGCCAGCATGCGGTCGATGCGCTCCCCGGTGGGCGTGACCACGGGGAGGCCGTCGGACCAGGGCTTTTCGAGAAAATACTCGAATTCATCCACTTCGTTCATGGAGGCGGCACTCCCTGGCGGGTCCTCGATTTTGTTTGCGCCCGCGCGTCTTCGCCCTCTCCCGGCAGTTCGCCGCAAGGGACGCCTCGCACCAGCCGCCGCCGACGCGGCGACCACGCGGCACCCTCCGCGCGCCATCGTATCACGCCTCCAATCTCCGCCGCCACGAGTTGCGCGCGCGGCCGGGCGTCATGGGGCGGATGACGCCCTCTTCCTGTCGATGGCGTTTTTGGCCGCCTGAAGCGCGTGGTTCGTTTTGGGGAATCCGATATAGGGACACAAGGAGACGATGGCCTCCACCAGCTCCTCGGGCGTCGTCCCCTGGTTCAGCAACCCCTCGGCGTGAATCTCCACTTCGCCCGGAAGGTCCTGGGCCGCCGCCGCCGCGACGATGAGCATCTCGCGCGTTCGGTGGTCGAGCAGCGGCTGGTTCCAGCAGGTGCCGAAGCAATACTCCACGATGGCGCGGGTATGCACCGGGGAGAGTTCCTGCATTTCCGTGAACGTGCCCGCAAGGCCGTCCTCTCCGTAAATGCCCAGGGATTTTCTGATTTCCAGACCTTTTTCATATCGTTTCCCGTCCATGAAATTCTCCTTTCTCGGCACAGGGCGGATTTTTGCTCGGGTCGGGCCAATGACGTCGAGGCGTCCGGGGTGCCGGGCGGGGAGCGTTCTCCCTCCTCAGCCGCCCTCGCCTTCCGTCTCGCCGGGGCGGGTGAGGATGAAGTAGATGACGCACGCGCAGATGGCGGCGAGCAGGAGTTTCGCGTATGTCGGCGCCTCGACGAGAAAAAGGGACGTTCCGCCCAGGCTGACGATGAGGAGGGCGGAGGTCCATTTGACCCTGGGGCGGATGACGCCGTGTTTTTGCCAGTTCGATATCAGGGAGCCGTAGTATTTGTGGCGCAGCAGCCATTGGTGGAGTTTTCGAGAGCTTTTGGAGAAGGCGAAGGCGGCCACGAGCACGAACGGGGTGGTGGGAAGAAGCGGCAGAAAGACGCCGATGCACCCCAGCGCCAGGGCGATGAAGCCGAGCGCCAAAAAGAAGGGACGGGATATTTTCTGCCGCATGATGGTCATTCCACAAGACGGCGCGCATGGCGGAGCGTCCTGAATCTTCCCCCGAACCGGCGTTTCTCACAACGCCCGCTCCGCTTTCGCGCGCTGATGTATTAGGATGGGGGACGTGCGACCCTTCTCCCGAACCCCTCTGGAGCCGACATGTCGATTCAGGAAAAAGTCGAGGCCGATTCGTTGTGGAAGCATCTGGAGGGCATATGCCAATGGGAGAGATATACGGGAACCGAGGGCGAGAACGCGGCGGTTCGCTATATCGAGGCGGAGCTCTCGAAACGGGGAATCGACGTCGCCGTTCACGAGTTTGAATCCCTCATCAGCATACCGGGGGAGGCCTCCCTCCACGTCCTGGGCGCGGGCGGCGGGCGCATTCCCGCCATCACCGCCGTTTTCGGCGCGTCCACGGGCGCGGCCGGCGTGAGCGGAGACGCGGTCTACGTGGGGGAGGCGGCGCAACCCCATACCCCTTTCACCGACCCGTATTACGCGGCCGCACCGGAGGGGCGCCCCGTGGCGGGCCGGATCGTCGTGGCGGAGGGCATGGTGAGTCCCGGTCGCTTTTATCACTTCGAGCGGTCGGGCGCCATCGCCCAGGTCTATGTGAACAGGGGCCTGGCCCATGAGATGACGGTCTCCACCATCTGGGGGGCGCCCACGCCGGAGAGCTTCCCCCGCCTGCCGAAAACCCCCGTCCTCACCCTCTCGCGCGCGCAAGGCGAGGGCCTCCTCGCGCGCCTGCGCTCGAGGAGGGAGGTCAGGCTCCGCGTTCACGCGAGGACGAACACGGCGTGGCGGAAAACCCGGATGCCCGTGGCGAGCGTCGCGCCCGGCAATGGCGCGGCGGAATACGTGCTCGTGGGCGGACACATCGACTCCTGGCACGTCGGGGCGAATGACAACGCGGCGGGCGACGCCACGCTGATGGAGCTGGCGCGTCTCGTCCATGCGCACAGAGGCGAGATGCGGCGCGGGCTGAAGGTCGCCTGGTGGAATGGGCACTCGCACGGCCGCTTCTCCGGCTCGACCTGGTATGCGGACCACATGTTCCACGAATTGAGGGAAAACTGCGTGGCGTATCTCAACGTCGATCAGCCCGGATGCCGGGGGGCGACCCGCTATCGTCCGTTTTGCACGGCGGACATCAGGGACTGGGTGCGCGAGGCGGTGGAGCGTTTCGGCGGCCAGAGCGTCGCGCCGGACCACCCGCAGAAAATGGCGGACCAGTCCCTGTGGGGGGTGGGGATCCCCTCGTTTTCCTTCCTGCCGGTGCTGCCGCCCGACGCCCCCGATCTGCAGAAAGACCATCCGGACAGCGGCTTTCCGGAATACTGGCACCACCCTGCGGATACCCTCGACAAGATGGACAAGGAGTTGTTGGCCGAGCATTGCCGCCTCTACGCGGGCGCCTTGGAGGAGTTGTGTCGGCTGGAGCGGGTGCCCCTGAACCCGCGCGCGGTGGCGCAGGTTGTGGACGAGGAGGTCGTCCGTCTCGAGGAATCGGGCGGCGGCGTCGTGGACCTGGGGGATTTGCGCGAGGCGAGCGGGCGCTTTTCTCTCGCGTGCGATGATTGGGACGCGAAGATGGGAGCCATGGCACCAGCCGAGGCCAACCGGCTTCTCCTCCGCATGAGCCAGGCCGTCAACCCCGTTCTCTACACGCTGGCGGGGCCGTTCGACCATGATCCGGCCAGCGGCGCGTTCCGGATGCCCGGGCTGCAGTGCGTGAAGCATTACCTGGAGAAAGGGCCCGGCAGCCCGGAGGGGAAGGTCATCTACACGCGCATTCTGCGGGAGAAGAACCGCGTCGTCTCCGGGCTGAAGGCGGCGAGCGCGCTTGCCGCGTCTTTGTGAGCGGGGCGAACGCCCTTGCGCCTCAGCGCACCCGCAGGACGATCTTTCCCCGAACGTGTCCCGCCTTGCTCAGCTCCTGGGCCGCCGCCGCGTCGGCCAGCGGCATCTCCCGTATCTGTGGAGGGCGCACTGCGCCTGCGGCGACGAGCGCGACGATCCTCTCGAGATGCGCCCGATCCCGCCGCACGTCGGGGCGGAGGACGGAGACGTCGTTGCGCGGCGGCCTGAACCCCGCAGGCCCCGCCGCGATGTGCGCCAGCCGGCCCCCCGGCTTGAGGGCGGAGAAGCTGCGCGCATGCACCCGCCCGCCAACGGTGTCGAAGATGACGTCGCAGGGAGGGACGATTTTCGTGAAATCGGCCTTTCTGTAGTCGATGGCGTGGTGGGCGCCCAGCTGTTGGACGTATGCGTGGTTGGCCTCGCTTGCCGTGGCGTAGACCGTGGCGCCTGCGTGCCGGGCGTATTGCACGGCGAAACTGCCCACGCCCCCCGCGCCCGCGTGGATCAGCGCGATCTCGCCGGCTCGCAGCCTCGCGTCGTCCTCGAGGGCGGTGAGCGCGGTCAGGCCCGTGATGGCGAGGGCCGCCGCCTCCGCGTGGGAGAGGAAGTCCGGCTTCCGCGCCGCGAGGGATGCGGGTATGGCGATGGCCTCCGCGTAGGCACCCTCGCAGCCTTGTTCGTTGACGGCGAACACGGGGTCTCCCGGTTGAAAATCGAGGACGCCCGCCCCCCTCTCCCGGACGACGCCGGAGAAGTCCCTCCCCAGAATGTGGGGGAAGCGGGCCTTGACGTCCCCTTTGCGGAGTCCTTCGCGCACCTTCCAGTCGGCCGGGTTCACGCTCGCCGCGTGAATGTCGACGAGGATTTCCCCCGGCCCCGCCGCAGGGTCGGGGGCGTCTTCATACGCGAGCGTCTCCGGGCCGCCAAAGCCCCTCATCCGGATGGCTTTCACCTCATCCTCCCTCGCGACCGGGGGTGGGGGGAGTTTCTCTCATGCGAGATCCGCGAAAGGCCCCGCGTCCTCCTCCAGCCCCAGATGATGGGCGCGTATATGGTTCGACAGGGCGAGTTTTTCCCGGTCGGCGTCCCCCTGGTGCGCGCCGACGCCGCCGTGCGGACGCCGCCGCCCGGTCAGCGGGAGGAGAACAACGCGCTCGCGACTCCCAGCAGATGATAGCGCACGGTCAGCACCAGCGTCTTTTCGACGTAGGGGAGGGGAGCCGCTTTTCGCACCGCCTCCAGGGAGGCGCGGTCCAGGACGGCGTTGCCGGACGTTCTCTTGATTCTGAGGCCGCCCGGTTTCCCGTCCGGTAGAATTTGAAAGCTGACGGTGGATGCGCCCTCGACCCCCGCTCTGCGGGCGATGCCCGGGTAGTGCTGGTGGCGTCGGATGCGTCTGACGATCGCGCGGAGGCGCGCGTCCGCACCCGCCCTCTTCTTCGTGAAAGTGAAGTGGGGCGTCTCCGTGGACGCCGGACGTCCCGGTTTCGCGCTTGCGGGTCCCGCACTCCCGGACGTTTCCGTTTCCTGGGCGTCCGGCCACGCGGGCGCGACGAGCAGAAAAGCCAGGAGGCAGAACAGCGTTTTGGCGAAAGAGGCGTTTTTCATGCGCCTTGCTCCTTGCCCTCTAGGCGTGGGGACTCCTCCCCCATCGCCCGCATGATGAAGTGGCACTCGCCCTCCCCGTCCACCGGGAGAATCCGGGCGCGCACGCCGAACGCTCTTTCGATGACCTCCGGCGTCAGAACGCTTCGCGCCTCTCCGTGGGTGAGGATTTCTCCCCCATAGACTACAACAAGGTTGTCGCAGTAGCGATGCGCGAGGTTCAGGTCGTGAACCGACGCCACGACGGTTCTCCCCTGCCGGGCCTGCGCGCGCAGGATGTCGAGGATGTCGAGGCAATGCCGTATGTCGAGGTTCGCAAAGGGCTCATCGAGCAGGAGGACGGGCGCCCGGGAGACCAGCGTCCTCGCTATCAGGACGCGCTGCAGCTCTCCGCCGGATAGTTCGCTGATCAGGCGGCTCCGGAGACCGCTGGCGTCCACGTCGCGCAGCGCCGCCTCCACCGCCGCGTGATCCTCGGGCGTTTCCGGCGAAAAAGGCCTCCCCCAGTGGGGATATCGCCCCATCAGCACCGTCTCGTCCACGCGGAAGGGAAACGCCGCGCCCTGCCTTTGGGCGAGATAGCCGACGTGGCGGGCCATCTCCTTTCTGCCGAATGAATCGATGGGCTTTCCGGCCAGCGTGATTCTTCCCGCCCGGATCGGCAACACGCCCGCCAGGGCGCGCAGCAGCGTCGTCTTCCCGGCCCCGTTTGGGCCGATGACGCCCGTGAGCGCACCCGGAGGAAAATCCATCGACACGTTGCGCAGCACATCGCGCGCACCGAGTGCGACGCGCGCGTTTTCCACTTTCAGCAGCATCAGAACGTCTCCGCCCCGCGGCGATTTCGGACGATCAGATAGAGGAAAAACGGCCCGCCGACGCTCGACGAGAGAATGCCCAGGCGCATCTCCCCGACGGGCGAGAGCACCCTCGCGAGCAGGTCCATCCCCATGACGAAGGCGGCCCCCGCGAATACGCTCGCGGGCAGGAGGCGGCGATGGTCCGGCCCCGCCAGCATCCGCACGATGTGCGGAACGAGCAGGCCTACGAAACCGACGACGCCCGCCACGGCGACGGACGCCCCGGCGGCCGAGGCGGCGATGATCAAAATCCGCCTTTTCGTTCGCGCCGTATCCACGCCCAGGGCCATGGCCGACTCCTCTCCCGACATCATCAGGTTCAGCGCGCGCCCCAGGAAGGCGGCGGCGAACGCGGAGGCGGCGAAAAAGGGCGCGACCAGGATCACGTGCTCCCACGTGCGGTCCGTCAGGCTGCCCATGAGCCAGAACAAAATCTGCCGGCCGACCTCGAAGTCGTTCACGCTGTAGCTCAGGACGAGCGTCGTCAGCGCACCGGCGATGGAGTTCACCGCCATCCCGCAAAGGATGAGCCCGCCCAGGGGGGTGTGCCCTTTGTGGGTGGCCGCCAGGGACACGCAAAACACGGCGAGCAACGCGCCGCCGAACGCCATGCAGGGAACCGCCCAGATCGAGGCGGCCCCCAGGCCGAGGGCGATGGCCGACGTCGCGCCCAGCGCACCGCCCGTGCTGATGCCGATCACGCCGGGACTCGCCATCGGGTTGCGGAAAAGGCCCTGGAGCAGCGCGCCCGAGAGGGCGAGCGACGCCCCGACGAAAGCGCCCGTCAGCACCCGGGGGATACGGATGTGCCAGATGATGACCCGCGCATGGGCGGGAACGCCGGTTTGCTCCGGGGAGAGCAAGCCCAGTTCCGTCGCGATGATCTGGAGGATGCTGCGCCCGTCGATGTCCGTGATTCCGACCCGCACCCCGAGTGCGGCGACCAGCGCGGCGATGAAGATCGCCCCCGTCGTCGTGGCGTATTTGCTCATGGGTACAGCACTCTCGCCAGATCCGCCAGGCCGCGAACGATGTATTGCGACACGCTCGAGAAACGGGGAGAGGGGATCTCGATGATTCTCTTGTCCCGCAGGGGGGCGTAGGCCTCCCGCGCGCGGAGCGTGGACCGGAGGCTTCTCCCCGACATGGGGTTCGCGCCGACCAGGATGACCTCGGGGTTCCAGGCGATGGCCTGCTCCGCCGATATTCGGCGGGTGCCGCGGACGCCGCGCGCGGCGGCGACGTTCCTGCCCCCCGCCAGGCGAATCATCGCGTCCAGCGAGGTGTCCCTCCCCGCCGTCCATCCCCCTCCCATGAGGGGGAGGATGCGGGGCGCTCTCGCGCGCGGGGGGATGCGGGAGCGGATGGCGCGAATCCGCCCCCGCGCGCGCAGGACGAGATTTCGGGCCTTCTCCTCTTCTCCCACCACGCGCCCCATCTGCAGGATGTTCCCGAAAATATCCTCCACGCCTGCGAAGGCGGAGAACTGAAAGACCGGAACCCCAGCGGTGCGCAGGTGCTTCAGAAAGCCGGCGCTCGAGTAGGAGGCGACGAACACCATGTCCGGACGCAGGGAGATGATTTTCTCGGGCGCGCTTCCGATCAGCGGAATGTCGCGAATCCTGTCCGCGATGTTGGAATAGGCGGCGTCTCCGGCCAGCTTGTGAAGCCCGACGATCCTCCTCCTGTCCACCAGGTCCATGAGCATCTCCGCGCTCGCGAGCGTCATGGCGATGAGGCGGCCGGGCTTTTGCGCCGCGCGCGCGGACGTCCCCGGGGCGGGAGCGGAGAGGGCGAGACAGAGGGCGACCGCCCAGAGCGCGCGTTTTCGCTTTCTGTCCATCCGCGTCCGATTCTCCTTGCGCGCGCCATGTTTCCGGCGGGCCGGCCCCTCAGAACGTCAGCCGGACGCCCCCGAACCACTGGATGCCGGGTGCGTTGTAGTTCAGCGGGTCGTCATAGTCCGCATCGAGGAGGTTGCTCACCTTTATCTCCACCGCCAAATCTTGGAGCCTCGACCTTCCGCTTTTGTCGAACATCGAAACGCGGTCCTGGACGATGTGGAGAGAGAGGGCCAGGTCGATTTTGGTGAACCCCGGATTGTTCGTCCTCGGGGAGACGTAGGAGCCCGAGACGAAGGGCGTGAAATCGCTGTCCGGCCGTTCACTCACCTGGTTCACCCGCAGGGTGGCTTTCCACCGTTCCGGATGGTAGGCAATCGAACCGCTCCACCACCAGTTCGGACGCCGGAGAAGCTCCTCGCCTTCCACGAAATTGGCGCCGCCCCTGCCGTCCTGATCGTCGAGGACGACGGTGTCCATGGTGTTGAAGCTCGCATGTGCCGAAAAATGGTGAAAATCGACGAGGGAGAGGGAGAATTCCGCACCCCGCATCCGCACCTTCGAGATGTTCTCGTAATTCAGGCCGTTGGGAAACGGGAGGAAGCTGTAGGCGATCAGGTCCCGCACTTCGTTTTCGTAATAGGTGGCGCTGAAGCGGAGCTTTCTGCTTCCGATGAACTGATCGAAGCCCGCCTCCCAGCTTTCCTGCTTCTCGCTCTTGAGGTTCGGGTTTCCGCGTCCGAAGACGTCGAACAGGTCAAAAAAGGCGGGGCGCTTGACCCCCTCGCCCACCGCGCCGCGCACCCGGGTGCCGGTGCGTGGAACCTGATACGAGGCGGAAATTTTTCCGGTCGTCTCGTCTTTGCCGACGTCGAAATCATCCACGCGCACCCCGCCCGCGAGGGTGAGGCCGCCTTGAAACTGGAGTTGCTGGTGCGCGTAGAAGGACCCCGCCCGCCTCGCGTAGCTCTCTTTCTCGAAATACTTCTCCTCCTCCCACTCGAAGCCGAGCGTGGAGATGGACTGCCGCAGGCGCCGGAGGCCGAGCTGCTTCCCGGAGAGGCGGACGTTGAACTGGTTGTCGAGGGTGAGCCTCTCCTCGGAGGCTTCTCTGCGGGACGGGGAGAAGAAAGGGCGCGCGTCGTCGAGGGCGTCCGCCCTGTCTTCATACAGCGTGTCGCGCAAATACAGGGAGAGGCGGGGAACGTACTCGAGCCACGCGGCGGGCCGCAGCTGCGCGCGCGTCCCGATGAGTTGCGCCGTGTTTCTTTGGTAGGCGTTGAGCTCCCTGTCCGTGAGGGGTGCCTGAAGGCGGAAGTCGGTATTCGTCGCTCCGGAGTTCGACGTGACGTCGCGCCTGTTCCGGTTGAGGTAGTACAGAAAGCGCACTTGCGCCTTGTCCGAGAAAAAATGATCCAGCCCCACCGTGCCGACGGTGCGGTAATACCCGTCGTTGGGGAAGCGCCCGTCCGTGTCGAGGCGGCTCAGGGTGGCCATGTATCCGCTATTTTCCGTCCCGCCCTTGAGCCGGAACACCTCCTCATATGTCGAATGGGCGCCATGCCTGACGCTCGTCCGAAAGGTTCGGGCCTCTCCCGGCTTGCCGACGTCCGGGAGGAGGTTGACCACGCCCGCCGCCGCGTCCGAGCCGTATAGCGGGCTTTGCGGGCCCTTGAGCACCTCCGCCGAGCCGATCCACTCCGGCGAGAGGTGCGAGAAGTCATACGTGTCGCCGTTGGGAAAGGTGAGCTTGAAGCCGTCGAGCATGACGCTGGTGAAATTGTCCTCGCTGCCCCGGAGCCGAAAGGTCGCCACGCCGCCCCGGCCGCCTGATTGCGCGAGGAGACCGCCCGTCGCCTCGACGAGGAAGTCGTTGACGTCGCCGGGGAGGATGCTCTCGATCCGCTGCAGGCTGAACACCTCCACCGAATCGGCCACGTCGCTGAGTTTTTGCGGCGTGCGCGTGGCCGTCACGGTGATGGGGTCGAGATAAATCTCCTCCGTCGAAAGGGCGCTCTGTGCATCCGCGCGGCTCCCGCCCCCCCACAGGATGAGGGCCGCCATCCACAGGATGAAAGCGCTCCGCTGGAATCTGCTGCGAGATTTTCTGGATTTTCGCGCGGGATGCTTCATGGCGGCGCACCTCCTCGAGCGGCCCAAGCACTCGAAATGGACCCCTTGCGGGGCCTTGTGGAAGATGCCGCAGGCCGGTCTCCTGGCTCGCGCCGATGGCCGCCTTTCATTCCTTCCCGGGATTAAGTCCCGGTGGATTGCATGAAAAGCGCGTCGCTTACAGTTGCTGGGCAGCTCCGGTCTTTCACCGGATTCCCGAACACCTGCGGGCTGTTTTCCCGGCGGATGGTCTCCACCGGTTGTCTGGCTTCCGGGTATCCCTCCTCACGACCCCTTCCTGGCGGAACGCGCCAGCGGTTTCCGTTCCCGGTTACAGGATGTGGCGGGTCCCGCACCGGCTTCCGGCCGGCTTTCTCTCGAGAGAAAGCCCCCACCTGTCATATATGAAGAATATGACGAGCGGCAGCTGCGTTATCCGTTGTCCCGGAAATCGCCGCGCGGCAATGCGGAGGCTCAAACGGCCTCGTATTTGTCCCGCGTGATGGTGTCCAGGTTGATGCCCTCGATTCGGATGAGGCGCGTCTCGCCCTCCCGCCTGGGGGAGTGGAATTCCCCCACGTCGTAGGCTTTCGAGTCGCCAGGTGCGAGGTCGTAGCTCCGCACGGGCTTCACCTTGCCCGGAGCGCCTCCGCCCGGCCTTTCGATGAGCTCGTAGTCCGTCATCGTGGTGGTGCCCACCGCCTGGCCGTAGATGGCCCAGGATGCGCCGTGATCGTGCGGTGGGCTTCCGCTGCCGCCCTTGTGCACGTGGGCGAAGATGCAAAAGCCGATGTCGGGGTCCTGATACAGGAGCGTCCGGGGAGATTCATTCTCCGGCCCCAGATGCTCCTGAACGAACGCTTCGTTCACCAGTATCTTCTCCAGGTTGTCGCTCACCTGCTGCAGGCCCGCCTTGCCCGAATCGCGTTTCAGGATGTCCTGGCACTCGGCGGCGAATTTGTCGAGTATCTCCCCCATGGTATGTTCTCCTCTGGGATTGAAAGAATGGATGCCTCATCATTGTATGCGTAGCCCGTCTCCTTTGTAAATCCGGGGAGGGGGCGGGCGATCCGGCGGGTTGGACGCGGAACGTGGCGGAGGCGCGGATGGATGGCGTGAATCAGCGCAACATCGACGTCTTCACGAAGGTGGCGGCGAGTTACGGCGGCTACTTCAGCGATGCGGAGCAAAATCGCCTGGGCGGGATGGCGCGCCGGGTCGGTTTCGGCCCCGGCAAATGGCTCGTCGATTTCGGGATGGGCACGGGGACTTCGGCGCTGGCCTTTCTTCGGGCGGGGGGCCGCGTCGTGGGGGTGGAGCTCACCCCTGCGATGGCCCGGAGCGGCCAGGTGCGCCTGCGGGAATGGGGGGTTCACGCGAATGCCCACTACGTCATCGCCAACGCGCACGAACCGCCCCTGGCGGATGGAGCGGCCGACGTCGCCGTCTGCCGGCACACGTTCCATCATCTGGAGCGGCCCCGGGAGGCGTTCCGGCAAATGGCGCGCTCGACCCGACCGGACGGCCACATCATCCTTATTGACTACCACTATCCCGACGAGGCGGCCGAGCGGGAGAAAATAGAAAATCTCGACCGCATGCGGGAGCCCTCCATCACGCGCCATCTGTCCCAAAAGGAGATGGAGGCGTATTTTCGGGAGGAGGGGATTCGCGTCGAGGACCTCGTCTTGGACAGGATGGACGTGCGGTTTGACGATTGGATGGACGACGCCAAGGTGTCCGCCGACGTGTTCCCGACGCTCCGGGGCGCGTTTGAAGCGCTGCGCGACCAAGGGGGGAGCTGGTATGAGGAGAGGGGGACGGGACGCGAATTCTCCATCACGAGAAAACGGCTGACCATCCTAGGCCGAAAGACGGCCTGAGCCTGCCGCCGGCCAGGGGCGCCTCCGCCCAAACCTCTTGCGGGCGCGCCGCCGCGCTAGCACAGGCGCCGCTCACGGGGCGGCCTCTCCCTGGAGGGAGGGGTCAGAAAGCGGGGCGGGGGGCGGCGTCACGTTCCGTCGCGCGTCGGCGGCCGTGCGCCGGATGGCACATTCGCCTGAGCCGCATGACCGCGCTGTCGGGGCTGCTGAGAACCCTGGAACCCAGCCGGCGGGCTACCCGCTCCCGCGCTTGGGCCATGGAGAATTGGGCGAGCAGGGTGACGTCGGCGTCGGGGCGGGCGGCGGCCGCCTCCGCGATGAGCGCATTGTGGGCGTCCGCGTCTCCCGCGCGCAGGGCGTCGAGGGCACCCTCCACGAATGATGCTCCGATGCGCACCTCTACGCTGTTTCGCACCGCCAGTGCTTCCAGCTCTTTTCGCATGGATGGAATGGAGGGCCGGAAGGTGGAGAGGATGTGGATGCGCCCCCCGGCGGACACCGCCTCGTCGAGCATCGCCTGGTTTGGCTTCAGCACGGGGAGTGCGAGCCTCTTCTGAACGGCTTCAATCGCCTCGCCGAAGGCGGAGCACGAAAAGAGGATGCCCTCCGCCCCTCCTTGGCGCGCGAAGTCCGCGAGTCGGCCCACGCGCCGGAAGAGGGCGGGCGTGAGGCGTCCGGCCGCATCCAAATCGCGGGCGAGGGACTCGTCGAGCAGCTGGAAGGTCTCGGCGTCCGGCCAGTGTTTCCGGAAGGCGGTATCGATGGGAGGCGCCGCTATGCCGGTCGCATGAATCACGCCGATGCAGGCAGACATGGTTTCGGCCAAAATCCTCTATCTAGAACAGAAAAAAATATCGAACAGAAAAAATACCTGGCTGACGGACGGCGACGCCAGGAAAAAGGAGGCTGGGGGTGGCAAGCCGCACCCCGCCCGAAGGCCCCTCCCCCCGCGCCATGGCGGGCGGCGAACGGAGCGCTGCGCGCGCGTGACGCCTCCCGCGCCGCTTCTTCTCGGTTCGCTATTTCGGCGGCACCAACGGCAGCATGATGTAGGAGGGATGCCGGGGTCCGCAGTGCAGCGTCACGTCCCCGGAGAAAATCTCCTCCGGCCTGTCGGTCGGGTCGTCATGCAGGAATGGCCCGCAGCCCCGGAACACGTTTTTCATGTTCGAGAGCCTGTGCGTCGTGGCGCAGCTGTATTCATAGTCCTTGCCCCGCACGCTGAGAGCGAGCCGATAGCCGGGAGGCACCACGATGCAGGTGGGCCAGACCTCGACGTCGAGTTCGTATATCTCCCCGGGGGTGAGGGGCTGCTTCTCGTCGTGTGCCTGGTATGGCTTCCACTCGGTCGACAGCTCGGGAACGAGCTTTCTGTGCGACGCCCTGAGCCAGCCCTGGGCGATGGGCGTGTTGGGGTCGAGCGTGCCCTGGAAGGTGATCTCCTTCATGTCGGGCGTGAAGAGGCGCACCACCAAAAACAAGTCCGCGTCGGCCGTCTCCGATGACACGAAGAGCTTGGACGCGATGGGGCCGGTGATCTCCGTCTCGGCGTCGAAGGGCGGCAGCATGAAGGTGACGCCCTCGCCCATGCCTCCGTAGGCGATGGATTGCGCAACGTCGGCGGGCGCGGCGTCCAGGCTCATGTGGTGCGGGTTCAGATAAAACTTCGTCCATCGCGTGCGCGCGAGCGGCCACTCGTTCTCGGTGCGGTTGATGAATTTTTCTCCCACGTGGCGCACCTTGAGCATCACGGGCGGCCTCTCCTTCCATCCGTTGTCCGCCCCCTTGAGGTAGTGGCCGAAAAACTGCTTCTGGAGATTCTCCCCGTAGGGAGTATAAAACTCCGTCCAGTGCTCGAATCCGTGGACTTCCAGCCATTTCTCTTTGGAGGCGGCGCGCATGAAGCCCTCGTAGTTTCCCCTGGGGTGCAGTCCCTGCCCGCCCCAGCTCGCCGCCGAGAGGAAGGGCGTTTCGATCTTCTCCCAATGGGCGGAACGCTGGCGATGCCAGTCGTCATCGAGTGCGTGCTCCAGAATCTCTCCCCCGTAATCGGAGCGGTTTTTCGCCAGCGCCTCCGCACTCAAGGTCTCGGGGCCGCAGACCAGGCCGCCGTGCACGCGGCTTTTCGGGCCGTTCTCCCCCAGCCCGTGCTGCACGGTCTTCACCTGCATGTCGTACCAGTTGGCCAGGAACGTGGTGAGGATTCCTCCCTGGTGGCTCATGTCGCGGTAGAAGTCGGCGGCCCCCTCCCAGACGCACATCGCCGCCAGGTGCCTGGGTCGGAGGCCCGCCACGTGCCATTGATTGATGGCGTAGTAGGAGATGCCCGTCAGCCCCACCTTGCCGTTGCACCAGGGCTGCGCGCCCGCCCAGTCGATGCAGATGGCGAAATCCCGCGTCTCGCGCATGGAGAAGTGGTCGATATAGCCTGGCGAGCGGCCCGCCCCCCTGGAATCCACGCGGACGCAGATGTAGCCGTCCGGCACCCATTTCTCCGGGTCCACGACCTCCCAGCTCTGGTGCGCGTTCGAGGAGCCGGCGATGGCGTCGGGATGCGCGGCGGAGAACAGCTCCCACGCCGTCTCGTAGCCGTCCTGCCAGGCGAGGTCTTTCGCGTAGGGGCCATAGCTCAGGATGACCGGGTATCGCCCGCCGTCGTCGGGTCGATAGACGTTCGCCCGCAGCACCAGGCCATCGTCCATCCGGACGGGGACGTCCCATTCGATCAGAAAGCCGTCGCGCCTCTCGCTGCGGTATTGCGGGTCCGCGCCCAAATCCGTATCGCTCATCGCTCCCTCATGCGGTCAAGGTGGAAACAAGACGCCCCCAATGGGCCGCACTGCCGGTTCGTCTTCCTCTATTTCTCTGGAATCACCGGAAGCATCAGGTAGGCTCCGTGCTCCCCGCCGCAGTGGAGGGTGACGTTCTTCCCAAACACGTCGGCCGGCCTGTCCCTGGGGTCGTTGTGAATGAAGCAGCCGCAACCGGTGAACTCGTTTTTCATGTTGGAGAGGCCAGCCCCCGTCGTCCCGCCCGGGTAGGTGTAGTCCTTGCCGCGCACGGTGAAGGCGACCCGGTGGCCCTGCGGAATCACGATGCAGGTCGGCCATATCTCGACGTCCAGCGCATAGACCGCCCCCGGCGTCAACGGCTGCTCCTCGTCATGCGTGTGATAGGGCCTGTAGGGGAGAGATTTCTCCGCGTCGAGCTTTCTGTGCGACGCCCGGAGCCAGCCTTGCGCGATGGGGGTGTGCGGGTCGAGCGCGCCCTGGAAGACGACTTCTTCCATGTTCGGGGAGAACACGCGGACGACCAGGAAAAGGTCGGCGTCGGTCGTCTCCGAGGACACGAAGAGTTTAGCCGCGATGGGGCCGGTGACCTCCGTCTCCCGGGAGATGGGCGGCGTGAGGAAGGTGACGCCCTCGCTGAAGCCGGCGTAGGTGGCGGTCGCCGCCTCCTGCACCGGGCCGTTCTCCAGCGCGTGCGTCCGCGCGTTGAGGTAATACTTGGTCCATTGCGTTCGCGCCAGGGGCCATTCGCTCTCCTGGCGCTCGACGAAGCGCTCCCCGGGGTGGCGAACCTGGAGCAGCACCCTGGGCTGCTCCCCCCAGCCGGTGTCCTCCCCCTTGAGGTAGTGGCCAAAGAACCTCTTCTGCAGGTTGACGCCGTAGTCGGTGTAAAACTCCGTCCAGTGCTCGATGCCGTGAACCTCGAGCCACTTCTCCTCGCACCCCGTCTCCAGAAAGCCCTCGAAGTTTCCGCGGGGGTGGAGGCCCTGCCCGCCCCAGTTGGCGGAGGAGAGGAGCGGCACCTCTATCTTCTGGAAGTCGGGCATTCTCGATTGCCAGTAATCGTCCGTGTCGAGTTTGTGGGAGAAGCAATCCTCCCCGAAATCGTGGCGGTTCGCCCCGAGCTCCTCCTCGGTGAGCGTGGGGGGGCCGGACACCCAGTCGCCCGTGAACCGGCTTCTGAATCCGCGCTTGCCGCGCCCGTGCTGGACGCTGTAGACCTGCATCTCGGGCCAGTTGCGCGCGAAGCCGTTGCAGAAGATGCCGCCGTGGTGGGCCATCTCGCGGTAGAAGTCCGCAGCCCCCTCCCAGACGCACATGGCGGCGAGATGCGGCGGCCGGAGCGCGCCCACCTGCCACTGGTTCATGCCGTAGTAGGAGATGCCGTTCAGTCCGATCTTCCCCGTGCTCCAGGGCTGAACGGCCGCCCATTCAATGCACTGGTAGAAGTCCTGCGCCTCGCGCGCCGACCAGATGTCGATGACGCCGGGCGAGCGGCCCGCCCCGCGCGAATCCACGCGAATGACGACGTAGCCGTCCGGCACCCACTTCTCCGGGTCGACGACCTCCCAGTTCTGGTATTTGTTGGTGGAGCCGGCGGGGACGTCGGGGTGCTCCTCGACCATGCGCGTCCAGCAGGTCTCATACAGGTCTTCAAAGTGCAGGTATTTGCCGTAGGGGCCGTATGTCATGATGACGGGGTATTTCCTCCCCTCATCCTGCGGCCGGTAGACATCGCACCGCAGGACGACGCCGTCCTCCATGGGGATGGGCACGTCCCAGTCGATGCGCATCCCGTCCCTGTCGTCCGTCCTGAAGTCGTTCATTCGCTCTCCCTCAATCATCCGCAACGCGCTTTGCCCGGGCGGTGCGGGCGGTCGCCATGAAAGGCCATGTTATTGTCGCGTCAATGAGCGAGGCGATTATACCGGGTTTGCGCCCCCTGATCCAGGCGGGCGGCGCGTTCCGCGCCCGTTTTTCCCTGGCCGGGCGATGGGAGGAGAGAGACGCCTTATGATGAATCCGTGCGATAGGCCCGCGTGATCGCCTGGCTCGACGTGTTCCAGCCCGGAATGGCCAGGCAGGAGGGCCCGGGGACGCCGCCGGCGACGAGGAGCAGGATGTCATCCGCCTCATGCACCATCGGGGCGA
The DNA here is from genome assembly GCA_965213685.1 of bacterium. GTDB lineage: Bacteria > UBA8248 > UBA8248 > UBA8248 > UBA8248 > Bin107. The sequence goes on from CBDBZY010000003.1 coordinate 228,204, forward strand.
GGGAATCGTCGTCCGCGTGGTCCACCCAGTCCGGCCAGCGCGACAGCCCGGGGCCCCGGTAGCGCCCGCCCTTTTTGAGGATGCCCACCGGCATTCTCGCCCGCTCGAACAGCTCCTGCTTGACGTCCGCCCGGCCCATGCCCCCCCTGGCGAGGATGTCGGCGTGGTCGGGGCCGACCACGATGACCCAGTTCGTCCGGGTGTAGGCGGTCGTGGCGCCCATGGAGCACATCGTGTTGGCCAGGGTGGTGAGGACGCCTTCGGGGGCTGCGCTCACGTCGTCCATGGACATGCGCGGGGCCTCCGCGTTGCAGACCGTGATGACGTCCTCGCCACCCTGGAAGCCGAAGTCGGTCGGCAGCGGCTCCCAGGGGCTTTGCTCTTCGTTCTCCCGGACGCAGTAGGTGAATTTGGAGGGACTGCCGAAGGTGCTCATGTCGGAGACGCCCGGGAGGCCGCCCCCCGTGTTCATCATGATGAGCCGTATCGCCCGGCCGATGGTGGCGTTCGCCCGAAAGCCGGGGCCGAAGCATCCCGAGCCTGCGCGCACGCCGATTTCTCGCGCATACGGCCCGTTGAGGATCAGGAGGGGGCCGCCGGTGAACATGGTGGCCTGAATGCCCACGAGGTTGAAGCACTCGACGAGCATGGCCTCGAGCGCGCCCAGCACCACGGGCAGGTATTCCGGCCTGCAGCCCGCCATCAGGGCGTGAAGGGCGACGCTCTCCACCGTCGCCCGGTTCATCGAGGGCGGAACCTCGCCCAGAACCTCTCCGGGTGCCCGGTCCGCGCCGTCCAGCATCCAGGCGAGGCGATCGGGCGTGGGCGTCACCACGGGAAGCCCGTCCGACCAGGGCATATCGAAGAAATGCTCAAAAGGGTCTGTCGTCTCGTCCATGGCTCGTCCTCACAGGGAAAGGCCGTAAAAACGCTTCGCGTTCTCGAAGGAGACCCTGCGAATCGTCTCGTCCGGGAGGCCGGCGTTTCGCATGGCGCGCAGCGTTTTCGGAACCGAGAGGATGTCGATGGGCCGATAGCCCAGATGGTCGGAGTTGAGCATGATTCGCTCCGGACCAAAGGTTTTCACCCACGCGATGACCTCGGCGGGCTGGATGGGGCGGAGCGCACTGCCGATGCTGATGGCGCACATCGCCCGCGTGTTCCGATGGATGTAGTCGATGGTCGTGCCGTCGGTGTGATCGACCGCGACGCGGGCTTCGTCAAAGCCGGCCCGCCCGAGCACCTCCAGGTCTTCTTGCAGGTAATGCAGGCGAATGCGCTCTGGCGCGACGCCCTCCCGCACAGCGACTTTTCCCAGAAAATCCTCGCTTCTCTTCGGCGTGGGCGTGTGCAGGATGATGGGCTTGCCGTGCGCTTGGGCGATCCGTGCCTGCGCCTCCAGGCAGGCGGCCTGCTCATCCATCGCCCACGCGAGGGAGAAATATTGCGTGGGGTCGAGGCCGACCTCGCCGAGGGCGACGACGTGCGGGTCCTCCAGGAAGCCTGCGAGTTCGGGCAGCAACTTTTCCCAGTCGCGAACTCTCGTCATCGAGCTGATGCCGACAGCACAGCGGATGTGGATGAAATGCTGCGCCTCCGAGGCCTGGGCCATCGCGACGGGCCCCTCCCAGAAGCGCATCAGGTCATCAAAGCCCGGCGCCTCGTCCCATACCTCGCGATAGAGGTGGGGGTTGCCGCAGGAGAGCACGGCCGCGCACATGCCAGTGGTGCCCAGAAGCTCCCAATCGTCCCAGCTCAAGGCGTGCATGTGGTTGTGGCTGTCGATGTATTCGCCGAACATCGCGCGCCCTCCCGTCCGCCGCTTGGCGGCTTGCCTGGTGCGCGTGGCAGGAGTCGAACCTGCGACTTCCTGCTCCGGAGGCAGGCGCTCTATCCTCTGAGCTACACGCGCATTTCAGGAGTCGGTGGCCTCAGCCCTAGAGCCTGGAGTGGGAGCCGTCGCACATGGGCGCGTTGCCCGTCTGCTTGCAGCCGCAAAAGGCGCAGGTTTTTCCCGCCTGAACATCGACCACGACGGGGCGGAAACCCGAGCCTTTGTGCGAGCCGTCGCAAAAAGGCTGCGATTCGCTGAGACCGCATGCGCACCATGCGACTTTTCCGTCCTTCTCCGGCGTGTGGATGTATGGCGATTTTTGGGCCACGCGGGGGTCGGCCATCAATTCGTTCTCCTTCTCTCTCTCCAGCATGATAGGCGATGTGGACACCATCCGCTATTCTATCCGGAATCGGCGTCCTTGAAAAGAATGGCACGGGCACAACGGCGACGGGTGCCGCGCGCCCAAGAGGCGAGACGCCTGTCCGTGAAGACGAAACGGAGGCCACATGTCCGCATCCCCGCCCGCCCGCGTCCTGCGCGTGCTGGAGAAAGCCTACCCCGATGCGCGATGCGCGCTACGCTACCGGAATCCGCTGGAGCTGCTGGTGGCGACGATGCTCTCTGCCCAGTGCACGGATGAGCGGGTGAACGGGGTCACCCCCGCCCTGTTCGCCCGGTATCCGGACGCCGCTGCGTATGCGGCGGCGGCCCCCGGGGAGCTGGAGGAGCGCATCCACTCTTGCGGGTTCTACCGCCAGAAGGCGAAGGCCATTCGCGCGTGCTGCGGCCGCATTGCGGAGGAGTTCGGCGGCGAGGTGCCGACCCGCATGGATGATCTGATCACGCTGCCCGGCGTCGGTCGGAAGACGGCCAACGTCCTCAGGAACGAGGCCTATGGCCAGCCTGCGATCGCCGTGGATACGCACGTCTTGCGCACCGCCGGCCGACTGGGCTGGATATCCACGAAAGACGCGGTGAAAGCCGAGTTTCAGCTCATGGACGCGGTACCGGAGAAGTGGTGGGGCCGCGTCACGCTGCTGTTGATCCATCACGGCAGGAATTGCTGTGCTGCGCGGAGTCCCCGCTGCGCGGATTGCCCGCATGCGCAGGGGCTGGTTTTCGCCGGGTGAGACCCGGCGTCTTTCGCCGTCCCGTCCGGCGGATCGTCGGCACGCGACTGGACAAGAGGTTTCGCGTGTCTTTATAATGAGGCCTCTGTCCACTTGTCTCGCTCGACGCGGAAGCCCGCAACCTGGAGGACGCCCATGGCCAATGGCGCAGCCGTCGGCACCGATACGATTTTGGAGCTCAGGGACCTGCACACCTATTTTCACACCCCGGAGGGGACGGTGCGCGCCGTGGACGGCGTGAGCTACGGCCTGAAGTCGGGGGAGACGCTTGGCGTCGTGGGCGAGTCGGGGTGCGGCAAGACGGTCACGGCACTCTCCGTGCTTCGGCTGATACCCGAGCCGCCGGGGGAGATATTCGGCGACGGCATTTTCTTCGAGGGCCGCGATTTGACGAAACTCTCCACGAGGGAGTTGCGCGAGATTCGGGGCAACCACATTTCGATGATCTTCCAGGAGCCGATGACGAGCCTGAATCCGGTGTTCACCATCGGCTTCCAGATCGCGGAGGCCGTCATGCTCCACCAGGGGATGACGAAGAAAGACGCGATGGACAAGGCCGCCGAGATGCTCGACCTCGTCGGCATTCCCCTGCCGAGGCAGAGGGTCAGGGAGTACCCCCACCAGCTCTCAGGCGGCATGAGGCAGCGCGCGATGATCGCCATGGCACTCTCGTGCAACCCGAAAATACTATTGGCCGATGAGCCGACCACCGCCCTCGACGTGACCATCCAGGCACAGATTCTGGACCTCATGGTCAAGCTGCAGGAAGACCTGGGGACCGCCGTCATCCTCATCACGCACGATCTGGGCCTCGTCGCCGAGACCTGCAAGCGCGTCGTGGTGATGTATGCCGGCAAGGTGGTCGAGGAGGCGCCGACGGAGGAGATTTTCGGGAACCCGCTGCATCCCTATACCCAGGGGCTGCTCAACTCGATACCGAAGCTCAACACCACCAAGGCCGGCGAGCGGGTGCGCCTAGAGGAGATCAAGGGCATCGTGCCCAGCCTGAACCGCCTGCCGACGGGCTGCAGTTTCAATCCGCGATGCCCGGAAGTGAAGGCGATGTGCAAAGAGCACGAACCCCAGCTCAAGGAGGTGTCTCCCGGGCACTTTGTGCGCTGTCTGCTCTATTAGCCAGCCGCCCGCCTCCCCCCTGCAGGCCGCATGGAATCATTTCCTTCCCTCCTCTTGGAAAAGATGTCGGTTTTGGGATATAGTCGCCTACTTGTGGAAGCAATCATCCGCACGGATTGACCTGAATCTGAATGAGCGTAGTGGACGGCCGGAACCCGTATGGACTCCATTGCGGAAGCGTTTCTACGGGGCCGAAGCGACTACATGGGAAGAAAGGAAACTCGGTTATGTCTCTGATTCGCATCGCCATCGCTGGCGTCGGGAACTGCGCGAGCTCTCTGCTCCAGGGCATTGAGTACTACCGCCACCATCCAGAAGAAGAGTCGGGCCTCATGCACCGGAATCTGGGTGGCTACGCACCGGAGGACGTCCAGGTCGTGGCCGCTTTCGACGTCGACGTCCGCAAGGTGGGCCAGCCGCTGCACGTCGCCGCCTTCGCCAGGCCCAACTGCACGAAGACGATTTGGGAGAACCTGCCCAACTACGGCGTGAACGTTCGGATGGGGCCCATCCTGGACGGGGTGGCTTCCCACATGGCGGAATACCCCTCAGATCGCTCCTTTCTGCCCGCCGAGACCGAAGCCTGCGACGTGGCGGCCGAGTTGCGCGAGAGCGGCGCGGAAATCCTCCTGAACTTCACGCCGGTGGGCTCGGAACAGGCGGCGCGTCATTATGCCGAGGCGGCCCTGGAGGCGGGCGTCTCCTTCGTCAACTGCATGCCCGTCTTCATCGTCTCGAACCCCGGGCTCGCAAGCCGCTTCACCGAGGCGGGCATCCCCGTGGTGGGCGACGACGTGAAGGCGCAGTTCGGCGCCACCATACTGCATCGCGCGCTCGCGAAGCTGTGCGTGGACCGGGGCGTGCAGATCAAGCGCACCTATCAGCTGAACACGGGCGGGAACACCGATTTTCTGAACATGCTGGAGCGATCCCGCCTCAAATCGAAGAAAATATCGAAAACCGACGCCGTGCAAAGCCAGCTGCCCGAGCCCCTGAACGCGGACAACATTCACATCGGTCCGTCCGACTACGTGCCCTGGCAGGAGGACAACAAGATATGCTTCCTGCGAATCGAGGCGGAGGGTTTCGGCGGCGTGCCCCTGGAGATCGAGGCGCGCCTCTCGGTGGAGGACTCCCCCAATTCTGGGGGCGTCGTCATCGACGCCGTTCGCCTGACGCGCGTCGCGCGCGACCGGGGCGAGGCGGGGCCGCTCTACCCGGTCAGCGCCTACCTGATGAAGCATCCGCCGGTGCAGATGCCCGATTCCGTCGCGCGCCAGATGATCGATGAGTTCATCGCGGGCGATCTGCGCGCGAGCGATCACGTCGAGTGCAACGGAAACGGCCTGCCCGCCAGATACGATCACAAGTAGGCGCCCCGGCTTCGGGGCCTGCTCGCGTCCCGCGCCCCGGCTTCCGCCGCCTGCCTGCCTGGAGAGCGCGCCGCCTCTCATCCGCCGCCGCAGGTTTCTCCCGCGCGCTCTGAAATCTCGATGCGAACCCCCTCCGGACCGCGGATGTAGGCTGTCGTTCGGCCCCCCATGCCCGAGGGCCCCGGCTCCCGGATGAAGTCCGCCCCGGCCGCCTTCAGCCGCCCCGCCAATTCGTGGACGTCGGCGGCGGCGAACGAGAAGTGGTCGAGGCCCATGACGGCGTCCGGGTGGTTTTCTCCCGTCGCCTCGCCCGGCCGCACCCCCCGGAGGAAGAGCCTGGCGCAGCCTACGCGGACGACGGCGTTGGGTGCCCCGTGGAAGTTTTCCTCCCGGTAGACGACCTCGCCGTCAAAGACGCTCTCAAAGTAGGCGACCATCGCCTCCAGGTCCCGGCAGATGATGTGCACGTGATCGAAGGACAGGCGCATGGGCGTTCTCCTTTTTTTCCGGGCCCGGGCGTCACGTTCGGGGGCGGGTTCGTTTCGCCCGGGCGGGTCGCGTGGTGAAACGCTCCTCCCAGTGTAGAATACACCGAAAAAAGGAGACGGCCATGCGCGGAATGCAAAAGGTGCCCGCGAGATGGAAGACGGGGTTGCGCCGCGTGGCGCGCGGTGCCTACGCCTACGTCCAGGCGGGCGGGCTGAACGTGTCGAACGCCGGCCTCGTCGTGGGGGACGCCGAAGCCCTCGTCGTCGACGCGCTGTATGTGCGGTCGATGACGCAGGCCTTTCAGCTGGCGATTCAGAAAGCGACAAAAAAGCCGGTGCGGAAAATCGTCTGCACCCACCACCATGCGGATCACACCCTGGGGCTCGCCTGGTTTGATCGGAACATCCCCGTCATCGCCCACCGACGCATGCGCGAGCGGATGGAGGAAACCGGGCTCGACCTCGCCCACTACCGGAGCGTGAACCCCGAGTGGGCCGGGGAGCTCAAAGGACTCAGGCAGCACCTCCCCACCATCACCTACGAGGGGGGGATGACGCTGCACTTGGGCGGGCGCGCCGTGGAGCTGCACCATCTGGGACATGCGCATTCAAAGGGCGACACCATCGTCTATCTGCCTGCGGAGCGGGTGCTCTACACGGGCGACGTCTGCTTTCATTTCGTGACGCCCGCCACGTTTGACGGCCACGTCGGCGGGTGGATTCGAATCGCCGAGAGAATCCTGAAATCCTTTCCCGTCGAGGTCATCGTTCCCGGTCACGGGCCGCCGGGGGACAGGCGGGCGCTCCAGGAGACCTTGGGCTACCTCCGGCTGGTGCGCCGGGAGGCGAAGAAGCGCTTCGAGAGGGGGATGCCCGCCGGGCGCGCCGCGCGGGAGATTCCCCTGGGCGGGTATGCGGGCTGGATGAAGCCGGACCGCGTGGAGCAGGCGGTGATGAAGCTCTACAACGAGTTCCGGGGCAAGGGCGAGGAGGGCATATCCCTTCACGCCGCCCGGGGCGGGTGAGGAGGCTCGGCGGCCGCTGCCCTGTCCGACCGGTGGCGGACGCGCCCGGATATGGTGAGCCGCCCGGGCCGAGCTTCTCTCCTTTTTCTCGGAACTCCTCCGCAGCCGCTGCCCTGTCCGACCCGTGGCGGACGCGCCCGGGCTCGAGGAGATTTCGTGGAGTTGAAAAGCGCCCTGGACAAAAGGAGATGATGGCATGAGCCGTGTTGACGAGACGGGGCAGACGGTGAGCGAACTCCGCAACCGCGAGGAGAGCGTGGAGGCTGCGGGCTATCGCTTCTACAATCGCTCGTGCCTGAGCATGCCGGAATGCGCGGATGAGTCCATCGCACTCACGGTCACCTCTCCACCTTACTGGAACGCCATCGACTACGACATTCATACGAACCGGGGGAAAGGAGCGTGGCATCGGGAACGCGAATACGGGTCGTTCGGGAAAACCTTTGACGACTATCTCGTCCACGTTCAACAGGTATTCCGGGAAGTCCACAGGGCGACCCTGCCCGGCGGATTCTGCGCCATCGTGGTGGGCACGATTCTGCACAAGGGCCGACACTATCCCGCGCCCATGCTGATTACGAGCCGCCTGCTAGACGTCGGATGGGACTTTCACCAGGACATCGTCTGGAACAAGGTGACGGGCGGCGTGAAGCGCGCAGGCTCCTTCATCCAGAACCCCAGGCCGGGATATTACTACCCGAACATCATGACGGAATACATCCTGATATTTCGCAAGCCGGGCGAGCCGAGGCGAGGCGCCAAGCAGACGCTGGACATTGACGAACTCTTCAAGCGCGATATTGCGAACAACGTATGGCACATCGCGCCTGTGCCCCCCAACGTCATAGACCACCCTTGTCCCTATCCCGAGGAACTGGTGCGCCGCCTGATCCTCCTCTACTCGCAAGAGGATGACGAGATTCTCGATCCGTTCCTCGGAAGCGGGCAGACGGCTATCGCGGCGTTGCGCGCGGGGAGGCGATGCGCAGGCTATGACATAGAAGCCGATTATCTGAGGCTGGCGGAGAGTCGCATGCTGGAAGGCGGGTCCATCCGGAAATACAACCTTCTGCCTCGCTGGGAAAAGGTGGCGGCCAGATGAGCGGCTACGCGCGGGAAAGGGGCACCTTCGAGCGATTGCGGTCCGATTGTTCACCGCAGGCCAAGCGGGAGTATGAGCGGGCGTTTAATGCCCTCATGGAACGCTACAACACCATGATCTATGAGAATCGCTTTATCACCGGCGGTGCGGTGAAAGTGTTCACCTGCGCGCTTCTCTGCTCCGTGGGAATTGATTGTACGCTGTATGGCGATCAGTCAAAGTCGGGCGATATTCTCCTGCCGAACGACCGCAAATTGTCCGTCAAGGGAACGTTCACCGGGGGGCCGAACGACGTAAAATTGATGAACAAACTGGGGGAAGGGCACAGGGAATGGAACACCGCCACCTTGTTCGTCATCTCAGAGGTGGGCATCGTCTATGGGGCACCCGACATGGTTGACCCTGAACATGTCAAGGATGTGAAAGACGGCACGGCCCTCAAGAAAGTTGCGGTCGTGAATCTGATGCGGGACGCCTCCAACGTGTTCGAGATGGAACTCGCACGCAAACCGCCCACTGAAATGACGGGTTTCAGTCATAAAGCCAGCACTGCGGTCGCGCGCCGGATTCTGCTTCAAACGCAATCGGTCGCTTTGCTCCAGACGCTTCCGGGATGATCCCCCCCTCCCCAGTGAGGTCGCTCTCCAACGCAAGCGTGTCCGTCTCTGTGGCGCTCGCACCCGCGCGTTCATGGCTGCCTCGACGTCCGGCAGCGGCCGGCCGTGAGCTGGGGGAGCCCGGCAGGTAGCGCTCGCCCAGCTCGGCGGCGAGGCCGCGCAAGGCCGGTAGCAGGCCCTCCATGCCGCGCCCGTCGTCGTCGTAGCACAGCAGAAGCGCACCGTCTGCCCGCTCTTCGCTCACCTCTATGCAGGGGTCGCCGCCGATGCGGTGCGCATTGGCGTTGGCGACATGCATGCAGGTCTCGGCGCGCGGCGCGCGGGATATGGCCGAACGCCAGGCAGCGGCCTTGGGCCGGGGCGCGATGGGGTCGCCCCGGCCCAGCACCTGCTCGGAGAAGGGGGTCCAGACCGCGTCCGCGAAGTCGCCGCCGAGGGTGGCCAATCCGGCCACGGCGTGCCAGAGCAGGAGGAAGCCGGCCAGCACCAGCACGCCGCCGTTGAAGACGAAGAGCATGTCGCCGAGCACGGCGTGGCGGGCGACATCCACATCGCTCAGGAAGGAGAGCAGGTCGCGGGTGGCGTTGTCCGCGGTCGCGAATATGTCCGGGTCGATGGTCTGGGCGTCCGCAGCACCGGAGACCAGGCCGGAGGCGCCGAGGGAGAACTCCCGCCGGAGCGCGCGCGCACGCTTTGCCCCAGGCGCCGGGCGGCCTGGCGCATGTCGTGCAGGCAGCGGCCAAGCTCGGGCGCGAAGAGGAAGCGCAGGAGACGCATGCTCATCGGGGCGCCGCCCCGGGATCGGTGAGGTCCGGCAGGCGGCGCATCTCCTCGGTCGCGAGAGCCAGCCGCGCCGCCTCCATAGCGCCCCTGCGCTCGTCCATCCTGAAGCGCTCCCAGTCGAGCATGAGCGAGATGGAGGTCAGCATCGCCAGCTCGCGGAGCAGGTTGTCCGTGGACATTTCCTGCAACGCCACGAACCGGCCGGGATCCTCGAAGCGGCGGATCGCCAGCAGCTCCAGCAGCGCGTAGCGGCTGACCGGCGAATCGGGGTCGGGTGCGCGCGTCTGCGCCGCACCCCACGCTTTACCCCGCCCAATCTTCCCGGAGCGCCGCTCGCCGCCGTCGCCGAGACGGCCGTCTCCGCCTCCGCCGGTCCCGACGCCCTCGCCGAGGACAATGCCGCCGAGACGGCACGCTGGTACCTGCCCGAGGCCATGCTTCGCCACGAGGGACGCACCGCGCCGGAAAACCTGCGCATCCTGGGCGCGCGCGGTGACTCGATGGAGCCTCTCATCGGCGAGGGCGACAGGATCGTCGTCGACCCTTCCTGCCGCACTCCCGTCACCGGCGAGATGGTCGTGCTGTGGGACGGCGGCGGCCTCGTGGTCAAGCGGGTCGGGAGGCTCCCCCGCTCAGAGCCTCCTGCGCTTCGACTGATCTCCGCAAACCCTGCGTACGAGCCCTACACATGCCTCGCCGACGAAGCCCATATCGTCGGAAAAGTCGTCTGGACCATCAGGAGAGTCTGAGCGGTGCCGGGGCGGTTCGGACAACTTTGGCAGCCACAGCAAGGTCAACTACAAGTTGATCAACGATCTCGTCCAGGCAACGGCTCGCCGATCGCGAAGGAGGGTCTGAAGCGGATCGCGCAGCTCTACAAGATCGAGGACTTGTACCGCGGCTCGGGCAGGAAGTCCGCCCGGCAGAGGTTCCGCCTTGAAATCCGGCAGACTCGGTCGGAACGGGAATCCGCCCTGCCGACAAAGCTCTCCATGGGCATCGACACGCCCCGGCCGGAGCGCCGGACACCGGCGAGTTGACGTGAACGGGCGCACTCGCTATCGTTGCGGAATTCTGCGCCGGCGTGGACGTTTCAGCGCCTGGAACCCGAGCGGATTGTCGGCGGCTCCTCTCGAAGCTGGCCGGTGATCGGCAACCGAAGCCGGAATGGCGACGGTGCGGGTTTTGCTATCCTTCGACCTGCCCGAGACTCGCCATGCGAACCTCGGGCCAGACAGGGAACTTGGGACGGTTGATGAGGTCGCTTTCGAGGGTGGCGAAGAGGCTCTCGGCCATCGCCCCGCCGCGAGCTTCGTCGCCGGCGGTACACTGGAATGACACGACACAATGCGGCTACAAGCGTTGCCTGGATGCCATGTCAGGTAACGAGGGGATGGACAACGGGGGGGGGGGGGCGGCCAGCCATTCCTCCCCCTGGGCCTGCTGTTGCTGGCGCTGTCGACCGTCTTCGTCTTCGGCGGCGACCGGGGTCATTTCTACCGGCCCGGCCACCACGACTGGGTGTCGTCGGAGCATCTTGCGGTTGCCGTGAACCTCTCTCCCGAGCACGGCTTTCTGATGTTCCAGAGGCAGGTTCCGAATCCGGGGGGGGGGGGGGGGGCACTACCGGCTACAAGCCATACAACCGCTTTCCGATGGGCGGTTACGCACTCCTGAAGCTGGCCACTCTGCCCTTCGGCGACGACCTGTCGGCGGCGATCCACGCCGCCAGAATGCTGATGCTGCTGTTCTTCGCCGCCGCCGCGGCTCTGGCGTACCTTGCGATGCTCAGGCTCATCGATTCCACATCCAACCGGTGGATCGCCCTGACGGCCACGCTCCTGGCGTTCTCTTCGCCCTACAGCCTGTATTACAACGACATGATCCACCCCAAGACGGCCATGGATCTGTTCGGGATCATGTTGACCTTTCACGGCATGGTCGTCTTCGTCCAGGAGGGCCGCTTCCGGCAGTTGCTGGCCAAGGCCTGCGTGTCGCTGCTGCTGGGCTGGCACGTCTTCGCGTTGCTTCTGGCGTTCATCGCGCTCGGCGTGGTCAGCGAGCTTGTCCGTGTGCGTTCGGCCGGGCCCGATCACGTCAGCCGGAAGCACTTGACGGCTTCGGCCGCCGCGCCCCTTCCCGGTCGTTACCTGACGCTCGGCGCGGTGGCGTTGCTTGTCGGCGTGTCGATCCTGACCTTCAATTTTGCCAATGAATGGCGTGCACTGAACGGTAGTCCCACACTGACGGAATTGCCGTCCTTCCGGTCGATGCTGAGGCGCATCGGGGTGGATACGGCCTACTACTACGGTGGCCTGGACTGGCCGTCATTCCTGAAGTCGGAGTTCTCGCGCATCGGCGGCGGTATCTCGCTTCCCTTCTCCGTGGCGAGTCGCGTGAATGATGCCGCGGCGATAAATCCGACCACGCAGTGGGGACCGCAGGGCGCCATCATCGGCGGCGTCATGTCCATAGCGTGCCTGGCGTCCCTGATCGGCCTGACGCTTGTCCGCCGGCTCCGCCATTGGCTCCTGCTGGCGACCCTGGTGCTGTCCGGCTTCTGCTGGTCGCTGCCCATGCGCTACAACGTTGCCTTCCACGACTACGAGAGTCTGTTCCATCTCGGTATTCCGCTGGTCCTGTTCTCGCTCGTTCTGCTGGGCGTACGCCGCTTGGCCGGCGGCCGCGCGATCATCGGTCTGGCCATCGCCGCGTTGCTGGTTTTCGTTTCTTCCGCCTACGAGATGGGCCGGATCGGTCACGACGCGGAGACGGCGGATTTCCAGGAAGCGCTCGTCGCCGACTTCGAAGTCATCCGGGAAATCACGGCGGACAGGAGCGTCGCCATCGCGATGCACTACAACTCCGCCAAGGCAGTCACCCGGTTCGCCGGCGCGCGCCACGCGCTGCACTACTATCTGTCCGGAAACCTCATTGCATACAGCGGCACTCTCGATGAGACCGACTTCCTGCTCACACGCGACCGCGCCGCGGGAGTCCCCACGCTCACCCCGGACAACCGGGTGATGTTTCTGTACGACTCGGCCAGCCTGATCGAGGCGTTCTGGTCGGCGTACCAGTCGATTCGGTCCGGCAGACCCGCGGGGCGCTCGCGCTTCGACATGTATCTCCATCGTTCCGGCGGCACCGGCACCAACACCTTGTCCTACGTCAAGGAACCACCGTGTTCCTGGAGAGACGTAAGGGGACCGTTCTTTCTGAACATCATGCCCGTCGATCCGGACGACCTTGCGGAAGACTTTGCGCAGCGCGGGTTCGAGTCCCGTAATTTCGACTTCTTCGACGAATCCGGTCTCATATTCTCCCGCGTGTGCATGGTGACCGTCGATCTTCCCGATTACGAAATCGCCAGTATCACCACCGGTCAGTTGGCCCCTCGGCCCCTTTTTTCCGGCAAGGACGAGGACAGATCATGGGAGGCAAGTTTCAATCTCGGCGAGTGACGGTGCCGGCCATCAAGGACGTCCGAGAAAAAAGATGACGCGAGCAGGCTCTCACGAAGCAGTTGGGGAGCAGACCGCATTTGTGCCAGCGGGGTGGGCTTAGTCGTAGTTCATGGAAGGGGAGTTGACCATTCAGTAGCATTGGCTCTTCTTTCAACCGCGCTTACCCATGCGGTTGATGAGGTAAGACGATACGCCTACGGTGGGATTGGCGCCTTTTTGACGGAGGAGCACAAAGAGCTGGTGCTACGTTGTGCCGCGGTGGCAGCGTATGAGCAGAGGCTGATTGAGAACTGTCGGAGAGAGGAAGAAGCTTTACCATACATGGAACGAACGAGAGAAGGCGAATTGGTGGAGCGCGCAAGGCCGGAGCTTAGAAGAGTAGTTGTGACGGGCGGGCTGAATAGCGTTAGGGAAATTGAGCTGTTAGACTTTGACGCTCCATGAGCGGGACGGACGCACTCCCCCCCCCCCCCCGTCGCAGATGGCGTAGTAGACCGTCGTCTCCGGGGTGGTAACCACAGCCCAGGAGCGGATCGCGGGGTGGTGGGTCATGCCGAACGCCAACTCTGCGGGCTGGGCTACGCCGATGGACGCATCTACTTCGTCACCCCGAAGCCGAACTACGTCTACGCGCTCCCTCCAGCGCGCAACCGAGGCGAGCAGCCCTGAAGGCGGTGCTCTACTTCGACGCCCTGCGGCTGGTCCGATGACGCCACGCATTTCCGTCCCGCCCCGGCGTTCGAGGCCGGGGTGGGGGGAATGGAAAGATGACCGAGAGGAAGAGAGGATGACCGGAAGTGCGCTAATAGGGACTATCGTCCGCATCGTCCGCCTGAGAGAACGCTCCGCATTGCGCGGCTGCCTTCTTGCGATGCTCGCCCTCTGCGCGGTGGCTTTCTGGCTACGCACGGCGCACATCTCTGCGTCTCTACCCTATCCGCAGCATAGCGATGAACTAAATATAGCGAATAACGCGGCCAACATTCTGAGGACTGGGAATTATTATCCGACCAACTTCAACAAGCCGTCCCTCCCCATATATCTTGCGACGGCGGCGATGGGAGTCGGGTTCATCAGCACCGCGCCCGAATTGGAGGTTGAAAGCAATCACCGTATCGACATAAGGAATGATCTTGGGAAAGTAGCTTATCCATTCTATACCCTTCCGGGCGTTGTTGAGAAAGCGCGGTGGCTGTTTGCGCTATTGTCGGTCGTGGCGATGGCGGCGGGTGGAGTCGTGGCCTGTCAACTGCTGGGTCGGCCCGGTGCTTTGATACTTGCGCCGCTCGTGCTTGCACTCTCCTCCTTCTTCTTTCGTATGTCCCATAGTTATCTGAATGTCGATATCGTCGGTACTTGTTTCGTCGCACTGGGCATGGCCGCAGTGCTGCAAGGCACCAGCCGCCCTTGCCCAACCCTACGCGGACTCGCTGTCAAGCCGTCAATCTGTGTCGGCTTGGCCGCCGGCTGCAAGTACACCCACGGCCTTCTTCTTTTTTCCGTCATGCTTGCAATCTGGCTGTTCATGGAGCGCGGTCGCCGGCTTCAAGCGACGGTCATCGCCATAACGACAGCCGGCCTGTCGTTCCTCGCTGTCGCTCCATACAGCGTAATCGCTCTGCCGGATTTTGTGAACGGACTCGCCAGACAAGCGCACCATTATGCCACCGGACATCCGGGTTATGAGTCCGACCCCGGACTGGACCAGCTCGTTTACTATGCGTCTTTCCTTATCTCGGATTTCGGGGTCGCCGGCCTTGTTCTCTGTTTGATTGGTCTGATTTCCGCCACCTTATCGGACTGGCGCAGGACGCTTGTCCTCATCTCGTTCCCAGTGGCTTTGTTTGCTCTACTCGCAGCGCAACGAGTCCACTTCCTGCGCACTATACTGCCTGTCTTCCCATCGGTCGCAGTATTTATTACTTGCGGTATTTTCTTCCTTCATGGGCGGTTGATGCGCGTTCCCTGGATCCGCCGGATAGAGATTCGCGGGCTTCAAAGCGCAATTGGGGTGGTCGGTTTTCTGGGGCTCTTTGCACTCGGCTTGAACGCGCCGCTCGGCAAGTTCGCCGCACAAATGGAAGTCGCCGGCGAGAATCGCGTGCGAGCCGTGGCTTGGATAAAGAAGCATGTCTCTACGGACGCGACTGTGATCGTCCCGGAGGAGCTCTATCTCGACACCCGGCCGCTGGCCTCCAGCGGCTATCCGATACGGGTAGTGGAATTCAAGGCGCTTGACACGGCGCAGAGCATTGACTCGCTCATGACGAAGATTCCCGGGCCGGTGGTTGTGCTCGTTCCGCGGTGGGTTGCGGCGCGCCGGTTCTCGGATTCAGACGGCGCCCAAGACAGGGCGGCGGCCCTGAATGAAGCGTTGATGCGGGCGCAACTTGTGCCGTTGGCCGACTTTGGCCCCGAGCGTGGCGTGTTGCTCCATAGTCCCAGGTCGCGGCTCTATATCACTTGGGGGAACCCTGGGCGGAACCCCGGATTCAGCATCGCCAGGGTGCCGGGCCGGAAGGACGCACGGCGATGCGTGCCACCTTGTCGATGATCGACTGCGTCGTCGGGACCTTCTGGCGATGGTGCCGGACGCAGTGCCATCGCCCCGAGCTGCTGCCGAAGAGCCCGCTGGCGAAGCGAGCCATCGAACTCACTCCACGGATGTGGAAATCGCTGTTCGCCGACGTGCTATGCGCTCTGACCTCGGCCACCACGACCCGCCACTACACGGAGCTCGCTCCCACAACCACGGCTCAGAATGCCCGCTTACCCCTGGTGCTGGGTGTGCTGGGACAACTGTTGCTGCCCGTTGCGGTTCCAAAGGCTCTTCGATGAACCAGGCAACCGTCTCTGTCGTCATCCCAGTCTACAATGAAGAAGACAACGTGATGCCGCTGGCGGAATCCCTGTTGGCGGCGCTCCGGGATTTCCCCCATCCTTGGGAAGTGATATTTGTCGACGACGGCAGTTCCGACCGGACCCGTGAAAAGCTGGATGAGGCCTTGCAGGCCATGCCCGGCTTTGCCAGCTTGGTGGAGCTGCAGCGCAATTTCGGCCAGACCGCCGCCACGCAGGCAGGCATGGACAAGGCTCGCGGAGAAATCCTGGTGACCCTGGACGGGGATCTGCAGAACGACCCCGCCGACATTCCTTCCATGGTGCAAAGACTGATCGACGAGGACCTGGACCTGCTGTCCGGCTGGCGCAGGGATCGTCAGGATGACTATCTCAGCAGAAAGCTGCCCTCGAGGCTTGCCAACTACCTGATTGACCGCTTGGCCGGCGTGCGCCTCAACGACTACGGGTGCCCCCTCAAGGTCTACCGGGGGGACATCATAAGGCATATCAGAGCCTACGGCGAGATGCACCGTTTCATTCCCGCGCTGGTGGCCATGCACACGAAAATATCGAGAATCAGGGAGCAGGTCGTCAGTCATCGCCCCCGGCGGTCGGGTCGCTCCAAGTACGGCATTTCGCGTACCTGGCGAGTGCTGCTCGACCTGCTGTCCGTGTATTTTTTCATGTCCTTTCGCAGCCGCCCCGCGCATTTCTTCGGGAGCATCGGCCTGGTGCTGGCCCTGCCCGGTGGTCTGATCCTGGGCTACCTGCTCTATGTGAAGACGATCCTGGGTGAAGATATAGGCGACAGGCCGTTGCTGCTGGTCGGGATACTCCTGGTGATCATGTCGGCCCAGTTCTTTTCCACGGGGATTCTCGGGGAATTCATCGCCCGCATCTACCATGAGGCAACGGACACACCCACCTATACGGTCAGATCCCGAGGGTCGGTTTTCGCAACGACCTGGAAATGCAAGGGAAGCCCTGATTCATAGCAGGGCTGATTTGTTCTCTCGACCGTGTCCAATGAATTCAAGGAGCTATGTCGATCGCGGACCTCTTCGCCCGAAGTCGTCGTCAACCGAGGAAAGAGCCCCCGCATCAAGGAGCCACGCCGCCCGGCGGCCATCAAGGACGTCCGAGAAAAAAGATGACGTGAGCAGGCTCTCACGAAGCGGTTGGGGAGCAGACCGCATTTGTGCCAGCGTAGTGGGCTTAGTCGTAGTTCATGGAAGGCGCGCCGGATTCTGCTTCAAACGCAATCGGTCGCTTTGCTCCAGACGCTTCCGGGATGATGCTCACCCCCCCCCCCCCCCGTGCATCGTGGCCGGGGGGCGCATGCGCTCTCCCGTTCGCGCCGCCCGGCTCGCCCCTATGAACCTCCGTTGGCGGCGGCTCCTGCCGGGGCCTCCGTGAGGCCGCAGAAGAACTCGTAGTCGATGAGCTCCGTGATGGAGGGGCTGTCTCCGCACACGGGGCAGGCGGGGTCCCGCCGAATCTGGAGCGTTCGGAACTGCGATTTGAGCGCGTCGTACATCAGGAGTTTGCCGATGAGCGGCTCGCCAAAGCCCACGATGAGCTTGGCGGTTTCCGTCGCCTGGATGGATCCCATGGTGCCGCAAAGCGCGCCGAGGACGCCGGCGTCTTGGCAGGAGGGCACCATGCCGGGCGGCGGCGGTTCGGGATAGAGGCAGCGGTAGCAGGGGCCGCCGGCGCCCGGGTGGTAGACGGTGGCCTGGCCCTCGAACTTGAAGATGGAGGCGTCGACGATGGGCTTGCCGAGGAACACGGCCGCGTCGTTGACGAGGTAGCGGGTGGGGAAGTTGTCCGCCCCGTTCACGATGACGTCGTAGTCTTTCAGGATGTCGAGCGCGTTGTCCCGGTGTAGCCTCTCCTCGTGCGCGATGATGCGCACGTCGGGGTTCAGCGCGGTGAGGGTGGCCCTGGCGCTTTCCACCTTGGAGGTGCCCACGCGCTCGTTGCTGTGAACGATCTGGCGCTGCAGGTTGCTCATGTCCACCACGTCGAGGTCCACGATGCCGATGGTGCCCACGCCCATCGCCGCCAGATACAGCCCGGTCGGCGAGCCGAGGCCTCCCGCGCCTATCAGGACGACCCTGGCGTCCAAGAGCTTGGCCTGTCCCCTCTCCCCTATCTGGGAGAGCAGAAAGTGGCGGCTGTAGCGGTTGAGCTGCTCGGCGCTCATCTGCTTGTCCACCTGGACGGGGAATCCCAAATCCTTCCATTTCCCATAGCCGCCGGCCATGGATTTCACGTTCTGGTAGCCCATGGACTGCAGCGCCTGGCCCGCGAGCAGCGAGCGCACGCCGCCCGCGCAGTAGGCGATGATGGGCGTCCTCCTGTCGGGGACGACCTGCTCGATCTTGAGCTCGAGGAATCCGCGGCTCACGTGCTCCGCCCCCGGCAGGTAGCCGCCCCGGAATTCGTCGGGTTCGCGCACGTCGATGAGCGCGACCTCCGCCCCGGCGTCCACGGCGGATTTCACCTCCTCCGCCGCGATCTCGGGGACGTCGCCCCGCGCGGCCTCGAGCAGGTCTCGTCCTGTTTTCGCCATTTTCTCCTCTCCTTGATTGCCCAGGGTTTCCACGGGATGAATCTGTGGGATGAAACCAGCGTCTCGTCCTTCGCGGGCGACGCCGTGCGCGGGACCCGCAATTCCGCAAAATACTAAACCAAATTGCTCAAGAATAGCAAGCGCTTTACGCCAAAACGACTCCGAAACGGGAAAACGCCCTCGCCCGGCATGGGCGCGCGCTAGTCCATGCCGGCGCCCTTTTCAAAAAACGACAATATGGCGTTCTGGTCGGCCTCCCCGTGTCCGAGGGCGGCCGCGCTCATGTAGACCTGCCGCGCGGCGGCGCCCAGGGGAATCGGCGTTGCGAGGGCGTCGGCCATCGCCGCGATGATGCGGAGGTCCTTGAGCATCAGGTTCACCGTGAAGGTGGGCGCGTAGTCCTTGGCGATCATGGGCGAGGCCTTGTATTCGAGAATCTTGGGGATGACGCTCGCCTTCAGGAACGCGACCATCTGCGCGGGGTCCAGCCCCCCCTTCGTTCCCATGGTCAACGCCTCGGCGATGGCGGAGATGTGGATGGCGAAGATGTGGTTCGTCACCAGCTTCATCTGGAGGCCCGCCCCGTTCGGGCCGAAGTAATGGATGGAGGCGCTGAAGGCTTCGAGGACGTCGCGGTGGGCGTCGAGTGCCGCTTTCTCGCCGCCGGCCATGACGGCGAGCGTTCCCGCCCTCGCGTGGGGGACGCTCCCGCTGACGGGGGTGTCCAGAAACCGGGCCCCCGCGCCTTTTCGCCTCCGCCGCCAGCTCCTGGCTCCCCTCGACCGTCAGGGTCGACAGATCAAAGCAAACCACGCCCCCGGGCGCGGTCGCGAGCGCGCCGGCTTCGCCCAGATACGCCCGCCGCGCGTGCTCGACCTCCGGCACGGAGCTGCAAATCACCTCGGCCCCGGATGCGGCTTCCGCCGCCGTGTCGAAGACCCGGATGCCGGCGGCGGCCGCCCGCTCGCGCGCGGAGGCGGCCGGGTCAAACCCGCGAACGTCGAAACCCGCCCGCACCAGGTTCTCCGACATGCCCGAACCCATGTTGCCCAGGCCGAGAAAAGCGACCGACTTTGCCATTTCTCATCACTCCCGAAAGTGGACGAGGGGGTCGCGCACCGCCCGCCGCGACCTCCCCCGGGAAACCTATTTTGTTTTCGGCCTCATTCCCATGGCGTTCAGGAAGGATTCAAAAACCGCGTTGAAATCCGCCCCCTCGAGTCCGAGTGCCACGGCGGAGGTGTATTGCTGCCGCGCGGCGGCGCCCAGGGGGACGGGAACGCCCAGGTCGTTCGCCTCCTCGATGCTCAGCCCCAAATCCTTGTAGCTGATGCCCACGTTCGCGATGACGTCGGAATAATCGCGCGCCGCCATCGTCGCGCCCTTGTAGTACATCAGCTGGGGAACCACGCTTCCCTGCAGGAATTTCACCATTTCCTGGCCGCCCAGCCCCGCCTTCATGCCGAACGCCAGCCCTTCCGCCATTCCGGCGTGGTGGATGTTCAGGATGTGGTTCGTCACCAGCTTCATGATCAGGCCGTTTCCCGATTTCCCCATATAGGTGATGGATTTGCTGAACGCCTCGAGCACGTCGCGGTGCTCCTGGAGCGCCGCCCGGTCCCCGCCCACGATGGCGGACACCTCCTTGCGCTCGAGATGCGGGATGCTGCCGCTGACGGGAGCGTCCAGGAAGGCGATTCCCCTCTTCCCGGCCTCCGCCGCTATCTCTTTCGCCAGGCTGACGGCGCTCGTCGAAAGTTCGAAGCAGACCGCGCCGCGCCGCATCGCACCGAGCGCGCCGCCTGTGCCGAGATAGACGCTGCGCACGGCGGGCGGGCGTGGGGAGCGAGCTGCACGCCACGTCGGCGCCCCTTGACGGCGGCGGAGACGCTTCGGGCGATTTTGGCGCCGTTTTTTCTGCGCTGCCGCAGCGGCTGCTGGGGACGGGGTCGTAGCCCGTTACGTCGAAGCCGGCGTCGATCAGGTGTTTCGTCATCAATCCGCCCATGCGCCCCAGACCCAAGAATGCGATTTTCTTTGTCGTTTCGCGCGCCATTCCGTTCTCCTATTTCCGTAGCCCGAGCAGTTCCAGGGGATTGTCCACGAGTATCCTGTGGCGAACGCTCTCCTCCGGTGCCCAGTCGAGCAGCTGATCCAGCAGATCGCCGTCGTTGGGCATCGGAATCCTGCAGATGGGGTGCGGCCAGTCCGTGCCCCAGATGACCCCGCTCGGGCGCCGCTTCGATGAGCGCCTCGGCGACGGGATTGACGTCCGCGTATGGCGTCCGCCGGAGGCTCGTGATGCGGTAGGCGCCCGTGAGCTTCACCCACGTTCTCCCCTCTTTGAGCAAATCCAGGAATTCCTGGAGCGGCCCCAGCCCCTCGGCGGCCGGGACGTAGCCCATATGGCCAAAGACGCAATCGACGGGCAGGGCGGAGAAGGTTTTTCGGAAATCGGGGAACGCATGGGCGTGGACGAGAAACTCCATGTGCCAGCCCATGTCCCGGAGGCGCTCTCCCATCGACTGGACTTCCGAGAAGGAGGCGAAGGGGTTCCCGCCCTTGTCGGCCAGGTTGACCCGTATGCCGCGAACGCCCGCGTCGTGCAGGTCGGCCAGCGTTTTGTCGCTCGCGTTCCCGTCCACGGCGGCCACGCCCATGAGACGTCCCTCCGAGCGGGCGATGGCGTCGAGCATGGCGTTGTTGTCCACCCCGTAGACGCTGGGCTGGGTGAGGACGCCGCGCTCCACCCCGAGCGTCCGGTGGAGGAGCGCATACGCCTCGAGCGGCGCATCGGGAGGCGTGTAGCCTCTCTTCGGGGAATAGGGGTATTTGCTCTCGGGGGCCGAACACGTGGGCGTGGGTGTCCCAGGCACCGGCGGGCAGCCGGAAGCGGGGCGCCCGCGGGCGAGGATCCGCCGGTGGGCAGTGGAGCATGTCTGGCATCCGCAATTCCCTTTACCCGAGGTTGTCCTCGCGGCCATAGAGCTTGTGGCTTGGACGGCTGGCCAGGATGTTGGCTTTTCCCCAGTCCGTGACGGCGCGAAACGCATCGCTCCGGATGAAGGTCATGAAATCCTCCCGCGCGCCCCACTCCGAGAGGATGGTATAGGAATTCGGTTTTTTCACCTGCTGATACAAGAGGCTTTGCACGTGGCCCGCCTGTGCCTCCAGGGCGCCCGCCACGGCCTCGAATTTCTCTTCAAACTCCTTCTCCTTGCCCGGCAGCACCTCATAATACATGCCCACGGTGATCATGTTCCGCTCCTTGCGTGACGCGAGGCGTCCTCATAGGCGCTCTCTACAGATACTCTCTTTCCCACGCCTGAATTTTCGAGATGCCCAGGGCGTCGTTGTACTCCCGGAACGTGGCCATCATCCCGCGCGCGGTGCGCGTGGAGCCCTCCTCCCGGAGAATGCGCAAGACGTCCTGCACCGCCTTGAGGTAGGTGCAGCGCACGATGCCGGGGTAGATGATGATGCGGAAGCCGAGTTCTCCCAGCTCCTCCACGCCCAGTGCCGCCTCGCGCCTCGACTCATCCAGCGTGGTGACGTGGGGCGGCGGGACCTCGGCCGCGATTCTGCGCAACTCCTCCTCCGTTCCCTCCACCTCGATGAACGTGAGGTCGGCCCCCGCCCGCCTGTAGGCGACCGCCCTGCGAATCGCCTCGTCCAGTCCATGATCCGCAGCCGCGTCCGTCCGGGCGAGGATGAGGAAATCCTCGCTCCTGCGGGTGTCGAGAGCCGCCTTCAGCTTGCCGAGCTGCTCCTCCAGGGAGATGACGGGAACCGAGCCGGGCAAAAACCCGCACCTTTTCGGCGTCGACTGATCCTCGATCTGGATGCAGGCGACGCCCGCCGCCTCGAGTTCGCAGACGGTCCGAATCACGTTGACGGCGTTGCCGTAGCCGGTGTCGGCGTCCGCGATGAGGGGGATCGAGGTGGCCTGGACGACGTTCCTGCAAACGTCGGCCACCTCGCGCAGCGTCATAAAGCCCACGTCCGGCTTGCCGAGAAGCGCCGCCGAGGCGCCGTTGCCCGTCAGGTAGTTCACCGAGAAGCCCGCCTGTTCGACCATCCGCGCGCTGAATGCGTCGATGCAGGCGGGAGCGAGCACGGGCCGTTGCGTCTCCAGAAGGGATCGGAGGCGCGCGCCGCGATCGTTCATGGGTTCCTCCCGCCGACAGATGGATGGAAGATGGACTCCCCGGAAAATCCCCCGCCCGCCAGGCCCGTGTCAAGCGAGCGTCGTGTTTTCCCCGGTTGCGGGGACGGGGCAGAGGCCGCTTTCCGCCTCGCCCCCGGCATGGAAAACGGAGTGCGCAGGACCATCCTGATTATGGGATAATACCACCTTTGATTCCCCTGCCCAAGGTGGCCGCCTGCCCAAGGCGGCCGCGCCCGGTGCGGCGACAGGTCCGACGCCGCCCGCGTGGCTCCCCTCGGGCGGATGGGCGGCTTTTGCGGTGCGCCGTCGCAAAGTCTTGCGGGGCGGCAGCGGCGGAAACGCCGGCAGCGTGGGGAGAGCCGGATGCGCGTTTTGGTCTTCTCCCGCTTCTGCGCGCGAAACCGACCCATCGGGCGAAGTTCGCCGCACCCGCCGGCGTGGCCCCCCTCGGGCTGGAGGTTTTTCTGCTCGTGCCGGCGAATGGGAGGAAGGGGGGTCGCGCGTTCATCTCCCGGGAAGGCTGAGGAGGACGGATGCCAGATTTTTGCCGGCCCGTCGCGCTGCGGCGGCAGGGTGGGCGGCCGTCTCTACCCCGCCGGGGACTCTGGAGAGCGCACCGTTAGGCGCGGCTGGACGTCATGCACATGGAGGAGTGCTCCTACGGCTTCGCGGCGGCCCAGGTTCTGCTGTATCTCTCCGTGCCGGGAGCGCGCCCGAAGCTGATGGGCAACCACTCGGGGAATTCCCGACGTTTCCCTGCCCTGGTGCGCCCAACACGATCGAAAAATCGTTTTCCGCCGGGCGGGTGCGCTTCTCGTCCGCGCCCATACCGCACTGGACGGGAAAGGCTGTTGGGGGCTTGGCACACCGCCGGAGAGAGTGCGAACGCTCTCCCAATGGGGATTGGACCCGGAGCTTTTCCGTCCGCCCGCACCGAATGAACGCGCGAAAGCGTTCACCATCGGATGCGCTGACAGGCTCGTCGTCGCCCGCGCCCGGGAGTGCGCGTTTATGGGCTATGCGCGCTCTGCCCCGCCCTGCTGAACGTCGCGCTGAACGCCCTCTGCGCATCCCCCGGTTCGATGTCACCGGCGCGCGCCGGGCGAGCCGCATCGCCGAGGGCGTCATGGCGTGCGCCTGCGTGGCTGTATGGGGGCGATGGGTTGCGGCGCGGCTCCCGTGCGGGCCGCCCCCACGGGCGAAATCCCGTTTGTCGTAGGGGGCGAGCGGTTTCGTGTTTCCGGAAGATGATGAGCGGGCGTTCAGGGAAATTCTCCGGAAACGGAGAGACGAACTCCGCGAACGCGGGCGAATGGCGGGGGCGGGCCGCAAGAGAGTTCTCGAGGAATTTGCCTGGGATGCGCTGGCCGGGAAGACGCCTCTATGCGGATGTTTTGGGGATGGGGGCTCGAGCGCCTCGTCCGGCTGGTTGTCATCGTCGCCCTGGTGCGCATTCCCGGGGTTCGCGGCTTTGGGGCGTGTGCCTCGGTCTTCCGTTTCTCGCAATCGCTCCCTGTTTTTTTGCTCTCGGTTGGCTGTCCTTTCGGGAGATGCGGCCGGAATGTGGCGGGCAGTGCACGCTTTGGAGGAGTTTGCTCGTCAGCGCGTTGTCCCTGGTCGCCGTCGCGTCCCTCCCGTTGGCTTTGGCTGCGTTCATATTCTCTGACGTGATCATCTCCCCGGTCTGTGGGGGGCGCAATATATCGCGTCCATCATGCGCGCCTGCCTTGCGGCGGCGTTGTATGTGTTGCGGGACTCATCCGGGGCGGCGGAATTTCCGCGGGGGGTCGGGGCGCGCTATACTCCCCCTTTCCTGCGAAGTGGAAATTCGTTTTGGGAACGCGCGACGCACAGACGGGAGGACGCCCAGAATCGGGACGCGGGGCGCGCATACGAGGCGGTGGGATAGTGCGTGTAGGGATTGACGCCCGGATGATAGCGAAGGGCGGCGTCGGAACCTATTTGAGAGGTTTGCTCGCCGGGCTGGACAGGCGGGATGACGACGCCGAGTATGTCCTCTTCCTTCCCCCGGGGGAGACGGAGGCTTGCGCTGGCCTGGGCGCGAATTTTCGGCGGGTGGTTTGCGCAGCGGCCGCGCCATACTCGGCCGCCGAGCAGGTGGCGCTGCCCCGGCTGCTGGAGCGCGAGTGCCTGGACCTGATCCATCATCCGCATTATTTCGCTCCCCTGTTCGGCAGGACGCCGATGGTGGCGACGATTCACGATTTGCTCCATCAGCTGTTTCCGGCGTTTTGCCCATCGCCGCTCCACTGGCGCGCGTCGAAGTGGATGATCGGCAGAACGACGCGGAGGGCGCGCCTGATTCTCGCCGTCTCCGGGCATACGAAAAAAGATGTCGTGGCGCATGTCGGCGTCCCGGAGGAGAAGGTTCGCGTGGTGCATAACGCCCTGCCGCCCGGCTGGGGAGAGGCGCGCGCCCCCAGGCCGGAGGCGTTGAGGCGACTGGGCGATGCGCCCTATTTCCTGTATGTGGGAAACCGCAAGAGGCACAGAAACCTGCCCCTGCTGCTCCACGCCTTCGCTGGCCTCCTGCGGGAGAGGGACGCGCGTCTCGCGCTCACGGGCGACGGAGGCGACCTCGACGGCGTTGTGCGCCGCCTGGAGCTGGACGAGAAGGTGATATTTCTGGGGCGGGTGCCACAGGAGGCGTTGCCCTGCGTCTACCGGTTCGCGCAGGCGCTGGTCTTCCCCTCGCTCCATGAGGGGTTTGGCTATCCTCCCCTGGAGGCCATGACGTGCGGCGCGCCGCCGATTGTCTCGGACGCCGCCGCCTTGCGCGAGGTGGTCGGGGACGCCGGCCTCATCGTTCCCCGGGGGGATAAGGACGCCCTGCAAGGCGCGATGCTGCGGATGCTCTCGGAGCCGGGACTGCGGGACGCTCTGAGCGAAAAATCGAGAGAGCGGGCGCGCTTTTTCCGGTGGGAGAAGCTGGCCGCCGGAACGTATGACGCCTACCTGGACGCCCTCCGGCTCTCGTCCTAGCGGATGCGCGCCCCCGCCGGCCCCCGGGCCGCGAAACTTCAGGATCCCACATGCGGGTAGCGATAGTACACGACTGGCTTGCGGGTATGGGAGGCGGGGAGAAGTGCCTCGAGGCGTTTTGCGAGATATACCCGGAGGCGGACGTTTTCACCCTGCTTCACGTGCCGGGCGCGGTTTCGGGCGCCATCGAACGCCACCGCATCCATACCAGCCCCTTGCAGTGGATTCCCGGTGCGGCGCGCCGCTATCCGCGCATGCTCCCCCTGATGCCGACGGCCGTGCGGATGCTACCGCTCGGAGAGTATGACTTCATCCTCTCCAGTTCGCGTTGCGTGGCCAAGGGGGCGAAGGGAGGCCATGGCGCCTACCACCTCAGCTATTGCCACACGCCGATGCGCTACGCCTGGAGCGCTTATGAGGAGCGTCGCGCGCGTCTGGGCGGCGCGGCCAGATGGCTCTTTCCCCACCTCGTCGAATACCTGAGGAGGTGGGACAACGAGTCCAACAAGGGGGTCCACGATTTTGTCGCCAACAGCCATACGGTGGCGGAGCGCATCCGCCGATATTACGGCAGGGAGGCGGAGGTTCTCCACCCGCCGGTGGATACGGAATTCTACCGGCCGCAGGGCGGGCGCGCCTCGGATTACTATCTGATGGTCACGGCCTTTGCGCCCTACAAGCGCGTCGACGCGGCGGTCGAGGCCTTCGGTCGGCTCGGGCGTCCGCTCAAGGTGGTGGGAGCGGGCCCGGATTTTGAGCGCGTGCGCGCACTCGGGAAGTCCAACGTGGAGTTCCTCGGATGGCAGGATGACGAAACCATCCGGGAGCTGTACGGCGGATGCCGCGCCTTCATCCTGCCGGGAGAGGAGGACTTCGGAATCACGCCGCTCGAGGCGCAGGCTTGCGGGCGGCCTGTCCTCGCCCTGGGCGCCGGCGGCGCGCTCGAGACCGTCGTGGGCGTGAATGCGGAAGAATACGAAGCGCCTCCGGGCTTCACTCCGGCGGGAGAGGCCACCGATGGCGAGACGGCGCCTACTGGAATGTTTTTCCCCTGTTCGGCACCGGAGCACATCGAGGAGGCGGTCCGGCGTTTTGAGAAGATGGAGGACCGCTTCTCCCCGGAGGCTGCGCGCAGGCAGGCGGAGCGGTATAACCGCGAGGATTTCAAAAAAGCGGCGGAAGCGCGTTTTCAGCGGGGCTGGCGGAGGCACCAGGAGCGCCTGAACAGGTGGGACGGGGCGTCCTGAGCCGCGTGCGGGGACAATGCGCGCGCAGGCGGAGACGTTCGCATCCGGAAGCGTTTGGCCGGCGCGGCCCGGACGGGGAGAGCGGCATCGTGCCGAAAGAGTATGGCCAACCGAGCGCGCTCCTCCTCCGACATCGTTCGAACGCATGCGGCTGAACGCCGGAGTCGGGGAGTGGGACGGCTTGCCGGCCATTCTCCCGTCGCAAGCCCCTCCTCCGGGCTGGAGCCGCTGCGGGTAAAGGGCGGGTGCCGGATGATTTCCCGGGGACCCTCGCCCCGGTCATTCCCTGTCCGCTGCCGGGCGTCCGCGCCCTCCTCGTTGAATGGATGAGGCAGGTGCCTGCCCTCTGTCGACGGGAGAGGGCGGGTCTGGACGGCGTTCGGTTTCGGATGTACAAGTTCCGTGCGATGAAGGTGGGCGCGGAGGCGGAATCGGGCGCGCGGTCCGGGCTGGGCGCAAGCGAACGGCCGGCGCGAAGACGCCTCGATTAGGGAAGAGGACTGGGCGCGATTTGCGCTATGTCGAGCCCTGATCCCCGGGCTTTTGACGGCCAGATTCTGCGGCGCACCATCTGGAAGGGGCGGACAAGCGAAAATGCGTACCAGACGGAATCGCGGGCCGGGAAAGTGAGGGGGGGCCGGACCATCGCCGTCATCCCCGCCCGGTGGGCCTCCACGCGGTTTCCGGGAAAGCCTCTGGCCTTGTTGTGCGGGCGTCCCATGATTGAATACGTGTACAGGCGCGCGTCCCGGGCGAAGCTGGTGGACGCCGTCCTCGTGGGCACCGACGATGAACGGATAGCCGACGCCGTGCGCGCGTTTGGCGGGAACGCGCGGATGACGCGCACCGGCCACGCCAGCGGGACCGACAGGGTGGCCGAGGTGGCCGCTGGCGAAGATGCGGAAGTGGTCGTGAACGTACAGGGGGACGAGCCCCTGATTCATCCGGACGATATCGACGCGGGGGTCAGTCCCCTGCTCGAGAGGGGCGACGTCCACATATCGACGCTGGCGGTGGCGCTCCGCTCGCCGGAGGGGTTTCTGGACCCCAACGTGGTCAAGGTGGCGCGGGGGGCGAGGGGGGATGCGCTGTATTTTTCCCGCGCCCCCATACCCTATCCGCGGGACGTCTTGTCGGGGGAGCGCAAGGCGTATGCGAGTATCGGGGAAACGTGGCGGCGCATGTCGCCAAGGCCGTTGAAGCACGTCGGTTTCTACGCTTACAGAAGAGATAGCCTGCTGCGATTCTCGGGCTTGCGGCCGTCTCCTCTGGAGGAGTTGGAGCGACTGGAGCAGCTCCGCGCCCTCGAGGACGGGATGCGCATCCATGTGGTGGAGGTCGAAAGGGATGCGATGGGGGTGGACGTCCCGCGGGACAGGGAGCGCCTGCTGGGGGATGACGCGCTGCGCCGCGCCCTCGAGGAGGAACAAGGCGAGTGGCCAAGTATATCTTCGTGACGGGCGGCGTTCTGAGTTCTTTGGGGAAAGGTCTCGCCTCCGCATGCGTCGGCGCACTCCTCGAGGCCCGCGGCCTGCGGGTGAACATCCAGAAGTTCGACCCCTACCTGAACATCGACCCGGGGACGATGAGTCCCTTCCAGCACGGGGAGGTGTTCGTGACCGACGATGGTGCGGAGACGGACCTCGACCTGGGCCATTACGAGCGCTTCACCCACGCGCGCATGAGGCGGGAGAACAACTACACCGCGGGCCGCATCTATTACAACGTCATCACGAAGGAGCGCGTGGGCGATTATCTGGGCGGAACCGTCCAGGTGATCCCGCACATCACGGACGAGATCAAGCGCTGCATTCGCCAGGTGGACCATGGAGAGGACGTGGTGATTTGCGAGATCGGGGGAACGGTGGGCGACATCGAGAGCCTCCCCTTCCTGGAGGCGATCCGCCAGTTCCGATTCGACCACGGACCCGACAACGTCATTCACATCCACGTGACGCTGGTGCCCTACGTCAAGGCTTCCGAGGAGCTGAAGACCAAGCCGACGCAGCATTCCGTCATGAAGCTTCGGGAAATCGGCATTCAGCCGGACATCCTCCTGTGCAGGACGGAGATGCCCCTCGGAGAGGATGTGAAGCGGAAAATCTCCCTGTTCTGCAATGTGCCTCCTAGTGCCGTGATCACGGCGATCGACGTGGACTGCATCTATGAGGTGCCCTTGAAGTTCAACGAGGAGGGACTGGACCGGATTGTGGTGGATTTGCTGCGACTGGAGAAGGCGCGGGCGCCGGATTTGAGCGTGTGGGAGAAGATTCTTCGCCAGGAGAGGGCGCCCAAAGTCAGCAACAACGTCGCCATTGTCGGAAAGTACGTGGACCTCAAGGAGTCTTACAAATCCTTGTCCGAGGCACTGATCCACGCGGGCTTTGGAAACGACGTTCACGTGAATCTGCCATTATGTGGACAGCGAGGAGATCGAGCGGCGGGGAGCGGCCCCGCTCCTCTCGCGGGCGCATGGAATCCTGATACCTGGCGGGTTTGGCGAACGGGGGATAGAGGGCAAGATCGCCGCCGTGCGGTATGCGCGCGAGCGGCTGGTTCCGTTTCTCGGCATCTGCCTGGGGATGCAGTGCGCGGTCGTGGAGTATTCGAGAAACGTTTGCGGCCTGAGTGCGGCGAACAGCGCGGAGTTCGCCGGGGAGACGCCGCACCCCGTGGTGGCCCTCATGCCGGATCAGGAGGGGGCGGACATGGGGGGCACGATGCGCCTGGGGGCGTATCCGGGAATTCTGGCGCCCGGCTCCCTGGCGTCGGAGATGTATGGCGGGGCGTCGCGATTTGAAGAGCGGCACCGCCATCGCTACGAGGTGAACAATTCCTATCGGGAGCAACTGGGGAGCGAGGGGCTTCGCTTCAGCGGCCTCTCGCCGGACGAGCGCCTGGTGGAGGTGATAGAGCTGCCCGGGCACCCCTATTTCATCGGGGTGCCAGTTTCACCCGGAGTTCAAGAGCGCCCCCTACGCTTCGCAACCCCTTGCTGCGCGGCTTCATCGCCGCCGCCAAGAGGGCGAGCGGGGAATTGTTTCAGTAGGCGTCCCGCCGGTCGCGCGGGGCGGGGAGCGTGGGAATGACAGGAAGATGAC
The DNA here is from genome assembly GCA_965213685.1 of bacterium. Taxonomy (GTDB): domain Bacteria; phylum UBA8248; class UBA8248; order UBA8248; family UBA8248; genus Bin107. Next base: position 258,095 of record CBDBZY010000003.1, read on the forward strand.
AGCGGCGCGAGTGGTGGTGAAAATCGGGGATGTCGCCTTCGGGCGGGCGGGAGCGATATGCGTCATCGCAGGCCCCTGCCTGATCGAGAGCGAGGAGCTGGTGGCGCATTGCGCGAAAAAAGTGAAAGAGGCGGTGGACGCATGTGGCGTCGGCGGGGTTTTCAAGGCTTCGTATGACAAGGCGAATCGCAGCTCGGGGAGGTCTCCCCGCGGGCCCGGCATGGATAGGGGATTGAAAATACTGGAGATGGTGAGAAGGGAGACCGGCCTGCCGGTGATGTCGGACGTGCACAGCCCGGAGGAGGCCGAGCGGGCGGCCCGCGTTCTGGACGCCATACAGATTCCCGCTTTTCTGTGCCGCCAGACGGACCTCCTCCGCGCGGCGGGACGAACCGGAAAGCCCGTGAACGTGAAAAAAGGGCAGTTCATGGCGCCCGAGGACATGAAGCATGTCGTGGGAAAGCTCGAGGAGGCGGGTTGTCGGCAAATACTTCTCACGGAGAGGGGAACGAGCTTCGGCTACCATGACCTGGTTTCCGATATGCGCGCGCTCGTGCGGATGCGCGAATCCGGCTATCCCGTCGTCTTTGACGCGACGCACAGCGTTCAGGCACCGGGCGGGCTTGGCGAAATCTCGGGAGGGGACAGGAGCATGGTTCCCCATCTCGCGCGCGCAGCGGCCGGCGTGGGCGTTGATGCGTTCTTTCTCGAATGCCACCCGAAGCCGGACGAGGCGCTCTCCGACGGTCCCAACATGGTGGACGTCGACGACCTCCAGCCCCTTCTCGCCTCTTTGCGCGCCATAGATTTGGCGCGCCTCCGCTCCCGATAGATCGGCGCCCCCCCTGCGTCCACATATCTCGCGGGTTTTGCCCCCCCTGTGTCGCCGAGGCGTTTTTCGTCCGACGCGCGCCCGGTTCCGGCGGGAGGCGGGAAACGGGAATTGGCGCGCCTTTCGGGTGTTTTGGTAGAATGGCGACAAATATGGTTTGCGCCGGCGCGTTCGAGAGCTCACATGAGCGCTTTGGCGGGAGAGTCCGATGCGGCGTCCGCTGTGGGCGCGCCGCCCCGGATGAAGCTGGGTCGCGGCGGGGATGGCCGGGCGGGCGTATGGGAATCGGTCGTCCTCCACCGGAAGATGCTGGATGCGGTGCTGGATGCGATGATGGACAACAGGCGGTATAAAGGATGCGGAGGGTTTTGTTGTTTGGCCCGCACCGCGGGAATGGTCGCCACCTTTAGCGGGGAGGGTTGATGATGGGCGTTCTGACGATCTCCAGAGAGCTCGGGAGCGGTGGTGATGGGATAGGAAAGGTGGTCGCCCAGGAGTTGGGGTGGTCTCTCCTGGACAACGATGGATTCGCGGAGGCTGCGCAATCCTACGGGTATGTTCGGGCGGAGCTGGAGCAGGTGGACGAAAGAAAGCCCGGCTTGATCGATCGCTTCTTTCGGGACAGGCAGCTCGTGTATCTCGATATCATGCGCGCCATCGTGTATGAGTCGGCCTTGAAAAACGATTTCGTCATATTGGGGCGCGGTGCCCACATCCTCCTGGAGGGAATCGAGGGCGTCTTCCGGACGCGCATCCTAGCCCCGGAAGATTACCGGCGGCGCACGCTCGTGAAGAACGAGGGGGTTACGCCGTCGATGGCGGAGCAGTTTATCCATCACAACGATCATGAAAGAATGGCGTATACGCGCCATTTCTTTGACGTCCGATGGGGAGAGCCGAGCCATTTTGACCTGATGTTGAATACGGGATTGTTTCATGAGGACATGGCGACGCGGCTGCTGGTGAACATCATGAAAGAGGAGAAATTCTTGTGCCTGCAGCCGTCGGAGTCCCAAAAGCTCCGGAACCTGGCGTTCGGGCAGAAGATCAAGGCGACGATCATGACGGACGAGCGGATTGACGCGAGCGGCATCGTCGTGGAGTGTCCCGAGCCCGGCAGGTTGTTGCTGCACGGGCGCGTCAACAGCGACGAGGAGAAGGAGTTGGCGGAATCCATCGCCAGGGGATACGCCGGCGTCCGGGAATTGCAAAGCGAACTGGTTGTGATGCCCCCTATCGAGGGATGGTATCCCGTATGAGCCGGACAAATGCGCTGCGAGCCAGGCTGCTGCCTGAAAAGCGCCCCGCATTCCGGGCGTGCCTCGCTTGCGGTCTTGCGATGTTGGTTTCCGGTTGTGGCCTCGTCGTGCACCAGGCCCTCTACGAGAAGGACAGGGAGCAGACCCAAAAGGAGGTGAACGCGATCCGCAGCCAGCTGCTCGCCCACACGCAAATACTGGCGAATCACGGCAAATCGGTGAACGAGTTCAAGTTGCAGCTGCGCGACGCGGTGATGGACGTCAAAAAGAAGGTGGCGGCCTTGCAAGCCGCACCCGGGCGCGTGGCGGCACCCCCGAAGCGGACGCAAAAAAAGGAGCCGGCCAGCGGGCCCGCCAGCCGGGGCGGGGCGTCCGGAGAGACGAGATATGTTCGCCGCACATACCAGGGCATCCCGCTCAACTACGCGGGCGGCTATCGCGAGCCGCGCGGTGCGCGCTATCCATACAGACTGGCCCCGGGCACGCGCATGGCCGTCCTCTCCCGGGACAGGCGCGGCTTCACCAGGGTACAGGTGCAGTCCGGACGTTGGAAGGGAAAGAAAATGTGGGTGCGCACGCGCTGGCTGACGGAACGGGCGCCCGGGAGCGGACGCGGGGAGAGTTGATTTTCTAGATGTTTGCGAGGCCTTCGACGAGGTCGTCTCTCAAAACCTCGAAATCCTCGAGTCCAACGGAATATCGAATCAATTCCGCCGACACCCCGCGACTTTTCGCCCCCTCCATCCCGATATCCGCATACGCCATCCGGGCGTGGTGCTCCACCTGGCTTTCCGTGCCCCCGAAGCCCGGAGCGAGGACAGGAATTTGGAGCGCGTCCACGAGCGCGCCCGCCTTCTCCGGGCCGCCGTCGAGCTCGAAGCTGAGGAGCCCGCCGAAAGCGTCCATATATCGCGCGGCCTGGGCGTGATCCGGGTGAGAGGCGAGGCCCGGGTAATGAACGCGGGATACTTGGGGTTGGGCGGAAAGAAACTCCGCCAGCCGCAGCGCCGTTTCGCTCATGCGTCGGACGCGCAACTCGAGCGTCTTTAGTCCGCGCTCGACCAGGAACGCCTCCTGCGGCCCCAGAATCGAACCGAGCAGCGTCTGTTGCTCGCGCAGGGCGTTGACCATCTCCTGGCGGCCGGAAACCGCGCCTGCGATGACGTCGTTGTGCCCGCCGATATATTTCGTCGCGCTCTGAATCGCCAGATCGGCCCCCCGCTCCAGCGGGCGAAGCAGGGCGGGGGACGCGATGGTGGAGTCCACGATGAGCAGGGCGCCGCGCTTGCGGGCCCATTCGGCCATTTGCTCGATGTTCGGCGTTCGCAACGTGGGGTTGGAGGGCACTTCCGCAAACAACACCCGAACCCGGGCGTCGGAGATCGCCTCCAGGGATGCGGCCGCATGATCCGGCAGGATGTCGACGCGCACGCCGTAGCGTGAAAGGAGACCCTCCACGATGTCCCTCGTGTGCCGATAGGATTCCCGAGGGATGACCATTCGCGCCCCGGGTGCCAGGAGAGAGAGGAATACGGAGGCGACCGCCGCCATGCCGCTGGAATACAACAGGGAGGCTTCCGCCCCTTCCATGAGGGCGAGCCTGCGTTCGGCGGCTTCGTTTGTCGGGTTGCCGACTCGCGAATAGAAAAACCCCCCCCTCTCGCCGCGATGGAAGCTGTCCAGGTCGGCCGAGCTCCCGAAGGTGAAGGTGGCGGTCTGGAAAATGGGCGGTGCGAGCGCGTTTTCGGCCTGGCGGCGATCGGCTCTCCTCATTTTTTTCGACAACGTGGCGCGTCTCCCGGTTCGTGGATGCGGCGGGAAAGGGGAAGCCGAGCGGCGAAGACTACTTGCAGGACAATGCCCCCAGCGTTTTCTCGACGGCCTCCTGGACGGCGTGGATATCATCGGGAAGTTCGACGGGGGCGTTGGCGAAGCGGCTGTCGATGCCCGGAATGTCCTTTTGGTGATAACGGACCTTGAATTCGGTAAATTTCAGCCCATGGGCCGTCGAGATGATCACGACGCGATCCCGGGGATGGACTTCTCCGCGCGCGACGATTTTTTCCAGAGCGGCCAGCGCCACGCCGGTTTGCGGGCAGTTATACATCCCCGTCCTGTCGGCCCGGGCGGCCGCGTTGGACAACTCCTCCTCGCTCGCCTGCTCGACGGAGCCCTCGAATGTCTTGAGGGTACGGATGGCCCTCTCGACGCTCACCGGATTCCCGATCTGGATGGCTGTCGCCAGCGTGGGCTCGGCGTCTATGGGATGAAATTCCCGGAAGCCGGTCATATAGCTTCGGTACAGGGGGTTGGCCTTCTCCGTCTGGGCGCAAACGACGCGCGGGAGCTTGTCAATCAACCCCAGGTCGCGCATCTGCAGGAAACCCTTTCCCAGTGCGCTCACGTTCCCCAGGTTTCCGCCCGGAATGATGATGAGGTCGGGAACCTCCCAGCCGAACTGCTGGACGAGTTCGATGCTGATGGTTTTCTGCCCTTCGATGCGAAGGGAGTTCATGCTGTTGGCGAGGTATATTCCCTGCTCTTCGCACACTTGCCGGACGATGCGCATACAGCCGTCAAAATCGGTGTCGATGGCCATCACCAGCGCGCCGTTCGCGATGGGCTGAATCAGCTGCGCCACGGACACCTTCTCGCGCGGCAGAAAAACGATGGCGGGGATGTCGGCCGCGGCGGCATACGCGGCGAGTGCGGCGGAGGTGTCGCCCGTCGATGCGCAGGCGAGTGCGCGAAGCTTTTTCCCGTCGGCCATCATCTGCCGGGCGGCGGACACCAGGACCGTCATGCCGAGGTCCTTGAAAGAGCCCGTGTGGCTGTTTCCGCATTGCTTGATCCACAACTCGCCGATTCCGAGCTCCCGCCCCAGGCGATTCGCCCAAAAAAGGTTTGTCCCGCCCTCGTAGAAGGAGATGATGTTTTCCGCGTGGATCAGCGGGCAAACCCATTCCTTCTTCCCCCAGACGCCGCTGCCATACGGCCAGGTGTTGCGCTGGTAGCGGTCGTCGAACAGATGGCGCCACTCGGATGCGCTGCGCATTCGCAGGGTTTCCAGATCGTGCGTGACCTCGAGGAGACCCCCGCATTCGCGGCATTGATATACGGAGTCGAAGATGGAATAGGTCGCCCCGCATTCCGGGTGGATACATTGGAACCAGCAGTTGCAATCCATATCTTCCCCAAGAGCGAAGGGCGAGGCCCGGCGTCGCCCGAAGGAAGCGGAATTATCGCAGGGGCACCCCCGGGCCGCAAATCGGCGGACGCCCCGCGCGGTGCGCCATGCCGGGGCGTTGCGCGCCTCAGGCCTAGGTGGCGGCGGGCTGAACGATGCGCACCTCTTTTTCGTTGATGAAACTGACGATCACGGCCGCCTGGAAGCAGAGGTAGGCGGCCAGGGCGAACGCGAGGTCGTAGCTGCCGGTCACGTCATAGATGTATCCGCTCAGCCAGGCGCTCAGGCCCGAGCCGAGCTGGTGGCTGAACGTGATGAGGCCAAACAATATCGCCACGTTTCTGGCGCCGAAGAAATCTCCCGTCAACGCCGAGGTAAGGGGGACGGTCGCTATCCAGGAGAGGCCGATTATCATGGGCGTCGCCCAGACGGTGAAATCGTTTTTGAAAAAGATGAACAGAATGAATCCGAGGCCCCGGAAGGCGTAGATCATGCCCAGTGGAATTTTTCTGCCGATTTTGTCCGACAGCGGGCCCACGGCCAGAACGCCCACGGTGTTGAGGCCGCCGCCCAGTGCGAAGGAGGTGGCGGCGACGGCGGCGGAGAACCCCACGTCCGTCGCAAACGGCACCCAGTGGACGGAAACGACGGTCACGGTGAAGCCGCAGGTGAAGAAACTGGTGAGCAACAGCAGAAACGGCGCCTTGTGGAGACACTCTATCCAGGGCAAGTCATAGGGAACGACCATCTGGATGTGCTTGCCGAAGGTCGTCGCCTTCCGCTGGGTTTCTTGGGCCCCGGGAGAATTCTTGACGACGAACACCGAGATGGGGATCAGGGTGAACAGGAAGATGACGCCGATGACGAGCGAGGTCGTTCTCCAGTCCAGAAAGCCGATGAGATACGCGAAGAGGGGGAGCAGCATGAGTTGCCCCATGCTTGACCCGGCGCTGACGATGGACATGCCCAGCCCGCGCCTGTCCGGAAACCAGCTCGACACCAGCGGGGTATAGGCCGTCACGCTGTTCCCGATCCCCCCGACGCCCAGCAGGATGCCGAAAAACAGGTACACGCCCCACAGGGAGTGCACCTGGTGGATTCCCAGCATGGAGATCGTCGTGAGGACCGACCCCCAGATGATGATCGTCTTGGGCCCCCAGCGCCGCATCATCAGGCCGCCCAGCGGCTGGGACGCTCCGTAGAGGATGAGGCAAAGGGAAAAGGGGAGGGACAACGCGGCGCGGCTCAGGTTGAAATCCGCGATCATCGGCTTCAGGAAGAGGCCAAAGGAGTTTCTGGTGGCCAGCCCTAGGAACATCATCGTGAAGCAGCCGGCGAGGATGAACCAGCCGTAGTATATCCTGGGTGGGGAAGTGTTTTCTTCGCTCACGGGCACCTCCGTGATGTTTTCAAGTGTCGGGAATTTCCGGTTTGTCCCGCATCTTATACCACGAAACGGGCGCATGACACGCACCCGGGGCGCGTTTCCCCCGGAATGGCCCGGAATGGGCGGAGCGATTCCTATTGTTTTTCAGAATGTGATACAGATGTGGGGAATCGCGAGGAGGGCACCCCTGCATGAAGCGTGTGGAAGCGCGGGATTTGGTGGAATGAGCGTGTTTCCGGCCGATTGCCCGCGCTGTGGCGTCAAGCGCGTGGCGTTCACGGTAAAAGGTGAGTGGCGATACGAGGAATATCCGCCGCGGTGGGATACACTTGCCGTCTGCGGCCATTGCCGGCGCGGGATCGTGGCGACATTCGAGGTGGTGCTTGCTTCGGACTCTCCGATGGAAACCAGGACGCTCTCCAGCGAGTCATATCGTCTTTTGGCGATTGCTCCCAAACCGCCCGGCACCCGTGCGCCGCCTCATACGCCCGACACCGTCGCCGAATTCTTCAGGCAGGGTGCGGACAATCTGCCACGGAACCCGGACGCCGCCGGTGCCATGTTCCGCAAGGCGCTCGAAGTCGGCCTGAAGGATAAATATCCGGCGCTCGAGGGCAGCTTGAAAAAGCGCATCGACAAGGCGGCGGCGGACGACTATTTGACGCGCGATCTGGCGGATTGGGCGAATCAGATACGGCTCGACGGCAACGAGGCCGTTCACGGCGAGGCTCCGCTCTCCCGGGAAGATGCGTCCCGCCTGCATGAATTTACCAAACTCGTATTTTGGTATCTGTTCACCTTGCCCGGCAGGTTGGAAAAGGCGCGTGGCACCGCTGCGGGTCAAGGGTAGTTTTTCAGAATGTGATACAGGGGAATCGCGAGGAGGGTGCCTGCATGGAGCGTATGGAAGCGCCGAATTTCCTGGTTCCCCATCCCGGCCCCAGGACGCGGGCGGAACTCGCGCGCCTCCGGAATGCGGAAAGCCGCGCGGCGCTCAGCTTCGGCATGAGCCCGGAGACCGTCGTGGCGGAGCGGGCGCGGGGTGCGGTGATCGAGGATGTCGACGGCAACCTGTTCCTGGATTTTGTCGCCGGATTCGGTTCCCTGAACGCGGGCCACTGCCACCCCGGGGTTGTCTCGGCGATGCAGGCGCAGGCGGAGAAAGTCCACCAGGCTATGTCGCTGGGCTCCAGCGTGAGAAACCGGTTTCTGGAGAAGGTTCTCTCGCTGCATTCCGGGGCCGCGCCCAAAAGCGCGATTCTCGGCTCCTCGGGAAGCGAGGCTGCCGAGATCGCCCTGAAGATGGCCCGCCGGGCGACGGGGCGGGATGAAATCGTCGGCTTCACGGGCGGGTTTCATGGAAGAACCCTGGGCGCCCTGGCGCTGATGGGCAGAAAAAACCAGCGCGAGGGGCTGGGAGCGCTGGTTCCGGGGGTGCACCACGTCCCCTATCCCTATCCGTATCGAAACCCCTTCGGCGATGGCGCGGAGAAATGCGCGGAGGGAACGATTCGCTACATCGACGAGTTTCTATCGAATCCGGTGAGCGGCTGGGGCGACGTGGCGGCCGTCATCATGGAGCCGGTACAGGGAAACGGCGGCATGATTCCGGCCCCCATCGGATTCTTGCAGGCGCTTCGGGAGGTGTGCGATCGCCACGGGGTGCTGCTCATCTTCGATGAGGTGATGAGCGGATTCTGCCGCACGGGAAGGATGTTCGCCTACCAGCATGAGGACGTGGAGCCCGATCTCGTCGTGATGGGCAAGTCGATTTCCGGGGGGTTGCCCCTGGCCGCCTGCGTCGCGAAAAAAGAGATTGCGGACGCCTCGGCCCCCGGAACCGAGAGCAGCACCTATGCGGGAAACGTCATGGCGTGCGCCGCCGGGCTGGCGTCGATTGCGGTCTACGAGGAGGAGAACCTCGCCGCGCGCTCCCTGGAGATGGGCGCGTATTTCCTGCGAAGGCTGGAGGAGCTGGCGGAGCGGCATTCCATCGTCGGCGAAGTGCGCGGGCGGGGGTTGATGGTGGCCGTCGAGCTGGTTGCCGATCGCGCGACGCGCGCGCCCTTGTCCGTCGCCAAAAAAGCGAGCGAGGCGGCTTTGAAGCGGGGCCTTCTCCTCTATCCGGGGGGGCATCATGCGAACGTTCTGGCGTTTTTGCCTCCGCTGATCGTCGAGAGGCACCAGATTGACGCGGCCGTTGGCGTCGTGGATGAGGTGTTGCTCGGGATGGGCGCGTGAGGGACGCCATCCGCCTGGCAATGCGATGCTTCCTTTTGTGCTAATATCGTGGAGAAGACGTTCATCTTGCCGCTGCCTGGAGGACGGAATGCGGAGGCGGAGAAAGTTTCCACGGAGGGCGCATCTGGTGCTCCCGCTCCTGTTGGCGGCGATGGGCGCGGTGCTGGCCGTATTCCACGCCGCCGCCGCGCAGAAGTCGCCTCCCGTCGTGGTGTTGGACGTGGCCGACGCCATATCGCCCGGAACCTCGGAGTACATCGCTTTCGGCATCGAGGAAGCCGCCCGAAAAAAGGCGCAGCTCCTGGTCATTCGCCTCGATACCCCCGGCGGCCTGGTCACCAGCACGCGGGATATCGTGAAATCCATTTTCGGCTCGGACGTGCCCGTGGCGGTGTATGTCGCTCCGGGAGGGGCGCGGGCCGCATCCGCCGGCACGTTCATCACCATGTCGGCGCACATCGCCGCCATGGCACCGGGCACCAACATCGGGGCCGCATCTCCCGTTTCGGGCGGGGGAAAGCAGATTCAGGGCGACATGCGCAAAAAGGCGATGAACGACGTGGCCGCCTTCGCGCGGGCGGTGGCCTCCCGCACGGGGCGCAACACCGAGTGGGCGGAGAGCGCGGTTCGCGAGGCGGTGTCCGTGGATGAGGCCGAGGCGCTCCGGCAGAAGGTGATCGACCTGGTGGCCGCGGACGTCAGGTCCCTTCTTCTGGCGGTTCACGGCAGAAAGATAAAACTCGCCAGCGGCGCCACCGTCACCCTGGCGACGAGGGGCGCCGCGCAGATCGTGCTGGAGCGCAGCTGGCGCCAAAGGGTGCTCACCCTTCTGAGCGACCCCAACATCGCCTATATCCTGATGCTTCTGGGCATGTACGGGCTGTTCTTCGAGCTGTCGAACCCGGGCGCCATCCTGCCGGGCGTGGTGGGCGCCATCAGTCTCCTCCTCGCGCTGTACGCCCTGAAAGTCCTGCCGGTGAACTATGTGGGACTTCTCCTGATGGGACTTGCCGTCATCATGTTTCTCCTGGAAATCCAGGTCGTGAGCTATGGGGGGCTCACCATCGGCGGAATCATCGCCATGACGCTCGGCTCGGTCATGCTCATCGATTCTCCGGACCCCTATCTGCAAATCAGCCTCAAGGTCATTCTCCCCGCGGTCGCCGGAACGGCCATGTTCTTCGTCTGGCTCGTGGGGATGGGCTTCCGCGCCCAGCGGAGGCGGGCGGTTTCGGGCTCCGAGGGAATGCTGGCGCAATCGGGAATCGTGAGCGTCTCGCCCGGGGGAGGCGCGCCGGCCAAGATTCGGGTGCGCGGCGAAATATGGCTGGCGGACTCCGAGGAGCCTCTGCAGGTCGGCGACAGGGTGCGCGTCGTTTCGGTGGAGGGCCTCAGGCTCCGCGTCGAGAAGGAGGGTGGATAGATGAATTTGAGCTGGATCATCGGCGTCGTCATCGTGTTGCTGTTTTTCGTCAGCGCCATCCGCGTCCTGAACGAGTATGAGCGCGGCGTCATCTTTCGGCTGGGCCGCTTCTACGCCACCAAGGGGCCCGGTCTCATCATCGTGCTTCCGGTGATCGATCGCATGACCCGCGTGGGCCTGCGGCTGGTGACGATGGACGTGCCGCCGCAGGATATCGTCACGAAAGACAACGTGTCGGTGAAGGTGAACGCCGTGGTCTATTTTCGCGTGCTGAATCCCGAGCGGGCGATCATCGAGGTGGAGGATTTCCTCTACGCCACGGGCCAGTTGAGCCAGACCACGCTGCGGAGCGTGCTGGGCCAGATGGACCTGGACGATCTGCTGTCCGAGCGCGAGAAGATCAACACCCAGCTCCAGGAACTCCTGGATCACGCCACCGACCCCTGGGGCATCAAGGTCACCAACGTGGAGCTGAAGCACGTGGACCTCCCCAGCGAGATGCAGCGCGCCATCGCCCGCCAGGCGGAGGCGGAGCGCGAGCGCCGCGCCAAGGTCATTCACGCGGAAGGCGAGTTCCAGGCGAGCGCGCGGCTTGCCGAGGCCGCCACCGCCATCGGGCAGGCCCCCGGCGCGCTGCAGCTGCGGTTCCTGCAAACCCTCTCCGAGGTCGCGACCGAGAACAACTCGACCATCGTCTTCCCCCTTCCGCTGGATTTGCTGCGCCCATTCGTGGAGGGAGGCGGACGTAAGTAGGGGGGAACGAGGGGGGAGGTCGGGGCCGGCGGCGGCTGGCGGATGCGGGCGGGGCCTCGTCGCCCGTTTCGGCTTCCGGTGGCGCGGCTATCGCTTCAACTTCCGGAGGAAGGCGGCCGCCTCCTCCGCACTGCGAAGCACCTTGTCGTTGTAGTGCGTGATTTGGTTGATCTCTATGCGGTTGCCCGATTCGTCGAGGAGAACCAGATCCTCCAAATGGACGCCGACGAACCCGTTGTCGCGCAAGGAGCGCATAATCGCCCCCGCGATGCAGAAGGCGCAGGCGAGTTCGTCGGAGCTGAGGGTCGGCGCCAACTCCCCGTTTTTCTTGCGGACCACGGCGAAATGGCCCTGAACCCACCCGACGTCCTCAAGCAGCCGGGCGGCGCCTTCGAGAACGTCATTTTGCTCTTCTCTGCTCAGCATGGCGGTTTTCTCCGATGGGCGCCCCGATCCCTTTCTGGCGTGCTTCCGCGCGTTTCAGGCTCCACGACGCCCGCCCCCTCATGGCCCATGACGACGATTCCTTTCTGCTGTGCTTCCGTGCTTTTCAGGGGGGTGAGGAGCAACGTTCCGGCGGCAGGTTTGCTCCCATGCAAGCGCGCAACCCGCTCTCGCCGCCTCGCTCGGATATGGAATGGCGGCGTGCGCGCCTTTCATATGCCAAACCAGAGAAACCGAGGAATAACCGTATCCATTATCACACACGCATGCAGATTGCCACGCGACCCCATGTGCCGGCGGGACGGAGCGCCCTCCGCCGGGGTTTGTTCGCCCGCAGGAAGGTGCATCAGTGGCGAAAGCCTGCGGGGTCGCGCCGGTCGAACGCATCCCCCCAGATGCCCCGCCGGAAGCTCCTGGCGACGTTCTCGGCTTCTATCAGCTCCTTGCGGTAGCGCACGTTGGGGTGCTTGACGATGGCGCGGCCCAGCCCTCTGAGCACCATCAGCACGTTCACGTGCGCCCCGTCCGGCAGGAAGACGTAGTATTGCGTCCGTCCGTGGTCATCGACGAGTTTCTTGTCGAGCTCGAGGGTCACGGTCGTGTTTTCGAGCAGGCGTCTCAGGAAGGCGCGCGCCTCGGTGCTGCCGGGTGCCCCCGGCCCGGGCGCGCCCACCCCGATGAGGGAGGAGCGCAGGCCGCCGCCCAGCTGGAAGCTCGCGCCGTCATACACCCTGGCGACGCGCGCGGTGAGGCGCTTTCGGAACGGCGCGTCATCCTGGGCGCGGGCGGCGGGCGCGCCGAGCAGGGCGGCCATGGCGAGCGCGCAGAGAAGCCGGGCGGTTTTTTGCGTCATCGTCTCATGGCCTCTTGGTGCCGGTGGTGATTCTTTCGGGCAGTCCGTTCGCGCGTCCTGCCCTCTCCCGCGCGGATGTTTGGTTGCGACGTCTGACGCCAAGGCCCCCCGGGCGAAACGCTCCGGCCGCCGCACCCGCAGCACCGCTCATGATACCACAGGCGGAGAGAGGCGGTTTTTGTCGGCCCACAAGAGATGTGGAAGCGGCGGATGCGCGCAGCGGATGCGGTTCTCTGGCGCCTTGCCCGGACGGCGGGGAAACGCGCGGCGTTTTCTTGTTGCGCCCCCTTTTTGTTGAGATTCCAGGCTGGTTGCCCCTACAATGCGGAATCGCGCCGGATGCGCTGCGCGCGCGGGTTCATCTTTTCTGGTTCCGGAGCGGGCACATGGCGAGGGCGGCGGAGATACAAGCGGGCGAGCGGTTCGATTCCTTTTTCCGAATCCGCGAGTACGAGGCGCGCCTGAGCAGGACGGGCAGGGAGTATCTCGACTTGTCTCTGGAGGACGGGTCGGGGGACATCCCCGCCAAGGTGTGGGAGCCGTCCAGCCAGGTGGAGGGCGTAGTGGCGGCGGGGGACTTCATCAAGGTGCGGGCCGTGGCGGAGAACTACAAGGGCGGGCTGCAGCTTCGGGTGGAGCGGATGCGCCGGGTGAACGATCAGGATTATGCGAGCGGGTTCCGGCGCGAGGACTGCGTGCGGCGCACGACATACGACATCGACGTGATGTGGAAGGAGACGAAGCGCATCGCGCAGAGCTGCCATCCCCTCGTGGCCGCATACCTCGTCGCGATACTGGATGCGTATGAGGAGAAATTCCGCGAGTGGCCCGCCTCCCAGTACATCCACCATCCCTACCTCGGCGGCTTGCTGGAGCACACGCTTTCGGTCACGAAAACGTGCCTCTATCTCGCCGATAAATATGCGGTCTCCCGCGACCTCCTGGTCGCGGGCGCGCTCCTGCACGACATCGGAAAGTTTGCGGAGCTCTCCACCGAGGGGGCCACGCACTACACGGCGCGAGGCCGGCTCCTCGGCCACGTGGTGATGGGGCGCGACGTCGTGCGCGACTGGGCGCGGCGCGAGGGCGTTTTCCCCGAGGGGGAGGCACCGGAAGGGTTTCTCCTGCATCTGGAGCATCTCATGCTCTCCCACCAGGGGCAGCCGGAGTGGGGGGGCGGCGAAGACGCCCATGTCGGCGGAGGCGCTCCTCCTCCACTACGCCGACGACATCGACGCCAAATTCAACCTGATGAAGCGCGCGGTCGAAGAGGATCGCGGAGAGGGGGACTTCACGGAGAGGAACCGCGTCATGGGGCGCGCCTTCTACAAGGGCGCGCCGTCCCTCCCCCCGGAGGAGGCGGGCGATGCTTGAGGCGATCCGGAACGAAAGGACGCGGCGAATCGTGATGCTGGCCGTCGATCACGGCTACTTCCAGGGGCCGACCTCGGGGCTGGAGGAGCCGGGGAAAACCCTCGGGCCCCTGCTGCCCCACTGCGACGCCGTGAGCCCGACGAAGGGCGTTTTTCTGCACTGCATGCCGCCGGGGAGTGCCGCGCCGGTCATCCTGCGGGCCTCGGGCGGAAACGCCGTCGTCTATTCGGACCCGGTGGCACTGGAGCGCGAGCTGGCCATTCGGGGCGCCGGCGTCGAGGACGCGGCGGACCGCGACGCCTTGCGGGGGCCGCATCGCCGAGGAGCTCGTGAGCCGCGAGCTGTCGAACGAGGCCATCACCGTCTCGGCGGCGGAGGCCCGACGCCTGGGCGCGGCGGGCGTTTCCGTCTCGGTCTACGTGGGGGCGCGCTACCAGAAGGAGTCCATCGTCAACCTGGCGCGGATGAGCGAGGAGGGGCGCAGGGAGGGGCTGATCGTCCTCGGCATCACGGCGGTGGGCAGGGAGATGAAGCGCGACGCGCGCTACCTGGGGCTGGCCGCGCGCATCGCGGCGGAGCACGGGGCGGACGTCGTGAAGACGTATTTTTGCGACCGCTTCGAGGAGGTGGTTCGCGGATGCTTCGTGCCCATCGTCATCGCCGGGGGGAGGAAGATTCCCGAACGCGAGGCGCTCGCGTTTTGCCGCCGCGCGATCGACGCCGGGGCGGCCGGGGTGGACATGGGCAGAAACATCTTCCAGAGCGCGCACCCCGTCGCCATGATCCGGGCGGTGCGCGGCGTCGTGCACGACGACCTCTCGCCCGACGCGGCATACGAGATGTTCCAGGATTTAATGGGAGCGGCCGGGCGCGGGGCGCCATCCGGATGAGAGGGGCGATGCGGGCGGCGGTCTATTACCGAAACGATGACGTCCGGGTCGAGGAGGTGGCGAGGCCGCGGGCCGGGGCCGGCGAGTTGCTGCTCCAGACCCGCGCCAGCGGCATCTGCGGCAGCGACGTCATGGAGTGGTACCGCGTCGGGGGCGCGCCGCGCGTCCTGGGCCATGAGGTGACGGGCGTGGTCGCCGAGGCGGGCGGCGGGGTGGAGAATTTTCGGCCGGGGGATCGCGTGTCCGTCACCCACCACGTGCCGTGCAACCGCTGTGCGCACTGCCTGCGCGGAGACCACACGGCGTGCGAGACGCTTCGCGCCACGAATTTCGACCCGGGCGGCTTCTCCGAGTTCATTCGGGTGCCCGCGCGCAACGTGGCGGTCGGGACGTTTCATCTGCCCGATGCCGTCTCGGACGAGGAGGGCGTGTTCATCGAGCCGCTCGGCTGCGTCCCTGCGCGGCTGGAGGCGCTTGCGGATGACGCCGGGGCTGTCTGTCTTCGTGGTGGGGAGCGGCGTCTCCGGCCTGCTGCACGTCCCAGGCCGCCGCCGCCCTGGGCGCCGGCCCCGTTTTCGCGGCGGACGTCCATCCCTACCGCCTGGAGGCCGCCCGGAGGTTCGGCGCGCGGCCGCTCCCCCCGTGCGAGCGGATGGATGAGGCGCTGCGGGAGGCGAACGAGGGCCGCCTGGCGGATCGCGTCATTCTCTGCGCCGGCGCGCCGGCCGCACTGGAAAACGGCCCTCTCGTGCGTCGCGCCATGCGGCGTCGTGCACCTGTTCGCCCCCGCACCGCCGGAGCACCATCCCCCGGTGGACGTCCACAGAATCTGGCGCGAGCAGATCGCCATCACCGCCACCTATGGCGCGGCCCCGCTCGATTTGCGGGAGGCGATGGCGCTGATTCGCGCGCGCCGCCTGCCGGTGGAGGAGCTGATCACCCACAGGTTGCCGCTGGGGGACGCGCAGGAGGGCTTTCGGCTTGTCGCCCGGGCCGGGGAATCCCTGAAGGTGGTGCTGACGCCCTAGGGCGCGCGACCCCTCCCCCTCTCTCGGGCGAAAGACGCGGGGCGCGGCCGCCTGCGGTTGGGGGGAGCGTCCGCGCGCGGGGCCGGGGGGGGGGGAGGCGCCTATTCCTCCATCGGGTGGTAGGTCAGCTCGCCCCTCCGGCCCGCCTTCGCCCGCGGCGGCCTCCTCCTCGTAGAGGGCGTCCGGCGGCGTGTCCTCGATGAATTCCGCCCCCTCTTCGGCCTCCTCCCCGACGGGTGCCGCCGCCTGCGGTTGGGGGGAGCGCTCCGCGCGTGGGGGCCGGGGGAGGCGCCTATTCCTCCATCGGGTGGTAGGTCAGCTCGCCCTCCGGCCCGCCTTCGTCCGCGGCGGCCTCCTCCTCGTAGAGGGCGTCCGGCGGCGTATTCTCGATGAATTCCGCCCCCTCTTCGGCCTCCCCGCCGACGGGTGCCGCCGCCTGCGGGTGGGGGGAGCGCTCCTCGCGTGGGGGCCGGGGGGAGGCGCCTATTCCTCCATCGGGTGGTAGGTCAGCTCGCCCTCCGGCCCGCCTTCGTCCGCAGCGGCCTCCTCCTCGTAGAGGGCGTCCGGCGGCGTGTCCTCGATGAATTCCGCCCCCTCTTCGGCCTCCCCACCGACGGGTGCCGCCGCCTGCCGGTGGCGGAGCTGATCACCCACAGGCTGCCGCTGGGGGACGCCCAGGAAGGCTTTCGGCTTGTCGCCCGGGCCGGGGAATCCCTGAAGGTGGTGCTGACACCCTAGGGCGCGCGACCCCTGGCCCCTCTCTCTCCCGGGCGAAAGACGCGGCCGCCTGCGGTTGGGGGGAGCGCTCCTCGCGCGGGGCCGGGGGAGGCGCCTATTCCTCCATCGGGTGGTAGGTCAGCTCGCCCTCCGGCCCGCCTTCGTCCGCGGCGGCCTCCTCCTCGTAGAGGGCGTCCGGCGGCGTGTCCTCGATGAATTCCGCCCCCTCTTCGGCCTCCTCCCCGACGACGGGCGCCGCCGCCGCGATGAGCGGCGCGAGATCCGCCTCCCGGCGGATTCGTTCCGGCAGGCCGCTCCACCTCCTCCGCACGCGCGCGTTGGCTATCGCCATCCCCAGCGCCTTTTTCGCGCCGAGGAGGACCACCAGGCGCCTCGCCCGCGTGAGGGCGGTGTAGACGAGGTTTCTTTGCAGCATCGGGTAGTGCTGGGTGTGAAGCGGGATGACGACGGCGGGGTATTCGCTCCCCTGGCTCTTGTGCACGGTGATGGCGTAGGCGTGCATCAGCTCGTCGAGTGCCCCGCGCGCGTATTCGATGAGACCCGAGTCAAAGGCCACGCGAACGCTCGCGGCCTCGGGATCGACGCCGCGCACGACGCCGATGTCGCCGTTGAACACGTCCTTCTCGTAGTTGTTCTTCACCTGGATGAGCTTGTCCCCGGTGCGGAACGTCCGCCCCCCGATCCGCAGCGCGGGCGCATCCCCGGCGGGGTTGAGGGCTTCCTGCAGGCGCGCGTTCAGGCTCTGCACGCCGAGCACGCCCCGCTGCATGGGGGAGATGACCTGAATCTCCTCGATGGGGTCGAATCCGAATCGCTCGGGAATGCGCTCGCGGCACAACTCCACGATGCGGTCCGCGCACTCCTCCGCCTCCGCTTCCTCGATGAAATAATAATCAGACGAGGGCCGCCCCTCCCGCCCCCCCTTCCCGTCCCGGGGCATCTCGCCCCGGTTCACGCGGTGGGCGTTCTCCACGATCAGGCTCTTGCGCGCCTGGCGGAACACCTCGGTGAGCCGCGCGACGGGCAGGGTCTCGGACTGGATGGCGTCGCTCAGGACGTTTCCGGGCCCCACGGAGGGGAGCTGATCCACGTCGCCCACCATGATGAACGTCGCCGCGTCCTGCACCGCGCGCAGCAGGTGGGCCATCAGATGGACGTCGAGCATCGAGGCCTCGTCAACGATCACGATGTCCCCGGTCAGCGGGTTTTCCGCGTCGCGCACGAAGCCGCCCGCGTGCCAGCTGAACTCCAGCAGCCTGTGGATGGTGCGCGCCTCGTGGCCGGTGACCTCGGAGAGGCGCTTGGCCGCCCGGCCCGTGGGCGCGCCCAGGGTGACCTCCAGGCCGAGGAGGTCCTTGTATATCTCGGTGACGGCGCGCACGATGGTCGTCTTGCCGGTGCCGGGCCCCCCCGTCACGACGAGCACCTTTTCCGTGAGCGCGCCCTCTATCGCCGCGCGCTGATCCGCGGTGGCCATCCCGCCTTCGAGGGCGCTTTGCGCGAGGCCGCGCAGGCGCTCGCCGGTCGTTGCGCCGGGGACGCCCCGGCCCCGCAACGCGGCGTCCAGGCGAACCTCATCGCGCGGGGTGCGGATGAGGGTGGCGAGGCGGCGGGCGACCTCGCATTCCGAGGCGTAGAGCGGGCGCGCGTACACCCGCCTGTCCTCGGCCGAGGCGAGGTTCTCGAGCCGGTTCGCCGATTCGATCACCAGGGCGCCCGTCCTGCCCAGCCCGTCGATGGCGGCGGCGAGGGGCTCCGGGTCCGTCTCGAGCGTCCGGGCGGTCTCCACCACCAGCTCCCCGTAGGGCGAGAAGCAGTGTCCCTCGCGCTCTGCGAGCTGGTTCAGGGCGTAGACGGCCCCCGCCGCCAGGCGTTCGGGCGAGTCCGCCGGAATCCCCAGCTTCCGGGCGACTTGGTCCGCGCTCCGGAAGCCCACGCCGTGAATGTCCGTCGCCAGGCGGTAGGGGTCTTCGCGCAGAGTCTGGATGGATTCGTCGCCGTAGGTTCGCAGAATTTTCTCGGACAGGTGCAGCGGAATGTCGTATTGCTGGAGGAAGAGCATGATCTCCTTGACCTCGCTCTGGCTCTTCCAGCTCTCGACGATGGCCTCGCGCTTCTTCTCCCCGAGGCCGCTGATCTCGGTGAGCCGCTCGGGGTGCGCGTCCAGTATGTCGAGCGCACTCTCGCCGAAGCGCTCCACGATCCGTCTGGCGGTGGCGGGGCCGATGTGCCGAATGATGCCCGACGCCAGGTATTTCTCGATTCCCTCAACCGTCGTGGGCGGCAACGGGTGGGCGAGGTTGGCGTGGAACTGGCGGCCGAACCTCGGGTGATCCTTCCAACTGCCCCGGAACCGGACGCGCTCCCCCTCCCGAATGCTCGAGAGGTGGCCCACCACCGCCACGCGCGGGAAGTCCGCGTCGTCCGGCTGGACGAGCAGAACGCTGTAGCCCGTGTCGTCCGCGCGAAAGCGAATCCGCTCCACCGCGCCGATCACCTCGTCTCCCTCATGGGGGAACAGTCCCGTTTTTGGGGGCGGCGTCCGGTGCCTGCGGCGGTATCCTCCGGGTTTGCGCGTCATGGGCCGATTCCGGTCGTTCGCGGGCGGGCGAGGCGGTCGTGCGGCGCGCGCGCCCCGGATCGGGTGGGGCTCAAGGGGCGCCCTCGTCCGTCCCGGCGCTTTTCGCCTCCTCCCAGAGCGCTTCGAGGGCGTCGGGCGGCGCGTTCTCGGGCGAGAGTCCCCGGGTGCGCAGGGCCGCCTCGATGTAGTGGAAGCGCGCGATGAAGCGTCCGATGGAGGCGCGCGCCGCCCCCTCGGCGTTCACGCCGAGCTTGCGGGAGAGGTTCACCGCCGCGAACAGAAAATCGCCCATCTCCTCCTCGGCCGCCCTCTCGTCCCCTGTGCGCATCGCCTCCCGGAGTTCGGCCCACTCCTCCTCCACCTTCTGCGCCGCCCCGGCCGCGTCCGGCCAGTCGAAGCCCACGCGCGCGGCCTTTCCCTGCAGCCTCTGGGCGCGCTGGAGGGCGGGCATGGCGAGGGGGACGCCGTCGAGAATCGAGGCGGCGGCCCGGGCGTTGTCCGAGCGGTTGTTTCTTTTGTTGATCTCCCAGTTCCGCAGCACCTCGCGGCTCGTCTCGGCGCGCGCGTCCTGAAACACGTGGGGATGGCGGTCGATCATCTTTTGCGCCAGGGCGCGGGACGCCTCCTCCGCGTCGAAGAGGCCCCGCTCCTTGGCGAGCTGGCAGTGGAAGAGCACCTGCAGCAGAAGGTCGCCCAGCTCCTCCTTCAGCATCCCGGGGTCGCCCGCCTCGATGGCCTCCATCACCTCGTAGGCCTCCTCGATCAGGTAGGGCTTGAGGGTGTGATGGTCCTGCTCCCTGTCCCAGGGGCAGCCGTCTGGTGCTCTCAGGCGCGCCATGACCTCCACCGCGTGCTCAAAACCGCTTTTCTTCTCGCTCAAGGCGCGCCTCGCGTTCGGGAGTCTGCTGCGTTCGGCCAGTGTCGGCCAATGTACACCGAACGCCTGGAAAAGCCAACAACCCTGCTTAACGGGGAGGGTGCCCATGGCGCGGGATGGGCGAACGCTCCGGGATTGCGCGCCCGGCCCATCATGTGGGATGACGAAATGCATATGAACACAAAATGTTGTGTTTCGCTTGACATTTCTCCCCGGATCGGGGAAATTCCCCTTCCGTGCAAACCCTGAGGAATTTCCCCATGAAAGTAGCCTCGCGCATACGCATACTGCCGGAATCGCTCGCGAACCAGATCGCCGCCGGCGAAGTGGTCCAGCGCCCCGCCTCCGCCCTGAAGGAATTGGTGGAGAACAGCCTCGACGCGGGCGCGGGGCGGGTGGAGGTCGACCTCGAGTCGGGGGGCGTCGCGCGCGTGCAGGTCGCCGACGACGGGCATGGCATGAGCGAGGACGACGCGCTTCTTTGCCTCGAGCGCCACGCGACGAGCAAGATAGCGACGGACGCGGATTTGGGCCGCGTCGCCACCCTCGGCTTCCGGGGCGAGGCGCTGCCGAGCATCGCCGCCGTCTCGAAGATGGTGATCACCGCCAGGAGGCCGGAAGACGCCCTGGGCACGCAGGTGCGGGTGGAGGGCGGGAGGATACAGCGCGTCACCGAGATGGGGGCGGCGGTCGGCGCCCGGGTCGAGATGCGCTCGCTGTTCTACAACGTGCCGGCGCGGCGGAAGTTCCTGAAAAGAAGGGAAACCGAGCTCGCCCGCTGTCTGGAGGTGGTGAGCCAGGCGGCCATGGCGAACCCGAACGTCGCCTTCACCCTGCGCCACGGGAAAAAGACGCTGCTGGAGCTGGGCGGCTCCGGGGAGACTCTGTCCCGCGCGGCGGAGCTCGTGGGGAAGGCGGCGGTCTCCCACTTGATAGAGATTCCGACCGCAACGTCCGGGAACATGCGGTTCGGCGGCTGGGCGGGAGCGCCCGGCCTGAACCGCTCCACCCGCGACGCGCAGTATCTCTTCGTGAACGGGCGCCCCATCCGCGACCGCCTCCTCGTCCACGCGGCGTATGCGGCCTACCGGGGCTTCCTGCCGGTGAAGCGCCATCCGGTGTTCATCCTCTTTGTGGATGTGCCGCACGAGGACGTGGACGTGAACGTCCACCCCGCCAAACAGGAGGTGCGCTTTCGCTTCGCGTCCGGCGTGTATGACCTGGTGCGCGAGAGCGTCTCCGCCGTCCTGGGCGCGCGTCCACGGCCGAGGCCGAGGGGCGCGTTCGCCCGCCCGGCTCCCGCACGGGCGGAGGGGGCCGCGCGCATCCTGGCTCCCCGCCCGCCTGCGTCTGTGAAGCCCCCCTCCCTGGTGGGCGGCGGCGGATACTTCGGGGCGGGGGACGACGCCGCCTCCGCGCGGACGCTGGCCGGCTCCGCCTCGTCGGGTGCCCCGGCGGGGCGCTCCCCGCTGGAGCGAACCCTCGAGCCGCCTCATCCGGCGGACCCCGTGCTTTTGTCCGAATGCCGCTATCTCGGCCAGTGGGAGGGATGCTTTCTGCTGTTCAGCGCCCCGCAGGGGCTGGTGCTCGTCGATCAGCACGCCGCGCACGAGCGGGTGCTCTACAACCGGTTTCGGGATCAGTTCCGAGACGGGTGCGTGCAGAGCCAGGCGTGCCTCGTGCCCGAGGAGGTGCGCCTGCGGCCCGAGGAGGCGCTGAGCCTGGAGGCGCATCAGGAGGACCTCCTGCGCTCGGGGTTCGAGCTGGAGCGCGCGGGGGCCGGCGAATACCGCATTCTGGCCGTGCCGGCGCTTCTGGCGGACAAGGACCCCGCAGGGGCTGTGCGCCAGATAATAGAGGGGCTGGCGGAGCTGGATCAGCCCGTCAGCTTCGCCGACCTGATCGACGGCGTCATCGCGCGGATGAGCTGCCGGGACGCTGTGAAGGCTGCGCAGCTCCTGCGCCCCGAGGAGGTGGCCGTCCTGGTCGAGGAGCTGGAGAGAACGCCGGGCCGGTGGACCTGCCCGCATGGCCGGCCCATCATGCTGGTGATGGGCACGGAGCCGGTGCGGAGGCGCTTCCTGCGGAGCTGAGCCGGCTCCCCGGGCGCGCCCGCTTGGGGGAAACGCCCTTGACACCCGGGGCGCGCGCGGAGGACAATGGCGAGGCAAGAAGGCCGGGTTGGGGGGGGACTGGACGTAAGGTTTTTGCCGCCGCCGCGTCCTGATGGAGAAGCCCGCTGGCTTCGGCTTCTTGTGAAAGCCTTCGGCCGCCGATGGCCTGAGGAGGTATATCCCATACGTCCGCTTGCTCTTGGCGCTTCTATGGCGCAATGGCGGCGGGCGTTTTTCGCATCGGCTTCTCGCCCCGGAAACCCAGGCAGGCCCATCCCGTTCTCTTTACGCTCCAGGGAGTCGCGCCCAGAAGATGTTCACCACCCCGATAGAAGAAGCCTATACCTTTGACGACGTGATGCTCCTGCCCGCCCACTCGGACGTGCTTCCCCAGGACGTGGACCTCGCCACGCACCTGTGCGACGGGCTGGAGCTCGGCATCCCCCTCCTGAGCGCGGCCATGGATACGGTCACGGAGTCGGGCCTGGCGATCGCCCTCGCGCAGCAGGGCGGCCTGGGGGTGGTGCACCGGAGCATGAGCGTCGAGCGCCAGGCGGCCGAGGTGGACCGCGTCAAGCGATCCGAGAGCGGCATGGTCACCCAGCCCATCACGATGCGCCCCGGCCAGCGGATACGCGAGGCGCTGGAGGTCATGGGCGCCTACCGCATCTCGGGCGTGCCCATCACCGAGGCGGGGCGCCTCGTCGGCATTCTCACCAACCGCGACGTGCGCTTCGAGACGGACCTGGAAAAGCCGGTCTCGGCGCTGATGACTAGGGAGAAGCTGGTTACCGCGCCGGAGGGAACGACGCTCGAGGAGAGCAAGGGGATTCTCCACCAGCATCGCATCGAGAAGCTTCTCGTGGTGGACGACGCCTTCCACCTCAAGGGGCTCATCACCCTCAAGGACATCGAAAAGGTGCGCCGCTACCCCAAGTCGGCCAAGGACGCATTCGGCCGCCTGCGCGTGGCGGCTGCGGTGGGCGTCGGAGCGGACATGCGCGAGCGCGTCCGCGCACTCCATGAAGCGGGGGCGGACCTCCTCGTCCTCGACAGCGCCCACGGCCATTCCGAGCGGGTGCTCCAGGCGGTGGAGGGAATCAAGAACGAATGGCCGGACGTCCGGCTTCTGGCGGGCAACGTGGCCACCGCGCAGGGGACGCGCGACCTCATCTCCCGGGGCGCGGACATCGTGAAGGTGGGCATCGGGCCGGGCTCCATCTGCACCACGCGGGTGGTGGCGGGCGTGGGCGTGCCCCAGCTGAGCGCGGTGGCGAACTGCGCCGCCGCCGCCGAGCCCCACGGCGTGCGAATCGTCTCGGACGGGGGCATCAAGTATTCGGGCGACATCGTCAAGGCCCTCGCCGCGGGCGCGCACGCGGTGATGATCGGCAGCCTGTTCGCGGGCGTGGAGGAGAGTCCCGGGGAGCGGGTTCTCTACCAGGGCAGGAGCTACAAGGTGTATCGCGGCATGGGCTCGGTCGGCGCGATGCGCAGCGGGAGCGCCCGGGACCGCTACTTCCAGGACGCGCACAACGGCCATCCCGCCGCCGAGGAGGAGAGCGCCTTCAGCGATTCCAAGCTCGTGCCCGAGGGCGTGGAGGGGCGGGTTCCCTACAAGGGGCCGCTCTCCTCCACCGTCTACCAGCTCACGGGGGGCGTGGCCGCCGGCATGGGCTACACCGGCTGCCCGCGACCTGCAGGCGCTGCGCGAGCGGGCGAATTTCGTCCGCATCACGCCGGCGGGCCTCACGGAGAGCCACGTGCACGACGTGTTCATCACGCGCGAGGCGCCCAACTACCAGCGCGACTAGAGGGGGCGCCGGAAGGCGGCGCGGCCCCGGTTTCGGGTAGGGGGGAGGAAGGGGGAGTCTCACATCCCCCGGAGGACGCTATGGCGGAGGCGGGGAGGCGCGCGCTTCGGATGGAACGCGGGAAGGGAAGGAGGAGGAGAGGCGGCTTGTTTCGCCTTGTCCGGTGCACATGACGCGCGATCAGATACTCATCCTGGATTTCGGCTCCCAATATACCCAGCTCATCGCCCGCCGCGTGCGGGAGCTGGGCGTCTATTGCGAGATTCACCCGTGCACGGCCGACTGGAGGGTGCTCACAGGCCCGCACACGCGGGGCGTCATCCTCTCGGGGGGGCCGATGAGCGTGTATGAGGAGGGCGCACCCGGCATGGACGCCGCCCTGCTCGAAGCCGGCCTTCCCGTGCTGGGCATCTGCTACGGGATGCAGCTGATGACCCGCATCCTCGGCGGGAGCGTCGGCGCGCCCCGCACGAGAGAATACGGACGCGCGGAGCTGGTGGTGGATGAGGCCGCCGGCATCTTTCTCGGCTCCCCCGGCCGCGAGACCGTCTGGATGAGCCACGGGGACGCGATAGAGGCCCCCCCGCCCGGCTACAGGCCGCTCGCCCACTCGAACGGCTCGCCCGTCGCGGCGATGGTCTCCGGGGACGGGCTGTGCCACGGCATCCAGTTCCATCCCGAGGTGGCCCACACCCCGCGCGGCAAGGAGATGCTCCGCAATTTCGTGCGCGGGGTTTGCGGCTGCGCGGGCGACTGGACGATGCGCTCGTTCATCGAGGAGGCGGTCGAGCGCATCCGCCGCCAGGTCGGGGAGGAGCGCGTGGTGTGCGGCCTCTCCGGCGGCGTGGACTCGGCCGTGGCGGCGAGCCTCGTCGAGAGGGCGGTGGGCGCGCGGCTCACCTGCATCTTCGTGGACAACGGCCTGCTCCGCAAAAACGAGGCCGAGGAGGTGGTGGCGACTTTCGGGCCGAGGCTCGACCTCATCCGCGTGGACGCGCGCGGGGAGTTTCTGGGCGCGCTGCGCGGCGTGGCCGACCCGGAGGAGAAGAGAAAGCGCATCGGCGAGACTTTCATCCGCGTGTTCGAGCGCGAGGCGCGCGAGCTGGGCGACGTGCGGTTCCTGGCCCAGGGCACGCTGTATCCCGACGTCATCGAGAGCGTCTCCTTCCGGGGGCCCTCCGCGACCATCAAGAGTCACCACAACGTGGGCGGGCTGCCCGAGCGGATGGCGTTCGCTCTCGTCGAACCCCTGCGCGAGCTGTTCAAGGACGAGGTGCGCGCGGCGGGCGAGGCGCTCGGCCTGCCCCATGAGATGCTCTGGCGGCACCCCTTCCCGGGCCCCGGCCTCGCCGTGCGCATCCTGGGCGAGGTGACCCCCGAGCGCGTGGCCACCCTCCAGGAGGCGGACGCCATCTTCATCGAGACGCTCAGGCGCCACGGGGTCTACGGGGAGGTGTGGCAGGCGTTCGCCGTGCTGCTGCCCGTCCATACCGTGGGGGTGATGGGCGACGCGCGAACCTACGAGAACGCCCTCGCCCTCCGCGCCGTCACCAGCGAGGACGGGATGACGGCGGACTGGGCGCGGCTCCCGCCGGAGACGCTCGCCGAGGCCTCCTCGCGCATCATAGGCGAGGTGCGCGGCGTGAACCGCGTGGTCTACGACGTCTCCTCCAAGCCGCCCGGCACGATCGAGTGGGAGTAGGCGCTGAAAATCCGCATCGGGTTGTGTTTGTTGAACGGGATGGATATTTTGAGAGGCGCAATTCTGATCGCTGCGTGAAATGTCGCGTTGCCTGCTGTTTCGCGCCGCCGATGCCGCCGAATTAAGGCTTGCTTGCTTGCGTGCGGTGTCGGAGGCGAAGGGGGCGACGGGTTCTGAGATGCCGCCGACTAAAGTTTGCTTGCGTTCTTGCGGGGGGTGAGGAAAGTGGGTCGAACGAGGATGGCGTCTGTCGTTTTCGCATCGGTTTTTCTGTGGGCGTCGGCGGTCTCGCAGGCGGCCGCCAGCGGCCATTCGGACCATTCGGGGCACGGGCACGGAACGCCAAAGCCCCATGCACACGGGGTGAATCCCCATGCACACGGGATGAAGGAGCATTCCGTCAGGGTGATTCCGCCGAACGCCCCGAACCCGCCTGAAGTGAAGATACGCCTGGAGCGGGACGCGCACGATCCGAGCGGGGTCAACCTGTTCCTGGAGGTGAAAAACTTCCGCTTCACTCCGGAGGAGGTCAACAAAACCTCGAAAATTCACGAGGGGCACGCGCACCTCTACGTCAACGGGAAGAAGAGAACCCGGCTGTACGGGCGGGCGCATTTCATCCAGGGTTTGCCCCGGGGAGCGGTGCAGATACGGGTCACGCTGAACACGAACAAACACGAAGACCTCAGCCACAAGGGCAGGCTGATTCAGGACACGGCGGAGTTCCACAACAGGACGGAAAAACGCCTTTGAACCTGGGAGGCCTGGCGCCTCCGGGCGCGTCGCCGCGGTGCGGGAGGGGAGACGTGTGCTGATATGGGCGCATTTCGTTCTGGCCGTGCTGGCGATAGCGCTCGGCCTCGTCAACCTCGCATCGGCGAAGGGGACGCCGCGGCACCGCGCCATCGGCTGGTGCTGGCTGCTCGTCATGTCGTTCGTGACGGTGTCGTCCTTCTGGATACGGGAGCTGAACGAGGGCGAATTCAGCTGGATACACCTCCTCAGCGTCTGGACGATCTTCTGCATGGCGGCGGCGGTCGTGGCGATACGGCGCGGCCGGGTGCGGACGCACGCGGCGTTCATGACGGGGACGATGATCGGCGCGTTCGTCGCGGGCGCCTTCGCCATGCTGCCCGGCAGGTTCATCAGCAAGCTGCTGGGCTATGGCTAGGCAAGCCGCCCGGGTCGATGGTGGGGGCGACCTGTTGAGGCGCCGCTGGAATCGCCGCATTTTCGGAACGCCGCCCGGCGCCACCCCCGGATGACGCCCCGCCCCGGCGGGAGGGCGCACAGAGCGCAAGCCGTTTTTTCCGCCGGATGGGAGGAGACATGCCAGCCGAGTTCGTTCATCTGCACCTGCATTCCCAATACAGCCTCCTCGACGGCACCACGCGCATCCATGACCTGGTGAAGCGCGCAGCCGCGCTGGGCCAGCCGGCCGTGGCACTCACCGACCACGGGAACATGTTCGGCGCGGTGAAGTTCTACGAGGCGGCGAAAAAGGCGGGCGTCAAGCCCATCATCGGCTGCGAGGTATACGTCGCCCCCGGCAGCAGGTTCGAGAAGGGGGCGACGAACGGCGGCGGGCGCGCCTACCACATGCTGCTGCTGGCCCAGAACCAGACGGGCTACAACAACCTGTGCGAGATGGTGACGCGGGGCTTCACCGAGGGGATGTATTATTTCCCGAGGGTGGACCGCGAGCTGCTGAGCCGGCACGCCGAAGGCCTCATCTGCACGTCCGCCTGCCTGCGCGGGGAGGTGAACGACCACCTGCTCCACGGCCGCGAGGAGGCGGCGCGCGAGGCGGCCGGGTTCTACAAGGAGCTTTTCCCGGGCCGGTATTACCTGGAGCTCCAGGACCACGGCCTGGAGGAGGACAGGCGGGTCATCCCCAAAGTCATCGCCCTCGCCAGGGAGATGGGGCTGCCGCTCGTCGCCACGAACGACGTGCATTACCTGAACAAGGGGGATCACAGCGCCCAAGAGGTGCTCATCTGCATCCAGACCGGCAAGACCCTGAACGACCCCAAGCGCATGTCGATCAAGAGCGAGGAGTTCTACCTCAAGGACGCCGCCGAGATGGAGGCGCTCTTCGGCGAGACGCCCGAGGCCCTCGCCAACACGCTCGCCATCGCCGAGGCGTGCGATTTCGACTTCCGCTTCGGTGCGGCCCACTATCCGGATTTCGAGACCCCCGACGGGGCCGGGAAGAAAGAATACCTCCGCCGCGTCGCGGAGGAGGGGCTCGCGCGCATACTCGCGCGCTCGGGTGCGGAGGGGGCGGAGGCCCGCCGCTACCGCGAGCGGCTGCGGATGGAGCTCGAGGTCATCAACAGCCAGAATTACGAGGGCTATTTCCTCATCGTGGCGGATTTCATTCGGCACGCGAAGGAGCAGGGGATTCCCGTGGGCCCGGGCCGGGGGTCGGCGGCGGGGAGCCTGGCCGCCTACGCGCTCGGGGTTACGGGCATCGACCCGCTGCGATACGGTCTCCTCTTCGAGCGCTTCCTGAATCCCGAGCGCATCAGCCCGCCGGACGTGGACATCGACTTCTGCATGGACAGGCGCGACGAGGTCATCCGCTACGTGCAGGAGAAGTACGGGCGCGAGAACGTATGCCAGATCATCACGTTCGGGAGCATGCTGGCGAAGGGCGTACTGCGCGACGTCGGGCGGGTCATGGACATGCCCTATGGCGAGGTGGACCGCATCGCCAAGCTGGTGCCCAACGAGCTGAAGATCACCCTGGACGACGCGATGGAGAAGGAGCCGCGCCTCCGCGACACCGTGGCGCGCGACCCCAAGATCGGCAGCCTGATGGACACGGCCCGAAAGCTGGAGGGCAACATCCGCCACGCGGGGACGCACGCGGCGGGCGTGGTCATCGCTCCCTCGAGGCTCACCGACTTCGTGCCGCTCTACCGGGCGTCGGGCGGCGAGGTGATGACCCAGTTCGACATGAAGGACATCGAGGGGATCGGCCTTCTCAAGATGGACTTTCTGGGCCTCAAGACGCTGACGGTGCTCGACCGCGCCGAGAAGCTCGTGCGCGAGGGGGGCGGGGCGCTCGACCTGGAGACGCTCCCGCTCGACGACGCGGGGACGTATCGCCTGCTTGCCGAGGGCAGGACGACCGGCATCTTCCAGCTGGAGAGCCGGGGCATCCGCGAGTATCTGCGGAAGCTCGCGCCCACGGGGTTTGAGGACTTGATAGCCATGGTGGCCCTCTACCGGCCCGGCCCGCTGAACAGCGGCATGGTGGATGCGTTCATCGACCGAAAGCACGGACGCGCCGAGATCGATTATTTTTTCGACGAGCTGCGGCCCATCCTCGAGAGCACCTATGGCGTCATGGTGTACCAGGAACAGGTCATGCAGATATCGAACGCGCTCTCCGGCTTCTCCCTGGGGCGGGCGGACGTGCTGCGCAAGGCGATGGGCAAGAAGAGCCCGGAACTCATGGCGGAGCAGCGGCGCGACTTCGTCGAGGGGGCCGTCGAGCGGGGGCGCGAGAGAAAGAAGGTCGAATTCCTGTGGGATCAGATTCAGCAGTTCGCGGGCTACGGCTTCAACAAGAGCCACAGCGCGGCCTACGCCCTGATAGCCTACCGCACGGCGTATATGAAGGCGCACCATCCGCGCGAGTTCATGTCCGCCCTCCTCACGTGCGACCGGGAGAACGCCGACAAGGTGATCAAGGACATCGCCGAGTGCCGGAGCATGGAGATATCCGTGCTGCCGCCGGACGTGAACGCCAGCCAAAAGGATTTCACGGTGGAGGCGGACGCGATCCGCTTCGGTCTGGCGGCGGTGAAGAACGTGGGAGAAGGGCTGGTGGACGCCGTTCTGGCCAGCCGGAACGCGGAGGGGCCGTTCGCGAGCCTGGAGGATTTTTGCCGGCGCGTGCCGCACGCGCACCTGAACCGCCGGGCACTCGAGAGCCTGATCAAGGCGGCGGCCTTCGACTCTCTGGGGGTGGGGCGCGCCCAGGCGACGGCGTCGCTCGATGTCGTGCTGGAGGCGGCGGTTCGCGAGCAGAAGAGCGTCGCCGTCGGGCAGGGCTCCCTCTTCGGGGGGGAGGAGGCCGCGCGGGGCGCGCTGCACCTGCCCGAGGTGGCGGAGTGGGAGGACAGCGAGCGTCTGGCGAACGAGCGCGAGGTGCTGGGCTTTTACGTGTCGGGCCACCCGCTCGACGATCACAGGGAGGTCATCGCCCGCTTCGCCAGCATCGACACGCTGCGGCTCGCCGAAGTCGCGGGCGGGCGGAAGATCAAGATGGCGGGGCTCATCCGCTCCTCGCGGCTGCGCACGACGCGCTCGGGTCGCCGCATGGCGAATTTCGTGCTGGAGGATCAGGTGGGCACGGCGGAGATGACGTTGTTCCCCGACGTGTTCGAGAATTGTCACGAAATCCTGGAGAACGAGGAGCCCGTTCTCATCGAGGGCGTCGCCGAGACCTCCGACGACGGGGTGCAGGTGGTGGTGCGCGCCATCGAGCCGCTGTCCGGCGCGGAGCGGAACCACGCGAGCAGGGTTCTGGTGGATCTGGGGCCGGAATGCTGCGCCCCCAATCGCCTCGAATCCCTCCGCGAGGTGCTGGCCAGGCACCCGGGCAACTGCGCCGTGCATTTCACGCTGCGCCTGCCCGGCCAGGAGGTGCGCGTCGAGGCGGGCCGGGAGTATGTGGTGGCGCCGACGCCGGAGCTGGCGGCCGACATCGGAGAGCTGGCCGGCGCCGGAGCCGTTCGCTTTGAGTAGCGCCTCCATCCGGGCGGTCTTCCTGGGCCGGTTGGCGTTCGGCGAAGCGTGGGCGTTGCAAAAGCGCCTGTGGGTCGAGCGCGCCGAAGGCCGCCTGCGGGACGACGTGTTCCTCCTCCTGGAGCATGAGCCGGTCATGACGCTGGGCAAGGGCGGGGACGAGGCGCACGTGCTCCGGCGGCGTTCTCCCGTCGACGGCGCGGAGGTGCCCCTCGTCCGCATCAACCGGGGCGGCGAGGTCACCTTTCACGGGCCGGGCCAGTTGATGCTCTACGCCATATGCGACCTGCGCGAGCGCGAGCGCGACGTGCACCTGCACTGCAGGAGGCTGGAGGAGGTCTTCTTGCGGTATCTGCGAAACCGGGGCCTCTCCCCCCGCCGGAGAAAGGGGCACCCGGGCCTTTGGGTGCGGGAGGGGAAAATTCTCTCCCTGGGGGTGGGGGCGAGACGCTGGGTGACGATGCACGGCGTTTCGCTGAACGTTTCGCCCGACCTGCGGTATTTCGGGATGATGCACCCTTGCGGCGAGCCGGGCGCGCGCATAACCTCCCTCGAGAAGCTCCTGGGAGATGCGCCGCCGCTCGCGGAGGTCGCGCGGGAGGTGGCGCCGCTGTGCGCGGAGATATTCGGCGCGCGCGTCGTGGCGGAGGACGATCCCTCGCGGATCCGGGGAGTCGCGCCCGTTGCCTCGTGAGCCCCGAGGCGCCGGTGGCGGGAGGCGCCGCTTCGCCGCGATCCTGGCGGGCGCCCTCCTGCCGCTCGCCGCGACGCCCGCCCTCGCCGCCTCGGCCGCGTCCTGGTGGGGCTTCACCCCCGGCGTGTGGGAGCTTCTGAAAAAGGGGGGCTACACGATGATCCCCCTGGGGCTCTGCTCGGTCATCGCGCTCATGGTGGCGCTCGAACGCCTCGCCTCCCTCCGGCGGAAGAAAATTCTGCCCGACGGGCTGGTCGTCCTCTCCGGGCAATGCTGGCGGCGCGGTGATTTCGAGGGGGCGGCCCGCGCCTGCGAGCGGTTCGATGCGCCGCTCGCCCGCGTGTTGCAGGCGGGGCTGGCGCGGCGGCACCTGGGCGTCGGCGAGATGGAGCGCGCCATGGTCGGCGCGGGCCAGCACGAATCGACCGTCCTCTCGCGCAACCTCCGCGCGTTGGGCGTCATCGCGAACCTGGCGCCGATGCTGGGCCTTTTCGGCACCGTCGTGGGCATGATTCGCGCCTTCGACGTCATCAGCCGCGCGGGGACGGGAAACCCGAACCTGGTGGCGGAGGGCATCTCCGAGGCGCTGCTCACCACGGCGGCGGGCCTGTTGATAGGCATTCCCTCCCTGGCTGCGTATCACTTTTTTCGTTCGCGCGGCGACCGCTTTCTGTTCGAGATGGAATCGGTTCGCCCTGTCGTTTCTGGAGACGCTGGCGGCGCGAGCCGACCCCCCGGACGGCGCCGGCGCCGTGGCGGGCCCGCCCCTCCCGGAGCGCCTGGACGAACCGCGCGAGGAGGCCTGAATGCGCTTTCGCAGCGATGCGGAGGAGGACGACTACAGCCTCCAGCTCACGCCGTTGATAGACGTCGTTTTTCTGCTCCTGATCTTTTTCATGGTCTCCACCTCGTTCGTGGATTTCACCCGGAGGATCGACATCGAGTTGCCCGAGGCGAAATCAGGCGTCGAGGTGGTGGAGAAAAAGCCGTTTCTCGTCGAGGTCGGCGCGAAAGAAGCGAATCTCCCTGAACGGGAAGACGGTGCTGCTCGAGGATATCGAAAGCAGGCTCAAAGCGGGGATGCGGGGGGGCGAGTTCCGCCCCTCCCTGACGATCAAGGCGGACAGGCGCCTCGATTACGGCTATGTGATTCGGGTGATGGACCGCATCTCCCGGGCGGGCGTCCGGGGACATCTCGCTGGCCACGAAATAGCCGCCGGACCCCGGACGGGGGGAGGGCGGGGCCCCCTCCCCGCCGGATGTTTTTTGCGGTGGAGAAAGAACGTGGCGCACAGGCGAGCCGACCGCACGGTTTCCATGCCCCGCAGCTCCGGGATCGCCACGCGCGTCCTTCTGCTCCGGCATGGCGCGGCCGAGGGTTCCCGGGAGGGGATATTCTATGGCGCCACGGACGTGCCCCTGCTGGCGGAGGGCGAGGCGCAGGTGCGGGAGGCGGCGGCGCGCGTCCGGGCCTGGCTGATGGAGCGGGAGACGGTGCTGTTCGCCAGCCCGCTCGCGCGCTCGGTGAGAACGGCGGAGATTTTGTCCGGGGAGATGGGCCTGGGGCGCAGCCCCGAAATCGTTCCCGGCATCGCCGAGCTGCGCCTGGGGGATTGGGAGGGGGAGACCCATTCTTCCCTGATGGAGAAGGGACCCCGGGCGCCTGGCCGCGCATTACGAGAATTTCCTCCACTCCCGACCGCCGGGCGACGGGGAGTCCCTGGCGGAGCTCGCCGCGCGGGTTTTGCCCGCGTTTCGTGGGGTGTGCGCCCGGCAGAGGGGTCGCAACGTCATCGTCAGCGCCCATGCGGCGGTGAACCGGGTGATTCTGTGTGTGACGCCCTCGGCGCGCCCGCTCGAGAGCTCTTTTCCGGCTGGAGCAGGACTTCGCGGCGCTGAACGTGATCGATCTGCATGAGGGCGCCCCCCTCGTCCGCGCGATGAACGCCTGAGGAGAGGGGTCTCGGCCCCGCCCCGCCCGCGGGCACCCGGAGCCCCGGGCGAAACGCCGATGCGCGGGCGGCTGAAGGAGCCCGGGGGTCTTTCTCCTGCCCCCTCGTTGTGGTATGGCGATATATGGATTCCCGTAGATATAGTGATCCCCGCATGCGTCGCAGGCGGCAGGGTGGCGAATTTTCCCCCGGCGCGCCGCCGGAGGGAGAATGCCCCGGGGGGAGGCGGGATGGGGAGGCTGTTTGGCGGTATCCCGGCGGCGATGGCATAGGGATGGCGAACCCCCGTTTTATAGGGTCGCTCCCTCATGCGCCGCTCTTTCATACAAGAGGGTCACGAATCGGATGGAGTTGCTTGAGAAAATACGAAAAAAGCAGGTGCGCGCGTGCGTGATGGGTCTGGGGTATGTCGGACTCCCCCTCGCCCTGGAGTTCGTGCGCGCAGGCCTCGAGGTCGTCGGCCTGGACGTGAACCGCGATCGCGTGCGCACCCTCGGAGAGGGGCGGAGCTATCTCACGGAAGTCTCCTCGGAAAGCGTGTCGGAAGCCCTGGAGACGCACCGGCTGGAGTTCACCACCGAGCAGCGCGTGCTCGGGGAGGTGGACACCGTCAACATCTGCGTTCCCACGCCGTTGGGCAAGACCGGCGACCCGGATTTGTCCTTCGTGCGCTCCGCACTGGAGAGCATCCAGGAGTTCGGGAGGCGGGGGCAGCTGTATGTGCTCGAGAGCACCATCTATCCCGGAGGAACCGAGGAAATCGTCCTTCCCGCCCTCTCCAGGGGGGGGATTGAAGGTGGGCGAGGATTTTTGCCTGGTTTTTTCGCCCGAGCGCGTGGACCCGGGCAACGAGTCCTACAACGTGAACAACATACCGAAGATCATCGGCGGCGTGACGGAAAGATGCGCGGATTGTGCCTGTGCCCCTGTATGAGGGGAGCATCGAGCATATCGTGCGCGTCGGCTCGCCCCGGACCGCGGAGATGGTGAAATTGCTGGAAAACACCTTCCGGAGCGTCAACATCGGCCTGGTGAACGAAATGGCGAAAATGTGCCATATCCTGGGCGTGGACGTCTGGGAGGTGATTGAGGCGACGAAGACGAAGCCCTTCGGCTTCATGCCCTTTTATCCCGGACCGGGCCTTTGGGGGGCATTGCATCCCCGTGGACCCGATCTACCTCTCGTGGAAGGCGCGGCAGATGGGGTTTGAGGCGGAGTTCATCGAGTTGGCCGACAAGGTGAACAGTTCGATGCCGCCGTTCGTCGTGGAACTCGTCGTCAACGCCCTGAACGAGAGGGGCCAGGCGCTGAAGGGGGCCAGAATCCTGCTGGTGGGGGTGACCTACAAGGCGGACGTGAACGATCTGCGGGAGAGGCCCCGCCCTGGGACGTCTGGTTTCATCTGGCCCGCAACGGAGCGGTCGTCCTCGTATTCGGACCCCTACGTGCCGGAGATCGACATCCATCCGATACGGGCGCTCTCTCAGCCCATCAGCGCAGCCTCGCTCCGGGAGTATGACTGCGTGGGTCGTGCTGGCGAACCACAGGGCGGCTGGACAGAAGAGCATTCACGAGAACGCGCGCTGCATCGTGGACACCCGGAACGCTTTTGCGGATTTTGCGCAAAACGGCCGCCTGTACAGACTGGGATGCGGCATTGCGATGGCGGACGGACGCGCGGGGGGGGGGGGGGGGGGGGGCGTTTTCCCCGCTCCCGGAAAATTCCGCCGGGGGTAGTTGACATCCCCTGACCAAATGGGGTTTTATGCGCGTTCCCGTCCTCCCTCGGGAAGACGGCTCGTCACCCGCAAAGCGGGTGTGGCCCACAAATCGGGAAGAGAGTCTGATGAGAATGTACGCAAGGACGCCCACCCCTCACGAAAGAGCGGGCGAACGCCCAGCGCGGCTGGGTGCTGGTGGACGCCAGGGATTCAAACCCTGGGCGTCTCTCCACGCGCGTGGCGACGCTGTTGCGCGGAAAAACACAAGCCGGACTGGACGCCGCACGTCGGACAACGGGGAGTACGTCGTCGTCGTCAACGCGGAGCGCGTCATACTCACGGGCCGCAAATTGTCGGAAAAAAAGTATTACCGCCATTCCGGCTATCCCGGACACCTCAAGGAGGTGACGGCGGCCCGCATGCCTGGAGACGCATCCCGAGCGCGTGATACAACATGCCGTGCGGGGCATGCTGCCCAAAAGCAAGCTGGGGCGCTCCCTGCTGCGAAAACTGAAGGTATATGCGGGCGAGAATCATCCGCATCAGGCGCAAACCCCCGAAGCGATTCGGCTCGACTGAAACTCCGAGAGGCTCTGAACGCGAACATGGCCACCATACCGAAGCACTACGCCACAGGAAAACGAAAGACCTCCGTCGCGCGCGTCTGGATAGAGCCGGGCGACGGGAGAATTCTGGTCAACAACACCCCGGCGAACGAGGTATTTCCTCCGCGGACACCTCGCTCATGGTGATCAAGCAGCCCTTCGACCTCACCGGGACCTGGGGGGGCTATGACGTGCGGGCCACCGTCAGGGGCGGAGGCCTCACCGGCCAGGCGGGCGCCGTTCGCCACGGCATCTCGAAAGCCCTCCTGGGCGTGGACCCCCGCGTTTCGGTCCATTCTGAAAAAGGGCGGGGCCTCATCACGCGCGACTCCCGCGTCAAGGAGCGCAAGAAGTACGGCCTCAAGGGGCGCGCGCAAGAGCTTCCAGTTCTCCAAACGCTGATCCATCCGGCAGCCGTTCGGGGGCTGGCTTTCGCCGGCCCCCCTTTTTTGTGCGAAAAAATGGATTGTGGTAGATATTCGTTGTCCTCAAAGCGTGCGGGGGGGTGCGCGGCCGGGGAAACGCGCCGGGGGAGAGGGAGACATGCCGAGAATCGCCGTGGTGGGCGCCACCGGATATACGGGATTCGAGCTGTTGCGGCTTCTCGGTTCGCACGGCGGGGTGGACGTCACGGCCCTGACGTCCGAGACCTACGCCGGCAAGAGGGTGGAGCAGGTGTTTCCCGCCCTCGCCTCCGTGACGGACGGCACGCTCGAGAGGTTCTCCCCCTGCCGTCTGCGAGGGGGGCGGACCTCGTGTTCTGCTGCCTGCCCCACCGGGTGGCGATGAACACCGTGCCCGCGCTGCTGGAGGCCCGGGCACCGGGTGGTGGATTTCTCCGCCGATTATCGCCTGCGGGATGTCGGTGCGTATGAAGCCTGGTACAAGACGCAACACGCCTCGCCCGGAGCGGATTCCGGACGCCGTCTACGGGATGCCCGAGCTCTATCGCGGGAGGATTCGGCGGGCGCGCCTCGTCGCCAACCCCGGGTGCTATCCCACGGGGGCGATTCTGGCGCTCGTCCCGCTTTTGCGGGCGGGACTCATCCGGCGGGAAACCATCATCGTGGACGCGAAGTCGGGCGTTTCGGGGGGCGGGGAGAAAGGCGGACCTCGCCCTGCAGTTCAGCGAGGTGAACGAGGGTTTCAAGGCCTATGGCGTGGGGAATCACCGCCACACGCCGGAGATCGAGCAGGGAGCTGTCCGCCGCGGTCGGGGAGGACGTGCGCGTTTCGTTCACGCCCCACCTCGCGCCCATGACCCGGGGCATTCTCTCGACCATCTACGCCGGGAGCGAGGGGGCCGCCGGCGCCCATGCCGCCTGGGCGGTGCTGCGGGACGCCTACGCGGATGAGCCGTTCATTCGCCTGATGCCGGGCGGCGCGCTCCCCAACGTGACGCAGGTGGCCGGCTCGAACTATCTGGACATCGGCCTGGTGCATGACGAGCGCACGGCGCGCTTCGTCATTGTGGCGGCGATAGACAATCTGGTAAAAGGCGCATCAGGGGCTGCGGTGCAGAACATGAACCTGATGCTGGGGCTTCCCGAGGACGCAGGGGGCTCCTTCACCCGGGTTTTGGATGTGAGCGGGCAGGAATGCATCACGACGACGGGCGGCGGCATTTGCGCGGCGAGAGGCGTGCGCGCAGCCGCACTGGCGGCGGGCATCAAGGCGTCGGGCAAGCCGGATATGGTGCTGCTCGCCTTTGACCCCCCGGCCGCCGCCGCCGGCGTCTATACCCGGAACAAGGTGTGCGCCGCTCCGGTCGCCCTGTGCAGGGAGCGCATCGGAAGGGCGCCCCTGCGCGCGTTTCTCGTCAACAGCGGCAACGCGAACGCCTGCACGGGCCGGCAGGGCTATGCGGACGCCCGTGGGCCTGTGCGGAGCGGTGGCGGACGCGCTGGACTGCCCGGAGGAGCAGGTCGCCATGTCCTCGACGGGGATCATCGGCGCTCCGCTCCCGGTGGGACGCCATGGAGGCGCGGATTGCGGGTCTGGTTTCCGGCCTCTCCGCCGGGGGCGGCCGCGAGGCGGCGGTGGGCATCATGACGACGGACACGCGCCCCAAGGAGTGCGCCGTTCGGGTGAGCGATCCCGCCGGGGGCGTACGCCATAGGCGGCATCGCCAAGGGCGCCGGCATGATCGCCCCCGACATGGCGGACCATGCTCGCCTACGTCGCCACCGACGCGGCCGTTCCGCAGGCCAGCCTGCAGGCCGCCCTGCGCGCCGTCGTGCGCAAGACGTTCAACTGCGTGACGATTGATGGCGACACCTCGACGAACGACACGGTGATTCTGGCCGCGACGGGCGCCTCCGGCGTGGCGCTCGCCTCGGCGGAGTCCCTCGAGCGGTTCGAGGCCGGTCTCTACAGGCTGTGTCGGGAGCTTGCCCTGGCCATCGTCCGCGACGGCGAGGGGGGTGAACAAGGTGGTGGAGGTGAAAATCACGGGCGCCGCCAGCGAGGAGCAGGCGCGCCTGGCCGCGCGGTCGGTCTCCCAGAGCCTGCTGGTGAAAACGGCGATTCACGGCGAGATGCCCAACTGGGGGCGGATGTTCGCGGCGGCGGGCTACAGCGGCGCGGACGTGGCGCCCGAAAACATGTCGCTGCGGATAGAGGACGTGCAGGTGATGCGCGGCGGCGCGCCCGTCCCTGGCTGGGCAGACGCGCTGGCCCCGGTGCTCAAGCGGCCCGAATACGGCCTCGCGCTGTGCCTGGGGGTCGGGGAGGCGGAGGCCGTTTTCTGGACGACGGACCTGAGCGCCGAATACGTTCGCTTCAACGCGGACTACAAGACCTGAGGGGCGCGTTGGCCTCAGAGGTTTGAACCATCTCCGTCGTTGTGAGACATTTCATGCGCCGGACGGTGGCGGACGCCGGGGCGGCGGATCCGGCCGGCGGCTCACTCAAGCAAAATCAAATATTTGAAAATTCGGCCTCATCCGCCCGGAGGCTGGCAGGGCCCCCCTCGATGAAAGGCGGGGCAGGAGGAGCGTCCCGATGAACCCCATCACATTGCGCCAGTTGCTGGAGTCCGGCGCCCATTTCGGGCACCAGACCACCCGATGGAACCCCAAGATGCGCCCCTATATCTTCGGTGCGCGCAACGGGATTTACATCATCGACCTGCAAAAGACCCTGCGGCTGTTCAACGCCGCGCGCGAGGTGATTCGCGACATCGCGGCCAAGGGCGGCAAGGTGCTCTTCGTGGGAACGAAGCAGCAGGCCCAGGAGATCGTCGCGGAGGAGGCCCGAAGGGTGGGGATGCCCTACGTCACCCAGCGCTGGCTCGGCGGCACGCTCACCAACTTCTCCACCATCAAGAACTCCATCGCGCGCCTCCTCGACCTGGAGACCATGAAGAACGACGGCACCTTCGATCTTCTGGCGAAGAAGGAGGCCGTCAGGCGGGAGAAGAACATGGCGCGGCTCGAGAAGTTTCTGGGCGGCATCAAGCACATGGATCAGCTGCCGCAGGCCATGTTCGTCATCGATACGGGCCATGAGTACAACGCCATCCGCGAGGCCAGGAAGCTGGGCATCCCCGTCATCGCCGTGGTGGACACGAATTCGGACCCCGACGGGGTGGACCACCTCCTGCCGGGCAATGACGACGCCCTGCGATCCATTCGCTTCTTCGTCTCCCGGGTGGCGGAGGCCGTCGCCGAGGGCGTCACCGCGCGCGAGGAAACGGGAGCCGAGGATGTCGAGGCCGTCGTCGCGTCCGGCGATGCGGTCGCGGTGGAGATGATGGCGGCGGCCGCCGCGACGGGGGAGGGGAAGGCGGCGCGGGGAGGATAACCATTACTTTTTTGGGCGACAGCCGGATTTCACGGGGAGAGGATCAGGGGATGGAAGTGACCGCGCAGATGGTCAAAGAGCTGCGAACCCGCACCGGTGCGGGCATCATGGATTGCAAGGAAGCCCTCCGGGAGAACGCGGGCGATTTTGAGGAGGCGGCGCGCTATTTGCGGGAGAAGGGGCTTTCCAGCGCCGCCAAGAAGGCGGGGCGCGCGGCGAGCGAGGGCCAGGTGTACGCCTCTCTCGGGGAGGATGGCCGCACGGGCGCCATCGTCGAGGTGAACTGCGAGACCGACTTCGTGGCCCGCACGGAGGATTTCCAGGCGCTCCTGGAGAGCGTCGCGGCCCACGTCAGGGAGGAGGGCGGGGAGAACCTGGCCGAAGCGCTCCGGGAGGGGGTGACGGAGGCCATCGCCAGACTCGGCGAGAACATCGTCGTCGCCCGCGGGGAGCGCCTCTCGCTGGGCGATGGCGACTCCGGCAGGGTGGCCTCCTACATCCACCCGGGCGGGCGGGTCGGCGTCCTGCTGGACTTGCGGTGCGAGACGGCGCGGCAGGCGGGCGATTCCGCCTTTGCGGAAACCGCGCGCGATTTGACGATGCACATCGCGGCGAGTAGCCCCCAGTTCCTCTCCGAGGAGCAGATACCCGAGACGGTTCTCCAGGGCGAGCGCGAGATTCTTCTCGCCCAGCAGAAAGATTCCGGAAAGCCCGTGAACATCCTGGAGCGAATCGTCGAGGGGCGCATCAAGAAGTACAAAAAAGAGATTTGCCTGCTCGAGCAGCCGTTCGTCAAGGACACCGACAGGACGGTCCGGGAGTATCTGAAGGACAGGAGTGCGGAGGCGGGCGGGGAGATTCGGGTTTCCTCCTGGGCGCGCTTCCAGCTCGGCGACCTTTCCGGGCGGGATGCGGGGTAGCGGCCTTCTGGCGATTCTTTCGCGCCGCCCTTTGTCGCGGCGTGAAATTTCCGGAGATCTTCCATGAGCGGCAACCTGCGATTCAAGAGAATCTTGCTCAAACTCTCGGGCGAGGCGCTGGGGGGAGGCCTCCGGTACGGCATCGACCACAACGTGGTGGACGACATCGCGCAGGAGATCAAAGAGGTGCATGCGATGGGCGTGGAGGTCGCCATCGTCGTGGGCGGCGGGAACATCTTCCGGGGGGCGGCGGCGGCCGCTGCGGGCATGGAGCGCACCAACGCCGATTACATGGGAATGCTCGGCACCGTCATCAACGCCCTGGCGCTTCAGCATGCGCTCGAGAAGGCGAGCCTCGTCACCCGCGTCCAGAGCGCCATCCATATGGCCGAGTTGTGCGAGCCCTATATCCGAAGGCGCGCGGTGCGGCACATGGAAAAGAACCGGGTGGTCATTTTCGCCGGCGGCACCGGGAATCCCTACTTCACGACGGACACCACCGCGAGCCTCCGGGCCATCGAGGTGGGCGCCGAGTGCATACTCAAGGCAACGAACGTGGACGGCGTTTTCTCCGCCGACCCCAAGGAGGACGATACGGCCGAGTTCATCGACGAGTTGACCTATATCGAGGTGCTGAATCGCCAGCTCGCCGTCATGGACACGACCGCCGTCAGCCTGTGCATGGACAACGGCCTGCCCATCATCGTTTTCAACCTTCTCGAACCCGGCAACATTCGCCGCGTCGTGGAGGGAGAGCAGGTGGGGACTTTGGTGAAGTCCTCCTAGGTTCGGCGCGGCGTCCGCCGAAAGAAGCGACGGAGGGGGGGAGCTTGTGGGCGGGGGCCGCCGGGAGCGGGACGGCGGGCGTCTTTGTTGGGTTTTTCGCATTGGGGGGATATGGGCGATGGACGAGGTTATCGCCGCGTTGAGGAAGAGGATGCAGGCCACGGTGGAATCGTATAAATCCGAAGCCGCCCGCGTGCGCACCGGGCGCGCGTCCACGAACCTCGTCAGCGGCGTGATGGTCAACTACTACGGGGCGGCCACGCCGCTCAACCAGCTGGCCACACTGAGCGTGCCGGAGCCCCAGCTCATCATCGTCCAGCCCTTCGACATGAATTCGCTGGGCGACATTGAGAAGGCGATCCAGTCGGCGGACCTGGGGCTGAATCCCGCGAATGATGGCAAGATCATCCGCGTGCCGGTGCCGGCGCTCACCGGGGAGCGTCGCAAGGAGCTGGTGAAGCTGCTTCGGAAGACGACGGAGGAGCACAAGGTCGCGTTGCGCAACATCCGGCGCGACGGCAACGACGGCCTCAAGCACCTGGAGAAGAAAAAAGAGATTACCGAGGACGACGTCCGGCGCGGGCAGGGGGATGTCCAGAAGCTGACGGATCGGTTCGTCTCCGAACTGGACGGCTTGCTTTCCGCCAAGGAGAAAGAGATTCTTGAGGTCTAGTCTGTCCACCGGAGGGCGCATGGAACCTCTCATCGACCCGCGCATCGATCTCGAACGGATCCCCCGCCACATCGGGGTCATCATGGACGGGAACGGCCGCTGGGCGCAAAAGCGTTTTCTTCCCCGGGTCGCCGGCCACCGCGCGGGCGTGAAATCCGTCGACAAGGTGGTGGCCCATGCGCGCCGCATCGGCGTCGGCGCCCTCACGCTCTACAGCTTCTCTCTCGAGAACTGGAACCGGCCCAAGGGCGAGGTGGACGCGCTCATGGACATCCTGGCCGAGTATCTCGAGCGCGAGCTTCCGCGAATGCTCCGGGAGGGGATCCGCTTCAACACCATCGGGCATGACGGGGATTTGCCCCGCTTCGCGCGGGAGAGCATCCGCCGCGTCAAGGAGCGGACCGCCGACCAGGAGGGGATGGTGCTG
This sequence comes from bacterium, assembly GCA_965213685.1. Taxonomy (GTDB): domain Bacteria; phylum UBA8248; class UBA8248; order UBA8248; family UBA8248; genus Bin107. The sequence goes on from CBDBZY010000003.1 coordinate 299,936, forward strand.
ACCCTGGCGCTGAGCTACGGCGCGCGCCGGGAGATCACCGACGCCGCGCGGTCCATATCCCGGGAAGTGCAGATGGGGATTCTGCAGCCTGAGGAAATCGACGAGAGCGACGTGGAGCGGCACCTGTACACGGCGGATTTGCCCCGGCTCGACCTGTTGATTCGCACCAGCGGCGAACTCAGGCTTTCCAATTACCTTCTCTGGCAGGCGGCCTACGCGGAGCTGTATTTCACGGACGTGAAATGGCCGGAATTCGGGGAACGCGAACTCGAAGGCGCCATTCTCGCCTACCAGTCCCGGGTGCGGAAGTTTGGTCTTACCGAGGAGCAGCTCACGACCCGGGGAAACTAGGTCTTGACCCGTTTCATCAGCGCCCTGGCGCTCGCGGCGCCCATCCTCGGCATCCTGTTTTTCGCCCCCCTCCCCGCTTTTTCCTGCGTGGTCATCCTCCTCGTCTTGCGCGCGGGTTGGGAGTTTCAGGCGCTGCTCCATCTTTGCGGGTGGCGCGCCGGCGCGTGGGAGGGGGTGCTGGATGCGCCCGCCTTCGCGCTGGCCGTGTGGGTGGGCGGCGTTTGGCCGGGCCTGGTGCTGGCGCTCGTTTTCCTGCGCCTCCTCGCCAAGACGCTCTCCGGCCAGGCCACCCGGAGGGGCTTCGCCCTGGCCGGCGCCTCTCTCCTCGGCGTGGCGTGGGTGGGCGGTGCCGGCGGGCTCCTCGTGCTTACCCGGACTTTGCCGGGCGGGCGGGCAGCCGTCTTCTTTCTGCTCGTCGTCGTCTGGACGAACGACATCGCGGCGATGTTCACCGGCAAGACGCTGGGGCGCAGAAAACTCGCGCCGAGAATCAGCCCCGGAAAAACGGTGGAGGGGGCGATCGGGGGAATTCTGGCCGGTGCTCTCGCGGGCGTCGTCGCGGCGGCGTATGCGGAGGTCCCGGGCGTCGGTCCGTGGCTCGCCGCTCCCGTGGCGGGGTGCCTGGGGCTGTTCGCGCTGCTGGGGGATTTGGGGGAATCGACCCTGAAGCGCGCGGCCGGGCGAAAGGACGCATCCGCCATCATCCCCGGTCACGGGGGGCTGCTCGACAGAATCGACGGTTTGCTCATGGCGAGCCCCGCATTCTACTATTTTCTGTATTCCATGACGTCCTGGTCCACCATCCATAGCGGGTGAGACGCACCATGAAGCGGCGAAAGATGGCCATATTGGGTTCCACGGGCAGCATCGGGGAAAACACCCTGAGCGTCGCCGCGCAATTTCCCGAGAAAATCGACGTGGTGGCGCTCGCCGCCGGAAGAAACGCGGGTCGGCTCCTGGAGCAGGCGCGGCGGTTTCGGCCCGAGGTGCTGTCCCTCGCCGATCCGGGCGACGCCGCGCGGGTCCAGGACGCCCTCCCGCCCGGAATCCGGGTGCTCTCGGGGGAGGAGGGCTTGCGCGAGGTGGCCGCGGGAGCGGGGGCGGACCTCGTGGTTTCCGCCCTGGTGGGCGCGGCGGGCCTGGCGCCGACGCTGGCCGCCATCGAGACGGGCGCCTCGATAGCGCTCGCGAACAAGGAGGTGCTCGTCATGGCCGGGGAGATCGTCACCTCGCGCGCCCTGGCCCGGGGAGGCGAACTGCTCCCCGTAGACAGCGAGCATGCGGGCGTGGCGCAGGCGATGGCGGACAGGCCGCAGAGCCAGCTGGCGCGCGTCATCCTCACCGCCTCGGGCGGCCCCTTTCGGAACCATTCCGTCGAGGCGATGCGCGAGGCGTCTCCCCGGGAGGCGTTGAACCACCCGAACTGGAAGATGGGCCCCAAGATCACGATCGATTCCGCGTCGATGATGAACAAGGGGCTGGAGATCATCGAGGCGCGCTGGCTCTTCGGGCTGCGGCCCGAGCAGGTCGACGTGCTGGTGCACCCGCAGAGCATCGTGCACGCCCTGGTGGAATTTGTGGACAGGAGCGTCGTGGCGCAAATGAGCGTGCCCGACATGCGGATTCCCATCGCGCAGGCCGTCTTCTCTCCCGAGAGGCTGGCCGTCGACGCGCCGAGGCTGGACCTGGCGCAAGTCGGCTCCCTGACGTTCGAGAGCCCGGACCCCGAGCAGTTTCCCTGTCTCGCCCACGCGAAGGCCGCGATGCGCGCGGGAGGGACGGCGCCCGCCGTCCTCAACGCGGCGAACGAGGTGGCCGTCGCCTCGTTTTTGGCCGGCGCGTCGAAATTCATGGACATCCCCGGCGTGGTCGGCGCCGCCCTGGACGCGCACGAGAGGATGGAGGCGGATGCGCTGGAGGCCGTCCTGGAGGCGGATCGCTGGGCGCGGGGGTATGCCGCCGCCCGTCTGGGCGGAGCTGCCGCCGTCGCCAAGTCGAATCCGTGAAGGGCGGCGCGGGCGGGGAGCTGCCGCGACTCGTCGCCACGCTCGGCGGGATCGGGAGGGCGCCCCTCGCACCGGGCACGGCGGCCTCCCTGCTCGCCGTGGCGGCGTATTGCGCCCTCTGGGGGATGGGCCGCCACCTCCCCGCCCTGTTTGTGCTCCTCCTGGCGCCGCTTGCCGTGTGGGCGTCCGGAAGGTATGAGGCCGCCGCGCACCGGCGGGACCCGCCGGAGATCGTCGTGGACGAATGGGTGGGCCAGTTCGTCTGCCTCCTTGGTACCGAGCCGACGCCGGGCGCCCTGGCGGCCGGCTTTTTCCTGTTTCGGGTGCTGGACGTCATCAAGCCGCCGCCGCTTCGCCGTCTCGAGAGGCTGCCGGGCGGGGTGGGCGTCGTGGCGGACGACGTCGGCGCCGGCGTCCTAGGCTGGGCGGTGCTGCGCGGCCTGTCGCATTTCGGCGTCGTCTGATTTTCCGGGAGGCGGAGAGGGATGGCGGAATCTTTGGAGGAGCAGGTCGGAGCGCACCTGGGGGACAGGGGCTGGCGCATCGCTACGGCGGAGAGCTGCACGGGCGGACTCATAGCCAGCCGCATCACCGATGTCTCGGGCAGCTCCGCCTATTTCGAGCAGGGCTTCATCACCTACAGCAACGAGGCGAAAATGGCGCTTCTGGGCGTGCCGCCGGAGATCGTGGCGACCGAGGGGGGGCCGGGTGCGGTGAGTGCGGCCTGCGCGCGCGCGATGGCCGAGGGCGTTCGCAGGGCGTCGGGGAGCGAGGTCGGCCTCTCCGTCACCGGCATCGCCGGCCCTTCGGGCGGAAGCCCCGAGAAGCCGGTGGGCACGGTGTACATGGCCGTCGCCCTGCCCGCGGGCGTCGCCTGCCGGCGCCACCTGTTCCATGGCTCCCGCCTGGAGGTGAAGGCCCAGGCGGTGCGGGCCGCACTCGAGATGGCCCGCGACGCCCTGGAGGCGTCCGACTGAGATTTTCCCGAAAGCGCGCGGGTGCGATGGCGGGGGCTTTCTCATGCCCCCGAAAGCGTCCGTCCGATGGGAAGGAGGGCAGCCTGTGCGCGCCTTTCTGGCGATTCCGTTCCGCGCCGATGCGCATCGGCTCCTGAAATCGCTTCAGGAGTCGCTGTCCACCATGCCCGCCCTCGGCGATTTTCGCTGGGTGCGGCCGGAGAACACGCACGTCACCCTGCGCTTTCTGGGCGACGTCGGCGAGGAGCGGGCGGAGGCGGCGGCGGACGCGCTGCGTCGCGCGGCAGCGGGCGCACCCACCTTTGACGTTCCTCTGGAGCGTTTTGGCGTCTTTCCGCACCTCAGGCGTCCGGGTGCGCTCTGGGCGGGTCCCGCCGAGACGCCGGAGCCTCTCGCGCAGCTTGTGGCGCGTCTTTCCCGTCATCTGGCCGAGGCGGGGTTTCCTGCCGGGGAGGGGCGGCGCTTCCGCGCGCATGTGACGCTGGCGCGGCGCCGCTCCCGCCGTCGTCCGCCCGCGAGCATGGAGGGGGAGCTGGAGGTCGCCGAGCGGCGGTGGCTGACGCCCCCGCCCGTCTTCCGCGCGCGCGAGGCCGCGCTCTTCCGAAGCGAACTCCTCCCCTCCGGCGCCACCCACGCAGCACTCGCGCGGGTGCCGCTGGGCTAGGCAGAGCCAGAGGACAGGGTGGGAGGATGGCGCGGCCTCGGCGCATGATCAGGGATGATGCCCGATAACGGCGAGGAGGACGAGCCATGTCCGTGGGGCGGGAGAAGATTTGACGAGCTTTCCGAGGAACTGAAAGACCGACTGCGGAGCCACAAGGTTGTTGCCTACGAGATTGCCACCGAGAATGAAAACTCGATAAGAGACTTGTTCATCCGCCTGCAAGGCGGGTGGATTCTCTCCTGGATGAGTATGTCGATGGGACGTGGGAGTCCAGGCTGGCCGGCAAGTTGCATACATTTGAAGCGCGATGCAAGGAAGCGGCCAAGGCGGAGAAAGAGCACCAGGACACGGAATATGCTGGATATTATAGAGAATACGCTCAACTGACGAAGACGTCGGCTGATCAGGCGTCTACAATTCGGAGGAGGCACGCCTTTTTCGCCCAGGAAATGCTGAAGCTGCTCTCTCCGAAGAAACGGGACCCGAGGCGATCATTTACCGATTTTGAGCGGCAGGCGGTGTTCTATCGGGATGCGATGTTGTGTCAATACTGCAGGATGAGTGGAGGAGATGACCACAGGGTGTCGTGGGAAGAGGCGCAGGCGCACCACGTCCGTCCTCACAACGAGGGCGGGGCAACCAGCATCGAGAACGCGGCGCTGGTCCATCGGGATTGTCATCCGAAGGGTCCGCAGGCCGTCAGGGAATTTCAGAATTGGTGGGGGAGAAGAACCTCAAATGGACGCAGCTCCACGAATGGCGGGAGCCTCCCCCGTTCCTTTCCGCCACCGGATGGCACAAAGGCGAGGTTCCGCTATAAGCGCCGGGACTTCCATGGGGAGATTCGGGACGGGAAGCTGGTTGTGAACGGAACGCCCTATGGAAGTTTCTCCGGTGCATCGGGGGCGGTCAGCGGCGGTAAATTCGGGAACGGATGGAAAGCTTGGAAGTTGCAGCTCCCGGATGAGGAAGACTGGACGTTGGCCGACGAATGGAGGTGGCGGGGCTAGAAAGTTCTTTTCCTGAAAACCCCCGCCCCCGAAGAATTCCTGGGAGGTGCCCCCTGTGCGTCTGCATGTGCCGCGAATCGTCGAATTTTTGCGGATTTTCGCTTTTTATACTTGACCATCACGAGCGGATTCGCGTATATTTGGCGAAAGTGAGCCGCCGCCCTCCCGGATAGCCCGACTGATGCGGACGTCGGGAGGTGACGACCGCGTTCTCTCATCTCGTCGGCGTCGGGACGCCTCGATGCGGACGTCGGGAGGTGACGGCCGTCCCGTGCGGGTCTCGTTGCGAAGAAAGGGCAAATCCCCTACATTCGGCGCATGTCCGCCGTCGCCCGGACCGGCGCGCATTCCTTCATTCAAGGGAGTTTTCCGATGAACCTCAAGAACGGGCCCCCCACCTCCACATCCGGCACCCCCCGGGAGCGCGAGCGCCGCGACAAGGCGCTCGACATGGCGTTCAAGCAGATCAACCGCCAGTTCGGCAAGGGCTCCATCATGCGCCTGGGCGAGGGCCCGGGCGTGGATGCGATTTCCGCCATCTCGACGGGCGCGGTGTCGCTCGACGCGGCGCTGGGCTGCGGCGGCGTGCCGCGCGGGCGCATCGTGGAGATATTCGGCCCCGAATCCTCGGGCAAGACGACCATCGCGCTGCAAATCATCGCGCAGGTGCAGCGCACGGGCGGGATGGCGGCCTTCGTGGACGCCGAGCACGCCCTGGATCCGGTGTACGCCAAGGCGCTCGGGGTGCGCACGGACAACCTGATCGTCTCCCAGCCCGACACGGGCGAGCAGGCTCTGGAGATCGCCGAGATTCTGACGAGCAGCGGCTCGCTCGACGTGGTCGTCATCGACTCCGTGGCCGCCCTGGTGCCCAAGGCGGAGCTGGAGGGGGACATGGGCGACCACCATGTGGGCCTCCAGGCGCGGCTCATGAGCCAGGCGCTTCGCAAGCTCACGGGCGTGGTGCACCGCAGCAACACCTGCTTTATCTTCATCAACCAGATTCGCATGAAGATCGGCGTGATGTTCGGGAACCCGGAGACCACCACGGGCGGGCACGCGCTGAAATTCTACGCTTCCGTGCGCCTGGACATCCGGCGCATCGCCTCGATCAAGGAGGGCGACAGGAACGTGGGCAACAGGACGCGGGTGCGCGTGGTGAAGAACAAGCTCGCCCCCCCGTTTCGCACGGCGGAGTTCGACATCATGTTCGGGACGGGCGTCTCGAAAGAGGGGGATGTGCTCGACCTGGGGGTGGAGCACGGCGTCGTCGCCAAGACGGGGGCGTGGTATTCCTTCGGCGAGGAGCGCATCGGCCAGGGCCGCGAGAACGTGAAGCGGTTCCTGAGGGAGAACCCGGACGTCTTCGCCGAGATCGAAAAGGGGGTGCGCGGTGCCCTCGGAATCGGCGGGCCGGAAGCGACCGCGCGCACGGGGGATGCGCCACAGTCGGCGACGCCGAAATAGGAGCGAGGCTGGAAGCAGGCCGAACGCGACAGAGCGGATGAGAATCGCGCCCTAATCGGATGATTGGGGGAAAGGTCGCCTTATAAAACATCCGCCATACGAGGATTTGGTGGCGTGAGGTTTGATTGCTTCTACACGAATCGGGCAATCGCGGCGAAGTGTTTTGATTTCGTTCAGGAGAGTTGCGGAAAAGATTTTACTTTATGGGTTGAGCCTTCGGCGGGGGAAGGTGCGTTTCTTGATATGATGCCGGAACCGAAGATCGGGATTGATATTCAGGAATCGAAGCATCCTGAAATCAAAACGGCAAATTTTCTCGAATGGGAACCCCCGGTCAACACGGGCAAAATCATCACCATGGGCAATCCCCCTTTTGGGAAAAACTCCAGCTTGGCGGTCAGGTTCTTCAATCATGCCGCACGTTTTTCCGATACGATAGCCATGATATTTCCGCGCACGTTTCAGAAGGCAAGCATAATAAATCGGTTGCACAAGAATTTTCATATGATAGCCGAGATGGGTATTCCGCCTGAATCATTCACCTTATCAGGCAACCCGTATTCAGTTCCTTGTGCCTTTCAGGTATGGGGGAAAAAGGCGTCCCTAAGACCATGCCTTGATTCCCCCATGACACATACTGATTTTCATTTCACCACCATGGACATGGCGGATTTCGCATTGCAGAGAGTCGGGGTGAATGCCGGTGCCGTGAAAATGAATATGCGAATCCTTTCCCCGAATTCGCACTATTTCATCCGGGAATGCGTTTCAGGCGTAAAGGACATACTTCAATCCATAGACTGGGGAGAAGTGAAATACAAAACGGCGGGCAATCCATCGTTGGCAAAGCCGGAGGTTGTTTCGCTTTATTCTCGATACAAGCGGGAATTGTATCATAGCACGCAACGTGTATTCACCTGACATACCCGAAAAAATACGACTGCTGCGCTTGACGGGGGGGATTGTCCCCTGCGGATTTGCTTCCGCGCGGACGATGGGCTAGTTAAGATGATGGAAATCGGCGCGCCAGGCGCGCAGGCGTCCACTCCAACCGGGAACCTCTCATGCCCGTTTTGGAAATTCTCACATATCCGGCGCCCGTCCTTCGCCGGAAATGTCGCCCCGTGGAGGCGATCACGGCGCGGGTGCGCGCATTGGCGGCCGCGATGCTCGACACCCTCCATGACGCCCCCGGAGTCGGCCTCGCCGCTCCCCAGGTGGGCGAGGGAATCCGTTTGATCGTGGTGGACGTCTCGGTCGGGAAGGACCCGGAGCAGGCGCATTCCCTCATCAATCCGGCGCTCGAAAGCGCGCAAGGCGAGCGGATCGTGGAGGAGGGGTGCCTCTCGCTGCCGGGCGTGAGCGAGAAGATTCGCCGACATGAAGCGGTGCGGGTGCGGGCGTGCAACTTGAGAGGCGAGGAGGTGCTCCTCGACGCGCGCGGGGTTCTCGCCTTCGCCCTCCAGCACGAGATCGATCATCTCGACGGCAGGCTCATCCTGGATCGCCTCAACAAGACGAAGCGAGAGCTCATCAAGCGGCGCCTCAAAAGGCAGGCGAGGGCCGCCTCCTAGGTAGTTTCCCCCCTCTTCTGTTGTATGATCGTTTCGTGGCTGCGCAGCACGGCTCTCGCCGGCGCGTGCGCGCCCTTTCCCGGGAGTGGAGCGATGCGAGCGGTCTTCCTCGGCACATCCGGGTTCGCGGTGCCGGCACTCGAGGCGCTGGCGGCGTCCCCCATGGAGATAGCGGCCGTGTTCACGCAGCCGGACAGGCCTACGGGGAGGGGGCGGAAGCGCACCCCGCCGCCCGTCAAGGCGCGCGCCCTCGAAGCGGGGCTGCCCGTCCTGCAGCCGGAGAAAATTCGCGCGGCCGACGTCGCCGCGCACCGACCCGACGTGGGGGTCGCGGCGGCCTACGGCCAGATTTTGAGCAGGCGGCTGCTGGGCGTCCCCCGGCTGGGGGTGCTGAACCTGCATCCCTCGCTTCTCCCGCGCTGGCGGGGGGCGGCGCCCATTCCGCGCGCCTTGCTGGCGGGGGATGCCGAGACGGGAGTCTGCGTGATGCGCCTCGTGCCGGAACTCGACGCCGGGCCGGTGCTCGCGAGGCGCGCCGCGCCCATCGAGCCGAGGGATACCTCCGGCGCGCTTCACGACAGGTTGGCCGCCCTGGGTGCGGAGCTGATGGTGGCGACGCTGCGCAGGCTGGATCGTGGGGAGGCGGAGGAGAAGCCCCAGGATGAATCGCTGGTCACCTACGCGGAGAAGCTGCGAAAAGAGGAGGCCAGGCTCGACTGGAGCCTGTCGGCGCGCCGTCTCGACAGGCTGATCCGGGGGTTCAACCCCTGGCCGGTGGCCGAGACGGAGTGGCCGGGCCTGCCGAACGGGCCGGTGCGTATATGGCGGGCCTGTCCGCTGGCGGGCGCGCCTGCGGGCACCGCCGGCGAGATTCTGGGAATGGCCGAATCCCCCGAGGGGGAGGGCATCCGCGTGTCCACGGGCGCGGGCGATTTGGTGATTCTGGAGCTCCAGCCGCCGGGCAGGAGGAAGATGGACGCGCCGTCTTTCGCCAGGGGGTATCCGTGCCGGCCCTCCCTCGTGCTCGGAGATGGGCGGTGAGCCGCGCCTCCGCCCCGTCCGGGGAGGGCGCGCGCTCGGCCGATCCCGTCCGGCGGGCCGCCCACGCCGCCTTGCTCTCCTTCGGGAAAACCCCGGTTCCCGCCGACCTGCTGGTGAGGCGATTCTCCGCGGCGGATTTCGACGCGCGCGACCGGGCGTTTTTGCGCGAACTGATCTTCGGCGTCTTGCGGTGGAGAAGCCGTCTGGATTTTGTGTATGGCCATTTTTTGCGCAAACCCGGCCTGGCACCCCCCGTGCGGGAGGCGTTGCGGCTGGGAACCTACCAGCTGCTGTTCACGGATCGCGTCCCCCGCGCACAGCGCGGTGGATGGCGCCGTCCGTCTGCTGAGTCGCCATGATCTGGGCTGGGCGAGGGGACTGGCGAACGCGGTCTTGCGCAGGGTGGCGGCGCGCGACGTTCCCCCGCCGCGGGACGTGGAGGATTATCTGACCCTCTGGGAGTCCCACCCGAGATGGCTGGTGAGGCGCTGGGTGCGGGAGCTCGGGGAGGAGGGGGCGCTGCGCCGCTGCCGGGCCAATAACCGGGAGGCGCCGGTCGTCTTGCGCGCGAATACGCGGGTCGCGAGCCGCGAAGTCCTGATGGCGCAGCTCAAGCGCGAGGGCCTCGCCACGCGGGCGGGCCGCGCCGATCCCGATTGCCTGGCGTTCCTCGCGAACGAGAGCGCCCCCGGGGTGCGCTTGAGCGATACGGCGGCCTATCGGGAGGGCCAGTTTGTCGTCATGGACGAGGCGTCGAGCCTGGCGGTGCGCTTCGCCGGCCCCGCTGCGGGGGAGAGGGTTCTGGACGCCTGCGCGGCGCCGGGAGGAAAGACGGCTTGCCTCGCCTGGGCCGCGGGGGAGGGAGGGAGCGTCGTGGCGGGGGACAGCGCGTCGCGTCGCCTCGTCCGCCTCCGGGAGAACTGTGCTAGGATTCGGGCGGAGGTGGAGATTTTGCGGATGGACGCGAGAAACCCGCCTTTTCGCCGACAATTCGACCTGGTTCTGGTGGATGCGCCCTGTAGCGGGCTGGGCGTACTCAGGCGGCACCCCGACGCGAGGTGGCGCGCGGGAGAAGGGGCGTTGGCGGCGCAGGCGGCGCGGCAGGCGGCGATTCTGCGAGGGGCGGCCAGCGCGGTGCGGCGAGGGGGCAAACTGGCGTATGCGGTTTGCTCGAACGAGCCCGAGGAAACCGAAAGCGTCGCTTCTTCTTTTCAGGAGCCCGGGTTTGTCCCCGTATGGGACGGGGGCGCCCTTCCGGCGGGCGCGCAACAATTTCTGGGCGCCGACGGAGCGCTGCGGATCGCCCCGGAAACGGGACTGGACGGCTTTTTCGCCATGAGCTGGCGCAAAGAGGGCTAGCGTTGCTGCGCGGGATACTCAAGGGCCTTCTGTGGACGGCGCTCCTCGTCTCGCTCGGCGGTGCGGGCGGCGTGGCGGGGCTCTACCTGTTCCGGGGGGGAGAGGGCGTCTTCCTGCCCCAGGTCGCGGGCCTCGACGTGGTGCGCGCACTGGAGCTGCTCGGTGAGAAGGGCATACCCATGCAGGTGGCCGGGCGCGTTTTCAGCGACGCGGTGCCCATGAACCATGTCGCGCGCCAGAATCCGCCCGGCGGGCGCCGCATCCGCAGGGGGAGAATCGTCTCCCTCGTCCTCAGCAAGGGTTCGCGGGACGTGGCGGTGCCTGCGGTGCGGGGAGAAAACCTGAGCCGCGCGGAGACCCTCATCCGCCTGCAGGGGCTTCGGGTGCGCCTGGTGGAGAGATTGTTCGACCCCAGACGGCCCGTCGACCAGGTGGTGGGCGTCTGGCCGAGCGAGGGGACGAACGTCAGGCGCGGCGACGGGGTGGTTCTCGTCGTCAGCCAGGGGCCGCGCGACCGGGCGTACGTCATGCCCTCCCTCATCGGAGAGCCCGTCAACAAGGCACTTGATCGGGTGCGCGCGCTTGGCCTCTCGGCCGGGCGCGTTCGCTACGTGGATCGTCCGGGCACCCTGCGCGGCTCCATCGTTTCGCAAATACCGCCGCCCGGCCAGCGCGTCCTCGCGGGCCAGCGCGTTCACGTGGACGTGGCGCGCGGAGGGGATCAGATTGCGGGAAATTTCATCGTCCTGCGCTACCGCGTGCCGCGCGGAAGGCCGCAGCGCAAACTTCGCGTGGAGGTGGAATCGAACGGCGAGACGCGCGAGAAGCTGGCCCGCAGCGTGCGCGCGGGCGAGGAGATTCACCTGCTGGTGCGGGTGAAGGGCAGGACGACGGCGCGCATATTTCTGGATGACCGATTGGTCGAGGAGCAGGCGCATTAGGCGGGGAAATCGACATGCCCAGGCCCGACATGACGCCCGGAACAATTCGCGTGGCGCCCTCTTTGCTCTCCTGTGCTTTCGAGAGAATGGGGGAGGAGATAGGCGCGGTGCGCGCGGCCGGAGCGGACTGGCTGCATTTTGACGTCATGGACGGCCATTTCGTGCCGAACATCTCCGTGGGGCCTTTGGGGGTGCGGGCGGCGAGAAGAGCCGCCCCGGAGGCGCCACTCGACGTGCATCTGATGATTTCGGAGCCGGACCGGTATGTCGACGCCTTCGCGGACGCGGGCGCCGACATCTTGACGGTCCACGTAGAGGCCTCGCGACACATTCACCGCACCCTCCAGAACATACGCGGGGCCGGCCTGGGCGTCGGGCTGACCCTGAACCCCGGAACGCCGCTTCTGGCGATAGAGGATTTGCTCGCGGAGGTGGACATGGTGCTTGTCATGAGCGTCAATCCGGGTTTTGGCGGCCAGGGCTTCATCCCGGCCTCACTGGAGCGCATCCGGCGCGTGCGAAAGATGGTTCAGGAGCGGGGCCTGTCGGTCCTGATAGAGGTCGACGGCGGCGTCACCCCCCGGAATGCGGCGGAGATACGCGCGGCGGGCGCCGAGGCGCTCGTGGCCGGCTCCGCCGTGTTCCGGGCGAAAGACTACGCGGAGGCCATACGCGGGATCAGGGGCGGCTGATCCCCCAGCCGCTTTCGGGCCGCGGCCCGTTTTCCGCGCGGGATTGTGGAGCGGCTGGACGCGCGCCCGGTTGACAGGCTCCCTGGAAAATCCTTATAAGTTTGTTTCCTCACCCGGCCTTGCGGGGATGCAATCAAAAACACATCCGACATCAATCGCTTGGGGTGTTCGATGTTTGACGGATTGAAGGAGCGCCTCGGCGGAATCTTCAAGGAACTGAAGAGCCGGGGCGTCCTGGGAGAAAAGCAGGTCGATTCCGCCCTCCGCGAGATTCGCCTGGCGCTGCTCGAGGCGGACGTCCATTTTCGGGTCGCCAAGGAGCTGGTGGCGAAAATTCGCGGGGATTTGGTCGGCTCCGAGCGCGTGGCGCACCTCGACCCTTCCCAGCAGGTCATCAAGGCCGTTCACGGGCGCCTTACGGAGTTGATGGGGAGCAGGAGCACGCCGCTGGCGCGCGCGTCGGGCGGCGTGACCACGCTGATGCTCGTCGGACTCCAGGGGTCGGGAAAAACGACGACGGCCGGGAAGATCGCCCGGAAACTCAGGAGCAGGGGATTGCGCGTCCTCCTGGTGCCGGCGGACGTCGCGCGGCCGGCGGCCATCGCCCAGCTGAAGAGGCTGGCTGCGCAGGCCGGCGTCGATTCGTTTGATTCCGAGGGCATGTCGAGTCCCCTGGAGATCGTCCAGCGCGCCGCTGCGCGCGCCCGGCGGGAGCATTTTGATTACTGCATCGTGGACAGCGCGGGCAGGCTGCACGCCGATGAGGAGTTGATGGATGAGCTGGGGCGGATGAAGGAGGCGGCACGCCCCGAGGAGGTGCTTCTGGTCGCGGACGCGATGACGGGCCAGGAGGCGGTCGGCCTGGGGCAGGCGTTTTCCGAGCGGGTCGGCATCACGGGCGTCGTGCTGACGAAGCTCGACGGCGACGCCAGGGGCGGCGGGGCGCTCTCGCTGCGATCGGTGACGGGCGTGCCCGTCAAGATGGTCGGCGTGGGCGAGAAGCTCGACGCGCTCGAGGATTTTCACCCCGAGAGAATGGCCTCGCGCATCCTGGGCATGGGGGACGTCATGTCCCTCATCGAGAAGGCGGAGGCCGCCCTCTCCGCCGGGGACGCGCAGTCCGTGGCGGCGTCCTTCGGAAAAGGGGCGTTCACCCTCGAGACGATGAAAGAGCAGATACTGCAAATGCGAAAGATGGGGTCCATGGGCGATATCATGTCCATGATCCCGGGCCTGGGAGGCAGGATGCCCGACGTGGAGGTGGACGAGAGAGAGCTGGGGCGCGCGGTGGCCATCATCGATTCGATGACGCCCGGCGAGCGCAGGAAGCCCGAGATCATCAAGGGCAGCCGCAGAAAGCGCATCGCGACCGGCAGCGGAACCCAGGTGCGCGACGTGAACCGGCTGCTCAGGCAATTCTCGCAAACGCAGAAGATGATGAAGCAATTTTCCAGGGGCGGCAAGAAAAAACAGATGCAGAGAATGCGTCAGATGCTGAACTTTTGAGGAGAGACACGTTGAGCGTGAAGATCAGACTGGCACGGGGCGGCATGAAAAAGGCGCCGCGCTACCGCGTCGTCGTGCAGGATGGGCGCATGCCGCGCGACGGCCGCTTCATCGAGAGCATCGGGCGCTACGATCCGTCGCAGGATCCTGCGTTTATCGGCATCGACCTCGAGAGGGCGCGGGCGTGGATAGGGAAGGGCGCCATCCCGACCCGGACGGTGCAGAACCTTCTGGACAAGGCGGGCATCAACGATTAGGGGCGCCCCGTGAGCGGGAAGGTGGCCGTGGGCGTCGCGTTGCGGCCGCACGGCCTGAAAGGGGCCGTCCGGGTGGAGCCCTGGCTGGACGATGTGGACGCCTACGGGCGCATCGGAGAGGTGGCGACCCGGGAGGCGCCGCCGAGAAGATTCGAGATAGAGGCCTTCCACCCCGGCGGGAAGGGAGCCGTCGTCTGGAAGTTTGCGGGAATCGATACCCCCGAGGACGCCGAGGCGCTGCGGGGGATGGTTTTTTTGGCGGACAGAAAGTTCCTCGACGGTCCCGAGAGCGGGGTGTTGTATTTTGAGGATTTCGAGGGCTGCGAAATCGTGGACGAGGCGGGCGTCCTCCTCGGCCATGTCGTGGACATGCTGGGCGCCGGGGGAAACGACGTCATCGCCATACGCGCACCGGGGGGCGGAGAGCTCCTCGTGCCCGCGACGCGCGAAGTCGTGTTGAGGCGCGAGGGCGAACGCTGGGTGTTTCGTCCCCCGAGACTGGACGGCGAGGATTGTTGAGTGAGGGGAGAGGCATGCGCGTCGACGTTCTTTCCCTGTTCCCCCGCATGGTGGAGGAGGCGTTTCGGGAAGGCGTCGTAGGGCGCGCGATGCGGGGGGGCCTCCTGCAGCTCCGGGTCTGGAACCTGAGGGATTTCGCCGAGGGGAAATACAGGCAAACCGACGACGCCCCGTTCGGCGGCGGGGCGGGCATGGTGATGAAGCCCGAGCCGATACTCAGGGCCGCCAGGGCGGTCCGGAAAGACGGGGAGGGCGAGCCGCTCAAGGTGTTGCTCACCCCGCAGGGGCGGTTGTTCGATCAAGAAACCGCCATGCGCCTCTCCCGCATCCCCAGGCTGCTTCTCATCTGCGGCCGGTATGAGGGCGTGGACGAGAGGGTGAGCGCGTTGTGCGCGGACGAGGAGATCTCCGTCGGCGATTACGTGCTCTCGGGGGGGGAGATTCCGGCCATGCTCGTGCTGGACGCCGTCGGCAGGCTGATCCCCGGCGTGCTGGGCAACGATGATTCCGCCGCACAGGACAGCTTCGCCGGCGGCCTGCTCGACCATCCCCACTACACGCGCCCGGCGGAGTTTGAGGGGATGCGCGTCCCGGAGGTGCTTTTGTCCGGCGACCATGAGGCCATCCGGCTTTGGAGGAGGCGCGAGTCGCTCCGGAGAACGCGGGAGAGACGGGGAGATTTGTGGGAGCGGGCCGAGTGGAGCGATGAAGATTTGCGTTTGCTGGAATCTCCCTAGACCCGGGAGGCTCGGGATTTTTGGGCAACGTCTATCTCGGGCTGGTGCACCATCCTGTCCTGAATCGGGAGGGCGGGGTTGTGACTTCCTCCGTCACCAGCCTCGATTTGCACGATCTGGCCCGCGTGGGCCGCACCTATGGAGCCTCGGGCGTATTTGTGGTACATCCCTCCGCTCCGCAGCGGGCCTTCGTCCACCGGGTGATAGGGCATTTCGTGGAAGGGCGGGGGCGCGTGTTGCACCCGCAAAGAGGGGAGACGCTGGAGTTTCTGGAGGTTTTGCCGTCCCTCGACGCGCTCGTCGAAGAGGTGGAGCGCAGGGAGTCCAGGAGGCCGCAATGCGCGGCGACGACGGCGCGGCGCGTCCCGCGCGCCGAGGGGTATGGCGCGATGCGAAGCCGGATACGGGGGACGGACGCCCCGCTCGTCGTTTTGTTCGGCACGAGCTGGGGGCTGGCGGACGAGGTTTTGGATAGGTGCGACGTGGTGTTGCAGCCGGTGCGGGCGGCGGCGGATACGGGGTTCAACCATCTGTCGGTTCGCGGTGCGGCGGCGGTTGTGGTAGATCGCATTCTGGGCGAGCGAGAGGTATGCGGCGGAGATTTTCAGGAAAAGGAGCAGGCGGGTGAACATTATCGATCGGATTGAGCGCGAGGGCATGCGCAAGGACGTTCCCGAGTTTGAACCGGGGGACACGGTGCGCGTTCACGTGAAAATCGTGGAGGGCGACAAGGAGCGCATCCAGGTGTTCGAGGGCGTCGTCATCGGGAGGCAGGGCGGCGGGCTTCGCGAGAGATTCCGCGTTCGCAAACTCTCCTACGGCATCGGCGTGGAGCGGATATTTCCGGTGCACTCTCCCAGGATTGACAGGATAGAGATTACCCGAAAGGGCCGCGTGCGCCGCGCGAAGCTCTACTACCTGCGGGAGCGCAAGGGCAAGGCGGCCCAAGTGAAGGAGCGCCGCAGAAGGTAGCGCCAGCGCCGCATCGCTCGCCCCAAGGGACGAGCCTCCGGCCCCCGGGGGGGGCTTTCCGGGGCCGTCCCTCACCCCTCGATGAAGTTTTGCACCTCGCTGTAGAGCGCCTCGCGGCACCATTCGTACTGGGCGAAATGCGTGGCGTCTCCCAGGACGACCGAGCGCTTCCCCCGGCTGTTGACCAGCGCGCGATAGACGGCGGAGAAGACGGGCGCGGTGGAGCTCCTGTCGTGGTCGCCCCGGATGGTCAGGACCGGACAGGTGATCTTGCGCGCGTCGTAGAGCGGCTTGTTGCGCGCGCGGTCGTACGCGTCCGCCATCGCGCCGTTGGGCACGCGGACGGCGGGCGTTTTTCTGTGGCTGCCCTCCTCGTCGAATCGCAGCTGCTCCGTCCAGAAGCGCCGAATCGCCTCCTCCGTTCTCCACTTGGCATGCCGCCCCTCGGGGATGCTCCCGTCCCATCGCTCCCGCTGGTAGCTTTCGGTGACCCAGCGCCACGCCCCGCGCCGGGGGTCCCAGCGGCCGGGCCGCGCGGGGTCTTCCTGGCGGGCGGCCGCCTCGGGGTCGTCGTATGCGTAGAAGGGGGCGTACAGCGCGAGGCGGCGGACGCGGCCTTGTTTCCCGGCGGTGAAGGCGGCCGTCGTCGTGGTGCCCCAGGACCAGCCGAGGAGGTTCAGCTTGCCGATGGCGTTTTGCCCGCAAATGAACCGCACGGCGGCGTCGATGTCGCGCACCGCAGTGAGTCCCCGCACGGCCGGCGGCTGGTCCGCGGGGTTTCTGCGCATTTCCGGGGGGCGCGTGGAGGGGCCGTACCCCCGAATGCAGAGGGCGTAGACGTGAAAACCGCGGCCTGCGACGAAATCCATCCACGAGTAGCCGGGCAGCGGGAGGTCGAACGCGACGGGCGACGGGGTGCTTTGCCCATGCACCATCAGCAGCGTGTTGGCCGCCTCGGTCTTCCGCATTCCCCGGGGCTTCTTCTCTCGCAGGTGCAGCCGGACGCCCGCGTCGTGGGCATCGATGAAGTGGTCTTTTTGAAATATCGCGGCACGCGCCAACGCCTCTTCTCCCGGTGGAGGAACCCCCCGCATCCTCTCAAATTCTTGTCCATCCTCCAAGCGCAGCGGCCGGGCGCTCCGCTTGAAGATGCTTCGATTTGGCGATAGATTGCTCCTCTCCGCCGCCTAGTATGGTGTCCCCCATGTATTCCATCGAGCTGGCTCTTGCGAGAGAGGGCGCCTCGGCCGTCGCGGGCGTGGACGAGGCCGGGCGCGGATCTCTGGCGGGCCCGGTGGTTGCCGCCGCCGTGGTGCTGGACCCGGACGATCCGATCTGCGGGCTGGATGACAGCAAAAAGCTCTCCCCGCGCAAGAGGGAGACGCTGCTCTCCGAGATTCTCGCCCGCGCGCGCGCCGTGGCCCTGGCGGCGGCCGGCCCGCGCGAGATCGAGAGAGTCAACATCCTGCAGGCGTCGCTTCGCGCGATGGTGACCGCCGTGGGAAGGCTTGCGTGTGCCCCTGCGCATGTGCTCATCGACGGGAACATCGCGATTCCCGCGCCATTGCCGCAAACCCCGCTGGTAGGGGGAGACGCGCGGTGTGCCTGCATCGCGGCGGCGAGCGTGGTCGCCAAGGTGCATCGGGATCGGCTCATGGCGCGGATGGACGGGCGTTTTCCGGGCTACGGGTTCCGCAAGCACAAGGGATACCCCACGCAGGAGCAC
Source organism: bacterium (assembly GCA_965213685.1). Classification (GTDB taxonomy): domain Bacteria; phylum UBA8248; class UBA8248; order UBA8248; family UBA8248; genus Bin107. The sequence continues at coordinate 317,735 of CBDBZY010000003.1, forward strand.
CTCGCCGCCCTGGAGCGGCATGGCCGCTGCCGCATTCATCGCCGGACTTTTCGGGGGGTGCCTCCGGAGGCCGGGGCGTGAGGACGCCATGAGTCAGGCGGGCGGAAAACGGGGAGAGGATGCGGCCGTCCGGTTCCTGCGCCGCCGCGGGTATGAAATCGTGGAGCGCAACTACCGCGGCTCCCGCTACGAGGTGGACATCATCGCGCGCGAGGGGGAGGTTCTCTCCTTCGTCGAGGTGAAGACCCGAGCGGCCGGCAAGTCCTGGAGCGGTGCGGAGGCCGTCAACCGGGAGAAGCAGCGGCGCATCGCACAGGCCGCGCAGCACTACCTGATGGCTCACCCGCACGAGCGGGCTTGCGCGTGCCGCTTCGACGTGGTGTTGCTGGAGGTGGAAGCCGGGAAAAGGCCGAGGGCCAAACGACTTCTGCGGAATGCGTTTTCGTAGCCCCCTTTCCCCTGCGGATTTGCGCCGCCGTCGGGAGAAAGTCCCCGTCCGGGGCGCGTTTGCCTTTATCTATCTGTTTCCTATCTGTTGCGCGCGGCGATCAGGCGAAGCCCCAGAAGGGTGAGCGCCGGGTTGCGCACGTCGAAGACGCCCGCCTCCTCGCCATCCGCGCCTTCGTTGAACGTCAGGCTCTGGCCGCCGGTTGCGACGACCTTCGCATTTTCGCCGAGTTCGGCCTTCATGCGGCCCACGATTTCCTTGACCAGGCCCCGATACCCGTATGCGATGCCGGATTGAATGCTGTGGACCGTGTTGCGGCCGATGACCGAGGGGGGGATGGCGGTCTCGACCCTGGGAAGCCGCGCCGTCTTGTCGATGAGCGCATCGAGTGCGATTCCCAGGCCGGGGGCGATGGCCCCGCCCAGGTATTCTCCGCCGGCGGATATCGCGTCGAAGGTGATGGCCGTTCCGAAATCCACGATGATCAATGGCCCGCCGTACAGGTGGTGGCCGGCGACGGCGTTGACGATTCGGTCCGCCCCCACCTCGCGGGGGTTGTCGTATTTTATCGGGATTCCGGTGCGGGTGCCCGGGCCGACGACCAGCGGCTTTACCCCGAAATGGCGCTTGGACATCTCCTCCAGCGTGGGCCCCAGGGGCGGAACGACGCTCGCGATGACGATGCGGCCCACCTCCGACATCCGATGCCCCCCGACGCGGAACAGGCCTTCCATGAGAATGGCGAGTTCGTCCGTCGTGCGGCGGGCGACGGAGCCGAGCCGCCAGCTCGCGCGGAGCGTCTCCCCGTCAAAGAGCCCGACGACGGTTTGCGTGTTGCCGACGTCGATGGCCAGCAGGCGGGAGCCCCTGCTCACAGGAGCTCCATCGCACCGGAATCCAGCCTCTGGACGGCGCCGTCGGCGGCCTGAAGCATCAGGCGGCCCGCCTCGTCAATGCCTTCGCTTCTTCCGTGCACCGTCCTGTCCGCCAGGCGGAGGGATACCCTCTGGCCCAGATGATCGCAGCGGCTGAGCCAGCGGCTGCGAATTTCCCCGAAACCGTTCGACAGGAATTCCTTGTACCAGAAGGCGACGCGCCCCAGAAGGGAGTGGAGCAGATCCTCCGGGCGGGGGACCCTCCCCCCGGAGAGCAGAACGGAGGAGGCGGCTTCGCGCAACGCGGGGGGGAAATCGCCCCTGCCCGTCGCGACGTTGATTCCCACGCCCGCGATGACGGCGGGAGGCCCATCTGGGGCGGCCGCGCATTCGCACAGGATTCCGCCGATTTTTTTCCCCTCCACCCGCAAGTCGTTCGGCCACTTGAGACCGATGCGGCAGCCCGTCGCCTCCTGGAGCCCCTCCGCGACGGCGACGCCCATGAGGAGCGTCGTGGCGGGAAGAAGTTCGGTCCGGACGTCCGGCCGAAGCAGGGCGGAGAAATACAACCCGCCCCCCGGCGGCGAAAACCAGGCGCGGCCCCGCCTCCCCCTGCCCCTGGTTTGGGACCTCGCCCGTATGACGAGGCCCTCGGCCGCACCCTCTCGCGCTCTGGCCGCCACCAGATCGTTGGTGGAGCCGACCTCCTCGAGCGTTTCGACCCGCCAGCACAGCCCCCGCGCGCTCGGGGCGATGCGCTTCATCTAGTTCTGGAGCTCCAGTATGCGGGCGGTGCTCTCGCGAAGTTTCTCCACCCGCTCGCGGGTTTCGCGCAAGCGGGTTCTGTCCTTCTCCACGATGGCGGCCGGTGCGCGTTCGATGAAGGAGGCGTTTGCGAGCTTCTTCTCCAGGCCGGATATGGCGTCGCTCGCGTCCGAGATTTGCTTGTGGAGGCGTTTCAACTCCTCCGCGACGTCGATGAGGCCGCCGATGGGGACGAACACCTGGAGGCCGCCGGAGACGGCGACAGCCGACGCCCTGGGCCGCTCCACATCGGGGCCGACGCTCCAGTCGGGCGCGATCCGCGCCAGCCTCCGTATCCATTCGGATTCGCGGATGATGAGGTTCTCCTCGTCGGAGTTGCCGACGTGAACGTGCGCTTCCACCTCTTGCCCCGGGGAGATGCGCAACTCTCCCCGAAGGTTTCGGATGCTGCTGATCATGTCCATCAGCCCGCCGAACTCCTCTTCCGCTTCCGGGTCGTCCCAGTCGTCCCGCGGTTTCGGCCATTCGGCCACCACGATGCTCTCGCCCGCGCGATTCGGGAGTTTTTGCCAGATTTCCTCGGTGATGAAGGGGATGATCGGGTGCAGGAGGCGAAGCGTGCGCTCCAGTACCTCGGCGAGCACCGCGCGGCTGGCGTCGGCGCCCTCCTCCGAGGCGAGGGACGGCTTGATCACCTCCAGGTACCAGTCGCACAGCTCATGCCAGGTGAACTGATACAGGGCGAGGGCTGCGTCGTTGAAGCGGTATTCCCCGAGGGCTTTCGTCACCTGGCGCGTCAGGCCGTTGAGTCGGCTCAACATCCATCTGTCCCCGAGAGACAGCGCCTCTCGCTCCGGGACGGGGGGAACCGAATCTCCCAGGTGCATCAGGGTGAAGCGGGCCGCGTTCCAGATTTTGTTGCAGAAGTTCCGGTACCCGGCGATGCGCTCCGTGGACATGCGGATGTCGCGTCCCTGGGCGGCCATGGCGGCGAGCGTGAACCGGAGCGAATCGGCGCCGAACTCCTCGATGATTTCCAGCGGGTCGATGATGTTTCCCCGCGTTTTGCTCATCTTCTGCCCGTGCTCATCCCGCACGAGGGCGTGGATGTAGACGTCGCGGAACGGAACGTCGTCCATGAACTTGAGGCCCGCCATGATCATCCGCGCCACCCAGAAGAAGATGATGTCGAACCCGGTGACGAGGACGGAGGTGGGGTAGAAGTATTTCAGGTCCGGGTTGGCGTCCGGCCACCCGAACGTCGAGAAGGGCCACAGAGCGGAGCTGAACCAGGTGTCGAGCACGTCGGTTTCGCGGCGGAGGTTCGGGTCGTCGGGGTCCTCGCGCGAGACGATGACCTCTCCGGTATCATCGTCATACCAGGCGGGTATCTGGTGGCCCCACCAAATCTGGCGGCTGATGCACCAGTCGCGAATGTTGCGCATCCACTCAAAATAGGTGGATTCCCATTGCGCGGGGATGATTTTGATTCGCCCGTCCTCCACGGCGCGAATCGATTCCTCCGCCAGCGGTTTCGCGCGCACGAACCATTGCTTCGACATGTACGGCTCCACCACGGTGCCGCAGCGATAGCATCCGCCGACGGCGTGGCGGTGGGCCTCCACCCCCCGCGTCAGCCCCCGCTCCTCCATGTCGGCGAGGATGCGCCCGCGCGCCTCGAACCTGTCCAGCCCTGCGTAAGGCCCCCCGTTTTCGTTGATTTTCGCGTCCGGGGCGAGGATGTTGATCCGGGGGAGATCGTTTCGCAGCCCCGCCTCGAAATCGTTCGGATCGTGTGCCGGCGTGACCTTCACCGCCCCGGAGCCGAACGCGGCGTCCACGAAAGAATCCGCGATGATCGGGATTTTCCTGTCCAGAAGCGGCAGGCGCAGGTGTTTGCCCACCATGCCCTTGTATCTCTCATCCTCGGGGTGAACCGCCACGGCGGTGTCGCCCAGCATGGTTTCGGGGCGGGTCGTCGCGATGGTGACGCCCTCTCCGCCATCCCAGAGCGGATAGTGGAATCTCCAGAGGTGGCCGTCCTGCTCCTCGTGTTCGACCTCCAGGTCGGAGACGGCCGTCCCGCACCTCGGGCACCAGTTCACCAGATAGTTGTCGCGGTAAACCAGCCCCTCCTCATACAGCCGCACGAAGGCCTCGCGCACGGCGCGGGACAATCCCTCGTCCATGGTGAACCGCTCGCGCTCCCAGTCGCACGAGGCGCCCAGGCGGTGGAGCTGGCGAATGATGGTGCCGCCGCTCTCGGCCTTCCACTTCCAGACGCGCTCGACGAATTTCTCGCGCCCCAGCGCCTCCCGGGAGAGGTTCTCCCCGGCGAGCTGTCGCTCCACCACGTTCTGGGTAGCGATGCCCGCATGGTCGGTGCCCGGCATCCAGCAGACGCGCGATCCGCTCATCCGCTTCCAGCGGGCGAGGATGTCCTGCAGGGTGTTGTTCAGGGCGTGTCCCATGTGAAGGGAGCCCGTCACGTTGGGCGGCGGGATGACGATGGCGTACGGCGCGTGACGCGCACTCGGCGCGCCCTGAAAATATCCGCGCTTCAGCCATTCCGCATACCAGCGGTCCTCAGCCCCTTTCGGGTCGTAGCGGGGTTCCAGCAAGGGTTTTTATTCTCCGCGTTTGATCTTTTCGATTTCCCGAAGAACGATTTGCTCTACTATGTGGGGAAGCTTGTCCGCCACGACGCTTTCAATGTGGCGCAACAATGTGGGGACAATCCGCATCGCGGCCTCTTCCAGAGATTTCTGGATGATGGGGTCGATCCGCTCGCCATCCAGCCCGGGCGCGACGCCGGGGGAGGGAAGGGGCGCCTCCTCCGCATCGCCTGTGACGGAAGCGCCTTCCGGCGGGCTGGCCGCCTCCCCCGCTTCTGCGGGCGGATTTTCGGCATCTGCGGGAGGATGGGCGGATTCCGCAGGCGTCTCCGGGGGGGCTTCTGGAGGGAGGGGCGTCTCCTCCGCATCGCCCGCGACGGACGCGCCTTCTGGCGGGCTGGCCGCTTCCCCCACTTCTGCGGGCGGATTTTCGGCATCTGCGGGAGGATGGGCGGCTTCCGCAGGCGTCTCCGGGGTGTCTTCTGGAGGGAGTGGCGGCGTCTCCCCCGCATCGCCCGCGACGGAAGCGCCTTCTGGCGGGCTGGCGGCCGCCTCCCCCGCTTCTGCGGGCGGATTTTCGGCATCTGCGGGAGGATGGGCGGATTCCGCAGGCGTCTCCGGGGGGGCTTCCGGAGGGAGGGGCGCCTCCTCCGCATCGCCCGCGACGGACGCGCCCTGTGGCGGGCCGGCCGCCTCCTCCGCTTCTGCGGGCAGGTTTTCGGCATCTGCGGGAGAGAGGGCGGCTTCCGCAGGCGTCTCCGGGGGGTCTTCTGGAGGGAGGGGCGTCTCCTCCGCATCGCCTGTGACGGAAGCGCCTTCCGGCGGGCTGGCCGCCTCCTCCGCTTCTGCGGGCGGATTTTCGGCATCTGCGGGAGTGTGGGCGGCTTCCGCAGGCGTCTCGGGGGGGGCTTCTGGCGGGAGGATCGCCTCCTCCGCATCGCCCGCGACGAACGCGCCCTCTGGCGGGCTGGCCGCCTCCCCCGAGGATTCTTCTTCGGGGGGTCGTTCCGGAGAATCCGCGTCCGCCCGCTCTGCCGGGGCCGACGCCAGGGCGAAGGCGCGCTCTATTTTCTCCGTGAATACATGGGGCTTGAACGGTTTCTCGATGATGTCGGCGGCGTCCACTTCGCGTATTTCCGCCTCGCTGACGCTTGTGCGCGTGCTCGTCAGGACGATGAGGGGCACGTCGGAGAGTTCGGCGTTCCGGCGCAGGCTCCGGCAGAAGGCCATGCCGTCGGAATTCTCCATGTCCAGGCTGGCCACGACGACGGTCGGCGGCCGGTTCTCCGCGATCTCGATGGCGTCCTCGGCCTTGTCCGCCAGATGGAGGTCCACGTTCTTGTCGCGAAAGGCTAGTTCCGCCACGCGCTGAACCAGCAGGCTTTCGTCCAGCAGGAGCAGGTTGGTCGGCATGGCATGGTCCCTTCTCCGGGTATCCGCTCGATGAGCCGGACGGAGGGTTCGAAACGGGCGATTTCAGGAGCGCATATCTTTTCAAATGACGCAGTTCTTCCCCTCGAGCCGGTGCGCATCATGCCATTATCGCAATTCGGGGGTCAACCTATCTTCTTCTGCGCTGGTACTGGTTCACGGCGCGCCGATGCTCGCGGTAGGTTCGGGAGAATTGATGGCCGCCGCTGTTCGTCGCCACGAAATACAGGTATTTCACCTGCGCGGGATGCAGGGCGGATTGGATGGACGCGAGTCCCGGGCTGGCGATAGGGCCGGGGGGGAGCCCCCGGTACAGGTAGGTGTTGTAGGGGGAGTCGTGCCGCAAATCTTTCCTGGTGATGTTTCCGTTGAAGCGCGGCAGGCCGTATATGACGGTGGGGTCGCTCTGGAGGCGCATTTTTCGCTTGAGCCGATTGATGAACACGGCTGCGATGAGCGGGCGCTCGCCGTCCAGGGAGGTTTCTTTTTCGATGATCGAGGCGAGCGTCAGCGTTTCGTGGATGGTGAATCCCATCCCTCTCGCCCGTTCCCGGAGGCGGGGCGTGAATTTCTTCCGCATGGTGAGAACCATGAACCGCAAGATTCTTGCGGCCGCGGTGCCCTCCGGGAAACGGTAGGTGTCGGGGAAGAGGTATCCCTCCAGGGAGGGTGCGGCGACGTCCAGCTCCCGGAGAAAGGAAGGCTCCCGGGAGAGGCGCAGGATTTCTCTTTCGCTGGCGAGTCTCGCCCGATGAATCGTCCTGGCGATCTCCCGGACGTTGTAGCCCTCCGGAATGGTGAACGCCAGCCGGGCGACCTCCCCCTCCGAGATGCGCCGGTATATCTCCCGCGGCGACATGGACGCCCGGAGCGCATAGACGCCCGCTTGAACGCTTTTGGCCCCGCCCCGGGATATGGCTTGAAGGCGGAACAACGCCGGGTTCCGGATTAATCCGTTTTCTCGCAGCAGTTCGAGGATTTGATCGAATGACATGCCGGGGCGGACGTGCACCCGCGTCGTTTTGTCCGCCGCAGGGTCCGCCGGGCGGTTCCATTCGTCGTCGAGATACCGATAGCCGATGAGGGCGCCGAGGGCCAGGCAGCAGAAAAGCGCCGCCAGAAATTTTCCGAGCCGGCGCTTTCCCGGGGGCGGCGCGGTTTTCGCGGTCTTTTTTTCCGGGAGGGAATCCGCGCTTTCAGTCATCGGAGTCGGGGCGTCTGGTTTTCTGATGATCGAGATACGCCTGCAGGATAAGTTGGGCCGCGATGACGTCGCGCTTTTTCGCTTTCCGGCTCCGCTTCGTTTCCGTTTCGTTCAGGATGCGGTCCGCCTGCGTCGTGCTGAGGCGCTCGTCCCATTTTTCCACCGATATTTCGAGATGGCTTCGAAAAAACCGGATCAGCCTTCTGGTGCGCCTGGCGCGGGAGGTGTCCCGGCTCGACAGGCCAACGGGATGTCCCACGACCAGCAGGCGCGCGTCATGCGCGCGGATGAGGCCGCGCATCTCATCGAGCAGATGCGCATCGCTTCGCCTCTCGATGAGGCCGAGCGGCTGGGAGGTGATCCCGAGGGAATCGCTGATGGCGAGTCCCACGCGCTTCTCGCCGAAGTCCATTCCCAAAATTCGGGGGCGGCTCATTTCTTGGCTGGTTTTCTGGCCGGCTTCCCTTTGGCGCCGCCGGGGTAGAACATCTCGATTTGAAACCGCTCGAGGGTGGAGTGCGTCGCCCTGTCGAGGGCGGCGAGAGACTTGTGGTAGTCGATGAGCGCCCGGGTCTCCTCCGTCAGCGCGTTGGCCAGCCCCTCCTGGTCCTCGAGAATGTCCCGGCTTGTCGAGAGGCCGACCTGGAATTTTTTCTCCTGTGCGTCCAGGCGCTCTTCCGCCAGCCTTCTGGCCACGCGGGTCGCCTCGATTCTCTTGATGTCCACGCGAACCCGGCGCGCGCTGCGGCGCACCTCCTCCATGACGGCCTGCTGCTTTTGGTGGAACGACGCCACGGTTTGCGCGTGCTGGAGACGCGCCTGGCGATAGTCCGCCTTCGCCTCCCTGTTTCCGAGGGGGAGGCGGAACGAGAGCGTGCCGGACAGGACGTATCCCTCGTTGTCGAGTTGCTCCTCCAAGGCCTCGGTCCTGTTTTCGTTGAAGGCGTTGTTGGATGCGGATGCGTTCAGATCGACCTGGGGCAGCAGGTTTTGCTTCGCCACGCCCAGGTCGATTTTCTTTTTCTCGATCTCGATGCGCGCGTTCTCCAGGTCCGCGTGCTTGCGCAGGGCGTTGAGCGTGAGGCGCATCTCGTTCACTTTCACGGCCCGGAACTCGGGTTTCTCGGTGGGCTGAATGTGGATGCTCCACGAAGAGGGTTTGTCCGTTACGTTCAGGAGCATCTTGAGGGTGTCTTCCTGATCCTTGACGTTGCGCTCCGCCACGAGAAGCGCCTCCTCCCGGGCGGCGACGGTCGCCTGCGCTTCGGTTATCTCGATCGGCGCGAGGGTGCCGACCTCGACCTGGATTCTGTTTCTTCGCAGCAAGTCCTTCGCGAGGTCGAGAGATTTTCGCTTGAACGCGAGATTTTCGATGGAGAACACGAGGTCCCAGTAGGCTTGCTCCACGGCGTCCACGGTCTCGATGACCTTCTTGCGGTAAGTGTGCAGCGTCTGCTCCTTCGTGGCGACGGCCACCCGTATCCGCGCCTGGTTGAGGTCGACGCCGAAGTTTTTGAGCAGGGGCTGCGTGATGGTGAAGGTGAGGTTGGTTTGAAAGCTCGTGTCGAACGCATTCTGGATGGAATTCGTCGAGTCCTTGATTCCCTCGAATATCAGGGAGTACTCGGCCCCCGTCACGAGCTTTTGGCGGATGCCGGCGGATATAGACTGGTTTTTGGTTTTCCGGTTTCCTCCGCTGAATATCCGGCTCGCCGTCTCCAGGCTGGATTTGGCGACGGAAGCCTCCGCCACGGCGGCGGGGTCGAACGCGGAGCGCTCCCTGACCAGGTTGCTTTCCGCGATGTCGGGGTCGAACCCGGCGATGGTGATGTCGAAGTTGCGCGCGAGGGCGACGCTGACGGCTTCCCGTATGGAGAGCGCGAGGGAGCGCCCCGCAATCGCCGGCGGCGCCACGTTGCTGCGCGGACGCTCAAACGAGATGGCCGGCGGCGCCGGGGCGGCGTCGGCGCGCCAGTATCCCGTCAGGGAAACGAGAAGCGCAAGGAGGATGCGGGAAACAGAATGCGGTCTGGGCGGGTTCATGAAAAATCTCGCTCCACTCCGTCGATGCCGTACGTTCCGCGCCATGGGAATCGCAAACCCGGATCACGCGGCGGCGTTTCCGACTTCCTGGCCATTCCTGCCCCATATTACGGCATACGCCGATGAAAGGGAAAACGGGTTTTGCTCCCCCTATCGGTTATGCGTTGTAAATGAGAGACATAGGGCGGTCCGCATTCTTTTCTTGCGCGAGTGCGCGGCGCTCTGCTAGAAATGCTTCTGCAAGGAACGTTGGGTTCGCCATCGCTGCCCGCAAGCCGCAATTCTTGGAAGGTGGATGCGCATTGGAAGTGTTTCAGGGAGTGGACGCCTACCAGCGCGAGAATTCCCCCTCGATACTGAGCATTGGAAATTTTGACGGCGTTCACCTCGCCCATAGGGAGATTTGCCGGTTCATCAGGGAGGAGGCCGCCCTGCGTGGCGGCCAAAGCGTCATCCTGACGTTCGAACCGCACCCCCTCTCCGTCATCGCCCCCGAAAGGCAGCCGCCCCTGATGACGACGCTCGAGGAGAAGCTGGCGCGCCTGGAGGCCCAGAGCGTCGATGCCGTGGTGATCGAGAAATTCACGCGCCGGCTGGCGCAAACCGAGGCGAGGGATTTTGTCCGCGAGATCGTCGCGGAGGGCCTGAACGCCTCGCTGGTGGTCATCGGGTTCAACTTCCGCTTCGGGAAAGGGCGCGCGGGGAACGTCGAATTGCTGCGGCGCGAAGGGGCGCGCGCGGGGTTTGAAACGCGCGTGCTCCCCCCCTACATGTTCGAGGGAAGCCGGGTCAGCAGCACGGAGATACGGAAACTCTTGCGGAGCGGGGCGGTGGAGGAGGCCGCGCGCCTGCTGGCCCAGCCCCATCTCGTGGAGGGGAGGGTGGTGCGCGGCGACGGGCGGGGCCGGCAAATCGGCGTCCCGACGGCCAACCTGGAATGCCCCGCCGTCCTGATTCCCGAAAACGGGGTGTACGCCTGCTGGGCGCAGATCGGGGGAAGGGAGGGTCGGCGGCGTCCGGCGGTGGCGAACATCGGGAATCGCCCCACGTTCGGGAAGAAGCGGTTGACCCTGGAGGTCCATTTGCTGGATTGGCGGGGCGATCTGTACGGAAAATCCGTCCGGGTGGCGTTCGTCTCCCGGCTGCGCGCGGAGAAGAAGTTCTCCGGCGCAGAGGAGCTCGTCGCGCAGATTCGCGCCGACATGGAGGCCGGCCGGAAAAAACTGGGCGCCTAGGCCAGAATGCCCCGCAGCCCGTCGCCCAAAAAGAAAACCCCGAACCCGAGCATGACCCACGCGCACCCCCGCTCGATTCGCCTCCAGCCGCTTTCCCCGATCATGCGGCTCCCCCGGTTCGCCGACCATGTGATGAACACCGCCCATGCGGCGTCGGCGAGCAGGTGAACGGCGATCATCCCGGCGAGGCCGGCCAGCCACCCGAATTCGCCCGTCCTGGCGATGACGTTCGTCCCGACGGTGAGCCACCATACGACCCAGTAGGGATTGAGTGCCGTGAGGAGGACGCCGCCGACGAGCGCGCCGGGCCGATGCGGTCCCCGTGGGGTGCGGGGGGTGGAGTGCGAAGTCCGGAACGCCCCGCTCCCCAGGAACAGGAGAACGCAGCCGCCCGCCAACGAGACGCCCTCGCGCATCCCCGGAATCTCGAACAGGGGCCGCAGGCCGGCGAACAGGGCGATGATGAGCGGGACTTCGGCCAGGGCGTGTCCGATGGTGACCGGGATTCCGGCCCACGGGCTCTCCTTGCCGCGCGCGATGAGAAATGCGGTGAGGGGGCCTGGCGACATGACGCCGCTCAGGGAGATGGTGAGGATGAAGCCGTAAAAAGCGAGCAGGCTCATGGCCTGGCATCGCGCGCATCGAGCAGCCGACGCAGGCGGCGGACGTCCGGGCGAAACTTGAAAACCTTTGTTTTCCCCAGATAGCCGACGGGCACCTCGTCGCCGTACAGGCGCCGGAGTTCCGGGTCGGCGTCCACGTCGATCTCATCGATCGCCAGGTCCGGAAAATGCTGCGTCAGCGCCGTTTTCGCCTCATGGCACAGGTGGCACGCGCCGCGCGTGTAGAACGTAATTTTTCTCATATCCCCCATAACCAGGTCGGGTTCGGGTGCGAGGCGGCCCTTCCATCTATCCGGCCATCATACCAAATGCGGGAGCAGTTTTGTTTCATCGCGCCTCGAATCCTTGACAACGGGGCCGCCTCCCGATATAGGAGAGGGCGACCATTCCTATCTTGCCGGAGTGGCGGAACTGGTAGACGCGCTAGATTCAGGTTCTAGTGGGCTTCGGCCCGTGGAGGTTCAAGTCCTCTCTCCGGCACCACATCATCCCCAGAATGAATCGTTGTGACGTTGCGTGTTTTTTAATTTAATTCGGGAGGCTGCGCATGAAGATCGTGGAGGACGCACTTTCCAATGGCATTCGCGTGGTGACGGCCGAGCGCCCGGAATCGGCGGCCGTGGCGTTCCACATTTACTTCGGCTGTGGCGGCCGCCATGAGCGCGACGAGGTGGTGGGCGTCTCTCACGCCCTGGAGCATATGGTGTTCAAGGGAACGCCGTCGAGAACCACTCTCGACATCGCGCGCGAGATGGAGGGCAACGGAGCGTCCATCAACGCCAACACGGCCCCTGAGCGCACCTGCTATCATTTCACGGCACCGGCCGAGGCGTTCGCCGCCGTGCTCGACGTCTATGCCGATGCGGTGAATCACTGCCTGCTGGACAAGGACGAATGGGATCGGGAGCGGCTGGTCATCCTCGAGGAGTTGAAGATGTATGAGGACATGCCGCGGGCGTGGGTGTCGGATATGCTGGAAACCACCATGTACAACCTGCAGATGGGGGTCATCGGGAACCGGGAGACCATCCACGCGATAGAGCCCGAACACATGCGGGAGTTGATAGAAAAATGGTACACCCCCGGCAACACGGTCATCTCCGTGGCGGGCGGCGTGCGGCACGAAGAGGTGATGGAGCTGTCCGAGCGGCATTTCGGACTGCGGAGCGGAAACGACGAGAAGCCCCGCTCCCCCGTCCTCCCGTCGGAGAGTGCGGCCAAAATCATGTCCCAGGCCCGCCAGACGGATCAGGTGAATCTCGCCCTCGGGTTTCGCTCCTTCGGCCTCGACAGCGAGGATGGCGCGGCCCTCCGCGTGATGTGCAACATATTGGGCGGAAAGATGAGCAGCCGATTGTTCACCGAAGTGCGCGAGAAGCGGGGGCTCGCCTATAGCGTGGGCGCCGCGCCGCATCGCTACACCGATACGGGCATCATCGAGATGAAGGCGGGCGTGGCCCTGGAGAAGGCGGTGGAGGCGACCGAGGTGATCCTGGCGGAAGCGGGGAAATTCAAGACCGCTCCCGTGACGAGCCAGGAGTTGGAAGAGGCGAAGCGGCACATCAAGGGAAACCTGCAGATACATGAGAGCTCCGAATATCATGCGGGACGAAACGGCTCCAACCTCATGCTCCGCGGGAGAGTGTACCCGGTGGAGGAGGAGCTGGCGGACGTCGATTCCGTGCGGGAGGAGGATATTCAGCGCGTGGCCGGGGAAGTGTTCCGGGAAGAGGGGCTGACGGTCGCCGTGATCGCCGAGAAACAGCTGGAGTCCGCCCTGGAGGCGGTGCTCAGCATCTAGCGCGGCAGGCAGACCGAAAGGGCGCTAGCGGGCCGCCCCCACGGCTTCGCTCGGGGAGAAGCCATCCCGTTCTTGCGGAGCAAGTTTTTGGAGAAGTATGACGATTCTTCGGTTCTTGGCGCGCTCCTCCTCGGTGTCGTTGCTGGCCGCGGGCCGATGGAACGAGTGGGCGGCGGCGGACAGGCGCCGGGGAGATATGTTTCTGGATTCCAGGAATTTGACGACGGCGAGGGCGCGCGCGGATGAAAGCTCCCAATTCGTGGGATAGCGGCTGAGGAGATTGCCTCGAATCGGTTTGTTGTCCGTATGTCCTTCTATCCGGATCTCCTTGTCTGTTTGCGTCTGGAGAAATTCCGCGATCCTCGCAAGCGTCTCGATGCCTTTGGGCCGGATATCCGCGCTTCCAGAGTCAAACAAAAGACTGCTCACGATGCTCACCCGGAGCCGGTCCTCGGTCTGCTGCAAGGTGACGAGTTGTTTCTTGAGTTGCGTGTTCACCGCCTCCATGTCTTCTTCTAGCCGCCTCGCCCGCTCCGCTTCCTGACGCGCCTTTTTCTCCAGAATTTTGGAGCGCGCAATCGCGAGTGCCTGCTTTTTGATCGCTTCCGCCAGATTGGAGCTCGTCTGATGCAGCTTGGTCTTCATGAAGTCGGCCACGGAGGTCTTCTCTGCGAGGAGCTTACCCATCTCCTCCACCTGTCCCTGGAGAAGCGCCTGGGCTTTTTTGAGCTGCGCGACCTGCTCGTCCCGTTCGCTGGCGAGTTGAAGGTTGCGGGCGTTTGATTTTTCCAGTCCCTCGCGCGTCGTGCGCTCTGCAGCGAGCACCTCCCGGCTTTGCTCGAGGGATTGGGCGATTTTCTCGCTTGTGGCCTTTTCGCGCTCGATGTGGAGGTTCTTCTCAGCGAGAGCCTTGTCCATCTCCTCCACCTGCCCCTGGAGGAGCGCCTGTGATTTTTCCAGTCCTTCGCGCGTCGTGCGCTCTGCAGCGAGCGCCGCCCTGCTTTGCTCGAGGGATTGTGCGATTTTCTCGCTTGTGGCTTTTTCGCGTTCGATGTGGAGGTTTTTCTCGGCGAGAGCCTTGTCCATCTCCTCCACCTGTCCCTGGAGGAGCGCCTGTGATTTTTCCAGCCCTTCGCGGGTCATGCGCTCTGCAGCGAGCGCCGCCCGGCTTTGCTCGAGAGATTGGGCGATTTTCAGGCTGGTGGCCTTTTCGCGCTCGATGTGAAGGTTCTTCTCGGCGAGCGCCTTGCCCATCTCCTCCACCTGTCCCTGGAGGAGTGTCTGTGATTTTTCCAGCCCTTCGCGGGTCATGCGCTCCGTTGCGAGCGCCGCCCTGCTTTGCTCGAGGGATTGGGCGATTTTCAGGTTTGTGGCCTTTTCCCGTTCGATGTGGAGGTTCTTCTCGGCGAGCGCCTTGTCCATCTCCTCCACCTGCCCCTGGAGGAGTGCCTGCGCGGTTTTGAGGCGTGTGACCTGCTCGTCCCTCTCGCTGGCGAGTTTCAGGTTGCGGGCGTTTGATTTTTCGAGTCCCTCGCGGGTCATGCGCTCTGCAGCGAGCGCCGCCCGGCTTTGCTCGAGAGATTGGGCGATTTTCAGGCTGGTGGCCTTTTCGCGTTCGATGTGCAGGTTTTTCTCGGCGAGAGCCTTGTCCATCTCCTCCACCTGCCCCTGGAGAAGCGCCTGTGATTTTTCGAGTCCCTCGCGGGTCATGCGCTCTGCAGCGAGCGCCGCCCGGCTTTGCTCGAGGGATTGGGCGATTTTCAGGCTGGTGGCCTTTTCGCGCTCGATGTGGAGGTTTTTCTCGGCGAGGGCCTTGTCCATCTCCTCCACCTGTCCCTGGAGGAGCGCCTGTGATTTTTCCAGCCCCTCGCGGGTCATGCGCTCTGCAGCGAGCGCCGCCCGGCTTTGCTTGAGGGATTGTGCGATTTTCAGGCTTGTGGCCTTTTCCCGTTCGATGTGGAGGTTTTTCTCGGCGAGGGCCTTGTCCATCTCCTCCACCTGTCCCTGGAGGAGCGCCTGTGATTTTTCCAGCCCCTCGCGGGTCATGCGCTCTGCAGCGAGCGCCTCCCGGCTTTGCTCGAGGGATTGGGCGATTTTCAGGCTGGTGGCCTTTTCGCGCTCGATGTGGAGGTTTTTCTCGGCGAGAGCCTTGTCCATCTCCTGCACCTGCCCCCGGAGGAGCGCCTGTGATTTTTCCAGCCCCTCGCGGGTCATGCGCTCTGCAGCGAGCGCCTCCCGGCTTTGCTCGAGGGATTGGGCGATTTTCAGGCTGGTGGCCTTTTCGCGCTCGATGTGGAGGTTTTTCTCGGCGAGAGCCTTGTCCATCTCCTGCACCTGCCCCCGGAGAAGCGCCTGGGCTTTTTTGAGGCGCGCGACCTGCTCGTCCCGTTCGCTGGCGAGTTGAAGGTTGCGGGCGTTTGATTTTTCCAGCCCTTCGCGGGTCATGCGCTCCGCTGCGAGCGCCGCCCGGCTTTGCTTGAGGGATTGGGCGATTTTCAGGCTGGTGGCTTTTTCGCGTTCGATGTGGAGGTTTTTCTCGGCGAGAGCCTTGCCCATCTCTTCCACCTGCCCCTGGAGAAGCGCCTGTGATTTTTCGAGTCCTTCGCGCGTGATGCGCTCCGCTGCGAGCGCCGCCCGGCTTTGCTCGAGGGATTGGGCGATTTTCAGGCTGGTGGCTTTTTCGCGCTCGATGTGAAGGTTCTTCTCGGCGAGAGCCTTCCCCATCTCCTCTACCTGCCCCTGGAGGAGCGCCTGTGATTTTTCCAGCCCTTCGCGCGTGATGCGCTCCGCTGCGAGCGCCTCCCGGCTTTGCTGGAGGGATTGGGCGATTTTCAGGTTTGTGGCCTTTTCCCGTTCGATGTGGAGGTTTTTCTCGGCGAGAGCCTTGCCCATCTCCTCCACCTGTCCCTGGAGGAGCGTCTGCGCGGTTTTGAGGCGCGCGACCTGCTCGTCCCGCTCGCTGGCGATTTTCAGGCTGGTGGCCTTTTCGCGTTCGATGTGGAGGTTTTTCTCGGCGAGAGCCTTGCCCATCTCCTCCACCTGTCCTTGGAGGAGCGCCTGTGCGGTTTTGAGGCGCGCGACCTGCTCGTCCCTCTCGCTGGCGAGTTGCAGGTTGCGGGCGTTTGATTTTTCCAGCCCTTCGCGCGTGATGCGCTCCGCTGCGAGCGCCTCCCGGCTTTGCTGGAGGGATTGGGCGATTTTCAGGTTTGTGGCCTTTTCCCGTTCGATGTGCAGGTTCTTCTCGGCGAGAGCCTTGTCCATCTCCTCCACCTGCCCCTGGAGGAGCGCCTGTGATTTTTCGAGCCCCTCGCGGGTCATGCGCTCTGCAGCGAGCGCCGCCCGGCTTTGCTCGAGAGATTGGGCGATTTTCAGGCTGGTGGCTTTTTCGCGTTCGATGTGGAGGTTTTTCTCGGCGAGGGTCTTCCCCATCTCCTCAATCTGCCCCTGGAGGAGCGCCTGCGCTTTTTTGAGGCGTGTGACCTGCTCGTCCCTCTCGCTGGCGAGTTTCAGGTTGCGGTCGTTTGATTTTTCGAGTCCCTCGCGGGTCATGCGCTCTGCAGCGAGCGCCTTGTCCATCTCCTCCACCTGCCCCTGGAGAAGCGCCTGTGATTTTTCCAGTCCCTCGCGGGTCATGCGCTCCGCTGCGAGCGCCTCCCGGCTTTGCTCGAGGGATTGTGCGATTTTCAGGCTAGTGGCCTTTTCGCGCTCGATGTGCAGGTTTTTCTCGGCGAGAGCCTTGCCCATCTCCTCCACCTGCCCCTGGAGAAGCGCCTGTGCGGTTTTGAGGTGCGCGACCTGCTCGTCCCTCTCGCTGGCGATTTTTAGGCTAGTGGCTTTTTCGCGTTCGATGTGGAGGTTTTTCTCGGCGAGAGCCTTTCCCATCTCCTCCACCTGTCCCTGGAGGAGTGCCTGTGATTTTTCCAGTCCCTCGCGGGTCATGCGCTCTGCAGCGAGCGCCGCCCGGCTTTGCTCGAGAGATTGTGCGATTTTCAGGCTGGTGGCCTTTTCGCGTTCGATGTGCAGGTTTTTCTCAGCGAGGGTCTTGCCCATCTCCTCCACCTGCCCCTGGAGGAGCGCCTGCGCTTTTTTGAGCTGCGCGACCTGCTCGTCCCGCTCGCTGGAGATTTTCTCGCTAGTGGCCTTTTCGCGTTCGATGTGAAGGTTCTTCTCTGCGAGCGCCTTGTCCATCTCCTCCACCTGCCCCTGGAGAAGCGCCTGCGCGGTTTTGAGGCGCGCGACCTGCTCGTCCCTCTCGCTGGCGATTTTCAGGCTGGTGGCCTTTTCGCGCTCGATGTGCAGGTTTTTCTCGGCAAGAGCCTTTCCCATCTCCTCCACCTGTCCCTGGAGAAGCGCCTGTGCGGTTTTGAGGCGCGCGACCTGCTCATCTCTCTCGCTGGCGAGTTGGAGGTTGCGGGCGTTTGATTTTTCCAGCCCCTCGCGCGTCATGCGCTCCGCTGCGCGCAGGGAGCGCGCGCGGGTTTCCGCCTGTTCGAGTCGGGAGCGCAACTCCCTCGCCCGCCCCTCCAGGGTTTCGGCGCGGCGGGAGACCTCCCGCAGCCTGATGGAGTGCGCCGCGAGCTCGACCTCTCGTTTTTCCAGTGAACTCTTTGCCACGTGGGATTGCTGGGCGAGGTATCCCGTTCCGCCGAGAAGCGCAGCGATAATCGCCCCTATAGAGATGCGAACGCCCAAGACTATTCCCCTGTCAGAGCGTTTTCACGTGTTTTGTCAGTCATGGCAGGATGATAGTCCCCATTTTCGGGAAAACGGAACCGGGGCGCCGCCGCCGCGTCGCGGCGATGGCGCAACCGGGTCCGCATCCGCAACCCTCTGGCCGTTTTTCCTGGGGGGAGTGTCGCTCAATCGCGCGAGGCTCCCAGCAGCTGGGTCAGGTAAATGAACATCATGATGAAGTCGAGGTAGAGCTCCAGTGCCGCCATGATGGAGGCGCGCCTGCCCGTTTCGTTGTCCGTGTCCTGGGTGTATGCGTATTCCTTCATCTTCTGGGTGTCATAGGCCGTCAGACCCGCGAAGATGAGAACGCCCAGAACGCTGATGGCGAAATGAACGGCGGAGCTGGCTGCGAAAATGTTGACGATGCTGGCGAGTATGATGCCGATGAGGCCCACCATGCAGAAATTGCCCACCCCGGAGAGGTCCTTCTTCGTGGCGAAAGCAAAGAGCGTCAATCCGCCAAACGCGCCGCCGGTCACGAAAAACGCCTGGGCGACGGACGTGAGCGTATAGCGGAGGAGGAGGGTCGAGACGGTGACCCCCAGCGTGGCGCTGTAGAGCACGAACAGGATGGCGCCCGCCTGCCAGCCCTGGCTGCGCATGACGGGCCGGATGGAGAACACCAGCGCGAGCTGCACGCCGATGACCAGAAATACCGAAATGGAGCTTCCAAAGATGAATGAAATGGCGGCAGGACTGGACGCGACGTAGAACGCGCTGAGGCCCGTGACGAAGAGCCCGAGCGTCATCCATCCGTAGACGCGCTGCATGAATGCGGCGGCGTCTTGTGCGATGACACGTTGTCCGGTCGAGCGAGTGAAATCTTGAGAGCGCATTTCGGAGTTCCTCCCACGGAATCTGAGCATTTCGCCTCACCGCCGCGCGCACGAGGCGACGAGGGGCATCCACAAAAAAGTCTCCCGCTTGATACCCCGCCTGCACGGGAATATCAACAGCGCATCGACATTATATCCATCTGGCGGATATTTTCCTACCCTCTGCGAGCCCGGTTCTCCTGACGCTCTCCGGGATGTTCGCGGGAGACGATGGCCATATCCCCGGGGGGTTGCGTGTTGACATGATGGTAAGGCTCCATATAATTAGGCCGCCATAACACCATGCCGGAGAGCTATCGTGTTCTACATGAAAGAGCTGCCCAGCGAAGAGGATTTTCGCCCCCTCGTGCCGGAGTATTCCTCCCTGGACACCGCCTCCGTCATTCTTTTTTATCTTTTCCTGCAGGTCGGCAGCGATACGCTCACCGCCTTTGAAACGTATCTGGCCGATCATGGCGTGTCGCAGGGCAGGTTTATCGTTCTCCTGTTGTTGCTGCGCTCGCAGGCCCGGAACAATGGCTCGGGCCTCAGCCCGTCGGAGCTGGCGCGGCAGGCGGGCGTGACGCGCGCGACGATGACGGGGCTGCTCGACGGCCTCCAGCGCGACGGCCTCATCGGACGCCTGCGCCACCCTGCCGACAGAAGAAGGGTCGTCGTGCGCCTGACGTCGAAGGGGGAGGAGACCCTCCACTCCATTTTCCCCGACTATTACGCGCGCATCTCGGAGTTGATGAACGATCTGGAGGACGAGGAGAAGGAGAAGTTCTCCATACTGCTCCGGAAGGTGAAAAGTAAGATGTCTTCGCTGAAACAGGCGTCGGGCCACGATGCGGGAGGAGGCGACATATCCTGCCCGGACACGCCCGAAAGGCCAATACCCGTTGCGGAAGGAGAATGAGACGATGGCGAAACCCAAGGTGATCATTCCAGCTCTACCCCATGTTGCCGACGGATAGCCGGGAGGAGCGCGAGCGCAGGAGGCCCCTGGCCAGGGGACAGGGATTTATATCATCACGTCCTCCACGAATGGCTCGACATCGTGAAAGCGGCGGATGAGATGGGCGTATGGGGCATCAGCACGATTTGAGCACCATCTGCATTCGGAGGGGTATGAGGTGGGGCCCAACCCGGGGGTTGCTGAACGCATGGTGGGCCGCCCAAATCAAAAACGCGCGGGTGGGTGCCCTGGGGTACGTGATGGCGACGCAGGACCCCGTCCGCGTGGCCGAGGAGACGGCCATACTCGACCACATCACCAAGGGCAGGTTCTTCTGCGGCGTGGCGCGGGGCTATCAGTCCAGGTGGGCGAATGTCCTGGGCCAGTTCAGCGACACCCGCGCCACCGTTTCCTCGGACTTAGGGGGCAGCGATGACGTAAAGAATCGGGACATCTTCGAGGAGCGCGTCGAGATGCTCCTCAAGTTCTGGCAGGAAGATTCCGTGGAGGTGAAAGGGGATTATTACGAGGTTCCCTACCCGTATGCGGCGGGCATCGACTATCCGGCCTGGAAGAGCGCCCGGGATGCGGGCGCCATCGGCGAGATCGGCGATGACAATCGGGTGCGGAGGGTGAGCGTCGTGCCCAAGCCCTACCAGGCGCCGTATCCGCCCATGTTCCAGGCCGTGAGCGCGAGCCCGGATTCCATCAAATTCGCGGCGCGGCACGGATTCCGGCCCGTATATTTCACCAAACTGGAAAAGATGGAGGAATTCTCCCATCTCTACGTGGAGGAGGCGGCCAGGGCGGGCCACAATTTTGCGCACGGGGAGCGGCAGTGCGTCTGCCGGTGGATTCACGTCTCGGATTCCGCGGAGGAGTACGACGAGAAGCTGCGAAGATATGACCAGGACATTTACCAGAATTTCTACGTCCCCTTCTTTCCCCAGTTTCCGGATGACACCGAGAGCATCGACTGGATAGCCAACATCAAGGAGAGCGGAATCTTCCTCGGGGGCACGGTGGACACGCTCAAGCGGGAATGGGAGGAGACGTACGAGAAGGTGCCCTCCGAGTTCATCACCCTGATCTGGCACTACGCGCAATGCCCCAAGGAGGAGGTCATCTACGAGCTGGAGACGTTCATGACGAAGGTGTGGCCCGACCTGGAATGCCCGGTGTCGAACGGTGTCACCGTCGGCGGGGTGGCTTGATGCCCCCTGTGCCGTGGCGGCGGAGGGAGAAAGTTGCGATCGCGCGGGGCGTGGCAACGCCGCCGCAGAAGGCGCGGAAAGCCTGATATCCTCTGCGCTGTCGCGGAGGGGGAAGGTCCTCCGCGTCCGGTGTCCGAGGGCTTCGCGAGTCATTCTGGAGGAGATGCGCATGTATGAGATTGTCGATCTGAGCCAGGAGATTTATACCGACGCGCCCAGGTTTCCGGGGCATCCGGCAACGAAGATAGAGTACGTCGCCAGGCACGAGGATGCGGCGAACGCGCCGATCCGGCCCAAGGACATCACGTATGCGGCCATGATGCTCCACATGTGCGACCACGGGCCGACGCACACGGATTCGGTCAGCCACATTGATGAGCGAGAAACCGCGCCGAACATCGATCAGGCGCCGCTCGAGTGGTTCATCACCCGGGCGATCGCGCTGGATTTCACGGGCAAGGTCGGGCCGATGGAGGAGGTCTCGCTGGCGTTGCTGGAGGATGGGCTTTCGGCGGCGAACCTCACGCCTCCCAGAGACGGGACGTTCCTCTTCACGGGCGGGCACTTTCGGCGCACCTATCCGGGCGACGATTACCTCACGACGTATCCGGGCCTGGGGCATGACGCCGCGAATTTCCTGTATCGCGAATGCGGCGTCGTGAACATTGGCCAGGACGCACCCAGCATCGACGCCGGCGTGAACACCACGGCGATGACGTTTCCCTGCCACGTGCTCTGCCGCGAGTTGCAGCGCCATAACACGGAGAACCTGGCGAACGTCGAGGCGGTGGCGGGCAAGGAGTTTCTCTACGTGGGCCTTCCCCTGAAAATCCGCGCGGGCACGGGCTCTCCCGTCCGGGCCGTCGCCGTGATGAACCTTTAGAGGTGAGAGCAGAGGGCGCGCGGACGGCCAGCCGGGAGAGCGGGAGAGAGATAGTGGGGGCCATCTTCCGGGTCCCGGGTCGTTTTTGTCGCCTCCGCCGTGGTTGCGCGGTTGCGGGGGTTTCTCGTTGCATGGGGAGGGAGTTCCGGAAATGTCGAGGCTAGTGGAATGGTATTACCACCGCTCCGGCTGAAAGACCTGCGCCAAAACGCAAGCGTTTCTTGCGTCAAGGGGGGTGGAGGTGGCCGAGCGGGTCAGCGCCCAGAAAGATACGGTGCGCGAAGAGGGGGTGGACGCCGTTCTGGATGGCGTGACGGACGTGTATTCGACCAGGGGCCGGAAGGTGCTGCACGTGGACCTCGAAACGGAAAAGCCTGCGCGGGAGGAGGTGCTGGCGCTTTTGCTGGGCCGCTCGGGCGCGCTCCGGGCGCCGGTCGTCAAGTGTCGGAACACCCTTGTCGTGGGCTTTCATGAGGAAACATACGCCCGGGTCCTGGGGTGAGGTGCCTCGGGACGCCTTAGAGGGCCAACTGGCCCCGGGTGGGTTCCGCTCAGCAAAACCAGGATTCGCTCAAACGCGGCGGACGGACGCGCTCGGAGGGGAAGACGCCCTTGGGCTTGCTCTGGGCGGGCCGCTCCAGGATGTCGGCCGCCAGCCGGCGCAGTCGGAGGAAGGTGACGGCCGCGTCCTCCCGGCGGGCCGCCGCATCCTCGACGAGGAGAAGCGCCTCCTCGTGCAGCCTGTCCATCCTAGGGTCCGGGTGCTCCCAGCGATACATGAAATTCTCGGGGTCCAGCGCCCGAACGTGCTTGCGCATGTGGGCGGATTCGAGGAGGCAGGAGCCCGGGGGCACCAGGAGCCGGATGGCCATTTGGATGGGGTCGACCTCGTCGATCAGGGCGTGCTCCTCGATAAAGTCCAGCAGGTCGAAATAATCCTGGGGGCTTGTCCACGGCGTGAACGCCACGAGGGAGGGCCGAATCGAGACGCGGGCCTCCCGCGCCGCTCTCACGAGGCGAACTACATCCTCTTTAACGTGCCCCTTGTCCAGATGCCCGAGCACGCGGTTGCTCAGGGATTCGACGGCGGTTACGAAAAACGCGCACCCGTTTTCCCGGAATTGGGGCAGAAGCGCCTCATGCCGGACGAGGTGGGCCACCTTGGCGGTGAAATCGAAGGTGATCGAGGGAAACCTCTCGTGCAGGGCGCGCGTGAGCCGAACCGCATGGGTGGGTCCGTTCAGGAAATCCGGGTCCGCAAAACTGATGTGGCGCGCCCCGCGCGCGACCAAATCCGCAATGTCCTCCAGCACCCGTTCTCGCGGCACGACAAAAAAACGGCCCCCGTACACAGGGGGAATGGGGCAGTGGAGGCACAGGTGCTTGCAGCCTCGGCTCGCCTCGACCGCTCCTGCGGGGTAGCGCTCCCCCCCCTTGACGAGGTGGGCGTATGCGCGCACCTCCGGCAAGCCGTCTCGCGCGGGCTTGCGCAGGGGAATTTTTTCGAGATACGGGCCGGACGCGCGCCCTCGCGTGGCCGCCCCCGGGACTTCCGCGGCGTCGGAGCGGGATAGCCCCTCGATGAGCTGCAGAAGAGGCCATTCAAACTCGCCGCCGATGGCCGAATCCGCGCCGTTTTCGAGGAGGTAGTCCTTGTTGAGCAGGGCGTAGAGGCCGTAGAAACAGATGTGACTCCCCGGGTTGGTTTCGCGCACCCTCGCCGCCACCTCCACGCCGAGCCGGAGGGCTGTGTGCATCGGCACGCTGATGCCGACGAACTTCGCGCGGGAGGCTTTGGCCGCGCAGAAATCCTCCGCCGCCACGTCCATCGCCAGGGGCTGAAAGCCCGCCTCGCGCAAAAAGGCGAGGGGAGAGGCGACGGCCAGCGGCTGGCGCCCCAGCTCGTAGCAGGAGATGAGGAGGACGGCTCCGGGTGCTTTCCACTCGGCTGTCCGACTCGCCTGGTTCCGAATCAACGTCCTCGCTTCCTCACGGAAAAAGCCCCGGGCGCGCGATGCCCGGGGCTTCTGGGGTATATGGCCCGCATCCGTCATGTGGTGAAAGATTTGCCGCAGCCGCACATGCTCATCGCGTTGGGGTTGTTGATCTTGAAGCCCGAGCCCTGGAGGGAATCGACGAAGTCGATCTCCGTTCCCGCGATGACGGGGTAGCTATGCGGGTCCACGAACACGTCAAATCCGTCGGCGGGGAATATTTTGTCCTCCGGGTTGGCCGATTCCTCGAAATACAGGCCGTAGTTGTAGCCGGAGCACCCGCCGGCCGTGACGGCCAGGCGCAGTCCGTGGCCGGTTTTGCCTTCGGCCTCGAGGATCTCCGCCACTTTCCCGCTGGCGCGCCGGGTGACCGCGATGCCCTCCTGAACTTTCGGCTTGCCCTGCGATTGATCGAACAAATTGATCGTTCCATCCGACATCGGTTGTTTCTCCTTACGTTACGTGACGCTGAGTCGGGACCACCGAATGGCACCCTGCCATATTCCCTTACAAACATCAAACCATCAACCTATTAAAAACCGTTTTGGATCTTACTGATCCCGATGCTACCCCCCCTTCGTGCTGTCTGTAAAGCATCGCCGCCTCCCGGCCGCCGGGAATGCGGGCGCCGGGCGCATGCGCGGGGGGATGCCTCCGCTGTTTTTCGCATCACCCGCGTGGACGAGGGGTGGCGCGTCCGGGGATGTTATATGCGTTATATGTATTTTCACAATAAAAAAACTTGACAAAAACAAACTAAGATAATATATTCCTCTTGTGCCAAGGCCCCGGCCGCCTTCTGCATATGGCATGAATGAGGCTGACGGCGCGGGTTTTCGCCAACGGACGGAAGATCGGAGCGTATTCTTATGAACATGGATGAATGTACCCATAAGACGCAAGAGGCGATTCGCCACGCCCAGGAGCTGGCCCAGCAGAGAGGGCACCAGGGCATCGCGCCCGCCCACGTGCTTTTGGCGCTTTTGGCCCAGCCGGAGGGCGTGCTTGCGCCTGTGATCGAAAAGGCGGGGATAGACGCCCATGCGCTGGGTCGCGCTCTGGAGAAGTCCCTGGAGAAACTGCCCAAAGTTACCGGAGGCGGCGCCTCCGCCTTCGTCGCGCCCGAGTTGGCGACGCTCTTGCAGGCGTCCCGGCGGGAGGCCAGGGCTATGGCGGACGAGTATGTGAGCGGCGAGCACCTGCTCCTGGCCGCACTGGAGGGCGGCGGGGCCGACGTCGCGAAAATCTTGCGCGCAGCCGGCCTCCATCGGGAGGTCGTGCTCTCGGCGCTCAAGGATGTCCGGGGAAACCAGCGGGTCACCGACCAGGACGCGGAGAGTCGCTACCAGGCGCTGGAGCGTTTCGCGGTCGACCTCACCGCGCAGGCCCAAGCCGGCAAGCTCGACCCCGTCGTGGGGAGGGACGAGGAGATCCGGCGCGTCATGCAGGTGCTCTCCCGGCGCTTCAAGAACAACCCCGTGCTCATCGGGGACCCCGGCGTGGGCAAAACCGCGATCGTCGAGGGACTGGCCCAGCGCATCGTGAACGGCGATGTGCCGGAGGGGCTGAAGGGCAAGCGCCTGCTGGGTCTCGACATCGGCTCCCTCATCGCGGGCTCGAAATTCCGGGGCGAGTTCGAGGACCGGCTGAAAGCCGTGCTGAAGGAGGTGAGCGAGTCTGCGGGCGAGGTCATCCTGTTCATCGACGAGCTGCACACCGTCGTGGGCGCCGGCGCGGCGGAGGGGGCGGTGGACGCCTCCAACCTGCTCAAGCCGGCCCTCGCCCGCGGAGAGCTGCACTGCGTGGGCGCCACCACGCACGATGAATACCGAAAACACATCGAGAAGGACGCGGCGCTCGAGAGGCGCTTCCAGCCGGTCGTGGTCGATGAGCCCAGCAAGGAGGACACCATCTCCATTCTGCGCGGGCTGAAGGAGAGATACGAGATTCACCACGGCGTCCGCATCCTCGACAACGCCCTGGTCGCCGCCGCCGCGCTCTCCCATCGCTACATCAGCGATCGCTATCTGCCGGACAAGGCCATCGACCTGATCGATGAGGCCGCGAGCAGCCGGCGCCTCGAACTGGACAGCCTGCCCAAGGAGATCGACAGCCAGGAGCGCGAGCTGCTTCGCCTGCGGATCGAGGAGCGCGCCCTGGAGGGCGAGGAAGGCGCGGACAGCCGGGAGCGCCTGGATCGGATACGGAGCCGGATAACCCTGCTGGACGAGCAGAGCCGGGAGCAGCGAAGACAGTGGGAGGACGAGAAGGAGGCCATCTCCCGGGTGCGCGAACTCAAGGAGCGCGTCGAGGAGCTGCGGGCGGAGGCCGCGCGCGCGGAGCGCGAGGGGAACCTCGGCCGGGCGGCGGAGCTGCGGTATGGCGCAATCGTCGCGGCGGAAAAAGAGATCGCCCAGGCGGAGGAGCGTCTCGGAAACGAGGCCGACGGGCGGATGCTCAAGGAGGAGATCGGCGAGGACGACGTGGCCGCCATCGTGAGCCGCTGGACGGGCATCAACGTGAACAGACTGCTGGAGACGGAGCGGGAGAAGCTCCTCCAGATGGAGGAGAACATCCACAAGCGCGTCGTGGGGCAGGATCGGGCGGTGGAGGCGTTGTCGGAAGCCGTGCGCCGCGCCCGCGCCGGCATCATGGACGAGAACCGGCCCATCGGCTCGTTCATCTTTCTGGGCCCCACCGGCGTGGGCAAGACGGAGCTCGCCCGCGCACTCGCGGAGTTCCTCTTCGACGATGAGGCGGCGATGATCCGCGTGGACATGAGCGAGTACATGGAAAAGCACGCCGTGGCCAGGCTCATTGGAGCACCGCCCGGGTACGTCGGCTATGAAGAGGGCGGGCAGCTCACCGAAGCGGTGCGGAAGAAGCCCTATTCCGTGCTTCTTCTCGACGAGATAGAAAAGGCGCATCCCGACACCTTCCACATTCTCCTGCAGCTGCTCGATGACGGCCGGCTGACGGACGGCCACGGCCGCACGGTGGATTTCAGGAACACCGTCGTCATCATGACGAGCAACGCGGGCACCTCCGAGCTCTCCCAGACCGAGATCGGTTTCGGCGAGGGCGGCGCGGGCGAGGGCGATCAGTCCGGGCAGCTGCTCCGGGCGCTTCGGCAGGTGTTCCGGCCCGAGTTTCTCAACCGGATTGACGAGGTCATCGTCTTCCGCTCGCTCACCAGGGCGCAGATTCGCGACATCGTGGACATTCAGCTGCGGGACCTGGAGAGGCGCCTCGAGGCGCAAAAAATAGGATTGCGCCTGACGGACGCCGCCAAGGACTTCCTGGCGGAGCGCGGCTATGACCCCGTCTACGGCGCGCGGCCGCTCAAGCGGGCGATTCAGACGCACCTCATGAATCCGCTCAGCAAAAAGCTGCTGGCCGGAGAGTTTGGGGCCGGCGAAACCGTCGAGGCGGATCATGCGAGGGGGGCGGACGCGCTCTCCTTTGGCGTCGTCATGGAGATGGAGGCCGGGGCGGTGAAGACGTAGGAAACACTCCCGGAAACGCTCCCGGAGGAGGGCGCGCCGGCTGTTGCTGCGGCGTCCGGGAAGCCGGGCGGAAACAGGAGATGCGAGATTTTGATGCGCATATTTTGCTATGAGGAGAAACGTTCATGCCAAAGGTAATCGGAATTGATCTGGGAACCACCAACTCGGTCGTCTCCGTCATGGAGGGCGGGCAGCCGACGGTCATCGCGAACCAGGAGGGAAACCGCACGACCCCCAGCGTCGTGGCGTTCACGGACGACGGGGAGAAGCTCGTCGGCCTCGTGGCCAAGCGCCAGGCGGTGACGAACCCGACGCGGACCGTCTATTCCGCCAAGCGCTTCATGGGCAGGCGTTATGAGGAGGTGCCCGAGGAAGTCACCATCGTGCCCTATGAAGTCGTGAAGTCGGGCAACGGCGACGTGCGCCTCCGGATTGACGGCAAGGAACACGCCCCTCCCGAGATATCGGCGAGCGTTCTGCAGAAGCTGAAGCAGGCGGCGGAGGATTATCTGGGGGAGAAGGTGACCGAGGCGGTCATCACGGTGCCCGCGTATTTCAACGACAGCCAGCGGCAGGCGACGAAGGACGCCGGGAAGATCGCCGGCCTGAACGTGCAGCGCATCATCAACGAGCCGACGGCGGCGGCGCTCGCCTATGGCCTCGACAAGAAGGCGGACCAGACCATCGCGGTGTATGATTTCGGCGGCGGCACGTTCGACATCTCCATCCTCGAGGTGGGGGACAACGTCGTCGAGGTGAAGGCCACGAACGGGGATACGCATCTGGGCGGCGACAACATCGACCAGCGCGTCATCGAATGGATGGCGGAGGAGTTCAGGAAAGACCAGGGAATCGACGTCTCGGGCGACCCCATGGCGCTGCAGCGGCTGCGCGAGGAGTCGGAGAAGGCAAAGATCGAGCTGTCCAGCTCGATGGAGACGACGATCAACCTGCCCTTCATCACGGCGGACGCCTCGGGGCCCAAGCACTTGAACCTCAAGCTCACGCGCGCGAAGCTGGAGCAGCTGACGGGCGACCTGGTGGAGAAGACGCTCGTCCCCTGCCGGCGCGCACTCGACGACGCCGGCGTCCAGCCCGGAGAGGTGGACGAGGTGGTGCTGGTGGGCGGCTCCACGCGGATGCCGCTGGTGCAGGAGATGGTGGAGAAGTTTTTTGGCAAGGAGCCCCACAGGGGCGTGAATCCGGACGAGGTGGTCGCCGTTGGCGCGGGCGTGCAGGGCGGCGTGCTCGCCGGAGACGTCAAGGACGTTCTCCTGCTGGACGTCACCCCGCTTTCCCTGGGCATCGAGACCCTGGGCAGCGTGTTCACCAAGCTGATCGAGCGCAACACGACGATACCGGTCAAGAAAAGCGAAATTTTCTCGACCGCTGCGGACAGCCAGCCCTCCGTCGAGGTGCACGTCCTCCAGGGAGAGCGCGAGATGGCCGCGGGCAACCGCACGCTGGGCAAGTTCCATTTGGTCGGCATCCCGCCGGCGCCTCGCGGCGTCCCCCAGATTGAGGTGACGTTCGACATCGACGCCAACGGCATCGTCAACGTCTCCGCCAAGGATTTGGGCACCGGCAAGGAGCAGGCGATCACCATCGCGAGCTCGGGCGGCCTCTCCGAGGAGGAGATCAACAACATGGTGAGCGAGGCGGACGAGCACGCCGAGGAGGACAAGAAGCGCCGCGAGGCCGTCGAGGCGCGGAACATGGCCGACAGCCTCGCCTACAACACCGAGAAGACGCTGAAGGAGAACGAGGGCAAGGTTTCGGATGAGGACAAAAAAGAGATAGAGGGCGCCATCGCGGCGCTTCGGGCGACTCTGGAGAAAGAGGACGCGACGGTCGAGGAGATCAGGGAGTCGCAATCGAAACTCGAGACGGCGTCGCACAAGCTCGCGCAGGCGATGTATGAGCAGGCGGGCCAGGCCGGCGGCGGCGCGGCGGATTCCTCCGGCGGGGCGAATGGCGCGCCCCGGGGCTCGTCGTCGGGCGACGTCGTGGACGCGGAATTTGAAGAGGTGGACAAGGACAAGCCGTAGGCGGTTCGCCTGGATGAGGATGGCATGCCCAAGCGTGATTACTATGATGTCCTGGGAATTGACCGGAGCGCTTCCGACGCCGAATTGAAGCGCGCCTTCAAGAAGCTGGCGCGGAGATATCACCCCGACGTCAACCCGGGGGACAAGAAGGCGGAGGAGCGCTTCAAGGAGATCAGCGAGGCATACGCCGTCCTATCGGACGCGGACAAGCGCAAGCAATACGACGCCATGGGACACGCCGCCTTCGGCGGCGGGAGTCCCTGGGGGGAGGGCGGCGCCCCGCCGAGCATGGAGGATATTCTGCGCGAGTTTGGCCTGGGCGATATTCTGGGAGGGATGTTCGGCGGAGGCCGCGCAGACCCCAGGCGCGGGGGGTTCCGGACGCAGCCTCCGCCCCCCCAGCGGGGCCAGGACGTGAACTACTCGATGGAGATTGGCTTTGACGACGCTCTCAAGGGGCTCCACACCACCATCACCGTGCCGAAGACCACCTCCCGGGACGGCAGGATGCAGCGCGGCACCGAACGCATCCAGGTGCGGATACCGCCCGGCGTCTCGAACGGCTCCCGCGTCCGCCTCGCGGGCAAGGGGGAGTCCTCCCTGAACGGCGGGGGGAGTGGAGACCTTTTCATCGTCACCAAGGTGCGGGAGCACCCCTTCTTCGAGCGGAAGGGGGACAACTTGTATCTCGAGCTTCCCGTCAGCCTCGGCGAGGCGCTGCTGGGCGCCCGCGTGGAGATCAACACGTTCGAGGGGGCGACCAAGATGACGATTCCCCCCTCCACCCAGAATGGCCAGGTTTTCCGGCTTTCGGGGAAGGGCGCCCCGAGGCTGAAGGGGGGCGGCAAGGGCGATTTGTACGTCACCGTCCGCGTGCTGCTGCCGGAGGGCGTGGATGAGGAGAGCAAGGAGATGATCCGCGAGTTCGAGCGGCGCAACCCGACGTCGCCGCGGGCGAAGATGACGGGCGTGAGCCTGTAGGGGCGGAGGGGCGCGGCGCTTCCTGCGGGGGAGAGGGGGCGGGCGCGTCAGCCTGGCGGAGCCCCGTCCCGGAATGGTCGAGGAGGAGACCGTGGCGCGTAGAGGGGCGAGAGAGGGGCGCTACACCATTGGCGCGGTGGCCGACATGTTCGGCGTCCACCAGCAGACGCTCCGGCTGTATGAGCGCGAGGGGCTCATCTGCCCGGGCCGCAGCGAGGGGAGGACGCGCTACTACTCGGAGGAGGACCTGGAGCGGCTGGACATCATCCTCGTCCTCAGGCGGGAGATGGGCGTGAACCTGGCGGGGGTGCAGGTCATCATCGACCTCCGGCAGAAGCTCATGCGCGCGCTGGAGCGCCTGGGAGAGCTCGAGGAATTGCTCGAGAGCCGGGCGTTCGAGGATTTGCGGGAGAAGATGAACAGCGCGACCCCCGAGATGCAGGCCATGCTTCCCACGTTCGCCGCCAAACTGGTGCGTTTCAGGAGGAGATAGCGGTGCGCACGAATTCCATCAAATCCTTTTTGCTGCTCGGCTTGCTGACGGGGCTGATCCTGCTCATCGGGAGTCTCGTCGGCGGAACGGCCGGGCTCGTCATCGCCCTGGTGCTGGCCGTGGGGGTCAACGGATACAGCTACTGGTATTCGGACAAGATCGTTCTGGCCAGCACGGACGCGCGCGAGGTGCTCCCCGAACATGCGCCGGAACTCTACGGCATGGTGGCGCACCTGGCCCGGCGCGCGCATCTGCCCATGCCGCGCGTGTACGTCATCCCCGAGAGGGCGCCGAACGCCTTCGCCACAGGGAGAAACCCCGAGAACGCCGCCGTCGCCTTTACCGAGGGGATTTTGCGCGACCTCAGCCGCGAGGAGCTCGAGGGCGTGGCCGCGCATGAGCTCGCCCATATCCAGAATCGCGACATCCTGCTGAGCACCATCGCCGCCTCCTTGGCGGGAGCCATCATGTACATTGCGCAGATGGCGCAGTTCGCCGCGTTTTTCGGCGCCTACGGCCGCGATGAGGAGGATCGCGGCGGCGGCCTGCTGGGCATCATCCTGGCCGCCATCGTGGCCCCCGTCGCGGCGACCCTTCTCCAGATGGCGGTGAGCCGCTCGCGGGAATACCTGGCCGACGCCGAGGGTGCCCGCATCGCCGGCACCCCGGTCGGTCTGGCGAACGCCCTCGGTCGCCTGGATGCGGCGTCCCGCCGGGAGGAGCTGGAATGCGCGAGCGAGGCGACGGCCCACATGTACATCGTCAACCCGTTGTCGGGCGGCGGTCTGGCGAGTCTTTTCAGCACACACCCGCCGATGGAGGAGAGGATTCGGCGCTTGATGGGAATGCGATACTAGGTTTCGGTGAGGAGGAAGCTGCTTCATGAAAGGCGAGAACACCGGGTTCCGGACAGGCGATGGGAGCGGGTTGGAGGCGGACGCCGTCGGCGAATCGACGGAGGATGGCGCGCCCCAGGAGGGGCCGCGCGTCGTGGACAGGCGGCGCGTGCGGGAGGACGGCGGAGAGGAGAGTGCCGGGGCGACCGAGGAAGTCCCTCGCGTGCCCGCGTATGTGGAGCGGCTGCAGGCGAAGGTCGCCGCCGCCGAGGAGAAGTTGCGGCAGCACATCGAGAGGATCGACAAGGAGACGGCCGATTTCCGGGCGCGCCAGGAGCGCGAGACGGAGCGCAGGGCACAGGAGGCGAAGAGGCAGGCGGTCTCCGGCTTCCTGGGCGTCGCCGACGATCTGGCGCGCGCCACGGCGGCGGCGGGCGGCGGCGAGCGGGAGCAGGTTCTCGAAACCCTGGTGCAGGGGATCCGGATGATCCAGGGCCGGTTTTTTCAGGAACTCTCGAATTTGGGAGTCGAGCCTCTCGCGGCGATGGGCGCCGCCTTCAATCCCGAGGAGCACGAGGCGGTGCGCATGATCGAGGTGAGCGACAAGGCGCAGGACGGTCTGGTGGTGGAGGAGCTGGCTTCCGGCTACAGGATGGGCGGCGTGGTCGTCCGTCCCGCGCGCGTATCGGTGGGCAGATACGCGGGATAGCCGGCGGCGTCGGCTCCCGCTCTTGAACCGCCCATCTCCCCATAGTATGGTCGCGTGTTTTTTCATTTTTACGGCGGAAGGAAAGCATGAGCAAGCGGGACTACTACGAAGTGCTGGGCGTCGGCCGGGATGCGAGCGACGCCGACATCAAGAAGGCCTATCGCGCACTGGCCATGCGGCACCATCCGGATCGCAACCAGGGGGACGCGAAGGCGGAGGAGTTGTTCAAGGAAGCGTCCGAGGCCTACCAGGTGTTGAGCGCGCCCGAGAAGAGAAGCGCCTACGATCGCTTCGGGCACGACGGACTTCGCGGGATGGGGCACCAGGGGTTCTCGAGTTTTGACGATATTTTCTCCTCGTTCGGAGATATTTTTGGCGATTTGTTCGGTGGTGCCTTCGCGGGCGGACGCGACCGCCGGGGCGGGCCGCAAAAGGGCCGGGACCTGGCCTACCGATTCGAGTTGACGTTCGAGGAAGCGGCCACGGGCGTGGAGCGCGAGATAGCGTTCGAGCGTCCCGCCGAATGCGTGTATTGCGGCGGCAGCGGGGCGAAGTCGCCCGATTCGGTTCGGGAGTGCCCGTCCTGCGCGGGCAGCGGCCAGATGGCCTATCGCCAGGGTTTTATCACCTATTCCACCACCTGCCCGGACTGCGGCGGCACAGGCTCCAGGATTGCGGCGCATTGCGCGGAGTGCGGGGGAGCGGGGCGTCGCCAGGAGCGGAGGAAGGTGAAGGTGAAGATTCCGCCCGGCGTGGACGAGGGCTCCAGGCTGCGTCTGCGCGAGGAGGGCGAGGGAGGGGCGAAGGGCGGGCCGGCCGGCGATTTGTACGTTGTCGTCTCCGTGCTTGCCCATGAGGAGTTCGAGCGCAACGGGGCGGATGTGGCGAGCCGGGTGTCCGTCACCTTCTCCCAGGCCGCCCTGGGCGACACCGTCCGGGTGCGGACGCTGTATGGGGAAGCCGACCTGCGCATACCGAAGGGGGTGCAGTCCTCCGAGGTCCTCCGGCTCGAGGGCGAGGGCTTTCAGCGCCTTGGCGGAGGCGGACGCGGGGATCACATGTTCATGGTACACGTCCGAACGCCCACGAAACTGACGCCGGACGAGGAGAGGTTGTTCGGCGAATTGGCGGAGCTCGAACGCGGGAAGGCGGAGAGGAACGGCGCCGGGAAAAAGGGTGTTTTCAGCAAGCTGGGTTCTCTGTGGGAAGCGATATCCGACTTTCCCGACACCTTTCATCGGGGGGCAGATGATGGAAGATGAAAGCGCAGAAGAAAAGGGATTCAAGGTTTCCGACCGAAGGTTCTCGGTGCGGGGATATGAGGATGAGGAAGCCTCGGGCGCGAGCGATGGACGGCGGCTTTCTTCTTCTCTGGACGCCGCCGGGGAGGGCGCCTCTTCGGCTTCGGCGGAGCCGCGCGCAGCGGCGTCGGCGCCCAGGCCGGTGAGGAGTCCCCGCCCGGCGCCGGAGGCGGGGAGGCAGGCGCCCCCTGCGCGGGAGGAGGCGGGCGAGGGGGAGGAGGAGGAAGAGGACAAGAGCTTCGAGATGCTCGTCGCCATCGTGCAGACGAACGCCCTGGCGGCGATGGGCATTCACCCGCAAACGGGGGAGCGCGTGGGGGGAGCGGACCCGAGGAGTTCCAAGATGTTCGTCGATT
The DNA here is from genome assembly GCA_965213685.1 of bacterium. Taxonomy (GTDB): domain Bacteria; phylum UBA8248; class UBA8248; order UBA8248; family UBA8248; genus Bin107. The sequence goes on from CBDBZY010000003.1 coordinate 351,603, forward strand.
TGCTCGCCGCCCTCAAGGAGAAGACGCGAGGCAATCTTTCCCCCGAGGAGGAGCAGCTCTTGGGCCGGGTGCACTCCGATTTGCAAATGATGTATGTCCGGGAAGTAGGGTTCGCGTAGGCCCTGCCGACCTCCCAGACGCCGGATGAAAGCGTTGTCCTGGAACGCAATTCCTCTTGTATCTCATGCCTGGAGGCCATATGGTTGCGGCGACGTATGATGAAATGTTTGAAGAAGCGCTCGGTGTCGTGAAAAACCGCTTTTTGCTTTCGGTGCTGCTCGCCAAGCGGGTGGCGCAGCTCAGGCGGGGGGCGGAGCCCCTGGTTCCGGCGCAGCCGCAGGAGACGCCCGAGCAGGTCGTGTTTCGGGAGATCGTCGAGGAGAAACTCGAATGGCGAAAGACGGCGGCCGGGCTCGACTTGACGGATATGGATCACGATTTTCCTGATGGCGGGTTCGACGACGTAGAGTAATCATTCCTCCCCCCGGGAGGTTCATGACCGCTGTCCGGAGCACCGGGCAGCGGTTTTTTGTCGCGCCCGCAAAAACGCGCCGATCCTTTCCAGGCCGGCCTCGATGTTCTCGATGGAGTTGCAATAGGAGAAACGCAGGAATCCCTCTCCCCCCGGGCCGAAGTCCGCCCCCGGGGCGACCGCCACGCCGGTGGCCTCCAGGATTTCGCGGGCCAGCTCCAGGCTGTCCTCCCCGTGGGCGCGCGCGTCGGCGAAGGCGTAAAACGCCCCCCTCGGCTCGTGAAGCATCCGGAGGCCGACTTCTTTCAGGCGCGCGAGCATGGTTTTTCGGCGTGCATCGTAAATCCTGCGCATCCGCTCCGCCTCCGGCAGTCCCTCCTTCAGGGCGGCGACCGCCGCGTGCTGCACGAAGGAGTTGGCCGAGACGAAATAGTTTTGCTGCAGTATCTCGAGGGTGCGGACATGTTCCGGCGGCGCGATGAGATAGCCGATGCGCCAGCCCGTCATGGCGAAATACTTGGAAAAACCGTTGATGACGAAGCAGTTCTCCGTAAAGCGGAGCGCCGTGCATTCCTCCTCCCCGTAGCTGAGTCCGTGGTATATCTCGTCGGATATGATGGTTTTGCCGAGCGCGGCGAGCCTCCCCATCTCCCGGGCGGACAGAGACGTCCCCGCGGGGTTCGACGGCGAGTTGACGAGGATGGCCCTGGTTTTCGGGGTGATGAGGCCGCGAACGGCGTCGGCCTCCAGTGCGAACCCCCTCTCCGCGCGGGTGGGCACCAGCACGGGCTTTCCGCAAGCCGACAGGATGAAGGCCGGGTAGCAGGCGTAGTGCGGGTCGGAGAGGATCACCTCATCGCCCCGTTCGATGAGAGCGGAGAAGAGCGTCAACATGCCGGGGCTCGTGCCGTTCGTCACCACCACGCGGTCCGGCGATACGGACGCGCCGTATTTCCGCCGGTAAAAATCCGCAATCGCCTCGCGCAGCTCGGCGATGCCCAGCGCCGTCGTGTAGTGGGTATGGCCGGCGCGCAGGGCGCGCTCCGCCGCGCGGGTGATGACCTCGGGCGTATCAAAGTCGGGCTCCCCCACCTCGAGGTGGATCACCTCGCGGCCCTGCGCCTCCAGCTCGCGGGCGCGCTCGAGGATGTCCATCACCAGAAAGGGCTTGATGCCTGATATGCGCGCGGGGGCGCGGGGTTTCGTCATCTTGGGAGGGTTCCCGTCTCGAGGATGGTTTTCGCGCGTTTGTCTGCCCGGTAGACTAGTGGTAACATCCTTGGCACTCAATGCGTTATGCGGATTTTCCGACGGGGATTCCCACAACGCCATCAACCCCCAATGAAAAATGCTCCGCGCCGACTCGTTCGTTCGGAAGAAGTTTCAGGCCGTTGCGGGGGGAGGGAGAGTTTCTTGACGAAGATCGACATTGTCAACCTCGTGTCGGACGATACGGGACTCAGCAAAGTGAAGGCGGAGGAGGCGGTGGAGACGATTATCCACACGATCAAGGAGTCGCTCCAGAACGGGGAGTCCGTCATTCTGAGGCGCTTCGGCTCTTTTCAGGTCAGGCAGAAGAACGCCCGCATGGGACGCAACCCGAAGACCGGGCAGAAGGCGCCCATCAGCGCCCGCAGGGTGGTGCGCTTCAAGGCGGGGAAACACTTCCGGGAAGCGGTGAACGGCGCCGAGGTCCGGTTCTACTGAGGGGGCGGGCGGCGCTGCTTCCCGCCTTTCCGTCGCAATCGCCGCGCCCCTCCGTCTCCTCGCGCGGGAGCCTGTGGCCCCCGTCCCGGGAGCGTCCCCCCGGCTCCGCCCGAGGCCAGCGCGGAATGACGCGCCCCCCGCATGGCCGTCAGTCCAGCAGCATGGCGTCGCCGTAGCTGTAGAATCGATAGCCCACCTGAACCGCCTGCGCATAGGCGCGCAGTATTTTCTCCCGTCCCCCGAACGCGGCGACGAGCATGAGCAGGGTCGAGCGCGGCAGGTGAAAGTTCGTCAGCAGCATGTCCGTCATCTGAAAATGAAATCCCGGCGCGATGAACAGGCGGGTGCGGAATGCGCCCGCTCCCAGAGGCCGGCCTCGCGCGGTCGCCTCGATGTGGGCGGACTCCAGTGCCCGAACCACCGTCGTGCCCACGGCGAGGACGCGGCCGCCTCCCGCTTTCGTCTCGCGGATTGCGGCGACCGTATCTTCCGGCAGGATGTAGCGTTCGGCGCCCATCTCGTGCTCCTCGACGTTTTCCGCCCGGACGGGCCGGAAGGTGGCGGCGCCCACATGGAGCGTGAGTCTGGCGATGCGAACCCCGGCGCCCGAGATGTCCTCCAGCGTTCCGGTGCTCAGGTGCAGACCCGCCGTGGGGGCGGCCACGGCTCCCGGGTGGCGGGCGAAGACGGTTTGGTAGCGCTCCTTGTCGACCTCCTCAGCACCCCTGCCCAGGTAGGGCGGAATCGGCATCTCGCCAAAAGATTCGAGCCACTCGGGCAGGCCGCGCGCGGAGGCGAACGCTATCTCCCTCTCCCGGCCCGGCGGTCCGAGGGTGGCGCGATGCGCTTCGTCAAAGACGATGGTCTCCCCCTCCCGCAGGGGCCGGTTTGCGCTCGCCATGGCGCGAAACTTCCCCGGGGCGAGCTCCTCGAGCAGCAGCACCTCCACCCCGCCGCCGCTCTCGCGTCTGCCGCGGAGCCTCCACGGATTCACCTTGGTGTCGTTCAGCACCACCAGATCGTTCGGCCGCAGGCAGCCCGGCAGGTCGGCGACCCGCAGATGCTTCGGCGCCTCGCCCGACCCCGGGAGGTGGAGGAGCCTGGCGTCTTCCCGATTCGGCGGCGGATACCGGGCGATGAGACGCGGAGGCAGGTGGTAGTGAAAGTCGCCCGGTTTCATGCGTCCCGCAATCCGGGCCGGCCCTCATCGTGGCGCAGCCCCCGAGCCCTGCGTTTTTCGTCCGTCCCGTCGATGCCGGACGAAGTGGCCGGGTCTTGCGGCCCGTGCGCTTTTTCTGGATGGAGGAGCTTCCAGATCGCCTGCCGCAGCACGCCCCGCATCACCCGCACCTCCCGTTCGCTCGGCCCCAGCCTGTCGAGCATTCCCCGAAAGGTGCGCGCCACGCGATTTGGGTCGTTGTGGGGGACGAACCCTATCTGCGCCATGGACTCCAGCAGATGCTCCACCAGCCCCTCGACCTCCCCGCGCGGTGCGGGTTCGTGTTCGCTCAGGCGGCCGTCCCTCCCGCCGCCGGCTTTCCCGCGTCGGCACCTCCGCTTGTCTCGCGCTGAACAGCTCCCAAAGGACGATGAGAACGGCTTGAGAGAGATTGAACGATTCCCCGCCCGGCAGAGCCGGAATGCGCAATTTCTCCTGGCAGAGGTCCAGCTCCTCCGTGAAGAGGCCCTTGTCCTCCTGCCCGAACACCAGGCCGACTCTTGTGGCGGACGCGCGCCGCAGGAGGGCGCCTGCGTCCTCGCGCGGGCGCATGGTGGGCTGCCGTTTTCTGCCCAGCCGCCTCGACGTGCCGACCAGCCAGCCGCAATCGCGGGAGGCCTCGCGCAGGCTGGCGAAGTGCGCCGCTTCCGCGAGCAGCGGCTGCGCGCTCATGGCCATCGAGCGGGCCTCCACGCTTTTGACGTCGCACTGGGGGGAGACGAGGCGCAGGGCGGATACGCCGAAGTGCGACATGACGCGCGCGATGGCGCCCACGTTCCGCGCACCCCTGGGGCGCACGAGGATGATGACGAAATCGGTATTCTCTTGCAGAGAAAGTGGCTCATCCATAAGGGGATAATCGACGTGTTGCGAAAATGCGGGACTCCTGTGCTGCGCGCGCGCCCCGCGCCGGGGCTTGCTCCTCGTTCCGCCCCCGGATGGAGGCGCCTCTGCCGTTTTCATACCACGAAGGGGGGGCCGTTGTCATAAGCGAACCGGCGGCGGGGGGTGCCGGTGCAATATGTTTCGTTTTCGCGTAGCATGGGTACCGCCATGAGTTCTGACACTGCCCGGACGTTCGAGCGCGGAAACCTGCATGAGCTGGCCTCCTTTCTGGTGACGCCCGCCCGCTGCGGCATATTCCTCTCCCGGAGCCGCATTCGCGGC
>CBDBZY010000004.1:0-10000 GCA_965213685.1 bacterium
CACACATCTTCCCACCCTTTTTGTGGGTGGTCTCCCTCACCACCTGTAAGGATTCTGTTGTTCTCTCTGGGTACCCTAATATATATTGCCATAAGTACTAGTTCCTCCCGTGGATGGGCTTTGTGAATAATAAATTCCCTGAGGAACTCTTGGGATCCTGATACCGTGCAAACTTGTGGTTTACTTCAGATCATCTCTATTTTCTGAGAGTAACATGTACTCTTAAACTCCCATCCAGCCAGACCAGCACCACAGTCACCTGACCAGCACCGCATAGTCACCTGACTGTGTCCTCTACACAGCAACACATACACAAATACCTTCACACACTCACCAGCTATTGTGGTCTTATCTTTCCCCTCAACCGTTGTGACAGCTGCTACTGATAGCAGCTGCCATGACATGGCATGGCACAGGAATGCAGTCCTCACACACACACACACACACACACACACACACACACACACACACACACACACACACACACATGCACGCACGCACATACACGCACGCACATGCACGCACACACGCGTGCACGCATGCACACAGGCACACACCCCCCCCCCCGACATACACCTACACACACACACATGCACGTACACGTACATGCAAGCACGCACGCACGCACGCGCACACACACACACACACACACACACACACACACACACACACACACACACACACACACACACACACACACACACACACACACACACACACACACGTTCAGAGGTGTACAATGTATTACACACACAATCATGTATGGCCACACACACACACGTGCATGAGCATTCTTCATAGCACAGCTCTTAACATGAGAGCACAGCACCTGGGGAGGGAGGGAGGGAGGGAGGGAGGGAGGAACAGGGGGAGGGAGGGAGAGAGGGAGGGGGGGAGGGAGGGAGGGGGAGAGGGAGGGAGAGAGGGAGGAAAGGAGGGGGGAGGGAGGGAGGGAGGGGGGCAAAGGAGAATGAGGAAGAGATATCACAGTAAAGGAACTGCAGACAAAAGGAAGCAAACAGTGTTATGTACATGTACATCTCATAATTACGTGGAGTGCTATAATTATACCAGTACCTATACACATGCACTGAATATGCACACACTGTACACACATGTACCCACACAGCATGTGAGCCTCTCCACACTTGTGCACTCACTGCAGACACAGCCGCTCAGTGACATCATCGCCTGCACAAGACATCAGTGACATCATCGCCTGCACAATACATCAGTGACATCATCACCTGCACAATACATCAGTGACATCATCGCCTGCACAATACATCAGTGTACATGCATATGCACATGAAGAAAGGCTTGGGAATATTTTTGAGAACCATGAAAAACCGGCAGCCACCCGGGATTGAACCGGGGGCCTCTGACTTTAGCTGTCAGTGCTAAGATCCGCATTCATACGCTCCTGCAGGCGCTCAGTTTCCCGTTTGAATCCTTTCACATCGTGCATCCACGCCTCCATCCTCTTACGTTCCTCTCTCATCTGTTCCTTTTCTCTTTCCAACTCCTGTTTGTGCTCCGAGCGAAGACCATCAACGACACGCACCACTTGAAAGTGAAAGAGCTACATGTAATTAATTGTCTGCTAGTGAGTCACTCCTGAGAGCACTTTGCCACTACCCACATGTGCTTATGATAACTGTGACACAGCTCAGTGGCACAAACCAAGTTCTTGAAATACCATTCCTAATGGGCCATTGTCAGAATATGCCAGTGAAAGTGCTGTCCTGTCCTCCTGCAATGTAAATTATATGAATGTCCACCTCCATGACTCACGTTATCTTACAAACAGATACATCACAGCATCAGCGAGGTCATCAGACTCAGCTCATATTTCTTCTCCACCTGCCCGGCCAGCTGCAGGAACAGGATGAGGTCGTGGGCAGGAAATGATGAATACAATGGCTGTTGGGATACTTGCACATCTGTACACAGTGTACATAGTGGTGCCCCTCCCACTGGGCTGTGTACATCTGAGGAATGTGCACATCAGTACCTTCCTAATGGCATCTACACCCCTAGTGGCAATGCCTGCCCCCTGTAGTATCCCCAAATGATTTTAGCCTTCCTACAACCTACTCATCTTTATCCACCTCCTCCTCCTACTCCCCTCCCTCACTGTCCCCCTCCCCTGCCCCTTCCTCCCCTCCCTCACTGTCCCCCTCCCCTGCCCCCTCCTCCCTTTCCTGGTACATCACTTCCTAACTTAGTTGTATAAAGTTTAGTGTAACTAAATGAAAAAATTAATATATTTTAAGGGGATAAATGTCTCTCTCACGCGTTCACCTTCACCTTCACACACACACACACACACACACACACACACACACACACACACACACACACACACACACACACACACACACACACGGCACAGATTGCACCACTTCCACAGTACATGTACACCTGCAGTCATCTCACACCCACCCACACACCTTCCCCCACTCCCACACCCACACACCTACTCCCCACCCTCACTCCCACCCCCACACCCCTACCCCCACCCCTACCCACACACACACACTGTACATGTAAACTCATTTAAAGAGACAAGGCAAAGTGAACAACTACACCCGAAAACAACTCCTTTTTTCTCCAGAGAAAAAATGAGCTGCCTCGGAACCCGCACGTTCTGCGTGCTAGGCGAACACTCTACCAACTGAGCCACCGAGGCAGCTCAGATGGGCAGGCCGAATCTTTAAAGTTTATGCAAGGCAAAGGGCGTCTCTCCCCTGATGGATAGGGTAACCAATCTTAGTATTAAGGAGTGGGCCGGGATAAAGGCACCCACATCCATACATACATACTTCCCCCCCACATGTACCTACATGCACACGTGCACACGCGCGTGCACGCACACACACACACACACACACACACACACACACACACACACACACACACACACACACACACAGTTCAATGCTCACATGATCCCCGGGAGAGAACATTCCGATGTTGGCCTGCTGGTCTTCCCCTAGCAACGGGAGGTGGTCTCGATAGAAACTGTAACCCTTGGCATCTGTGACCACCTTCAAGTCCGACTGAGAGAGGAAGGGAGGGAGAGGGAGGGAGGGAGAGAAGGAGAGGGAGGGAGGGAGAGAGGGAGGGAGGGATGTAGATGTACTCTCTTATCTACAAGTACACACATGTACAGTAAATCTATTAACAGGTATAGAGATGCTTGTTCGTCTGTCCCTCTCTCCCTCTCTCCCCTTCCCTCCCTCCCTCACCTCTCTCCCTCCCTCCCTCCCTCTCTCCCTCCCTCCCTCCCTCCCTCCCTCCCTCTCTCTCTCCCTCTCTCCCTCCCTCCCTCCCTCTCTCCCTCCCTCCCTCCCTCCCTCACCATCCCATCCACTCCCATCCGGTAGAGGTTCTTCACTCCGTTGTCCCACACCACGTAGGCTGCACTCTGAGGAGTGCTGGCACTCCAGTCCTGAACCTGCAGCACCTTCCCCTTGCTCCCTGACCCACCTGCAGGGGAGGGAGGGAGGGAGAGACAAGAGATGAGGAAAACGTCATTCCCTTCCTCCTCCTTCCTTTCTTCCTTCCTCCCCTATCCCTCTCTCACCTCCCCCACCCCATCCCCCCTCCCTCCCTCCCCCTCCCTCCCCCTCCCTCCCTCCCTCCCCTCCCTCCCTCCCTCCCTCACCATCCTGGTCCTCCCACTGCCAGTCCACTCCCCTCACTACTCGTGCTCCAGCGAACACTCCTCGAGCAGTCACCTTCTTGCTCCTGCGACGACTCTGGACAGTGATCACCTTCTTGCTCCTGCGATGACTATGGACAGCTGTGAGGGTGAGGAGTGAGGAGTGAGGGTGAGGGTGAGGAGTGAGGAGTGAGGGTGAGGGATGAGGAGTGAGGAGTGAGGGGTGAGGGGTGAGGAGTGAGGAGTGACAGGTGAGGGGTAAGGAGGGAGGAGTGAGGAGTGACAGGTGAGGGGTAAGGAGGGAGGAGTGAGGAGTGAGAGGTAAGTGATGGGTGATCGAGGGTGGGGAGCGACAGGTCAGATGTGTACAAACAACCTCTTCTATAAGCATCCCCAATGAGCACATGCTATACAAATACATGTACCTGAGGAATGTTAGGAATGTGAAGAATGCTCCAAACAAACAGCAACCAGTTTGTATGCACAGGCATGAAAAATAGATACCTAGAAAAGGTGCCTACGGCCAGTAGACACCAGGCACCCAACAATCAGAACACCATATTAGGAGTAGCCTTGCTCTAATCACAGGTACATGTACATTACACTGGCACAGTCACACGCCATGTGGTATGTACGTACATGTGCATGTCCACCACATGCATGTGATGATGTCAGCAGCACTCGGTGGCAGTAGAGGTATTCTGCAGCCTCAGAGCAGCCCCCACACTCACACCTGAACTGGCACAGCCTCACACCACACCCACCACCTCTGCCCTGGACTGAGGGAGGGAGGGAGGGAGGGAGAGGGAGGGAGGGAGAGAGGGGGTAAAAGGAGAAAAGGAGAGGGGGAGGGAGGAGAGATGGACAGAGGGAGAGAGAGAGAGAGAAGAAAGAAGGAAGAGAGGGACAGAGGGAGAGAGGGAGAGAGGGGGGAGGGGGAGAGCACTGCACACTCAGTGCCTGGGGATTCCCCCTGGGGTTCCCCCTCCCCCACAGTTGACATGTTGTGGGTTTGAACAGCTGCTGCTGCCACGTGGCCACAACACAATTGGAGCACTTACTGTGCAGGTGCACATGTGTATGTACAGGTGTGGAGGTGCACCTGCTCTCCCAGGGAGGGCAGGGGGCGTGGCCTCAGCTGCCAGCCACTCATGCCTCTCACTGTGCCCCCTCCTCTCACTGGCTCCCTCCCTCCTCTCGGCCTAAGGGCTGCCCCCACAGCCGAGGGACTAGCACTGCCCTCCTACTGCCACATGCTTCAGGTGGGGCTCTCTTAAATAGAGTCACCACCACAGCCGCTATGCACACCTGCCCCAGCCTCGTGGCCGGCCACACTTCTGTCTGCATGCACCAGCACTTGTGGCCCCACCCACAGACACGCCCACCACATGAGCACACACCTGGAGGAGGCTCCTCGTGGAGGGCCGCACGGGAACAGAGAGCCTGTGGTGGAGGTGGCCACTGGACCATGTGCTCATGGCTGAGCCCACAGTTAGCTCACACTGGCAGCCTGGCACCCACCGCTGGGCAAGATGGCCACGTGTGCAACATGTGAGGGAGGGAGGGAGGGAGGGAGGGAGGGAGTGAGGCAGCGAGGGACTGAGGGAGGGAGGGAGGGAGGGAGGGAGGGAGGAGGGGAGGGGGGAGAGCACGGAGAGAAGGGAGGAGGAGGGAGAGGGTGAAGGAGGTTGATTAACGGACCCATTTCATGGAATCACTGATATTATCATTGTGCACAGAATACATGTACACCATATATATCCTTCACACAGTACCCCCTTCCCCCCTCCCTCCCTCCCTCTCACCCTCCCACCCGACCTCCTTCCTTGTCACCTTTTTCATATTTCCCGCAGCTGGTGAATGCCATGTGACTATCACATGACTTGCATCACCCCAGCATCCACCTAGCTCTCAACACATCACACATTCCTCCATCTAAGGGAGAGAGGGGGAGAGAGAAAACAGGGCGTGCCACATGTCTGTGTGTGTGGCAGATCACAGCACACCATTTCCACTAGTGAGTCACTGCCAGTGCATGGCCAGTGAGCCAACACACTGAAAATCACAACTCACGACACACACACTCCAGCCTCTAATTAATGCCACCTCAATGCTTTCTACAGCCACTAGTGACGATGTTTGTGTCCAACTGAGTATCATCCCGGGAGCTGAGGCCACGCCCCCTCAACCAGCCCCTCCCACCCCTGGCTGCTGACCCCTACACAGCACGCTGACTCATACATCTATGGTATAGCAGGCAACGTGTGGCTCCAACTAACGCCCACCTTCCTCCAAGTTGGCTGTTCTGCTCTCGGCCGTGGCTTTGGCGTCGGCTGGAAAAGCAAGAAAGGCGGACGAGGAAGGAGGGGACAATGACGTCACTGCTGGAATGGAACAAGACAAATACAGCAATACCTTTTACGGGGCGGACGTGAAGCTCTTTCTGACTCTGTTCTCTCTCTGCGGCCACTGCGAGGAGGCGCCTGAGAAGTGATGCCATTACGTCACTCAGTGGCAGTGGAAACTGTCTTTATAGGGACACGTACGTACTAACGCAGTACTGTCTTCAACAGCTGCCACTCTAGCTCTATGGTGCGTACATGCAGAACTAGAAGTGCACACGTGCGCACGAGCAGCAGCCCCGCCCACCCCACGGTCGTCGTGACGCGTGCCAGCAGCTCCACCCACGTGGCGTGAGCGCGTGGAGCCAACCGTGAGCAGAAGAGCTGGAGAGGAAGAAGGATTGAGAGAGACAGGTATTGGGTGAGTAGTGATTGTGGGGGGAGTGAGGGTGTGGGTAGGGGAGGGGGGAGGGGAGGGGAGGGGTAGTGAAGGAGCTAGGGGAGGGTAAGGTGAGGGTGGCTGGGGACAGGAAGGCCATACAGGTGTCCCCATGGCAACAGAGAGACAAGCACTCCATCATGACCCTCCCTCTCCCTCATTCCCTCCCCCTCCCTCGATCCCTCTCCCTTTTTCCTTCCCCTCCCTTCCTCTTTCCTCACCTACCCCTTCCATCTCCCCCCCCCCCCTTGTCCCCTCCTCTCTCCCTCTCTCCTCACCTCTTCCTCCAGAACAGGCAGACCAGTAATGATAGGCCTGTGGATGTGAGCAGACAGAGAGACACTGGACCACATCCCACTCCTGCACACACTCCACCTGATGAACATATCATTTCTTCACACGTACCTCATGTTTGCCGACAGCTAGCTGACAGCCCTCTCTCTCCCTCCCTCCCTCCCTCCATCCCTCCCTCCCTCCATCCCTTCCTCCCTCCCTCCCTCCCTCCCTCCCCCAGACAGATGAAACATGAAATAACAGAATCTAATGGCAGTGGGTGTGAGTGGTGTTGCTATGGAACCTGCACTCTCCTGGTGACCTAGTGATGGTGATGGGTGGAGGGGAGAGGGGGGAGGTGATGGTGGGGAGATGTGACACTGGTGAGCGTCAAACATACAACAGGAGACTAGTGGTAGTGATAATAGCTATGATCTCATTGGCCCATTCTCCCTCACAGGTGAACTGCCCTCCTCATACTCCTCTGGCCCTCTCCCCCTCCCACCCTCCCCCCTCTCATCCCTCACACACCACCCCTCATCTCTTCTCACCTTCTCCACATTCATCCACCTCCCTCTTCACACACTCACACACACCCTCACTCCTCACCATTCTATGGATACATTATGAGAATTGATGCATTATGAGATTGATTATTTGGGTAATTAGATTGCCGTAGCCATGATGACATTGTAATTATGCCATACTAGATCAGCTGCCATTCCTAGCCATACTGAGTGCAGCTGACACGATCATGGTGTGGTGTGGGATGTATGAGCCAGTGCTGATATAGCTCACCTTGGCACATGCCAGCAGCAAAGCCACACCCACTCCTACACTAGCAGATTATGCTTTGTGTTTCTAACATGTACCCAACCCATGCCCCCCCTCACAATCCATCCCACCTTCTTGCACAGGAGAGGAGTAACTGAAGGGCACCCTCACCCCTTGCCTCCTCACCTGTTTTCACACACTCACACTCCCACCCTCACTCCTCACCACATGTCCCTCCTTATATGGTCACACTAGTCTCATAAACCACGCCTCTCAAGTCTCAACCTTGATTCATGAGACTATATTCACACTCACACCCACACCCCTCACCATCCCATCTCCCTCCCCACACCCTCACACTCACCCCCTCACCCCTCACCACCCCACCTCTATCCTCACACTCACGGGACCAAGCACCACCCACTGTGCTCCATAGTATCACTACAGGTGCTCTCTGTCCTGGAGCAGTGGCTGCTCGTCTGCTGCGTGTGGGGGGCCATAATTGTATCAATTATGTGCTCTTACCTTTTACTGAACCGCTCGCATTATGGAATTCAGGGTATAAGCAAAACAGTGACGTCATAATTATCGGCTCATGCAACCCCATTGATTGTAGCATAGAGTACAGTTATGGCCTCCCGCAAGCACAAGAACTACCAGCCCATGCCGAGGGCCTCCCACATCTCGGCACAAGTAGCCAAAAAAATTGCAGTATACAGTGGCTGGACAGAAGACGACTCGGTGGAGAACAGAAAGAGCTTACAATCGATCGTTGAGCTCTACGACCCTCATACTGAAAAGTGGGAAGCCAAGCGGTGCACGGGAGAGGCGCCCGTCCCAGGACTGTACGCTGCAGCCGGTGCATCGTCCAGTGATGCGTTATATACTTACGGGGGGCGGGATGGTGATGGCAAGTTGGTCAATTTCCTGCACCGGCTTAGCGCCAACACATTTCGCTGGTCGGAACTGTCTCGCCGGAATAAAGGAGGTGTGTCTCCGATAGCCAAGAGCGGAGCTGGAATGGCCGTCTGCGGCGATATGCTGGCCGTGTTGGGAGGCTACGGCATACCACGCGGCCCTACCCAGCGTGCGGGGTCATCATTCATCAAGAATACCGACGAGTCAGACGGCAGCGGGTGGACCAATGAGTTCCACATCTACCACCTCGATGAAGGTACGCATACATGTACAACAATGACTGGAATTTGCAGCTTGCCTTTGGTTGTTTGTTGTTTGAGTATACATTACCCCAGCTCTTGCCCACACTGTTGGCTTTAGGCTTGGTGCGGGTTTTCCCTAGGGTGTAGTTCTGGTGTTTGTGATGGATGTATTCTGAAACCACAATCACTAGGGCTCACCTTGGGGTACCAGTGGTGCTAGAGCAGCTTGTACATTCATGGTGCTGATGAGAGGCAACCAGCTTGAAGCAGCTGTCTGCCATTGCCTGACTTGCTCTGGCCCACCTGATTTGATCATGTACATACATGCACACTGTACTCACTGAACTGCACTACAACATGTGTAACACTTTTGCATTGACGGCTCCCTGTAGCTAATGAGTGTAGTACTGCTGTTCCCATTCCTCATTCTGCTATGGCATGTTAGCACTCCCCACACTGCAGGTGAGTGGAGCTCCCCTGCCACCACTGGAGAGAGACCTCCTCCGTGTGCTTGGTTCTCCCTCACCTCCATAGACCATAAAAGAGCTGTCTTCTTTGGAGGGTACAATGGAGAGCAATGCCAGATGAATGATGTGTACATCATTGACCTACAGAGTATGGTATGTGAGCTGATGAATTATTGATTGCTGGTACAGCATATGATGTAGTACATGTATCTTGTACATATTGGTTACAGAGCCCAGACAGACATGTGTGAGTGTTGCATGGGCTCATACATGTGTGTCTGGGCTGTGCAAGTTATTTGTTGTCAGTTGAGGCTGGTATAGGGTTGCAGCTCTGTTTGCAGTAGTACAAGAGATATGACTAATGGGTTTGCATTGTGTAGCAAGTTCCAAAAATAGTGTCATTCCCAAGATTTGTCCCTGCAGCGTTATTTATTGCACTAGCCTTACCTCCAGCGGCCAATGTGTTATCTGGTACACTGTGTTGTGCATTGTGGATTGAGTGCATGTAGTATTGCTATGGCCAGTACAGCTGTCCTGGTAGTGAACTACAGTGTGCATACTGCAGCAGATGGTGACATGTGATAGTGTAATGAATGGTTAGCTTTATGCAGCATATATTGGGTCAAAGGTGAAATGGGAGGCACCTGGAGTGGTGGCTAGTGTGTGTGAGTGGCAGTAGAAAGGTTGGTAGTTGGAATGGTGGTGGAGAGGCAGTTTTCCTTTCCTTGTTAAAGTTTATTGATACGTGCAGGTTTTGATACACTTGACGTGCAATATGGCCTGTGGCAGTGGATGGGAAGAGAAGTTGGTCTCTGTTTGTGTAGTTATATGCTGAACTGTCTGTCACTGCAGCACTGGACCAAACTCAACAAGTCAGG
>CBDBZY010000004.1:20000-50511 GCA_965213685.1 bacterium
CACACACACACACACACACACACACACACACACACACACACACACACACACACACACACACGCACACACACACACACACACTGCTCCCCACCTCAGGAAGCCGTCCTGATCTGATTGAGCTGATTCGGTTCAGAGGCAGAGAGAGAAGAATCAACATCCCACAGGAGGTGGGCACCCACTACCAGCAGTTCGGCACCTTACTGCTCAACGACCCCACGGGCAGGCGTGTGAGGAACATCGTCCACAAGTGCCGAGAGCAGCCGGAAGACATCATTTTCGAAATATTGAAGCAATGGATGGAGGGGAAAGGAGGGCCGGTGACCTGGGAAACACTTGTGGAAACACTGGAAGACATCGGACTCAGAACACTGGCAAAGGACATACGAGATGTTAAACTGTAAGACATGTATCGTCAAGCCACTGCCCCTGCCATAATGACCACTAATTGTACTGTCATGCTAATCACTTCATCACGCTCTGTATCTCAGAGCACAAGGCCAAGTGCTGCTTCTCTTACACCTCACCTCCTGTCCCCCTCACTCTGCCGTGTGTGTGTGTGTGTGTGTGTGTGTGTGTGTCACGTTCATATGATGTGTGCTTGTGGTGTGTGTGTGTTTGTATCTGATACTGATGATGTGACTCATTCCAGTCTCACCACGCTGAGCTGCATGTGAACATGCGTACTGTGTAGCTGGCCACCATCCCATGAGGTGGCAGTGGCCAGTCTGTGTGAGGTGGGGAGCCTGAGCTGAGGAAGACAAGCACTACCATAATTATATGGAGTGCCATGCTGTGTGACTGAGCAAAGAACAGCCACGTGTGTGTGTGTGTGTGTGTGTGTGTGTGTGTGTGTGTGTGTGTGTGTGTGTGTGTGTGACATGTGAGAGTGGAATGTGCTCAGGAAGGGAGTAGGCTACTGACTGGCCCTAGATGTGTGCTGCTGATAGTAACCACAGGGACCAGGACACATCCTCCCACACACCTTCCCTCCTGTGGTGGAGCCCCCTCACTGTATGTAGGGATTCTGTTGTTCCCTCTCTTTGCACCATGTGAGCTGCTCCCATGCAGGGCACCAGTGTTGGGGCTATGGAAGATGAATACCTCATGAATAATTGATAATTTCCAGAGAGTGATTCCACAGAGTCATGGTGTATTCACATGGTGTGCACTGGGTGACACTGCATTCTCTGAGAGTCACTCTACAGCTCCAGTCCAGCCACTCACCCCACACTGCAGAGTGCTGGCCTCACCTCACTATGTCCACTACACAGCAACACACACACAAATACCCTCACACACTCACCAGCTATTGTGGTCTTATCTTTCCCCTCACTCGTTGTGACAGCTGCTATCAGTAGCAGATGCCATGGCATGGCATGGCACAGGAGTGCAGTACTCAGGCTTTCACTCACACTCACTCACACACACACACACACACACACACACACACACACACACACACACACACACACACACACACATTATGATGTTCAGGTGTACACCTATTAATCCACATGCACACACACACACACACACACACACACACTGCACCACTACCACAGTACATGTACACCTGCAGTCCTCTCACACCCACCCACACACCCACACACCCACTCCCCACCCCCACTCCCACACACCTACTCCCCACCCCCACTCCCACACCCACACCCACACACCTACCCCCCACACCCAAGCACACACATGTTTAGAGATGTACATGTAAACTCATTTAAAGAGACAAGGCAAAGTAAACAACTACGCCCGAAGACAACTCCTTTTTTCTCGAGAGAAAAAAAAAGCTGCCTTGGGCGGGATTCGAACCCGCAACGTTCTGCGTGCTAGGCGAACGCTCTACCAACTGAGCCACTGAGGCAGCTCAGCTGGGCAGGCCGAATCTTTAAAGTTTATGCAAGGCAAAGGGCGTTTCTCCCCTGATGAACAGGGTAACCAATCTTAGTATTAAGGAGTGGGCCATCATGTATGCATACACACACATGTGCATGAGCATTGTTCATAGTAGAGCACAGCACCTGGGGAAGGAGGGAGTGAGAGAGGGAGGGAGGGAGGGAGGGAGAGAGGGAGGGAGGGAGGGAAGGAGGGGGGGGGGGGGGCAAAGGAGAATGAGGAAGAGATATCACAGTAAAGGAACTGCAGACAAAAGGAAGCAAACAGTGTTATGTACATGTACATCTCATAATTACGTGGAGTGCTATAATTATACCAGTACCTATACACATGCACTGAATATGCACACACTGTACACACATGTACCCACACAGCATGTGAGCCTCTCCACACTTGTGCACTCACTGCAGACACAGCCGCTCAGTGACATCATCGCCTGCACAAGACATCAGTGACATCATCGCCTGCACAATACATCAGTGACATCATCGCCTGCACAATACATCAGTGACATCATCACCTGCACAAGGCATCAGTGACATCATCGCCTGCACAAGACATCAGTGTACATGCATATGTACATGTGGGAATATTCTTAAGAACCATGAAAAAACCGGTTGCCACCTGGAATTGAACCGGAGGCCTCTGACTTTAGCTGTCAGTGCTCTACCACCTGAGCTATGGCCACCGGGTGACAGCCAGCTTTCACAATTCTCAATATCACTTCATATGTGCCATCAGAATCTGTTAGCACGTAGCTCTATGCCCAGTTTCCATGCATCGTTCATATGGTCAGGACTGATTTAACACCGTCAGGCTGTGATAAAACACTCCGGCCACTTCAGAGCTGGCTGAATGGCTATAGAACAGTCAGGTGTGTGTGGGAGGGGGGGGGCAGTGTGGGGGGAGGGGAAAGAGGGAAGGAGAGAGGGAGGGAGGGAGGGAGGGGAGAGAGAGAGAGAGAGAGAGAGAGAGAGAGAGAGAGAGAGAGAGAGAGAGAGAGAGAGAGAGAGAGAGAGAGAGAAAAGAGCGAAAGAGAGAGAGAGAGAGAGAGAGAGAGAGAGAGAGAGAGAGAGAGAGAGAGAGAGAGAGAGAGAGAGAGAGAGAGAGAGAGAGAGAGAGAGAGAGAGAGAGAGAGAGAGAGGGAGAGATGGGGAATAAGGATGAGAGTAAAGGAGCTACACACTCAGAAAAGAAGTAAACATGTTATGTACATACATGTATAAATACATGCACACGACTGAGCCCCGCCCACCTCATGTGCAATATAGCCACAGGAAGGAACCACCACCCAGCACCTGGGGAGGGAGGGGGGAGGAGGGGGGGAGGAGGGAGGGAGAGAAGGGAAAAGAAAAGAGGGAGAGAGGGGAAGGAGAAGCAAACAGAGGAGGGAGGAGGGAATGGGGGGGGGGGGGGGGGATAGAGAGAGGATGGGTGAGAGGTAAGGGATAAAAAAGTGAAGGAGATACCCACTGAAAGAAAGAAGTGAACATGTTATTTACATGTCCATGTACATGAATGTGCAGTGCTCATGTGCAGTACTGCACACGTGGCAGTGCCTGTACACATGTACTGAACAGGCACATACTGCACACACACACACACACACACACACACACACACACACACACACACACACACACACACACACACACACACGCACACGCACACGCACACGCATACACACACACACACACACACACACACACACACACACACACACACACACACACACACACACACACACACACACACACACACACACACACACACACACACACACACACACACACACACACACACACACACACACACACACACACACACACACACACACACACACACACACACACACACACACACACACACACACACACACGCACACACACACCATGTACACCGCTACACACTCTAGTGTATAAGTGCCACCTCAGCTGCCTCAATGACATCACTGCCTGCCTGCATACATGTGTATGTACATTTAAAGACTTGTTTTGGCTCCAGGGGGGGCAGTCCCATGCTGTGGGCAAGTGTGCAAAGATAGCCAGCTCAATGACATCATTGCCCCACACGAGGCAAGTGTGAGTACGTACATGCCTGCCCAGTTGCCATGGATACACATGCACACATCACTAGCACTGTGCATGAGCAGTGTACATCAGTTGTAGGCACACGCACATCACACTTCAAATGCTGCCCACACACTGTGCTGTGCCTGGCGGCCCACAGAGTGCCAGTTGTGCTCTGTGCACACGTATTGTGTGTACCTGCACACACACAGTGCAGAGCGTGTGCCTCCCCACACTTCAGAGAGTTAGGAACAAACACAGCCAGCTCAATGGCACCGTTGCCTGCATGCAAGGGGAGGGGGGGAGGGAGGGAAGGAGGGAGGGAGGGAGGGGGGGGGGAGGAGTTTGGGAAGCACGAGGGAAGAGGGAGGGAGTGGGGGAGGGAGGGAGGAACGGGAGGGAAAAGGGAGGGAGGGGGGAGGGCGAAAAGAAGTCTAGCTCAGGAGAAAAGGAGGAGAGAGGGAGAGCACTGCACGCTCAGTGCCTGGGGATTCCCCCTGGGACTTCCCCTCCCCCACAGTTGACATGTTGTGGTTTTGAACAGCTGCTGCTGCCACGTGCCCTACCAGCTGCTGCCCAGTGGCTCAGTTGGTAGGAGCAGTGGTCTAAAAACTTAGTTGTCACGTGTTCAAATTCCAATTGTTACTGTCTGCCCTGAGTGCATGCCTAAAGGTCAGTCTCCTACAACTCCCTCACACCACACACCACGCCAAAGTTCATCGAAGCCACACCCACCTTGTTCCTTCCTGTCACAGTCTCCTTACACAGAGGGCAACTCTTCACCCTCCCCCCACACCCCTCACAGGTTGCCACGTGTCCACATGGCAACAGAACCTCCTCCCTCTTGGCATGGCCACACACCAGACACTCCACCACAGCAGAGCCATTGGAGGACTATATAGAGGGAGGGAGGGAGGGAAGGGCAGGAGGGAGGAAGGAGGAGAGTGGAGGGGAGAGGGAGAGAGGGAAGGAGGGATTCAGAAACAGAGAAGGAGAGGGGAGGGGAGAGGGGAGAGAGGGAAGGAGGGATTCAGAAACAGAGAAGGAGAGGGGAGGGGGAAGAAAGGGGGGGAGGGCGTGAGGTGAAGATGAAAAAATGGTACAGCACATAAGGCACCCATGTTGCCCCTAGCAACAGGCTCCACCCCCCTGCTGTCCAGTGGGAGCCACCTTGACCACCTTGTGCTCCTCACTGCACTTCTTCAGCAGTTTCATGAGAGTGGGGTCAGAGCAGAGGTCAAGGGGAGTCTGGTTCTTCTTGTTCCTCACCTGCACACCATCACACATTTCACCATCACCACACTCATGCATGCATGCACACACACATGTACACACACACACACACGCACGCACGCATGCACGCACGTGCACACACACACACACACACACGCACGTGCACACACACACACACACACACACACACACACACACACACACACACACACACACACACACACACACACACACACACACACACACACACACACACACACACACACACACACACACACACACACACACACACACACACACACACACACACACACACACACACACACCTGGAGGCTGGCTCCAGTGGAGCAGAGGAAGATGGCAATACTGGCACTGCTCTTCTTCTCAGAGGACACCACCACCATCACCTGGAGAGAGGGGGGGAGGGAGGGAGGAAGGGAAGGAGAGAGAGGGAGGGAGGGAGGGAGGGAGGAAGAAAAGGAGAGATAGAGAGAGCACGGTTGGCAAAGAGGGTAGGAGAGAGGGAGAGTGAGGGACGAAGAGAGAGGGAAGAGAGGGAGAAGGTAAAGGAATGAAGTGCACTTAAAAGAAAGCATACTACTTGTGTTTCCATGGCAATAGCAGATGGCTCTCTTGGCCACACCCACCTTCCCGATGTCCTGGTCGCTCTCCTTCAGCTGCCTCAGCTGGGACATGGTGTGGTGGCGGAGGGCCTCGTGCAGGGGGCAGTCCCCAAACTTGTCCCCAAGGTCAGAGTTCGCTCCCTCCTCCACCAGCAGCCTCACTATCTGTATGTTCCTCCTCTCCACCGCCAGATGGAGGGGAGTCTGCTGGTTGATGTTCTGGACATCAGGACTGGCCCCCTGGGGGAGGGGGGGAGGGAGGGAGGGAGGGAGGGGAGGAGAGGGAGGGAGGGAGGGGAGGAGAGGGGGGAGATACACTTCTGTCAAACAGCCCAGCCGCCTGGGGGAGGGAGGGAGGGAGGGGAGGAGAGGGGGAGATTCTGCCAAACAGCCCAGCTATAATGAGAGTGAGGCTGTTGCTGGACCACTCCCTTCTCTGTTAACCAACTGTGCCATCTCATCAATCTCTCTCTCTATCTCCATTCCTTATTCTCCCTCTCTCCCTCCCTCCCTCATTTCCCTCCCTCCCTCCCTGCCTCCCTACCTCTCTCCCTCCATCCCTCTTTCCCTCCCTCCCTCTCTCCCTCCCTCCCTCCTTCCTGCCCACCCTCCCTCCCTCCCTCTCTCCCTCTCTCCCTCTCTCCATCCCTCCCCCCCTCCCCCCCTCCCTCCCTCACGTGCTGCAGCAGGGCCTGGGCTGCCTCCAGGTGGTTGTTGAGGGCCGCCAGGTGGAGGGCAGTGAACCCATCGTCCTTCGGCCCATCCACCCCACACGAGGGGGGCAGGCTGGGAAGCACCTGGCGCAGGGCACCGATGTTCCCTCTGGGGGGGGGGGGGGGGGGGGGGGGGGGGAGGGAGAGGACACAGAGAGATCATATTACTTCCCACCGCTGCCTCAATCTCATCCTTTCCCACTTCCACAACCCTCCCTCCCTCCCTCATCCTCCCCCTCCACTCATTGATCCATCTGTCTGTCTGTCTGTCTGTCTGTCTGTCTGTCTGTTGTGATAAATCTGCTTCTTGCTCATCAGTCATCAGTCCATTCATCTGCCCAACCCTCCCCCCCTCCCCCTCCCTCCCCACCTCAGCGCTGCATGGTGGAGGGAGTTGAATCCGTTGTTGTTGGCTGTAGTGATGTCCGCCCCTCCCTCCAGCAGAAGCCCTACCATGTCATCTCTCTTCTTGGAGATGGCATCGTGCAGTGGAGTGTCTCCCTCAGAGTCCTGCGGAGAGGGGGGGAGGGAGGAGGGAGAGGAGGAGGGTGGAGAAAGATGGTAGGAGAGAAAGAAAATGAACTGTTTAGTTCATCATACTCTCCTGATCCCTCCCTCACTTCATGCACCTTACTCTGGCACGCTTTTACGTGAGGTCAAAGAGCAAGTCCAGTTGGTGTAAACACAGATAATATATACCTGTGGAACTGCAGTACAACATGCTTTTGTGGCTTTCCCTCTCACTGCAGTACTGCATGAGCATGAGCTCATCTTCACTGAAGCTACAATGCAGCCTCCCAATAACTGTGGCATTTGGTTGAGCAGTTGTTCTTGGCCTGCGATCGAATGAGATAAATCACAATAGCTACGCAACAAGCGCACATCGCTTTCTATTAGCTGAGACTAAGTATATCTGTAAACCCCAGAGAACCTAGACTAATTGTTCCGCCTATACAATATTATATACGTATATCAGTTCGTCGTCTCCAGCCAGAGCACTCTTTTTTCGCATCTGTTGACTGGTGGCTCGATGATGAGTTGAGATTTGGGGGCGGGGGAGAGAGACGGGTAAGTGTATATGGGAGCAGTGTAGCGCCTAGGTAACGCAAGCCACAAACCGCAAGGCTGGCTGTTTGTAACTAGTTTCAGTAGCCAAGCATATGAGTGCGGGTGGGTACAATCAACTTTGCCTCATTGTCACACTAAGAGACCGTATACCCCTGCACTTTGTCTTGGGTTTCTTCCATAAGGCAGGGCTCCATTGTGTGGAGACATTCAAAATGATTGCTAGCATGGAGAGTGGGGTTATTTGGACATGATTTACAGCTTCTTAAGGAAGTCATAGGCGTAGGAAGGAGGGGGGGGGGGGGAGGGGGGGAGGCTCCAATATTTTTCTGGAGGGGGCAAAGCCCCCCCAATATTTTAGGCCCGATTCTTGTTGACATATAATTATAAGCTCCTCCCCAAAGTGCTTAAAGGCTTTGCGCTCTGTCAGCCCCCCCAATATTTATGCCTCTCATACACCAATGGAAGTGTGTCTCCTTGCTGCACGGCAGAGTACAAAACTGCAGTAAGATGAGTGGTGCTCTAAGGCACATGGGACCACTTCAGCTCCGGTATGCGGATCAACGGACTTTTATAAGTTGCCAGATATCCTGTTATCCATGCACTATACCGCTTAGGTAAGTTGAAGAGGAGAGGAATATGTAGATGTATATGCCAGGTACTACATGTACATGTATGCAATAGCAAAATGCCACACCCTCAGCAGTCTGAGGGAATTCCCCCACGATGCCAGGGAGGAGGGACCTAGCAACCTTCTCAGGTCTCCCTCCTCCAAGCAAGCCCCGCCCCTCTTCCCAGTTAGCCCCACCCTCTCTCACATGAATCGACCGGTAACTCCTCTCCATCATGGGAGGAGCCACACTGCATGTATACATGCATGTATATGTACATATTCCTACACATTCCTGTAATGATAGGTCCCCCTCCTCCAAGCAAGCCCCACCCCTCTTCCCAGTAAGCCCCACCCCCTCCCTCACATGAATCATTGACTCCACCCACTCCCCGTGGCCGGTCTGGAACAGCTTCACTGCCTCAGCATCGGACGATATCTTGACAAAGTCCCCCACCTGGAAACCATCGTCACCGAAGGGGGCGTGGTCAAATGTGCCGGGAGGACTGGGGATGGTGAGTGGTGGGAGTCTGTCCTGAAGCTGTTCCGGGCTGGATGGAGCTGGGACCTTCTTGAGCACTGAAGGGTTCAAAGTCCACCTGAGAGAGGGAGGAAACGATGGAGGGAGGAAGAGAGGAAGAGGAAGAGAGAAAGAGAGGGAGAGGGAGAGAGGGAGGGAGAGAGAGAGGGAGAGAGGGAGAGAGGGAGGGAGAGGGAGAGAGGGAGGGAGGGACAGAGGGAGAGGGAGAGAGGGAGAGAGAGAGGGAGAGAGGGAGGGAGAGAGCAATGCATGGAAGTAGACAGAGAGAGGGGCAGAGGACAGGAGGGAGGGAGGGAGGGACAAATGGAGGTAGACAGAGGGAAGGAGGGAGGGAGCGAGGGATGGAGGGGAGGGGAGGGGAGGGGAGGAGGGAGGGACAGAGGTGGCCAGGGCGGTAGGGGGGAGGGGGAAGGGAGGGGAGGAAGGGGGGAGGGTCAGAGGTGGCTGGGGTGGTAGGGGGAGGGTTGGGCTGACCTGTTCCTGCTGGGGTACTGCACCACCACATCGTGGTCCTCATCGATGCCCCTGACTGCACCCACTATACTGATGACCTGGTGAGAGAGGAGACAGTGGGTCCCTGTAAGGAGCACATTACAGTGAGCACAGCTGAACAGCCAATCTCTCCTTCCTTCTTCCCTCCTTCCTGCCCTCCCTCCCTCCCCTCCCTCCCCCCCTCACCTCCACCATGCTGTCACTCCACCTCCCATGGCCTGTCTGCAGGTTCTTGACTATCTCCACGTCCAGTTCAATGCTCACATGATCCCCGGAAGAGAACATTCCGATGTTGGCCTGCTGGTCTTCCCCTAGCAACGGGAGGTGGTCTCGATAGAAAGTGTAACCCTTAGCATCTGTGACCACCTTCAAGTCCGACTGAGAGAGGGAGGGAGGGAGAGAGGGAAAGAGGGATACAGATGTACTCTCTTATGACTACAAGTACACACATGTACACATGTCCCTCCCTCCTCCTAGCCTCATCCCTCCCTCCTTCCACCACCATCCCTCCCTCCTTCTCCCTCCATCCTCCCTCCCTCCTCCCTCTCTCCTTCCTCTCCCATTCCTCCCTCCCCTCCCCCCCCCCTCCCTCCCCCTCCCTCCCTCCCTCCCTCCCTCACCATCCTGGTCCTCCCACTGCCAGTCCACTCCCCTCACTACTCGTGCTCCAGCGAAGACTCCTCGAGCAGTCACCTTCTTGCTCCTGCAACGACTCTGGACAGTGATCCTGTGACGGTGAGGAGTGAGGGTGAGGGGTGAGAAGTGAGGGGTGAGGGGTGAGAGGTGAGTGAGGGGTGAGGGTGGGAAGTGACAGGTGAGTGGTGAAAGGTGAGGAGTGAGGGTGGGAAGTCACTGGTCAGATGTGCACAAGTAACCATAAGCACCCACAGTGAGTGAAGGCTATACAATTACATGTACATGAGGAATGCCCCCAACAAACAGCCGAGGCATGAAAAGGCGACACCTAGACCTATAGGTATCTAGATACCGGGCACAGAACAGTCAGAACATTGTATTAGGAGTAGCCGTGCTTTAGTCACAAGTACACACGTACACTGCATGTCTATACACATGTACATTACACTGGCACAGTGCCCTACCACCTGATGGAGGGAGGGGGGCACAAGGGGGGGCAGGGGGTGGGGTGCAGTGTGCGTATACCAGCACACAGCCCTGCACACAGCACAGCAGTGCCCCCAGCCGAGGTCCTGGTGCCCTGCCACCTGATGGACAGGATGCTGTGGGCCCAATGCACAGTGCACTATAATGGCACAATACACATGTACACTGCATGTCTGTACACATGTACATGTACATTACACTGGCACAGTCACAGGCCATGTGGTATGTACGTACATGTGCATGTCCACCACATGCATGTGATGATGTCAGCAGCACTCGGTGGCAGTAGAGGTATTCTGCAGCCTCAGAGCAGCCCCCACACTCACACCTGAACTGGCACAGCCTCACACTACACCCACCACCTCTGCCCTGGACTGAGGGAGGGAGAGAGGGAGGGAGGGAGAGAGGGAGGGAGGGAGGGAGGGAGGGAGGGAGGGTGGAGGGGGTGAAAGGAGAAAAGGAGGGGAGAGGGAGTTGCCATGGATACACATGCACACATCACTAGCACTGTGCATGAGTAGTGTACATCAGTTGTAGGCACACGCACATCACACTTCAAATGCTGCCCACACACTGTGCTGTGCCTGGCGGCCCACAGAGTGCCAGTTGTGCTTCAGAGACTTAAGAGCAAACACCTCACACCACACCCACCACCTTTGCCCGGACTGAGGGAGAGGGGGAGAGAGGGGGGAAGGCAGGGAAGTATGGAAAAAGGAAGGAGAGATGGAGGGGGGAGAGAGAAAGGGAGGGCAAGAACAGGAAAAGGGAGGGGGAATGGAGGGAAGGAGGGAGGGGGAATGGAGGGAAGGAGGGAGGAGGGAGGGAGTGGAAGGAAAAGAAAGGAGGCCCTGCATAGAGTGCCTGGGGATTCCCCCTGGGATTCCCCCTCCCCCACAGTTGACATGTTGTGGGTTTGAACAGCTGCTGCTGCCACGTGGCCGCAACACAATTGGATCACTTACTGTGCAGGTGCACATGTGTATGTACAGGTGTGGATGTGCACGTGCTCTCCCAGGGAGGGGAGGGGGCGTGGCCTCAGCTGCCAGCCACTCATGCCTCTCACTGTGCCCCCTCCTTTCGCTGGCTCCCTCCCTCCTCTCGGCCTAAGGGCTGCCCCCACAGCCGAGGGACTAGCGCTGCCCTCCTACTACCACGTGCTTCAGGTAGGGCTCTTTTAATAGAGTCACCACCACAGCCGCTATGCACACCTGCCCCGGCCTCATGGGCCGGCCACACTTCTGTCTGCATGTACCAGCACTTGTGGCCCCACCCACAGACACACCCACCACATGAGCACACACCTGGAGGAGGCTCCTCGTGGAGGGCCACACGGGAACAGGGAGCGTCCTGTGGTGGAGGTGGCCACTGGACCACGTGCTCATGGCTGAGCCCACAGTTAGCTCACACTGGCAGCCTGGCACCCACCGCTGGGCAAGATGGCCATGTGTGCAACATGTGAGGGAGGGAGGGAGGGAGGGAGAGAGGGAGGGAGAAGGGGAGAGTGTTAATTAATGGATCCATTCCATGGAATCAGGGAGGGAGGGAGGGAGGGAGGAGGGGAGGGGGGAGAGCACGGAGAGGAGGGAGGAGGAGGGAGAGGGTGAAGGAGGTTGATTAACGGACCCATTTCATGGAATCACTGATATTATCATCATGCACAGAATACATGCACACCATATCTATCCTTCACACAGTACCCCCTTCCCCCTTCCCTCCCTCCCTCCCTCCCTCCCTCCCCCTCTCTCCCTCCCTACCTCCCTCCCTACCTCCTTCCTTGTCACCTTTTTCATATCTCCTGCAGCTGGTGAATGCCATGTGACTATCACATGACTTGTCACTGGCAGCCTGGCACCCACCGCTGGGCAAGATGGCAATGTGTGCAACATGTGAGGGAGGGAGTGAGGGAGGGAGGGAGGGAGAGAGAGGGAGGGAGGGAAAGAGGGAGGGAGGGGGGGAGGGAGGAAGGAAGGGAGGGAGGAGGTGAGGGAGAGGAGGGAGAGGAGGGAGAGGGTAAAGGAGGTTGATTAATGGACCCATTTCATGGAATGACTAATATTATCAGAATACATGAGGAAAGGCTTGAGAATGTGTGAAAAACTGGCAGCCACCCGGGATTGAACCGGGGGCCTCCGACCTTAGTCGTCAGTGCTCTACCACCTTGAGCTATGGCCACCAGGTGACAGCCAGCCTTCACAATTCTCAATATCACTTCATATGTGCCGTCAGAACACCACTAGGGATCAACCGGTAACTCCTCTCCATCAGGGGAGGAGCCACACTGAGTGAAATATTCTGTTTATTCATAACTGTGGACGTGAAGCTGGGTCTCCCTCTAGGGGGCCACCGAATACAACACACAAGCTACACTATAATTATGTGAGGAAAGACAAATATATTTAAAGAACTGTAACTGGCAGCCACCTGGGATTGAACTGGGGGTCTCTGACTTTAGTCGTCAGTGCTCTACCACCTGAGCTATGAGTTATGAGCTATGCACACCATATCTATCCTTGTTCCCACAATACCCCCTTCCCCCTCCCTTCCTCCCCCTCTCTCCCTCCCTCCTTCCCTCTCACCTTGCATCTCCTGCAGCTGGAAAATGTCATGTGACTATCATGTGACTTGCATCGCCCCGACATCCACTTCTCAACACACCACACACTCCTCCATCTGAGGGACCTAGGGAGGGGAGGGGGAGGGAGGGAGGGAGGGAGGAAAGAGAGGGGGGAGGGGGAGGGACGGGGAGAGCTAGAGTAAGGACCGGAGCCCCTCAGGGAGTGCCACATGTCTGTGTGTGTGGCAGATCACAGCACACCATTTCCACTAGTGAGTCACTGCCAGTGGCCAGTGAGCCAACACTCACTGAAAATCACAACTCACAACACACACACTCCATCCTCTAATTAACGCCACCCCAATGCTTTCTACAGCCACTAGTGATGATGTTTGTGTCCAACTGAGTATCATCCCTGGAGCTGAGGCCACGCCCCCTCAACCAGCCCCTCCCACCCCTGGCTGCTGACCCCTACACAGCACGCTGACTCATACATCTATGGTATAGCAGGCAACGTGTGGCTCCAACTAACGCCCACCTTCCGCCAAGTTGGCTGTTCTGCCCTCGGCCGCGGATTTGGCGTCGGCTGGAAAAGCAAGAAAGGCGGACGAGGAAGGAGGGGACAATGACGTCACTGCTGGAATGGAACAAGACAAATACAGGAATACCTTTCACGAGGCGGACGTGAAGCTCTTTCTAACTCCGTTCTCTCTCTGCGGCCACTGCGAGGAGGTGCCTGAGAAGTACCTCGAAATGGCGCTATGCCGTCACTCAGTGACAGTCGTGTAAGGACACGCACGTACTGAAACAGTTCTGTCTTCAACAGCTGCCACTATTGCACTCTGCACTTCTGGAGTACTCCAGAAGTGCACACGTGCGCACGAGCAGCAGCCCCGCCCACCCGGGTACCCACGGTCCTCGTGCCAGCAGCTCCACCCACGTGGCGTGGAGCGCGTGGAGCCAACCGTGAGCAGAAGAGCTGGAGAGGAAGAAGGATTGAGAGAGACAGGTATTGGGTGAGTAGTGATTGTAGGGGGAGTGAGGGCGTGGGTGTGGGAGGGGGGATGGGAGGGGAAGGGGTAGTGAAGGAGCTATGGGAGGGTGTGGTAGGGGGCGTGGTGTGGGGTGTGGCTAGTGGCTGGGCAGTGGGTGGCGCAGCTCAGCTGCATGGTGAGTGGAGCAGTGGATGGCGGCCATGCCTGGCAGCCTCCCCCCTACTGTCATGGTGTGCTCCCCAGTGCCCCTGCCCCCAGTTGTGGCCACTGCTACTGGTAGCAGCTGCCACGCTGTTAGCTAGGGGAGGGTGAGGTGAGGGTAGCTGGGGACAGGAAGGCCATACAGGTGTCCCCATGGCAACAGAGAGACAAGCACTCCATAATGACAACCGCTCCCTCCCTCCCTCTCTTCCTCCCTCCCCTCTCTTTCTCCCTCCCTCCCTCCCTCCCTCTCCCTCTCTCTCCCTCTCTTCCTCCCTCTCTTCCTCCCTCCCTCCCTCTCTCCCTCCCTCCCTTCCTCTGACAGTGACAGATGAAAACGCGAAATAACAGAATCTGATGGCAGTGGGTGTGAGTGGTGTTGCTATGGTACCTGCACTCTCCTGGTGATCTAGTGATGGTGATGGCTACTGGTAGCAGCTGCCACACTGTGGCTGGGGACAGGAAGGCCATACAGGTGTCCCCATGGCAAAAGAGAGACAAGCACTCCATTATGACACCCCCTCCCCCTCCCTCCCTCCCTCCCTCTCCCTCTCTCCTAGTGACACCCCCTCCCTCCCTCCCTCTCTCTCGATCCCTCTCCCTCTCTCCTTTCCCTCCCTTCCTGTTTCCAACCTTCCACACCTACCCTTCCCTCTCTCCCTCTCCTTGCCTCCTCCTCTCCCCCTCTCTCTCCCTCTCTCCTCACCTCTTCTCCCAGAACAGGCAGACCAGTAATGATAGGCCAGTGGATGTGAGCAGACAGACAGACACTGGACCACATCCCACTCCTGCACACACTCCACGTGGTGAGCATATTTCTTCACACTTCATGTTGTCCCCACCCCCTTACAACCCTCTCCCTCCCTCCCTCCCTCCCTCGATCCCTCCCTCCCCCCCTCCCTCGATCCCTGCCTCCCTCACTCTGATGAAAAAACATGAATCTGATGGCAGTGGGTGTGAATGGTGTTGCTATGGAACCTGCACTCTCCTGGTGACCTAGTGATGGTGATGGGTGGAGGGGAGAGGGGGGAGGTGATGGTGTGGAGATATGACACTGGTGAGTGTCAAACGTACAACAGGAGACTAGTGGTTGTGATAATAGCTATGACCTCATTGGTCCATTCTCCCTCACAGGTGAACTGCCATACTCCTCCCTCCTCCCTCCCCCTCTCATCCCTCACACACCACCCCTCACCTTCACCCTCTCCACACCCACCTCCCTCTTCACACACTCACAATCACCCCTCACCCCTCACCATTCCTTGCATGCACTATTAAATTTGTAACACACATACCATCTTGTCTTCTCACCCACCTCCCTCCTCACACACTCACACACACACACACACACACACACACACACACACACACACACACACACACACACACACACACACACACACACACACACACACACACACACACACACACACACACACACACACACTCACCCCTCACCATTGCATTGTGGTAATTGATTGGGTGGGTGATCGAGGGGGGTAGTGGTAATGGGTGCTGGGGGGATGGGTATAGGGGTGGGTGGGTGGTGGAGGTGGTGTGGGTGTGGAAGGTGGAGGAGTGGGTGGGTGGTGGAAGGGAGGAGGTGGGGTGGGTGCATGAGTGGGTGGATAGTGGAGGAAGTGGACGTGAATGGCTGAGTGGATGGAGGAGGGTAGGGTGGGTGGTGGAGGGGGTGGGTGCTGGGTGGGTCGTAGAGGGGAGAGTGCTGGGTGGGGGTAGGGTGGGTGGTAGAGGGGGAGGGTGCTGGTTAGTCTATCGAGCCAGACCCTACTCCGAGCATAAAGCGCGAGTAGGGTCTAGCAGTGGTTATTAGTATGCATTAAATTCTGACCAATCAGATTCAGTAGCTGAATCTGGAGCAGCAATTAATATCCACATGTGAAGTGTGTGTGAAAACCACTACACTATAGGCCTATGTAGAGTGAAGGTAGAGGAAACGTATGTGATAAGTAGCTGCATAAGGATCTCTGGGCAATGCATACTAATGACATCTGCTAGACCCTACTCGCGCTTCGCACTCGGAGTACGGTCTAGCTCGATAGACCAGGTGCTGGTGAGACTGGGTGGGGATAGGGTGGGTGGTAGAGGGAGAGGGTGCTGGGGAATAATGAATCTATTAATGATCCACTACAGGAAGCTGGTCACATGATACTAAAACAAAAAGCTAAGCACCTATTGTCTGTATGAAAATGTACAGGAAAGCATACAGGTCAGTTGTCCATTGCTGTAGCAAGAGTGTGCAAGATATCATAATTATAATTATATCATTCGATAGTTCTTGTGAGTCAAATCTGATTATTTCTTGAATCCCACTGAACCGCTAAGGCCACTGAAGAGCTACAGCTGCTATAGTCTAGTCTGTCCTCTGGTCTGCCATTTCTCCTGGCTTCCTTCCATCCACAAGAATAATACAGTTGTAGTGGCAGTGGCCAAGTCAAGCACACAGTGTGCACTTTGAACTCAAAAGCATGCAATTATTACAGCACTGTACGCACACATGGTCATGTGATTGTCATGTGGAATTATGCCAACCTCTTCTAGACCTCTAATGATCACTCATCTGCCAGCAGACAGACAGACGGACAGACAGACAGACGGACAGACAGACAGTGGGGGTCATAGTTAATATGACATTGTGCTCTGACCTTTTATTGCACACATTACAGGAAATGAGATAATTATTCACATGAAGGAGCTAGAGAAGGAGAGATTGGAACACAAACTTCCCTCCAAGCACCAAACCTGGGCCCAGAGACTGGCAAGCCAGTGCACTAAGCACCAATCAATCATCTTTCCATTTTTTCTTTCCTTCATCTGAGTAATCAATCCATCACTAGTTCAACTAAGAACATCTATTACAGGAATTTAATGATTGCAGTAGTAATGACGTCATGAGGGATCAGCTCATGAACACCATTAATTTCCTATCATTGACTGTAGCTGACACAGTTATGGAGAGCTACCAGCCCACGCCGAGGTTCCTCCACACCTCGGCACAAGTGGAAAGTAAAATTGTAGTGTACAGCGGACGGACGGTAGACGATGTAGTAGAGAAGAGGAAGGGCTTGGCCTCCATCGTGGAGGTCTTCCATCCCCACAGCGAGCACTGGGAGGCCAAGCAATCCACTGGACAGACCCCAGCACCAGGGCTGTGGGGTGCAGCCAGCGCAGTAGTCAACGATCAGCTGTATTCGTACGGAGGGAGAGATGGTGACTGCGACTTCCTTCATTCACTGCACCAGCTGAGCGCCAAGACCTACGAGTGGAGGGAACTGAGCGCTAAAGGTCCTGCATCACCAATGCCCAAATGGGATGCGGCAATGGTCGCCTGCGGGAACGGTCTAGCGCTCTTTGGAGGCTACGGCGTACCACACGGCCCTACCCAGCGCGTGTTGGGAGGCTACGGCGTACCACACGGCCCTACCCAGCGTGCGGGGTCATCATTCATCAAGAATACCCCCGGGTCAGACGGCAGCGGGTGGACCAATGAGTTCCACATCTACCACCTCAATGAAGGTACGCATACATGTACAACAATGACTAGAATTTGCAGCTTGCCTTTGGTTGTTTGTTGTTTGGGTATACATTACCCCAGCTCTTCCCAACTCTGTTGGCTTTAGGCTTTTGAGGTGCAGGTTTTCCCTAGGGTGTAGTTCTGGTGTTTGTGGTGGATGTATTCTGAAGCCACAATCACTAGGGCTCACCTTGGGGTACTTAAACCAGTGGTGCTAGAGCAGCTTGTACATGTACATTCATGGTGCTGATGAGAGGCAACCAGCTTGAAGCAGCTGTCTGCCATTGCCTAGCTTGCTCTGGCCCACCTGATTTGATCATGTACATACGTGCACACTGTACTCACTGAACTGCACTACAACATGTATAACACTTTTGCATTGATGGCTCCCTGTAGCTAACGAGTGTAGTACTGCTATTCCCATTCCTCATTCTGCTATGGCATGTTAGCACTCCCCACACTGCAGGTGTGTGGAGCTCCCCTGCCACCACTGGAGAGAGACCTCCTCCGTGTTGTGGCTTCTCCCTCACCTCCATAGACAAGAGGAGGGCTCTCCTGTTTGGAGGGTTCAATGGAGAGCAGGGCAGGATGAATGATGTGTACATCATTGACCTACAGAGTATGGTATGTGAGCTGATGAATTATTGATTGCTGGTACAGCATATGATGTAGTACATGTATCTTGTACATATTGGTTACAGAGCCCAGACAGACATGTGTGAGTGTTGTATGGGCTCATACATGTGTGTCTGGGCTGTGCAAGTTATTTGTTGCCAGTTGAGGCTGGTATAGGGTTGCAGCTCGGTTTGCAGTAGTACAAGAGATATGACTAATGGGTTTGCATTGTGTAGCAAGTTCCAAAAATAGTGTCAAGATTTGTCCCTGCAGCGTTATTTATTGCACTAGCCTTAACTCCAGTGGCCAATGTGTTATCTGGTACACTGTGTTGTGCATTGTGGATTGAGTGCATGTAGTATTGCTATGGCCAGTACAGCTGTCCTGGTAGTGAACTACAGTGTGCATACTGCAGCAGATGGTGACATGTGATAGTGTAATGAATGGTTAGCTTTATGCAGCATATATTGGGTCAAAGGTGAAATGGGAGGCACCTGGAGTGGTGGCTAGTGTGTGTGAGTGGCAGTAGAAAGGTTGGTAGTTGGAATGTTGGTGGAGAGGCAGTTTTCCTTTCCTTGTTAAAGCTTATTGATATGTGCAGGGTTTGATACACTTGACGTGCAATATGGCCTGTGGCAGTGGATGGGAAGAGAAGTTGGTCTCTGTTTGTGTAGTTATATGCTGAACTGTCTGTCACTGCAGCACTGGACCAAACTCAACAAGTCAGGAGGAGGACCTTGGCCAGAGGAGAGGTTGGGGCATGCTGCTTGCTGTCTGAACTATGGCCAGCAACACCCTCAACTGCTGGTCACTGGGGGATCGAACGGACAGCACAGGGTACAGGGAGATGCCTGGATTCTGGATGTGGACAGTGGGAGGTGGAGGAAGGTGAGGAGGAAGTGTAGCTGTACTGTACACTCTGTGATGGTTACTATACACATAGCATAGTCCTGTGGTAGTGCTTTGGCTGATTGAGTGCATCAGATAAAAGAGGTAGTGAAGTGCTGCAATGTAGCCTGAGACAATGCTGTGGCATTGTATGCCTGTATGTATGTAGACAGTGTGAGTTATGTTACATGTGCATAGCACATGCACTGGGTAGTGCTGAACACACTGTCTGTGTAACACTGCAGTTATCATCTCTCCCCTCCAGGTGAGGGACACTCTACGGCCTCGCCGGCGACACTCAGCATGTGCCATACAGATTGGCCCCAATTTAACAGAGGTCATCATGTTTGGAGGGCGGGATAATCTTTTGACTGAACTGGCTGATACAACTGTACTGCAGTTTAGTGAGTGGTGTGGGGTTTGTAGAATGTGTGTTGACGAGGGAGGGGGAGAGGGAAAGTGTGGGAAAGGGGAGATGGGGAGGAGATGGGGAGGAGAGAGTAGGGACGGGAGGCATGAGGAGGAGTGGGAGGGAAGGGAGCAGGTCATGTGATGAGCTATTAGCACTGCCTTACATCAGTAAATAACTAGGTGAGGAGCCACCTGTTAAATCAGGCTTAGTTGCATTGCCTTGCCTTGGATTTGTAAGCCAAGCAGCTGGGCTGCCTCGGTAGCTGAGTTGGTAGAGCACTGGCCTAGACAGCCAGTGGTTGGTGGCAGGTTTGAATCTCGTTCGGGGCAGCTCAGTGTTGTCTGCCTTGGATGTGTGCCATTTATGATTTGAGCATGGACATACATGTATGTACACATTCCAATTAGTGTGCATTAAATGATGTTTTCTTTTTAAATTGCATTCCTCTTTGTTTTGCATGCCTTTAGTTTTATCTATGGCTGCCTGTGATACACACACGACGACATGATGGACACTGTTGCTTACTCCCACCCTCTCTCTCTCTCTCTCTCTCTCTCTCTCTGTCTCTCTTTCTCTCTCTCTCTCTCTCTCTCTCTCTCTCTCTCTCTCTCTCTCTCTCTCTCTCTCTCTCTCTCTCTCTCTCTCTCAGGGCTCAAAGGGGGCTCTTGGGAGCTGTCTGGTGTGGTGGGGCCAACAGAGCTGGGACAGTCAGAGGAGAGACTCAGAGAGAAGATGGAGTGTGGTGAGGGTTGTTAATCACCACTCACCATATCACATGACATCATGCTCATTATCTTTGCCTGCCCTTCAGGTTAGGTAGTGTAGTGTCCCCACCTACCTGTAGTGGTTTCATGTAGTCTTGTAGTTAGGGGACTGTCCCTGTGTTGCCATGGACAGTTGCACTGTGTTACTGACACACAGACCTCCCTCCAATGCCCCTAATGTGTTTGTCCTGCTTACTACAGGAATGGAGTACATGCAGCCTGTGAGAATACACCAGTTCAGCTTGTCCCCCTCCTGCCACTTGGTGTCTCACCCCTCCCTCTTTTCCACATGGCCCCTAGTGTATACCCTCACCACTCTCCCCTGCACCTTCCCCCACCACTCCTGCTCCTCTCCCTCTTTCAGAATTGTATGGTGTACATTTGTGAGAATATGCTGATTCTCTCCCTCTCTCTCTCTCTCTTTTCTCTCTCTCTCTCTCTCTCTCTCTCTCTCTCTCTCTCTCTCTCTCTCTCTCTCTCTCTCTCTCTCTCTCTCTCTCTCTCTCTCTCTCTCTCTCTCTCTCTCTCTCTCTCTCAGTTTTGCACCAAGTGCTTGACTCTTCAAGCCTGAAACAGAGAGACCTGATAACGGTAATTATCGGGATAATGGGGGCAGGTAAGACAACGCTGATATGTCGCCTGCTCCGAACCAAGCTACCCAAGAGGTACTCCAGCACTGGCGTGGCAAACAAAGCTTTCCGCGGCCTCGTGCGTCGCATCGCTAAAATGGGCTCTTTGGAGATGGTCACGAATGAGAAGATCCTCCAGTTTTTGGCTCCACTCTTCTTAGCCGGATTGCCAGTGGCTGACATAGTCTCCCTGGCCCAGAGCTTCACGGAAGAGGAGGCACCAGAGCCTGCCAGCAGTCCTTCAGAAGACACACGTCCTCACACTCAGCCTCAAACTCCCCCACCCTCTCCTCCTCCTACCACTGCCACTGCCTCTTCATCTTCAGCTTCCTCTTCTTCTGCCGCTGTCCCCCAAATGCCTCGCTCCCAGATCGAGAAGAGCCATGCAAGTGAAGCCATGGTAGGCCTCCTCCAGTCCAGTAGTGCATCTGAGGAAGGCATGGTTCTGGAGCTCCTCCATGTGGTGGACACTGGGGGACAGCCGGAGTTCATGGAGGTCATGCCTTGCCTCATGAACAACTCCCACATCGTAGTGCTTGTCATGAATCTGGCTCAACCCCTCGATGCCTACCCTCATGTTACCTACCATGAAGATGGCAGAGCATTTAAACACCCCGTTCGCTCTGTTCTCACCAACCGACAGCTCATCCTTCAGGCAGCTCGCACAATGCAGGCCAAACGGTCCACACGCAGAGGAGGCCAGCGATCCAAGATCATAGTGGTAGGCACCCACCGAGACAAGGTGTGGTGGTTCAAGCGATCAGATGTCATAGCAGCTGTGAACAGGGAGCTGAAGAGTATCCTCCTGCCCATGTTTGAGGAGGAGCTGATGGTGTATCGCTCCCACGACGAGATCCTCTTCCCAGTCAACTCTCTCACGCCAAACAGAGAAGATGAAAGGGTGCTTGAGGAGATTCGACAGAGCATCAGTGGTTCTGGTGTAGGAGAGGAAATCGATATTCCTCCATCTTTCTTCATGTTCGAACAAGACACCATCAGGTATGCCAAGCAGCAGGGGAGGGAGATGATCAGCTTTGATGAGTGCGTGGAGATTGGAAACCCGCTCAAAATGGGTCGGGAGGTGGTTCGAGGGGCTCTCAACTACTTCCATCAGCACAACATCTTCCTCTACTTCCCCAAAGTTCTTCCTGAGCTTCTCTTCACTGACCCTCAGGCACCGCTGGATTTCGTCAACACAATCGTTGCTTTCAGCTACAAGGTCCTGGCAGGTGTCTTCCCAGGCCTGCCTGCTGAGTACGCAATCTCCCTCAAGAACGCCATCATAACAAAAGAGATGCTTCAGCACAAGAGCCTCTCCTCACTCTTCATTCCCAATCTCTACCAGACCCAGCACGCGATTGAGCTGTTCACCCACCTCTGTGTGATCGCTCCTCTGAGTGACAGCAAGTCTCAGTCCGAAGGCCAGCAGAGTCAAGATGCAGACCAACCCACTCCGAAGGCATCTACCTCCAGCAATCAGAGGTACCTAATGCCATCTCTCCTCAAAGATGTACCTGATATCAGGAGGTTCCTTCCTCAGTCATCGGTGGCTGTGTTTGTAGTGCGCTTTAGCGATGACGTCGTGCCCAATGGAACATTTGGGGGCTCCATCGCTCACCTCCTCTCTGCCCATGGCTGGGAAGTGTGCCCGAAGGAAGACGGAACACCGCAATGCCTGGCACACAACATAGTGTCACTGCATGACCCGACAATGCCAGCACAGATCTCCTACGTCAACACCACCCGGCACTTTGAGCTCCACGTTTCGTGTTCGAATGCTAAAGCATATGCCTCAATGTTCCCTCAAATCCGCAACACGATATTCAGTGCCATCCACCACACTTTTTCTGTGATGAGATTTGACAATGTCACGATCCAAGACGCCTTCCTCTGTAGCTGCAAGCTCTTCGAGTCAACACGACATGCAGCAACACTTCATCATCTCAACCACAACTCCTTTTTAAAGTGCACCATCACAGGCCAAGATTGTGAGGTGAATGACTCCCACGAGATCTGGATACAAGGTGAGGAGGGAGGGAGGGAGGGAGAGAGGAGAAGGGAGTGTGGTGGTATGGGCATGAGAGGAGTGGTGGCCTCACCACAGTGGTGGTGGGTTGGTGGGGTCTGGAGCAGGATGCTGTTGCCATGGTGATTCCCCTGGTAGGCACCAGTGTACACTGGCCTCAGATGTGTGGCTCTGATACACTCACTGTGTGGAGTGCAGCAGATGTGAGCAGCTGGTGGCTGTGCCTGTGCAGCACTCCTGGTCTGTGCTGTGTCTCTCTGCTCCCCTGCTCTGTGGCCACCTCATGCACTGTGTCTCACCCTCTCCCCCCCAGCTGGGCCCAGTGGCCAGACCACTCCCCCCACTGCTGGTGGGTCTGCAGCACATCCTGTGACACAGTCAACCCCACCACTGCCTGGTCAGTGTGTGTGTGTGTGTGTGTGTGTGTGTGTGTGTGTGTGTGTGTGTGTGTGTGTGTGTGTGTGTGTGTGTGTGTGTGTGTGTGTGTGTGTCCTGTTGAGGTGCACAGTGTTTAGTGGACACAGTGTCTCCCTGAGTGTGTGGTAGTGGAGGCAGACCTGCAGCTGGTAATAGCCTGTACATGTGTGCTGGCCCTTGTCTGCTGCTAGTGTGGCAGTGTGAGTGGTGGTGTTTGTGATGTGATGGTTGAGTGGAATGTGGTGAGTGGAGGAGGAAGTGTGTGGAGTGATTGTGAGTACCTTCAGCTATGTACACCAATGTACATGTACTTTGACCTGATAGTGCATTATTGTAGTTTCTCTTGAGAATGAGGAAGAGATATCACAGTAAAGGAACTGCAGACAAAAGGAAGCAAACAGTGTTATGTACATGTACATCTCATAATTACGTGGAGTGCTATAATTATACCAGTACCTATACACATGCACTGAATATGCACACACTGTACACACATGTACCCACACAGCATGTGAGCCTCTCCACACTTGTGCACTCACTGCAGACACAGCCACTCAGTGACATCATCACCTGCACAAGACATCAGTGACACCATCGCCTGCACAAGACATCAGTGTACATGCATATGTACATGAAGAAAGGCTTGGGAATATTTTTGAGAACCATGAAAAACTGGCAGCCACCCGGGATTGAACCGGGGGCCTCTGACTTTAGCTGTCAGTGCTA
The DNA here is from genome assembly GCA_965213685.1 of bacterium. GTDB lineage: Bacteria > UBA8248 > UBA8248 > UBA8248 > UBA8248 > Bin107. The sequence goes on from CBDBZY010000004.1 coordinate 44,136, forward strand.
AGATCCGCATTCATACGCTCCTGCAGGCACTCAGTTTCCCGTTTGAATCCTTCTTTCACATCGTGCATCCACGCCTCCATCATTACGTTCCTCTCTCATCTGTTCCTTTTCTCTTTCCAACTCCTGTTTGTGCTCCGAGCGAAGACTATCAACCACACGCAGCACTTAAAACTGAAAGAGCTGTACATGTACATGTAATTAATTGTCTGCTAGTGAGTCACTCCTGAGAGCACTTTGCCACTACCCACATGTGCTTATGATAACTGTGACACAGCTCAGTGGCACAAACCAAGTTCTTGAAATACCATTCCTAATGGGCCATTGTCAGAATGTGCCAGTGAAAGTGCTGTCCTGTCCTCCTGCAATGTAAACTATATGAATGTCCACCTCCATGACTCACCTTATCTTACAAACAGATACATCACAGCGTCAGTGAGGTTATCAGACTCAGCTCATATTCGTTCTCCACCTGCCCATCCTCCTGCCCGGCCAGCTGCAGGAACAGGATGAGGTCATCGGCAGGAAATGATGAATACAATGGCTGTTGGGATACATGCACATCTGTACACAGTGTACATAGTGGTGCCACTCCCACTGGGCTGTGTCATCTGAGGAATGTGCACACATCAGTACCTTCCTAATGGCATCTACATCCATAGTGGCAATGCCTGTACCCTGTAGTATCCCCAAATGATGTTAGCCTTCCTACAACCTACACATCTTTCTCCACCTCCTCCTCCTACTCCCCTCCCTCACTGCCCCCTCCTCCCTTTCCTCGTACATCACTTCCTAACTTAGTTGTGTGAAGTTTAGTGTAACTAAATGAAAAAATTGATATATTTTTAGGTGATAAATGTCTCTCACGCGTTCACCTTCACCTTCACCCACACACCCACACAGGGCACACACTGCACCACTACCACAGTACACCTGCAGTCATCTCACACCCACCCACACACCTTCCACCACTCCCACACACCTACCCACACACACACACATGTAAACTCAGACAAGGTAAAGTAAACAACTACACCCAAAGACAACTCCTTTTTTTCTCCAGAGAAAAAATGAGCTGCCTCGGGCAGGATTCGCACCCGCGACGTTGTGCGTGCTAGGCGAACACTCTACCAACTGAGCCACCGAGGCAGCTCAGCTGGGCAGGCCGAATCTTTAAAGCTTATGCAAGGCAAAGGGCGTCTCTCCCCTGATGGATAGGGTAACCAATCTTAGTATTAAGGAGTGGGCCGGGGTAATTAAACCACCAAAGGCACCGACATCCATACATACATACTTTTCCCCCCACATATACCTACATGCACATGTGCACACACACACACGCACACACGCACGCACGCACGCACGCACGCACGCACGCACGCACGCACGCACGCACGCACGCACGCACGCACGCACGCACGCACGCACGCACGCACGCACGCACGCACGCACGCACGCACGCACGCACGCACGCACGCACACACACACACACACACACACACACACACACACACACACACACACACACACACACACACACACGTTCAGAGGTGTACAATGTATTACACACACAATCATGTATGGCCACACACACACATGTGCATGAGCATCCTTCATAGCACAGCTCTTAACATGAGAGCACAGTACCTGGGGAGGGAGGGAGGGAGGGAGGGAGGGAGGGAGGGAGGGAGGGAGAGGGAGGGAGGGAGAAAGGGAGAGAGAGAGGGAGGGAGGGAAAGAGGGAGGGAGGGAGGGAGTGAGGGGGAAAGGAAAGAGAGGGGGGAGGGAGGGAGGGAGGGGAGGGAGGGAGGGAGGGAGGGAGAGAAAAGTGAGGAATAGACATCAACGTAAAGGAACTGCAGAAAGTTATGTACATCTCATGATTATGTGCAATACATACCTTTACACATACACATTAATTACGTGGAATGCTATAATTATACCAGTACCTATACACATGCACTGAATATGCACACACTGTACACACATGTACCCACACAGCATGTGAGCCTCTCCACACTTGTGCACCCACTGCAGACACAGCCGCTCAGTGACATCATCGCCTGCACAAGATATCAGTGACATCATCGCCTGCACAAGACATCAGTGACATCATCGCCTGCACAATACATCAGTGACATCATCGCCTGCACAATACATCAGTGTACATGCATATGTACATGAGGAAAGGCTTGGGAATATTTTTAAGAACCGGCAGCCTCCCGGGATTGAATCGGGGGCCTCTGACTTTAGCTGTCAGTGCTCTATCACCTGAGGTATGGCCACCGGGTGACAGCCAGCCTTCACAATTCTCAATATCACTTCATATGTGCCATCAGAATCCCACTAGCGTGTAGCTCTGTGCCCAGTTTCCATGGATATGATTTAACACCGTCAGACTGTGATAAAACACTCCGGACACTTTAGAGCTGGCTGACTGGCTATGGAACAGTCAGGTAGGGATGGGGGGCAGGGGTGTGGGGAGTGTGGGGGGCATGAAGGAGGAAGGGAGGAGGGAGGGAGGGAGGGGAAGAGAGGAACAGAGAGAGGGAGGGAGTAAGGGAGAGAGAGAGAGGAGAGATGGGACAGCACCTGGGGAGGGAGAGAGGGAGGGAGGGAGAAAGGGGGAGGGGGGAGAGAGGGAAGGAGAGAGGGAAGGAGAGAGGGAGGGAGGGAGGAAGGGAGAGAGGGAGAGAGCGAGGGAGGGAGAGATCGAATGAGAGAATGAGAGGGAGGGAGGGAGGGACAGTGAGAAAATAATGGGAATATTAAGGTGAGTTTGCATTGCACTGCTCTACCCAGCTAAAGGAGCTACACACTCAGAAAAGCAGTAAACATGTTATGTACATACATGTATAAATACATGCACACGACTGAGCCCCGCCCACCTCATGTGCAATGCTATAATCATACCACTGCCTGCCACACCCACTGAATATGCCCACACTCCATGGCCAGCGCACATGCACACACATGCACACAGCACAGCATGTGCACTGCTCCACACTCAACTGCACTGAGACCAGTGCAGTCATAGTCTCAGCGACATCACTGCCTGCCTGTGCGCATGTATGCCTGTCACAGTTTTGGCCCCCTGGGGGGCAGTCCCACACTATGGGTAAATGTGCAAACATACATAGCTGCCTCAATGACATCAGGGAGAGAGGGGGGGAGGGAGGGAGGGAGGGAGGAGGGAGAGAGGGGGAAGTGAGAAAGAGAGGGAGGGAGGGAGGGGGAGAGGGAGGGAGGGAGGGAGAAAGAGAGGGAGGGAGGGAGGGGGAGAGGGAGGGAGGGAGGGAGGGAGGGAGAGAGTGGGGGAGGGAGGGAGGGAGAAAGAGAGGGAGGGAGGGAGGGGGAGAGGGAGGGAGGGAGGGAGGGAGGGAGGAGGGAGGGGAAGCATCCAAAAGAGTATTCCTAATGAGCTCCACAGTCCATCTCTCAGCACCACCTTCAGTGAGGAGCAGCTGGTGGCCAGCACACTGTGTGGGGAGGGAGGGAGGGAGGGAGGGAGGGGGGGAGGAAGAAAGGGTGACAAGGGAGACAGCACACACTACATGCATATGGTACATGTAAGAGGTATGCACAGGAAGATGCCACCGGCCGTGGTCCCAGGACAGCTGGCGGTAAGTATCTCCTGACCAGCCACACATGCCTACACATGTGAACTCATTCAATGAGACAAGGGAAACATTAACATGGCTTAATCCACCCATCTTGGCTCCTCCCCTGACGGAGAGGTGTTTCTGGTCGACCCCTAAAGGGGTTCTGACGGCACAAGATTACGGGGTGGCTGTCGTGGGAAGTTGGCAGATTAGCCAACGACCACTGACAGTACATAAGGGAGAATGGGGAGACAGACTTTTGTCCCGAGTAATGGCCTGGTGCTTGGTGCACTGGACTCTCAGTCACTAGGCCCGGGTTCGATGCTCGGGACGGAAGTTTGTCTTTCCATTCTTCCCTCTTCACCTGAGTTATCAGAAATATTTAAATATCCATCAGCAGGTGCCGAGGTCCTTATATTACCATCGAGACAAGGGAAAGTGAGCCACTGCATGTGCACGTATGTACACAGACTGATGCATGCGGAAGCTCAAAGACAGCCCCACCCACGTGAGCCGGGCACCCTCTGTGGAGTCTCCCCTGCTATATAGCCACGAGGAAGGAATCACCACCCAGCACCTGGAGAGGGGGAGGGGGAGGGGGAGGGGGAGGGGGAGGGGGAGGGGGAGGGGGAGGGGGAGAGAAGGGAGGGAGGGAGGGAGGGAGGGAAGGGAAAAGAAAAGAGGGAGAGAGGGGAAGGAGAAGCAAACAGAGGAGGGAGGAGGGAATGGGGGGGGGGGGGGGATAGAGAGAGGGTGGGTGAGAGGTAAGGGATTAAAAAGTGAAGGAGATACCCACTGAAAGAAAGAAGTGAACATGTTATTTACATGTCCATGTACATGAATGTGCAGTGCTCATGTGCAGTACTGCACACGTGGCAGTGCCTGTACACATGTACTGAACAGGCACATACTGTACACACACGCACGCACGCACGCACGCACGCACGCACGCACGCACGCACGCACGCACGCACGCACGCACGCACGCACGCACGCACGCACGCACGCACGCACGCACGCACGCACGCACGCACACACACACACACACACACACACACACACACACACACACACACACACACACACACACACCATGTACACTGCTACACACTCTAGTGTATAAGTGCCACCTCAGCTGCCTCAATGACATCACTGCCTGCCTGCATACATGTGTATGTACATTTAAAGACCTGTTTTGGCTCCAGGGGGGGCAGTCCCATGCTGTGGGCAAGTGTGCAAAGATAGCCAGCTCAATGACATCACTGCCCCACACGAGGCACGTGTGAGGACGTACATGCCTGCCCAGTTGCCATGGATACACATGCACACATCACTAGCACTGTGCATGAGTAGTGTACATCAGTTGTAGGCACACGCACATCACACTTCAAATGCTGCCCACACACTGTGCTGTGCCTGGCGGCCCACAGAGTGCCAGTTGTGCTCTATGCACACGTATTGTGTGTACCTGCACACACACAGTGCAGAGCGTGTGCCTCCCCACACTTCAGAGAGTTAGGAGCAAACACAGCCAGCTCAATGGCACCATTGTCTGCATGCAAGGGGAGGGGGGGAGGGGGGGCAGGGGGGAAGGGGGGGAGGGAGGGAGGGGGGGAGGAGTGTGGGAGGCAGGAGGGAAGAGGGAGAGAGTGGGGGAGGGAGGGAGGAACAGGAGGGAAAAGGGAGGGAGGGGGGAGGGCAAAAAGAAGTCTAGCTCAGGAGAAAAGGAGGAGAGAGGGAGAGGAGGCGGGCTCAGTGCCTGGGGATTCCCCCTGGGATTCCCCCTCCCCCACAGTTGACATGTTGTGGTTTTGAACAGCTGCTGCTGCCACGTGCCCTACCAGCTGCTGCCCAGTGGCTCAGTTGGTAGGAGCAGTGGTCTAAAAACTTAGTTGTCATGTGTTCAAATTCCAATTGTTACTGTCTGCCCTGAATGCATGCCTTGCCTTTGCCTCGGGTCTCCCAAGTGTAAAGGTCAGTCTCCTACAACTCCCTCACACCACACACTACGCCAAAGTTCATCGAAGCCACACCCACCTTGTTCCTTCCTGTCACAGTCTCCTTGCACAGAGGGCACCTCTTCACCCTCCCCCCACACCCCTCACAGGTTGCCACGTGTCCACACGGAAACAGAACCTCCTCCCTCTTGGCACGACCACACACCGGATACTCCACCACAGCAGAGCCATTGGAGGACTAGAGGGAGGGAGGGGCAGGAGGAAGGAGGAGGGGGAAGGGGGAGAGGGAGGAAAGGAAGGAGAGAGGGAAGGAGGGATTAAGAAAGAGAGAGGGAGAGGGAGGGTGGAAAAAAGGGGGGGGGGAGGGGGGAAGAAGAGAGGGAGGGGGTGAGTTAGGGACGAAAGAATGGTCAACAACTTGTAAGGTGCCCATGTCAGAGAGCCACCTGCTATTGCCATGAAAACACAAGTAGTATGCTTTCTTTTAAGTGCACTTCATTCCTTTACCTTCTCCCTCTCTTCCGTCTCTCTTCGACCCTCACTCTCCCTCTCTCCTACCCTCTTTGCCAACCGTGCTCTCTCTCTCTCTCCTTTCTCCCTCCCTCCTTCCCTCCCTCCCTCTGGATGGAAGGGGGAGGGAGGGGAAGAAGGGGAAGAAGGGCGGTAGGGGGAGGGTTGGGCTGACCTGTTCCTGCTGGGGTACTGCACCACCACATCGTGGTCCTCATCAATGCCCCTGACCACACCCACTGTACCGATGACCTAGTGAGGGAGGAGACGGTGGGTCACTGTAAGGAACACATTACAGTGAGCAGCTGA
>CBDBZY010000005.1:0-91903 GCA_965213685.1 bacterium
AAAACCCCCTCGAGGTCGAACACGAAAGCCTTCTTGTCCTGGAACATGACGCCCCCTCAAATCAAATCGCCTCGCGCTCTCTGAGCCGCCCGATTTCCGCATCGTCCAGACCCAGCACCTCGCGGAGCACCTCCCCGGTGTGCTCGCCCATCAGGGGAGGCGGCGAGGGGACGCCCCCCCACGTGCCCTCCATCTTCACCGGCGTGTTGAACGTCCGCATCTGCCCGAGCCGCGGATGGACCATCTCCACCACCATCTCGCGCGCCCGCGCCTGCGGGTCGTTCAACGCCTCGTCAATCCCCTGGATCGGCCCGCAGGGAACGCCGTGCGCCTCGATTTTCTCTATCCAGTGCGCCGCTGTGTTCGTCATGTACACCTCGGAGAGTTTCGCATCCACGTATTCGCGGTTCTCGAGCCGCGCCGGACGATCCCGCATCCGGGGGTCCTCCTTCCATTCCGGATGGCCCAGTGCGTCGCACAGGCTCTGGAAGAAATGATCCAGAATCGCGTCCAGCACGAGCCACTTGCCGTCGCCGCACCGGTACGCGCCGATGGGAACGGCGGATGCGTGGCCCGTGCCCATCGGCCTGGCCACGTCGCCCGCCGTGAGATAGTACTGTGCGCGGTAGCTGGAGAGATAGAGCTGGCAATCCAGGAGCGAGACGTCCACCTTCTGCCCGACGCCCGTTTTCTCGCGCTGGTAGAGGGCCGCCAGAATCCCGTGGGCCACGAACAGGCCGCCGCCGATGTCTCCCATCGGCACGCCCAGGCGCACCGGCGGCCTGTCCGGCTCGCCGGTGAAGCTCATGATGCCGCCGCGCCCCTGGATGATGAGGTCGAGGGCGGGCTTGTCCTTGTCGGGGCCGGTGAGTCCGTATCCGGTGACGGAGGCGCTGATGATGCGGGGGTTCACCCTCCGGAGCGTTTCATAGTCCGCGCCCAGCCGCTCCAGGACGCCCGGGCGATAGTTGTCGTAGACGACGTCCGAGCGCCTCACCATCTCGCAAAAGACGCGGTAGCCCTCCTCGTTCTTGAGGTTCAGGAACATGCCGCGCTTGTTCCGGTTCAGGGCGATGAAATAGGCGCTCATCTCCCCCACGTAGTGGGGGGGCATCGTGCGAACGAGGTCGCCGCGGCCCGGTGCCTCTATCTTGATGACGTCCGCGCCCAAGTCGGCCAGCACCATGCTGCCGTAAGGGCCCGCGAGCAGGGCGGAGAGGTCGAGGATGCGCACTCCCTCCAGCGGCTTTCCCACAACCTCCCCCTCCTCCCCGAAAACGCGCCGCGGCTCAGGCGGCGGGGCCGTTCACGTTTTCGCGGATATACGAGACGACCTCCGCCATATCCGCATGATGGTGGAACACTTCCGCGACCCCGAGGGATTTCAGTTCCGCCACGTGACGCCTCAGAATGTTCCCCCCCAAGATGACGAGGCAATCCCCCATGTCCGCCTCCCGCATCCTGGCCATGAGCCTGCGCACAAGCCCCATGTAGGCGCCCGAGAGCACGCTCAGACCCACCACGTCCACATTCTCCTGGGCCGCGACGGCCACGATCTGATCCGCCGTCTGCCGCAGACCCGAGTAGATGACCTCCATGCCGGCGTCCCGAAGGGCATGGATGATGACCTTCACGCCCCGATCGTGGCCGTCGAGGCCCGGCTTCGCCATCAGCACCCGTATGCGCCTGTCGCCGCTCATCGCACAACCGCCACGTCCGCCTCCCGCATCATTCCGCCGCCCCGGCCGAGGGGGAGGGGGAGGGGAGCGGCTCCTCGGCGCGCGGCGGGGCGGTGCGCGTCCGTCATCCCACCACCGACGGCTCCCTGTAGACGCCGAACACGCCGCGCATCACCTCCGTCATCTCTCCCACCGTGAGGCGCGCGCGCGCAGCCTCTAGCAGGCAAGGCAGCAGATTCTCCTTCGACTCGCACGCTTTTTGCAATTTTTCCAGCCAGGCGTCCGCCGCGCCCTGGTCGCGGGCGGCCTTCACCTCCGCGAGCCTCGCCTTTTGCCTCTCCAGGGTCGAATCATCCATCTCGTGGAGGCCTTCGCCCGCGCTCATGCGGTCGGCGGCCTCCTCGGAGGCGAACCTGTTCACGCCCACCCAGGGCTGCGCCCCCGAGGCGATCCTTTTCTGGTGCTCATAGGCCTGGCGCGCCAGGAGCCTCTGAATCTCGCCGCTTTCGATGAACGGAACGATTCCGCCGCGCGACTCGTAATCCTCAATGATGGCCTGAATCTCCTCCTCCACCTGATCGGTCACCGCCTCCAGCGCGAAGCTGCCGGCCAGCGGGTCCACCGTGTCGGCCACGCCGCTTTCATGGGCGATCACCTGCTGAATCCGCAACGCCGTGCGGATGGACTCGTCCGAGGGAATCTCGAAAGCCTCGTCGAAGCAGGCCATGTTCACCGAGCGCGTGCCGCCCAGCACGGCGGCCAGCGTGAAGAGGGTCTGGCGGACGATGTTGTTGAGCGGCTCGCGCGCCGCCATGCGGCTCCCGCAATTTCCGGTCGAGAATCTCATCTGCATCGTCCTGGGGTTTTTCGCGCCGTATCTCTCCCGCATGAGGCGCGCCCATATCCGCCGCGCCGCCCGCAGCTTGCCGACGGACTCGAACAGGTTGAACGGCCCCACGCCGCCGCCGACGGAGAGGTGAAACGACATGGTGGGCACGAAATCATCGACGTGGAGGCCGCGCGCGGTCAGCTCTCGTATGTAGGCCAGGGCGTTCAGCATGGGGAACGCGACGTCTTGCGCGAGGGTGGCGCCGGTCTCCGCGATGTGGGTGGCGGACACGCTGATCGCGTTGACGCGCGGACAGCGCCTGGCGTTGTACTCGATGAGGTCGGCCACCAGGCGCATGGCGGGGCGGGGCGGGAATATCCAGGTGCCCCGGCCGATGTATTCCTTCAGCATGTCGTTCTGGAAGGTTCCGCGCAGCCTCTCCCGGGAGGCGCCCTGCCCCTCGGCGGCGAGGAGCCAGAACGCCTCGATGATGGCGGCGGTGGAATTGATGGTGTGCGAGACGCTCACCCGCTCGAGCGGGATGCCCTCGAAAATAGCGGCCATGTCGTCGACGGTGTCCACGGCGACGCCGAGGCGTCCCACGTCGTCCTGCGCCTCCTCCGCATCGGAGTCGAGGCCCAGCTGCGTGGGCAGGTCGTAGGCCATCGAGAGGCCCGTCTGCCCGTTTTCGAGCAAAAACCGAAACCGCGCGTTGGTGTCGGCCGAGGTGGAAAAGCCCGCATACTGCCGCATCGTCCAGAGGGAGCCGCGATACATGGTGGGGTAAATGCCCCGGGTGTAGGGATACTCCCCCGGTGCTCCCACCTTCTCCCGGTATCGCGAAGAGGGCGCGTCCGGCCCGTAGAGCACGGGCACCGGCTTGCCCGAGTTGTAGGCCGCCTCGCGGAGGGGGGGCGCTTTTTTCGCGCCGTTTTTCCCGGCTTTCGCCATCATGCGCCCCTGGCCCCGCGCTCGAAAAACCACGCGCGCGCGGGAGTGAAAAGGAGAGGAGAAGCACTTTCCCATGTTCCTATGAAGTATCACACTCTCCCCGAAAGGCCAACGAGAAGGCCGGGGGCCATTGACCCGGGGGGGCGCCACGGAGAGAATCGGAGCGACGCCACATCCCGAAAGGAGAACCCACACATGAGCCAATCCCTTTTCGATCTGAGCGGAGCGCAGGCGCTCGTGACGGGCGCTGCGCGCGGCATCGGGCGGACGCTGGCCGAGGGTCTGGCCGCAGCCGGTGCGGACGTCGCCATCGCGGACATCGACCTGGAGCCCGCCCGAGAGGCGAGAGAAGCCATCGAGAGCATGGGCCGCAAGTGCGCGCTCATCCCAGCCGACGTCACCGACACGGCCTCCGCCGAGCGCATGGTGGAGGAGGCGGCCCGCGCACTGGGTGGCCTCACCGTGCTGGTGAACAACGCGGGCACGAACGTGCGAAAAAAACTCGACGAGGTGACCGAGGCGGACTGGGACAAGGTGCTCGACCTGAATCTCAAGAGCATCTTCTTCCTCACGCGGCGCGCGGGCGAGGAGATGAAAAAGGCGGGCGGCGGCAAGGTGATCAACATCGCCTCGCTGATGGGCTGGTCGGTCTTCCGAAACCCGCGCGGCCAGACCTACGGACCCTACACCTCCTCGAAGAGCGGCCTCATCGGCCTCACCCGCGTCTTCGCCTCCGAGTGGGCGCGGGAGAACATTCAGGTGAACGCCATCTGTCCCACCTTCATCGAAACGCCGCTCACCGCAGCCCTCAAGGAAGACGCGCTCGTCCACGACGCCATCTGCGCCAGGACGCCCATGGGCCGCTTCGGGCGGATGGACGAGCTGGTGGGGCCGGCCGTCTTCCTGGCCTCCCGCGCCAGCAGCCTGGTCACCGGCGCGTCGCTCCTCGTGGACGGCGGGTGGTATGCCACCTGAGGACGGCAGGCGCGCGCTCGTGCTGATGACGACGGCGACCTATCGCGCCTCCGCCTACGTGGCGGCGGCCGAGGAGATGGGCCTCCGCCTCACGGTCGGAACCGACAGGCCGGACCTGCTCGCCGGGCTGAACCCCGGCGCCTCCATCACCCTCGACTACAGCCGGCCGGAGGCGGGCGCCGCCCGGGTGGAGGCGTTCGCCAAAACGTTTCCCATCGACGCCATCGCCCCGGTGGATGACGACACCCTCCTCCTGGGCGCCATGGCGGCGGAAGCCCTGGGCCTGCCCTATCACCCCGTGGAGGCCGCCCGCTCCACGCGAAGCAAGTATGAGCTGCGCAAGACGCTCGCCGAGGAGGGGCTGCCCTCGCCCGCGTTTCGCCTGGTGTCCGCGCAGGAGGCGCCGGAGAGAATCTCGGCGGGCATCCGGTATCCCTGCGTGCTGAAACCCACCTTCCTGGCTGGCAGCCGGGGCGTGATTCGGGCGAACGACGAGCGGGAGTTCGCCGACGCCTACCGCCGCATCGGCGCCATCCTGCGCGCACCCGACGCCATCGCCCGGGGGGGCGAGGAGGCGGGGATGATCCTGGTGGAGGACTACATGGAGGGCGTCGAGGCGGCCGTGGAGGGGCTGGTCGTGCGGGGGGAGGCGCACGTTCTCGCCATCTTCGACAAGCCGGACCCGCTCGAGGGGCCCTTCTTCGAGGAGACGATATACGTCACGCCCTCGAGGCTGCCGGAGGAGACCCAGGCGCGGATTCGGGAGGAAACCGTCCGCGTGGCGCGAGCCGTTCGCCTGCGCGAGGGCCCGCTTCACGCCGAGTGGAGAATCAACGACGCGGGCGAGGTGCGGGCACTGGACGTGGCGAGCCGATCCATCGGCGGGAAATGCTCGTGCGCCCTGGCGTTCGGGGAGGGCGCCACGCTCGAGCGCCTCATCCTCTCGCAGGCACTGGGCGTAGCGCCTCCCTCCATCGAGCGGGAGGAGAGCGCCTCGGGCGTCATGATGATTCCCATACCCGCCGCCGGCCTCCTCCGGCGCGTCGAGGGGAGGGAGGACGCCCTGGCCGTGCCCGGCGTCGAGGCGGTCGACATATCGATCCCCATCGGCGGGCGCGTGGTGCCGCTGCCCGAAGGAGAGCGGTACCTGGGCTTCATCTTCGCCAAGGGGCGGCGGCCGGAGGCGGTGGAGGCGGCACTGCGCGCGGCCCACGGGAAGCTCGCGTTCGAAATCGGGGAATAGGGGGGGAACGCAAAAAGGGCCGACCCCGGATGGCCGACCCTTTCCTCCACCACCGCGCCGAAACGCGAAAACTATTTTCTCGTAGGCGCGTAGTAGGGGTTCGTGCCCGATGCGTGGTCCGTCGTGTCGATCACCCGAATCTCCGGGTCGAGCTGCTGGAGGCGCGCCTCGACGCCCGACTTGAGCGTCACGTCCGCCATGCCGCAGCCCGCGCAGCCCCCGCCCATCTGGACGAACACGCGCTTCTCCTCCACGTCGAGCAGGTTGATGACGCCGCCGTGAGACGCCACGGCCGGGTTGATCTCCGTGTCGATGATCTCCTGAATCTGATCCAGCAGGGACGTTTCGCCCTCCGACATCTCGCGCGTCACCTTGAACCCGCTCGTGGGGCCCTCGGTCACGAATTCGATATGGGCCGCCTCCGCTCTCGAGAGGTGCTCGGGGGAGGCGTAGATGCCCAGCAACGGATTCTCCACCCGGACGTATTGCGCCGCGTCCCCATCCTTCACCAGGTCAAGCTTGTAGCCGCCCTCAAAGCTGATGAGAATTCCGGCGAACCCGCCGCCGTTCTGCTCCATGATTTCCCTGACCTTCTCCGCCGCCGCTTCGGTTATCCGCATGGCCTCGACTCCATAAGGGTTTGTTGTGGTTCATCATGCGCACACTATCGCAATCTCCGCGAACGGGTCCAGCATATCACGGAGGAAAGAAAAGACAACCGCGAGAAAAAGCGCCCGGGCGGGGAGAGGCCGCGCTACAGCGGCGTGCGCTCCTTCAGATCCTCTGCCGTGACGTCCCCCGTATAGACATAGCCCGTCTCCTCCACGCTGCCGCTTCCGATGTAGACGCCCACCGCCTCGATGGGCTCGGTGTCGCTCAGGTTGTGGAGCCAGTGCTCCACCCCCCTGGGGATGTAGTGAAAATGGCCGCCGCGCACCTCGACGCGATCCGCCCCCGCCCCCGCCAGGCCGTGGCCGCTGATGATGTAGTATATCTCCTCGCAATTCTCGTGCCTGTGTTTCTTGTGCACGGCACCAGGGAAGAACCGCGCCCGAAACAGCGTCGTCCCGCTGCCGTTGTGCGCTCCCAGGGGAAGCCGGAAATCGGTGATCGACCAGCCCTCCTCCTCGTTCATGTTCTCGCGCGGCACGTCGTCGAGATGCACCAGGACGCCCTCGGTCAGGCCCGCGCGCGGCGCTTGGAGGTCTGCGGGGGTCACCTCGCCGCAAAACCGGTAGCCCGTGGCCTCGACGCTCGGCGCACCGAGATAGAACCCGACCACCACCGCCTCCTCATCCTCCGTCTCGTTGTAGAAGAAATGCGTCGAGCCCCTGGGCATGAGGCGGCAATGGCCCGCGCGCACGTCGGCGCGCTGGTCGCCCTGGCCGACCACGCCGTTTCCCTGGAGATAGACCGCGATTTCCGCACACTCCGCGTGCAGGTGCTTCGCGTGCGTGGAACCGGGCCGGAAGATGGAGTGAAAGACGGTCGTGGAGCTTCCGTGCGCCCCGGTGATGGGCAGGCGAAACTCCGAGATCGCCCACCCTTCTTTCTCCTCCATCCTCTCCGGGGCGACGTCCTCCACATGTATCAGGGGATGCTGAAGCGTCATCGGCGCCTTCCTCGCAAAATGGTAAATGGTCGTTTGATTCTCCTCCGCCATCGGGCGCGGCGGCCTCTCTGAGGACGACGCGCCCGGCGGAGCCGCTATTCGATTTTGCCCGTTCTCTCTTTCAGGTCATCGGCGGTCACCGGCCCCAGATACTCGAAGCCGCTCTCATCGAGTCCGCCCACGCCGATGTACCAGCCGGGTGCGCACAGATCCTCCGTGTCGCTGATGTTGGCGAGCCAGTGCTCCGTGGCGGCGGGGATGTAGTGCACGTCTCCGGCGAACACCTCCGCGCGATCGCCGCCCACGCCGGCGAGGCCGTGGCCCTTCAGGATGTAGCATATCTCCTCGCAACGGTTGTGGCGGTGCTTCATGTGCACGGTGTGCGGGCCGAAGTAGCCCTGCATCCAGCACGACCCCGCGCCGTGGCTCCGGTTCAGGGGCTCGTTGAAATAATCCTGCGTCCAGCCCTCCTCCCGCGACACCTTGACGAGGGGGACGGCGTCGTTGTGCACGAGGGGATATTCCAGGTCTTCCGTCCGAAGCGTGCGCGGAGCGGCGAGGTCGGCGGCCTCCACGGCGCCCAGATAGACGTGGCCGGTGTCCTGGAGGCGGGCGACGCGATCGTAGAACCCGATGATGACGAGCGGGTCGTGCCGGCCGAGATTCACGAGCCAGTGCTCCACCCCTCTGGGAATGTAGTGAAAGTGGCCCGGATGCACCTCGACGCGATCCGCCCCCGCCCCCGCCAGGCCGTGGCCGCTGACGACGTGGTACTGCATGTCGCAGTTCTCGTAGCGGTGCTTGTGGTGGCGATCCCCGGGCCGCAGGGCGGCGTGGTACATGATGGAGGAGCAGCCCTCCTTTCCGCTGATGATCACCCGGAAATCGGAGATCGCCCAACCCTCGCGCTCGTCCAGCTTCTCGGGCGTCACGCTCGCGATGCGGACGTAGGGATGTTCCAAAGCCATGGCGGTCTCCTCAGTCTTTTGCGGATGAGCGCGCGAACGCCCCCCGGGCGGCCGGACCTCAACTTTCGATGTCGATCACCGCCCGAAGCGTGCCGCCGTCTCCGCCCGCCTCGATAAACTCGAAACCCCTCTGAATCTCGTCGAGCGTGAAGTGGTGGGTGACGAGGGGCTCCAGGTCGATCCGCCCGGTCGAGACCAGGCGGATGGCGCGCTCGAAATCTTCCGGCAACCCGGCGCGCGAACCGATGACGGTTAAATCCTTGAAATAATAGGCCTGGCCCGGCACCCCGTCCACCCGGGCCGGGCCGATGCCGAACTGCAGGATGACGCCGCCCGGGCGCACCATCTCGTAGGCCTGCGTCATGGTCTGGGCGGTGCCGGCCGTCTCGATCACCACGTCGGCGCCGAGGCCGCCCGTGAGGTCGCGCACGGCCTCCACCGGGTCCGCCTCGCCGGCGGGCACGATCTCATCGGCGCCCATCTTTCGGGCCACCTCGAGCTTCCACCTGCTTCTGGTCACGGCGATGACGGATTCCGCCCCCGACGCCCTGGCCAGCTGGGTATGGAGCAGGCCGCTACTCCCCTGTCCCAGGATGGCCACCCGCCCGCCCGGGATGTAGGGCGCTTTCCTCTGGCTGTAGACGACCGTGTAGAGGCCCACGAAATTCGTCGCCGCGGCGAAGCTCACGCGCTCAGGGAAGGCGAACGCCTCCGTCTCCCGCACGGAGACGTACTCGGCGAAGGTCCCCGGCACCTCCCGCCCCCGCAGCCCGCCGTGCAGACAAATGTTCGTCAGCCCGCGCACGCAGTAGAAGCACGTCCCGCAGCTGGCGAGCGGATTCAGCACCACCCGATCGCCCGTCTCGAGGCGCGTGACGCCCACACCTGCGCGCACCACCGTGCCGGTGCACTCGTGCCCGGGAACCAGGGGAATCCGCGCGGGCATCTTTCCCGCCCAGATGGACACGTCGGTACCGCATATCGCGGACGTGGCCACCCGCACCAGCACATGGTCGGCGGGCAGGTCGGGGTCCGGCCGCTCGCCCACGCTCATCGCCCGCGTTTTCTCCAGCAAAGCCGCTTTCATGAGATTCTCCGTTGGAGGGGGGGGACTGCATACGCTCCGGGGAAACGGGAGATCGCCTCTCCCGGAGGATACGGCATCGAGGCGCGCGGGAAAAGCGCAACCCGGGGGGAGCGAGAGAAATATCCGCGCCTCCTCCCCCCCCACCACCGAACGCGCCGCCAGAGTCCGGGCGCCGGCTGCGGGAAAAGCGCCCCCCCTACCTAGCGCGCCTCGAAAAACCTGCGCCTCGCGTGGTCCTCGCCGAACCCGCCGTTCAGGGCGTCGCGCAGCCAGTCCGCCACCATGAGGTAGAAATCGGGCAGGCGGCCGCCCATCGTGTGGGTTTCGTTCTCGTAGATCCACAGCTCCTTGGCGCCGCCCAGCAAATCGAAGAGCCGCTCGGCGTCCTCCAGCGGACACAACTCGTCAAACTCGCCCATCGCCAGAAGGGTGGGACACCGCACCTCGCCCGCGATGGGCGCGAGCGTCATCCGCTCGGCCATGGCGTCGAAGGCGTCCTCGTCGTAGGTGTTGGACATATACATGTAGTTCGCGCGGTAGGCGGGCTTTGCGCGCTGGAAAATATCCTCCTTCTGCAGATAGACGCCCATCGCGCCCACGCAGGCTTTCAGGCGCCGGTCGCAGGCCGCGGCGCGCGGCGCCCAGTAGCTGCCCATGCTCCAGCCGTATAACCCGATTCTCCGGGCGTCCACCTCGGGGCGGGACTCCAGAAAATCGATGGCCGCCGCTCCCGCGCGCTCGAAATTGTCGAGCGTCACCCAGTTCTCGCGCAGGTTGCTCTCGCCCTGGCCGGGGCCGTCGACGCTGAGCGTGGCGAGGCCGCGGCGCCGAAAATGGTTGTGGTAGGGATTCGGGAAAAACTCCTTGATGGTGTCCATCCCGGGAACGACGATGACGCAGGGCGCCCCCTCCACCCCCGGGACGGGCTGAAATATGCCGGGGATGGTCTTTCCTCCCTCGAAAGGAATTTCCACGCGCTCGACGGGCGCCTCGTCGAACAACTCGATGAATTTTTCATAGCAAGCGACGAGCCTGGCGTAGAGTTCGCGCTTTCGGACCGTATTCTTGTGGATGACGCCGCAGGCGGGGCCGTAATACAAGGCGGCCCTGTGATAGAACTCGGCGGCCGATTCCCTGTGGCCGGCGGCCTCGGCCTCCCGCGCGAGCGCCTCCTCCTGGGCGGCGGTGCGCGCCCACTCCTTGGGCACGGCACCGGGCGTCCGTATGCGTTCGGTGGTTCTTCTCACGTCGGCGGGCCGGAAGCCCCACTCGACATACATCACCGAGCGAAAGGCGTAGACGTCGTGCACCTTGTAGAACTCTTCGGTCACCCACTGGTGACCCCGGCGGCTCCTGTCGCTCATCGGGAAACCTGGGCGCGTCCGGCCGGGGCCAGATGCGCGCGCATCAAGGCGCCGCCGGCGCTCCCCTGGCCCTCGAAGCCCGCCGTCCGGAGCGTGTGCCAGAGCGCCGTGGTGTTGCTCGTCAGCACGGGCTTTCCGAGCGAGGCCTCCAGCGCGTCGACCGCTTCGAGAGACCGGAAATTCGTGCAGCTGACGAAGACGCCATCCGCCTCCGGGCAATCCACCTCGCGCGCAAGGGCCTCGGCGTTCTCCGGCGGCAAAAAGGCGGGGCACTCGACGTCCCGCCCCTTCTCGGCCACCACCTCGATCCCCCGATTCTTCAGGAACGCGCACAGCCTGTCGTTGAGCCATTGCGGATAGGGCGAGGCGAGCGCCACCCTGGCGACGCCCATCTCGCCCATGGCCTCCGCGAGGGCGGTGGCGGTCGTCGTGGCGGGAATCCCCGTCCTCTGCCGGATCGCCTCGATGATGTCCGCATCCATGCCCGGGCGGACGAAGCTGCCCCCCGTGCAGCCGAAACAAATCGCGTCCGGGCGCGCATGGGCGAGCAGATCGGCCAGCTCCGGCACCGCCTCTATCATGTGCAAAAGGGTTTCCTCCGCATCGTCCGTGTGGGCGATTCGGGTGAAATGAAGCGACACGCCCGCCGGCGCCATGCGCTGGCACTCATACTCCATCACCGTATTCCAGGATGGAACGATGAAGCCCAACTTCTTCTTCCAGTCCGCCATGGGATGTCCTCCGGCGCGAGGGGTTCGGGTTCGCACGTAGTTCCGGAAATCATAGGGAAGACGGGGACGCGCGTCCATCGCGCGGCATGGAGGAGGCGCGCGGCCGCCATGCGGGAGAAGGCGGGACGCATCGTCGCCGCCCAACCGAAAGGGGCGGCTCTCGCGAGCCGCCCCCTCATCATGCGCCGGCGCGTTCCGGGCGCGGGAGGCGCCGCAAGCGGGATACGCCGGACGCGCCGCCCGGACTCCCGCCCCGCCATGCTCGGGACGGGACGAAAGCCTAGTCCGCTCCCCGCGCCGGCGGGCCCGCTGATCAGCAGATCCGCCCCGCCGCCACGGTCAGGGCGGGATGAAAGCCTAGTCCGCCCCCGCCAGCTCCTTGAACTCCTCCATCGTGAGCAGTCGGTGCAGGTTCAAGGACTTTTCCTTGACGTCCATCAGGAGCGCCATCTTCTCCTCCTCGGACGCCTGGATGCCCAGCTGATCGAGGAACAGGTTGATGGAGTCGATGCCGCTGCCCTTGCCGATGACGGGCTCGGGCTCCTTCTGGCCGACGAGGCCGGCGCGGAAGGGCACGAGCTCCGTCGGGAAGTCCTTCTCGCAGTTCTTCAGCCAGCTCACGATGATGCCGCTCTCGATGTCGTAGAGCCGCTCGCCCACCACGCAGCGGTTGGGCGCCAGGCTGATCCGCCCGCACTCCTGCACCAGCCGCGACACCTCGGTGAACTTCTCCGTTTTCAGTCCCATGTCCACGTCGTACATGGTCAGCATCGCCAGGGCGAGCTCCTCGTAGGCCGCGTTGCCCGCCCGCTCGCCGACGCCGCTCACGGAAGTCTGCGCCACCTGGCAACCCTCGGCCATCGCCATCAGGGTGTTCGCCACGCCCATCCCGTAGTCATCGTGAAAATGGGGCTCGAAAGGCTCGTCCGGGAACACCTCGCGCATCTTCCGGATGACGTAGGGCACGGTGTGCGGACTCAGCACGCCGAAGGTGTCCACAATCGCCAGCGCGTCCATGTGGCCTTCGGTCGCCACCTTCTTGAGCAGGCCCAGCACCCAGTCGAGCGGGGCGCGGGAGAAGTCGATGGGGAAAAACACGGTGTAGAGGCCGCACTCCTTCGCCACCTGGGTGGCTTTCACGGAGGTGTCGATAGCCTTGTCGAGCTCCCACCTGTAGGCGCGCTCGATCATGTGCGTGGAGCTGGGCACCTCCATGACGACGCCCCGGACGCCGGTGTCGGCGGATCGCTTCACGTCGTCGGCCATGCAGCGCGCGAAGCTGAACACCTCGGTGTCCGTCCCCTCCAGGCGCTTGACGATCTCGCGGATCGCCGCCTCGTCGGACGGCGAAACCACCGGCATGCCGGCCTCGATGCGGTGCACGCCGACCTCGGCGAGCGCCTCGGCGATTCGTATCTTCTCATCCTTGTTGAACATGACGCCCGCCTGCTGCTCCCCGTCGCGGAGCGTCACGTCGTGAATCTTCGGCTGCGGGTCAAACCTGATGCCTGCGGTCACCTCGCCCTCGAAATTCCACGGGCTGGTGAACCACATGTCGTTGTTCCAGGGGTCGCTCATATCGCGTTCCTCCTATTCGCTTTCGCCTCCCGGGGGGGCGGCTCCCCGCCCGCGTCCCGAGAAGAAAAGGATGGCCTGGCGTGCGCCCTACGCGGGCAGCTCGAAGCGCGGCTCGCCGCGGGATTTCGCCGAGAAGTCAAAATACGGCGAATCCTCGATGCACTCGTCGTAATGCGAGGATCCGGTGAAGACGATGGGGCCGTCGGGGCCGACGAGCACGTTCTCCTCCAGGCGCACCGTCTGCGGAAGCCCCGGGTGTCCGGCGAACGTCTCGATGGCGAAGTACATGTTCTCCTTGATCTCCACCGGATAGTCGAGGCTGTAGGCGCGGCTGATCCACATGCCCTCATACAGGTCGAGGCCGATGGAGTGGGCGAACTGCTGGAGGGTCACCGTGCCGTACTTGTCATCGGCGTAGACGGGGAACTGGGAGGCCACGTCCTTGGAGGTCTTGCCCGGCACGAGCTGGGACATGCCCGCATACATCGTGTCGTACACCTCCCTGTAGAGCTCCTTCTCCTTCTTCGTCCAGCCGCCGCCGCACTTGAAGCAGCGCACGTAGTCCACGAAATAGCCGCCCGGGCCGATGGCGTTGATGTCCACGACGACGAGGTCTCCGTCACGAATCATCTTGTCGGTGTGCCAGCGGCGGTAGGGGCTCGTGTTGCCGCCCGAGGCGACGATGATGTCATAGACGAAATCAAAGCCCTCCTCGTAGAGCAAGTTGTTCACCCAGGCGGTGAGGTCGCACTCGCGGATGCCGGGCTTGAGCCACTCGTTCCTGATCTTCCACATGCAGGTGTCGCCGATGGTGGAGCTGATCTTCAGGCACTCGATCTCCTCGGGCGTCTTGATGACGCGCGCCTCGCTCATCACCGGCCAGGCGTTCACGAGGTTCACGCCCTTCTCGGTGAAGGCGCTGTAGGCCTGCATGTCCATGATGTCGATGCCGATCCGGCCGTTGAGCGGAATGTTGTTCTCCTTGAGAACGTCGATGACCGAGTCCGCCATGCGGTTCACCATCATCTGCTCGGCCGTCTCGGACCACTTCCAGGTGATGGCGGGGCGGATGTTCCCCTCGAGCCAGGGGGCGTCGATGCGGGCGCACTCATAGTCGGAGCCGGCGGTCTCGAAGAGCACCGGCGTGTCCGCCCCCCGGCAGAGCACGGCGTAGCGGATGAAGATGTTGTTCTTCCAGTTGCCCTGGAAGACCGACGCGGTGTAGCGGATGTTCTCGCCCTTGTACATGATGATGGCGTCCATGTCGTGTTTTTCCATCATCGCCTTGGCGCGATTGAGCCTGTCGGTTCTCATCTTGTTGAAATCGACGCGGCGCTGCCAGTCGCTGCCCGTCTGGCTGTAGACGCGCCGGGGGGACTGGTAGTGCTCCTTCTGCAAGAAGTCCATCGGCATGCCCTGCTTGCTCATCTCCACCATGAAACCTCCTCCTGTGCGAAAATGGGTGGTGAATCGTTCGTGAAACGTCTTTTCCGCCAAAACATCCGGCAATCCAAGCGGCCTGAGGCGCACCGGCGGCCCGCTCAGGCGCGCGGGGGCGCTCCATTCCGGGATTCGGCCAGCGCCTGCTGGAGGCGCGCGCCCTCCGCCGCCATGTGCTCCCGCATGGCGAGCGCCGCCCGTTCCGCATCGCCCGCCTCCACGGCCTCGAGCAGCTTCTCGTGCTGGCGGAGCGCCTCGCCCGGCTGGCCGGGAATCCCGATGATCCGGCGCTGGCTCTTTTCGATCAGGTCCGCGATGGCCTCCCACACCGTTCTCAAAACGGCGTTCCCCGTCGCCTCGCACAGCGCGCGGTGGCAAGCCACCCCCGCGCGCACGAACGACTCCGGCCTGTCGATGCGCTTTCGCATCTCCTCGGTATGGCCTCTCAGGGCGTCGAGCTGCGCCTGCGTCCTGCGCTCGGCGGTCAGGCGCGCGATCTGCTCCTCGAGCCCCTGGCGCACCTCCCAGAGTTCGAGCAGCGTGTCCTCCTTCACGTCGAGCAGAAACGCTAGGCTCTCGCGCACCGTGGCGAGATACGGGTCAACCGAAAGGTTGCGCAGGAAGGCGCCCTGGCCGCTTCGCACCTCGATGAGGCCCGTGGTGTCGAGGGCGCGCAACGCCTCCCGCACGGAGGGCCGCCCGATGCCGAGCACCGCCGCGAGTTCGCGCTCGGACGGCAGGCGGTCGCCGGGCGTCAGCTCCCGCGTGCGTATGAGCTGCTGTATCTGCGCCACCACGCCTTCATAGAGCCTCGTCTTCCTCACCGGTCGAAGCAAGGAGCCGCCTCCTCGGGACGCGCGGGCACACCCCGCCGCACAGGCAAAACTGCGCGGGGGTTGTCGCCATTTTCGAGACCAAACCTCGAGACCCGAGATCGAACCTCGAGACCGAACCGCTTTCTGGTCAGATGGTATTACCATACTAGGCGCGGACGCCCTCCGTGTCAATCCCGAAACCGCGCACCCGTTGCCGCCGCCGTCCCCCCGGGCGTATACTGCCCTCCGCACAAAGCGCGCTTCCCCTCTTTCGCCCGCCAACGAGATGATTTTGAGATTTCCCCACGCCCTGTCGGCCCACCTCTTCGCCCACGAACCGCTGCGCTTCGCCCACCTCAGAGAGGCGGCCGACGCCGGTTTCGCGAAGATCGAGCTCTGGGCGATGACGCCGCACTTCGACGCGAGCGACAAGGCGAGGCGCAAGGCACTCCGGGGTTGGCTGGACGACCTCTCCCTGTCCGCACCCACCTTCCACGCCCCGTTCTATTCGGACTGGAGCGCGGCGAAGCAGGGGCGTTGGCTCTCCCTCGCTTCGCCCGACGCGGACGCGCGCGCGGACGCCCTCCGGAGAACGATCCGCGCCATGCGGGCACTCCGCCCCCTCGGGGCGCGGATCGCCATCCTCCATCCGGGCGCACCCTCCGCAGCCGGGGAGGCGGACGCCCCCGACGCACTGGAGGAGAGCGTCGCGCGGCTCCTGACCGTGGCGGAGGAGACGGACGCCGTCCTGGCGCTCGAGAACATACCCGCCGCCCTCGGCCGCGCGGAGCCGCTCGCCGGCTTCGTGGAGCGCGTCGACCACCCGAGGCTGAAAATCTGCATCGACACCGGCCACGCCCTCATCACCGAGAAAGAAAACGCCCAAAGCGCGGTGGAGCGCCTGGCGCCCCTGTGCGCCGCGACCCACCTGCACGACAACGACGGGCGGAGCGACGCGCACGCCATCGCGGGGGATGGCCTCTTCGACTGGCCCTCCTTTTTCGCGACGCTCGAGGCCCGGGGCTACCGGGGGCCGCTGACCTTCGAGCTGCGCAAAAAGGACGAACCCTACCGCAAGACGCTGGAAGACCTGGCGCGCGTCATCCCGACGCTCTGCGCGCCGAACGGGCCGCACCGCCCATGAGCGCGCACCTCCCGGAGCGGGCGCGGGCGCATGAGCGCCTCATCGACCTGGCGCGCGCCCATTTCGACGCCGCCGTCTCATCGATCGTCCCGCTGCGGGGGGACGCCTCGGACCGCGCCTACGTCCGGCTCGCCCACCCCGGCGGGGGGCGCGCCACCTCCATCGGCATGATCCTGCCCGAGGCCTTCGGGAAGGCGGCGCTCCCCTTCCTCAACGTCCAGGGACATCTGCGGGCGGTTGGCGTCAGCGTCCCCGAGGTTTTCGCGATGGACGCGGAGGCCGGCGTCATTCTCCTGGAAGACTGCGGCGAGGAGTCGCTGGAGGACGTATGGCGCCGCGGGGGACGCGCGGCGGCCCAGCCGTTCTACGCCGCCGCCCTCGACGCGATGGCCGCCATGCAGGAGGCGCCATGCGAGGACGCGCGCGCCCGGGTCGCGCTCGCGCGACGCTTCACCCCCTCGTTTTTCGCGGATGAGCTGCACCACACGCGCAAACACGCTTTCGAGAATCTCCTGGGCATGAAAACCGACGCGCGCCGGCTGGACGGGCCGTTCCGGGAGTTGTCCGAGGAGGTGTGCCGGCATCCGTTCCGCCTCGCCCACCGCGACTATCACAGCAGAAACCTGATGGCGGGGGATCGCCTGTTCGTCATCGACTTCCAGGACGCGCGCATGGGCCCCGTCCTCTACGATCTGGCCTCCCTGGCGTTCGACAGCTACGTCGCACTCGACGCCGCGTCGCGGGCGCGCCTCATCGACCGCTACTGGGAGACTTGCGGCCGCCGGCATTTCTCGGATAAAGAGGAATACGAGCGCGCCCTGCGCGCCACGGCCATACAGCGCAACCTCAAGGCCATCGGCACGTTCGCCTACCAGAAGGCGGCGCGCGGAGCGGATCGCTACCTCGAGAACATCCCGCACACCGTCAGGATGGTTCAGGAGCATTTTGAGAGGAGGAGCGACCTCGCCCATGTCCACGACCCGCTCAAGCGCTTTCTGGAGGCGCTCGCGCCATAGCGCATAGAGGAGCCGCCGCCCTTTGGACTTGCTGAGAGCCGCTTTCGTGACCTCGGTGGAGCTGTGCCTCTACGACTTTCCGTATCCCGCCGAGATACCTCCGAGCGAGGCGCGAATCGACGTGGAGCACGTCATCCTGGAGGGCGCGTCGGCCAATCGCCACCTGATCTCCGACGTCCAGGGAGAGCGCCTCACGGCGAGGCGCTTCGAGCGGGGCGAGAAGTGCTTCGCCGCACTGGAGAAGGGCAAGGCGGTGAGCTACATCTGGGGGGCGCGCGGCGTGGTGGGCGTGGAGGAGATCGACAAGGCCGTGAAGCCGGCGCCCACCGAAATCTATCTCTACGACGCCTTCACGCTCGAACCCTGGCGGGGGAGGAACCTCTATCCCTCCGTGCTCCGGCGCGCACTGGAGCACGGGCGGGACCTCGGACTCCGGCGCTCCCTCATCTTCGTCGAATCGGGAAACGCGGCCTCGCGGCGCGGCGTGGACAAAGCGGGATTCACCCTGTTCCAGACGCTCTACTACAACCGGTTTCTCGTCTTCAGCCGCTCCCGTCTCTCGGAGCCGGCGGCGAACCACCCCCCTGCGCGGTTCGTCGACCTGGAGTAACGGGCAAACCCTAGGATCGCCCGCGCGGACGAATCGTCCCCGGAGGCGCAACCGACAGGAAGGAAACCCCATGCCACGAAGCTCATGCTCCGCCCTGCGGGTAGAGGTTCTCTCCTCGCCGGAGGCGTTCGCGGTACTGGAAACCGAGTGGCGCGGCCTGATGGCGCGCGCGCGCCACGCGCACCCCTTCTACGACCCCGCGTGGCACCGCTGCTGGTGGGAAAACTTCGGCGCGGGCCGGCTCTGCCTGCATGCCGTGCGCGATGAGGAGGGCGCGCTCGTGGCGGTGGCGCCCTTCGTGCTGGGCGCGGGTGGACGCTTGCGTCTCACGGGCGGCGAGGACCTCTCCGATTATCTCGACATCATCGCGGCGGACGGGGAGCACCTGGCGGCCTGGCGGGCGGTTCTCTCCGCCCTGCATGAACCGGGTGCTGCCGACTGGCGGGAAATCTCCCTGCGGGGGATTCCCGAAGACTCCCCCACCATTCCCGCCCTCGCGGAGCTGACGGAGGGTGCGGCGCTGGTGTCGCAGGAGGAGGTTTGCCCCGTCATCGCCCTGCCCTGCTCCTGGGAGGAATACGCCGCGACGCTCCACCCCAGGGATGAGCGCGACCTGCGGCGCAAGATGCGAAAAGCCGGCATGGAGGAGGGATTGGCCTATGAGCGCACGGCCTCGGCGGACGCCCTGGACGGCGACCTGGGCGACTTCATGGCGCTTCATGCGCTGAGCCAGCCGGAGAAGGCGAACTTCTGGAACCCTGCGAGGAAATCCTTCTTCCGGGACGTGTGCCGGGCGATGCGCGCACTGGGCTATCTCGACCTCACCGTCATGCGGGCGGACGGCCACCCCGTCGCCTCGAACCTCGCCTTCGACTATCGGGAGCGGATATATCTCTACAACTCCGGCTTCGACCCGGTGGAGCGCGAATTGAGCGCGGGCGTGTTGCTGCTGGCCCACCAGATTGGCGAGGCGATTCGGGCGGGACGCTCCTCCTTCGACATGCTCCGGGGGGATGAGGCGTACAAATACCGCTTCGGCGCCCGGGACGAGCGCGTGATGCGCGTGCGGATCGAGAGGAGCGCCCGATGACGGGGGACGCCGCGCGCCTGGCGATACTCTCGATGCACACCGACCCGCTCGCCCCCCTGGGAGGCGACCTGACGGGAGGCATGAACGTCTACGTGCGCGAGATCGCCTGCGCACTCGGGGCGCTCGGCCTCCCCGCGGACGTCTTCACCCGCCGGGAATCGGACGCTCTCGACGCGCAAGCCCCCCTCGGGGGCGGCAGCCGCCTCATCCGGGTCGGGGCGGGCCCCGCGAGAAAACTCGACAAGGACGCGCAGCGCGCCCGGGTCGGCGCGTTCGCCCGGAAGATTCTCGCGTTCGCGGACGAAAACCGGACCCGCTACGACGGGGTTTCCGCGCACTACTGGCTCTCCGGTCTCGCCGGCGAGACGCTCGCCCAGAGGTGGGGGGTTCCCCTCGCCCTGCGCTTTCATACCCTGGCCGCACTCAAAAACGAGGCGCTACCCGCCGGGAGCAGGCTGGAGTCGGCCGCCCGGCTCGCGGCCGAGCCCAGGCTCGCGCGGGCGGTGGACGCGATTTTCGTCTCATCCCCCGCCGAGGCGCGCGCCCTGGAGGAGAAATTCGGCGCGGCGGGGGGCCACGTCATCCCCTGCGGGGTGGACCTCGGGAGGTTCCGGCCCCACCCGAAGCCCCGCGCGCGCGCCCGGCTGGGGCTCGCGGCGGACGGCGCCTACGTCCTGAGCGTGGGCCGCGTCGAGCGCGTCAAGGGAATCGACCGCCTGATAGAGGCCTTCGCCGCCATGGCCCGCGCGCGCCCGGGGATTGCGGCGCGCCTCCTGCACGTCGGGGGCGAGATACGGCAGGGGGCGCGAAGGACGGGGGAATCCTATCGCGCCCGGGATTTCGCCTCGCCCGCGCAGGGGGCGGAAATCCTGCGCCTCGAGCGCCTCGCGCACCGCCTGGGCGTGGGCGGGCGCGTCGCCTTCCTGGGCGCCAGGCCACAGGAGGAGCTCCCCCTTTTCTACTCCGCCGCCGATCTGCTCGCCCTCCCCTCGCGCTACGAGAGCTTCGGCATCGCGGCGTTGGAGGCGGCCGCGTGCGGGCTGCGCACCCTCGCCTTCGACGTGGGCGGCGTCTCCCGGGCGGTGCGCGCGGGTCAGAGCGGCCATCTCGTCCCCGACGGGGACACGCCCGCCTACGCCCGAAAGATGCGGGAGATGCTGGAGGGCGAACGCGGCCGGCCGCGCCGCGAGGCGCTGGCCTGGGCGGAGGCGTTCTCCTGGGAGCGGATAGCGGAGGCGGAGCGCAAGGTATGGAGGAACCTGATGCGAAAGCGGGCGCGCCCCGAGGCGGCGGTGCCCGACATCCCATAAACGAGAAGGAAAACGGCAGTGAACCATGCGGAATTTCAGGAAATACTGATCATCGTCGCCCATCCGGACGATGCGGAACTCTCCGCCGGGGGCAGCATCGCCCGCTGGACGGCGGAGGGTGCCACCGTGCGCACCGTCGTCTGCACGAACGGCGACAAGGGCACGAAAGAGGACATCACCCCCTTCGACCTCGCCAAGATGCGCGAGGCGGAGCAGCTCGCGGCCTCGGAGATACTGGGCGTCAAGGAAACCCTGTTTCTGCGGCACCGCGACGGGGAACTCGAGGATACGCGCGCGCTCCGGAACCAGTTCGCCTTCCTGATCCGCCACTTCCGGCCCGACACCATCCTCACCCACGACCCCTGGCGCACACACTACCAGCACCCCGACCACCAGGCCATCGGCCACGCCACCTTCAAGGCGGTGGTCTATGCGCGGGATCACCATTTTCTGCCCGAGCTCACCTACGCCGGCATCGGCGCGCACCACACGAGGAACCTGCTCTATACCAACACGCTCCAGCCGAACTTCTTCGTGGACATCTCGGACACCTTCGAGAAGAAGGTTCGCGCGGTGTGCGCGCACAAATGCCAGATACAGAACCCCGCGCAGTTTGAAAAGCGGATGCGCGAGCGCCTGACGGACGCCGGACGCCTCGCGGGCGTGCCGATGGCGGAGCCCTTCACCATCACGCGGATGCGAAAGGGCTGAGAGGGGCGCGCGCGCATGACCGCCGGGACGCCCGAGGCCGCCGCAGGCCAGCACATCATGGCCGGCTTTGAGGGGGTGGCCGCTCCTCCCGCACTCCTCGCGCGCGTCCGCGGGGGCGAGGTCGGCGGGGTCATCCTCTTCCGGAGAAACATCGAGTCCGCCGCGCAGGTCGCCGCACTCGCCGCCGCCCTGCAGGAGGCCGCCCGCGCCTCGCCCACGGGGTGCCCGCTGCTGGTGGGAATCGACCAGGAGGGCGGGCGCGTGAACCGCCTCTCCGCCGATTTCACCACCTTTCCGGCGGCACGGAGGTTCGGCGACGCAGGCGACCCCGCCCTCGCGCGGGAGGCCGCCCGCATCACCGGGGCGGAACTCCGCGCCGTCGGCGTGAACGTCAACTTCGCACCCGTCCTGGACGTCCTGTCGAACCCGGCGTGCGGCGTCATCGGCGACCGCGCCTTCGGAGCCTCCCCCGAGGTCGTCGGGCGCATGGGGACGGCGGCGGCGGCCGGCCTCCGGGAGGCGGGCGTGGCCGCCTGCGCCAAGCATTTCCCCGGCATCGGCGACATGGCGCCTGACCCGCACGAGACGCTGCCCGTCTCCTCCCTCTCGCTCGATGACCTGAGGGCGCGCGAGCTGCTGCCCTTTCGGCGTCTCCTGGCCCGGGAGTCGCCCGCCGGCGTCATGACGGCCCACGCCGTCTACCGGAAAATGGACGGGACGGCGCCCGCGAGCCTCTCGCCCGGGTTCATCGGAGGGCTGCTGCGCGGCGAACTCGGCTTCGGCGGCGTGGCGTTCACGGACGACCTCGACATGGGCGCGATAGAAGACCCCGCCGACGCCGCCCTGCGCGCCATAGGCGCAGGCGCCGACATCGCCCTCATCTGCCATTCGGAAGACGCGCAAGGAGAGGCCTGGGAGGCGGTCGCCCGCGCTTTGCGCACAGGCGAGATTCCCCCCGACCGGGAGGCGGCGTCCGCAGCCCGGATAGGAAAACTCAAGGAGGCCTGCCGCCGCCCGAGCCGCTCGGAGCCGGCGGCCGTCCGAGGCGTCGTCGGCTGTGCTGCTCACCGGAGTGCGCGAGAGAGAATCATCTCCCGAATAGCCGCAGCGGGCGGGTGAGCCCGGCAATCCGCCCCTCCTCCCCGGGGACTCCCCGGCGGCGCCGCGCGAGGAGACCTGCTCTCACACGTGGAAGCGCACGTGCATGACGTCGCCGTCGCGCACCACGTAGTCCCTGCCCTCCAGCCGGAGCGTCCCCACCTCTCGGGTGCGGGCGAGGGAGCCCGCCGCCATGAATCGGAAGACGCGCAAGGAGAAGCCTGGGAGGCGGTCGCCCGCGCTTTGCGCACAGGCGAGATTCCCCCCGACCGGGAGGCGGCGTCCGCAGCCCGGATACGAAAACTCAAGGAGGCCTGCCGCCGCCCGAGCCGCTCGGAGCCGGAAGCCGTCCGCAGCGTCGTCGGCTGCGCGGCTCACCGGAGGGTGCGAGAGAGGATCATCTCCCGAATATCCGCAGCGGGCGGGTGAACCCGGCAATCCGCCCCTCCTCCCCGGGGACTCCCCGGCGGCGCCGCGCGAGGAGACCTGCGCTCACACGTGGAAGCGCACGTGCATGACGTCGCCGTCACGCACCACGTAGTCCCTGCCCTCCAGCCGGAGCGTCCCCAACTCTCGGGCGCGGGCGAGGGAGCCCGCCGCCATGAAATCCTCGTAGGAGACCACCTCCGCGCGGATGAAGCCGCGCTCGAGATCGGAGTGAATCGTCCCTGCCGCGCGCAGGGCGGTGCTGCCCGCGCGAACCGGCCAGGCGCGCACCTCGTCCTCCCCCACGGTGAAGAAGCAGCGCAGGCCCAGCAGCGCGAAGGACGCCCGCACCACCCTGTCCAGGGCGGAGGCCTCCAGGTCGTAGTCCGCGAGAAACGCCGCCCTGTCCGCATCGGGAAGCCGGGCGAGCTCCTCCTCGAGCCGCGCGGCGAGTGCGACCGGGGCGGGGTCAGCCTCCAGGCCGGCGAAGGCGGCGGCACCCTCCGCCAGCTGCTCCTCCCCGACGTTCGCCACCACCAGGAGGGGCTTGGCGGACAGGAACCCGAACCCCCTGGTCGCGCGCGCCTCCTCCGCCTCCATCTCCAGGGAGAGGACGGGCCGCCCCTCCTCGAGAGCCGCCCGCAACCTCTCCATCAACGCGGACTCGAGCGCCTCGGCGGGGTCTTTCCGCACCCGCGCCATCTTCTCCAGACGCTCCAGGCGACGTTCGACCACCGCGAGGTCGCGCAGGATCAAATCCGCGCGGACGTTTCGCAGATCGCGCACCGGGTCCGTCCGCCCGGCGGGATGCGGCACGCCCGCGTCCTCGAACGCGCGCACCACGATGATGAGCGCGTCCGCCCCCTCGAGTGCCTGGGGAATCGCCTCGGCACGCCCGGAGGCCGCGTCGCCCACGCCGGGGGCGTCCACGAAATTGACGGTGGCATGCGTCGTCTTGCGGGGGCGGAAAACGCCGCCCAGCGCGTCCACCCGCGCGTCGGCCACTTGTGCCGCGCCCAGGTTCGCCCGCGACGCCCCGTATCCGCCCGTCGAGGCGGCTCCTCCCGTGAGGGCGTTGAACAGGGTCGTCTTGCCGCTGGCGGCCAGGCCGATGATTCCGATGCGCACGTCCGGACTCCTCGGAGCACTCCACGAAACGGGCGGGGGCGGGGGCGCCCGCCGCCGCGCGTCAACGCGCGTCCGCCTCCCGGGCGAAGGCGCGCGCCTCCTCCACGAAGCGCGCGAAAAGACGCGCAGCCCCGCCGCTGTCCCCGTAGCCGTAGGCCGACATGGATTCGGGGTGCCACTGCACCCCCACGACGAACCGGCGGGAGGGGCATTCGACCGCCTCGACGACGCCGTCGGGCGCCCGGGCGGAGACGCGCACGCCGGCGACCGCCTCGCGCGCGCTCTGGTGGTGGTGGCTGTTCACCACCGACGCAGCACCGAGAACCTCCCGGAGGAGGGAGGGGCCGACCGCTATCTCGTGGAACGTGTAGGTGCGCGCCTCGCCCTCCGCCGGCCGGTGGGACAGGGCGCCCTCCACCTGGGAGGGGATGTCCTGGTAGAGCGTCCCGCCCGCCGCGATGTGGATGACCTGCATCCCGCCGCAGATGCCGAGCACGGGCATGTCGCGGGACATCGCCCCCCGGCACGCCGCCATCTCCGCCGTCTCGCGCCTGGGGTTTGAGGGGCTGCACTCGCGCCGCCGCTCCTCCCCGTAGAGGGCCGGGTCGAGGTCGTGCCCGCCGCCGGAGATGATCAGCCCGTCCACGCTCTCGAGGGCGGCCGCACAGGCGGACGCATCCGCCGCCGCCGGCAGCAGGAGCGGCGTCCCGCCCGCCCGGATCACGCATTCCACGTAGGCGTCCATCAGCACGTGACGGGGGCGCACCTCGGGTGCTTCGGGAAAATTCCGCTTCCCCACGTCGCAGGTGATTCCGATTCTCGGCCGCCTCATATCCGCGCTTTCCCTCCCCCCTCTCCCCCGCCGCCTCGGGGGATGACAAAGATGCGCACAACAAACCCCCCGCGCACCCTTACCAGGTTCCCGCCGCACGGCACAGGGGACGGGAGAGCCATCATACGGCAAACGGGGGGCGGAATCACGCACCGGGGGGGGGGGTGCGCGGAGCGGGAGGGAGGGAGGAGGGTGGATTGCCGCACCCGCACGCCTTATAGTCCGGTAGTCCGCATATCGTCCCCCCGGCGGGAGGAGGAGGCAAACCCCTTGCTTCGCATGTATCTCACGCGCCTGGTGCTACCCGTTCTGCTCGTGGCGGCGACCCTGGCTGTGCCCTTCGTCTGGCTGCCCGAGGTCGCCCCGCCCGCCGGGGAGTCCCCCCCCTCCTCCGTCGCCCGAACGGCCTCCCGCCCGGACGCGCCCCTCTCGCCCGCCCGCGCCACGCCCTTCCAGCGGGCGATGACGGTCGGCTTCGCCCTCATCCTGGCGTCGGTGACCGCCGGCGGCTGGATGCTCTACCGCATCACGCGCGCGCAGACGGCGGGCTGGCGGCGGCGCTTCGCTCCCCCCGGCCGGCGGCGGGGGCGCGCCCTCATTCGGGGGCGAGGGCGGGCGGCAGGGCGTCGATGACGCGGGCGGTCTCGACGCCCAGGTGGACGGCGCGCCGGAGGGCGGCTATCAGGTCGCGCGGGTCGTCGAACCAGCCGTTCGGGTCGTTCGCGATGCCGCTTTCCTTGTCCTTCCTGAACCGGTAGCGGTCGACGAGCCATTCCAGCGGGGTGCGCCCGTTGACGGCGTATCGGTGGGCCTCCGCAGGAACGCCGCGCAGGCGGATGTGGTCGTTCACGACGAGGGTCGTCCGCTCCTCCTTGTCGGCGAAGCGCATCTGCTTCCCGATGCGGTAGTGTGCGGGCCGCGCCTCCCCCCGGCCCGTGAAGACGACCTCCAGCGGATACTCCGCGCAGGTCTCGTAGCCGAGGTGGAGTGCGGCGAGCGCGCGCCCGGCGTCGGCGAAGGCGCGGAAATCAGGCGCTAAGGGCGCCCTCGGCAACTCCTTGGCGAGGTCGTTGGCGAAGCGCGCGCGGAAGTCCGGGGCGTGGAGGACGCCGTAGACGTAATCGAACACGTCGTCCTTGCTGATTCGATTGTCCGCATAATGCGCGCGAAATTTGCGCAGCGCCGCATCCGAGATGTTGTCCACCCGCTCCAGCCGCTTCTCCGTTCCCGGCAGGGCGCCCTGGGCGTCCTCCGGCGCCTGATACCGCCAGCGGGGGAAACACTGGCCAAACGCCATAAAATGCAGGTCCGGCATGGCGTCCACCATGAGAGCGGAGAAGGGCGTTTTGGCGCTTTTGCCGGAGACGCAGATGGCGCGGTTTGCGCTGCCGGCGTCCGGGAAGATGCTGTCCTGTCGATACTTTCTGTGCACCAGCACGTAGTCGACGTAGCAGTGCTGCTTCACGAAGGGGCGATACTGCGTCCTCCACACGCGCCCGGGAGCGTACGCCGCCGCCGTCTTGCCCTGCCGCAGGTTGTTCCTCAGGTTCTCATCCCACCGGACGTGGGCGGCGTGGCGGCGGGCGATCTCCTCCGCGTCGCCCCCCGTCCGCTCCAGCTCCCGCAGGGCGGCGGCGTAGTCTCCCACCATCCGGCGGGCGTTCTCCGCACACGCGGTGCGGGAGAAGTTGTAGATGTAGGCGTCTCTGCCAGTCGCGTACCCAAGGCTGAACAGACGGAAAATCGCGTCGTCCGCCCGGCGCGCCTTGGCTTTTTTCGTGCCCATCGGGAGGAGCGCCTGATAGGCCTCCGCACGCTGCCCGATCCAGTCGTGATGCCGGTCGGGCGCAATCTCCCGCCAGTCCTCGATTCCGGCGATCGACCCGGCCTCCCGGAGGATGGCGAGCTTCTCCTCCCGCTTGAGATAGTCCCCAATATTGTGGTATAATGGTGGATTTGCTTGCTTGCTTGCTTGCTTGCTTAGCGGACGGCGGACG
The DNA here is from genome assembly GCA_965213685.1 of bacterium. Taxonomy (GTDB): domain Bacteria; phylum UBA8248; class UBA8248; order UBA8248; family UBA8248; genus Bin107. The sequence continues at coordinate 26,635 of CBDBZY010000005.1, forward strand.
AGGATGGTGATGGCCACCGGAACGCGCACGTCGAACACGTTGCCGCCCTCCCGCTTGGAAACTTCTCCCTGCGTGTGCAGATTCCCCCGCAGATTCAGGACGTATATCTTGTCGAACTCCTCGGCGAGGCACGCCCGCACCCCGGAATCGCCGTTGCCGTCTATCCAGGAGCCGTTGGTGACGAAGGCGACGACGCCCCCCTCCTTCTTCCCGATGCGGTCGGACGCCCAGCGGATCGCCATCTTGTAGCTGTCATACAGATACTTTTTGAGGGTCGCATCCGATCGGGCCGCGTAGGTCTGCCGGATGCGCTCGCTCATCTCCGGGTAGAAGACGTTCTGGTTGTCGTCCGCCGCGCTCTTCTGCCCCGCCGACCAGGGCGGGTTGCCGACTATCACCTGTATCTGCGCCTGCTGCTGCCGCTCGACGCGCGCGCTGTTGTCCGGCAGCCAGTCCTTCGGGAAGCCCGTCCGCTCGGTGTGCAGGTTGAAGGTGTCGGTGAGGACGACGCCCCGGAAGGGCTCGTAGGCGGCGCCGGCGCCCATGCGTCCGTGAAAGGCCTCCTCGATGTGGATCGCCGCAATGTAGTAGGCGAGCAGGACTATCTCGTTGGCGTGCAGCTCGTCGCGGTATTTTCGCGTCAGGTCCTCCTCCCGAATCAGCCCCGACTGCAGCAGGCGCACCAGGAAGACGCCGGTGCCCGTGAACGGGTCGAGCACGCGGACGCCCGCATCGCTCAGGGAGCGGCCGAACTCCGCGCGCAGGACATGATCCGCGCTGTGAAGGAGGAAGTCCACAATCTCGGTCGGCGTGTAGACGATGCCGAGCTTCTCCGCCTCCTTCCTCATGGCGGTGCGGAAGAAATTCTCGTACAGCTCCATCAGCACGCGCTGGCGCGCCTCGGCGTTGTCCAGCCCCCGGGCGCGGTTGCGCACGCTCTCGTAGAAGGGCTTCATCTCCCGCAGCTCGCCCTCGAGGCCGAACTCGGCGAAATCCTCCCGCAGATTGTCGAGCGCCTGCGAGACGGGGTTGCCGGCGGCGAAGTCGTAGCCCTCGAACAGCGCCTCGAACACGGGGCGGGTGAGGATGTGCTGGGCCATCATGTCCACGGCGCTCTGGCGGGTGATGGACTCATTGATGGACTCGCGCAGCGCCTTGTGGAAAGCGCCGAACCACTCGCACAGAAACTCGTTGCCGGGGGTTTCCAGCAGGCACTCGATGCGGGCGACGAGGCGCGCGAAGATGTCCGCCACGTCCTTCGCCCAGCTCTCCCAGTACCTGCGGTCGCCGCACCGCTCGACGATCTTCGCGTAGATCGCCCCGGGCGGGACGTCCACCGGCGGGAAGGGCAGGGGCTGCTCGGACTCGTCGCCGCCAAATTCGGAATCGTCGCCGCCGCCAAATATGATGCGATCGCTCCGATTCTCGTTCAGGTCGATCTGGTTGATCTCGGCGTTGAACCGCTCATCGTGCGCGCGCAGGGCGTTGAGCACCTGCCAGACCACCTCGAACTGGGCGTTGCGGTCCAGGGCACGAACCGGGTCCGCACCCGGCGGAATCGCCACCGGCAGGATGATGTAGCCGTATTCCTTGCCCTCCGCCTTGCGCATCGCGCGGCCCACCGCCTGCACGATGTCCACGTGCGACTTGCGCTTCTCCATGAAGAGCACGGCGTCCAGGGCGGGCACGTCCACCCCCTCGGAGAGGCAGCGCGCGTTCGAGAGGATGCGGCAGGCGCCCTCCCCCTCATCCTCCTCCCGGAGCCAGTCGATCCGGCCCTTGCGCTGGAGGGCGTTGTTCTTCCCGTCCACGTGTTCCGTCTCGCACCGCAGCGCGCCCGCCCGCTCCTCGGCGGGCAGCCGTTCGACCGCCTGTGCGACGACGTCGCTCCAGTGGTCATTCAGCCGCTGTGACCCCTTGATCGTGTTCGTGAACGCGATGGCGCGCCTGAGCGGGCCGACCGGCCCGGCCTTCCCGCCCGCACCGCTTTCGGGGTTCTGGAGTGCGCGCCAGCAGCCGACGATCTTCGTCTGGTCGGTGATGGTGATTTCGCTCCTCCCCGTCTTCCCGAGTCCCTGGAGCGCCTCGCCCGCCCCCTCCTCGGAGAGGGTGAGCACCACGACCTTGAAGTCGGAGAGCAGCTTCTGCTCGACCGCGCGGGAGAAGGGCAGGCGGTGGAACTCCGGCCCGTAGGTATTCTCATCGTCCATCGAGAACACCTCGACGTCGCGGCTTTTCGCCCTGGCCTTCGCACTCTCGGTGTAGAGGCGGGGGGTGGCCGTCATGTAGAGGCGTTTTTCCGCGCGTATCCGCTCCTCGTCGTGCACCAGCACGAAGGGGGAGGTCTTCTCCTCCCCGGGACGCTCGACGCCCGTCGTGCGGTGGGCCTCGTCGCAGAGGATGAGGTCGAACGCCGGCGCCCCTCCCTCTTGGGCCGCCGCCACCAGGGGGAGGGAGTGGTAGGTGCAGAAGACGGCCGTCAGGGCGTCCTGCGGCGTCTCCCGCAGGCTCGCGGCTATCCTCTCCGGGTCGGTGGTGGGAGGAATCTCCAGCTCCTCCAGCAGGGCGTCCTCCACCACGTCGCCTTTTTTCGTCGTCTTTTTTCCCGCACTCGCGTCCGAGCAGACGCCGACGTAGCGGTGCGGGAGGCGCCTCTGCTCCGCCCACTCCCGCATCGACTGGGCGAACAGCGCGATGGACGGCACCAGGTAGAGCACCCGCCCGCCGCGGCCGGCGACCTCCTCGGCGATGCGCAGGGCGGTGAAGGTCTTGCCCGTGCCGCACGCCATGATGAGCTTGCCGCGGTCGCCCTTCTGAAAGCCCGCCAGCACGCCGTCGAGCGCCTCCCGCTGATGCGGACGCAGGCAGAACCGCTCGCCCCGGCGGCGCAAATCCTCCGGCTCGTCGCGCACCAGGTCGGGCCAGTCGAAGCCGTAGGCCGCGAGGTCGCCGAAGCGCAGCACCTGGCATTCCGGCTTGAGGCCAAGGATGGCGTCCGTCGCGTTCGGCCCCCAGTCGTCGCCTGTGTCCACCACGATGCGGGCGGTGAACGGGTCGCGGCTGGAGGCTGCGATGAACGAATCGAGATGCGGCTTCGCGATGCGCGTGCCCGGGGCGTAGCACTTGCACTGCACCGCGCAGTAGCCGTCCCCCGCGCGCTCCTGGGCCACGAGGTCGATCCCGGTGTCCTTCCCGCTGAAGCCGTGATGCCGCGCCGCCCAATCGCTCCAGCGCCAGACGTCCGAGAAGCGGTCGGAATAGACAGGATCTTCCCGGAAATACTCCCTCATCACCCGCTCGAAGGTGCGCCCCTTCTCGACCTCGGTGTCCGAGATGGCGCGTATCTGCTCCAGCATGGTCTGAAAATCGACGCCCAACGTCTCCCCTCCTCCTCCTTGCCGGGATGCGGAGCGGGAGCAACCCCCTCCCCCTCCGCCACGGGGCGGCGGCTTGCTCGCTCCCTGCGCACAAGATGAAAATGTGCCGCAAAGTTATGGCAAATCAGGAGGCGAATGCAAACGAACGGGGGGAGACGGGCCGCCGGAGGGGCCGCTGAGGGAGGGGGAGGAACGAAACCGCCCGCCCGACGCTGCGCCGATGGGACTGAGAGACGTCCTCTAGCGTAGTATTCTGCCGAATCTGCCTCAAGGTATGTCATATTATACGTATAACGATGATCTCATTTCGCCGATGAGGCTACCACCGGATGCGCGGACGAACGGTTGCGGATAAAAAAATTACCGTTAGCGATAAAGAAGTAAGATCGGTATGTTGGCCTGCCAGACTCCATGTGCCAACTACGCCATCTTAAGAACAGTGCCCATGCGTTCCGATCGTGCGCAACAAAAACGAGATGTAAGGAACGAGTCCCACCAGCCATCTAATCAAAAAAAGCAACCACCGGACGCACATGCAATCCCCGAGGTTAGTGCCCCCGATTTGAGTTGGCGCCTCTCTGATCATCATGGTGCCGAAGCTGCAGATGAAATGGTTGCTGACCCTTGGGATGTCCACATTGCGGACAAAAATAATCTACTTGCCGAAACAGGTGAGCCATCATCAAACCATGATGTTGCTCCTGTCTCGGCGAAAGTGGGTCTAAAGCTCTTCAACGCATTAAATGAATGGCCACCAGAAGACGATGCGGACGCTGTCTCAACGGAAATACCACTCAAACTCTTCAACGCATTAGACGCATGGCCGCAGGAGGACGATGCCGAGGCTATCGACGACAATAGCGAGCAATTCCACCCGGCAAACAACGATAGATTGCCGGATGCTTCGACCAATCCCGAGCCGCTTCTCGGAGTGTTCAGCCCGGCAAATGATATTTTCGAGCTGGACCGGTCCAATGAAGGAGTTTTTGATGAAGCAGTCGACGGAGGATTCGAAGGGTTCGTGGCCGATGAGCACGAAGACCTGGCCGACGACTCCTACATCTCTGAATTCGACGAGAACGCCCAACAACCACCCTGGGAAATCGCCCCAAAGGAAGAAGAGCGAAATTTACGTCGTGCTCGCACCAAGGCGGCGAAAGTTGTAAATCTGCTTGATTTCAGAAGCCCTCGCGAGCGAGAGAGGATCATAGCGTATCTGACGGAATTGTTTCAGCAGATGACACATCCGGCGACCTTCCGAGCAATCGAGAGAGCGTCAGAAGGGATAGGGTTCGACACTTTGGAAGCGATGGTGGAATTGCGCCGATGGTGGTTGAGATTTGACGAACTACGCACGCCTAGGCGCAGCCTAACATTTAGATGGGATACGGCGCGCCTCGTGTGTCTCGCCAGAAAGGATTATCCCCCAGAGGCCATGATCGATGACGATTGGCTCGACGAATGGTTGCGATTGCCATATCCGGATCCCAACTACTCTAGTTTTTCCTCCTACATTGAATACAAGGTTCTTTACCGTGAAGCCGAACTTCTGGGGCAGGGGCTAAGACATTGGGAGCACGGCAATGATTATGTAGAAATGGGCGATGACTACAGCTGGTATCGGCGCCTCCCTGGCTATGGTGAGACAATGCGAGATATACGAGGCCATTTCCGCATCATCACGCCCTATGATGACTGGACCAGGGACACCACCATCCATTTGTCCCGAGAGGATGAGAAATGATGCCCATTGAGGTTCTGCTCCCGATCAAAGGATGCTGGGTGAGGCGTCGCGGCGGCCTCAAGGGACCGCTGGGACGGGTAGAAGAAGTGAACAGCAACGGAGCAACATCAAATCAGGTAAAGGTAATTTGGGGACAAGGAGAAAGTGAATGGCTGAATGTCGATGAACTGGAGGCTGGATTTCAGCCCAAATGGGCTGTGCAAGACGTTCCTCTTTCCGCAACGCGCAAGCCTTTGGGACAAGGGCGCGTCGTAGGCAAACGTACATTGGGCGGCCGCCACCAAATTCTTGTGCAACTCGACGATACTGGCCGCTCGGTCTGGTTGCCCTACGAAAACCTGCGGCGCATTAAAGATGTGCGCATGCGCTATGCTCGCGCGGAGACAGGAGTCGAAAACCATGCCGAAAGGCTCCGCCTTCGCCTGCTTGCCCATGCGCTCGAGAACTGGAACCACCTCACCGGCTCGCTAGACCGGCTTGACGTCGACCCCCTCCCGCACCAAATCCAGCTTGTGCATCGGATAATAAGTTCCGGCAACTATAATTGGCTAATCGCCGATGACGTAGGGTTGGGCAAGACCATCGAAGTCGGACTGTTGCTCGCCGCCCTCAAACGCAAGGGACAGGCGCGGCGCGTATTGATCGTTTCTCCCTCCGGTCTTGTGCGCCAATGGCAGGACGAACTCCTTTACAAATTCGACCAGCAGGCTCGAATCTATGGGCGCGACTTCACCATCAACAAGCCGGAACACTGGAAACTATACGACTACGTCATCGTCTCAATCGATCTCGCCAAGCGGGAAAACCACATGCAAGCGTTTCGGGAGGCGGGAGGATGGGACGTCATTGTGTTTGACGAGGGACACAAGCTCACGCGATATGCCAGCGGAGAGCGCGCGGACCGATATAAGCTGGCGGAAATGCTAAGGCCGATGGCGGACGCATTTCTCCTCCTCAGCGGCACTCCCCATCAAGGTTATGCGGATAGGTTCATATCGCTCCTTGAACTCGTGCGGCCTGATCTCAGGCCGAGAATACAAACTCTCGAAGCTAACCCAGAAGTTGTGGGCGACATGATTTTGCGAAATCGAAAGAGCGAGGTCACCGACGCCGACGGGGAGTTCATATTCAAAGGGCAGCAGATACACAGGATTGCCATAGAGCCATCCGAACAGACTCGCGCATTCCAGCGTGGCTTGAACAAGTACCTCAGGCACGGCTACCGGGCTGGAGAGCAGACAGGCGCGGTTGGGCGTGCCATCGGTTTCGTCATGACAACCTACAGAAAACTTTCCTCCTCAAGTATCGCAGCGATCGAACGCGGTCTTAGACTTCGCATGGAGCGCCTGTCACATAGCGTGAACGCGCAAGACGAAACCGACATCATGGATGATCTGACGTTGGAGGATCTCTCCGAAGGCGGGGACGACCAAGACGACCTTGAATCGCACTCGACGAAAGCGACGGAATTCTTCGCCCACGAAAAGGAGATGCTAGAAAACTTGCTTGCAGACGCGAAGGCCATCCGAAGCACCGACGAAAAGCTGCGCATATTTATCGACCAAGTCGTGGCCCCTCTCGTGGACGAAGGGAAAAACCTTCTCGTATTCACTGAATATCGGGCAACGCAATCCTACATTAAGGAAGCGCTACAAACTCGATTTCCCGATGACGGTGAAGTCGTCTTGATAAACGGTTCGATGACGCTGGATGAGAAGATGAAAGCCATTGAGGCATTTAGCGAATCGGCGCGATTCATGGTTTCGACAGAAGCCGGCGGCGAGGGGATCAACCTTCATGAGTCATGTCATGTGATGGTGAACTATGACCTGCCGTGGAACCCGGCGAGATTGGTACAGCGTATTGGAAGACTATACCGATACGGGCAAAATGAAACCGTCGTCGTATTCAACCTTCACGCCCGTGACAGCTTCGACAATAAGGCCATTGACTTGATGATGCAGCGCGTCAGTCAGATCGCACAGGACATGAAACCTGTGGGCACAGAGTACAATGACCGACTTTATGCCGAAATTCTTGGCGAAGTGCTGGACAATCTCGACTTCGCATCCATCCTTCAATCAGCGACCGAGATGCAAATGGGTTATACGTCTAAGCAAATTGATGAAGCGCTGGCCCGCGCAGAACAAGCAAAGCGCTTGCAGGATGAGATATTTACACACGTGTCTGGTTACGATCCAAATGCTTTGGGCGGCACCATCGGCTTCACCATGCAGCACGTCGATGTTTTTATCCGCGGCATGCTGCCCATTGTTGCAATCAAACTTGAAACAACTTTATACGAGGGGGCGGTCAAGGAAATTCGACTGCCCGAAACGCTTCGAGGCCAATTCCCGGAGTTTGGGCAACGAACCGTGGTGAGGGTTACGACAGATCGCCGCCTTGCACAGCGGCTACACGATGTTGTTTTGCTCGATTTCGAGACACCGTTTTTCCGGTATCTGATTGAGCAAGCGAAATCACGGGGTTTCGATGGGATCTACGCATCGGCTCTATCGACCGCTGATATTCAAGGCATCCTTTTGGCCTTCAAGCTTCGCTGGCAGAATGACCAGGGCGAGACTTTGACAGAGGAATTTGTTCCGTTGTTCGCTGAGGCGAATGGAATGATCACAAAATTCCCGCAATTCCTTGCGCAGTGGCTGGTATCGCCGATCCAACCCGCTCCGGCACCCGCCCCCCAAACAGCGGATCGCCTGAAAATGTATGACCGATTAGTGGCGAAGGCTGAGCAAATCCTTGCCGCCGAAAGTACGCGCTTCAAGCATCCAAACGGACTTGTAGAACTCGCCGCAGCGGATTACAGATAACTCTCGTTCATTTTCGCAACAATACGGCTCGCAGCTGGGGCATACTCTCTTCACGCCTCCTCACCAACGTCTCCCCTCCTCCTTACCGTCATGCCCGGCGGGGCTAGGGGCGCTTCCTGGTGCTTTTGGGGGCCGCTTTTTTCTGCGCGGTCTTCTTCGCGGCGGCTTTTTTCCGGGTGGTGCCCGCCTTCTTCGGGGCCGCCTTCTTCCTGGGCGCGGCCTTTTTCTTGCGGGCCTCTGCGCGCTCCTCCTCCTCCGTAGGCGGAAAAACGGGCTTCCGGCGACCGGTGACCAGGCGAAAGGCATAGCCCACCTGGGTTTCGCGCCATTCATTCTCCCCGAGATCCTGCAACACCAGCTCGACCGGGGAGCCCGGAACCAGCATGTCCCGGAAACCCTCCCACCCGATCAGGTGGGAATTTATCTTGATCCCCTCAGCAAGGAGGATGACCGCGGAGACGCGCTCTTCATCCCCCCGCACGGAGGCGCGCGTGACCGTGGCGGAGAGGAGCTTGCCCTTCCCGCTCAGGAGCACCTCGCTCGTGCTGCGCGGGCAAACAGGGTTGTCGCAAGTGGTCTTCGAACCCGTCTTGGGGAAGAAATACTCCTCGCATTCCTGGCACACGGACCCGATGAGCCTGGGCTTGTGACGCGCGTTTCGGGGAATCGTAAAAACATCGCGCAGAAACGGGACGGCAACCTTGTTCTTGCCGGGAACAAAAATGGAGGGCTTGTTGTTCTGAGGCGCATGCATGGGTTGACCTGCCTTTGCGATTCCAGGACGCTCAAACAAGGTAAGCCGAACATAAACAACCACTTATAAAAAATTATGCCCCTGGCGCGGCTCCGGTGTGCGAACATTATCAGGGGCGCGCGCGGGTGTCAAGATGAGCGCGGAGCGGAAGAATCCGGGCACACGCGCGCGCGGGCGCCATCCGCTCTCCTCTCTTCCGGGGGAAGACCCGCAGCCCTGTGCGCGGGGGAAATCCGCAACCCGCCCCTCCGACTTGACCATCCGAAACCCGCAATCTTATATTCATCCCCTGTACGTATATGGGGGATGCGGCATGACTTCTCCAGGCGCTCCGGATTCTCGCCCCGGGCTGTTGCGGCGATTGCCCTCCGTGGACGAGATTGTCACCCGCCTCAGGAACGAGGGGGCGAACGGCTCGTCAGACGCCGCATTGTCCGACGCAGCCAGAGAGGCGATCGGGGGGAAGAGGCGGTTCCTGATGGAGCGCATCCACCGGGAAGAGTCCCCGAGAGGCGCGGAAAACGCCTCGCCGTCCGAGCGGGCGCTTCGGGATATGGTCCTCCGCGACGCGAAGCGGATTCTCTCCTCCCGCAAACGAAACGGGTTGAAAAAAGTCATCAACGCGACGGGAATCGTCCTACACACCAACCTGGGCCGGGCGCCGTTGAGCGACGCCGCGGCCGCGGCGCTGCAGGACGTCGCGCAAGGGTATTCCAACCTGGAGTTCGACCTCCGTCTCGGGCGCAGGGGAAAGAGGGGGGCCGACGTCGAATCCCTCCTCCGCCAGCTGACGGGCGCGGAATCCGCATTGGTCGTCAACAACAACGCCGCGGCCGTGATGTTCGCCATTCACGCCATGGCCCATTCCGCCGAGGTGATCGTCTCGCGGGGGGAGTTGATAGAAATCGGCGGCTCTTTTCGCATCCCCGACATCATGCGGCAGAGCGGCGCGACGCTGGTGGAAACCGGGACGACGAACAAAACGAGAATATCCGATTACCGGGACGCCATCACCGAACGCACCGCCCTGCTGCTCAAGGCGCATACGAGCAATTACAGGATCGTCGGCTTCACCGAAGAGGTGTCTCGCGACGCGCTCTCCAGGCTCGGGGCGGAAAAGAACGTCCCCACCCTGGAAGACCTGGGAAGCGGCTCCCTCCTTCATGTGGACGGCCTCCCGCAGGAGCCCACCGTGCGGGAATCCATACGGGCCGGAATCGACGTCGTCACCTTCTCCGGAGACAAGCTGCTGGGCGGCCCGCAGGCCGGCGTCGTCGTCGGCAAGAGCGCATGGATAGAGAAGATGAAACGACACCCGCTCATGCGCATCCTGCGGCCGGACAAGCTCACGCTCGCCGCCCTGGAGGCGACGCTGCGGACGCATCTGGACCCGGACGCCGCCCGCGCAGCCATCCCGACCATCCGGATGTTGTCCGCCAGCCAGGAGGAATTGCGGGCGCGGGCGGAATCCCTGAGGGGCCTCATGGGAGAGCGGGCCTGTTCCGCCCTGGGCGCGAGCGTCGAAAAAACTTCCGGCATGGTGGGCGGCGGCGCCATGCCTTTGGCGAAGCTGGACAGCTGCGCCGTTACCCTCTCCCCTCAAAATTCCTCCGCGGATTCACTGGAGACCAAACTGCGCCACGCCGCCCCGCCCGTTGTGGCGCGGGTTCACGGAGACAAGGTGATACTCGACCTGCGATGCGTCACAGGGGAGGAAATCCGGCAGCTCGCCGCCCTTCTCCGAGAACTCGCAACAAGGTAGATTTTCACCATCCTCGCACAGAGAAAACGGAATCCTCCAGCCCGAACATAGACCGAACATAGAGAGGTCAACTTATCCGATGCCAACCACAAATTCCGAAGGCCTTGCGATAGATTATGAAGTCATCCGCCCCGACCATCCCCGGCCGCCCGTATTCCTGATCAGCGGGCTGGGCGGGGTGCGCGCGTCCTGGGAGAAACAGCTCGACGACTTCTCCGCGCACAGGCCCCTCATCCTGCACGACCACCGGGGAACGGGAAAAAGCGACAAGCCGGGCGGCGTCTACAGCGTCCCGAACATGGCGAAAGACGTCATCGCCATCATGGATGACCTGGGAATCGAAAGGGCGCATCTCGTCGGCAGCTCAACCGGGGGCGCCATCATCCAGGTGATTTGCATTGAGCGTCCCGACCGCGTTCAAAGCGCCTCCATCGTCAGCTCCTGGCCCAGGAGCGACGCATATTTCACCCGCCAGTTCAGCGTCCGCAAAGAAGTTCTGCTGGAGATGGGATGGGAAGCCTACACGAGATTTTCCACGTTCACCTTGCATAGCCCGCAGTTTTTCGCCGACAACTTCCAGACGATACAACAGAAAGAGGACGAATCGCTCCGGAGCGCGCCTCCTGCGGAGATCATGGCCGAGCGCATCGACTGCATCATAGCCCACGATCAGATGGAGCGACTGGGGCAAATCCGCAGCCCCGCACTGGTGGCCGTCGCAAGGGACGACGTCGTGACCCCGCTGTATTATTCCCAACAACTGGCTGATTCCATCCCCGGGGCGGAGCTGAAAATTTTTGACGGAGGCGGCCATTTCGTCTATCTCGAAAAACCCGCCGAATTCAACGCGGCCATCCTGGAATTCATCCACCGCCATGACTAATCGACGTCCGCACATCTGGTGCCCCGGCCGCGCAGGCAACGCCGCATGACGAAGCACGTCGTCATCGGAACCGCCGGCCACATCGATCACGGGAAAACCTCCCTCGTCAAAGCGTTGACCGGCACAGACACCGATCGCCTGAAAGAAGAAAAAGAGCGGGGGATCACCATCGAACTCGGATTCGCCGAGCTCGTTCTGGGGAGCATCCACGCGGGCATCGTGGACGTTCCGGGCCACGAGCGGTTCGTCAAGAACATGCTGGCCGGCGTCGGCGGCATCGATTTGGTGATGCTGATCATTGCGGCGGATGAAGGCGTGATGCCGCAAACCAGAGAACATTTGGCCATCTGCCGACTTCTCGGGATACGAACGGGCCTCGTCGTGCTGACCAAAACGGACCTGGTCGAGCCGGAATGGATGGAGCTCGTCACGGACGACGTGCGGGACTTCGTGAAAGACACCTTTCTGGAGAACAAGCCCATCGTGCCGGTTTCGGCCCATGCCGGAGATGGCCTGGAGAGCCTCCGAAACGCCCTGGCAGAAATCGCGAACGCGACGCCCGCGAAAAGCGAAACGGGTATTTTCCGGCTACCGATTGACCGCGTGTTCACGATGCGGGGCTTCGGCGTCGTGATAACGGGAACCCTGTTCAGCGGGAGCGTGGGACTCGGGGAGCAGGTGGAAATCTTTCCCAGCGGCCATCAGGCGCGCGTTCGCGGCCTGCAGGCACACGGGACGCCCGTGAAAAAATCCACCGCCGGCCTCCGGACCGCGCTCAACCTGCAAGGCGTGGAGCACGCCGAGGTGTCCAGGGGGGACATCGTCGGACGTCGCGGAGAACTGAAAACAACGTATATGCTGGACGTTCACCTGGAACATCTCCCCGACGCGACGCGCCCCCTGAAAACGCGCGACCGCATCCGCTTCCATGCCGGCACCGCGGAAATCATGGGGAGGGTGTCTCTCATCGGGCGGGACGCACTGGAGCCGGGGGACCGCGCTTTCGGGCAAATACGGCTCGAGGCACCCGTCGTCGTCCTTCCCAGGGACCGGTTCGTCATCCGGCGCTACTCGCCGATCGTCACGATCGGCGGCGGCGAAATTCTGGACGTCACGCCCCGCAAGCACAGACGATTGCGCAGTTCATCCATGGATCGCCTGCGGTCGCTGCACCAGGGAGACGAGACGGAGAGGCTGCTCATATTCCTGCGGGACGCGCGATGGAACGGGATGGACCTCGCCGACCTCACGGGTCGTCTCACGCTCCAGCCCGGAGACATCCAAAAAACCATGCAGGCGCTGTCCGCGCGCGGGCGGGTGCAGATTATCGACCAGGCCAGCCTCTTCGTCATGACGAGGGAGCATTTCGACGCCACCCAGAAAAGCGTTCTCTCCTCCCTCGAGGAGTATCACGCCGGCAACCCCCTGCGCCCGGGCGCTCCCAGAGAGGAGGTGCGCGGGAAGGCGGGCGGCCTGCATGAAAAAATCTTTGACGCCGCTCTCCAGCATTTGGGCGCGGCGAAGAAAATCGTGGCGGACGGCGCCACCCTGCGGCTCGCCTCGCACCACGTAGAAATTGGCGAGGAACTCAGAGCGGTGAAGACCAGACTGGAGGCGGCCTTCCGAAACGCCCATTTTCAGCCCCCATCCACAGAGGAGGCGTTCGCGCAAGGGGGCGGGGAGGGCGATGCGAACCAAGACGCTCTGCAAATTCTGATAGACGAGGGCGTTTTATTGCGGCTGAAGGAGAACATCGTCTATCACCGAGACGCCTTGACGGAGGCGGAAAACCTCCTGAAAGGGCACCTGTCGCGCCACCGTGAAATTACGGCGGCGGAATTTCGGGACATATTGGGGATCACGCGGAAACACGCCATACCCCTGCTGGAGTATTTCGACACCGCGCGCATCACGTTGCGGGTCGGGGACAAAAGGGTGCTCCGCCCGGACGCGAGATGACGTCTCCTGATGAGGAATCCGACATGGCTCTGGACGATGACAAAATCCGACGACTGCGCTCCGACGTTCCGGCGCTGCAAAATCAAATCTACGTAAATTGGGGAGGAGGGGGGCCGTCCTCCAAATCGACCCTGCACGAGATGGAGGCGTTCACGAAACGGGAGCTGGCGCTCGGCTCGTTCCATCCGCAAATCCGGGACGAAACCCGCGCGGCACTGGAGCGGACCAGGGAGCGCTGCGCCAAACTCATCGGCGCCGACCCCTCGGAGGTCGCGCTCGTGAACAATACGACGGCCGGCATCAACATCGCGGCGGCCGGCCTGGAGTGGAGAGCGGGAGACGAGGTTCTTCTCTCGGATTTGGAGCATCCCGGCGGCTACTTGCCCTGGCTGGTATGGCGGGAGAGAAGCGGCATCCGGGTGCGACTGTTCCGAACCGGCGCAAACGATCAGGAGCTCCTGCGCAATCTGGAAAGCGCCGTCACCCCGAAAACCAGGGCGGTTTGCGTGAGCCACGTCGCGTGGCTCACGGGCAGGAGACTGCCCCTGGAGGCGATCAGCCGGATTTGCGTCCGCTCAGGCGCGCTCCTCGTGGTGGACGGCGCCCAATCCGTCGGCCACATACCCGTCCACATGCGGGAAACCGGCGCGGACGTCTACACCATATCGGGACAGAAATGGCTGATGGGCCCGCAAGGCACGGGCGCCGTGTATGTGCGGCGCGGCGCGGGCAAAGACGTTCGCCTCTCCTCCGCGGGCTATCGCTCCGCCCAAAAGAAGAGCCTCGAGACCCTCTCCTTCACGCCGCAGACGAGCGCCATGCGCTATGAGATCGGCACCCTGCATACGCCCGCTTTCATCGGGCTGGGGGCCGCGGCCGCGCACTTCCAAACAACGGGGCCCGCATCCATCGCCAACAGGGCGCTCGCGCTGTCGAATCGCCTGCTGGACCGGATGCGCGCCATGAAAAACGTCGACGTCATCAGCCCGCCGGGGCCGGCCCAGTCCGGTCTGGTGTCTTTCCGCATTCCGGGCACCGCCTCTCAAAAGTTGGTGGACGCGCTCGTGCGGGAGCACAAAATCATCCTCCGGGCGGTGGAGACCGCACCCCCCGCCATCCGGGCTTCCATCCATTATCTGAATACGGAACAGGAAATAGACCAGATCGCGGACGCGATCTCCGCCTTATAGCGGATTGAGCCGGGAATCCGGCGCGGAAAAACCCGGTGAACCGCGAAAAAAAGCGGCGGTTCCCTCTCCCCCCGCCGCTTTTTTCTGATGGTTCGCTGGTTATTTTTTGAGCGTCACGTTCACCGCCGTGGCGGCACCACCCTTCACCGACACCTTCATGGACTTCCTGCCCAGCGCCTCGTGCCAGACCTCGAGCGTATAGGAGCCCGCCGGAACGTCCCGGAGTTCGAATTTGCCCCCGGGGCCCGTGACGCCGACGTAGGGATTATCGGCCACGACAATATATCCCTTCATCCAGTCATGCACATCACACGTCACCTTCACGACCCCGGGCTTCTTGAAGTAGCGGGTCGACATTCTCAGTTTTTTCTTGAACTTCGGCTGTGCGATATTGGCCACCGGGTTTCCGGTCTTGCCCGGGTGGGTGTGCACGTTATGGAGTATCCGGTCGCTGTTTTTCACCAGGAGCTTCGTCCGCGACTTCATCACGACGACCCGGGGCAGATACACGCATCCCTTTTGATCGACGACGGCCTTTTTCTGGTCCTTCGCCCACTGCTTGCCGGATTTCACCCCTTTCAGGGACACGACGGCCCACACGACGCCGCCATCCTGGACAACCAGGCTGTCGTCGGTGATGGGCTTTTTCGCGCAAACCTTCTTGTCCTTGTTCACGGAAAGGACCTTGCGCTTCGGGACGGCGCCCTCAAACTTGATCGCACCGGCAATCGAGCCGCCGCCGCTTACCTTCCCCCCCTTGTAAGCGTCCGCAGAGCCCGCGAACGCGACGCCGAGGACCATCGCAAACACCAAACGCCATGGAACGTATCTGGGAATCATGCCTACTCCTCTCTCGTTGAAAAAATTTTCAGGTTGGCCCCTGTGTGTCCCCAAGGCGGGCGGCTCGGCCATGCGCGCGCGCCGCATCGGGAAAAGGTTTCATATGTTCGCGTTCCGGAGTGCTCGATCTCTCCGCTCTCCGGTGAGCCTCCCGTCCAGTCCGGGACGCCGGAAGTCCCCTCGCCATTCAAGTAATGTACCTTTCAGGCGAAGTCAAGCCTCTCCACGATGCGCGCGATAAACCGGTGCGCTTCGTTGCGCCTCGGGGAGTGGCCCTGCTATGAAGGAGGCTAGGCGCACCGCCGGGCAGACGGGGCGAATCGGCGCAGCTTCCCGACCCGTAATGCGTTGCGCGAAAAAAGGAAAAAGGGGAGAGAGAGGAGAGTTGCTTCACGCATCCATCGGTTTCGCGCTGCTGCTGATGCCCTGCGTCCCCCTCCTCCTCCCGAGCCACGCCTCCGCGCACCATACCAGTTCCATCGCCTACATCCTGCAGGAAGTCGGCCGAAAGAAGGTCGGCGGCGTAGAGATGGAGCTGCGCGCCATGCCGCCCAGGCTCACCGGACGTGCGGGTGCGCAGGAATCTCCCCGAAACGCGCATGACCTTCTCTCCCGATTCACGCATCGCTTTGAAATGCGCGTGACCGGCAATCCGGGCGGCGAGGCCACGCCGCCCAAGGTGGACGTGCAGATTCTGTTCGCCCAGGACGAATGGAGAAAGACGTTCTCCATGAAAAGACTCTCCGAGGAGCGCCCCGACACCTACGGGGCAAACGTCCGATTGGGCGAGAAAGGTCCATACGCCGTCACGGCGACGATATTCGGCCTGTCGCCCTCCCCGCTGCGCGCGCGCTTCTCTTTCGACTTTGATCCCGAATCGGTCAGGAGCGCGATGCGAGACCTGGCAAAGACCCTGTCGCACCTCGGGTGCGAGACGCTCACCCTCGGTCTGGACGGCCAGGCCGTCCCACCGCAAAAAGAACGACGCATCCGGAATCTGGCCGCCAGGTTCCGGTATCTCGCGCCCTGGGTATCGAACCTTCGGGAGGGAGAGGAGCAGGAGCTGTACGATGGATTCGCCCAGCGGCTGCGCGACCTCGCCGCAACCATAGCGGCAAGCGTTCAGAAAGCGGATTACGACCGACTCGCCGGGAACCTCGCCGCCGCCAGGGCGCTCTGCTCAAAATGTCACCGAATCTTCCAGGAGGCGGACTCCACCGGAAAACCCGTCCGGAAATCATTCCTTCGCCCATCCGAACGTTAGCGCGGGAAGAACTCATTTCCACCCCCCGCGCGTTTGCAACGGGGCGGACTCTGGGGTATCTCTCTTCCCAGGACGGCTCGCCGCCGACGCGCTCCATCCTTCTTAGGGACACACGTGAATCCGAACGCCAGATACGCCAGCAAAATGCCCGAGACGCTCGACGGCTGGGCCGTTTTGCATCACATTTTCCGGGTGAACTGGCCCGCCTGGAACCGGCTGGAGAGCGACCGACGGCACCGGGTTCTCGACGAGGCGGCGGAATACCTCGGTGCCATCGCCCGGCCGGCGTCCGGCGAGAGCGCTCTTTTCAGCTTGCTCGGCCACAAGGGCGACCTGCTCTTTCTTCATTTCCGGCCCACGCTGGATGCGCTCCATGAGGTGGAGTTGGGCTTTCGGCAGCTCTCGCTGGCGGAACACCTCGAGGAGACGACGTCCTACCTCTCTTTTCTGGAGCTCGGCCTCTACGAGATGACGGTGAAACTCCACGACCGGTTCGTGGAGGAAGGCCTGGCGCCGGGAAGCGACGCATGGGAGTCGAAATGGTCCAAGGAGATGGGCATCCAGCGCGAGCGCATGAAGGAGCGCCTCTACATGGACATCCCCAGAACCAGATACATGTGCTTCTACCCGATGAGCAAGCGCAGGGGGGAGGAGAAAAACTGGTACGGACTGCCCATGGAGGCGCGCCAGAAGATGATGCGCGAGCACGGCTTCGTCGGCAGAAGATACGCCGGCCGCGTGCAGCAAGTCATCACGGGCAGCATCGGCTTCGACGACTGGGAGTGGGGGGTGTATCTGTTTTCAGAAGACCCGCTCGTGTTCAAGCGCCTCGTATATGAAATGCGCTTCGACGAGGCCAGCGTCTGGTATGGCGAGTTTGGCCCCTTCTACGCCGGCCTGCGGATGATGCCGCATCACCTCCGGGACATATTCCGGGGAAGGGCGCCCGCCCTCGAAGCGCCGTAGGGCGACGGCGTTTCCGGAGAGACAGGCCCTCCATGGCGAACGTCCTCATCCTCGGGTGCGGCTATGTCGGCACCGCCCTTGGCGCGGTGCTCGGCGCGGAGGGACACATCGTCTGGGGGATGCGCAGAAACCCCGAAAACCTGCCCGACCCGATTCGGCCGCTGCGGGTCGACATCCACCAGGGAACGCTGCCCGACGCCCTCCCCGACAACCTGGATTTCATCTTCTACGCCATATCCTCGGGCGGCGGCGGTGCGGCCGGCTACCGGGCGGCGTATGCGGACGGCCCCCGAAATCTCCTCCGCGCACTGGACATCAAAGGAGCAAGGCCCCGGCGCGTCTTCTTCACCTCGAGCACGGCCGTCTACCCCCGGACGGACGGCGGCTGGGTGGATGAGGAATCGCCTGCGCAACCCGCCCACCATTCGGGCCGCAGCCTGCTGGAGGGGGAACGCGCCTTGCTGGACAGCGACCATCCCGCCACCGTCGTGCGGCTCGGGGGGATTTACGGACCAGGCCGCACGCGCCTGATCGACGCCGTCCGCGCGGGTCGCGCCGCGTGCCGCGAAGGCCCTCCCCGCTTCACGAATCGCATTCACCGCGATGATTGCGCGGGCGTCCTCCGCCATCTCATGCGGATGGACGCGCCGGAGGACATCTACGTCGGCGTCGACGACGAGCCTGCGGAGCACCGCGACGTGCTGGACTGGCTGGCGGACCGGCTGGGCGTTCCGCATCCCCCCCGAACCGGTGCCGGTGCGTCCGCCTCCGCGCGCGCGGCGACGAACAAGAGATGCTCCAACGCGAAGATCAAGGCCGCCGGGTATCGGTTTCTCTATCCATCGTATCGGGACGGCTACGCGGAAATGCTCCAGCGCATGGAAACCGCGTGACGCGGCGAGAACTCAGCCTCTCAGGACGATCCGCAGATCCTTGCGCAATTTCGCCAGCGAATCGGCGTCGTTGCTGTGGTAATAGCCCCGAATCTGGAACTTCCTGTCGATCAGCACGAACCGCGAGCTATGGGAGATCAGGACTTCCGGCGTCCCCGCATCCTCCGGATGCCCGGGGTGATGGGCGTGTGCGGAGGGGAGAAGGAACTGCGCGAACCGCGCGCCAGCGGACCCGGCGGGGCGCATGGCTTTTTGGGTCGCATAGCTCAGGCGGAACCCTTGGAGCACCAGGTTCCGGATTTCTTTCTCCTCGCCCGAGACAAAATACCAGCGCGACGTGTCGGCGCCGTATTTCCGGGCGTATTTCGCGAGAACCGCCCCCGTATCGTGCGCGGGGTCCGTGGTGATGGAGAGTTGCCGGAAGTCCGGCTCGCCGGAGAACTCCTCCTGAAGCCGCCGCATCTCGGCCGTTTGCAGAGGACACGTATCCTGGCACCGCGTGTAGATGAAATCCACGACCCACACCTTCCTCTCCAGATGCCCCCTCTCGAACTTGTGGCCCGACGCGTCGACGAGAGAAAATTCAAAGAGTCGCGAGTAGACGGGCAAGGGCTGAAAAAGATGGCCGCGGAGCCAGCGGTAGCCGGGACCTACGGTCAAGGCGATCAGAAGACCCGCGGCCAGGAGCAGGCTCCAGCGGCGCGCCATGTTCCCCTCCCCTCTTGTCCACCGAAAAAAGCTGTCCCGGAAGAAGCCCATCCCCTCGCCCCTCTCTCCGCGCCAAGCGCCCGAAAACCCGCACCCGCACCCATTTTGGCAAAACAGGGGCGTGCCCGCAAAACCTGTGCGGCGATCGGCGGGTTCCGGGAGACGGGAGACGGCATCGCCGCCGCGCGGTTGCGCAGCGCCCGCCCTCCTGCTTATACTCCCGCCTCTATCCGAAAACCATCCGGGAGCTTCCGGGCCGCCGGGAACAGAGATTAGAGAAGGAGAATCCGGAATGAAAAGACATTTCACTGGAGTGCGCATTTGGGTCGCCGCGTGGGTTCTCATCTGCGCCTGCGCCGCGCAGCCGGCCGTTGCCGGCGAGAGCGGGAGCTTTGAACTCCAAGAAAGCTACGTCCACGATTACACCACGATGCAGCACGCGGGGACGACTATCACCGGCGGCCCACTGCGCGGGACGGGCGTCATCGCCAGGAGCAGCGGCGGCCTCTTCCCCGAGGGCGGGAGCTACGGCATCACCTGCCTGGTCTATGCGAAGAAATCCAAAAAGGGACTGGACCTCGAGGCCCCCTGCACGTTCACCGACTCCTCGGGCGATATGTTCTATCTCATGGCGATACGGCGCGCGGGCGTCATCCAGGTCGGCGGCGGCGGGCAGGGCGTTCAGCGGATCGTAGGCGGGACCGGCAAATACGCCGGCGTCACCGGCGCCTGCCCCTACGTGACCACCTACCTGCCGGACAAATGGCTCGTCTCGAAGGCGACCTGCAAGTGGCAAAAACCCTGACCGGCGCGCCGGGGGCGATTCGCCAACCAGGAACACGGGCAGGAAGCGTCCCTGCGCACCCCCTGTAAAGCGAACCGCCGGCGGATGGCGATACGCTTCTTCGGCGGTCGTCTCCGAAGCCTGCCGCTCACTGCCCGAAGGATGTCATCTGCGCGTTTTCACCCGACACGGACTCTCCCTGCCCAAGGGGCACTCCCGAGCGCGCTACGGCGGCTGTGCGAGGGTGCGAAACGCCAGGGCAGCCTGCTCCGCAGCCCCCGTTGGCACAACCAGATGGCGCGCGCCTGAGACGAGTCGGGGGCGAGACGACCTCCCCGCATGCGCACAACGGCGCCTCCGCGCCTTCCCGACTGACGCACCTGCGCCTGCTCTCCGGGAGCGTGGCGATCGGGCGCATCGTCAAAAAGCCCCCCCCCCCCCCCCCGCGCTCGGGGGGGGGGGGGGGGGGGGGGGGGGCGATCAGCGATAATGCGCCGGACGCAGCCCATCCGAGAGGAGAGGCGGCATCGTGAATGATGCGCTCGCCACCCGCCCGCGTCACCGTCGCAGAGGCGAGAGGAACGGACGCGCGCATCCGGGGCGGAGTGGCGCCGAGGCTCATCCGCCGACATTCAATGGCATTGTGCGGTCGGAGGTGAGACACTTTGAGATGCGATCTTCCCACACCACAAAAAAGAGGAAACCAAAATGAAAACCCTGCTCGCTGTCTCTGTTTTACTGTTCGCGCTCCCCGCTGGTGCTGAAGCGGGGTATTACGACATAAAGAAAAGCCCATCCGAACCCACGCCCGTCATGATCTGTACTGTAGGTCATTGGTGTCGCATGATATGCCCTTCGGAAAAATTTCGCCACGCATTGAATGTAGAAGGAGGCGTCACGAAATTCAAGAAAGTGTCATGGTGGTATAACACGAAGGACAATGAGGTTAATATCCCAGGGGACTCGGCTGTTCCCAAGTTGAATAAATTAATCACTGATCGTGTCCACGAATATATTAAGCACGCAATCAGCGAGATTGAGCCTAGATGCGGGGATTTCTGGGGAGAACTGGAGAAAAAGTTTCAGGAGATGAAGATGAAAGGGCTTCTTCCTTCACTGAAATAGAGGGGCGCCGATGCGCTCGCCTGTCATCGTCGCAGAGGCGAGAGGAACGGACGCGCCCATCCGGGGCGGAGTGGCGCCCAGGCGTAAATCGCGCTCGCCGCCCGCTCCACCTCACTCGGGGTAATCTCCACCCAGTAGTGCGCGCGCCTTGCCGAGGGTCATCCCGACGCGGTAAGAGGTGTACAAACGTTGTGGATTGCGGCCAGGCATCGATCAGCGATAATCCAAAAGACAATGCCTACTACGTCGATGGAGTTGTGGATTGCGGCCAGGCATCGATCAGCGATAATACCAGGCTATGACCACTCCGACCTCCGACCGTTGTGGATTGCGGCCAGGCATCGATCAGCGATAATCGCAGTTGGTCGGCGGCCGTCGCGATCTGGGTTGTGGATTGCGGCCAGGCATCGATCAGCGATAATCGACATGGACTTCAGCCCGGCCGTATCTCCGTTGTGGATTGCGGCCAGGCATCGATCAGCGATAATCTGGGGTGGCTTCGACGGCCAGAGGTCTATGTTGTGGATTGCGGCCAGGCATCGATCAGCGATAATGGAAAACCCCCGGGGTGATGGAGAACTATAGTTGTGGATTGCGGCCAGGCATCGATCAGCGATAATCATCCTCTCCCGTCTTCCTGCCGTGGAGGCGTTGTGGATTGCGGCCAGGCATCGATCAGCGATAATCGAACCGGAGTGCCCGCAGGAGTGCGACGGTTGTGGATTGCGGCCAGGCCACGAACGACATCGATCAGCGATAATAAGCGGCCGATCGGCGGCGGGGCAGCACCACGTTGTGGATTGCGGCCAGGCATCGATCAGCGATAATTGAGCCGAGCAAGAAAGGTTGACCCTCTTCGTTGTGGATTGCGGCCAGGCATCGATCAGCGATAATCACCTCTTCGTTCGGACGCTATCATGTTCGGGTTGTGGATTGCGGCCAGGCATCGATCAGCGATAATCCCGCCTCAGCCAGCCCGGCCTCAGGCATGGGATCGCTGTCGTTGTGGATTGCGGCCAGGCATCGATCAGCGATAATACGATGTCTCCTTACCACACTCAAGTTGCGGCCAGGCATCGACGCAAGTGGTACGGGTTGTGGATTGCGGCCAGGCATCGATCAGCGATAATCGCGCCCTTTCGCGATCACAATCCCTGCAGGTTGTGGATTGCGGCCAGGCATCGATCAGCGATAATCCGCATCGTGTTCGACATTGAGGCGCCTGGGTTGTGGATTGCGGCCAGGCATCGATCAGCGATAATCGCGCCCTTTCAGGCGATCATCAATCCCTGCAGGTTGTGGATTGCGGCCAGGGCACGATCAGCGATAATTCTGGTGGCACGGGGCGGGTAATGCAGCACGTTGTGGATTGCGGCCAGGCATCGATCAGCGATAATTGAACTTTTTTTCGGGAGGTCACCCGAGAAGTTGTGGATTGCGGCCAGGCATCGATCAGCGATAATTATAACGCTTGGCATCCGAGAAGAATGGGAGTTGTGGATTGCGGCCAGGCATCGATCAGCGATAATCTCCGGCAGGGCCATGGCGTTCACACTACTGTTGTGGATTGCGGCCAGGCATCGATCAGCGATAATTTTGAACTGAAGAGAGAGAAACCAGGCATCGTTGTGGATTGCGGCCAGGCATCGATCAGCGATAATGAGCGTTTCGTCGCGAAGAGCAGACGAAACGTTGTGGATTGCGGCCAGGCATCGATCAGCGATAATCTCCGGCAGGGCCATGGCGTTCACACTACTGTTGTGGATTGCGGCCAGGCATCGATCAGCGATAATTTTGAACTGAAGAGAGAGAAACCAGGCATCGTTGTGGATTGCGGCCAGGCATCGATCAGCGATAATATAAAATCGGCGATTTCATAGGCGATGCCGTTGTGGATTGCGGCCAGGCATCGATCAGCGATAATACGACATTGAGGCGAGTGGGTTGTGGAGCGCCAGGCATCGATCAGCGATATCGCGCCCTTTCGCGTTGTGGATTGCGGCCAGGCATCGATCAGCGATAATACCTAGGGACTACCAGGTGGAGGGTAAGGGCGCTCGTTGTGGATTGCGGCCAGGCATCGATCAGCGATAATGACGCTTCTGGCGGACGCGCCTGTGGATGGGTTGTGGATTGCGGCCAGGCATCGATCAGCGATAATGGGCGCGCGCCGAACGCGCGCGCACCGGGGGTTGTGGATTGCGGCCAGGCATCGATCAGCGATAATCGGAAGCCTCATCATAACGGCGTTCCTTAAGTTGTGGATTGCGGCCAGGCATCGATCAGCGATAATAAAGCGAGTATAGGGCGCACCTTCAGGGCGGTTGTGGATTGCGGCCAGGCATCGATCAGCGATAATGGAAGCGTTCATCATGACGGCCTGTGGATGGAGTTGTGGATTGCGGCCAGGCATCGATCAGCGATAATGGAGGCGCGCGCGGCCAAAGAAGACGCAGGTTGGGATTGCGGCCAGGCATCGGCGTTGACGACCTGATCGATGCGTTGTGGATTGCGGCCAGGCATCGATCAGCGATAATCCACACGCGCAGCTACCGAACTTCAGAAGAATCATGTTGTGGATTGCGGCCAGGCATCGATCAGCGATAATGGATTCATCCCAAGCGTTTGAATCCATTCGGTTAAGGCTCCCGAGAGCAGATCAGAACAGGGCGATCTGCTCGGGAGCCTTTTCTGTGGCCCCGCGAATCTTTCCGTGAAACACCTTCATCCGGGAAAACTGCTTGTCGGTAAAAAGAAGCAGCCGCACCTCGCCGTCGGGGGGCAGTGCGCCGTTCACCCGCTTCTCGTGCACCGCGGCGTTCTCCGCACTCGGGCAGTGGCGGGCGTAGACGGAATACTGGAGCATCGCGAAGCCGTCATCGAGCAGGGCGCCGCGAAACTCCTGGTAGGCCTTGCGGGCGGCCTTCGTGTCGGTCGGCAGGTCGAACATCACCATCAGCCACATGCTGCGCCAGCCGCCGAAGGTCATGGCCGGGGGATGTCCGCCTCCTTCTCCTCCCCGCAGAGGACGCGGCGGACGCCGGCGGCGTAGTACTGCAGGGCGGTGAGGAGGGGGTAGTTCCTTCCGCCGAACCGCACCTCGCCCGCCAGAATCTCGAGAAGCTCGCGCTTCTCCTCCCTCCCGAGCTCCGGCTCCTCCCCCCAGATGTCGGGGGCGTCCGCCATGCGCCGCACCTGGCGATCCACCATCGGCCGCAACGGCTCCACCAGGTCGTCGGCGAGGCAGAAGCCGTCATACTGGTTGTGGTGGTGGAGGCCGAGAGCGGGGTGCAGACCCGCCGCGACAATCGCGCGGGCCGTCGCCGCGCGAATCAGCGAGTAGCCGTAGTTCAAAAGGCGGTTGACGCCCGGAAGCGCGCGATCCCGCCGGAAATCCGCCCCGAACAGCAGGGGCCAATACATCCGCGCGGCGCGCGCCTCGGCGTGGGCGGGCTCCTCCCCGCGCGCCGCCCGCCCGGCTATCGCCCGCAGGGGGCCGCCGTATTCGCCGAATGCGTCCAGGGCGTCCGCCTGGGCGAGAATCTTCGCGCGCACGATGGCCCGCCAGAGGCGGCCCTGCCTCCCGGGGGTCGCGGCGGCCTGCTCCCTGACGATGCGGCTGTGGAGGGTGTGCCCGTCCAGCGGGAGCAGGACGGAGGCGGGCAGGTGCTTCTCGTCGCACATCACCACGGCGACGTTGTTCTTCATGCACTCGGCGAGCAGACCCTGGGAGGGGCGGATGGCGGGGTGATCCAGAATCAGGACGCCCAGATCCTCCACGGGGAGGGACTCGGCGGCGAACTTATCCCGCTCGACCTTGAGCTGCTTCCGGCTAAGCGAGAGGCGGGCGGGGCTTCCGATCTCGACGATTCGTTTGAGCATGGGCGGTCTCCAGGTTTCCCAGGGGGTCGACGGACATCTTCGCCGCCCTGAGCGTGTGGGGGGTAGCAATCAACCGTGTTGCCTTGTCCTCTAGTGTCGTGCTCGTGTGCGCGCGCAGCGTGATTTTTACTTCCCCTGTTGTCCAAATTTTCGAAACCTTCTGCACGCGATAAAGGGCGCAACCGTTCTTCGGCTCATCGAGCTGGACCATGTCGTTGACAGAAAGCGACATGACGAACCGCCACCCCTCCGCGCACTCGCGCGAGACGATGGGCATCTTCTCGCGGCGGGCGCGCCGGGCGGCCTCCAGGGTCGTTATGACGCGGCCCTTTCGCCTGCCCGTCTGGACGTTCTCGATGATCTCGACGTGGTGGTTGTTCCCCAGGGCGTAATACTTGAAGGGTTCTTCCTCTCCATCCCGCGAGACCGAAAACAGCCCATCCGGACTAAGGTTCTCGGCGACGCGCACCTTCTTGATCCGCGTCCTCCCCGAACCTTTCCGGGAATGCGGGAGGGAAAGGGGGTTGCTCTCGGGGAAGGCGTCCTTGGCCTTCCAGCCGTGGGCCTCCATGCGCTCTTGCACGAGCTCCCGGACCCGGCCGTCCACGATTTTCTCCACCTGCTTCCTGCTGAGCAATTCGAGCGAAACCCTGCGGACGAAGCACGCCTCTCCCTCAAGAGAGATGCGCCCATACGCGGTTTCTTCATGAAGAGCGCCACTAATCTTCCTTCCGCTCGGCTGGTGGGAGACCACGATGGCCCGCACCTTCTGCCGCGCCTCGTCCTTGAATCCGGGCCAGGGCGACCCGAGCGGAAAACCCCTCTTGCCCAGAACCGCGCGCTGCTCGGCGGAGAGTTTCGCTATGCCGTTGAAGAGCTTCCGGTTCGTGAGGGCGACGACCAGCGCGTCGATGGCGTGGTGGCGATGGTCGGCGCGGTTCTTCCCGATGTCGGAATCGACGGCGAGAATCGCGTTGAGCCTCCAGGAGCGGCGCAGGGCGGCGGTGGCCTGCCCGGTCGTCACCTCGATGTTCGCGCCCAACGCCTTGAGATATTTGCTCACCTCGCGGCTGATGTAGCGGGTGTCGTTGAGCTGACGCTCGATGAACTTGTTCAGATCGAGCTCCTTCTGCTCGAAGCGCTTCCTCTTGGGATAGGGCATCTCCTTCATGGAGAAGACGCGCTGCCGGACTTGGTCGAACCGCCCGGCGTCGCCACCCCATGCCTCCCGGGGCGTCCGGTTCCCCTTCTCCCGGTTGGCGGAAGCCAGGGCGAGCACCTTGTTCATGTAGGAATCGTCCAGCGTCCTGCTGTAGGGGAGGATGTGATCCACCTCGAAGGCGGGGCTGAAAATATCATGCTGCCCGATGCTCCTGCCGGAATAGGGGCATACGCATTTCTGCTCCTTCCACAGGCGGTATCGGAGCCTGTTGCCGCCGTTGTCGGATTGCCCCTGCTCCGCCATCACCTCCCGTGCCTCATCGTTGAGGTCCCTGTTCTTCTTGTTCTGGACGTTCAGCCTTTTCTTCTGCTCCTTGCCGAGCTTCATGTCCCGGGCGAGCTCCACCCGGATGCGCGCCGGCTTCCCGTGTTTGCGGATGATGGCGTTCACCACCTTGCGCACCTCGTTGATCGCCTTCTGGACGATGGGGTTTCTCAGGTCGGGGGCGGGCGGCAGCACATCCTCCTCCGGCGTCTTTTTTTGATCCTCGCGCAGATAGCCCGCTCGCTGGCAGGCGTCGTGGTAGTTCTCCCCCCGCTCCAGGTACGGGCTGATCCTGCGAATCGCCCGCAGGGAGAGGTTGGCGTAGCCCGGCTGAAACTCCGTGTTCAGCAGCGCGTCCGCCTGCGCACTCGTGAGTTTCCAGTGCTCCGTCAACCGCTTCGAAAGGGTCTCTTCCTTGTGAATGCTGAACACATCCTCCAGAAAAGCGTCCCGCTCGCTATCGGACATGGCGTCCCATGTCTTTTTGGAGAGAATTTTCCGGATGTCGCAGAGCGTGCGCGCACCCAGCAGGTTCTTCTTCCCGCCCTCCTCGATATTGAAGGTTTCGCCGGAGTGCAGTCCCAACGCCTTGCGGACGCTGTTCCAGCCGAGCGTTTTCCGCTCCCGAAGAAGGTCCTTGATCTCCTCTCTTTCTTCTTGCCTGAGCGGACGATACCCGCCCGTCTGCGGGTCTCTGACCTCGAGATGGTTGACGTCCTGGAGTGCCCTGAACCACTGGGCCTCCGGGCGGCCCCAGGGACATCTCTTCCTGCCCGGCTCGAAGGTGCATTTTCCGACGAGCCCCTTCTGCAGTTTCAGGGGACGCTGGTGGAACAGAATCTTGCGGACGCGGTCGCGCGGGGCGTCACCCAGCAGATCGGGGCGAAACTCCGCCTGCTTCCGCCAGAGAAGGTCGAATTCCTCCTCATACATTTTCCGCTCCGTCCGATGGTTCCTCTTCTTCGGCTTGTCCGCCAGATATGCGCCCAGCGTGCGCCTGCCGGATTTCTTGATATCCTCTCTCAGCCCCGCAATCTCCTGGAGAACCTTCCCGTCTTCCTTTTTCTTCTCCTTGGAATCGCGCACCTTGCGGTTGCTGAGAAACCCCCGCCGCTGGTTCAGATGGAAGATGGCACGGCCCAGCTCATGCGGGGGAATTTCGCTCTTCAGCCCCCGCTTGCGAATCTCATAGGGGTCGGCCTCGTGGAACAGCCTCTGCCGCTCCCCGCGCTCCTCGGGCAGGAGGCTCGAGCGGATGAGTTCGTTCCGGAGGGTTTCGCGCCGCATCTTCCGCCTGGCAAGCTGACGGCGGCGGCCCCGCGCGGCGCGCCTCTCGTGGTTCCTGGGCGTTTTCGTCTTCCTGTCCACCATCTCCTGAAACACCCGGACGCCGATAGCCTCGAGGCGCTGCGGTTCTTCCGCCTCGTTCTCCTCGATGAGCGCCCAGCCGATGGAGTTGGGGCCAAGGTCGAGTCCGAGGGTCAAATCGGGCATTGTGGAAATTCTCCTGTTGACACCATGAGCGAGAGGGGGTAAAAGTATAGCAGTTTTCGCTGATCGATGCCTAGTTGCTTTTTTCGCGTTTCACAACAAGAAGCGAACAAGCTTCGGAGGCAAGTCCCCGAACGGGGAAACGAAACCACCCCTCACTTTTGGGGGGAAACCAAAACCCCGGGCGCTCCGGCTCCCGGGGTTTTGTTATGGATGAATGGATTCCATCATCCCGCAGGGGGCGGGGAGTTTCCCTACCGCGCGAGCCGGATTCCGCTGAACTGCCATCGCGCCTCGGGAGGAAAGAAGTTTCGGTAGGTGGGGCGGACGTGGTTTCGGCTCGTGGCGCAGGAGCCGCCGCGCAGGACGTATTGGTTGCACATGAACTTGCCGTTGTACTCGCCGATGGCCCCGGGCGCGGGACGATAGCCCGGGTAGGCGCCGTAGGCACTCGACGTCCACTCCCATACGTCGCCATACATCTGGGCGGGCGCGTCCGCGGGCCCGGCGTCGAGCGCCAGGGGGTGAAAGCGCGCGCTGTCGGCGAAATTTCCGGCGCGCGTGGCGCCTCCCGCCGCCGTCTCCCATTCGGCCTCGGTCGGCAGCCTCGCCCCCGCCCAGCGGGCGTAGGCGTCGGCCTCGAAGTAGCTCACGTGGCACACCGGCGCGCGCAGGTCTATCGGCGCGAGACCGGAGAGGGTGAAGTGCCTCCAGGCGCCGGCCGCTCGCACCCAGTAAAGTGGTGCCCGCCAACCCTCCGCGCAAACCCGGGCCCAGCCCAGCGAGAGCCAGTGCTCGGGCCGCTCGTAGCCGCCATCGGCCATGAAGGCCAGAAACTCCCCGTTGGTGACGAGCCGATCCGCCATCTCCCAGGCTTCGCAGAAGACGCGATGTCTGGGCGATTCGTTGTCGAAGGCGAAGCCCGCGCCATCGTGCCCCATCCAGCGAACGCCCTCCGGATAGCCCCGCCAGCCCGGGGGCTTCACGCTCCCGTTTTGCGGGCTTCCCTCCTGCTGAGGCGGCGCCTCGCGATAGACCGGATGAAGCGGGTTCACGGAGAGCACGTGCTTGATGTCGGTAAGCATGAGCTCCTGGTGCTGCTGCTCGTGGTGGAGGCCGATTTCGAGGAGGGGGGCGAGGCGGGCCAGCTGCGCCTCGCCCGCTCCGGCCAGCAGCTTTTCCACCTGCGCGTCCACGTGGCGGCGATAGGCGTACACCTCATCGAGTGCGGGCCGGGAGACGTGGCCCCGCAGATGCCTGGGAAACTGCTCCCCCACGCCGTTGTAGTAGGAGTTGAACAGGACGATGAAATCCGGATGAAACGGCTCGTAGCCGGCGAGGGCCTCCCGCAGGATGAAGGTCTCGAAGAACCAGGTGATGTGCGCCAGGTGCCAGCGGGTGGGGCTCACGTCCGGCATCGACTGGATGACGGTGTCCTCCGGTGCTAGGGGTGCCGCCAACTCCAGGCTGAAGCGGCGGACGTCCAGAAACCGCGTCGTCATATCATCGACAAGCCGGGCGTTCGACATGGCGCATCCTCCATCGTATTCCGCCCCTCGGGGTCTGCGGTGAGATACTGCACGCTGAACCAGTCCGCCTCGTCCGTCCACACGCGCTCCACGCGCATCCCCCCGCGCGCGGCCAGGGTGCGGAAACCCTCGAGCGTGTATTTGTGAGAGTTCTCGCTGTGGATGCTCTCGCCCTCGGCGAAGGTGAACTCCGCATCCCCCACCCGCACCTTCTGCGCCTTCCGGCTCACGAGGCGCATCTCGACGCGGCCCCGCTCCGCGTCGTAGGACGCCTGGTGGCGAAACTGATCGAGCGCAAAATCCGCCCCCAGCTCCTCGTTGATGCGCCGCAGGAGGTTGAGGTTGAAATCCCGCGTCACCTCCTCCTTGTCGTTGTAGGCCACCTCGATGATGGGCGCCGCCTTCTGCAGGTCCACGCCCACCAGAAGACCGCCCCCGGCCCCCACCGTCCGCGCGACGTTCGCCAGAAACGCCACCGCCTCCTCGTCCGTGAAGTTTCCGATGGTGGAGCCCGGAAAATAGGCGGCCACGCGCCCATAGGCCGCCGCCACCGGCGGCAGCGCGAACGGCCGGGTGAAGTCCGCGCACACGGGCGCGACCTCGAGGGCCGCAAAATCCGCCGCGAGCCCCCGCGCCGCGCCGCGCAGGTGCTTCTTCGATATGTCCACCGGAACGTAGGCGGCGGGCCGTTCGAGATGCGCGAGCAGGGCGCGTATCTTGCGGTCCGAGCCGCTGCCGTATTCGACGATCAGCGCCTCGGGCCCGATAGCCTCCGCCATCTCGGCCGCGGCCTCCTCCATGATGCGAAGCTCCGTCCGGGTGAGGTAGTATTCGTCCAGCTCGCAGATGCGCTCGAAGAGCCGCGAGCCGCGCTCATCGTAGAAATACTTGCAGGGCAGGGTCTTGGCGGGAGCGCCGAGGCCCTCGAGCACATCCGCCCGAAAGTCCCGGAGCCCGGGCCTGTAGTCGTAGAGCTTGATCTCGCGCGTCGCCCCGGTGCCCGCCACACAAATTCCCCGAACGTCCCCACAGATTCCGCGATTCCGGTCATTCCGCCCCAGGCGCGGAGAGATCCCCCCCTTCCCCCCGTTGGAGAGAGAGAAAGTCCCCCGGTGCGCAACCTCGTAGCCTACGACGCCCGGCGCGTCGATTCAAGGAGGGAGGCCATACCCCCCCCCCGTTCTCGTTCGGGAGGGGGAGTACACATTTCAAAACGCCCGGGGATGACAGATTCCGCGCGGATGCCCCGCGGCCCGCTTTTCTTTCCCGGACCCCGCATCGGTGGTATGAATGGTGTCGCGCGCCCCTTTTCGGAAACCTCCATGAACGTCAACGGCAACGTCCTCATCATCGCGTCGAGCCACGCGGTGAACTCCGTCTACAACCGGATGCTGACGCCCATCCTTCCGCTCATCATGGCCGACTTCGGCTTGGGCTACGCGCAGACGGGACTCATCGCCTCCGTCTACGCCCTCTCGAACAGCCTGTTCCAGCTGCCCATCTCCTTTCTGGGCGATTTCACCGGAAAAACCCGCCTCATCCTGGGACTCTCCCTGTTCTCCAGCGCCCTGCCCGCTTATTTCTACGGCTATTCGGCCACATACGCCGCCCTGCTCGCCCTCGTCTTCCTCAGCGGCCTCGGCGGTTCGGCGTATCACCCCTCGGCGGTGTCGATGATCGCCCGGGAGAGTCCCGGGCACCGCGGCCTCGCCATGGGACTCTTCAAGGCGGGGGGAGATTTCGGCAGCATCCTGACGCCGGCGGCCATGAGCTGGCTCACCGTCCACCTTGCGAGCTGGCGCGCCGCATCGCAGTATTTCGTGTTGCCGGGCGTCGCCTGCGCCCTCCTCATCTGGCTGCGGTTCCAGGATGTGCCCGGCGAACGGGCGCCGATGGCGAGGGCGGCAAAATCCACGCTCGGCGCACTGCTGGGCGACAGGCTCCTGGTGCGGATGACCCTGCTCTCCTCCTGCCGGGTGATGGGCCTGCGGGGCATCATGACGTTCCTGCCGCTGCTGCTGGCCCAGGGGCTGGGGTTGGGCACCATCGCGGTCGGCTGGACGCTCACCGGCTATTTCCTCGTCGGCACGGCCTGCGCCATCCTCTGGGGAAAATACGCGAACGGGAAGAACGAGACGCGCTTCATCCTCCTCATGATGGCGACGAGCGCACTCTCCCTCGCGTTCCTGTCGCGCGCCGAATCCTTCGTCGTCTTCCTGGGCCTTCTGGGGTTGCTGGGCGCGAGCCTGAATCCCTCCCAAAGCCTCATGCTGACGATCACCACCGGGGCGATCCCGGAGAAAAACCGCACGAGCGCCATCGGCCTCATGTACACGGCGAACGAGGCGGCGTCCGTCGCGTCGCCCTTCCTGGGGGGACTCATCGCCCAGGCGGCGGGACTGCGGGAATCGTTCCTCTTCTACTCCCTCCTCTGCCTGGTCGCCACCGGACTCGCCTGGCGCATCCACGCCGAGCAAAAAAGGCGCGCGCGGGCGGCGGGCGCCGCTCCCTAGAGGCGTCTCCGCACGAGGGCGGGGATTCTTTACACGCGCGCACCGGCGGCATATACTGGGAGGAACATCGAGAAATCCTTTTCCGCCGGGCTGGACAGCCCGCAGATCTGAAACCGGACAAGAGAAGGAGTTCGCGGGATGACCACGAAAAACGCACTCGACAACTTGCAGGTGTTGCCGACGGGAAGCGCCCTGGGCGCCGAGGTCCGGGGGGTCGATTTCGCCCGGCCCGTGCCCGGGGAGGTGGCCGACGCCCTGCGCGCCGCCTGGACAGAACACCTCGTCCTGCTGTTTCGGGATCAGGAGCTGACCGAGGAGCAACACCTCGACGCCACGCGCATCTTCGGCGAGGCCCAGGTGGGCGCCGCCAAGGCTTACTACGACAAGGCGGGGAAGAAGCAGGCCTGGGCCGCCAGGCACCCGGAAATCACCGTCATCCACAACCTGGACGAAAACGGGAATCCCGTGCAGGCAAACGAAAGCCTGGGGAGCGGCGAGGTCGTCTGGCACAGCGACAACTCCTACGTCGAGAAACCGCCCGCCGGCAGCATGCTCTACGGCCGGACGCTGCCCCCCTCGGGCGGCGACACCTGCTTCAGCAACCAGTACGTCGCCTACGAGACCCTGCCCGAGGAGGTGAAGGCGAGAATCGAGGACAAAACCGCCGTCCACGACTCGAGCAGAAACTCCGCGGGCACGCTCCGGCCCGGCGTCCGGATGCCGACGAAGCCCTCCGAGGTGCCGGGGCCGCACCACCCCCTCGTGCGCACGCACCCCGCCTCCGGGAGGCGGGCACTCTACCTGGGCCGCAGGCGGGATTATCCCTCGCAGTACATCGACGGCCTCCGGGAGGAGGAGAGCGAGGAGCTCCTCGATTTCCTGTGGGCACACGCCTGCCGCCCCGAACTGGTGTGGGCGCACCGGTGGCGGCCCGGAGACGTCCTCCTCTGGGACAACCGCTGCACCATGCACTACCGCGAACCCCACGCGGGCACGCACCCGCGCGTCATGCACCGCACCCAGATACAGGGCGACCAGCCGGTATGACCCTCCGGCGAGGCCGCAGGCGAAAAGCGTCCCGCTCCTTCCGGCATGCGGGGCAAACCGCCGGGGTTCGGGCCCGGATTCTCTTTTCAGGCCGTATGGAGTTTGATACCCTGATCTCATCCAATGGACATGGATTGCCGGGGGGCGGGCCGGTGGCCGGGTGCGCTCCGTCCCGCTCCGCGAACCCCCTTGGCGAAGGAAACGCCTCATGTATCTGAACGCAGAGCGCGCGCGCGGGCTGATGAAGGATTTCGGCTTCGACGCCGTCATCGCCAGCACGCCCGAGAACGTCACCTATCTGGCGGGCACCGTGGGCTGGTCGAACAAGGTCTACGCCTACTCCGTGCACATGTTCGCCGTCTTCGCCCGCGACGAGGGGGTGGCACCCGCCCTCGTCGTGCCGGGCCAGGAGGTCACCTACGTCTCGGCCCAGCAGCCCTGGATAGAGGACCTCTACACCTTCGGCGGCAAGAGCGCGCTCATACAGCCGCCGGGGGAGGCGCCCCGCACGCCCGAGGAGGAAACCTACCTCGGCTTGTACAACAACGACGCGAGGCGCGGTGCCAACCCGGGACAGGCCCTCGGCATGGCCATCAAGGAGCGCGGGCTGGAGAAGGGCAGGCTCGCACTCGACCAGGAGCGCGTCACCCCCCTCGTGCGCGCGCAGATAGAGGCGGCCCTGCCCGAAGCCGAGATCGTGGAGGCCGCGGATTTCCTCCGCCTCATCCGGATGGTGAAGACGCCGGACGAGATCGCCGCCCTCGCCGCGGCCGCCCGCGTGAACGAGAAGGCGGGCATCGCGGCCTCGAACGCGGTGGCCGAGGGGGCGACCGAGTGCGAGGTGGCCTCCGTCTTCGCGGCGGAGGTGGGGCGCATGGGCGGCAAGTGGCAGTGGTTCCACTTCTGCTCGGGACGCCGCGCGACGGGCATATTTCCGCCCACGGACAAGAAGATCGCCAAAGGCGAGATGTGGAAGTTCGACGCGGGCGTCGTTCTGGAGAACTACCAGGGAGACACCGGCTGGGGGGGCGTCCTGGGCGAGCCCACCCGGGCGCAGCGCGACCTGTGGAAGGCGACCGAGGCGGGCTTCGAGGCCGCACTCGCGCAAGTGCGCGCGGGCGCGCGCGGCTCCACCATCTACAGAACCATGCTCGAGGCCACGCGCGCGGCGGGGCTGCCCGCACACAACGGGAACTTCGCCGGCCACGCCATCGGCCTGGAGCAGCGCGAGGTGCCCTACGTGCTCTCGGACCCGGCGCCTCAGGGCAGCCCCTTCCTGCCGGAATCGAGCGACTTCCCGCTCGAGGCGGGCACGACGCTCTGCATCGAGAATCCCTGCCAGATATTCGGCATGGGGGGAACCCAGATAGAGAAAACCATCGTCGTCACCGAAACCGGCTACGAGTTCATCTACCCGCAGGAGAGGAAGCTCTGGATCGCCTGATGAAGTCGCGCGGCCGGACGATTTCCCCCCCTGCCTGAGGAATTTCGCATGTGCGCGAGGAGATTCATCGATTTAAGCACCCCCATCATGAACGGCTCGAACGAACCCCGCCCGCCCGAGGTCACCTACCTCGACCACGAGGAGTTCGGCGCACGCTCCGCCAGGGGCTGGGGCATCCCGATGGAGGCGCTGCACGACGGCGTGGGCGGGGCGGCGGAGTTCGTCACCATCTCCACCCACTCGGCCACCCACATGGACGCCCCCTGGCACTACGGCCCCACCGTGGCGGGTGTGCCGGCGCGAAAAATAGACGAGGTGCCCCTCGAGTGGTGCTACGGGGACGGCGTCGTGCTCGACCTGCGGCACAAGAAAACGGGCGAGTGGATCACCGAGGAGGACGTCCGGGCGTGTCTCGCCAACATCGACTACGAGGTCAAGGCGGGCGACATCGTCCTCCTGTGGACGGGCACCGACGCGCACCGGGACAGCCCCGACTACCCGGAACTCCACCCGGGCATGAGCATTCCGGCGACGGAGTATCTCCTGGATCGCGGCGTGCGCGTCATCGCCATCGACGCGTTCGGCTTCGACAGGCCCTTCAGCTTCCAGGTGCCCGAGTTCAAGGCGGGCAGGCGCGAGTCGCTGATGCCCTGCCACCACATCCTGGGCAGGAGGCGCGAGTATTTTCAAATCGAGCAGATCGCCAACATCGGCGCCATACCCCGTCCCCACGGCTTCCAGGTTTGCTGCTTTCCCGTCAACGTGAAGGACGCGAGCGGTGCGTGGGTGCGTCCGGTTGCGATAGTGGAGGATTGAACCGAGGCGTTTTCGCGGAATCGAAACCACTGACAGGAGGAGTCCTCTCATGAAACAGTTCCGACGCATTGCCCCCGTCATCGCCCTCGCCGCATGCATCGCCCTCGCCGCTCCGGGAGCGTCGCCCGCGGCCCCCCAAAAACTCCAGAACATCAAGGTGACGATGGCCAACCCGCTGTTCAACCCGGGCATCTCCTTTCTGTGGATCGGGAATTTCCTGGGCTACTATCAGGAAAACGGCGTGGACGCGCAGTTCGTCGCCGCCCAGGGCGGTGCCCAGGCGATGGGCTGGGTGCTCTCCGGCCGCACCCACGTCGGCCTGCCGCGGCCCATCCCCATCCTCTTCCGCGCCGCGCGCGGAAAGAAGATGCCCCCCGTCAAGGGCGTCTACATCCTGAACCGCGACGCCATCTACGCCGATGGCGTGGCCGTGCCGCCGGGCAGCGCGATCAAATCCGTCTGCGACCTGCAGGGCAAGAAGGTGGGCGTCATGAGCCAGCGCGACTCAGGGCCCATTTTCGTGCGAAAGGCACTGGAGACTTGCGGCGTCCCCGCCAAGGATCAGAGGGTCACCTACCTTCCGGTCGGGCCGGTCTCGAAAGCGGCCACCGCCATGAAGCTCGGCCGCGTGGACGCCTGGGCGAACGTGGACATCCAGTACACCCTGGCGCGCGCGCGGGGATTCCAGTTCGACATCATCCCCTATCAAAAGGAGTGGACCCGGAACCTGTTCGGCAACGTGGTCTGGATCAACAAGAAATACCTGGCGAACAACCGGGAAACCGTGGTGGGCTTCCTGCGCGGCCTGGCGAAGGGCAGCCTCTTCTTCTACACGAACCCCGCCGCGGCACTCCAGGTGCACTGGGTGCTCTACCCCGAGTCGAAACCCAAGGGCATGAGCGACAAGGAGGCCACCGCCCTGATGCTCCAGGTGCTCCAGGCGCGCGCGCCGAAGCTGCGCCTCGACGATGAGAAAATCCAGAAATTCGGCGCCCACCACGACGGCGAGTGGAAGGAGTACGTGAAATTCGTGGGCCTCGACAAGACACTGAGCGACGCGCAGGTGAAATCCCTCTACACGAACGATCTGATCGACGAGGTCAACAATTTCGACCGCAACGCGGTCATCCAGCGGGCCAGGAACTTCGACTTCGCCAAGGAGCTCCGGCGCTTCCGGGCCACGCAGAAATGATGCGGGAAACGGCATGAAGACCGCCGGCCAAAGGAGGGAGCCGCCCAGGAGCGTGGAGGCGCTGCTGCTGGACAGACCCTACCTGCTGTTCGCCATCTCCTTCGTGGTGCTGCTCATCGTCTGGGAGTGGGCGGTGCGCTACTTCGAGGTGGACGACTTCATCTTCCCCGCCCCCTCTGGGGTGGCGACGGCGCTTCTGCGCGGCCTGTTCTTCTACGATGCGGGCGGCGGCGTCGGCTCCGCCGCCGACTTCATGGGGCTGATGAAAACCAGCTTCTACAACCACATCAGCCACACCCTGTTCGAGGCCGTCATGGGCTTTTTCATGGGCAGCCTCATAGGCCTGGGGCTGGGGCTGGCGTTCATGCAGTCGAGATGGGTCGAGGCGATCATCATGCCCTACGTGGTGGCGTTTCAGACGCTGCCCAAGCTCGCCATCGCGCCCCTGTTCATCATCTGGTTCGGCTACGAGGTGAAGTCCAAAATCTTTCTGGCCGGCCTCGTGGCGTTCTTCCCGCTCCTGGTGAACACCATGGTGGGGCTGAAGTCCGCCGCGACGGACCAGATCGACCTGATGCGCTCGCTCTCCGCCTCCCGCTGGCAGATGTTCTGGAAGATGCAGTTTCCCAACGCCCTGCCCTTCATCTTCGCCGGCTTCGAGATCGCGGTCGTCTTCAGCCTCCTGGGCGCCATCTTGGGCGAGTTCGTCGGCGCGGGGCAGTGCATGTGGGGCGGGCGCGGCCAGTGCGGCCTGGGGATTCTGCTCATGCAGATGAGCTTCAGCAGCGACACCACGGGCACGTTCGCCATTCTGGTCATCCTCTCGATCATGGGCCTCGGGATGCACCAGATCGTGCGCTTCGTGAAGAAAAAGGTGCTCTTCTGGGCGCCCGAGACGGACAAGACGATGGGCGCCTAGCAAAAGCGGCCCATTTGCGAGGCGGGCGCCTTGCGAGGCGGGCGCGGATTCGGGGAAACATGAGCGCATACATTGCGGTAGCGCATCTGGAGAAAGAATACGTCACGGCGAGCCGGGAGGTCGTGCACGCGCTCACCGACATCAACTTCGAGATTGACGAGGGCGAGTTCGTCTCCGTCGTCGGCCCGAGCGGCTGCGGGAAGAGCACCCTCCTGAAAATCCTGGGCGGCCTGCTCTCCAAGACGTCCGGTGCCTGCTCGCTCAAGAACACGCCCATCGACGGCCCCCGCAACGACGTGGGGATCGTCTTTCAGGACCCCGTGCTGCTCCTGTGGCGCAACGTGCTCCAGAACACCATGCTGCCCGCGGAAATTCTGGGCCTGGACGCGAAAAAGACCCTCCCGCGCGCCCGTGCGCTCATCCGGCTCGTGGGCCTGGAGGGCTTCGAGGACAAATACCCCCACGAGCTCTCCGGCGGGATGCGCCAGAGGAACGCCATCATCCGCGCACTCATTCACGACCCGAGCGTGCTGCTGATGGACGAGCCCTTCGGCGCACTCGACGCCATGACGCGGGAGCAGATGAACCTCGAGCTGCAACGCATCTGGCTGGAGAGCAAAAAGACCGTATTCTTCATCACCCACTCGATTCCGGAGGCGGTCTTCCTCGGCGACCGCGTGATCGTCATGACGCCGCGCCCGGGCCGCATCTCCGAGATCATCTCCGTCGACATCCCCCGACCGCGCTCGCTCTCCACCATGGGCGACGACATGTTCGTGGCGCTCACCCAGGGAATCCGGAACCTGCTCTACGTGGAAGGTTCCCTCGACTAGTCCGGGTGCCGCCGGCACATTCCGAGAGGAGCGTGAAGATATGGAGAAGCTCATCATCACCAACTGCGCGGCCGACAGCAGGAAGCATCCGGGCGTCCCCAAGCGGCTGCAAACGCCCGAGGCCGTCGCCAGGGAGGTCCGGCAAAGCTACGAGGCGGGGGCGGCCATCGCCCACATCCACGGCATCCCGATGCGGCTCGAAAGCTGGGAGCCGCTGACCCGGGCGGTGCGCGAGGCCTGCCCCGAGATGCTGATCCAGTTCGGGATCGCCGCGATGGGCCTGCCGGGCCGGCGCAAGATCATCCACCTGCGGCCCGACATGGCCTCCATCGCCCTGGGGTCGCACGATTTCGCCTTCGTCGACGCCGACCTGCTCGTCGAGCACTCCCGGCAGGAGATAGAGGACCAGGTGCGCCTGTTCAACGACCACGGGGTGAAGCCCGAGTTCGAGTGCTTCAATCTGGGGCACCTGTGGAACCTCGAGTGGCTGCTCGACAAGGGGCTGGTGGCGGACCCCGTCGTCATCACGATATTCTTCGGCTGGCCGGGCGGCTTCTACGCCCCCGCCACGCTGCGGGAGCTCCTCCACCGCATCGACCATCTGCCGGAGGGCTGCGTCTTCTCCTGCAGTGCGGCGGGCGCCACCTCGAACGCACTCCAGACCGTCACCATCATCCAGGGCGGCCACGTGCGCGTGGGCACGGAGGATGAGCCCTATTACGCCGAGGGCGTCCTCTGCGAGAACAACGCGCAGCTCGTCGCGCGCATCGCGCGCATCGGACGCGAGCTCGGGCGCGACCCGGCCACGGTGGAGGAGGCCAGAAAGATGCTGGGCGTCGTCGGGTAGCCCCTCCCTCCCCCCTCTTCAAGACCCGGCGTCGGGAGGAGCGGTTCATGGAGAAGCTGATGATCGTCAACTGCGCGGCGGACACCTCGATGCACGAGGGAGTGGCGCCGCGCTTCGCCGATTCGGACGTCCTCGCGGAATCCGTGGAGGAGGCGCACCGCGCGGGGGCGTGCGTCGCCCAC
This sequence comes from bacterium, assembly GCA_965213685.1. Taxonomy (GTDB): domain Bacteria; phylum UBA8248; class UBA8248; order UBA8248; family UBA8248; genus Bin107. The sequence continues at coordinate 65,896 of CBDBZY010000005.1, forward strand.
ATCCACGCGCCCCCGGCCGACTACGCGGCCTGGGAGTCCCACTCCCGCGCCATCCGCGACAGGTGCGGCGTCCTGCTCCAGTACGGCATCTCCACCCAGACGGTCGCCCAGCGCAAGGAGGTGGTGAAGAACCGCCCCGAGATGATCTCCGTCGCCGTGGGCGCGCACAACATGGCCTTCGTCTCGCGCGACGTGATGATGCTCCACCCCCGCGAGGAGCTCGCCGAGATGATGCGGCTGTGCCGGGACAACGGCGTCAAGCCCGAGTTCGAGGTCTTCGCCCTGGGCGAGACCTGGATGATCGACGATTTGCTGCAAAAGGGGCTCGTGGAGCCGCCCATCCTCATGACGTGCTTCTTCGGGCGTCCGGGCGGGGCGTGGTCGCCCCCCTCGATGGGCGAGTTCCTCCACCGCGTCTCGAACCTGCCGGAGGGTTCGATATACATCGCCAGCGCCACCGGCCCGACGCACGTCCACATGCAGACGATGGCGGTGATGGCGGGCGGCCACGCCCGCGTGGGCACGGAGGACGAGCCCTATCTCCGCCCCGGCCAGCTGGGCGACAACCGCGAGCACGTGGCGCGCATCGCGCGGATCGCGGGCGAGCTGGGCCGGGAGGTCGCCGGCGTCGCGGAGGCGCGCCGCATCATCGGGATTTCGTGATTCCGGTGACGCTTCATCCATCCGCCATTCACCCTTTCGGGGAGCGCAAGACATGCCCAAGATGAGCGGGGCGCAATTCATGGCCGACGCCCTCGACGCCTACGGCGTCACCCACATTTTCTTCGTGCCGACCATCCTGAGCCACTCCCTCGCCCAGATGGAGACGCGCGGGACGCGCATCGCCCGCATCCTCACCCACGGCGAGAAGGCCGCGGCCTACATGGCGGACGGCTACGCCCGCGCGTCGGGGCGGCCCGGCGTCTGCATGGCGCAGATCGTGGGCGGGGTGAACCTCGCCGCGGGCCTTCGGGACGCCCACCTCGCCTGCGCGCCCGTCCTCGCGTTCACGGGCGGCACCACGCCGCAAATCCGCTACCGCAACGCCTACCAGGAGACGGAGGACATCAGCGCGTTCGACCCGGTCACGAAGTTCAACGCGGCGGTGGATTCCGTCGAGCGCTTCCCGGACATGCTGCGCCAGGCCTTCCGCGTCGCCACCTCGGGGACGCCGGGGCCGGTGCACCTGCGCTTCGGCGGCAACTTGGGCCAGGTGGAGCAGGAGGAGGCGGAGCTGCGGCTCGTCGTGGAGGAGAATTTCCGGCGCGTCCCCGCCTACCGGCCCGAGCCGTCCGCCGAGAGCGTCGCCTGTGCTCTGGAGGCGATTCGGGAGGCGCGCAGGCCCGTCATCGTCGCGGGCGGCGGCGTGCGCACCTCGCAGGCGGGCGCGGAGCTGGTGGCGCTCGCCGAGAAGCTGCGCATCCCCGTCGCCACCTCGATGAACGGCAAGGAGTCCATCCCGGGGAATCACCCCCTCTCGGTCGGCGTGGTGGGGACGTATTCGCGGCGGAGCGCCAACCGGATCGTCTCGGAGGCCGACCTCGTCTTCTTCGTCGGCACCCAGACCGGCGGCATGACCACCCACTTCTGGCGGGTGCCCCGCGTCGGAACCCCCGCCGTCCAGCTCGACATCGACCCGGAGGAGCTGGGGCGCAACTACCCGCTCCGGGCCTCGATCATGGGGGACGCGAAGGTCTCCCTCCGCAAGATGCTCGGGGCGTCAGAGGAGACGGCCCCCGCGCGGGGGCGGGAGGAGTGGCTCGCGCGCGCGGCGGAGGCGGACGCCGCGTGGCGCGCGGAGGCGGCCCCGCTGCTGGAGTCGGACGCCGCCCCCATCCGTCCCGAGCGCATCTGCCGGGAGCTGGGCGCGCATTTGCCCGACGACGCCATCGTCCTGGCGGACACCGGACACGCCGGCATGTGGACGGGCGGCTATCTCGACCTCACCAGCCCGGGGGCGAGCTTCCTGCGCGCCGCCGGCCACCTCGGCTGGGGCTTTCCCGCCGCACTGGGCGCCAAGTGCGGGGCACCGGAGCGGCCCGTCGTCCTGTTCACCGGCGACGCGGGCTTCTGGTATCACATCGCGGAGGTCGAGACCGCCGCGCGCTGGGGGCTGCACGTCGTCGTCATCGTGAACAACAACGGCTCCCAGAACCAGGAGACGAAGATTTTCGACGAGGCCTACGGCGGCGCGCAGGGCGGACGCGCGCACGAGCTCTGGCACTTCAACCGGACGGACTTCCGCGAGATCGCGCAGTCCATGGGCGCCCGCGGCGTGCGCGTGGAGAGGGCGGGCGAGATAGCCGGCGCGCTCGACGAGGCGTTCAACATGCGCGGCGGCCCCGTCGTCCTCGACGTGGTCACCGACATCCGCGCCCTCGCCCCCGCCGCCTACGCCCCGGCGGAGTAAAAGGGGGGGAGAGGGAGGGATTTTCCGAACGCCCGGATGGGGCGGGGTTGTGCCGGCGGAACCGGAACCGTCAACCGCCCGGAACTGCCCAGTTGTCAAGAGCGGAGCGGGAAACCACGAGCGGTTTTTCGAGCTTGCCGAAAGAGATTTGAAGGCTCTTGCCTTTTTCCACCCGGACAGTCAGGGATTGCTGTTTCTTCTCCGGGGAGGAGGCGTCCAGCAATCGCCGTATCTGCTCCGGGGACGGAAAACATATCTGCATGTCATTTGCGAGCCGGATTTCCGGCAATCCGCAGACCAGGGCGATGCGGCACCCCGCTTCCCGCAGCTGGCCCAGCTCGGCCTGCCCGAAGCTGAAAACCCAGGATTTTGCGTCCGTCGTTTTCGCCTCTCTCGGCTCTTCGCTGTACTTCACGAGGAGCCGGACGTCGTTGACCTTGTAGGTGGCCCACTCTTTTTGGGTGTTCGCCTCGATGAGGTGGAGCGTAGAACTCGGCCCCCTCCCTCGCAGTATCTTGACGAGAACCAGCCCATGAAACAATTCAAACTGCTTCACCGAAGACATCCCTTGCCTCCTGTGGACGGGCGCGCGGGGGGAGAAAACGGCAGATTACCACGGCGCGGCGAGCGAGGGCAAGACGCCCGCGCGCGGCGCGCGTCTGCGCGCCACGTTACGAGACGCTCTTGCGGACTGCCTCTATCTCGGCGCGGTCAAGGCCGTAGAGCCGATAGACGAGGCGGTCGATTTCCGCTTCCGGTGCGGCTGTGTCGGCCTTCGGGTCGGCTGCTTTCGCCGCGATGATCTCATCCACGAGGCGGACGAGGGGCCGCTGCTCCTCTCCGGATATTCGGGGGACGGGAATTTGCTCGACAACGAATTTTTCCCATTGAATAGATGCTTTCCCTAAGCTCCTCGCCAGATTCCGCGCCATCCAGGCGCCAAGCGCGCTGTTCAAAACGGCGCAGAGATACTTCAGGGACGAACCCGTAAGAACGAACCCCTTGTTGTTGCAATACATGACCTTTTCCGAGTAGGAGAATCGACCTTCAAGGGTTATGTCCCTCCAGAACAGCTTCTCTTTGGCGAATAGATTGATGTAGCTGTCCTTCGGGTTGTTGTCCAATTCCAGCCAGTGATGCTGTCCCTCGTAGTCCGGGTTTCGTCCACTACCGGAACGTGTATATCGACACTGGCCACGGGCCCGCAACTTCACCTCGTGCCGCGTGAGATGTTGATACACGGCAGGGTAATCATCAGGTAGAGTCTTGTGGCTACCAAACTTGGCGACTATCAGCCATAACCCCTTCCAGTGCGCGCGCCAGCGTTCGATGTCCTGCCCGCGCAGGACGGGCTGGATGATTTCGGCGGAGCGGGGGTCCTCGTCAACGAGGGCGTTCCGCGCGGCGGCGTTGATGATGAAGGCCTCGTTGTAGCCTGTTCTGATCCCCATGTTGATCCGCACGTCCCATCCCTTGAGCGGGACGCCCCGCGCTTGTATCTTCTCAAACGCGCCCCACTCGACGGCGGAGAGGATGCTCCAGGGCGCCTCGCCGTCCGGGTGCGCCTCGTCCCAACCCGATGCGCTTTGCGGAGGGAGGCGGGGGGGACTTGAATCGGTTCGTTTCATTTTAATGGCGGGCAGGCGGACCGCGCCATTATCTTCAAGATCGGCCGCGTCCGCCGCGTCTTTGCCCTCGCGGACCAGCAAGATGCTGGCGTCCACACTCGCCTCGAACACTTTGCTATCCCTATCATCCCAGAGGCGCAGCGGCGTGTGGGACTCGGCGAAGAAGCGGCGCAACCGCTTGCCGTATTCCGCCTTCAGCCAGCTGTTGGAGGTGATGTAGGCGAGCACGCCGGCGCCCGGACGGAGCAACCGGCAGCCGCGCTCGTAGAAGAGCTGGTAGATGTCCCCCCTGGGCGCGAAGGTCGAGAAGCGCGCGCCCTCGTATCTTTTCGCCAGTTCTCCGGCGTTTTTCTCCAGCTGGACGTAGGGCGGATTGCCGATGACGACGTCGAAGCCCCCCGACACGCCGAACATGTATTCCGGCTCGAACCAGTCCACGCTGGCGGTCTGATCGTACGGGTCCCAGCGGGCGATTCTCTCCGCGCTGTCGTGCTTGAAGCCCAGGTCTTCCAGCGCGCGGGCGAGCGCGTCCCGCAGCGCGGCGTCCCTTTTGCGCAGCAGCCGCTTGGTATTTCGATCTGTGGCGTTGAAGTAGCGTTCGCGCACCTGCCGCAAAGCATTTTCCAGCGCCCTCACGCGGTCGCTCCCCAGCGCTTGCTGCCCCTCGTCGCCCAGACCCAGCAGCGTGTCAGTAGCGACGAAGCGCGTCTCCAGGTTCGGCAGGGGGCGGATGCCGTAATTCTCCCTTGCGTCGCCGGTCGGCTCCTGCTCGATGGCGAGCGAGATGAAAAAGCGCAGCTTGGCGATCTGGCAGGCGACGGGCTGGATGTCCACGCCGTAGATGGCGTTCTGGATGAGGTAGAGCTTGCGTCCGTAATCCGATGCCCGGTACTTCTCGAAGGTTGCGCTGATCTGCCGCAGCGCGTCCTCGCGCCGTTCCCGATTCCCGATGTCGAAGGCCGCCCCCGCCTGCGCGCGCGCCCGCTCCCTCTGGAGTTCCTCCCACAGCCGGTTGTCCGGGTCGAGGCGGCGGAGCGCGAGGGTGAGCTTCTGGAGAACACCCATCGGGAAGGCGCCGGAGCCGGCGGCGGGGTCGAGCACCCGGAGGTTGGCGATGGCGTCCACGACCGCGCGCCTCTCTGCCTTCTCGAAGAGCGTGTCGGCGTCGTTCATCGCGGCGGAATGCTCCAGAAGATAGCGCAGCCGAGCGCGCCAGGATTCCTCGTCTTCGACGGTCGGGCGGCTTTTCGCCGCCAGCGCCTCGGCGAGCGCCTCCCCCGCCATGTCGTCCACCACCCACCGGGGCGTGTAGTAGGAGCCGGTGTCCTTGCGGGCGGTGTCGCGCATCTCCGGGTTGTAGGCGGCCAGCAGGTTCTCGAACACGAGGCCGAGCAGCTCCGGGTCGAGGGCGACCTCCTGGTCTATCGGCGTGTTCTCCTCCACCGTGAACTTGTAGCGTCGGAGGATGGGGAACAGGCCCTTGTCCTCATCGAAGAACAGGCGCGCCGGCACGTCCAGCTCCCGCCTCTGCGCGGGATTGTCGGTGAAGACGTCCACCCGCCGGCCGCCCTCCCTTTTCCCCTCGAAATGGTCCAGGCAGTCGAACAGGCCGCCATTCACGAAGGGGACTTGCCGCAGCTCCTTGGCGAAGCCGTCCGGGTCGATCAGCAGGTCGCTATAGCGGTATCTGCTGAAGTCGCGGTGGGTCTTGCGGTCGCCCCCGCTGAAGGCGCGCTTGCGGATAGCCGTGTTCAGGGTGGCGAAGAACAGGTTCTGGAGCACGGCGCGGTAGTAGTCCGTGCGTGCGGGCGCGTGATCCCGGAGCGTCCGGCGTGCGAAGCGCTCCTCGAACAGGCGTTCGGGAACCAGTCCCTTCTCCTTCAGGAACCAGATGAACAGCAGGCGCGTGATCAGCCGAATCACGTGTCTCTCGGGCGAACCCGCACCCGCGCCGTCGTCGGGAAAGCGGCACTCCCGGCGCGCGCGCTCAAACCATTCGAACAGGTCGCGGTAGAAGCGCCTGTTCAGCGTCTCGGTGTCGAGCGCGTCTTCCCACGCCCGGTGCAGGCCGTCAAAATCCCGCACGCCCTTTTCACGCAGGGAGGAGAGCGCCAGCTCGCCGAGAATATCGACGTGCGCCCGGTGCGGATGTTCGGAATGAATGTCCTTGATCAAGGTCACCTTTTCCAGCACGTCGCGGCCTTTGTCCCGCTTGTGGGCGCGGCGGTGGACGACGGAGAGGGTCAGGGCGCCCCCGTGCCGGAGAAGGAGGACGACCGGCATCCGGAAGCCGCTGTTGACGGCGCGCGTCATCCCGGCCAGCTCCGTCCGCGTGTAGGCACCGCCGCCATTCAGCTCCGCCGCCACGAACAGAAAGGACTTGTCGCGCTTCTCCTCGAACTTCGGAAACAGCGTCCGGTCGCCGTCAATCTCCTCCCCGGTGAGCTGAAAGACGATCTCCGCCGAACGCCAGCCGTCGAACAGCCGCCGCTGCCTTTCCGTCAAGTCTTTCCCGTCTTCTTTCAGCGACTCCCGCAGCCACTCCAGGAAATCGGCGACGCTCCCCACGTCTGTCGTCCGGTCGCTCCGGTAGCCGAGCGCGCCGAACAGCGTCGCCGCCCGACTCCGTAGCGAGCCGCTCCCGTTTTCCGCGAAACCGCGCAGCGCGTCCATCAGGGCTTCACGCATCGCTCAGGTCTCCTCTTTCCGCCGCGCCTCGCGCGCGTCGGCGATGATGAACCACGTAATCAGCTCGAAACGCGCCGCCCCGTCCGGCTGCTCGGCTCGCTTCGAGAGCGTCGCGCCGCGCTCTCGGGCGATCGCCCGCAACTCGGCGCGGCGGAAGGTCGACGCGATGTCTTTCAGGGCGGCGTCCAGCAGTTTGTCGTATTTCTCCATTTCCTGTCCCCGCCGCGTCTGCCGGTCGAAGGCGTCCTCCAGTACCGCTATGGCCTCCGCCTTGCCGGCGGCGAGGCTCCGGAACAGGGCGAGGCACTGCTTCGGTTGTGCGAAGGTGTGGCGGACGCTTCCGTCGTCGCGGACGTGGACGAGAAAATACGGCCACAGACTGTTCGCCGTATGCCGCTCCGCCTCCCCCTTGCGCTTCAGGCAGAAGATGACGCCGGGCGGGACGGGGCCGGGCGGCCCCCCGCCGGGGAGGTCGGCGGACGGGCGGTTGTCGGCGATGGCGTAGACGCCGGCCGGCGCCGCTTCGAGTTCCGCGCGGTTTCGCTGGATGTAGCGCAGCAAATCGGCGAGGAACTCATCGAGCGTGAGGTCGCTCATGGTCACGACGTCGTCCGCATCCTCCATGTCGAGAGGCTCGTTGCGGATCCGCTTCAACTGCTCGCCCCGAAACCGCAACTCGCCCTGCGCCGCCTCCTGCGCGTTCAACAGGTCGTCGTCGCCCGTCGCCGCCGCGTCGGCGAGCGCCATGCGCGCCTCCACGCGGTTTTTCAGGTCCAGATAGCGGTCGAGATTCTCGGTCGGCCAGAAATTGAGCATGCGGACTTCGCGGTTGCGGCTTCCGAGCCGGTCGATTCGACCGAAGCGCTGCATCAGGCGAATCGGGTTCCAGTGTATGTCGTAGTTCACGACGAGGTCGCAATCCTGGAGGTTCTGCCCCTCGGACAGGCAGTCGGTCGCGATCAGAACGTCAATCTCCTCGCCGCCGCCATCCGCATTCTGGGCGCGCGGCGCGAAGCGCCCCAGAATATCGGCGAATTGCGACGCGCCCGTCGTGCTCCGGTTCCCCTCGCCGCCGGTCACCAGCCCCACGTGAACGCCGAACTCGCAGCGCATCGGCTCCGAGAGATGGGCGTACAGATAGCGGGCGGTGTCGGCGAAGGTGGTGAAGACGAGCGCCTTGCGGTTGGCGCGCCCGTCCTTATCGGCGGGGGCCGTCTTCACCTTGCGCCGCAGCGCCTCCCCCAACCTGGCCAGCTTGGCGTCGCGCGCGACGGTGACCCGTTCCGCCCGCTCGCAAATGTCCGCGAACATCTTCCTGTCCTCGCGCAGGTCGCCGCGCCAACGGTCGACGTCGAGTGCGGCCAGCCGATAGCGGCGCCTTCTGCCGACCGTGAACTCCTCGTCCTCCTCGTCCTCCGCGCCGTCTCCGGGCCAGGAGTCTATCTCCTCCTCCCCGCCGCGCTCTTTCCACGCCTCGATGCGGCGGTCGACATCGTCTATCTGGTCGAGAATGCGCTTCGCGGTCAGGGCGAAGGCGCGCACCGAGCTTTCCAGGCGCTTCAAGAGGTTCACGCGCATCATGCCGACGAGCCAGCGTTCGCGGTCGCGCTGGTCGAAGCGCAGATTCGCCTTCTCCTCGTCCAGGCTGGACTTGTCCTTCAGGTATCGCGAGGGCATGTAGACGGCGAGGCGGAAGTCGCTGATGCGCTCGTGCAGCTCGTCATACGAAAGCGCGCCGTCGCGGTCCGTGCCCGGATGCAGGTTCTCCGGCGCCGCCCGCTTCGGGAAGCCGCCGATCCGCTTCGTTTCCTCCGGATAGAAACGGCGGAGATGGTCGCGGGAGCGGGCGATGGTGACCGCGTCCAGCAACGCCAGGAAATCCGCCCCCAGGTTTCCGACAAGCGCGGCCTTGTCCGTCTTCTCGCCCCTTTTGCGCGCATCCTCCCATCGCCTGAATTCGCGCTGGGCGACGCCGAACATCGTCTGGATGTCGCCGATGCCGAGCGCCTCGCGGAACGCGTCCCGACGCTTTTCGGTCATCAGGTATATCTGGTTGCGCAGGTCGCGCAGGCTGGTGTTCACCGGGGTCGCCGAGAGCATCAGCACCTTGGTTCGCGCGCCATCTTTTATCACCTCCTCCAGCAGGCGGTTGTAGCGGCTGCGCCGGAGGATCGCGCCCGCGTCGTCCCGCCGGTCGCGGCCTTCGTTGCGGAAGTTGTGCGACTCGTCGATGACGACGAGGTCAAACCCGCCCCAGTGGAAGTTGGCGAGGTCGATCTTGTCCGCCTTGCCCTCGTAGCGGCTCAGGTCCGTGTGCGCCAGCACGGTATAGCCAAACCGGTCCCTCTCGAACGGGTTGTTGCGCTGGGAGGCCCAGGAGGCGTAGCGGGTCCAGTTCGCCTCCAGTTTCTTGGGGCAGAGCACCAGCACCCGCTCGTTGCGCAACTCGAAAAACTTGATCACCGCGAGCGTCGTCCAGGTCTTCCCGAGTCCCACGCTGTCGGCGATGATGCAGCCGTTGTGCCGGAGGAGCCGGTTGACGGCGTTCGTCGCCCCGTCCCGCTGAAACCCGTAAAGATTCTTCCATATCTCGGTGTCGTGGAGATGAATATCGTGGAGCAGGCCTTCCTGCTCCCTGTGCCGGGCGATCCAGTCCGCGAAAACATGGAACAGGGTCTTGTAATAGACAAACTCCGGCGCATACCGCCTGCCGAGGCGCTCCAGGGCGGCCAGAACTTCCGCCTTCACGTCCCGGGCAATGGCTTCGTCGCTCCAGAGCTCCTCGAACCATCCGAGGAGGAGTGCGCGGTCGGCTTCGGCGCGGACCTCCAGATTGAGCTCTATGTTGGGCTTCGCGCCATAGCCAAGCCCGCGCCGCGTGAAATTGGAGCTGCCGGCGAGCGCGGCACCACCGCCTCCGTCCGCGACGTGGTAGAGCTTCCCGTGCAGGAAACCCGCGGACTGGACGGTGCGGACGTCCACCTTCTTCTTGATCCAGTCGCCGCAAGCCCTTGCGAGCGCCTTCTGCGCCAGGACGCGACGCAGCTCGATGCCGCTGTCGTCGTTCAACCGGAAATCCCTGCCGGCGTCCCCGCGCGGGTCCATCGACGCGACCCCGTACGGATCGCCATAGAGAAACCGGACGCGGCCCGCCTCCTCCAGCTGATGGCGCAGGGCCTCGTATGCGTAGATCGTGAAATAGGCGGAGACGATGGAGACGTTCGAGCCGGTCTTGATTCTCTCGCGCAAGAAATCCCCGACGCGGCGGTGCCTGTTGTCGATAACGGTGCCGCCGCTTGGCGTCATCCAACAGGCCCTTCAGTCCAAAAAGGCACTTAACCGCCGCTTTAGAGCATCCTCATCGGCGAGTTCACACTCCCATAGCGTAAGTCCGCTCCAACCAGAGGCTGTTAGTTCGTCGAGTTGGCGTGAATGACGCTCGACATTCCGCTTGATTTTTGCTTTCCAGTACTCGGCGTTGGTTTTTGGCAGACGATTCCCGCGCTTGCAAGAATGCCCATGCCAGAAACACCCATGTACGAAAATAACCTTTCGACGCGAGACGAACACTATGTCAGGCTTGCCCGGCAAGTCCTTCCTGTGTAATCGATAGCGATACCCCAGCCCATGCAGAAGTCGTCGGACCATCATCTCGGGCCTGGTGTCTCGGCCCTTGACCGCGCGCATAATCCGGCTACGCTGCTCGGAAGGCGTCATTACGAGCTGTGAATAGCCGTCGGAGCGGACTTCCGCTGCGCTTCGCCGCCCCGGGCAAAATACGCCTCCTTAACCAAGCAAATCGATCCAGTCATCTCGATATTTGATAGCTTTCCATATATGTTTAGGTTCTATTTGTGGCACATAGCGATTGATAACAAAGCGACGAGATGAGCCGGGCACCAATCGAAAAATTGTGAATTGCGCACCGTGTGGTTGCCAAGTGAAGCAATGATCGCTAGTGGCTTTGTCACGGCCCTCTAAGTTCCCTCGACTATTGACGCGCCACTCGTAGTTGTCTACCGGGAATCGGGCGATCTCCTCCTCGAACAATAAAAATTCTTGGGATGACATATTGCGAAGCAATACCATGAGACGCAGGTCGTCATGCTCATTAAGCGATGCGTTGACGCGCTCGTTCCAGATAGATAACACCGCGCGGCCGGTGGCGGCCACGTCGGCCCTAGGATCGGAGATGCCCAAAGAGTAATCCGGGCTGTTCCTGCCTGATATAAGCCGCACTCTAAGGGCGTTGTGCGGATCCTTCTGCTTAACAGTTTTGGCGGACCATCCGCATCCGTTGCGCACAACATCCACTACGCCAAGCGGACTGGAGCGATGAAATCCATCCACGCCTTTCGCCAGCAGCTCGCCGTAATCATCCCCCTTGATATCTTCGTCCCCCAGCGCGAGTCGATGCACCAAGTGTCTACCCATACGGAGGACAACATCGTCAGGTATCTGGCCAATGGGCCACGGGCCACGCAACACATTGGAACTACCGCGCAATTTCGGCGAACGCATGAATCAATCTTTCCATCGTTGCTTGAATCATCGGCACGGGAACCGCGTTTCCGGCCTGCTTGCGCGCCTGCGCGTCCGAATCGGCCAAATGGAATGAATCGGGGAACCCTTGAAGGCGAAACATTTCACGCGGAGTAAGTCGCCGTTCGCCATCTACGAGCAAGTAGTTATAGCTCGCTCCGGCCCTTAGAGCGCACGAGAAAGGATGACTTGATATGTTGCCCCCCTTATTCTCATGCCAAATTGAAGGATGGAATTTGGATTTATGTCGAGCTTGACGGGAGCGGCGGATGCGTTCAGATACGAAATGCTTCTTATCAGGCGCCTTCTCCAGGACTGAAGACAGGGGCGTCCGTAACATAGGAGCGGGCCAGTCGAAATCTTCCAGTCCGCCCAAGGCCGCGACTATCAAAACTCGCTCTCTTTTTTGCGGCAATCCATAGTCAAGAGCATTTAAGACGCGCCAGCGCGTATCGTAGCCGAGCAATTCCAGCGTCGTGAGAATATAGCCCATAATTTGTCCATTTGACGCCGTAGCGAGTTGACGGACGTTTTCGAGCAACACGGCGGCGGGTCGCTTCTCGGCAATAATTCGCGCAATTTCGAGAAAAAGAAATCCTCGCTTTTCCCGGAATCCCTCGCGCTTTCCGATAATGGAAAACGGCTGGCAGGGAAAACCCGCGCAAAGCAGATCATGATCAGGGACTTTGCAGGCGGGGACTAAGGATATATCGCCCTCGGGAGATATTCCGAAATTACGCTCATAAACAGCTCGGCAATTCGCGTCAATATCGCAGGCGAAGACGCACTCCATGTCCAGTGCGGTAGCAGCCAGATGAAAACCACCTACTCCGCAAAACAGATCAGCGAATTTCAGGGATTGACTAGCCACCCGCAACATTTCCAAAAGAGAGGGGCGGATTCGATCAGGCTATTCTTACATGCAGTTCTCATCCTCGTTGTATTCGTCCCAAAGCCCCTAGGCTGTTTGCGTCATTCCAGCAAATTGCGATTTCTCCATGGTATCCTACGGAATGGACGAAGACAAGCCCCCTTACCCCCGGATCGGCTCGATCACGCTCAGGGTCTGCGCACCGGGGGTGGGTATCCACATCGATTTCTGGCCCTCGCCGCCCGCCACGATGAGGATGAGGGCGTCCGCGCGGGCGAGGATGGGCACGGCGGCCTCCGGGTCCGTCCTGTCCACCCAGACGGGGAACGCGGGGCCCTTGGACTTGCCCCGCACCCCCACGTGCTTCCAGGGCTTGCGCGCCCGCTCGAAGAGGTAGCGCTTGACGTCCGCCTTGCGCCACCCCGCCCGCGCGATATGCGCCGCGTGCTCGGGGGCCATGACGAGCACGGGCTCCCCCTGGGAGGAGAGGTTGTTCCCGCCGAGCGTCGCCATCGAGTCCGCGTAGCCGAAGAGCAGGGCGTGGGGGTCGGTGTTGTAGTTGTCCGTGATGCAGTGGGGCGCCTCGCCGCACACCAGCGTCACCGTGCTGTCCTCCGGCGGGAAGCCACGCTCCACGTGGTACGGCTCCCAGGGGTTCGCCTCCTCGTTCTCGGCGATGCAGCAGGTGTATTTTCCGGGGTGGGCGTGCTGGGCGCGGTCCAACTCGCCGGGCACAGCCCCGCCCAGGTTGATGAGGCAGAGCCTGAGGGCGCGGCCAATCGTCGCGTTCGCCCGCCAGCCGGGGCCGAACAGGCCCGAGCCGCAGTTGATGCGGAGACGCTTCGCGATGGGGCCGTTCACGATGATGAGCGCAGTGGCGGGGTGCGTCGTCGTCTGCCGGTGGCTCAGGCCGTAGCGCGGCCTGGTGACGGCGCGGAGGGAGGCGACGACGACCGGCAGGTATTCCGGCGCGCAGCCGGCCATCACGGCGTTCACCGCTATCGCGCGCGCCGTCGCCACTCCCATGAGGGGCGGCACCTCGGCTATCTCCGCATCCGGCGCGCCCGCCCATCCTGCGAGCATGTTCTCCACGCGCCCCCGCGTGGGCGGCACGATGGGCAGGCCGTCCGTCCAGCCGCGCTCGTAGAACCAGGCGTTCACCTCCTCCAGGGAACCGGAGAGCGGCAACGCCCGCCGACCCGCCTCGGGGAGGGGTTCCTCGACGTTTTCAGCCACGGGCCGCCTCCCCCTTATTTTGGACAAAGATGGCGGGGGCCCATGAACCTCTTCTCCCCGTATTCGGCCTGCAGCGCGCGGGCGTCGCCCGTGAGCGCGCGGAGAACCTCCCCCACGACGGCGTCCGCCTTGGGGTGCGCATCCTCCCTCGCGGGCGCGGCCAGGGGATGCTCCATCTCGACGACGGGCAGGCCGCGATAGCCCTGCCTTTGCGCTATCGCCCGGGCGCTGTGGCTGAAGCCGCGGCTCACGATGACGCAGGCGGGGCTGCCCATCCGCTCCAGCGAGACTGCGTCGCGGACACTCCACAACGTGGAGGAGCCTCAGTGGCCCACGCCGACGAGAACCGCGTCGCAGCGCGCGCGCAACTCCTCCAGAATCGCGGGCGACGCCGGCTGGGCGAGGTGATGCTTCCGCCTCTGGACGACCTCGCGGATGCCGACGCTGGCCCGCAGACGGTCGCGCACCCGATCCAGCACCCAGTCGGAGAACTCCTTGTTGTTCTCGAGCACCCCGAGGACGGCGCCCGCAAGCGTCGCGGGCCTTGCGCGCAAGGCCGCCTCCGCCATTCTGGGAACGCCGGCGGGAGAGATGAGCTCCCCATACCTCTCCTCGCCCGTGTCCGCGCTCATGCAGCCTCCCGGAAATGACCGCGCGTCCTATTTTCCCGTGAAGACGGGCTTTCGCTTCTCCATGAACGCCGTGCGGCCCTCCCTGTAGTCCGCGCTGTCGAAGCACTCCTGCGAGAGCCTGGCGATCATCCCGAAATCGCGGTCCGCTCCGTCCTTCACCACCTCGCCGATGGTGAGCTTGGACGCCTTGACGGAGAGCGGCGCGTTGTTCGCGATGGCGGCGGCCATCTCGACGGCGGCGTCCTCGAGGGCGTCGGCGGGCCAGACGCCGTTGACCAGCCCGATCTCGAGCGCGTCCGCCGCCGGGATGCGCCGGGCCGTGAAGAGAATCTCCTTCGCCTTCGCCGGCCCCACCAAATCGACGAGCTGCTTGAGGCTGTCGAAGCCATAGGCGATGCCGAGGCGACCGGCCGGGATGCCGAATTGCGCGTCATCGGAGGCCAGGCGGATGTCGGCCTGCAGGGCGACCCCCAGGCCGCCGCCCAGGCAATAGCCCCGAATCATGGCGATCAGCGGCTTTTTCATGCCCGCCATGACGCGCTTGGCCTCCTCGGAAATCCGCGTGTATTCGGCGGCCTGCGCGGCGTTGCTCCTGTTTTTGGCGAACTGGGATATGTCCGCCCCCGAGACGAAGGCCTTCTCGCCCGCACCCCGCATCACCACGACGCGGACAGCGTCATCCTCCTCGAAGCCCCGAAGTATCTCGGCCATCCCCCCCCACATCTCGAGGGAGAGCGCGTTTCTGCGCTCCGGGTTGTTGAATATCATCCAGCCCACTCCCGCATTCGTCTCGCACGTCATCTTCTGTGTCGATAACCGCATTCCACGCTCCATCCGTTGCGCCCCCCCCTCCCCCGCGAGAGGGGGGACAGCTCCCGCTCAGACGATGCCCGCGTCCCGCAACTGTCCGATTCGCCCCGCATCGTAGCCCATTTCCCGCAAAATCTCCTCCGTATGCGCACCCAGCCCAGGGGTCGCGTTCCGCATCCTCTGCGGCGTGCGCGTCAGCTTCACCGCCTGGCCCACCACCCGGATCGGCCCCATCTTGGGATGTGGAACCTCCGGGCTCATGTTCAGCCCCCGTACCTGGGGGTCGGCGAACGTCTCCTCCACCGTGTAGATGGGCCCGCAGGGGATCCCCGCCTCGTTGAGGATGTCGATCCACTCCGCGCAGGGCTTCGTTCGCGTTCGGCGGGCGATGGTTTCGTGCAACGCCTCGCGGTTCTCGTAGCGCCTCGAGAGGGTCGCGTAATCCGGGTGCCCGATGAGCTCCGGGAGGCCGAGCGCGACCGCGAGCCTCTCCCAGAGATGCTGGGGGCCGGACTGGATGTTGATCCGCCCGTCCGCCGTCTCGAAAACCCCCGCCGGCAGGAAGGTGGGGTGGTTGTTCCCCTGCTGGCCGGGCACCTCGCCGGACTGGAGATACCTGGCGGCCTGGAAGTCCATCATCTGAATCTGGGCCTCGAGCAACGAGGTGTGCACCCACTGCCCCTCGCCCGAGACCTCCCGCTCCAGCAGGGCGATGAGAAGCCCCTGTGCGAGCATGAAGCCGGCGGAGAGGTCGGCTATCGGGATGCCCACGCGCATGGGGCCTTCCCCCGGTTTTCCGGTGACGGACATGAGGCCGCTCAACCCCTGGGCGAATCTGATCGAGGCCCGGGCGCTTGCGGTAAGGGCCCTCCTGCCCGAACCCCGATATGCTGCCGTAGACGATCCGCGGGTTGACCTTGCGGCACGACTCGTAATCGACGCCGAGGCGGTGCTTCACGTCGGGCCGGTAGTTCTCGACGATGAGGTCGGCGCCTTTCACCATTCGGAAGAATATCTCGCGTCCCTCCTCCTCCTTGAGGTTCAGCGACATGCTCCTTTTGTTGCGGTGAAGGTTTTGCGCCTCGTAGCCGTGTCGGGGACTCGCCATGTTGTCCGAACGCCCGCTCGCGGGGGGCGCTTCTATCTTGACGACGTCCGCCCCCCAGTCGGCGAACTGCCGAACCGCCGTGGGGCCGGCGCGCGCGCGGGTCAGGTCAAGCATCCGGAAGCGGGAAAGAGGCAGGGAATGGTCCGACACGAGCCAGGCTCCTCCAGCAGAGAATGATGAGTCCGGGGCGCGAGAGATTCTGGGCCTTCTAAGGTATCAAAATTCCGACGCCTTGCGCAGTCTCGACCGGGAGAAGCGGGCGTCTTCCGCAACAGAGCCCGCGCCCGCGCGACCCCGGGCGATGCGGACGGGCGCGCCGTGCGGCCGCCGGCTCAAAGACGGCCGCCCCGTGAAGCGAAAGGGGGGGAGGGAGCACGGAGGATGGGGCGTCCGGCGTTCGCCGCACCATGGAGGAGGGGGGGGCGTTCTGTGGTCGGGGCGAGAGGATTTGAACCTCCGGCTTCCTGCTCCCAAAGCAGGCGCGCTACCAGGCTGCGCCACGCCCCGAAAGGCTCCGCGCCCAGCGTAGCACAACCGAACCTCGTCCCGTAATCGCGGGAGGGGGAGAGGAGAGAGAGAACCGAGAGGGCGCGCGGGCGCGGCCCGCCGCAAGATCAGGCGGGCGCGGGCGCCGCCGTTGGCCCGTTACGCCGGCTCCGTTGATACGCATACAGCCCGGCGAAGAGCACCAGCGCCAAAAGCTGCACCACGGGGCGCGAGCCGCCCGTTATCCCCGTGATGAGCGAGGGCCTGAAGGCCGAGACGCACACCAGCATCAGCAACGCCCGCTCGCCCCAGTTGCAATGATCGGCGAAATAGCCCTGGAGTGCGGACGCGAAGGCGAACATCGCCGCCAGGGAGACCAGGCATACCCAGGCGATTTTCAAGATGTCGTTAATCCAGAGGATCTCGCCCTTCGGGCCGACGCCCTGCATCATCAGCAACTCCAGGTTGTAGATGAACACGAACGGCAGGACGGCGGTTCTCAGGTCGTAGACGAACCCCTGCACGCCCGTCTGGATGGGGTCGGACTTGGCTATCGCCGAGGCGGCGAACGCGGCGAGCCCCACCGGGGGCGTGTCATCGGCCAGGATGCCGAAATAGAAGACGAACAGGTGGGCCGCGAGGAGGGGAACGACCAGGCCCGCCTTGCCGCCGAGGCTCACGATGACGGGTGCGGTGAGCGTCGCCATGACGATGTAGTTCGCCGTCGTGGGCAGCCCCATCCCCAGGACGAGGGAACACACCGCGGTGAGCAGGAGCATGAGCACCACGTTGCCCAGGGAGACGATCTCGATCAGCTCGATGAACCGGCCGCTCAGCCCCGTGAGCGTGACGGTGCCGACGATGATGCCCGCGGCCGCAGTCGCCACGCCGATGCCCATCATGTTCTTGGCCCCCGCCATCAGCCCCTGCCACACGTCGCCGAAGCTGCGCCCGAAGCCATCGAGCACCCCATTCCACAGGCGCGTTTCGAGCTCCTGGAAATGCGCCTCGCCGAACAGCTCGCGCAGGTGGGCGACCCCCGTCTCCCTTTTCATGTCGCGGAGGATGAGGATGGTGTTCTCCATGGGCCGCTGGATGACGATGATCGCCATGGTCAGCAGGATGGCGTTGAACGCGGACGCCACGGCCGACATGCGCAGGATGACCAGGGTATAGATGAGCGCGAGGATGGGAACGACGTAATGGATGCCGCCTATGAGCGTGCTCCAGAAGGAGGGGAGCTCATCCGCCTCGAGCGGCCGCAGGTTGAGCTTGAGCGCCTCGAGATGCACCACGTAGAAAAGGGCGATGTAGGAGAGCAGCGCCGGCAGTATGGCGGCGCGCACCACGTCGAGATACGCGAGGCCCAAGAACTCCGCCATGATGAACGCGGCGGCGCCCATCACCGGCGGCATGAGCTGCCCGTTCGTGCTCGCGCCCACTTCCACGGCGCCCGCCTTGTAGGGCGGCAGGCCGACCTTCTTCATCAGCGGAATCGTGAAGGTTCCCGTCGTCGCCACGTTCGCGATGGAGGAGCCCGAGACGAGGCCGGTCATGCCCGAGGCGACCACCGCCGCCTTGGCGGGTCCGCCGCGAAAGCGGCCAAGCGCCGCGAAGGCCACCTGGACGAAGTAGTTCGCCGCCCCCGCCTTGTCGAGCAGCGAGCCGAACAGAACGAAGAGGAACACGAAGCTCGTGGACACGCCGATGGGCACGCCCCAGATGCCGCTGTCGCTCAGATACATGTGGTCCACGACGAATTCGAGCGGAATGCCCGGATGCGCGATGAAAGAGGGCATGTAGGGGCCCACGAAGCAGTAGAGCAGAAAGAGGATGGCGAGAATCGGCAGCGCGGGGCCGAGCGCCCGCCGCGCGGCCTCGAGCAGGAGAACCACCAGAATCGTTCCCACGATGACGTCGCGCTGGATGGGAAGACCCGAACGCTGGATGATGTTCACGTAGTCCAGGGCCATATACAGCGCGCCCAACCCCGCGAGGAGGGCGAGGAGGTAGTCGTACCAGGGGATGACCTCCCGCGTGGATCGCTCGATGCGCATGAAGCCGGGGAAAACCTGGAGGGATACGCGCTGAATCCAGCCCTCGCCCGGCTTTTTCGTCCCCGGGAAGGCGAGATAGACCATGGTGATGGCGAAGGTGAGGTGAATGCTTCTGGCGATGATGGAGTTCATCGGAGTGTAGGCGATGAAGAGCTGGAACAGGGACCAGGACATCGCCAACACGGAGACGAGCCAAGCCGTCATGTTTTTGGGGCTTCTGCCGCCGGATTCCGCCTCGGCGGCGATCTCCTCCGCCGCTCGCCTCGACTCCTCATCCAGATCCGCGTTCAAGGCGTTCGCGGGATCATGCGGTCCGCTCATTCACCCCCGCCCCCAAATGATTTCTTCCGAATCTCACGCGCAAGCACAAAATCAAGATACCAGAGAAAAAACGCAACGCATAAAGCCAAGGGGAGCCGCCGGAGCCGGAGCCGCCGCCCCCCCTGGCCTTATGCGCGCAGGTTCGACCGGATTACTTCTTCATCAGGCCCTTTTCCTTGTAGTACCGCTCGGCGCCCGGATGGAAGGGAGCCGAGAGGCCCTTGAGCATGTCCTTCTCCTGCAGGAACTTGAACGCCGCGTGCGTGGTGCGGAACTGATCGAGGTTGTCAAAGATGGTCTTCA
This sequence comes from bacterium, assembly GCA_965213685.1. GTDB lineage: Bacteria > UBA8248 > UBA8248 > UBA8248 > UBA8248 > Bin107. The sequence continues at coordinate 84,988 of CBDBZY010000005.1, forward strand.
CGACGTTGTAGACGACGTCGTTGGGCTGCTTGTCGCTGGTCACGAAGGTGGCCTTCACCGCGTAGGTGGGCACATCCTTGGCGACGCCCTTGTAGACGCCGCCCGGGATGGTCGTCATCACGTAGTAGGGCTTGCCGGCCACCAGATTCATGATGCCCGCCGAGTTCACGGGAATCATGCGGATCGCCGTGCTGTTGGATATCTCGAGGCCGCCGCCCCAGGGGTTGCCCACGGTGTAGAAGAACGCGTCGATTTTCTTGTCCACCAGCGCGCGGTTCGCCTCGTTCTGCTGCAGGCCCTCCGCCTTGATGTCCTTGTTCTGGTCGATGCCGTAGATTTTCAGGATGTCTCTCGCGTTTCCGCGCTGGCCGGAGCCGGGGTTGCCGATGTTGACGCGGCGTCCCTTGATGTCGGACACCTTCGTGATGCCCGAATCGGCGCGCGCCACGAGCATGATGGTTTCCGCGTGAACGCTGAAGACGCTCCGCAGCCCCTTGTAGGCCTTGCCCTTCCAGTTGGCCGCGCCGTTGTAGGCCTGCCAGTTCCTGTCGGACTGCGCGACGCCGAAGTTCAGGAGTCCGCGCTTGATGGCGTTGATGTTGAACACCGAGCCGAGTGCGGGACGCCCGATGCAGTTGTAGCCCTTGCTCTTGAGGTTCTTGTTCACCAGTTTGCAGACGTTGAGCGCCACCTGATAGTAGACGCCCGTGGTGGAGCCGCCGCCGACCACCAGGAACTTTGCGGCACTGGCGGGAACCGCCGTTCCGGCCAGCGAAACGGCCACCGCAAAAGCGAACGCGAACTTCATTGCCCTTTTCATCAGAAAATCTCCTTGCGTGTGATGAGGTTCGATAACACATTTGCCCATCGACTCCGATGGACGTCCCTTAGTTTCGTCTTAGTGTGCGCAAACGACATATCCCGACACCCGCCGTCGACGGCGAATCATACCGGTTTGCGGAAACCCTCAAAATGCGCCGACTCCGGTTTTCTTAGTTTCGATGGATTATCATCTTCAAGAGCGTCGTTTTTGATGCCTCCACTATAGCGAGCGGAAAACATGGATGTCAATACAATTTACAATTTTTCGTCGGGAGGCGTGAAGTGCGGCTCCCGACCCCGCCGCCGGGCGGATGCGGGAGGACGCGCCATGCTATGCTTCGCCCCGTATTCCTGTCGTCTCCGGGCCGACGCCCCATGCCCGACGCATTCCTCCGAGACGCGCCCGGAAGGAGCGGGCGGGAACGACGCGCGCCCAGGCGCATGACTATAGGTTTTTCCGCCTCTCCTCCGCCATCGCATCGAGGGTACTCTTTAAATGAGCTGGACAACGTGGGACGTCATCGTCATCGGAGGCGGCATACTCGGGCTTTCGGCCGCGATGGAGCTGACCCGCCGCCATCCCCGCCGGCGCGTCCTCGTCCTGGAGAAAGAGGCCGAGGTCGGACGCCACCAGTCGCTCCACAACAGCGGCGTGATTCACGCGGGCCTCTACTACCGCCCGGGCTCCCTCAAGGCGAAAACCTGCGTCGAGGGGGCGGCCGCCATGGTGCGCTTCGCGCGCGAGTGCGGCATCGACCACGAAATCTGCGGCAAGGTGGTCGTCGCCACGGAGGAGGCGGAAATCCCCCGGCTGGAAGAACTCCACCGCCGGGGGGTCGCCAACGGCATCGAGAACATCGCCGTCCTGGGGCCCGAGGCGCTGCGGGAGGTGGAGCCGCACGCCCGGGGCGTCCGGGCGCTCCGGGTGCCCTCCACCGGCATCATCGACTACAACGCCGTGGTGCGCGCCTACGCGCGCCTCGTCACGGAGCGGGGCCAGAGAATCCGGACGTCGGCCGAGGTAACCGGCATCGTGGACGCGGGCGGAGGAGAGAAGCGCGTCGAGACGACGGCGGGAGATTTCGGGGGCAGGCTCCTCATCAACTGCGCGGGGCTGTACGCCGACAGGGTCGCCAGGCTCGCGGGCGGGACGCCCCCCATGCAGATCGTGCCCTTTCGCGGGGAGTACTACGAACTCACCCCCGAGCGGCGCGCGCTCGTGCGGGGGCTGATCTACCCCGTGCCCGACCCGGCGTTCCCCTTCCTCGGCGTACACTTCACCCGCCGGGTGAGCGGGGCGGTCGAGGCGGGGCCGAACGCCGTGCTGGCCTACATGCGGGAAGGCTACGTGAAGACCCACGCTGACCCGCGCGACCTGCTCGAAACCCTGACCTACGCCGGCTTCTGGAAACTGGCCCGAAGGTACTGGAGAACGGGACTGGGCGAGATGGTGCGCTCCCTCAGCAAATCCGCCTTCACCCGCGCGCTGCAAAAACTCCTGCCCGAGATTCGGGAGTCGGACCTCGCCCCCGCCGGCGCGGGCGTTCGCGCGCAGGCGGTGGACAGGGATGGCGGCCTGCTCGACGACTTCGCCATCCTCCGGACCGAGGGCGCGATTCACGTGTGCAACGCCCCCTCCCCCGGGGCGACGGCGTCGTTGATGATCGGCCGGACCATCGCGGACATGGCGGACGAGATGCAACGCTGAGGGCCGCGCGCCTTCGCCCCCCTCCGCCCGCCAACCCGCCCGTCCGCCCCGCTAGTCGCCCGGTCGATACCGGCTCTCCTCCGGATCGGGCCTCGTCCAGCGCCCCAGGAGTTTTCCGCCCCGGTAGGCCGCCTCGTAGGGACCGTCCAGCGTCAACACCACGAGGGGCTGTTTTCTTCTGCTCATCCTCTGGCGATACAGTCGGCTCTGCCCGACGTAGAGCTCCCGCTCGGCGGGCAGCAGGGCGAAAAGCCGACCGAAAAACTCCAGGAACTCGGCGATGAATTTTTTCGTCGCCACGCGGTGGCGATCCACCAGGTAGCACTTCCCCTCCAGCACCCGGTTGAAGACCAGGCCGAGCAGGCACCCCCCGTTGTCGAAATAGGGCGCGTAGGGGAACGTGCGGCAGGAAACGGAGCGGTTCTCCCGCTCGCAGTGCGCGACCCCCCGGCATTCGATGAAAACGCTCTCGTCGCGGTCCATCTCCCCGACCAGCTCGAGCTCGGCGCCCGAGCGTGGGCGAAACTCATGCCAAAGCCGGGTGCGCGGCTCCAGGAACTCCCACTCCTTGCGGTAGGCGACGGGGACGACCCAGCCCGTGTCACAGCAAAACGGAGTCCCGTCGTTGAAAGGCGCGCACTTCTTCCCGCAGTCGAACCGCGCGGGCGGACTCTCAAAGCCATCGTACAGCGCCTGGAAATCCTCTGGCCTCAACCGCGCCATGCCTGCCTCACGCGAACCGGACGGATTGCCGGACGGCGAACGCAACACCCCCGGCGTCCTGTCCCGGGGGCGCCCCGCCGACGAATGGACGGGCGAAATGCGCCGCCGGCGGGACGTCGCGTGTGCCGAGGAAAGCGCAGCGGCCGCATGCGGGGGGACGCCCGACGGCGGAATCTAGCCTGAGGCCGCCCCGTTCGACTTCGGCGCGACGCCATAGAGCTTCTCCGAGAAGTGGCACGCCGCGAAGTGGCCCGCCGCGACCTCGCGCATCAGCGGCTCCTCCGAGACGCATCTGTCCTCCTTGTAGGGACATCTCGTATGGAATCGGCAGCCCGCGGGCGGGTTCACGGGGCTGGGCACGTCGCCGGTCAGGATCATCCGCTTCTTCTTGACCGCCGGGTCCGGAACCGGCACGGCGGAAAGCAGCGCCTCGGTGTAGGGATGCTTCGGGTCCATCACCACCCTGTCGGCTCCGGACATCTCCACGATCTTGCCCAGATACATGACGGCGATGCGGTCGCTCACGTGCTGGACGACGGCTAGGTCGTGCGCGATGAGCACAAACGCGATGCCAAACTCTTTTTGCAGATCCTCCAGCAGGTTGATCACCTGGGCCTGGATCGACACGTCGAGTGCGCTGACCGGCTCGTCCGCGATGATGAGTTTCGGGTTGAGCGCGAGGGCGCGGGCGATCCCGATGCGCTGCCGCTGCCCGCCGGAGAACTCGTGCGGATAGCGGCGTATGTGCTCCGGCCGCAAGCCCACGCGGTGGAGGAGGGAGGCGACTTTCTCCTCCCTCTCCTTGCCCTTGGCGATGTTGTGGATGGTCAACGGCTCGCCGACGATGCTCCCCACCGTCATGCGCGGGTTCAGGGAAGCGTACGGGTCCTGGAAGATGATCTGCATCTCCCGCCGCAGCTTCCGCATCGACTCCCTGTCGAGGGAGCAGACGTCGGTGCCCTGGAAGTTCACCTCGCCCGCCGTCGGCTCGATGAGGCGCAGCACGGCACGGCCCGTGGTGGACTTCCCGCATCCGCTCTCGCCGACGAGCCCGAGCGTTTCGCTGGGCTCCAGGTCGAAGCTCACGCCGTCCACGGCGCGCACGTAGTTGCGAATCCGCGAGAAGACGCCTCCGCGAACCGGGAAGTGCTTCACCATATTTTTCACTTCGAGCAGTTTCTGGGCCATGATCATGCCCCTTTTCAATGGAAACCCGCGCAAACGGACATATCTATCTCGTGCCTGTTTTCTATCATTGCGGCCCCGCCCGGGCAAGCCGGGAAAATCCCCGTCCACGCATCCGGAGGCGCGCTGCGTCGCATCGCACACTTCACGCCAAACGCCCCCTCCCCTTGCGGGGCCGCCCTCTGGCGCGGCGTCGTTGCCTATCGAACGCTCATTTGCTAGATTTGCGCTCCAGCGCGTCGTGGAGAAGCGTCATGATTCTGCGGATCATCGCCCGCTGACGCGCGGCACAGGTAGAATGATTCGTTTTTCACCGGAGGCAAAAATGGCGGAAAAAGGGAGAGGGGGCGCGGAGGCCGAAGCAGGCCCCGCCCTGACGGCGAAAGAGATCCACAAGATGAACGTGCCCAAGCTCAAGGAGGCCGCCCTGGCGTACGGCGGAAAAATCTCGGGCGTCCACGGGATGGACAAGAACCAGTTGATACGGGCGCTCAAGGAGATCAACCACATCCCGCTGACAGAGGCCAAGCGCGCCTCCAAGATCGACAGGGGCGCCGTGAAGCGGCAGATCAAATCCCTCAAGGGCATGCGGGCACAGCACATCGAGTCGAAAGACGGCGTCCAGCTCCGGCGCGTGCGCAAGCGCATCAAGGCGCTTCGCAGGAAACTCGTGCGAACCGCTTAGGCTGCCCCCGAAAAATGAACGACTTCATCGCCCCAGGAGAAACGATGCCCGCATCCACATCCTTGCCCCTCGCTTCGGGAGGCGCCGGCAAATTCGCGGAGCGCATCCGGGAAGACATGCCGCACCTGAGCCGCACGGCGCTCTCCACCCTCCAGATCAACGTGGGGAAATACTGCAACCAGACCTGCGCGCACTGCCATGTGGGCGCGGGCCCGCACCGCAAGGAGATCATGACCGAGGAGACGGCGAGCCGCATCCTCGAATGGCTCGAGGGGACGCAAATCCCCACCGTCGACGTCACGGGAGGCGCACCCGAGCTCAACCCCCAGTTCCGGCGCATCGTCGACCGCGCCCGCCAGAGGGACCGGCACGTGATGGTGCGCTCGAACCTCTCGGTCGTGTTCGAGCCCGGAGAAGAGGACTTGATCGATTTCTACCGGGCGAGCCGGGTGGAGCTCGTCTGCTCCCTCCCCTGCTATCTGGAGGAGAACGTGGACGCCCAGCGCGGAGACGGCGTGTTTGAAAAATCCGTCCGCGCACTGCGCGCGCTGAACGAAGCGGGGTTCGGCCCCCCGGGAGAGTTGCAACTCAACCTTGTCTATAACCCGGTGGGCGATTACCTCCCGCCCCCGCAGGAGGCGCTGGAGGCCGAATACAAGCGGGAGCTCCTCCGGCGCTACGGCATCCGCTTTCACCGCCTCTACACCATCACCAACATGCCCATCACCCGCTTTGCGAGCTTCCTGAAGGCGAGCGGAAAATGGGAGAGCTACATGGCGCGGCTGCGCGAGGCCTACAACCCCGAGACGATCTCCGGCCTGATGTGCCGAAGCCTCATCAGCGTGGGATGGGACGGCGCCCTGTATGATTGCGACTTCAACCAGATGCTCGGCATGTCCCTGGGCAACGGGACGCCCCTGAAACTCTGGGACGTCGCGCCCGCCGATCTGCTGGGCCGGGAGATTCTCCTGGACGACCATTGCTTCGGCTGCACGGCCGGTGCGGGCTCCTCCTGCGGAGGCGCTCTTGCGTAGCGGGCGGAACTCCTGCGATCTCCCCCCGGCGCGGGCCGCCGGCCCCGCCGGGCATGGCGGTTTCCGCAACCCGGGGAAGGCGACCCGGAGGAGACGTTTTGCCCATAACGCCCATAACGAAAGAGGAGCGAATGCGGTGCCACTACCAGGCAGCACAGGAAGCAGGCGGCGGGGCAAATGGCTGCGCGGATCGCTCGCCCTCATCTTGTCCCTCGCGCTCCTGGGCGCACCGGCCGCCTCCTCGGGGTCGGGCCACGAATCCGACGCCGAGGAGGAGCGGACGAGCGAATCGATAGACCCGATGGAGCCGCTCAACCGCGTGATCTTCGACTTGAACGAGGCACTCGACGCCATCCTCCTGCTGCCGCTCGCTCGCGCCTACCGGGGCATATTCCCGAGGCCCGTCCGCGATTCGTTCCGGAACTTTCTGCGGAACCTCAACGCCCCCCTCGTATGGCTGAACGACATCCTGCAAGGGGAGGGCAGGCGCGCGGAGGTCACCTGGAAGCGGTTCTGGATAAACACCACTCTGGGCGTGGGCGGGCTCCTCGACGTGGCGGCGCAGGACATGGACCTGCCCCATCACGGCGAGGATTTCGGCCAGACGCTGGGCGTCTGGGGCGTGGACCGGGGGGCGTATCTCGTGCTGCCTCTTCTGGGACCGTCGACGTTGCGGGACGCCCTGGGCAAGGCGGCGGACGCCTTCATGAACCCCCTGTCCCACCTGGGCGCCGCGCATGAAGACGGGGCGGGCGTCCT
>CBDBZY010000006.1:0-24784 GCA_965213685.1 bacterium
ACGGTCCCCCTCTCTCCTGAAACGAAACTCCTAATGAGCGCTTTGCTCCCTGGCCGCATCCGGCCCCTCCTGCACCAGATTCACGTTCCAGAACGGCACCTGCACCTCGATGACCTCGTCGGCCTCCCTCTCCAGCGTCGCCTGGCACGCCAGACGGCTGTCGAGGTCGACGTCGCGCGCGTCGTCGAGCTGATCCTCCTCGTCCTCGGTGGATTCGTTGAAGAGGTCCGAGCCGGTGCGGATTTTCACGTGGCACGTAGAGCAAGCGCAGACGCCGCCGCAGGCGTGGTCCAGGCCGACGCCGTTTTCAAGGGCCGCTTCGAGAATGTTTCTCCCCCACATGAATGTCGATGGTCTGCTTCTCGTCGATGAAATGAAGTCTCGCCATTTTTTCCCTCTGCGTTTCGCGGCCCGCCCGCGATTTTAATCCTTGAGAACTTCGCCCACCCTCTTGTTTTCCAGGGCCGATTTCAGCACGCTGTCCATCATCCGCTCGGCGAGCGGCATCGTGACGCCGTTGAGCGCGTCGATCATCTCCCGAATCAGGCCCGGCTCCTCCCCCCGGCACGCCTCCTCCAGGCGCCGCACCGCCTCCTGGATTCTCCGGCGCTCGCCGGAGGGGACCGCATCCTCCCCGTAATCGTCCAGGGCGCGCGCCGTGGCCATGAGGATGGTTTCCGCCTCGCTCCTGGCCTCCAGAATCTGGCGGGAGAGAACGTCCTGCTCCGCGTGCTCGAAGGATTCCATCAGCATGCGCTCGACCTGCGCATCCGTCAGCCCGTAGGAGGGCTGCACCTCCACCGAGGCCGCCTTGCCGCTCCGCAAGTCCCGGGCCGTCACGTTCAGGATGCCGTTGGCGTCCAGCAAAAACGTCACCTCCACCCGGGCGAGGCCGGCCGGGGCGGGGGCTATCGCCAGGCGAAACCGCGCGAGCGAGCGGTTGTCCTTCGTCAGCTCGCGCTCCCCCTGGAGCACGTGAACGTCCACGCCGGTCTGGTTGTCCTTGAACGTGGTGTAGGTCTCCCTGGCGCTCGTGGGAATGGTCGTGTTCCGGGGGATGATCCACCCCATGGTGCCGCCCACGGTCTCGATGCCCAAAGAAAGGGGCGTCACGTCGAGCAGCAGCATGTCCTTGCGCCCGCCCGCCAGGATGTCCGCCTGCACGGCGGCGCCGAGGGCCACCACCTCGTCGGGGTCGATGTCCGCATGGGGCTGCTTCCCGAACAGCTCGGCCACCATCCGGCGGATGAGGGGCATGCGGGTCGCGCCGCCCACCAGGACGACCTCGTCCACCCCCCCGGGCGTGAGGCCCGCATCCTCCAGGGCGCGCCTGCAGGGCGCCTGCGTCCGCGCGGCCAGCGGCGCGAGGAGCGCCTCCATCTCCGCGCGGGAGAGGCTCCCCGCGTGGGAGAGCGCGACGCCGCCCGGGCTGTCGAGTTCATACGCCGCCGACTCGCTCTCCGAGAGCGTTTTCTTGACCCGTTCCGCCAGGAGCGCGAGTTCGGCCAGCGCCTCGGGGATTTCGCCCAGATTCACGCCGCACTCCCTCCGGATTTCCTCCTGGATGCGGAGGGAGATCGCGCGGTCGAAATCATCCCCGCCCAGATGGGTGTCCCCCCCGGTGGAGAGCACCTCGAATACGCCGTCCCTGATTCTCAGGATGGAGACGTCAAACGTCCCGCCGCCCAGGTCATACACCGCGATGACGCCGCGATTCCGCTCGTGCAGGCCATAGGCCAGGGAAGCGGCCGTGGGCTCGTTGATGATGCGAAGCACCTCGAGGCCCGCCAGCCTGCCGGCGTCTTTCGTCGCCTGGCGCTGCGCGTCGTTGAAATACGCCGGAACGGTGATCACCGCCCGGAGCACGGGATGGCCGAGGACTTTCTCCGCCCGGGACTTCAGGTGCCGCAGCAGCAGCGCGCTGATCTCGGGCGCGCTGTAGGAGCGCCCGCGCGCCAGCACGTGAACGGATTCCTCCTCCCGGGGGTCCGCCTCGAAGGGCAGGTGGCGCATCTCGTCCCGAACGTCCCGGTAGCCCCTGCCCATGAACCGTTTGATGGAAAAGACGACGTTTCGGCTGTTGGAGACGCGATCCGCCTGCGCCCCGTCGCCGATCAGGACGCGGTCGGAGCGAAAGCTCACCACGGAGGGCACGATGCCGCGCTCGCCCTCCGGAGCGAGGATTCTCGGCTCGCCCCGCACGACAGAGGCGACCAAGCTGTTCGTCGTGCCCAGGTCGATTCCGATGATCTCGTTCATTCGCGCCTCTCCAGAGCGCACTTGAGGCTCGCGAGCGTGTTCTCGATGTAGTTTCTTTGCCCGAGGATCGAGCGCATCCTTCTCACGACCTCGGGCGGTGCGGGCGCGCCCCTAGCCAACGCCTCGTCCCAGGCGGCGCCCAGGCTGTCGAGCGCCGTGCGCTGGCCGTCGCGGAGTGCCGAGAAGCACTCCCGGGCCGCGTTGATGCGCCCGCGCAGCTCCTCGGACTCCTCCTCGTCCGTGCGGCACCGAAACTCCTCCGCCGCCTCCCGGGCCTCGAATATCTCCTCGAACAACTCCGGCGGCGGCTTCGCGTCGTTCTCCTCGAGCTTGCCGCTTTCGAGCTCCACGAGATACACCAAGCGCGCGACTGGCGCCCGGAGCGTCTGGTACGCCTCGTTGATGCGGGCGGTCGCGTCCAGGCTCCGGATTCGCACCGCGGCCGGCGCGTCCATGAAAAAATCGGGGTGGAGCTGTCGGTTCAGCTGATGAAACCTCGCCTCCAGCGCCTCGGGGTCGAGACCGAACTTTCGCGGAAAGCCCAGCAGCGCGAAATGGTCGATTTCCGCGGGGATCGTCCCTATCCCGCCGTCTTCCTCGAAGATGGAAAACGCTTCGCTTCTCGTCGCTTCGCTCATCGCGCGATCCCAATGCCCGCGTGAACCGCCAGGCCTATCCACTCAAAAGAAAAACGCGTCGCTCTCCCGCAGTGCATGGGCGCGGCGCGTTTTGTCCCGATCCCGCTACGCGGAGAAGCTTTCCCCGCAACCACAGGACTGGCGGGCGTTGGGGTTTTTGAACGTAAAGCCCTGGCCCATCAGCCCGTCTTCAAAATCCAGCGTGGTGCCCGCCAGGAACAGGAGGCTCTTCTTGTCCACAACCACCCGGACGCCGTCTTTCTCGATCACCTCGTCCATCAACGGGTTGATGCGCTCCTCGCCCTCAAACTGCAGAACATAGGAAAGCCCGGAGCAGCCGCCGCCCTTCACGCCGACGCGAAGAACCTGGCCCCGCTTCCCCTCCTGCTCCATGAAGCGGTTCAGGTTGTCCACCGCCTTGGCGGTCACCTCCAGGCTTCGTTTTTTCATGGCCGTTTCCATGTCCCGCGTCCCCCGCCGGCGAGTCGTCCGCCCCTAGTGATGTCCCTTGCGCTCGACGACCGGCATCCCGTTTTTCTCGCGAAAGTCGTTCAGGGCGGTCTTGATGGCGTCCTCCGCCAACACGGAGCAGTGAATCTTCACGGGCGGGAGGTTCAGCTCCTCGACGATCTGCGTGTTCTTGATCTCCTCGGCCTCGTCCACCGTCTTTCCCTTGAGCCACTCGGTGGCCAGCGAACTCGAAGCGATGGCGCTCCCGCAGCCGAAAGTCTTGAACCTCGCATCCTCGATGACGCCCCCGCCGCTCACCCTGATTTGCAGCTTCATCACGTCGCCGCACTCCGGTGCGCCCACGATGCCCGTGCCCACCGCCTGGTCGTTCTTGTTCAGCGAGCCGACGTTGCGGGGGTTGTTGTAGTGATCCACCACCTTATCGCTGTAAGCCATTTTCCCTGCTCTCCTTTTCCTGGGGTCTGCGAGCCTCCGGCTCTGTCTGACATGCGATGCGCGCGAATCGCCGTCTAATGCGATTGCCACTCCACCTTGGAGAGGTCGACGCCCTCTTTCACCATCTCATACAGCGGGCTCATCTCCCGAAGCCGGTTCACGATGTTCGTCGTCTTCTCGGCCACGTACTCCATCTCCTCCTCGGTGGAGAAGCGACCGAACCCGAAGCGGATCGAGGAATGGGCCAACTCATCGCCCCTGCCCATGGACTTGAGCACATAGCTCGGCTCCAGGCTCGCCGAGGTGCAGGCGGAGCCGGAGGACACGGCCACGTCGCTCAGCCCCATGATGAGCGATTCGCCCTCCACGTAGGGGAAGCTCAGGTTCAGGTTGCCCGCGAGGCGCCTGGTCTCGTGGCCGTTCACGTACACCTCCTCGAGGCTCTCGAACATGATGGACTTGAACCTGTCGCGCAGGTTCGTCAGGCGAACGTTCTCCTCCTCCATCTCCTCCGCGCACAGCTCCGCCGCCCGGGCGAAGCCGACGATGCCGGAGACGTTCAGCGTGCCGGAGCGCATCCCCCGCTCATGGCCGCCGCCGTCCATGATGGCGGAGAGGCGAACGCGCGGCCTGCGCCTGCGCACGTAAATCAGCCCCACGCCCTTGGGCCCGTAGATTTTATGGGCGGAGGCGGAGAGCAGGTCGATGTTCATCTCGTTCACGTCGATGGGAATCTTGCCATACCCCTGCGTGGCGTCCGTGTGGAAGAGGACGCCCCGCCCGCGGCACAACGCCCCGATCTCGGCGATGGGGTTCAGAACGCCGACCTCGTTGTTCGCCGCCATGATGGAGACGAGGATGGTGTCGTCGCGCAGGGCGGCCTCGACCATCTCCGCCGTCGTGATGCCGTCCTCGGGAGGCTCGATGTAGGTGACGTCGAACCCCCAGGTCTCGAGGCGCTTGGCGGAGTCGATGACGGCCTTGTGCTCGATCGCCGAGGTGACGATGTGGTTGCCCTTCTTCTTGTACATCTCGGCCACGCCCTTGAGCGCCATGTTGTCCGACTCGGTGGCCCCGCTCGTGAAGATGATCTCGCGCGGGTCCGCCCCGATGAGGCCGGCGAGCTTCTCCCTGGAGTCGTCCACGGCCTTCTCCGCCTCCCAGCCGTAGCTGTGGTTGCGGCTCGCGGCGTTGCCGAACTTCTCGCCAAAATAGGGGAGCATCTCCTCCAGCACCCGGGGGTCCATGGGCGTCGTTGCCTGGTAATCCATATAAATGGGGAACTTCAGGGTCATCTCGTCTCTCCTGCAGGCGTACCCACCATGTCCTGGAGGGTCATGCCCTCCAGCACGTCGGTCACCTTTCTCTGGATCCTTTCCATGGGATAAAAAATGGTGCACCTCTCGAATTGTTCGCACCCTGTGGCGTCGCCGGCCTGGCAGACCGCCATGGCGATGGGCCCCTCGATGGCCCGAATCACCTCCGCCACCGAAACGGACTCCGGCCGGCGCGAGAGCACATAGCCTCCCTTGGGCCCGTTTCTGGACTCCACGATTCCGTTTTTGGCGAGCAGCTGCATCGTCTTCGCCAGCAATTCGGCGGGAATGCCGAACCGGGCGGCGATGGCCCTGGAGGTAACCGCCCCGCCCTCTTCCTGCTCCGCGAGGTAGGACAGCGCCATCAGGCCGTAATCCGTGCGCTTGGCGATCGCAAACAATTTCTTTACCGCCTTGAGTTATGCCGGGTTATAAACGAGCACCCATGAGCCAAATGCGACCCAAACAATCGCCGACCCATCTAGTCGGATATATATACCCGAAACGAATTCCTGTCAACCGGCCGAAGCGCAAACACATTTCGGCACCTTCCGGAGCCGGGGCCGCCCGTGTGGGCGTCGAACGGGGAGCGATTCGCCGCGCGCCGAAGGCGGGGGTTGCGCGCGCGGGTGCGCCTAATTCTCCCCGGGCGGAAGGAGCGTCCATTCGCCCTTCTGGATGCGAACCAGCGCCAGGGAATCCGGCCGCAGCCCGCTGTGATCGGTTCTGGAGAAATGGTAGCTCCCGTTCAGCCCCAAAAAATCCTGCGTCCCCTCGACGCCGGAGGGGATGCGCGCCCGATGCACGCCCACGCCCCGCGCCGTCCACGCCAGGAGGCGCAGCGCGTCCGCAGCCGCAGCCGCCGTCTCGCCCGGCGCGCTCCTGTATTTCTTCCGGTATTCGGCCCGAAACGCCATCACCTCCCCTTTGGCGGGGTGCGACGCCTCCAGGAGATGGCCCGCCGCGAGCCACGAGGCGGGAAACGTCACGCCCTCGGCGGCGCGGCCTCCGCGCCTGGGGCCGAACAGCCCGGGGGACGCGCGGGAAACATAGAGCGGCGTCTTGAGGTTCAGCGCCCTGCGGGTGCGCACCAGGTCCAGGCGGGAGACGCCCCGCGCCCAATGCACCAGGCCCCCGACGCCGCGCATGGAGGAGCGCTCCAGGAAGGGCAAAAAGTTGTGCGCGTCCGGCTTGAACGATTCGTTGAGCAGTATGGAGACGCCGAAGTCCGGCGCGAGTGCGGTGATTTGCTCCCGACCCTCCGAGCCGTAGCCATCCGCCGAGGCCAGGATCGCCAGGCGCCTGATCCCCCGCCCCTTCAGGTGCCCCAATATCCGCCGGGCGGGCAGCGACGCCGGGCGGGCGGTGGAGAACACCCATCGAAGCGTCGGAACGAGAATCTCCTCGGGGGCGGACAGCGAAAAGATGGGCACCCTCTCCCTCTCCGCCGCCTGCGCGGCGGCGATCGCGGCGTAATGCCGCACAGGACCGATGACGGCGACGGCCTTGTGCTCCCGCGCGAGTTTGCGAACGGCCGCCGCCGCCGCGCGCGGACTCCCCCTCGTGTCGAAGGTGAGGAACAACACGCGCCGGCCGGCGATTCCCCTGCGGTTGATCCGCTCCCTCTCCAGCAAAAGCGCGTTGCGCGCCTCCTCTCCCGAGGCCTTGCCGGCTCCCGAGAGGTCCAGCACCACGCCGACGGCGATGCGGCCCGGCGGTGCCGCCTCCGCGATTCGCGCGCCGGCGCAGCAAAAAACCAGCAGCAGCGCCCATCGTATGCGACATCGGTTTTTGATCGCCGCGCTCATGCTCTATGATTCCATCTCGAAGCAGGGACGCCACGTCTCAGGGGAAGCTCCCCGTATACGCTAGATAACGACTGGCCTGTTGCATGTCAAACAAACCGAAGCGCGCGGCCTTGAGTCCCCGGCTCGCCCCATCGGAGCGGAGGCGATTCCGCAAGCGCCTCCTGGGGTGGTATGACCGCGAAAAAAGAGACCTCCCCTGGCGCGGCGAGAAAGACCCGTACCGCATCTGGGTGTCCGAGGCGATGCTCCAGCAAACCCGGGCGGAGACCGTCCGGGGCCGCTACCCCGCCTTCATCGGGCGGTTTCCCACCCTGGCCGCCCTGGCCGACGCGCCGCTCGATTCCGTGCTGGCCGAGTGGCAGGGACTCGGCTATTACAGCCGCGCGAGAAACCTCCACCGCGCCGCGCGGGAGGTGACGAGCCGCGGCGGGGGGGAGCTGCCCGGAACGCGCGACGCGCTGCTGGCGCTCCCGGGCGTCGGTCCCTACATGGCGGGGGCTATCGCCAGCATCGCCTTCGGGGAGCGATGCGCGGCCATTGACGCGAACGTCCTGCGCGTCATGAGCCGCATCCTCCACCTCGCGATCCCCGTCGCCTCCCCCCTCGCCCAGAAAATCGTTCGCGCCGAGGCGCAGGCGCTGGTTCCGCCGTCGCGGCCCGGAGACTTCAACCAGGCGCTGATGGAGCTGGGCGCCCGGGTGTGTGCCCCCCGAGCCCCGGATTGCGCAGGATGTCCCGTGCGCGGCTTGTGCGCGGGCCTCCGGGCGGGCGTCCAGGACGCCCTGCCGGTGAAGACGCCGAAAAAGCCGCCCGCGCCGGTCACCCTCTTTCAGTTCTGGGCGCAGCGAAACGGATTGCTTCTCCTGGCGCAAAGAGCGGAAAGCGGTCTTTGGGGCGGCATGTGGGAGCTGCCCGGCTTCATGGAGGACGGCCACCTTCGGAACGTGGACCCGGGACGGCTCCGCGCGGGGTGCGCGGAGGCACTCGGCGGGGGGTGGAGGCCTCGGCGCGAGCTCGCCCGCGTTCAAAGAACGCTCACGCACAGAAAGGTTCTGTTCGTCGTCTATCAAGCGGAGAATCCCGACGGGGCGGGGCTGCGAACGCACGGGGGCGGCCGCGTCTGGGCGTCGGAGGAGGAGGTCGGCGCCCTGCCCATCTCCTCGGCCCAGCGCGCCGCGTGGCGCGCGGCCAAAGACGCGCTTCGCGCCGCCGAAGAAAACCCGGGCGGGGGATAGCGGAGCGCGCCCCCTCTGTCCTCCGCCCTGCGCACCGCTCCCGTTCAGGCCGCGCCGCCGAAGCGCTCTTCGAGATAATCCTCCAGCGTCCTCGGGCGAAGCCCGAAGGTCTCCTTCAGGGGCGCCGGGTCGCAGACGTTGTCCTCGCCCAGCATGGTGATCTGATCCTCCGTGAAGGGCGGCTTCATCGGAAGCAGATGGAACGCCTTGGCCTGCAGGCGCGCGATGGGGACGGGCAGGCGCAAGAGCAGCCTCTTCTTGCCCATCGCCGCCAGCAGCATGGCGAGGATGTCCCGTATCGCGTATGCGGCGTCCCCGCCCATGTCGTAGGTCCGCCCGACGGTCTCGGGCATAGACAGGCACTGCGCGAAGCAGCGGCACACGTCCTCCACCCAGATGGGCTGGAGCCTCCCCTCGCCTGAGCCGATGACGGGAAGGGCGGGGGCGAGGCGCGCAATGCGCGCGAACGCGTTCAAAAACTCGTCGTTCTCCCCGAAAACGATGGAGGGCCGGAATATCGTCCAATCCAGGGCGCTCTCGCGAACAAACCGCTCGGCCGCGAATTTCGTCTTGTGATACCGGGCGACGGCGTCCTCCCTCGTGCCCAGGGCGCTCATGTGCACGAAGCGCTTCACCCCCGCCCGCTCGGCGGCGGCAACCACCCGGCGCGTGCCCTCCGCATGAACCGCCTCGAAGCCGGGCGTTCCCTTCTCGATGATGATGCCCACCAGGTGGATGACGGCATCCTGTTTTTTCATCAGCTCGGCGAGCTGCTCCACCGAATAGGCGGTGATGTCGCCCCGCACGGGATAGACGCCGCCCATCGAGGCGATGCGCTGCCTCGCGGGCTCGGGGTCGCGGCAGAGCATTCTCGTTTCGTGGCCCTCCAGCGACAAAAGGGAAAGAAGCGCGCTGCCGATGTATCCTGTTCCGCCCGTCAGAAAAACTTTCATGCCTCCCCTCCCCCGAGAAGCAGGATGAACCCGTCTAGCTCCCGCCCCCGACGCGCGCGAGGGCGCCCACCGGAGGTTCGTTTTTCGTCAACTCCCGAAGCGCCTCGCTCGCGTATGCCCCAGGCGGCAGAGTGAACCCCAGGCGCAGGCCGCCGTTTTCCGCGCGCACGCTCACCTCTTTCATTTGTACACGATACGGGCGCCTAGAGCCATGCAGCCCCAACCGCGCCAGCCCCTCGACGACCCCGCGTCCATCGACGCCCAAGGATTCTAGCACGCTCCGCTCCAGGTTTTCCGGCTCCCCGCGCGCCTCCAGCAGGTTTCGGCCGATCAGCGGCCCGGCCGGGCTGACCTCGAAACGCGCCAGCCCGCGCGCCTCCTTCCCGGGGGCGCCCGCCCTCCTGGCCCTCCCCGTCTCGTGGTGAAACAGCGCGTCGCCCGCCCAGACGCGGTCGTGGGCGCGCGCCTCGAGCCTCCGCGCCAGGCAGGAGTTGAAAACGGCCGCCTGAAGCGCGCCGCCATACAAAACCCTCTCCCGCAGGGGAATCGCGGCGACCGCCGCCTGTGCCGAGGCGCCCGCCTCCAAGCGGGAAAGCGCGCGCCTCTCCGCGACCCAGGACGCCGGATAGAGCCGCCGCGCCCGCGCGAACTCGCCCGCCTCGTGCCTCCGGGCGGCCTCCATGAGGCGAGCGTCGACCTCCGGGGGCGCGGAGGAGAACCTCGCGACGCCCACCAGCGCGCTCAAGGCACCCGCCCAGTCTCCCCGCGCGAGCGCGAGGCCGATTCGCGCCGTATGGCCATGAACGCCGAACCTCTGATCGCCAAACGCGTTGGGCAGCCCCCGCGCGGCGAGACAGTCCAGAATTCCCCGCGCCTTCCGCTCTCCGTCCGGGGCGACGTCGCGCACCAGGATGTCGAAGCGATTCCCCAGAAGCGCGCCCCGCCTGATCCTGGTCCGGCCCCGCGTCGCCTCCAGAACCCGAACGTCGCCCCCCTCCTCCGCCCTCCGGATGGCGTCCCGAACGTCCCGCGCCTTCGCCGGAAAGGAAAACCACTGCCTCGTCACCGCACCGGCGTCTTTCAGCCCGGCACAGCCCGCCGCCTCCTCCGCCAGGTTCAGCGAGCGGCACAGGACGCGCAGAGCCTCCAGGGTCGAGATTCCCCGCTTCTCCACCCACAGATACAGATGCTCCCCATCCCCGCTGGGCCGGGCAAGGGGAATTTCCTCCACGCGAAAATCCTCGGGCCGGACGCGCAGCCGCCCGCCCACGCCGGCCGCCGCCTCCGTGAGATACGCCCCCGCCATTCTCGCCTCCCGCCCCCGGGGAAATCGTTTTCTCGCTCCCCCTCATCCCTCCCGCCAGGGGGTTTGGCTGTATTCATGCATCCGATTGGGGGCTATACTCCCGTATCTTGCCGCGCACGTCCGCACGCGGCCGGCCCGCCGCTCCCGATCTGACGAGGAGTCTCCATGTCCACCCTTTTCGACAAGACGACGCTCGTCCTGCTGGTCATGGCGGCGGGCCTGGCGTTCCTTGCGTACCAGAAAACCGGGGAGCTTCCCTGGGCACCCGCCGGACGCGCGGGTGCCCTGATCGTGAACATCCTTCCCAAAATCGTCATCGGCATGTTCATCGGCGCGCTCATGGTCGAGGCGCTTCCGCAAGAAATCCTGCAAAACTGGCTCTCCGACCGCTCGGGCTGGCGCGGCATCCTCCTCGGCTGGGTCGCGGGGTGCATGCTGCCCGTGGGCGCGCCCTTCGTGCTGTATCCCATCGTGGCCGGGCTCCTCCAGGGGGGCGCGGGGGTCGGGCCGATGGTGACGCTGATCACCGCTTCGTCCCTCATCGGCCCGGTGCGCACGTTCGTGTATGAAGTCCCCATCATCGGAACCGAGTTTTTCCTGTTCCGCATCATCGCCGTCTTCTGGGTTCCCCCCGTCGCGGGTGCGCTGTCGCAGGTGGTGGTGCGCATCCTCCGCGGAGGCTGAGCCGCGCCGGACGCGGAAGCGGAAAGCGCACCCCGCGCGACGCGCTTCAGGCGTCGCCCGTCCGGTTCGGGCTCCGTCCGCCGCGCCTGGGGATTTCGACCGGCAAATCTTCCCTGTCGCCCCATTCCTTCCAGGAGCCGAGATAGTTTCTGATTCGCGGGTAGCCGAGCAGCCGATAGACGAGATAGGCGTGGGCCGAGCGGTATCCGCCCTGGCACAGGGGCACGATTTCCTTGTCGGGCGTCAGTCCCTTCGGTTCGAGCAGCTCCACCAGCTCGGCGGCCGGCCGCAACGACCCGTCGTCCGCAAGCGCCTCCCTCCACTCGAGGTGCACCGAGCCCGGAACGGCGCCGCCGCGCGCGGCCCGCACGTTTTCGGCGAAATACTCGCCCTCCGAGCGGGTGTCGTGAATCCGGACTTCGGAATCGTCCAGATGGGCCAAAATGTAGTCCGCCGTGGCGATGCGGTCCGCCTCATACGGCTTGAGGCGACTCGCGAACGAGGTTCTCAGGATGCGCCTGTGGCCGCTGGCGCGCGCCTCGTAGGGGCCGCCCGCCATCGGCCAGGCCTCGCGCGTGACGGGCAGGCCCTCCGCCTTCCACGCGGCGATGCCGCCATCCAGGATGTGCGCGTCCCCATGGCCGAGATACTCCAGAAACCAAAACCCGCGCGCCGCGCGGAACCCCGAGTCGTCCTGGTAGAACACCACCGTCTTGTCGTAATCCACGCCCCGTATCTCCATGAGATACGCGAGCATCCAGGTGAAGGCGGCCAGCGGGCGGGGCGATGTGTCGTTGAGCGAGATTCCGTACAAATCCAGGTGCGCGGCGCCCTCGATGTGGCCCGCGCAAAAATCCGGCGCCGGGCGGGCGTCAATGATGACGAGGTCGTCGCCCTTCCGTTCCCCGATGCGATCCTGGAGCTGCGCGGGCGTGAGGGCGAGGCCCGGGTTCGCGTACCCTTTCGCGTTCATCGCAGCGGCGCCTCACCGAAACTCGCGCGGGCTGAGCGGCTCGAGCCTGTCCGTGAGCGCCCGCGTCGTGGGCGACGCCTGCAGCGGGCGGACATACACCTTCGAGCGTCCCTCGGCAGAGACGAAGCGATAGCTCAGCTTGGCGACCTGGGCGTAGTTGTACCAGACGTGCGTGTTGCGCTGGCCGGCGGCGGCCAGAACCAGATGAATCATCTCTATTGCACCGCCGGGCCGGGTGACGATCTCCAGCCGGTCGATCTCGCGGCCGAAGGTCTCGGCCTTTCCCGTCGCCAGCGTGATGGTGGCGATGAGGTCCAGGGGGCGGGGCGGGACGGCGGGGGACATCCCCGGCGGCGGCGTCGCGGCGGGAGAGACGGCGGCGGGCGGACCGAGAGGCGCGCGGAGCGGGGCGGGAGGAGATTGCGACGGAGCGGGAGGCGGAGGCGTCAAGGACTGCGCCCCGGCGACGGACCCCAAGAGCGCAACCCCCAGCACGGGAAGCAGAAGGCGCAGGGATGTTTTTTTCATCAAAGGCCGTGTCCTCTCTCTTTTTTCTTCGGGGAGCTCCGTTTTGCGCGTTCGATGGCGCGGGCGGGCATGATACCTCATTTTCGCGCATCCGCCGCACAGCGAAAGCCGTAGGCGGGCAATCGGCGCGCGGGCGCATCGCCCGTCCTGCTCGAGGAAGCCAGCGCCCACCACCCGTTCACCCAGGAACCGCCCTTGAGCGTTCGGAGCGCATGGCCGTTTCGGGAGACGGGGCGGGCGTCGCCGGGCGCTTTCCGGAAAACGTCCTCCACCCACTCCCACACGTTTCCGGCCAAATCCTCCACCCCCTGGGGGCTGGCGCCGTCCGGGCGCCGCCCCACCGCCTTTGGCCCTCCCGTATCGGGATTCAGGCCGAAAACGGCGTTCCTGCCGCGCGGCGCGGCGCCCCACGGATATCTTCTGCCCCGCCCGGCGCCCTGGGCCGCGTACTCCCATTCGGCCTCCGTGGGCAGCCGCTTTCCCGCCCACGCGCAGTAGGCGCGCGCCTCCCACCAGGTGACCCCGACCACGGGCAGGTGCGGGCCCCTGAAATGGGGCCTGCGCCAGAAGGGAGGCTCCGGCACGTTCACCGCCTTCACAAACGCAGCATACAGGGAATTGGTAACCTCAAACCTGTCCAGCCGGAAAGCCTTCACCTCGACGAGGCGGCCGCCGATCGCCCTGAGGCGCGCGCGCAACCTTCGCCCGCGCCGCCTTCGCGCCTTGGGGGCGGCGACGAATCTCGCGCCCATCCTGAAGCGCCCGCCCGGGATGTGTGCCATGTTCTCCAGGGAAGGCCCCTGGGCGGCTGGCGGCCGCCACGCCCGCCGCGCGGGCGGCGCGGGCGGCTGCGCGGGTTTTCCCATCCGGGGCTCAGGCCTTGCGGGAGGTTTCGCGACGCTGGGCGGCTTCGTCTTCTTCCGCGGCGGCGCGCCCCTCTCCCCCGGTGCGACGGGGGCGGGCAGGCCCTGGATGGCGCGCGCGGCGATCTCGTCGTCAACGTTGGCCAACTCGGGCCATCTCCCCCTGTCGAGCGAGCCGAGTAGCGCGCGGGCCTCCTCTTTCCGTCCATACCGGTACAGCAAATAGGCGAGGCCGCGGCGGGCGCTCCCGTCCTTGGGGTAGCGTCTGTTCGCCTTTTGAAAAAAGAAGAAGGCCTCATCCGGCCGCCTTGCGTCATACAGCGTCCAGCCCAGGCCCGTGAGCGCGTGGAGGCGGTCCGGCTCATGGCCGAGCGCCTCGCGGAACAGCCTCTCGGCGAGGTCGTAATTCTCCTGCCGATAGGCCCTCTCCCCCCTTTGACTCAAGGCGAGGGCGGCGGGAGACGGGGGCTCCGAAAGATCAGGCGCGGGCGCGGGTTTCGCCGGGCGGGCGGGGATGGGCGGCGCCTGCTCCCCGCCTCGCGCGGTCGGTGCCCCCCGCCGGTCCGGTGCCTCGCCCGCGCACCCGAGAACCGCGAAGGCGAGGGCGAGAAAACACGCCGCCGGTGCGCCATCTTGTGCTTTTCGCATCATTCGCTCATCGCTTTTCGGGAGAGCCGCTTCCGTTCTCCTCGATGCGGGCGAGGGCGGCGACGCGGTCCTCTCCCTTGACGCCGATCAGGCGAACCCCCTGCGTGGCGCGCCCGATGATGGAGACGTCCTGGACGCGGGAGCGGATGAGCTGCCCGCCGCTCGTGATCAGCATGAACTCATCGTCCTCGGTCACGCGCCGGACGCCGACGACCGGCCCGTTCTTGTCCGTCACCTTGATGTTGATCACCCCCTTTCCGCCCCGGTTCGTCAGCCGGTAGTCGTCCACCCGGCTGCGCTTGCCGTATCCGCGCTCCGTGGCCGTGAGAATGATGTCTCCCGGCGAGACGACCTCCATGCCCACCACGTAATCCCTCTCTCCGAGGTCGATCCCGCGCACGCCCCGCGCGCTCCTGCCCATGGCGCGGACCCTGCCCTCGGGGAAGCGGAGGGCCTTGCCCTCCCTCGTCCCGATGAACACGTCGAGGTTGCCGTCCGTCTGGCCCACGCCGATGAGCTCGTCGCCCTCGTCGAGGCGGAGGGCGATGATGCCGTCCGCCCTCGGGCGGCTGAACGCCGTGAGCTGCGCTTTCTTGATCACCCCGCGCTTGGTCGCCATGACGATGTAGCGATCCGGCTCGAACTTGCGGACCGGCATGACGGCGGAGACGAACTCGCCCGCCGCCAGGTGGAGCACGTTCACGATGGCCTTGCCGCGCGCCGCCCGGCCCGCCTGCGGAATCTCGTGCACCTTCAGCCAGTGGCAGCGTCCGCGCGAGGTGAAGAACATCATGTAATCATGCGTGGAGGCGATGAAGAGCTGCTCGACAAAATCCTCCTGCTTCGTCCCCATGCCCATCACGCCCTTGCCGCCGCGGCGCTGGGAGCGGTAGAGGCTGATGGCGTTTCGCTTGATGTACCCCGAATTCGATATGGTGACCGCCATGTCCTCCTCGACGATCATGTCCTCGATGGTGATGTCGCCCGCCTCGTCCACGATCTGCGTCCGCCTCCCGTCCGCGAACTTCTCGCGTATCTCCAGAATCTCCCCCCTGATGATGCCGGTCTGGAGCGCCTGGTCCACCAGCACCTTCTGAAGGTGCGCGATGGTTTTGCGGAGCTCCGCGTATTCCGCCTCTATCTTGTCGCGCTCCAGGCCGGTGAGCCGCTGAAGCCGCATCTCCAGGATGGCCTGCGCCTGGGGCCGGGTGAGGCCGAAGCCGCGCATGAGGCCCTCGCGCGCCTCCTCGGGCGTCCCGCTCCCCCGGATGAGCGCGATGACCTCCTCGATGTTGTCGAGGGCGACCCGGTAGCCCTCCAGTATGTGCGCGCGGCTCTCGGCCTTTTGGAGGTCGAAGCGGCTGCGCCGGAGAACCACCTCGCGGCGGTAGCGGAGGAAATGAAAGAGCATCTCCCTCAGGCCCATCACGCGCGGCTGGTTGTTGACGAGCGCCAGGAGGATGACGCCAAAGGTCGTCTGCATCTGGGTGTGCTTGTAGAGCTGGTTCAGGACCGCGCCGCCCACGGCGTCCCTCTTGAGGTCGATGACGATGCGCATGCCGCTCCTGTCGCTCTCGTCGCGGATGTCCGAGATGTCCTTGATCTTTTGGGCGCGCACGAGATCCGCGATCTTCTCGATCAGCCGCGCCTTGTTGAGGGTGTAGGGAATCTCCGTCACCACGATGGACTGGCGGCCGGTGCGCGCGTTAATCTCCACCACCGACTTGGCCCGCATCTGCAGCGCGCCGCGGCCCGTCTCGTAGTATCTCCTGATTCCGGAACGGCCGTAGATGATGCCCGCGGTGGGA
This sequence comes from bacterium, assembly GCA_965213685.1. Classification (GTDB taxonomy): domain Bacteria; phylum UBA8248; class UBA8248; order UBA8248; family UBA8248; genus Bin107. The sequence goes on from CBDBZY010000006.1 coordinate 15,926, forward strand.
AAATCCGGCCCGGGCATCCTCTCGAGAATCTCCGCCGTCGCGGCGCCTTCGTTCTCCAGCAAGTGGACGAGCGCGTCGCAAAGCTCGCCGAGGTTGTGGGGCGGAATGTTGGTGGCCATGCCCACGGCGATGCCGGTCGAGCCGTTCAGAAGCAGGTTGGGCACCCGCGAGGGGAGGACGGAGGGCTCCGTCCGGGTGTTGTCGTAGTTGGGGACGAAGTCGACGGTGTCCTTGTCGATGTCGGCGAGCATGTTCTCGGCGAGCTGCGTCATCCGCGCCTCGGTGTAGCGCATGGCCGCGGGCGGGTCGCCGTCCACGGAGCCGAAGTTCCCCTGCCCGTCCACCAGCATGCCCCGCAGGGAGAAATCCTGCGCCATGCGCGCCAGCGCCGGATAGACCACCGCCTCCCCGTGGGGGTGGTAGTTTCCGCTGACGTCCCCCGCTATCTTCGCGCACTTGCGAAACGGCCTGTTGTGCGCGAGCCCCAAATCGTGCAGCGTGGTGAGGATGCGCCGCTGCACGGGCTTGAGTCCGTCCCGGACGTCGGGCAGCGCCCGGGCGATGATGACGCTCATCGCGTAGTCCATGAAGGAGGCGCTCATCTCCTGCTCTATGCTGACCTCGTGAAAATTGTCCATCTTGCGAAAATTCCCCTTTGCGACGGCGGAGAAGGCGCGACGGCGACAAAGCGCGGAACGCTGGAGAGGGGCGAACCCGGGCGGGCCCGCCCTGGCGTTTTACACCATGAGAATCATCGTCATCACAAACAAAAACGATCTCTTGCGGTGATTTCGGGGAAGTCGGCGGCGGGGGCCGGCGGCGGCCCTTTTTTTTCTCTCCCCCCTCCCCATCAGGGGGCGAAGTCTAGACGTCGAGGTTCTGCACCTCCGTCGCGTGCCTCTCGATGTGCTCGCGCCTCGGCTCCACGGCGTCGCCCATCAGGGTGGAGAAAATGTCGTTCGCCACGATGGCGTCGGCCACGACGACCTTGCGGAACGTTCTGCGCTCGGGGTCCATGGTCGTCTCCCAGAGCTGGTCGGGATTCATCTCGCCCAGCCCCTTGTAGCGCTGGACGCTGACGCCCTTCTGGCCCAGGGAGCGGAACTGCTCCAGCATGTCCCCCGCCCGGTTCACCGAAAGCTCCGCGCTTCCCGATTTGATGAGATAAGGCGGCTGGCCGAACTGGGCGAGCCTCCCCGCCGCCGTGCGAATCTTCTTGAAGCCGGAGGACTCGAAAAGGCCCCCATCCACCCGCGTGACGAGGTCGCGGTCCGCCATGCGGGAGCGCACGATGAGGCCCTTGACGGTCTTTCCGTCCTCCTCTTTGCGGAGCTCCGTCGTCGGCTCCCCGTCGGCCGGGTGCTCCTCCCGGAAATGCCGCTTCACCATCTTCTCGATCTCCCGCAGGCTCTTCTCCTCTCGCAGGTCTCCGGCCCCGAGGCCCGGCTCATCGGCCAGCAGGCGGATGACGCGGGGGTCCATGCCCCGGCGGGAGAGACGCCGTACCGCGGCCTCCGCCTCCGAGATCAGGAGCATCAGGGCGCGCAGCTTCTTCCCCCTGGGGAAGTTCCCGTTGGAAGGAGCCCGCCTCGCTTTCCTCCCGCTCCCGCCGCGCAGGCGCCCGTCGTCCGCCCCCTCTCTCCCGTTGCCGTCGGCGTGAATCTCCACATCCTCGACGGCGGAGGTGATGACGTAATCCTCAAAAGACTGGTCGTCTTTCAGGTAGAGCTCCGTCTTCCCCTTCTTCACCTTGTAGAGCGGGGGCTGGGCGATGTAGAGGTGTCCGCTTTCGATCAGCGCCGGCATGTGGCGGAAGAAGAACGTGAGCAGAAGCGTCCGGATGTGCGATCCGTCCACGTCGGCGTCCGTCATGATGACGATCTTGTGATACCGGAGTTTCCCGAGGTCGAAATCCTCCTTGATCCCCGTGCCGATGGCGGTGATCATGGTTCGTATCTCCTCGTGGTTCAGCATCTTGTCGAGCCGCGCCTTCTCCACGTTGAGGATTTTTCCCTTCAGGGGCAGGATGGCCTGAAAATCCCGGCTCCTTCCCTGCTTGGCCGAACCGCCCGCCGATTCGCCCTCCACGAGGTAGAGTTCGCACAGGGCGGGGTCCCTCTCCGAGCAGTCGGCGAGCTTGCCCGGCAGGGAGCCGCTGTCGAGGGCGCCCTTTCTCCTTGTGAGGTCGCGCGCCTTGCGGGCCGCCTCTCTCGCCCGGGACGCCTGGACGGCCTTGTCCACTATCTTCCTGGCGACGGAGGGGTTCTCCTCGAAGAAGTTGGCGAGGCCCTCGTTCAGCACCTGCTCGACGAATCCCTTCATCTCCGAGTTGCCCAGCTTGGCCTTCGTCTGCCCCTCGAACTGGGGGTCCGGCAGCTTCACGCTGATGACGGCGGAGAGACCCTCGCGCACGTCGTCGCCCGATGGCGCCGGGTTGTTCTTGAGGAGATTGTTCGTCGAGGCGTAGCGATTGATGGTTCTCGTGAGCGCGCTTCGGAAGCCGACGAGATGGGTGCCGCCGTTCGTCGTGTGGATGTTGTTGGCGAAGGAGAGAAGCGTCTCGTTGTAGGCGTCGTTATACTGGATGGCCACCTCGATGAGGTTCCCGTCCCGCTCGCCGGTGACGTGTATCGGCTTCCTGTGAATGGGGTTGCGCGAACGATTCAGATGCTCCACGAAAGAGACGATGCCGCCCTTGTAGAAGTACTCCTGATGCTTGTCCTCCCGCTTGTCCTCCAGCGTAATCTTGAGGCCGCTGTTCAGATAGGCCAGCTCCCGGAGCCGCGTCGCGAGGACGTCGAAGCTGAATTCCGTGGTCTCGAATATCTCCGGGTCCGGCATGAAGGTGATGATCGTGCCCGTCGTCCGGGCCTTCCTGCCCCTCTTCAGACTCGACCTGGGAACGCCCCTGTCAAACTCCATCGTGTGGACGTATCCGGCTCTTCGTATCTCGGCGACCATCCACGCGGAGAGGGCGTTGACGCAGGAGACGCCCACCCCGTGCAGGCCTCCGGACACCTTGTAGGCGCTGTTCTCGAACTTCCCGCCCGCATGCAGCTTGGTCAAAACGACCTCGGCGGCGGAAACTCCCTCCGTCGGATGCCTGTCCACCGGGATGCCGCGCCCGTTGTCCGAGACCCGCACCGATCCGTCTTCGTGGATCGTCACGCCCACCTTGTCGCAGTGGCCCGCCATCGCCTCGTCCACACTGTTGTCCACCACCTCGTACACGAGATGGTGCAGGCCGCCGGTGCCCGTGCTCCCGATGTACATGGCGGGCCGTTTTCTCACCGCCTCCAGGCCCTCCAGAACGCGGATGTCCTTCGCCTGGTAGCTGGGGTTCGGCTCGTCTTTTTTGGCAGTTTTGACCATTGGAAGTGTCCGCTATCCCTTTCAGGTGTGGTTCGGGCGCGTCCGGCCCACCTCTTCCACCACTCCATCGTGAACCAGGAAATTCTTTCCCCCCGCGTCCCCCGCCCGCCCGGGCGGCCGCTCCGCCGAGGTGATGAAGGTCTGCGTCCCCAGGGAACCCAGAAACGTCAACACCCTCCGCTTTCTGTTCGCGTCCAGCTCGGAGCCCAGATCGTCCAGCAGCACGATGGGACCCTCCTTTTTCCTGTCCTTGTACTCCTCGGCGTTCGCGGACACCAGCAGGATCGTCATCAGCCGCTGCTCGCCCTGCGAGGCGACGTCCCGCGCCCGGTGCCCGTCCCACGACAACCGAAAATCATCGAGATGGGGGCCCCAGAGGGTCGTCCTCCTCGTCCGCTCCTCGTCCGCCACTCTCCGGGCCGCCGCGCACAGGCCCTCCCGTATCTCCTCCTCGCCCGCTCCATCCCCAAGCCGCAGGCCATTCGCCTCATACCCCACGGACAGCCTGGCCTGCCGCGCTTCGCCGAACAGGCCCTCGAGACGACCCAGGCGACTTTCCAGTGATTGCATGTATCTTTTCCTGCGGGCGACGATCCGGGCGGCGACCTCCGTCAACCTCTCCCGCCAGACCCGAAGCATACCAGATTCGCCCTCGTTCCTCAAAAGCCAGTTTCTCTCCGAGAGGATTTTCGCATACCTCCTAGAATCCTCTATGTGCAGCGGCTCGACGGCCGCTATCGCCCTGTCGAAGAAGCGCCGCCGCACAGCCGGTCCCTCCTTGATGATGCCCGGCGTCTCCGGAAAGAAGACGATAACGTGCGAGCTCTCCAGGTAGGGCATCAGCCCCTGCACCTCGCGCCCGTCTTTCTTGTATCTCCTGTCGCGGCCCTGAAACGCGGCCTCCAGCCTGATCTCCCGCCCGCCCCCATCGTCGAGGAACGCACCGGACGCATACATCCCCCCCTGTGCGTGCCGAACCATCTTCTCCCTGGAAACCCGGCGAAACGAGCGCAGGTGGGACAAAAAGTAGATGGCCTCGAGCAGATTCGTCTTGCCCGCCCCGTTGTCTCCGAAAATGTAGTTGAATCCTTCATGGGGCCGGAATTCGGCGCGCGCGTAGTTCCGGAAATTCTTGAGCGTCAGGGACGTGAGGCGCAAGAGATATTCTCAGGCGAGGTTCTTTTTGTGACGAACATAACATCTAACAAGCAGTAACAGTAGGGGCGGTGGATTTGTGGAAAACGGCGCAAGTGATTGAGAAGAGAACGGTTGCGCGCAGGATGCTGTGTGGGTTTCGGCGTGGACGGGGGCGTGACGCAGGGTGTTCTTCGGCGGGCCGCGATGAAGCCAGCGGTTATGATGCGGTTATCCACAGTCTTTTCCACTGCTGTCAGTGGATTTTTTGCTGAAGCGTCTGGACGGCGAGTGCGATGGAGCGATCCGTTCTCATGAGCCGCCTGATCTTGTTGGTGGAGTGGATCACCGTCGAGTGATCCTTCCCGCCGAAGCGCCGCCCGATCTCCGTGGTCGAGGCGCGGGTGAATTCCCTGGAGAGGAACATGGCGATCTGCCGGGGGACGGTGAAGCAGCGCGATCGGTTCTTGGATTTCAGGTCGGCGACCCGTATATCAAAATGATCGGCGACGATTCTCTGGATGTTGTCCACCGAGGAGTTGTGGGCAGGGTCCCGGATGATGCCCTGCAACACCTCCTGTGCGACGGGCAGGTCGATCTCGATGCTGTGCAAGGAGGCGTGGAACTGTATCTTGACGAGGCATCCCTCGAGCTCCCGGATGTTGGAGCGAACCTTCTCGGCGATGAAGTGCGCGACCTCGCGGGCGAGGCGGAGCTTCTGCTCGTCCGCTTTTTTTTCCAGGATGGCCACCCGGGTCTCGAAGTCGGGCGGGCGGATGTCCGCCATCATCCCCCACACGAAGCGCGCCCGCAGGCGATCCTCCAGCCCCGGAGTGTCCTTCGGCATCTTGTCGCTCGTGATGATGATCTGCCTTCTGCTCTCGTGCAGGGCGTTGAAGGTGAAGAAGAACTCCTCCTGCGTGCGCTCCTTGCCCGCGATGAACTGGATGTCGTCTATCATCAGCGCGTCCACCTTGCGGTACTTGCTTCGGAACGCGGCCATCTGGTTTCGCCGGATGGAGGCGATGAGCTCGTTGATGAAGTTCTCCGCCGAGGTGTAGAGGACGCGCGCCTCCGGGCGCTGCTCGAGGATGCGGTCGGCGACGGCGTGCAGCAGATGGGTCTTTCCCAGGCCCACGCCGCCGTAGATGAAGAGCGGGTTGAGCGTGGCGCCCATCCCGTCCGCCACCCGAAGGCTGCAGGCGTGCGCGAACTCGTTCGCGCCGCCCACCACGAAGTTGTCGAAGCGGTATCTGGGGTTCAGGAAATCCGGGCGCTCGGGCGGCGCCTGGCGCCTCTCCCGCGCCTCCTCCCGGATCGGCGCGCTCGGTGCGCGCGCGATGACCTCTCCGTCGCCCGCCGAGAGGGTGAGCGCAACGTTCGGCCCCGCCTCCTGCTGGAGGATGTCCGTTAGAATCCCCCAATACCGCGAGCGTAGGGTGTCCGCGGTGAACGGGTCGGGCGCCCGTATCGCCAGGGAGGATTCGCTCGCGCTGATCTCCTGGATGCCGGCGAACCAGCGGCCAAACGTCTGGGGGGAGACCTCTTCGCGAATTCTTTCCGTGCAACGATCCCACAGGTTCGTCATGACAGCACAAGTCCATGCATACAGGTTGTTTTCCGCGCGCCGGCCATTGAAATTTCCACAAACAAAAAGGATGAAATACAGCAGAGGAATCATTTTTCCACAAAGCGACGACAAAAGGCAAACCCTTTCCACAGAAAAAGAGGCGACTTTCCGGTTTCCGGCGATTTGCGAACAAAAGGACGTCGTCCGGGAGAGAGGGGGGAGCCGAAAAAACAGAGGGGGAGAGGAAGCCCCCGCCCGCGCGGGACGGCGCGAATTCCCGCCCGGTGCGGGAGAAGGTTCTTGACAACCGGGGTTTTGCTGGCTACCTTACGATCGGCTTTTCGGGAAGACGCTTTCTGGGTATGGCGATTCAGCGGAAACTGGCCCCCACAGTCTGGACATTCTGGATGCGGAGCGTTTGGTGAAACGAACTTATCAGCCGAACAGAAGGAAGCGGGCGAAGACGCACGGGTTTCGCCGGCGGATGAAGACGGCGGCGGGCCGCGCGAATCATCCGGCGTCGCCGGGCCAAGGGTCGCAAGCGCCTCAGCACCTCCGCCTAGGCGCCGCCTCAGCCCGTCGTATTTGTTGGCTGGCGTATTTGCCTTGTGGGAGGGCCGCGGGCATGGACCAGGGCTTCCCGCCCGAGCGCAGGATTCGCAAGGGGAGCGAGTTCGCCGTCGTCTTCCGGGAGGGCCGCAAGCGCAGGTACCCGCACTTTACGCTGCACGTGTTGTCCACCCGCCGGAGGGATCGCGCGCGGCTCGGGATCATCGCGTCGCGCCGGGTGGGCGGAGCGGTTGTGAGAAATCGCGCCAAGCGGCTTCTGCGCGAGGCGTTTCGGTGCCGTGGCGCCCGCCTCCCCGCCGGACTGGACGTGGTGGCCGTGGCGCGCGGCTCGATCGCGAAAGCGAGGCTAGGGGATATTGAAAGGTCGTTTCGCGACGCTTTCGGTGGAAAAGCGACGCCCTGAAAAACAGGCCGGTCCCGCCTCGCTGGCGGCGAGTGCCTTGGCGATCGCCCTGGTTCGGGGCTATCAGCTGGTTTTGTCTCCCGTGATGCCGGGCAGTTGCCGCTTCTCTCCCTCTTGTTCCTGCTACGCGCTCGAGGCGTTTCGCCGCCACGCGCCGGCTCGGGCTTTGTGGCTCACCGTCCGCCGGATAGGACGCTGCCACCCATTTCATCCAGGGGGAAACGATCCGGTTCCCTGACAGATCCGGCAGAGGCGCTCTACAGATGGAAAAAAACGCGATTCTCGCCGCCGTTTTGTCGATGGCGATACTGATTGGCTGGCAATACCTCGTCGTGAAGCCCATCGAGGAGGAGCAGGCGCAGAAACAGCGGGCGGCCAAGGCCCAGAAAAAGGGGCCGTCGGACGTGGCGAGCACTCCCCTGCGCGCACCGGCGGCGGCCGCTCGGTCGGCGTCCCCGCCTGTTGCGTCCGCTCCGCCCGCCCCCACCGCCCCGTCAGGCGAGAGGCGCGTTCGGGTGGATGTGGGCGACGCGGTGTATGAACTGACGAACGTTGGTGCTGGCTTCCTGTCCGCGCGCCTCCTGAAATACCGGGAGGGGAAGAGGGGCTTCGTCGAGCTCGTGCCGGCGAGCCGCCCGGAAGTGCGTCCCCTTTTTTTCTGGGGCGGCCAGACGGCGGGGCGGCTGAACGCGGCGGCCTGGCAGGTCGAGGGCGGCGACCTGTCGCTCTCCAGGACGAATCCCGATGGAGTGGTGCGGTTCCTCTACCGGGGGGCGGACGGCCTGGCCGCCGAGAAGACGCTCGCCTTTCGCTACAACAGCTTCCGCATTCAAGCCAGGATACGCCTCCGCCGACCTTCCGTGAAGCATCCCATCGGCATCGTCTGGGGGCCGCGCGTGGGCGGCAGCGACGGCAACACCTATGGCGGCGTCATCGAGGGGCCCATGAGCTTCGTGGGCGAAGACCTCGAATACGACTATCCCGAGGCGGGAAAGGCCGTCACGCACGGCGCGGGACTCAAGTGGACCTCGCTCCAGTCGAAGCACTTCATCACCGCGCTCATCCCCCGGAGCGGTGCGGGCGGGGCGGAGATTCACCTGCTCGGCCAGACGGATGCGCTCGGCGAATACGCCGCCATCGTGCCCCTCTCGGGGGGAGAGGACGTCGAGGCGACGTTCGACGTCTACGCGGGGCCCAAGGCGGTGGAGCATCTTGCGAAGCTGAACGTCCGCCTGGAGGATTCGCTGGACTACGGCATGTTCGCCTTCATCGCGAAGCCGCTCATGTCCGTCCTGCGCGCCTTTCACGCCGTTTCGGGCAACTGGGGCGTGGCCATCATCCTGCTGACCATCCTGGTGAAAATCGTTTTCTACCCCCTCACCCACGTCAGCATGCGCAACATGAAGGAGATGCAGAAGCTGCAGCCGCGCATCATGCAGCTGCGGGAGATTTACAAGGACGACAAGAGCAAGCTGAACGAGCAGACCATGGCCCTCTACAAGGAGCACAAGGTCAACCCGATGATGGGTTGCCTGCCCATGCTGATACAGATTCCCGTATTCTTCGGGCTGTATGAGGCCCTGCTGGTGTCGATAGAGTTGCGCGACGCGCCCTTTTTCGGCTGGGTGACCGACCTCTCGGTGCAGGACCCCTACCACATCTATACGATACTCATGGGCGCGTCCATGTTCCTGCAACAGAAGATGATGCCCACCGCGGGCGACCCCACCCAGGCGAAGATGATGATGTTCATGCCCATCATCTTCACGGGCATGTTCATCTTCTATCCCGTGCCCGTGGGCCTGGTGAT
>CBDBZY010000007.1:0-55000 GCA_965213685.1 bacterium
CTCCATCTCCTCCTTTGTTTCCTCATTTTCAACCCACTTATTTCCTCCCCCTCTCTCTCCCCCTCTCTCTTTCTCTCTCCCTCTCTCAGCCCAACAACAGAAGTCGGAAAACTTTCAAGCTAAAGGAGAGAGTTCTCCTGAGGCATGCCTGGGTCACCGACACACTAACTCTCACCGATGGCAAAGTACCAGAGAAAGGTAAGAGACGACTAAAGTGGAGGACACATGTCTTACCATTATTGGTGATTTCCTGTTATCTGATTCTTTTTCTCTCTCTCTCCCCCCCGCCAGGGTTCATCCTGGGCACACCCCTCAAAGTGTACCACTTCTTGGCTCAGAGCAGTGAGGAGAAGGGGGTGTGGTTTTCTGAGCTTCATTCACGCATCTTTGCCCAGAAAAGACTTTTTAATAAGGTTGGCATGTACAGCTGTATGTATGTGTAATATAGTGTGTGTGTGTGTGTGTGTGTGTGCATGTGTGTACATGCATGAATGGATTATAATATTTATATTTGAGAACAAAATTGAGTCATGATTTATTCACCGAGACTGTTTAATTATCTCCTCCCTCCCTCCCTCCCTCCCTCCCTCTCTGAAGTTGCTCTCTCACTTGAGCATACCAGATGAGTCCTTCCTGTGCATGCAAACCAAAGCCAAGGTCCACTACATCGGAATGCTCAATGACGGTCAGTACATCTGCACCTGAAAGTGAAACTGAAAGCAAAATAGAAGATTCCGAAGAGCGAAAATATTGTTTTTCTTGTGCCAGTATGCATAGTCTCCATATCTTTCTATTCTTTGTCAGCCTGTCGCTTCTTCCATTTCCTTTCTCCTCACTGCAACTCAGAGCTGAGTTTCAGGGCTGGAGATGACATATCGGTCATGGGGTTCAGGGACAAGCGGGAGAGATGGAGAGCTGGGCTCTACGTGCATGAGGCTTTTGACCCTGCACCTGAGTGGTAAGGGGAGGGAGAGAGGGGAAGGATGGGAGGAGGAGGAGGAGGAGGAGGAGGAGGAGGAGGAGGAGGAGGAGGAGGAGGAGGAGGAGGAGGAGGAGGAGGAGGAGGAGGAGGAGGAGGAGGAGGAGGAGGAGGAGGAGGAGGAGGAGGAGGAGGAGGAGGAGGAGGAGGAGGAGGAGGAGGGGAGGGGAGGGTCAGCATGTAAGTCTCTCCTCTGTCCTTGCAGGTATTTTGGGTCCCACAATGGCAGCTTTGGGTGGTTTCCTTGTAAGTGCAATGCATAAATGTCATCAATGAATATTATTAATGGTTTCATTTTCATAATAATAGCCCAGTGTTTGTTTGGACCAGAATCAAAACCTCTCGAACCTGCTGCTGAAGAGGTATGTACTTCTTTTCTCAGTTGGGTTAATGTCACATTTCAGACTTCTACTTTTTCCCACTCTTCCTCCTCTTCCTCCTCCTTCTCCTTCTCCTCTGCCTCCTCCCTCTCTTCCCGATGACCCTCTTCCAGCTGAAGCCGGCACCCATGTGTATTGTGCTGGGCCTGAAGCAGAGAATGACAGAACTGGTATGTACAAAGCTCATGCCACTGGCTTTCCCACACTGACACTGTCCCCTCCCTCCCTCCTTTACTCCCTCCCTCCCCTCCCCTCTCAATCCCTCACCACTCCCTCCCCTCCCCCCCTCACCAGACTGGTCGTGAGATCCCTCCTCTAACTGAGCCAGAGAGAACAGTGAAGGTGTGCATGGGAGAAGGAAATTTCAAAGTAAGTGGCTCCTTCCCACACATTACCAAACTACCCCTGCTCTTCCTCTTCCTCCTTCCGCCATACTTGACCTACCTATCTACTGATCTCCCTCTTTCTCCAGACTCTTCGCATCCCCCGCCATGGGTGTGTGGATGATATTGTCAGGTGTGCTGTCTTCACCTGTAGCTGTGCATGAGTGCACACACACACACACATACACACACACACACACACTGGCTTTGTAACACAATAAGCTGCTAGCTCACTGTACTGCTCTCTACACAGAAAATACTTCAGAGTCAGACCAGACAGAAGTCTACAGTGGAGTCTGATAGAGCAGTCACTCGATGAGACAGGTAAGCACAGAGTGATGGGTGTATGGAATGATGAGTGAATGTGCATGGAGTGATGGGTGTATGGAATGATGAGTGAATGTGCGTGGAGTGATGGGTGTATGGAATGATGAGTGAATGTGCGTGGAGTGATGGGTGTATGGAATGATGAGTGAATGTGCGTGGAGGGATGGCTGTATGGAATGATGAGTGAATGTGCATGGAATGATGGGTGTATGGAATGATGAGTGAATGTGGATGGAGGGATGGGTGTATGGAATGATGAGTGAATGTGCGTGGAGTATGGAATCATGAATGGCGATGCATGGAGTAATGGATATACGCCACCCTGCTGACTTCAGCGTGTAGATTATTGTGCGTTATATAGAATTGCTGTGTACACACTATTCTCTATTCTGCAGTGCAACGATTACTGGGAGCTGACGAGGATCCAAGTCAGGTGGTGGACTTCTGGGGGAAGTCCAGAGTGAGCCCCTTACTCCCTCCTCTCCTCCCTCATCCTCTCTTTCCTCCCTCTCCTCCCTCTCCTCCCTCTCCTTCCTCTCCTCCCTCTCCTTCCTTGCCCATACCTCCTTGCTCCCTCCTCTCTCCCTTCCCTCCCCCTCTGACTAGTGCCACTATAACCCAACACCTCTTCCTCCCTCCCCACAGGACCAGATGAGATTTGTCCTCAAGCAGAGACTCATGCACTCGATGGAGGACTCCGAGACATAGCCTCTCTCTCTCCCCCCACACATCAACTCACTCACTGCCCCACTCATTTCAGCACACCCCCCACCACTCAAGCCACAGGTGTCTCTGCTGTGTGTGTGTGTATGTGTGTACATGTACGTGTATTAAAAGCTTTATGTACCATTTCAGTCGAAACCATGGTCAACACTGTATAATCTATTGCATGCAGTCAAATTTAATGTTATTTCTTTTGTTCCTTTCAATTTCAGTTTTGTTCTGTATAACATTGTTATTGTACTGGAAATCCAACAAAAATTAACTATATATTAAAACAGGATAATTATTATTATGCATGCACTAAGAACCTAATTCCCAAGTGTCTGCCCCACCCTGTATTTATTATGCACCATGCAGTTATGGAAAATGAATCCATAATTCATAGATACTACAATCCCTACAGCCCTCTGCATTGGCATGCACCTTCCATGGACATTTAGAATACTCATAGGTATTGTGTGGATACCACAGTGATGGTGTACAAAAGTCTGAAGTATATATATATATATTCAATGAAAGTATATACATAGATCACATAATTATGACTTGCATTGAGGGGGAGGAAAGTTTGAATGCCATTATTAGTAACAGCGGTGCATATCCGCAATACGTGGTCCGGATACTCAATCCGGATACTTTAATTATGAACAAAGAATGTACCTAATGTTCGTAGGTTTGGGCGGGATTTTGGCGGGAAAACATCTCTGCAGAGATGGGTGAGTTTTCTGGGCTCCCTAGTAGAGAAAGAGTCCATGAGCGAGTATGGGAGGGTGCTGTAGGCAGGTAGACGAACGGTACTTTGACTGCGGTGCCAGTACGTACTTCAGCTGAGCGCTGAAGTTACTGGTTTGCACCGCAGAAGTGTCTGTGGTCTGAAGACGCATAAGCGCTCGCTCTAGTCAAGCTAGGCGTACAGATCCTGTGAGGCTAGGGCTAGGATGGGCCTACAGATGGGCTTGTGAGCTGAGGTAGGGGCTGCAAGTCTACTGTCAGCAATTGCTCAGCTCTCGGGGTCGGTATGATGATCCCTCCCTCTTCTCTTTCGTAGCTGAGGGGGCCCAAACCTTGCCGCGACAGGACTGTACGTGCGGCATCATCTTCCCCAGCGAGGCCTCCCTGCGTAGCGTTCTGGAACAAATGCTGGACCACCGCAGCGTGCAACAGGGAGACGGCACTACCTACGTAGCAGAGTATTCTGAGCACATTCGAGTTGCAATGACAACTTTGAGCGGCGGAGTTGCAGCAACGAGAAGGAGACTACTAGCTCCCATTTGTGAGAGAAACACTGACATCGTCATTCTGTACCCCGCACTGCTCACTCAGACGCTGGAGCCCTCTCCTGGTAGCGCACATGCTGTCTCACCATGCCAGTCCTTCAGTGAGAGAAATGGGATAAGAAACACAGCGATCGATAACCTTGTGGCAGGTCTCTTTCAGTCTGCCTCTCCAGAAAATGTTGAGAGAATCCTCTGTTCCTCCAACCACTACCTGCTTGCTCCCTGCACCTGGGTGCAGAGCCCACTGCAGGTGGATGGAGTGGTGAGGAGTGATTTCCCTCAGATCTTGGATCACCACTTCCTGGGACATCATCTTCACCACGTGGCTATCTGCACTGGTCAAGCAGAGAAGGTGCCGAGTACAGGAGTGCCTACCCTTGATGACTGCCTTGACCCTGACAACCAAATCGTGTGCAATTACATCAGAATTGGAGTTTTTGAGATTTTACGAAATATCGAGCGCACTGAGCCAATGAAACGGGCAATTCACCTGGCAGCAAAGATCACTGTCCCTGAGTCCATGCTGTCCTCGCGGGATGATGTCACTCCAGAGAGGATGCTACCCATTCCACGAGACGATAGGGTCCTTGAGAGAAACCAGAGGATCATTTCGGAGTTCTTCTTTCAGCACATGCAGAGGCGTTTGGACACTCAAAGTGAGATAAGGCAACTTGCTCTTCATCTCATTGGGGAGGACCAATATGGTGTGGCCGAAAGCAGATCAGAACAAGAATCCAATGGAGAACTTGTCTATCAAATGTTTCTTCAGTGGAGGAAGGCTGCTGGGAGGGACATTGACTTTGTTTGTCTCAAAGATGCATTCGAGAAGATGGGTCACAAGGACCTACGGGACCGGTGTGTGATGTATGTGTCTGAGCACTCTTTCTGTTTCAAAATGCACCAACTCAGGTGCCCATGTCTTGTGAAATGACTGGTTTGTTTTGTACTTCCCTGCCCCCCCCCCCCCCCCACTCCCTTTCCCATCATCTGCACGCATTCAGATTGGCTTTAATATTTTTATGTTTTTTTTTTCTGAATTTGTACAGGTTTGTATGTTCATATCAACTGCTGAATTGGTGTCACTTTTTTCACTGAGAATTTAAGTTAAAAAATCATAACTTCATGTTGAATGTTTCAACAAACTAAGTGACGCAAGAATTGTCAACTCCCTCCTCCCACAGGGAATGGCAGGAGTGCCTCATGCTTGTGCCGACTGTACACCCACACTTTCATGATCACCCAATCATTGCATGCAGTGGTTTTTGAATGTAGAACAGAGCATAGTACTGTGCTTCAGGTCAGTGATGAATAGACGTGCATGTTAGTTAGCTCTCTCCCTCTTCCTCTCCCCTCCCCCTCTGGCCAACTACAACTAGCCACAATTTCCCCTTTCACCACAGACAAGGTGAAATTTGTTCTCAAGCAGACTAATGCACTAAATAGAACTCTCAGACATGTGCTACTTGCATGCATCTTGCATTGGGTAACACTATGGTAACAGATATGGCTTCAATACCACTGGCTGCAACAGCCTCTCAATCTCCCCTCCCTACACATCAACTCACCCACTGCCCCACTCATTTTGTGTGTGTGTGTGTGTGTGTGTGTGTGTGTGTGTGTGTGTGTGCATGTGTGTGTACGCACGTGTGCCGCTAGATCACTCATTGATACTGATGCTTGAAAATACCATGGTGATGATGTTAAAAGCAGCTGCACATGTAAAGTCTGAGATATCCAATGAAAATACAGGTGTCACATGACAAGACAACATGATTACAAGCTGTGATGACATCATCATGTCCTCATCAGTCCTCCATGGGTATGTTCCTGAACAGCTGGGACATGGACTCCCCGTAGTATATCCTCCTGATGGCCTCTGCCAGCATGAGGCTGATGTCGATGGTCTTGATCTTGCTGCACCTCTGCTCGTGAATGTCGTGCATTATTGTGTTGGTGACCAGAACCTGGGGGAAGGGCAGGGCGAAGGAGGGAGGGAGAGAGGGAGAGGGTAGGAAGCATGGTGAAGGAGGGAAGGAGAGGGAAAGAAGCATGGTGAAGGAGGGAGGGAGAGAGGGAGAGGGCAAGAGGCAGGGTGAAGGAGGGAGGGAGAGAGGGAGAGGGCAAGAGGCAGGGTGAAGGAGGGAGGGAGAGAGGGAGAGGGCAAGAGGTATGGTGAAGGAAGGAGGGAGAGAGAGGAGGGCAGGTGAAGGAAGGAGAGACGGGCAAGAGGTGTGGTGAAGGAAGGGGGTGTGGGAAGAGGAGGAATGGGCTGGGTTAGCTAATGCTGTACACAACACACATGCTGGCACTCCCATGGGCAGGCTTGTTCCCACACCACATTGAGAGGGTGGGGTAAATCCTCAGTAGTTGGGAATGAAGCTATATATGAAGGCTGACCTGACAATACATGTATGTACTAACAATCAAGTACCAATGGACTGCAGTATGTGAATGTATGTATTGCGTTATATACATATATAGTACATTAGTATGTACCAACTTAGCTACATTATTGCCTCAATTACAGTCTGGTTGGAGCACTACTATACAGCTGGTGTGCAGAGCCAGGCACACAAGGAACATGCAGGAGAGCCTCTAACCCAGCCCACCAACCACACCCACCTCATCGATGGGGGATGATTCCAGCTGCTCCGGGGCCTCCTCTGAGAAGATTCCGTGTGTGGCCACCGCAAACACCTTATACGCGCCTCTCTCCTTCAGGCAGCGGGCAGCTGCTATTAGGCGATCCACTTCATCTATGACATCATCCTATTAACATCACATGACAGTCACATGATTATCAGACCAGCAAAATATAGTTGGACTGTGAGCCTACATATATCATGCATACAAACAATGTGAAGGTTGGTCGAGTAGAGCTTACTATCAAAATGGCGATTTTTCCATGCACATCTCCAACGACATTCATTGGAGGCTTCTCCTTCTCCACCAGCAAAGCTGTTGAGGGGAAGAGACAGCAAATGGAACACACACACACACACACACACACACACACACACACACACACATACACACACACACACACACACACACACACACACACACACACACACACACACACACACACACACACACACATACACACACACACACACACACACACACGCATGCACGCACACACACACACACACACATACACACACACACACGCATGCACGCACACACGCACGTGCACACACACTCCCTTTCTTCCTTACTTCCCGACATAGCAGAAGGCCTCCTCTCCTCCTCCTGAGGAGGGGGTGAGTTTCTTCCATCTTCCTCCTCTGGCTCAATGTCCTTTGCCTCTCCATGGATCACCGCCAGACCGAGACGCAGTCGCTCAGCATAGGCATTAGCTCTGAGGGATGTGGGGAAGGAGGAGGGAGGAGGGAGGAGGGAGGAGGGAGGAGGGAGGAAGGAGTGGATGGGGTTGGGGGGGGGGGCAAGGGATGAAGAAGGAATTAATACAGGAGAAAGTGGAAGAAGAGGAAGGTGCCGTGACAAGGTGAATTGAAGAGAAGATATGTTGGGGAAACAGAACAGGCACGTCAGGTAGGAAGGGAGGGCACACCAGATCCCTCACCTCCTTGTTACTCCGGGATATCTGGCCACCACAACCCCATTCCTGTAGTCTGCTATCTGTAGCACAAAGAGTATGCAGCCGTGAATGGTTTTGTAGAGCACACTTATCCTCCTCCCTTCCACCCACCATCCCTCCCTCCCTCCCTCCCTCCCTCCTTTCTCCCTCCCTTCCGTTCCCTCCCTCCCTCCCTCCCTCCCTCTCTAGATCTCTCTCTCTCCCTCCCTCCCTCCTTCCCTCCCTTCCTCCCCCTCTCCCTCCCTACCTGTTCTTGGATATACTGAATAAGAAACGGAGACCCCCTCAGATTATCAACTGTAAAGTCAAAGAATCCCTGGGTCTCCTTGTGACGAAGATCCATTGTGATCAGCTGATTCATCCCTGCCTTAGCCATCATGGTTGCTAGGAGCTTGGCAGTGATGCAGCCGCGTTTCCTCATCTTGCAGTGCCTGCTGTAGGGAAGATAGGGCATGACACCTGAGGGAGGGAGCAGGGAGGTGGGGAGGTGAGAGGGAAGGAAGGAGGGAGGGGGGGAGGGAGATGAGGGGAGGAAGGAGGGAGGAGGGGGGAGGGAGGAGGAGGAGGGGGAGGGAGAGGGGACGAAGGCAAGGAAAGTGTGAAAAAGGAGAGAAGGGAGGAGGGAGGAGGGGGAGGGAGCAGGGAGGGGGGGAGGGGAGGAAGGCAAGGGAAGAGTGTGAGAAAGGAGGGAAGGGAGGAGGGAGGAGGGAGGAGAGAAGGTAGGTATGAATAAAACCTGGTAGCAGAGTATAGTTACATCTCTCTCACCAATGACTCTCCTGGCAGCTGCTGTCTTGCATCCATAGCACATTATCAACATCTCCATGATGATGTCATTCACTGATGACCTACAGCACAATATGGACACATTATTATGCATCTATTGCATGTGCACACACACACACACACACACACACACACACACACACACACACACACACACACACACACACACACACACACACACACAGGGAACAATATGAGGCTATTGTAAGGTCTAAACTGTAGTGACACTCCCATTGAGAGAGAGAGGTCAGTGCAAACTGATCAATAGACTAAGAAATAAGGATACAAGCCACTTCCAAACCTTATTCCCAATCCCCAAAGCTGTCAGTGTGGCAATAAAACAAGCTGTATCCATTAGTGTTTGGTTTGGACTGAACTGTCCTACCCCCATTAACATCCTGCCATAGGCAAGGACTTTTCTCCCCCTCTCCCCCCAACTTACTTTCCACAGCCAGTTTGAATGATGAACACGTCTTTACCTCTCACCGACTCCATAATCTCCACCTGAATCTCTATGGAAACAGACAGTAATGACAAGAGAACATCACATGCTCAAGCTCTTTCACCAACTGACCATGTTCTGTGTCAGTGAAGATCTTGGCTTTACACAGATGTATGCCAACTCTCCTGTGGGATAAGAGAGCAAGACACCACACTCTCAGAGGGGACCCACTGGAGTGGCTGGGGAAGCCAGCCATGAAATATGGGCTATACAAAGCAACCACTATAATTATATACCAAAACTATTCCAAGAACCCCTTTCCCACAGACCAAGTTTTCCACACGCCCACTCCATTCCTTCCATTAGTGGCCCTTATCTTCCACTTAGCGCGTGAAAGGTACACTTTCTCCATCCAAATTTCCCTCCCCAGCCGCCATCTTACATAACTTACTGTTACTCCCCCACACCACACCTTGTATGACTTCACTCGTGCCAAGTTACTGAGCTATGCAATCAGACGGCACGCGCTCCCCGCACTACACAGTATGTACGTATAACGCACACATACCTTGCCACTTCCTCGGCCAGCGGGAGGCAGGAGTTGCCGGCCAGGATCATCATGCCACGAGGGAACCGACTCGTCATCTTGGCCCCATAACCCCTCGTACCGCCATGTGTATTCATGGCAGTTTATAATTATGCGTAAAACGTATATCGACTTCACAGAGTGTTACGCGCAGCGGGATTGACAGCGGCAAGTAGCGCGCGTAACCAAACCACGCCTACCATAGGCCACCATAGTTATGTGTCTCAAAACCCAAATTATGCCTATGACCATAGATAGTATAGACAAGTAAACTTGTCTATACTATCTATGCTATGACTGAAGCATACACATGCAGAATTGGGACATGATCCACTCTGACGCGATAGAGCTTTAAACTCTCCTATGGCGCATGGCGCATGGCGCATGGCATACTGTGATACGTGAGTTGCGTGCGCTGGCCGCGCGGTGGCCGCATAGACTTTGTTTTGCTCGCGCGCGCCGCTACACTGCCCCCACGTGCCACAATACCGTACCAGTACCGAATATCGTCGTTTCAGGGCCTTCTTCGATCTCGAGCGGAGCCCCGGCAATTAAGAAGGAAATTAACCACCCAAAGCGAGCAGCAAGATGTCAGCTGGCACAGTACTGGAGCCCCCACCCATGTATCGTATAAGGCCATACTTTGAAATCAAGAAAGTGCGCCTGCCCAACTGCATGTACCAGATGAGACCTCTGCACAAGCTGTTGCAGATGAAAGCAGGGTCCGATGAGGTGTGCAAATTGTAGCTTTCAAAAGGGCGAGGCAAGAGGTGGTGGGGGAGAGCGAGAGGGAGGGAGGGAGGGAGGGAGGGAAGGAGAACTATATAGTGGGTATGAACACAGGAAGTGGGGAAGGCATGTTAGAGGATGGAATGAGTGGGAGAGGACTATTAGGAAAATTGTGGGTACAAATTTCAGCTTGTCAGATGGATAGAGCCACTGCCTCCCCTGCCTAGCAACCATGGCATCCTCTCCCCTGCACACAGACGGTGGGCCCAGCCCTGAGCTACCTGGAACAGAGACAGGAGTGGGTGCTGGACCAGATCAGCCAGCTGCAGAAGAGGGTGAAGGACCTTGGTCAGAAACTTGGGGTTGGTCCCGATGAGGTTGGAGTGCTCTCACAGGTCAGGGAAGTACACTTTCCTCTTTCACTGTCCCCTCCCTTCCTCCTTGTCCACTCCTCCACTCTATCTCTTTCCTTACATCTGCTCATATTTTATCTTTCGTTTCCCTTTCCCTCCCTCAAATACTCCTTTCCCCTACTCTCTCTCTCTCTCCTACTCCTCTCCCCTTCTGTCTCTCAACCTCTCTCTTTCTCTCTCCCTCTCCCTCTCCCTCTCCCTCTCTCTCTCTCTCTCTCCTCCTCTCCAGGCTGCCTCAGGTGGTGTAATTCCAGACATAGTAATCAGTGCCCCTATAACTAACCCACCCTATGCACTCATCACTCTCTGTAAATACATCAGTCGACGAATGCCAATCTCTTGTCGTCTCCACATCCATTCTAGTGCTGTTGATGAAGTTCCGGGCCACCTGAGGGAGTTTTGGAAAGATTGTCCTCAGTCAGCGTCCCCAGCAGTCCGGGTTACTCTTGTGTGGAAGTCAGGTAAAGTGGAGGAGGAGGAGGAGGGGTATAAGGGAGGTTAGAGAGGGAAAAGGCGAGGAAGAGCACAGCTGATGAGGCCTGGTATTGTCCTGTGCAATGGGTGACTGTTTAGCACTTAGGACTGAGGGTTGTTTGGAGTTGTGGTTCTCAATTTATTGTACAAGTGAAGAGCAGGAACATCTGAGAATGTGTCTTTCTTTGTTTCCCATTAGCGTTGCTGTTGCATGTTAATACGTGCTAAGAGGAAAGGTCTAAGGTCATGGTCCTTTGTGGAATGAACAGAGTGCTGATACCTGTTTGTGTTGTAATGCTTACATCATCATTATTGCTCAGCTGTGTATAGATAACATATGGTGTAGTACACGTATTGTGTGTTACTATGCATGGGGCTATGAGGAAACAGGAAAAGGTACAAGTGTGTGTGTGTGTGTGTGTGTGTGTGTGTGTGTGTGTACATCCAACTACCCACCCAACATCATATTCAGAACTAAGAGAAAAAAACGTTCCCACTACTACCAACCACTGGGCTATTTCTGCACACTCGGGTATAGCATATTGGACCTTCACAGGGTGACCCCCTCATGCCTGCTCTGATCACTGTACACTCTATTTGTGCTCCATCAGTTGAGACCCTGTGCTATCCTCATCTCCACTGCTAGGGCACTACATGTATCTCCTCCCAGTGTGGTGGTTTTTATGCCATCTTTGTGGTATGGGAAAGCAGTCTATCTAATGTATGGTGCTCTGAATCCAATTGTGGGTGTGTTTGTGTGCATTTTGTGGTGTATCAAGTTGTGTGTTCTGCCTTGTCCTCATTGGAAGGTTTCTGCACTATTGGTTCTATTTTTAGAATTTGTAAAGCTTACCTCATTTCATGATGGGGCTCATTAAGACTGTGGGAGGATGTAGAGGAATGCAGTATATTGGCCCACTGTTTGTTGCTTGTTTGCTTGGGCTGTGCAGCCATCCTGACACATGGATAGTGATGTCATTGGCCTGTTACTATATTTAGATTACTTATCTTTACCATATTTGGTCATCAAGACTTTGGGAAGGTGCAGGGGACACAATAATGTACTAATGGCTGTTTGCTTGCCATCCTGACACATGGATGATGATGTCGTCAGCTTGTTACTATATTAAGATGTGCCCATCTTTACCATAATAGGTCATAAACTATGGGAAGGTGTAGAGGACATAGCAAGAGTACAGCAAGAATGCAAAGTATCAACCTGGTGGCTGTTTGTGGCTATATTTGGACTGCACAGCTATCCTGACATGCATATGATGATATCATCTGCTTGTTACTATATTAAGAGGTACCCATCTTCACCACATAAGGTCACGTTCTGCCTCCACTGCCCTAAAGGGGATGTGCCCAGTAGAATGCTGCACTCACAGCAAGCAGCCAACTCCACATTCTTCCCCCAATATTTACACCCCAAATCCACCTGATGGATTCCTCATGGTACCTCTCTGCCTCCCGCAGACTCCTTAAGGGGGAAAATGAACAAGGAACACCTCTAGAGATTGCCACACACCTGAGGTGTGTGGAGGAAGTAGGAAGGGGCCAGGTGTCCAGAGGCTCCAGCTGCCTCTCTCACTGGTGCCCAGTTGGTGGCTAGTTTGCATAACTTGTTCCTTTGTCTCTCCCTGTTGCTTAGCAACATAACTCCCTCAGGAACTGACATCAAAGGTAGGGGGTGTATTGTGGTATGGTGGTACTAGCATATCCTGTGGTGCTAGGTGATGTCAGAGGGTTCTGTGAGGGAGGAAGGCAGGAAATGGATCCCCCATGGTAGACCATTGTGTGGGCAATCAGGAGGAAGGCAGAGGCATGAGGTGATTGCCCAGGTATGAGGGCTGGTAGCAGTCTGTATGTTGTCAGACCTGTCTGTCTGGTTTGGTGGTCATACAGAAGCCTTGGTGGTGCTCTCCAATTAGCTGGCCCCTATATCTGCACATCACTGGCATGGCGCAGAATTAGGAGGTATTTCTGTACATGTACCTTCCAAGCTGCACACTATGAGAATGTAATGTTAAGCAGATTGTGATAATCATCCAGATTCTCATGCATGTCTGCCTTGAAGGAGAAATATCTGGAGAGTGCTCTTGACTCTTTGAGGAATCGTCTTTATATATATTTGGATTTGATATGGATGTAGAACATTGGGTTGAAGTTTCCACTACAGCTGGGACACGTGTGGCATGAGGTACCACATGTATCATTGCACAGTTCTATACCAGCATTCTGTTTGGCTCATGTTTTTTGACTCAGCACAACCAAATAGTGTGCATGCAGCGAAGATTCTCCCGGCTGTCCAACACCCACGAGGCTCTGCATGGGCACGAGACTATACATGTATGTAATAAGCATTAATTGGATTGCTATCTCTAATAGATGCCCACCACTAAGATTATGGACACCACAGACATCACAACATGAATGTAATCCACTACTAAAGGAACTCCTGACACTCCTGGTTGACAGTAGGGAGACTAGTGGTGTTAACTTGTCTACTGTGTGATATAATTAGTACTTGCCACCTGTGCTGCATGCTAAGCCATGTGTGTATATACTCCTCATAAAATAGGCACACCAAAAGGAATCCCCAGCTGGTGGACCAACCCCAAACCACAAGAGTAGGTAGCTCTTTAGTTGTGTTCCAACAAAGAGCAGCTACCTTCACCTTCTGAATCCTTACAGAGAGTAAACTGGTGGCTGTTCCATGACCACAAACAAGCTTCTGCTTCCTTTGGTCTCCTCCTCTCTCTCCCTCTCCTCAGACCAGTAGCTTTGCTGGCTTCTGTGTATCTTCTAGCTGGGTTGGCAGGCTTTCACTTATTCCCATCACAGAAAAGAACGGCTTAACACCTGAATTGGTGGTAATTGATCCAAATATGCCCTCCTTGTCAGGGCTGAAGCCCTTTCTTGGTAACAACTCGTGAGAGAACCAAGACCTTAGCTTGGTGTATTGACACACACAGCAGACAATGAGGTGCAAAGTGAAAGAGATGAGTGATTGAAGCAAATTGATGTGAGCACCATCCAATGGAACATGCTTGCATAACATCTGGTGAAGGTATTCACAGGTGTGTGCTGTTAACACAGGAGGTGAGGAGTAGACCCAGCTATGGCCCAATATAGTCATATGTGAGAGCTGCCAGCAGCACTCCATTGTGTGCTTGAGAAAACTTTCCCCATAGTGTGGCTAGCTGGCACATATTTGACAGTTCTGCCTGTCCTGCCTGCATTCCTGGAGTGGTGTGATTGTGGCTGAGGATATTCATGGCTTTGGGCTTTGTGCTGAGTGTAGTGTAAGACAGAAAGAGAGTGTGTGTGTGTGTGTGTGTGTGTGTGTGTGTGTGTGTGTGTGTGTGTGTGTGTGTGTGTGTGTGTGTGTGTGTGTGTGTGTGTGTGTGTGTGTGTGTGTGTGCATGTATGCGTGCATGTGTGTGTGTGTGTGTGTGTGTGTGTGTGTGTGTGTGTGTGTGTGTGTGTGTGTGTGTGTGTGTGTGTGTGTGTGTCACTGTGCATGCATGTGTGCATGGGTGTGTGCACTGTGTGTGTACATCTGATGGTGTGTGTGTGTGTGTGTGTGTGTGTGTCACTGTGCATGCATGTGTGCATGGGTGTGTGCACCGTGTGTGTACATCTGATGGTGTGTGTGTGTGTGTTTGTGTGCACACACATGTGCTAGTTGACTATTGCATGGGTAGTCCCACACGTGCACCTGAGCCCAGCAGCACACCAACATGACCTTACTTGGTCAAAAAGCCCTCTTCACCTCACCAACAATCCATGCAATAAATATCACTATCTGCCCCACCCCCTTGTTTATTTATTAAGGTTATTTTTGAGAGAGGGAGGGACTGCTTCAAAGGCAACATTAGCATAGCCATGTATGGTCACGTCTGGGAGAGAAGCCCTGAATTCCTTCATGGCCTGTCTGCTCTTGCTGGGTGGGCCTATGTCCAATTACCTGTCCAGGAAATGGCTACACAGGCTTTGCCTGGGTACATGTTTCCTGTGCATCCTGTTATGATGCAGCTTCTGTGGGGCCAGGGAGCTTAAAGATAGGGCTTGTGACTATGAGGTTGCCTAGGAGACAGTGTGGGGCATGTGGAGGTGGGGGTATGTGTTGGATAACCTTATCCAGGGAAGGTATGTGAAAGTTTAGGGCAGATGCACTTTCAAGGTATATTACTCCCGTTCAGTTGGCCAAATCTGCACGAGGCAAGAGAATCACTCCTCTCCATCTCTTCCTTCTTCTCTCTCTCGTTTCCCCTATCTATCCTCCCCATATTCCCATAATTTCTCCCTCCCTTCCCCCCTCATTCACTCCTTGTTCCTTCCTCCCCTGTCCCTTTCTGCTATTCATTGTCAACCTCTGTCCCTATTCACACAAGCAGGTTAGTCCCCCCTCCCTTGTAACTATTGGCAGCTGCTTGATAATACTTTATGTATGGCCATTATGCCCATCCATATATGCTTCCCTCCGTGTGCCTAAATGAAGGACTCACTTTCAGCCATTAAGTTCTGCCAGTGAGCTGGCCGACATACCACCTCAATAGACCTATTAGCTGCATGTAGTCAGAACTCTGTCCCCCATGACAGTGATAATGGACACACACACATAAGTAAATCGAGAACCACAACTCCCTAGGCCGCGAACGGCCCTTAGGCCTAGATGTTAAACAGTTACCCAATGTGCAGGTTGGTTGTAAAATGAGGAATAGCTCTATGCTTTAGTGTAGATATGCTCCCTCCACCACCCTGCCCAATTTTGTGGCATTATCAAAATTCCCCACTTTCCTCTGTCCTCCTCTGCAGTTGTTATCAATCATGCATGCTGCCTCCCCACCCATGGCCTAGTTGTAACTGCAGTGGTCCCTAATGGCTGTGAATTCCCTCTCCTTTATGGCTTGCTGGTGGAGGGGGAAGGGATGAATACCAGTCCCTTTGTGGTGTACTGGGAGGAGATTCATGAGTGAATGTGTAGGATGGAGATGTATCCTTTTTTCTCAAGCATGGTTGGCAGTGCATGCCACACATGAACTGCCGCCTCATTGTTGACTGTTGACTGCCTGTCTGTTGTGTTGTGCAGTGGTTGTGTGTGTGCACATAAAGTGATACTCTCTCTCTCTCTCTCTCTCTCTCTCTCTCTCTCTCTCTCTCTCTCTCTCTCTCTCTCTCTCTCTCTCTCTCTCTCTCTCTCTCTCTCTCATGCAGCTACAATGACCAATGGTCCCACTATGATTGTGTCTCCGCACAACCAGACACCAGTTGAAGGAATAGCAAACATTTCTCGCTACCTTTGCCGAGAGTTCTGTCCTGACTTGTACGAGGGGAGAGGGCCTGAACAGGCCCTGCTAGTAGACAGCTGGCTGGACTCTGTGGCTGGCTCCTTCCTCTTCGGAAGTTCGAAAGAGAAAACGTCCGTAATGAGGCGGCTCAACTCTCACCTCGGGTCAAATGTGTTCCTAGCTGGGGCAGAGATGACGCTGGCTGATATCGTGGCATATTCCGTGCTGGGTGGGTCAACAGATGATCAGAAGTTGACAGGGAACGTGAAGACGTGGCTCAATCGCTGTCGCAATCTTCAGGGCTACGTCCCTGTGGATTTTGATGACTGAGAGAGCTTGACATTCACTGTCTGAAACTATTGATGTAGATGTTAATATATTGCTCTTTTACCTTTTCATGTTATTATTAAATTATGAAGAGTATGTAAATATTGTGATGAAGTGATATGGGAGTGGCTACCATTGTAGGGGAGTGGTATGTGGTGGGAAGAGTAGGATGACTATTAGAGTGGGAGGTATGCAGATAATGCAGTTGGAAGTGTGTGTGCATGTGTGTGTGTGTGTGTGTGTGTGTGTGTGTGTGTGTGTCTGTGTGTCTGTGCACGCATATGCATGTGTGGGTGGGTGTGCCTGCTTTATCCCATGGGTTTATGTTACCATATCTGGATAGCAGACCATCAACAGAAACTTAGCAGAAGGTTGGGAGGCACTAAATAGGGTGGTTATACTCACTAACAGAGTGAAGCCCATCTCCCAATGGCGAGTGAGAAAACAATACTGGGGCCGGGCAGACCCCGCCACAGCTAGTATACACACCCACAACAGATGTGGCCATATCCCAATACAATACAGTTGCCAGCTATCCCGCAGCTGTGACGTCAGGGGAGCACCATTTTTACCAAATAAGGAGGCAGAGCCACTGGAGGAGCTGGCTCGGATTGCATTCCTGAGATACAGGAGAGCTTCACGGTTTTTGCCTTTTACGGAATCGCGCACGATCGCCGCTGATCCGGCGCTGACGAAGCGATGACCAATCAGAATCTCGATAGCACGCCACAGAGGGGCGTGGCTGGAGGCGTATAAAAACCCTGCCCCGCGACCGCCTGACCACTTGCAGGTATTTCCTGAACGCTTACTCTTAGCGTGAACTGATCTTGGTGATTCTTCTCCCTCACCCGCATTAGCTATCCAATCGCAATGGCCGAAGACGAAGTTGCTGCGTTGGTTGTCGACAACGGATCCGGTATGTGCAAGGCCGGTTTCGCCGGAGACGATGCTCCCCGCGCTGTCTTCCCGTCAATCGTGGGCCGCCCCCGTCACCAGGGCGTGATGGTTGGTATGGGACAGAAGGACTCCTACGTCGGAGACGAGGCCCAGAGCAAGAGAGGTATCCTCACCCTGAAGTACCCCATCGAGCACGGCATCGTTACCAACTGGGACGACATGGAGAAGGTAAAAATTTTTTCTGTCTAAATGTTTAGTATGCATGCTTCTTATATCGGAATGCATATAAGAGAATACATGCATGGACTTACATTCGCCCTCCCTCCCCTTCCCCCTGATAGATCTGGCATCACACCTTCTACAACGAGCTGCGTGTGGCCCCCGAGGAGCACCCAGTGCTGCTGACCGAGGCCCCACTCAACCCCAAGGCCAACAGGGAGAAGATGACCCAGATCATGTTCGAGACCTTCAACACCCCAGCCATGTACGTTGCCATCCAGGCCGTGCTCTCGCTGTACGCCTCCGGCCGTACCACCGGTATCGTGTTCGACTCTGGTGATGGTGTCTCCCACACTGTGCCCATCTACGAGGGTTACGCTCTGCCCCACGCCATCCTCCGTCTGGACTTGGCCGGACGTGATCTGACCGACTACCTGATGAAGATCCTGACCGAGCGTGGCTACTCTTTCACCACCACCGCCGAGCGCGAGATCGTCCGTGACATCAAGGAGAAGCTGTGCTACGTCGCCCTGGACTTCGAGCAGGAGATGCAGACCGCCGCCTCCAGCTCCAGTCTGGAGAAGAGCTACGAGCTGCCCGACGGACAGGTGATCACCATCGGCAACGAGCGCTTCAGGTGCCCCGAGGCCCTGTTCCAGCCCAGCTTCCTGGGCATGGAGTCTGCTGGCATCCACGAGACCTGCTACAACTCCATCATGAAGTGCGACGTGGACATCCGTAAGGATCTGTACGCCAACACCGTGCTGTCTGGAGGTTCCACCATGTTCCCCGGCATCGCCGACAGAATGCAGAAGGAAATCACCGCTCTAGCCCCGCCCACAATGAAGATCAAGATCATCGCTCCACCCGAGAGGAAGTACTCCGTATGGATCGGCGGCTCCATCCTGGCTTCCCTCTCCACCTTCCAGCAGATGTGGATCTCCAAGCAAGAGTACGACGAATCAGGCCCATCCATCGTCCACCGCAAGTGCTTCTAAGCGCCTTGCGCCCCTAGTCCATTTTGTCAACCAACCTTGGATGCACTTGATGCATGGATGTGTTCCTGCTGAAGTAGAGTTCATGGCAGAACTATAAGTAGCAGTGCAATTGTGACTGTGTTGTATTCTTCTGTAATGCACATCTGTTGTACACACCTAAGTGATTTTTTAAACCTCCATAATGAAATGGAAATGTGCATGCGGGAGCTAACCCAGCTTGGTACGAAGTGGCTGAATGACCATTGTGCAAAAGGGGCGGGCCTCGTGCACGTCTTTTGTACGCACGTGATTAAGGTGCATGCAGTATGGAAAGGGGCGGGCCTCGTGCACTTCCGGGCTATGCTCCTTGATTCACCTTTGGAGATGGACTGTACTCAGCTAAGGTCACTGAGCACTGCCAGCTGGATGCCGTGAGGCTGGCTCTCAGACCGTTGTGTCAAATCTTTCGCCGTATCGTTTGTAGTCACTCCCAAATCTCAGAATGGCTGAAGACGATGTTCCTGCGTTGGTTATCGAGAACGGATCCAGCATGTGCAGGGCCGGATTCGCCGGCGACGATGCTCCTCGCGCTGTCTTCCCGTCCATTGTGGGCCACCCCCGTGATCGCGGCGTGAAGAACTCTTATATCGGACACGAGGCCCAGAGCAAGAGAGGGGTACTCTATCTGAAGTACCCCATTGAGTTCGGCATCATCACCAACTGGGATGACATGGAAAAGGTAAAAATTGCTCTCGCGGATCCGTTGTACATGCAATGCTCACATTCCCTCCCTCTCCTTCCTGGACAGATCTGGCATCATGTCTTCCACAATGAGTTGCATGTGTCCCCTGAAAAGCACCCAGTGCTGCTGACCGAGGCCCCACTCAACCCCAGGGCCAACAGAGAGAAAATGACTCAGATCATGTTTGAGACCTTCAACACCCCAGCTGTGTATGTTGCCAACAAGGCTGTGCTTTCGCTGTATGCCTCTGGCCGTACTACTGGCATTGTGATAGACTCAGGCAGTGGCGTGTCCCTCCCTGTGCCCATCTATGAGGGACATGCACTCCCACATACCATTCTACATCTGGACTTGGCCGGACGGGATCTGACCGACTACCTGATGAAGATGCTTAATGATCGTGGCTACTCTTTCACCACCACTGCTGAGCGTGAGATTGCCCGTGACATCAAGGAGAAGTTGTGCTACGTTGCCCTGGACTTCGAGCAGGAGCTACAGACCACCACCTCCAGCTCCAGTCTGAAGAAGAGCTATGAGCTGCCCGACGGACAGGTGATCACCATCGGCAATGAGCGCTTCAGGTGCCCCGAGGCCCTGTTCCAGCCCAGCTTCCTGGGCATGGAGTACTCTAGCATCCACGAGACCTGCAACTACTCCATCCTAAAGTGCAATGAGGACATCCGCAAGACTATGTATGCTAACATCATTCTCTCTGGAGGTTCCACCATGTTTCCTGGCTTTGTTGAAAGGATGCAGAAGGAAATTACCGCCCTAGCCCCACCTGGAATGAGGGTCAAGGTCATCACTCCTCTTGAGAGGAAGTACTCTGTTTGGGTTGGTGGCTCCAACCTGGCCTCCTTCCCTGCCTTCCAACACATGTGTATCTCCAAACAAGAGTATGATGAATTAGGCCCATGCATTGTCCACCGTAAGTGCTTTTAATTGCCTTGCACCTCAGTGACTGTAATGCACATCAGTTGTACTATTAAGGGTACTCGGACATCATGAATATTAATGAGGCAGCTGGTCGCTTTGGGGTTATATTTCGGAAAGTATGCTAGCTAAGAACGCTACGCTTGGGCCATAATAATGTCTGCATGTACTACTGCTAATATATGAAGCTTCAGAACTTTTACTTACCCACAGATCAGATGCTGATGCAGTCAAATATTGGCCTTGTTTTTGATAAAACGTCTTGAGTCACCTACATATGAGGCCTGCACTTTAGATAGAGGAAGGTGTATTTGATGCCAGCATGCACTACAGGTACACATCAAAGCAATCCCAATAAAGCAAGACCTAGTTCCATTGTGTATGCCTCAGAATTTACTCTCTGAGGAGTCGTATTCAGAATCAGCCAGAGTTGCAATCACGAGCTGCCTTTTTCTACACATGGTGCAGCATATCCTGAGTACAACAGTTACTGCATGCGCCTGTGAATGACGTAGAAGGCACAACATCACTCACGCAGTCAAGCATGGCTTTTCCTAGCGCAACTCCCAGCTCTCAGCTCTCGGTTCAAACAATATTCCCGAGCGAAGCGCAATACCTCTAGCTCTAGATTTTTGTGCATATACGCGCTAGCTACTAATGCTGACCTCACTCACGTGATAAAATTCACCGCCGGCGCCGCGCCGTGCGCGGCGCGGCCACCTAGTACCTAGCTAGTACCCGAACCACGGGGGTTAAAGGTCGCGCGTAAAATTCGCTCGAGCAGAGGGCCTGGTTATTCTCCCGCCTTAGCTGTCTAATCACAGTGGCCGAAAACGAAGTCGTTACGTTGGTTGTCGACAACGGATCCGGTACATGTAAAGCTGGATTCGCCGGAGACGATGCTCCTCGCGTTGCCTTTCCGCCTGTCGTGGGCTTCCCCTATTTCCAGGGCGTTTTTCCTGGTTTAGGACAGAAGGAGTTCTACGTCGGAGACGAGGCCAAGAGTAAGAGACTTTTCCTCTCCTTGAAGTACCCCATCGAGCGCGGTATCGTTACCAACTGGGACAACATGGAGAAGGTAAGACTTCCTCTGCAAATCCTTACCTTCTTACGTTTGAGTGCGTACAAGCATACAGGTAATATGACTTACATTCACCCTCCCTCCCCTTCCCCCTGATAGATCTGGCATCACACCTTCTACAATGAACTGTTTGTGGTCCCCGAGGAGCACCCAGTGCTGCTGACCGAGGCCCCACTCAATTCCAAGACCAACAAGGAGAAAATGACTGAGATCATGTTTGAGACTTTCAACGTCCCTGCTCTGTACATTGCTATCCAGGCCGTGCTCTCGTTGTACACCTCTGGCCATATCACTGGTATTGTACTCGACTCTGGTGAGGGTGTCTCCCACACCGTGCCCATCTACAAGGGTTACGCTCTGCCCCACGCCATCCTCCGTCTGGACTTGGCCGGACGTGATCTGACCGACTACCTGATGAAGATCCTCACTGAATGTGGTTACTCTTTCACCACCACTGCCGAACATGAGATCGTCCGTGACATCAAGGAGAAGCTGTGCTACGTCGCCCTGGACTTCCAGCAGGAGATGCAGACCGCCGCCTCCAGCTCCAGTCTGGAGAAGAGCTACGAGCTGCCCGACGGACAGGTGATCACCATCGGCAACGAGCGCTTCAGGTGCCCCGAGGCCCTGTTCCAGCCCAGCTTCCTGGGCATGGAGTCTGCCGGCATCCACGAGACCTGCTACAACTCCATCATGAAGTGCGACATGGACATTCGTAAGGATCTGTACGCCAACACCGTGCTGTCCGGAGGTTCCACAATGTTCCCCAGCATTGCCGACAGAATGCAGAAGGAAATCACTGCCCTAGCCCCACCCACAATGAAGATCAAGATCATGGCTCCTCCCGAGAGGAAGTACTCTGTATGGATCGGCGGCTCCATTCTGGCCTCCCTCTCCACCTTCCAGCAGATGTGGATCTCCTATGAGGAGTATAATGAATCAGGTTCATCCATCGTCCACCGCAAATGTTCCTAAGTGCCTCATATAACTGCACAACATATTGTAGGACTTTTGTTCCTCACATAATTTCCTATGGAGAGCTTCCATCTGCTATTGCACACTCTCCAACTCTCTGTCACTTTCAAAAGTGCATCCAAGGCTGGTCAACAAACTTGACCAGGGAATCAAGGAAGTAGCTGCAATGGATTGTAACTTCTTATATTAGTAGCAGAGGCCTGATACATGATAATACCAAAAGTGATAATTGTTTACACCATAATTATTATAGAGTTCACAGCAGAACTATAGTTAGCAGTGCATATATACCTAAGTCATTGTTAAAGTAGTATGTAGGATGCAACCTTGGACCCACATATATACCTAAGAAAGATCCATAGTATAAGGATCTTTTGTATGTGAAGTACTTATAATTATGCCAACCCACTACCACATATATGTGGCTGCAGACGTTCTTTGACCTATAATTTTAATATTCACTCTCACTCCCAACTCTTGGCTTCCATTCTAGTTGAAGCACAATGTGGAAGGCAACACCTCAAAACTTAATTAAGGGCTAACACTGTACTGCAGGCTCAGCAGACGTTCACTAGGCACCAGAAGGTATGTGATAATTTTAATAATACTGGTAGTAGTATGTATAGCAAGACAGTGTAAGTCTTATTCGTCTTATAATCAATGCACCTATCGCAGTGTATATACATATAGAATAGGGATGTGATAATTTTAATAATACTGGTAGTAGTATGTATAGTCCTATATATATACTTCAGGCTTAGCAGACATTCACTATATGCTATCACAGTGTATATACATACATTCATCTGCTTTGGCTGTTTAACTCGTTTTATGCTCATTTCGTTAATCACTATGGAAGTTGTGCATTAGGTGTTGACTACGGATCCATTATGTGTATCCATTTTTGGGGGGGAGACAATGTTCTCCGTGTGGGTCCGCGGAATTTTAAAGCAATTTCCTTCAACCTTGAACTTTGTCATAGTTGAATTCGCGCATAATCCCGGACGCTGACGAAACGATGAGTCATCGCCGCGCCGGGTCAGCGTCAGATCAAGAAATACCGGCGATGATTAATCAAATAGCACGCCAAGGAGGAGCGTGGCTGGAGGCGTATAAAAAAACCCGAGCGCCAGACCACTTGCACATATTTACTGAACACGTTTCCCTTTGCGTGAACTTATCTTTGTCATCTTCACCCGCTTTAGCTATCCCCCAATCGCAATGGCGGAAGACGAAGTTGCTGCGTTGGTTGTCGACAACGGGTCAGGTGTATGTAAGGCCGGTTTCGCCGGAGACGATGCTCCCCGTGCTGTCTTCCCGTCCATCGTTGGCCGCCCGCGTCACCAGGGCGTGATGGGTGGTATGGGACAGAAGGACACATACGTCGGAGACGAGGCCCAGAGCAAGAGAGGTATCCTCACCCTGAAGTACCCCATCGAGCACGGCATCGTTACCAACTGGGACGACATGGAGAAGGTAAGACGACGCCTAGACGTACAGCACTTAGCGCCTATGCGCGTGTTTGTGTTGAGCGAGTTTTCTTTCAATGCAGATTTCTTTTCGCGAATTTCTAGACGCTATACCTTTTTGCAAACCCTTTACGTCTTTTTTCTTTTACGTTATAAAATGCATAAAAGCATTGTGACTTACATTCGTCCTCCCTCCCTTCCCCCTGATAGATCTGGCATCACACCTTCTACAACGAGCTGCGTGTGGCCCCCGAGGAGCACCCAGTGCTGCTGACCGAGGCCCCACTCAACCCCAAGGCCAACAGGGAGAAGATGACCCAGATCATGTTCGAGACCTTCAATACCCCAGCCATGTACGTTAATATCCAGGCCGTGCTCTCGCTGTACGCCTCCGGCCGTACCACCGGTACCGTGTTCGACTCTGGTGACGGTGTCTCCCACACTGTGCCCATCTACGAGGGTTACGCTCTGCCCCACGCCATCCTCCGTCTGGACTTGGCCGGACGTGATCTGACAGACTACCTGATGAAGATCCTGACCGAGCGTGGCTACTCTTTCACCACCACCGCCGAGCGCGAGATCGTCCGTGACATCAAGGAGAAGCTGTGCTATGTCGCCCTGGACTTCGAGCAGGAGCTACAGACCGCCGCCTCCAGTTCCAGTCTGGAGAAGAGCTACGAGCTGCCCGACGGACAGGTGATCACCATCGGCAACGAGCGCTTCAGGTGCCCCGAGGCCCTGTTCCAGCCCAGCTTCCTGGGCATGGAGTCTGCCGGCATCCACGAGACCTGCTACAACTCCATCATGAAGTGCGACGTGGACATCCGTAAGGATCTGTACGCCAACATCGTGCTGTCCGGAGGTTCCACCATGTTCCCCGGCATCGCCGACAGAATGCAGAAGGAAATGACTGCCCTAGCCCCACCCACAATGAAGATTAAGATCATGGCTCCTCCCGAGAGGAAGTACTCCGTATGGATCGGCGGCTCCATCCTGGCCTCCCTCTCCACCTTCCAGAAGATGTGGATCTCCAAGCAAGAGTACGACGAATCAGGCCCATCCATCGTCCACCGCAAGTGCTTCTAAGCGCTGCTACAGACCTGCTCCAATTCATGCTATGATGATTTTATGCTGTATTGTTATGCTGCTGTAGTGCCTAAATTATGCTATGATGATTTTATGCTGTATTGTTATGCTGCTGTAGTGCCTAAATTATGCTCATATCCGTGTAAATACTGCTGAGCTTGAAGCTTGCTCAGAAGAGACTATCGCGCAAGTTTGTTCAGGCCGAAAAATACGGCCTAATATACGCTGTTCGCGCTTTCCGGCATAATCAACAGTTACAGCCCATATATAATGTACAGGCTTGCCAGATGCAGTTGGGAGCCACAAAATCAATTGAAGTGGGTCTAACTGCTCCGGTTTCAGTTTTACCTTCCCTATACGCAGTCAATCATATTTAGCGACAGAAGTAAACTCATCTCTTTATATAGGCTGGCCATCCCAAGAATATGCGCGCGTATTGGTACTACTAACCTTGTGCTCTTGTGTGTGCATCAACGTCCCTGCTCTGTACATTGCTATCCAGGCCGTGCTCTCGTTGTACACCTCTGGCCATATCACTGGTATTGTACTCGACTCTGGTGAGGGTGTCTCCCACACCGTGCCCATCTACAAGGGTTACGCTCTGCCCCACGCCATCCTCCGTCTGGACTTGGCCGGACGTGATCTGACCGACTACCTGATGAAGATCCTCACTGAATGTGGTTACTCTTTCACCACCACTGCCGAACATGAGATCGTCCGTGACATCAAGGAGAAGCTGTGCTACGTCGCCCTGGACTTCCAGCAGGAGATGCAGACCGCCGCCTCCAGCTCCAGTCTGGAGAAGAGCTACGAGCTGCCCGACGGACAGGTGATCACCATCGGCAACGAGCGCTTCAGGTGCCCCGAGGCCCTGTTCCAGCCCAGCTTCCTGGGCATGGAGTCTGCCGGCATCCACGAGACCTGCTACAACTCCATCATGAAGTGCGACATGGACATTCGTAAGGATCTGTACGCCAACACCGTGCTGTCCGGAGGTTCCACAATGTTCCCCAGCATTGCCGACAGAATGCAGAAGGAAATGACTGCCCTAGCCCCACCCACAATGAAGATCAAGATCATGGCTCCTCCCGAGAGGAAGTACTCTGTATGGATCGGCGGCTCCATTCTGGCCTCCCTCTCCACCTTCCAGCAGATGTGGATCTCCTATGAGGAGTATAATGAATCAGGTTCATCCATCGTCCACCGCAAATGTTCCTAAGTGCCTCATATAACTGCACAACATATTGTAGGACTTTTGTTCCTCACATAATTTCCTGTGGAGAGCTCCCATCTGCTATTGCACACTCTCCAACTCTCTGTCACTTTCAAAAGTGCATCCAAGGCTGGTCAACAGACTTGACCAGGGAATCAAGGAAGTAGCTGCAATGGATTGTAACTTCTTATATTAGCAGCAGAGGCCTGATACATGATAATACCAAAAGTGATAATTGTTTACACCATAATTATTATAGAGTTCACAGCAGAACTATAGTTAGCAGTGCATATATACCTAAGTCATTGTTAAAGTAGTATGTAGGATGCAACCTTGGACCCACATATATACCTAAGAAAGATCCATAGTATAAGGATCTTTTGTATGTGAAGTACTTATAATTATGCCAACCCACTACCACATATATGTGGCTGCAGACTTTCTTTGACCTATAATTTTAATATTCACTCTCACTCCCAACTCTTGGCTTCCATTCTAGTTGAAGCACAATGTGGAAGGCAACACCTCAAAACTTAATTAAGGGCTAACACTGTACTGCAGGCTCAGCAGACGTTCACTAGGCACCAGAAAGTATGTGATAATTTTAATAATACTGGTAGTAGTATGTATAGCAAGACAGTGTAAGTCTTATTCGTCTTATAATCAATGCACCTATCGCAGTGTATATACATATAGAATAGGGATGTGATAATTTTAATAATACTGGTAGTAAGTATGTATAGTCCTATATATACTGCAGGCTTAGCAGACATTCACTATATGCTATCGCAGTGTATATACATACATTCATCTGCTTTGGCTATTTAACTCGTTTTATGCTCATTTCGTTAATCACTATGGAAGTTGTGCATTAGGTGTTGACTACGGATCCATTATGTGTATCCATTTTTTGGGGGGAGACAATGTTCCCCGTGTGGGCCCGCGGAATTTTAAAGCAATTTCCTTCAACCTTGAACTTTGTCATAGTTGAATTCGCGCATAATCCCGGACGCTGACGAAACGATGAGTCATCGCCGCGCCGGGTCAGCGTCAGATCAAGAAATACCGGCGATGATTAATCAAATAGCACGCCAAGGAGGAGCGTGGCTGGAGGCGTATAAAAAAACCCGAGCGCCAGACCACTTGCACATATTTACTGAACACGTTTCCCTTTGCGTGAACTTATCTTTGTCATCTTCACCCACTTTAGCTATCCCCCAATCGCAATGGCGGAAGACGAAGTTGCTGCGTTGGTTGTCGACAACGGGTCAGGTGTATGTAAGGCCGGTTTCGCCGGAGACGATGCTCCCCGTGCTGTCTTCCCGTCCATCGTTGGCCGCCCGCGTCACCAGGGCGTGATGGGTGGTATGGGACAGAAGGACACATACGTCGGAGACGAGGCCCAGAGCAAGAGAGGTATCCTCACCCTGAAGTACCCCATCGAGCACGGCATCGTTACCAACTGGGACGACATGGAGAAGGTAAGACGACGCCTAGACGTACAGCACTTAGCGCCTGCGCGCGTGTTTGTGTTGAGCGAGTTTTCTTTCAATGCAAATTTCTTTTCGCGAATTTCTAGACGCTATACCTTTTTGCAAACCCTTTACGTCTTTTTTCTTTTACGTTATAAAATGCATAAAAGCATTGTGACTTACATTCGTCCTCCCTCCCTTCCCCCCTGATAGATCTGGCATCACACCTTCTACAACGAGCTGCGTGTGGCCCCCGAGGAGCACCCAGTGCTGCTGACCGAGGCCCCACTCAACCCCAAGGCCAACAGGGAGAAGATGACCCAGATCATGTTCGAGACCTTCAATACCCCAGCCATGTACGTTAATATCCAGGCCGTGCTCTCGCTGTACGCCTCCGGCCGTACCACCGGTACCGTGTTCGACTCTGGTGACGGTGTCTCCCACACTGTGCCCATCTACGAGGGTTACGCTCTGCCCCACGCCATCCTCCGTCTGGACTTGGCCGGACGTGATCTGACCGACTACCTGATGAAGATCCTGACCGAGCGTGGCTACTCTTTCACCACCACCGCCGAGCGCGAGATCGTCCGTGACATCAAGGAGAAGCTGTGCTATGTCGCCCTGGACTTCGAGCAGGAGCTACAGACCGCCGCCTCCAGTTCCAGTCTGGAGAAGAGCTACGAGCTGCCCGACGGACAGGTGATCACCATCGGCAACGAGCGCTTCAGGTGCCCCGAGGCCCTGTTCCAGCCCAGCTTCCTGGGCATGGAGTCTGCCGGCATCCACGAGACCTGCTACAACTCCATCATGAAGTGCGACGTGGACATCCGTAAGGATCTGTACGCCAACATCGTGCTGTCCGGAGGTTCCACCATGTTCCCCGGCATCGCCGACAGAATGCAGAAGGAAATGACTGCCCTAGCCCCATCCACAATGAAGATCAAGATCATGGCTCCTCCCGAGAGGAAGTACTCCGTATGGATCGGCGGCTCCATCCTGGCCTCCCTCTCCACCTTCCAGAAGATGTGGATCTCCAAGCAAGAGTACGACGAATCAGGCCCATCCATCGTCCACCGCAAGTGCTTCTAAGCGCTGCTACAGACCTGCTCCAATTCATGCTATGATGATTTTATGCTGTATTGTTATGCTGCTGTAGTACCTAAATTATGCTATGATGATTTTATGCTGTATTGTTATGCTGCTGTAGTGCCTAAATTATGCTCATATCCGTGTAAATACTGCTGAGCTTGAAGCTTGCTCAGAAGAGACTATTGCGCAAGTTTGTTCAGGCCGAAAAATACGGCCTAATATACGCTGTTCGCGCTTTCCGGCATAATCAACAGTTACAGCCCATATATAATGCACAGGCTTGCCAGATGCAGTTGGGAGCCACAAAATCATTGAAGTGGGTCTAACTGCTCCGGTTTCAGTTTTACCTTCCCTATACGCAGTCAATCATATTTAGCGGCAGAAGTAAACTCATCTCTTTATATAGGCTGGCCATCCCAAGAATATGCGCGCGTATTGGTACTACTAACCTTGTGCTCTTGTGTGTGCATCAACGTCCCTGCTCTGTACATTGCTATCCAGGCCGTGCTCTCGTTGTACACCTCTGGCCATATCACTGGTATTGTACTCGACTCTGGTGAGGGTGTCTCCCACACCGTGCCCATCTACAAGGGTTACGCTCTGCCCCACGCCATCCTCCGTCTGGACTTGGCCGGACGTGATCTGACCGACTACCTGATGAAGATCCTCACTGAATGTGGTTACTCTTTCACCACCACTGCCGAACATGAGATCGTCCGTGACATCAAGGAGAAGCTGTGCTACGTCGCCCTGGACTTCCAGCAGGAGATGCAGACCGCCGCCTCCAGCTCCAGTCTGGAGAAGAGCTACGAGCTGCCCGACGGACAGGTGATCACCATCGGCAACGAGCGCTTCAGGTGCCCCGAGGCCCTGTTCCAGCCCAGCTTCCTGGGCATGGAGTCTGCCGGCATCCACGAGACCTGCTACAACTCCATCATGAAGTGCGACATGGACATTCGTAAGGATCTGTACGCCAACACCGTGCTGTCCGGAGGTTCCACAATGTTCCCCAGCATTGCCGACAGAATGCAGAAGGAAATCACTGCCCTAGCCCCACCCACAATGAAGATCAAGATCATGGCTCCTCCCGAGAGGAAGTACTCTGTATGGATCGGCGGCTCCATTCTGGCCTCCCTCTCCACCTTCCAGCAGATGTTATTATTATTATTATTATTATTATTATTATTATTATTATTATTATTGATAGGAGTATATATGCAGGTAGCATGAAAGCTAGTAGTGCACTCCAACGTATACAGAACAGAACAGAAATTACATGACTACATATGACAAAGCATGCTTAAACAAGGTGAGACTAGGGGAGCCAGTCACAGAGGGTGGGAGGGAGTTCCATAGAGTAACTGCATGTGGAGCAAAGGAACACATAAAATATGTTGTATTTGAGCTGTATGGCAGTAGTTGGAGGGGATTGTAGTTTCTTGTACGAACAGAAGAGTTCCTGTACACAAAAATTTCAGGAGGAAAGTACATGTCCTCATTTAGAATTCTATAGACCATGCAGAGCTTGATGTAGGTTCGTCGTGACTGAAGTGTGGGAAGGTTCAATCTCTTCAACAGGATTGCATACGAAGATGTCCAGTCTTTTAAGCAAATTCTTGCTGCAAGTTTTTGTGTCTTTTCCAGTTCAACAATGAGTGACTTTGAACTTGGGTCCCATACTGAACAACAGTATTCAAGAGTTGGACGTATCAAATGCTTGTACAAGTTTAGAAGAACTTCAGTGCTACACTGTTTATAAAATGTACGAAACATATAACCCAACTTTCTTTTAGCATTGGAAACAACAAATTGAACATGAGCTGACCATGCTAAATCTGAAGATAGAGTAACTCCAAGGTAGTGAACTTCATTCACCCTGTCAAGTCTCTTGCCATTTAAACCATGTGGATCTCCTATGAGGAGTATAATGAATCAGGTTCATCCATCGTCCACCGCAAATGTTCCTAAGTGCCTCATATAACTGCACAACATATTGTAGGACTTTTGTTCCTCACATAATTTCCTGTGGAGAGCTTCCATCTGCTATTGCACACTCCCCAACTCTCTCTGTCGCTTTCAAAAGTGCATCCAAGGCTGGTCAACAAACTTGACCAGGGAATCAAGGAAGTAGCTGCAATGGATTGTAACTTCTTATATTAGTAGCAGAGGCCTGATACATGATAATACCAAAAGTGATAATTGTTTACACCATAATTATTATAGAGTTCACAGCAGAACTATAGTTAGCAGTGCATATATACCTAAGTCATTGTTAAAGTAGTATGTAGGATGCAACCTTGGACCCACATATATACCTAAGAAAGATCCATAGTATAAGGATCTTTTGTATGTGAAGTACTTATATGCCAACCCACTACCACATATATGTGGCTGCAGACTTTCTTTGACCTATAATTTTAATATTCACTCTCACTCCCAACTCTTGGCTTCCATTCTAGTTGAAGCACAATGTGGAAGGCAACACTTCAAAACTTAATTAAGGGCTAACACTGTACTGCGGCTCACTAGGCACCAGAAAGTATGTGATATTTTTAATAATACTGGTAGTAGTATGTATAGCAAGACAGTGTAAGTCTTATTCGTCTTATAATCAATGCACCTATCGCAGTGTATATACATATAGAATAGGGATGTGATAATTTTAATAATACTGGTAGTAGTATGTATGTATGTGTTCATTCGGGAGGATCTTTCACCTGATATGCGTCAGAAGAAGTCTCAATCACTCTCAGATAAGTCTAAAGGGGCTTCTGGTCATTCTGATGTTTCACATGTCTCCCTCCCTCAGCATGACCCTGTTGCCGAGATGTCATGTAATGTCTCCCCAGCAGGCTGTGAGAGCCTGCGTACAGGTGACTCTGACTCTACCCATGTCAGGTCTGGTGTCTCTCCAGCTGGCTCTGAGTCCCTGTGTACAGGTGACTCTGACTCTGCCTTGCAATCAACACAAACCCACCCTTCCATCACCTCCCTTGATATTTCTGCATCTGATTTGACCTTCAGCAAGGGCACAGAACATTCTTAATGGCCCCGCTACAGTGCCTTACTTATAATTGTAGAGGTTGGAATAGTGGTAAACAAACTCTTTGGGACTTGATTGGTTCTCTTGATATATGTTTCATTCAGGAACATTGGTTGCTACCTGATCAGCTGTATCTGCTGAATGAGTTTCACCCTGATTTTCACAGTGTCTCGGTTAGTGGTATTGATGGTAGTGTGTTGTTGTGTGGACGGCCATATGGGGGCTGTGCCATTTTGTATCGGCGATCTTTGTTTTCTTCCATTACACCACTTTTATGTAATTCTAATCGTTTTTGTGCTGTCAAATTGCATGATTCCTGTGGTGTTTCTGTCCTTGTGGTTTGTGTGTATATGCCTGCTCAGTCGCATTCATTTTGCTTTGATGAGTACCTAAGTACAATTGGTGAGTTGGAGGGCTTCTTGGAGTTTCATAAGTGTGATGTGAATTTACTTGTTGGTGATTTTAATGTGGATTTTTCTCGGGGTGGCAGTTTAACTCAGTTGCTTTTGGATTTTATGGATGAGTGGGATCTCTGTGCACGAGATCTTTCCTTTCCAGACGCTATTCAATTTACTTACGAGCGAGATGATGGGCTTGTAACATCTTGGGTTGATCATGTTCTGTGTTCTATTCATAACTCAAATATAGTGTCACATGTTACAAGTGTGCTTCTGGGTTCTAATCTTTCTGACCATCATCCAATTGCATTTACTCTTAACGTCGATTGCTCTTTGATAGATACCACTTCTCATTCGTTTTCTTCCTCTCCTAGTCTGGACTGGGACAAAGCATCTAAAGAAGATCTTGATAATTACTCTAAGCTAGTTGCTCAGTCACTTCCACCGTTTCCTCCTGATGTTGCTTCTTGTTGTTCGCCTAATTGCTTGTCACATCTTAGTTGTATTGATCGCTTTGCTGATATGCTTGTCACATGCCTTTTGAAATGTGCAGCATCCTGCATTCCTTCTCACATGAAGTCAAAGCACAGAGGGCTGGTGGGCTGGAATGATGGGCCGAGGAAGTTGAGGCATGAAACCAATTTCTGGTATCATGTTTGGTTGGAAGCTGGATGCCCTAAATCGGGCGTTCTCTTTGATATAAAGAAGAAGGCAAAAAAGAGGTATAAATTTGCAGCCCGTAAAGTCAAAAGGCAACAGATGTATTTGTTACGGGATAAGTTAGCTAAGTCTTACTGTCGAAAAAACCCTCAAGACTTTTGGTCACTAGTCAATAAATTGACAAAACCCAGAAATTCCAGATGTGCTCCAGTTGTTGATGGTGTTTCTGATGGTAATGACATTGCAAACTTGTGGGCTTCTAAGTTGCAGGGCCTTCTCAATACACACAGTTCCTCTTTACGGCACACTTTGCTTCAAGCTTCAAATATCTCTTTATCTCTTGATCATCTTTCAACTGTTCATGTCTCCATTGATGATGTACTGAATGCAATCCATCTAATCAAGCCTAACAAGGTGGATTCTGCACAGCTATCTGCTGAGCATTTAAGGTACTCTGCACTCCCCATTGCTGGTCCTCTGTCTGCTTTTTTCACAGCTGTTCTTCGTCATGGATACATGCCCAAGTGTATTCGAGATTGTACGTTGGTCCCCATACCAAAAAATAACAAAGATCATTCTAGCAGTAAAAACTACAGAGCAATTGCAATTGCATCTCTCTTGAGTAAAGTCCTGGAAAGAATAATACTCTCCAGATATGAATCCTACTTTACAAGTAGTGCTTTGCAATTTGGCTTCAAGAAAGGTCATTCAACAACTCTTTGCACAGGACTCATAAAGAATATTGTTTCTAGGTATATACGTAAAGGTTCTAAGGTTTATGGCTGTTTTTTAGATGCAAGCAAAGCATTTGATTTGGTGGATCATGGCATTCTATTTGATATTCTTCATTCTCGTGGTCTCCCAACTCCTATTCTCCATTTTCTTCTAAGTTGGTATAGTAGTCAACAAATGTGTGTTCGCTGGAATTCTTGTGTGTCTCATTCGTTTTCTGTTTCTAATGGTGTTCGTCAAGGTAGTGTGTTGTCTCCTGTGTTGTTTGCTGTGTATTTGGATGGATTATTGCAGAAGCTGTCTCGAATTGGTGTTGGATGTTATTGGGGGGCTCACTTCGTTGGTGCAGTGTGTTATGCAGATGACATAGCCCTGCTAGCTCCGTGTCCATCTGCTTTACGAATTATGCTAACAACTTGTGAGGAGTTCGCACAATCTCATGGCCTCAAGTTCAATGCAGAAAAGACTCAATTGATCAGATTTGGTTTGTCCTCTTCATCCTCATGTAAAGATTGCATTAACTTTGGTGGTATTGCTCTGGACTTCATGGACACAATCACTCATCTCGGGCATGTGCTGTCTTACAATTTGGATGACACATCTGATATTATAAGGGCAACGAAAGATATGACTCGGAAAGCTAACTTTGTTCAGTGTGTATTTCCATTTGCAGATCTCTCCGTAAAGAATTTTCTTGTCAAGCAATTTTGTTTGTCTATGTATGGTAGCACACTATGGTATTTGTCTTGCAAGAATTTGCGTATCATTGAATGTGCATTGAACAAAATTTTTAGGAGAATATGGAACCTACCACCACACTCTCACACAAGAATTGTACACTGTGTTAGTAACATTCAGTCAGTGTCTAATATGTTGTATATGAGGTTTCATTCTATGCTTTCTCGTGCTGTAACATCTCTCTCACCTCTTGTTAAGTACGTCTTCAAAGAAGCATCTCAGTGTGCATATTCTTTCGCTGGTTATAACTTTATTTCTGGTCATCGACACATAAAAATGTATTCTTCTGAGGATATGCTGTGTGCTGAAGTCATTCGACGTTACAGAATTGCTTTTGGTCGATTTTCTCCGTTCGATGATATTATATACATTATATCATGTGCTTAACTTTGTCTTTCCTTTCTATTCTTTTCTGTTCTACGTTTTCACCTTTAGTGGTGTGTGTATAATAATAATAATAATAATAATAATAATAATAGTCCTATACTGCAGGCTTAGCAGACATTCACTATGCTATCGCAGTGTATATACATACATTCATCTGCTTTGGCTATTTAACTCGTTTTATGCTCATTTCGTTAATCACTATGGAAGTTGTGCATTAGGTGTTGACTACGGATCCATTATGTGTATCCATTTTTGGGGGGAGACAATGTTCCCCGTGTGGGCCCGCGGAATTTTAAAGCAATTTCCTTCAACCTTGAACTTTGTCATAGAAAAATTTAACAACACTGGCCCGTCCGCTCGC
The DNA here is from genome assembly GCA_965213685.1 of bacterium. Classification (GTDB taxonomy): domain Bacteria; phylum UBA8248; class UBA8248; order UBA8248; family UBA8248; genus Bin107. The sequence goes on from CBDBZY010000007.1 coordinate 35,194, forward strand.
ATGCCATTCGCAGGATTGCAAACACTTTGAGCAGCCTACAGGAGAGCTTCATAGTGTTTACCTAATTCGAATTCGCGCATAATCCCGGACGCTGACGAAACGATGAGTCATCGCCGCGCCGGGTCAGCGTCAGATCAAGAAATACCGGCGATGACTAATCAAATAGCACGCCAAGGAGGAGCGTGGCTGGAGGCGTATAAAAAACCCCGAGCGCCAGACCACTTGCACATATTTACTGAACACGTTTCCCTTTGCGTGAACTTATCTTTGTCATCTTCACCCGCTTTAGCTATCCCCCAATCGCAATGGCGGAAGACGAAGTTGCTGCGTTGGTTGTCGACAACGGGTCAGGTGTATGTAAGGCCGGTTTCGCCGGAGACGATGCTCCCCGTGCTGTCTTCCCGTCCATCGTTGGCCGCCCCCGTCACCAGGGTGTGATGTTTGGTATGGGACAGAAGGACACATACGTCGGAGACGAGGCCCAGAGCAAGAGAGGTATCCTCACCCTGAAGTACCCCATCGAGCACGGCATCGTTACCAACTGGGACGACATGGAGAAGGTAAGACGACGCCTAGACGTACAGCACTTAGTGCCTACGCACGTGTTTGTGTTGAGCGAATTTTCTTTCAATGCAAATTTCTTTTCGCGAATTTCTAGACGCTATACCTTTTTGCAAACCCTTTACGTCTTTTTTCTTTTACGTTATAAAATGCATAAAAGCATTGTGACTTACATTCGTCCTCCCTCCCCTTCCCCCTGATAGATGTGGCATCACACCTTCTACAACGAGCTGCGTGTGGCCCCCGAGGAGCACCCAGTGCTGCTGACCGAGGCCCCACTCAACCCCAAGGCCAACAGGGAGAAGATGACCCAGATCATGTTCGAGACCTTCAACACCCCAGCCATGTACGTTAATATCCAGGCCGTGCTCTCGCTGTACGCCTCCGGCCGTACCACCGGTATCGTGTTCGACTCTGGTGACGGTGTCTCCCACACTGTGCCCATCTACGAGGGTTACGCTCTGCCCCACGCCATCCTCCGTCTGGACTTGGCCGGACGTGATCTGACCGACTACCTGATGAAGATCCTCACCGAGCGTGGCTACTCTTTCACCACCACCGCCGAGCGCGAGATCGTCCGTGACATCAAGGAGAAGCTGTGCTATGTCGCCCTGGACTTTGAGCAGGAGATGCAGACCGCCGCCTCCAGCTCCAGTCTGGAGAAGAGCTACGAGCTGCCCGACGGACAGGTGATCACCATCGGCAACGAGCGCTTCAGGTGCCCCGAGGCCCTGTTCCAGCCCAGCTTCCTGGGCATGGAGTCTGCCGGCATCCACGAGACCTGCTACAACTCCATCATGAAGTGCGACGTGGACATCCGTAAGGATCTGTACGCCAACACCGTGCTGTCCGGAGGTTCCACCATGTTCCCCGGCATCGCCGACAGAATGCAGAAGGAAATCACCGCCCTAGCCCCACCCACAATGAAGATCAAGATCATCGCTCCTCCCGAGAGGAAGTACTCCGTATGGATCGGCGGCTCTATCCTGGCCTCCCTCTCCACCTTCCAGCAGATGTGGATCTCCAAGCAAGAGTACGACGAATCAGGCCCATCCATCGTCCACCGCAAGTGCTTCTAAGCGCTCTGCCCCTACAGACCAGCATATTATGCTCCAGACATGTTATGATTATTTGTACTGTTCAAAAATTATACTGCTGCAATGCCTACTGTTTGCTATTACTGCTGAGCTTGAAGCTTGCTCAGAAGAGACTATCGCGCAACTGCTTCTAGTATCTTCAATTGTTAGCCACATTCTCAGGCCGAAAAATACGGCCTAGTATATGCTGTTCGCGCATGCGCACAATTTAAAAAATGTTTACGTATTTCTACAAGAGCCTCTTGAGCACGAAACATTTATTCACGTCGCTAGCAGTAATCAAAAACTCCTTACTAACTCCCGCCACTAAGCATGCCCGGGTTCGGTGGGTTCTGACTAACCTACCCATTTACCGCTTCGCTAGCAAGTACACGCATGCTCGCGCGTACAACCTCGCATCGCGCGCTATAGGGCGTGGTTCCGCTATACGCATGCCCGTACCTAAGAGGTCCACATTTTACCAAATTAAATTATTCCATTTCTCGGACTAGTTACCTGAGATCGATCATGAGCGGCACTAGTGGTGAGTAGTGGATACATCCAGTACAGTACTACGACTCTCTTCTCTCTCACGCTTTCCTCACTTGTCCATGAACTGCGTCTTACTGCTCCGGTCTTACTTTCCCTATACGTCGTCAGTCATATTTAGTGGCAGAAGTAAACTCATCTCTCACAGGCTGGCTGGCCATCTGTAGAATATGTGCCGACATGTACCACGGAGGATTACTGAAATGTAAACGGAAAATACTCAAACGTGCACTGATTCCCAGGGAATAACGCGCATGCGCAAAACAGTGATACGCGGCTAGGGTACGAGGCTATTGGGCTCGGCTCCCTCACCCAATTAACGATATCCGCATAGTTATTTACCTCTCACTATAAAAAGTGATATGCATGACTGGATATATCCGCATAGCTATAGTATTCAAGCACGGCTGTGACAGCGCATTGATTGTTTGGCTCCATTTGCAACTCACTATGGAAGACGAAGTTGCTACGTTGGTTGTCGACAACGGATCCGGTATGTGCAAGGCCGGTTTCGCCGGAGACGATGCTCCCCGCGCTGTCTTCCCGTCCGTCGTCGGCTGCCCCCGTGTCTGGGCCCGCGGACTAAAAGACCCCTTATTCGGATACAATGCCCTGGAGGGAAGAGGTCTGGTCACACTGGAACACCCCATCCAGCGCGGCATCGTTACTGACTGGGACCATATGGAGAAGGTAAGTCTCCCTCTGTCGATTCCCTTCGTGTGCATCAGTGTGGCTTACATACCCTCCTTCCCTCCCGTCCTTTCTTCCATTCCCCACTGCACCGAATGCTCTGCATAATTTTATATAATACGCTAGTCACTATGAAAAGATATATTGACAAATTTAATGGCTGCGTGTTGGTAAATGCGATAATTATAGTGCACTCTCAAAGTGTGGGAGAGCACTAACATGATTACTTGCCATCCTTAGCTTTGCAGTGTTCAGACGGTAGATCTAGAAAAAGTTTTTTTGATCTGAAGTTGGATGTTGGGTTCAGGTGTAAGTTATATTAATACTGACGTGTATTGGCATAATTATACTATATACTAACCTTGTACTCTTGTGTTTGCATACGTGTGGAATATGGCAGTTGGCAGCAGACTGAAATTGAAGTCACGTTACAGGGAGGAAGGGAGCGGAAACTTGCAACTGATAGCTATAAGCCTATAACAATAATTAATCTGTTGACGTATAGGTTCAGACGGAAAACACTGATTTCATCGGGGGGAGGGACTGGCTGGAATACCAAACATGTACATGTGCACAGTATGCGTGCTAACATGTACTAACATATTGCACTATATTATGCATGTAGTGATGATCAAGTTTCACGGGTAATACCTCATCGGCTATATGCAAGCAGCTGCCCCCTTTTCCGCCTACCGGTATATATGTTAATCAGGACAGTATAAATATGTAGCCAGAAGGAGCTGGCCCCTTACACAATATCTACGTGGTTAAATCACTATAATGCCATTTCTGTCGATAGAGAATTTTTTTTATAATGGTATCACTGTGTAGTACTGCTAGCTAATAAGTTATTATTTTCTACCAACACTGGATCAATGAGCCCAAAGCGTTGAAATTCAGGTAAATATTGTCACGACAGAGACACGTGCTATGTAAGATAGTGTATAATAAATGCCAAATGGTTATCCTATGACGATCACTGAAAATAAAGACGTCGCCAGGCTGCAGGTAATTTTTGACACACATTCCCATCTCTCCCTCATCTCCAGATCTGGCGTCACACCTTCTACAACGAGCTGCGTGTGGCCCCCGAGGAGCACCCAGTGCTGCTGACCGAGGCCCCACTCAACCCCAAGGCCAACAGGGAGAAGATGACCCAGATCATGTTCGAGACCTTCAACACCCCAGCCATGTACGTTGCCAACACGGCACCGCTTTCGCTGTACGCTTCCGGCCGTACCACCGGTATCGTATTCGACTCTGGTGACGGTGTCTCCCACACTGTGCCCATCTACGAGGCATATGCACTCTCATATGCCGCAGTGACGCTCCGTATGGACTTGGCCGGTTGTGATCTGACCGACTACCTGATGAAGATCCTCACCGAGCGTGGCTACTCTTTCACAACAGCCACAGAGCGCGAGAGCGTCCGTGACATCAAAGAGAAGCTGTGCTACGTCGCCCTGGACTTTGAGCAGGAGATACAGACCGCCGCCTCCAGCTCCAGTCTGGAGAAGAGCTACGAGCTGCCCGATGGACAGGTGATCACCATCGGCAACGAGCGCTTCAGGTGCCCCGAGGCCCTGTTCCAGCCCAGCTTCCTGGGCATGGAGTCTGCCGGCATCCACGAGACCTGCTACAACTCCATCATGAAGTGCGACGTGGACATCCGTAAGGATCTGTACGCCAACATCGTGCTGTCTGGAGGTTCCACCATGTTCCCCGGCATCGCCGACAGAATGCAGAAGGAAATCACCGCCCTAGCCCCACCCACAATGAAGATCAAGATCATCGCTCCTCCCGAGAGGAAGTACGCTGCATGGATAGGCGGCTCCATCCTGGGCTCCCTCTCCACCTTCCCAGAAATGTGGATCTCCAAGCAGGAGTACAAAGAATCAGGCTCATCCATCGTCCTCCGCAAGTGCTTCTAAACGCCTTGCCCCCCTACTGCCCCTAGTCCATTTTGTCAACCAACCTTGGATGCGTTCATAGTAGAACTGTAAGTAGCAGTCCAATTGTTACCGTGTTGTTTTACCTCTCCAATTTTTAACCCATCATGCGCATGCGCAGGCTTACGCCGCGGGATATTTGCATACACGTCACACTACGCTTTTTTTTACCACGCGCTCTTGTTAATAATTTAATGAATTCTTAATTGAATGAGCACATTTACACTCAACATTTTATCACAAACATCATGAAGCATGATACAGTTAGCTGGGTGGGTGGGGAGGAGGTGGGGCTTGTTGAATAGGAGTGTGGCTAGCTTGTAGGCGATAGCTGGAAGGTGTCTACATGTACATCAGGTGAAGCATAGCTCACACCCAGCCCACTGCTGTGGCAGGAGGATGAGAGCACAGAGCTCACCTAGAACAGGAAGAGCAACACACACCATGTCAGGTGATTGATATGCAGATATGGAATTCACATAAAAATCTCACTTCATCACTAGCCATCTTGTCTTCACTTTGTCCCTCCGTTTCCTCTCCCTCACCCTCTTCCTTTTCCTCTTCTTCCTCCTCTCCTTCCCACTGCTGGTACAGTGGGTGTATGCACCGAGAGGATCTGCAGAAAGAGGGAAAATAATGGGCGGGAGGATGAACAAGTGGAAGAGGAGGAGGAGGAGGAGGAGGAGGAGGTGGTGGGAGAAGTGAGGGAAGAGGAAGAGGAAGAAGGAGGAGGAGGAGGAGGAGGGGGAGGAGGAGAAAGAAGAGGAGAAAGAGGAGGAGGAGGAGGAGGAGGAGGAGGAGGAGGAGACCTCTTCAGCCCATATGGGTCAAAGGGGAAGAAGCAGTCCAGGTGGTTGTTGGTGGATGTGTTTGCCTGCCCTCCAAGACTGGCCTGCAGGGACAGCAGCAGACGCTTGTTCTCTTCCAGAATAGTGTAGCAGAACACCACCTCATGACGACTGGAGGGAGGGAGAAAAGGGAGAGAGGAGGATATGAATGCCTGGTGTGTGTGTGTGTGTGTGTGTGTGTGTGTGTGTGTGTGTGTGTGTGTGTGTGTGTGTGTGTGTGTGTGTGTGTGTGTGTGTGTGTGTGTGTGCATGCACGCACAACCTTACCTTGCTATTCTAGTGAACATTTCCACCACAGCTGGTAAACACACCTGCAAGAGGCCCACAGACCGAGGATTACTACCACCAACATGCACCATGCACAGACTGGACCGGGCCCTAGCCTGGTACTTACTCTAAGTGGGTTGAGCTTGGAGGACACTATTCTCTCAAAATTCAAGGTTCGCAGGAATTTCAACCCTGGAGGGAATGAAGGAAACAGATATACCCACATACACAATGGGCACACACCTACACACATACACAGTCTCTAGGGAGCACTGCAGGTATAACATACTGCAATACTTTACGTGTGTGTATCCACCATCTCACAATGTGCACAATGTGGGAACACTTTAGGCTTGTTGTCAGAGTCACAAGACAAAACATGCAGGACTGACGTAAAGGTACTCCAACACATGACTGTAGCCTACGTCATAACCACACCTACACAAATATGTACAATGTACCACAGGGGCTATGTCAAAACCAGGCACACTACAAGGAGCCTATGGCCTATACATAGACTGCAGGGAAGCTATACATGTACATGTAGGTCAATGATTGCACAGCAATTCAGATATGAGGGAATGAGACGCAAGTCAAGTGGGCTGCAGGTGTACCATTGTCCATGTCGACGAGGCTCTGGTGTCGGAAGACAAAGATGTAGAAGACGGCCTGGCAGAGGGAGTAGAAGGGACCGTGCTGGACTATGTATGGACCAAGGTTTGAGGGATCACATGTATCAAGGTATCTGAGGGAGAGAGAGGGAAGAAGGGAGGGAGGGAGGTAGTTTGTGACTGGCTCTGAGGAGAAGGAGCAGGTTGGCACTTACTGATGAAGCCACTGCATCATGTGTATTAGACACAGCTTGGAAGTCCTGAGAGAGAGATAGTTAGTTATATAACCAGCTAACACATTAATTAACTAGTCATGTGACCTACTCCAAGGTGACGAACTTTGCCCTGGCCACATAGCTGGCTATGTAAGCAGCTGCTGTTTGCCGGAGCACTGCAGGAGCATTGAAGTCTTCAAACTGGAGAGAGGGCAAGGGAATGGGGAGGGGGAGGTAAGAGAGCCACAGTGGGAGGCAGAGGAGGGTGAGTGGAGGAGACTGACTGGGGAGGAGTCATGTGCAGTGTTAAGGACTGTACCTTTCTCCACAAGAAGTCCAGAAAATAACCGGGAAACTCCTGTAATAATGTCAAAATGTGTAGGTCATATGCACTCCAAAAAGAGGAAAATACAACATAATAATTATTATAGGTCATCTTAATCAAGTCTCTGTCAGATGCCGCATTTCTCATGTCATGTGCAATTTGACCACTTGTGGTTTTAGTAAGAAGCTGATGATGTCCAGCCGTACCTTGTGGAAACTGGTCATGTGGTATATCAGGAACTGGACATGAGATATGGCGTGAGTTGGGAGAATGATGTCTGAGAATATCTGTGAGTGAGTAGGATGGTGACACCAGCAGAAGTAGTGAGGAAGGAGGGAGGCAAGGGAGGGAGGGAGGGAGGAAGGGAGGGAGGGCAGGAAGAGGGGAGGGAGGGTGGGAGGGAGAGAGGAGAGAAGAAGGGAGGGAAGAAGGGAGAGAGGGAAGGCAGAAAGAAGGGATACCTTGAGCAGTGTTTGCAGTAACACCACAGCCTCTTCAGTGATGAGTTTCCCTACAAGGGAGGGGGAGAGGGGAGGCAAAGTCACTGAAATCCACCTCATCCTCCTCCACCATCTTACCATCATGGAAGCACCTTGCGAGGATGTACTGCTGCAGGACGGTCATGTGAATGTCCAGGTTCTCGGCAGTGCTGTTCCTCATCACCTGACGCTGGCAGAGACAGGGACCGAGACGAGGGGCAGATGAGGTGGGGGGAGTGGCTAGCTCATTGCTATGGAAACCATTTTCATTGAGTGTGGGTGTCTCTTGGTCCATGTCCACAAGGAACTGCGTACCCTCCTCCTCCTCCTCCTCCTCCTCACTCACCACATCCATCACACCATCTTCGTCTGGCTTGATCTCTGCCTGAGAATGACATGCAAAATCACCATGAAGGGAGGGAGAGGAAGGGGGGGGGGGGAGGAAGGTAGGAAGTGTGAAAAAGGAAAAGACACGCTCACATCGAGGATGACCATCTTGTTCAACAGGAGATAGAGAATGTCTTCAGTGAGAGTTGGGCAGTAGCTGCACACATGGAGACAGTTTCTAATGGCAACCTCCTGCGAGAGAGAAGAGACCACAATGTCATGCAGTGAGAGAGGGAATGGGCTACACATGCACGCATCCACACACGCATGCACGCACGCACGCACACACACACACACACACACACACACACACACACACACACACACACACACACACACACACACACACAATACAACATTCCAAACTGTACAAAAACAATGATTAGCAGTTCCCTCCCCACCTGGAGATCAGCTCCTCTGGTCCGATAAGGATAGTGCTTGCTAAGAGCTGGCACGAGCTGGGAAAGAGCTCTGGGAACGATGCTAAACACTGTCTGCAGGGCCTTGTGAATGTTGTGGTATGCATCCTCCCCTCTGGTGAGCGTGGGAGGGATGAGGAGAGCCTTGGTGAGGACACTGAGGGTGTAGTTGACATAGCAGACTTGAGCCGAAATGAGGTTAGCTAGGTAGTCGAGGTAGAGGTCTACTAGTGGTGGGGACTGGGTGAACCAGGGCAGTCGCTAGAGGGAGGGAGGGAGGGGGAGAGGGAGATAGAGAGAAACACCAGGAGTGACAATATTATGAACGTGTGTGTGTGTGTGTGTGTGTGTGTGTGTGTGTGAGAAAGAGAGAAACAGAAGTAACATTATTATGAACATGTATGATACACTACTATGCTCGACTTCGTTAGGTCAGACTATATACACGCAAAGAACATGTCCATGTACATGTACATAGTGATACAGTATGCTACCTCCCAAGACAGGCACATCTGTCCCTCACCAGAGTGGCTCCAACAAGCATGTCACAGTCCTGGGTGAAGTGGGCCACACAGAGCTTGAGGGCTCTCAGCCATTTTGCCATCTCCTGTGGCTCCATCTCTTTGGCTTTTAGCTTCTCCACCAAGTCACCATAATTTGAGGAGAACCCCTGATGGATGGAGGATAGGGGGAGGGAGGGATGGACAGAAAGGGAGGGTGAGTTGACAGAGGAAACGAAGGAGACGTGACATAACGAGTCGTGAAGTTAATACGGCGGTCGTAAGTTAAGGACAGACAGTGTATGGAGGTTCTACGATACTTATTCTCATACCTGCTTCTTTTTGTCGAGATAGGACACGATCACCTTGGCCAGAATCAGCGGGCCCTTGGCCACCGACCGGATCTGTGTCTCCTCCGTCTTCACCTGTCTCTCCGCCGCCATCTCCACTCTCTCTGGCTCGTCGCTCATGGCTCACAAGTTAGCCGCTCACACGTGTGCGATCGTGCATGCGCGAGCGTTTGTGCAATCCGTGGGGAACGGGTTAAGCGGCTTATAGGGTCAAAAGGTCGAGGAACAGCGATGCTAGTGGTTCAGAGGATGAAAGCTTACAGGTTTGCTTCTCGCGCACTGCCTAGCCATGCTAAGGGGGTCGGTTTGGGCAGTTTGTGGACAGCACTAAGAGAAAGCATTTCCTTGAGGTGTCTTTGTGGAGCTTCATCCAACTCCAGATTGGCAGTTATGAGTTGGAGAACCTCCAAGAGCTCAACAGCTCTCCTTTTGAATTCAAGATCTATCAGCTTCTCCCTCATGTGTCCAGCCGGACAACTGAGTCACCACTCCCACCCCACACCTCTCCTCACTTCTACCCTCCTCCCAAGACCAGTATTTCCTCTCACAAGAACTCCCTTCCTCCTCCCCCCTCATCTCCGTCTCTTCCAAACTCGTCTCTACTCCTCCCTCAGCGATGCCAACAAATCCACCGCCCGATATTTCATCGCCGTGGCGATAGTGGTGGTAGGGCTGTCTTACGCAGCAGTGCCATTGTACAGACTATACTGCCAGGCATCGGGCTATGGGGGAACGGTGAGTGTGGTGGATGCCGGGGAGAAGGTGGAGAAGATGGTGCCAGTGAGGGAGAGAGAGATCACCATCAGGTGAGAGGGGAGAACACTTCTCATCCCTTCTCTCCTTCCTCCTTCACCAGAGTGGCAGGAGGGGGAGGAAGGGATTTGGGGAAGAGTAGTGAAGGGTTGAAGGGAGAGGGAGGTGATCAGTTCTTGTGATTGTTCTGCAGGTTCAATGCTGATGTGAGTGCAGGGATGAGATGGAACTTCAAGCCCCAACAGAAGGAGATTAAGGTAAGGGATGAATGAAGTCCGCCACAACTCTGTTCCATCATTGACCTAAGCACTCGCTGCTCACCTGCTTCTGTCCTGCCCGTCTCTCAGATTGTCCCAGGAGAAACTGCTCTTGCATTCTACACGGCCCGTAATCCCACTGAAAAACCGGTGACGGGTATTTCCACATACAACGTAGTGCCATTTGAGGCTGGGCAGTACTTCAACAAGATCCAGTGCTTCTGCTTTGAGGAGCAGATTTTGAATCCAAATGAACAGGTCAGGAGCTGCACAGGAGTCGTCAGCGACCTCACTCTCATCTTACTGGACTGTGTACTGCTATACATGTGTTCACATGGGGCATACAATCATGAGGATTGAGTCTCTCCACTACCCTCTTCTGTCCCTCCACCTTTCATCCCTCTCTCTCCCATCTCTCATCTCTCTTCCTCATCCCTTTTTTCCCCCTCACCCTGCTAGTAACACCCTTTCCTTCCCCTCCCTCCCTCAGGTAGACATGCCAGTATTCTTCTACATAGACCCGGAGTTCAACGACGATCCCTCCATGGCTCGCGTCACAACCATCACACTCTCCTACACTTTCTTTGAGGCCAAGGAAGGAGAGTCCATATACCTACCAGTGCCCCAGAAACACCAGCTATAGTGAACACCAACTCTTTTGTTTATCACAATGTCATCACATATAAATAATTGTGCCACATGTTATAAGTTAACTAACTCTGCAGTCCACACAATAACCAAGGGCACAGTCAAATTAAGGATTAAGTTTTTAGTTTAGTCCACTACTGGGTTTTATTTCCTAAGTGACAAAGATGGCAAGGTAAGCAGAACCATGAGACGAAGGTGGAGCACCATCATTCACATTAGCTGGGGCAGGGGCAGAAGGAATTTTGCTGTTGACTGATGGCTGGCTGTGGGTTGCAGGCAGTGTTGAGTACCCAGCACGACGACGGCGGACATAACAGATATACAGGACACAGGTGAGGACAAGGATGAACACCACAAAGAAGAAAGGGATCACGACCATGAGGACGTACAATGCCACTCGAGGATCACATGACCAATCTGCATAGAGATCATCCTGTGAAGGGTCATTGTCGACAATAAGGAGGGCTGTGTAGTGAGACCTATAGGGCACAGACACCGTGCAGTATTCAAAATCACCACCACTACAGAAATCCACAATTTCGGTACTGCCATTAAGAATATACTCAGTACGTAGGAGCATAAGGTAAACTTCCATGTGAGCATAAGTTTGTGGGCTGAGGTTGTCAAAAACAAAGTAGTAGTAGTCTGTGGAGGTGAAGTTATACAGTAGAGTTTTGTTCCCTCCTGAGCAAGGATTATCGATGCTGAAGTTGACCTTGGAGTGTGAAGAGAGTCCATCATCCTCCCACCTGTTAAAGTTATCGCTGCCCTTGATGAGGAAGAAGGAAACCACTGGAGATGGATCATAAAGACAGTAGTTCATGTCAAGCTTTGAGCCAGTGTACAGATGATATTTGAGGTAGGACGAGGAGTTAGCTTCAATGAAAAATGGAGCGCTGGCTGTGAGATTATTGACAGGTCGAGTAGACAGTGGTGGTTTGCTGCCGAGGAGAAAGAGAGTAGCATCTCCAGACATGGTCAGTCCTTCACAGTAGGTGGAGGAGTATGAGATGATGCGAGTGTCTCCGGGTGCAAAGCTTTCAGAGGTTTCCTTGTTGTTTGAGTAAACAAAAGTGAGGACCACACTCAAAACAATGCCAATTGTTGTGGAAGTGACGAAAAAAATAAAAAACCCACAGCAACAGTAGATGGGCCATCTTTTGTGTCTGTGAGGAAGTGAGTGAGTGTGTGAGTGGGTGAAAGTGAGAGAGTGGGTGGGTGGAGTAGGTGGGGAGATGAGTTAGCAGTTTTCATTTGTGGTTTTCAACATCCCTCTCTTCCTCTCTCTTGTTACCTATACATGAGTGAGTTCGTGCTTCTTTGTAGATCTTCAAAGTATGATCAAACATGGCTTAAGTCAAACCATTGAGCTATACTAAAGGAACTTGAGACCAATACACTATCTAATGTTTTTAGCTCACTCTCTCACAACACCTACACGTACATCATGGAGCTTATAGACTCCATAACTTCGTACAGTCTATAAGACTACACACTCACCCCTGAGGTGGTTGTCCACCATAGCTGTGGTAGTTGCCTCCTTTCCCTTGCCTCTTCTAGGGAGAGGTAGGAAGTGTGATGAAAGGAGCGAAGGAGAGCGGTGAGTACTGCGGTGATGGGAGGGGGGGAGGGTGTGCAGACAACAAAACTCGCAGGCCTGCCCCTCCCCCCTCCCTCTGTGCAACGCGACAGCAGGCGTGGTACAGCTCACCTGGAGACAGTAATATACCAGGGCACACAATACAAGCAAAGGGACCATTCTGCGCAGTAGCATGAACTGCGTGCAATTAACTCTCGCATGCGCAGGGCCTGTGTGTGACCTTTGACCCCTTCAACCTTCGTTGGTCCGTGTGTGTGTGTGTGCGCGTGTGTGTATTTTTTTTCTCCTTGACCGTGTCTGCTCAAACTTGGAGGAGCGTCGTGGATTTGGGCAAATCTGAAGGGAGGCGCTGTTTAGGCCTATGCTAGTTGATAAATGTTCCTTTTTATGTCCCAAAGTGTTCAAGGGTGGATCAAGACCAACTTGGTAAAGGAGACGGCAGAGGTCTACCTGCGTGCGTGTGGTTCTTCAGTAATCAGGAGCTCTCGATTTACTTCCGCGCACTCCGCTTAGCCCAATTTTCGTAATTCCCACGAGTGCAATGCGTCAGGACTATTACTGTACAATATTATACTTCAAATTGTCGCACGTACACTAGTAAAAAGTAGGGACAACTTACAATCTAACAGTACACATATCTCTGCGTGGTATACACTGTCCCCAGCACACATAATTAAAAATCCCAGCACAGTCAATGAAGGATCAGTTCTAAGCACATTGTTACATATTCACTGCAGTTTTGTAATCTGGAGGGGTATCCGCAACCGTTTTGAAGTCGGTTGAGCCGTACTGAGGGGGTGGAGCAGCGTAGTTAGGGTTGACAGGGGGAGGGGCTGAAGGGGTAACAGTGGTAGTGACTGTGGTTGTCACTTCCTCTGGCTGGGCCACTGGTGGCTCACTCACTGTTGAGTACCCAGCTTGGCGACGGCGAGCATAACAGATGCACAAGATGCAGATAGAGATGAGGACAGCCACCACGAAGAGGAGAGGGAACATGACGATAAGGACGTACACCCACACTCGAGGGTCACATGACCAATCTATGTCCAAATTCTCCTCAGCAATTGGCCCATTGTCGACACTCAGGAGGGCTGTGTAGCTTGATTGATAGGGCACGGAAACAGTGCAGCGATCAACAGAGCCACCAATCCTACAGCTATCTGCAATTGAGACATTTGTTACAATGTATTCAGTGCGCTGGAGAAGGAGGGAGGCTTTTATTCTGAGGCTGAGAGAGTTGAGGTTGTCAAAGGCAAAGTAGTAGTAGTCCGTGGAGGTGAAGGTATATGGTCGAGTATTGTTCCCTCCTGAGCAAAGGTTATTGATGGAGAAGCTGATCTTAGAGTGTGAGGACAGTCCATCCTCTTCCCACCGGTCCCAGTTGTCATCGCCTTTGATTAGGAAGAACGAGACTACTGAAGATGATGACGCTTCATTGAGGCAGTACATCATGTCCAGCTTGGAGCCACTGTAGAGGTAATACTTGAGGTAGTGGTATGCATCAGCCTCTATGGTTGGGGGGGGGCTGGCTGTGAGATTATTGACTGGCCCAGACAGTGGGGGCTTGCTATCCAGGAGATAGAGGGTGGCTCCAGTGTCCCCAGATATGGTCAGCCCATCGCAGTAGGTGGAGGAGTAGGAGATGATGCGTGTGTCTCCCGGTGCATAGTTGTACGAGCTCTGCTTGTTGTCCGAGTAACGGACAGAGAAGACTACGCTCAAGACGATGATGAGTGTTACGATGGAGAGGGCAGCAATCCCCCAACCCCAACCTCGATAGAAACGACGTCTGTGGTATCTGCATGTGAAGTGTGAGGGATAGACAAGGGAAGAGGTGGGAGGAGGGGAGAGGGGAGGGGGGGAGGGGGCAAGGAGAGGCAGGGTGAATCAGGCATCCACTCAAAGCACATGGTAAATCCCTTAATAGCACAGGGAGGTCACATGACTGAGGTCCAGGAAATTGGTGATGATGTAAGTGCCAAAATGCTACTATTTTAAGACGTTTTTCCAAATTTAAGAACCAGTCACTCAATGGTCTGTTTGTGGCTATCAACTCCTGCTGGCTTAGCAAGCCCTTGGTTTATGAGATGGCTACCTACACATGAACCAAATATCTCACCTGTCTATCACACTACAACCTCACCTCAACACACACGTGTGCTGCACATGTACATGTATATACCTCCCCTCACCACATTCCCCCCTCCCCCTTCTCTCTCCCTCCCTTCCTTCGTTTCTGCCGCCCTCCCTTCCTCTCCCCTTCTTACTCTCCTGCTCATCACCCACCTATAGCCAGAGTAGCCATAAGTCCCCCACCCCCAGCCCCACCCCCAGCCCCACCCCCACGGCCGTCCATAGTGGTGGTGGTGGTGATGGCCGAAACCGTGGTGGTGATGGTGGTGACCCCAGCCTCCGTGGTGACCCCCTCCGTGAAATCCTCCTCCCCCATGGTGCCCTGATCCATGCGGCATGGTCTGGGGACAGGAGGGAAGCATGGTAAAATCAGGGAGAGGGGGGAGTTAGAGTATGTGAGGGATGGAGTGAAGGGAATGAGGGAGGGAGGGAAGACGTTTTAATCTTTTTCAGCAATCTGTTGTACTACCAGCTACGCCCACCTAAGCCTTTGCGGGCAATAATTCTTATTCCGCATTACACTATGGCTACACCTACTCTACACCGACTGCATCCACTGCGCCCTGGCCATGTGCTACACCCACAGAGTTGTCGTAGCTACACGCACACACACAGCTAGCTGTACGCACAAAGCCCGCAGGCGCCGCTCCCCCCACCTGACTCAAGAACAACGCAGCAACAAGCTGCAACAGACATGGTACACACTCTGTCGCTCACCTGGACAGGACAAAACCTTGGACAGAGCGTGCACTTGTCACTTCACAGATCGAAGTTATTGGGTGTCACATCTATGGTCACATGCCTGACATGATTGGGCGCGCGCCCCTACATCCGCCGTCCAAAAATGGGTGTGGCCCGTCGCCCTGCCAGTCGTGGGCAATTTTTTGCGTCCCTGCAACCACCAAAGCGGCCTAGAGCGATATTTCGTTTCATGTGCCACAAGCGAGAGTCTGGACTGTTCAGAAAGCAATAAAGCAGGTAAGAGAGAGGAACGGAGAAGTGAACGTGTACAATGTGGTGAAAGAACGGTGCTAGCTAGCGTCGGTTGTACATGTGCGTTCTATTGAATACATGCTACGGTATTTGAGTGTTGCTGCACCGTTGTTGATTGAGTAGTAATGCTGCACCTCCCAACGCTGTAGGAAGGTAACAGGCTGTGTGCCTACAGTGAAAAAGACCAAGGCAACTGAAGAGGAGGTGGAGGTGAGCTTTAAATGGAATTGGTATGTTCCGGCGCGGGCCTCTCTTGTTGTGTTCACGGGGGGGGGGGGGGGGTTGGTTTGAAGTCCACTACATGAGCATACACAGAACAGAGGTTGGAATTATTAGGGGTGGGGGGTAGCACTGGAAGATGAAGGATGAGGGTGATATTGAAGTTGGGAGAAAAAGGAGAGGAAGGAAGAGGCTGCTGGATTTGTTTTAGGTAGTACGACATATCTGCTGACAACGCCTTTCCCTAGCGATTATTGTGTATCTGTATGTTCACACATGCAGTCAAGTGCAATGTGTTTCAGCAGTGTAAGTGGTACATTCCTTGTCTTTACGTGTTTGTTTGGCTGGTTATGCCAACTAAAGTGATTTTAGTACTGTGGGTTGTGCAAGGTCCTCACTTTCACTTCTAGTCATGTGTTAGAAGGAAGGGTTTAGAAAAAGTGGGTTGCAAGCACTTAATAATATATGTACACACACAAACACACACACACACACACACACACACACACACACACACACACACACAGTACTGATTCTCTGCCGTCCACCTTGCCATGGCTGAAGTCTACTCTGGATCAGAGCTACATTCAGCCTGTGCTCAAGGGGACCTAGACAAAGTTGAGCAACTTCTATCCGACAAAAACTTTGCCAACGAAAACATCAACCACTTAGTCTATGATGACCGATTTGGAGCGATCATTGGTCCCCTCCATCTTGCGGTGGAGGGAGGGTTCAAGGAGATCGCCGAACTTCTGCTCAAGAATGGAGCAAGCACTGCAGTTGTGGATGGAGAAGGATACACTCCACTCCACATCGCCTGCAATGTCGGCAACCTTGACATCGTCAAGATACTCCTGGACCATGGTGCAAACGCCGATTTCATCCACGAGGCATCCGGCTCCACCCCCCTGACTGAGGCTGTGTGCACTGGGTCTCTGGAACTGGTCCACGAGATCATCCCTTACGTCCAGAACAAGAACGTGAAGGATCTGAAGGGGTGGACAGCACTCCATTTTGCCTGCCACTATGGCCACACGGAGATCACAAAGTGTCTTCTCGAGAATGGAGTCAAAATCGACGAGAAAATCAAGATTGGGAGGACAGCGTTACACTTGGCAGCATTTGAGGGGTTCAAGGATTGCACGGAAGTTCTGCTGCAGCACGATGCTGATGTGAATCTCCAGGACGAGGAAGGATGGACAGCCATCATTCTCGCCTGTCAAGAGGGCCATCCAAGTGTGGTCAAGATCATCTGTGATCAGAATCCTGATCTCCAACTGAAGAGCAAGACCGGCCGCAACGCTATCCATGCCGCCAGCTTTCATGGCCACCTCAAGTGCATTGAGCACCTCCTGGAGCTGAAGGCAAAGGAGTCGCAAGTCCTCCTCACTGCCCTGGACAAGGAGGGGTGGACGCCGCTGCACCTGGCCGCACAGGAGGGCCACCTTGACATCGTAGCTCTTCTCCTCTCCAATAGGTGTGGCGGTCTGGATGTGAATCCCGTGGCTCTTAATGGCCGCACTCCTCTCCACAACGCCGTCCTCAAGGGTAAGATGGAAGTGGCTCAGTACCTCATCCAGTATGGTGCCGACGTCCATGCCCACGATACCAAGCACTGGTCGCCTCTGCACGTGGCCAGCCAGCATGGCTTCAAGGAGATCGTCCAGCTCCTACTGGATCATGGGGCGGAGATCAACGACACCATCGACAGCGGGAGAAACTGCCTCCATCTGGTGGCCTTTGAGGGTCACATCGAGGTGGCTCACCTGCTTCTAACGTGTGGCATCAACTATCACCTCCAAGACAAGGATGAATGGAGCCCACTGCACCTAGCAGTGCAGGAGGGCCACGAGAACATCGTCGAACTGCTGCTCAGCCTCAACAATATCGACGTGAATGTGAAGGCCAAGAACAAGAGAATCCCCCTCCACTCCTCGTGCTATCACGGCTGTGCACGGATTGCGCAGCTTCTCCTGGATCATGGCTCCGACTGGACCATCAGGGATGAGAAGGGATGGACTCCGCTGCATCTCTGTGCACAGGAGGGCCACCTGGAGATTGTCAAGAAGTTAATTTTTCTGCGAGCAGACATCAACGTCCAAGCTGAGAATCTGCGAGCTCCCATTCATCTTGCCTGCATGAAGGGGAAGCAAGCTGTCGTGCTGTACCTCTTGAATCACGGGGCTGAGATAGACATGAAGGATACGCGTCAGTGGACTCCTCTCTGCATCGCCTGCCACCACAACCACTTGAAGGTTGCCGAGTGTCTCATCAAGCGGGGAGCCCAGGTCAACACCAGGATAGGGGGAGGGAGGAACCCTCTCCATCTGGCCGCCTTCAATGGGTTTATCGAGATTTGCCTGCTTTTGATAGACAGTGGAGTCGAGGTGAACGCCCGGGATAACGAGGGATGGACACCACTCCACCTTGCAGCCCAGGAGGGCTCCCTGCTGGTCGTGAAGCTGCTGGTCGATTCGGGCGCAGACATCACCGCCGCATCCAACACCGGCCGCAAGCCTCTCCACATGTGTGCATCATCGGGACACACTGCTATAGTGGAGTACCTCATCAGCAAGGGCTCCGAGATCAACATGTCCGATGGGAAACAGTGGACCCCTCTCCATTCCGCCTGCAACAAGGGCCATCTCGAGACAGCTAAACTGCTTCTTGACAATGGTGCCAACATTGACGCAGTGATCCAGATGGGTCGCAATTCCCTCCACCTCTGCGCCTTCAACGGCCACAAGCACGTCGCTGAGTTTCTGGTGGACAAAGGCACCGACATCCACCTGAAAGACAAGGACGGGTGGACTCCACTCCACCTTGCCGGACAGGAAGGGCACATCAACATTGTCGAGTTTCTCATCGTGAAGGGAGCGGACGCATCCATCCAAGCCAACAACCTGCGCATTCCCCTCCACCTAGCCGCCATGCACGGCCATGCCAACATTGTGGAGCTGCTACTCAAGCACTGTCCTCAGTCAGATGCCCTCGACTGCAAGAAGTGGACGCCTCTCCACTCGGCCTGCAACAAGTGCCAAACAGCCGTGGTCAGGGTCCTGATTGACAATGGAGCGGACGTCCACAGAGTCATCGACACTGGCCGAAACTGCATCCACCTAGCTGCCTTCAACGGTGGCAAGGAAGTCTGCGAGATTCTGCTCGATAATGGCTGCGATCTTCTGGCCCAGGACAAGGACGGGTGGTCCTCCCTCCACCTCGCTGCACAGGAGGGTCACCAGGAGGTCGTGCAGCTTTTCTTAGAGCACGAAGTGGAAGTGGAGGTGAGATCAAACGATGGGAGAACGCCACTTCACTTGGCCTGCCTTAAGGGCCGCACGGAAGTCGTCCAGCTTCTTATAACGCACGGAGCGCAGTGTGATATCGTTGATCACAGCAACTGGTCGCCACTGATCGACGCCAGCAACGGCGGCTACCTGGAGCTGGTCAAGATTCTCCTCAACCACCAAGTGCGCATCAACGTCCAGACCAACGGCCGCAAGGAGACAGCCCTGCACCACGCCATCTACAACTCGCACCAGGACGTAGCCATGTATCTGGCGGAGAGAGGCGGCGACTGCTCCTTACCAGACGCCTCTGGCCAGACAGCCTTCCACTTGGCCGTATCAAAAGGTTTCATCAAACTCGTCCAGCAGATGGTCCAATCCGAGAAAGCTTCAATATACGACAAAACCCACGCTGGGGACAGTCCCCTCAAGCTGGCCTGTGCCGGGGGACACTTGGAGGTCGTGGCCTACCTCCTCCACAAGGGGGCAGTACTGAACAACATGATAGAGGATGGGCAGGCAGCGCTGGAGGTAGCGCGAAACAAGGGGCACAATGAAATCGTCTGCTTATTAATAAATTCTGGATGTTTGGACGGGTGGTATGTTGGTTGAACCTCTACAATAGCATTATATGTAGCCCTTTTATGTGCTGTATTATTATATATGTATACAAATTAGTAGTTGTGTATAT
>CBDBZY010000007.1:57500-75000 GCA_965213685.1 bacterium
ACAGCTGCCACAATATAACCATGAGAGGCGAGGTCACAGCAAATGGCAGAGTAGGTGCACCTCATGGCTCCCAACCCATGGGAGAAGACGATCACAGGAAACGGCTTGTGTGCCACAGCGTGGGAGGAGGAGGCCACAACTGGGACCTCAGAGAAACCGGCATCCAGTGGCACTCCCTCCTCCTCTGCTGGCAGGCTAGTGACGGGTTCATCCAGTTGGACTGCGTCCTCCTGCCCTGGGGAGCTGGAGCGGTGCCAGCTGGCTCGGCGTGGAGATGATGGCTGCTGTGTTGGAGGCTGTGAAATTTTAGGAATTGTGGGAGGGTTTCCGAGCAGCGAGGCACCATAGACTGCTGGGATCCTTGGACCTGTGGAGTATAATGTAATCTCTCTCCCTCTCTCCCTGCGGCTGCACTGCTCTCTCCTTCTCTCCCTGTGTTTCACACTCCCTTTTTCTCTTCCACTCTTGCTTCATCCCTTCCCTCCCTTCCTCACTCACCAACAAATGCGCCAGTTACAGAGGACAATAGCCACGAAGCTGCAATCTTTTTGAAGTCAAGAAATCCCTTGATGTAGCGAGGGTGAGACATCCATGTTGCGTATTGAGAGGGCCAGAGAGAAGCCGGGGAGGTCGGGCCAAGCTCTGCAGGATAGAACAGTCGCACCAGCAACCCGCCGTGCTCATCTCCTTCAAACTGCAAGGCGAAAACAAAAGATCCGGCGCCGCATAATCATGTCTATGGACTGACATTCGACAACTTGAACTGCGCATCGTAAGTGCACCTAAAACTAGCCAACTAGCAACGAACGTGAGTTACCTGATGCATGAGGTCCACGCAGCCCACTGCGTGTTCGCCCGAGGGAGCTGGGATGCCGCTCCCCCTCAGCAAGCCGCTGATCTTCCACGACATCTTTCTTGCACAGGTGTTCAGTAGGTGGGGCTTGCTGCACTGACCTCGCTATGCTCCTGTACTGCATGTCTGTCACGTCAAGCAGTCACATGCTAACAGGCCGGCCGGCCAGACTAGGCAACGCCCACATTCGCGCGCACAGTGCGGCGCAGCGTGAGCTAGCTAATTAGCTGATTAGTTAACCAACTTCCCAGGCCAAGTTTAACTTATAAGTGGGATTTCGTGTTTCCCTGTCCGCTAAAACGTCGTTCAGGGTTGTCCATCTCTGTGCGATGGCTGCAATGTGGAAGAGAAGCGGCGTTGTGAAGGGGATCGGCATCCCTGCTCCCTCCGGCCAGTACCCTGTTGGCTGCGTGGACCTCATGCACCAGGTACGCCTCCCTCGCACGCTACTAATCCCTTCACGATAGGTCAGCTCACTCGTTATTCCCAGCAGGGCTCTAGACCAGTAGGGCAGTAGTAGCACTACACTACTAATACTTCGACATAAGCAACACTTCATTCAGGAAGAGAAAGAATTTATTTAGTCTACTTACGGCCACGACTTTGACGCAATTCTAAGTGAACTCCTTACAAATCGGCTATGTACTAGTTACCTGATATTTCTTTATTGTTCTGCTCACCAGTTTGAGGGAGATGAGAATGGTGGATTGCTAGTGCGGCTGTTCTACCCTGCCGAGCTGGGCCCCAACCCTCCCTCCTCCCCCTCCCACTATGCCCCATGGCACTCCCACAAACGCTATATTAAGGGATACATGGAGTACAGCAGGTCTAAGGCAGCGGGATTCATGGCTGCCTTAACCAACACCTTCATCAGTAAGAGTATGTATGAGCCCACTTCCTTACGTAGCTGTGTAGTGTTGCTCTAATGTATGTACAACACTCTCACAATAGACAGTAAAATATTATGTCAGGCCTGTAACCAGGGCATGTTCGAAAGGTGCCCTTCCAGTGAGTCCTTACTCGCACTTAACCGGAGGTGCACCAGCCCTGCACGCAAGCTCTGCACACAAACACCAGGTGTGTCAACCGTATGCATAGTGTCTGAGTCTCACTCCAGAAGTGTATGCGCTCGTACTTGCCTACTAGGCAGAGTAGTATACATCCACTAGCACCGTTTCCCAAACCTCATGTCCTGGTAAAGTAATGCATGACCTTTGCCCCTGTAAATTTGGATGGCAGTACGTCCACTGTAATTGAATTTACCTGCAAAATATGTAACCCCCCTTCAGAGAATCCTGGTTATGGGCCTGTATGTTCTCTCAAGTATGATTAAGCTAGGCCTCATAGGATCTGAGTCCTGAGGGGATAAGAATTAAGAATGGTGGTTTATCAGCTATTAATAAACTCATAATTTTGTGTATTCTGTCACTAGTAATCTCTAATCTGATGCACAGCTCCCAGGATACCAGCAGTGTATGGAGCAACTCTACTGGGGGCTATTCCATCACAGAGCTCTTCAACAGATAAGTCCCGAACTGGAGAACAAGGGATTAATGCTGAAATGTCAAATCTGAGTGAAGGAGGGGTTAGTGCAGATTCAGAGCACTGTGATGATGGGGTTAAAGATGGCCCGCCTGATGAGAAGCAGGTTCCTCAAGAGCTGTCTGCCAAACCATTCACCCGAACCTATGCCCCTTTCCCTGTGATCATCTTCTCCCATGGTTTGGGAGGCATGAGGTCTACCTACTCTGGCATTTGCTGTGACCTCGCCTCACATGGTTATGTTGTGGCATCTGTGGAACACAGGTCTCTGTGTCTCTCTCTCTCTCTTATACAAAGTTTAATATAATTTGTATACTCGTATTTCAGAGATCGCTCAGCGTGTGTGACTCTGCAAAGGGTCCCAGGTCCTGGTTCCACTCCAGATCAGCCCCGGTTCCAGGATGAGTGGCTACTGCACTACCACAGACCAGAGACAGAGAAGGAGTTTCCTTTTAGGAATAAGCAAGTCAGGAGAGAGCATGGCCAGCTAAGAGTACAGTATTCCTCTCTCCCCTCCTCACTCCTCCCCTCCCCCCCCCCCCCCCCCACTTCATACTGTTCCCCTCAGGTGCTCCAGCGATCTCGTGAGGCCATTTTGGCACTGGAGTTGTTGACGATGCTCAGTGAAGGTGTGGATGTGATGAACATGATGGAAGGGAGCTTTGACTTCAAACAGTTCCAGGTAGATATTACCTCCCTCCCCCTCCCTCCCTCTCTCCCTATTCCCTTTCCCATACACACACAAAAGCACTGCTACTTGCAGCAAATTCCCATGACACTGTATGAAGTGTACAGTAATTGCTGTATTGTGTGGTTACTGTGTCATGGTTGTGAGTGTAGTGTGGGCCTCTTCCAGGGCAAACTGGACACTGGGAAGGCAGCTGTGATTGGGCACTCATTTGGAGGGGCCACTACCATACAGGCACTCAGTGAAGACCAGCGCTTCCTGTGAGTTCCTCTTTGTCTCTGTCTGTCTGACTGTTCATCTGCCATTCTGGTATTCTGTCTGTCCATTTGTTTGTCTGTTCATCCATTTGTCCATCCACCTGTCTGTTTTCCTGCCTGCCTACCTACCTACCTGTCTGTCTGTCTGTTTGTCTGTCTAACTTAATGGAAGTCACACACCTGAAGAAGGCATTTTGGCCGAAACATTGTGTATTATGTATTCCTGCCTCAGCATTTTCTGCAGTTCAGTCCACTAAGTTTGACTTGAAGAGCTAGTTGTTAGCCACAACTGGTACCTGACTGTGAATGCCCAGTGCCAGCTGTTGTTGTGAGCCTACCACAGTTGTTACAAACCATGTCTGTCTGTCTGCCTGTCTGTCTGCCTGTCTGTCTGAGTGTCTGTCTGTCTAGTTGTTGTATTCTCTCTGTCCGATCTTCCTCCCCCCCCCCCCTCCCCCAGCTGTGGCCTGGCACTGGACACCTGGATGATACCCATCCACAGGGATCTCCTGGAGAGCGGTGTCCAACAGCCGCTGTTCTTCATCAATAGCTTTGACTTCCAGTGGGTAGAGAACGTGAGAAAGATGGTGAAACTCACACACTCTCCTGATGAGAGGGGAGTCACCCCCTGTAGGATACTCACTCTGAGGTTGGCACATACTGCCACATAGTCTGTTAACTCTCCTTCTCCTTCACACTCTGTGTATCTACCTTCCCTCTTCCTTGTTACACCCTTCTCTCTCTCTCTCTCTCTCTCTCTCTCTCTCTCTCTCTCTCTCTCTCTCTCTCTCACACACACACACACACACACACACACACACACACACACACACTCACACACACACACACACACACACACACACACACACACACACACACTATCCTTCCCATCCCCTCTCCTGCGACATCAGTACACACTGTCCGATCATCTATTCTGCAGGGACACCAACCACGTCAACCAGAGTGACTCTCTCTTCGTGATCCCAGTGTTTGCCCAGAGGTTTGGGAATTGGTCATCTCATCTTGACCCGAATGTGGCCCATGCAGTGAACATGGACATCTGCCATGCATTCCTGAGGAGGTACCTGCTCAAAGGTATTACTATTGTGCAAGACACAGTTGCATTGTCTCTTTGTGTAGTCCTTCCTGCCATTCAGAATCAGTAGAGCACTCATCCATGATTCTTACTCCTATTCTTTTTCTTGTGCCTCTCTGTCTATGGTATCTCCTGACCTGTGTGGCTCCCTCCCAGATCCCTCCTTCCAGGAGCCAGTGCCCAATCTGGATGGATGTGAGGGGCACTCAGAACACATCCTCTTTGGCACAAACTTGGATCTTTCTGAGCCTTCGGAGGAAGGACAGCCAGAACCACCATCAACAGATGGGACAACTGAGCAGGCCGACCCAGGAACAAACTCTCAGAGCAAAGAGGAAGAGACCTCAAAAGAGGGGGAGGAGGAAGAAAAGGGAGAGGATAAGGCTGCAGAGGATGGAGAGAAGGGAAAAGGGGAGGAGTTGGGGAGTGGGAAAGAGCAAGCTCAGGAGAACACTGCACAAGGTGAAGAGGACACACCAGGGGAGAGGACAGAGGGACAGAATGGGGGCAGTGTGTGTGAGGATGCACAAACTGCAAAATTGTGATGTTTTCAATGTCATATATAGTTTGTTAGATTAGTGTTTGTTGTGCTCCAAATACTGAATTTTTTGTCAATGGTTCCCTGGGACTGCAGTGATGCTTGTCCAATGCCCACCTGAAATACTTTGGTGCCAGAGCCAACATCAGCACACGCCCATCCGACTAGCGTTGTAGGGCTTTGCCACGCCCACGTCCTTGCGCCCAGCGCAGTGTTTTACTATGCGCAGCGCGGCGTTATTCCGTAGGCGTGGCCAGCTATATCTCTACAGTCTACACCCGACCTTTTGTCTTCCACACGCTGATCTGGCTGGGACGTGGCTCAGAGCTGCCCCTCTCCGCGCAATGGCTGCGGCGTGGAAGACTGGGATGGCGAAGGAGACCGCCATACCTGCTCCCTCTGGCCACCACCATGTTGGCTGCGTGGACCTCATGCACCAGGTAGACATCTTTATACCCTTTGTAACCATGCACTGTCCACGGTACTATTGTACTGGAGGCCACTCTATGGCGTTAAGATATGGAGTGCCATAGGATGGAGTTTTATCTGTTTATTGGTTATCAGATGACATAGGAGGCGTGGCTGGTGTCCCAAAGCATTGGGCGGTCGACACTAGTGGCGTAGTCTTGCAGAGTCTAAGTCTCAAGACGGTTGAGAGTGTGGCTCTGTAAGACGAGTGGTGGTGCATCGCTTCATACATAAGCTGTTCATGCAAGCTATCATTTGGTTGCATGGGTGTTATTGCATGCCCCTCCCAATGTACAGTGGTATAGTAAAGCAATTGCTATACAGCTGACAACCCCCTAATCCCTTCCACCAGTTCCAGGGAGATGAGAATGGTGGATTGCTAGTGCGGCTGTTCTACCCTGCCGAGCTGGGCCCCAACCCTCCCTCCTCCCCCTCCCACTATACCCCATGGAACCCTCACAGCCGCTACATCAAAGGATATTTGCATTACACCAAATCCAAAGCACCAGAGCTCATTACCTCCATCACCAATGCTTTCCTCAGTAAGAAAATAAATTGCACCCACAGTGTAGTGATAAGCATTTAATACCTTGATAGTGTACATGGTATCTTAAATTAATGTGAAAGTAACCTAATAACTATTCCAAATAATTGTGGTGGGTATATATAAGGAACGAGCTATTGATAAATTGATATGGTACACGGCATAATTATATTAGGTATATAGCTAACTGTATGTGTTTTCTTCTCTCATATTATAGCTCCCAGGACACCAGCTGTGTATGGGGCAACTCTTTTAGGAATGCATCCTCATACCCCATTCCCTGTAGTCGTCTTCTCTCATGGTTTAGGAGGTATGCGGTTCCAGTACTCTGGCATTTGCTGTGACCTCGCCTCACATGGTTATGTTGTGGCCTCTGTGGAACACAGGTCTCCCTTACATACACATGCATGCACACATGCACACAATCTCTTTCTCTTGCGCTCTCTCTCATACGCAGTTTTACTTGTGTTTCAGAGACCGCTCAGCATGTGTCAGTCTGCAAAGGGTCCAAGGTCCTGGTTCCACTCCAGATCAGCCCCAGTTCCAGGATGAGTGGCTAGAGTTCTATCACAAGCAAGACGCAGAAAAGGGATTTCCTCTCAGGAACAAACAAGTATGGCAGTCCTAAAGTATACCACACCTGCTCAATATGAATCACTCTTCTCTCTCCCTATCCCCACCCTACACCTCTTCTCCACTCTCTCCCCCTCTCTCAGGTGCTCCAGCGATCTCGTGAAACCACTTCAGCTCTCAATTTGTTGACGATGCTCAGTGAAGGTGTGGATGTGATGAACATGATGGAAGGGAGCTTTGACTTCAAACAGTTCCAGGTACATAACTACCAGTAGTAACACTATTCTAGTAGCATGGTGAAGGAGACCACAACTAGTGGAACAACTTCCTGGGGCTACTGTATTTGATTGTGGATGCAGCTTGAATTGTCTGTTCCAGGGCAAACTGGACACTGGGAAGGCAGCTGTGATGGGACACTCATTTGGAGGGGCCACTACCATACAGGCACTCAGTGAGGACCAGCGGTTCCTGTGAGTGGACCCTCTGCCAGTCTCCCACAGTCATCCAACTCTGTCCCTCTTACCTCACTAGCTGTGGCCTAGGCCTGGACACCTGGATGCTACCCATCCACAGAGACCTGCTGGATACTGGTATCCAACAGCCACTGCTCTTCATTAACAGCTACAACATCCAGGGGCCAGACAATATGAGGGAGATGGTCAAACTCACTCACCCACCTGACAATAAGGGAATCTCTCCTTGCAGAGTACTCACTATCAGGTTGGTGTACATGCATTGCAGCTTGCTTTGATACCCAAACCAGTCTCTAGTCATAAATTGTGTGCTTCCCTATGCCATTGTCCATTCCACTATACACACTGTACTGTTTGGTCTGAGTAGGGACACCAACCACGTCAACCAATGTGACGTTACATTTGTACTGCCAGAACTTTCCCAGCAGCAGTGGGGGGTCTCCCGTCTGGACCCATACGTGGCCCATGCAGTGAATATGGACATCTGCCATGCGTTCCTGAAGAGGTATCTGCTCAAAGGTACCCCAACATTGTGCAGAATTTTGCCTCATTTGTATTTACTCCTCCTTGGGAGCTCCTTATACTTTTTCCATAGATTAAGTTTTTTCTTATAACTTGCCCTATAGCTCCTATATACCTACCATACAGTCTGCCTCTCTTCATCCTTCTAGACCCCTCCTTCCTGGGTCCAGTGCCCAATCTGGATGGATGTGAGGGGCACTCAGAACACATCCTCTTTGGGACTAATGTTGACCTCTCTGGGTCTGCTGGACCAGTAACAAGTGAAACAGAAAAGCATGCCAAATCAGTCTGAAGTTGGGACTACTACTTAAAAGACAAGGAAGAAGATGAGGGGGTGTGACAGAATGGGGGTAATGTGTGTGAGGATGCACAAACTGCAAAATTGTGATGTTTTCAGTTTGTTAGATAAGTGTTCATTGTGTTCCAATACTGAATTTTTTTTGTCAAACATCAACTGGTTCCCTGGGACTGCAGTGATGCTTGTCCAATGCCTCACCTGAAATACTTTGGTGCCAGAGCCAACACACACCCATCCGACTAGCGTTGTAGGGCTTTGCCACGCCCACGTCCTTGCGCCCAGCGCAGTGTTTTACTATGCGCAGCGCAGCGTTATTGCGTAGGCGTGGCCAGCCATATCTCTACAGTATACACCCGACCTTTTGTCTTCCACACGCTGATCTGGCTGGGACGTGGCTCAGAGCTGCCCCTCTCCGCGCAATGGCTGCGGCGTGGAAGACTGGGATGGCGAAGGAGACCGCCATACCTGCTCCCTCTGGCCACCACCATGTTGGCTGCGTGGACCTCATGCACCTGGTAGAGACATCTTTGTAACCATGCACTGTCCACGGTACTATTTATACTGGAGGCCACTCTATGGATATGGAGTGCTATAGGACGGAGTTTTAGCGGTTGATTGGGAGGTTATCAGCTGACATAGGAGGCGTGGCTTGTGTATAGTAAAGCAATTGCTATACAGCTGACAACCCCCTAATCCCTTCCACCAGTTCCAGGGAGATGAGAATGGTGGACTGCTAGTGCGGCTGTTCTACCCTGCCGAGCTGGGCCCCAACCCTCCCTCCTCCCCCTCCCACTATGCTCCATGGAACCCTCACAGCCACTACATCAAAGGATATTTGCATTACACCAAATCCAAAGCACCAGAGCTCATTACCTCCATCACCAATGCTTTCCTCAGTAAGAAAATAAATTACACCCACAGTGTAGTGATAAACACTTAATACCTTGATAATGTACATGTATCTTAAATTAATGTGAAAGTAACCTAATAACTATTCCAAATAATTGTGGTGGGTATATATAAGGAACGAGCTATTGATAAATTGATATGGTACACAGCATAATTATATTAGGTATATAGCTAACTGTATGTGTTTTCTTCTCTCATATTATAGCTCCCAGGACACCAGCTGTGTATGGGGCAACTCTTTTAGGAATCCATCCTCATACCCCATTCCCTGTAGTCGTCTTCTCTCATGGTTTAGGAGGCATGCGGTTCCAGTACTCTGGCATTTGCTGTGACCTCGCCTCACATGGTTATGTTGTGGCCTCTGTGGAACACAGGTCTCCCTTACATACACATGCATGCACACATGCACACATGCACACAATCTCTTTCTCTTGCGCTCTCTCTCATACACAGTTTTACTTGTGTTTCAGAGACCGCTCAGCATGTGTCAGTCTGCAAAGGGTCCCAGGTCCTGGTTCCACTCCAGATCAGCCCCAGTTCCAGGATGAGTGGCTAGAGTTCTATCACAGGCAAGACACAGAAAAGGAATTTCCTCTCAGGAACAAACAAGTATGGCAGTCCTAAAGTATACCACACCTGCTCAATATGAATCACTCTTCTCTCTCCCTATCCCCACCCTACACCTCTTCTCCACTCTCTCCCCCTCTCTCAGGTGCTCCAGCGATCTCGTGAAACCACTTCAGCTCTCAATTTGTTGATGATGCTCAGTGAGGGTGTGGATGTGATGAACATGATGGAAGGGAGCTTTGACTTCAAACAGTTCCAGGTACATAACTACCAGTAGTAACACTATTCTAGTAGCATGGTGAAGGAGACCACAACTAGTGGAACAACTTCCTGGGGCTACTGTATTTGGTTGTGGATGCAGCTTGAATTGTCTGTTCCAGGGCAAACTGGACACTGGGAAGGCAGCTGTGATGGGGCACTCATTTGGAGGGGCCACTACCATACAGGCACTCAGTGAGGACCAGCGGTTCCTGTGAGTGGACCCTCTGCCAGTCTCCCACAGTCATCCAACCCTCTGTCCCTCTTACCTCACTAGCTGTGGCCTAGGCCTGGACACCTGGATGCTACCCATCCACAGAGACCTGCCGGAGACTGGCATCCGACAGCCACTGCTCTTCATTAACAGCTACACCTTCCAGTGGCCAGACAATATGAGGAAGATGGTCAAACTCACTCACCCTCCTGACAATAAGGGAATCTCTCCTTGTAGAATACTCACTATCAGGTTGGTGTACAATGCATTGCAGCTTGCTTTGATACCCAAACCAGTCTCTAGTCATAATTTCTTATGCCATTGTCCATTCCACCACACACACTGTACTGTTTGATCTGAGTAGGGACACCAACCACATCAACCAATGTGATGTTGCATTTGTAGTGCCAGAATTTTCCCAGCAACGGTGGGGGGTCTTCTGTCTGGACCCATACGTGGCCCATACAGTGAATATGGACATCTGCCATGCGTTCCTGAAGAGGTATCTGCTCAAAGGTACCCCAACATTGTGCAGAATTTTGCCTCATTTGCATTTACTCCTCCTTGGGAGCTCCTTATGTTTTTTCCATAGATTAAGTAATCTATGGTTTTCTTATAACTTGCCCTATAGCTCCTATATACCTACCATATAGTCTGCCTCTCTTTATCCTTCTAGATCCCTCCTTCCTGGGTCCAGTGCCCAATCTGGATGGATGTGAGGGGCACTCAGAACACATCCTCTTTGGGACTAATGTTGACCTCTCTGGGCCTGCTGGACCACCACAACCCTCAGTAACAAGTGAAACAGAAAAGCATGCCAAACCAGTCTGAAGTTGGGACTGCTACTTAACAAGGAAGAAGATGAAGGGGGTTTGATTGAAGAGGCAGAACAAAAAATTGCTCTAATTTTGTTGATCACATAAATTATAATTTGATGCTTTACAGAGTTTAGCCTCATCAGCAAAACTAAACTTCCATTCATGGATGAGCAAACCCCTGCACAGTATAATAATTATGAACAAAGAAGTGCGAAGAATTTTGGCGCAGTATATAAAATGGTACATATATCCATATAACTCAGGTGATGTGTGTGTGCGAGTGTCGAGAAATTTAAACGCACGAGCTAATTAGACCCAAGCTCGTGTAACAGAAGAATATGAAACATTGCTGAGCAACAAAATTAAAATGGAGACTGTCCCTGAAGAGAAAAGTAGCTGCCTTACATCGACTTACATTGCTAGTATATAGCTGCCTCATATTACATTGCTAGTATATAGCTGCCTCATATTACATTGCTAGTAGCTGCCTTACATTGCTAGTATATAGCTGCCTCATATTACATTGCTAGTAGCTGCCTTACATTGACTCATATTATATTAATTGCTAGTAGCTGCCTTACATTGACTCATATTATATTAATTGCTAGTAGCTGCCTTACATTGACTCGTATTACATTGCTAGTAGCTGCCTTCATATTATATTAATTGCTAGTAGCTGCCTTACATTGACTCGTATTACATTGCTAGTAGCTGCCTTACATTGCTAGTATATAGCTGCCTCATATTACATTGCTAGTAGCTGCCTTACATTGACTCATATTACATTGCTAGTAGCTGCCTTACATTGACTCATATTATATTAATTGCTAGTAGCTGCCTTACATATTATATTAATTGCTAGTAGCTGCCTTACATTGACTCATATTATATTAATTGCTAGTAGCTGCCTTACATTGACTCGTATTACATTGCTAGTAGCTGCCTTACATTGACTCATATTATATTAATTGCTAGTAGCTGCCTTACATTGACTCATATTATATTAATTGCTAGTAGCTGCCTTACATTGACTCATATTATATTAATTGCTAGTAGCTGCCTTACATTGACTCGTATTACATTGCTAGTAGCTGCCTTACATTGACTCGTATTCTACATAGTATTAGGTGATGGGTTGTGTTGTAAACAAATATTTTTGAGTATGCTGATGGATGTTCATGTCCATGTTGACATTTGTCCACTACCAATCTGAAATACAGTTGCTCCAGAGCTAAGACCAGCCGGGTCCCACCCTCCACTTCTCCTCCCTTTCTGTTTCCTTCTGATGTCTTTCACGGCAACAACACCCGAACGTCCCTTGGTCATGTCCTTCAAGGACCCTTTCAACCCTCTCTTCAAACTCTGCTGCTCAGCAGCCAACAGTCCTGCACCACTCACAGAGGCACTCAGTGGGCCAGGGCTGTCTGTGGCTACAACAGAACTAGTAGCACTTGGAGCATTTTGCATAACATCGCCTTCATGCACTGTTTTTTGTTTCTTCTTCCGAGGCACGACTGCTTCCTCAACATCACATTTCCCTTTCCTTTTGCCCAAAGTAGCAGACGAATCTTTAGCTCTGCCAACTGGACGTCTTTTGTCCTGCTTATCTGCACTGTCCTCTGAGACCCTCTGCTCCTCCTTTCTTGTCCCAGAAGTGGCCTTTGCTACTGGCTGATCTCTATCTGCTACTAAAGACACAGTCATTTTTGTCTGCATTTGATATTCCTCCTGCACTTCACCCCTGTGTGGAGTTTCTGCGCATACTGTTTCCTCCTCCATATCCTCCTCCTCTTCTTCCTCCTGCTTTTCCTGCTTTTGCTTCTTTTGCTTCTCCAGTAAAGGCTGAGATATAGTCTTCTTTCCTGACTGATTCCTCTTCTCCAATGGCCCTAGTCTTTCTCTTTTCTTCCCATCAAGAACAGTTAGTGATGGCCACAATCCCAGAACCTAGTAGTTAGAAAAGCCACAAGGATCTGCATTCAACTAACACTATTAACATGATTGTACGTGTGCATGTGTACCTCCTCACAGTAGTCATCTTGTTCACACAGTCTGTTTCCCTTCAAGTTGAGGTTGGCCAACTCTTTCAGAGACCTCAGTGGCTCCAACACACTTTGGCAATAGAAACACAACTGAATCAACACATTGCATGTGGGTATACATGTACGTGAATGTCAACTGTCACTCATCAGCTACCGGTAAACTATTGCTTCAGAGACAAAGTTTAGTCACATCAGTAAATTGAATTGAAATTGACTACATTTTCCTTCATGAATGAAGTTCATGGATAATGCGCATGCAAACGTTTGTGTGTGTATTGTCCACAATGAAGCTAAACTACACAAGTGTATCCCAGAGAACAGTGGTTTGATTGTTGATTCATTAATTGTGTATTTGTTGAAGTATGAGCATTGATTGCTATGCAGTAGCTATGGTTACCAGCTTGCAGCTGGGTAAGCCACTGTACCTGGAGTCTCCTAGCCTATTGTTGCCTAAGTCCACAATCTTCAGCCTTGGATGGAAGTGGGAAGGGGGGGGGGGGGGAGGGGGGGAGGAAGGAAAGAGGGAAGAGGAGAGGAGGGCACAGTAGAGGAATGGTATGCAAGTGCTACACAGCTTCACTGACTTTGTGTTCATCTTCAGGGAGTCTGGCAGGCTCCACAGCTTGTTGTCATTGAGCCTTAGCTCCCTCAGCTCAGTGTTGAACTGCAGTGGGACATGTGTGACTGTGTGTCACCACAGTTACATGTATGTGGTGAGCTAACAAGTGCAGAGGTCAATCATCACACACACAAAGGGGGAGTCATGAAAATGAGGCTACCTCTCCTATACCTAGTCCCCGGCCTTCCCCCTCCTCTCTCCTCCTACTCCTGTGATGTGCTTCAGAGCATGCCAAGCAAAATATCATAGCCCAACCCCTCACTGTCATTCCCACAGGATGCCCTAATCTGCCTCTGTACTACATGTAAGCATTACATAATATAATACAGCATAATCTGCTGTTGCTGTCCCAGCACTTCATACACAGCTGTGCACATTCAAAAAGGGTCAGACCATCTTCAGATTGTTCCAACTTCACACTGTTCATGACACAACTCTTGTAGTACTGTTGGTGCATATGTACCCAACTACCCATCCCTGTACCTGTCCCTATCTGCATGTATACCTACGTACCTGAGTGTTGGGGACAGCTCTGAGACGGTTGTGGGACACCGAAAGTTTGGTCAAGTGCTGCAATTTCTTCACATGCACAGTCTCAAATACATTGTGTGAGAGAACTAAAGGGGAGGGGGAGGGAGGGAGGGAGGGAGGGAGGGAGGAAGGAGAGAGAGAGAGAGAGAGAGAGAGAGAGAGAGAGAGAGAGAGAGAGAGAGAGAGAGAGAGAGAGAGAGAGAGAGAGAGAGAGAGAGAGAGAGGAAGGGAGAGAGAGAGAGTGAGATTCATATCATGGTACACCTCAACTGACTGACCCAGTGTGTTCAACTGCTTGAGACGAGAGAGTCCTTGTAAGGATGATAGCTGATTGTGACTCAGAATGAGAGCTTTCAAATCTGCAGAAGGGAAAAGATGCAAGTGCTACACCATGCTAGGTTAGTAGTGCAATACTCCAAGGTAGCATGACACTGAGATATAATTGGGTGCGGGAAACACACAGCAAGGGGGCATACTGGGGGACAAAATAGAAAGGTAGATATCCTGAAATATTACATCGATTTTCTATTACCAACAATTACCCAAGTGCTGTTGCTATTATCACTAAAATTTGAGGGTGGAAAAATCACACTGTATGCTGCAACAATAATAATGAAATGCCAACGTCAGCTCTCACTCTTCTGTGACCAACACTATCAGCTGAGTACTGTGCTGCGGTGTTGCTGCTGCAGCTAACTTGTGAGGGGGGAGAGGTGTTCCTAACTTGTGAGGGGGGAGAGGTGTTGCTGCTGCAGCTAACTTGTGAGGGGGGAGAGGTGTTGCTGCTGCAGCTAACTTGTGAGGGGGGAGAGGTCTCCACAGGCAGTGATGGTGTTGTGAGATGCTCGGAGTACCACGAGGTTGACGAGGTTCCGTATCCCGACCAACGAGTCTAACTGGTTATGAGACAGGTCCAGC
Organism: bacterium; assembly: GCA_965213685.1. GTDB lineage: Bacteria > UBA8248 > UBA8248 > UBA8248 > UBA8248 > Bin107. The sequence goes on from CBDBZY010000007.1 coordinate 72,229, forward strand.
CAGGTCAGAACAGTGCAGTGGACTATACAGAAAGCATATGTAGGAGGAGGGGGGAGAGGAAACGTGGAGGAAAAGGAGGAGGCAGGGAAGAGACATGGAAGGAGGTGAGTGTACATATAGCAATATAGAACAGGAGCAGGCATCAATTTACAAACTCACCAACTCCTCCCAAGCATGTGATTGCATTGTGTGAGAGGTCCAGCCTCACCAGCTCTAAACAGGGACTGGAGGCACGCCAATTCACTGATACGGTAACCTGCTCCCTCCGCCGAGCTATCTCCCTCACCTCAGGTCTCTGACCTCCACTAGGCTCTTATTCGAGGCATCTAGTCGTTGAACTTGTCTAATGTCGCCCCCACCTGCGAGTCTCTTGGCCACAGAGAGCGTCAGCTTGCTCATTTTCAATTAGCTTTTTAGCTTGTTGTGCCTACGCCCACGTGGATGAAATTCAGTTGTCAACGGGTTATTATTGTTGTGCCCGGTACGCGATTGACCTCTCCAGTTTGCGCCGCTGGCCAGTAGTAGGTAAGTTGTGTACTGACACTGTAGAGGACTCCGCGTGTCCTTATATCGCCGAGAAGCATGAGTATCTCTACTGTGATCGTGCCGTTGACCTCAGAGGGTACCACAATGCCCCGTTTGTACGTTCAGCCCCTCCCCTTTCATACCTCCACAACCACCCCCCCCCCCACAGTGCCATGGCCGTGCCAAGAAGATACCGTGTGGGTGTCCGGGTGACCTCTGCACTCACTGCTCTCCTGGTTGTGTTCCTGTACGGCTACTGGACACGAAGTGGCCTCAGCCACTCAACACCACGTCGTGACCACCCACTAGATACCGCATCTCTGACTAATGACCACCACCCCAACCTGCATCACCGACATTTAATGAGTTACCATGGTGACAGCAATGGTTCCCATGGTGACAACAGTAGCTACAAGTGTGAAAGCCCTCTCCACCCCCCTCCCTCCTACCATGGGGACAGCTGCCAGTTCGTCAGGGACCACTGCTCTGGGGAGGCTCAGCTCATCAATTATCTTGCATTCATCACGTGTAACATGAAGGATGTTAAGGTATGTTTTGTGTTTGACATGTGGTATCCAATTTTCTGTCTACCATTTTGTCTGTCCGCCTGTCTGTCTGTCTGTCCCGTCTGTCTGTCTCCAACTCTCTCTCTCTCTCTCTCTTTCTCTCTCTGCCTCCTTCCCTCCTTCCTTCCCCTTTCTGACCACCTCACCACTTCACTCTCCTCCTCCTCTCCAGCCCCTGGGATATGTCATACTGGCTCTGTGGCTGATATACCTCATTTCCCTACTGGCCACTACTGTAAGTTAGCCTCCACCTCCTACTGTGATGTCTGTCTACTCTGAACTTCTTTTCCCTCCCTCCCTCCCTCCTTTTCTCTCCCTTTCCCTCTCGCCAGGCCGACTATTTCTTTGTGCCTCCCCTGAATCTCCTGGCAGACAAGCTTCGTCTCTCTCCCAGCATAGCTGGCATCACTCTGCTGGCTGTGGGCAATGGTGAGAGACAGGCTTATGACACTGTTACACTACTACTCCTCCTTCTCCTCTTCCTCCTCCTCCTTGTCTTTCTCCCTCCTCCTTCTCCTCTCACGTACTGCTCATGGTCTTCTCCCTCTCCTCCTCCTCCTTCTCCTCTTCCTCCTTCTCCTCCTCCTCCTCCTTCTCCTCCTCCTCCTCCTCTTCCTCCTCTTCCTCCTCCTCCTTCTCCTCCCCTTCCTCATGTAGGTGCCCCAGATGTATTTACAGCCTATGCTGCACTGAAATCTGGACAGATTGCACTTGTGTTAGGGTGTGTTTCTCACAACAACTTCACTTAATTGTAGTTCCTCATGAATAAATCAAGAACCACAACTCCGTAGACCACAATTGGCCCCCGGGCCTAGATGTTAAACAGTCACCCAATGTGCAGGACTAGTCTTGCGAACCCAGACAACACCCGCAAAAATGGGAAGCACTTCCCGTTTTTGCAGGGTGCTTCCCATTTTTTCGGGTGTGTGGTCTGGGCTCGCAAGACTAGTGCAGGACATGTTTCAGCCAATATACTCTTATTAAATAGTGCATGCATGCTGTAATTTGATACATCCGAATTTGCTCCTCCCTTTTTCTCCCATATCTCACACCATTTCATCCCTTCTTCCTTAATCCCTCCCCTCTCTGTCTACTCCCAAGCAACTGTATATCCATCTCCACTCCTCATCTAGTGCTCTAATTGGAGCCTCCATCTTCATATCAACAGTTGTATTAGGCACCATCATACTGGTCACCAAGGTGGAGAATATCGGTGAGTGTCCCTCCATCCTCTTCCCCTGACCTTATAGTCCTCTCCCTCCCCTCATGCCTCCCCTCCCTCCTCGATCCACTCTTGCCTTCCCCCTCTCCCTCCTCGTCCTCCTCTCCCTCTCTTCCTCTCATCTGGCCGGCTCCTTCAGATAAGATTGATTTCTTTCGAGACGTCACAGCCTACCTACTGGCAGTGGGGCTGGTGGTGATGGTTGCCATTGATGGAAAGGTAGTCTCTTCCTTCAGTCTTTCCACTCTAGCCAACCCTGTCTGATACTGTCTGTTTGCCTGTCTGTCTGTCTGTCTGTCTGTCTGTCTGTCCATCTGTCTGTCTGTCCTTTCATCCGTTCATCTCTCAATCTATCCATCTGTCGTTTGTCCATTCGTCCCTATGTCTGTCGATCTGTCTGTCTGTTTGTCTGTTTGTCTATCTCTCTGTCTGTCTGTTTGTCTCTGTCTGTTTGTCTGT
>CBDBZY010000007.1:77500-107500 GCA_965213685.1 bacterium
CTCCATGTTGCCAGGTCTGAAACTCATTCCACCTTGTACATGTGCATGCATTTTTTCTCCATGTTGCCAGGTCATCTTTTTTTCTCCAGAAGCTACATGCATGGGCTGCAGTGGCCTCGTACCCAGGCTGCCAAGCACCTTAGCACCAGGCTACATGCATGGGCTGCAGTGGCCTCGTACCCAGGCTGCCAAGCACCTTAGCACCAGGCTACATGCATGGGCTGCAGTGGCCTCGTACCCAGGCTGCCAAGCACCTTAGCACCAGGCCACATGCATGGGCTGCAGTGGCCTCGTACCCAGGCTGCCAAGCACCTTAGCACCAGGCCACATGCATGGGCTGCAGTAGCCTCGTACCCGGGCTGCCAAGCACCTTAGCACCAGGCCACATGCATGGGCTGCAGTAGCCTCGTACCCGGGCTGCCAAGCACCTTAGCACCAGGCCACATGCATGGGCTGCAGTGGCCTCGTACCCGGGCTGCCAAGCACCTTAGCACCAGGCTACATGCATGGGCTGCAGTGGCCTCGTACCCAGGCTGCCAAGCACCTTAGCACCAGGCTACATGTTTTTAGACTAGGGTGTATATTATATGTACGTACATGTACATGAATAAATCGAGAACCACAACTCCCTAGGCTGCGAACGGCCCTCAGGCCTAGGTGTTAAACAGTCACCCAATGTGCAGTATGCGTTTTGGCCAATACCAGACCTCATCAGCTGCGCTGGGGTGACGGAGTGTGGGCAACACACGTCATGTCACACGTCATTTATATGTTACTTATTTAAATCTTGGCTGATAGGTATGTATACGGTATGAAGTGTGCTATACCAGAGGCAGAGGGCACGAAGTGCTGACGGAGAGTCCTCTATATCAGATACATACCGGCATTTTGGGGGGGGGGTTCTTAGCAACCATGTGCCTATTGAAAACCTAGCTTCTCTGTTCCCTGAAAAAAATATTGTCTAGAACCTATGAAGTGCCTGCTAGCAGGGCCTTTTTACTATATAAATTTCCTGGCGGGCCTTGACATGCCCACGCAAGCTGACACACGTGCATTATACATGTATACATGTTACATATATATATGTATGTGTATATGATATATGAGTTTGGGCCTCCTAGGTGGTCCCACAAAACTGGTTAATGGATACGACTTGTTGACATGTTTTCCTTCTTTTGCCCAAGCCATAATTATGCTGATATGATACCTAATATGTGTGTACATGTCTATGCAATACAGAAACCTTATGCTATTTCCTCCGTATAGAGTTTGTTTGTTTTTTCATTTATATATATGTTCATTTTCAGTTTTATATATATATATATATATATATATATATATATATATATATATATCCGTATAGAGTTTGTTTATATACATGAATGTGCTTTGTGCATGTCCCCTCAGAAACTAGCCATCATGTCACGTCATGTGCTAAGTGAGCCTTTTAGCAGTGTCTGAACCTTATGCTAATTTGGTAATTGGGGCAAAGAGATATGTAGGTACATGTAGGGTAGTTTCATCCAATCTCCATTAGGCCAGGAATGTAGGTCTAATTGTGAAGAGTTCTTTGTTACTGCTAGGGCAGCTAATGCATGCACACTCTTATGTCACTGAAGGTATCCCTCTCTAATGGTCCATACATTTGTGGTTGCAGAGAAGTGGCTGTTGTGATGGAGGTGCAGTCATGCTATTGATTGATATCCCATTCCATCACCATTACAGTAGTGAGATGGTGCTACACAGGATGAGCATTGTACTGAGATTTCATTTCTTGTTAGTCTAACCAGCTAGACCCTACTCCGAGCGCAAAGTGCGAGTAGGTCTAGCAGATGTTATTAGTATGCATTGCTGAGGTTTGACACATTCTTATGCAGCTACTTATCACATACGTTTACTCTACTCTACTCTACTTAGGTCTATAGTGCAGTGGTTTTAACACATACTTAACATGTGGATAATATTACCTCTAATTACTGCTCCAGATTCAGCTACTGAATCTGATTGGTCAGAATTTAATGCATACTAATAACCTCTGCCAGACCCTACTCGCGCTTCGCGCTCGGAGTAGGGTCTGGCTCGATAGACTAATTTCTTATGACATATTACAAGTGCATCGTCCCTTGGCAGCTAGAGCTAGAGTGACGTACATGTCTCGGTGGCTCAGTTGGTAGAGTGTTTGCCTAGCACGCAGAACGTTGCGGGTTCGAATCCCGCCCGAGGCAGCTCATTTTTTCTCTCGAGAAAAAAAGGAGTTGTCTTCGGGCGTAGTTGTTTACTTTGCCTTGTCTCTTTAAATGAGTTTACATGTAACTTAGCATGTCTACATGCTAAGTTAGAGTTAATTTCCCCTGTTTATCAGGTGGTTAGAGATACTTGCCTTGCCTTGTATATTGCCTAATTCAACCCACAACCACTGAGCTGCCTCGGTAGCTCAGTGGACAGAGCACTGGTCTAGAGAAACAGTGACGTGGATTCGAATCCCACCTGGGGCAGCTCACTTTTTCTTTGAAAAGGAGAGGAAATGAGCCGTCTCAGTTGGTGTTGTGTTGCCTTCCCTTGTTTAGTGTGTCTCAATTATTTAATCATGTATGATTGCTTATTCCTGATTTATGTGTATGTGCGAGAGGCATCTCCTGCGTTGCGCCTGGCATTGCCTGCAGCCATGCACATCTACGGCATGCTTTGACCTTGGTACTGGCTGACTCTAACTAGAGCCCCCCCTCGTCACTCAGCCAGCTAGCTAGGCTCATCCCACGATGCCCAACATTGCTAGTAGCTAATGAACTGTGTGTCCAGCGCACCTGCTGTTACAATGGAGGGATGAGCTGGTATTGTCAACATTACATTTTTAGGGGGAGTGGAGTTGCTAGGGGAAACGGAGAAATTGAGAGGTATAATTATACATATGTATGCATGCACACACACACACACACACACACATTGGCATGTTGCTAAGGCTCAACCTCCAAGAGGTGAAGGAGGAGGTAATATTCTCCCTCCTCTCTGTCCTCCTCTGCCTTCCCATGGCTACAGTGTGCTCTAATTATAAGTGGGCAGTCAAGTTACCTGTACTGTTTCCAGATAGCCAGTGCAAAACATTGGAGTGAAGAGGCAGTTGAAGAAACTTTTTAACATTTTAGAGTGGACTTTAATTAATTCAGAGCATGGAAGAATGGCAATTCTCCTGAACTATTTACATTGTTTCACAATGGTAACAAATTGATAGACAAGTAGGCATGTTTTTGTTTGATAACATTTGTAATTGTTTGACCTGCTGCCCAGTGGCTATGAATGACCTGCGGCTGTGGATGGTGTGTGTTCTTGCCAGGTCACGTTGGCATGCATTCTGTGGTTTACTAATTAGCATTCTTCAGATGGGTGGGCAGATACATGCATATGTACCATTCTCTCCTTTTGTTTTCTTCATCTCTCTCTCTCTCTCTCTCTCTCTCTCTCTCAGGATGGCCACTGGACAAAATGGCACCACTGGTTTGCTGTGACCTCCCCTGTTCCCATGGCGATGGTGCTGCTCATCACTGCTAAAGGATGGGATGGCTTCAGTATACGTGTGGGAAAAATGGATCTCTTTATAATGCTCATCATCTTTGGTGGGTGAGAGAGAGAGGAGGAAGAGAAGGAGGGAGGAAGAGAGGGAGGGAGGAAAGGGGAGAGGGAGGATCGGGGAGAGGGGGGAGGAAGGGAGGGAGGGAGAGGGGGAGAGAGGGGGGGAAAGCTAGGGAAGGGGGGCTCAAGGAAAGAAAGAAAGAAGGTTCATTTAAACTTTTACAACAGTATCCTATGGACCTTTGTCACATCAGGAGCCCATAAGTGCCGCAAAGTGGCGCCCAACTACTGAGAACAGCGATGTCCTAAACCGGAACTTTGACGTATATAGTTATAATCATCTTCATCTCTAGGGATAGAACATCTGTAGTGGATGCCATGGTTACATGTAAATGTACATGTAGCTGTACCTTGCCCCAGGGCTAGGCTAGGAGCTGTCCTAGACAATTAACGCAGCTGTACATGCCACACTAAATTCAAGTACAAGTGTAGTTTATGTTGCTAGGGTCATTATCTACTTGAGGCAGCTGTTTGAGCAGTGTCTCATTACTGGTGGTTGTCCTGGTGGTAGTCACCGTTTACACATTCAATTACCCAGCCTGACCACAGGTATTGTGTGTTTTGCAGCTGCTATGTGGAGACTTAGTATTTATGTAGCCACCTGCCCTGCATTAGCTAGACCCTACTCCAAGCTTCCCACTCGGAGTAGGCAGTAGACTAGCCCAGTATGTACACATGTGTCTTTGGTTTCCTTCATTCAGGGCTGGGGTGGACAGCGGGGATCTGGAGGGGGGAGGGGGGGGGGAAGTAATGTTGAGCATGACCCCGGGCCCTCTGTTCATCTCTTGGGCAGAGATGTATGCATGAGTGTACCCCAATAGGGAATTGCATACCCCAATATATTGCAGTGCACACTATGACATCCAAGACCGACCCAGTCTGTGAGTGAGTGTGTCCATATTCTTGTGTTGAGCTGATGTGAGCCCCTAGCTGCCCTGTAGCGGCCATTTTGAGTCATGTCACGTGGTTCAGCTAGCAGGGCTAGCTATTAGCCTGCATGGTCCACTCACACCAAAGTGGGCCATATCCCCTGACAGGAATCAGTTGGCACAAGACCTCCAAAGGATCTGTACTTGGCAGGAGAGTGAGTGTGAGTGTGTGGATTCAGCAGCTAGCCCACTGCTTTCAAATAACCCGCAACAATTGTTGCCCTAGCTATATATGATCTCTTAGACTTCCAATCAAGACATCAGGAAGATCAGAGAGTTGGCTTATGTGTTCTACACACACACACTTCACATCAAGCTCCATATGCCCAATAAATCTAGAGTTAACTTTGCCTTTGTTATTTTTTGAGTGTGTGTTAAAACCATAATAATTATAGTATAGTACTGAGTTGTTCATGAAATGGAAACATCCACTGAGCATGTAGAACTTGCAATTAGCTACGCATGTTGAATCAATAATGATTATTATGTGTATATACTCGTAGGCTTTGGTGAGGGGCAGTCTTAAAAAGTACCTGTTGGACACAGGTGTGGCCATTGCTGTCTCGGTCAGGCAGCAGCACACCTGGGACGTCCCAGCTCTGGCTGGGCAGCACAGCTGGGACATCCCAGCTCTGGCTGGACAGCAGAGCTGGGACGTTGCAGCTCTGGCTGGGCACCACAGCTGGGTCGTCCCAGCTCTGGCTGGGCCGCTTGAGGACCACATGTCTACAGTGGGTGGAGCTAGTTATGCCAAACACCTGCCGGTTTGTGGTTTTCCTTCATTACCGCTAATAACCCTAAACACGGAGAATGTAATAGAGTGTGATGTCATAATGGCTAGCACAATTGAGATAATTAACTTACCATTCATAGGTTGGGCAGTTGATCTTGGCTGTACCATCTTATGATTAGGTCACTGGGGAATTTAATTAATTTACTAGGGAATTTAATTAACAAAGTTACTGGGTGCAAGGGGTGGTTTGGTTGTCTTAGAGACAGGACTGTAGTTTGGACATCCCTAGCTCCCACTAAATTCCAGGACAGAAGTGGGGGAGTGGGCTGTAGAGTCATTATCCACTTGAGGCAGCTGTTAGGAAGTGGTGGTTGTATGGACTATTGTACCTTATGCCACAGGAAGTAACTGCTTTGACAGTTGTCCTAGCAACAGATGCTTTGTAAGGGTAGCCTTGGTGATGTGGGAGGAGAATGGTATCCCATTACACCTGCACTACGTGTCTGGTAGTGCTTCTGGAATTTGGGGGCCAGTTCAACCCTGACACAGATTGAGTGTTTACACTGAAGAACACGAATATGTGGGTTCGATCTTGGCGAGGGAGTTTTTGCAAGGTGTTGACACGCTTTGAGGCTAGCTAATGACGGCTGTTATAATCTCTAGAGTGTATCTGTCATTAATGCAATACTCTTTATCTTTTTCACTCAGCAGTAACCAAGGTTGAATGATATTGCTTTCTTGCCTGCCTGCCTGCCATACATGCATCTAGTTATCTCTCTCTCTCTCTTTCTCTCTCTCTCCTCCCTTCCTCCCCTCCCTCCCTCTCCCTCCCTCTCCCTCCCTCCCTCCCTCCCCCCATCACAGGCGTACTCCTCTCAGTCCTGCTCTTCTTCCTCCTCAGTTCTGACAGACCACCACACTGGTCGCTGCAGAGCTTGCTGGGGCTAGCAGCTTTCATCATGTCCATCGCTTGGCTCAACATCGAAGCAAATGAGACCGTGTCTCTACTGGAGGCTTGCGGTCTCGTCTTTGGAATAGACACAGGTGTGGTACATCATATTGTGTGGAGAGAGGGGGGGAGGCGGGAGGGAGGAAGGGAGAAAGAGAGAGAGAGAGAGAGGGAGAAGGAGAGGGAGAGGGAGAGGGAGAGGGAGAGGGAGAGGGAGAGGGAGAGGGAGAGGGAGAGAGGAGAGATCAGACCAATACTTTATGACAATGCTAAGCCAGCCCCTATAGGGTCATGAACTATGTGGTCTTCTACAGGTATGCTACGTACCTATGAGGTCATAATCCTGTGTGGAGGGATTGTGGGAGGAAATGGCATTTTGTTTCCTAGATACTGTTGTTCTCAGTGAATTCCTGCAAGTTCATGTTCATTGTTGCTAGGTGTGAAGAATGCATCCTGTCAATACCAGACCTCATCTGCTGTGCTGGGGTGACTGGGAGTGTGGCCATCACACATCATGTGCATTCTGTCTTCAGGTAGAGTTGCCTTCTTTTCCTCGTCTCTGTGACTGATTGATCATTCAACACAGATGGCTGACGGCTGCGTGACCTTTGGTCTGTATAGTTCTAATGAATGTGTCTGATCTGCATGCGCATATACATACATGCACATGCAAATACCCAGACATCAACACTACCGTGAAAGGGTAGCTCTATTCTTAGCATATCATCATCGTAATTCTCTGAGAGCCTGTGACCTACACAGCTACCTAGACTTTATCCTTACAGTAAAAGGGTGGCTATATGTACCATTGTTCTTTGGGCAGACTATTTGTTAAGTCCACACTGGGGGTTGGGTGAATTGGTCTGTGAGATTAACACAGGTGCACCAAAATACATAGCATTTTAATCATACAAGTCTTTGATGCACATAGTTACTCACGCAGACATCAGTAAGGGTCACTTGAGGCCTGGCAAGAATGTCTCGCAAGCACATTAAGCAATCAGTGGGGCTGTCCAGGGCTAATGACTTGGAAGGAATGTACATGTAAGTTCATGTACATGATTGAATCGTGTGATTCTCGAGGAATGCTTGGTTCACACAGGGTTAGGGTTCGCTATGAATGTTTCCCTCTCCCAGTCATAATTTGTTTTTAAACACTCTGATGTACATGTGTGTGTGTGTGTGTCGGGGGGAGGAGGGGGAGGGAGGGGCATTGTGTAGGGAGAATGTGAGGTTCTGATCCTCATGAGCAAGGGGAGGCTGGTAGATTAGAATTGCTGCCAGTTGCAGAGTGCTGGTGTTCAGTGCATGGATTATGGAGGAAGGAAGCAGGGCCGTCGGAAACTCACAAAGGATGGAGCAGCCATCGATTGGATAATAAGGATGCACAGCGGTTGAAAATGTTTCTGCACAAATAATTTGTTTTAAACACTCTGATGTACATGTGTGCGTGTGTGTCGGGGGGAGGAGGGGGAGGGAAGGGCATTGTGTAGGGAGAATGCGAGATTCTGACCCTCATGAGCAAGGGGAGGCTGGTAGATTAGAATTGCTGCCAGTTGCAGAGTGCTGGTGTTCAGTGCATGGATTATGGAGGAAGGAAGCAGGGCCGTCGGAAACTCACAAAGGATGGAGCAGCCATCGATTGGATAATAAGGATGCACAGCGGTTGAAAATGTTTCTGCACAAAATGCGGCAAAATTTGAGCCTATTTTGCACCCGTATACATCTGCGCATGCATGAAGTATCACCAAGGGCCGGGCTTCCCCTGCCACCCCACTTCTGACAGCCCTGGGACAGGGATCGTTTGCGGGAGCTATAATTGGAAGTGGGATATAATACATGTACCACTCGATCTCTATTATTCACTATTATCTCTGGCATCTCCAGTTATTGCAGTACCACTATGTTGCCATGCACACCTGCCCCCACTGTCGTAGATGGATTGGAAGATAATAATTATATGGGTCACTGAGTCCATATCCCTCCAGGTGTGCCAGGCAAGACCACTGCATTTCTCAGATGCTTACTTTGAGGAAGTTAAGCAGTTTGCTGATCCCAGCTGTTGCTGCTACTGTGTACGTGTGTGTGTGTGTGTGTGTGTGTGTGTGTGTGTGTATGTGTGTGTGTGTGTGTGTCAAGGGCAGGGAGGAGAAATGGTTGAGCGTATGCAAGTGCAGACCTTACAAGTGAAGAACTAGATTGAGGTCAGTGAAGAGAAGGTACAAGAGCTAACAGACGCAGCTACGTTGAGCACTGTGGGACACTCCTCTGCCACACCAGACCCCATGCTGCCAAATGACCTCCCTGCCCGCCATGTTGTGCCTGCGGCTACTCCACAATTCCTGGCAGATCCTCACATAACTCAATTTTGTCTTGCCACGTGGCACTGTTTGCTAGGCCACAAGACTGACCTCACTATGCAGAAGTGCATTAATATGTAAGTGTATTAATCAGCAGTACCATTAAAGTAGCTCAGATCTCAATAACGAATAAATCCCTGCCATTCCACTTCAATTAGACTGAATTGTGGCTGTCTGGGAACAAAATCATCACAGCAATAAGTTCAGCTCAGATCTCAAGAATGAGGAAATCCCTGTCATTGCATTTCAATGGTGACCGCCTGGGAACAAAACCATACCGTGGACATCATCCATACATAAATGTGCCCTGAGAATGCCTTTGCTTAGTAACCGAACATGATGGTATCACACCAGGTTAGGTCAGAGGTGATGTTCAGCCTCTTGTGGGACATCCTTGCCATCTCGGGCAGTGCACGTGTGGGCACACTCCCAGAGGCAATGTCACAGTTGTCACGGCAACAGGAGGATTACTCCTTGTTAATGTAAGGAATGGCAACAGAAGCCTGTTGGTATGAAATATATTAGAGTTAAATGGAGAGCGTGCAGATGTGATCCTGGTTACCTGTGTGAAGGTTTCTGAGTCTTCCCCTGCCAACCTATGCCCCCTCCCCCTCCCCTCACCCCGTTGAGCGGTGAAATCACCTCCTTAGTGATGACTGGCAAACCCACATGTGTGTGAATGGTAGGGCATTGTGTACTTGTGTGTACCCAGCCTAAACCTCCATTGAGCATAATTGCTTGGTGCCGTATCAATTTCCACGTTGGTAACACGAACAGTAGCAGCCATGGGAGTGTGTGCATACATACTGATGAGGTCTCAGCAGATGAAGCCTGTTAGTGGTTGGCACATGTCTCACACAATGGGAGATTTGTGACCTAAGGCCACTCAGCAGTCCCGGGAGCAGTGGTAATCAGCGCACCACAACAGGAAGTGTTGCCATAACCTATGTAAGTATCCCTTTGTGTGTAGGCTTCTCACTATGACCTGAAGAGTGATGCGATTTCCCTCCTACATGCCATCAGTTTGCTTCCTTTAATGTCAAGAAGTGTTGCCATAACCTATGTAAGTATCCCTTTGTGCGTAGGCTTCTCACTATGACCTGAAGAGTGATGCGATTTCCCTCCTACATGGAGGGGTCATGCTTATAAATCATTTCTTCCTGCTGAGCTGGTCGCTCCAAACAGACGACCCTCAAGCATACACATGTAGCCCATCTTCTTCTGTAGCTGTCTTCTCTGTGACAGTCGTAACTCAACTGGACATACCCTAGCACCGTGTATGGGAGCCAAATTAAGTGTTTGGTCAGGCCAGGAATTGTTCCAGATTTTGTTTTAGCATATTTGTGTACATTACCACATTCCACGTGGTCTCGTGTAGTGTATGTGTGTGTGTGTGTGTGTGTGTGTGTGTGTGTGTGTGTGTGTGTGTGTGTGTGTGTGTGTGTGTGTGTGTGTGTGTGTGTGTGTGTGTGTGTGTGTGTGTGTGTGTGTGTGTGTGTGTGTGTGTGTGTGTGTGTGTGTATGTGTGTGTGTGCAAACTCATGCTGTTGCATTAAGAGGCAGGGCTTTTGTTAGGCTTTTTGGTGTGTAATACAGTGGTTCAACCAGAATGATACTGGCTGCATACTGGTTCCAAAACCAGAACTAGACTGGTTTTGTGCTTATGAACAAGAGTGGGGAAGAGGCAGCAAATTTCCATTTTGATTCTCTTCAACAGTGCTACAATGAAAGAAAGAAGATAGTTGCCATGCTACCAAGTGAATACTGCTCCAGTCGTTGGTCATTAGTACTGAGTTTAGAATAGCCCTGTCTATCAGGGAAGAGATGCCTTTGCACTTGTATAAACCTTAAAGATTCAGCCTGCCCAGCTGAGCTGCCTCGGTGGCTCAGCTGGTAGAGCATCTGCATGGTATGCAGGATGTCGAGGGTTCGAGTCCTGCCAGAGGCAGCTCATTTTTTCTCCGTAAAAATGAGCTGTCTTAGGTGTAGTTTTCTTTCTTTGCCTTGTGCCTATGACTAATCAATGGTGACTTTCCAGCCCAGTTTTTTGAGGAACATTCCAACAGGAAAAACAAGTCCTTTGACAATTCTTGTTTTGGTTACGATACACATCAGCACTCCATCACTCTTGCCATCTGGATCACCACAGCTAAGTTTTTTCTCCCATACACACTCTGTTGGCTTATCATAAACAGGATGCTAAATAGTTCGTTCAGCATTTCTTAAGAGAGACCCCTCAATTCCATACATAAGCATGTGTGGCCAATTGAGGACTGTAAAATTCTTGTCAGATCCCTTTTGTGAAGACCTGCGCACCGTGAAGATGTTTGGATTAATTAGAATAGGAATCCAGTATCTACATATGTGTGTATCTTGGAGGGAAATGTATGTAAACTCACCTGACTAGGGGGGGTAGGAAGGTAGCAAGAGGAGGTCTTCCCACTGATATGCTTTCTGGATACAATCTCTGACCACAAAAGAGAACGAGGAACCTTATGGAGTGTTGGACAAAGCTCCGAAGCTGCATAATAGGCTGCGGTTGCCACACGTGTGGTGCGCATGTTGTGCGCTAGTCATAGCTGACGTAGTGATATCAGGGGTATGTGTGTCTGTTTGGCTTATGCTAGTCTATCGAGCCAGACCCTACTCCGAGCGCGAAGCGTGAGTAGGGTCTGGCAGAGGTTATTAGTATGCATTACCTTCTGACTAATTAGATTCAGTAGCTGAATCTGGAGCAGTAATTAGAGGTAATAGTGTGTTAAGTATGTGTGAAAACCATGGCCATCCCTGAATATAGGGTAAACGTATGTGATAAGTAGCTGCATAAGGACGTGTCAAACCTCAGGGCAATGCATACTAATAACCTCTGCTAGACCTACTTGCGCTGGAGTAGTGTCTAGACTAGGCTTACGCATGAATCAGATGAATAGCAGTTAGTGTGAATAGGAATGGGTGCACAGGCAGTGAACTGCTACCACATGCTCTCCGTTCCTGTTGCTCTGCTATGCTCTGCCATCCTACTGCACTCTAATACTGGGAACATCTAAAAATGTCATAAGAGTACTTTTTTGCATGGGAATAAGATCACGTGATTTCATAAATCAAATGTGTGAAACAAATTTGTGTGATCTGAACTAATGACAACATGTGTGACATATATGGGCAAATAGGACCGTGTGTTTGGCAGCTTGCGCACTTTGTATGAATTTATACCCTTTTATCATATTAAGTCCTGTTTACAACCACTAGGTCCAGTGACATGCGCTGGCTTCCTACTTCTCAGAATACTGCTAGGATTAAGAAGTATGAGGAATTGAATCACTTTTCCACCATTTGCAGCTTTACAAGAATGACCCAGCACTTGGTCGGGCTATTCCTGTAAGAAGCCACAATCAGTGGAGGAAATTATTCAGTTCCTAGCAGTATGCTCTGGGAATTATGAAGCTGGTGCATGTCAGTTGCAAACTGGACCTTGATGTTCGGACAACACAGAGTAGAGTAGGAAGCTACAGCTGTTGGGGGTAGGGAGTTGTTTTACTGTCCTAAGTTTCTCAGTATACCACCAGATATACAGCAGAGAATTCTGTGAAGTGTTGGATGCAAATGGTAATAGGTTTTACTGCCTGCCTGATACATCCAGGGTGTGTATGAGTCATAATTGACATAGTATTTTGTGTGCGTAAAATAGGAAGTATTATGGGTTGGACCTCTTCTTGTGAACAGCTGCACACTGTAGGAAAGATGACTTAGCTAATGAGGAGGAGGAAGGGAGGAAGCCGGTGTACATTAGATCATTGAGGAAATAATGAAAATGTGAATCAGACCTCTAGTTAACGTGAAGAAGAGGGGGAGGTAGCGACAAGGGGAGTCTTCCTACTGATGAGTTCTGGTATGAAGCCTGACCACAAGACAGACCGAGGAATCCGTTGGAGTGTTGGATGCAGCTCCGTTGGAGTGTTGGATACAGCTCTGAAGCTGCATAAGGGGCTGGCCTTCCCACCTGCAGCATGGCACGTGGTGTGTGTGTGAGTCAGAGCTGATGTAGCAGTATTGCCCACAGTATTGGTGGCGTGTGTGAATCTGCACCAGTTAGCCTGACCATGGACAGGTGTGCTCTCAGTGTGCTACTACCAGCCTCCCACGGCCTCGTGAGTCAGTCTGAATAGTATTCCATAGTGGGCCACACTGCGCAGTCTGCTGTGTGGAAGTATCATGTGTCCAACCATCCTAGTAAGTAGCAGCGCGTACTGGAAAAATAGATTTCATTATCATAGAAGGATTCTGGGAACTACGATGCTAGTGCATGTCACTGGTGGAATAGTTATATCATCTGGTGGAATAGTTATATCATCTGGTCCCACACCACAGGGTAGAGTAGGAAGGGAGGGGACGGTTGTTTACTACCACAGGTTCTGGTGTACCACAAGACACGGTGAGGGGCATTTCATGGAGTGCTGCACACAGCTCTCCAGCTGGTGATAGTTGTACTGGCCATGTGTGCCACACACTCACACACATGGTGCATACAAGACAGCAGTATTGGTGGTGTTCAGTTTCCAGATGGACTGAGTCTGCAGTGGTTGATGTGGCGGGAGTGCATACAGGGACGTGGCGGGAGTACAGACGGTTGTGCAGAGAATGTGCTGTCAGACTTGCCCATGGCTCCTAGGGGCCTTGCTCCATACTCTGCAGTAGTGTACTGCTGTCTAAAGACTTATTTCAGCATTCCAACGAAGTGAGGGAAGTGTGTGTATATATTATAGTCTTACTCTCTTCAGGTATTATTTCAGCATTTCCACGAAGCTTGAGGGAAGTGTGTGCGTGTATATAGTCTCACTCCCTTAGATGGTATTTCAGCATTCCAACGAAGTGAGGGAAGTGTGTGTATATAATAGTCTTACTCTCTTCAGGTATTATTTGAGCATTTCCACGAAGCTTGAGGGAAGTGTGTGCGTGTATATAGTCTCACTCCCTTAGATGGTATTTCAGCATTTCCACGAAGCTTGAGGGAAGGGTGTGTGTATGGTCTTACCCTCTGCAGGTATGCTATTGTTTCCACATTTCCATGAAGCTTGAGTGGGGATGTGGATAGTCTTACCCTACGCATGCTATCAAGAGGCAGACTTGGGTAGCAGACTGTCCTCTTACCTCTCCTATATATGAAGCTTGAGTGGGGATTTGGATAGTCTTACGCATGCTATTTCCCCAAGAGGCAGGCTTGGGTAGCAGACTGCCCTCTTACCTCTCCCATATGTGCATGACTATGCATCTCATGTTACATCTGATCTGGCTATGGTTACCATGGAGTGGCTGTTTTGATCATACATGAGTAGTACATGTGGTCTATAGTAGTCCCTCTTAGCAATTATGTCTGATACATGATAATCTGTTTGTGGTTACAATGAATTAAGTGGTCCATTAATAATATGGTGTACTTGTGGTTTTTAGTAGCCCTGCCTACCAATTACTTGCATGCCTACACTGAGTACATGTACAGTATATCGATATGTGTACACATACCCAATGTATGTGCCCATACCTGGTTCTATATACGTAGTACACACAATACAATGGTCACATGATGTTGACTGAGTGAACATACAACCTTTGATGCTGTATCTTTAGAATGGAGAGTTCAAAGGTCATGCATAAATGCTCGGAAACCAGTCTAAGTATCCATAGTACTGCTGCCTCGTTGTCCTGCAATACTCACTCTCAACACAGGCAGTCAGAGTGCCGTACAAAATGCAGCTACATACCACCCAAGGCAAGCTGTTTCATTTAGATTTCATGGAATGGGAGTGAGTCCAGGGCTGTGGCTAGGGCTATGATATTCCGATACAAGTCTTCACAGGAAATGCCATGGCACAGCCATATAAAGGTAGCAACAACAGCTATACTTTCTCAGAGAATCACTACCAGCATATACACATATGTATGAAATTAGAAGTGAGATTGTTTTGGAACCACAGAAGAACTACCAGAGGAAGGGTGCTCAAGGCACCTGGCCTGGCCTCAAGATGTCATGCCAATGGGCACAGATGAGTGTGTTGCTGTGCAGGTGGTCTGCAATTAGGATGCCCATAATACCCAACAACCAATTATAGTCAGTGACTACATTGCTATCACCAGTACACATCAGCAGAGGACTCGCCAGCTACCATGCATACACACACTTTACTCTTGCAGATCATTTTTCTTTACTGCATTTGTGTATACTTGGGAATTGTCCAAGCTGCGGATGATATAACCTTTCACTAGTCGTTATTGTTATATGGCCTTTGACTAGTCGTTATTGTTATATGGCCTTTGACTAGTCGTTATTGTTATATGATAGTTGATATTGTTGGGCTTATCTCTCTGATCAGCTACCTGTGTTCTTTGGCTCTGGATAGGTCTTCTGACTTTTGAGAAATGTTTATTTAGATGATAAGCGGAAGAGGAAGGAAGGGAAGAGGGTGGAGGGATAGATCAACATAGCAGGTAGTGATGGTGAGCTGAACAGGAAGTGGTGGATGATTGGGTGAGCTGAACAGTAAATGATGATGATTGGGTGAGCTGAACAGGATGAATGCAGAGAGATCCCTATTGACTGTGGTGGTTTAGAGAACATCCTGTGGGAATAATCCAGGGCTGTTGACGTATGATAGGAATGCTTGTTTGGATGAATGGGCCTGTGTACAGAGGGAGGGACAGAGGATGAACAGCAGGTAAGGGGAGGAGTGGAGGGAGGGTGAGTGGGAGGGATGGAAGAAGGATAAATTTTGGGGAGGGAGGACAGAGGAGAGACAGCATGTGTAACATGCCACATGCAATTTACAAATTAATTACCAACAGTTCCATGTAATTATGTTGTCATTAATCAGTTCTTGATAAAAGAATTCCCCTGTGGATTACTCACTGTATACAAAGTGCCTGCCTGTGGAGAGGACGGAGGGTCAGCTACGAATGACAGGAATTTTAACTCTCACAGGACTGATATCACACATGCCATGATGCACACTGTGATGTCAAACCTGTCACATTGCTAATACGTAGCTTCTTACCAAAGGCAAGTCACATGAACGAGTGGATGGGTGGGCAGGAAGTTAAACTGAATAGAAGCAGTTGGTTTGTGAGCATTTCTCTGGCTTCTGGTGGGGAGGGGGGTTGCAGTTGTTGTTGGCTCCATCCAGTTCCTCTCTTTGAGGAAGTACTGCTTCAAGTACGTGCCCTAGCAGCCGGTGTGGGGGGAGCTCCACACTCAAATACAGGGTGTGGGCCACCAATAGAGGAGTGGGCAATGGCTTCCAGGAAGATTAAGGTCCTGACCAATTATTGGAGACTGTTGAGCATGTCTGTGTCTGATTATGAGCCCTTTTTATACGAAAAGTGGTCCAAATCTCACCAATTTTGCCTTCTGTCCTGTGAGATTGTATGAATATCACACCCCTTGTGTATTATCAGAAACAGTATGCATATTAGTATCAAATGTGGTCTAAAACGGTGCCTATTATGAGCTTCCAATGGTTGGGATGAGCATGTTCTGTGAATGGCCCTGGAATTTCTCAGAGATTGTTGAACTTTGATGTTCGTTCTTAACCTCTCTTCCCCCCACACACGCCCCCCCACACTCATGCACGCATGCATGCATATGTCCAGCCATCCTTGGCCTCACAGTTCTGGCCATTGGCAACTCTGTTGGAGATTGGGTTGCAGACACTGCAGTCTCCAGAGCCGGACATCCAGAAATGGGCGTGGCATCATGCTTTGGCTCTCCACTGCTGAATGATGTCATTGGACTCAGCGTGGCTCTAATAGTCAGTTACCATAAACAATTGTTTATCACAATATCAAAATGGTGTATTGAACCTCACATACTATACCACTATCATTCACATACCATCAGCTAATAGCCCATCTCCTAGGTAACAGTTAAAAATAGACCTAAGGTGATGGTGGATGAAGATTCCTTTAAGTATATATGCAGTTGTTCCCTCTTGTTCCAGGAAGGGGACCTTTCAATGGCATATTCAGCTCCACATCAATGTCTGCTTTCTATGGAATCAGACCTTGTCTCCAATCCCTAGTTTGTTTTGGCAGTGTGCACACATTCTTTGACATGGATTTCTGAACTACTAGTGAATACATTGGGCTCTGTAGTCATTTGTATGTCATTTTCCTAGCACTAGACATTAAAGTGAAACTCGACACATGTGAGAGTTTGTTCTACCAGAGAGGGGTCATTGGTTTATTGTTTCACATGACCAAGCGTGCAGATGTGTGTTCACATGATTCTGCTGGCCATTGGTATGTAAACTTTAGCATATATGAGCTTGTGTGTGATTTTGTGTTCACAGTATGTAAACTTTGGCACGCGTACAATTGTTCTTCATGACTGGTTAAGCTCCCAACACAGACAATAACAGTAAACCATTCTTTACCTCTCCCCCCCCTCCCCTCCCCCATGCTTCTCACTCTTCTCACTTTTCCTCCAGGCTAAGATTGGGTTCTCTCAACATGGAAGACCTTTCCCTGTCCCTATCCACGACCCCAGCTTTGGCAAGGTGAAGCTGTCCTGGATATTCCTTGGCATATCGCTCATTGCCAGTGCTGTCATCTTCCCACTGTTCAAATTCAAACCACCCAAGTAAGTCTGTACCAAGACTTTGTGAACAATTAAATGCAGTTGAACCTGTGACAGTAGCTCTGTTCACCAGCTTGAATGTGTACATTTGTAGAGCCCTTTTTGCTACACAAAGATCTACCTTTTTTCCATTCAACCTGTAGTATTGTAACATTTCTCTTCCTCCCCTTCAGGCCCTATGGTGTTGCCCTCATCTATTTCTACATTGTGTTCATGGTGTTTGGGATACTGGATGAAGTGGGAGTGATGAGGATAGCCTTGAACTAATGTGTGTGTGCTTTAATGATAGGCGTGGTGGTGTGTAATTGATATAACCTGCATATACAAATTCCTGCATCAACGAGACTTTGCTGTCAAACTACTTTTGAACAGTCGCTATGCGCAAATGAAATGAGATTGCGCGTGGGCGCTGGAACCGGAGACCGCACGGCAATTAGCAACGTGACATGCAAAATTGCCGGATGCAAAATTAAACTTATATGCGGTCATTAGGGAGTATATCTGATAAACGTTTCGCACCTCAATGTTTATCAAATTGCACTATAGATATTCGGAAGCTCTTATTCGATAACTATACGACTGCACCACAGCGAGGTGCAACGTTACCACGCATTGCAGCAGCAACATAATACGCACACATGCGTGCTCGACATACGAAGCTGACTGCTGATTGTGTCCCCACTTGCAGCTCACTGGCGCTGGTTGTAATCGGACTCTCGCAGTCCCGCCCGCCGCGCGCTCTACAATTCATCAACAGTCTGTGCCGCGCCGGCCACCGCAGCCTTAGAGTGGAGTACGTAATAAGTAATGAATAATTCATGATAATGGAGTCCGCAAATAGAATAAATTGCGCTCGCTTGTCGCAGTTGTATTTTTGCATACCCAGTACCGTGACGAAAATGACGACAGCTCTGAGATTTGTTCTCGTGGCCGTGGTCCTCGCACTGCTGCCACTCAGCGCAATGGGCTTCCCCAGAAGATGCAACAAGAATCTTTTGTGAGTTATATGGAACTGTCCGGCCGCCCGGCCCCCCTTTTTGTCCCGCACGTCGGGTGCATTATGGCGTATAGCCGCACTGTCGCGATACTGAGCATTGTCATCAAGTACATATACAGCACCGCTGGAGTAGCTGGGTAGGCGCATGTAAAGAGCTTCATGCATGGACGCGCCAGAACATGCATAGAAATACGAATAGTGCGCATACTCACACACCTCATTCTTCTCTAGTCTATTAAACTCTACTCCTTCTAACTCCACTCGGCAGTGTCAGACACCACCAGGACGGCGTTATTCCCGACACCAGGACCTCACTCAACTGCGAAAGAGGAGACATCAAGTGGACACGAGCAAGGGGAAGTCACCATCTTACCTTCTTCAAGAACCACAAGGACCTAGTGGTCTGCCTCACGATCAAAAGACCTGGAGCTCGCATCTACAGAACCAAGGGCACCTCAAAACAACTGCTAGCTGGTGTTAATGACACAGGCTTTGTTGGTTGTTTCAAGTCTGAGTGCAGTCATGTTCCACTGTTGTTTGAGGTGGATGAAGACTACAGTGGCCCAACTAACCTCTTTTATGAGTACAGTGGCTACATTGATATCAGTAAGTGCTGCATGGATGAGGGTTGTGTGTATGTGTATGTAAATATAAAGGATGGCTTATGGTATTAATTCATGAAGCCTGTGTAATATTAGTTGCAGGAATGTTCCCCAGCATACCGGTGTCTGCAGCTGTTGCACATTTGTCCTTTCCTACTGGGAATTAAGATTCTTCTGAACTGTATCTTCTTCTTTGAACAAAATATATTCATTACCTTGTAGAAAGGAAGAGTTGTGTTCATAACCCATGGCTTCCTTCCCCCTGCAGAGTGCCCAGCTTGCACAGAGAGCTGTCAAAGAGATTGCCTATGTAGCTCAGACTTCAGTGAGTTGAAGAATGCTGTCTGTTTTGTGCAAAGCTATGCTAGTTACATCGATGTGTGGCCATCCTCTTGTGTATAGTTATATAACTATTGGCATTCCAGGAACACCTGGGGTTGAGGAAAGATCATTCATTGTCATACCATGATTATTATGCCATACATCATCAAACACTAATTCACATGTTTTGATACTTTCCTCCTCTCACAGGTTTCCATGGAAAATTGAGGTCATCAACATACAGAAATAATCTCTATGTGTACTACTTTCAGGTGGCAGACTTTGTCAAGTATAATGGCGCCTACAAAGACCCTCTTCTGGCAAGGGATGCTGCAATGTGTCCTGGCACTTCTCCCTCAAGCAATGAAACAGAGACTGCCTTCAGTAATGAAGATATTTTGGATGAGATTCCTCCTGATGGAACAGTGCGAGTGTATGCCAAGTGCCCACTGAGAATAAACAAAACATACTTTGTTTCAGGTCATCTCCATGTTACTAAGAATGGAAGACCGCGCTTAATGATGTGTTGCACACATGCAGATGAACACTACACAATATCTCACTTAGCAGATTTGGTACATAGACAAGAGTGTTGTAGACATGTTTGAAACGTTCACATCTTCCTCCCAGTTTGTGTCATTCCTTGTGTATATAATTATACCCCGAGTCGTAAGTCACTCTATGTTCACCACAATATACATGATGTCAAGTTGTCTATGTGTTCATGTGTATACAAAGAAACGTGCTCTACAGCCTACCCATTCCTTTTTGAATACCAGAGATACCTCATTAGTACTCCCACTTATTACTTCATTAACTAAAATGGTGTTGCTTGACAACTAACAATATCAGAGGGGACTATATAGGTCACACACGCACACACATGCACACTCACACACACACACACACACACACACACACGTGCACGCACGCATGCACGCACACACGCACACACACATGCATATGTACACATATTTCACATTCTGTTTCCTGACCTAAGAATGTCCCCAGCAGAGGAAGTACTGCTGTTGCTTGACAACTAACAATATCAGAGGGGACTATATAGGTCACACACACACACGCACACACACACACATGCACACACACACACACACACACACACACACACACACACACACACATGCACACACACACACACACACACACACACACACACACACACACACACACACACACATGCATATGTACACATATTTCACATTCTGTTTCCTGACCTAAGAATGTCCCCAGCAGAGGAAGTACTACTGTTGCTTAGCAATATGCATAGTAAGCAATCCCACTAAGCAGCATACAGCTCTGTGATGTGCCTACCATTGTAGGTAACAAGGCATGAAACAGGCATTGAAAAGCTGTGTAAGTGCACATAAGTGTTGACACAACAAGAAAATGGTTAACAATAGAATTACAAAAAAGTATCTCTTAGAAAACCATACAGTAAAGTACGTATCACAACTCAAAGTGTTGCAGACACACTAGCTGCTGAGGCTCTACTTCAGCTCTGCACACGGGGCACTCTGACCTCTCACTCGTCCACTCGGCCACGCACTGCCAGCAGAAGAGGTGGCCACAGGGAGTGGCGCTGAGGCTCCGCCCACCCTCCAGACACAGGGGACATTTCAACCGGATCTGTTCAGTGCCCGAGTGAAGACTGTGCTCAGAGTCTGTTGCAAGAGTGAGTATCGGTCCTCTATCAGTGACATCCTGTGCTTCAGTGTCCACCCCACGTCTCCGAGCTTTCCTCTGCCTCCATAACCTCCGAGCCAGAGTCAATACCTTCACTGCCACCTGACAGACAATGAGCCAGCCCAATACCTTGTAACTACCCAGTCTTGGCTGCTGATTGTCACCCAGTCCATAGGTGACCATGAGGTAGCGAATGCCTGCCACTCTCTTGCCAATGTGATAAAACACACCTTGAATGTAGAACAGGGCAAGATGGAGCTGGCTGATCGTTGAGACAGTGTCCTCCACAACACCCACTGCATTCTCAAGTAGCTTATACTGCCAGTCACTCAGCTCCAGAGGCAAACTCCTCTGCTGAATCCTTCGATACAGATACTCAAGACACTTCTCCACAGTATACGGACCAAACAACTGCACTAAAATGGCCACCGTTCGCCTCACCAACCCAGGAGCAAAGAATTTCCTATCTCCCCCGACCTTGCTATTTTGCGGACCCACTTGCACTGCATTGCAGTACTCCTCTCCGAGGGTCTGACTGCCATAGACGGTGGTGAGGCCATAGTACACCACCTCGGCAATGAGTTGGAGCTCTCTCTCCCAGCACAGCCAGTAGCGGAGAGGGAGGGCCTGCTGAGAGATGCTTGAGATCAGGGAGTGGATGTAGCCGGAGTAGAACCTGTCCTTCTGGTTGCTGCGAACCAGTTCAGGAGCTCCGGCTGGCGAGAGCTGAAGTCTGGGCATGGCCTGGCTAGGCGGCTGGCTGGGGCAGTGGGGGGTGGAAGAGAAGAATCTGCTGGCAGTGTCTGTAGGGAGAAGAGATATTAAAGAGGTCAATGGTGGGGTCTCCATTCCATGCAGCTGTCGACATTCCGGTACAGACATGAGGCAGTAGGCCTGTACATCTAAGTTATGGCTGAAGACAAAGACAACGCTGAGGTTGACGTGGTGAGTTCACGTGGAGACATGGATATAAGAGTTTCGAAGCTATATATGAGACGTAGATACAATACACGGATTATAATTATTTATATTCACGCGCGCGGTCAACTTTGACCTATTTTCCAAACGCCCTTACTGCAGTCAGTGGTGATGACGGTGCACAACGCCGCCAAGTGGCTCCAGGAGGCGCTGGACTCTGTCCTCTCGCAAACCTTCCGCGGGAAGATGGAATTGTCTTTCTTCAATGACGCGTCCACAGTAAGCCCCGCCCTTTTCGGAGCTACATGATTGCGGCTATTAGTGCCCAGTCATCTAATGTTGTGTATTAGTCTCGTGAACCAGACGTAATCCCGCGGGGAATTACGTCTGGGCGCACCTGCCAGGGTTTTGGGATCCGCGCGGTATGCGGTGACGTAATGATAATTAACCCTAAACGCGTAAAGAATTTGATTGTCACGGTGTGAGAGGAAGGTGCAGCGTGCAAGGTGTCGACCATCAGCTCCAAACAACGAGTCGAAGCTAGCAAGAAGGATGCTGTAACATAGAGACTTCCCGCTCCCAGTTGGCAGACTCACAAACACGTCGTTGCCTTGTACAAAGTTTTTGACGGCTCTCACTTGCTGGTGACGTAGCTTGGAGTATCCGAGCTTCTCCGCTGCTCTGTGTATAGCCAAGTCAATCGCGCTCTCGGAGAAGGCAGCTGTAGCCATAGTACGGGGACGGTAGCTACGCTTGCACGGTGGCAGGAATGTTTCGCGGAATGTAATAAAGCGTTTGCTGCAATCTGATTGGCCCTGACAACATTCCGTCAGAGGGCCCAAAACCCTGGCAGGTGCGCCCAGACGTAATTCCCCGCGGGATTACGTCTGGTTCACGAGACTAGTTGTGTATGTGCTAATAGGACTCATCATTGGACATATTAAAGGCAATGATGCCGAGGTTTGAAGCAAGAAACATTAAGGTGGTGGTTGGAAACAACATGCACCCTGAACCCAAAGGAGGCAAGCTATCAAGCCCTGTTACTGGGTGTGATGTAATGACTGTGCTATTCACTTCTGTAGTTGGATACGGCATAAACCATGCTATCCTCCACAGTACAGGAAAATACCTGTGTTTCTTGGATGGCGTGAGTATATCTCATTTTCCCATAATTTTTCAATCATTCAAGGAATAAAAGTTCTAATAGGATGATGTCATGGCCCCTGACAGAGTGGAGCTGCAGCTATCTGCCACCATGGCTCACCCAAACATGGTAGTGTCAGCTATGTATGATATTTACTGTCTAATTAGCCAATTAGCTGTGTTGTCACTCAGATTATTGGCTGCTGTTTCACAAGAAAGCCAGAGGAGTCTACAGTGCGGTACACCAGATGGTGTAACTCCATCACTCCCGAGCAACTCTACACACAGGTGGGCAGTGGTAGATATGCGGAGAGGAGTGCTGGGATTGCCCATCTCTCTGGTGTTGTGTGCACATGCGTGTGTGTGTCTGTCTGTTTCTCTGTCCACCCATCTAGGCTTTCACTGCCTTTGGACCAACAATAATCAAACCCACCTGGCTAATGACCAGGGATGTATATGAGAAAGCTGGGCCATTTTCAGAAGATGGAAAAGTGAGTTGTAGTCTTCAGTCTCCTTGTGACACTTTTTGTAAGTGTATGTGTTGTCCTAAGCACTCTACATAGTGAGATTGAGCTAAGCAACCACTAAACTCCTGCATGTGTAGTGCAGTTGACACAGGGAGACCAGACATTGCATACCATGCTGTGTGTGGCTCTTTGATGAGCAGATGGTAGTATTGAATAGGACTCTTAACCCTCTAATGCCTAATGGGTTAACCTCAAGGGCACTCCGGAAGATCTCATCTTCTTCTACAAACATTTATTGGCTGGTGGAAACCTTATAAGGATAGACAAGCCCCTTTTGATGTATCGCTATCACCCACAATGTGCTACCCATGACGTGGACAGGTGAGCAGTCTCCCTCTCTTCTTTACTCCTTGCATGCTCATTCTCATTCTCTCCACCTTTCTCCTTCAACAGGCATACCATATGGAATCTCAGGGTGAGGGCAATACAAGATTTCGTACTGAACAAATGGGAGGCCTTCACAATCTGGAATGCCGGCAAACAGGGAAGAAAACTGTTCAGAAGTTTAGATCCACACAATCAAGCAAAGGTAAACCTACAATTCCAGTGATATGCTCTTTTCACTCATTGATATTAATTTTTGATCGATAGGTGATTGCTTTCTGTGACGTTGATGCAAAAAAGCTGGCACTGGGTCACTATACTCATGAGGAGAGCACAGTAAGCACACAGTCTGATGCTCAGGTAGATCTGCCACACACTACCTCAGTCCTTGTACTGTGCAGGCCTGTTTGACGGAATACTTTAGGTAGTTTGTGTGTATAAGATCCCCTATCAGTGCAAGCCTGAGGCCATCATGTTTGGCTTGGTGACAACACACTGTCTGTGCATAGTGAAGGTCATGATCAGGTTGCAGTCATTCCTAAAGATTGGACTATTCATACCATGTTTCAGCCCTGGAATGGCTGCTATATAATTGTGTTCACGTGATTGAGATAGTGGATTATATAATTATATAGAATATTTCTCGTGACAGACACCATGAGAAGTAGAGTTAGTGTCTTCCAAACTCCATACAGGAAATTCCCAAGCCAAAGATACCAATTTTACACTTCACAGCTGCTAAACCTCCCTTTCTACTGTGCATCAAATGGGTATGCCTTAATTGCTCTCTTGTAATTCTTATGTGTTGCCACTGAGCTCCTCCCAATCCTCTCTCAGGACATGACTGGAGGTGATTTTGAACACAACCTGCAGTCACTACATCTGAAGGAAGGGGAAGACTACTACCATTTTAGCTGACACGTGTGCACACACACACACACACACACACACACACACACACACACACACACACACACACACACACACACACACACACACACACACACACACACACACACACACACACACACACAACCCTCCACAATTCCTTTGACTCCCAGAAGGCTTTTATCACGTTGTATCACAGAGTCCTTGTCCTCCACCTGCATGTGTGTCCTTTGCTTTGTGTGCACATGTGCACTACCAGCAGCCCCCCAGCCAAAATACTACGATTATATATACTGCATGTGGCGCTTGAGCACAAAGGACTTTCTTTTACTTTAATCAGGCTATGTGAAGAGGGCAAAGGACTATCAGATTACACCAGTTTACTCACTGAGTTACAAGGTTACTACCTTAAAAAGATTTTTAATGTGCAAGAGCCACAATTGTGCGTTTGAACAGACTCCTTGTATTCCAAACAGCAGGGCTGAGAAAGTCAACTGTTATCATCCACAGAGGTGGTAATGTCTCCTTGTAAAAACACGTATTCATGAACCAAGAGTGCTCACCTTCCAGCACTGGCCTCAAGAAAGGTATGTGTATTGTACTGTAACAGTAGGGGCACATGTGACTGTGTCACAGCCAGGTGGAAGTGCTAGTGATGGTGTTAGAAACACTCTCCAGCCTAATCCTCACATACATTAACAAGACCTGGAAATGATAATCAGCAAAGAGTTGGCTTACAAGGAACTGGTGGTGATACCTGCCAACTCACCACCATGTTATCAGGTCTGGTCCACAGGTCAAAGGTCACAAGATGTCATACAGTGCAGAGCTGCCATAATGTT
The DNA here is from genome assembly GCA_965213685.1 of bacterium. Taxonomy (GTDB): domain Bacteria; phylum UBA8248; class UBA8248; order UBA8248; family UBA8248; genus Bin107. Next base: position 102,991 of record CBDBZY010000007.1, read on the forward strand.
TCACAGCAGCAAACATACATTATTTTTAGAGATACAGCCAGAAAGTGAACCTTAAAATCAAGTGAACTTGAACATATCAATGTATGCACTGTTTACCCATCACATAAATAGCACCAGTACAATACGTGAGATACACACACAGTAGGCTGGATGATGGTACATGCTGACTTTGACAAGTGACTAGTCCAACAGCTCTAGTAGTCATCCATTGGGTTCCTGTCTTTGTGTTCTGTAGTAGTAACACAGAATGGGATGAGCTGCCTGCCAGTGAAATGGTGTGGAACATACACAACGTGTGTCTTACTTCTGTAGTGCGTGGGCCAAGTCTCTATCTCCTTTACGTACACCTTTGTCCCTGGTCTCAGAAGTACCCATAAGGGGCCTGTATAGGGGTCAAAGGTTACGTTTTCCCCCCGCCCACTATCCTTTCTTCTTTCGCTGACCTGCTATTCCCATGGCTGCGGAAACAACGAGCACGGGCTGTGTCGACCACGCCATACGTAGCCAGTTCCAGCTTGCCACAAACGACCTTGCAATCCTACTAGCCATGTTTTTTTCTATGCGCCCCACTACCTCACGTGAGAGCACGTGAGACTTCAAAGTTGAAATTTTGGGAGGCGCGGCGGCCGCGCCGGCGAGCGCTAAAAGGTTGTACGGCCCCGTTATTTGCTATGGTTACGAAGAAACAATATGGCGGATCTAGACGTGCCTCTGCTACAGACAGAAGGCGGAGGAGATGAAGACGCTTCTCCGGCCGACACCAATATCCAAGGGCCAGTCCTAGACCTGGAAATGATTATCAGCAGACTGCTGGCATACAAAGACAGGCCAGGGAAACAGGTGCAAATCCAGTCACAAGCCAGGGCTTTTCAAACTGCTTTTCATCACAGGGTGTTTTCATTCATATCATCAAGCATCTGCATACAAATAATACCAGCATCTTATTTTCACTGCATTTATGATTGTGTACAGCAACTTGTTATCTCCCTTCAACATTACCAGGTCAACATACCTGAGAGTCAGATTCGCCAGCTTTGTGCAAAATCTCGAGAGCTCTTTCTCTCTCAACCTATGCTTCTGGAGCTGCATGCCCCACTAGTAATCTGTGGAGACCTACATGGACAGTATGAGGACCTTCTGAGACACTTTGACAAAGTGGGCTACCCTCCAGAGACCAACTTTCTCTTCTTAGGAGACTATGTGGACAGGTAAAAGCAGAATCATGATTATTGTTAGTTGCAATTGGGGGCCACAAGGTCTGAAGTGACAAAGCTGTACATTTGTGGGTATGTGTTGACTCCTTTTCTTCTGCTAACTCAACTCCTAGAGGTAAGATGTCACTGGAGACCATCTCTCTTGTACTGGCCTACAAGCTGAAGTACCCTGAGAACATCTTCCTTCTTAGAGGGAACCACGAAAGTGCCAGCATCAATAGGTATCACCTGTCCCATACACAAATGGAACAACCATTCCTCTAATGCACTGCACTGTATAAAATGCACTGTAGGATCTATGGATTCTATGATGAGTGCAAGAGACGGTACAGTATCAAACTATGGAAGACATTCACTGACTGTTTCAACTGCCTTCCTTTAGGTATTATATATAGTTATGAACAAAACTATGTCTAATATCAGATCATTCTCTCTCTGTGTTTGTTTGCCTTTAGCGGCTATTGTGGAGGATACCATTTTCTGTGTTCATGGAGGGCTGTCCCCCGATCTGAAGTCATTAGACCAGGCAAGCTCCACTCTCTCTCTCTCTCCCTCCCCCCCCCCCCCCCCCCCCCCCCCCCCCCACTAACTTCACTCTGAACATTGCAGATCAAGGAGATAGAACGGCCACTTGATGTACCAGACAGAGGCCTTGTCTGTGACCTCCTCTGGTCAGACCCTGATGAGGTATGGCTCCACACTAGACATCAAGGATGTAGTTGTCATGAGAAGCATTAATTGTGTGTGCAGTATATCTCCATATTGACTCTTGCCTCGTTCCCAGGCCATAGTGTGGGGGCTTTTTTGCCCCTGTACTACGGCCTGGGAACGAGGCTAATATAGACTCCTCCTCTATAGCTATGTGAGTTCCCACTGTGCTATGTATATAGTATGATCACTGTTTTCCAGGACATTCTAGGCTGGGGTGAGAATGACAGAGGTGTGTCATACACCTTTGGCAGGGATGTAGTGCAGGATATGCTAGAGACACTGGGCATCAGCCTCATCTGCAGGGCACACCAGGTATGTATGCATGCACACACCTGTATGTGTGCAGCATATGCCTGTATGGTATATGGTAGGGGTTACATACACACAGGTTGTTGAAGATGGCTACCAATTCTTTCAAAGAAGACAGGTAATAATGCATACATGTGAATGGTTCAAGGAATGTTATGTCAGTATCCTTAAAATTCATTTCTATAGTACAATAATTATTAGTGCAAGATTCACCATTGCAATAATCAGTTGGAGTGTAGGCAAGAGTTGGTTGTGTAGGTGTTCATTCTCACTGATGGCTTGCCCCCACAACAATGCATCCTATGCATATGCTCATCTCAAACATGTCACAGGTCAGTTGCATTTCACTGCATTTTGTTAGCCTCGTTCCCAGGCTCTCCCCCCTAGCGCGCGCACGCGTATGACCTTTGATCGCACAAGATTCTTGTACATGTACTGTCAAAGGTCATACGCGTGCGCTAGGGGGAGAGCCTGGGAACGAGGCTAGCATTTGTACTCAAAGACATACTTAGGTTCCCAGTAATCAACACTCAATCATTATATAATTCCTTCCTGAGAAGGTCCCTCTCAGGAAGGAATTATAGTAAAGGGATGGGTTCACAGTGCATAATTTGACTTCCACGCTAAGCAGCTGTGGGTTACTGCATCAAGTACCTACAGGTGGGTTATTGGGTAGTAACCCACAACTACCTAGAGTGGAAGTCAAGTGTTGATACACCTTTTCAGAAAGGAATTAGGGGTTATTGTGTGTAACCCACAACTAGAAGTCAAGTTGATACACCTTTTCAGAAAGGAATTTCAAGTATTGTAGGTATGGGTAGTGACCCACACCTACCTAGAGTAGAGGTCAGGTTGATGCACCTTCTCAGCCTTCTCAGAAAGGATACAGTAAAGGGGTCCACACTCTCATCAACTTGACTTCCACACTCAGCAGCTGTGGGTTACTGCATTTATGGGTGCACAGATCCGTGGCATTCACTCTGGTTGCAGCTTTTAGTGCCATGATGCAGGCACATGCGGGCCATGGAAAATAGAAAGGGTCCTTTGGGTGAACTTGGCCAGAATATAATTAATTGGGTTTTGAATGTGTAAGATGCTATTGCAATGCTTTGTGTATTGGTATTAGCATGTTTCTTGAAATATCTGTATAATAGACTTTTCAGTTTCATAGTGAAAGACTGAAAAAGTCCCAATGTGATCTTTTCCATAAATGCATTCTTAGGTACAAGGAGAATTCAGGGAAGCAATGGAGGTCCTCCAAGTTAGGACTTTTATCTTAAATCACTGACTCTCAGTACACAAATGGTGTATCTAATTAAGCGAATAAAATTTTCCATTTAAATGGATTTTATTATTCTGAAATATAAAATTCACCCTAAGGTACTAAAGCTACAACCAGAGTGAATGCCATACAGTGATACACCCATACAGGTACTAACCCAATGAGTCAAGAACCTCTCACACTCATGTTGCTGGTGTAGAAGTACATATGTCTTTGAATACAAAATGTAGTGAAATGGAAGTAACTTGTGGCATGTTTGAGATGAGCATACACATACACATGTATGTAGGATGCATTGTTGTGGGAGCAAGCCATTAATGCGATTGACCACCTACACAATCAACCCTTGCCTACACTCCCACTGATTATTGCAACAGTGAATCATACCCTGTACTAATACAAGTAATGTAGGGGTCTGACCACTTTAACTTGAATCATTCACAGTCATATGAGCCATACATCTTCACCCTCAACCTATGCACAGCCAATCAGTATTAACTGCTAAGTACTGCCAACCCTATGACCTCTTATATGTATGTCTGTAGCTGGTGACGGTGTTCAGTGCACCGAATTACTGTGGAGAGTTTGACAATGCAGGTGGAAGTTTGAGGGTCTCTGAGAGTCTTACCTGTTCCTTTGCCATCGTTCCAGTGAGCCCAGCATGTGGTTGATGCTTTGTAGTACACAGTATGGAATGTGTACAACTTGTTTGTGAGCCCTGTCATCATACGTCACTGTCCACACACACACACACACAGCCAAGGAAACAGATAGAGATCAAAATGAAAAAATGAAGTGAACACCAGACACCATATGAAGCAAACTGCATCATAGTCTTGCTACATATGTGGCCTCTGCTCCATATGTGTACATGTACATAGCCTCAACTGCCCAGTCATCACATCACCCATCCTCCTGCCTCATCGCCATGTATTACAATGCATATATATACAATGTGCAGGCAAATCCACTCACATATCATGTACACTCATTC
>CBDBZY010000007.1:110000-112500 GCA_965213685.1 bacterium
CCCCCTGAGCCTGGAGGAACTTGACACCCTGTGGAGGAGGAGGAGGAGGAGGAGGAGGTGGAGGAGGTGGAGGAGGAGGAGGAGGAAGAGGAGGTGGAGGAAGAGGAGGGAGGCGGAGTGAGAACAGAGGAGGAGGAGGGAGGAAGAGAGATAGAGGGGAGGAGGAGGGAGGGAGAGAGAGAGAGAGAGGAGGAGGGTAGTCAAGTGTGCACACAATGTTCTCTCCCAGCACGCACCTCCTTGGGGCTGGTGTTGAACTTGTTTCGACCAGTTCGTACGACCCTCTGCTTTTCTTTCTCCTGACGAATCTCCCTGTGTGTGTGTGTGTGTGTGTGTATGTGTGTTCAGCAACACCGAGTGACTCAACATCTACACAACAGCATATTCTGTGCATCAAGGAGGCACTGATGTACAGCCTTTAAACTCTCTCCCTCTCTCTCTCCCCTTCTTCCTACCCTCCTGCTTCACTATGTAGTCTTGCCCAGTTTGACAGGAGACCGCTGTTATCATGGAAAGTTGATCACTCACTCGTCATTGGCTTCATCCAATGCAGCCAACTCGTTATCTATGTCAATAACCTGACGTCTCAGTTCCTGTTTAGAGGGAGAGAGAGAGGGAGTCACCAGGGGAGGAGGAGGGAGAGAGAGACGTGGGGCAAAGGAAAAGGGAGCTAAGTAGCCTATTACACGTCTCAATGGACGCTGTACGATCGTAGCGGTGAGGTCACAGAAGACCGGAGCGAGAGTTCGCGCCCTTGCTGACCTGTATCTCACACCACAGCCGCTCCTTCTCCTCTCGGATCTGCTTCAGCAACTTTTCTTCCTCTTCTGAACGAGCCAGGTCGCGCTCCGCAGGCGCAAACCCAGCGGGGTCTATGACGCTAGGAGCGGCCATCTTTAATTGTATACGGTCTGCGGGATAGCAGTACGAGAATGGGACTTTTAACGCGCCCCGCGCATAATTTTAATAAGTTTATTAATAGCAACACCATAATAATGATTCCATAGACACGTAACAAGATGTAGAAAGATTAAAAAGCATATAACTCCGTTCAATTCTAGCTCTCCACTTCCTCTGGGGTGGAACCCCTTGCATTGTAACTATGTATCTCCACTTCCACCTCCAACTCTTCCTTCCCTCTCCTCTTCCCGTCAAAAGAACTCTCTCTGGCCTCACCCGACAATCTTCCACGCTTCGGAGACGACAGAGAAGAGAGAGCATTGCCACTGCCCGTGGAAGACAGGGAGTCCAGGACAGATGGACCACTCATTGTTCTGTCTCTACCTCCTCCATCGCTAGGGGACTTCGCACCGAACCTGACGGTATGCTCACTTCTCTCCTGTTGCTTGACCAGCCTCTTCCTCGGTGCAGAGGGGAAGATCGATTGCATTACATCGATGTCCTGGGAAGAAAAGAAAGGAAATTACTGAAAACAATGTCATGATTACATGAAGCAAAGCAAGGGCATGTATGTGACTTGGACGGTCGGGTGCAACCACTGCATGGAGTTCTAAACCATGCAGTGTTCTACTGAATGAGCTACCAAGGTACGTGTCGGTGGTGGATCTAGGAAACGTAGTGACTAGTTTCTGCCATTGTGTGCAGTCCAAACAGCTCTCGGCTTGCAACACGCACTGAACATAAAGCGCATCACGAAAGCCTAGGTGCCAGTGAGACAATAGTATAGCTACAGCCAGGTCAGTGATTAATGTGCTCTACTTCAGTACCTAGAAAATGTAGCTAGCTAGCTAGCTTACCACAACTTTCTGATAGGCTTCCAAAACAGAACGCCCCTAGAACTGCCCCCACATGCACATGTACAGGTAGCTCAGCTGACTGGGTTGCTAGGCAATACAGCCTGATAAACAGGTTGTTGTAACTTTCCTACATTACATCATAATGACATCATCACATTATTCCTACATTACATCATTATGATGTCATCACATTATTCCCTTTCTTACACGGCCAAACTCTCCCGACTCCTCCACGATGCAATCCTGATGGGACAACTTCCTCCTTCCCCCTGCTACCTTCCTCCCTCCCTCCTTCCTTCCTCCCTCCTCCTCCTTCGCGATCCTCAGGAACAACCCCGACTCTGGAATGAGCTCACCTCCAGTGGTACGCAAGGGGACAAACTTGATGCCTAGCAACAAGCAGAAAAACAAGAAAAAAGTAGGATGGACACCCTGAAAAACACTTGCTTTTCTTCCCTCTCTCCCACCCTCCCTCCCTCCCTCCTCTCTCCCTTCCATCCCTTTTCTCCCTCCCTCTCTTTCTTCCCCACTCCCCCACTCCCTTCCCAGCTCTCTCCCAACTCCTCCCTCCCTCCTTCCTTCCCTCCCTCCTTCCATCCTTCCCTCCCTCCCTCCTCCCCTCCCTCCCCCCCCCCTCCCTCCCCACCTACCAGGCAGAAGACTGACAAGGGGAATGCAGTTCTGTCCATACAGGACTCTCTTGCCAGCTGCCCCTCCACTGGTCACCTCCACCTTGAGGTAGA
>CBDBZY010000007.1:115000-127500 GCA_965213685.1 bacterium
GTGTGTGTGTGTGTGTGTGTGTGTGTGTGTGCTCACTGATCTCCTGGTGGGTAGCTGGTTTCTGGACTGCAGGAGAGACACAGCAGTGGTTGGCTCCTTTGTAGTGGGAGAAGTGGGTGGAGGGGAGGAGGGTGGCAAGGAGGACTAGTGTGTGTGTGTGTATGTGTGTGTGTGTGTGTGTGTGTGTGTGTGTGTGTGTGTGTGTGTGTGTGTGTGTGTGTGTGTGTGTGTGTGTGTGTGTGTGTGTGTGTGTGTGTGTGTGTGTGTGTGTGTGTGTGGAGGAGTTTACTAGTAGGTGTATGTACATGTATGTAATTCAGAGGGCACACACACACACACACACACCTCCATTCTTTGCAAGGATTGCAAGGACTGCAAAGATTGCATTGTTGACTTAGTGTCACCATACTGCTTACCCTGAGGGAGGAAGAAAGGGAGCGAAAGAGTGAGGGAGGGAGGGAGGGAGGGAGGGGGAGAATAGTCTGTGCACATAATATCATAATTATAACAAAATTACAGTACTCACGTACCGCTCTTCTTCCACCCTGAAGGAGGAAAGAGAGAGAGAGAGAATCAATACACACACCAACAACAGCAGACAAAATAACAAAACAACAAAAGAAGTCGGCTTACCACCACCTTCTGCTTGAAGGAGCCCTTGAGAATGATCTTGCCCTGAAGCTCCATAGGAGAGGGGAGTCTCCTCCTGTTCTGCTTCTCCACCAGATTCTCCCTGGCCAGGACGTCCCCCATCACAGCTCGGAAGATCCTGGCCATCTTGGACTGCTGCTGTGAGGAGCAGTGGTTCTCGATGGAAATGATGAGCGGATAGACGGAGGCTGTGAAGGCATACTCCTGTGTGTGTGTGTGTGTGTGTGTGTGTGTGTGTGTGTGTGTGTGTGTGTGTGTGTGTGTGTGTGTGTGTGTGTGTGTGTGCATATTATACATGAGTATATACACAATGTAGAAAAGATCTTTTCTTTGCTTCCCCCCCCCCCCCCCCTCCCTCCCTCCCTCCCTCCCTCCCTCCCTCCCTCCCTCCCTCCCTCCCTCCCTCCCTCCCTCCCTCCCTCCGTCCCTCCCTCCCTCCCTCTTCATTACCTTGATGGTTTGTATGACATCCCTAAATGGCAGTTTTGTGGTGAGCGTGAAGCCATGGTAGATTATAGGCTCGCCCACTCCAGTAACATTCAGTGCTGTATGAGAGGAAGGAACAAAGAGATAAGGAGGAGGAGGAGAAGGAGGAGGAGGAAAAGGAAGAGGAAGAGGAGGAGGAGAAGGAGGAGGAGGAGAGAAAGAAGCACACTGGGGCCCTGAACGTGCCACCTCTCCACTCACTGTCGTCCCAGCAGTCTATCTCAATACACCGGCATCCCTGCAGCAGCACTCTGATATAGGCATCAGTGGAGGACTTGCCGTAGAGCTGGTCAGCCTCAAGGTAGGTGTTGTGACTCGAGTTGATGAAGTAGTGGGACAAGGGTTGGTCCATGTCCTGTGGGGTAAGGGGATAGCTCTCTCTCTCTCTCTCTCTCTCTCTCTCTCTTTCTCTCTCTCTCTCTCTCTCTCTCTCTCTCTCTCTCTCTCTCTCTCTCTCCCTCCCTCACCTGGTAAACTGAGGTGTGCTCGAGGTCAATGACTGAGTTATCCTTACTCCGGAGGAAACTGCAACAGTGTCAAAGTCACATGATCATCACATGTGCCATCACATGACACACATAGAGCACATGACTGGAGACTGATAGTTATGCAAGAGCTGACAAGATCACATGACAGTCACATGACAGTTACCTGAGAAAACCAGCATAGGAGAGTAGAGTGGACCCAATCTGGTAGTCCAGGGGGTTGCCCTTGGCAACATACTTCTTGAACGCCCGATGGTGGTAGTCATGGTGGGAGATGAGAGTCTGGAGGTCTTGAGGGCTGCAACTAGCCTCATCCCACTGAGAGAGGGAGGGAGGTGGGGGTTAGGAAGAGAGAGGGAGGGTGACAGGTGCAAGGGAGGAGGGTTTTTTTGGAGGTGGGGGGGGGGGGGGGGGTGGGAGGAGGGTTATAAGGTATCTATTTACTGATGTATGTACACAACTAATAGGGTATCCATGGATTTCCTGGAACACACAAAACTACCCCCAACAAACTAAGTTTTCAAGGGCCACATGTTGTCCAGCATCACTGCAAACAATAGCGCCACACTCTCCCTCCTTTCCTCTCTCCCTCCTTCTCTCTTAAACCCTCACGTGGCACTCCAGCATGAGGAACTGCGCCAGTTCTTCCTCCGTCATTCCCAGTTGTGGGTACTTGAGTGCATACTTCTCAAACAGAGAATAAAGCTGTGTGTGTGTGTGTGTGTGTGTGTGTGTGTGTGTGTGTGTGTGTGTGTGTGTGTGTGTGTACATCAACAGAAGTCACTGACAGACACACACCCAATCACTGGAGTGGCCATGGGCAAGCCCCGCTTCGGGCAATTACGTAGTGATCTGTACATGTACATGTACATGGTAGGCTACAGTGAGTCAGCATTTCTGTGTTCTAAATGTGCTTCTGTTGGACAACACGAGTTTGGCTGCTCGTCCAACAAGTGTGCAACAGACTGCACTGCAGTAGAGTGAGTGCAGTGGAGTGAGAGGCTGTGCAGTTTGGAGACATATTGAGAGAGTGGCTGGCTAGGCTTGCACAGTTTGGAGACATGGAAGACATATTGAGAAAGGAAGGAAGGGATGGAGAGAGAGAGGGGGGGGAGCGAGAGGGAGGGACTCACCCTTCCTTTCATGCCACAGATGAGATTAAACATGAGGACAAATCCATCCCACCGCAGAGCGTTGCCACGGAGATAAGTGTGGCGGAACTGATGGTGGTGACTATCCTAAAGGAGGAGAGAAGAATGAGGGAGGGAAAGAGAGAAAGAGGAAGAGAGGTGGATGTAGGAAGGGAGGGAGGAAGGGAGGGAGGAAGGGAGGGAGGGAAGTAGAGTTTGGTTGGCTCTAAAGTGAGTGCCTCTCTACTCACGCTGAGGATCTGCCTGGCAGTGGTGGGAGGGGTGGCGGGTTGGAAGATGGTTACCATGGCAAGGGATTCCTTTTGGGACATCTCGTGGCTGGTCTGTGCTACAGTCCACAACTTCTTCAGCCAGCTGATGACACGGCCGTCAAGGAAACCACAATCAGTCAGTTGGTCGGTCGGTCAGTCAGTAGGTCTATTCACAATAACTAAATCATATGGTACATATTGTAACACTGTGTGTGTGTGTGTGTGTGTGTGTGTGTGTGCAGGTGCTTCTTAACATGTGCATTAGGTCTTGCTCTAGCATCCATTCTGTGTGTGTGGATACAGCACTGTGGGGTCAGTGCTCTCGTACTGCTCTGACGGGAATATACTGCTGGACAGATTATTGGTCTTGTCACGCAACTGGAGGGAAGAGAGACACAGGGAAGGTGGAGGTAGTGGGAGAGGAGGACGGAGGGAAGGAGAGGGAGGGAGAGGAAGAAACGGGAGATGGAGGAAGGGAAGAAGAGGAATGGGAGGAGGTACTGAAACAGGTGAGGCACGATGGAGGGGAGAGGGAGGGACATGAAGGAAGATGAAGGGAAGAGGAGATGGAGGCTGTAGCTCACTTCATGGATCCAGTCATTGTAGCTGTCGGCACAGTCACAGATGAGGTCAAGAGAGGTCAGTCGGACATATTTCTTGGTGACTTCTTCTATCATGAGGGAGAAGGATTGACCCTCGACCTCCTCGTAGGGGAACCGGTCGAACTTCCTTGTGAGCTGCCCCTCCCGAATCTCCAGCACCTTGTGGAGACTCACTGGGAGACGAGGGAGGAAGGGAAGAAGGGAGGGAGGGCTAGGGCTAGGGCTAGTGAGTGGATGTACATGTACATGCCAAGTGCTTGCATATGGATACGTGTACATGTGTAGGTGGGTTGAGTTTGAACACGTGACTTACGAGCACTCTTCAGCTTGTGATGGGAGCTCTCATTTCTCCTCCAGAGAACCATCTGTGACAAGAGAAGTGCCAAATTTCATCCATGCACCCAAATACACATCTCAGTACCACTTGAGGGGCCTATGCATTAATTATCAAACTGACCAGGTTGTCCTTGTCCACTTTGAAGATCTTCTCAGACGGGATGGACCACCGTGTGCGCGGATACTTGATCATGGCATACTCATTGTGCAGCTTGGACGACGTACTTTGCTCGTCTGAGAGGGAAGTCAAAAGGAGAGAGGGAGGGAAAAAGAAAGAGGGGGAGAAGTAGCTAATGGTGGATGGTGTAGTGATACCTAAACCTTCACTACCCTATCACCCCTCCCTCCCTTCTCACGGTGAGGTTGCTGCTTTGTCAGTCGAGGGGCAAGTTTCTGCAAATAGAAACATTGTATCTCTTGCTAGGTAAGAGAGTCTCTGTAACTCTCACGCATGTTCACAAAATGACAACTTACGGCAACTTTCTGTATCCTTCGAGCTTTTTTGCTGAATCTCCTTCGGTCGTACGTGTTGAACTCAGCCTCTGAGCTGTATCGCCGCAGGATCCCCGAGTGTGTGTGGCTGCGTGGACGGTCTTCAGGCTCAATATCCCCAGGGAGGGGGGGTGGAGAGGCGGGTTTAGTTTCTGAGGTGCCAGACGCTGGCTCCTGGTCAACGGAGCGGGTGTGGGGAAGAGCACTGGAGGGAGGAGAGGAACAGAGAGGGAGGGAGGGAGGGAGGGAGGAGGGAGGGAGGGAGGAGAGGGAGGGAAGGAGGGAGGAGAGGGAGGGAAGGAGGGAGGAGAGGGGAGGAAGAACAGAGAGGAGGGAGGGGTTGAGGGAGGGAGGGAGGAACAGAGAGGGGGTGGTGAAAGGAGGATAGGTAGAGAGAGAAGAGGAGAGGAGGAGTGAGGTGGAGGAAGGAGAGGGATGGAGAGAGAAGAGGTAGTATGGAGGCTTATCTCACCTCTGTGCCTGCGGAGTTCCTGCCTGAGCCTCATCTTCCTCTGCAATTGCATCCAGTGTGGTGGGCGGAGTCATTGGTGAACTCCCGGCCCTTGCCTCTTCCTCAACCACCGGAGTGGATAGCTGCCACTCCTTCCAGGCTAGGGAGAGATGAAGTGAGGGAGCTATAAACCTCTCTCTCATGTTCTCCTCCCTCCTTCCCTCCCTCTCTCCCTCCCTCCTTTCTCTTTCTTTCTCACCCTCCCTCCAACTATCTTTTCCTCCCTCTCTCCTTCCTCAACCCCTTCTCCCTTCACCCTCCCTCCCTCTTTCCTCACCTCCTTTAATCTTCTCCACCCAGTCCTCAGCCTCGCTCTGGCTCTCCGCACGAAGGGTCATCATATACGTGGAGAAGATAAGCCGAAAGGTGAGTCTGTCTTCCCCCACTGGGTAGTCGATTCTCTCCACGCTAGTGAGGGGGTAGTTGCGACGTATCTTCACCTGAAGTAATGGACCAAACCGCACATACAGATGATACAGTATGCATGGACTATCAGAGAATCACGTCTCCATGTACGAGTCCTCTATTTAAATGAAATGGGGGTGGGGCTAGGGCTAGGGCTGGGAATATTGACACAGCATGTTTGGTGCTCTCATATGATGTAACAATCACACACGTCTCCCAGGGGCTATAGACAAAGCCACACAGTGCACAGGATGTGATTCAGTCTGGCAGGTCGTCACCACACTGGTGTGACCATTAGACACCTCTTGGAGCACTGGTTCCAACATGCCAGAGTATGTGATGATCTCACTGGCCACTTGCAATGCAGTGGAAATGGCATCACACAGGACATTGTATGTAGGCATGGATCACAGTACATTGCATGTAGGTGTAGGTGGCTTGATGATCTCACTGGCCACTAAAATTAATATACAGGAATCACATACAGGTAGTACAAAGTACAAGGTACCCGTATGTATGTGTACTTACCATAACATACTAAAGTACATATCATGAATGTAGCAGTCAAGTCTTATATGGAGTGATGTGAGTCAATTTGTACGTGCTATGTCATCACATTCCAACAATATCAACATGTACGTACACCCTATGATTCTGATCTATGTGATGAATACAGGGGACCCTTATCTGCATGAGCGAGCTTGCGACAGCCAGCTTGTGTAATTAGATAAACCCGAGAGTGGCATCTCATTCCAGAGCCAGCATTCAGTTTCGGTATGGTCAAGAGGGCAGGCACCAATGGTTGTGTCTGGCTTCCAGCCATGCAGGACCATGAGGGGGTTACCAGGGAAACACCTCCTTAGCAACATAGGGAGATTCGCTGCTCAAAGCTATGTGGACACCTCCAAAAGTATGGCAATGTGTTCACAACTGTGCACACACACACACACACACACACACACACACACACACACACACACACACACACACACACACACACACACACACACACACACACACACACACACACACACCTGGCCAGGGTATGTGGGCATACTTTATGTAAACTCTCTTCATACCATAAACGTCAAGGCAATTAATCCCTCCCTTCTTACATGGCAGCAAAAGACCCAAATAGATGTGTACTTACCCTAACCTGCAGCAACTCTCGCATTATGGGGCATACCTGTATACCAGTATATCAATACACACAGGGATCTATTACATGAATGTGCTATAAACACATCATTCCATGTATACGGATATTCCAATACACACCAGGTGTATATTATACTGAGGATTGGTTTACATGCTGTTCTGATACTCTATACTTGTCAATATGCACCAGGTATTATATTATACTGATATCTTGCTATAAGTGGTTTACATGCTGGTCTGTGGACCTCGCAGTAGCTACGAACTGGTGTGTGAATATGATCTCTCCATCCCACACACATTTGGCACAGGAAGAAATGAGACACATTACGGAACTTTCAGTTACTGTTGGCATGTTTTACAGTTCCCTCCCACTGTCCTGCTCAGACATCTAGCTAATGAGTCAGTCTCTCAGCCTCCCTCCCTCCCTCCCTCCCTCCCTTCCTCCCTCCCTTCCTCCCTCCCTTCCAGCTCCTCACTCTCTCTCACTCATTCCCTCTCTGCCTTTTCCCCTCCAACTTCCATTCCTCCCTCCCTCCCTCCCTCCCTCCCTCCCTCCATTCCTCCCTCCCTCCCTCCCTCCCTCCCTCCCTCCCTCCCTCCCTCCCTCCCTCCCTCCATTCCTCTCTCCCTCCATTCCCCTCTCCCTCCCTGCATTTTTCTTACATGGCTGAAGAGCTGGAAGTATTCCAGAGATTCAGGGGTCAGCCGAAACCGCCTCTGTCTGGTTGGACCGGTGTCTGCATCAGGCCTGCGAGACTGAGAGGTCTTATGAAGATTGCCCATTTTGAGCACCTAGAGGGGGAAAGACGGTATGTAGGGTGAGGGTGGATGCAGGGAGGGAGAGCAGTAGAGAGAGAGAAAGAGAGAGAGAGAGAGAGGGGGGAGGAGCAAGAGAGAGAGAGAGTCAGAGAGAGAGAGAGAGAATCAGATGGAGAAGGGAATGTTATGTTTATTTTACTCCACACTGTTTGCACTCAAGTGAAATTGGCTAAATATACAACCATAGATAGTTAATATACATAACATTGTTTGAATAAGTGGTATATTTTTACAAAGTCCTGCATGTCTGCATAAACCAAATGACTGCAGCAGCATCACAGCGAGAGCAGAGGGGCAGACTCACCTGGACATCACTAGATGCTGCGTCATCAGTCGTCTCGTCCCCTCTGTGTGGTGATTCCACAGTGGGCGTGCCTGCCTGCTGACCACGAGTGCGGCTCAGCAGCAGCTCACGCAAGTATGGGAGACCACGGGGAACAGTCTGAAGCTGAGGAGTTCCATCTGTAGGAAGAGGTCAGAGTGTAAGGGAGGTGAGAGATGGGTCGATTTGAGGAAAGAGAAGTACAAGTAAAGTCTACAATTATTTCGAGTGGGCCAAGAATGACTAACTAACCCGAGACACAGGGCCTGAAAGAATATGCGCAACTAACACCTGCAATACGCACTTGGCTTGAAAAATTTGGCACTGTGAAAAGGTGCTAATATCTCTCCTCTGCTAGGCAGCAAGTGTACCCATATTTGCGGCCAAGGCAATGTGTGGGTGCGTGTGGAGCTCTATACTGCAAGGGAAAGCCTCCGACAGCTGGACCCCTGCGAGCTAGTAGCTAACGGGCTACGCCCTCCTCGCTGCATTGCGCATTACAAGCTACGCTCACTCACCGCCGCTGGCGGAAAGTTTGGAAGATGTTCGCTTCCGGTCCTGGCCCAGGTCGAGCCCGCTGGGCCTCTTTCCTACCTCCTGCGATTCTTCTTCATTCACTAGCTCTGACGGCCGCTCGTCTGCCATTTCTCTCTGATTATACCACAACTGGCTATTGCAAATGTGTATTATATCAATGGTTCACACTTCCTCCGGAAATACTAACTTGCATATCCGGTGTGCCAGCTTCGCGCGCAATCACGCGCATGCGGTAGGTCGCACAGCGCGCTAGTATAGTGCAGCTGCGCTATAGCGCTAGCGCGGTGCGCGGAGCTAGCTAGCTGCAATAATTACGTAATAATATTAATTTCCGTTTGTATCACGTGGTCAAGGTGGGCGGGCCGGGGTTAAGGCTGTTTCCGAGGAGCGCTGAGGCAACCGTGAAATAGTGTTACAGTATACCATATTGCAACAGACAAGCTAATATAAAGCCGAGGGGAATCGCAGAGCCGCCAGTGTACTTTGAAGTACGGCAGAATGCTTTGGAGAGCCATAACAAAGGTAGATGTAACGCTGGTATTCCGCATGTGCTGGCCTGGGGGTTTAATAGTGGTCGCACTTGGCTTCCGTCCCGTCTCTCCCCTCCCCCTCCCCCACGCAGGCTGGAATACTGCGGCCTGGCCTGGGTCTGCGGTGCCTCACCTCCACAGCTGCAATGTCTCAGAAGGTACAGCTGGACTCCTCACACAGCACACGCACCACTGAGATGTGTATGTACATGCACAGTGTGTGTCTCTTGCTATTGCCTGAATGGAGTTGTCACTGTCCTCACCCTCCCAGGTGGCTATGAGCCAGTTTGACCCAGACAAGTACATACCCTATGAGCAGCTCTCCAACAACCTCAAGGTTGTCCGAGACAGGTCAGCCATTCTCTGTAACCTACTATACCTCTGTGCAGCTAGTGATGGTGTGTGGTGTTAATGGTCGTCAGGTTGCAGCGACCTTTGACCTTGTCAGAGAAAATCCTGTACAGTCATTTGGATGACCCAAAGAATCAGGTATCTCCTCCTCCCCCTCCCCCCCCTCTCTCTCTCTCCTTTCCTTCCTTCCTTCCTTCCTTCCCCCTCTCTCCCTCTCTCTCCCCCTCTTCCCCTCCCTCCTCTTAACCCTGCTCTCATATATCACTCAGGACATCCAGAGAGGTGAGTCCTACCTGCTCCTGAGGCCAGACAGGGTGGCCATGCAGGATGCCACGGCCCAGGTCAGTTGTGCCTGTGCACACAGTCAGTCAACATGCATGTCACTTACTTGAATCCTCTCTCTACCTCTTCTCCCTCCCCTCCCCCCCCCCCTCCCCCCAGATGGCTATGTTACAGTTCATCAGTAGCGGGCTACCAAGAGTGAGTACAGCATATCCTGCCACATTCCTCCTCCTTCCTCTGTCAATCAGTTCCTCCTGTCCCCTGTCCTCAGGTGGCTGTGCCCTCCACTATCCACTGTGACCACCTGATCGAGGCTAAAGTCGGAGCCTCGGCAGACCTTGAGAAGGCTATTGTACGTCCTCAAATTACTTGAATTCCCTTGCCCACTAATCACCTGTTTCTTTCCCCTCACCTTTTTCCCATCCTCCCTCCTCCCTCCCTCCTCCTCCCCTCCTTCTCCCCTCCCCCTCCCCTCCTTCCTTCCTCAGAACACCAACCAGGAGGTATACGACTTTCTCTCCTCCTCTGCCGCCAAATATGGCGTTGGTTTCTGGAAGCCTGGAGGAGGTATCATCCACCAGGTAACACACACACACACACACACACACTGTGTGACTGTGACTGTCCTGACTGGATTGCTCTCTTCTCTCAGATTGTCCTGGAGAACTATGCCTTCCCTGGCCTGCTGCTGATTGGCACAGACAGTCACACTCCAAATGGAGGTAGGCCCAGCTGGTGGCGCCATGCTGTGGGTGATATGGGTATCCTCTGGAGCTTGTGACAACACTAACTTCCCTCTTCTCTCCCTTCTCCCTTCCTCTCTCCCTCTCTCTTTTTCTTCTTATGCCTCTTTCTTTTACTCCTCCTCCTCCCTCCCCCCCCCCCCCACCCCCACCCCCCCACCCCCCTACCCCTTCTTTCTCCTTCCAGGTGGACTGGGAGGGGTGTGTATTGGTGTGGGGGGAGCAGATGCAGTGGATGTCATGGCCAGCCTGCCCTGGGAACTCAAGTGCCCGAAGGTGAGTGCACACACGCACACACACACACACACACACACACACACACACACACACAGTTTAGCCTTCTCTTGTCTCCTACTGTACATGTAAGAATGTGTATAAATGTACGTACAGTACAGGTATACACACACGACTCTTCATGCATACAGTTCCCTTTCCCTGCTACCCACACTGCAGGTGATTGGTGCACGACTGACTGGGACCATCAGCGGATGGACCTCCCCAAAAGGTACAGGAGCATCATTTGGGAAATTCATGTACCTCTCTAGGCAGCTGTGGCTGGTCTTCATCAGTCGAACCCTATGCTCAGAGTGATTGTGGTTTTGCCTGCGGCCTATTAGACTATTAGTATAGTCAGATCATCCAGCCTCATCACTGCAAGTTGACTGCTATGCTCTTACGTCTCCCCCTCTCCCCCTCTTCCCCTCTCCCCCTCTCCCCCTCTCCCCTCTCCCTCTTCCCCCTTCTCCACTAGATGTGATCCTGAAGGTGGCAGACATTCTGACGGTGGCAGGTGGTACGGGTGCTATTATAGAGTACCATGGACCAGGCGTTGAGTCCATATCCTGCACTGGTCAGTGTGGAGCTGAACTGTAGAGAGAATCACCCAACCAACCTTCCTCTTATCCTCCACTACCTCCTTCCTCTCTCTCTTTTTTCTTGCCTCTGTTCCCTCTCTCCCTCTCCTTTATTCCTCCCTCCTTACCTCCTTCCCTCCCTCCCTCCCTCCCTCCCTCCCTCCCTCCCTCCCTTCTTCACTCCCTCCCTTCATCCTTCCTTCATTTCTTCCTCCCCTCAGGAATGGCTACCATCTGCAACATGGGTGCTGAGATTGGTGCCACTACCTCTCTCTTCCCCTTCAACCACCGGATGTCCCGCTACCTCAGAGCAACCGGCAGAGAAGGTCAGAAGAGTTGGCAAGTACAGTAGACCCGAGTAGCTTACAACATGCAAGTATACCTGTTTGTGTGCATGTGTGTGTGCATACATGTACAAGTATGTACATGTATATTTGTTAGCTGTTGCTTAGCAACCAAAATTTCAAAGGCCCATGTCTCTAAACTGAAGTGGTAGAGGAGGTTATTGAGTGGCTAGGGTTAGTAGGCACTGCAACAACTAACAAATTTGTTGCAAGACCCATGCAGCTCATGCATCCCAATTAGGGTCTGCAACATATATATATATATATATATATATATACATGTGTACATGTGCATGTATATGCATGTGTAATACTAACATACACATACAGACATTGGCTGAGATTGAAGTTCCCCTCCTCTCCCCTCCTTCCTCCTTAGCCATTGCTGATGAAGCAGAGCAGTATCCCGACCTTTTGACCCCTGATGAAGGCTGCACGTATGATCAGCTGATTGAGATTGACCTTAGCACCCTGGAGCCTCTTGTCAACGGCCCCTTCACCCCTGACCTCGCCAACCCCATCTCACAGCTGGGGAAGAACGCGGAGAAGAATGGCTGGCCCACAGAAATCAAAGTTGGTGAGTAGGGGAGTGAGAGAGGGGGTGGGTTAGTGGAGTGGAGGGGCTGAAGGAAGGAGAAAGAATAGGAGTGTAACCTCTCTCTCTCTCTCTCTCTCTCTCTCTCTCTCTCTCTCTCTCTCTCTCTCTCTCTCATTGCAGCTCTCATTGGTAGCTGCACTAACAGCTCCTACGAGGACATGACACGCGCTGCCAGTGTCGCCAAACAAGCCCTGAAGCATGGAACCAAGGCCAAGTGAGTCACTCCCCCCCTCCCTCCTTCCCCCTCCCTCTCCCTCTCCCTCTCCCCCTCCCTCCTTCCCCCTCCCTCTCCCTCTCCCTCTCCCTCTCCCCCTCCCTCCTTCCCTCTCCCTCTCCCTCTCCCCCTCCTCTCCCTCTCCCTCTCCCTCTCCCTCTCCCTCCTTCCCTCTCCCTCTCCCTCTCCCTCTCCCCCTCCCTCCTTCCCTCTCCCTCTCCCTCTCCCCCTCCTCTCCCTCTCCCTCTCCCCCTCCCTCTCCCTCCTTCCCTCTCCCTCTCCCTCTCCCTCTCCCCCACTCCAATCCCTCTCACCTCCTCCACAGGAGTGCGTTCACAGTGACCCCAGGGTCAGAACAGATCAGAGCCACCATTGCAA
>CBDBZY010000007.1:130000-235000 GCA_965213685.1 bacterium
TCTGGCCCCTGGAAAGGTGGGCATTTGAAGCCTCGTGCTGTACATTCATATAGAGTCACTACATGAAGCCCCACTCCTTTCTGTTTCCGCTTCACTCTTCTCCTTCCTTCTACCACCCTCCCTCCCTCCCTCCCTCACTTTCTCCTTCCTCCCTCCAGCCTGTCTGTTGTCTCTTGAAACACTCAGACGGCACCACAGATGAGATACTCCTCAACCACACCATGAACAACACACAAATCTCCTGGTTCCAGGAAGGCAGTGCCCTCAACAGGATGGCCAAGATGTTTAGCTCCTAGTCCAGTTAGCTCAGTACACCTCAGACCAACCATATAGCTATTTATTGTACAGAAGACAGTGGTAGATCTGCCAGCACCTGTGTGTACTAGTGATATGCAGTACAGTATCTTCTTATGACATTTTATGTTGTACAAGCACGTGTGTATATATCATCCAGATGATGGATATCCCAATCCTGGTTGTGCAACTTGACATAACCATAACTTCAGCTGTTTGTGTAATGGTCATCCAGTAGGTAGACTTGTCACGGATGAGCATGACACAGCAGCACTTTAGCAGGTCCAAAGTCTTTCCTGATAGGTGGTTAGGGACAGGAAAAGAGCGACTAGCTGGGTGTACTGGGGCATCCAACTCCCACAAGGCACCCCAAACCTTAGGCGTACTGAAGCACCCAAAATCTTTACCCACTAGGTGTACTGGGGCAACCAAAACCTACTTGTACAACTGTGTCTAGTCCCGCCATGCTAGGGACAGGAAAAGCGCCACACGCACGAAGGCTCAAATATAGGCGCATGCGCTAAAAACTGAGCGGTCTGGGAACCAGACTGGTCTGGAAGACGTCTCGTACCCGTGCCAGGCACAATGCAACTGGGCACGTATCGGACTTCGGCTTTGCAAAGTGTGGAAGTACTATGTAATGCTCTGGGTGGTGTCGCTGTTGTGCGTGGCCATCCTGCTGCCCCCGGCGAGCTGCATTTCAGTGAGAATAGATCCCTCCATTTTGGGTAAGAGGACGGGGTAGCCATGTGGACACCTGTCACAGGCTGTGCTAGTACCGCTGCGTAGCTATGACGGTTTGAAATATAGCTACTCTACCGAATCGTTCATCCTTATTTCGAATCTCCTCTCTCGCTGCTCTCTTGCTGCAGGACAGCCGTGGACTGGCCTGGAGGCCCCAGCTAGAAACGTAGCTGCGTGTGTGGGCGTAGAGTATTCTCTGACAGGTCAGGGCTACCACAGAATACTACTGGCCAGCATATGGAGGGAGGAGGAGGAGGAGGAGGAGGGTGAAGTAAGATGTGAAGGAGGGGTGAGGCAAGATGAGACGTTTATCATTGCAGTGAATGTCACCTCAAACATGTACATCGATCTGGACCAGGTATGTAGTGGGCCCAGCTCTAGTTGAAACAGGCAGCAGTAAAGTGGTAATACTTATCCTACCTCCAGATATCCCAACTGGCCCAGTTTGGAGGTCCAAAGGTACGTCTGCTCTGTGCTGTTGGGTACACCAACTATTGCAGCTAGGATGCAGAAGAGAGTTCTTCACTCTCCTAGTCCTAGTCCATCCCACATTTCCTTTATCCTGAGAGTGCCATTTGGCACTGGTGTAGCCGTACATGGTTCAACTGTAGTGCTCTTTGAGCTGTCTCGTACCACTTCCCTCCCTCCCCCTCCCTTCTCCCTCCCTTCCCCCTCTCTTCAGGTGGTGGCCTCTGGTCACATTGACACAGAGAGACCAGCCATGGAGGCAGAGCACCATCTGCTGCTGGTCTTTGTGGAGATGAAGGGTGGAAGGTGAGAGCTGGGGGAGCTATGTACTGCCACGTCTGTAGGCTGTTGAGGCAGTCCATACATTACATCCTGTATGTTCTCCACAGGGCTAAGGTTGAGGTACCGTTGCATCTCCGTTACCTGGCAACTGGCTCCTCCCCCTACTCTGTCGTCACCATCCCCACACCCATCCTCCTCTTCCCATCCTCCAGAGGTGAACACACAGTACGTTATTACTCCCAAACACTCTTTTATGTCTCCTCCTCCCCTTCCCTCCACTTTCACAGGCCATCACACAGTCACCCTCCCATGCAGCACAACCTCCTCCTCACACTGTCACTGGCACCATGCACCCATCACCCCTCACCATCCCAACCTCCCTGACCCTCCTCTTCAGGCCACATTGCCTCTAGGACAGAAAGAGCATGTGACTGCTGTTGCCATAGTAACAATAACCTTAACTCTCTCAAGTATGCTCTATCTGATGCACACCTTCTATTCCAGTCAGCTGTAACCATCATTATGAAAACATGTCATTTTCTGCACACTACATCCTGTTACTGATGAATGCAACAAGCTACAGTATATATAGTAGATATAGGTTATACCATGCAGTGGAGGTATATACGGGAATGTATAAGACCGCGGAAACCGGTTTAGAGACCCGCGCGCGAAGCGCAAGGGTCTCTAAGGTTTCCAAGGTCTTATGCACTCCCGTATATACCGACACGGCATGGTATAAGGTATTTATGCCATGCAGATACACTGCACGCGCACGTACACGTGCCATGGCTCCGGCCGCGTGATAGCTGTACTCTATGCCCTGCGGGCTCGGGCGTCCCGGATACGACGCACGAGCAAACGGCTTACGCGCGACGCCTTGCGCGTGACACGTACAACAGTTGTCCCGAGGCTACGAGGCAGAAAGCGTGCACAAACACAGGCACGTACACGCGCGCCATGGCTCTGCGTGATAGCTGTACTCTCTGCCCCGCGGGCCTGGATACGACGCTCGCACACCACGCGCAAACGACGTACGCGCGACGCTTTGCGCGTGATACGTACAAGACTTGCCCCCGAGGCTACGACGAGGAAAGCGTGTACAAACACGCACGGCCTTCAGAGGTCTAATAAGTAGCTTCAGAGGTCTAATAAGTAAATCTGACCAATCAGGTGACAGAATTCCACCGTCAGAGGTCTAATAAGTAAATCTGACCAATCAGGTGACAAAATTCCACAGTCAGAGGTCTAATAAGTAAAATAAAGGACCTCACACTGACCAATCACATCCTAGAATTCATAGTAAGCATGGTATAACATTAGTTATAACCCTATTGAAAATATTATGTGACTGCTGGTATGGTATAAGGTATGCACATGTAGTCTTTCACTGCAGTGTTGGCAGTCGTGACAAACAAACAAACAAGAGCTCTGTAATAAATATATGCACATGTACATCATACACAAATTATTAAGCTAGGATGGTCTACATCACAAGAGGGAGCATCGAGAGTTGGTCGTGTACTTCCTCTCGATGAACCTATCAGCGACTGTCAACATGTCCCTAGCCAAGTCCACTATCTTCTTGGCGGCCTTGTCGAACCCACGGTCTCTCCTGTCCCACACCTTCACCCCTCTCCTCCCCTCGTGGAAGTTGGTTACAAAGTAGATGTTCTGTCGTGTGAGATTCAGGTCCTCGAAGGCTTGCAAGACTTTGTCCTTCTTGTGTTGGACCTCCACTGAGTAGTTGTGCCCGTGCCGCAGAGCCTCTTGGTAGAGGAGGTCAAGACAAGTGATGACTATGACTGGTTCGTACCCTGAGTGAGGGGACGGAGAGATCGAGGGGGTGAAGGAGGGAGAGAGGGAGGGAGGGAGAGGGGAGGAGAGAGAAAAATATTATGTACAGAGAGCTTAAGTCAGAGGCCCCTAGTTCAATCCCGTTCCTAAGCTTTTTCATCATGCACATACATGGAAATTCACACTTCACTAAACAGAAAATCAACACAGTGTGCAGTACCTCCTCCAATTATTCAGTACCATAGAAAATATCAACCCAAAACTATCCACACATTATAGCGGGTATACACTACATCTCCACATCTGTACAGGTACAGGTACATACGTACCATATTTCGTGCAGTCCTTAAACACTTGCTGGAAGAACTCGAGACTCTCTGGGTCCAGAAATGGGTCTGAGGAGCCATCAAACACAAACACCACACAGTGGGGGACCTCGGCCAGGGTGCGCTCCCAGAAGAAACGGCGGGAGAACCACCAGTCTTTGGAGAGGAAGGAGGAGGGCCTGAGCTCAGCCCCATCACGATATATCCCCCTCAGCTCAAAGTCATGGATAGACTGCTCCACTGCATCATACTCCTAGAGGAGGGAAGAGAGAGAGAGTGAGAGAGGTGAGGGTGATATAGAAAAGAGAGTGAGTGAGGGCATTTCATAAGCTAACTGGTCAGACTCGCTCTCTCCCCCACCTCTCTCACGTTGTGTGATCTTTGAACTCTGCAAGTTGGACATCCTCAACTACAGGGTCAATGGCGACCTTTGACCCTGTACTTGAGGATGTCACACCTGGCATTTGCTTGCCTGAAGGAGGCATGTGAGCAAGGCAACCAGCTCACCTGGTCTCCTCGGGTGTCCTGGTACACGATGGTGCCCTTCCCATTGCCAAATGTCTCCAGCCAGGCCACAGTGCCGTGGGACTCCTCATCAGGGTGGTTCAGCGTCATCTGGATCCTGGCTGGGAACTGGGACTCCTCCATCACTGCCCTGAACAGGCTGCCGATGAGGCTGGACTTGCCCGACCCCACTGGACCTATGAACACAATGTCTGTGGGGGTGCTGGTGAAGGGCTCAGACAGATACAGTGGAACCCCTCCACCTCCTCAACAGCACACTCTGAAACACAGACACCTACAAAAGACACTATTGCTATCTCCATACACCACATTTGTATGCATTTTGACCAGCATGTAAATAAGGACATTCTTTCTTGTCCCAAAGAGTGTCCTGATTAGAGAGGTTACGCTGTAATTGCCGCAGTGTATCAGTGAATGGTGCAGCTATTAGATGAGTATGTAGTCAAGCAAGTAGTAGTAAATACTGGCTAGCTTGCGCGCGGGACGTGTTGGAACAGAAAGCCCACCAAAAGCCACACGTCTCTCTCTCTCTCTCTCTCGCTTCTTATCTCTACCCCCATAGCTTGCGGCCACCCCAAACGGGCAGGATACTGGCATGGGGTACCATCATGCGCTCCAGGTGGTCCCCAGACACGGGGTCTGGTTGACTCGACCTCCACTTGGGCGGATCGTAATTTTGCACGTCTTTGCGTCTCTTCTCCAGCCTCTGTTGCTCTTCGGGACGCAGCGTAAGTGCCGCGTCCAGCGACTGTTGGACGTCAGGGAGAGAGGTGGCCATCCTAACACTCCCCTCGGAAAAAATCGCGATTGCTCATTCTAATAATAGCGCACCTTCAATAAGCTAGAGACTGGAGGGATGGGCACAGCTGAATCCGTAGAGGGCACTGACTCGGGGGAGAGAAGAGGGGAGGGAGCGAAGGAGAGCCCAAGGCAGAAGGTACATTTACCAGAAGAGTTTACAAGACGCTTCGAGGTGGTGGCGGAGATCGGGAAAGGCTCGTTCGGTTGTGTTTACAAAGTAAAGGACACTAAAACCAAAGGAGTGTATGCAGCCAAACACCTCCAGTACAACTCCAGCAACATAAAGGAGGTAAGAGAGCTACCTAATAGTACCTTACACGTCTCCCATTGCTGCAATATCAGTTATTTAGCACGCTAGCCGGGTAATATAGGTACACTCATTGTCTCTGCCCACCTCTCAGGTCCAGATCCAGGCAGGGCTGGAGGATGATCACGTGGTGAAGATCTATGACACCATCTCCCTCCCAGAGAAGGAGCAACTGTTCATCGTCATGGAGTTCTGCGAGGGAGGGAATCTCCAGCAGTGGATCAAGCGCAACCGCAGGCACCAGCAGCTGAACCAGATCGTGAGAGCAGACCCTGCATGCCTCTCTCTGGCTGCTGCATGTACTAAGCAGCTAGTATTTATTGAACGGGTATTCGTGTAACAACTCTCCTGTTTATTGGTAGGATATCGAGTGACACAACTGGATATCCTAGTCACTGGATATCCTAGTCAGGTGTTAGAGTTTAGGAGTGAGACGCATGTCCATGAAACTAAACCTAGCTGTCTAGTCATAGTGTAGTGATTACTGGTGTGGTAGTGTTTTGTGGTGTGTCACTCTTAGGAGATAATTATGAGTTTTGGGCAATGGTGACCTAAATGTGTATGAAACTTCATAGATTGTTGTGTACATGTATTATAGTACACCCTGTAGGACAATAATTTGACAGACACTAGCCTTAACTATAGTGAAGCATTAACTAAATGTTTCGGCCACTTGTCTGTGACCATCTTCAGTGGCCAATACATCTGCATCTCATTCGTCTCTGTGATCACACTTTATGGTCAGATTAACAAAGAGATATTCATTATGTCAACAACTTCTGTGTAAAAAATACCAAGTATGAATTCTAGCCAACCAGAAGTGTCCACCTGGTACTGCTGTTAGTTGTCCACACACATGCTGCTGCTGTGCCTGTGCAGGTGATACTGCAGATGCTGTTAGGGATCTGTGAGGCGGTGTACAGCTGCCACGAGAAGAAGGTCATCCACAGAGACCTGAAGCCGGAAAACGTGCTACTGGACAGCAAGAGGAGAATCAAGCTGGGTGAGGAGGGAGGGAGGGAGAGAGAGAGAGAGGGAGGGAGGGAGGGAGGGAGGGAGGGAGGGAGGGAGGGAGGGAGGAGGCAGGAGAAAAGATGTACATGTCTACAGAATTTGAACTCATTTTGCAGCTGACTTTGGTGTGGCAAGAGTACTGAACAGATCGTCCTACGCACAATCCTTCTGTGGTAAGAGCACACCGCAGCACCAAGCACACACCCCACCAAACCACACCCACTGCTAGCTGTGCTTATTCTCTCCCTCCCTCTCCCCAGGCACTCCTCCCTACATGGCTCCAGAGCTCTTCCTGAGCTACCTCGGGCAGGCGGCTCCCTCCACTGGGTACGCGTACATGTGTTCTCTTCAGAGACTTCTGCTAGAATGCCCTGTGTCATTGCCAATCCAATATACACATGTTAAGTGTGTCACATTGGTGAGGGCTGGTGTGCCCTGTGTGATCTCCCCTGCAGGTATGATAGCAAGTGTGATGTGTGGTCCATAGGGTGCATTCTGTGGGACATGGCAAACTGCAAAAACAAGTTTGTGTTTGTAAGTGTACACCAATGTGTACCTACAGCAATTGCAGCCTTGTTCCACTCAACACCTAGGAAACTTCGATGCCACTGTTCAGAGGGGGTAGGGTATAGCCTGTTACTGTAGTGCTCGACAAACACTGTGCAGCATAATGCACACACTAAATGCATCATCACTTGTGCTGTTAGACACCTGAAACAGCTTAATGAGGTGATGGATTCTCTCTCTCTCCCTCTCTCTCATACACAAATAGCAGTTGGGTCGGAACCTGGGACACAAGGTCTCTCAGGCATCGGACAGTTTAGGAGCCACTGAGATCTCTGATCTAATTGACCAAGATGTTCCACAGGTCAGTTCACCCTCTCACCTCCCCCGCTCCCTCCCTTCCTGCATCTCTCCCTCCTTTCCTCCCTGCATCTCCCTCCCTGATCCCTTATCCCTTATTCCTCCACCCCCCCCCCCCCCCCCCCCCCCTCCATGGCCTCTCCTCGAACATCCCACTGTAGGAGTACCCGGTTGTGAGAAGACTGCTGCACTCGATGCTCAAGAAAAGTGCCCGGGACAGAGCCGCACTCTCTGACATCCTCCAGGACAGGGAGATGAGGGAAGCACTAGAGAATCCTCTAGATGGTGAGGCAGGCACTGCTATAAGAATATATAATAATTATTATAATACACTGCATAATTGTGTTAGGTGCAAAGTATAATTTGCAGATTGTTATGTGCAAACTGTGGATAGGCCCAGGCTAGGCAAACACAGATTGGACATGTGTCTCAACCCAGAATTTATTATCACAGCCAATTCATGGATTGTGCAATCAATCTTCAGATGGTTGCATAATGTGTACCAATCCATTTTGTGCTGGACTATTGATTATTTTAATCCATCCTTTGCACATATTCTTAATTTGAATGCACTGCACTTGCTCTTGTCCGTCTCCCCTCGTGCAGGCCATTGGTCAGATATTTATGACAAGGAAGACACATAGCAATAGCTGTCAGTTCACTGTATTTTCGTGGGTTGTCTCCATCATTGTATATATGTCAGTCTGTCTCTGTTTGTCCATCTGATTTTGAAGTATGCATGTATGTTAGTGAGAGCAACATTTACTTGTGAAGGATGACAAGAGTGATGTGCCACTTGTATGTGGATGAGGTCAATTATAGGGGGGAGAGGCTGGGGAAAATGGTATTAATTTTATTTAGTACACAAATATGGCAAACATGCATACAATGCACCTCATTCACAAGATGAATACCATTAATTTGCATTCACATGAGTGGTAATACGTGATACAGTCAGTGCGGAGGCTGGTGTGTGAATTGCTGCAGTTTTTGCTCACTGAGGGAACATGCAGTTGGTAATCATCGAGACAAGGCACTCAACACAATGAACATGTACGAGAATGCTACATCAGGGAACACACGCTGAGGAGGCCCTGGGGGTTGGGCTCAAGTCTTGCAATCTGAACCAGTTTCTCCGCCTGTCTGGTGTCAGGCTGGTCACCCCAGGAGAACACCTGGCCTCTGTCCAGGTAGGGTCTGAGGGGCGGCTGTAGGGAGAGGCGTGTTTTGAGGGGTGGGGAGAGGATGTCTGTGCTCTTTGTGGCCTGATGTGGGTGGTTCGGGGGAGGAGTGTAGTTGGAGATCAGGAACACAACCTTGTTTGGGCCTGGAGGAAGGATAGCAGAGGGAAGGGGGGGGGGGAGGTGTAAGGTATGATAGTAAACACATTTCACCACTCGGCACCTACCCATCATAATCTCCACCTGTCTCAGTAGGGAAGAGTAGAACCCGTCCTGCCCAGTCAACAGAATTCTGGCCTCGGAGGCATTGTAGCACATGCAGATGAGGTCATGCTTCTTCAGCTCTCTGCTGTCAAAGTTCCCTCTGCAGAGAGCCTTTCTTTTCACTGTGAAGGGGATAAACTTAGCCACAGCTACGTTGCTCTGCGGTACTTTCTCGACTAGATCTTGCAGAAAGGAGGCTGTCTTCTCTGGCTGGTCAAAGGCTCTGCCGATGAGTGCAATCAAAAGCTGTTCTGGCGTCTGTCTCTCGTAGCTCATGGAGGGCGTCAGGTATTCTGGGATGTAGAGAGATGCTCCACCTCTTGACTCGCTGTCAGAGCTCGAGCTGGTGGAGCTGGTGGAGGTCTTGTTCGGTCTCCGGTCCCGAACGAGTACTTGCTCGCCGACTGGGACGGTCGTACCAGCAGCTAGATCACTGGACATGTGGTAGACTGAAGCCACGCTCTGTGGCTCGGGTGATGGGCTTTTATTGGAATCACTGTCTTTATGCTGCTCTTCGTCTACAAGGGGAGCTTGAAGCGCCTCTTCATACTCGCTCGTAGCTCTTTCGCTGAGCTGTAGGTCTAGTCCAATGGCATCCATGACAAAGTCCCACCCACCACACTCAAAGTACACATCTCTGACCCGTAACCCCAATGTGACGTCACAATATGCAATTATTCTTAGTGTTTGTGCAGAGTTAATAACTATTATTACACTGCGTATGTCATGAGCGGTAGTAAGGTAAGTATAAGCTGAGAGAGTAAACTGGGCGTAGTTTGTACTTACTGTGTATAAAAATTTAATAGCAATGTAGAGCATGTAAGTAGTCGTTGGGGGGGCGGAGCAGTCTTCTTGCCATGGCAACTGATAAACAGTCGTTCAGAGCTGCATTACCGTAGCCCATGGATAGCTATAAGAGTTTCGGTCCGAAGCTCTTGTATTTATGAGTAGCCTGCACCATCCTACTGATCCTTCCCAGCTGGGTCCCCTGGCTGCACTGGGCAGTGTGCAGACCCTGCCCAGCTCTCTCAGCACTGCAGCTGAGCTGGACCTGGACAGTGCACTGGGGGAGCTGTTGGGGGAGGAAGAAGAGCAGTGGGGGGAAGGAGGTGGAGGGGAGGAACGAGTGAAAACACAGTTACCAGTTTCACCCAGATCTAAGCTACCCCAGACACAAAAAGGAAGGTCAAGGTATTTTTCTATCCATTGCATCAACTAACTTCATGTTATTGTCTATTAATACCTACAGTGATTTCCATGGTGATAGCTTTGGGAAGGGAGGACAGGTTAGCTCTGTAGGTTGCTGAATGCACTTCCAGAGTGAGTATGGTGTCCATCTCTCTCCCAGAGCGTGGCTGGCCAGGGGATGGAGGAAGGAGGAGGAGGTCTAAAGCTGACAGACTTGGATGACATGGAGGCCAATCTCTTCAGCTCCTTCAGTCAGGGCCAGGCCCAGAAGAGGAGAGGGAGGAGGGCAGCCCAGCCCAAGCAGAGCAGCTCACCCAACACACTGGCACAGCTCAACCAAGATGGCAGCAACAGCACCAAGCAGGAACCAGTGAAGAGGTCACTAGGTGAAGTGACGGCTCAGGTCAGTGACAGTGGTGAAAGCAACAGTGCCCAGTCTGTGTCTGCTGCCAGACGTCCAGCAGCGACACTAAATATAGACGGAGAATCTTCAGGAGAGCAACACAAAACTTCAGGTGCACACTTCTGCTATGCTACTGCTGCTGTGTGTTTTGCCTGCTATTGTCATAGTCATACATGTACATTTGCCATACATGTTGTCATATGATATGTGCCATCATATATGTGCCATATGTGTTGTGCCATACATGTAATTGATAAGATTTTGTACTTACAGATTTAGGTGATGACTTACTGGATTTGCTGTCTGATGAACCAGATGAAGATATGACCAGAAAAAAGGCTCGTCCTAAATTTCAGATAAAAGCAAAACCACCTCACACCAGTGGTGGCAGTGGCAGTGGTGTGGCTGATGGGAATGAGAACGCAGGCCCAGGCTCACATCCAGAGGTTCATGGGGATGGCCTGACCCCTTCAGACACAGCAGGAAGGAGGGAGCTAAGTGGAAACTTGCAGGTTGCTGGGAGAGGAGAGTTCCCAGAGGTGAAATTTGAGCATCCAAAGCCAAGAAAAGGACCCTTCCAGCCACTACCAGAGAAGCCCTCTTCTGGCCCTGATACTTTGACTCTGGAAGGTTTTCCAGTTGGTGGTGGAGGAGAAAGTGGGGGAGGAGGGAGAGGAAGAAAGGGAGAAAGGGAAAGAGGAAGGGGAGGAGGAGGGGCAGGAGGAGGCGAGGAAAAACGTAGGATGGTAGGGAAAGGTTCACACACTGCAAGTGCATTGGACTTCAGTGACGAAGATGATATTCTGAGTGGCATGGGATTGGATGATAACAATGCTCCCCACAAATCTAAGACCAGCCTGGGTGGACAGATGAGAGGCTCCAGAGCAGCTGGTGCTACCAGTTCCCATTCACAGCCTTTCCAGGACATGGAGGAAGTGAAGACTAGCACAAGAATGAGGGAAATGGGCAGAGATGGAGAAAATGGCAAGGAAGAGGAGGAGGGTGGGGAGGAAGGAGAAGACAAGGAGGAGGAGGGAGAGAGCTACCAGTTTGGAGGGTATCTTCCATCTGTGGTGTCCGATGTTAGACCAACCAGTCCACCCAGCACTGAGTCAAGAAGAAGAAGGCTCCCTGAGCACAGGACTCCCTTCCCTACCACAAGCCATTCTCAGCATGAACCTGCACCAAACTTGAGACGCCATCATCACCTACCACCCACGCCACCACGAATACCAGATCCAGCACAGACTGAAGCTTCAAAGAGATCTGTTCGCTTTTCAGATGAGACTCCTCCAGGAACAGAGCCCCTGGGCCCCCTCCCTGCCCCCAGCACTCACCACACTTCCGATGGGAGACTCAAGCCAGCTCTGAAGACTAGAGAGCGTGAGTATGTGAGAGAGACGAGAGAGCAGGGCACTAGGGAGCAGCCATCTCCTGTGGCAGAAGAGGTATTGATGTCTGAACATGTGCATGGGAAAGGCAGTGCACCAGATAGAACAGCCAAACAGGAGAAAACAGGAGGCCAGGAGTTAGTCAGCAAGAATAGGTATGCTGGAATATGGATCACCATTCTGCTTGATGAGGTTTAGAATGCATTTTTTTTCCTCCAAGCGAGAGTGATTCTCAAGATGGGGCTACCTTGGTGCACCCTCCTTCTGCCAGTGCCCAGCTGCAGAGCACTCCTATTGAGAAGAGCATGTCTCCGGCTTTGAGTGGTGCCAGTAATCCCACAGCAGAGGATGTTCCCAGGAAGCCTGCAGTGGCTGCCAGTGATGGCAAGGAGGGGAGGTTGGAACACCCTGTGTTCCCATGGCAGAGGAAGAAGAGAGAGAGAGCTGCAGCTATCTCGATGGAGGATCATAAAGCCACCATTGCTACAGAGCACCAGACGCACCAGCCTGGTGTTGAGTTGGTAGCAAGACCTGTTGAGAGTGAATCGCCTTCACAGCTGATGGACATTTCAAGCCATAGCCATGGTCTAACAGGGCAGTCAGTCCAAATACCTCCTTCACTGACTATAAGGGGGAGGGAGGATGAGAGAGAAGTGAAATCACTACAGCACAGAGTGAAGGAGTTAGAAAGTGAGCTAGAAAGGGAAAGCACACGGAAGAAGGATCTTCAGGTAATTTGTGGCGATATACTGTTCATCCATTCTTGGTGGCTCGGTACTGTATCACTCAATATACATTCCAATGTCATATGTACATGCACATGTACTGCTCAAGCTATGGTTTAAAACTCCACCATGAAACTTATACAGAGATGTTTGTTGCTTTCCCCCCAGGCTAGAGTTACCTCTTTGCAGGTAGAGCTGGAGGGCTCCAACCAGGAGCAGAAGACGCTGGCTGAGCAGGCAAGGGAGGGGAGGGCAGAGATGGGGGAACTGGAGGCCAGTCTAAAGAGGAAGGAGCTAGACCTCAATTCTCAGATTGAGGAGCTAAAAGTAAAGGTGAGAGGTGGCATGGCAGCACAGCCTAGCAGTGGGGCAGCAAGGTTTGTCATTCACACTCACATACACACACACACACACACACACACACACACACACACACACACACACACACACACACACACACACACACACACACACACACACACACACTACTGGTCTCCACAGCTACACAGAGCTGAGCTGGAGAGAGACCAACTCCAGCACTCTCTGGACACCTCCAAGAGCTACCATGCCGAGGAGCTAGCCACAATGCAGAAGTCCCATGAGTAAGAACCATGTTCAAATCTTTTTTCTCTTACATAGAGCACAGTGCAATATATTAACCTCCAGTGCTAGGATACAGGCTGCTGAAGAGTCATTTCAAAGAAAAGAAGCAAGGTAAGTACATGTATTCCATTTACCACCTTTCCAATGCTAGCAATTAACCTCTCTCTCCATATACTCATATACTGATATTGATTCATCTCATCAGCTTACTATAATAATATGTGTATGTATTATTGGTGTGTACATGTGTCCTTGCAGGTGGAGAGAGGATATGGAGGGTGAGGCTACTCGGCACCAGGAGAGGCTGGAACAACTGGAGAAGGAGAAGACAGACTCTATATTGGCTCTCAGAAAGAAGATAGACGGACTGGAGGTGGCAAAAACAAATGAAATTTCACGCCTGCAAGAGATACACAGGTAATTTTCATATAGACACTGGTACTTGGGTATAGGGTAGTAGGAAAAGTGCTTTTTGGTTTACAGCTTTGTATAGCAAAAGTTGGACAAGAGAACCTTTAAACTTAGTACAGTCTAGAGATGCAAAAAAATGCAAAGGTCATGGGGTCATGTCCGCTTTCGTTACACTCACAGGTCATCTGTGGGTGACTTGAAGAGGGAACACGAATTGAACCAACAGCACTTGAAGGACATGCACAGACAGGAAGTTGAAGCTTTGAAGGCAGCACATTCACACACACAGTGAGCTGCACTGCACACTGTCAGGCTGTACACTCTTCACATACAGTATTATGTATGGTGTACGTTTTTATGAAGTAGGATTTTTCTGATGCAGCTAGAAGATCATGATATGCTAGGGCTATTGTACTGATATGAGAGTATGTTTATTATTTTGTAGTCGTTTGTCAGAGCTGAGTAGGCTGGTGGGGGAGACTGCTCATCGTGTGAGTGATCTGCAGTCCAAAGTGGAGCAGACCTACAGCAGGGGGCAGGAGGAGAGGAGGGAGAGCAGCCAGCTTCACGAGGAGCACCTCAAGAGTGAGTGTGGAAGGAAGAATAGGGTGAGAGAACATTGAAGAAATTTGTCCCGAGTAATGGCTTGGTGATGGTGCACTGGACTCCCAGTCACTGGGCCATGCTTGGGATGGAAATTTGTCTTTCCATTCTATTTTCTTTACCTGAGTCACCAAAATACTTTATTGAAGAATTGAGTAGAGTATGAGGTCTGAAAGAAGGCCAGAAGACATGTACACAATCATGTATAATTGAGAGTTATAGTCTTCTCTCTCATTCTCTCTCCAGCGTTGGAGGAGAAGCTGAGCAAACAGCAGAAGGAGACAGAGATAGAACGACAGCTGCTGCAGGTTCTGGTGGGCAAGCTGGAAGCTCATCTCTCCCAGCAGAGCCAACTCATGGAGGGTGAGAGGTGGGCACTGCAGCAGGAGACGACCAGGCTCAGAGCAAGGGAGCAGGCGTTGGAGCAGGAGAGAATCACTTCACTGGCCAAACTGGAGGACGAGAGGAGAGCACTTGCAGAAACTAAGGTCTGCAATAATGAATTTTGTAAATATAATTTTATTTTTTATTCATTTTCCTCTCATTTCTTTTGTGTTCTGTGCAGGAGAAGTTTCTAACCGAGCAGCATCAGCTGCTCTCTCAGTGTCTGACTGAGCGTCACTCTTTGGCTGCAGAGAGAGCTCAGCTGACAGTGCTGCAGAGGAAGGCTTCAGAGAGGGAGCAGAGGGAGGCACAGAGGAACCAGGAGGTGGGAAGAATGTCCAAGAGTTAATGGGAGATACAAGTGTGAATAGTGGTGAATGGTGTTGGTGGGTATACATGTATACTTGAAGACTAAAAGAGGTGTACTATGAGCAGTGATGATCATGTGCCTTTGTCAGCTTTTTTTTTTCCTTGTGCTGTTGCAGACACAAGCAGAGGTGGAGGCCTCCCAGGCCCGAGTGAGGGAGGAACAGACCAGACTGACAGCAGAGACTGCCCGCTTGAAGCTGGAGGAGTCCAACCTGAAGAAGAAGGTGTCTCAGCTAGAGAAGGATAGGGAGACTTTAGAGAGGGAAAAGAAGAGCCTTGAGAGGCAGAAGGGAGAAGTGGAGCATCAAGCAGAGGAGGCGGAGAAAGCAAGACATGTGAGTGAAGTGTAGCACATTTAGCTACACTTCAAGGAACCTAGTTATCAGTACATATTGCAGTTAAATTTCCCGCACCACCCCTGCCCAGTCTGCTGCAGCAATGCACAAAGAGGGAGAGGAGGCACTGGAGGCAGCTCAGAGACTTCAAGCTGAGCTCTCAGAGCAGGCTGAGGCCCTGCAGAACCAGCTGGAGCACGTACAGGAGAGGGAGATGCAGCTGGCCTCAGTGCGTTCTCCCATGCCCAATAACCCCAACCCTGCTTTCTCTCTTTAGTGTACACTTTGGCCACGTAACTTCTGTATTCCTCCTCAGGAGAGGTTGGCTTTTGCTAAAGAGTGTCGAGAGCTCCAAACAAAGTCTTCTCCAACTACCTCTCCTGAGCCTCTTCTAGCAAGTGAGTGTGGAATCCTACACAAAACCAGGCAATGTTTCCAAATGTCAATCCTTATATACTCATACTCACTCACTCACTCACACACACACACACACACACACACACACACACACACACACACACTGTTTGTCTCCAGGTACACACATGCAGAATAGCCCCTCTCCTGTTATTTCACTGCCTGCACACGCCCACTCCCTCCCACCTCGACTTCATGGCCAGAGACAGGCAGAGCCAGGAGACAGTTCCCTGCAGACTCTTCTTTCTCAACTGCAGCAGAGCAAGAACTTCAGGAAAATGGGATGGGATGCAGAGAAGGTGCGCTTAGCACTGTTGTGTGAAGAGTGTTCACTTTTTTTTCCGAGGTGCTCATGTGTAAGGTTCATTGGTGTAGTGGTTATCACGTCTGCTTTACACGCAGAAGGTCCTGGGTTCAAGCCCCAGATGAACCTTTTTTTCTCTATCACAGGATGACTTGGAAATTGAACGAGAGAGTCAGTTTTTGCACTCAATACAACAAACCAACTCTTTTGTGCACTCAGACTACTAATGCATGGCTTGTTTATTTATTGTAAATACACAGATTGTTTATTTTGGAGGATAATGTACAACTACATATATGTGGACTTTAATTAACATTTTTATATCAGTGTGTGTTTATGTCTGTTAACTGTGCTGTTCGTTGTTTATCTATCATCTCCAGTTCATGAACTCTCTGTGTAAGGAAAGTAACATTGTATGTGATTGTAATGGCTTGACACAGCACTTCACTGGTACGTACTTGTGATATCTCTGTCATGATCTTGTGGCGATACTCCTTCCCCTGACCAAGTGCCTCCATCTCTGCTAGAAACTGCCTCCTCTCCTCTATCTCCCCAACAACTGTACACACAACATGGTACTTATGTATGTATTACGTATGTGTGGTGACTGCTATCAGGAGGGCAAAAGGGTGCCAGTGCTAGTAACATGTGCTTCATGTTGTTTCCTTACCTTCGTCAAATCGGTCTCTCTCTTCCTCCTCCCCCTGCTGTGGCTGTGTCATGGGAGGCCTAGCAGTAGGCTCCATGTCACTTCCATAGGACATGAGATTTTGTAGCCGCTGCTTCTCTTTAGAGGCATTGTACTCTGCATGATGTTCAATCATGGGAGACCCAGTTATGAACACAACTTCAATACATGTACATGTTCATCTCAGCTCTGAGCATTTTCTTTTGTACAGGAGATCTATCACAAAGATATACACAGCACATGCATGTAATGCAGTCCAAATTAAATAAGAGATGAAAAGAGAGTGCTTTTTGTCCCCTGTGTCAGACAAACTTGGGAATTAAAAGTGCAGGAATTTCCTACACTTTAACACTCACTAATATCAAATGTGCCAGAAATTATCACCAGTGTAGGAAATTTCCAACACTTTAGGACCTACTAATGTCAAATATGCCAGAAATTTCCTACAAACTCTCGCCAATATAACCAATATGTGCCGGAATATACTTCCGGCATGTGTAGGACATGTTCCGGCACTTTTAAATGTGAGCAGTTGCTGGGACTAACAGTACTACCTGTTTTGCAGATTAGCCCTTCACTTTCATGACTTCATCTCTTATTTAATTCGGACTGCGTTATGTAGGTATGGAGTAATTATTAGCAGTTCTTTAATGAACAACTGCCAGCTCAGACCACCATCACAGCAAATGTACATGAATAAATCGAGAACCACAACTCCCTAGGCTGCGAATGGCCCTTAGGCCTAGGTGTTAAACAGTCACTCGATGCATGTACATCATGGTATGGGCTACTGACTAAACCTGCTCACTCTGTGGTGGAGGTTTGTACTGAGGAGTCCTGTCCGTCAGGTGCTCGATGGTCTCCTTACTCCGGAGCCCATGGCTGTGGTTCTGTGGTCCTCTCCTCCTCCTGGCAGGCTGGCTGGCCAGAGGACGGCCACTGCCTGGCTTGCTGGAGGTGGGCAGACACTGTGCTGGCAGGGACTCCCCACCTGAGAAGTGAGTCAAGTATTAGGCACCCACTGAAGCTGGTGTGTCTCCAGCAGGTGAGCTTACTCATCATGCTCTCCTTCAGCTTCCTCTGCTGGAAGTTAGTCAGTTTGGACTCTTGCATCATCACTATACATTGCCATGCAGAATGGAAAGAGAGAGCTCGAGATGTTTCTGTTTTTTTTCATTGCTATACTTGAAGGTATCCCATGATCCATTTGGCTGCTAGCTGTCCTCTCACCTTTTAGCAGTTCCTGCGTCTCCTTGCTGAAGGAAGCCTTGGGTGTGGAGAAGAGTCCTCCCTGGGCCACAGGCTGCCTTCTGGTTGATGTAGCCATTGTACACTCCACAACAACACCGCTTTGCTTTTGCTGCTGCTTGCCGTTTTTATTTGCACCACGTGTTTATCCGTTGCTATGTACGGGTCCGTTGCTAAGGGCGTTTGCGCTCACGTGTAGATTTCGCTCGATCGCGGGAAACTCAAAGACGACAGTGGGAAATCGGCCGTGTGATTCGTCCTCTGAGCCATGTCGAAAGGTGAGCCTCTCTCTGTTGCACTGTAGAAGCGATGCAAGCGATACTCATTGCTAGACAGTGTGATCACGCAGTCCTCGTTCCATTAGATGCGCACCCCACCCGTCAATACCCAAACGTGAACGTGTTCAAGCAATTCGGAGTGGGCCAGTGGAAAAGATGCAGCAAAGAGGGTGACGTCACGGCCGTCATGGTCAGTACTACATGTTCATGCATCCATTAGTAATCCATGTGTATGTACAGGGAGAATTTTAATCCACAGATACATTATTAATTGTTGTGTACTAATTACACTGTTATAGATCAAGTGCAGCCATGTATGGGATCTCTCCCCCCCTCTCTCTCCCTGCTCTCTCCCTCTGCCAGGACCGAGACGTCAAGGGCACAGTCTATCGTATCAGTGGTGCCATCCTCTCAGGCAACTACATCCAGCTGCCCAAGTCCACCTCCCAGTCACTCGCCCTCACCGGTCGATTCATCTACCTCCTTTTCCGTCCCCTCCCCTCCAAATACTTCTCTGTCCACGTGGAGGTAGCCACAGAGACAGGGCTGACTGTGAGAGTCTCTCTCTCTAACCTCTTCAGAGAGTTCAAGTGCACGTCCACCTGGCTACAGCTCCCCTTTACTTCCTCTGACCCAGAGGAAGACAAGGAGAATGTGAAGCAAGGAGAGGGGGAAGGAGGAGGAAGAGGAGGAGGAGGAGGAAGAGGAGGAGGAGAAAGAGGAGGAGGAGGAGGAGGCGGAAGGCATCAATCAAGGCATTCCTCCAAGCTTACTCGATGGACGCTCCTAGTGCTAGATTTCCGGTCTGTCTTGGCCAAGTATCTCAATGCTCAGTTTGCCTACATCAAGAACATCAAGCTGTGTGCCAACATACTGGTGAAGGGTGTCTTCACAAGTGATGCGGAGTACAGCCCATTCCATGGTGACACTGGACAGCAATTGAGAGTCCAGCCTCTTCCAAGAGATATGAGTTTCCCTCTCACACACCACGAGGATTTTTCTGAGTTGTACGACTATATTCGATTTCCATCTGAAATGGACAGGCTTGAGAGTGGCATTGGACCATCTCGTCAGGGAGAGGTGTTGAAGGGACGATCAGTGGTTGAATTTGTGTGCCAGGAGAAGAGGGAGGGTGGAAGAGGAGGAAAGAGGTGGGGGAAAGTTAGTGAAAGAAGTAGAAAAAGTAGATTTGATGATGGAGCTAAAGGAAGACTGAGGAAATCTCAAGAGGTAAAATTGTGTAGCAGATTTTCCTCTGTTTCAAACTGTCTCTACTCTCCACAGCCCCCAAGAGGTGCTGGAAGCAGAGTACGGAGTGGAGTGGACCAGGGAGGGGGTGGGGGAGTGAGGGGGAGGGGGGAGGGAGGGAGCCGGGTGGAGGGGAGGGGGAGAGGTGTCCATGTGTACGCAGAGCGGGGGGCAGAGGTCACTGTTCACAGAGACAGCGAAGAGGAGGAAGAGGGAGACAGGGAGAAAGGAAGGGATGCAAGCCAGTGCTCAAAGGTACAGTGCATGTGATGTCTTAGATCTGTGCCAGTAAAGAGGTACAGTGTACATGCTATTGCTAGCTAAAGAGTTTGAGGATGCATTTGTAGGTAGTGCGTGGGGCCAGTCCACAGAGGAGGATTATTGTGAGGAGCTCTGTGCCAGAGACACCAGACAAACAGGTCAAACAGGTCAGTCCTGTTCAAGACAGGTACAGTGTGTGATGCTGTTGCACTGCTGCTCTGTGCTGCCTGCCCCCAGCAGAGGCTGATGCCCGACCCCATCTTGAAGCTGCACACTGTCCTTGGGTTTGGAGGACATCACACATCTCAAGTCAGTCAAACTCCACCCTCCTCCTCAGACTGCTCTCCATGTCACTCCTCCCCCTGCTCCCTCTCCTTCCCTCTTTCCCCCCTCTCTCTTCCTGAAGGTGATCTTCAGTGGTGGGGGAAGTGTGGTGTACCCCTGTCATCAACTGGTGGTGATTACTGACCTGTCAACCGGAGAACAAAGATTTCTCATGGGACATACAGCAAAGGTTACAAAGGAGGAGGAGGAGGGGGGGGGGAGAGAGTGGGAAGAAGAGAAGGTGGAAGAGAGAAAGAGGACGTTGTCACTATTCTTTGTCTCCTGCAGGTGTCCTGCTTGGCTGTGAATGGGGAGGGCAGCCTCATAGCCTCAGGGCAGGCTGGGAGCAGTGCTGTGGTGCGAGTGTGGGAGCATGAGAGTGGCCGCTGCCTCTCTCTCTTTCAGAGCCACAGCCACTCCTTGCGCTGTCTCAGGTGAGGGGAGAGAGCCCGTAGTTTAGCTGTCATAGTTTCAGGTGCAGCATCTCTCTCTCTCTCTCTCTCTCTCTCTCTCTCTCTCTCTCTCTCTCTCTCTCTCTCTCTCTCTCTCTCTCTCTCTTTCTCTCATCTCTCCCCCCCCCCCCCCCCCCCCCCCCCCCCCTTTTCTCTCTCCCTCCATACCTCCCTCTTCACCCTCCCTCACAGTTTCTCTCACTCTGGTGCCGTGCTGTGTGGAGTCGGTCAGGACCGCCACAACAAGACACAAGTGGTGCTCTGGAACACTCCTCTCCTCCCCCACTCCAGGGAGGTCACAGTACTGGTCAAGGCACACACTGACGTCAACATTGACAGGATGAAGATAGCCCAGTTTGATGACAGGAGGTGCGTGTCCAGCTGTGCAGTGCTGTGGTGACAGCTCATGGGGGGGTTGTGTACTGTGCCATCCAGTAATGGATGTGGAATATGTACTTGTAGTAAAAGTACATACTGTACGTGTATGCTAATGCCCGTTATTAGTAATGGGAATGTACCTCAAACCACACGTAGCCACAAAACACTGCGCAGTTGGTAAATATGTATGTACACTGTACATGTGCGTGTAGCTAGGTTACGAAAGCATTACTACTTGCCTCTAGTGAATTTTCAAATCCAATGTTTCAATCACATATAAAACATATGTATTAATTAACATAATAACTGCTATACATGTTCAATGTACATGTGTGTACATGTACTCTGTTAATGCGTGCCTATGCCCAGGATGGTGTCGTGTGGCAGGGATAATATTCGTTTCTGGCGGGTGAGGGGGGAATCCCTGCGATCATGTCCCATTAACCTGGAGGGCCATCACCAGATGCAGTTCACTGATGTGGCCTTTGAACCCGGATACCCCAGTGGAGGAGACTACACAGACCGGAGTGTGTAAGAATGTACATGTAACGGGAAGGCCACTGGTAGGATGTACTCATACTGCCACATCTCTCTCTCACACACACACACACACACACACACACACACACACACACACACACACACACACACACACCCTCACAGCTACGCCTGCACCAAGTCTGGCCACATGTTTGAAATCCACTACAAGAGCATCACAGTCAGGAGGGTGTGGCACCTGTTGCCTAGCAACAACCAGGAGAGAGGCACAGCCATAAATGCCCTCTGTCTGCACGAGGCATTCAGCGTGACGGGGTCAGAGGACGGCACTCTTCGAGTGTGGCCTCCCGACTTCTCAGCTGTGTTCCTGGAAGCTGGTACGTGACGGACACACCCAACACACAATACCCACACATGCACATGCACAGGTATGTGTACAGACCTGTCATAACTGTGGTGTGCTTAGAGCAGCACTGCCAGCTTGATGTGGTATGTTTCAGTACTGGTTCTACGGGAAGGACATGATTGTACACGTCTGCTACAGGGGAGCTTGTAGGGGAGGGAACATGCTGTATGTGTATATGTAAGAGTTTTGACAACCAGCGAATGTTACAGTTGCTAGTAGTGGGCCATACTCTTGTGCTGTGTTAAGTGCACTGCTTTTTACATACATCTGTGACCTTAGCCTCTGTAGATCACATGCTACAGAGTGCGAGTGGCCCATGTAACACAGCTGTCTTGAGTTAGTGTAATTCAGCCCCTCTGAGCGTTTCCCAAGAGGAAATTTACATATCCATTCTTCATAAACATCTACTCACTTACGTATGTACATACTATACATGCAAAACACACCACTATGAGTCCCAATTCAGGGCACTCCCATATCCACAGAGCAATGAGCAGTGCTAGTGGAGTGGGTCTGGTCACAGCTAGAGCTGCAGGGAGAGAGTCCACACATTCCACAGCCTCTTCTGAGCCCCGCCCACTCCTCCGAGCAGGACCACTTCACCTCCCGCCAGTGTCACTGCCGAGCTGCTGCAGTGTTCTGCTGGGAATGGGCCAAGCTTGGTCCACGTGTGAGACACCTCTGAGAAGGCATAGACTTCATTTGTGACGGACATTCTGGAGTCGCTTCGGTGGCCGCCGATCGCTAGCAGAACCCCACCCAGCCCTGCTATGGCCGATCTGTTGTATGGGCATTCTGCAATCACTTGCCCCGTGGAAAGCCTTGGACTAGCTGAGGAAGATGGCGGAGCGAATAGCTCATCGAGGGAGATGCTGAGGAGGGATCGCGATGGCACTCGTGACTTCATGAACCCTCCCATTAGGTAGCACTTACTTCCTACCACCGCAGCCTTCATGTTGAGGCAGGGGAAGGGGAGGGGAGACACCGAGAGCCACTGGGAGGGAGAGAGGTCACCTCTGAAGACCTCGACTGTAGCTAGGCTATTTCGGGTGTGGTCTAGTCCACCGCAGACGGCAACGCAAGCTCCATGCGTGACAGCTGTGACGAAGTACCGTCTGGTAGGCATGTGCGGTATCACCTGGGACTTCTTCCACTTGCATGGGTCGGATTGGAGAGTGTATAGTTCATTGGTGACCGTGTCGTGGTCAGACGTGCCTCCCACGGTGTGTAGTTTGCCGCGATAGTGTGCCAGGCCAAAGTACTTCACGGGGCAGTTGGGGAGGGAGCTCCACTCGTTGGACTTGGGGTCGTATTGGAGTACTGCAAAGCGGGAATACTCGTCATCTGTTACTCCTCCCCCTACATAGACCACACCATTGAGGAGGAGGCACTGAGAGCCCCCCATAGCCATGGGCAGACCAGGGCACTCTGTGTACTTCAACTGTAGTTGACCCTGAGGGAGGGAGGGAGGGAGGGAGGGAGGGAGACGGGAGGAAAGGTAGGGGGGGAAGGGAGGGAGGGAAGGAGGGAGAGGGGAGGAAAGGTAGGGAGGGAAGGGAGGGAGGGAAGGAGGGAGGGAGGGAGGGAGGAAGGGAGGGGAGGAGTAATATACTTACGACATCAACTATCTTTCATTGCTAATCCTCACCTGTGAGCAAGTTGCTTTGGCCTCTCTCAGCTGAGCCAGTTGGCTGTGCAGGTCAGATATTGTCTCCTCCTTCTTCTCCAGAAGCTCCACCTTGCAGGCAGTTTCACTCCTCCTGGCCTCCACCTCCTCCTCCTTCGACTGCAACAGTCTCTCCATTGCCTGTTCCAGGGTACTAACCTCCTTCCTCTTCTCCGCCAGCTCCTGTTCCTTGGCTTGGAGACTGATGCTTAGCTGTTGGGATTGCACCTCGTACTCCGTCTTCAGAGCAGCCTCCCTCGCTTTGAACCGGCTTTCATTCACCTCCAGTCGTGTTGCGCACTCACTGTGTTTTGCCTGCAGCGCTCTCTCTGCTGCATGGAGCTGTCCCGACAGACTCTTCTTCTCAGCTTCAAGTTCGGCAATCTTTACCTTCCTCTCCTCGCTCTCTGACTTCAGATCGGTCTGGGCAATCTCGGCGGTTCTTTTGCTCTGACTTATCTCGCTCTTAAGTGTCTCTCTCTCCGCTGTGCCAAGCTTGTACTGCGCGAGGAAATCTAGCCTGTTCTCGAATGTTGACGGCACTTGCAACGCGATGGCACACACCTGCCTGTGGATCTCCCCAGCTGAGGGCCGGGAAGCGGGATGATTCGAAAGGCACTGTTTAACGAGACCCATGAGAGGGTGCTCCTCACCCATCACATCGAGGAAGGGCTGCCGGCGTTCCACCTCAGTCAGTGCATCAACCTTCTCTGGATTTGTGGTGCTCACTCGAGTTGCTTCCATCGGAAGGGGCCACTGCCCAGTGAACGTGTGCAGGATCAGCACACCACAGGAGAAGGTGTCTATGGTGGTGGTGTACACTGGGCTGTGCGACAGGGCCTCGGGTGGCATGTAGGACGGTGTCCCGGGGCAGGTTGTCATTTGGGTCATCTGGGCTGGAGTTAGGCCCAAGATTCGGGACACTCCGAGGTCCGAGATTTTGGCGTGCATGTCTCCGCTTAGGAGGACGTTGTTGGCGCTCAGGTCTCTGTGGATTATGGCGGGAGAGCTGCCGTGGAGGTAGCACAGACCCGTGGCCACGTCCGCCAGCACGCCGTAGCTGACCTCGTCCGGGAGCCGCCCGCGCCGCTCCAGGCAGCCGCTCAGCGTGCTCTGCAGGAACTCCATCACCAGCACGGGCAGGGGCTCCGAGGCGGCGCCGCTCGCGTACACGCCGAGGAACTGGACCACGTTGGGGTGCCGGAGTGCGCTCAGCAGCTCGCACTCCTCCTCGAACCGCCGCAGAACGCTGTCCCGCTCCGCCCTGGACGACTCGTGGCACAGCTGTCTGTGCAGCTTC
This sequence comes from bacterium, assembly GCA_965213685.1. GTDB lineage: Bacteria > UBA8248 > UBA8248 > UBA8248 > UBA8248 > Bin107. Next base: position 154,745 of record CBDBZY010000007.1, read on the forward strand.
TTCCCCGCGCACTTGAGCCCCCGAAAGCGCAGCTCCACCACCACCGCGTACGAGCCTCGCCCGATCTCCACGCCCGTCTCCGTCACGCCGGAGAGCTGGAAAGCCTCTAGGTTTGCCATTTGTTTCTTCCTTGTCCGGAAATAGGGGGTGGGGATATTCCCTGCAAAACTATGGGGAGGGGTCTGAAACTCTCAAAAGTGTGCAACTTTCCACTTTCCATGAGCAGGGGTTAACGTAATATCCTCACTCCTCCTCCTCTCCTCTGCAGAGCATGAAGCTAGTGTCACTGCAGTTGGGATCAGTGACGATGGCATGAAAATATTGGCTGCAACTGCATCTGTAAGTTCCAGCACACTCTGTACACAGTACATATTAATCTATGCAGAAATATATCATCAAAGTCAAAATACATAAATAACAGAGAAGCATAACACGGTTAAAAGTGGTAACAAAAAGAAAGAAAAATGAAGAGGTCAGTTGCGAGGGGCCCTACTCTCGCAGCAGGCAAAGTCAATGTTTAGTGCTGAGTTGGGTCATGGTGACATACATACATCTCATGTCTGTCCTCTGGTGGTGCCCAGGGAAACATAGGGCTGCTGGATGCAGCCAGTCGGGGCTACAGCACAGTGATGCGATCCCATGTGGGGAGGATACAGAGCATGTCCATAGACTGCAGTGGACAGCAGCTGGTCACCTGCTCTTCTGATTGTACCATCAGAGTGTGGGACATCAGGACTGGAGCACAGGTGATGAGTCTTCTCCTCCTCCCTCAGTCCCTCTCTCTCTCCCTCCCTCCCTTCCTCCCTCCCTCCCTCCCTCCCTCCCTCCCTCCCTCTCTCCCTTTTAATTCTCACCTTTCCTCCCCATCCTCCTCCCTCCCTCCCTCATGAGTCACACACTCCTCTTCCACTTCCCCAGCTCTTTGGCTTTCGCTCGGTGGAAGAAGAGCCCACGTCCCTCAGCCACCATCCCTCACAGCACGTCTTTGCCTGCGGCTTCTCCAGTGGAGCCATGCGAGTGTTCCACACCTCAACAACCTCTGTCCTCGCTGAGCACAGGTGAGCAGCTACTGTCCTGCCAGCCACTAGCCTCGTGCCCAGACCCTCACATGCACCCGCCCTGGGTGGGGTGGCTGCCTGGCTGGGCAGGAGACTAGCCAGCACAGCTACTGACCATGAGATCATGTCATAGTTGGTTTCATCAGCCTTTCATAAATGGGTTGACACATGGCTTCTTGGCATACAGGTCCTAGTGTTAACTGGTAGTGTTAACCACCTTGGGTAACCACCCTCCTGTATACTGTACACAGCCAGAAGCCATGATGGGTTAACCTATACATGCCTAAGGAGTTGTGGTTCTCGATTTATTCATGCGTTCCACCAGTTCCACGAGGGTGTTGATACACCATATACTCCTTTCCTTTCTCTAGTGTAGTGTGCTATACTCATATTTCTCCATGTCTGTTCTCAGCTGCAAGACCATCTCATGTGCTTGCTCCACCCACTGCCCCTCCCCCCCCAGGCATCACCAAGGTCATGTGACTGGCCTCCTCTTCTCTCCCAGCGGCCACCGGCTGTACAGCGCTGGCTCTGGTGGCTCCCTGGCCATGTATGACTCGGAGCACCAGACCTGCCAGCTTCTCCGTCTCCTTGGAAACACTCTGGCCCGGCAGAAAGGCTCAGGGCCGCAGGCTCTTGCCCTCTCTGAGGACGGGCAGAGGTTGGCTTATGTGGGGCCTCTGGACTGCACGGTGACGCTGCTGGACGCCCTCACACTGAGTGAGGTGAGATGGCCGGACTGTGGCTCTGTTGCTTGCTCCACCAGCTGATCTCCTAGCACCTCACCATGTCTTAGCTTGATCAAAGTGTCACACACTGTCATACACTGTCATATGCAGTCATACACTGTCATACACTGTCATATGCAGTCATACACTGTCATACACAGTCATACACAGTCGTACACTGTCAGACATTGTCATAGACAGTCATTTACTGTCATAGTTTTCATACATAGAGTTTCGTTTTTTGTTTTATGTATCAGTGTTCTATTGGTAGACTCATAACTCCTTTGAAAAGTACCGTGTATGGACTTATGATATAGCTGTTATTCACTTTTCACTTATTATGACTTATTCTTCACTTCATTTCACTTCACTCACTTGTTATCACTTATTCTCTGATATGCACAGGTACTTCGGTTGGATATCACTCCAATGGCCCCTCCCCCTCCTCCAGGCTCCTCCCCTTCTCTTAGCTCCGCCCACCTCCTCTGCTTTGCCCCCCAAGCCATGGACAACCTGCTGGTGGTCACCTCTGGAGAGGGGAGCCCACGACTGCTCAAGTTCAGTGTCTCCTCTGGCCAGCTGCTCAGCGAGGTAATGTACAGTGTACATTGTGTGAAGAGGAGAGGGTTTGGTAGACAAGTGTTTCCCGCAGGATATTCACTCCCAAGCCCCTCCCTGCAGTACATGTATTTATGGACTGTGGTTATAGCTCTTTCCCTCCTTCCTACCTTCCCCCTTTCTTCCTTCTTCTCTCCCTCTCTTGCTCGCTCGCTCCCTCCCTCCTTCTCACTTGCCCTTTCTCCTGCCAGGTGTCACACATCCACCGTGATGACTGCACAGCTCTCTGTCTCAGCCGAGATGGCCGATACATCCTGACAGCAGGAGACAACGCAGTGAAGCTGTGGGACTACTCCATGTCTCTGGACCTCAACTTTCAGGTGAGGCTTGCTATGGACACATACTGGTATCAAGTACCTCCATGTGTATATGTGTCTTCGCCAATGGAATGGAAGGGATACTAGTAGCTGCTTCTTTTCTCCTTCCTTCCACTTCATCTCTCCTCCTTACCTCCCTCCCTCCCTCCCTCCTCCCTCCCTCCCTCCTCCCCCACTCCCTCCGTTCCACAGGTGTTCATTGGTCACTCAGAGCCAATATGTCAGCTCCTGTTCACTCCAGATGGCCAAAAAGCTATCAGCTGTGGAGATGCCATCTTCTTCTGGGACTTTCTGGCACCACCACATCCCCCCTCCCCCTCCCCCAAGCTCCCCTCCCTCCCTCCCTCCACCATGGCCACCCCCCACACCCACCAAACCAGCATGCTGTCCGTCTCTCCCCGCAAGGGGCCGCCTGCCCCTACTAATTATGAGCCTCTGAAGGGACACATGTTCACTCCACTACCAACTGCAACTTCAGAGAGGAAGACTGACAGAGAAGAAGATGAGACGTCCCACGCACCCCGCAGTCTGCTGCCAGCAGTGGACGATGATACACTTTACCATGAACACTCTGGTAGTGGTAGTGAGGAGGGAGGTGGTGGGGGGAGGGAGGGAGAGGGTGAGAGTGGGATGGGAGAGGGTGAGGATGAGGAGAGGAGGGGGAGTGAGGGAGGGGAGGAGGAGGAGGAGGAGGAGGAGGAGGAAGAAGAGGAGGAGAAGGAGGAGGAGTGGTCTAGGCACAGAGTGAGGGACATGGAACAGTGCAATAGTCATGGAGACACTGGCAGTCCAGAGGAGAGGGAGGAAGAGGAGGAGGAGAGTGCAGGGGAAGAGATACTCATCGAACATGTGAGTTAAGAGCCACACCTCTTGATTCATGTGATAGTCCTCCACTTCTTGCTCCCTTTCTCACTCTCCTCCTCTCTCTTCCCTTCCAAGGCCCCCAGTCATGAAGTGAACATTGAGATTCCAGCACTTTCTCTAACTTCCTCCTCCAAGTTGCAACTAGGGGAAGCCCCTCAATCAGTGAGGGCTGATAAGCACTACAAGAAGCTCCGCCCACCCCATGCTGCCATAGCTCCCCATCTGTACATGGCCCCGCCCAACCAGGCGGGCATTGAACGACGAGCAGTCATGGGAACGAGTGGGAGAGGGAGAGGGAATATCATCTGGCAGCCCAGCAGTGGTCAGTACATGCTAGCTAGCAACACAGACTAGCATGGCATGAGAGGCAGCTCAGAGCCTGTTCTGGTCATGAAATAGCTCCTGTTTCGTATGATGGAGTGGAGAGTTTATTTATGTACCTGTTCTCTTGTTGTCAGGTCTGTTTGCCTACAGCAGTGGTTGTATTGTGGTGGTGGATGATCTGTCCAACAGCCAACAGACCCATCTCACAGGTCAGCATCTTGTGTTAGTGAACTTACTGACAAAATCTTGTAAAGATTATCTCAATTTGCAACAATAATGAGTAGTCCATAATTAAAAATGTAAAACTAATACCCATCAACTCTGCTGTATATGTATATCTGATCTGCTAAATTTTGTTACCATTATAGTTAGATAGTGAGTCACTGTTTCCTTCCCCCTGCTCCTACTTCTCTACACACCCCCTCCCCCTCCCCTCCCCTCCCCACCCTCCAGGTCACTCTGAGGAGGTGTCCACACTTGCTGTACAGCAGGATGGCCAGGTGTTGGCTAGTGCAAGCCACGCCCATGACTCCACCCCCTGTGAAATAAGGATATGGAAACTTTCATCAAAGAAATGCTCGAAAGTAACTGAGACCATCTACATAGCATGTGTCTATAGTAGTAGTAGTGGTGGTGGTGGTGGTGGTGGTGGTGGTGGTAGTAGTAGTAGTGATAGTGGTAGTGATACTGGTAGTGGTAGTGGTAGTGGTAGTGGTAGTGGTAGGGGTAGTGGTAGTGGTAGTGGTAGTGGGTAGTGGTTAGTAGTAGTAGTACCACTACCACTACCACTACCACTACCCACTACCACTACCCACTACCACTACCACTACCACTACCACTACCACTACTCTACTAGCTATATGTCTACACATGTGCCCATATGTCTGTGCTCCACAGGTGTTGACTTTCCATGGCTATGCAGTGACGAGCATGGCCTACTCCAGAGACGACAGATACCTCGTTTCTTTAGGTAGAAACTCCTCTTGTCTCTCTCTCTCCTTCTACCCTCCTCCACTCTCCCTCCCTCCCTCCCTCCCTCCCTTCCTCCCTCCCTCCCTCCCTTCCTCCCTCCCTTACTTCTGCTCTTCCTATCTCCATCCCTTTCCTTCCTTCCCCATCTTCCGATAAACATGACTCTCCATCTCTGATTCCCTTCCTCCTCCCTTCTCCCTCCCTGTCAGGAGACTACCACGACAACTCTCTCGCTATCTGGTCCACTCGAGACTACTCGCTAGTGTCTGCCTCCACCACCTCCCTCCCCTCCCACGAGGTCTGCTGGGACCCCTTCACCGCCTATGAGCTGGTCACAGTGGGTGCTGAGCTGAGCGTGTGCTTCTGGCTCCTGGAGGAGGGCCAGGGAGAACACACGCTGAAGGTAAGTGTTCAGGTTGCATTAAGGGCAGTAGGTCTACCATGAGTGTGATGCGTGAATAAATCAAGAACCATAACTCCCTAGGTCATGAACTGCCCTCAAGCCTAGATATTAACTAAAACAGTCACCCAAGATATGGTGATACTGTTTTTCACCTTCTGCAAGTGAACATGTGAAATGGAAAGAAAAGTATGAGAAGATGCCATAAGACGTATTTCAGCAAATACCAGGCCTCATCAGCTATGCTGGGGTGACTGGGAGCATACCATAGGCTCTAGTTTCACTGCATGTGTTGTTCAGTGTCTGGTTGAGATTGCTTCATCTTTGGCAGGTTCATGAGGCAGACGCTCCTTTGGATCTGCTGCAGGGAAAGAAGGTCAGTCAATGTGCCCATGGGAGGAGGGTGGTAGGGGTAGGGAGAGGGTGCAGTGGACAGAGTGAGTGCTGAGGGGCTGTGTTGAGTTGTGTGTGCCAGAGGTGTGGTTTGTTTTGCAGAAATCGGAGGTTGACTTCACGTCTGTGTGCTATGGCCAGCACTCCCGGCTCTTCGTTGGCTCCTCAACAGGTATATGTGTATGTGTGGAGGAGGGAAGGGAGGAGGAGGAGGAGGAGGAGGAGGAGGAGGAGGAGGAGGAGGAGGAGGAGGAGGAGGAGGGAGAGGAGGAGGAGGAAGGAGGGAGATAGTGGGTTACATTATGCAACAGCCCACTGTTAGTCCTGTGTCATTGATAATATAGGGTATGTATAGGATTGTACTTGCCTACTAATGTATTATATTGTGGATGGCTCTCTATGTACACTATCCATGCTTCCTATCCCCCAGGAGTGCTCTCCATGTGGGATACCTCTAAGAACAAGTGCATCATGTTCTGGAGGACAGGTCCAGATGAGATCGGTGGGTAATGCATTGCACACTATTATAGTAATATACTGAGAAAGCACATATATGCTAATGTAAGTACATGTACATCAGGGGCATCTGATGTGTCGTACGTGTTTCCTCTTCAGTCAAGGAGTGTTCACTGTGGTCCTTCCCTCCTCTCCCCTGCAGGTGCCCTCCACTACAGCAGTGGGAGACTAGTGGTGGGGGCTGTCTCCGGCCAGCTGCAGCTGTGGGGCGTGGCCACCGAGGGCTGCCCTCCTCCTGTCAGCCAGGAGGCAGTGCTGGAGCTGGACGGCTCCATCTTCTCCCTGGCCTTTGACCAGCAGATGAAGCTGGTACGTATATTGCTATAACTAAGCTTAGCTATCATGCGAAGGGGGCGGGGTGTTATTTTTTTTTCAGAAGGGATTTTCCTGTGCAAATAAATGTACATGTAGTTGGCTGAAACTTGGTCCATGGCAGAATGGGTAATTCACCACCTAGTGCTTGTTGAGGATTACCTCAATGCTATAGTTACTGCATCTCCAGGCAGCGGTAGTGTGCCAGTGAAGCACGCAGGCTTTCATAATGGTGAGTACGCTCCTTCCTTTCCCATTGGGAGAAGTCTGTGACCTGCATTCCACGTGTTATAGTTTAAAGGTCTCGAGTGTTAACCTTTGAACTGTAACACAAGGAAGCGATGGCCGAGTTGGGGAGACTTCGTCGTTTTCAGCTCTCCGGCGTGACGGAGACTGGCGTGGAGATCGGGCGAGGCTCGTACGCGGTGGTGGTGGAGCTGCGCTTTCGGGGGCTCAAGTGCGCGGGGAAGAAGCTGCACAGACAGCTGTACCACGAGTCGTCCAGGGCGGAGCGGGACAGCGTTCTGCGGCGGTTCGAGGAGGAGTGCGAGCTGCTGAGCTCACTCCGGCATCCCAACGTGGTCCAGTTCCTCGGCGTGTACGCGAGCGGCGCCGCCTCGGAGCCCCTGCCCGTGCTGGTGATGGAGTTCCTGCAGAGCACGCTGAGCGGCTGCCTGGAGCGGCGCGGGCGGCTCCCGGACGAGGTCAGCTACGGCGTGCTGGCGGACGTGGCCACGGGTCTGTGCTACCTCCACGGCAGCTCTCCCGCCATAATCCACAGAGACCTGAGCGCCAACAACGTCCTCCTGAGCGGAGACATGCGCGCTAAAATCTCGGACCTTGGAGTGTCCCGAATCTTGGGCCTAACTCCAGCCCAGATGACCCAAATGACGACCTGCCCCGGGACACCGTCCTACATGCCACCCGAGGCTCTCGGACATAAACCGAAGTATGACACATCTATAGACTGCTTCTCCTGTGGGATGATGATGCTGCATGTGCTGACCGGGCAGTGGCCCATCCCGTGTGAGCCCAACCGTGTTGACCCAGACAACCCAGACAAGCTCATTGCTCTTTCTGAGGCGCAGCGGAGGCAGGAATATCTAGAGAAGCTTGCAGAGGGTCACCCGCTGAAAGAGCTCATTGTCAAGTGCCTCAGCAACAGTCCCAGCCGGCGTCCTGATGCTGAGATGATTTTGAAACACGTTCAGCCACTAGCTGAGAAGTTAGCTGCCACTACCCCTAGCAAGTTTGCCCTGCTCAAAGAAGAGCAGACTGTGGTGAAGGAGAAGGAAGGTTTCTCAAAGGAGCTAAGACAGAAGTCAGCGGAAGTGGAGGGAGATGTAGTACTGCGTGAGATTGCTACTGAGAGTGCTCAACTTCAGATAAAGGAGCTCAGCACAGAATGTTCTGGCCTAAGGGCCCAGCTGAAGGCAAAGCAAGAGGAGATTGTGGTGAAGGAGCGTGAGTTCAGTGCCCAAGCGAAGGCTCAGCAGCAGAACATTAATGCCAAGGAACAGGTCTTTGGGTCGACACTGTCTCAGAGAGAAGCAGAACTGGTGGCCAGTCGTCAGGAAATGAGGTCATTGGAATCCATAAAGGAGCAGGAAGTGTCCTCTTTGAAAGAGGAGGTGGCTGCCTTGCATGCAAATCTAGATGCCAAAGAAGCAGTCATTGGTGGCTTGAAGGAGCAGATACAGAAGTATCTGTCCCACTCAAAGCAGGTATGTTCCATACAGCAGTGTATTCTGGAAACAGTTGATTAGTTATTCACTTGTTTTATTGCAGGTACCAGTTCGACTTGACTTTGAGCAATGCAAGCAGCATGCTCCCTCTCCTCTCTATGCCTCTCCTGTCGTTATGTTTGAAGACCACGTCTTCATCAGCCACCCCTACATTGACGGCAGTGGAAAGCATGCCATTCTGTCGTACTCCATTGCAGATGATTCTTGGGACACTCTACCCTGCCTCCCTGTGGATTTGGCATCTTTTGGCCTCGGCTGCTGTGGTGGTAGAGTGGTCACGGCTGGGGGCGTGGCTAACCTCTCGGTGGTCAGCGATGTGTATGTGTTCCACAAGGAGAGTCAGAGATGGAAGAAGTCGATTCCTCCTCTCCCAATGAAGCTCTGCCACTCAACTCTCATTGGACATGGATCAGCACTGGCCGTGGTTGGAGGGCTGGACCCCTCAATGTATGCAGTGTCCAGCGTGTACGTGTACCTTGGTGGCAAGCAAGAGTGGTATTCGGTGGCACCTCTTCCAATCGCCCTCAGTGGCCTTAGCCCAGTTGTGGTAGGAGACACGTGCTACTTGACTGGAGGGTTCTCCAAGGTATATGATCCCAGCAAGACGCTCCTTTCTGCCTCCCTGTCAAGACTGTTTGCCCCGAGGCAGAAGTCTGGCTACATGTGGAAGACCCTCCCAGATGTCCCCTACCTCCGCTCCTCCCCAGCCCTTCTTGGAGGGGCTCTGATTGTCGTCGGTGGCTACACGAAGCAAGGAGACTCTCTGTCAATTGTTGGTCTTGTTCATGTCTACTCCCCACAGTTGCAGAAGTGGATTGAGATTGGTAACCTTCCGGCCCCCAGACAACGTCCAATTTGCGTTACATTACCCACTGGTGAAGTGCTGGTTATTGGAGGGAAGGGGTCAGAATCATCCACTGCAGACACAATGTGGAAGATCTCCTTAGCATTTTGAGCCCATCTTTTTATTTTTTGTAACCAAATATCTTTGTAGTTATGGAATCTACATAATGCTATTAGTGTGTGAGTGTGATACCTGTGGATTTGTGTGCATTAAGATTTTTGAACAGCCATCAATAATTTGTCTTATGATAATTTTAATTTTTGTTACTCAATGTGGAGCGCCACCACATGTAGCTTTTACACTCTTCCTATACCCATGCACCCATGCTATAGGGCGTGGCTGGTACGACTGGCGGTACTGTGTGGTACATTAACTGGCCAGAGAGGAGCAAGGTGAGGCTGGTCAGTGGCCACTCGGCTGAGGTGACTGGGGCAGCCTATAGTCCAGATGGCCTCCACCTGGCCACTGGCTGTCAGGATGGTTCTCTCACTGTGTGGTCTGCGACCACTTTAGAACAGTACGTAGTCTTCCAAGCTCCAAAGAAGGTTTGCCTTTGGTTCTCTCTACTTCCTCATACATAGTTCACCTCTTGTCTCTTTCCCTTACAGGCATGTACATGTGTTTCATTTGCTCCTGCAAAGGCAGCTAATAATGAGGAGGGACATCCCCCTGAGGCTCAGTCCTCCCTCCTAGCAGCTGGCTACAGTGATGGTAGTCTCAGAGTGTTTAATGTTGCCAGGACTCAGGTCGAGAGGAAGATGCAGCCCCATGCTTCCCCCGTGACAAAGGTGGCTTTCTCCATGGATGGTATGGCCTGTGTGTGTATGTGCAAGTGTGCAGCTGTGGAGGGTCATCCCTTCTCTTACACTCTTCTTCCTCTTCTCTTCTCACTGTGCCCCTATATCCTCCCATTTCCCGTGTTCCCACTCTTCCCTCCCTCCCTCCCAGGGTCTGCCCTCTTCTCTGGCTGTGCTGAGGGGGTGGTGGTTGTCAGCAGTGTCAGCTGTGGGCTGGTTATGAAGGTCATCGCTGACCACCAGGGGGCACCAATTACTGACCTCTGTGTGGCCTGCAAACCCTTGCAGGTATTCCAACAGGAGGGATTGACATTCTTTTCTCTCTTTGAGTCTCCTATCTTTCTCTTCCCCAGTTGTCTTCACTGCATGTGGAGAGGGTGTGGCTGTGGTTGGTTGCCAGTGGTGACAGGAGAGTGAGTCTGTGGAGCACTGACTGGGCACAGGATGTATGTCATTTGGTGGACTGGCTCACCTTTCCAGGGCCTTCTGTTGCTCCCGATGGCACCAGACTGAGGAAAGGACACAAAGTCAGCCAGCAAGATCTCTGTATTCACATCCTCTTATATACCCCCCTCCTCCCTCTCTCTGTCTCTTCCCCCTTCAGTGCCAGTATGACCTGCTGCCTCCAAGCCTAGCTCATTTCAGCCCATCTGATCCAGACATAGTAGTCTACACTGGCTATGGGCTAGAGAAGTGTGTCCAGTTCTACAGCATCTCACAGAAGACAGTGTTGAGAACCTCTGCCCTCACTCACTGGGCCAGCTCTATGGACATCTCCCCTCAGGGTCACCTGATAGCCTTTGGCTGTGCAGGTACAGTTATCTAGCTAGTGCAAATATACTTGTCCTTGTTCTGAGTTAACAACACTTTGATGAATACTTGTGCCTTTTTGCTCACTTTGTCTTATGTTTCTCTTTCCTCCAGAGCGAATACTGACGCTGATGGACTATGAGGAGGGTTCATTTCAAGACTTCCCTGGACACCAAGACTCTGTTAGCACTGTACTGTTTTCACCCTCTGGGAAATCCCTGCTCTCTGTCAGTGACTGCATTGTTCATGTCTGGAATGTGCTACATTAATTAATTATTATGAGGTTGGCAGAACTGTGGTGTGAGCCAATACTTAGAGGTTTCAACCCTGGTATATGTGTGTGGGATGCTTGCATATTATGAATGGAGTTTTTAGAGTTGATCTGATGCTGAGAGAAAGCTCAAAGGAGGATTCCATTGAAGAGCTGGAAAAGTGGTCTTCTGAAGAAAGCAAAGAATGGCAGAAGATGCTCAAGAAGATAATCTGGGAGTTTCTGGAACAGTGATGGCTGCTGATTTGGAAAGAGGGATAAGATGCCCAGCACTTTGTCTTTCTAATGAGTTTCAGGAGTAGTGATGGATAGTGAGGGTACACAGAGTACACAGGAAACTGGTATTTGTGTGTGTCCAGCTGCCAGGCTAGGCTGGGAATGGTTCTCCATTACTTGCTTGATAGCCTGTGGTTATGCTAAGAAAGCTTCCCAACCCTGACAGATGGTGCTTCAGGGCTGTTATTGTGTTGAGTACACAGGAAACTGTTATCTGTATCTGTACATGTCTAGCTGCCAGCTGGGAATTACCAATTACTTGATAGCCATGGTCATGCTAAGAAAGCTTCCCAGCCCCTGACTGCCTGGGACTCTCTCTTGACCCTCCACCCTAGTATTCTTTATCACACACACTATCAAAGGTCAGTGGCACACTCAAGGGCTAGGCATACCTCAAGGTTCTCTCCCAACACACCCTCCATACCATCCTCTCCCCTCCTTTAATCCAGTGACTTTATCTCCACCAGTATTCCTTCTGACCCTGACTGTCTCTTCCTCCAAAAATGTACATGTGCTGAGGGGGTGGTGGTATCTGTGGGCTGATTATGATTCATTGATCACCAAAGGGTATCAATTACTGACCTATGTGTGGACAGAAGACCTCTCTCCTCCTCTCTCTCTTAGTCTACAACCTGCTCCCTCCTCATTCAGCCCATCTGATTCACACATAGTTGTCTACAATGGCTATAGGCTAGAGAAGTGTATCCAGGTGTATATACAGGATCTCTCAGAAGGCGGTGCTGAGAACATCTGCCCTCACTTACAGGCCAGTTCTATAGATATCTCCCCGCAGATACACCATACAGCTAGTGCAGATGCACTTGGTAACCATTCTGAATTTTAAGTCCTTTGATGAATATATAGTAGTCTGCTGTTTTCACCCTCTGGGTCTGTCAGTGACCATGTGTGGAATGTATGTACTGAAGACTGGCTGGGATGTTATCACCCTAGCACATGTGTTATAAGAATGCTGAGCATTGTGGGTGAGCGAGAGTGAGCCAGCTACAATAGTCAGATACTTACCTGGAATGATAGTTTGATATGGTGCAATTTATGCACTAGATATATATACACAGATAGCAAAGCAGCCAAAGTATAATGTTATATCACTAGCTGTAATGTACAACCCCTAAGACTGGCCTCTATAGGTGGCTGCATGTCCATGCTTATATGGAGAATTGTGTGTACAGCCTGCTAAGCTATAAAGTGATGTGTGCATGAATGCACCCTGCATGTATCCCACCAGCCAAGTCACTTTCTCAGCCTGTAGGGATCAAGGTGTTGTATAATCAGATGTGAACCTCAAGTGTCATGAAAGATGGAAAGTATTTTTAAAGGAGACTGGAAGAGACAGAATTTGCTGACCTATGCCTCTATTTACTGCTACTCTCAGGAATCTCCCCTTCCCCCTGACGTGACAGCCCCTGAGACAACGTGTGTGCTCAAGATGTTGTATTACATATGCTGTGTGCATGTTGCCTCTTGTTCCGCTGTCGTATTTCTTATGTAGATGATTGATAGTGTATACATGTCCATGCCCCTTGGAAGGGTGTTAACGAAGAACTTTACAGTTGAATTGACTTTGACAGAGAGAGAGAGAGAGAAATTTCAGCAGTTTGTCATTTTCTAGAAAGAAACGGAAATGGTAGAAGCCACTCATGAAGTCTCATAAGTTTCAAAAACAGTGGTGGCTGCTGAGAAATAATTCTATCACTGAACATGTACCTAAACCATAGATCAAGGATCTACCGTATAGCATAAAATAGTAGGTAAATTCTCTATAGTAGGTAAAATTCTCTAATCGTACAAAGCGCCTATCATCGTTCCCGAAGGTACATTCGGCGCGCGCCTGGCCGGAAGGTCACGTGCTATTTCCCTGCACTTAACTAGCACTAGTACTAGTGCTATAGCACTGTACATGATAAGCTAGCGTAGTGCAGGACTTCGGTGGGTGAAGTGACAATGACGGCCTATGTCTTCCAGAGAACGGGGCGGTTTGTGCCCCGAGTTCTACAGGTGAGGTAGCACTGGCGTACTGCTATACAGCTGCCACACCGCCTCAGCACTCTCGGAACTGTCAGCTGTTATGTATTCTAATATACGCCCACCACTTGCCCCCCATAGCGCTGGGCGTCTGCAGCTGCCGTTCCTTTGACCGACAAGCCTCCTTACTATGACGATATTGTGCCAGAAGTGAAGACCCCTGAAGATGTTAAGGTAATCTATACTCATTACTGTTCTTACCTAACCCAGCCTTCACTCCTCATGCACGTCTGCCTTATATTTCTTAACCTAACTGATCATAATTGCCTTCCTTCTCTTAGCTGTGAAAAAGTCCATTCTCTTCTCCCTCTCTCTTCCTTCCCCCTCCCCTCTTTCCCATCCTCTGCAGGTGTCCAAGCTGAGCAATGGTGTCACTGTGGCCTCCCTAGAAAACCACTCCACCTCCTCCTCCCTCTCCCTCTATGTGAGAGCTGGCAGCCGCTTTGAGACCTACAGCCAGCAGGGCCTCACACATGTGCTGAGGAATGCTGCCTTCCTGGTGAGGAAGGAAGGAAGGAAGGAAGGGAGGGAGGGCGAGAGTGAGGGAGGATGGAAGTACTGTACTGAATATGATGTAACCATGTATCCACACAGTCTGCAGGTGACAGAAGCACGTTCAAAGTGGCTAGGGATATGGACTATGTTGGGGGCACACTCAGGTACTTTGTGTCTTCCTCTTTCTGTCTCTCCTCCTTCCCTTTCCCCTTGCCTCCTCCCTCCTTCACTTCTTTGCCCTCATCCACCCTCCAGTTGCTCCTCTATTCTCTATCTCCACAGTGCTTCATCTACCAGAGAGCACATCATATACACTGCACAGTTCCTCAGAGGAAACCAGTAAGAGATTGGCAAGTACTACTCTCTCCTATACTGTGTACTATCCTCCTCCTCGTCCTCCTCCTCCTCCTCCTCGTCCTCCTCCTCCTCCTCCTCCTTCTCCTTCTCCTTCACAGGGAGCTGGCTATGGATATTATTGGCAATGCTGTTACATCACCCAAGCTAAGAGAATGGGAGGTAAGGATGGGTCGGAGGGAGGGAGGGAGGGAGAGAGAGTGGGTGGGAGGGAGAGAGGGACAAATGGAGGGAGAGAGGGAGGGAGAGAGGGAGGGAGGGATGGAGGGAGGTAGGGAGGGAGAGAGGGAGGGATGGAGGGAGGGATGGAGGGAGGAAGGATGGGAAGGAGATGAGTGAAAGACAAGAGGGAATGACAGTAGTCGAGCACTTCACAAAGTCAGTATCATCTTTTATATTAGATTCGGGATCTGTCACCAAAACTGGAGATGGATGTGTCTGTACATGAGAATGATCCATCCTCAGGTGTGTGTGTGTGTACACACGTGTGTGCACGTGCATGCGTGCGTGTGTGCATGCATGTTGGAATAGCCATGGAACAGCCAGAGATGTGTTGCGTGATCAATTTAATGAACTCCCCCTCCAGTTGTCATGGAGGAGCTGCACAAAGCTGCCTTCAGGTACTGACAGAGTGATGTACATGAATAGTCACTACATGTACATGTATGTGTGTGTACCTTGTATGTAGCTATGCAATGACATGTACATGCCACTGCTTGCACTGCCTCAGGAATGCACTGAGCAACTCTCTGTACTGTCCACGACACAACATTGGGAGCATCACAAACACTGATGTAAGACAAGAATCTGTAGTGTGTATAGAGCATGGATGGTGCGACCCTCTCTTCCAACCTCTCTCCTCCTCCCTCTCTCCCTCCCTCTCTTTCAGCTGAGGAGCTACATGGACGACTGGTTCCTGGGCAAGAGAATGACTCTAGTGGGACTAGGTAAGCATGAGGTGATAGAGAATGGAGTACTGGAGAGTGTCTGACTGTCCTTTCTCTCCCTCCCTGGTGTCTCCTCCCTCACTGGTGTCTCTTCCCTCACTGGTATCTCCTCCCTCACTGGTGTCAGGTGTTGACCACCAGGAGCTGGTGGAGATGGCTGATTCCTCCCTCTCCCCCATCAGAGAGGGGCTGTCCACCTCTGAGGAGGCCAGTGACTACTACGGAGGTCAGTGAACATGACACTCATCCTGCAGGTGGGGGATAGTGTCACCTACTCAGAGGAGTAGGAAGCATAACAGATCTAGTAAGGCCAGACACGCCCCCCTGCATACATGTCCCCACCCCTCAATATTGAACATTAGTGTCTGCAAAAGGTATGCTCATGTAGTTGCTTTCAACATGTATCTCAATACTACAGCTCGACATGCATGTGTCTAGTACTAGGCTATTAGTAATCCGCATGCGTAAGCCGCACCCGGCACTGATCTCACTCAGTGACAAGGACTATATATAGCGCGTAGCACGAGAGTAAGTAGCACGAAGCAAACCAACTAAGTACGTGGGGCCAAAATCTACTACGGCCAAAACCGGAGTAGCCTTACTGGCTCCTACGCCCCTGCTACTGAGTATTAGATATGCAATGAAAGACCTGAGCTGAGCTGCCTTGCATGTGTATGTTCACGTGCTAAATGTGTATACAGATGTACTGTGTAGCAAATCTGTAGCCTTGGTCAACATATGTGGTTGTGTAAGCTGGTGCTTGATACCTGGTGTAGTGCAGGCACATCATCTGTTGTCTGCTGTGCTGTCTCCCCGCCCTCTCCTTCCTTTCTCTCCCTGCAGGCGGTGAGATGCACATAGCCACCAACTCCAGCATGACGCATGGTGCCATAGTCTGCAAGGGAGCTAGGTAAGGGAGCTTCAGGGGAGGGAACAGTTCTATCATCACCTCTGTGCCTCTACAACAGTGCCGATTCTCAGAAGGATGTGCTCTCTGCAGGTGTCCTGCAGGTCAGCTCCACCTCCCTCCCTCCCCCACCCTCTCCTCCCACCCTCCCCTCCCTCCCTCCCTCCCCCCTCCTCTTCTTCCTCCTTCTCCTTATACCCTTCGTCTTTCCCTTCATCTTCCTCTCCTCCTTTCTTGCTCTTTCTCTTGAATGAATTCTGTCTTGACCATTCCTCTAGCACTTGCTGGGGGTGGGTCCGTCTATCAAGTGGGGTGGCTCTGCAGCCAGGTATGGTAGTGCTACCACTATTGCAGTAAGGAGCACCTAAGGTGATGTATATGGGTGTTGCTGTAGGCTTGTCAAGGCAGGGACACAGGCTGTGGATGCTCCATTCAACGTGAGTGCAGGCACAGTGTGTGCATGTTCTAGTGCTCAGTGAGTCACTGATACCTCTCTTCCTCCTTCCAGGCATGTGCCGTCAATGTGAGCTACTCAGACAATGGACTCTTTGGTCTCTACGTCATGTCAGAGCCCCAGGCCTCTGGGAAGGTTAGCACCCTATGGTGGTGGGTGGAGTCATGCATGTTGTGTGACTGTGTGTGTGTTTGTCTTGCAGCTGCTGGCGGCTGCTATGCAGGAGTTCAATGCCGTTGCTAAGGGCAACGTCTCTGATGCTGACCTGGCCAGAGCAAAGTTAGCCTCCTCCCTCCTCCCCCCCCTCCTTCCCCACACACACACACACACACACACACACACACACACACACACACACACACACACACACACACACACACACACACACACACACACACACACACACACACACACACACACACACACACACACACACTCATGACATACATGTATCCATTTCTGTCTGCACCCCAGGAACCAGCTGAAAGCTAGCTACCTCATGTCCATTGAGACTGGGCCTTCTCTCTCACAGGACATTGCAACTCAGGTACATGTGTAGGGCATGTGTTAGTGGTACAGGTAGTGCAATGCTTACAACTGACTCCATTACACAAGGGAGGAGGACCATGCACACACAAACTCATGCCCTCTCCCTCCCTCTCTCCCTTCCCAGGCTTCTCTGAAGGGTAGCTACTCTCCCATGACAGCCACTGTCCAACAGGTCGACTCCATCACTAAGGAAGACGTGGTCCAGGTGAGTATGCATGTAGATGAGGCCGTCTTCTGCTCATGCACTTAGCATCCTCCTCCCCCCCATCCTTCCAGTTTGCTAAAACAGTGTTTGGTGCCCGGGCCACCTACGTTGCCTATGGCAACCTCTCCTCCACCCCACGGCTACAGCAGCTGGTGGGAGGAGTCTCGCTGAGATGAACTGTCTCACTGCCAAACTTATGCACTCTAGTCCAGCCATAGGTTGTATTTATCTATTGTACATAACAGAAATGTATGTAGAAAAGTGTGACGTAACATGTTCTCGGGTGTCGGAATAAATGACCTTTGACCTGACGTTAGGTGCGTGTTAATTAGAATTAACATACCGTCTCTCATGTGCTCTCTACTAGCTCGTGTATGCAGCAGATATGTGAAAACTGCAATCAGGAGCTGTAGACAGGGCGTAATAAGGACACAACAACTTCATAGCTTTACCGCATCAGCCACAAGATTATTTCTCTATCGTCATCTCTGCTTGACTAGCCGACTCGCGTCCACCCGCTCCATGGCTACTGGCAGTGACCCGCCTCCCGCGCCCAAGAAGAGCCTGAACCGACTGGCGCACGAGAAGTCTCCCTACCTCCTGCAGCATGCCGGCAATCCGGTGGACTGGTGGGTGGAGCATGCAGGGAGAGGCAGACGGGCCTGCATGCTGTTCCACACACACTGTAGCGCAGGTGCCTCTGGGGAGTGCAATCTGCGGTGCTGCTAGCTAGTTCCTGTGAGGTGGTGCTGCGTGCAAGCTCACCTGGGGTCCTTGATCTGGTACCTATGCAGACAGGGCTTCACCTTTGCAGCAGTTTTTTCATCAGCTAGACATGTAGCACACGGTGGCTGTGTGTGAGGTACGTAGCTTGCAGCCCAATTCCCATCGTACTCACTACATGTACGTGTCAGTGTGACTAAGAGTGCTCCATTGCCTTTGCCAACAAAAAGTATCAGTGGTCACCTGCCTAGGTCATGAGCTGCAGGACGGCTACATGTACTTGTGTTTTTTCTCCCCCCACTTCTTGTACTCCTTACCTCTGCTTTGTTATGAGATGCTCACCATTCAACCATCTCCCTCCCTCCTCCCTCCCTCCCTCCCTCCCTCCCTCCCTCCCTCAGGTATCCCTGGGGGGAGGAGGCATTTGAGAAGGCTCGCAGTGAGAACAAGCCCATCTTCCTCTCCGTCGGCTACTCCACCTGCCACTGGTGCCACGTGATGGAGAGAGAGTCCTTTGAGAACCCAGAGATTGGGAAGATTCTCTCGGAGCACTTTGTGTCAATAAAGGTGGAGAGTGGGAGGGAGAGGGGGAGGGAGAAGGAAGGGAGGGGGAGAGAGGAACAGAAGGAGGGAGGAAAGGAGAGAGGGGAGGAGGGAGGGAAGGAAGAAGGGGGGGAGGGAGGGAAGGAAGGAGGGAGGGAGCAAGGGAGGGACCTACATTAGCTTTTCTGACCTCCCTGTGTTCACCAGGTTGATCGAGAGGAGCGTCCAGACGTGGACAAGGTGTACATGACGTTCATACAGGCCACTCAGGGGGGAGGTGGCTGGCCCATGAGCGTGTTCCTTACACCTGAGCTGGAGCCCTTCATGGGAGGAACATACTTCCCTCCAACTGATCAGTTTGGCCGTCCAGGATTCCCCACCATACTGAAGGCTATTTCAGAGCAAGTACATGTACTACGTGTATTCAGTTCTGAGTGTACAGTACCAGTAGCAATGGCACTGCATTTTCTTAGCCAGCAGCTAAGACTTAGTCTGAGTATGTGTGTGCTTGCATGTGCTGCTAGCTACTATGTATTATTGTGTATGGACAATGTGTGGGTATTTTGGGCAATGGACCATGTATTATACACGTGCCCTGTTCTTTGTGTGCATGGCCCATTTGTTGCTATGACAATGTTAAGTACACTGCTGCTAAGCTGTTCACCAATTTACTATACCTCTTCCATCTCTCTCTCTCTCTCTCTCTCTCTCTCTCTCTCTCCCTCTCTCTCTCTCTCTCTCTCTCTCTCTCTCTCTCTCCCTCCCTCTCTCCCCCTCCTCACCTGCCACTGACAGTGGGAGAAGGATAGTAAGAACATCCGTCAGAAGGGCTCCAAGCTCATGCAGGTGCTACGTCAGATTGCGAGTGTGTCACATGATGAGGAGGAGGGGGAGGGGCCTCCCGGATCCAGCTGCATCCAGAGAGCCTACCAGATGCTGAACAACAGAATAGACTCCAAATATGGTGGCTTTGGATCTGCTCCAAAGTTTCCTCAACCGGGTGAGTTGAGCAACTCAGTGTCAAATGGCTGGCTGGCTTGCTGGCTGGCTGACTGGCTTGCTGGCTGGCTGGCTGGCTGGCTGGTTGACTGACTGAACTTTCAAGCCATTTTCTCCCTCCCTATCTCTTCCCTCTTTCTCCTCTCATCTCTCTCTCTCTCTTTTCTCCTTATCCCTTCCCTACCCTCCCTCCCTCCCTCCCTCAGTCCTCCTGGGTTTCCTCCTGAAGGTCCATGCCCGCTACCTTGGCTCTGACATGGGCCACACTGCTCTGGAGATGGTCCTCTCCACACTCAAAGCCATGGCCAATGGAGGAATACATGATCACGTGGGACAGGTGTGTGTGTGTGATAGCAGAGAGAGGGGGTTGGGGGGGTATGGGGAGGGGGGAAAGAAAGACAGAAGAGGCTGATAAAAGAAAAAGTCAAGGCTACAGCAGAGGAGGGAGAAGAGCAGAGAGAAATCAAGTATCAAACAGGACTATGTGTATGGATGTGTAGAGCCTCTCTATAGCCTTGGTTTCCTCCTCCCTCCCCCACTGCCCCTCTTCCCCTCCCTCAGGGGTTCCATCGCTACTCCACTGACGAGTTCTGGCACGTCCCTCACTTTGAGAAGATGCTCTACGACCAGGCACAGCTGGCCTCCGTCTACCTGGAGGCCTACCAGGTGAGGGGGAGGAGGAGAGGACGAGAGTAGGGGAGAAGAGATGGGGAGAGGGCAGGGGGTGAAAAGCAGAGGAGAGGAGAAGGGTTTATAGTCAGCATACAAGTTCCCCCCCCCCCCCCCCCCCCCCCCAGATCACTAAAGATGAATTTTTGGCTGATGTGGCTCGAGATATCCTCCTCTATGTTAGCAGAGACCTCACTGATCAGGTACACCCCCTGAGTGTGAACACTTGTACCTCCATATGATGAGCCACAATCCATTGTACATGTGTGTATTGTGTGCCTTTCATGAATGTACATACATGTCTACGTACATTCACCATTATATTTGCCATTTACAACAGGAGGGAGGGTTCTACTCTGCTGAAGACGCTGACTCGCTCCCACTGGCCTCCTCTGAGCACAAGAAGGAGGGAGCCTTCTGTGTGTGGACCAGCAAGGAGATCTCCTCCCTCCTCCCCTCCCCCCTCCCCCCTCCCTCCTCCTCCCTCACACAGGCACACCTCTTCTCCTATCACTATGGGGTGGAGCCTGAGGGGAATGTCCCACACCACAAGGTGACTGGGACACCTGTCTGCCTGTCTGTCTGCCTGTTTGTCCGTCTGTCCAATTCTCTTACCACTCATCACACCACCCTCTTATCTGCAGACATGTATGTGTCCTTGTCTCTGACTGAGTTAACATTAGGACTGAGGAAGTACTAGCTACAAAATTATGTTCCAACTTGATCAAGTTATTCTATTCTTTCATTCTCCGTCTCTCCCTCCCTCACCCCTCCCCCTCCCCTCCTTCCTCCCTTCCTCTCTCCCTCCCTCCAGGATCCTCATGGTGAACTGACGGACCAGAATGTGCTGATTGTGAGAGGCTCTGTGGAGAAGACGGCAGAGCACTTCAAACTGTCCGTCCCAGACACAGAGGAGCTGCTGTCCCAGTGCAGAGAGCAGTTGGCCCAGGCCAGACAGCAGAGGCCCAAACCACACCGGGACGATAAGATAGTCACTGCCTGGAATGGTACGGGAGGGAGATGGAGATGGAGGGAGAGGAAGAGAGAGGGAGGGAGAGGGGTGAGGGATAAAGATACAGAAAAGGAGGAGGAGGCAATGTATGAAAGAGTAGATTACAGTTTAACTACATCTAGAGTGATTAGTGATGTCTCTCTCTCCCTCCACATGGCAGGTCTGATGATTTCTGCCTTTGCCTACGCCTCACAAGTGCTGGACAGCCCTGGCTACCTGGAGCAAGCCGTGAAGGCTGCACAGTTCGTCCGAACACACCTGTTCAAGGAGGACTCTGGTCTGCTCCTCAGGAATGCATACAGAGACAGTACCGGGTGAGGGAGTGGGTGGCTATGGTGAAGGGGGTGGATAGAGTGAGGGAGTGAGTGGGTGAGTGGGTGTGGGTGTTTGTGTATGTGTGTGGGGGGGGAGTGAGTGGGTGTGTGTGTGAGTGTGTGAGTGGGTGAGTGAGTGATAGGTGGGTGTGTGGTAAGTGGGTGTGTGGTAAGTTGGGGTAGGTGGGTGGGGTGTACATGTAGTCATGATCTGTGCATATAGTGTACTAGGCAGATGTTGGTGGATTACTTTCTACCATGTGAGTGTCATGTGAGACCTTCTCCTAGTACAGTTGTGATAGTGATAGTGCATGTCCACATTGTCAATGGCCTTTGTGTGTAGAATAAACACAGATGTTCATACAGCCCATAATATGTGAGGTGACCTTATCATGCCTCTCCCCCCTCTCTCTCTCTCTCTCCTCCCTCCCTCCTCCCCCCTCCCTCCCTCCCTCCCTCCCTCCCTCCCATCCCCCCCAGGGTGCTGAGTGTGGGTGGCCAGGAGGGGTTTGCAGACGACTACTCCTTCCTCATCAGAGGACTGCTGGATCTCTTTGAGGCCTCTCAGGACCAGCAGTGGCTTCAGTGGGCGTGGCAGCTCCAGGAGAAGCAGGACCAGCTGTTCTGGGACGAGGGGAAGGGAGGGTACTTCAACTCCACCACCAACGACCCCAGCATCCTTCTGAGAGTGAAGGAAGGTCAGTGAGGGAGGTCGGTGTGGGATAGAGGGAGGGAGGGAGGGAGGGAGGTTGTGGTGGGGGGTGCATAGGGAGGGAGGTCAAAGGGAGGTACATGAACATATTTATGAGTGGTCTATAGGACGTTATTCTTATGTGTCACCTTTGATCTTCCTGTCCACAGACCAGGATGGATCGGAACCGAGCCCCAACTCCACCTCTGCCTCCAACCTGCACCGTCTCTCCTGCTACCTGGACAAGAAGCTCCACCCCTCGGCCACCCACGTGTACGCCACGTTCCGGGAGATGCTGAGCAAGGCACCCGTCGCCCTCTGTGGGATGCTGGAGAGCTTTCTGTGGCACCAGCAGACACCAAAACAGGTTTGTCTGGTTCTTGTCCAGAACGCTTGTTGGATTTCACAACTTGCCTCCCACTCATACTCCCCTCTCCTCCTTAGTTCCCTCCATACCTTTCCCCTCTCCCTCCCACTCACTTACTCCCAGTCACTTGTATAGATGTACAGCACACACACACACACACACACACACACACACACACACACACACACACACACACACACACACACACACACACACACACACACACACACACACACACCACTCCTGACCCTCCTCACACACCTCACCTCTCCCCTTCGCCCCCACCCCTACCCACCCTCAGATCATCATCGCAGGAGACAGAGACAGCCCTGACACCAAAGCCCTTCTGAAAGTGGTTCACTCCTTCTTCCTCCCCAACAAGGTCCTCATCCTCCACACCCCCAGCGAGCCCTCCCCCTTCCTCTCCCACCACCTCCCCTCCCTCTCCTCCATGAAGATGGACGGAGGAAAGGCCATGGCCTACGTGTGTGAAAACTTCACATGCTCTGCTCCGGTCAGTGATGGAGAGAAGCTGAAGAGACTTATTGACCCTGCCAGCCATCTCAGAGTCTGAGAACTGGTGCACAGTTCATACAGATAATTGTATAAGTATAGACCAATTGTAGAGGTAGCTCATTACAATGTATGTGTGATGTTAGTGGTTTGTGTTAATTTTTGTACACTATTCAGAGTTTTGTGTTGTGTTTTTTAAAGTTTCCCAGACTGTTGGGCTCAATGAGGAGGCCCCTATTAGTTAGTGCAGTGATACATTCAGTCATTCTCGTCTGTTGTGACATGCATCTCACTCGTGATTGCTGTCTCTTACATGATTGCAATGGAGGGCAAAATGTCATCTTTATAAGCATGTTTCACTTTCAACAGATATTTCACTCTACAATGTTATTCTGCAGGATTTATTCATTGTTGATAGCTATCACTGGAATGTAGTGGGATGAGGTTCAGGTGATTGCCCTGCCTGTGGGAAATTTCCTAATAAGGTCCTATTGTCTATTTGACTTCACCTGAGCCCTCGAAAAATTGTTATAACTTGTCTACTTTACATCCCATTTAAAAAACGCTAACACCATTGGAATCCTCACACCTTTCCCGCTCTGGTGATATCCTTCACTAAACATGAAAGCTTACCAGTGAAATTTTAGCTGTATGTCCCATAAAGAAAGTATGTAGATACCACTGACCACAAGGAATTTAGTCCGCGTGACCTAACGGAGTGCGCGCGCCCCTCACGCGGCACTCGCGTTCTCGTTTCCAGAGGAAAAGCTCCAAGAAACGCAGGCTATGAAGATCAGGAAGGATTTTGGTGTGTACTAACCTCCTGCAAAGGCAGCGCAAGGGTAGAAAGCAGATCTACCCGAAGTCTCGCGCGTATACACAGCTCAGACCACGCCCAGATGCCCGCGCATTCCGTTACCCGCAAATATGAGGGAAGTTGTAATAACGACGCACACTTGCGTAAGCGAGTAAACCACAGCTACTTCCGGGGCTCAGGTGAACGCGAATAGACAATAGTTCTGATACTATGAATAACCTGTAGCATACAGATAGCTAGAGCTGCTGTAGTTCATCTGGAAGAGAGCTTCCTTTGGCCCTTGTGACTTGCTTGCTTGAGTCTCTTCAGTTCACTTGCACCAGTAATTGCTGCCACTAAATCTTCCAAGAGCAATGGCCACGCCCACAACTCCCACTGAGCAAGCCCTCAAGAAGCTGGAGGACCAGCTCACCTGTGCCATCTGCCTGGACTCCTACACCGACCCCAAACTCCTCAACTGCTTCCACGTGTTCTGCACCAAATGCCTGCAGCCCCTGGTGCATCAGGGAGCACAAGGGCAGACCATCCAATGCCCCAACTGCCGCCAGCCCACCACACTGCCCCAGAACGGAGTCCAAGGCCTTCAGGGGGCCTTTCACATCCACCATTTGTTTGACATACAGTCTGCTCTCAAGAAGGTCACTGCGTCTCAGGATTTCCTGTGTGACAAATGCAAACAAGACAAGGCCACCCACTTTTGCCGCAACTGTGGCCAGTTCATCTGCCAAGTGTGTGTCATGGTCCACCAGACGTGGGAGGAGCTCTCCTCGCACGAGGTGATCACTATCCAGCAGCTGACCAGCGACGCTGCAAAGCTGGTCCCTTCCAAGAAGCAAGCCACGCCCTGTCCCAAGCACCCAGACAGGCAGCTGGACCTGTACTGTGAGACATGTGAGGAGCTGATCTGCCGCGACTGCATCGTCAAAGTCCACCGGGACCACCAGTATGACCTGGTGGGGGACGCCTTTTCAAAGCACAAAGATGTGATCGTTGCCTCCCTCCAGCCTGTGGAGCAGCAGCTGGCCACTGTCAGCAAAGCCCTTGAAGGTCTGGACACTCGATGTGGCCAAATCACAGAGCAGCAAAAGGCTATTGAGGCAGACATTGAGACAAGCATCAGACAGCTCCACGAGGCTCTGGAGGCGAGAAAGCAAGACCTGATCGGGCAGCTTGAGCAGCTGACCCGACAGAAGCTGAAGAGCCTGGCAGCCCAGCGAGACCAGTTTGAGCTGGTGGGAACCCAGCTGAGGAGCTGCCGAGACTTTGTGCAGGAGAGCCTCCGAACTGGGAGCAAGGCAGAGATCCTGGCAATGAAGAAGCCAGTGGTGAAACAGATCAGAGAAATGACTTCCTCCTTCAAGCCTGAAGTCCTAGCACTCCAGGAGCAAGCCAACATGAAGTTCTCCCACAATCAGCCTCAACTGGTTCAAGCATGTCAGGAGTTTGGAAGAGTCTATGCCCAACAAGTGTGCCCTGAGAAGTGTCGTGTCAGCAGTCCGGGGGTTGGGTTTATAATGGTTGGAGAAACAGCCACCACAACTCTCCTAGCCATGGACCAGGAGGGGCAGGAGTACCAGAGAGCTCTTGAAGATGTGAAATCAGAACTGGTTTCCAGTGATGGCTCCGTCAGAGTCGCAGCTGAAGTGAAGGGAAGAGGAGGGAACAAGTACGAGATCAGCTACCGACCACAACGCAGGGGACAGCACCACCTGCACATTCGAGTGGAGGGCAGACACATCTCAGGAAGTCCATTCTCTGTCGTGGTTCACCCAAAGGAATTCACAGCGATCAGAACTATTGAATGTGTCAAGAGCCCATGGCGTCTGACATTTAATGGCAGGGGAGAGATGGTTGTTGCTGAGTATGGTGGACACTGTATCTCAATATTCAGTGCCAATGGAAAGAAGATCAAGTCATTTGGCAGCCAAGGATCAGGTCCAGGACAGCTCCAGTGTCCCATTGGTGTGACAGTTGATGGCCAGGGGAACATACTTGTGTGTGATATGGGCAACAATCGTATTCAGAAATTCTCCCCTGACGGCACCTTCCTGAAGTCAGTTGGTACATTTGGCTCTGGACCACTGCAGTTTGATGGCCCACGTAGTATTGCCATACACCCTCACACTAAGAAATTGCATGTGATTGAAGGGCAAAATAATCGTATTCAGGTTCTGAATGAGGATATGACATTTTCCAGCACCTTCGGTAGTCGTGGTTCAAACAATAGACAGTTTATAACTCCATGTGACATTACTTTTGACTCTGATGGATATTTGTATGTAGCAGACTATATCAATCATCGAATTCAAGTCTTTAAAGAGGGCAATCAATATGTGAAAGAGTTTAGGAATGAGCTGATGAAACAACCCATCGGTGTCACTGTGTATGGAGGGGTGGTGTATGTTGCTGATTATAGGAGCAGACACCTGTTGCTGTTCAGCACAGAAGGAAAGTTTTTGAGATCGTTCAAACCATTTGATGCTGGGCCCCACGGGGTAGCTGTGGATGACAGTGGACTGATTTATGTGTGCTATGGCGGCAAGAGTTGTATAGAAGTATTTTAGAATGTATTCATGGTCCATTGAGTAGTTAGCGTGATGTATGTATGATGTATGTATGATGTCATATCTTGTCTGGTATGTACATCATCTCTTAATTATGCTGTATTAGTATTTTATGCTTTAATGCCACAAAATTGTTTTTAGAAGGTCTTCTTGGTTTATTAAGTGAATCCCTGCTGGTTTCACATGGTGCGTATATATGTTGCAAGACCCTAATTGGGATGCATGAGCTGCATGGGTGAATGCATCCCAATTAGGGTCTCACAACACATTTGTTGGCTGTTGTGGGCCTACTTACCCTAGCCACCCCATGACTTCCTCTACCACTTCAGCTTTGAGATATGGGCCTTTGAAATTTTGGCTGCCAGGCAACAGCCAACAAAATATAATACTCTGTACAGCTTGTATGTACATACTTCTCCTTGTATTATTAAACATTTTGAACTAACCACCAAAATGGGGTGAATACAGCAGTATACATTCTAAAGCAGGGCACAAAAATGCATGGTGCATAAGGCTAAGTATATAGCATAGTGCATAAGGTTACATGGCATGGTACAGTAAGGGTGAGAGGCTGGGATGAGGCTATATACAGCACCCCCTCCTCCAGGGAAAGGGGAACAAACCATTCACATGCAGTCAACACATGTACTGTAAGATGGCTTCAGTGGATGTGGTGAAACTGACTTGACAAGTGTGTCTGTAGTTAGAAGGCTGGGGTTGCAGCACGCAATGCAATGCTGGGTTGACTACGAAGATGTATAGTGGTCACTCAGCCACCTACTCAGGTCACTTGTGATATAATGGCATACACTTGAATCTCTATTAAACAGCCACCTCTCTATTACAGCCATTTCACAATGTATTGCCCATAGGTGATCACTATAGTCATTATAAGCATGACTGTGATTGGTACTTTGTAATTGGAGTATTCACTATGGCATGGAAGGTAAAATTAATATTAACATTGAAAATTAAAATTAATTTTGGATGGTGTAAAACTCATAAACACATATACATAAATAATAGACTATCATGATCATGATATGGCTGTTCTGTCTTCTCTTTCTTTCCTCTCCCCTTCCTCTTCTCTTTCCTCCTCTCCCTCCCTGACACCATCCCTGCGGCGATAGTTCCTATTGATCACCAGAAACACAGTCGTCACTAAAACCATCAGAACAAAGTAGAAGAAGAACTCGTAGAGCAGAGCCATGGGGATCTGTATGATGGCAGCATTCAGCAGCACACCCAGGGCCTGCGCAATGTACCAGAATGCAGTCACCAGGTTCCTGGACAGGGGGAATCAGAGCAGTTAGTATACATGGAGTTGTGTGACAATGGCATGCATTAGAGTAAATATATTCATTGTGGGC
The DNA here is from genome assembly GCA_965213685.1 of bacterium. Taxonomy (GTDB): domain Bacteria; phylum UBA8248; class UBA8248; order UBA8248; family UBA8248; genus Bin107. The sequence goes on from CBDBZY010000007.1 coordinate 182,526, forward strand.
ATGCCCTGCAGTGATCAATCTCGTTTCCTTTACTAACTGTGGTTTGTGTTGGCATACGCAATGCAGTGTGTCAACACTGAAGGGCCAAGTACCACAATACATATAGTGACCAAGCTAACTCCAAACTGAACCTTTTTGCACAAATTATTGTGGGTACCCAGTAAAATTTTTTCTGGACAAAAATGTTTGTAGGCAGACCATTCTGGTGCTAGCTCAGCCCATCATGCAGTGCTGCTGGCTAGTACAGAATACATGCAGCCTGTGTTGGGCCGGCTGACCTGAGGTCTGGTGGGGCGTGGGAGTAGGCCAGCTCCAGCCCAGTCACACTCACGAGAATCTCGGCAAAGGAGATGAGCACTAATTGGGGCAGTTGCCATGCTAGGTTCACATCACCATGGCAATAGGGTCGGCCGTGAGGCAGGTGTACGTAGATTTGCAGCAGACCTGACATGAGGAAACTCAGGGCAGCCAGTATCATCCCTGCCACCAGCTGGGAGGAGGAGGGGGGAGAGATCAAAGTGTAGTGGGATAAGGGAAAAAGGAAGGGAGCAGAGAAGGGGAAAGGGAGGGAAGGGAAGGGAGAGGGAGGGGGGATGGAAATGAAGAGTGTGGGGATACAGAAGTGGAGAGGTGGGGAAGAAGGAAAGAGAGGGGAGAGGAAAAAAGGAAGGAAAAGGATCAAACCAGTAGAGGGAATTGAGCTCATACAAACTCACTAATCCTCGGCCTGTGGGGGCAGTGGAGGGGCTAGCTAGTGGCTGACCTTGTGCAGGGGACGTATCCTGACCCTCATGGCCCTCTCGATGTGGGGGTAGACCAGGTAGTCCAGGAGGGGGATGATGAGGATGCACAACACGTCATTCACACTGGGCATGATGTCTGGGAGGGGGAGGGGGTGGCTTGAACACCCAATAACCACACATAATGTACATACACGTGTGTAGTGAGGCTATGGTGATACAATGTATATATGTACACATGTGTAGTGATGCTGTGGTAAAACATACTGGAGGAGTATGATGCTAAATTAAACTGAGGTGACCTGGAGAGACTTTTGGGAGAAGTTTGGTGAGTGCATATCATGTTCACTTTCACATACTACATTATGAGCATTGTATGTAGAGTCATGTAGAGAAACATGTGCACTTGCAGCCCAACACTACCTGTAGCATGCATTACACTAATGGAGAGTGCCCATCATTGGCCCCATAGAACTCTCTCATCCATCACAGTGTGTCTACCTCCTCCATTACCCTCCCTCACTCCCTCCCTTCCTCTTCCCTTTCCCCTCTCTCCCCCCCCCTCCCACTTCCCCCCCTCCCTCCCTCCTCCCTCCCTCCCTCACCAGGAGGAACATGCAGCCTCCCAATATAGCAGTCCATCTCCCTGCCTTGCACCACCCACGTGGAGCTCTGCTGGAAGAAGATGGCCCAGAATACAACGAGAGGAGCAAAGAGTCCGAGGAAAGGGATCAGCTGCTTGAGCCTCTCCTTCCATGAGAGCTTTGGAGTGGGGACTGTGAGGGAGTGGGAGTTGGTGGATGAGGTTTGTCCCAGGAGGGGCTGCTTCTCTTCTACCTGAGGGGTGTGTGTGTGTGTGTGTGTGTGTGTGTGTGTGTGTGTATGTGTGTGGGTGGGTGGGTGGGTGGGTGAGCTACATAGTTGCTGGTTCAGAATACCATAGAATACCTCATCTTGAGAGCTGTTCTTTTTCCTCTTTGCCCTGCAGGTGCAGTGAGGTCTGGCTGGCCTCTTCTTGATGTAGAGACATGCACCGAGTATGAAAAGGATGGTTGAGAAGAAGGAGGTTCCTAAGAAAGAAGTGAGGGTGAGAGGAGAGAGAGAGAGAGAGAGAGAGAGAGAGAGAGAGAGGGAGAGGGAGAGGGAGAGGGAGAGGGAGAGGGAGAGGGAGAGGGAGAGGGAGAGGGAGAGGGAGAGGGAGAGGGAGAGGGAGAGGGAGAGGGAGAGGGAGAGGGAGAGGGAGAGAGAGGGAGAGGGAGAGAGAGACAGAGACAGGGAGAGAGGTGATGAGAGAGGCACAGAGACAGTTAGACCAAATGTGAGAGGCTCACCAAACACGGTCAGCCATGAGATGATGAAGCCAACAGACTGCCGCAGGACGGGCATGCCGAGCTCCCCTCCCAGAGTGCCCACGTTGCAGAACAGGTAGTACCACGAGAAGGACCGCTCCTTGGCCTTCGACTGTGGGGGAGGGAAAATGAAAACTACAGGAGTGGAGGGTGTCTCTTTGGTTGGAAGGAATGTTTGTTTTTTCTTAAAGGATCCTCCCAAGCACTTGTTGTCTGCTGCTGGGTTATGGCTACTTACCTTCTCTTCTTTGAACTGGTCGGCTACAAAGACACTCTGAATGGCGTTAGTGTGACCATAGCCTATGCCAAACAGCTGCAATGGAGGGAGGAGGAGGAGGAGGAGGAGGAGGAGGAGGAAGAAGAGGAGGAGGAAGAGGACAAAACAAGGGGGATAAGGGGTTTGGAATTTGAAGGAGTACAGTGAATTCACATGTAGCATTGAGTCACACTAATTCTATAACTGACCACTAGTCCAGTGATGACCAGCACCACATTGAGAGTGGGGGGCATGTGGAAACTCATTCCGTTCCACACGACGTCCAGCTCCAGAGCACTGCAGTTCATGGGGCAGCAGGAGGGAGGCTCCTGTGTGTACTGCCATGAGGAGAACAGGACCAGAGCAATGCCCAGCGTCCACACTATGTTGCTCACCACCTGCGTCATGAAGTTACCTGAGGAGGAGAGGGAGAGGAAGGGGAGGGAGGGAGAGGAGGAGAGGGAGGGGAGGGGAGGAGATGGAGGGGAGAGGGGAGGGAGGGGAGGGAGGGGAGAAGAGGGAGGGGAAGGAGGGGAAGGAGGGGAGGGGAGATGGAGAATGGGTGTGGAGGAGGGAATGAAAGAGGGGGAAAGAGAGAAGTAGGGAGAGGAGAGAAGAGATGATGTGATGAGGAATCAAGGATAGGTGGGAAGGGACAATCATGTGAAAGAGGGGGTGGTGGAAGAACACTCGGAAGGGGAAGAGAATAAGAGAGAAACCATATACACACACTTTCTGTTCCCTCACCGAGCACCCTGTCTGCCAGGTACCCTCCTGGGAGGGCACAGATCTGATAAATAGCAATGTAGATGTTGATGCTGGTGCTGGCCAGTTTGACCGCATGCTTGGAACAGACGTATAGGAACGTGGAGAAGTAGAGCTCCAGAACAGCCTGGAGACCTGACGCTGCATAGCTAGTGGGACAAAGGTCATGCTATAAGGGTTGCAGTTTCTGGACAGTACATGTGCACACACTTGCAGCCATAGATAGTAACTCTCACTGTGAGGTATACTAATCATGCCTACAGCAATGCACAAGCGTTTACGCTGAAACCAGGGGGTGTGGCTGTTGTCAGCTGCATTATACTTTGGGGGCCTACACTAACGCACCTCTGGCCCACTGTAGTGGTCATTAGGAAGACCATTGGCACCCAGGGGTAGCGCTCCCCTCTCCCGCCTCTCTCTCTCCTCTTGCTCTCTGTCTTCTCGCTTTCATGACCTGCGGTGTTGAGAGAGAGAGCTTTGGACTGCGAAGGGACATTGTCTTGCGTTTCAGCCATAGCAAAGTTGGCGGCGCGCGCATACTGTTGTAGGCGTGTCTAACTGGCAGGTTAACGAGCCCCGCCCTCACATTGCAATGCAGCTTTGTGCGAGATAAACAAATCGCAATGGGTTTTGACGTCCAACGTTTCGATGGAGAGGTTGGAGAAGACCTGATCTGTCAATTCTGCTCTAAAGTACTTGAAAAGCCCACCTCGAGCGCCTGTAGCCATGTATTCTGCTCTGGCTGCGTTCAGAAAGCGGCCGGTAAGGAGCTCGACTGTCCGAAATGTGGCAGTGTAATAAAACCGGCCGCCAGTGATTCGGACAAACATGCCGAAGAGCTGGCCGAGAGACTGAGTCAGTTGAGTATCCACTGCACGCACCACTCCGTCGGTTGCTCGGCCGTCATGCCTTGGGGGGAGTTGGAACATCACGCAGAGAGGGAGTGTGACTATCGCCCAGTTCCCTGCAAACACAGAGGCTGCTCAGAGCGCTGCCCGCTGAACCAACTGGAGACGCACATGGAGAAATGCGACCACCGTATCGTGGAGTGTAGAGTGTGCAAGGCCTGCCTACCCCGCAAAGACATGCCCGCGCACCAAGCCGTGAAGAGATGTTACGAGGAGCTGAACAAAAGGAAACGAGTGGCCAGCGCGCGTAGGATGTCCCAAGAGCTGAAGGAACATCGCTCGGAGATGCTCAGACAGCGACACCAGACAGAGCAGGCGGAGAGAAGGATCACGAGGGAGCACTACTTCCCTCCTCCCCAGCGTCGCCGCGCCATGAGCGCGGGACCCATCCTTCTGACGGCGCAGTCCGTGGGGGCGAGGGTTGGCAGCGCCATGGTCGTGCCGCACTACTCCCGCAATCTCAAGAGCGCCGTCCTGGACACCTGCCGAGGCTGCTCGGACAAGTTCCTTTCCGGACGGAGACCAAGCGCGAGGAGACACTCGCACATGAAGGTTGGGAAGACAGCAACACTGTCTTGATTGTATGCACACTCATCTTATTATCTATCCTTTTCCCCCTCTTCTCCGTGGCCTGTGACGTGCTGTATCCCACACTACCCATTACTGCCATAGCCGGTAAGCCAGCTCAAGAATATGCATGCTCCTGATAGGATTATACCTAATAAATGATCGCTTATTCTTTGCCTGCAGTGTGATCACTGCGAGCACTGGAGGAGGTGGAACGGACCTCGAGGATGGGCCTCGGCTGTCTCCTGAGATCATGTGGAACACCCTCTATATTAATTTATACATGTTATATATAGTCAGTACATGTGCAGCATCTGTATCATGCAGGCAGTCTCCCCTATGAATATAATACTATGTTCATTACTTCATAAAATTTCTTTTTTGAGTGTTGTGGATGGATTCAATCATGAGATCACTGTGAATATAATAATGTATGCATAATAGGCTAATACAGAAAGCACTATCACTGTCATGGTTAGATTGTGTGGTATTGAACACTGATCACTGTGTCTTGAGTCCTGTCGCTGGTGAGTATTCATCCATCGGTTCTCTCTTTGATGCTGTGCTCTAACATGTTAGTAATGCCCTCAAACTTGAAGCTGCCGTCGAAGTACTGATTGTTGAGCATCATTGGATACCACAGAATGTCGTCTGGCCACATGTCACTATATGGGATCTCTGAGTGCGTAAACCACTTGGGACGCATCTCTGAAAGACATTCACACAAGGAAGAAAGGGGCAGTAAATAAGAGGGAATAACAGGGGGATCGAGCAATGAAAGAATTAATAACAGGGGCAGTAGTAATAGTGGTGTACGCTGTTTTGGTAATGCTGTGTACCTTCACTCTCTGTGACCTCCCCTGAGAAGTGTGTTGTCCGGAACACGTGCACCTCCAAAATCTGGGGTTCGTTGACAAATTCAAAGAGTAGGACCCCCACTTTGTCTAAGTCAGTGACATCCAGACCGCATTCCTCTTTTGTCTCCCTGGGGGGAAGTATTGACCCATCAATTGAAATTCATACAGCCACTGCTCACCTCACTGCTGCTGCCTCGATGCTCTCGTCCTCCTGCACTTTCCCGCCAAACCCGTTCCAGCGCCCGACGGCAAAGCCACGCTTCTTGTAGCCCAGCAACACCTGCCGAGCGTCAGGCCTTAGCACGAAGAGCAACGTGAGGAGCTTGTTAGGAGGTCTGGCCTGCGACATGGCTACGTGCTACGTGCTACGTGACGTGGCTAGCTAGTTGGCGGCTGGATCACGTGACGGTTGTGCAACAAATGTCACAATTCCGTTCTGCGGCTCTGGCGCACTGGAATGAGACTAGGAGAGGTGGGTGAGGCTGGTGTATAGACGAGGGGTCGGTACACAGCAATGGAGTTCACGCTAGCCGAGGCGGAGAGAATAGACCTTGCCAAGAAGAGTGTAGCCGAAATGTTGTCTGTGAGTTCTCCTAGGTGGCCACAGGGGGCACGTGGACCGGTGGGCAGCCCAATGTTACCATGGTGGCTCTGCTGCAGTGATATCTTAGAGTGTGGGAAGGTTATGTAATTCAGTTGGCGCATGTCAGTTGTCATTCCTCGCCAGAGACCTGAAGAGCTGGATCGGCTGGAACAGTACAGGAGGAAAGTGGCAAGAAAGAAAGTGAGCTAGCAACATCACCAGCACCGCTGCTATGGGGCCACACTGAGGGCCAGGTTGTCTACTTACTGACTTTATCTTTGTCTGTGTCCCTATTCCAGGCTACAGTGGAGTCTCAGTTACGGAATGCGGTACAGACACAGCTGGAAGGGGTCCAGACGGGGCTAGAGAACCTCAAGGAGTGAGTTAACCACAACACTATCTGTCACTGAGCCAGACCCTGTGGGGCTGGCCAGTCACCTGACTGAACCGACCAATAGGATTTATGAAAATTCATGTAGGCCTTTTTGAGATTAGCGCATGACAAACTGAATGCCATTTACCAAAATTTCATATAGAAACTTTACTATGTAATGAAACGAGGCACATCCATTGCTTGCCTCCCCTTCTACTCCTCCTCCTCCCCCTCTTCCATTGCAGAGCAGAGAAGGCTGTGGAGGAGATCAAAGAGAGGTAAGCCGTAACCATAACAACCATCTGCTGACCTATTTTTACTTCACCCCTCACCCTCCACCCCTCACTAGCATGGCATATGTTGAGGATGTGTACAGGCAAAAAGGAGCCGAGCTATCGGATGTGGTTGGTCCAATCAGAGAGGTCAACAGGAAGCACCAACAGGTGGGTGTGGTCAGTGATACAAGAAGAGGAGAGGGGAAAGGGAGAAAGAGGAGGAGGTAGGGATGATGGGTTGCAACAGAAAGAAGAGGATGTGTGTTGAGAGAGGGAGAGGCAAGAGCTAAGGATGGGAGGCAGTTTGAAAACTAATGAAGTAGAAGAGGAGTCACAGAATGCTATCAAAACAGCTGTAATCTATCCACCACTCCCCCTCACACAGCTCAGTGAGTAACTGTATCCTCCTACCTGTTCCCTCTTCTTTCCCCTGTCCTTCCCTTCTTGTTCCCTCCCCTCCATCCTTCTGCCCTCCCTCTCTCTCCCCTCCCTCCCCTCCCTCCCTCTCTCCCTCCCTCTCTCTCCCTCCCTCTCTCCCTTCCCTCCCTCTCTCTCCCTCAGCTGAAGACAACTAACGAACACATCAATAACATATTCAGCGTTCCTCAAGTGGTGACTGACACTAAAGAGCTCATCAAACAAGGCAACCTCCTGGAGGCCCACCAGAAGTTAGCGAAAGGACTGAAAAAACCACATTCATTTTCTTCCTCCTACTGCTGTTAATTTCCCCTCCCTCTCTCCCCCCCTCTCTCCCTCCTACCTTTCCTCCCTCTCTTCTCCCTCCCTCCCTCCCTCCCTCCCTCCCTCCTTCCCTCCCTCCTTCCCTCCCTCCCTCCCTCCCTCCCTCAAAGCCTGAGCAGACTGGAGCACACCAGGGACGAGCTTCTCATGCAGCTCTACCAAGGAGAAGATGCCTACGTCGACAAGAACACAGTTAGCCTCCCCCTCACCTCATGGTCTCCACTCACACGCAATGTGACATTGCTCTGTTTTTCTTTCAGTCACTCCATCACTACTTCGAGGACCTTATTGGACTGTCAGTAAGTCTTGGCTTTGATTCCTTGTCTTCTTCCTCTGCCCCTCCTTTATTCCACACTCCTCCCACCCTCCCTCCCTCCCTCCTTCCCTCCCTTCCTCCCTCCCACCCTCCCTCCCACCCTCCCTTCCTCCCTCCCTTCCTCCCTCATGGCCTTTATCTGCCCTCCTCCCTCCCCTCCAGGATGCTCTGGGCCAGAATCTCTGGATGACCATGCACCAGACCACTCACTTGGTCATGGAGTCTCCTGCGACGGTAGTGACTGCCCTGCGTATTGTGGAGAGGGAGGAGAGGTATGTCTCACCCTCCATGGGGGAAGAGGGATTCATCTTCAATTGCCTTCCTGCTCATCCCTCTGTCATCTTGTCCTCATCCTCCCTTTGTGCCTTCCTCCCTCCCTCTCCCCTCCCTCCCTCCCTCCTTCCCTCTCCCCCTTCTGCTTCCCCCTCACCCCTTTCCACAGAATTGACAAGATGTTAGAAGAGACCCTGGAAAGCAAGGGGATTCCCCAGTCCCAGATTCCAGGCCGGCCGAAACGGTGGAAGGACAAGTGCTTGGAGATCTTGGAGACCTCTATTTCCAACAAGTCAGTCAGCATGTGTGGCAACATGCTTGTATGAGGACTTCCTCCTCCTCCTCCTCCTCCTCCTCCTCCTCCTCTTCCTCCCCCTCCTCCCCCTCATCCCCCTCCACCTCTTCCTCCTCCTCCTCCTCCTCCTCTTCCTCCTCCTCCTCCTCCTCCTCCTCCTCCTCTTCTTTTCAACCTGTTAGGTTTGAAGAGGTAGACACTAACTCTCAGATGAGGATGGAGAGTAAGGAGTGGCTCACTGAACTCCTCACAGATGTGGCTAAGTTATGCTACCAGGATCTCCAGGCCATGGTTACCAGGGGAGACAAGTGCTTCCCTCCCGAGTATAAGATTGTTCCGTTCTTTGTGAGGAGGTATCACGCAGGACTTGTGAGAGTGGTGAGGATGGGAGGGATGAGGAGGAGAGGGAGGGGGGGAGGGAGGAGAGAGAGAGGGAGAGGGAGGGGGGGACTGTGAAGAGAGGGAGAGGGAGAGGGGAAGGAGAGGGAGAGAAAGAGGGTGAGGGAGAGAGAAAGGGAGAGGGGAGGGGAGGGAGGAATAGTATGACAGTAGAGCTTTTTTTTGCTGTACCGCAGCAGCTAGTTGTCACAAGTGATGTCTCTCGAGTGATGCTGTGTCTTCCTCTAACTCTGCACAGATCTCCCAACTCATTGACATGGGACTGAATGCCAGAGATATCATAACTCTCATGGTCTGGATTGGAGACGTGAGGTGAGGGAGAAAGTGAGGGAGGAAGGGGGGAGGGGGGGGGGGGGGGGGGGGGGAGGATGAGGGAGAGAGAGGGGGAAGAGGAGGGAGGGGGGGAGGATGAGGGAGAGAGAGGGGGAAGAGGAGGGAGGGGGGGAGGATGAGGGAGAGAGAGGGGGAAGAGGAGGGAGGGGAAAGGAGAGTGAATTGTGGGCTTTCCTTCACAGGCAGTCATTTGCAGAGATGTTGGGCATTGACCTGCTCAAAGCCGGGGCTCTCATAGAGCCAGAGAAAGAGAAAGATCTCCTCAAGACGTGAGACATGCACTTTTGCCTCTGCCTCTGCCCCTCAATGGAGGGTGTACATATGTTATGTTGCTATGGTGATATGATGTGGTTGTCATGGTGAGGTGTCATTCACTGCAGCTGTCATGCACAAGTGGAGACAAATGTCAGAGACTTGATGGACAACATGGTGAAGACAGAGGTGGAGGTAAGTTCATAACATCTTGCAAATCCTCCCACCCATTCCCTCCCTTCCCCTTCCCCTTCCCCTTCTTCCCCCTTTCCCTTTCCCCCCTCTCCCTCCCTCTCTTCTGCCTTCCCTCCCTCCCTCCCTCCCTCCCTCCCTATCAGGACTGGATGAGCTCCAACCCTCCCGAGTGTGACGTGAAGGGCAAGTACTACACGCCAGTCGGTATCAACCTCTTCCAGATCGTGGACCAAAATGTAAACACATTACCACAGCAACCATTGACCTTTGTAACCCTTAGCAACACAGCAACAACCATAATCACATTCCAACAGAACACAATAGCCACTATAGCCACACCCACTGAACTCTGGGTAGTATTGTATACTATACTGTACTACCGACTGCTCTGCACATGGTCTGATGCTATGTGTATATGTATATGTACCTGATGTGCTGTGCCATACTCCACACCTCCGCAGATCAATGCTCTGGCCCCACTGGGCCTTCCAACCAAAATGAAGGTAAGTTGTAGTCTGACTTGAATGGTGGTACTAGAAGTGGTCTCATTCCCATGGTTCCCTTCCTCAGATCCTCTCAATATGTCTGGAGTCCATGTTGGACTTTCAGAAGAAGTATCGAGGTAGGCTGTGCAAAGCCAGTGGTAGTGCTTATGAGCTACGCCATGTCTACACATCTCTCTTTCTCCTCCCTTCTCTTCTGCTCCTACTCACCCTCCCTCCCTCTATCCCTCCCTCCCTCCTGCCCTCTCTCCCTTCCTCTCTCCCTCTCTTCCTCCCTCTCCTCCCTCCCTCCTTCCCTCCCCTTCCTTCCTCCCTCTTTGCCAGACGCTATTGACAAGTACCACTCAGAGACCACGGCTGGTCGCCAGCAGCCGATGTTCTTCATTCTATACATTGCAAGTTTCAAACACAGCACTGGAGATCATCTGCCTGACCCATCTCCCCCTCCTCCCCCCTTCCCACCCTCTCCTCCTTCCCCTCCCCCTCACCCCTCCCCCTCCCTCCTCCAGATTGCTATTGGCAACAGCTGCAAGTCATGTGTGGAGTTCTCTGAACAGCTGAAAGTAAGCAGAGGTCTTGGCTAGCCTCCTCCCCCTCCTTCCACCACCCTCCATCCAATCCTATCCCCTCCCCACCTCCTTTCACCCCTGAAAGACAAAAGCACATAACTTATCTCTTCTCCTTCTCCCTACCAGAGGAGGTTTTGTATGGAGCTCAATGAGACAACTCTGGACAAAGAGTATGAGGTCAACTTCAAGAGAGTGGCAGAGGACTTTGACGCCATCGGCTATCACTGGTAGGAGGGTTCTCTGTGCTGGTGGTTGTAGGCTCGTGTCCAACAATTACTCCCTCACGAGTGCTCTCTCTCTCTCTCTCTCTCTCTCTCTCTCTCTCTCTCTCTCTCTCTCTCTCTCTCTCTCTCTCTCTCTCTCTCTCTCTCTCTCTTTCCTTTTATTCTTCCTTTTTCACCCACTTTCCCCCCCTCCCCCCTCCCCCCTCCCCCCATCCCTCAGCTGCGACATCTTGCTGGATGTAGCCTTCACAGACCTGAAGCCAGTTCTCAGCGGACTCATGACCAGAGACGGCTGGTAAGGGCCACCACCCGACCCTTCCCTGTCACCCACACCAGCTACTGTCTCTCCCTCCATTGCATTCCCTTAACAGGATTGTTTATTGTAGTACTTTCATTTTCACTTTGATGCATGTCTGCAGGTTCAGTCAGCCTATGGACTTGGTTGGGAAGGTGGAGGGCACAATCATAGACTATAATGGAGATTTTGCGAAATTGAAACCAGCGTGAGCTGAGTTTGTGTCCTTACTAGTATTTATTGTTGTGAGTTGTTGTTTATTGTTTGTTTTTGTTGTTGTGATTTGTTGTTTATTGTTTGTGTGTTTATTGTTGTCATGTCCTTTCTCGTCAGCTACCACACCTATGTGATAGTGGAGTGTCAGCAAAGGGTGCTGGAGAGCTACTTGCAGGCACTACTGACCAAGTGAGTTGCTGATCCCTCCTTTTTTTCCTTACCATGACTACCTGCCTCTTGTCCCCTCCTCTTCCTCCTCCTCCCCCTCCTCCTCCTCCTCCTCCACCTCCTCCTCTTCCTCCTCCTCCTCCTCCTCCTCCTCCTCCTTCACCTCCTCCTTCTCCTCCTCCCCTCCTCCTCCTCCTCCTCCTCCTCCACCTCCTCCACCACCACCTCCTCCTCCTCCTGCAGGCGAATGGTATTGAAGAAGGACAAAGAGAGAGAGAAGGCTGGAGAGTACATCATTGAGGAAGTGAGGAAGATCAGTGCCATGTTCCTCCGGCTCTCACATGCCTGCAACCCTAAGGTAACACTGCTATTGCTGTGACAACTGGAACATGTAGTCCTAGACTGTCTGACTATCTGTTTGTCTGTCTGTCTGTGTCTGTTATGTGCTCACTTATCCATCATCTTCCCAATAGTACACACAAGTGATTGAGATGATGGCAGAAGTCATAAAATCAAAACAGGATTTCTTACCACTGGAGATATCGGTCAGCAGCAGACCTACCCACCTACCCACTTACCCACCTAGCCACTTACTTACCTAGCCACCTAGCCACTTACTTACCTAGCCACCTAGCCACCTAGCCACTTACCTAGCCACCTAGCCACCTAGCCACTTACCTAGCCACCTAGCCACTTACTTACCTAGCCACCTAGCCACCTAGCCACTTTCCTACCCACCTAGCCACCTAGCCACTTACTTACCTAGCCACCTAGCCACCTAGCCACTTTCCTACCCACCTAGCCACCTAGCCACCTAGCCAGCACATCCACCTCCTACCTTAGCTTCACCTTCTCCAGACTCTTCCCCCATCACCTGACACTTCTCCCCCCCCCCCCCCCCCCCCCCAGAGCCTGGCCAGCAAGCACAGAGAGATCAAGACCAGCCACGTGGTAGCTCTGCTGGCCATGAGAGGAGACATGTCCAAGAGCCAGGCCACCAAGGTATGGACTGTGGTCTTCTCCTTGTAACTAGTTAATTAACTTGGCCACACCCACTTCCTGTCTGGCCCCCCCCAGATGCTGCAGTCTACCATCCTTTCCAAGGAAACAGATGATGAAGCGGCGGATGAGACACGGAGCAACCTGTCAGCAGGAGGCAAGCCTCGGAAGAAAGAGGAGAGAAATCTGCTGACTCAGATCACTGTTAAGAACCCATGGTCGATGTTGAAGTAGTTTTGTCCAATAGCATGCTCTGCCATGCATCATGTGATCACAGAACCCACCCACTTGTAAAAATAGTGATATACAGTTATTCTGTAATTACCCAAAGATATAGGGGTATACCCATCATGCTGTGAAAGGCAAAATTAATGTGGAAGTTAATTTTTAATCATTACACAGTAGAGGTATACTGTGTGGTGTTGGTGGTGTACAGTGTTTTGCACTATAATGAAAGTAGAACAGAAAGTTCAACTAAAGACATTTCTTTTGAATTGATACAATACTATTAATTGAATTAATGAACTAGTCATCATCGTCATCCTCGTCCATAAGATGCAATAGGGTCATCTCTCCCTTCCCCCCCTCCCCACTCCCCTCTTCACCCATGGAGCTCTCGGCCAGCTGCTGGGAGAGGATCATCTGCTCCAGGTCGGGGTTGTGCTGCTGGTGAAGGGAGGAGGTGAAGGTGAGCTCCTCACACTCACACTTCCCCCCTCCCACCTTCACCAGCACACAACTGTGGGTGAGGTCAAAGCTAGGGACAGATACGACCAGTACTGACTGGCCCTCAGCGCCTAGAAGGGGTGGAGGGAGGGAGGGAGAAAGAGGCAGAAGGAGAGGGAGAGAGACGAAGAGAGAAGGAGGGAGAGTGTTAATTAGCTCCAGCTCAAAATTCAAGTACCTTACACTCACCCTGGACTCTGCAGTGGTGGAAGGCTGGCTGGTTGCCACAGAAATAGACGTGTGGACACTCATCCAGAATGTGTGGGTCTTCACTAGTGAATGGGTAGCAACCTGCCAGAGAGGTGGACGGTATAACCTCAGCAGTATAGCCCAACACAGCCGTATCACAGCCGTATCATCATGGATATTGACACATACAAACAGCACACGATAAAGCAGCATTACTATGGATATTCACACATACAAACATCCACATTAACGTGCAGAAGCACATAACAATATATCTCCTAAATCAATAGACAAAATCTATTCCATCAGTTACTTTCAGAGGAGTACAATTGTGCTATATAATTATTGCCTCTCATTAAGATCAGAGCAGTCTACTGTGTGCAGTGTGTAGCTCTGATGCCCTAGCCACTCGGTCATTCTGGGCCCATGCTGCATGACTGTGCTCTGTGCTGCAGTCTCACTGAGGGTGTCCGGTGCTGTGGGGGTCATGTGTCTCCAGTGGAGGGTGCTCTCCAGTATTCGGAGTCTGTCGTTCATCGTGGAGAATCTATAAATATTGTCCACATTTTGACCCGAGGTCCCCACGAACCTGCAGCATTGAAATATAGTAAGGATGTTATATACTACTTCTTGCATGCTACTGGGGGTAGTCTTATGTGCTAAGTGCATGCTGGCAAGACTCAAATATTAAACTGTGGAATGTCAACTGAATGTAGCTAATTATTGTTCTATAAACACTTTACTGTCTACAGAATTAAAAAAGCCCCCCCCCCCCCCCCCCCAATTTCCCAGCAAAACACTACACACAGCCCCTCCCTCCTCTGCTTCATCCTCTGCCTCTCCTGCCCACACGTCTCCCCAGCTCCCTCACTCACAGCAGTCCACCGATGGAGGCCTGGTAGGGATTGGTCACCAGGGTCAGAGCTCCCGTTCTCCGAGCCTCCGGGAACATGCATGGATGCATTGGCTGCTGGGGTAGCTGGTAGTTGGCCGGGTCATGTGCTCCTGGCATGACGTCCACATGCACACACAACTGAAAGAGAATACTGCCAATGTAATTATGCAGATACTACACACATTGTGCAAAATCGAAACCATATACTGAGAAATAGAAATGTACTGAGTTATTTAACTGAGTGACACAGTGAGTGCTATACTGAGTGATACATGTATATTGACTATATATGTGATATGTGCATTATGGGTTTTTTGGTAAGCAGATATTGTGAATGCTGATTAGAGGGCTTTGTGTGGACAGAGCTCAGCTCTACACTCACTGCTAGCTGTGCCAGCACATCGTCCAGCTCCTTCACTGCCTCGATGGTGTCAGCCGAGTAGTTTCGTGAGAGGAACTTGGTCTGCAGGGGGCCAGAGTCACGTGTGTCAATACTGCAAGTCATGGCAGCACCCATGCAGCACACAGCACTGGGAGGTGGGACACGGCAGTGTGTGGCTGTGATCCTGTCCCAGTACCTTCTCATCTTTGGGTTTGGAGGCCTTTGCTGGCTTGTCAGTGATGGAGTTCCCTGCAATGATAACTTGCACTATGTTGGAGCAGAGCCTCTGGTCCTGTGGGGGGAGGTGGTGCATGCTATTGCTGGAGGTCACGTGGTGTGCATAGCCTCGTACCCAGGCTCTTTGGGGGCGGAGGAACCAAAGAGCCTGGGTATGAGGCTAGTGGTGTGCAGTGCCCACTCACAGCTGGCCCACCCAGCTGGCCTGTGACGTAGTCCACCAGCAGCTCTACGCTGAGCTGGTCACACCACGAGGACCCGAGATTCAGCCCTGACACCAGCAACACGTACCTGCACACAGGAATGAGGACAACTATAGAGGCCTATGTGGCTAGATACATGATGAAAAGGCTTAGGAATACTTTTAGAGAACCGTGAAAAACCAGCAGCCACCCGGGATTGAACCGAGGGCCTCTGACTTAAGCTGTAACATCTGAGCTATGGCGATGTACATACTCCTTACTAGAAATACTACTTATCTCTAGGGAGTTTTTGTTCCACCATTTCGACATCTATGCAAGCATCATCACCAGGGAATTAAGCTTATTCTCATAGGTGCTAAAGATGCCTAGAATATAGATGCAGTTAGAAAACAAGGACTTAAATTGGTATGCACAACCTATAAGCCAACAGGCAAGCATATTGTAATGAGCTGGTGTGCTGACTTCTCTTCCTCCTCTGTGTCCATGGTGTCGGGGTCAGTCTGCTCAGGAAGCTCAGCAAATGTGTAGTCCTCAACCTCGAATGTTCCGTTCTTCAGCTCCTTCCCCAAGAGAGCCACGATGATACCTGCAGAGGCACAGAGCACACACTGACCTCCCACACCTGGTGTACACACAGTAACGGTATGGGGTCACCTGTACATGATGTGACGTGTGTATGATGTGTGATACCCACACTGCCGGTCACCCCAGCACAGCTGATGAGGCCTGGTATTGCCGAAACGCATCCAGCACATTGGGTGACTGTTTGGCCTGAGGACCGTTCGTGGCCTAGGGAGTTGTGGTTCTCGATTTATTCACGATGAATGGTCATAATAATAGGGTGTGGGAGGCTGGGACAATGCTACATGCTGGTTAGAATTTAAACACATCTGTCTTGCTATTACATAACTGCAAAGGTCATATTTTCTCCTTGTGACCATGGGAACAACCCTGGGAGTAATGGGCTAGCTATTGTGATCTCATGCTTGGTGACATTGGTACTGTGAAGCTTGATGTCTTGCCTCACCAGTCACAAGTTCTTGTGAGGGTATGGCTCCGCAGAGGGTGATTCTCTGACTGGAGTCCTCCACTACTAGCTCATCGCTACTGCTCACACACTTCACTCTGGGAGGCTGGGGAAGGAGGTGGTGCTGGGAGGGGGGGAGGGGGGGGGGGGGAGGCAGAGAGATGAGGAGGGAGGGTGGTCAGGAGAGGGAAGAGGAGAGGGAGGGTTGCCTTACTGTGCTGCTGATCTCCTTGAGGATGGAGGGCTTGAGCTCCATCTTCTTGAAAAGTGTTCCAATAATGTAGCACCTTTGCCCCTCCTCCAACTCCATCAGCTTCTTCTTCACAATGACATCACTTCCTGCAAGTGAACGCAGGAAGACACACTAAGACACACTAAAATACCACGCTTGTTTTTTTGCAGAAAATTATAGGCCACAACGTTGCAAATCTCTTAGCTTATTAGCGAATTTAATTACCTCCTGAGCTAATTAAATTACCTCACAAGTTATCAGGCTAAAGATTGCATCTCTCGACTGCCTCCCCTTCCAGACTGTTTCTTACCCCATTTCTTGGTTGCAGCTGCCTCCAAGTGACGTCTCATCTGCTCCAGTCGCCAGAAGTAAATGTGAGCGTACTGCGTGGCGTAGTGCCGCTCCTTCACCTGAAACTTGGAGCAACGGTTCTCGTAGCTGCAGCTGCTCCTGGTGTGCGTCTTTTCGAACTCTTCGTCCTTTGCTGTTGGAAGGGAGAGGTACTCTTCCACTTCAACCATCGCGCCATTCACCCGCCAATACAAGTAGCCACACCCCCATGTGGGCGTGGCAGTTGAAGCTCGAGGAGATGATGCGTAGAGTGGATGCAACGAGAAACCTTCGTCCGGCCGAGCCTGACGTGGGCAGCATTGTGTTCGCCACGGGAGGCTACGACCACTCCATCAAGTTCTGGCACCCTCACGACGGCGTCTGCTACAGGACAGCTCAACATCCGGAGTCGGTGAGCTGTTCTAAATAATGCACAGCAACGGCCGCTTGTTTATCGGGCTTCTGACCATTTCAACGTCATTACCCTCTCTCAAATCTCACTTCTTCCCTTTTCTATTATTCAGCAAGTGAATAAGCTAGAAGTTACACCTGACAAGAGATTGGTTGCCTCTGCAGGTAAGAATTGGGAGCTAGGGAGCAATGTATATTTTCAGTTGACAGCAAACTGATCCTTTTGCAGCATATCAGCAAATTCGGATGTACGATGTCAACTCCTCAGAGCCATCACCTGTGAGGGGACAGTTAGGGAGCTATGGAGGGTGGGGGGGGGGAGGTGTAAGTTGATGTAGGGCATTTGCAGGTTCATTATAGTGCAGATGTACCTAGCTCTCATTTTGTAACCTCCAATTCCTACGCAATAGAATAGACACACCCATCTCTAGCATACATAGGCCATGGGATGTCTGCTGCTCTACATGTGATTTGTATAGTATGTAATCACTTACAAAGAGGTTTCCTAATATGGAGTCAGGCATCATAGCTGTACATACTGCCAGTGCTATAGGTAATGACACACACTCGTGCAGTGTATGACTTGTGGTGTGAGTGGTTTGTACTTTGGCAGGTGTATGTGTTTGAGGGGATTTCCAAGAATGTAACGTCAGTCGGTTTCTATCAGAATGGACAGTTCATGTACTCGGGAGGGGAGGACCATACGGCCAGACTGTGGGACCTCAGAATGGGGTGAGGACTGACACCACTCACCTCACTTCCCCACCTCTTGAGCACTCTTCTCCCTCCCTCCCTCCCTCCCTCCGTCCCTCTCTCTGTCCCTTCCTCCCTTCCTCCCTCCCTCCCTCCCTCCCTCCCCCCCCCCCAGCGGTCGCTCCCAGCAGTGTCAGAGGCTCTTCCAGGTCAATGCTCCGGTCACGAGCATGTGTCTGCACCCCAACCAAGCCACGCTCATCGTGGCTGATCAGAGTGGGACCATCTATGTCTGGGATCTCTCTACGGACCACAATGAACAACATGTGAGGCAGTGTGGAGTGTTTGCTTAAGATAGATTACTCTTGTTCTCCCCCTCCTCCCCTTCCCCTCCTTCCCCTTCCCCTCCCTCCCCTCCCTCCCTCCTTCCTCCCTTTTGTCCTTCCTTCCTTTCTCCTTCCCTCCCTCCTTCTCCCTAGATTCCTGAGCCAGATGTTGCTGTGTTGGGTGTTCACATTGATCCAGATGGAGTCTACCTTGCAGCAGTCAGCTCTAAGGTCAGAGGAGAGGATGCAGGGCAGGGCAAGAATGCCAACACACACACACACACACACACACACACACACACACACACACACACACACACACACACACACACACACACACACACACACACACACACACACACACACACACACACGGATGTGCACGCACGCACGCACGCGCACACACACACACACACACACACACACACACACACACACACACACACACACACACACACGGATGCGCACGCACGCACGCACGCGCACACACACACACACACACACACACACACACACACACACACACACACACACACACACACACACACACACACACACACACACGGATGCGCACGCACGCACGCACACACACACACACACACACACACACACACACACACACACACTGCAGGGAATGTGCTACGTTTGGAGTCTCTCTAGTGGAGTGGGCACTAGCCCCATCACACTCACTCCTAGGGTCAAGAAAAATGCTCACAAAAGATATGCCCTCAAATGCCTCTTCAGTCCTGATTCCAGGTCAGTGTGCAGCATTTAGAATTGGTACAAAGTCATCAGTCCTGGTTCCATGTCTCATTGTAATTATTCCAGTCCTGACTAGTTTGTTTTTGCAGTTCAGATACAATATGTCCCCTTCTCCTCCTCCCTCTCCTCCTACCTCCACCTCCTCCTCCTCCCCCACCTCCTCCACCTCCACCTCCTCCTCCTCCCCCACCACCTCCACCTCCACCTCCTCCTCCCCCACCTCCTCCTCCACCTCCTCCTCCTCCTCTTCCTCCTCCTCCTCCTCCTCCACCTCCAGTCTGTTGGCGACCACCTCAGCCGATGGCACCTGCAAGATCTGGTCCACTGCAGACTTCTCTCTCCGGAACACTCTCAAGAGGAGCACCGAGCGGTGGGTCTGGGACTGTGCCTTCTCCTGTGATTCCCAGTACATATTCACAGGTACAGCTCACGCCAACACTATTGCATTTCTAGCTGTTCTTGCCGCCTTATATAATCCTCCTCTTTTGCTTCTCCACCCTCTCTCTCACCCTCCCTCTGTACCTCTTCCTCCTTTCCTTCCCTATTCCTTCTCTCCTCCCTCCCTCCCTTCCTCTCTTTCTCCCTCCATATTCTTTTCCTCCCTCCCTCCCTCCCTCCCTCCTCATGCAGCGTCCAGTGACCACACAGCTCGACTGTGGCAGGTGGACCATAGTGACCCGGTCAGAGAGTACCAGGGGCACACAAAAGCAGTGACTGCTCTCGCATACAATGACCAGAGATACTGACTTCACACACACACAGCATCTTGTCCCTACCTACTGTAGTCATTTTTGAAATACTGAACAATAATTACGTATATTATACGTATGATTGTGGTATTATTAAAATCACAATTGTTTTGTGAGTTTTGTTTACATTGATAGTGTGAGTGTATGTGTGTAAAAATGTGTCACAATAATTATAAATACATGGTATATAGCAGTACATGTAAGTTACACAAATTTAATGTTTTCAAAGAGCTTATATATAATGATGTAAGTGCTCACTCTGTTGCATAAACCAAGGTTCAAGTAAACAGGGCAAAGGAAATGATACTGAAAGTGCACGTGTTGGGACTAGTACTACTGCTGTGCTCTGTAAGATAAGTGGGTAGTTAAGAGGTTAAGAGTCAAAAGTGTGATCATAGCCCTCAGATGGTGGTCTCTCTCCATTAGATACTGGGTGGAGCTCATTGTACTGAGAGGGGGGAGACGGGAATGGCAGGGAGGGAGGGGGAGAGAGAAATAGGGAGAGAGGGTGGAGCGTAAGGATGAATTTGAACACACTAATGTACTCAAAGGTCATTGCTGAATATCATGTGCCTATGGTTAATATCACATGACAACTTGTGTCTATTGATTATCACATGACAGGTTATGTGTCTATTCTAAGTGAATATTCTGTAATGGTCATGTGACTGTTGTTGAGTATCATGTGAATATCATGTGACAGGTCATGTGACTATTGTTGTGAGTATGCATTACTTACCTACCTTAGGAGGCTCTGAGGTGCCAGACAGGTTCAATGCTGGTTCCCTGTAGTGTGTGTAGGATGAACTGCATGGCAGAGAAAGAGAGGGAGAGAAGGAGGAAGAAAGGATGATTGCAGTTTTGTGAAGTACCAGCAGCTGCAGTACTTGTAGTGTTGGTGAGTGCCGTAGGACTGCCAGACAGAGGGGCTGGACTCGTTGGGAAACTCGTAGGCAACTGTCTCTTCATCATATTCCCTGGAGAATGAAGGTGAAGGAAGGAGAGTGGCAGAGCGAATGGCTTGACATCATCCTCTTCTGTCTTTTCTGTATTCTGCAGTACTTTACTTCACAAGGGGACTTCATACCACTTCTTCCTCCCTCCCTCCCTCCCTCTCCCTTGCTTCACAAGGGGGGCTTCATACCACTTCTTTCTCCCTCCCTCCCTCCCTTCCCTTGCCACTCACTTCCGGTTGTTACAGAAGAACCCGGCCTGACAAGTGGCAGTGGCGATCAGTGCCATGAGGCCCACACACAGACCACACAGCAGACCAAACTGGACCACAACAAACGTACTGCGACAAAAGAAACAAAACATGACTGCAGGTGAAGCAGCAAATGTATGCAGCGTTAACAGCAGATACGTGTACATCTTGTTCAGCTCAGACAGAAAGTGGAGTGTCACTACAGTATGCATTTTTGGCATTCTTGGTATATTTAGCATTCTTGCCATTCTTTCTATTTGAATGTGAGTCAGTGGTAGCTGGCTGTGAAGAGGCTTAAGTGGGGCCATTTTGATGGCTGCCAAGGCCTGTTTTTGTGAGCACTTCACCTCCTTGCCCTGCCGGCCATGTGCAGCTGGTGGCCAACATTGTGGCAATACTGTGGCAATATTGTGGGGTGTACTCCCTGTATGTCAAGCCCCCCAGCAGACTTAGGAAACCCACACAGGAAATGGCACACAAGTGTTTTGTAACACTGTTCTTGGGAGCAGGGAGACAGGGTACTTCCAGTGGTGCACCTTCCCAGACTGAAGGGCCTCCTGCCACCTAATTAGTTACTTAACCCCTAGCCACCTGATCAACTCACTAGCCATCTGTTTAACCCCTAGCCAGCTGATTAACTCACTAGCCATCTGCTTAACCCCTGGCCACCTGATTACCCCTAGCAACTTGAGGAACCCCTAGCCACCTGATTAACCCATAGCCATCCGACCAACTCACTATGCATCGTCACACACTGTCTGCAGAGAGTCCAAGTAGATCTGAGGAGGGGGAGAGAGGTGTGCAGTGTGGGAGGGGGTGATGGTGGGCAGGGAAGGAGGTGTGGTGATAGTGGAGAGTGGAGGTGAGGGGGGAAGAGGGGAGAAGGGGAGAGGGGAGAGGGAGAGGGGGAGGGGGAAGAGGGGGATGGGGAAGAGGGGAGAGGGGAGGGGGGAGGATGTTGCTTGAGAGCAGGCTAGAGCTTACATCATTGATGTAGGTGCAAGTGCTGATGTCATCCACTGCTTGCATGGAGCCATTGAAACCACTCACTACTACATCTTGTAAGGGCTGAGGGGAGGGAGGGAGTGAGGGAGGCAGAAAGGAGGAAGGAAGAGAAGGAGGGAGGGAGGAAGGAAGGGAGAGGGTGAGTGGGTGGGAGAGGGAGGAAGGGAGAAAAGGAGGGAGGGGAGAGAGGGAGGGAGGGAGGGAGGGAGGGACGGAGGGAAGGGAAAAAAAGGATAAGTGAGGGAGTAGAGGAAAGGCAAGGCAAACAGACAAAATAAGGCCAGGAAGAGAAACGTAGGGAGAGATGGCTGAACTGGTTCATGGTGAAACTACACACACACATGATTAGCCTACCTGGAGGTCAGTTGCGTTGGAGCTACTGTCAATGTAGCTCTGAACATCACCCTCCATTAGATCGATTTGTTGAAACGCTTGCTCCGTTCTGTTGATGGACTGATGGGGAATGAAGCAAGGGAGAAGGAGAGAGGGGAAGGTGGAAGGAGAGGGGAGTGGAAGAAAGGAGGAGGGAGAAAGACAGTGAGAAGGGGAACTCCTATTCACCATGCCAATACAGGTGGCGGTGAGGAGGACTAACCTCAGAAAATGGGTTTCGGTAGCATGTCTCATTGCAGATTAGGTAGTAATTGAGGACATCTGTATCCACTAGAGGTTGGAAGGGGGGGGGGGAGAGGGAGAGAGAGACAAGAGGAAAGAAGGATGGGGAGTATAGAGAGTGTAGATCATAAGTGAAAAAGTATTTTTGGCGACAGGCAGAGAATGTAATGTGGTTTCAGATGGTACATACATGTACCTGGTACAGTCTGGTCTTCAGTGAGGTTCCTGATAAGTCTGTCGGGATCATCACAAATGTCACCTGAGACCTGATCAGGAGAGAAAGAGAGAGACAGAGAGAGATCAAGGGAATGAGGGAGGAATGAAGAGAGGGGGGGGGGCATAGCTGGACAGGGTATGCAGCAGGAGGAGGAAGGAGGGATGAAAAAGTTTCTTACGACAAGGAAAGCAAGGCTCCCACCGGCCGCCACCCACATGGTCAGCGTGATGAAGACCAGGACCACTATCATGCTGGGGGGAGGAGGGAGGGAGGGAGGGAGGGAGGGAAGGAGGGAGGGAGGGAAGGAGGGAAGGAGGGAAGGAGGGAGGGAGGGAGGGAGGGAAGGAGGGAAAAAGGGGGAGGAGGAAGAGATTGAAATGTGTGTTCAGGGACATGTGATGGTCTAAGTAATGTCACATGGCAGTCACATGACTAGCTCACATGATCAGGAATGCAGGGGAACTGATGCAGATCCCACAGAGAATTGCAAGTATCATCAACATGAGGATAATGATGACCAGAATCACATAAGCAATCACCACCCAATGCCTGGGGAGAGGAGGACAGAGGGAGAGAGAGAGGGGGGGGGGAGGGGAGAAGAAAGAGAAATCAAAAGGCTAGTTAAACAGTGATCCTGATAGACACACAGTCTACTCCCAAGTATCATTGCATGGATATCTGCAAGTCAAAGGGCACTTCAAAGTGTCTTTGAAGGAGCAGGAGGGAGGGAACAAGGAGATGGAAGGAACACTGCACCTGATCAACTCAAACTCCTCAGCTTCGTCCAGTGTGTCCTCCAAATCAATTGAATCAACCTTGGCGTTGATCTCTGAGAACTGTTCTCCTAGGATATCATTTGCTGTGATCAGGTTGTTCACTGCATCCACTGCATTAGTTGGGTCTGGTGACTGCTGTTGGCTTAGGGCCAGTTGGAGGTCCTCTAAGGAGGTGTTTTGCCGAGCTTCAGTGTAGAGGGAAGACTGAGTGTGTGTGTGTGTGTGTGTGTGTGTGTGTGCACATGCATGTGTGTGCATGTGCGTGTGTGTGTGTGTGTGTGTGTGTGTGTGTGTGTGTGTGTGTGTGTGTGTGTGTGTGTGTGTGTGTGTTCACATGTAACATGATCATCATAATTCTATTTCCAGGTACTTCTAGAGTTAATACATGTTTATACAACACTCATCTGGTGCAGCACACACATGTACTAGTGATCTCTCTCTCTCTCTCTCTCTCTCTCCAACACCCACTCACCCATACACACACCCACGCCCTCCCATCTCTCCTCCCCCCTCCCATCTCCCCACTACACTCACCTCAGACCCATACTGGTTGAAGAAGTCTTCAACCTCTCTCCCCATGTCCAGGAAACGGTTGACCTCTTTGTCCAGCTCTACCTCAGACCACAAGCCAATAGCCAGGATAACTCTGGAGGGGAGGAGGGGGGAAGAGATGAGTGGAAAGAAGGAGAAGAGGGAGGGGGGGGGGGAGAGAGAGGGAGGGAAAGAGAGAGAGGGAGAGAGAGAGCCGTTTCTATTTCAGAAGGGCATTGATGTTGCCATTAAACACCTGTGTCCTCCTAGTGATGTGCCTCCCTTGTTGTGTGTGTGTGTGTGTGTGTGTGTGTGTGTGTGTGTGTGCATGTTGGCCCCAGTAGAACCACGTGTACCACCTTAGCTAGTTACATGGCACTATATAATTCTACTCCTGCGTGGGGTGGAGGGAGGGAGAGAGAAGTGTGGGGGAGGGGGAGGGAAGAGAAATGCTGTAAAATGGTTGGAATGTGGAGCATACTTGGAGTACACAGGGCGATGCCAGAGAGGGAGGGGGTGAGAGAGGGAGGGGGTGGGGGAGAGGAGGAATGAGAGAGGGGAACAGGTGCAATGTACTCGGGACAATGGTAAGGCGTGGGGCAGTAGTGCTACATGTGCACATTAGTGCATTAGGAGATGACAAGCCGGGACATGTTCTGTTACAAATTGCATTAGGCTTGCACACTCTCTCATTATGTAGGAGACGTGACATTCCATACATTCCAGAGATGTGGTGAAGCGTGGTCAGTGGTGAGTACCACTGGAGTGTCATTGGTGAGAGCTAGGTAGGAGGGAGAGAGGGAGGGAAGGATAGAGAGAGGGGAGAGGGGAGGGGGAGGGAGGGAGGGAAGGATAGAGAGAGGGGAGGGGGAGGGAGGAGGAGGGAGGGAGGGAGGGAGGGAGGGAAGGATAGAGAGAGGCGAGGGAGGGGGGGAGGGAGGGAGGGAAGGCTAGAGAGAGGCGAGGGAGGGAGGAAGGCACTTTTTGTCTAAAGTGAGGGTGTTCATGGTACCCATAGGCCATTGTAGTGGCCACCTCCTGACCAAGGTATGGCAAGGAAAGGAAGGAAGGCAGGCAGAGAGAATGGGGGTAGTGTTGCAGGCTTGGCAGAGGGGGCTTTCAGGTTGCCATGATATTGTCTGACCTTCATTTGGAGCTTATCTACTTCACGACCTCTTGTTCATTAGGTGTGTGTGTGTGTGTGTGTGTGTATGTGTGTGTGTGCACATGCATGTGTACGTGAATATCAACGAACCAATCAACAACTCTTATCCCACCACACACTGTGCCACGCCCACCATACGCTGGCAGAACCTGACCAGTTACACCTAACATGCCATTCTGTACCAGCTGGTGAACCACCTTGCACAATCACCCTCCATCCCTCCCTCACTCTCCCTCCCTCACTCACTCCCACCCTACCCTCCTCCCTCTCTCAACCCCTCCCTTCCCTCTAGAGACAGAGTTCAAAACAGCACCTTAATGTTTTCCCATAGGGGAAACTACAACCGATTACTACACCCCATTCCCAATATTCATAGCACACGCACTTCAGGCAGTCCCAGTTGGCCTGGTTCAGGGCTGCCTCTGAGTGGAATCATGATGAGCTGGGCTGGGGTGCCCTGTGTGAACTGTGAGATCACCCTACCAGGTGTCTCAGAGTGGTGTCTTGAAGAGGGTGTGTGTGTGCCGGGCACTGAATTCATAGAGTGTGGCACGAGCCAATCAGAATAAATTTCGTTTACTGTTATGGAACTGTAGCTAATGAGCGCATTAATCACATTAAGGTGAAGCTTGAAACACAGGCATGCAGACAATGGTGCAGCCAGCTAGCAGAGTATACTACACACACACATACTATGGCTAGACATACAGTGGAGTATACTACACACACACATACTATAGCTAGACATACAGTGAAGTATACTACAAACACACATACTATAGCTAGACATACAGCTCTATAGTGGAGTATACCACGCACACACACACACACACACACACACACACATACCATGGACAGGCATGTGACCAGGCATGTGACCACACAATGGGAACCATGTTACATCACACCTGAGCCAGAGGATGTGGGGGCAGGCTGGGGCCATGCTGGGAGATGACCTCACTCTGTGTACACACAAGAACTTCTATCTCACCCCCTCCCCCTCCCCCTCCCCCTCCCCCTCCCTCCTCCTCCCCCTCCCTCTCATCCACAAAAAAAAACAGAGAAAAGCTGGATTAAATGGTTTAATATACAGGGTCAGAAAGCACTTTGTGGGTTTTCACAACACTACATTGTGTTGTTAAGAGCAAGTCACATGACACATGTACAGCGAGCAATGCAGGCAAATAGCACAGGGCTCCACTGGACCTCATTCCATACTGGACTACATTCTACCGCACCTTGGGGGGGAGCAGACTGGGGCTGGAATGAGCTCTACTGGTCTTTGAATGGACTGGGAGGGTCAAGATCTGGTGTTAAGTGACACTGCTTAACACTTGTTGGATCATTGACACATACTTGTATAGATGTACTGGTAGATACAGTGAAAGTGGTAGGGCTATAGATAGGGTGTGTTAATGATTTCAAATGGATATGTGTTTGAACAGGTTTGTTAAGTGGTATGGAGATTTGAGGAAGAGAAGTGAATGAGGAAGGGGGAAGGAGAGAGAGAGAGAGAGAGAGGGGGGGGGGAAGACTCACATCAGGGAGACAATGAGTGTAATATTGACAATTCCACAGGCAATCTTCGGCTTCCTGCTCCAGTCCCTCGTCCCCCCACAGCAGCAGCAGCAGCAGACGCATATGAAGTAGATGGACATGAGAATGAGGATGCAGACGCAGACCAGGATGGGCACACATGCCCAGATGATGATTGCCTAGCAACGAGGGGGGAGAAGGGAGAGGAGGGAGGGAGAGAGGGAGGGAGGGAGGGAGGGAGGGAGGGAGGGAGGGAGGGAGAGAGAGAGGGAGTGAGGGAGTGAGGGAGGGGATAACAAACTCAGGATGTAAATGTTATTCTATTCCCTCCCCCCTCTCCTCTCATTACAATGCACTTTCTCCCATGCACTCAAACACTCCACATTCCACTTTCAAAATCCTGCCACACAGGAAAGCAACAGTTACTCTTCATAATGGCTGGCAGCAGTGATGTATTTTCCCCCCTCCTGCCCCGTGGCTAGCATGCTCTTCCTATTCTCTGGACAGAAACTACACAGTGTAAGGCCTGATCCTGTTAGCAGAACAGTATTTGGGTTTTCAAGTTTGGCAGGGGGTTTGCATCACCATGAAATACACCCACAACTGCACACAAACACCAAGTGCACACTATACCCGTCTCTGCTAATATTCCTTTCACAATAACCGACCTTTGAATATTCTCACACAACAGCAATCATAGCTTTTGAATTCAACGACCGCGCCCTCCGCGGTACCCGCAACCCCCGGCTAGCAGCCGCGAGCAGCACTGTTTACCCCCTCAGAGCCTTATCTCCAAAGAAGCGCTACATATACGTGTACATCACGGTACCCACACCCACTTTCTGGAACCCGGCCGGTGGCACCTACTGCTAGTATCCGTCCACTGCCTCTCTCCCTCGTCTCGCTACACACCAGTCGTACTGACCGCTAACCCTCACAAACTCATGTGTATACACACGCGCGTGGCTGGTCCAGCCGGCTAATTAGCTATACAGAAAGCTGTTTACCTCCCAGTAGTCAGTGTTGCTCGGATCAAATTCATCTGGGCTCCCTTGAAGGTCAATGTCTGTGTGTGGAATGCCGTGGAAGGCCTCCACGGGTCCGATCGGCTCATAGGAGCTGCCTGTAGGGCACGACGACATCGCTGCTCACTCTTTCCACTGTGATACTCGGCACGGAATGTACTTGCTCTTGTACTTACGTTAATTTCGCGCAGAACAGTTCGCGATCTGCGCATGATACAAATTTAAAATCAACAAATACGGGGGTGACGCAGAACAAAACTGTTACATGAGTTGGATACAGATTCCTACTGACTGACTGGTCCTATCTCCTCTTCACTCAGTTGGAAGTCATGCACAACTTTGAGGAGGACCACACAGTATATTGCAGTAACAATTCCAAGAATGGTGACAGAGAGAACTTTTGCTGCCACAGACCACATAATCCAGCGCTGCGCTCTCTTGGCAAGCTTCACTGAGCCCTCGTAGTCTCCCATGTCATAGCGGTCCTCAGCCTGTGGAATTCAAACACTTGAAGTCAGGACTGAGCCTATGCTTTACACGCCAACTTGCCCCCCCCCCCCCCAGGCATAGATACTATATTCAGTACCCACCCCAAATAAGTATCTATGCCCTAGGCCCCCACCCAGCCCCTTGCATTTTGCAGACCAAGCCCCCCCTTAAGCACCCCCAGACCAATTTGTTAACCCCTCCTAGTCTTCAGACCAGTCTTGAGGGCAACTGAGTTCAGCAAGGGGCTACAGGGTTAGGCCATAGATATTTAATATCTATGGTTAGGCACGGCCTGGGACCGTAGCGCCGCCATTCTCCTCTGTTAAGACTCTCTGCTCACCTGGTAGGCCGTGATAAGTGCTATGATGGCGCAGGGCATGCAGCACAGGATCATCGCCCCTAGCGCTGGCCACCAGTGGGTCTCTGGACGGCGGGGGAGGGGGTCTAGCTCCGCCATCGCCTGCGTGAACGCCAGGACGGCATGGCATGGACATTGTACCAGCATCGAGGTTGCGGTACATATACCAGCTCAGTAGTGATTATCTCACCTTTAGCTTCTCTTCTCCTGGCGGCACGAGCGCTATGTGCTCCTCCATCTTCCCAATAATGACGTTATCGGTGTTTCAGCGGGGGTCTAAATATTTTTTGTACTAGTTCCCGCGAACGGCAGACCATGCCATAGTATTCTTAAAACGATTGCCTACACAGAAGAAAAACTTTGCCTCTGAACACAAAATTACAAATTAATGCAGCTTGCCTGTATGAGCATGCATGACCCTATTTACAATGTCATAATGAGGGAAAAGTACACTGTTATATCATGTAAGCAAAAACTGTTCATGAAAATTTACGATGGCAATCACTGCTGCTGGTGGAGTGCAGCCAATTGTTGTATCTCATTCTGAATGATTGCGATTGCCTGTTGGACCTGCTCCTGTTGCTGCTGTTGCTGCACCATCGCTGTCTCAGCAGCGGCAACATTTTCTCTTACAACATAGGTATTCACCACTATGATGATGATAAGGAGAATAGTGTAAATGGTACCCAACAAAATGGACCACTTGGTACAGAAACGAGCTCGTCTGGATAACTTATAGGATCCTTCATAATCACCTTTCATGTACTGGTCATCGGCCTATTTCAATGATTCACAAAATTGGAAACATTACACAATGCACTTAGTGACAAGTAATGCGTTTAGCAGCAAGTATGCAGAGCAAAATATACATGTGAAGAACACACTGCTTTGTAACATTTCCTCACCTGGTAGGCCATGACCAGGCCAATGATACTACAGGGGCATGCACAGCAAAAGATCATAGTAAACAGAGCTGGCCACCACCAGGTGCCAGGCGCTGCACGATGGGAGAGGTGATGCATCTCTTTTATCTGAACCAGGTGTGTGTGTGTGCGTGTGTGTGTGTGTGTGTGTGTGTGTGTGTGTGTGTGTGTGTGTGTGTGTGTGTGTGTGTGTGTGTGTTGCTCACACAATAAGGCATGTGACTCTTTTACCAATAACTAACAGTCCTCCCCCACCAAAAGGATTCGTTTCAATGTGGCTGAAAACTGAAAGTTTCCCATTGCTAGTAGCACAGCTGGCAATAGTTGTCTGCCAGAAGCCATCAAGCTGCACATAATCAACCAGGAGTGGATCCAGAGTTTTAAGAGGAGGGGTGGTGAGTGTGTCGCTAGTCGCACACATGGAGTGTGCGAAATGTGGAGTGCGTGAAAATTCACACTCAGCTAAGCTTAGGCCCTTAGCTTGTAGTGGTTATTAATTTCCAGAGGGGGGGTTCTTCAGCACCCCCCTGTATCCGCCCGTCAATTCAGCAAAAAAACGGAACTAGATTACAGGGTAAACAATGTGGAGGCAAACAATGTGGTCTCCATGGTAAGGCACTGGGCAGCCTTGTTCAATAGTTCCCCCGTAGTACAATATACATGTCTCAACAAGTCTTGATACATGCAGAACATGTACAGCCTTTTACCATGGTGTGGAGTGTGGTGTACTCATAGATGCTATACCTTACGGACAGTATAGTATCTATGGTGTACTCCATCTTTTGTAGTCTGCAGTGCCAACCTAAAGGTGTCATTCTTGGCCCAAGCCTCACTCAAAGTACGTTCCCCCCCACACTCCTGCCATGGTTTCATCTAGGAAACTTTATCAGGGGGGGACGTTCGGTCATTATAATGAAAGGTGGGCATGACGAAATGAAAAGTAGGTGTGGTTTCTACTCTAAATTAGAATATTGTGAGGGGGTAGTTGAAGAATTGGGGGGGAAGTTGGAGAGTTAGGGGGGGAAGCTTCCCCCCCGCAGTAGATGAAACCCTGCCTGCTATAGCATGCGCTGCAAAGCTGCAGTTGTATATCAGGCTACAACACTATCTAGTTACTAGCAACTACTTTGAGTGAGTCTTGATCATCTACGGTAGTCGGTCAACTACACGATCTCACCTTTTCCTGACGGCCTTCTCCGCGTTCCATGAGCTCCACGTGCTCTTCCATTCTCGTAGCGAGAGGTGTCTGTAGTGAAAGAAAATACCGTATCTGTTGTGCTTTTACAGTCGACGATAAAGCGCTCACTTAGTAGTCAATAGTCTGCTAGTCTCTGCCAGCCGCACACTGTTCCCCTCTAGCTCTGGTTCCTAGACCTTCCGCGATCTGCGCATGCGCTACCCCTCCCTCCGCGCATTATATACCTTCCGAAATCCTTCGGCAAGTGGAATAAAACATTGGCACAACGGCAGTGACAACCTATTAAGCAAGGATTTTGTAATAAAATAGCTTGTTCTACATTCAACCGCATGAGTTTTTTTCTCTGCAGGCGCTAGGTCCGCGTAGGCCAGGAGTCTCGCGCGCCAGCCCCTCACGTGAGGGGCTGGCGCGCGAGCTAGCTAGACTGTACTAACTAGCTAGAAGAATGCATGCTCACGCGACAATCCGGCCACAGTTATTTCAGTAAACCGCACGGGATTTTCTCCACGGAGCCGGCAGGGCCAGGAAGCCATCTGCCAAGACTTGGGGACACAAAACTTAGCAGTTGTTGTTTACAAGCTATGGAAAAGCAGACAGCAGTGAAAAAGTGGGCAAATATGCACAGCCAAGAATAGTGAATTATCAGAACATTATCATGTACAAAATTAATATAATTCAGTTAAAAATACTACTACTCCACACAATGTTATACAACAGCAATATAACACACCAAAAGCCAACAGGAAACAGCCTACTAATCAGTTAGTAATTGTAGTATGGGTGCTGGTGGTAGTGAACTTGATGAGTGTGCAGGAAGTACAGCCTCATGATGACAGGGAGTACAAAGATGCAGAGTCCAAATATGACCGCTGCCATGCCCCAGCTCTGGGCCTGCCGCGAGGCCTTCATGGCCCCTTGGTAGTCGCCCTGCTGGTAGAGCCGATGCACCTGTGGGAATGGAGAAAGGGCAGCGACAGTTTAAACCTGGTATATACTCATCATTTCACACTATTCTATTATCCTATTATCTCTCTTTCTTCTCCTTCCCCCCCCCTCTCTCTCTCCCTCTCCTCTCTCTACCATAATCTTGGACACACCTCAAGAGACCTCAATAGAGCAATAATACCCAGAGGGAAACAGCAGCAGAGGAGGCCAAGAAGGGCTAGCACGAGGTAGTCCTTTGGTGGAGGGGGCTTTTGACCATCATTGGCATCGCTGATGTACACCATGTGCTTACCATGTGGCTGCGTGTGTTTGAGAAAGAGAGGGAGACATGAAATGCCTTGTGTAGTGTGTGTGTGTGTGTGTGTGCTTGTATGTGTGTGTGTGTGTGTGTGTGTGTGTGTGTGTGTGTGTGTGTGTGTGTGTGTGTGTGTGTGTGTGTGTGTGTGTGCGTGTGTGTGTGTGCTTGTATATGTGTGTGTGTGTGTGTGTGTGTGTGTGTGTCTTGTATGTGTGTGTACCACTTAGTGCACATAGTCACAACACTATCTTAGTCACAAATGCTACTCTTATTGCAGGCGTGCAATGCACATACAGCTGAACCCACACACAGTACACACATAAATTTTAAGTCCCTGACCTGACCTCCCAACGACACAGTGGAATGCAGCAAGAGATTGGCATGCTTTGTACCTCTTGTATCAGTGTCGCAGAAACCGTACGACCTTCGACTTGAAGCTGCACGGGAATGCCTACTGCCTGCGGGGCAGTGTAGGGAGGAAGGTCCGTGTGATAGTCGGGAGGAGCTTCATTGGGGACAGGGAGGGAAGGGAGGGGGTGGAGGGGAACACTTTGTAGAGGTGCAGGCTGTGGAGGGCAGGGCCAAGGAGGTGGCAAACGGAGACAAAAAAGTGGGAGGGAGAGAGAGGGAGAGAGAAAGTGGTTACGTGTCTTTAATGTGTACTATTTAGACACGTTTGGCTCACTTGGGGAGGCAGGTGTGGAGGAGGGGGAACTGGCGGCTGCTCGTCCTCGCTCACTTTCCCTCCCTCCTCTGAAAGTAACTGCTGCCGTTCCTCGACTACGGAGAGGAGAGGGAACCTTACTCAAGTTAGTTACCTGGCCCGCTGACGAAAGTGTGAACATGTGTTCGCTATTGACCCATTCTATTGAGGCTACAAGCTGTCTACAATGATCTATACATTATTAATAACTCATGAAAGCTCTGAGACGCGCTAGGATCAGTCTCTCCCTTTCCGATTAGCGGTAAACACAAAGCTCACCTCCAGTGTCCATTTTTTTTTGACAACTTTACTTATGACATCATTGTAACGTCATTGTTAATCGCGTGAGCGTACCTCTGCGCGCGCTGGGATCTACCGGGAAAACGACTGGGAAGCATCTTGTCTTTGTACTGCAGTACTCTTTGTGCGTGCACTGAGCGAGAAGTATCGTTTGAGTATCTTAAGCCCAGAATACCACGGTTGAGTGAGAGTGTTTTGGCGAAAGACCCACTCTTCGCGTTATATAGTTCATGGAGTAATCTACGACCTCTACTGAGACGTAATCTACACAGCTCTTCTTGAACCTAAAAGACTTGGATATCTCTATGCAAAGAGCTTTGTGGAGCGAAACCAGAAATCCGCGCATGCGCAGTAATTTTCATTGCGATACAAAAGGCGTGAACGGTTCACTATGTGCGCAGACAGACTGTGCGAGGCGCGGACTACTCTGGGCCTCGGGAGTCAATCACGCAGTCTGTGCTAATTCTCTCAACGGCCAGTCGCTCTGAAGTCTGGTCTCTCCATGCGCACGGCAGTACTACGACCTTCGCGTACGGAGTGCAGAAAACGCCGCGGACTATATAGTACTTCACAAGTGACTGCTGGCCTATGGCTAGTTGACCTGACTCGGAAACGTGCATGATGTACCTCTCCTACCCACGTCTGCCCTGCCCGCCATCAGCGTCAACAACGCAGCACATCTGAATGCAGGAATGAAGTACGCAGCGGCAACCAGACAGACACCGGCCGTGTCCAGCTACTCCTCTGCCATGGCGAACTTGAAGTAGAACGGAACTATTGGAAGGTATGTACGCAGCTGCGCTGCATGCAGTGAATGTCCTGTTACAGAATCTATATGTCCATCCACCGACAACTATGGACGTGTGCTGATTGACAATGTTCTCTTTCTCTTCGCAGTCCCCCACAAGCTTGAAGCTGTTCCACCATACTTAGACGTACCACTCTAATATCTATGGTTCCACATAGGTTGCTACACCGCAGCGGTGAACAACGGAACTCTGTGACTATGGCGTGAACTGAAACTTCCGTGTTTATATTCTTGTGAGTACTTTAAACTATATCATAAGAGGACAGGGTTCATTATTCTCTTTCTCTTCACAGCAGTTTCCACAAGCTTGAAGTTGTTCCACAGATGTTACTGCAATGAAGTGGTAAACAATGCGACTGACTAACATGGACAGAGTTTTTGTTTTTTTGCTTTCTTTGTTTTGCTTGTGAGTGAAAGGGAAGGGGAGTGGGGGAGAAGGGCTGCACTGTTTTGTGTCATGTGATAGGACTGGGAGCATTTAAATTCAGTCACTAAAGTGCAGAGCACCAGCACAGCTTGCCAACAGAGACAAACTCAAGTATTCATGCATGTTGTTTACAGTGGTGTGCAAGGAGGGTATTGTGCTTTCTTGTGGATATTAATTAGGTACATTCCACACTGGCCACTGCCCATTGTTTGGTTTCTAGTTTCAGTCTCCCACTGCTCCACCTCATACACCACATACACTGACACTTAATTGTCTCCCTGACCACCCACCATGTATGAATGAGGAGGGGGTGAGGGTTGGGAATGGGGAGCCTGGTCACAGTAGGTGTGGGGACATTGCAGCCTCTTTGCCTGTGCCATTTTCACTAGAGGCCTGCCCTGTGCTAGCAGAACTGGTGAACACTGGGAGAAGCTCTTTGGTGTGAAGTAAATCATTTGCTGTTGGACTGGAAATATTTGCAGTTGACAATATTTTTCATGCTTTGCGAATTTTCTCGAAATAAAATTTACCTCAACCACGCTTTTCAACACACGTGACATTTACGCTGTTCAACTGCAGACATGTCCAGTCCAATGGTATAGGAAGCACTGATGACAGATGCATGTGAGAGGTGACTTCACACTTGGAACCCCTCAACTTGCCAGCCTGTTGCGAGGCTTGCCCATACAACGGCCCATCCAGAGCTGGCCTGGATGGACCAGGTGAGGGCAAGCCCTGGAGCAGGGTTGAGTGGACACAAGTCTAAAGCACCCCACACTGCCTCTGTCAGAGGTGCTGTAGGACTAGGCCTCATCACTTCTCCCACTGTTCTATGCTGGTCCAGGGCAGGTTGCTAGAGTTGGTGGGTCAGACAAGAGGCTCTGATGTTCCCACATGCACCTACAGCTCAGTACATGACCTAAATACTAGTGTGTACATTGTGGCATGTTGTGAGGGAAGGGGAGGAGTTGACCTTGCTTGGGAAGGTCATGGTGGGTTGTTGAGGTGACACTCTGTGTTGTGTGTGGTGTGTGGGGGGAGCCAGAGGAGGTGAGGTGAGCATTAGGTGCCTGGCATTGGCTCAGTGTGGGGTGGACTGCTATAGGTGACTACATGGAGAGCATGGGGCAAGGTCGTGCCCCAGAGCATCGTGCTGGTGGGTGGGTTTGGGAGAGGAAGCTTCATGTCTTGATTTTCTATATACGTGGCACAAAGCACAGCAGTCCTTCTGCATGAGAATGAGCTTGGGAGGAGAGACACTACCTTTTTTCTTTTGAAGTTTCATTTTTGCATTTAATTTTGTATGACGATGACAGACAGTGACACAACACATCCAATGCTCAGCACTGGAAGTTGATCAGGTATTAAATGTGTTCATGGAATTTTAGCTGATTATTTGTTAATTATTAAATGTTCCCATCATTTCCTCCATTGTGATTCTCTTCCAAACAGCAATCAGTGCACATCACATGGGCCCTAACCCCTCTATCTTGGGCTGTTGTGGTGACCCTGTCCCATCCTGTGCTCTACAACTGATGGGACTGCTAGTAAGTCACTTTGTAGAGAGTTTGTCTGTGTCTGTGTCTTGGTGGATAGAAATTAGTTGGTACCCTTAATTGGTTCATTAAATTTGAAGGGTCCACTGTATACTTTTCCCAAAATCGTTCTTGTACAGCTAACTGTGCTGGTGTATATTTCAATGCTGGAAAGAGAGAATCTTGCAAGCAAGACTCCCTAACTCACCTCATCCTCCTCCCTTTCCTTTCCTCCTTCTCCATCTCTCTTGTTTCTCTGCTACTACAGATTCCATGGGCTGTGCTCCACTACAGCATGGAAGCCAGCAGCTGCAGTGGTGAGGCAGTCGTTCCAGGAGCCCGTAAGCCCTCAGTTGGCCAAGGGACAGAGTCCAGGCGACTGTCTCCCCTGCAGCTGCTCCACTGCCACCGTTCTTCCCAACAACTGACACCACATGGTGCCAGATGTCACCTGAACCATACCAGAGCTACCTGCCGTCCCACTGAGGGAAGAGGTGGAATTGCAGCTAGTGTGGGACCGTGAAGAAGGTGCGTATATAATCACAATGGGTAGCGTATGGGTAGTGTATAAGTTTTGCTTCATGGTGGAAGTGTGCAATGCATTGTCATGCAGCCTACAAGGCTACACACTCTATTGACAGTATGAGTAATCATCTGGCTGTATCTTTCTCTCCCTACAGATCTGATCAATCTGTATTAGCACCATCATACACATCATCATTTTGGACTTGAACCTACATTGGGTGGTGGAGAACCAGAGGAAGCCAAGAGTATTGTCAATGAACAATAATCGCCGTCTTGCAGCTCACGAGCTAAATCATCCTCCACCCAAAGCCACTGATGCATCAGTACACTGGACATATAGCAAGCACCAGATACATGATGCTACACTGCTATTCACTGACCATCCAGCCCAGTTCAGATTTCAACTTTAATAGCACATGATCAAAGTGAAATTGTGTAACTGAATTGAACTAAGAAAGTTAAGGGGGCCCCCATTCTGATACATCTGCTGCAAACAAATACAAACTAAGCAAACTGCAGTGGAAAGACTCAAACAATACCTCCATTTTGCCTAAAGCAAGGAACTTCATTCTTCAAAGAACAATAATTGGATTAATCGCTGTCTTGCAGCTCATGAGCTAAATCATCCTCCACTCAAAGCCACTGATGCATACATTATTTGTATTAATGATGGTGTATTATTTGTTAATTATTAAATTAATAATTATGAAGCTCACCTACATATGCCACCAGTTTTTCTGACTGGAGAATGGTGGGAGGGGTAGGTGCACATGTGGGGTGCATGTGTAATTCATTGGTGATGAGTTACGGTATGCAGCAGGTCTGGACTGTGAAACGTTTAGCTGTGGGAATGGCAGCCCCACCCACACATTCCTAGCCTGTGATCTGACCCATGATGTCAATCTTTGTCACACCACTTTACACTCTGGACTGGTCAATCATTCATTTCATATGCAATAAACCACAGACCATCTATTTAAGTAAGTAAAAGTGGGCTTAGCCCACATAACAAGAATACACACATGTACATAATTTATGTGTCTGTGGTGGTACTGTTCTTAGCAGCAATAGCGGCAAATACAGCAGTGGGGATGATCCAGCCAAGCTGCAGGAGGAACACAATCACAAGGATTATGACCCCCACGAGAATGGACAGCTTGTTGAAGGTCCGGGCAGAGCGAGTGGCAACACTTGCCTCCTGGTACCGACCCGCCTGGTAGGCTGAGCGGGCCTGCAGGGGAAGGAGACATCGGGTGTTGAGTGAATGGAGAGCAAAAGACACAGTATAATATACATGTGTTCAACATGGACACAGGCAATTGTCACTGAACAAGGAAATGAAGGTCATGTGGAACTGCCATGAGTGAAGTTACCCCTCATCTCACTCCTTTACCAAACCTTCCATCCCTCTACATAAGCATTGTTATTCTATTGCCATAGCCAGTCGGTTATGGTGGCAATTTATACATGCAGTTTGTCGTGACACATGTTGAGCTCTGGAAAGAAGAGTTGACCTTCGCAACATCATGACTTCAGATCACCTAGAGGAACCAACTTGCACACTCAACAGCTGGACGTGTCCCAATGCTATCTCAAAGTCTGCAAAAAATGGATGTCTACAATCAGTAGCAAAGTCTGTGCGGTAGTACTGTGCAGTGCAATGGCTGGTGAGTGAATGCATCGTGGCACATGATGGTGTTATGGAGCTCCTAAGGCTCACTCAGCTCTCACCTCCATACTCTTGATAATGGCGAACACTCCCAGGGGCCAAAAGCAGCAGAAGGTGGTGAAGAGAGACATCAGCAGCTGGTCGTCAGGCGGAGCTGGTTCAAACTGAGTTGGCTGGTACACAACTGTAGGAGGGGCTGCCGTGTAGTGAGCCGTACCGCCATCCAGCAGAGGGGCTGCGTGAAGTGCGTAAGGATGCTGCTGGTTGCGTACACTCTTGTATACAGTTTAAAACGTCCTCTCAATCTAACTCTCACATCTTACCCTTCTCTTTCTTGGTGCTCATGTTTGGTGAAAAAAAAAAACACAAAGGGGACTAAACACTAAACTTAGTCCCGTGATAGTTGCGTCAGCCGGCCATATCATGCGCCCGGCGCCCACTCCCACGCATCGCGAAGTCATGGGGTGTGTTTAACACTCTTGCAGTTGCGTCCATAATAATGCATGACATTGTATAAATAATGAAATCGGCCAAAATAATTTAACTCCAGCTATAATGAACAGACGGGCTATATAACTTTGGTAGAGATGGCTACTATGCTAACTGGCTACTAGCTAGCGTAATAATTATACGCTAAGGTTCCATGAGAGAAACAATCATTGCTAGCTTTGCATACATATGCACATTATATACATGTAATATATACACTTGTTATTGTCCAATTACTACTACTGACACACACATAAACATAAGATCAGCTTGAGTCATACAGCAAGGATAAAATGACTGAATACAAAACATGCCACATTGGTGGCAGTAGTTCAGTCTTCACCGCTCCTATCATCCGGTGCAGTGGCAGCCAACACTGCAGTAGGAATGATCCAGGTAAGTTGCAAGACCAGTACAGCCACGAGGATTATGACTCCCACGAGGATGGACAGTTTGTTGAATGTTTTTGCAGAGCGTGTGGCGGCAGCTGCATCCTGGTGCCGACCCGACTGGTAGGCTGTACGGGCCTGCAAGGGGACAGGCATCAGGTGGTGAGTGGATAGAACAAGGTGCAATCATGTGTTCTAATAGACATGAACAACTGTTGTGATGGCAGTGAGGCAGTTTCTGAAAACTGGTCAAACTTTGCTTGCCATACCACCAAGCATAGCACTATACGTGCGCATCAATTATTTGTGGCGAGAGTTCAATGTTTTATGTTCCATTTTTAATGATTTTGTTTACACAACTGCTCCAAATATGGTTCAGATTCAGTCTCTGAAGGCCTGACATTCAACATTTTCCTGGGGGGGGAGGGGCATGCCCCCAGACCCTCCTAAGTACTGCAGTGTTTCGTCTACAGCAAATTCTTGGCCCTTTGAAATTATTTTTTGTTCAGGAGCTGTATCTAGGTCTGAGACAAGTCTGGCCCTACAGTTGTCTACCATCTGTAAGTGACTGAAGTATTGTGATTGTGAGAAAACACGGCCTCTAGAAGCTCTCACCTCGATACTCTTGATGATGGCAAACATTCCCAGGGGCCAAAAGCAGCAGAAGGTGGTGAAAAGAGACATCACCAGCTGGTCGTCAGGGGGAGCTGCACTGACTACAGTTGGCTGGTACACGACTGTAGGAGGGGCTGCCGTGTAGGCTGGAGGCTGAGCTTTCTCCTCAAGTACCAGAGGACCTGTGTGTGGACGAGAGAGAGAGAGAGACCATGGGGTGAGGGGGGGGGGAGAGAGGGGGGGCGACATAAAACAGAGGAAGACAGAGAACTATTGTTATTACTCCTGAAGTAGCGACTTCTCAAGCTGCCTTACTCTTGTCTTTCTCAACGCTCATACTTCACTTCTCACAACGTCTCTAAGACACCGATCACGGTTTATAATTGGTACTAAGTGACGTCATGCCCTAATTTGCGCGTGCGTCGCAGGGTCTTACTCATCATTAAATTCCTTGCCATTTGCTGCCCCGTTTCACTGAAGGCTTCTTTCTGCAAGTCCTCCGCAATCCCATCATGTCGGCCAGACGTAAGTGGACCGGTTTGTATGTGTGTGCGCGCCTTCAGCATGCCTGCCACGTCAGCATGTACATGTACGAGCATATGCACGAGAGTCATACTGCCACTCGCCAACGCTTCGTTGGCTAACGAAGTTACTGAGAGAGAGTTGCGGTACATCATCCTTGCCTCGGCCCCCCCTCCAATGGCCCTCTTTTGTAGCTAAGTGCGCAATTGAACTGTTTTGCAAGTGTAGCAGACGGTGTGATCAGCCTATGTCCACTTTAACCCTTTCCTCCCTCCCTCTCCTTCCTCTTCCACTATCTCCTCTTCACCTCGCTCCATCTCTCCTTCCTCCCTCCCCCAGCACCGCTCAAGAAGATGAACCTGAGCAAGCAGCCTCGGCTGCCTGGCCTCAAGACACCTGGAACCTCCACCCCAACCCCTTCCAAACCCCTCCCCACCAGTGAACCCACCCCCCCTCCTCCGTAAGCCCCACCCCCTCTGTAAGCCCCGCCCCCTCCTCTGTAAACCCCGCTTCCCTCTGTAACTCATCAATCTCCCCCACCCCTTTTCATAGGCACCCCCTCCCTATTTTTCACTTGAAAACTATTTTTTTAAGCATCTCATCACTCCTCACTCTCTTCGTGTCACCTCCCCACAACTCCTAGCTACCACATCACCATGCACATCACCCCCTCACCTCTCACACACTACACCTGTACACAATCACTCATACAACCTCTTCCTCCCAAACCTCCCTCCCTAGTCCCCCTCCCCCCCCCCCCCCCCCCTTCAGTACTGTCCCAACTAACCACATGTCTCACTTCACATTCACTTGGCTTAGCTTGCACCCCTTTTTGGGGATGGTGTTGCTATAGTAACCCTTGACCCCTTGTATTCTGCTATATGCCTCCTGGTAGAAGTGTGGGGAGGACATGCTGTGTGTCTCAGCTGGTCGGCCATTGGATGCGTCTCCCTCCTAGTGCATGTCTCCATCTGGACTGTGCTGGTGGTGGTGATTGGGAGGGGAGAGGGGGGGGGGGAAGGGAAGCACACTCAGCATGATGACATGTTATGTTCAGCTTCCATTGGTGGTTCCAGGATTTACAGCTAGGAGTCTATAGTAAAAAGTGGGTGTGGAAAGGCCTGCTTGTGAGCTGGACAGGCAGCTGCATGTAGGGCTTCACTGACCATTTGTACACTCACAGTTGGTGGAGCCACCCTGGGGAAGGTTGCTAGCCACCCGCCTCCTGGGGAAGGTTGCTAGCCATGCCTCCTGGGGGAGGTTGTTACCCACCCCTCCTGGAGGGGAGGGTTGTTGACCACAGCCTGGGGTAGCCATGCACACCTGGGAAGAGGTGAGTTAGTTTTACTATCACCACCATTAGTATTTCCTTCCTGTCAGTGTCAGTAGCAATACCCCATGCAGTCTAGGGAAGCTTGATCTGAAGGTTAGAAGGAGGAGGGGGGGGGTCTAGCTGGAAGACATTTGGTATGAGGCAATAGGCAGTCTTAGGAAGCAGTTAGAGAGGCTATATCTCACAGCTGTTGCTTGCTGCCATAGTTCCTGGTCCCTGCACACATCACTTCAGGTGTGTGTGTGTGTGTGTGTGTGTGTGTGTGTGTGTGTGTGTGTGTGTGTGTGTGTGTGTGTGTGTGTGTGTGTGTGTGTGTGTGTGTGTGTGTGTGTGTGTGTGTGTGTGTGTGTGTGTGTGTGTGTGTGTGCATGTCTCCATCTACATGTGGTGCATCTCCTGATCTTTGGACTACATATGATGGTACTCACCAGCAGTGTCCACCAGCAAAGCAGCTGTAGTTTTGCTGGTTTTCATTTGGGACTTGTCTTTATAAACAGACATCACTTTCACTTCTAATTTCAATGCACTGTGCACACTTCCCTAATTGCAGCCCACCAGCCTCTCAGCGGGCCCTATCTAACCCTGGACTGCCAATGGGTGTCCTCACCATCAAACAGCAGGTCAGACAATGCAGCTGTATGGCATGACATGACATGACATCATCATTCTGACCCGGCCAGTATGGACAGTGGTCACGGTACTGTAGAGACTGCTACCTAGCTGTATGGTGATATGAATTATGCATGAGGTATCCAATAGTAGATATACTATTACTGATAAGAATTGGGGGCCCTATGTGTGATTCTATTGTCCTAAGCCATGGAGGCTGTACAGAATTCTATTTTCCTAAACCATAAAGGCTGTGCAGATTCTATTTTTCTAAGCCGTAGAGGCTGTACAGATTATTTTTCTAAGCCATTGAGGTTGTTGTAATTTTCTTTCTTTCCCTTCTCCTTCCTTTCTAATTAGTGCTCTATGTACTTGATTGTTCATGTACACACACACACACACACACACACACACACACACACACACACACACACACACACACACACACACGCACACACACACACATCTCTCTCACAGGGCTACAACTTCACAACTGAAGACTTAGAAGAACTGGGTCCCCTTGGTGCTGGTAACTATGGTACCGTATTGAAGATGAAGTTCAAAAATACAGGAACTGAAATGGCAGTCAAGGTAACCACTGATGTGATTACATATCTCATTCTTGTACTCTCACTTGTTTCACCTCTCTCTCTCTCTCTCTCTCTCTCTCTCTCTCTCTCTCTCTCTCTCTCTCTCTCTCTCTCTCTCTCTTAAAGAAAATACCAGTTCCAGAGCTTAGGGTGAATGACAAGGATAATATTGTAGAACTTGCGGTTGTCATGGGAACAGGGAATTGTTCTAATATTGTGGAGTACTATGGCTGTATCATAAGGGAGGTGAGGAGGGGAGGGGGGGGAGGTGAGGAGGGGAGGGGAAGAGGGAGGGGAGGAAGGGAGGGAGGGACAAAGAGGGGGTGAGTGGAAGATAGAGAGGGAGGGGAGGAGGGAGAGGGGATATAGAAGAGAGAAAGAGGAAGTGGTAAGTGTGAGGAGGGGCACATGTGCAGTAATTGGATGTCTGGTCTCCATACTCCATTCCTCTCATAACTTGCCACTGTGTCTCCAGCCCACCATCATTCCTCCATCCTTCCCTCCTCCCCCTCCACCTCTCTCTCCCTCCCTCCCCCCTCTCTCACTCTCTATCCCTCCCTCCTTCCCTCCTTCCTTCTCTCCCTCCCTCTCCCTCTCCATCCCCCCCCCTCTCTCTCCCTTCCTCCCTCCCTTCCCCCCTCCTTCCCCCCCCCCGTAAGGGTGATGTGTGGATATGTATGGAACTACTGGAGTCCAGTATGGACAAGGTATCTGAGCGGGTCTACCAGCAGATGTGCTCTACCATACCCGAGGAGATACTAGGGAAGATGACCGTCTCAGTGAGTGCAACTGGTCATGTGATCATGGTTGAAATTGTCAAATTATGAAATCATGAAGTCATGAGATCATGAAATAATGAGATCATGTGATCATGGGATGAAATCATGAAGTCATGATGTCATGAGATCATGAAATTATGAGATCATGTGATCATGGGATGAAAGTGTTGGTTCCTGATCCAAACCACTGGTTCTGATATGATCAGGAGTGGGTGGTGTTTGTCACACAATGTGAGTGTGTCCTTGTGCATTCTGCCATGTCATTTGTTCCAATTCTTGCCATTGTACCACAAGGTGCAGCTGTTTTACAATCTTGGTAACCTGGTGAGAGGTGAAGATGTGATGGTGTGGGGGGAGGGGGGAGGGGGAGGAGACTGTTGTGTGCTGACTGAGTTATCCATTCGCTGGTGTTGAAACTCTCAATCTGCTTGTCTTGCCCCCAACAGGTGGTCCAGGCCCTCAACTACCTCAAGACTGATATGAAGATCATCCACAGAGGTGCCCACTATACCACCCACTCCTCATGACCTCCTCACATCCCCCCCCCCCCCCCCCCCCCATCCCTTCCTCCCTCTCCCTCCTCCTCAGACGTCAAACCCTCGAATATCCTAGTCAACAGACTCGGTGAGTTCAAACTCTGTGACTTTGGCATCGCTGGGCAACTGGTGGACTCCATCGCCAAGACAATGGACGTCGGATGTCGCCCCTACATGGCAGTAAGTAGCAGCTGTCCAGTAGGTGACTAGCTTCCTTTGCTCAACT
Source organism: bacterium (assembly GCA_965213685.1). Taxonomy (GTDB): domain Bacteria; phylum UBA8248; class UBA8248; order UBA8248; family UBA8248; genus Bin107. Next base: position 226,479 of record CBDBZY010000007.1, read on the forward strand.
GTCCTCGTCTCTTGCTCCTCCCCCCCTTTGCTCTGCCCTCCTCCCTCCTCTACCTCTTCTTTCTGCCCTTCTCTCTCCTCCTCTCACTCCCTCCTCTCTCCCTCTCCCTCTCCTACTCATCTTCTCCCTCCTTCCCTCCTTCCTCTCTTCACTCCTACCCCTCTCTCCCCCCCAAACAGCCGGAGAGAATTGACCCCACCACAGCTGGCAAGGGCTACACTATCCAGTCTGACGTGTGGAGCTTCGGCATCACACTTGTAAGACACCAAAGGGGTGTGGCCAATGCAGTCCCATTCTCATACGCCCATACACTCATATTCTCGTACCATAGGTAGAGCTGGCATTAGGCACATTCCCATATGAGAAATGGAACACGATATTTGAGCAGCTGAATGCTGTGGTGAATGGCCCTCCCCCCAAGCTCCCTGACGACGGGCGGTACTCTGAGGAGCTGAGGGAGTTTGCAGCTGCCTGGTGAGTGTGGAGAAGCTGTGTGTGTGTGTGTGGGGGGGGGGGGAGGTGTTGGGAGGAGATGGTTGTACAGTTCTTCCTTCTCCCTCCAGTTTGATGAAGGACTCCACCACACGTCCTCACTATGACGAGCTACAGGTGAGCAAAGACTGTCATGGACTAAGCCAGAGTTGGACATGAAATAACATTTCTCCTCCCTCCTGTTTCCTCTCTCCACACACACACACACACACACACACACAGGAGTACAAGTTTTTCAAGAAGTACAGCAGTGCAGAGGTTGCCGTGGCAGCATGGCTGAGGTCCATTGGAATTTTAGATTGAACTGGAACACACTCACTATTGCTCCTTGTTTTGAATAACTGATTGACCTTTTGTACACTACATTAAACAACCATCACATTATGACCTCAAATTTTTGCACAACTTGTACGTGCAGACATAAACCTATTCGTACACATGCATGTATTTATCCAAGCAAATCTCCATACATACTATCAATTATTAAAAAACCTATATATATATATATATATACACACATGTACATTCATACGCACAAACCTACACATGCATACATTCATACACACATACCAGTAATATTTATGGTATTACAATAAATGTGGCCACAGACCGTGAAACATGTAATGGACATACATAATTATATTCTCTTATGGTGCAAACAGGGATCTCATAAATTATATAATACCAATGCCACCTGTAAAGTATACTGAAATACTGAATTGTATTGATTATACATATCCATATGAGTCTATAGATCAACAGGCCAGAATGTCATTAGGGGGAAGAAGAGGTGTCTCTCTGGCCTCACGTCCTTCAGTCCTGTGGGGATGACAGAGGGGCTGTCTTTGTAGGCAGGGGAGATCTCTAATCTGTGGGCAGGGAAAGAGGGAGGGAGGGAGGGAGGGAGGGGGGGAGGGAGGGAGGGAGGGTGGAAATCAAATAGCATATGGAGGTGGTAAGAAAAGCTGGAGTGAATGGAAATCCCACACTTCTCTCCTCCTTCCCTTCTCCCCTCCTCCCTCCTTCCTTCCTTCCCTCCCTCCCTCCCTCCCTCCCTCCCTCCCTACTTCCTCCCTCCCTCCCTCACCTAATGACATTCTCTATTAGCACATCTCCGTCCCCATCCACCATTAGTGTGAGTGGTTCCTTCCTCGTCTCCAAAACCAGCTCGTAGGCATGATGATTGGATTCCTCCACAGGTCGATTCTGGATGAGGGGAGGGAAGGAGGAGGGACGATATCCTGAAATACTAGCTAGTAGGAAACTGAAACCAAGTGGGAGAAGGGAGCAAAAGAGAGGGTAGCCAACTCAACTTACCTTTGCTGAGGCTCGCAGTCTCATTACCGTGAGCTCAAAGCATTCTGACTCTGTATGAGATTGTATGATAAGGGTCACATGATCATCACACGATCATCACATGACATTCATCCATTAGTCTCAAGCATCTTTTCACATCTCCCCCCTGCCCCCCCCCCTCTCTCTCTCTTTCTCTCTTGCTACACATCCACCTTCCCCCCCCCCCCCACACATTTTCCCTACTATAGCCTGGGAGAGTGACCAGCAAGTTATCTGCATGTATACGTGTAACTGATGATTCATGTAACACTGGCTCCGCCTACACTGGGTGCGTAGTCAATGGCAGGATTGCTAGGGCAACCTCTGAGTATTAACTAACCTGGGTTAGGGGCAGTGGAGTCAGTGGCACGAGGCATGTTACAAGCTCTGACTGCCCACACATCCTTCACCTGAACCACGTCTCCACGCACAAAACTTCCATCCAGAGATAGCTGTGAAGTGTGATGAAGAGAATGAACGGTGTGTGTGTGTGTGTGTGTGTGTGTGCGTGCGTGCGTGCGTGTGCACGCGCACGTGCACGCGCGTGCGTGCATGTGTGCATGCGTGCGTGTGTGTGTGTGTGTGTGTGTGTGTGTGTGTGTGTGTGTGTGTGTGTGTGTGTGTGTGTGTGTGTGTGTGTTTACATAGCTACATATACAACAGGTGTATACATACCTCAGTCATTTGAATATTTGCTTCAAATGGTTTCACTTGGCGATTATCTAGGGGGGGGGAACAGAAACAGAAGTAGAACACCGAAAGCAATGACATTGTACAAGTGTTACTTCTCTTCCCAGACAGTCTCTGAATGTCCATGCGGTGGAGCATGTGCAGTTCCCTGTGTTCAATTTTGTGGGACTTCTCTGATTTCTGCATCACCTGAAGGCAGGGAGGGAGGGAGGGAGAGAGGAGGCGGGAGGGAGGGAGGGAGAGAACAGAGGAAGGGGGGGAGGGAGGGAGAGAGGAGATGGGAGGGAGGGAGGGAGGGAGAGGAGGAAGGAGGAAGGAGGAAGGAGGAAGGAGGAAGGGGGGGGAGGGAGGGAGAGAGGAGGTGGGAGGAAGGAAGGGAGAGGAGGAAGGAGGAAAGAGGAAGGGAGGGAAGGAGGGAGAGAGGAGGTGGGAGGAAGGAAGGGAGAGGAGGAAGGAGGAAAGAGGAAGGGAGGGAAGGAGGGAGAGAGGAGGTGGGAGGGAGGGAGAGAGGGGAGAAAGGAGGTAGGGAGGGAGGAAAGGAGGAAGGAAGGGAGAGAGGGAGGGAGGGAGGGAGGGAGAGGAGGGAGAGGAAGGAGGAGGAGATCGAAGGAGAAATGGAGGGAGGGAAAGTGGAAGGGAGAGAGGGGGAGAGGGAAAAGGGGGCACACACGAGGGAGGACAGACAACCAGATGAACCTCCAACTCATGTAGGACTCTACTAGAAATAGAGTGATTTCCTCTTTCAGTTCATACTGAAAGACAAGTCCACTTCGTTACTTAATTAACTACTTAATAACCTTCAGTCTGTACATCTTTGCTCTGATACAGTGATTAGCTTCACGGCAATAGTGGGCCACAGTGTCTACCAAGATCTGAGGGCGTGGGGAAGGGAGGGGGAGGGAGGAGGGGGAGGGAGGAGAGGGAGAGGGGAAGGGAGGGGAGAGAGGAGGGGGAGGGAGAGAGGGAGAGGGAAAGGGAGGAGGAGGGAGGAGGGGAAGGAAAGGGCCGGGAGAGAGAGGAGAGAGAGGAGTATGTGGGAGGAGAGGGGAGGGAGGAGGGAGAGGAGCAGAGGAGAGGGAGAGGGGGGTGAAGAGAGGGAGGGAGGAGGAGGGTGAATGATGGAGGGAAGATAGTCGGTGAGTGGAGTGCACCGGTCATGGCAGCTGGTCAGGGCTCACCTTGGCAGGCGTGAGGGATGGTCTGACCTGCTGATCCTCTGGTGGTAGAGACATCTGTTTGTGAGACTGGGGGGGAGGAGGTACAGCTAGCTGTAGGTTCCTCTGTGAAACACACATGCACGCACACACGCACGCACACATGCACACACACACACACACACACACACACACACACACACACACACACACACACACACACACACACACACACACACACACACACACACACACACACACACACACACACACACACACACACACACACACACACACACACACACACACACACGTACACACTCACCCCCGGCAGAAGTCTCAATGTGTGATGTGTTGCCAGGGCAACATTTCTCTCATACCAGCTGTCCATGTGAGCCATGTACCGCCCGATATTCACATCAAAACCACAAGTGTTCACCTGCTCCATCAATATCTCAGGAAGATCAGTGGCTGGGGTTCGAATCCGTTCCGGAATCTGCCAGTCAGCACTTGAGGCTGTAGATAAGGGAATGTGATAAAACCGGACGTCCAAGCCGACAAAGAGATTCGGCTCCTCAGCCATCAGATAAGCGTAAGCCTTTGCCGCATGACAAACGAGCAAATCACTCCCAGTCAACACGATCTTCAGCACCCTCAGCTTTGGTGAGCTGGCGTGCAGAGGAGACCCAACCCCAGCCAGGGGGATCCTCTTTTTGGGCGGCATGGCCATCGTGTTTCGCCGACTCGACACCTTCATACTGCCGATGGGTATGGTGGAGATGGAGAGGGGGACCTGGGAGGACCCTGCAACATTGGTATAGATCCTCCGTGACGTGCCATAAGAGGGGGCGGGGCCTATCACCGAGGACGACGAAGAGGAAGAACCACCGCTGATGGTGCTCATTCGTTTGTGTATGTCTGCAGGAACTGTCTCCCTTCGAATCAACCTGTGTGAATGCGACTTCGATCGCTGTCTCATCTGGTCTTGGTGGCTGTTGTGTCTGGTGCTTCTGCTGCTAAGGGGTCTGCTCGAGGTCTGAGGTGCGTGTGAATCTTTTGGGTTCTCCTGACTCGTTTCCTTGGAAACCGGACTTGTGGTTTCAAATACTTCATCACTGGGGTGGGGATTCATGTCTCCGTTCTGTTCCGTTGGCGTGGAACTGTCTCTGGACGGAGTGTCCTGACCATCGGTGGCAGAGTGGGAACGTTGTTTGTGTCTTATCCTGACCTCTTCTATTGGGGGAGGGGTCACTGAGTCAGGTGACATCACGTGACCTGAGTCTGGGGTTGCCACATGATCATCACGTGACTCCGTCACACTTGGTTCTTGTCCCCCCTCCCCTCCTCCCCTTCTCCCCTCCCCCTCCCCTCCCCCATCCACCACCTCAACATGTCCATTGCTTACAGCCTCCAAACCCTCCCCCTCCTCCTCCCTTCCTCCCCCTCTCCCTCCCTCTCCATCCAAGTGTCCGCTGCCTGTACTATCCATACTGGTCTGACTCGAGTGGGAAAAGGTTCGTATCGTTGTTTCCGGGGACAGCTGCTTTTGACAGCCAACCAACACCTCCCGAATTCTCGTAAGGATAGTCGGGTATTGACAGTTCTCCAGACGGTGGGTGGGAAAGCGAGGAGAGGGAAGGGCAAATGTGCTGAGGTTTTCTTCGGTGAGTTGGTCACTTCCGTTGAGACTGCTGCAGCTGACAGCACTGTCCCTCTGCTCCTCTGTGTCTGAGGGAGGGTGAGAGGAAGGAGAGGGAGAGAGAGAGAGAGAGAGAGAGAGAGAGAGAGAGAGAGAGAATGACATCAAGCCAAGTGAAGCCATCTCTAAACACCTCCCACAAACATGTACATTATGTACTGCCACAATATTCTCCATGGCAACCAACCTGTTTCCTGAATAATTCTTTTGTGTAATCTGTTGATCTCGGTTGCCAGGTACTGCTGAATTTCCTCCCCCTCCTCCTCCCTCCCCACCCCCTCCTCCATCAACTCCAGACACTCGGAACACAGAGACTTGAGCGAGGCTGTGGAGAGGTGCTGAGAGGGAGGGAGGGAGGGAGGGGAGAGAGGGAGGGAGGGAGAGAGAGCGGGAGGGAGGGAGAGAGGGAGGGAGGGAGGGAGGGAGATCGATATATGGAGTTTGAGAGCTAGAACTGGTAGCTGCAGCCATGGCCACACCTGACCCTGGACTCCCTCCTCCTCCCTCCTCCCTCCCTCCCCTCCCTCCCTCCTCCCTCCTCCCTCCTCCCTCCCTTCCCCCTCGAGTCCCATGCAGCCTCCCTCACCCTCAGTCTTGTCTCCAGGTCCACCATCTTCTCCATTGGGTGCACAGACTTGAAGCAGTCTCATTGGTCAAGGAATGGAACAGCTGCAATCCCTACTCTTACATATATCCATCCATCCATCCATCATACATACATACATACATACATACATACATACATACATACATACATACATACATACATACATACATACATACATACATACATACATACATACATACATAACATACATACATACATACATATTATAGTTACATGACCCTACTTGGGATGCACGAGCTGCATGGGCGAATGCATCCCAATTAGGGTCATGTAACTATTTTGTTGGAAGTTGCGGGCCTACTCACCCTAGCCACCCCATGACCTCCTCTACCACTTCAGGTTCGAGATATGGGCCTTTAAAATTTCTCTTGCTAGCAACTTCCAACAAACAGTATAACAGTGTTTCATCCAGACATTTTGGCAAGGGGGGGCAAAATGGTGCATGCAATAAATAAGGGGGCCGATGTGTCATGCGGGCGTGTGAAGCACGGCCATAGCTAGGGGGGTCCGGGGGCATGCCCCCCTGGGAAAAATTTAAATGGATTCTCCGAGATACATTCTGGCACATTCTCAGCCCAATATAATGATGGAAAGATTGTTCACCAGAACCCCCTAGTCAGCAGCTCTATAGGTCAGCCCACACTCTTGGTCAGCCTAGAGATGTCTATTTTAAAGTTGGTGATGTCACGCTTACCCAGACTAACCGCCAATGTTTCTTGTGGTTTCACACTTGTGCTAGACATGTCTAAAAACTTTGAAATTCCAGGGGGGGCAAATGCCCCCCCCCCCCCCCCCCCAAATGAAACCCTGGTTATGTAGTTCTGCGCTCAGCCTTGACAATACAATAGTGTGACAATCACATGCAAGTCATGTGACAGTCACAATAGTCACATGTTTGAACAAAGGAGGTCACATGACAGTGGGATGAGGGGATACTCCTGATGATCATGCGGTAGAGAGAGTCAGTGCTGGGAAAGTCCTGTCTGTTGAGGAAGGCCGCAGAGAACTGGTCCCCTCGAGAGAGAGGGTTGGAGACATCCACCAGGATGTGGACAAACTGACCTCGAATCCTGGAATGGGGGAATGTGGGAATGAATTATGAGGAATGAGAACATGGGGAATGAGGTAGAGAATATGTAAATGGTAGAGAAGTCCAGCCATGAAGGTAGGAGGGAGAGGAAAGGGGAAGGGAGGGGCAGAAGCATGCTCAAGGCCCACACGCACACGCACACGCACATGCACACGCACACGCACACGCACACGCACATGCACACACACACACACACGCACACACACACACACACACACACACACACACACACACACACACACACACACACACACTGGATAAGGGTAAGTCAATCAGCAACATGACGAGGGAGAAGTGTCAAACTGTGGTGACGTCCAAGCAATACTAGGAAAGAAAGATACGTGATCTTTCATCCTATTATGCCTCTTTGGGAGTGCATACCAAATATGGCTATAGTTAGGTAGCCTGTATGTGTACTGTGTCAGAGAGAGAGAGAGAGGGGGGAGAGGGAGGGAGGGGGGGAGGGGAGTGAGAGAGTATAGGACTGCCAAACTATGAGATTGCAGGGAAGCTCATTTTTTGCAGGATAATACCTAGAGTAGCCTCAGGCTCATTCCCAGGCTCTCTCCGCAGGTATGTGACCTTTGACTGCCAAAAATTTCCACAAGGTTGTAAGTGGTAAGGTGGAAATATAGCTTGGGAATGAAAGAGGCTCTACCCACTAGGGAGAGGGAGGGAGGGAGTAGAGGGAAGGGGGAGGGAGGGAGGGAGGGAGCAGAGGGAAGGGGGAGGGAGGGAGGGAGCAAAGGGAAGAGGGAGGGAGGAAGGGAGGGAGGGTAGGACTCACTCGGTCTTCTTCAGCTTCAGTCCAAGATCGTTCTCCACCAGCAGCTTCCTCCTGAAGCTGGTTCCCCTCACCTTGCCCTCCTGCACCAGCAGGTCGAGGACTCTCTTGGCACACTCAGCGTGGGTCACTGGCCACATGTAGAAGGACATGATGGCCTGGTAGGCTTCCGACCTGTCCACCGGGAGCATCTGGGAGGGAGGGAGGAAGGGAGGGAGGGATGAAGAGAGGGAGGGAGGGAGGGAGGGAGAGAGGGAGGGAGGGAGAGAGGGAGGGAGGGATGAAGAGAGGGAGGGAGGGAGGAAGGGAGGGATGAAGAGGGAGGGAGGGAGGGAGGGTGGGTGGGAAGGAGGGAAGGAGGGAGGAAAGGGAGGAGGGGGAAGAAACTGATTCATCCTTAGAGTATGTACTAACCACTACCCTCCAGCCACAAAGCAGACACGTAAAACATGCTATACATATGCATGTACTGTACACACTCTGTCTGGTTACCATAGTGATGAAATCCTTCAGCAGCTGCAATAATGGCAGGAGCCCCTCCCTGTCTCCCTGCTCCTGGCTCTGCCCATGAAGGGCTTCCTTCTTCAGGCTGGATATCACGTGATGTATGGCAGGGGAGGTGGAGTGGAGGGTGCTCTGTAGGGCTTCCT
>CBDBZY010000007.1:240000-242500 GCA_965213685.1 bacterium
ACTGCATATGCACGTTGTGTGTATGCACATGTACATGGATCATGTCTACTGCAGCCAGTGTGTGTGTGTGTGTGTGTGTGTGTGTGTGTGTGTGTGTGTGTGTGTGTGTGTGTGTGTGTGTGTGTGTGTGTGTGTGTGTGTGTGTGGAGGTATAGCTCATCAAGGTCACTAACTAACATGGAAGTGCTCTTGCCAGTAATATAAAGCCACAGGTATTTAGAGGTGTTGCAAACAGCTTTGTTTATTGTACACAGACCTGGTGGTCTCTGAGCTGAGGATGGCTTGTTGAACTTGTAATGGATTACAAGAAATGTACAAGACATTAGAGAGACCTGGTGGTCTCTGAGCTGAGGATGGCTTGTTGAACTTGTAATGGATTACAAGAAACGTACAAGACATTAACAAGCCCCAAACATTTTCTACATGATTTCGCTAACCGCGCTGCATCCGAACAGCTTGGGAGAAGCCTCGCTTTTCCCCATATCGCAGAATGAAGATTTGATTAGCAGTCTACACAGAAAGGCGCGGGCCCTTGCCACGGCTAACTCTGCAGCAGTTGCTATTCCAGTGACTAGGCTGCCCTCCACAAGCAGTTCATTCTCCTCTGCACAATCCCAAGACAGTAGGCGCAGCTGCGCTGCCCGCTAGCCAGCCACGGTTCAGCAATTATAGCTCCCCCACTTATCCGATAGCACAACTGCAGGCCCGCCCTCCCTCCCTCCCTCACCCCTCCTCTCACTTGCTAACGGCCTCGTGGTTGGTGGCCAACTCCTGCCAGAAGCCAGCCGGTATCTCCCGGCCTTTCCCCAGCAATCCCATCCCGAGAAACGGCTCCACTCGCGTGCACATGTTGAGGCATTGCGACTCCACCTTGGCTCCGTGGACCGGCATGGTTCTGTACCCTTCAAGAGCGCGGTCACGCACAGCAATACACACACGGCTACACTGCAACTTTCTATTGGCACACACTTCGAGAAACTGTTGGTGTTTGGATAGTGCGCACGGGCATCTTGCTCCACTGTAGGGGGGCGTAACCGCGTGCAGGGACGAATGCTGATTGGTTGATTTCCTGATTCATGCAATCTCGGTCCCGTTTCATGATTTCTGATTTCTAAATTAAATTTCAATAGCGACTATAATTAAGAAATATGCAATGATTGCATACAATAAAAAAATATGCATAAGAAAGCTTTTGGAATGATCACCAGAACTGAAAGAATTTGAGGTTAAATACTGATGAAAATTAATATTAATGACCCAATTACAATGATGATAGATTGCAGAAATGACATCCTATGAATCACCTTTGACCTCATAATCTAATTATAATCACAGCCAATTGTGTCCCAGAGTCTGACCCCGCGACCTTTCATCTGAACTGAGGTTTAAGAATCCACTGCCCTTCTCCTCGTACTCTGGCAAAGTCACATATCTCCCTGAGCATGGAACGAAACATGGCTGTATCGGAGGTCGGCAGCCTTGACGCAAAGTGTGTTAGAAGCTCCTCTGTGGTTGCCTGTCCATCCACTTTACACTGAGTAGCTATGAAATCCCTGATCTCTCTCACTAGCTGGTCGTCGGAGGAATGGTGGACGTTTGTGACTGCCGTTTGAGGGAGAGAGTGAGCATTGCGGCTCCGCATCTTCTTGAGGAGATGGGAGGAGGAGGTGGGGTTGGTGGATGTGATGTGTAAGGAGGAGTGAGGGGAGGAGGGGAGGAGTGAGGATCCGGCTGTCTGTCCATTGAAGTGTTGTGAAGAGGAAGAAGTGGAGGTGAACTGGAAGTCAGGTGGGGGGGGGGGGGAGTTCAATTACCATATCAATTCATTACAGCATTTCACAGTAATCGGCCATGATTAAGTGTAATAGAAATAAAAGGTCACGCAGACACTGGTAACTCAGACTACATACTGAGTCATATGGATACAACTCATTCCAATACCTTGTGAGTGGAGGGGCCTTGTCCCTTAGCACCAAACCTGCAGAGCAAGGAAGAGAGCCACATACCACAGAGCAGACCTGAGGCTGTTGACTGTATACACAGGAGCACACACACACACACACACACGTACATACACAGTTTACACCTCCTTTGGATATGGACATACAACAGATGTGTGGGTCTTAAGAGTTTCACTACACACCCACAAGTATTAGCCCACAGGCAATTACCTGTGTTATGTACACTGTTTACACACAGACTTGCACATTTTCATTCAGACTAGTGTGGTGGAATGGAGTGAGCCAGTGCATATGAACTCATGGGCACACGAGTTGCTTCTTTTAAGAGTCCTTCTCTATTTAAATGAAAAGGGGGTGGGGCTAGTGGCTATTGCTAGGAAATGCTGACACAGCATATTTCATGACTTACATGTACATGTATATGTAGTGTGTGAGCAAGTACCTCTAGCAAAGATTAGCTTTGATCTCACAACTCATGCAGCACATGTGGAGGTGGGTCCTAGTACTGGAGGGCTTGCCCACTACTCTGAGAGCTTGTT
>CBDBZY010000007.1:245000-282500 GCA_965213685.1 bacterium
ATGGTGACCTGCCTCTTCTGCCCGATCCTCCACGCCCTCTCCCTGGCCTGTGGAGAGAGGTGGCAGTATGAGAGTGGGGGGTGCAAAGGAGGACATCCAGGCTAGCCCATTCATGCGGTGATCTCAACCACACACTACAAGACTCTGAACGTGAAGGGACTGTGAGTGTCAATGAAAGAGTTGGAAATTCGTATGGTCATTGTATGTACGTGCATTTTCCTAAGGAGTCAAGCAGTGAACTCGTCAGTGCAGCCATCATCAGTCCAGCCATCATCACTCCAGCCATGATGCCATGACACACCACCATTGCAAAGCTTTGGTAGGAGCACAAGAAATGGCGCAAAACTAAACTCGTATGATTACTGAGACAAAGCAAACTCATTGGACAGCTCATTGGACAGCCCATTGGACAGCTCATTGGACAGCTCATTGGACAGCCCATTGGACAGCTCATTGGCCACATAATACATTAGGAAAACACAAGGAAAAGAACGCCTCCTATTTGCTTTCTGCGGGCCAGCCAGCTGCCACTCAGATGTACATGCACACTGGCCTGGAGTGGCGTGGGCGAGGGGACATTATACCCACACTCAACCTCTCCTAGTGACGGATGAGAGGAGGTGCTGTATCATGATGAGCCCCCCTCATTGCATGGTTATGTCATTGCTGCCATAGAGAATGTACAGCAGCCCTACCTCATTACATCATACCTGTGTGTCGGTGCTGGGATTCCAGTCGGGGTCGTAGATGATCACACGATTGGCTCCGGTCAGATTAACCCCCAGCCCACCCACCCGAGTGGTGAGGAGGAAGAGAAATATGGAGGAGTTCTGAGAGGACAGACAGACAGACAGACAGACAGACAGACAGACAGACAGACAGGCAGACAGACAGACAGGACACAAGACAAAGCGCAGGAGGTGGTGAATGAAGAAAGCCTTCAGTGATGTGTATGTATGTGTACCTCATTGTACTTGCGGATAAGGGGCTGGCGGGCAGCAATTGGAGTGCTTCCATCCATCCTCAAATATGTGTAGCCTTTGGATTGGATCATTTGTTCGAGGATATCCAACATCTGTGAGGAGTGAAGGGTGAGGGATGAAGGGTGAGGGGTGAGGGGTGAGGGGTGAGGGTACGTGAAGGGTGAGGGGTGAGGGGTGAGGGGTAATTTAGGGATGAGGGGTCAGAGATGAGGATATAATTACAATTACAGGAGGTTAATTACAGGAAAGTATGTAAGAACAATGCAAGAGAGAGAGAGAGAGAGAGAGAGAGAGAGAGAGAGAGAGAGAGAGAGGGAGGACTAACCATCCTGGACTGGCTGAACAACAGCACTCTGTGTTTCTGGTTGTGCCACATTTTCAACAAAGCCTCCACAACAATCATCTTCCCTGACCTCTGACCCCAGCCAAACTTCTCCTCTCCATAGCAACCCTCTGCCCCACCCCCTGAGCTTCCGCCATTTCTTTTCCGTCTCTTTTGCAAGCCTTTCATTGGAATCAACAAGTGCTCTTCCTCTTCCTCCTCCTCCCCCTCCTCCTTGCCGTATGTCACACACTCACGGTAGTCATTGGTTACAAGATCAGGATGATTACACAGCTTCCTCAGGATCATGAGACCAGTGAAGATCTTCATCAGATCAGGCAGGGGGGAAGAGAAATGCTCGTTAAAGAGAGGAGAAACATGCAGAGAAAAGGGAAGGGAGGAAGAGAGAGAGGGAGGGAGGGAGAGAGAGGAGGGAGGGAGGGAAGGAGGAGAGGGAGGGAAGGAAGGAGGAAGAGAGGGAGAAGGAAGGGAGGGAGGAGAGGAAGGAGTTCCTCTAACCTTCTTCCTCCCAACCATCATGGCCGCCACGTCAGGTCCAGTGATGTAGTCTTCGTAAAGCTCTCTCTGGTAGTCGGTGAGCTTGCAGAAGAGAACCTGTTCATTCTTAGTGGGCAGTTGGAGCTTCACATCTGCTTTGAGCCGTCGGAGGAGGTAAGGGTTGATGGTGTCCCTGAGGACGCTGGCACAGCGGTAGGCTGTTTGGACCTGTGGGGTGAGGGAGGGGGAGAAAGGGAGGGAGGCGAGGGAGAGTGAGAAAGAGAGAGAGAGAGAGAGAGAGAGAGAGAGAGAGAGAGAGAGAGAGAGAGAGAGAGAGAGATTCATTAATGACCACACCCACCTGTGACCACACCCATGACCACACCCACCTGAACCTGAGTGGCATTAGCATACCCTCCCAGGGTGATGGGCACAGAGAACTGCTCCATGAACACAGGGAGGGTGCCCAGCTTGCCGGGGAAGACGAAGTCGAAGAGAGACCACAGTTCCCGAAGGTTGTTTTGCATCGGAGAGCCAGAGAGGATGATGCGGTGAGGTGTGGGAAACTGAGGGAGGAGGAGGAGGAGGAGAAGGAGGAGGACAAGGAGGAGGAGGAGGGAAGAGGAGGAGGAGGAGAAAGAGAAAAAAAGAGGTAACACTTATAAACTGATAAGCTCCCAAGTAGCTGCCTCCTCATACACTCATTCTTCCATACCTGCTTGCACACCAGTGTGACCTCGGCATCTGGGTTCCTGATCTTGTGACCCTCGTCCAGAATGACATAATCCCATCTCTTGGCAAGAAGCGGCTCTCGGTAGAGCCGGACCCCAGAGTAGGTGGTGATGAGGACTCCATTACCTGAGGGAGGGGGAGGAGAAGGGAGGGGAGGAGGGGAAGGAACTGGGAGTGGAGAGAGGGGGGGAGGGAGAGAGGTAGGAAGGGAGGGAGGGAGGGAGGGAGGGAGGGGGCCACATACTCTCACATACCTTTGACAATTCTGTTCACCAGCAGTTCCTTTGGTCCCTGGTATGTCCCCGTGTCATGCAGCACTGCTACACGGAATGGCGGCCACCAGGTATGGAATTCGGACACCCACTGGTGCATTACTGTGGCAGGACACACAATGAGAACAGGACCCAGACCCAGTTCACTGTGAGAGAGGGAAGGAGAGAGGGAGAGAGAATGTCATAGAAAACAGAGGAGAGAGACAGGCCTTCTGTACCCACCCATCTCTTCCCCTGGACTCTCCTACCTCCCTCCCTCCCTCTCCCTCCCTCCCTCCCCTCCCCTCCCCTCCCCTCCCCTCCCTCCCTCCATCCCTCCTTCTCCTTTCCTCCCTCTCCCTCCCTCCCTCACCCCCACCCACCCAGTCACATGGCTCCTCAGCTTGCTCACTCTCAGACCAGCCAGGAAGGCGATCATCTGAATGGTCTTCCCCAGACCCATCTCATCCCCGACCACGCCCCCTGCCTGCTGGCAGTGCAGCTCCCATAGCCATTGGACGCCTGTCTGCTGGTAACCATAGAGACCAGACCAGACGGAGCCGGGAATTCTCAGACGGCTATCAAACACTTTGTCTGGTGTGGAATGAGTCGTGCTGTCTGAGTCCTCCTGCTCCCTCTCATACTGACTGTGGGAGGTAGGGGTAAGTTATATGAATGTATGGATGTGTGTGTGTGTGCATGTGTGCATGTGTGTGCGTGTGTGCATGCATGCATGCATGTGTGCGTGTGTTAATGAACATGTGTGTAGGTACATATACATGTACGTGAGTAAATAATCGAGACACATTAAACAAGGCAAGGCAACACAACAACACCAACCAAGACGGCCCATTCTTTTCGAAGAAAACATGTACATGAAAATTCATATTTAGAGCACACCACAATCCTAGGGACTGCAAGAAAGAAAGAGGGCTAACAAATGGCTACTAGGGCTAGGGTAGGGCAGGGCTAACAAGACACAAAAGGCAACACAAGTACACCACCAAGTCACAACAACCCACAACCACACAACAACACAACAACACAGTACATATACAGTATATACAGTATATACAGTATATACGGTATATACGGTATATACATGTACATGTATATACTGTATATAGCATGAACATGCTATGCTACTGCATAGCTTCAGTTTTTATTGTAGCAAGAACATTAAAGACACGATCATTCTTTCCCTCCACTGATGGCTTCACCCCCACCTCCTGCCTTCCTCCTCCTCCCTTCCTCCCTCCTCCTCCCTCCCCCCTCTCCCACCTTATCCTAAGTCGGAACAGTTCCTCATCTCCATCATCCTGATGTTGGTCCACCTGTGCAGACGACCTCCTCCTCCCCACCCGCCTCCTGCTCCCCCTCCTCCCCCACCTCCCCTCCTCCCCCACGTCATCCTCACTCTCCCCACTGGACAATGGCCTCTGTAGCCTCTTCCTCCTCTTCCTTTTAAACCCCAAACCAGCTGCTTCCAGGGCATGGTCTGAGCAGGTCAAACACAAGGAGACACAACACACAACCTCTTACTCCATCTGTGCCCCCTACCCTCTTCTCCCACCCCCTTCCCTTCAATTTCCTTCTCTTCTCTCATCCCCTCCTCTTCCCTCTCCCTCCCCTCCCCTCCCCTCCTCTTCCCTCTCCCTCCCCTCCTCTTCCCTCTCCCTCCCCTCCCCTTCCCTCCCCTCCTCTTCCCTCTCCTTCCCCTCCCCTCCCCTCCTTTTCACTCTCCCTCTCCTCCCCTACCTATAACACATACCTGGCCCTAGTTCCTCATCTGTACTGTACTCAGTAGACTCCCCCTCCCCCTCCCCCTCCTCCTCCCCCTCCATCATCTCCCTCTCCATTGCCTCCACCTCCTCTCTCGTTGGCATCCAACCATCACTACCCACACTTCCCACCTCCTCCTCCTCCCTCCCCACGCCTCCAGAAGAAAATTCTCCCATTGCCCCAACCTCTTGTAACAAAACACATCCGTTCCTCTCAAAACTACAATCCAAACTTTCATTTTCATTTTCCTCTGTCAACACCTTCTTCGCCCTTCCCTTCCCCTTCCCCTTCCTCCCAGGGCCATTCCCAGCAGCTCTCTTCTTCCCAGCTGGTCGCTCTGGGACTGCGCTGTCTTCAAAGAGTCCATCAAATCCCTCTGAGCACAGCCGAAGCCCTGAGCTCACAGCCGTCACACCACTCCCTTCGACCGCCCCACTCTCCGAGTTGGTCAAACTCTCTCCACCTCTCTCTCCCACTGCTGGGTAATCAGCCACACCCCCAGAGCTGCTGCTGACGACGTCAGACTGTGCTCGTCCCTCACTGGTTCTCTCTACCCCACCTCCTCCTACAAGAGGTGCACCAACCACCTCTCGTAGGGCACCTTCCACCTCCTGACCTGCCGACCCAAAGGGAGTCATCTGGCCACACTGGACGAGCCTCTGCTGCTCTGAGCTCTGTGAGCCCAGAGGGATGGTGAAGGCTGCGTCGGTGACCGATGCTCCTCCGTCCTCTCCCCCTGTAAACCAGGTCATGAGCAAGTGAGTAGGTCTTTAGTTATCGGGCATGGATCTCTGCAAACCTGTGTCATTCTCTTCTCCTGAGATCCTCTTCAACAACTGCTCCTCCCTCTTTTCCAACTGAACCAGCTGCTTTCTCTAAAGTAGTAGAATACAGACACACAGACACACAGGTGTACAGACCTGCTCACAGACACACAGACACAGACTCACATACATGCATGCATGTACGTGTGCACACACACACACACACACACACACACACACACAAACACACACAAACACACACACATACACACACACACACACACACACACACACACACACACACACACACACACACACACACACACACACACACACACACACACACACACACACACACACACACACAGAATCACGGACACCCAAACTCACAGACACTCAGATACAGATTTACGGGACACAGACTTACAGACACTCCAAACTCACAGACACTCAGATACAGGTATACAGAGACCAAGATGCGTAGTAAAGTAATACCAATGTACAGGAGTGCATCACAAGGGAGCCAGCCATGGGTCATGAGTGTGGTGGTTACCTTCTGCTCTTGAGCCGACTTCATCTCCCTGAGAGACAGGACAACATCGCACAGCGGATGAGAGAGAAGGCCTGCAATCTTCCTAGAGAGAGTGTCGAGCTCATGGCGGAGAAAGCTGGGAGGAGAGGGAGAAATAAAGAGAGAGAGAGGTGTTTGTTAGTTGTTAGAAGCAAAGTGAAGAAGGGGGGGGGGGGGGGGGGGGGGAGAGAGGGAATGGAAGAGAAAGAGCTGGGGTACAAAGAATTGCAAGGAAAGCCCCCAGAGAGGAGCAGAAAAGAGTTCCCCTCACCTTCTCTCCTGCTTGACTTGTGAGTACTCTTCAATTAGGAACTTCCGTTGCTGTTCTGCTGTCTGGCGGGAGACCTCTTCATCCAGCTGCTTCATCACACCCTCCTCGAAGGTGCCCTGGTCATACACACTGACTCCCAGACCGTGGAGCTCACTCTGAACATCACTGGGTGCTGTGTGTGAAAGAGAGGGGAAGGAGGGAAGGAAGGAGAGGGAAGGAGGGGGGGGGGGGGGGGGAGAATTAAGAGATAGAGAGGGACAGCTATTTAGCTCGATCCCACAATAACGTATGAATTAGGTACCATTCAACATTAATTAGACAGTTTCCCCGCAAGTGGTGCAGCGATGAATATACCTTTAGAAATAAGGCTGGAGTCTATCCTTATCCCGTGTGCCTTCCTCGACTTGTCGCGGCTCGAGGAGGCCATTTCGGTCTCCTAGCCGGAATGGCGTGTGTGAGTGTACTTCCTGTGCGGTGGTGGTGTCGAGGAGAGGGAGAGAAAGCCGATAATGTGAGATCGCTAGCTACATGTAGTAGGGGACGCTGAGTCACTACTGCTGACTCCAGCTAATTATTGGTGCTCTCTGATTAGAACTGCATGGCTAACACTAAATGCGTGGGTGGTTAATAACATAACAAGTGGCTCACCCCATTCTGCTACAAGCCGCTTGTGATGGCTAGGCTAGACGAGTTACCACAGTTGTACAGAGAGCTCCGCCTGCTCAGGTTAAAGTATGAACATCTAGCAGACGTGTGCAAGAGTCTGATGAAAAACTGGTCAGTGGGGAATATGCCGCTCGCCAAAGAAAGGATGCCTGCATGGGTGTTTGCTACTATCTTTTCCCCCATGTAGGCCTAATCGCAATAGCGATGGAAGGCTTGTAAAGGCTATGCCGAGGAAAACGACTGCAACAGGACAAGAGTTAGTAACCGAGCACGGTAAGTTAATTATTTAAAAGGAGCCACTTTCATTACGTTGGCGTAGTGATCCCATGTGGTCTAGTGGTTAGGATCCGGCGCTCTCACCGCCGTGGCCGGGGTTCGATTCCCCGCATGGGAGAACAAAAATTTTTTTTTCTCGCCTTCCTCCTTCTTTTTTTTCCCCACCAGTAATGCCAACTCTGGAGTCTCCTCAGCAGCCAGAGTCATCAGAACTACAATTGCTGGAAGGCATTCTAAGTAAGGCACAGAAAATAAGAATATGTGAAGAGGTATGAAGATATGGGTGTTAATAGAAATATAACCATAACTTGGTAATTTGCTTTTGCCTTAGGAGCAGAGAAAAGTTTCTGTGAAGAAAAAAACATCAGTGGCAGCTGAAAGTTGCAAAATGGCCGCCAATGTTTATCAGCCCACAAAGCAAAGATTCAAACCAGGCAGTGGTAACCCTGCCTCTCAGCACAAGAGGCCACTGACTAAAACATCTGTGAAAAGCACAAAAGCAGTCAGACAGCCCAGCGTCCCTAAGGCTGTGCCTCACTCTAAAGCTGGTACCTCTGCCAAATCCGAGAGAGGAAGGAGCAGCCACTCACAAGGAAGAGAAGGTGGTGGTGCAGTCTTGGTCAGAGTGGAGAGACACACTGGACAGGGAGACACATCGGAGGAGGGGCATGTGATATCTCACGTGTCTGTGAGCCATCCTGAGTCTCTTAAACCTCTGGCAGCAGGTCAACCAGCAGGTGTGCGTGGTAGCCAGGAAACAAGCCGTCTGGAAGAGGGGAGGAGTTTCAACATGCTGCAGGACGGGTAGGAGACCCTGGGTTTGCTGACTCTCACCCACTGCCTGCTCTGGGTCCTCTGCAGGTCAAAGCTCCGAATGCCCTCGAAATACTATACCCTCCACAGCTCCCTGGCCAAGTGCGTGCTCAGACTGTGCCATGACCACTTTCCTCTCTGCCTCTTCCTCTCACCCCTACACCTTGTTCTCCCTGTTTCCCTCCTCCTACCGTCATCCTTCTATCTCTCCACTTCTTTTCCATTACTTGTATTACTGTTCATTCTAGGATACGAGATTACATCACATCGCAGAGAGGTGACCCCACTTGTGAGGCAGCCAGGGCTCACTTTCTCCAGAGATTGATTCCCCAAGTAAACACACGTACAAATATTGCACAATTAAGTTTCAGATTCAAAATAGGTACCTTTAGCTGGGAAGAAGATTTTTGATACTGTGCCCTTTAAAATTTTTGCCTCTATGTCAGGAGAAGGAGGTTCCTGTCAGAGCAATTCAGTTGCAGCTGGCAAGAGAGGAGTACCAGCTGCTGACGGAGGAGCTGGAGGCCATTTCTCCCCAGGAGTGGGCAGGTACGTGGTCTGACACACACTGGGGGTGGGGGGGTGTATGACAGCAGCTGCAGGCCCAGGTATCCCTTGGCAACCGTCCACCACTGGAGTCCTGTCTGTTGTCCTCTGCAGTGTCTGACAAGAGCCAGTGGCAGGATGTGCTCAGGCTGAAGGTGAGGTTGGACCAGCTGCTGGCCAGAGCCAGGACTCTCAAGGAGGAACTGGTGGAGCCTGGAGGAGGAGGGGCAGCTGGTGTGGGTGTGGCTTATGGAGCTGGTGTGGGTGTGGCTTGTGGAGCTGGTGTGGGCGTGGCCTGTGGCACTTGTGTGGCTGCCCCACCAGAGGGTCCACTAGTGTACTCGTCTCTTGACCAGTGGCTGCGGCTGGTGGAGTTAGAACACACACTGCATATGCAGCGGCTAGAGAAGGCTGTACTGGAGTTCTGCATTGGAGCAATTCTACCACAACTCAGAGAACGAAGAGAGAGGTGGAGCTAACAGTATTTAGTGTGTTTGCTGTTCTAATTAAGTGAAATTTCCATTTTTCCTATCCAGGATGAGCACACAATGTCTTCAAATGCTGAGTGAGCTAGCTGGACAACCCAAACCAATATTCATCAGCAATCAGCCACCAACATAGCATTGCTACGAACATAATATAATTATGCTATTATCATTTTCTATAATCAATACATAAATACAGTGTGACGTGAGATGATACTGAAGTCATTGCTAAAAGTTGATCAGTGCCTCCATCCAACCTCATGACCGTCCTCCATCTGTGGCTCCAGAAATCCCCTGAACTCTGACCCATCATGGAGCCATCTTGCTCCATAACCTGTGTGTGGGGGTGTGGCTTGATAATGTATGGCCACAATACAGCTATCTCCATCCCTCAGTCACTTACCTTCCTCTGTTCTCATCTCTATGACCTTCACATCTTGCTGTTAAGAGTTGGTAATGTGTGTCTCATTAATGTCTAATGATAGGGTTATCCCCATTATAGCTATCCTCACTGGTAAAGAGTGAATGTTGATCCAGGCAGCCTCTGCCATTATTCTTGTCACTATCTTCAGAGCATGGCTGTTCTTGGCCTCCTCAGCTGAGGTAAAGGAGAGGGACAGACAGACACAGACAGACAGATAGACAGACAGACAGACAGGCAGACAGATAGACAGACAGGCAGACAGAGAGACAGACAGGCAGATAGACACTATTAGACAGACAGACAGACAGGCAGACAGATAGACAGAGAGGCAGACAGAGAGACAGACAGGCAGATAGACACTATTAGATAGACAGACAGGTAGTAGCTAAGACAAAATAGGTGGAACAGTACAGTAACTGTTGTGTGCCACCAAGCACTCTAGCCATTCCAGATCACACAGAGTGTGGCGTGATGGCTGCCAGTTCCCTTACATCCCGTGCAGCTTCCCCACCACTGCAGTGAGTCGTCTCTGTGGCAGTGCTTGGCAAGGGCTCGTGCTCCGACTGTCAGCTTTGCATTGAGACTGGGAGGAGGAAGGAGCGAACAGCAGAATCAGAGTGATCCTTCAGTAGGATACACACACACACACACACACACACACACACACACACACACACACTCACCTGTGTGGTGCCATGAAGGATGTGAGAAGAGTCTCCTTGGAGGGAGGAAGGAGGTCAGAACTCCCAACTGTCTTCCTCACACCCAAGAAGTCCAGAACTCCCCGAACACCAAGAGACTGCAAACATAATAACTATGATTGCTAATGACACAGTAATATTTCTGTTACAAAAAAGTAACACATACACGTATCACACGATCCAGATCTCCATATTTCTCTCTCTCCCTATCCCTCTCCCCTCGATTGATCCCTTTGCTGCTGCCCTCCTTCTCACCTTCAAGAAGGTCATTACAGTGAACCTCCTCTCATCCTCTGACCAGTGGTCCCATAGGGTGTAGGCTCCTGTCAGCACAGACCCAGCAGCCTCCAGACTCTCCCTCCTCTCAGCGAGGGAGTCCTGCTCATTCAGCATGAACATCTCAGGCAGCTCAAACACAGGACACCTCCTGGAGTGGAGGAATGGGGGAATGGGGGAATGGGGGAATGGGGAATGGGACAGGAAAGAAGTATTGTGATTACATCACCATGACATGATCAGTCACATGCTAGGCTAGACCACCCAAATCCGTACTGACATTATTGCTAATTAGGTTTCATTATTATGGGGGCTTACCCAGTGACCATAAGATAAGCAGTGGTGTCGGAGAGTCTCTTGTAGAGAGGGTATTCAGGGTAACCCAGCAGGACCAGGCTAGGGGTCATAGGGTCACTGTCACTAGCTGTGGGGAGTGCGTCTGGAGGTAGAGTGTCAGGTGATTCCTCAATTAACCCTTTACACACCTCCATCGAGAGTGAGGGACAGTCGTTCGTCTCAGACAATGACTGAAGGCACTATAAATTGAGAAGGCACATGAGCAAGTATAATTTATGTTTTGATGCATCGCAGTATTGTGCTCATCGGCCATGTGCTGGCTCTCCCTACCATCTTGATTAGTGGCTGCAGGGCTGTTGCACTGAACCTGGTGGCTTCCTCCATGGCTGCTGGTGAGTCAGGAGATGGTATGCCAAACCGGAATAGCAGGAGGTGGCGATAGTGGCTCTCTGTCATGGCGAGGGGCGGGAGAGAGATGAGGAGAAGGAATCTCAACTTTGAGGGTACTACTGGGTAAAGATTCTTTGCTGGGGTAAGTTTTTTTTGTATTGGGGGTTTTGAGAAACTTGATTCTGCATAATAAATTTCTTCTCACTATAGCCTACTTGCTTCAAGCCAAACGATGAAATTGAAGATTCTGTACTGTGCCTTTTATCCGTTGGTATGGCTACATATTCTGACGCAACTCACTTGCAACACACTCTGATGGGGACGAGCAATTCTAAGGGCTGATGGCGCAAGAGACGCAGAGTAGGTGGGGCTCGTTTTCAATATTACAGAAGTCGGATTGACTCTTATAATTAGAACTACTGGTCACCTGACGGCGTTGCATCGCGGGTAGGCTCGCTGCTGCGCATCATGCTCTCTTCCAAGCTCAGTCTACGCTGCGCGTTGGCTGCTCTCCTGGTGGCTGCGCAATGGAGCGCTGTAGCGGCGCAGGGGAAAATTCCCCCGCTGATTGCAGAAGAATTCACTGCTAATATGCTCCAGAACAAGTTCAACCACAACGGCTTCGTAGTGAACCACACGTGCGCAGGGACATACTACTCCAGCTACTCCCAGCAGATGATACGAGGTGACTGTACCGTCGTTGACCTCATCAGTAACAATCACAGCCAACCCTCGCCCTTGACAAGCAGCATATCGCTGAGTCTACTGGACTTCACCAAGAATCCACCGCTCAACACATTCTTCGAGATGGGAAATCTCGTGAACAAGTCTTCTTGCTCCACCTACCCAGCTAGCTGGCTCCCTCCGCCCTCTTCCACGTTCTTGCGAGACGTGAATGCTGGCTACGCCGGCACAGAGATCACAGCGGACTACGGGATTTGTGAGAAATGGTCTTTCGAGCTCTCTGAGATACCGGGAACAATATTCACCTTCTTCTTCGACTCCTTTACGAACCTCGTGAGATATGACTTCATCTCTCTCTCTTCCTCGGAGCAAGGAAACGTGGGAGTGACGAACAAATTCTTTAACATCGTCACAGGAGACAAAACCTTACTGCCTCCCACAATATTTGCAGGTTCAGGACAGTGTCCAAACGGCACGATCAGCCGTTCCCCCATCTCTTGGCGCTGAAAAGGAACTGATTCAACCGTTTTGTACTTTTCTTTTTGTGTTGCATTTTTTAGTTCCAAACCATTACTAGTACAGCTGGCCATGCATATTAATTTTTTGCAAAATCCGACATGTACGCTGCTTGCGCACCGTTAGCCCCACCCCTTTTCAATTTTACGCACGCTGCAGCTAATTAGAGCATATCGGCCTTTACCGTACACTGCCCTTACCGGGAAAGGAAGGTTGTTGCAAACCAAGAAGGCCAGGAGAGAGTGAGACATGTTCTCCGGCGGCCCTTCCCTCGCCGCCCGGCTGGCGAACATTCAACACGTGAGCTGATTACCTAGACCTAGGGACCATGTCACGTGTAAGCTTAGGTTTGGTGTACATCCACTTGTTCGAGATACTTTTTGTGTTCCCTCCTTTCCTTCATCCCTCTCCCCCTTTCCTCCTTTCTCTCTCACTCTCTCGTTCTCCTCCCTCCAGATGCCAGTCCTAATAGCATCCACCATGGCCTCTGACAAGCCCACCGATGGCTACCTGGTCAAAGACATCATCAGTATCCCCCGCAACCTCTAAACCCAATAGCACTCCCTCCACTATAGTGGATAGCACAAGACTGTACACATGCTATGCTGCATAACAACCCTGGTCTGCTGGGACTACCCAGTACTCAATATTGGCATAATATGGACTGCATACATGTACATGTATGTATGGTGGCCTACCTTATTTTCTTGGCTCCTCATTTGACTTGCTTACACAAAGGTCATGTAATCATTGTGAAGGATAGGAGAGGCTAAGTTGGTACATACATGTATATGTATGTACCTTTTTTGGTCCAAGAATCACTTCAGCCCATGATTCATGACAAAACCACAAAACCACAAAACCACTAGTGCTACTGCTGCTTGTGTTGGTGACTGGGACAGTCTGTTGTGTCATAAGTAGCAGCTGTCTGGAGCTGTGGACCATTGTACGTGCAGTCAGTTTGTGTCTTGACCTGTGCTCTAGAGATGTCCTACGAGTCTCCCCAAACACGAGCGTTCTTGCAGCAATACCTGCTGAACCAGTTGGTGACCTCGCGCAACGTGTATGTCAAGAGGAAGGTCCTGAAACTGATTGAAGAGCTGCTGGAGAAGGGGCACATTGAATTCAAGCAGAACCTGCGGAAACAGCCGGAGCCATTGAATGAAGCATCGAGTGAGTCGAGGAGGAAAGTTGCTGACCATCCTCTAGTCATCCCTCGTTGTCTCTTTCTTCCTCCCTCCCTCCCTCTTTCCCTCCTTCCCTTCCTCCCTTCCTCCCTCTTTTCCTCCCTCCCTCTTTCCCTCTCCCTATCTTCCTATCTCCCAGGATTGAGAGTGCATAATAGAGATGGTGGATTGATGGCAGAGTGTGGAAGAATAAGAGATCTAGCCAACGTGAGTCAGTACACATCTCATAACGAACATTCCTTGCCACTGGGTGGTCTTGTTCTCCTCCCCCTTTACCCTTCCCCCTCCACTCCTCCCCCTCCACCCCTCCCCTTCTCCCCATCCTCCATAACTGGTCTCTCCTCCTTCGTCCCTACCTCCTGCAGAAAGTATTAGAGATGCTGTACTCAGAGACTCCAGAGCTGCAAAGAAACCGCTACCCTACTCCAGAGTATGCTGGAAGCAGCTCCTGTGAGAGCAATACTAGTCTACTGGGAGTGTGCATCCCTTCCTCCCCTCATTCACCATCACCGTCTCCCTCTAATCCTTCATCCATCCATCCATCCATCCATCCATCCATCCATCACTCCCTCTGTCCCTCCATGCATCCATCTCTCTCTCCCCCCATCCTCCATCCATCATCCAGCCATGACTCCCTCCCTCTGTCTCCTTCTCCTCACGCAGCTCAAGGGGAGACCTCTGGCTCTGGTACCAGAATGGAAGGATTTGGCAACACCCCACACTCAGGAGGGAAAGCCCCCTCCTCCACTAGTGAGTGACTAGTTCAATTGCAAGTACCACTTAACCCACTCATTGAGGCTAAGAGTTTTACAAAGTACCTCTCAGTTTGGGGACAAAGATAGCACCAGTATTGAAACACCTTTGTGCACACACACACACACACACACACACACACACACACACACACACACACACACACACACACACACACACACACACACACACAGCTGATAAACTAAAAGCCCTCTTTGGCTCCAGCACCCGAACCCCCTCCGCCACTCCAGTGTATGAAAAGGGTTATGCCACAATGGACCCTGTACCGCACAACGTCGGGGTCGGAGGTGGAGGGTACACTGGGGTCAGCTATAGTGGCAGCAGCCATGTTCGTGGGAGGTACCTGGATCGGGACATGCCAGCTGGTGCACGTGAGTCCCTAGCTTGGGGGGCTGGGGGGGCTGGGGGGGCTGGGGGTTATTGAAGAATTTTGGTATAGGGGAGACGTTGTATTGACAGTATGAGGTATGGCCCCCTATGAAGATTGAGGGGGGAGGGGAGGGGGCAGAAAGGTTGGGTCATGCTGATAGGTACGAAGCAGCCTTTTGATCAGTGACATCCTCCCTTCCTCCCTGCCTCCTTCCTCCTCTCTCTCCCTCTGTGCAGCGCACAGGGCAGGGGAGGCAGGCGGAGGGTGGGGAACTGGCAGCTCACCCACACACTCCCCGGCCCTTCCTCGAGAAGAGAAGCCAACTCAAGACATGGAAGAGTGAGTCTTAGTACATGCCACCAACATCACCTCCACCTCCTCTTCTTTCTTTCCCTTGCTCCCTCCTCCTCTCTCCCTCTCCCTCTCTCGCCCTCCCTTCTTTCCCTCCTCCCCTCCTCTCTTGCTCCCTCCCTCTCTCCTTTCCTCCCTCTCTTCCTCCCTTCAGTCTTCCAGAGGCCAGCACGGAACAGGAGAAGAAGCTTGTTGATGACATCACAGCTCCTGGTGGCGTGAAGCCAGCTCCTCCCAGAGAGAGCCTCAACAAGTTCATCTCTAGGCAAGCACCCACCACACACTATATAACAGTTAGATACTGTGTCCAAGGGATCTACAGTATTTAGAAACCCGAGGGCCCTGGGCTGTAGTGTCCCGAGCGCAGCAAGGGCACTACTAAGGGCCCGAGGGTTTCTAAATACCGTAGATCCCATTGGACGCAGTATCTAAGTTGTTTAGACCATAGTCTGGCAACTATACAACTTTAACAAGTAAACATCATAGTGCCCTACAACTTTAACATATAGTCTACAACTTTAACAAGAAAACTGTTAGGTTAATTCGTTAAAGTTGTAGGGCACTATAGCCAATTCTGTAGGGATCTATGAGTTTTCAGAGCCCTGCTGCTGACCAATCACATTGCAGGATTTAAGGTGGCTATGGTCTAAAGCCAGTTGCCACCTCTGATTGAGCCAAATGCTCATATCTCACGCTCCCTCCCTTCCTCCCTCCCTCTTCCTTCCCTTCCTCCCGCCCTCCCTCCCTCCCTCCCTCCCTCCCTCCCTCCTCCTTCCCTCCCTCCCTCCCTCCTTCTTCCTTCCCTCCCTCACCCTCCCTCCTTCCCTCTGCAGGTGTAAAGCTCTTAACTGTTTGGCTATTGTAGAATTTCTCAGACAAAAGCTCCAGGAGCAGGACAGTCAGGTTGTCCTGGTGAGTGGGCCACACTCCATTGTCTCTCTCCTCACCCTCTCCTGAGAAAGTCTCTCCTTCTCTTCCTTTCCATCTCCCTTCATGCCTTCTCTCACTCTGACATTCCTTCTCCCGCCTCCTATCCTCCTTCTCTACCCATGTGCCATTCTTCCTTGTACCCACCCATTCTCCTTCCCTCCTCAACACCCTCCCTCATCCCTCCAGAAAGCCCTCTTCGTGATAGAGGCTCTCCTCCGTTCAGACGTTCCTGACATGTTCTCCTTCCTGGACCTCTCGCTGGGAGAGCTGAACACACTCGCACAGTCACAGAATGCCACCATCAGAGGCAAAGCCACTAAGGCATGTTTGAGAGTTTTTGTTTTTTGTGTTTGTTTTTGTTTGTTTTTTTTTAAGATTTTGAGATTTTTGTTTTTTTTGCATGTTGAGCCAAACAGTTAAGAGCTTTACTAAGGCATGTTGAGAGAGAGAGAGAGAGAGAGAGAGATGGGGGCAAAGGAGAAAAAAATGTTTTTACTGTTGCTATGGTGAGTGGGCTCACGTGTGCACTTCCCTCCATTTTCTCTTCAGATCCTCCATCTCCTTAGTGCTGAGGCTAGTCATCAGGCCACTTCCTCAAACACAGGAAGCAATCCAGCGTCAGACCCAGGAAGTGGTGTGGCACCTGGCACTGGCACCATACTGGATTTGGGTGTGGGAGGAGAGGGAGAGGGAGAGGGGAGAAAGGAGGAGGCCAGAGAGGAGGAGGAAGAGGAGCTTTTAGAACAGGTTAGGAAAAGCACATCACTCCTTCCAACAGCATGAAATGAGCTGTCGTATTCACTTGCTAAATGTTAATTAAAACCACAATCATTTGAGTTAGCATGTTTCACAACTACATAATAGTAGCTGCATTCTCATGGCCCCACCCACCTCAGGTACCTCCAGATATGGCAGGACTCTTCTCTGGCATGTCCCTGACTGGAGCAGCAGCTGGCTCCGGGCAAGCAGCTGGCTCTGGGCAGGTGACCATGCGGACAGCTGTGGTCAAGCCAACGCGTCCCTCTGCCAAGAAAGCCACGCCCAGCAAGCAGGGGAAAGGTCAGACCGAGGTCAAGAGAGAAGAGGCTCCGTCATTTGACATTCTTCTTGGTCCCTCATCTGAAACACACCTGGTTGGCATCTGAATGGCTGCTGTGCTCCTTCGTCTACTCGTCCCTCCCTCCCTCACTCCCTCCATTCCCTCTCTCCCTCCCTCTCCCTTCCCTCCCTCCCTCCCTTCCTTCCTCCCTCCCTCCCTCCCTCCCTCCCTCCCTAGCCACCCAGACAACAGGCAGTGGATGAGGAAGCACCTCTCATGGACATGGGAGAAGACAAAGATGAATTTGACCCACTCAAACGAACAGGGTCCACCTCAAAATCCTCCTCTCTCACTCGAAGTGCATCACTAGACAACCTGAAAGCCACACCCACTGCCACACCCACTTCCCCTCCCGGAGTCCCAGACAGCATCATGGGCCAGCTCTCGGGTCTAGACCTGAGTCTACCTCACAGTCAGGAGCGCCAGACACAGGGCGGAATTCAAACTGACACGTCTGAGCTCTTACAGCCTCTGCAACTCGGCCCCTCACTAGTTCCCATGGCTACTGCTTCTTCCTCTGGGCCCTCCCTTTCTGGCTCTGCCCCCCAGCCCATGGCGGCCATGATGGGTGGGAATGTGGTGTACATGCCCGCGATGATGCCATACGCAGTGCAGCCCAGACCAGGTCTGGGTCAGCAGGTCAGTGGAGCACATGACTGTCATGTGACAGTGTATTATCTCATTGGTTGGTTTGTATATGTGTGTATAGGGTGTGCCAGTGTATGCAGCTGCCCCAGCCATGATGTACATGAATCAGGTGAGTGACAAGTGCTCTTAGCGATAGTCACTCTGACATTGTGCTCTCTCTCTCTCTCTCTCTCTCTCTCTCCACACAAACAGCCAAGACTAGGAGGAGAGGCCCGGCCTGTCCAGAGGCCACAGGCTAAAGAGGAGGCCAACACAACAGAAAGTGGCTTCAACTTCCTCAGCAGGTCCAGTAAAGGCTCAGCGTTTGACTTTGTGAAAGAAGAGATGGACATTGCCAAGAAGAAATGATTGGCTTATAGTCACCACACGTGTGATCATACATGATTTACAGTGTAGGAATTTTATACTGTTCAGTCAGTGTATGCTGTTTTCATCGTTGTGTGAAGCGCCATCTCCCGCGCTAAGCGCCCACTACGCGCGCAGCGTTCTGCGCTACCGTTGCGTGTACGTACATGTAGATGGAAGGCTATAGGAGGTGGGCGGAGCAGCTGTCCAGGTTCCTAACTGAGTACAAATGGTTGCTGGATACATACGTCATAGTAAGTACAGGGCAGCATAACACTGCAGATCTATGTAATGGAGGATCTATCACAAATGTGTGGGGTGCATCAAACTTTATTGCATGGGGGTCTTGACTCTTCATGAATACGTAATTTTTGGGGGTACTCTTTTTGTACATGCTGAAGGAGTTCTTCACAGAGGACCACTGGAGCAAGCTGCCTCCCTCCTGGCAGGGCAGCCTGAGGGGAGCCGAACTGACGCAACTCTCCCAGCTACTTCTCACCAGTCCCTACAACCCTCAGAGGTAGCCAACCACTCCTGCCTGACCTCCGTCTCTCTTTCTCTGCCCCTCTCCTCCTCCTCCTCCTCCTCCTCCTCCTCCAACCCATCCTTCTTCCTCATCTCACCCTTCCTCTCCTCCCTCCCCCCCAGAGTCACAACCACTGTCCCAAGGGTCTACCCTCTCTCCTTGCTAGCCTTTGTGGCCACTGCGCACGCCCTCTCAGTGCCCAGACAGCCCAGAGCCAGAGGAGGGAGGAGGGAGGGAGAGTTCTGTGGTACTGTGGCTGCCAAACACAGCAGCCCCCTATCACAGATAGAAGGGCTGGATCACGTGTTCAGACGTCACCTGAAACCTAAGAAACAGCATGAGATTAAAGAACTGGGACAAGTGAGTCTCATTATTGGCTTGTTTGCTTTGTAGTTCATAATTATGTGGACAACATTATCACTAGCTTAATCATTTGCTCAGGAGGTGATGCGACTGTCGAAGATTACCAATTGCAAGAACATTATTGTGAGTTCAGATTATCAGTGATTTCAGTATTTTGTCACCTCCTCCTCTCTCTCTGTCTCTCTCTCCCTCTCCCTCCCTCTCCCTCCCTCTCCCTCCCTCTCCCTCCCAGGATGTTGGATCAGGACAGGTGAGGTTTTTTTAAAACACTTTCCTCTTGTCCTTGCCCCCCATCCCCTCCCTTCCCTCACCCTCTCCTTCTCTCTCTCCCCACCTTCCAGGGCCACCTGGCACGCTACCTCTCCTTCTGCTGTGGCCTACATGTGGTGACAGTGGACGCTGTTGGGTGCCACCTCACTGCAGCAGCCAAGTTTGACAGGTAATGAAACAGGTTTTACCACTTATGTTCCAGTGTGACCTTGACACCTTTTGTAGTGAAGTTGAAAGAGATTTGCAGAAGTCCAGAAAGCTCAAAATGAAAGGGGACAGTAACCATGGCGACCACGAGAGAGGCAGGGGAAGTGTCACTCACGTGGAGTCAGTGGTCAGTTCAATCTCTCAACTGGCCCACCTACAAATGGGCTACCAGTTATCAAATTGGCTGTACGTCCAATTTGACAAATACGCTCTATAACATTCCTTGCTAGATTCAAGCTGATGCCACTATAGAGGAGTTTCTCTCTCAGCTTGGCCTCAGCGATGCAGAGAGCAGGGAGGCCGGTCTGCCAGGTACAAGGTTCATTCTGGTGGGTCTGCACACATGCGGGGACCTCGCCTCCACCATGCTGCGGGTGTACAGCCAGAGCAGGCAGGTAGTGGGCGTGGTCTCCGTGGGCTGCTGCTACATGAAGCTCACGTGTGAGGAGACACACTATTCAGACTCCTACCAAACAACTGTGGACAAATCTAGCACCCCCCTCTCAAACACCCCCCTCTCCAGTGCCCCCCTCACCACTGCCCCCCTCTCCAATGCCCCCCTCTCCAGCACCCCCCTCTCCACTGCCCCCCTCTCCAGCACCCTCCTCTCCACTGCCCCCCTCTCCAATGCCCCCCTCTCCAGCGCCTCCCTCTCCAATGCCCCCCTCTCCAATGCCCCCCTCTCCACTGCCCCCCTCTCCACTGCCCCCCTCTCCAATGCCCCCCTCTCCAGCGCCTCCCTCTCCAATGCCCCCCTCTCCAATGCCCCCCTCTCCCCCGCCCCCCTCTCCAGTGCCCCCCTCTCCGTTAGTCCAGGCAGAGATGTCACATGTAGCACACTCAGTAGAGCCACAGCTTGTGCTCAGAAGGAGCAAGCCAGACCAACCCTCCGAAGTGAGGAGGTAGTGGCTCAGAGAGACAAGACCTCAGCTTGTCTTGAAGAGCACAGACCAACACATACCCCTCCAGGTCCAGTAGCCTCTCCTGAACTGCTGTGTCTCCCTGACAGAGGAGGAAGAGTGTTTGGGTACCCATTGAGTCAGTTTGTGGCTCAGCTCCCTGCCCCTCGTGGCAGGCTGAGCTACGAGGCCAGGGAGGTAGCCTGCCACTCGATGGAGGCGTACAGGGAGAGGCTGAGAGGTGAGTCAGAGCTGCTGGCCAGCTAGGTCAGCCTCAGAGGGGGGAATGAGTCTACCTCCTTCCTCTTGTAGAGGGGTCACATCATTTGAAGGTGCACTGCCACAGGGCAGTGGTGGAAACTATACTGAGAAAGGTAAGCACTGTGCCAGGGCCTACTAGCACGCGTGGTAAAGTGACTGGCGGTACTGTACACTGATAATCAGGGGTAAGTGTGCTATACTCTATACAACCTTTTCCCTAAAACACAGCACGGAATGAGGAGGAGTCAGGTGAAGATTAGCAGACGAGTCTCCAAACTGCCATTCACTGAGTATGCCGTGTGCCTGTTGTGTACAGTGTGGCCTGTGCGTATGTGTACCCCTCCCACCACTGCAGGTATGCTACTGCTGTGCTAGAGGCCCTAGGCCTGCCACCATCTGAACTGCATTCAGGTACAGCAATGGCCACGCTAACAGGAGTGTTTGTGTGAACTGGCATACTGTTCAAGTGTCTGTTTCCATGGTACTTTTTCTCCCCCTCCCCCTCCCCCTCCCCCTCCCCCTCCCCTCCCCCTCCACCTCCCCCTCCACCTCAGTGGCACCCAGTTCCAGGGAGCGCTTGCTAGCCCAGTGGCCAGAGGTGGTGGTGTTCTTCATGCTGAGGCTGGCAGCAGCACCCTGTGCAGAGAGCCTTGTGCTGCTGGACAGAGTGCTCTATCTCATGGAACAAGGTGCATCATGTGATCACGTGTCATGGCTCCCTCACTAGAGGTTTGAATTAGGTGTTAGTGGCGAAAAACACCATCTTGTATATAGCCAGTGCAAGTATTGCTTTTGGTATATCAATAGCGTACAATCACAAATAGTTCTACATGTAGTTACTATTGCGATAACTGTATACAACAATTATTGTACATCTCTCTTCTACCTTGTGCAGGTTTGGACACTGAACTATTAGCAGCTTTTGAACCCACTCTCTCTCCAAGAAATATCACAATTGTGTCACATAAATAGAGAAAGATTATAAACTGTACATGATTTA
The DNA here is from genome assembly GCA_965213685.1 of bacterium. Taxonomy (GTDB): domain Bacteria; phylum UBA8248; class UBA8248; order UBA8248; family UBA8248; genus Bin107. Next base: position 266,479 of record CBDBZY010000007.1, read on the forward strand.
AGAATAATATTATTGTCCACATTGATACTACAATAAGAGCAGAAAGAAAATAAAGTGCTGATTATTATTGGGCCATGCCAATTTTTGCATTCTTCTTGTTCTGGAATTCTTGAAACTGATTCTTAATGGAGAAGTGAGTGTCCTTGTGCTTCTTGACACTCTTTACCTGCAGAGAGCACAAGACAACCGCTCAGCTAGGAGTCAATACTGACATGACCTGCACAGCTATGTGTATATCACATGCACACATACACGTTAATGCAATGAGTGGTTCATGCAATGCATGGCTGATTGACGTACACTGTTACCTTTCCCTTATCTAGTTCTTGGTCCAGTGGGTCTTTCTCTCTCCTTTTCCACTCCCCAGCCACAGAGGTGGAGTCAATAGTGTTATCTCCACCATCCCATGACTTAACTGTGTGTGTGTGTGTGTGTGTGTGTGTGTGTGTTTGTGTGTGCATGCGTGTGTGTGTGTGCACACACATGTGCAGGCATAATGCAGGTGTAAATCTTTGTGCCTTAATTAGGATTAAATCATTAGAAGCCGCATGGAGGACAGTTGTACCTTTGCCACCCAGTTGATTGTGGGTGTGGCTTGTCAGTGCCTCCACCACGGCCCTGCTGTGAGAGCCATCCCAACAGACAGCCACCGTCTTCCCCTCCTTCAGGGAAGAGTCCCACTCTACTTCAGGAACAGACACTGCTACTGACCTCCCTCCCTCCCCCTCGTCCATCCTCTCCAAGCAAGGTTTCTTGTGCTGGGCTCTGTCCTCCTCCCCAGCTAGGCTGGGGCTCCTTTCAGCATGTGAATGAGGCCTCTTGTGCTTCTCTCTCTCTTTAGCAACAGACCTGCTACGTGAAGTCTCTTCAGTCACCTCCTCCTCCTCCTCCTCCTTTTCTTCCTCTCTCTCAGAGTGCTTGTGGTGTTGGTTGTGGTGGGCATCGTGGCGATGGTGGCGGTGATGGTGTCGGTGGTGATGGCTCTCGGTCTCCTCACTCCTCCCCTCCTCAGGACGGCTGGACAGAGCTTTCTCTGGCACGTGCCTCACCTTCCCAACCTTGCCATGATCAGTGCCGCGCTTCTGACCGTGTCCTTCCCTCACGTGTTTCTCTGCCCCTCCTCCTTCTCTGGATGGCTTGTGGTGGGAGTGATGGTGTTTGTGAGAATGACCAGAGGAGAGACGGGTCTTTGGGGTGTGGCGATGGCCCCACTTCGCAGATTTCCGCCTGCCATAATCATCCTCAGAGTCAGAGCTGTTGTGGCTTCTTATCCGTTTCCTCTTACTCCTATCAGGACTGGGAGAGAGATATCTTGATTTGTGCACTGCCTTACTATCGCTACCAGAATGATGTCGCTGTCTCTCTTGTTTCCAGTGCCGCTCTCCCTCCTTGCGTTCGTGGGAGTGTTTGCTTCCCTCCTTGTGGCTGTGCTTCTTATGCCGCTCTCTGACGTGGCTGTGCTTGTGATGCTTCTCATGCCCTACGTGTGCGCTGCCCTCATCCGCACTACTACACGAGAGATGCCTTCTAGCAGGCGAGGGGCTGCGCTTCCGAGACTCGCGCTTGATCTTCTTGAACTCCGCACTTCCATGCTCCCTGTACCTATGATGCTCCCCTTCATCGGAGGAAGGGACCTTTGACCTCTCCTTGCGACTCTCCTGCCCCTTGTGCTTCGTGCTGTGCTTCTTCTTCCTCCGCCTCTCCTCCTCCTCGCTGCTCTCTGCGTGTGCGTACTTGCTGCTACCCTCACCAGACTTCCCGGAGCGCTCCCTCTGTCTCTCACTGTCCTCAGCGTCACTCTGCTCCGAGTCACTGCGAATGATTTTCCTTTTGTGTTTCTTCTTAATCTTCAATCGGACCTCCGGCAGTGGTCGGTGCTCAGAAGAGGGACCTGCAGAGGCAGTTGGTGTGTGCGCCTGCTCTACCCATCCATGAGCCTCAGAGTCATACTCTGTGGGTACCTGGGGAGGACCGGTCTCAACCACTTTCCATGGGGAGATGGCATTCATGTGCGGAGTGTGAGGCGTCTTGCCGGCAGCTGTAGGCTGAGAACTGTGAGCAGCTGACTCTCTTGCTTTCTTTTCCTTGCTTTCACCAGGTCTGCTCGTGAGACCAGCTTCTTTTGTATCCTGTTGTGCTGGGATGGTTTCCAGCACAACCGGATGAACAAGTGCAACAGGTTTCGCCTGTTTTGGCTGGGGTTTCACTCGAGCAACTTTCGGCGATTTCGAAGGAGTAAGAGGAGCAGAGTCCAGTGATGGCGGCAGCTGCTGAAGGTCTGGTGGGAGAACGGGCCCAATGAACCTCCCCTGGCTGGCTCCCGGGCCTTGCGAGTTGGACAAAAACATCTTTTCATCAATCCTCAATTCAGCGACATCCAGAATAGTTCTTTCATTACTTGGCACTGGAGCAGTGCCACCTGTCTCCATTGCCTTCTCCGTCACGTCTTCTTCTCTGGCCAGTGCACACACAGACTGGCTTGGCTCTTCGGGTGCCACACTATCCACATGTACATGTACCTTGGCCCCAGTGCCACCATGTTTGGCTTCCTTTGCTCCTGAATTTTTGTGTAGTTGCAACTTTCGTGTGGAGGAAGGGGCGGCAATGACACGAGGCGTGAACAGCGGCTTCACTACTGGTATAGTTGTCGGCTTTTGGGGTGTGGCTGTGGGTGTGGCTGTACTTACAACCTTTTCAGCTGCTTTCACTGGTACATCACACTTTCTGAGTGGAATTGATGGCGAAAGAGAGGATTTGGAGTAGACAGGAGTGTGAGTGTTGGAGGCAGCGGTCTGAGGAGAGGGAGGGACGATTCCAGTGGGTTTTGTGTGTTTGACTAGAGGAGTGCCAGTTTTGTCCATGCCAGGAGGACGTTTCACCAGAGCACCGAGAAAAGTAGGGTCTTGTCGGACTGGGAGGGAGGGAGGAGAGGAGAGGGAGGGATGAATGCACAGTGGGAGAGAAGGAGGGAGAGAGGGAGGAAGGCACGGAGGGAGGGAGGGAGGGAGGGAGGGAGGGAAAGGTAAGAGAGTACACAAGAGTGAAAAGGAGGACACACACACGAGGAGTTCCACACTACAAACTGACATACTTTTGTTGGCTGTGGCTGGTTTCTGCTGTTGAAGATTTTGCTTCTCTGTGGCTGAGGGGGGAGAGTAGCCAGGGTCTTGGATGTAGAACAACAGATAGGCCTCTTGCTGCAGCACCTGATTCACACTCACCTGGTGCACCTGAAGGAGTACACATGGGCAGTGGAAAGGGAGACACATGTAGATGTTGCACATGTAAGTGTGTACTAATATCCCAGTGATGATTGTACCAGTGGATACAACAATGCCTAAAGAATGGCTAAATAATGCATGTAGATGCAAGTTGAAGCACTAGTTAGCAAAATGGCTTGTGGTGTCAGCATGACATTATCCCTACCGTACCAGAATCAAGCAGGATTTGCACATGAATCATGTATCGATATGAATTAACAAAATAGTACAAATGACAAGCATGTGTACTGCTATCTGGTATGACAAACATCTACATGGGCTGGGGTACACAAGGTTATCACATGATCTTGGAACAAGAATGTTACATATACTACATGCATATTTACATGCATTTCTACATGTACATGTAAATATGCTTGTAATTGGTTACATTGTACATGGATTAAGAAGATCTTTCCCACTCCTACTACATGCACATGTCATAGGTAAATATTGTACATGTTGTGAGAGTGAGAGAGAGAGAGAGAGAGAGAGAGAGAGAGAGAGAGAGAGAGAGAGAGAGAGAGAGAGAGAGAGAGAGAGAGAGAGCTATCCATGTCACCTGGGAATCATTCAGACAGTACCACACTTTGTTTGAGTTTCTGACGTAGCAGTAGTAGTGGCCGGATCGACAGGAGAAGCCAAGATGGACCAGAACACCATAGAGCTGGTACCACTCTGGTGGCCCCTGGGAAGAGGAGATGGGGGAGGGAAGGAGGAAGGAAGGAAGGAAGGAAGAGAGAGAAACAGCTTATGGCGACAGAGAAAAGATGGATGAGATGGTAAGCACGAGGGCAAAAGAGTGCCGAACACATAACCTCTTGTGTGGAGGAAGCAGGAGCTTAATACGTTATTCATGATATGCTGTCAAATCAGTAGACTTCCAATCAGATTGCCGTGAACAAACTCCTAAATCAGATAGCCATAAATCCCACGACCTTTCAATCCATTGAAATCCCATGACCTTTCAATCCATAATTATATCAGATGACCCTCAACGACCTCAAATGGGAGTGACATGACAAAACTGATTTTCAACATGTCCTTGATATCACAAGTCCTAGCACAGCACACTGACCCAGCTTTTGAAGTCACTATCTGTGTGCAAACTAACATACCCACTCTCCCACACATGTGCCCAACTGTCTGGGAATACACACATACTCCAGAGAAAGACATATGCACAGACCTGCTGGTACTTGCATATGCACACATGCATGCACATGTATGTGTGCAAACCTTTTTCTCGGTCATGAAGGGCCTCATGTCCATATGCTGTGGGTAGCTCACTGGCTTGTTGATCTTACCACCAAACATACTGTTGTAATCAAACCTGAGGGAGAGAGGGAGGAAGGGGAGGGAAGGAGGGGGGTGGGTGGGAGGGTGGGAGGGGGGAGAAGGAGGGAGGGGAGGGAAGGAGGGGGGAGAAGGAGGGAGGGGAGGGAAGGAGGGGGGTGGGAGGGAGAAGAGGGAGAGAGAGGGGGGAGGATAACAATAGGAATAATGGGGGCCTGTTGGTTCAATGTATCACAATGTGTTGCATCAACACAATACAACCATAAGATCACAAACCTCTTGAGCTGAATAGTGAGAACATTGGGGAGACGGTGGATAGTGAACCTCTTCCGAGCTGGCGTCATCTCCTTGCAACTGGGCAGGGCATGGAGCAGTGGAGCAGGGCAGGGCATGGACAAAACGGCCAGAGAGAACAATACGACAGAGAGACAGAGGAAACGTAGGGATGATAAGGAGTGGAAGAAGTGAGGAGGGAGGAGTGAGCAAGGAGGGCAGGAGAGAAGGTGCTCGGTGCCTCACTCACAAGGGGCAGGCATACTGGTTTTCCCCATCCAGTAGGTCGGGTTTGGTGAACTTCTGCAGCGCCTGCAGCAGACTGTTGCAGCTCTTGATGTCCAGACTGAGGTCAAGAAGAGGGTCGAATGTTTCCGAGGTCTTCATGCACTTTGTGCACCTCACTGTAGGTGTGGTTGGGGGGTGGAGTCAAGATCACGTGATGCCCATTATGTCCTCTGCACAAGTACCACATGTAACTAAGTTTTCATTTGAAGGCAAATCCATTGGGGCAAGAGGCAGGTAGTGTGAAGAGCACATACATACATGTATATGCCCCCCCCCCCTACACACACACCTTGGCTACAGTGATACCCTCCAAACACCTGGTGTACAACAGTGGTAGCCTTTGAGTGAGGATCTATCTTCCCAGGGAGACCTTGCAGGCTGCTCTTCTGCAGACCATCCACAAAATACCGCAGAAATTCATGAGCATCTTCTTGTCTCCCCTGACGGAAATGTTTGCCAATAACTGTGTGTGCATGTGTGTGTGTGTGCATGTGTGTAAGTGCGTGTAATAGAGTGAGTGTGTGTGTGTGAGTGTGTGTGTGTGTGTGTGTGTGTGTGTGTGTGTGTGTGTGTGTGTGTGTGTGTGTGTGTGTGTGTGCATGTGTGTGTAAGACATACAGGTATATGCACATGCACATGCACATACACTGTACATGTTACTTCAGAAAACGGACAAGCCTACTAGCAGGCACTCACCTCTGAGGTTCTGCACAATAGGTACCGGCCGCACCACTCCCCCGGTGTGGTTCATGACCCTCTGCATGTGGCGTTGCAACTCGCACATGGCACAGAAACCTTGAGTATGGCCTGAGAGGAGGAGGGGGGAGAAAGGGGGAGGGGGGAGGGGAGGAAAGAGCAAGGGGGGAAGGTGACAGGAGGATGAGGAGGAGGAAGAGGGAGAGGGAAGAAAAAGACAACATAAATCAAAATCTAATGACTGAGCACCCTAAGCCACCATACACGTGGAGATTGTGGAGATTGTGGAGATCTTGAGGGAAGCACAGTACTGGCAGAGCGAGGCGTGTTCCAATGTGCTACACAGTGTACATGCACAAGTGCGTACATGTCGCCTAATTTCAAACGAATCCTAATTCCAGACGTTTGCAATTAGTAATTGATTACCTTCCACAATGTATGCTGGCTGAGTGGTACATGGTAAGCTAAACACAGATAGAGTCTAGTGGCTAAAAATCAAGAGTAAAATTTTATTGCAAACGTCCTGAATCAAGACCCATCTGAAATTAGGCAACCTTACCTTACTACAAACATCATTGATTCAAGACATGTGAACATGTACCTACACACAGCGCATGTCTGTATGTAGCACATACTTACGACACATGTACAAGCTCATGTACCGTATAGCAGGTATTTTTCGGGGAGTAAAATTTTTGTGGCTTGTGATTGAGAGGCAAAACACGAAATTTTTACCCACGAAACAGTACCGCAAAGTACCGGGGTGTGGTATAGTATACTGCAACCACAAAAATATTTCCACAAACTGGCCAAAAATTCACTGCTCACGAAAATTTTACCCCCCGAAAACTATGGCGCTATACGGTATATGTATCCAGTGCTTACATATTTTCTTATGGTGATCAGAGAGGAGGTAGTTGAAGAGGGGTGGGGTGTATGTGAGACACTGGAGTACTGAGTTGAGGAAGCAGGTGTTCCCCATGTTGGCCAGACCAGAGCCCACACTGCGGGAGGAGGTCCATTTCATTTCAAGTTGGGACGGATTAAATAGAATTCTCTTTGGCTCCGGAATGCCATCGTTATTCTTCCCCTGCCCCTCCCCTGTGGCTTGCTGAACCTCTGCCTCCCCAGTGTCCATACTCTGTTCAGGCATAGTTGGATTCAAGGGGCGGTAGCGTGAGTGAAGGTGCTTTAAATAGAAATCTGGTCTTGAGGCAGGCTTGAAAGTGATTTTCTGCTCAAAGAACTGTTGGCAGGACGTAACCAACTGCTCGTCCAGATCTCCTGCTCTGCTGGAACGGCTCTCGAACTGCTGCCTATGCTTCTGTTCCATAGTACAAAATGGCCATCTTCAATCGCAGTATAGCTACACACACGATATAAGCTTAGAATAGATCCTAGCGGTTCTTTGGGAGGCTTTCTCGTACAGAGAACAGTAGTGAAGCTTTTTCTCCTTTTTTTGCCTGTCAGAGACACTGAGCTGTAACCTTTGTTTATCTTTGGTCCTCACTAGGAAACGCAACACGTGTGCGCACACTGTCACCTTTCGAGGCAGTCTAATTATGCGAAGCCAATTCAAATTTCTCTAACTAGGATAAAGAGTGAGAATGGCCAACCGGAATGCTCAAAGAATAGAAAAACTGGAGGCCATAGAGAAGGTAGGGTTCCATTACGTTTGCCCAATGATTTTCCTGCACAGAGCATTTGATGAAGCTGTTACACGTGCAAAATATTGATATGAATCTTTTCCAGTGACTTGTTTGAACCTGAATTAATTGCTGCATACATCTCTTACAGGATATTGTTAAGCTGATGAGCCTAGCTGAAAGTGCTGTTAGGGAACTGTGTAAATCCAACCCTTCCAGTGAAACTGTTGAATACACCACTAAAGATTTTGTCAAAACGCTTGATGTAAGTGTATGCATGTAAGTATAAGTATAGGCTGCCCTTCATTCCATAAGTATAGCATTATACACAGATATTTCATTTTTTGCTCCCTTCCCCCATGCACACACACACACACACACACACACACACACAACACACACACACACACACACACACACACACACACACACACACACACACACACACAGGGAATAGACAAATGCCTTTCAGAACAAATCCAGTACCTCATGCAGGTATCCACCATACAACCTCATGAGGGATCTGTTTATGGAGCAGAGAAAGTAAGGAGAAACACCATATTCCAAACAACCACCCACAGTTGTTTGCAACCTCCCTTCACCTGGAGCTGGGGGGGTGTATGTAGGTCACATGGGCCACAGTGTCAGCTGCACCCAGTACCAGGTTTATTCCTCTACATGCGACAGGTTGTTCAGACAACTGATTGACCTTCCCCTGGAGCTTCACTACAGATTGGCAATGGCAAGAATGCCTGTACTTAAGTGCATGTGGTAGAATTATTGTTTTGAGCAGCTGGTTGCCTTAATTAGGCAGCTGCCCTATCACTGATTACTAGACAAGAAAATGTGCCATGCTGACCATGTCAGAGATAGTGTGTTCATCGCTGCATGAAGATGATCAAGGTTGTGCTTACAAATATAATTCATGTGTGGAATGGTGAAGACACAACTTTGTTTTACCCCCCCCTCTCTCTCTCTCTCTCTCTCAACTCTCGTTTCCTCTGTAGGATTATGAGTTATCATGTTTGCAGTTGGCCCTAGCCAGAGAGAGAGTGCAGAAGCCACAGACTGGTGGCTCACAGAACTCCACAAGGAGAGAACAATTCCATGCTGGACGAACTGTTACCATTCCCACACCCTCTCTGCCTCCCTCCCGCCCCACTTGAACCTGTCATTCACCTGTCGTAGAGTAGATTTGTTAGTTCACACTCTGGTTGATGCAGTATGTGGGGGAGGTGTGAATTGTTATCAGTTCCCGCACATCTGCACTCCACTCACATGACAAGCCATTTTACTAATGTGCTACACAATTCACCTTATATCAGTTAACCTTTTGCATACTGGTATGCTCATTATCATTATTCCTATGTATGGAGGTGTGTGCAGTGGAGGCAGAGATGTGGCGTGTAGCTATAGAGCCATACAGACTCGCTTGGTCATCTTTGTGGTTGTGGAAGAACTACAAGTGATTTCTTTTCTCATACTCACTAGGACTTTCACTGCACTGTGAAACATACTCTTATGGTTTGAATACAAATAGATGGAAATGAATATTCATAAGGAACCAATTGGAAAAACGTAAGGATGGGAGGGTGGTGGGTTATGGAGGAAATGAACATCAATCATGGTCAATTGTAAATGATAAATATAAATCAAGGATAATCAGTGACGGCTGAAATGAAACCAGAATGATTTGTGAGAGGGTTTGGAAAAGACCCAAGACCGGAATAGTGTGGATACACAAACTATGCAATATTGGAGGGCGATCGGTTGAGGATTCTCCGGTATCTTTGTGCTAGTAATTGCCTCCTTGGGTTTGAAGAATCCACACGGTGCTCTTCAACATGCTCTCCTCGGTTCATGAGGCTATGTAACCACCCCCCCCTCATTCCCTCCTACGCGTGGGAAGGAAAAGGAATTCACAGTTTAGATGAAGGATAATTCCTCAATAATACGATCATTCACAATTAGACTAGACACTCACCTCTTGAGAAAATGGACGTACACCTCGGGATACCATATTTGGAATTCCTTCTATTCAAAAAAAAAGCAGCGTTAGTGACTAAAGGACATGAACTATATTCATTGCAGTACCGTGTGGTCTTGATCTTCTCCGTCTTATAGTGGGAGTCAAGACCTGATTGCAGTCGCAGCGAAAAGAATTCCCTTGAGACCCATGACGAATGGCAGAGAAACAAAATTGTGCATATATCCCAGTTCGTGTCACTGTTTCATCTGCATGGAACCACAGCTGCACCCTCCTCCGCCTCTGGATGGTAATGTTGTACAGGGTCTTGCAGTACTTTCTGATGTCCCTTTGGCTTTTACTGATCTGGACGGTAAAGTAATCCTTATCACAGTTTTCTGTCGATTCAATGTCAAACTCATCAAATACAATATTCATTGTGCAGTTCTGAGGTATACGGATCTGCCATACGATGTCTTGGTTGCTGCTGTAGGAGCTTCTTAAGGGCTCGCGGTTGCCTGGTTCATAGTTGTCAGTAACAATATATCCATCGCTGTTCAATTTTGTGATACTGGACAGAGTTCTGTTTATCACTGTTCGGTACGAGAAAGCGTTCTCCGTGGTGTTACCGTCTGGCTCACTGTGCGCAAGGTAAACGAACAGCTGATAGCACTGCCACAATAGTCTTTTGCATGGCTTCAAACGGACTAGCCATGCGGGTGTGCAACTTACCAGTCGCTGCTGAGCTGCCCTCCGCGGCAGTTCAAGGTGGGTCCGTGGTGTTGGGCTGGACTGTCGTTGGGGACTTGAAGCACGGACAGGTTGTATTTCAGAATCCTATTAGCCTGCCTGCACATAATCAATGAGACGTGCATACTTACAACGGCTTCTGCAGCACGCGGGCTCCCTCCTGCATGCACCTTGAGCACTGCTACGCATGTTACCCGACGTTCGTGCAGCGTAAACATAAATTACAGAGAGATTCAAACTGCTGGCTTACCAGTTCTCCCCGCACCACCGTTTCTCGCAGCTAAACGTCACGGCGAGGGGCCCCTCGCCTGGTCCTGGAGCCGGCCCATCTTTGTACGGCACGCAGTTCGCATAACTAATGGCTACGAGCAGTAATGACAGAACTCTAAACAGACTCATCGCGCGGCACAGGTTTACCCCAGCAGAAACAGTGCAATGAATACCGCTTTAATACGCACTGACTAATTTGATGATGATCTATATACAACCGAGTTATTAGCAGTCACTAAGTACTGGAGAAACAGCACACAGCCTTCTTTTAAATCTCTCTTTCACTGGATAATTTTCCCAAAATGGTGTCAACACAGTTGCATCACCATCTCTTACTGTCCATCAAATGATACCACAAACTTGAAGCAGTTTACTGGAATGACCTCATGACTATTTCCAGGTAAGAAACATAACATCATCACACATAACAAGCCAACACCAGCCTTCAAAGATTACAACATACTCTGCAACTGGAATCGACAACACTCTACATTCATTACTAACATATCGTCAACACAGTTCTGCACGAGAGAGATGAGAACACATAGGTGCCACATTTTCCATGACGACGGTTACTTCGTTTCCCTGGGAGCTACATGCTCCTTGCAGCTCTCCTTGTGAAGTTGCACCTGGCAGAGTGCGTACTGCAGCATGTATACATTGTTGTCACTTCTGCAGAGGAGAGGAATAGGGATCGAGTGTGCTAACAGAAGAGACAAGGAAATAACTGTGTGATATAACATGATTCTTGTGTGAGGTACTATGAAACAGCACTGTAGTGTGTGTGTGTGTGTGTGTGTGTGTGTGTGTGTGTGTGTGTGTGTGTGTGTGTGTGTGTGTGTGTGTGTGTGTGCATGCGTGTGTGTGTGTGTGTGTGTGTGTGTGTGCACGTGTTGTGTGTGTGCATATGTATGTGCCCTCTAAGTAGTCATTAATTATGATAATACATTAATGACATGCTGTACGCAAATTCCCAGAACAGCTCGTACACTTTGTGTCATCAAAAAATCAACATAATAATTATCGTACATTCTTCCCAGGTCAATCTGTTTCTGCGCTATGTTCTTCTGCAGGTGTTTGATGGAGGCCAACAGGGACATTGAGTGCCTCTTGAGCTCTGCTCCATGATGAGTCAAGAGCTGAGTGCACCAGTGCAGGTAGAACTCAAGGTGGGGGGAATTATCAATCTTCTCTGCAAGAAAGTCCAGCACTTTTTCAACGTAAACCCCAGGGAAGTTTTGGACGACCAGTTGAACTGCACAACAGGAAATAATGGTTTGCAATAGTTATGACAAGCATGGTACAACAAGGAATGCAGTATTGCACAACCGGTTTCTGGTACCTGTACAAACTGCATTGTGTGCATATATAAGGACATGAATAACTGAAAATGAATTTCATCACATGAAAAACATCCCAACACTTGAAAAAATTTTCCAATTACAGCCAGAAAAATAACAGTTCGTAGCTGTCAAGTAGTTTGAAACAGTGGCACAAAATCGAAAGGAATGAACAGCAACAATATTGTGAAATGAACTGGGAGGCATGCAATCCCATGTAAGGGAAGGCACTGGAGGGACAGAGTCCTATGTCTCAGGCTCAGTGCCCAACCAAGGGCCAATGCAGCTTTGATAGCTGCCACTGAGAAGCCTCAACACTGCTCTTATTGTACAACAGGAAGTGAGAAAACAGTTGAAGTGGATTAGTTATGTATGACCAACACTGATTAATTTGTGTGTCAACATAATTATATTGTGTTGATCAACATAATCAATGTTACACTAATCAACATAATCAATTTTACACTGATCAACATAATCAACTCTGTGTTTATGGGAATGAAAGGGATGCGCACTTTGTGAAAAAGTCTTCAAGCCCTAGCCTCAACCTTACATAGCCATATCCCTGACAGTAGCCCCACCCCTTCAAGCCATATCCCTGATCTTAGCCCCACCCCTTCAAGGCTTCTATTGTCCGCACATCCTGCCAAATCAAATGTCAATATGACACTGCATATCCGCCCACAGCCCTCACCCCTCACCCCTCACCCCTCACCCCTCACCATCGCCAATAGGCACAGACTCAACTGCCTTAGCAATCAACTTGGGCTCATTGAGCCGAAAGCTCATCACCAGAGCAGAGGAGTACTGCTGCCGGGAGAGGGCCCCGGAGATACTGTCTGGTGTCACCTCCTCGGAGAGGTCGTAGGGGTCAAACACCAGCCCCATGTCAAGGGTATAGACCAGAAGTCCCTCAGTGGAGATGGCCGCCCAGGACTGACCTGCGGGAGGGCGGGAGGCAAAGTGAGAGAGCGAGAGAGAGAGAGAGAGGGGGGGGGGAGAACTGCCTTATGCCATGATAACACCTGTGGTGAGAGCTTACCAGTTGGTGAAAATTGGATGGATTTTATCCGAATCTCCGGCCGCGTTCTCCTAGAGCTCAAGTCTCCTGCCATAACAGAAGACACAACATCACATGCACTGCAGAGCACTAGTTATGTAAACACATGTAATCAATAATAGATTCACTTTCCAAGGGCAGGGGCTAGGCTTGTGTTAGAGCCAAAAGTAGTGAAGTTACTTCTTCCTTGACTCTACTGCAATTCTATACATGTTCACTAATCACAGTACCCTCTTAACCTGACACCCTGAAGTAAGGGCACCTTGATAAACAGGACACTATTGCTATCCCCAAATACTGTACATTTTGACCCCTGAAATAAGGACACCCCTTTAACAAGGGCATTCTCTCTTGTCCCAAGGGTGTTCTGATTAGAGGGGTTCCACTGTAGTATTGACATACTGTCCGCAGAGCCAAACAAACCCCACCTCTCCTGACACCCGGTAGCTTTATATCCGTTCCTCTCTGCTCCTCATCCTCGTCCTCACTAATCAGTTCCAATGGTCCTGCTTCAGTCATTCGTCTGCTGTTCAAAAATTGCTGAAGTTTGGGAAGAAAAAAAAGAGGCAAATAAAGGAAACCATAACACACACCCCATGCACACCCCATGCACACCCCATGCACACTCCATGCACACCCCATGCACACTCCATGCACACCCCATGCACACCCCATGCACACCCCATGCACACCCCATGCACACTCCATGCATGTGCCCTTACTCTATCACACAACACTGTATATACAGGAGAGTGAGTGACTTCCCACACACTGCTGCCCCGTGGCCGCAACAGTGCCCCACCTGCATCCCATCCAGTGACCTGTTTCTGGACACCTGGAACTTCTTCAGGAGCACCTGCTGCTTCACGTTGTAGAGACAGACAAACTTTGACCTACCCCCAGCCAATATGCACTGCCCATCCACAGTGTAGCAGAGACAGGCAAAGTAGCTGAGGAGGAGGTGGAAAGGGGGGAGAGAGAGAGAGAGAGAGAGAGAGAGAGAGAGAGAGAGAGAGATTATTACCAAGCAACCAGCCTCATTGTCTGCAGGATGGGTGTTTGACTGGGTGTTGATTGGTAACAGTAGTGCTTCCCAGCAGATGTGGTGGCATGCCTGAAGCATGTTCCAGCATGGAGGAGGTATAAAGAACAAATTGGTAACTCACTGAAATATATATCCTATAGTGCAACAGCTTGCCCTAATAGCATGCCTAGCCACCTTCTCCATTCCCACCTCTTGTACCTTATGTACGGTGATTAGGTGACCTTTGGCATTACTGATTAGCTGTGGGTAAATGAGAATCACTGGGCACAAGTTCAAAGCAAGTCATGCAATTATTGCATAACACGAGAGGAAGTTAATGTTCAGGACTTTGGGGTGAGTCTTTCTAGTCTTTCTCTATTTAAACGAAATGGGGGTGGGGCTAGGACAAAGGCTGACATAGCATATTTCATGACTCGCATGAAGTATCAACCAAATTCATAGGTTTCAAGTACTTCTCAACTAGCAAACCACTTCCACTCACCCTCCCCCAGAGAGTGTCTTGGCAGTGACCTTATCCGTGCTCCGCCTGCCGACCTCGAGGTCATTTCGGCCCTCGATAGAGCCAACCTGGGTGGCACTGTGGTGAGAGAATAAGAGATCACTCTCTCTCCTCCCTCCCCTCCCACCTTTCTAGGAAGAGATTAAACCCTAATGACTCTGAACACAATTAGTCCCTGCACTTATTACTCAGTGGAAATACCAAATTCCTCTACACACTCCTGAATCCACTATCAGTTGACTGTGTGGTTATAGCATGTTCATACCTGCCCTGGTGGGTGCGTACATACCTGCTGGGATCCCAGAATGTTATCTGGCTGTCTAAACTGGCCACTGCAATCTGAGCCCCATCAGGCCTGAACACCACTGCCACAACTGTGTAAAAATAATTATAGTCATGGCTAAGTGCCTCACCACAGCCCAGCAGTAGTGCAGACTACTACAACACTACAATGTATATGTACATGAAGGGTCGCTTTGTCTGTTGCTCCCCCTTGAAAAGCACTTGACCCTCTTGGCTATACAGGTTGTGCAGGTTTATCATACTTATTTGTCCCCTCTCTTGATATTTCTGTTCAGTCCATTCCCCCCCAATATTTTCTGTTCAGTCAATTTTGCCTCCCCCCACTGGCTCTATTTCTAAAAGAAATACTGACATGGATATGTGTATGTGTACCTTGGTACCTCCCAGTCAAGGAGAACAGCTACTCATGTATAGGCAAATTGATCATTTCTACCTCTTCTATAGCATCTCAACAAACCATCAGAGGTCAGTTGCAGGGTCTCCTTGCTTCCCTTCTGCTCAAACACATCCCACAGTTTGATAGTCTTGTCCCACGACCCAGACACCAGCAGAGCTCGGGAGGGGGAGAAGGCGAGGGAGCTGACAGGCCCCTCATGCCCTGGCAGCAACTAAAAGGAATGTACATAGGGATATGTGGATACCTACACAGCTAGTAGCAGTGCATTACAAGATATGTACATCTACAATAATGTAGGGTGGGCAAGAGACTGCTAGCTGATAGCTATTTTCACACACACACACACACACACACACACACACACACACACACACACACACACACACACACACACACACACACACACACACACACACACACACACACACACACACACACACACACGTCATACACTATGTACACTTTGAGGTAGGTTGTATCATTCAAATGCACATATTGCAGTGTTACACACACTGAAACCACTCTCAAACAAATTAACTTCTCTCCTAAGTCATCCATTACCCACAGTGTGCTTGGACAAACCAGCTCCACCCAGACTATAGGTACTTAGACCATAGCCACCTCAAATCCTGCAATGTGATTGGTCAGCAGCAGGGCTCTGAAAACTCATAGATCCCTACAGAATTGGCTATAGTACCCTACAACTTTTACAAATTAGCCTAACAGTTTTCTTGTTAAAGTTGTAGACTATATGTTAAAGTTGTAGGGCACTATGTTTACTTGTTAAAGTTGTATAGTTGCCACACTATGGTCTAAACAACTTAGATACTGCGTCCAATGGGATCTACGGTATTTAGAAACCCTCGGGCCCTTAGTAGTGCCCTCGCTGCGCTCGGGACACTACAGCCCAGGGCCCTCGGGTTTCTAAATACC
>CBDBZY010000007.1:287500-322500 GCA_965213685.1 bacterium
TCCACTGTGGGATGTGTGATTAGTAAGGACTCCGAAGTTTATGAGGGTCGTTTCCACGGAACAAGCTGATTCAGATGAAACTTCTTGGCATTCACACTCACACACACACATAGCAGAGTGCTACGCACACATCTGATACTCCACTGCGGGATGTGTGATTAGTAAGGACTCCGAAGTTTATGAGGGTCGTTTCCATGGAACAGGCTGATTCAGATGAAACTTCTTGGCATTCACACTCACACACACACATAGCAGAGTGCTACGCACACATCTGATACTCCACTGCGGGATGTGTGATTAGTAAGGACTCCGAAGTTTATGAGGGTCGTTTCCACGGAACAAGCTGATTCAGATGAAACTTCTTGGCATTCACACTCACACACACATAGCAGAGTGCTACGCACACATCTGATACTCCACTGCGGGATGTGTGATTAGTAAGGACTCCGAAGTTTATGAGGGTCGTTTCCACGGAACAGGCTGATTCAGATGAAACTTCTTGGCACTCACACTCACACACACACACATAGCAGAGTGCTACGCACACATCTGATACTCCACCGCCAAATGTGATTAAACATGTTCCAAAAGAAATAAGAAAAGAAAGTTTAAAGTTGAAGCCAAAAGTGGAAAGACTTTAAATTTTCTTTTCTTATTTCTTTTGGAACATGTTATTAGTAAGGACTCGGAAATTAATAGGGTCCTTTCCACAGAACGGGCAGATTCAGAGGAAACTTCTTGGCATTGAACTCTCCCACTGCCAGTTGTGGTGATGTGTGCATGCCTCGGGGAGGATGAAGGCAACCCAGGAATGCTTACCAGGCCTCTTACCTGGAAAACTAGCACTCAGGAAGCTACCTAGGAATGATGTGGCCCCTTGTGTTACCACAGCTAATACAGAGAGGCCCTGCTTGAATCTCTCCTCAACATTGAGCAGTGTGGGACTGTATAAGTAAGGATAGGGTTAACTAAACGTTACCTTAGAGTATGGATGGGGTTAAAGTCCGGCATCTCATAGAGAGCAAATATTCCAGAGGTAAACCCTGTAATTAGCAGATGTGATGGTTTGTGTATGGTTGAGCAGGTCACCCTTCCATACTCTTGAGGGAAGAGGTGTCTGGTACCATGAGGAGGAGGGGAGGGGGAAGAGAGAGGAGAGAAAACAGTGGGTGGAGGGATGAGGGAGGGAGGGGAGGAGAGAGAGCATGAAAGAGGGGTAAAAAAGAAAAAGGAGTGAGCAGGAGAGAATTGATTAAAGAGGAAGCCAATAGGTAACACACATCATCAATTGCATACTTGGCTGACATTCTCCAGAAGCAGAGATTATCTGTCCACCCTCTTCTCCTCTTCATGGTACCCTCACCTTCCGTTGAGTGAGGAAATGAGGATAACGAGTGATTAACTATTGCATGTCACATTTCTTACCTTTACCACTTTCTGTGATTCTTGAGTGTATGACCCTGTCTGTGTCCATGGCAACAGGTTCTTCGCCACTATTGTGTTCCTCATCTGATTCACTCTCCTCCTCCTCCTCCTCCTCCTCCTCTTCTTCCTCCTCCTCCTCCTCTTTCTCCTCCTCCTCCTCCTCCTCCTCCTCCTCTTCTTCCTCCACCTCCTCCTCCTTTTCCTTCTCCTCTTCCTCCTTCTCCCCTTCTTCCCCCTCTTCCTCCTCCTCCTTCTCCTCCTCCTTCTTCTTCATCTCCCCCTCCCCCTCCTCCTCCTCCTCCTCCTCCTCTTCCTCTCCTGTCACCACCATCTTCCTACAGCTCTTCACATGCTCCTCCACCTCAGCTAGGTCCATACTACACTCCCACACGATCACGGCTCCATCCTTTGCCACAGTATACAACTACATACACGAAGTGGGAGGAGCAACAATTACAACACTACATGTATATTACATGATGCAATAAGAGATAATTGGCTCATTACAATTATCGCTATTGAATGTGGTTGTGGAATGGAAACTATGTTGTTTGCCCCTGAAATGACTAGGAACGATGCTAGGCTACAGGGTGATACTAGTGCTGCTTCAGTGCCATTCCATGTTGCCATAGCACAGAGCAGTGCTACTACACAAATGCAGCTTTCTTGGTAGACATACTGGTTGGTATCACAAGTAGTCAGTGTAGGATGAGGTCAGGGATTCAAACTACAGGGTGGTATCGCAGACATTGTAGTTATTGCATAAGAGATGATTTACACACTCGGTCTCGATTGTATTCCCCTTTTGAGGTGTGTGTGTGTGTGTGTGTGTGTGTGTGTGCGCACGCAAAAGAATATCATCCATCTCTGCACTCACAGAGAGGGAACTCAGCTGGAAGTAACAGGCCAGGACTGCACTTCGATGGGCAGCAAGTGTGATGTAATGGAACCCAGGAATAGGGTGGAGGGAGAGCACACGACAACTCATGTCACGTGATCCCACAGCAAAGAACCTGACAGCAAGATGAATGGGGAAGAGGGTGGAGGAAGTGAGGGAAGGAATGAGGAAGGGAAGGAAGGGAATTGATTAAACGAACAATGGACAATGTTATCTGTCTTCCTCCTCCATCACCTTCCCCCTCACTCCCCTCACCCCTTCCCCTCACTCCCCTCACCCCTTCCCCTCCACTCCCCTCACCCCTTCCCCTCCGCTCCCCTCACCCCTTCCCCTCCACTCCCCTCACCCCTTCCCCCTCACTCCCCTCACTCCCCTCACCCCTTCCCCTCCACTCCCCTCACCCCTTCCCCCTCACTCCCCTCACCCCTTCCCCTCCACTCCCCTCACCCTTCCCCCTCACTCCCCTCACCCCTTCCCCCTCACTCCCCTCACCCCTTCCCCTCCACTCTCTTCGTGGTTTACCTCGAGTCTTCAGACCACTCCAGGCACAGAGTGTCATCATACTGGCCAGGGTAGGAACGGTAGAGGGAGAAGGGAGCAAAGTCTTTCGAATGACCAGGAGCATGCCACACCTGCACCTGGCGACCGTGAGTGACTGCAAAGTACCTAGCGAAGGGGAGGGGGAAGGAGGGAGAGCAGAGGAGGGGGAAGGAGGGAGAGAGGAAGAGAGAAACGGAGGGAGGGGAGGAGGGTAAAAGAGGGAAGGGGGAGGAGAAAGCGAGGGAAGATATGAAGAGAGAAATGAGTGTACGGCACATGTCCAATTCATTTCTAATGATGATTCAGCAACTACACGTGTGATCTTAATAACAATATTATCATCACATGCCACAATGCCACATGCATATACTACCAACACAGCCAATATACAAGCATACACATACACATGTATGTACATGTAGCTATACTAAAATATCTGAACACGGCCATTGTCAAGGTCACTGACATAGACCAGTCCATTCCTGTCAACTGCCATCCCATGAGGGTTGTGAAACTGGCCACGCCTACTTCCTCTGGTACCAAACGACCGCAGGAACCAACCGCCGCAGGTGAAGATGGATATCCGATGCTTCTCCCCCTCCTCCACACTCCCCACCTCACTCACGTACAGAATATCCTCCAGATCCACTGCAATGCTCGTCGGGAAACTCACTCCACCCATCCTCTGACTTCGCCCACCCAACTCTCGTAAGAATCGGCCGTCCTCGGAGAACACCTGTATCCTGTGGTTGCCATGGTCAACAACCAGAGCATTCCCTGTGCTGTCAAAGGCAATATCGTAGGGCAGTTCAAACTCTCCTCTGCGAGAGCCACAGCCCCCAAAGGACGACAAGAAAGTCATGTCCAAATTTAGAATCTGGACCCTGTAGTTCCACGTGTCGACCACATAGAGCTTGCCGTTGTGGGGGTTAAGTCTGATGCTCATCGGCTTGTTGAACTCGAGGGGATCACTCCCCTTCTTGCCGTAGGCTTCAAGAAACTCCCCTTCCAGGGAAAATCTCTGGATCCTTCCATTTCCACAGTCGCACACGAGGAGAGAGTTGCCAAGGAGGGCCACGCCTTTCGGGTGATGAAGGCAACCCAGACTGCCGGAGGATTTATTGTTCCCTGCGTTACCGAATGATGTCAGTCTCTTCCCCTCAGAGTTGAACACCGACACACAGTTGCTGCCACACTCGGCCACAAAGATGCGTCCGTCTTCACTCACCTCCACCCCCCACGGACCCTTGAGTCCTTCCAGCACTCCAACAGGAGTACCAAACTTATGAATCGGCAGCTTTACCATGACAGGGAGCGGACTTCCTGAGATGTGTCTGCCATCCACTTGGATGCGCAGGTGGTGCTGTCCCCTAGACCAAGGCTGGTAACTGATCTCGTACTCGTTCTCCTCCCTCTTCCTCACCTCCGCTGCCACACAAACTGAACCGTCACTAGAGATGAGCTCACAGGAGAGGCTGTGCAGGTCTTCACAGTACTCTCTGCCCTCCTGGTCCACTGCCCGGACCAGTGCAGTGGCCAGCTCCCCCACCACTGCCACCTGCACCCCTGCATCCACAGTGTGGCACTTCTCTGGACAGACAGATCTGGTGATGATGCTTCCGCACTTCTGTATCATCTGAACAAGATTGGCAAGGTCAAAGGAAATCTGCATGTTGGGCTGTTCATGGGGAGAAAGTGACAAGACATCTGGTTTTGCTGTGGATAGGGCTTCTGCTATTTGTTTCACCACTGGTTTCTTCATTGCCAGGATCTCTGCCTTGCTCCCAGTTCGGAGGCTCTCCTGCACAAAGTCTCGGCAGCTCCTCAGCTGGGTTCCCACCAGTTCAAGCTGGTCTTGCTGGGCTGCCAGGCTCTTCAGCTTCTGTCGGGTCGTCTGCTCAAGCTGCCTGATCAGGTCTTGCTTTCTCGCCTCCAGAGCCTCGTGGAGCTGTCTGATGCTCGTCTCAATGTCTGCCTCAATAGCCTTTTGCTGCTCTGTAATTTGGCCACACCAAGTGTCCAGACCTTCCAGGGCTTTGCTGACAGTGGCCAGCTGCTGTTCCACAGGCTGGAGGGAGGCAACGATCACATCTTTGTGCCTTGGGAAGGCGTCCCCCACCACGTCGTACTGGTGGTCCCGGTGGACTTTGACAGTGCAGTCACGGCAGATCAGCTCCTCACATGTCTCACAGTACAGATCCAGCTCCTTTGCCGGGTGCTTGGGACAGGGCGTGGCTTGCTTCTTGGGAGGGACCAGCTTTGCAGCGTCGCTGGTCAGCTGCTGGATAGTGATCACTTCGTGTGAGGAGAGCTCCTTCCACGTCTGGTGGACCTTAGTGCATGCTGGGCAGATGAACTGGCCACAGTTGTGACAAAAACACACTGCAGAGGCATCGCCACACTTCTCACACGGCCTCTCCAAACACTCCACACTCTTCTTGAGAACAGACTGTATGTCAAACAAGTGGTGGATGTGAAAGGCCCCCTGAAGGCCTGGGGCTCCATGCTGGGGCAGTGTGGTCGGCTGGCGGCAGTTGGGGCAAAGAAGGTCTTTGGAAGATTTGCTCTCTAGCTGTAGGACACACTTCTCACAGAAGACATGGAAGCACTGGAGTAACTTGGGTCTCACGTAGGGCTCAAGACAGATCCCACAGGTCAACTCCTCCTCTAACCTCTTAAGAGCTTCTTTTACTGACTCAGTCATGGCTAAGGAATAGTGTAGAATATTAGCAACTGGCTGCTGGCCGAAGGCAATCCTTTTATAGTGATGGGTGACTTTTCCAGAACTCTCCCTCCACTCTGAACTTTCACACTCTACCCCAGTACAGGATGTGGGTATACTCCAGCAGTAGTGTTGACACAATGCATTCAACATGGAGGGTAAATGTTGAACTTCAACCCTTTATCTAGGCTCAGGGGGTATATATATATATATATTATGCATGTACTTATATAGTATTATACTCCCAAGAGACAAGCTGTATGTCCACATAGCAAGATTGGGTACACGTCATACATACATGATGTACAGCCTTGAGATCAGTTATGATGCAAGGTAGAGAAATGTACAAACAACTGTACAAAGAACAATGAGATTCATGTACATACAAAAGGTACATGTGCCTGTTAAAAACATTGTACTCTTCCATTGAGGTTCTCTGCTATGTAGGTTATCCCATCCTCATCCACCGCCACACAGCACGGCTCCTTGAGCTGTCCCAGGTCAGCGCCCTCCTTGCCAAACGACTTCAAAAATTGACCATCACATGTGAAGACGGACACACGATGTAGCCACTCAGTAACGTAGACCAGTCCATCGTCACTGATGCCTATCCCAACAGGCGAAGTGAGCTCTCCATCCCTTACCCCCTCCCCTCCAAACTCTCGAAGATATTTCCCTTCCATGGAAAACACTTGCACTCGATGGTTAAGTCTGTCTGTGACATAGGCAGCCCCAGCACTGTCAAACGCAATGCTCATGGGGAACTTGAACTCTCCAGGACCAGAACCCTCGCTGCCAAACATGGAAGAAAACTTCAGGTTGGGAGTGAGGATCTGGACTCTGTGATTGCTTTCATCGCACACGTAGATCATGCGATTCTTTTTGTTGATTGCAATCCCAACTGGGGAGTTGAACTGCAGTGGTTTACTTCCCTCCTGTCCGATGACGCTGAGAAGCAATCCCTCTGTTGTGTACTTCTGAATCCGATCGTTGCTTCCATCTGCCACCAAGACACTCCCCTCCTCATCCACTGCCACACCCCTCGGGTAATACAGCTGACCCCTCCCTGAACCCTGCTCTCCGAAGGTTCTGATTTTCTTCCCCCGGGAGGTGAAGATGGACACACAATGTTTGCTTGCTTCTGTAACAACAACCTGCCCCTTGCGGCCAACAGCCACCCCCCAAGGTCGACTCAAACCATCAAAGGCACCCATAGAGGTCCCTAGTCTGTGCATGGGCATTCTGGCAAAGACAGTGAAAGGGCTGCCTGATATGTGAGTGTTCTTCACTCTGATGCGCAGATGATGCTTGCCTCTCTTCACGGCAATGTATTTCACCTGGTACTGGTTCCCCCCCAGCCTCTCCACCTGCCCCCTCTTGATTGTGGAGCCCACATAGCTAACAAGCTGGCACTCCGCCCCCTCGATGAGAACGTCACACTCCTTCCCCCGGTGATCAACTGCGTGCAGGGTCGCCACGGATGGCTCCCCAATCTCTGCCACTTCAAGACCCTTCCCACTGGCGTAGCACTTCTCAGGGCAGACCGGGTGACAGTAGATGTGCCCCAAGCCTTTGCACTGGTTGGTGAGCTCACTAAAGCCTTTTGCCTCAAAGTATACCTCTCCCTCGTCGTCCTCAAGTGTACCCTTACTGCTTGGGCTTGCAGACGCCTCAATGCTGTGTATCTTCTTCAAGACAGACTGCTTCATTGCCAAGAACTCGGCTTCGCATCCGGCCTGCAGAATCTGCTCCACAAAACCACTGCAGCTGGTAAGCCGAGCCTGCAGCAGCTCCACGCTCTTCTTCCTGCCTGACGTAGCTCCTAGTTTCTTGTCCATCAACTTGTGGAGTTGGCTTGTGAGTACAGCTTTTCTTTCTTCAAGAGCTTTCTGGAGGTGTGCGAAGGCATGCTGGATGCTAGCCTCCAATCCCTCCTGCTGTTTTACCAGGTGAGCACGTTGTGCTTCCATCTCCGCAAGAGCTTGCTCATTTGCCTGTTGCAGCTGTTTCAAAGGCTGCAGTGCCGCCAAAATTGCATCCTTGTGCTTCGGGAAGGCATCACTTATCAGGTCGTACTGGTGATCCTGGTGAACTCGAACAATGCAGTCACGGCAAACCAGCTTCTCACACGTCTCACAGTACAGGTCCAGCTCCCTTGCTGGGTGCTTCGAACACATGGCCGCCTCTCTCTTCTGAGGGAAATAATCTCCAATGTTTCTCTCAAACTTTTGAATGGTCACTACTTTGTGAGTCGAGAGCTCCTCCCACGTTCGGTGGACGTCGCTGCACCTGCTGCAGATGAACTGGCCACAGTTGCGGCAAAAGTTGCACGCCTGACGCTTCTTGCATTTCTCGCACGACAAGCTCAGCGGGTTACTTAGCTTCTGCAGCACGTGTCGGATTTCAAAGAGCCGGTGGATGTGGATGGCTTCCTGAAGGCCCGCGACTCCGTTCTGGGGCAGCGTGGTGGGCTGGCGGCAGGTAGGACAGAGCAAAGACTGCGTTTGGCCGCTGAGGCGTACCAGGCACTTGCCACAGAAGACGTGGAAACAATCGAGTACCTTTGGATTCGTGTAGGCATTGAGACATTTTGCACACGTCAGCTGTTCTTGCAGCTTCGCGAGAGTATCAGTGTTACGGGGGATCTGCGAAGGCTTCGCCATATTTAGCAAGGGACCTCTAAATGGAGCGCACTGCTCTTCAAAATTTCGCGCATGCGTGACAGCGCATATCTACAAAGCCTTGCGGAGCCGACAGAGTCTGGCTCTGCAAGACTAATAGCTACACAATTTATCCTATACCTGCCATCTGGGCTGTACTTTATATCATACACCCGCTGCTTGAAATTGAAGTGATGCAGTACCACTTGACGATACAGGTTCACCAGCAATGCCCTGCCATCTGTATGGGCAGAAAACAAAGCAGTGGAGCTAGTGTTTGTACATACTTAGTTCTCACTCAAATACATATACATTGTGTACTGTAACCAGAACTGTTTTGGGTGATGTATAAAACTCATTAGAAGTGTAAAAATTAAAGACTAAATAAATATATCATTGATTCTTACCTTCATCAACAGTGATCATGATGAGACCATTAGGAGAAATGGCAAAGCGGTATATATTCTTCTTGTTTTCAAATGGAAAGGTGCAAGATCTATTACTGGAAAACACCAATTAAGGGGATAATGCAGACATAAGATATACTGCAATGCTCAACAACTGTTACTTTTTCAGGTCAAACTTCTGCAGTCTGTTCCCCACAGGACTGAGGAGGCTGTTCCCGTCATTAGTGAAGGCCACGTTTCCCTGACGGTACACAGTCCCATACAGATTGGAGAACTACAAAGATGAGAGGAGAGTGGTCTATTGCAAGAGTGACTTTGCAGCTCTTATTATTCCCAGAGGAATTAGGGACGTATACAAGTCCCTTAAAACGGAATACAAAGACTACTGCAGGACACGTGTACATTCTACACTGAGCAACAGGGA
The DNA here is from genome assembly GCA_965213685.1 of bacterium. GTDB lineage: Bacteria > UBA8248 > UBA8248 > UBA8248 > UBA8248 > Bin107. The sequence goes on from CBDBZY010000007.1 coordinate 296,577, forward strand.
AGGTTGAATTTAGTGAGTAGTGTCTTTACAGGAGTATGGCGTACCTCATGCAATAACTTATGATTAAATACCTATCATGATTTGTACTACCATACGTCAACGTTACGCTACAGTAACTTCTACAGCAGTAACATCGCACCTTGTACGCAAACTTCGCCATCGCGTCGAGTATCCTAAACAATGCCCACCACCCACGTGGGTGAAAGTCATTAAGTTCAAAGTACACAAATGGTCGGGGTGTACACCACATTACAGCACGTACAAAAGACGCCACAGTATGCAGTTCTATTACTGGCAGAGCAGAGTCTTCAGTCCACATTCTACCACGTCCCTGATATCTGGACCCGAGATGGATCAAAGGGAGTCCCTTTAAATGGAGAGCCTTCAGCATTCCAAGCTTTCTTCAATATTTCATGTGCTTTCTGCAAGGGTATTAGAGACAGCAGTGCTCAGTCCATCACTGTGTGGAACAATATATACACGTACCTTCTCACTGCTTGTCGGTTTGCCTTGCATCTTCATATGTTGGTCATAGGTGACCCTTTGGATGGCAGCCTGAGCCTCAGCATCAAACTCACTGATATCACGAGTGTTGTCCACCTACAGAGAAGTACTGCCTTGCACGTATGCACGCACACACACACACACACACACACACACACACACATGCACACCTTGGTAAGATCAATCCCCTCCTCTCCCTCCAGCACCGACTTCCACATGATCTCCTTGGTCTTCTCCAGGTTGATGCACAGAGTGGAGCTCTCTCTGTCCACATTCCACATTGAGTCCTCCACCTTCACACGGTTCAGCAGAGGCCCACTCAACACCAGCTGGAAAGGACAAGGGAAGCAGGAGAGGGAGGGGAAAATGGAGGGTGGCAAGATACAGCTCCACTCTCCACTCGTGTGCAAAACACTCTCTGTACATTTGCACAGGAGGTACACAAAGAGAAGCTGGTCTAGCTCCAGATAGTTACATACATACCATGGCCGTAGCAAGCGGTCCAGCTGGTTCGGTTTTGGCCGGACCAGTTTCTGCAGCATCATTCCCATGCCTTGGTGCTGTCCACAGAGCCACGCCTTCTTACACGAGCCAATCTGAACTCCCATATGTACACTACCCCAACTCACTAACTTTGTGACAAAATATGATATCACAGAACAAAAGGTGGGAGGAGTTTTTTTAGTCCTGCCCCTCGCCAGACCACTTAAGAAGTGCTTGCTACAGCCATGCATACCTACAACACAAGTACACATCCATAACAAAATGCCCAACATACCTGATACTCGGGCTTGAACACCTCGACCTTGAGGTAGTCACTCCGAATGTCAACCCGAACATCCTTCCCTGACGTGCCCTCTGGCAGGAAGACCTTAATTTCCAGCTCACTTATGGTCTGCGACCACTTGTAATTCTCCATTTCTGCTCCGTTGAAAGTGTCCGATGTCTCATTGAAAGCCATCGCCCGCTCCTTCTTTGACTGGTACTCCTCCAGGTCCTTCTTGGACAAATGCTTGACTTCCATTACATGAGCCGCGACCGCTGGCTTCATCTCAGTTCCCTGCTTGCTCGTCTCCACACCCTTTTCCTTCTCCTCTTCATCCGGAACCACAATGGGCAGTTCATCTTCGTTTGGTGCTGCAACACTAGTCATTTCCTCCACCTTCTTGCTCTCTACCTCCCGCATGATCTCTGCCTCGCGCTTACGAGTGAGTATCTCGTATCTTTTGAACGCCTAAAGCAGGGCCAGAAAACGAACAATTTTTGAATACACAAACATGTGATTTCATGTGCAGGGTCTGAAATGCTCTCCACCAATACCCACACTCACCTGCATCACCATGCTCTCCGCCACTCCCGGGGGAAAGCCCATTTTCGCTTTGTCATGGTGCATCAGTATGTAGAAGTCTGTCCGCCGGGCCAGAAAGCTGAAAACGGCGTCGAGAAAAGGCTGTAGTTTTCCGCAGTTCTGTAAGATGCCCATCAGAGCATCATCATAGATGGTCGGCTGGCCGCGGAGACGGAGATCCATCACAACGAACACACCAAAATGACAAGGGTAAGCACCTTCGAACTTAACTGTAAACTGGATCACGTGATTTTAACTTTCTTTCACGTGACTGCTGCAGTTAGGCCAGGGAAAATGGCGTCCGTCCCTCGTGGTCTAGTCGCTCGTGTTGTGAGTCTTGCTGTTCGCTCCAGAACGGCTACCCTCCGACCCGCCAGACTTGCACCTCTGTCCACGTGGAGGGCTCTCTCCTCTATCAGCTACCCGGCCTGGAAGCAGCAGGGCTGGGCCTGCGCTAGTCGTCCTTCTTTCCCCGTGCTCTCTGCTGGCCGCGTACCTCAGATCGGCAGGTGGTCATCGACAATCACACTGACCGTTAGAGAACTGGAAGAGCAAGTTGTTGCAGTGCTAAAGATGTTCGATAAAGTTAAACCAGAAAAGGTTGAAGGAAGATGTTAGCCTTGAGAGGATTCATTTTACTCTTAGCATTCTCTGCTTCTCACAGGTAACATTGGAGGCTCACTTCATTAACGACCTTGGCATGGACAGCCTTGACGCTGTGGAGGTAGTCATGGCTTTTGAGGATGAGTTTGGTGAGTGAGCAAGCTACACTCATGTGGATATTGACTTGATGTGCACACACACACACACACACACACACACACACACACACACACACACACACACACACACACACACACACACACACTCACTCACTCACTCACTGTCCTGGCCTGCACAGGAGTGGAAATAACAGACGAAGAAGCAGAGAAGATTTTCAGCTGTCAGGATGCAGTAGAACTTCTCAAAACCAAACTGGACGTACACTAGAAAATGGTGCACATGTGTATGTGAATGTATCTATGTGCTGCAGTCAGGTGCCATACCGCAGTACTGGCCCCCTGCACGCTAGCCCTGTCACTGCATGTAAGAATACTGATGCTCAATAATTATTACTTATCAAAATATAAATTTCAATGAATGAAAATTGTGGGGTGGGTGTGGTCAGGGTGCTGGTTCAGTGGGGAGTCTCTGAAAGGCCTTTGTGATGTAGCTGGCAATGTTGTTCTGTAGGTCTGGGTCAAGGGAGCTCAAGGAGGCCATACCCTGTTTCTTGTCAACACCTTCACTCTATATACAAAGAAAATGGAAGCACACACACATGTAATGGTGCTTAGGCTCCATGCCTGTACTGTTGAAGTCTCATAGTCTAACCCTAGCCTATGCCCCTCTCATGATCTCCGCTTTCTTCCCAAGTGAATCGTGCAGCGTATGTCTGCATTTCAACACAGCCAGCCTTCATTCAGGACTGACAGCAGTACCACCATAGGTATTGCAATACAAGCCCACCCCTTCCCTCTCAGTCTCACCTCCCAATAAGCAACCAGTTCATTACTCAGACTCTCAACCTCCTTCTGGGCCGAGAGCAGCACTCGAAGTTTCCTGTAAGTGAAGCAGAAACATACCATCACGCACCATAGCCATGTGTGTGGGTGGAGTCTTACTCCTTGTACTCTGCTCTCATCCGAAGTCTGTCCTGCACTATCTTCTGCAGCTGCTGCCTGGTCTGCCTGTGAGCAGAGCATGGTATCAATCACGGTGGAGGCAGGGCTGCACATGCCACTACCTCTCTCACCTTCTCTGCGTTGCATGGAGCAAGCTTTGTGCTTTACTCTCCCGAACACTCTCCCTTATCACTTCCTCGTAGGTAGGGGCATCAGATGTGCTCATGGAGTCAAGGAGCCTATGTTATTGGCTATACTATCGGCTCTCATGCTTCAACTTAATGGAGAATGATCACCACTTCCTCCTCCAGTGCACATGAACACTGCACACCCACACACACAATGCACGAACCACCCTCCTGGTGAGTGTGTAAATCCCTCACTCCCACAGCCCCTGAGTAAATCACAATAATTACTCATTCTAGCCCTAGCCCCTCCCCCTCATTGCCTCCCACTCTCTTCACTTCCTTCCTAACTGTCCCTGTAAATTGTTCCAGCATATGCCCTCGTTTCCCAGCACAGTCAGCCTTGACTCAGGACAGTCACACCCGATGGCTACACCACTGTGCTCAGTGAGGCCCCACCCGTTCCCCTGGTAATATACCCAGGACTATGAGGGGATATGGTGGTGGCTGGTTGACCTCTGTCCTCTTGGTGAGGATGGCGTAGCCTGCGTCTCTGTCCAGTTTCCTCTTCTGCAGGTAGTGCTTGACCAGAGGACTCTGTCCGTGCACATCAAAGCACACGTGCTCCAGCACAGGCACTGCCATTGGTGTCTCCTATGGCAGACATCAGTGCAATGTACTGTCAGTATATGCACCATACTCAGAATATATGGGATACACACTATAGATCTGAATGTGAGAGTGGAAAGCTCATGAATATTAACAAGCAACCCAGTATCACTGCACTATACTCAAAACATAGAGGACACACATCCCTTATGTATCTGAATGTGAAAGTGGAGGCTTATGAATATTAATAAGCAATCCAGTAGTCCGGCTATGCATGTAGTGTGTGCTACAGTGAGGTGTACCTGGTGCTGAAGCTTGTGTAGGATACTGATGGCACTCTGGCCTGACTTCTCCCTGAGTTGGAGTGCCTTCTCTTTCCACGTCTTGCCCTCGTTCTTGCCCCCTTTGCTTTTGTCCGCCTCCGACTTCTCTGTGGGCTTTGGGGGGTGTGGAGGGGACTGTGCTGATGTGCCTTGCCCCCTTCTTGCACCTACGCTGCTCCCCTGCTCCCCACCCACCCTCCTGGAACTAGCCAGCCGGGAGGAAGGTGCCACTTTTGGAGAAGGAGAACTCATTGGAGGCCTGTACCCTCCTCTTGTGTTACTGCTTGCGTGCACTGTAGTGAGAGGTGGAGTGCCACTGGCTGGTGTGTGTGGGGCCTTTGACTGGAGAGCTGCTGCCACTTTCTGAGATTCAGTTGGTAAGACAACTGTCTTTGATGGCTGGGAAGAAGGCACTGGCAGTGTCCTGGCTTCCTTCGCCCTCTGAGTGACCTTGCTTATCCTCTCTTCCTTTAGTTTTAGATACTGAGTTCTGGCAACCTCCAACTTGCCACTCTCAACCTTTCCCTGAGCTGATAGTGCTGCACTACCGGATGGTCTTCTGTTCTGGAGTTGTCTGCCATTCTCCAATTCCCCCTCATGACTCTTCTGGTCGGACTGCAAAGGCATACTTCTCTCCATGTTAGGAGTTCCTCTTCCCAACAGCGACTGACTGGACTGGCTCAGCCTGATAGCAGGTATCTTTGATTCCTTCTCCTCCTCCTTTTTCTCTGCTGCTCTTGCATGTTCCACCAGCATGTCGAGATTGAATTCTGCAGAGATGAAGTGACCATATGTTAGCACACAGTTGCAGGGACACACACAGCTGCCCTGGCACTATATAGTAACACTCACTCTTTGTTTGCCTCGGTGACTTTGGCAGTTGCTCTTCCTTCCCAATAGTCTTCAGTGAGTTGGGGGGATCCAGAATCTCAAAGTCCCACTTCTTCCACGTCTCTGGCAGAGGTTTTGTCCCTAAAGCACATGAGTATTACTATACAGGCAGGCCCTCAGTAGAGCATTACACATGTGCGACAATAGAGGTCCAGCACACACCCACCTGCTTGCCACAGGTAGACCACCTCCACCAGAGCCGTCTTGAAGCCGTCATCAAAGCTGCTCCATGAGGCAGGGAATGCGTGAATGAAGGCAGTGTACACACACTGGGACAGGGCATCTGGGTAGGCCTGTGGGTGTTCACTATGATACCAGCTACATGTATGTATGTACACGTATATGCATCAAGTATGCAATCTTGCCTTCAAGAATTTGTCTTTCCAAGTGTGTACTTTGGATTTTGCTAGAAACTTGACATAATTCTCAGCTACTCTTGAAAATAAGGAGCCTTGCACAGAACGATTTGGCTGTAGGGGGTTGGGGAGGAGCATTTCATTAGGAGTAATGGAAAGACAAGAAGGAAAACACGAAGGAAGAGTGAGACAGAAGAAGAGGAGATAGAGAGACCAGGAAGGGAGAGGAGTGACCTGGTATCTTTCCAGAAAGAACCACCAAAACGTGTCCTATGTACAGAAATGAATGGTGAAGAGTACAGGGCTGTGTGCTCATACATGTAGCCTCACCAGGAATATCGTCTGTGATGCTGGAGAGTAGAAGTTCTCTCTCCAGTAGTCTCGATATCCTTCCCTCTGCCAAGAGAAATAGCCACACGTATACATGGAACAAAATGTACCTCATCTCTCTTGAGCCTTCCCTCCCTTCCTCCCCTCCCTCTCTTCCTCTCTCCTTCCCTCTCTTTCTCCCTCCCTCCTTGGCTCCCCCCCTTCCCACATGCCTTGGCTGCCAACTTGGCCTGGGCCCGAGTCACACGTTTCATCTGCTCAAGTGTGTCCAGACCATGTGGGAGGGGGGTGGGGCAAGAAGGTGTGTAGCCTGGAAATGTGGCAAGCTGTTTGTAGAGAAGGCAGATAGACAGACAAGAAACAGTAATAGCCACGCAGCTGTAGAATACTGACTTCACAAAATGCTATGGGAGGTCACCTACTTCAATCAAACTTGTCTTTGTGGTCTCCTTCCCCTGGTCTGCGGGTAGGGGAGTCGCCACCTGCAAGCAAATGAGAAGTCATCATATCAAGCTGAAGCGAACACTGGACGATGCTCCACTCAACAACCTACATGTGGCTTTCCCTTCTCTTCAATCTTGTGCGCGACTGCGCCTCCTCCCCTTCCTCCGTCTTCCTTCTTGGAGCTACTCTTGGGCCGGTGCTTGGCCAGAGCATGCGACGCTCCCCCCACGACCCTCCTCTTGGGAGGCATCTCTGCCGCTGCCTCCACGACCAGCCGGGGGAGAACGACTCGCTTCTGCAGGCCTTCCCTTCCCACCAGCACGTTCACTGCGTCGAGGCTACCAACTGTCTGAACTGCAGGTAGAGTTAAGGAAAGATCAGAGCTGCAACGCTTCACGTACGCTGTGACGGCGTGCGTGCAGAAAAAAGAAGGGTGGGGCTGATCGCGGCTTCGTACGAACACACCGAAAGAATTTATTTTTGAAAAGGATACAGCGCGGGGACGCATCTGAGAGGTGTCCCCTGCGGGACTGCGGTCTCTGTGCCCAGGGGCTTAGCAAGGACTCTCGAAACACGAGCACTGGGACTTCCATACTGCAATCCCGTGAAGTGGTGTCCAGGCAACGAAAGCGATTATAACCCCGTACTCACTAAATACTTGTTAATATCTACCCACGTGGATGCCGTAATACATGTAGCTGAGCTGATGCAATGTGTGGAGCAGGTGCGCGATGGCTTGTGCTGTGCCTCAGTTCTCTTGGCTGAGTAAGTTCTCAAGACCCATCCTCGTGCGCGGTAATGACGTGAAAGTGCTATTCTCCCCGGACGAGTTTTACGGAGCTCTTCTGGTGAGTCTACCACATGGAAGAAGTGCATGTGGAGTATTCCGTAAACCATTAGGTATCTGTCGCAAATACTCTCTCTGCATTACTGCTGTACAGGAGGGTGTGCAAACAGCAAAGAGACGAGTGGTTCTGTCATCTCTGTACCTTGGGACAGGAGAGAAGGCAGAGGGACTGGTATGCCCAGCACACATGCATGTGATGCACGCACATGTGAGCACAGCATATGTGATGCACACATCCACGCACACACATAACGAGTGATGCACATGAGTTCAGAGGCAGGAGTTTATGTGAAAATATTATCTACTGAGCTCTAATCCCTCTCTGCCGCTTGCATACAAGATGTAAAGAGACGGTCTAATAGCATTTGCTAACTGTCTCTCCACGTTTTGAAGGGAAATTCAAGCTCAGAAGACTAATAATAATGAATTAGTTGGTTAGGGACGCTACTTACTTCACATAATTCAACAGTTACTGTTCTCTGTCAAGCAATTTCGGCCACACCCTGCGACCCTCTTCAGTGACCAAGTACAAGATCAAGAATGTAGCAACTATTACACAAAGGCTATAATGTTACCAAGGAAGGCCGGGGCAGGGCACCAAGCAGAGAACAGGGTAAAGGCAAAGAAAAGACAAAGGCAATAGCTGTAATAATTATTTGACAAACAACAGTTGAGCTGAAATAAGAAGTCGGCAGGCTAGTCATGATATTGCACAAGTTACCAATATGATTCAGGCTGGCCTGCTGTGCGGTTATCAGCTCATCATTACCAGCTTCGCCACTGTCTCCTCCTCCCTCTCTGCAGGTGGAGGCTCTTGGCCAGGCTCTGTCGGACGACACCCGACCCAGCCTCCAGTGCACCATTCTGCTGGACTGCCTGCGGGGAACTCGAGGCTTGCGCAACTCCATCACCATGCTGCAGGGACTCCTCTCCTGCTTCCACCCTCAGAGACTGCGCCTTCATCTCTACCACACCCCCAACCTCCGCGGGCTGCTGAAGAGGGTGATTCCAGAGCGGTTCAACGAGGGGATGGGACTGCAACACACCAAGATATACCTCTTTGATGACAGTCTGCTACTCAGTGGGTACGTTTGTCTGCTGCTCAGTGGGTGTGTCTGGTGGTGTGTCTGCTGCTCAGTGGGTGTGTCTGGTGGGTGTGTCTGCTGCTCAGTGGGTGTGTCTGGTGGGTGTGTCTGCTGCTCAGTGGGTGTGTCTGGTGGGTGTGTCTGCTGCTCAGTGGGTGTGTCTGGTGGGTGTGTCTGCTGCTCAGTGGGTGTGTCTGGTGGTGTGTCTGCTGCTCAGTGGGTGTGTCTGGTGGGTGTGTCTTCTGCTCAGTGGGTATGTGTGTCTGCTCAGTGGGTGTGGCAGGACATACCTAACACTGCATGTATTACAATTGTCAGAGTGAGGGGGAACATGAGGCTATGTACAATTATAGAAAATGTTGCCGTATTCTATTGGCCCAAATTCCTCCCATAAATGCATTCCTCAAAATTTTATCTGTACCTGCCAATGCAATGGTGTATCCATTTCTCAGTCAGTTGAAATGGCTAGCGGAGCATTCCCTTCCATTCTCTGCCTACTATTCTCTTCACTGTCTCTCCAACCCTCTCCTCCACAGAGCCAACCTCAGCGAAGACTATTTCACAGACAGACAAGACCGCTACATCTCCTTCTCTCGGTCCCCGAAGCTAACAGACTACTTCTCCACTCTAGCCCAGACCATTGCAGCACACTCCTACACTGTACAGCCAGATGGTGCTCTGGTGCCGAAGCTGAGTTTCAACCACCTGAGCTCTGATAGTGCGGCTCAGAAATACAGAAAACTGTTTTCAAATGCAATCCAACAAGAACTGATACCATCTGATGAGAGTGAGCATCTCGAAGCTGGACTCTCGTCTGTTGAGCCCCAGAACGTTGACCCTGGTTTTGACACTGTGGTCTACCCTCTCCTTCAAATGGGCTACTATGGCATATGTCAGGAGGAGACGGCCACACGGAAGCTTCTGGAAGGACTGGGGAGGGAGGAGAGACTCCGCCTTGCTTCAGGTTACTTCAACCTTCCTCCTCAGTACACCACAGCCTTGCTTCAGGCAGAGGGCAGCAGCAGTGTCTTGGCTGCATCACCACAGGTAGGGCATAGGCACAGCCACCAGCTAGCTTTGCTTGCCTGCCTAAGAGCCTTATTGCTTGCATATATTATATATGTATAATTGCTATACAAGGTCCTACAGTGTTGCACTGTTGTTGCCCAACCTAGCCCCAAAAGATTGTCCTTCCTTCTACCACATCAACTCTCATACTCTTAATATCATACCCCCTCCTCACCTCCCTTGTATTAGCCACCCACATACTTAGTATCCTTTCTTCCATGCCGCATCCAACAGCTCAGACTCCATCTCTCTTCCCCTCCCTAACCTCTACTGTATACACTTCCACTCCTGCTCACGTTTGTTCTACTGCAACTTGGACCATGTTCTTCAGGCGTTTGGGTTCTTTGGAGCCAGAGGCATCGCTGGGCATGTGCCTGTGATGTACACACACTTTGCCAGGCAGTTCTTGAAGGACATTGTCAGGCATGGCTGTGAAGGAAGAGTGAGATACTCCGAGTATTTCAGAGAGGGATGGACCTTCCATGGCAAAGGTGTGTGTGTGTGTGTGTGTGTGTGTGTGTGTGTGTGTGTGTGCACACGCGTGTGCGTGCGTGCATGCATGTGCACGCATCTGTGTGTGTCTGTGTCTGTGTGTCTGTCTGCCTGCTGATTGCAGTGACCATTCTCCCCAATCTCCCAGGGCTATGGTACTACCTAGCAGGGGAACAACTGCCCTCTCTCACACTAGTGGGCTCCAGTAACTATGGTAAGTAGTCAGGCAATAGGTGGCCGTGCTGGGGTGACTCCATCAGTGTAGTGTATGTGCTGGATAGCTGTATGTACATGGTGGATGACAGATGAACACTTATGTTGTAGGCCATCGTTCATTGACACGTGACCTTGAGGCTCAGGTGGCTGTGATCACTACAAATCGGAAACTGAGGGAAGCTCTACACGAGGTACATATCCCCCCACCCTTTGGTTAAATTTTGCTTCTTGGTGTACCTATCCCTCATTATTCCTCTCTTTCTCCATCGCTCCCTCCTTTCCTTCCTTTGCTCCCTCCCTCCCTCTCTCCCTCCCTCCCTCCCTCCCTCCCTCCCTCCCTCTCTCCCTCTCTCCCTCCCTCCCTCCCTCCCTCCCTCCCTCCCTCCCTCCCTCCCTCCCTCCGTCCCTCCTTCCCTCCTTCCCTCCCTCCCTCCTTCCCTCCCTTCCTCTCTCAGGAGCAGGAGCGGATGTTTGCTTACAGCCATCCTCTCTCCCTCACTGACCTTGAGAGGGCACCAGACAGAAAGCTCAAGCTATGGCAGTGGATTGTCACTACACTATTGAAACGTCACGTGTGACGCCACATTCATGCCATGCCGGCGTGCATAACCAGATATGTATAATGTTATAGGTGTACACAGAATATTCATATTGTTGCTATGGTAATCACGTGATCGTGTACAAACATTTCGGTGGGAGGGGCTCGTTGTTGGCTCAAACCTAATTCGGTGTGATAGTGGATATATTTTGGAGTCAGCTGTTTCGGCGATGCGTAGGGGGGTATCGGTGGGCGGCCAAGCTGTGCTGCTGGCTCTGACGGGATTCCAACTGCTCGCTGTACCGCCACCAGCGTGGGCTCAAGGTCAGTCGAAGCTAGTATGTGCACACACACGCGTCCGACGCATATTTAATACTGCCGACTTTGGGCCAAGTAACTGGGGAAGAGAGCGTGAGAACAGTGAACGAATAATTCTACAGTGTTGGGGTATGGAAGCCAGTATAATATTATAGTACATTATTTGCTGAGTACGATATTGCATAACATACATACACTTGGAACTCAGCCCCTCCCCCTTTTGTCGCTCCTCCCCCTTCCACACAAACACGCGCCGCAGACTGCCCAGCCAACGCTCCCTTCCTCACTGACTCATCTCTCAGCAGCCTCTCCACCTGCACAACCATCACCGGAGACCTCACCCTCGGCTACCAGAACTGCTCCGAACTGTGCTCCATCACCTCTCTCTCCCCTCTCTCCAACCTCCAGCAGATAAGTGGCTCCCTGCTGATACAATGCTGCAGCAGCCTGGAGAGCACTGCAGGCCTGAGCTCCCTCACCTCCATTGCCGGCACTCTGAGGATATACTACAACACTCGATTACTGAGCATCGATGGTTTTGGAGCGCTGTCAAATGTGGGCAGTCTGGAGATCAGTCAGAATGGGAATCTGACAGTAGTCAGTGGGTTTGGGTCTCTGACAGTAGTTGAAGGCTACCTGCAGGTGGATCACAACCGTCTATTACATCAGCTGGATGGTTTGGGGGCTGTTGTGGATATCAGAGGAAGTGAACTTGTGGCTGGACACGCCCTCAATATCTTGTACAACCCCATTCTGCCAGACCTCAGGTGGCTCCGGAATCTGACCCAGATTGGGTTTGGGACAGTCCACATAGAAGGGAATGCTGTCTTGTGCTATGCCGGCTACCCCCAGTGGGGGGCAGGAATTTACAGTCCCCGCCCCCCAGGAGGGGACAAGGGAATTGACTGGAGGACATTACTACAAGGGGTTCCAGATTGGCAGTACACGTGGGGGGATGTTGGAGGAGGGTACCCTACACTGGTGATCCAAAACAACGCTGCTTATGAGGACTGTGGTGAGAGTGATAGATAGTGTTAATTTTTCGATGGTAGCATTCTTTGGTACTATGTTACAAATTGTTATTCACTAGACATAATTACAGCAATTTCATAAAAGATTAATGGGTAGTGTGTAATTCCATCCAGACTCCATATTAGGAAACTATTTGTACCTACATGTACTTTGTACGTAATTACAAGTATTACAAATCACCTGTACAGCAGTCGGACTGATGCAGGTTTACACTAGCTTCTTCCATCACACAGACATTCCACTGCACAGCTGGAGTGTCATGATTGTATGTTTAATATACTGTTATATGCTCTCTCTCGTTTGTTTCATGCCAGGTGATGCATCATGTGATCAGTCATGTGATGAGGGGGCAGGGTGCCTGGGCCCCAATGACCCCGGCCTCTGTGGCAGCTGTCTGCAAGGGTCATGTGACATTGGACCATCTCCCACCTCTGCATCATGTGATCCAACATCCATACCCTATTGGCCACCAACAGAGATGCCATACTCTCTCCTGTTTGGGTTCCTTTTTGCTATCGTTGGTCTCCTTTTGCTGGTGGTGGTCGCAGTGGGGGGGTGGGTAATGGTCCACATTTGCAGGAGACTGAGAGCTGGAAGGAAGGGCAGCTTCAACGTGAATGTAAGTAGCTGTCTTTTCCTTCATGTCTGTCAGTGTGTCACCATGGTGATTTCCTCTTGCTATGGACCTTTCTTTCAGGAGAGTCTTGAAACAGGTGACATTGAGCTCATTCCTACAAGTGAAGGAGGAGGAGGAGGAGGAGGAGGAGGAGGAGGAGGAGGAGGAGGGGGAGGATACCACTCACCTGAGCCATCCCTTGTCACTACTGAACTGAACAGAGCAGAGGAGGAGAGTGAGAAAGGGAAGGTTGTGCTCTTATCTTCCAACTCCAGGTTGGTCTCTTAGAAACATGTCACAAGCAGAAATGACATCGCACTGCCTCCCTCCTCCCTCCTAACTCCTCTCTCCTCCCTCCTCCCTCCTCCCTCCTCCCTCCTAACTCCTCCCTCCTCCCTCCTAACTCCTCTCTCCTCCCTCCTCCCTCCTCCCTCCTCCCTCCTAACTCCTCCCTCCTCCCTCCTCCCTCCTCCCTCCTAACTCCTCCCTCCTCCCTCCTCCCTCCCCCCTCCTCTCTCCTCCCTCCTCCCTCCCCCCTCCTCCCTCCTCTCTCCTCCCTCCTCCCTCCCCCCTCCTCCCTCCTCCCTCCTAACTCCCCCCTCCTCCCTCCTCCCTCCTAACTCCTCCCTCCTCCCTCCTCCCTCCTCCCTCCTCCTTCCCTTTGTCTCTCTCTCTCCAACAGACCATCTGCTCCACAGCCCCCTGTGGTTCCAGCTACTGAGCACGCAGCAAAGACAGCGAGCATCAGAGCCTCACTGTGTTCCATACCAGAGGAGGTGGAGGGGGAGGAGGTGGACGGAGAGGCTCAAGGCACCCCTGTTAGACGACTCTATAAGTCGGACACCCTTACCAGACTGAAGAGTATGTCAACCGCTGTGTGTGTAGTGGTCATGGTATGATGTACCCCCTCCCCTCCCCTCCCCTCTCTCTCTCTCTCTGCCTTCCTCCTCCTCCTCCCCTCCCTCCCTCCCACAGATGGGCAATCTATGCACATTCAAATGAACTTTCCTCGTAAGCAGATAAAACTAAAGAAGGAAATAGGACAGGGTGACTTCGGCAGTGTAAGCACCTGTCGTATCATATCCTGAGCCATACTAAAATCCTTCCTCCCTCCCTCCCCCCCCCTCCCCCCCTCTCTCTCTCTCATAATCTATATAGGTCTTCTATGCAGAAGCTAAGAAACTTGTTTCAGGAGAGAAAAAGACATCAGTGATTGTGAAGGTGAGCGTCATGTGACCTGCATTGTGTTGCTGTGTTGCTTGGTTACCAATGTCATGTGTGTTTCTCCAGCAACTGAAAGAGAATGCAAGCAAGCAGGAGCAAGAAGCCTTCCTCAGACCTGTGGAAGCTATGAGGTTAGCAGAAGATGATATAGCTACTTAATCACTTCTTTCTCCTTTCCTCCCACAATCTTCTCCCACCATACTGTCCCCTTCTTTTCCCTTACCTCCCCCTTACCTCCCTTTCTTCTCCCACTTTCTCTCACCTTCCCTTTCCTCTCTCCACTCTCTTCCTCCTTCCTTCCCTCTCCTCTCCTCCCTCCCTCTCCCTTACCTGCCTCTCTCCTGAATTCCTCCTCCTTCCTCCTCCTCTCACACCCCTCCCCTCTCCTCCCTCTCTCCTTAATCTCTCCCAGCCTTCTCCAGCACACAAACGTCCTCTCTCTCATCGGAGCCTGCACTGAGGGCCAGCCGATCATGATCCTACTGGAGTACTGTGCTCAGGGGAACCTCAAGACCTACCTGGTGCGCAAGAGGAGGGACGCCACAGTGATGAAGGAGAGCGGCCGTCTCCTAACCATAGTCTGCCATATGGCCGCCGGTCTGGAGTACCTCCACGGCAGAAACATCGCTCACAAGTCAGTGCTTACAACTCGTTGGCTCTTTGCTTCCATCACCTCTCCCCCCCTCCCTCACCCCCCTCCCTCCCCCCCTCCCTCCCCCCCTCCCTCCTGCCATTGTCTCCCCTCTGTCTTTCTGTCTCCCTCCACATTGTCTGCCCTTCTCCCCGCCCCTCCTCCTCTCTATCATTGATTCTTCCTCTCTCCACCTCTCCCCCCCTCCCTTGTGTGTGCCTTCCCCCTGGCTGCCCCCTTCTCAATACCTTCAGTGACTTTGCAGTTCGGAGCTGCCTGGTCTCTGGAAATGAGGAGGTCAAACTAGGAGACTATGGCCTGACCAAGCAGACGTTCAAGGTTAGTGTGAACCACCCACATCACTCTTTCTTTGCACCTTACCCTCTCCCTCTTCCCTCTTCTCTCTCCCCCTTCACACACACGCACACACACACACACACACACACACACACACACACACACACACACACACACACACACACACACACACACACACACACACACACACACACACACACACACACACACACACACACAGGAGGACTACTACAGTCGCAGTGCCCACCAGAAGCCCTGGCCCATCCGATGGATGGCTCCAGAGCAGATGATAGTGAGAGGGAAGAGCGTGCTGGACTCTCAGACTGCCTCCACGGCTGGCAACATCTGGTGGGTCACACAGCTTGTATGTGTGTAGGTCTCCCTTCCGGTAGGTCACGTGTCTGGTACGTAGGTTATCTGTCTGTTAGGTCACCCATCCGGTCCAGCATGCTTATCTCTTCATATGTACTTCTATCCATTGTTCTTTATTCTTCCTCCGGCCCACTGCCCCCCCGGCCCACTGCCCCCCCCCGGCCCACTGCCCCCCCCTGGCCCACTGCCCCCCCCCAGCCCACTGCCCCTCCCGGCCCACTGCCCCCCCCCCCGGCCCACTGCCCCCCCCCCGGCCCACTGCCCCCCCGGCCCACTGCCGCCCCCGGCCCACTGCCCCCCCCCCCCCGGCCCACTGCCCCCCCCGGCCCACTGCCCCCCCGGCCCACTGCCCCCCCCCGGCCCACTGCCCCCCCGGCCCACTGCCCCCCCCAGCCCACTGCCCCCCCCGGGCCCACTGCCCCCCCCCTCACTCCTTCCTTCTGTACCTGTATCTCTCTCCCTTTCTCCTTCTCCCTCCCTCTCTATACTTTCCATCCCTCCCTCTCTTCCTCCCTCTCTTCCTCCCTCCCTCCCTCCCTTCCTCCCTCCTGCAGGTCATTTGGTGTGTCCCTATGGGAGGTGAGCACCTTTGCCCAGTGGCCGTACTATGACCTCTCAAATGAAGAGGTCATTGAGACCATTCGGAGCACAAGAAAGTGCAGTCTGGAGAATCCGTTTCAGCTCATTGACCCCCACACACAGCTGTGAGTCAACCCCATTCTTATTCCCTGGAGGATGGCCCTTCACTCTCCTTCCTCTCTCTTTCCCTCCCACCTCCCTCTCTCTCCTACCTTCTTCCTACTCTCTTCCCCGATGATCTGTACTATCCATGCACCCCCGCACTGTCAGGTATGAGGTGATGCAGCTGTGCTGGAAGCCAGCAGACGAGAGGCCCACCATGACCGACATTCTTGGCCAGTTGGAGGGCATACGAGACAAGTTGTCTCAGACCACACCCAACACTGCAGCGAGAAGAAAGAGGATGTCATCAGAGCCCCAAACCACACCCAAAACCACACCCAAAGCCACACCCAAAGCCATGCCCAATACCATGCCCAAAGCCACACCCCAGACCACGCCCAGCAAGGGGTTGCCTCCTGCAGACTCTGCCAAACGGCAGAGTGGGGTGTACAGGCCAAGACGACCAGCTCCCAAAATACCGGAGGAAGGGTCCCTGAAGCGAGGGTCCACAATCCCACCACAGCTAATTAGTGCCCGCCCTATTGAAGAGAGTGCAAGTTCATCTCCACGGCAACGACCCGAGGAGAGTCTGCATGTGATCGCAGGGACAGGAATGCTGAAATCGAACCCTCTCTTCGAGGAGATGGAAAGAAGGGAGGGAGAAGCCAGGCAATCTGGGGACGTAGGTGTTCAGGAGGAAGGAGATTCCAGGAAAGGGGTACTCTTTGTGAATCCTTCTGCTGTGGAAGAGATGGGAGAGGGAGGGAGGGAAGACGAGAAGAAGGAGCAAGTGGAAGAGGTGGGAAAGAAGCAAGAGGAAGAAGAGGTAGAGGAGGAGGAAGAAGATGAAAGGGAAGAGGAAGATGAGGTGGAAGAAGAGGAGGATGATGATTTCATCCTAGAGCCACCTGAGGATTTCAGCCAGTCGAGTGTGGAGAGAGAGGATGAAACTGGTCTAGTGGTGCTGACCAACGCAGCTTCTTCTTCTCCTTATGCTGCTGAGAGTCACTACACTAGCATCGATGACTTTGACCCGGACTCCCAGGGCTCCCAGGAGTCCCTAGAGGAACATCCTCCAACTGACCCAGACCCAACGCCTTTCTCGCACCACCTTCAGGGAGGACGTCACGTCATGCGCCATGGAGGAGGGGGAAACACTGGAGCCAGGGGTGGGGGTGCTCTAAATGGAGAAAGAGCACAGAAGACTGGGTCTGTTGCATCGTACTATTCAGAGAGGGAGATCCAGGCTGTGGCAGCTGCAACTGCCAGAGACAATGAGATAGATGAAGAGGAGTTTGACGATGAAATTGATTCAAGGTATCGGCGGCCAACCGGGCGTATCCCTGGGACAAAAAGGGTTCCATCTTGGGGTCGGTCGGACCAGCGAAGTGCCCTGGAAGAAGATGACCTACCCAGCATGGTTTACGAGGATGATGTTGCCGCTCTTATTTGGTGATAAAAGGACCTGTTATTTAACAAGATTTGTACATGATCATCTGAACATGCTTACATCAAGAATATGTCGTACATATGTACACACCTTCTGTAGGTACACACTTTCGTATAATTATGTGTACTATCACAATCTCAATATAATTTAGTGGTATAACTATAAGTAGTGGCAGTGGCAATGGTAGTGGTAGTGGTAGTGGTAGTAGTGGTAGTGGTAGTGGTAGTGGTAGTAGTGGTAGTGGTAGTGGTAGTAGAATTTGTAGTAGTCATGTAGGACTAGTATACTACAAATTCTACTACTACTACTACTACTACCACTACTATTACTATTACTACTACTACCACTACCACTACCACTACCACTACCACTACCACTACTACCAGGAGCGTGCGCTTAATATGGGCTCTTGCTACTACTACTACTACTAAGTTTATATACAAGCAGGTCAGCCATTCAAGCTACATAATGGTGTTTGTGTATGTGTGTGTTAAAAACCACTTGGAATGTCATTGTCTTAATTAATAAGCTCATGAATGTACATTACAGGGGGTGTGGCCTGCTATATTATTGATTTGTTCCAGCAGCGGTGTGTACATACAGTCATGTACTGTGCATGCAAAGTATAGTTAAAAAACAAAATAAATAATTATTGTGGTTTTGCATAAATTCCTTGCAAGATTAATTTTAAGAAATGCCATTATACACATACATGTACATACTATTCCATAGTTACACAAAGCAAAACAAATGTTTGTGTGTCGGACATGCCGTCGGAGTGGTTATGGGTGTATGGGGACATATGCAATGGGCTGGATGGGAGAGAATGCGTTTGGGCTAGAGTCAGTGCTAGGAGGCAGTTGGATGGACTATGTGGAGGTCTCATTGGGTGAGTCCTGAGAGGGAGGGAGGGAGGGAGGGAGGAGGGAGGGAGGAAGGGAGGGGGGGAGGAAGGGAGGGAGGGAGGGAGGGAGGGAGGGAGGGAGGGAGAGTAAAGTGTAACATGATGGTGTCTTAGCTACCATCTCACCCTCCTCTCCTCCCCTCCCTCCTCTGGTATGGGGGTCGGTTGGTGCTTTGGCTGCATGGCCTCCTGCCGCTTCCTCTCCTTGGCCTCAATGTCCTTCCTCTCCTGCCAGACAGAGAGAGAGAGAGGGAGAGAGAGAGAGAGAGAGAGAGAGAGAGAGAGAGAGAGAGAGAGAGAGAGAGAGAGAGAGAGAGAGAGAGAGAGAGAGAGGAAGAGAGGGAGAGAGCTGTTGTCTAGGCCCATGTACATGTATATGTATTTGTGGCTGCATGTTATGCACAACGTCATGTTTCTTATACAGTGCACCTCATCACACGGGACCTGATCCATGAGTGGTGTATTGGTGACTGAGTGTGAGGGACTGCCGCAGTAGCTAATACACACAGTGATTGCACTGTACTGCTATTGACCACACCCACAACATTGTGGGTGGGGCTAGCCTTGTTCTCCCTCAGGCCCCTCCCACAGAGGGCATGGAGGGTGCCGGTTGGGCCAGTCTGTGCACAGACTGTCATGTGCACCTGACTCTCTCAGGCGGGGGGACATGGGGGTCTGGGCACGAGACTCAGCTCAGATGGGTGGAGCTGGGTCCAACCTAGTCTAGCACGCTAGACTGGTAGACCCTCTCCTTCTGCTACGCACATGGTTTTGCCGTGCACCCGCATCGTGGAAGGAGAGGGTCTAGTGTGCTAGACTAGGTCCAACCTGCACTGTCCCCCAGTACCGACTGCATCACACAACTCTATACTGTGTGTGTATTGCAGGGCCTGACACAGCTCCTGGGAGGGTGGGGCTACCTGTGCTATAGCAGCCCAGAAGTCCTCTTCTGCTCTGGCCACAAGATCTTCTTCCTCCTCCCCTTCCTCCCCTCCTCCTCCTCCTCCTCCCCCTCCTCCTCCTCCTCCTCCTCCTCCTCCTTTCTCTCCCCCCTTCCCTCCAGTGGCAGCAGCCTGCTTCTGCTTCAACTTGATCTCCCTGCGCCGACCTTCCAGTATCTTCTCCCTCCTCGTCTCTCGCTCAAAGACCTACAGTCAGTGAGGGCCGGTGGAAGAAAGAAATAGAGAGATGACTCACATGAGCCCCTTTCATTAACTGAAGGGACTGTGCTTAAATAAATTGGATTCACAGAAGCGATCCTTGAATTGCTTGTGTTAGGGTTCTCTGTATGTATATATGCACATACAGTATGTGGATGGCAAATGTTTGGACACACACACACACACACACACACACACACACACACACACACACACTCACAGCTGTGATGTTCAGCTTCTCATTGGGCTGTATGACAGAGAGAGAGCTGGACAGCTCCAGCAGAGTGATGTCACCAGAGTGTGAGCCACAGGCCACCATCTTGCCTCCACTGTGGCACCGGACTGAGTTCAGGGAGTCATCACACACCTGGGCAAGGGGGGGGAGGAGGAATCAGGGAGGGAGGAGGAGGAGGGAGGGGGTGTGGAGATGTGAAGAGGTGGAGGGGTGTTGGAGAGTGGAGGAAGGAGGAAGAGAGGGAAGAAGAGAGAGAGGGAGGGAGGGAGGAAGGGAGGGAGGGAAGGGAGAGAGAGGGGGAGGGTAGAGAAGACTAGCTGACCTGTACGGTGAGCGTGGGGCTGTTTTGTTTGAAGATGAGGTCCCAGATGTCCAGAGTGCCGGCCACTGATGAGGTGAAGAAGACGGCAGGTCTGGTGGGACTCCAGCAGCTGTCGGTGAGGGACGTGGTGCTGTATCTGGAGAGGGAGGGGGGAGGGGGGAGAAGAGAGAGAGAGAGAGAGAGAGGGGGGGGGGGGGGGGGTTAACAAGTATAGGAGAGAGAAAGGAAGAGAGTGAGGAGGGAGGGACAGAGTGAAGGAAGGAGGGGGAGGAGTGAGCAGGTGGAGGAAGGGAGGGAGGGAGGGTGGGAGGAGGGGAGATATGGAGTGTGTGGCATAGAGTGATCTCAAGCCATCGGTCACATACTTTGTCCACATGATGGGGGACTCCTTAGCGTCCTCTGACCACAGCTGTCGGGGAAGAGTGGGACACGCAGCGTGAGGGCAGGCAGGCATGGAGAGTTGGGTGCACATGGACAGACAGTAGACAGACAGAGAGATGAGAGGAGAAGGCAACACCCACTCACTCTAGCTGTCCAGTCTCCGACTGAGAGAAAGTGCTTGGGATAGAATGGATTTCGCTGCAGGAGATAGAAGAAGACGTATCACCATGCAAGTGAGGTACATGTGTGGAGTCCACATACATATGCATGTGCATAGGTAGCTGTGGGCGTGTGCTACTGACCTGCAGGGCATAGATTGGCCCATGGTGCCCCGTGAAGGCTGTGGTGATCTTCTCCTGGGGAGTCTTGGCCTTTCGATTGCAGGACAGGATGACCCCTTGTTCTGTGCCGACCATGAACTTGGTGGGCTGGGGAGAGGAAGGGAGAGAGGGAGGGAGGGTGGGAGGGAGGGAAGGCGGGAGGGAGGGAGAGGGTGGAAGAGGAAGAGGTAGGGGGCGAGGGGACAGAGAGAAAGGGCAGGAGGGATACACTGAAAGAAGCAGCAAGAGCAACACACCCGAGGCAGGACCAGTCTCTCCCTACCATTGTGGACTCGTACTCCACCACTATCCCTCCCAGCTTCAGGCCGGGTTTGTAGGCTGCAAACTCCAGTGGCAGCGTCTCCACTGGCTCCACCAGCTTCCTGATGTCCCACCACAGCACCTGACCGTCGGTGGAGGTGGAGAACACATCCGAGCCTGTGGTTGGGAGGGAGGAAGATGTTTGGTTCAATCTCTGTCTCACCTCGTCTCTCTTTCTCTCTTCCTCTTCCATCCCCAGCTTCCTTCTCCAGCTCCTCTTTCTCCCTCCTCTCCCCTCTCCATCCCTATCTCTCCTTTCTACCTCCCTCACACTTTCTCCTCCCCTCTCCTTCCCACCCTCCCCTCTCCTCCCCCCCCCCCCCTCCCCTCTCCTCCCCCATTCCCACCCTCCCCCAACCCTCAGAGGTGTTCTAGTGCACACCTGTTTTGGAAGAGGGAAAAATAAGCTTGTGCACAGGGTCCTTGTGGCTCATCTCGATTGGAGTGACCTCCAAACTCTGGGAGCCTTTCCGAGTGTCAAAGAGAGCCAGCTGTCCATTGTAGCACCCTCCGACCAGCAAGTGGGGGTCCTTCGGGTTATACTCGAGGCAGAGCATGGGGGAGGAGGGACGCAGGACGTGTTCTGGTTTGTTGGGATTTTCTGGGAGGAGAGGTGTTACATAGAAGAGGGGGGGAGGGGAGGGGTCAATGGAGAAAGGTGTGTGTGTGTGTGTGTGTGTGTGTGTGTGTGTGTGTGTGTGTGTGTGTGTGTGTGTGTGTGTGTGTGTGTGTGTGTGCGTGTGTGTGTGTGTGCGTGTGCGTGTGCGTGTATGTGTGTGTGTGTGAGAGAGAGAGAGCGAGTGAGGAAGGAAGAGAGGGAAGGTGGGAGGGAGGGTAGTAGGAATATGAAGATATCACACATACAGTACCACACCAATTCAGTGATACATACACCATATCACGGCTGGATACCATGTAAGAGTGTGGCAATAAAACCAACAAGCTATGGGTGCAGTCCTAGGCAGAGTCTCTGACTAGAGTTGACTGTACAGGAGCAGCCCGTGGCTGTACCTAGATCCCAGATGTATGACTCCAGAGGCATGCCCCTTGGAGCCTTCTGAAACTCCAGCGTGGAATAGGCAGCAGCCAGCCTGTGAGCACCATCCGGGTACCACGATATGTGGGTCACTGTGCGCTTGATCTCTTGAGGGTCTCTGAGAGAAGAGAGGGGAAGGGGAGAGAAGGGAGGAGGGAGAGGGGGGGATAAAGAGGGAGGGGAGAGAAGGGGTAAGAAGGGAAGGGAAGGGGAGGAAGAAGGGGAGAAGATAAAAGCAGAAAAGAATGAGAGAAGGGGAGGGGTAAGGAGGGGAAGGGAAGGGGGAGAGAAGGGGGAGAGAAGATAAGGAGGGGTAAGAGGAAGGAAGCCGATGAGCGTGTGACTGAGCTTACATGTACCTAAATACACTGATGGTCTTGGCAGAAGGAGGCTCTGAGTCAACTGAGGAGGGTCTGGTAGAGGAGAAGTATGTTTCATAGATGTCCACTGCATTGTTCTGTTTCAGGTAGTGCTCCATTTGCTGAGAAGAGGTGGGAAATTTGTGTCTTATGACCTTTCCCATTTTTCCTTCCCTCCACCTTCCCTTTCATCTTCCCACTCTCTCTCTCTCCCTTCCTTTCCTCCCTCCTCCCTCCCTCCCCAGGCCTACCATTCCTAGTGTCTGGACAACACTAATGTAATGCTCATCCTTCTCGACTTTCTTCCTGAATCGAATAGTCTGCTCTACTTCTGCAGGATTGATGTCCTTCGGCCAGCCTCCCTCAGTGTGGTTAACCCCCCGGCTCTCTGTCTCATAACGCTCCGTGTTCACCTGATGATGATGAGGAGGAGGAGGAGGAGGAGAAGGAACAGGAGGAGGAGGAGGAGGAGGAGGAGGAAGGAGAGAAGGAGAAGGAGGAGGAGGAGGAGGAGGAGGAGGAGGAGGAGGAGGAGGGGGAGAAGTAAGTGGCTAGGAAAGTTCAAAAAAAGTTATAGAATATTTCACATACCTCATGTTCTGACATTTCTGGAGCATACTGGATAGCCATATCAACTGGATCTTTATCAATGAAGTTTCCCCTCAGCGCATCATCTGGATCAATGGCCACGTTTGTCTCAGCTGGACGGTCACTGAACAGAGGCTGGCGGCCGAACTCCGACCGCTTTTTTGTATACACATGAACAATTTCCATGGCTGGAATTAGGTAGTGTGCCTTTCTTCCTAAGAAAGAGCGTGAAAGACGGAGAGTATGCCGCTGCGGTACCGGCAGATGATGGCAGCAGTGCAGCTGCTAGACAATCGCAAACGCAAGGTTCTATTTATCGCTTACTTTGTAAAACTTCTTGAGAACGCTAGGGATCAACAGGCTCGCCACCTCACTCCGGAACGGGTGTGTTTGTTAGGCCAGGCGCCATTTTCCCGTTGTTAGGGGGCGGGGCTGGTCGTTGGGGCAAAAACGAGCATGCGCAATAAGGCACCTCCTTTCTACTCACGTGTAACTGTTGGAACACGAAGAAACCATCACGTAAGTTTATCGAGCAGCATCTTCTCCTCTCTGTCTGGGAGAACAGTTTTGATTGTCTTAAACGAAAGTGATATGTTACATGTTCTTCGCTGTGTTTGGTGCGAGCGTGAACTAATTCGGCACTGTCTTGTCTTGATTGTAGTAAATGGCAGACCGTGGATCAGCCGGTGGTGATCGTGGAGGCCGTGGGGGGCGGGGTGGGTTCGGCAGGGGAGGTCGTGGAGGGAGGAGAGGGCGAGGCAGGGGAAGAGGAAGGGGCAAGGCAGAAGAGAAGGAGGTCAGTGGGTGGAGCATGATATAAGCATCTTATTAATAATTTATATTCTCGTTGTAGTGGATCCCCGTGACCAAGCTGGGTCGACTGGTGAAGGATGGCAAAATCAAGCGTCTGGAGGACATCTATCTCTTCTCTTTGCCAATAAAGGAAGCTGAGATCATTGACCATTTCATCGGGCCGGCTCTGAAGGATGAGGTCCTCAAGATCATGCCTGTGCAGAAGCAGACCCGTGCCGGTCAGAGGACGCGGTTCAAGGCCTTTGTGGCGATGGGTGACTACAGTGGCCACGTGGGTCTTGGAGTGAAGTGCTCTAAGGAGGTGGCCACAGCAATCCGTGGAGCCATCACTCTGGCCAAGCTCTCCATCATTCCGGTCCGTCTGGGCTACTGGGGGAATAAGATTGGGGAAACTCACACCGTTCCCTGCAAGGCAAGTTCTGTTTTTCTAATGTCCTGTGTCCTTGTTTTATGTCTCCTCCCTCCGTTTTCACCCACATACAGGTGACCGGCAAGTGTGGCAGTGTGATTGTGCGTCTCATTCCAGCACCGCGTGGAACTGGGATCGTGGCAGCATCTGTGCCCAAGAAGCTCCTCCAGATGGCTGGAGTGTCGGACTGCTACACCAGTGCTCGGGGCCAGACCGCCACCTTGGGAAACTTTGGTGAGTCACTCCTACACTACTCCCCCCTCTCCTCCCCTTATCCCAGTTCCTCCTGTAGAACAGCAGAGTACACAGGACTGTAGTCTTTGTGTGTGTTTGGGGGGGGAGGGGGGGGGGAGTGTTTAGTTATGTCTCTGAAGTCTGGTTCTTGTTGCAGTTTACCCCTTCCCTCCTCCTCCTCCCCACACTTCCTCTTCCTCTTACTCAGCCAAGGCTACTTTTGCTGCCATCACTAACACTTACACCTACTTGACCCCTGACCTCTGGCCGGAGACCAAGCTCACCAAGCCGCCCTACCAGGAGTTCACAGACTTCCTGGCCAAGACCCAGAAGCAACAGCCAGTGGCCCCGCCCCCTGAGTGAAGAATGAACTTTTGAGATGCTCAGTGTTTTTTTTTGCAAAAACCTTGATGAAAATATGATGAAAGTTATTTGATGAAGTAATAAACTAATAATTAATTAAAGACCCCTTATCAATCAGGGTGCTATGTAAATTTATAACAACCTGTAAAAAGCATGAGTGATTGTAGATTTGGATGTCTACAGCAGTCTAAACATAACGATCATGTACATGTACATGGAGTTATGGTCCAGTTATTGGAGTGGTCTCGTCAACCACTTTTGTTGGTTGCTCTGTCACTACCTCTTCCTCTGTCTCCACCGGAGGCTGTGGTTCTGCTCTGTAGAAAGGGAACTCGCAGCAAAAGACGAGCTTGAGGGGGTAGGGTGTGAATCGGTAGATGTAGGGCACCCAGGGAATGAGGGGAGGTACTGATGCCTTGTAGCGCTGGTAGTCAGGATCACTGCAGTGGAAGGAAGGACCGTGACAGAATGCAATCCTCTACCTTGTGGGTTATGAAGTGGTAGTAAAGATGCAATGAGACATGCCATAGCTCATCAGTTGTAAATTCACAACTCTAGAGAGCCATCACTTTCAGCATGTGTGTGTGTGTGTGTGTGTGTGTGTGTGTGTGTGTGTGTGTGTGTGTGTGTGTGTGTGTGTGTGTGTGTGTG
Organism: bacterium; assembly: GCA_965213685.1. Taxonomy (GTDB): domain Bacteria; phylum UBA8248; class UBA8248; order UBA8248; family UBA8248; genus Bin107. The sequence continues at coordinate 322,155 of CBDBZY010000007.1, forward strand.
TACGGGGTTTTGAAGGACATAAAGGGATGGAGTGACACAGGCAGACAGACAGACAGACGGACGGACGGACAGACAGACAGACAGACAGACAGGCAGGCAGGCAGGCAGGCAGGCAGGCAGGCATGGTAGCAGTGTAAAACCAATTCTACATCACCAGCTGCAATTACTCACTTGCCATACTTCCTGTCAGAACTCCTCTCAGTGGTGGGCATCCCGGAACCAAATATGAGGAGCCCAGTGATGAAGAGAGGGCTGAGCACGGCCACCCACCGCGCCCCTCGCAGGATGACAGCACTGATGATGAACGTACCCCACCACACACAGATCTCACCAAAGTAGTTGGGGT
>CBDBZY010000007.1:332500-417848 GCA_965213685.1 bacterium
ATGTAAGTGGTTGAGAGAGAGAGAGAGGTGAGTATGTTCATTAACACAGTAGTCCTGTTACACACACAAGAATCGATTGTACAAGATACCACCCTCCTCCTCTTTTCATGCCCCAAGGCTGCTTGCCTCCAATTATAGCAACACAATTATTACATCATCCATCAGTGATTTGTCTCATCCTATTAATACTCCATTTGGGAACTATGGCAACCATACCAAGAAGCCCAGCTGTATATACACCTGTCCTGAAGTGCACAGTTCACTCCTCCCACGAACCCCAATCTTTTCTGGTTACAGAAACTTCACTTGGGTCCACCACTGGAAAGAGGACTCAGCTTGCTGGAGCCACTCTTTGCTCAGATTCCCACCAGGTATATACAAGTGGAGCTACAGTGAACCTGTCCTGTTCTGTACAGCTGTGGGCAATGCATGTGGGAGTTGGTGCTTGTCTTTTAATCGATTTCTTGGCAGCATCACTGCTGCATGGTTTAGTCTGCAGTATCCCATGAAATGAGAGACAAGCTTGGGCCTTTTGATGTGTTCGTGGGCTGGAGGAGGAGGAAAAAATCTGTGCAAAAGTGAACTATCGTTCCAATTTTGAAGCCAGTGATGTTTTGTTGTTGTTGCCCAGTGTGGTGTGTCTAACGGTATCATAACTCAGTCATTAGTTGACATTTCAAAAGGAAGTACTGTACACACACTTCATACGTCTTGCATATCTGTGCTTAGTGTACGGTGATGTTCACTTCCCAAGTTGTGTAAGCTACAGATCATTACATAATCTACTCTCTTTGTTTTCAGGGCAACAAGAGATGTATGTGTGGGAAATTATATTGAGCATCTCCTGCACAGAGCTCTTGGCTTGGACTATGTCTACCCTTTTCTCAAGAACTGCTTGGTGGCCTGGCCATAGCTATGTGCGTTAGTTGTCCCCCCACAGCGCATGTATGTATCATGAATAATTCATCTTTTATGCTCCTATATGGATGATGGCGTGTTCTATGAATATGGTAAGAAGTAATTAGTAAGTCGGTTTCTCCCTTTGCCACCTCATTTCCGCATGTGGAGAATGCGTAATAATTATTGTTAGCGCATCGGTGCCGCCCCCACATCGGAATATTTATAAGCGGGCGCGCCATTGACCGCTAGCAGACAAGAAATTCAGTAATCGGACCTCAGTTGTCCCAGCGTTGCACTTTACCCTGAGCTGCAAAGACAGAGAAATGAGCTACCGTCCAAGATCCAACACGCTACCAAACCTCACCATGATCCCCGAAATCGAGGTAAGGGTTGCTGACACCGTAGCCTTTTTGCGTACTGTTTTTGGCTCAGCATATACGTAGCTCTAGATCTAAAAATACTACGCGTGCACGAGTGCAGAGGAAAGCCGGGTGTGGAAGCCTTTTTGGGTAGCTCTATATAACTGTTTAGCTCTAGGGGAATACACATGGATTCACACGGGTACACGTGCAACATTTTAACTAAGTTACTCATAATTTGCAGGTGTCTCCAGCAGAGAGCTTCAAATCCTCGACAGAGTCCAAGGGGTTCTGGGATGAGACCACAGACCTACTGAAGGACCTGGCCAGGCTGCACCAAGAGGTGGAGGACATCTCTTGCCCATGCCACAAGTCTGACTGTCCCTTCTCAGCCAAGAAGTGCTCAGCTTCCTTGCAAAATAAGCACCGCACACTGGATCAGCAGCTCTCAAGTAGGAGCCACACAGTCCAAAGAAATCACTCACCCCCAAGAAGAAGAAATGGAATTGACAATGGGTACTTATCTCACTCAGCACAGCGTCAGGTTGCTACCTACCTTGCTAGTATACATCACCACGATGCTTATGTCAGCAATCGAGACTGTGAGATCACAGAGGAGCCCCTGGGAGGAGATCGTACCTGTATGTTTGTGAGGAGCTCCCCTTTCAGGAAAGCTATGAGAAAGCACACGTCTATCAGACTTTCCGCTAGTTACCCTATAACTATGAACAGTCTAACAGTACCATGTCTCAGAGACTCGCAACTCTCTCGCTCTCTCCCCAGTAAATTTGGAGGTTCACTGAACGGTTTTGATATCATGGACACAGACAGATTGCAGGACATAAGAAAGTCTCACTTGAAGGCTTATAGCTCATCTAGTGAATTGATGCATTGGTAAGGCTTAATTGTGCAACTTTGTGCCTTGTTCCTCCGCATTGTACGTACGTCTGGCCTGTATGTTATTGTTTTAATATTAAAGAATTTGAAACATGAATTTTGTCGTTAGCGCGCGCCGCACAGGTCCACCCAGTTATTCGATGCGCATGCGCGAAATAGGAAAGACTTGAACGTCGAACTTGGCCAACTGCATAATGCATTACGCGACTGTATTTCCACCGAAGCGGAGTATCATCGAACAGCATAGTTAGAACAACCTTCAATGGCTGTCGTCCACCTCAGTCCAGAGATGCCACGAATGTCCGTACGCGGACACAAGCGAACCTCGGTCCAGAGCCAACTGAGCGATCCCGCGGATCCTCGAGACCTACTCTCCACCTCCCTCCCCTCCCAGGACGCCCAGGATGACGACTATCCGGGCTTCCTACACAGGTCCTTCTCAATCTCTCTCAGCCGGCCTCGTAGCGCCAGCGCTCACGTTGCCGGGAGCAGCGGCAAGAGAAAGTCCCTTCGCCTGAACCGCTCTCGCCCATCGTCTGCCAGGATAGGCAGCAAAGGAAAACTGGTAGGAGATGGAAAGAGCCCGTCAGAGGAGGACGCTGCCACTCTGCAGGTGGACAGTGCGTTTCTGAGAATAAGACAACAGTTGGTAAGTGTGGCGGCTCAATGTAAACAATTATTAGCCTGAGCGATAATATCATTCGCTCCATGCCCCAAAGCATGGCCTTGGGGAATTGCTACGCACACAGCACCACTGGTGCGCAGATCCATGTAAGATACTATCGCAGTGTTGCAGTGTTGGTAGTTTTTAATTGGATTATAGTAGCTAAAGAATCCAGCCCAGCCTGGCCAGCATAGGCTGCTGAGCTACTTGGCCACTTGCTCTGCCAGAGTGTCCAAGATATGCACTATAATTGGCTTCATTGTGCACTTTTCTTGCAGTAGTTTGGAAATTGCTCCATGTATGTGTGTCCCAGAGGAAACACCCCTCTACTCTCCAATGTGTGTGTCAAAGGAAACACCCTCTCTATAGGCATGTGATGTGTACACCCATGCACTCAAGAGAGTGGATGCCCTATGACCTTATAGGAGCCAAGCTTCTTATCTCTCTGAGGTTTTTCCTCTAACCCTTTGGGACACATTGCTGAGTAACATAGCTGCTATTCAGCACAGTGGGAAGTTCAGTGGCATAGGATGTATGGGTCTATAGGGGCTGCATCTGCTTGTATGGGTACTGCACGATCTGCTGTTACTCTCTACCTCTGTTCCAGGCCCAGTTGGCTGATGAGGATCTGGCCTTGAAGGAGAGAGTGGACAAATTGAATGAGGAAATTACAAAATTGATTACTCGCACTGTTGTCAGACGGAGGAAAGGGTCGCACACGCGGACGGCGTCACAAGGAGAGATCACCCTGTCTCCCACTTCATGGAACTTTCCAAAGCACTTCTCAGAGTCTCACAACAGGAGACCAGCTCGTCCTGTTCCGATACTATTTGTGTCTGGGTCCCAGGACAGCATAAAACTGCCCTTTGAACTCCTACAAGAGGCAGACTCATTACAGGAGGACGTAAAAGAAGGAGCTACTGAGCAGAATAGGGCAAGTGGTGTCACTCCTAGCAACAGTCTCCAAGGGAATGGAAGCAAGTCTCCAAACAAGGCCTCTGCTCACATGGTGCCTACAGTAGAGGAAGAACCTCCTTCAATGGTGGTCTATGGTAGTCCACAACTGTCCTAGCTCTTGGTCAAGTGGGCAAGAGGAACTTTCTGACTCTTAATCAGTGCATTATGCATTTTGGCAACCTCAGCGTATACGTTTGACCCACACGAAGAGGTATTTCCCACAACTGACGAGATGGGCAATGCTATACAGTTTAGCATATCCTTTCAAGATATTATATCTCACCACACTAGCCGTCATATGATGCGTGGCCAGTGTAATTACATGTGGTACGTGTGTTTATCATGACCAGCTCTGTTTTTTTTTAATCCACTGATCACACTTCAAAATTACTCGTGTATGTGTGTGTGTGCGTGCATGTGTGTGTGTGTGTGTGTGTGTGTGTGTGTGTGTGTGCATGTGTGTGTGTGTGTGTGTGTGTGTGTGTGTGTGTGTGTGTGTGTGTGTGTGTGTGTGCATGTGTGTGTGTGTGTGTGTGTGTGTGTGTGTGTGTGTGTGTGTGTGTGTGTGTGTGTGTGTGAGAGATCAAAAGAACAGTCACTCCCCCACCTTACATGGTGAGGTCTTGCTCTGGCCATGTCACAGAGACAATAGCATGTTATGCAACTGCACTTACTGTGTAGCTGGAACTACAGGCAGTGGGAGATGTCCTGGAGCAGCCCACACCTGCTTCCTGTCCATGGTAATTGTTGCACTACACAGCCCCACTACACCCCAAGTCCATGTATAATACACATATGCTGTGTATGCATTTATATAGAAAAATGTATTATAGTGAACACAGTAGTCTTGCCATAATGGTGTAGGTGCCCTCTGCGTAGTGTGGTGTGTTTGTAAACACACACTTAAGAGGTAAAAGCTTGCCATCTGGAGATACAGGCTGCTTGGACCAGCCTCTCCTTTCTTGTTGGCTGATATTCATGGAGGACTGGGTGACCTATTGTCACACCCAACATAGCTACATACATGTAGCTACATAGCCACATAGCCAGTCCTGGACTCGTCACTTCTCAGCAGCCAAGTTGTGAAGTCGTGCTCTGCACACACACAGGGACAATAGCCCTGGCAAACACATCAACTTCTATACAGCCAAAAATACACAAGGCCTAGTATAGACAAAGAATGCAGGCTCAGAGTATGTGCTGTCAGAATAATTATTGTGACAGAGTTACTTACATACATGTACAATTGCACTATTATGGTGGACATAGTGGTATGTGGACAATACACAAATGAATTATTAATTTTATTAGAGATATCGGCTGGTGGCAGAAAATCCACAATAGCTAATTAACAGTACATAACAAAATAGAAATGTGACAATAATAGCTATGTACAAAAGCACAATAAATTGGAGTACTATGGGTCAAATGGTAGTACTCCATTCACAGCCAAAATTAACATGCCAGAGGGAAGGAGGGAGGGAGGGAGGGAGGGAGAGAGAGAGAGAGAGAGAGAGAGAGAGAGAGAGAGAGAGAGAGAGAGAGAGAGAGAGAGAGAGAGAGAGAGAGAGAGAGAGAGAGAGAGAGAGAGAGAGAGAGAGAGAGAGAGAGAGAGAGAGAGAGAGAGAGAGAGAGAGAGAGAGAGAGAGTGAGAGACAGCACCACTATTGCCTTATTTCCTGCTTCTCATAATGGTTCTGAATCATTTCTGCATACATATTAAGTCCAACTTCGTTCAGAGCATTGACAAGGTCTCGATACGTCAGAGAGCTTTCTTCCCACTTCTTAAGAACCTCGCTCCCATTGCCTCCCTTGGCTGGGTTTGCCCGGAGGTAGGTGATGTCAAGCGTCTGTAGCAGGTTCAGTCTTGATGCTACCATTGGCCAGTAGTCTTCGCTGGACCCAAGGACCTTAGACACTCGGAGGAATAATTCACCTGGGAGCTGTGTGTGTGTGTGTGTGTGTGTGTGTGTGTGTGTGTGTGCGTGTGTGTGTGTGTGTGCGTGTGCGTGTGTGTGTGTGCGTGACTCAAGGAGGAACCTCATTCCAAGCTCCCACAGTGGCTATGTACCTTGAACTATGGAGTATGGCTGCCCAATGGACCACTTTACACAACTGATAACCTTTGTGACCCTTAACCACAACTGCCTCCTCATATCCAGGCTCCACCCCCAGAGAGCCTGGATACAAGGCTACCTCTAGCTATATACTATGATGTCACTATGATGTCATACCGTTTTCATCTCTGGGGCAGAGGAGGCCCATGCCTTCAGCTCGTTGGTATCCCGCTTCCCAGGGTCCGTCAGGAACTTCAGTGGAACCAGAAGCTTCTCTGGCCCATCGTACAGCAGGTCATCCTCCTTCTCCTCTTCTTCCTTCTCCGCCTCATCCTCTTTCTCTTCCTCACTCCCGTTGTCCAGCAGACCCCTCGGGGTGGCGGGTGCAGGCTGCTTCCCGACTTTTCCCAGCTTCCAGAGGGCACTTTCTTTGATGGTTTTATCGAATTCGGTGGCAGGGATGTAAAATGAAACGGAGCCATTGAAAGCTTCCGGGTTGCTGTTGTATCGCGACTGAGTGTAGACCTCCTTGAGCTTTTCTTCTACTGCGTGCAGTATAGCCAGGGGCCGATTTGTACTGTGGGAGAAGGGGAGAGAGGAGAGGAGAGGAGAGGAGAGGGAGGGAGGAGAGGGAGGGAGGGAGGGGAGGGAGAAAGGAGAGGAGAGGGAGGGAGGGAGGGAGAGAGGAGAGGAGAGGAGAGGGAGGGAGGGGAGGGAGAAAGGAGAGGAGAGGGAGGGAGGGAGAGAGGAGAGGGAGGGAGGGAGGGGAGGGAGAAAGGAGAGGAGAGGAGAGGGAGGGAGGGAGAGAGGAGAGGGAGGGAGGGAGGGAGGGGAGGGAGAAAGGAGAGGAGAAGAGAGGGAGGGAGGGAGGGGAGGGAGAAAGGAGAGGAGAAGAGAGGGAGGGAGGGAGGGAGGGGAGGGAGAAAGGAGAGGAGAGAAGAGGGAGGGAGGGAGGGGAGGGAGAAAGGAGAAAATGTACACACAAGAGAGCCAATGCAACTATCATGTACACACATGTACATCCACACATGCACCCTACAGTGCAGCTGATGAGGTTGAGTATGGGCTGGAATGAATCTTGTCCATTGGGTGACTGTTAACACCTACACAAGGACTCTTGGCATGCTTTTTCAACTTATTCTACACGTACATACAGCTGTTACAGCACTATATACTATATAGATACATGTGTGTATGACTTACGTTGTCCTGAACTCGATGATGTTCTGGATGGAGTGGTACCGAAAGAGGGTCGGATAGGCCACAACGCTCTGCTGCTGGTCCCTGCTGTTGAGGGGGCAGATGGCTTCGGTGCAGCCGAGATTGATGAAGCAATGCGGCGATTGGCTCGGGTTCTGGAGGATGTCGGTGAGCAGGGAGGCAATGAGGCGGTAAAAGAATTGCTGGGTGGCGGGAATCCTCAGCTTGGCATACAGGACTACACTAGCCTCGGTGAACTCTTCGGCGACAGCGTCATTCCAGTTGTAGAGAGCATTGTCCGAGAGGCTGTGTGTGGCTAGGTAGGGGATGAAGAAGGTATCGCGGTCTGCGCCGAACTTCCCGAGGCTGTAGACAACCTCCAGGTTCTTCATCCATTCGATGACGGCATTGTGGTGGCTCTGCTCTGTGATGTGCATTTCGCGGGCCATGCGGTGGTTGAGGAGCTGGGCCTTGATGATGGGGAGGCTGGTGAGGGAGGGGTGCCGGACAGAGAAGACTTGTCTGTCGTGGTGGTTCATTTCTGTGCACACGCTGAGAAGCTTGACAATGAATGAGCATTGAAGGAGGCAGTCTAGAAAGAGAGGGAGGGAGGGAAGGAGGAGGGGGGAGGGAGGGAGAGAGAGAGAGAGTTAAGAAGGAAAGATACTTCAGTATCAATGTGACATCTCAAACCCCAAAGTCACCCCCACTGACCACACCCACAAACCACACCCACTCACCACTGCTCTTCTCAGAGCACATGGCAGAAGAGTAGATCTGCAGCGTCTCCCAAAACCTCTCGGGCAGCGTGGCCTTGTACTGGTAGTACCTCTCCACCCTATGCTTCCCCATCACGACCTTTGACCTGCTCTGCTTGATCACCTCTGCACACACCCTCCTGTACGACTCAAACGGCATGAAGACGCGCTCGAAAAACGGCTTCTGGAAGTACCAGGCCTGATCGATGAACACCTCCACACACATCTGGATGCAGGCACACAGGTAGAGGAGGTCATTGGGAGCGTCGAGGTCATAGATGAAGACATTGCCTCCCTCCTTGATTGGGAGGGTATAGTTTTGCTTCATCTGTTCCCGAATGGCCGTGTTGAGGTGCTGCACGCACTGGATGATCTGAGACTCCTCCCCCTGGAGCTCGGACTTGCGGTACATCCCCACCACGATGATTCGCCTTATCTCTGCTGGCTCAACGTGCGTGTGAATCAGGCGCAACCAGTAGAACAGGTTATCATACTGGATTAGGGGGTCAGCCACAATATCCTCAAGCCCGACGACGATGAGGTAGATTCCGTTTGGCTTCAGGAAGAGATGCGACAGGTTGCGATCCACAGATTTTTTGAGCATGTGCAAGACATACTGGGGGGAGGCGATCTCGGGATGGGTGCTAAGTGATCGCCGGATGGTGGGTGGGGCCATTTGACTCTGTGAATTGTCATCGGTTTTGTCAAAATCGGGCAGAAATTGGGCGTCGATCTTGAACCTCCCTGTAGGTACCTCAGCACGCTCAACGTACTCATCTGATTCAGTGAACTCGAATGGGAGGGAACTGCTGGCCTTGCGCATACGCTTCAACCCCTTCTGTGTGACTTCAAGTGAAGGGACGGTATCGCCTGAGCCATTGCCGTTGCGTTTCACCTGAAGGAGGTTATCCGGGAGGGGCATGTGGGGCGTGGAGAGTGAGCGGCCGGGCACTGTGGGAGACGGGGAGAAGATGCCGGGCGTGGAGGCCTCGGAAAGCGTGCCCGGACTGTGGAGGGAGAGTGAGGTGTTGAGGGCTTCCTCTGTCTGCAGGAGGTAGAAGAGCTCTCTTTGGAGCATGTAGTTGTCCCCAAGAATGAAGAGGGGCATGGGGAGAGCGTCACGTCCATCCAGACTCGGCTTTCGCGGCTTGACAGCTTTCGAAGGCTGATACATGGAGAGACGACTCGGCAGGGCCTGAAGTTGGGGCTTCTGTCTGATGGGATGGATGTACCGCACGAGGAGTTGGATGCGGTTCTGCTGGGCCACGCGAAATATTTCTGTGACTTTCTCGATTGAGAGCCCGTCCAGGAAGACCCCGTTCATGAACTGAATGTGGGTGTACTTGCCCAGCCTCTGCTTCAGCTCAGAGAGGCAGTCTTCGTTGAAACCTTTGATCAGGACGATCCGGCTGAAGGGAGACTCGTGGGCCATCTGTGTTGGGACGGAGAAGGAGGAAGAGAGAGAAAGAGGGTGGGAGAGAGAGGGAGAGAGAGGTGAGGGAACAAGAGTGAGAGTGAGAGGGAGAGGGAGAGGGAGAGGGAGCAAGGAAGGAATTAATTCAACACACAATCGTACACTATACCACAAACACTGGTACCATATTCAAAGAAAGACAATTGAAAGGGAAAGTGACCTGGGATGGAAGCAGGCCCCCATATTAGACTTTATAGACATGCCATTGCGCCCTAGAGCCCTTCCCCCCCTAAGGAGGAAGGGGAGACTAACCCACCCAGTCCCTCCCTCCCTCTAGTAGGGAGTGGACACTCAGCGACAGGTGAGGAGAACCGGTTGAAGGCTTCTTGCTGGAGCAGACGGACAGACAGTAAGTGAGGAACCAGCAGCACCTACATAGCCATAGCAACTGAGCTAAGGAGGCTAGCCAAGTGGTGTGGAATACAAGTCCTCCCTGAGGAGAACTCTCTTCCTCCCATGAGTGGGCACTGGAGGGCCGAATCCCATCAGAGAGCACAGCCCTGGGACCAACAGGCAACTCACCCCAACCCCCAAGACAAAACAGTGAGAGGCTAGGACAACCCCACCTAGTCCAGCCTGGTTGGGGGACAGGCCGTGAGAGGGAAGAATGAGTGGATGGATGGATGGATGGATGGATAGACAGACAGACAGACAGACAGACAGACAGACAGACAGACAGACAGACAGACAGACAGACAGACAGACAGAATTTGGAATTTTACAAAAATCTTGGCAGAGCACAATCCAACTCTCTTCTTATGCTAGACAGACAGACAGACAGACAGACAGAATTTGGAATTTTACAAAGATCTTGGCAGAGCACGATCCAACTCTCTTCTTATGCTAGACAGACAGACAGACAGACAGACAGACAGACAGAATTTGGAATTTTACAAAGATCTTGGCAGAGCACGATCCAACTCTCTTCTTATGCTAGACAGACAGACAGACAGACAGACAAACAGACAGACAGACAGACAGACAGACAGACAGACAGGTAGGTAGACAGGCAGACAGACCAACCAACCAACTGACTGACAGATTGACCGACTGACTGACTGACCGACAGAGAGACAGACAGAGAGACAAACAGACAGACCCACCTCTCTTGTCATGATTGAGAGGCCCAGGGAGTTGTAGTCCTTCCACACGTCCACCAGTTTTGGAGCTGTGCTCCAGAAAGCACTGTCATCAGGGGAGGCAATAGGAGTGGGTGCTGGAGGGAGGGAAAGAGAGGGAGGCAGGAGGAGTGGGTGCTGGAGGGAGGGAAAGAAAGGGAGGCACTAGGAGTGGGTGCTGGAGGGAGGGAAAGAAAGGGAGGCAGGAGGAGTGGGTGCTGGAGGGAGGGAAAGAAAGGGAGGCAGGAGGAGTGGGTGCTGGAGGGAGGGAAAGAGAGGGAGGCAGGAGGAGTGGGTGCTGGAGGGAGGGAAAGAGAGGGCAGGAGGAAAGGAAGACGGGGAAGGAGAGAAGTAAATGATCTACACCCATGGGGTAGCAGGCAGTGGGTCAGACATACTGGCACCGCATGCGACAAGGGGGGAGACAAGGGGGGAGACAAGGGGGAAGACACAACATATGTACATGTACATGTGTGGTGCATGTACATGTGCACATCAGCAGACGTGATTGTAGAGGAAGTGAGATCAGATCAGAGATGTGTACTAAAATGGCTTCTGAGGGAACATTCCATGGCAAACTACCTCACCACACACACTCCCTCCCTCCCTCCCTCCCTCCCCCACACACTATGTCCCTCCCTCCCTCACCTCACTCACAATGTGTCCCTTCTCCCCCCCCCCCCCCCCCCACACACACACACCATGTCTCTCTCCCTCCCTCACCTACCTCACTCACTGTGTCATGTCTCCCTCCATTGTTCCCTCCCTCCCTCCCTCCCTCCTCCTCCCCCCACCACCATGTCTCTCTCCCTCCCTCACCTACATGTAGCTCACTGTCGCCCTCCATTACTCCCTCCCTCACCTCACATCCTCCCTCCCTCCCTCCCTCTACGTCCTTGACTACACAGTCTGATGGAAGCCTCAAGAATGCTTTTGGGGCTGTCACTGCGGTAAGTGAAGGAATAGGCTAGCTTCATACAGCTGCAACATCCTACCATGGCGATGAGGCAGTGCCTATTGTCCATGGGCTTTGTACTTGAAGGCATTTGCAACAGCATAAGGAAGAGCCTTGCTGTTATGTACATGTATGTATGTATGTATGACCATATGTACCGAGAGGAGGCTATTGTGAGCAGAGGAGAAAAGGGATGCTTCTGCAAGGAGGGGGCAGGGAGGGGCAAATTGGGGGAGATTGGAAGTGGGTGGTGGAGGGGTAATTAAGAGCTGGATGAGAAGGGGAGGGAGGGTGGGAGGGAGGGAAGGAGGGTGAGAGGTAAGTGGGAAGGAGAGGAAGGAGAAAGGGGGATGGGAGGGAGAGGTATGTGCATGAGAGGGAGGGGAGGGTGGGAGGGAGGGAGAGAGGGAGGGAGAGAGGGAGGGAGAGAGGGAGCAAGGGAGGGAGGGAGGGTGAGGGGCACATGTAGGTGGGAAGGAGAGGAAGGAGAAAGGAGGGATCAAGGGAGGGAAAGTTAGTAAGTAAGAGGGAGGAAGGAGGGAGGGAGTGAGAGAAGAGGGTGGGAGGGAGAGGTATGTAGATGAGAGGGAGGGGAGATGGTGTATGAGAAGTCAGGGGGATGAGGAAGAGGAAGGGATGTGAAAGAGAGGTAGTGGCACACAGAAAGTGAAAGAGACCAATTGACCAACTGTGACAATCCTCCATTGGTCATCTGTCCACCTTTCCTTTCCCCCTTCACACACACACACACACACACACACCACACACAGAAAGAATGGGAACTAAATCACAGGCCAGTTATTTCCCTCTGCACAACCACATTCATTTCTAGGGCATGACAAGCAAACAGGAGGAGAAGGGAAAGACCAAGAATGATAGATTACAGAGGAATTGACCAACCACAGGGTCAGTCCCATTGCTCAACTGTTTGGAATGTTCCCCCATCACAGCCCTATTAGTGCTCCAACAGTGTGTGTGCCAAATGAACTGCAGCATGTGCACACATGCATGCATGCATGCACACACACACACACACACACACACACACACACACACACACACACACACACACACACACACACACCACTCCACACAATGCCAGGAAGCTCACACACACACACACACACACACACACACACACACACACACACACACACACACACACACACACACACACACACACACCACTCCACACAATGCCAGGAAGCTCACATGGAGAGCTCAACAGTGAACCCAACTGACCCGGCAACAAGAAGACAGCCATGGCATCCACTACCAGCAGCTGGAGTGGACGAGTGGACACAGCTCAAGTGTATGTTTGAATATGGAAGCCTTCATCAACCAGTTGGTTGCTACGGAGACCAGATGGCAAGCCAGCTGGTATGCACATACATGTACATGTCAGTACATGAATCTGCACATATATACACAAGTAGTAGCCATAGAGATAAGAGCTACATGTAGCTCCAAAGATCTCTTATCTACAACCGAATACTGCACACAAGGTACTAGCCTCGTAAAGAGCTTGGGAATGAGGCTAACAAGGTATGTGAATAAATCAATAACCACAACTCCCTAGGCCTTGAATGGCCCTCAGGCCTAGGTGTTGAACAGTCACCCATTGTACTGTACATACGTGCAGCTCCCAAACCATAGAGCTGAGAGCTCCACACATGGCACATGTACAGATCTCTCAAACACTGCACATACCAAGTGAAAGATGCTGTTTATAAATGGCAAGGAGGAGGAGGAGGAAGTTGGCTGGCCTTAGGAATGCAACAATATCAGGTGCAGGGTTACCCTCATTGGCCAATGCTCTGCTCAAACTACCCACACCAAAGACCCCAACACCTATTCCCTGGCCACAGCGCACGGTTTAGGCTTGTACATGTACATACATTCCCCTACTAATCATGGCCCACAGCCCTACATGTGGGCTCGCTGACGTGCAGCGCAGCCGCTTTCCTTTGTACCGGTTCTTGATGTGTTAATTAACGAGCGCTTAACAGGCCCACAGCTGATATTATATTGTTCATGACACATGCTACCAGGTGCATGTGTAACGGAGGCATGGCTCGCTGGCTAGCTAGAGACGACTCCAGCTCACCTGCAAACACGGCGAAGGCCGCCTGCGCCAGCCACACGGGGTCGTTCTGCATCGATATGTGCAGGAAGCGGTCCAGGAAGTGGGGCGGCCGGCTCTGCTTGTCCGCCTTGCTGCGGGGCATGCTCGGGTCCAGCACAACCACGGACGACAGCCTGCGGTGACTGCGAGACATCAGCTCGTCCTCGCGGCTTGAGCTGTCCAGGCTCAGCGGCTTGCCCCGAGCACGGGTGCGCTTCTTGCTCTGAGGAACACCGACGAAGATGAGGTTGGAGAACGGCTCGGCGAGCTCCAGCCATCTGGAGTCGTCATAGTTGATGGGCTCCGCCGCGGAGAAGAAGAGACTGGTATTGTAGTGGCCGATGATACTGTTAGCCAACTGCTTGAAAAACGGCGAACGTTCGGAGTACAAGACGCCGATCCTTCCGTGGAACTGCTTCACAAGGGTGGTCATGCGCTCCTTGTCGATGCTCAGGATGGCGTCAGTTGGCTGCGATAGGTAGCCCAGTGGGCTGGAGTACGGGAGGCCAGACGGACCTAGTCCAGGCGTGGCCATGGCTAACTGCGATACGCTCCAAACCTCGACAGGTCAGGCTTCTGATTCCGCAGTTCGGTCTTTAGATCTATTTATACGTCCAGGAAAATTTCGAACCGTAAAAATGGCCGAGAAGGGGCCGGGGGGAGTGCAGAGAGGTCGGCCCGTCTGTTCACGGAAGAGCACGCGAGTCGCGGAGAAACTTCAGCAGAAGATCCGAGACAAGGAGTATTACGAGGCTCACCAGACGTACAGAGCCCTCTACCAACGCTACAAGGCTCAGGGGAAAGAGAGCGATGCCTTGGAACTTCTCTACGACGGCACGGTCCTGCTACTCCAGCACCGTCAGGTATAGACACACAGTGTGAGATAGAGATACTTTATGGCGTCTGCTTCACCGAGATAAACTAAATACGTAAAACCCATGATGTGATGATGTAGGGTATTCCCTAAGGAGGTGCTTTCTCTGTTGTAACCACCCATAGGGGCACTGGGATTGGCCCTTGGATACCATGATTCATCATTCCTGGCCTTCCCCTTCTGGTCTTGTTTTCTTTGCAGCTGAAATGTTGTGTCAGAGAATGAATTTGATTGAGTAGAAGGAAATAACTAACCTGTGACTTAGTTCTCATTCCTTGTGAGTGTGCGTGTGTGTGTGTGTGTGTGTGTGTGTACTAGCGAGAACTAGAATGAGAGAGAGAGAGGGGGGGGGGGGGGGAGGGAGAGAGAGAGAGAGAGAGAGAGAGGGAGGGAGAGAGGGAGGGAGAGAGGGAGGGAGAGAGGGAGAGGGAAATGGGAGTAACGAAAGGCTATGGGGTGATGAGCACCAATGGAGCAAAGGAATCATAATTCCTACAACTAATAAAAACACTTTCACTCTGGTACTCAACTGGTTTAGCCAGTTTCTCCGTTGTACTGTGATTTGGGATTTCCTTTGGTTGCCAGTTTCCAGGAACTTGGCCAAATCACTTTCCAAACATGTTATTCATAATTATTATGTCATGCTATTTGTGTTGTCTTGTTTTATTGTAATGTTATCATGTTGTGTAAATGTTGTTGTTATTTAGCCATTCTCCACAATGGTCTGTTACTATTAATAGGACATTATGTCACTGCTACAATAAAGACAACACAAAGGGGATGAGGAAAGAGGAGGATGGAGGGGAGTGGGGGAGGGGAGGGGGGAGGGGGAGGTGGGGAAAGGCAAGGGGAAGATAGGAGATAGATTCCAAGAAGTTAGGGACTTGTTACAGGAAAAGGTGGCCTTGTTTTGAGATTAAGGATTTCCCCTCTCCCTGTTTGTCCTGAGGAGGGTGGGAATCAGGCCCCTCCCCCTTCGCATGGCTGTGGTCTTCTCATTGTGTGGTATGTCTCTTAGCATCTCTTGATGTGGTTTGGGAGAATGAGGGGAGAAGCCATTTGTAGGAGGGAGTTTTGAAACTGATTGTACTTGGCTTTTACTGACACCCACTGCCCCTTATTATGTCTCCTCCCCTCCTCCCCCCCCTCCTCCTCTCTCTTTTCTCCTTCTCCCCTCCTCTCCCTCCCCCTCCTCTCTCCTTTTCTCTCTTTTCTCCTTCTCCCCTCCTCTCCCTCCCCCTCCTCTCTCCATTTCTTCTCTCCTCTCTTTTCTCCTTCTCCCCTCATCCCCTCCCCTACAGTGGAGCAGTGGTACAGATTTGGGGTTGGTACTAATTGGCCACCTCAAGGAACATAAGACACCAGTCAGCAAAGAGTGGCTAGGTCTGCCGCCCTCTCTCTCTCTCTCTCTCTCTCTCTCTCTCTCTCTCTCCCCCCCCCCTTTCCCAATTTAACACATGCCCTAGATGTACCTTATCACTCTCATTTCTCCTGCAGAAAAGATTGGCACAATAGTCTCTCTGTATGAAGGAATGGGTACTGATCCTGGCCCCGCCCCCTCTGGCCACACCCCTTCCGCTGTATTTGAGGTTATACCTGATGTGGACAGCAGAGAATGTGTGATAAGAGCAGCTCTGAAGTGAGTGGAGAAGGAAGGAGAGAGGGAAGGAGGAGGAGGGAAGGAGGAGGAGGGAAGGAAGGAGAGAGGGAAGGAGGGAGGGAGGGTAATCAATCATTCATTGTCTTACCCCCTCTTCCTTGTCTTTTGCCTGTCTGTCTGCCTGTCTGTCTGCCTGTCTGTCTGTCTGTCTGTCTGTGTCCTTCCCTTCCCTTTCTAATTTCTCCCTTCCTCTCCCCCTCCCTCCCTCCCAATCCTTGCCAACAGGTGGAGCAGTATAGTTGGAGTGGATGACAAGTGGAAATACGGTCACCCAGAGCTCCACAAAATGGCTGCCATGACCTACTGGAAAGGTATACATGTAGTGTTACCACACATGAACTGTGTGTGCACAAGATGAGTACACGAGTACACGTGCACACACACACACACACACACACACACACACACACACAGTGTGACACTATGATCTGTACACACACGCACACATACAGCGTGACGCTATCCTCTAGCTCTGTACACACCGAAGAGACAGACACACACACACACACACACACACACACACACACACACACACACACACACACACACACACACACACACACACACACACACACACACACACACACACACACACACACACACACACACACACACACACACCTGCACTAATACCACACATCCATGTACACAGACCTGCAGTGATCACAACACTCCTCACCTGTTACCGGTGCCAGTAGTGGTTTCACATACAAACACTGGATAGTACACGCACTTGCCATGCATCACTATGGGTACACTATACTAGAGTGGATCCTCCTTAGTAGGACGCCCTGAAATATGGACACCTTGATAAACAGGACACTATTGCTGTCCCCAAATACCACAAATATTTGTGTACGTGTTGACCCCTGAAATTAGGACACCTAAAAAGGGCATTCCTCCTTGTTCCAAGGGTGTCCTGATTAGGGAGCTTCCACTGTGTACCATAATGCAGAGAGCCCTAGTCTGACTGCAGTGAATCCCCTCCATAGTGGTCGCCTGTGGGCTGTAGTGTGCGCCTTTAAAGAGGGCCATAAGTGTGTGGCTGCAAAGAGGCAAGTGTGTGGCTGTCAAGAGTGGGGGCTGTTCAATGGAGGTTCAAATAGAGGCCATTGTTATCACAAGTGACTAAATGAGTAGGTGGCTGCTTTACAGAGTGACCACTATACAGAGGCAATGCCATACCATGGGTGTACTATGATCATTGTCTGTATGAGCCTATCCCTATACTACATGTACACTGTATATGTAGTATAGTATGGCCCTAGCCCTATACAGTGTACTACATGTTAGCTGTACCTTGTACATTGTATATGGGCTCCCTACTACTCCATGGTAATGCATGTGGTATGAGCACTGTGTGCGTAGTACTGAATCTGAAGGTGTGTGTTGTGACTTAGTGTGTTCCTCCACTCCACAGAGAGGCAGTATGCCAATGCTAGGGATCACTTCCTCTACGCAGAGCAGCCACAAGAGTTTGGAAACATGTTGGCTGAGGTAGCCACCAAACATGGCTATGCGGGGGAGGCGGACCTGTTCATCGCACAGGCTGTGCTACAGTGAGGGTTAACGACAAAATTAGGCTACAGTGGGTAGTTGCTCTGGTGCTGTGTGAGTGAGGGGTTAATGCAGAAAATTAATGTAGTGGCTTTATCATAGATACATGTACATACATAATAGATAATGTGTGTTCCAAGTTCAATACATGATTTATAGGAACGGGGGGTGTGGTCTCGAGACCCATACAGCACAAGGCATAGCCGAGTGTTTATGGGTCTCGAAACCACAGCCCGAGTTCCCATAAGTCACGTATGTACTGACCTCCAAACACACATTGTGTGTTTATTGTGACTTTTCCAAAGCTAGCTTGCCATTACAGCATGTGCAAGCACTAGAATGACATCATTGTTATTTTTTATTGAACGTTCAATATTGGCCATACAGTACACTTTGTACAGTAAAGGAAGTAAAGGTACGGGCAGTGCCTTCGATCTGCCCACGCAAGTCACAATAAATGTGTCACTTTCATTTATATCCATCTACTTTCCTGCCCTCCCTCCTTCCCTCTCCCCTGCTCTCCCTTCCCCACTCCCCTTCTCCTCATCCTCATGTCCCCTCTTCTCTTTTCCCTCCCCCACCCCATCCTCCTCCTCCTCCTCCTCCTCCTCCTCCTCCTCCTCCTCCTCCTCCTCCTCCTCCTCCTCTTCCCCAGGCTGTTGGTGCTCAAGAACAGGAGGGGTGGTCTGGCTGTCTTCAATGCCTACACCAGGAGGCACCCCAAGTTCAAGAGTGAGAACCCTCCCTACATCCGCCACCCACTGCTTAACTTCATATGGTTCCTTCTCTCAGCCTGCAAGGAGTGAGCAAGGGAGAGAGGGGGAGGGGGAGAGGGAGAGGGAGAGGGAGAGAGAGCGAGCGAGCGAGAGAGAGAGAGAGAGAGAGAGAGAGAGAGAGAGAGAGAGAGAGAGAGAGAGAGAGAGAGAGAGAGAGGGAGCGAGAAAGAGGGAGCGAGAGAGAGAGAGAGAGAGAGAGAGAGAGAGAGAGAGAGAGAGAGAGAGAGAGAGAGAGAGAGAGAGAGAGAGAGAGAGAGAGAGAGAGAGAGAGAGAGAGAGAGAGAGAGAGAGAGAGAGAGAGAGAGAGAGAGAGAGAGAGAGCTCATTCCATTTCCCCCTCCAGCCGCAACAGGGAGGTATTCGAGTGTCTCAGAAAGAACTACTCCGCCTGCATTGACAGAGATCCCAGTTTCCAGGAGGTCAGGGGGCACTCTGATGTGTGCATGTAGTTCTTCCCAAGTATTCCCATAGCTCCCTCCCTCCCTCCCTCCCTCTCTCCCTTCCTCCCTCCCTCTCTTCCCTCCTGCCTTCCTCCACAGTATTTAGACAAAGTAGGTTTGGCTTTCTTTGGTCCTCCCAATCAACCACTCCACGGGGAAGGATCTGCCATGCCGGCCCCTGGGGGGCTTTTTGGTGCAGGGGGGCTTATAGGTATGCACCCCGAGATAGGAGAAGAGAGAGAATAGACAGACAGGCTTTGACCATTGTAAGTGTGTATGTATCTGCTCTTTTCTCTTGCTCTTTTTCCATACAGAGGGCCTTTTGAACACCTTCCTCCCCCCACGACCCCCAGAGGGGGCCGAGCCCCCCAGGGGTCACAGTCACCCTCAAAACACGGCTACCAGCGGTGTGCCTCCTATGCAGGGGGCCACACAAGCAACCTTTTCCATCCCACCCATGGGCTCTTACTCCCATCAAGTTGGCCCCATCCAATTTGGCCCCGGGGGGGAAATTTCACAAACACAACACATCCACTTGGGACAAATACCTATTCCTCCTGTAGGAGACATGCCCCCGGGGAGCATCCATTTCAATATTCCTGCTGGGGTTCCATTCAATTTATCTCCAGGCGGCATGCAATTTGGTTTTCCCCCTGGAGGAAATCCTACAAGTACCCCCCAACCTGCTTCAAGTGCCCCCCAGCCACCCAGGGGCGTTCATTTTGGTGTCCCTCATGCAGTGAATATTCGACCTGCCCCCCACCACTCAGTGAATATTCATCCTGGCCCCCCACATTTAGTGAACCCTCAACCTGCCGTTCCCCTGCCGGGGAATATTCGATTTGGTGCAGCCAGACCTGGTCACATCAGTGTAGTCGGCTTTCGAATGGAGGGCATACCCTTACCAGCTGTTGGAGTGCCCCCCACGGGGGACGAGGGACCATTCATAACCCCTGAGCAGCAGCAGATGTATCAACGACACTCTCAACAGCCCCCTCCAGATTCTGGGGGTCAGGACCCCCAGCATGATATGGAACTGGACTAGGCAACAATTAATGTGCTACCATTGTAGTAAATTATATGATTGGCTTGTACGTAATTTTATTACTATATAACCAGTGCCTCAGATTAATAAACAATTAATTATTAATGATGTACAATGTAGTCAAGCTGGCTGTATACATACATTTGCTCATTAGTGCAGGACCAACTCAATTGCAATATATAGGTGTATACTTATAATCTGCAAGGCCTTTGCAGTGATGATAATTGCCAAATTAATGTCACTAGGAATAAATATAGTACAATCATCACTAGATTATTTTACAGTGATTATAAAAACAATGGCTGATCGTGCAGAGACTGCTCTGGTTCGTCACTGTGTCGGTGTTTCTTGTGATGATGATGATGGCGATGGTGCCTGTGATGCTTATCCCTCTTCCCCTCCATTTCTTCTCTCTCCCTTGTCTTCCTCGCCTTCCTCTTCCCCCTCCTTTCTTCCTCCCTCACTTCTCTCTCCACCTCCAATTCCCTCACCTCCCTCTCCTTCCCCTTCCCCCTCCCCTTCCCCTCCCTCCCTCTCTCCTTTGCTCTCTTCCGTTCCTTGTGTGAATGGCTGTGCTTCCTTTCCTTCTCCCTCAACTTCCTCTTCTTTGCCTTGTGGTCTCGGTGGTGCCTGTGTCTCTTCTCAGCATCCATCTCCTCCTGGGAGGGAGAGGGAGCGGACGCCTCCTCACTCCCAGAGTGCTCTGTAGCCTCGGAGCTGAAAGGCACCATCTGGAGGGAAGGAGGAGGGAGAGAGGGAGGAAGGGGAGAGAGAAGGAGGAAGGGGGAAGAGAGGGAGAGGGAGGAGGGAAAGTGAGGAAGAGAGCAGGGGAAAACGTCAAATTAGGTAAAGGAGCCTGTCCCATTCAACACGACATTACCTGCACGGTACTGGCAATGCTTTTCAGTTTGGGCTGGACCGGGCCAGTAGGGGCATGGACTGGGGCAGTAGGGGCATGGACTGGGGCAGTAGGGGCATGGACTGGGGCAGACTGTGGATGGCCCATTTCTTCATTTCCTCCCTCACTGTCCGTGTCACTAAGCAACTCTCCCTCCTCCAGACCTTCACTTGCACTTCCTGTGTACGGGTGCAAGTATTGTGTGAATGTGTGAATGCACGCATGAGTGTATGACAACATGTGAACCTACCAGGTCCTTCTGGGTCCAAGTCTGCACTGTCACCATCAATGGTCTCCTCAGTATGCACACAAACCTGATCCACTTCTCCCTCCACCTCCTCCTCCTCTTCTTCCATCACAGCCGCCCCCTTCCCTCTCGCCACCCCTCCCCCCTCCTCTCCCCTCGCCTCTTCTTCTCCCCCTCCTCCATCCTGGCCTGCTATCCTCGTCTCCTCAGTGCCCACTTCAGAACCAGAAACCCCTTCCCCCCCATCACCACCCTCCTTCACTTCCTCTCCCAGGTCATCCAAGGGTGCTGCCTCAGACAATCCGGCACCAGCTTCTTGGGCCAGCAGAGGATCAGAGAGGGAAGACGGCTTTCCTTCGAGACTGGGTCCAGCACTCCCGTCCTCTGGCAGGTGCTCAATGTCATCGTCCAGAAGTCGGCTGTCTTCCAGGCTGATCTGAACTGCGGACCCCGTCAGAGTGGCCGGTGCTTCTTGAGCATTCTCCACGGGTGGAGGACTGGGCTTTTCACTCTGGGCGATCATCTCTCCCTCCTCCTCCTTTTCCTCCGGTGTGTGAGAAGCAGGGAGGTTCATCCCTGGCACAGTCCTCTCTCTCCCTGCAGGCATGTCCCTAGTCTCCTCGCCTCCCGGAGACCTTGCGCTTCCCACCTCTGCCACTGGGACATGTTCACCCTCTGCCACACCTGTGGGCAAACCCCCATCCCCTCCATCTCCGTCCTCCCTAATGTCCCCAGACAGTTCCACCTCCAGTTCATTCCTCATCCTCACCCTCCCCTCCATCTCTTCCACCCCTCCCCTCCCACTCCGATGGCGTCGGTGCTTTTTCTTACTTCTCTTCTTGTATCGGTGGCGATGAGTCTCGGACGCAGGACTGCTGACGCCATCATCAGAGGACAACACATCAGCCCTGTCTTCACGAAGCTTAGGTGACCTGCTTCGGTGTCTCTTACTTCTCTTCCGTCTCCTCTCCTCTTCCGAAGTCTCATGTCTCTTACGTTTTCTTCTATGTCTTGTCCGCTCCCTCTCCTCTCTCGCCCTCCCGCGCTCCTCCCTCGTCCTCTCCCTCTCTCTCCCCTTCTCTCTGCCTTGCTCCTTTTCGCGCTTCCCTTCCTTCCTGTCTGTCTTCTGCTGCTGCTTTCTCTTCCTCTTGTGCTTGACACTCACTGCCTTTGAGGAAGGAAGGAGTGAGGGGGAGGTACTGTGACTGGGAGGGAGAGAGGAGGCGTCCGAGTCCGAAGAACTGGAGGATTGTGAACTGGACTGGTCTTCTGTGTCAGAGTCACTGGAATAGGAATCTGATGGTGACTCTAAGGTATGGGCTGGAGACTTGTTGTGCCTGTGTGTGTGTGTGTGTGTGTGTGTGTGTGTGTGTGTGTGTGTGTGTGTGTGTGTGTGTGTGTGTGTGTGTGTGTGTGAGAGAAAGTGTGTGTGTGTGTGTGTACAGCCATTACAACACAAAAGAGAAACACTCCCTTACGTGATGAACTGTTTAAGGAACTTCTGTTGACGATAAAACTCATCAGCTGTCATAGGTGGGGAAACCCCCCTTTTCCTCTTTGCCTGGTTCAACAGAATCTCGGCTTCCTGGAAACTCTTGACTAGCTGTGGCTGAACAGGTTGAACTGGTTGTGGTAAAACCTGAGCAGTGGGGACCACACCCAAACCTGGAACTGTACTGAGCAAACTGGTTTTTCCACCGAAGGTAGGGATTTGTGGTATGGAGGAAGAGAGGATGGAGGATTGGAGGATTGGGGGGGCGAGGCCGGGAAGGATGGAGAGTGCGGGAGCAAGAGTGGGGAGGGAGCTTTTGGGAAGGATGGCAGTTGTCAGGGGATGAGGAAGGGACCCTGGGGGGAGACAGTACATGTACACACATTCACGCACTCAATTATTCACACACACACACACACGCACACACCATACCTGAACTAGAGACAGCTGGGAATGGGAGAACAGGTTTCTTGGGTACCATTGAATTCTGTGAGAATGTGGAGAGTGAATGGGTAATGGAAGGAGGGAGGGAGGGAAGGAGGGAGGGAGGGAGGGAGGGAGGGAAAAGTGGGAGAGTGAGGCTGAGAGAAAGGAGGAGGGAAGGAGGAGGGAAGGAGGAGGGAAGGAGGGAGGGAGGGAGGGAGGGAAGGAGGAGGGAAGGAGGGAGGGAGGGAGGGACATACACTTTTGCCACGTTGTGGGGAGGGCGATCTACTCAGACTCTTGCGGATAGCTGTTGCTGGAACACCAAGTGCACTGGAAGTAGGTGCAAGGGAAGATGTGGTTGTGGAAGAGGAGGAGGAAGAGGTGGAGGTGGAGGAGGAGGTGGGTGGGAGAGGGGAGGAGGAGGATGATGGCTGCAATGGCTCAGAAACTTCAGCCTTAGGTGCTCCTGCAGTTGAGGCATCACTGGCAGAAATCTCGCCCCTGAGAGGAGGGAGAGTGAGGGACAGAACGAAGGAAAAGGTGGAAGGGAGATCAAGGAAGGGAAGAAGGGAAGGAACAAGAGGAGAGAGGGAAAGGATTAGAAAAGACAGGCACCACATGCATACACACACAACACACATTTGCTCCTCTGGTTCCTTCACTGAAGGCTTTGCAACTGTAGTTATAGGCACCTCTTTCTCCCCCTCCCCACTCCCTTCCCCCTTCTTCTCCTTCACACTCTCCTTTGGAACTTTCTCTCCTAGTACATCCACTACTGCAACAGCTGCCTTCTGTGGAGGTGTGGCTGTGTGAGGGGTGGAGGTGGTGAGTGGTGCCATGGTGATGAGTGAAGATGTGCTCTTTGATTGTGGTTGTCGCAGTGACAGTAGGGAGGATGTGCTAGTGGTGATGGGTGCCTTATGGGAGATGATTGGTTTTGGGGCTTGGTAAGGAGTGAGGGTTTCTCCAGAGAACATTGTTGCCACGGCGATACTCTTTTCCTCGGCAACCTGACTCTTGAAATTCTTCACAGTCTAGGATAAAAGAAAAATAGCGTGAAGGAGGGAGAGAGGGAGGGAGGGAAGGAAGGAGAGAGGGAGGGAGGGAGGGAAGGAAGGAAGGAGAGAGGGAGGGAGGGAGGGAGGGAGGGAGGGAGGGAGGGAGGGAGGGAGGGAAGGAAGGAAGGAGAGAGGGAGGAAGGGGGAACAATGAATGGCAAACAGGAGGAGGTGAGGGAGAAAGAAGAAAAGCACATTCCATGGACGGCAAAACACTCACTTCTCTGAGGTGTTTGCTTGGTGCCAGAGAGTCAGGAGACACATCGTCTTGCTCACACTGAGGACACGTGAACTCATTCTCCAGCAAATGATCTCGAATACCTGGAGGAGAGGATGAGAAAGAAATGGTGGAACATCCCACACTCATGTAGAACCAGGAGGGGGGGAGGGGGAGGAAGGAGGGAATGGGAGACAGGGAGTGAGGAGGAGGGAGAGAGAGAGAGGAGGGGGGGGGGGGAGAGGAAGAGAGAGAGAGGGGGGAGAAGAGGGAGAGAGAGAGGGAGAGAGAGAAAGGAGGCATGAGGAGGAAGGAGGGGGTCAAACTAACACTCATCACAGAAGCTCCTGTTGCAGCAGGGGATTACAACAGCATCCCTCAGCAGCTGCTTGCAGATGGGACACTTGAGGTCTTCAGGGACCACTCTCTGTTTTGGAGCGCGGAGGATGTGTTTAGGCTTCGAACCTGAGAGAGCAGCACTGTGTGTGTGTGTGCGCGTGTGTGTGTGTGTGTGTGTGTGTGTGTGTGTGTGAGTGATAGAATGCGTGTATGGTGCATGTGTTCACATGTGCACTACATGTAATTGCCATGGTGATGAATGACAACTTACATTGGACCTGTTTTTGGAACTTCAGCAATTTTGTTACGACGATCAAAATTTGGATCCTGTGGGCATGGTTTAGTGTGTGTGTGTGTGTGTGTGTGTGTGTGTGAGAGAGAGAGAGGGGAGAGGAGGGAAAGCATTGAAAAATTCTCTTCTTCATTCTCAACCAAACCAACTTTTCTCTTCCTTCCCCTTTCCCTTCTCACCCCGTTGGTGGGGCAGAGCTGGATCCAGTGGCCAGGCCTCCGGCAGCGGTTGCAGGTGTAGCCCTTGGGGGGAGGTCTCCGGAGGAGGCCGGGAAGAACTCCTCCAGACCGGACCGGGTACTTGGCATAGCTACACCCAAGCAAGAGAGAGCAGGGAGAGGGGGGGAGGTAGGGAGGAAGAGGGGACGGCAGGGGGAAAGGAGGAGGCAGAGGGGGAGGGGGGGGAGGGGGGAGAGGTAGGGAAGGAAGAGGAAGAATTGAGGGAGGAAGTTTGTCAAGGATGGAACAAAGTGTAGCAGAACTAGACAAATTTGTAGTTAACTATGTCTTGGGTTATTCATAAATATTGATGTAATAAATAACATTAAATAGCAGAACAGGTTTCAGTTTCATACTCTTCAGCAGTGAAGCCTTCGCCAGCTTGTTTCATCATCTCCATCAGCTTTTCCTCTTCTGTGGCCAGCGATGTGAGATCTGATGCCTGAGAGATGGAGGGAGGGAGAGAGGGAGGGAGAGAGAGAGAGAGAGATACATTGGTGGAAGAAGTGTGGCAGTTGAGCAGCCAATCCTCTCACACACACACACACACACACACACACACACACACACACACACACACACACACACACACACACACACACACACACACACACACACACACACACACACACACACACACACACACACACACACACACACACACACACACACACACACACACACACACACACACACACACACACACACACACACCATCCCCCCCTCATCACCTGCTGCGGGTCGCTCTGATGTTTGGAAGTGGTCATCAAATCATTGCCCTTGTAAAGGAGGGAGGATGAAGAGAGGATGGAGGAGGAGTGCGACAGAAGGCAGCTAGAGCATGGACCATCTTCTCAGCTCCCTCCAACGCTCCCACTCATCTGCGTACTCCACTAAACATACACCCCCTCTCTTCCCCTTATACCCTTCACACATAACACTATGTGTGTTGAAGAACTATCTCCCAGTATCACCAGTGACAGAGACATAGCCACAGACAGTAGGAGAGCTTTCCCTCCCTCACACATACACACATGCATCCATTACTGCTGGGAGACAACTAGTACAGCCCAGCCAGGAAAGCTAACATACACGTACATATACAATAATACACACAATTATATAGAAAAGTACATGCATCAATCAACACACCAATACGACCCTCCCAGTCACGTGTCCAAGTGCCACCCTTTGCCATACATGGAAACAGCAGCAGGGCTAGTAGTGAACATCTACTGCAGATTTAGCCAGCTGCTAAATGCAAATTGGAGCCCACCCGGTATGATTTTTTTTAATTTGAAAATTGAAACGGAGTGTAAGCAAGAGCAAGTGAATACATGACGAGCAAAAGCTATTTATTATCACAGAGACTGTCCATCTTTGTGCCAGAGAAGAAAACACGCAGTGATGGGTATAGAAATCATGAGAGTGGCTGACCAGCCACGTACTACAACTAGGGTGCATCTCACATACTGCTGTGGGTAATAACGATGGATCTCTGTGCCTACAGGGGAAAGGAGAGAGGAAGAAACGTGAATGTGTTTCCAAATAATGCACACCTGCACCTCTAATTAATGCACTCCATCACAAATGAGCCACCATATTCTACTTAGTGCCCACCATACATTATGCTGTACCCACTTACTGTGTCTTGGGTAGCTTGGCTGCATTCTGTATCACACTCCTCATGACAATCACTGATGCATTTCTCTTGATCATGTCTGTATCACTGTACACTGAAACCAAAAGGGAAAAGTGTACCTTGGTACAAGAAACTGTACGGTTCCATTGTGGCCTGTGCATACCTCGTGGACTTGTACTACTCCAATACTTCCCCCTCTCTCTTCCCACATGAAAATGGGTATCTTCCTTTCCACTCACTTCACTTCCCTTCTCTAGCTTCCTGATTTCATCCCTCCACCCTTCTCCTCTCTCCCCCCCTCCCCCTCTCTTCTCCCCCCTCCACCCCTCCCCCTCTCTTCTCCCCCCTCCCCCCCTTCTCCTCACCCCCCCCCCACACACACACACACATACACCTCCTTTCCCACCTCACCTCTCTTGCTCTGAGCATCCGTAATCTCCAGGTTAGAGTGGCCGATTTTCTTCTTTTTCATGATGGCTTCTTTCAGCTCCCTGCCGGATATCTCCAGCCCGTTGATGGGCACTTTCTCATACTCCTGCCGGTTCTTAAACTTGAAATGAATGCAAGACATTCTCCGCCGCGACCTGGGACTGTAATCGGTACGGTTGGCACTGCGAAGGGAGGCAGGGCAGAGTCATCGAACCATGGATACTGTATTACGTAATACAGTAACTTTCGTTTAATTAAGCGAAGTGCATTTGTTTAATTAAGCGAAAAGCTTTTACATTTTTTATGCATATATATACTTAACGTATACGCGTACCTTGTACTTGCTGCGCGCGCGCGTGCGCTAAGCTTGCTGCACCACGTGGCAATGTCAACAAAAAAGTTGTCCGAGTTCGACACGGGATTGACCGCGGACACTGTGGAATGGTGTCCGAATGGCGGGCATGAGTCAATAGCTGCGTGCGGCACGTACCAGCTCGACACCCATAGCGGCCGGCGCCATGGCTCACTGTCCTTGTTCCAGTGGCAACAGGAGTATGCATGTTACTGCCGCAGTTCCTTCCCTCTCATTCTCACTACTCTTCCTAGGAATGGCTGTACCTAGCCCTAGCCCTCTCATTCTCGCTTCTCTTCCTAGGAATGGCTGTGCAAAGGCAGTCCAGAATACAAATCTTGAGTTTGGAGTGCTAGATATGAAATGGTGAATTACGCTTACTTCAGTGCATCAGATAAGAGTTTTAAAATTGGACGAATGCTCTTACATGTATGACAGCATGTGCCCAATTGAGAGCTGTTCCATGCAATCTGCAGGAAGAAAGATGCTTCTCAGCCATTGCTGGCACTAGCAGCCTCATCCGGGGATATAGTTCTGGTCAGCTTGAATTGCGTGAGTTGTGCTGTGCTCTGCATTGGCAATGTATGGCAGTGAGTGTGTGTGTGGGTGTGTCAGTGTGTGCCTATGAACTCTCTATATTTGTAAACTCCTAGAAGAAAGACAGCTATGGTTCTAGTGAAGTAGGAAGGATCACAGTGGCTAGATATCCTGGACTTTGTCTGTCTCTGGACTGGAGTGCAGATCCAAGGTCACACACACTCAGTCATTGCTTTATGGATAGGTGGGCAGTTTGATAGTTCCTTCCATCCTGTTGAACAGCCAATTACTGCTTGCTGTCAGTGACTCTGCTGGGGAAGTAAGTGTGGTGAACAGTGAAAGAGGAGGAGGAAGAGGAGAAGGAGGAGGAGGTGGAGGAGGAGGAGGAGGTTTTGGACAGATCCTGTACAACTGGCGTGCTCATGAATTTGAGGCATGGATTGTGTGTCTTGGCCCCCAGGCCCACATGGTGTTCACTGGAGGAGACGACAGTGCCTTACGTGTGTGGGATACTAGAGCCGGCCTTGGAAGGGCAGTTCTGACCAGCAAAGAGTAAGCCACACTCTTACCATGCTGCCATAGTGGATGTGTGTATGGCAGTCGATGTTATAGTTTTCCCTTTCTTATTTCTAGGCACTCTATGGGAGTATGTAGCCTGCAAGTTCATCCTCTGAAAAGTCACCTGTTGGCCTCTGGGAGGTGAGTTGGATACACTACACTATTATTAGTCAGTAATTATGACATTGTATATTTACTTTCACTGGAATTTGATGAGCTGGGTAAGAAAATCTATCCCTTTTTGTGAAGATAGGCCAGTTCTGATCATGGCTGTGCCCTAACCCTTTCCAGCTATGATGAGAGGGTTTTGTTGTGGGATACTCGTGCCATGGGTGGGCCGCTGAAGACAGTGGGGGTTGGGGGAGGAGTGTGGAGGGTCAAGTGGCATCCTATTCACTCGGACTTCATGGCCACTGCCTGTATGCATAATGGGTTTCACCTGCTCAACTGGCACTTGGCAACAGGTAAAGTATTAGTGGGGGATGTGTGTGTGTGTGTGTGTGTGTGTTATTCCAGTCCACTGCCTGTGCAGATGAACCAGTGGAGACAGTGTGTACATACAGCCAGCATGGCTCTCTGGCCTATGGGGTAGACTGGAGCAGGCTGGACAGCAAAGTTGCACTGCTGGCATCCTGTTCCTTTTACGACCACTCTCTTCATTTCTGGACTGCTGACATTCCCTTTTCATAACATGCACACACACACACACACACACACACACACACGTCATAAGATATATATGTCCAGTTTGTGCAACACTGATACTGATATGTTCAGTTTGTTATAATGTTCAGTTTGTATGATGTACATCATAATAAACATAGTACAGCCGCTCTGTCATCATGGTGAGGCTCTGTTCTTTTTTGCAGCTGGCTCTCCCTGGCTAGCTGCTTCTGTCGCTGGTCTCCTGCTCCGTTTGCCTGCTGTGGTTTCCTGTGGGTGTGGTCTGTGGTGGGAGGCCCACAGTGCCAGCTCCACACCGTGAGCTGTCCACGGCTGAGCATCTGGACAGAAAGACACAGCATATTGGTGTTATGGTTCATGTACAAATGCCAAAAATACGGTTGGTAAGGCAGTAAATAAAACAATAAGACAGCATAAAAAAATTAAGTAAAAATTAAGGCAGCATTTAAAAACTAAGGCAGCAATAAAGAGAAGGTATATAGCATGTAAAGAGGCAGCAAGTAAATCTTTCAAACAACAGAAAACCACAGTTGTCCAGTGCCTGCTGTAGTAGTAACTCTTCATAACACAGAGATGAGAGTGACAGATGCCATGCTGTATCTATGTACAGATTAACATATTAGTGAGAGACCTGTTTCATTAAGTTCCTTGGCTCTCTCCTGTATTGCTCTGGCATAGGACATGTACTGCTTGAGTGAGTAGTCCAGCTTCCCCAAGCCAGGCACTGCATGAGCAGACTCATCAGCCATGAAGGGAACATCTGGAGAAGCTGCACACAGGATGGCTGGAGTGTAGGCAAAACATTGGCAGAGTTGGAGGGAGGGAGGGAGGGAGGGGGGGGAGAGAGAGCCACAGGAGTGCTCAACACATCTAACCTGATGCAGTGGCAGGTCCCACAGCCCTGAGCTTGCTGGCAGTAGTGATGGCTGCCTCCAGGTCAGGTAGGGCTGCAATGGCTGAAGAGGTGGTGGCCTCCACATCTGCAGGAGAGTTCTGCTGTACCATTTCTGTCAGTCGAGGACGGAACTTTCCCCTCTGCAGTTTCAGTGTACACAATACCAACTGTAGTTACTGTACATGTACGTGATGGCGCTACAGTATGACCACTAGTAGCTACCACTCACCGTCAACTTCCATCTCATCAGTTTGCTGAGTTCCTGGTGGGTGAGATGAGGTTTGTCACGTGATGCAATGCTGGCTGGAAGATCCTTCTGAAACCTACAGAAGCACTGGGAGTAGTTCGGAGGCGCGTCACTGAGTCAGTACCCGCTAACCAGTTGTCTAGTTCCGCCAGAGTCTCTCCTTTTCTTTGCTTCTTCTGCGACGTAACTAGTCTCACCGCCTCTTCATAAGAGTCGAGGGCAGCTCGCCATCGGCTGCAGTCCGTACTCTCGTACAGCAGCGAGTTCCCAGAGACACCGCCTGCAGCCATTGCTAGCCTTCATTAACCAGTGGGCGTGGCTCCCACGTGGCTCTCTATGGAGTCGTCTGGCGGCTCTGGTACGGCTGGTGTTGGCAGGAGAGACAGACGGAAGAGGTGAGGAGTGTGGCGTGAGATTTGTTGTGACTGACCACAACTTTCACCACTGCCCCGCCATGGTTGCGCGTGCGCGACAGGTGGTGGCTGAAGCGCATGAGAGAAGGGAAGAGTAAGTCGTGATTATGTTACATTCGGTGTGTGTATGCATAGCCTTGACTTGTTTGCTCATCAGAACGTGGAGGTTCCGTTGGTGCTGCAGTAAGAGGAAAAATCACATCTGCTACCCACAGAGGAAAACGGACAGCAGTGAAACACACACTCTCTCCATCAACTGCTGGATTCCGACCACCATCTTCTGGACGAGTATTGGGTAAAGAATCAGTTGGAACTGGCTCTTCTGGCCCTGTTGGGACAGAACTTACTACCACCAGCTTCAGTGAGGACTCTTCTGATGATACAGAAGAGAGTAGTGGCACAGTGCATGTATCGTGTGGTATGCAGTTGGCAGAAAGGGGGAGAAAGAAGAACACTCGTGTTAATCCTGCCTCTCTCACTCCAAAGACAACTTCAAACACTGCAGAGAAAGCTGGAGCCAGCCTACAAACAAATGAACAGGGCTCTAAATCGAGTGGGAAGGGACGGAGATACATTGCTTTTATTGGCAATCTTCCCTTCACAGCCACTTCAGATGACATCACCTTACACTTCAGGAAGAAGGGGGTGGTGATGAGTGAGCTGAGGCTGCTGACTGACAGAGAGAGTGGGCAGTCCAGAGGGTGCTGCTTTGCAGAGTTCCCAAGTGCCAAGATACTTCAGGTATATCTCACTACCAATGCCCCTGCAAACAAACTTTGAGGGCAGAGTATTGATGTGTGTGTGTGTGTGTGTGTGTGTGTGTGTGTGTGTGTATGTGTGTGTGTGTGTGTGTGTGTGTGTGTGTGTGTTCTACAGAATGCCCTCAAGTTCCACCACACCATGATGGAGGGAAGGAGACTGAATGTGGAGGTGACTTGCGGTGGTGGAGGAAAGGGGCAGACAAGGAAGAGGAAGATCAAGGAAAGGAACGAGAAATTAAGGAGGAAAAAGAAGAGAACGAAGATGGAGGAACAGGAGAAGAAAAACAGAATGTCACAATGATCTCACCCTCTCAGCATGCAGGGTGGTGTCTTTGACAATCACAATTTATGTAGAGTGCATCAAACATGTAATGGATTCTGAAGTTGAGCACTTATTGACATGGTACAGTTATGAGAGGCTACAAAAATTGCATAGTTCTGTCCAAATACCGATAGACAGCCCTAATTGAGACATTGGCCTGCAACACAAACAGAGGGCACAGAGTTGGCTCACTATCGAGGCTCTAGGATGTTTTCACCAAAGGGGTGAAGTGGGCAGTGGGGCCCAGCTCAGTGGCCACCTGCCCACTGCCGTCCTCCTGAACTGCAACATACTGCCCGGGGGTCTTAGCTGACTCCAGCACCACACACCCATTTGTCTCTGTCACAGAGAGCTCGCTCAGCTCGTCCCCAGTCCCATCCGCCAGCAGCTGGCCTTCTTTTATCTGCACCCACTTCTCCTTGTTGGCCACGTTCTGGAGAGTCAGCACTAGGCCAGACTCGCTGTCCTTTTTATGCACCTGGAACTGGGAGTCCTCCCCTTCTTCCCCAAGACCCTGTTGGGGGTGATAAATGAGTACCAAATTAGTTCAGGGGCCCTGCTATAACTATTTCCTACAATATACGCTGGCGGTGGGTGGACGAACCAGAGCGCGAATAACGGCCGGCGCGCCGCGGTACGCCAGGTATGATAGAGCTGTACAACTATAGCAAGTCTGTATTCGGGTGCGCCTTCGAGAACGCAATACACAAACCGTGGAGAGCAGTGCGACTTACGTCCACTGTGTCCTCGTGAATGCGTAGCGATTTTCCAGAAGCTTTGGACGTCAGAATGACGACCGTACCGTCGCTAAGCTGGTCTAAGAGCGACGGCTGCTCTTGGGAACCCGATTCCTCTCTCTTCTTCTTGGAAGTAAGTCCACCCATTGCCTTTCCGTCTAAACACTCGACTACGTGCTCCCGCTGATGGCTACGCAGTACACTAGAGTTTCGCAGTGCGCGGATGTTTATATGAGCCGCTTCGCCTCATACTGCGCATGCGCAATTTTGTGGGCGTGTTGGACCTAAATTGGCAGGGGTGGTACTCGAAACGTTGCGAGATGGCGACTGGAGGATTAGCTGTAGAGGATGCCCTGTTCCAGCAGGCCAGGTCAGTTAGGGGAGCTTATTAAACGTGCCACAACGTTGGAATTTGTAAGCAGTATTAATATTGAGCTGCAAAAGAGCACCCTTCATTCTTGCCCGTGAGATTGATCTATTCGTTTCCTTGCAGGGACGTGCATGGCAAAGAGTTTGAGGATTGGGCGTCCAGCATGAAGAGCACGCTGCAGCTGAATGACAGAGGCTCCAACTGCCTCACTCTCCTGAGACAGATGTTTGTACTTACAACTGTCACAAAGTACACCCGGAAGTAAGGGAGGGAGAGGTGGCAAGTGGGGGGGGAAGGAGGGAGGGAGAGGTGGCAAGTGGGGGGGGGAGGGAAGGAGGGAGGGAGAGATGGCAAGAGGGGAACAGAGATGGAGGGAGGGAAGGAGGAAGGGACAAAGGGAAGAGAGGGAAGGAGGGGGGAAAGGATTGAGAAAAATGGGAGAGGGACGACTACTTGTTTCCCCTCAGCCTGAGCTCAGCTGTGTACAATCTCCTGCAATCGGTGGTCCTGGAGCCAGAGCAAGGCTCCACAAAGCTTCGTCTGCTTGCGGCGGCCATTCTGCGTGAGCTGGCTCCCTCTCCGTACATTACTGTAAAGGATTTCA
Organism: bacterium; assembly: GCA_965213685.1. Taxonomy (GTDB): domain Bacteria; phylum UBA8248; class UBA8248; order UBA8248; family UBA8248; genus Bin107. The sequence goes on from CBDBZY010000007.1 coordinate 366,055, forward strand.
GCCCTCCCATTGAGGAGAGGAACGTTCCCTACGTGCTACCAGTGCTGCTGGCACAGGGGAACGTGCAGGACAGGCTCAGCACACTAGCCTCATCACATATCTTCAGGTGAGAACCACACGATACACTTGGGGACGTTTCACATCACCTGCCTCCACTCCACTGCTCCCTCCCTCCCTTCCTCCCCTCCCTTCCTCCCCTCTCTCTCTACCTCCCCCTCCCTCCCGGCCTCCTTCTTTCCCTCCCTCCTCCCCAGGTGGCTTACCCAGCCTGGGTATGAGGATGAGCTTCCCCGCCACTCCCTCTCCTGCCTGCATGCCCTCTCCTCACATGGCCAGGCTCTCGAGCTCCTCTCAGAGAACCAAGTCCGGTCCATCAGCACACAGGTGTCAGTGTGGCTCCGTCACGCCAGTCGGAGCAGCCTGTCAGCCCAGGCTTCAACTGGGATCAGTTTGTTCTCCAGCTCTGCTAAGAAACAGGTCTGGGAACTGGTTCAACTGGTTTTCAGTATACATGTACGAGTTCCTCCTCCCCCCAGATGTTGCCAGTGAGGGAGATTGATGGCTCCACTTCTCCCGACATATTCACCATCCTCAGTCTGGGTCAGTTCCACAAGTACAGCTGTCATCTGTCTGTCTGTCCATCTGTCTGTGTGTCTGTGTGTCTGTCTGTCTGTCTGTTCATCTGTCTGTGTGTCTGTCTGTCTGTCTGTCTGTCTGTCCATCTGTCTGTGTGTCTGTCTGTCTGTGTGTCTGTCTGTCCATCTGTCTGTCCATCTGTCTGTGTGTCTGTCTGTCTGTCTGTCCATCTGTCTGTGTGTCTGTCTGTCTGTCTGTTCATCCATCTGTGTGTCTGTCTGTCTGTCTGTCCATCTGTCTGTGTGTCTGTCTGTCCATCTGTCTGTCTGTCTGTTCACACCTGCCCAGTCTGTTTTCAAAGTTCATGCAAATGTCATGTTTTTGCCTCCATAATAATATAGACATTTTTGGGTCGTACAGTATATCACTTTTCCTTGCCCTACTGTTATTACATGAGATACACTAGAGTATAGGAACATGGCTTCACTTGGAATATATCTCCCCCTTCGCCATCTTTCCTCCCTCCCTCCCTCTTCCTTCCCCTCCCTCTCCCCCTTCCCTCTCTCTCCAGGTGGCTACTACTCGCCTGACCAGTTACTCAACATTCATGCCTTCTCCTTCCTTCGCCGCTGGCTCCTCACGACCCTCGTCACGAGCACTGCCGCACCCTCTCCCTCCCCTGCCCCCACTCCCACATCTGAGCACAGACGTGTGAGAACACTTATTCTCTCCTCGTTACATTCTCACATCTCCACACTATCACTTCCTCACCCTCCCACCATCACAGGTTACACCATCCCCTGTGCCTACTAGTGGACGGTCGGTGCATCCCTTCGTCACCTCTCTCCCCTCACCCCTCCCCTCTCCACTCCCTCACACTTTCACCGCTTCCTTGACTGCATCCATGGCAACAACAAGCCATACAAAACAGGGTCTTTGTGATGCAGCTGTGCAGTACTGCCTGAGAGTCATCGACCAGAGCGAGAGGAGTGAGTGGGGGAGAGAGGGGGAGGGAGAGGAGGGAGTGAGGGAGAGAGGGGGAGAGCGAGAGGAGTGAGTGAGGGAGAGAGGGGGAGAGGGAGAGGAGTGAGTGAGGGAGAGAGGGGGAGAGGGAGAGGAGTGAGTGAGGGAGAGAGGGGGAGAGGGAGAGGAGTGAGAGAGGGAGAGAGGGGGAGAGGGAGAGGAGTGAGTGATGGAGAGAGGGGGAGAGGGAGAGGAGTGAGTGAGGGAGAGAGGGGGAGAGCGAGAGGAGTGAGTGGGGGAGAGAGGGGGAGAGGGAGAGGAGTGAGTGAGGGAGAGAGGGGGAGAGGGAGAGGAGGGAGCTAGGAGAGTTGAGAGAGGGGGGAAGGGTAGGAGGGAGGGAGCTACTATACAAAAGAGGAGAGTTGAAGGCCAGAGGGGTCTAACGTATTCTGTGATGAAACTGTCTGCTGATTTGGCAGAGCCAATAAAGAGCAGCGATGAGGAGCTGGCAACTGCAGTGAGTTACATTGTCATGGAAACACACATACTTCCCTCCTCTATTCCCCCCCCCCCTCCCTTTTCCCTCTTCACCTCATCCCCTCCCCCTCCTCCCCTCCTCCTCTATCCCTCTCTTCCCTTTCTTGCCTACCCAGTGCCTCTATGAAGCCATCTCTATCCTGGACATCCTCTGTTCCATCAGACCCTCACTAATGCCCGGGGTCTTCCCCACCATGCGAAAACTCTACAACCGCCATTCCACCGACCCCACCTCCCACGGGCGAGTCCTTCTGGCTCTCGTGAGGTTCTTCCTCCACCATGGACAGTCTGAGATGTACGACATCGAGAACCCTATCACCACCTTCTTTGGGCAGGTGTTGGCCTCAAAATTCAATGAGTGAGTCACCAAACGAATGAGTGTATAGGTCCAGGGTGTTGGTCTTGTGTGCCTCTCAAACATCTACTCACACTCCTTTGCACTCTCCTCCTCCTCTCCTCTCTTCTTCCCTCTCTCTCTCTTTTTTCCACCCTCTCCCTCCCTCACTCACTCCTTCCCTCTCTCTCCCTCCCTCCCTCCCTCCCTCCCTCCCTCCCTCCCTCCCTCCCCTCCCTCCCTCCCTTCCTCCCTCTCTCCCCCCCTCCCTCCCTCCCTCCCTCCCTCCCTCCCTCTCTCCCTCCCCCCCCCTCCCTCCTCTCTAGCCCTGGCCTCGCCTACGACACTGTGGAATTTCTGCTTGGCAACACTCACTCTCTGCTGCATTCCACGCACGTCTTCACCAAATATGTCCCTAATCTGCTGAAGGTGGGCTAGCCTGTTGCCTCTTCACCTCCTTGCTCCCTGCCCGTTGTTTGCTTGGTTTCGAACACACCCTTTATGCTGCTGCACTCTGCATGGCATTCCAGTGTGTGTGGGCTTGCCGCTCTCTCCTCATCTTTGGTGCAGCTGTTTAGTCTGCCATGCTAGTCACTACAGCTTTTGGATTGACGTGACCAGTAATTGGTGTCCTCCATCCAAAATGCAATGTCCTCTGACTGGATATGTGTCCCTTTGGCTCTAATTCTATTGACTCTTGTCCTCCTCTCTCTATACGTGTATATCTCCTTTTTCCTCAACCCACACCCTTCATTTCTCCTCCTCCTCTTCCTCTTCCTCTTCTCCTCCTCCTCCTCCTCCTCCTCCTCCTCCTCCTCTTCCTCTTCCTCTTCCTCCTCCTCCTCCCTTCCTCTTCCTCCTATCATCTCTCTTCTCTCTTCCTTGTTCTCTCTCTTCCCTTTCCTTCTCTTTCCTCTCCTCTCCTTTGTCCCCCCCCCCCCCCCCCCCCCCCCCCTCCTCCTCCCTCCTCCGCTTCTATGGCACAGATCTTGGCCTGGGCTCCAATGACGTTTATTGCAGAATTCTTGCAGCTGCTTCCAGCCTTCATCTCCAAGACAACTGCCTCTGAGGTATGTACATGTAGTCCTTCTGCCACACACACACACAGACACACGCACGTGCGTGCATGCACGCATGCACGCACACACGCACGCACACACACAGTGTACAGTACATGTGGGGGGTAACAAGAAACCGATTGTCTCTGATCAGAGTGCCCAATGTAAATAATACAAAGAGCATTTGGTATTTGGGCTCTAGTGTGGGTGTTGTCTCCAGTGGAGAATCTTCTGGAATCATTCCAGGTGCTCCACTCTCTCCTGGACCTGCCCTGCCTGGCAGCCACCCTCCAGGCCCAGCACCTGGTCAACGCTGGTGGGTGAGCGCACACACACACACACACACACACACACGCACACACACACACACACACACACACACACGCACACACGCACACACACACACACACACACACACACACACACACACATCACCCCCCCCCCCATTCTCCCTCACAGCTCCCAACATCACAGACCACAACCTCCTCCCACAGTACAATCGCTGTCTCGCTAGCTTCCAAGACCCCGCCCACAGACTCATGTTCGGACACTTCCTCCGCTCTGAGACAGGACGGGGAGACACCATCGATCGCCTTGGCAACCTACACCTCCTCCTGTCCGACTTCTCCCACCATCAGAGGGTGATTGGAGCATCAGAGGTGGCGCCCCTCCTGGTCCGGTGAGTGCAGTAGAGAAGGACAAGAGAGCAGTAGTCCTCTCTCTGTGCCTCCACTTCCATACCCCTCTCTCTCCCTAGACACCTCTCCCTTCTCCCTCACTCTTTTCACCAGCCTTCTCCTTATCTCTCTCCCCACCATACTCCCTCTCTCCCTTCTTCCCTCATTCATGCACTTGCTCACCCACTCACCCCCTCCCTCCTTCACTAATCCACACAACCCCTCCCCCTCGTCAGGATGTTCTTCAAGACTGTTCTCCATGGTGATGACAAGGCACTCATTTCCCAGCTAGTCCCAGTTCTGATTGAGAGGACCGTTATGCTCTATGACATCCTGACATTCCAGGCGGAGATGAGGAGGTGAGCCCTCCTCTACCCTGGTCCTGCAGAACCTCTTCCTTCCTTCCTTCCCCTTTCTCTTCTCTTCTTTCTCCCTTTCTCTTGCTCTTCCTCCTTCACTGTCTTCTCTTTGTTCACTGCTCTCGAACTCCCCTCCCTCCTTCCCTTTCTCCCTTTCTCCCTCCCTCTCTCCCTCCCTTTCTCCCTCCCTTCCTCCCTCCCTCTCTCCCTCTCCCTCCCTCTATCCTATCCTCCAACCCTCCTTCATTTCTCCCCTTCTCCTTCCCTCCTTCCCTCCCTCCCTCCCTCCCTCCCTCCCTCCCTACTTCCCTCCTCCCCCAGAGTGATAGCAGAACAGCTGCTTGTCATCTTCCACCAGTACCCTCCTCTGGTTGGTGACTACTGCCGGGACATTGCCGACTATCTTCGGACCATGCGCAATCTCACCGCTGCCGGAGAGCACTGCTACGTGACTCTTGTGAGATCACATGATCTGTGAATTGTGCTCATGTGAAATCATATGATCGGTCCATTGTGCTCATGTGGGTCACATGATTTGTCATGCACGATCACGTGATCTGTCCATTGTGCTCACGTGGGGTCACATGATTTGTCATGTACGATCACATGATCTGTCTGTTGTGCCCATGTAGCATTTCAATGAATGTTATGTCTTCTAGCTGTGTGATGCAATTAAATAAATTCACCCATTCATAATTGTGGTGCACAGTTCAGAGTTTGGCTGTTGCACGCCACTTGAACAATGAGAGGGAGAGTGCTTCTTTTGATGAGACGCACTCTCCCTCTGTCCAGTTCACAATGCATGTGTTTACACCTTTGCTCTCTCACGCTGCTAGCACATACTGTGTGTCGATGTAGTAATGGGAGTAACCTGTTTCCTGACCTGTTTGTACAGGTATGGATTGTTGGCGAGTACACCCATTCAGGCTACGACTCACGTTGTACCAGTTCTTTACTGGTGGAGCTGTTTGAGGTGACCTTCACGCTGTACTTTGTACTATGTACCCTGTACTCTGTACTCTACTTCCATTGTGTCCCCTCCCACCCTCCCTCCCTCCCTTCCTCCCTCTCCCTCCCTCCCTCCCTCACTGCCTCTCAGACTCTGGAGCCAGTCACGTATGAGGTAGCCCTCAACCTCCACCGGCAGCGAGACTACACCACACGCCTCATGCTAGTCCTCATGGGCTCTGTTGCTAAGATCGCCTCTCGTTGCCATGACCTCATCCCAAGAGCCCTCCTCTGCCTCAACAAGATTGTGCAGCTGGGGAAGGTGGGTGGGAGGGAGGGGGAGCTTTCTCGCTTGATCTCATCTCTGTTCCACTCCTGTCATACTGTCATGTGCACATGATTCCATGACATTGTACTTCAGTCTTATGTGTACACAGACATGCATACATACATGTAATTATGGACACAGTGTTATTGGCTCATGGCTCATTGTTGTGTGCATTCTTTAGCTAGCATTCATGCATGTGCGTGCACACACACACACACACACACACACACACACACACACACACACACACACACGTACAGGAGAGCAGCCTAGATGACCACACCCACCAAACCCTCCTCATCAGAGCCAACGAACTAGTGAACGTGCTAAAGATTCCAAGCATTGCATCCGCCATCCTAAGCCACACCTCCCATAGCTCTCCACAACAGGAGCTGCAGAGACAGACAGACACAGCCTACCTCCTCCGAGCCACAGCCTTCCACTTGGAGTCCTAGCAAGCACTATAGCAACCTGCTCTACTCATGCAGGCTACTCAATAGCACATTGTAGCATAATTTATGTATATACTGTAAGACTGTCTGGGCATGCTCTATGTGTGCAGGTATTAACAACACAAAAAATATTCTCTTTGTTGAGTGTTACAGTTAAAATCACTCTGTATATCACTTCTGTATAATTATAAACAAACAAAGTATGAAGAATACCAAATCAATTTGGAAAACAGAATTTAGAAAAGGATGCATATGGTCATGCAAGCAGGACTGGTTGTAGGAGCTTTTTGGATGGAACTCTAATGCAAGGACGAGTCACTCTTCCTTCTGTTTCGCTGCCATCTTTGCCACATAGTTTCTGTACGGCTGGTCTGTGCCACAAATTACATCCCAAAACAGGAAGAAGGAGCCATAGTTGCCAGTGTTGTGTGAGTGGTGGAAGTTGTGGACAGCAGCTCCAGGACGGAAGGGGAAGTAGCGGTAGGGCATGAACCAAAAGTCATAGCCAGAATGCCCGTCCACTCCCTCCACCAGCCTCACCGCCAGCCACAGCCAGAGAGTCTTCACGTGAGCCCTGAAGAGGAGAGGTCCGAGGAAGAGAGGCACGGTGTTGGCCAGCAGCAGTTCTAGTGGGTGAGTGTACTCCACTGCAAAGCCAATGGGAGCGTGGTAGCGATGGTGGAACTTGTGGATGGGCTTGTAGAGGAGACAAGTGTGGAGGAGCCTGTGCGTCCAGTAGAATAGGGCGTCTTCAATGAGATAGAAGATGGCCAGTTGGAGGAGAAGCTCAGGCCTGAGGGGAAGTGAGAGAGAAGAGAGGGACAAGCTTGAGAATGGAGCGTAAGGGGAGGAGAAAATGCTGAGTCATTGGTGTGGTTACCATGGAGGTAGAGGTCCTTCCAATGGCATTTCTCTCCACTTGATTATGGCATACACAATTGAGAGGGCGGGGCACTGCACGAGGTGCAGGATGCTCACGTGACGGATACACTGCCAAATGTCGGGATCAGCACGAGACGTTCTGGGCTGGAGAAAATAGTGTACTGATCACATCCGTGTCTTTTCATCATCACTAAGGATACGTACCTGGTTTTCAATTCTGGCCTCCTGGAAAAACCCGTAACGCTCAATTACCACCAGGGCTGACCCCAGAATGGACACGATAGCGGAATGCAGTCCCGTTGTCACGCCAATGAACCATACCAATTCGCTCCAGTTCCAGGGATCCGACATCTCCGTCTCGCTCCACCTTTTAGCCCCTCCTTCAACGGCTAATCCTAGTGCGCATGCGTGCGCTCGCGTGGTTGATATTTCTATATAACGCCCTTCCCTCAGTACTCCAATCAGAGATGGAGGCTAAAACACCTGGAAGCCTGGAGATCAGGGCACTATTCGTCGCCTGCATCAAGCAGTGTAGCAGTGCTGATGTGGACGCTCTGAAAAGTACATTTTTGGAGGCGGAGGGAAGCGAGGGCGACAAGAAATCGATTTTGGAACAAGCGTTTCGTGACGTGTTGGGCAAGAGAATGGCAGCTGGCGGCGCGGCGCAAGTGACCCAGTGCACTGACCTGGTCCTGCTGGCCATCAGCGCCGCGCGGCTAGGCGTGTGCTACCACACCCTCCCGTTCATCATCCTCAGCGACGTACTGGAGTGTCTCACGCTGGACCTGTGCGAGAGGGTGTTTGATTTTGTGGAGAATCACGTGTCCACCTGGATCCAGCCCGAGTTTTACAGCTCGGGGAAGATCCTGCTATTAAGGATGTCTAATGACCTCCTTCGAAGACTATCATCTGCCCAGAACACCATCTTCTGTGGCCGTATTCAGCTTTTTCTTGCACGGCTCTTCCCCCTCTCTGAGAAGTCAGCGCTGAATCTGATGAGCCACTTCAACGTTGAGAACGTCACAACCTATAACAAGGAGGTGGGCATGGGGGGGGAGGCGGAGGAGGGAGGGGAACTGGCAATGGAGGAAGGAAGAGAGGAAGGTGAGATGATGGAGGTTGAAGATAACTCAGCTTTGCCGGTAGACTTCAACCTTTACCACAAGTTGTGGGCGCTACAGGATCTGTTCTGCCTCCCCTCGCAATGTTACAACTCTGACCAGTGGAAGCTACTGACCACGAATGTTGATGAAGTGCTTAGGGCTTTCTCTAGCTTCAAACTGGAGGATGTTCAGGGCTCCGGGAAGAGGCGGCAGCGAAAGTCCAGTATTGTCGAGTATGCTGAATCCCATTACTTTGCCAAGTTTCTCACTAGTGAAAAATTGATGAACTTACAACTTCGTGACAGTCACTTCCGCCGTCACATTCTCTTGCAGCTCTTGGTCCTCTTCCAATACCTCTCCGCTGATGTCAAGTTCAAGACATCCTCCCAGCAGCTGCAGGACAGCCAGGCAGTCTGGGTCAAGGAAACGGCAGAAAAGGTGTATCAACTGCTGGAGGAGACCCCACCACAGGGGGCGGAGTTTGCTGCTTACGTCCGCCACGTCTTGAAACAAGAAGAGAATTGGGTGGCCTGGAAGAACGAGAGTTGTCCATCCTACGAGAAACCACCGCTAGCTGAAGGTGAGCAGGTCCAGTATCCTCCCATGGAGCACATGGTGGATACCCACGCCAGGGGATCACAACGCAGGCACAACTTGGGCAACACAGAGCTGAGCCGACTGTGGAACTTGTGTCCTGACAACCTGGAAGCTTGTCGCAAGAAGAGCCGAAAATTCGTTCCCGACATGGAGAAGTTTCTTGCAGAGCCAATTGAGCAGGCAGACCCAGATGCCAGGATCGAGGCAGAGTACAAGATCATCAACAACCCAAATTTCTCGTGGCAAGCTCTTCGCCTTCTTTCCCAGAGCAGCCCACACTTCTTCCAGAACACTACAGCTCAGATAAAGCCTCTTTCAGAGTATCTGGAGCACGTCATAGTTCAGACGGGCAAAGACATGCACGGCACCACGCAGTGACCCACACGCACACACACAGCATGCAGCCTGTTCACCTCCAGACACTTCTATTCTCTTTGATCGGTTACATACATTATTTCTGAGTGTGCGGTATTGTTTTGTGAGGTGATCTTCTGTTGTAGTATCTTCTCTCATTAAAGTGAAGAGTGTGTGGAATTCCTGGTATCATGAACAATTTGGAATTTCCCTGCCATAGTTGCAAAGTACCTGAACTCCTTTTAGCATGAAACCTTGTCATGACAGCTTGTGCATGCATACTGTATAGCAGGTATTTTTCGGGGGGGGGGGGGGGGTAAAATTTTTGTGGTTTTCATGGCTGAGAGGCCAACCATGAAATTTTTACCCACAAAACAGTACTGCATAGTACCGGGGTGTGGTTTAGTATACTGTGACCACGAAAATGTTTCCACAAACTATTCACTGCTCACAAAGTTTACCCCCAGAAAAATACCCGCTATACAGTATATTGCCCGGACTCCAGTAGTTCAATACTCGCCCAGCATTGGCAGTGGAACTGGAATCACATTATTTACTGTAATGTATAACTGCCTTCCATTGTATACCTACTCCCCTGGAAATTCCAAGTAAAAAAAAAAAAATTAATTCCTCTCCCCTTAGTAAGTAGGGTTATGATACAAATCATCCAGTGGTTTTTGGTACATGTATGGTAACATGCGAGACAATAGACAATATCATGCACCAATGTCTGACTGATGGTCACAGCTCACAGCACCACCTGAGGAGGGGAGGGAGAGGGGACACACACAAGTCAGCCCAATTCTCTACGCGAGGAGCGTTCCCTTACTTAATCCTCCTCTTCCTCATCTGCTCCACCTCCCTCGGCCTTCCTCTGGTTCTTTCTCTTGACACGGCCAGGTCTGCCTCCTCCGAACGGTGAGGTAAGGGCAAAATCAATGTGTTTCTGGGAGTCCAGTCGGACGATGAAGGAAGGCACATTCACAATCTGTTTCCGCACCCTATGGGAGGGGAGGAGGAAGAAAAGGAGACTAGTTAGACAAGAATTAAGTGCCTTAAGTATCTCTGAGAAGTGTCCTTCGCATGACACAATGCCTCGTCCCATCGCCATCCTTCCTTCTCCGCTTCACCTGATGTGCCTCTGCCTGATCAGCACTCTGGCGTGGTGGATGCTCTTGGCTAGGCCCAGCTTGAACACCTGCGTCTGCAGTCTCCTCTCCAAGAAGTCCTCCACCTTCAGACCCAGCACGTAATCCAGCTTCATGCGGGACTCATCCAGCACTCCGATACGCACCAGTCGCCTCAACAGAGCGTTACCTTCGAACAGACGTCGCGGGTGCTTCTCGTCAAGCGTCAAGAGCTCACGGGCAGCCGTACGGATCTTGGCCAGCGTGTACTTGACCCTCCACACCTCTCGCTTGTTCCGCAGCCCGTACTGGCCAATCAGCTTCAATTCCTGGTCCAGACGAGCCTTCTCGAACGGACGCCGAGGCGTCTGGTACGTTTTCGAACACACAGTTCTTCCCGACATCGCGACCTTCTATGCCATGTGCTCAGAAAAGAATCCGGCGAACGCTCACGTGATAGATGATGCTGACCTTCGACCTCGACCGGACACCGTAGATTAGTGACCTTTGACCCTGACCTGTAGTGCTGACGCATTCTGTTGCCCGTTCCTAGACCTTCTGACTGTGGCAATGCCGAAGGTAAAGAGAACGAAGAAAAGGCCTCCGGAGGGATGGGAACTGATTGAGCCAACGCTAGACGAATTAGAGCAGAAGCTAAGGGAGGGTGAGTTGTGTCAGGGAGCTCTAAATAGAGTGTTTGAATCTCTCCCGTGTTTTGTGGACACAGCTGAGGCAGAGACACATGAGGGAAAGAGAAGAGTGGAAGCTCTGTGGCCAATCTTCAAGTGAGTATCAACCAACACACAGCACCTGGTGAATAATCCATACTGTTACCTATTCTCCCAGGATCCATCACCAGCGCTCCCGGTATGTGTACGAACTGTTCTTCAAGAGGAGAGCTATCAGCAGAGGTATGACTGTCTCACCCTCCGTCCTCTGAACCACCACCCGCTGGCTGGAATGTATACACAATAGCTTAGAGACTCCTAGTTTGCAAAGTTTGCAGCCTGACAGTCTCACTGACAGAAGCACCTCCCATGGCCTCACATGGTATCAGACAGCCCCAACATGCCCTAACTGACGATTCAATTTACTGTGTTTACATTTTTCACCTTATTTCTCAACCTTAACTGTCCAGCATAGGTCATCCTGTTGTTTCTACCTCATTCTACCCCCCTCCCTCCACACACACATGCACGCACGCACACACACACACACACACACAATCTTTTTATCTCCAGAACTGTACGAGTATTGTCTCAATGAAGGCTACGCAGACAGAAACCTTATAGCCAAATGGAAAAAGGTAGACCCACCCTAGACAAAGCCATAGGACCCCACAACCATACCCTCTTTCTCTGCCTTCTGTGTTGACTGAATGGGGCAAGAGACAGCTCTGGTTCACCACAGTAAATGTTATTAGGTGGTGGAGTAGAACTGTGGGTTCTTTGTAATGGTGAACCTTGAATGGTTGGTCTGGGATTGTGAGTGTGACTGGTTCCCTGTGGTCTCTTCTTGCCTTGCCAGGCTGGCTACGAGAACTTGTGTTGCCTGCGGTGTATCCAGCCACGAGACACCAACTTTGGAACCACATGCATCTGCCGCGTCCCCAAGAGCAAACTGGAAACCGTGAGTTATATACTTCACTTAAATCTCAATGGTTTGTTGTGCCCTCCCTCCCTTCCTCGCTTCTCCTTCCCTCCCCTCCCCTCTTCTCTTATCCTTATCCTTTCCCTCTCCTCTCTTCCTCCTCCCTTCCTCCTTACTCCCACAGGGCAAAATAGTGGAATGCGTTCACTGTGGCTGCAAGGGCTGCTCGGGATAGCACAAAAGACTAACTCTTTTCATTTTGAACTCTCACTGTTCCTTATGACATCACATTCCTCTCTCGTTCTTGGTAATGCACACTCAAAAAAATTTATAATACAGTCTTTGTATGTGTGTATATTGCCTGATGATAAATATGGCAAAAGGTGGTGTATATGTACATGCATAGGTGGGCTCTAAATCGCTGTGGGAATGATGCACGAGGTACCATTCTTGTGAGTCATGACTGCACGGAAGAAGATGCCATCGTAGAAATATTTATACTGGAGTACACAGTGTGGTGCTGCTGTCTGTACATGTAGGGCAGGGAACAGCATAACTTGTGTAATGGAATCACTAGTTCATGAGAAGGACATTACTGCATGCACAAACAGGTGGAACTAGAACATGGCAGCAGGTGTGAGATGGTCCTGCCATTATCAGATTATGCTATACACTACCTGTGGCTTTCCCAGGGTCATCAGTGGGCAAACATGAAATGATGTAATGTTCCAGCACTGTCCAAAGCAAAGAGCTCGTTTCTGCTGCCAAGCCATGTCACAGAATGCAGGCTGGTCCCATCTGGTGGGGGGAGTGGGTGCAGAGGGCGTATCAATGGCAGATTGGCCACTAGTTCTTTTAGAACAATGACATCATTATTACATGACATCACTTTGTGACATATCACTGTGTACTTTGCTGCTTACCTGCAAAGGTGAACTTCAGAACAGGTTGTGGGGAGCTGAGCTGCCAGATCAGCGCCACGTTGCCGGATATGGCAGAGATGGTGTAGTCTCTGTCACCATGACAGCCAGGGCAGTAGTGGATGGGGCCAGGCCTGCAGGAGGAGAGGTATGATGCAGTGGAGGGACGTGGTGTGAAGTGGAGCAATGATTGAGTGTGTTGCTTACGGTAGAGTGGCATGGCTGTACGACTGTACCAGCTGGAAATGATTGCCATGGTTCCCTGTGGCACCGCCCAGAGCGAGCATCCAGCAAGAGGACTCCCCTGCTCCCCTCCCCTCCAGTGCTCCTCCCTTCCCCTCGCACCCAAGCACAAGAAACATCATTCCCTGGAAGATTCCAATCAATGAACACCAGATTAAGAGGGAGGAAGTTCTTCATGCGGTAAATGACCTCCTCTTGAGCTGCTTGTAGAGCTTTCAGTTGAAGTCCAAGGATGCCTTCGGAAGCACTGCAGCTCAAGTTGACAGTCTTCACTATCTCCCCCCTAGCTGCTCTCCTATTGTCCAGGACAGTGTGGTAATGCGTGATAATTAGGACAGCCTTACAATCCCAATTAAGCACCCTCACCACATGATGACTGTCCCCTGTCCAATCCCCAACAAAATATCGCGTTCCCCGGCCTCCCCCTGCACCCACTCTAGGGAGGAAATGCCAGTCGAGTGAGAGAGGTGGTCGGGCAGAGGGAGACGAGCGCAGCTCTCCACCTCCCACCCACTGCGGAGCGGAGCAGCCATTATCACAACACATGGGGTGGTAACCCATTCTCCATGCAGTCTAAACTAATTACTCTACTACCAGTAATGGGATGGGGGAATGAGTATCAATTAAGGGCAGCCCTAGAGGTAGGTATGAGGGGAATGTGGAGGAAAGTTGGTTATAGGAAGTGGAACAAATTATGCATTCCGTCTTCTCACTTTCCCTTTTTTGTCACGGTCCAGGAGTGGAGTTGGGCGTTGCTCACGGAGGGATTCTCTGTTGCCATGGAAACTGCAACGCCCAGGGAAGCAGAGTGAGGCCGATGGGAATGGGTGTGGAGGGAGAGGGCAGTGCACTCTCCGAAGTCCTGGGAAGCATTCCTGGTGCAGCGATGGAACGTGGGGCATATCTCACACACACACACACACACACACACACACACACACACACACACACACACACACACATACACACACACACACACACACACACACTCACACACATACACACACACACACACACACACACACACACACACACACACACACACACACACACACACACACACACACACACACACACACACACACACACACACACACACACACACACACACACACACACACACACACACACACACACTCACACACACACACACACACACACACACACACACACACACACACACACACACACACACACACACTCACACACACACACAGGCAGCACAGCTGGAGACAAAGAACTAGACCATATTATTTACATGCATAATCGGCACAATTTCCATTTTACCCCTACTCACACACTGTTCTACTCACACACTGTTCTCCGTGAATTCCCTAAAGATATAATACTTGCATATGTTGTTGTGGACAAAACATGTTGCATGGAATGTGTGTTGACGTAGTATTGGACTAGTTCTATGTCATCCCTACTCAAGATACAAGACCTGTAGTGTCTCAGCCTTGTAAACACTACAGGCTCAAAACAGTAGGCAAGTCACAATAAACACGCACACACCTGGGCTCCTTGATTCCAAAGCCACTCTTAGGGACCAGTTCAAGGCATGTACTTCCTCCAGTAGTAAACATGTATAGTCTAGGACAGGGGAAGACGAGAGAGGAGTGTAGATATTAATCTGATTAGAAAGTTCAGGTTGTGTGATTGCGCCACCTGTCTTTCGGTCTACTGCTACAGCTGGCTAATGTGGTGTGGCATGCAGAGGTGTACGCACCTGACCTGGCTGGTCAGCAGCCATCCAGCAGCTGCAACGAGAATAGTGGGAGGGCCTTTCCCACCACTGCCAGAGGCCGCCAGAGAGGTAGCAGTGAGGGCTTCAGTCTGAGAATAGCATGTCAGGAGTAAATATATAATATCACTACAATATAACAGGGTTATCCCCCTCTCTTGGATATTAAAAGTCTTGTCCAAATCTGCCTTACTGTGGTTACGTACATGTACGTATGTCAATGCTGCATCTATAGCTGGGAGTTTGTTTTGCAGAGGGAGAGAGAGAGAGAGAGAGAGAGAGAGGCATCCTACAACTGATCCAGCTTGTCTCACCAAGCAGCTGCACTCACACACTCACTTCCCTTGCTGTGACTAACACAGTTTGCAAACTTTTGCAAATGCGAGTGTTTATGTGTCCCCAGCCTGAGGTGCTGTTAATGCAAGCTGTGTGCATACAAACATACTCCTGTAATGAAACACCCTACCATGTAAACACAAACAAACCTCTTCACACATCCTTTGTAAACACAAACAAACCTCTTCACACTTCCTCCAGTGGCTTTGAAGATGATCAGTATGGTCACCAAGTAGGGAGGAAAGAAGACAAAAGCCTGTGGTATATGATAACAGCAGATGAGCCCTTTTGCTGTGGTCCAGGACTGTTAGCAGGCTTCCTTCCTTTAAAGGAGGTCTAGAAACATTTGTCTTGGGGAGAGAAAAGGAGATGTTCATTTAACTGAATTGGTGTGTTTGCAAATACTAATTGAGATAGCTCGCTGGTATTTACGGAAGTACCTTCACTGCTCTCGTAATTGGCAAGGCAGGCTGTGGAGGTTAGTGGGTAATGATTGCCAGAGCCATACATAGTTGGACAGCCTCACCTGGTTAAAGTGGCAGGCACTCCACAAATCGGCTGAGGCTTCCAGGACCCTACCTCTCTCCATCTTTGTCAAAGAGCAAGTTAGCCTGCATTCCTGCTGACTCCCTTGGGAGAGGGTCCCACTGTCGGGAGGGTGGGTGATCAGAGTGTCCCCCATGTGTCCCAGACCTGCTGTTGGGGGAGCACTGCCCACTGTCCCAGACAGGGGAGACAGAGGGAAAGTGCTAGGTGGGCAGACTGCCGTTTCCACTTCACACTGTGAACTTCCTGGTCTGGTCTCCCCCATGGTTACCATGGTTGCCGGGGTGGAAGTGATCCAGGGTTTCCTCTTCCCATAGCTCAGATTACCAGAAGGATGTCGAGATTGCAGCTTTTGTAGTTTGAGTTGCCCAAAACTGATGTCAGGCAGAAAGAAGTCCGATGTGGTGGGTTGGGAACAGTTTGCAAGCCAAATTGGGGGGTGAGAAAAGAGTCCAAATGCGCACACACTCTCTCCCATGCTGCCCCCTGAACACTGTGGAGGGCTGCGATCAGGGAAGCTTTGAGAGCTGGGACTGGAAGCCATTTGGGCTGAAGAATCACATTCCTCAGATTCAATGGATGGTATCGTTCCACTTCCCCTCCCTTCTCCACTCAGGGGGCCTGGGGTCAAGAATGGCTTGCACCTTTGGGAAGAGGTAAGGGGGGGCATTGGAGGACTGGTGTTTGGACCTCCGACTGGATTACCCTCATTGCCAGTAGCGACATCACCAGTGCTGCTCTCTGCTTCCTCGTGACTGAGGGACAGTTTGGCAGCTGTTGAGCTGTGGGCTCTAGCGGCAATGAGGCAAGGCGGCGTTGCGCTGCAAAGCCCTGGCTTGCTCTGAACCACACAAGTGGTATTCGACTCTGATTTGAAACAAGGAACGAAATGTCCTCTACGTTCTTTCCCCTCGTCTCCTCCCTCTGCTCCACCCTCCATGTCCTCAGAACCTCCTCTGCCTCCTGCTTTCTCCCCCTCCTCCACTTCCTCTGCATCCCATGCCCCCTCTCCCTTCATCTCCTCACAAACACCCTCTCCCAGCGACCTCACCACCTGCCCAAACCCCAGCCCCCTAGCACCTCCTTCTTCAAGAGACAGAGCATCCCTTCGTGGCACTTCATGGCCTGCCAGTGAGCAAGTGCTCTCTCCCTCCCTAACGTGCTGCTGTGCATCAATGTGAGGAGCTGGAGAAGTGCGGCCATAAGTAGCACCGGAGCTGATGCCAGCTTTTGAATGTGGTCTGGAGGGCTCCACCTGTGAATACGGACCACAGCTGGTGACTACCATACCAACTTAGTGTGTGTGTGTGTGTGTGTGTGTGTGTGTGTGTGCGTGTGTGTGTGTGTGTGTGTGTGTGTGTGTGCATGCGTATGCATGTGCATGTGTATGTGTGATAGATATGCCTATCATTCCCTGTACCTGATCTCTGTCTGAGCTCTGGTGAGCAGCCGAGTGCAACCCTCTCCTTCTCTGTGACCTTCTCACCTCTCGTTTGGCCTAAACAAAATGAGTGAAAGGTAAAGGTCAGAGGACACATGCCTATAGCAACCTCTCCCCCCAAAAATACTTTTCTACAAGAACCCTGCACTCGTGTTTCGACTGGCCAACAGAAGGCAACAAAAGATGCTAATGAGGAAGTTGTATTGACACGAACCAAAAACAGCTTTTGAAATGTGAAAAATGTGTCCTCACCCGCTGGACCTGCTCCTGAAGCTGGGTGAACTCCAACCTCTTTTTTCTCAGCTCTGCCTGCAGGGGAAACAAGGGACCAGCTCCAGCCACAACTATGCCTGCTGCTGCAGTGATAATGAGCTGCTTTATTCAATAAGGAACACTCAGAATTCACGCGCAAGGCTTCAGCTGAAATGCATTTTTAGATGAATACTGCAGTCACCCCCCAGGGAGGGAGGGAGGGAGCTCGAGGGAGGGAGGGGTGAGAGGCAAAGGAAAGAGAAATTGAAAAGAGTCTCTCTTTCTCCCATGCTTCGCATCCAAGCGTGTGAGCAGGGTACCGTCCTTGTATGGCTTCCAGTTGTAACTTAATAGGGAATTAGTAATGGATGGGCGATTTGTAAGGCTTCGGAGTGGCCATCTGTGTACACAGGTGCACAGCGGGAGGGGCAGGTCTTGATAAGAGTCTGGATAAAAGGTGGGAATGGGGACCAGAGGAGGAGAATAGTGGGCTGTGCATTAATGGAAGAAACATCTCTCCCTCGTGATCTTGAGGTGGTCTCATGCCTCAGAAGTATACATACATATATAGAAGGCACCCAGCGCTTTTTGGTACATGTTGCCTTGGTAACGATGGTTTATGGGGACCTGAGCCAAAATAACCTGATGGCCACTGTATTATGATATGCCGTAGGAGAGCTGCTAGCAGAGTTGCTATGGCAGTATTCCTATGGCAGTGCGGTTATGGCAGTTTTGCCATGGCAGTGTAGCTATGGTTGCATGCAGAGAAACACAGAAACAAACTAAAAATGGTGTCCTCTCCCAAGTCCGGGGGATGTGGCCACCTTGCCAGAGCTCTTCCAGCCTTCCCTGCATGCGGGCACATGCTGCCACGTGCTTGGGTCGGGAGACAGTGACCTTCGGAACCACGTCAAAACCCACTTAATTATCCGCTAATGAAGTGGTTGTACACAGCATAATCGAGAGTATCAGCCCTGTGGTCTTGGTGGGTGGTGAAGCTAAATAAACTCCCCAGAATGACGTCACCTCCTTGGAGATAACCTACACAGATAACTACTAGATTTTCTGGGGTGAAACCACGTGTAGCCTAGCATGGGTCAGAGGAGGAAGAGAATGCTTCAATTGATACTACAACAGTCAAGGTTGTGGCTGTCTATACATACACGGTAGGCAGCATCCAAAGGAGAGCTGGAAAGAGTGAGGTACTGGGGGAAGGCAAACTTAGTATGGTTGGAGCCAAGTCAGACTCTCTGCCTACACAGACCAGGGATGACCTTACCCAGTATGTAGACTACATGGCTCCCTGCAGTGTGTGTGTGTTATAGTGTGCCAAACTATCCCTCCATTACTAAGTGCAAAGGTGGGCAGGTCACAGGGAACTCTTGACAAACACACATAATGTTGTCACCTACTTAAACTACATAATTACCTGGTTGAGGAGAGAGGAGGTTAGGAGGTAAGTGAGGGAGACTACAACCCAGTAAGGTAATCGGTGGGCAAATTAGACTGGGACCTGATGAACTCTGGCTGTTTTCACAAGAGTGCGTCCAACAGCATGGAGGGGAGGGGAGGCGACATTTGTCGCTTAATCAAAGTGATTAGGAGAGAGAGAGACCACATCACCCTTTAAATGAGCATACCTACTGCATAGCCAGACAGAAAGGAGTAGCTACAGATATCCTGCAAGACACTGACATGTATCAACAGCACACACACAAAAGAGCAACTACAGATATCCTGCAAGACACAGACGTATGCAAACAACAGGCGTGACATCATTCTACCCCCCCAAGAAGCAAGGGAGGTACAGAAGATATATTCCAGTTGGTATGGAGCACGAGATGGCTTGGTGCTTCACTCACAGTGGAGCGGGTGAGTAGACAGAACAGACACATCTGTGCCCACACAAACATGTGGGGCAGGAGAACTGTTGGTAGCAACAGAGTGGAGAGAGAATTGCAATGTGCCGCACCCACGAGGGAGGAGAGATACTACAAGTTGTGTGTGGAAATGGTGACTCTAAATAGACAGAGAACAAGTGGATTTGCAGCCGTTATTGCCTGTGTGGAACAGCACTACTTCCACTGCCTTTGCTAGCAAGAGAGCGAGTGGTGGAAGGCTTGAACATACATGGTTTGCCCACATGGCCGTGTATTCATATCATTCCAAAATCCCAAGAAAGGAACACTTAATGGCATAACTACATTAACTGAGTCTCCAGCCTAATCTTGTGACCATATTTGTACTAGTTCTGTGTGAAATTTTCTCATGTCAGATATGTTCCCGGGCAAGAGAACCACTAACAATGTATGAACTAATGCTCACCCACACTCTGTGATGGCTTTGGCAAGACATGGCATGGAGGAGGAGCTAATTTAGAACATTCTAGAGTAGATGAAAGCGTGTAGCTGTGATCTAATTAACTTGGCACAGAGAAAAGTCCAATGGTTTCATTCTTTTGCACAGAAACTCGAGGCAGCAATTAGCCATTTGCACGGAGAAATGCCTCAGTCTTGAGCATACGTGACTGACTCCATTATTAGGTTAAAACACAGCACTTTGTTCCATCCCACTCTTTAACATCTACATGCAGCCAAATACGTGCAAAGTGCCCTGAGACTAGACCCAAATAAGTATTGCGTATCTCCTTACATGGCTATTATATAGATCTACATAGTAGTTAGGTTACGTCACTGAGCGTCACGCAGCAGGAAACAGCGCAGCTGATGAAGACAGTCACGCTTCATTGGTTACCTGAATGGCGTTGACATCCATGGCCACTGAAAACCTTGGATTCTGGAAAAAAAACTACATGCCTCAAAGTGTCTGTCACTGGCTACGGCAGTCCTTACACTATACTACAGAAGGCGAGGACCTAGAAGGGTTAATGTCAAAAGAAGCTTGCGCGCTATTGGCGCGAAAATCCTGCGCGCGTGAAACACGTAGGCGAACAGGAACAATGCAGACGCAACAGCCAATATCTTGAAGAAAAGAACAATTGAACGCGGGAAAAGCACAACAATATAATTTCATTGAATATAGAAATATAAAATATACATATCTTCTACGGAGATTGCTTATGATGGAAAAGGGGGTGAGATGGGAAGATAGAACACCACGTGCCAGCACACATTATTGTCGGTATATGATTGGTTGGGTACAATAGCTCGAGTATGGGTGAGGGAATAATATAGCCTAGAAAACGAGTGAGGTATATACTATGTACACTGCGGTTGTGAGGGGGAGGAGGATTCGGCCTCTCTCTTTCTCCTTCTCCTTCTTTTCGCCTCCTCGGGGCTGAGAGGCTCTCCCGTGTCGCAGTCCACCTGTACGCCGTCATTTCTCAACCACAGCGGTTCATCACAGTTGCACGCCGTGTGAACGCATATGGCGTCGGGACTTGCTTTGCACGTCGCGTCTTTGCACGGATCCACTGCGCACCGCTCGGTGCACGTAAGTCGAGTGATATTCACCGGCTGGCCATTCCTACAGTCTGCAATCGTCCCGTCGTCGTGCAGAAACACAGGTAGTCTCTCCCCGCACTTGACTATGGTCGAGCACTGCGCATCACTCACGCCCTCACACACCAGGCCCTTGCACGGGTCCTCAAGATCAAACTCCACGCCGGTATCACCGGAGGACGGCTCCGGTATCTTCTCGGTGCAGTTCTCCCCGGTGTAGCCCTCGCAGCAGTGGTTCACGATGCGGTGGAACGATCCGTTCTCGTACGTCTCAATCACTGGTGTAATACATGATCCACTTTTGCTCTTGCCGTCTGAGACATCCGTCGGAATGCCAGTGGGGAAGGGATTCACGTCGGCTCTTGCTCTGCGGCTGCTAAATGGTCTGGCTAGACATTCATGGGTCAGGAAGGCGCACAGCACCAAAGTGGCGCAGAAAACCAAGAGGTTCGAGTGTCTGCAAATTGCCATTTCCAAATTGTGATACGATTATCGCTTTGCGAATGAGCTTCTGAGGGCGACAGAGCTCGAGGTCTTTTATACAACCGTTTGCGTAGGTGGACCTCAACAACAGCATCGAATGTAGTTGTGTGGCAATAATTAAATTAATTCGAGCTCACCCACGTGACTCCAAATAGCTGAGTCAGCAGTACAGTAAATCGCGGCTGCATGCTATCTGGCTGAATCGTGCCAGGCTCGCGGTCTAGCGCTCGTTATGAGAACATAAACGAAGAAGATATTGTCACCAGCAGTTCCCAATCTGGTCGCTTCAGGCGCAAGGCTTGCTATGGCTCTTCGCCGTAATAACACTCGAGCCAAACAAGTTCACTAGCTCTTCCAGCAGTCCGCTGTGTTACTATAGCTGCCGTTTCAGTGATGTACGATTAGATTCATGGTCGGTTGATATTCACATTACGCAATGTTGCGTTTCTGCAGCGCTCACCAAGATTCGCCCTCTGAGACCAGACGCACTCGCCATGCCTCGCTCGCGGACCGGCCCTCGTTATGAGCACATCGAAGAAGATGTTGTCAGCGGTTCCCGCTCCAGGCGCAAGGCGAAGAGGCGGGAGACCTGCTGCTGTTTTGGAGGTCTGCTAATTTTGGTTCTCGCCCTGGCGGGGGTAGTCGCCGTTCTGTTGGTTATAACACTCAGCACCTCTGAGGCAGACTGTTCCGTCGAGTCTGGCCTCCGCTTCAACTGCATTCCCGAAGGGGGGAAGACAGAGGCGGAGGACGTGTGCGGCAAGCGAGGCTGTTGCTGGAGCGATAGCAGCACACCTAAGTGCTTCTACCCCACCGATTTTGGCTACACTGTGAACGGAAAGGTGGTTGATACGAGGACCGGAAAGACAGCCAATCTGACCAGAAAATCAGGCCAGCCGTCACAGTACGGAGGGGACATTGACAGTTTGCGGGTGGATATGTTTTACGAGACGCCATACCGCCTCCACGTTAAGGTAGGTGATGTGCGCAAGGAGACTATCCTATTTGCTGCGCAGCAGTATACAAGCCCCTCCCACTTTCTGACAGCAGTCACTTTGCTGTGATGTTTGATTAGATAGCTTAACAACTGCCTTCTGAAGGCGAATAACTCGATTAGTTAATAGGTGCTTAATGGAACGAGGATTGTTTGCTTTCCTACGGCTGTGTACACTATCCCAGAAACGTCTTATCTGTAACAATCACTCCCAGTATCCAGCGTCATAATCCAGTGGGCAACATATTCATCCAGTGGGCAACTGCCATATTTGGTACAATACTATATAAGTTGCCATCGTATGGAGGAGTACCACAATCTTTGTGACCTCTGCTGTTCTCCCCATGTTCCCCTTTCTTCTCTCAGATCTATGACCCCAATGCCAGTCGATATGAGGTTCCTCTTCCTACCCCCAAAATCAGCAGCAAAGCCTCAAACACACTCTACAGTGTGGAGACGGCCACCGATATGTTTGGCTTCTCTGTTGTACGCAATTCAAAGTCTCAGAATATGTAAGTCAAAACACTTAACCCAGATTATCTTGCCAGTCATTATTAACTGCATTAGGTTATTTTCTAGATATGATATCCTATTTATTATTACTGTTACCTTAATAATTCATTCCAACTTAATTGCTCAAAAGGCGTAGATCTTGTTTTGCCTGGTCCTCTTCTGCATAAGCACCAACTTTGGTCAAGAGCAAACCCATGTTTACCATGGCCTACTTCTGCATAGCTACCAGCTGTGGCTGGTACACAGGCCAGGGAGACTCCTTGGCTTCTCGATTCACATAGCAATCACTTAGTGTGAGACCACATACAAAGGAGGCAGAAATTGATGGAAGGTGGGCGGAGGTGTGTGATGCAGAGGAAAGCCATGGCTTGTGGTCAGTGTGATCAGCTTCTCCGTGTAGCTTCTCCGTGTAGCTTCCATGCTAGTACCCACTTCCTGATTGGCTATAATGTGTGTCCTTGTTGCCATGGTGAGCAGTGGAGGCTATCACAACACTTCCTATGATTACCCTCTCCCCCTCACCCTCCACCTCTCCTCCTCACCCCCCTTTTGCCTTTCTTTCCCTCTTACCTTCCTCTCCTCTCACCCTTCTCCTTGCATCCACCTCCTCCTCCCACCCCTCCCACGGTTTGATATGGCCTTGGAAATTGGGGGATTTCCCCCAGCAATCTTGCGCTTTTGAAGGGCTATAAAAGAACAATCTTTCTCTTAAAAAATATGCTAGATCAACTACTCTGCTATATAACTAAACAAGGATACAGCACCCCCACACTTACCCCCTCAAATCAAATTTTGTATCAAACCCTGCCCCCTCTCCCCTCCCCTACCTCTCCCTCTCCCTCCACTTCTCCCTCTCCCTCTCCCCATACCTCAGCAGCGTTACCATGGGAGTGACTTGAGTGCATGCTCAGTAGTTGTGTTAGGTGTGATGGCCCTTGCTACAGCCCATCCCAATTAGAATAAGTAACTTAATTAATTCTTCCCTCCCTCCTCCTCCTCCTCCTCCCTGCCCCCTCCAGCTTCACCTCCTCAATAGGATTCATATTTGCTGACCAGTTTCTTCAGCTGACTGGCCTCCTCCCTTCAGACAACATTTATGGACTGGGAGAGCATGCCATGGACCACTTCAGACTGGACACCAACCACAGTGTCCTCACCTTGTTCTCTAGAGATGCTCGACCCCATCCATATGTGAGGGAGGGAGGGAGGGAGGGAGGGAAGGAGGGAAAGATAGAGGGAGGAAGGGAAGGAGAGAGGGAGGAAGGGAAGGAGAGAGGGAGGAAGGGAATTTTAAGGATGGATTGAGGGAGGAAGGGAAAAGAAATTAATTTGCCCTGAGGTAATCACATGCATACACACATACACACACACACAAACACACACACACACTTCATACCTTATATGGTCATGTTGACAAGGAATAGGTTAGAAATACATGAAGATTTGGTACTGTAACCATAGCAATGCTGGGTAACCGTGCCAGGAGGCCTTGTGATGTGCCTGCATTAATAACCAGAAGGCAGCTGCATCCGGTGACAGTGAACATACTTGACCAGTGATCCTTCGTAGCATGTGCTTCTATGTCAGTTTGGAGTGTTGTGTCTCCATGTCCATGATGTCATGCGTCCCAGCTGTCTTTGTTAGGGCAAACCCAAGCCAGATGTCTCCTGTGTCTTTGGTAACAGGATAGATAATGTGTTTGGTTGAAATGACAGCTCTATTCTAGGTTTTTTTAGGGATCAATGGTTGCTATGGAAACTATCTCAATATAATTAGTGTTATGTATCAGCCCAGGGTTTAGCATTAGTTGCCATGGTAATTATCAGGGGGGCTGACTCTGGCCCCTCCTGTCATTACTATATCTCCTGAGGGCAGGTCTTACTTAATTCTCTCTCCAGACTCCAGGCCAGAACCTCTATGGAGTCCATCCCTTCTACATGTGTGTGGAGTCTGATGGAAATGCTCATGGAGTGTTCCTACTGAACAGCAATGCTATGGGTGTGTATCCCCCTCCCTCCCTCCCTTCCTCCTCCCTCCCTCCCTCCCTCTCCTTCCTCCCCTCTCCTTCCTCCCTCCCTCCCTCCCTTCCTCCTCCCTCCCTCCCTCCCTCTCCTTCCTCCTCCCTCCCTCCCTCCCTCTCCTTCCTCTCCTTCCTCCGGATTGACACACCACCCTCTCTCCCCCTCCTTCCCTCAGAGGTTGAACTGGGTCCCTACCCATCCATCACCTACCGAACCATCGGAGGAATTCTCGATCTCTACTTCTTCCTCGGCCCCTCCCCAGACTCTGTCATCCAGCAGTACACAGAGGTACGTGTGTGTTAAAATGTCAGTGAGGTAGATCGAGTTTGCAGGGTTCCAATAATAATTTTCCAAGGGGGGTACAAGTAGTTTGCAGGGTTCCAATAATAATTTTCCAAGGGGGGTACAAGTTAGTTTGCAGGGTTCCAATTGTTAAAATTTCCAAGGGGGTCACAAAGTGGAGTATGTCAGAGTGCATGAGGGGAAGCTATTGATAGCTATAGACTGTATGGTAGGAGAGCCAATGACAGGGAGCATCGTTCCCGTGAACACTGCACCCTATAGGAGGCCTTGGCAGGCTCTTTCTTGCACGTAGCTAGTGTGCAGTGTGCAGTGTACCACAGACTGGCCCATTCTTGTGCTGGTGTGTATGTATCATACGATGATCGGGAAGTTGACTAGCGACTAGGGGACAGCCTGAGGTGGCCCGCTGACACAATGCCCCCCCCCCCCCCCCCCCTCCTCCTCCCCCAAATGAAACCCTGTGGATCTGGTATCCTGGCAACAGTAGGTAGCTCTTGTACATGGCCAGGGAGTGAGAGAGGGGCCAAATCTGATGCACCATGCCCACCAACACTGGTTGGTTCCAACTCTGTGAAAGAATGAGACTCCGGTGTTCCATGGATGCGCCATTGTTTCCTCAGACCTAACAGGAAGGCTGATAAGTGCAGCATCTTGGTCCAGAGGTGTTTGTGTGTGTTCATGTTTCCTGACTCGTCTATCTCCCACAATGCCTCCTGTACGTACCTGTGGGGGAGGTGGTGGGACTATGCGATGTCCAAACAGCTTAGAATGCTGGCTGAGCAGCACAAGCCCCGCCCCTCAGTCAGCAAAGTCACATTCCTCACGTGTCAGCACCTCCCCTGCTACCGGCCAGACTCCTGCATGCCTAGCACTTCCCCTGCTACCGGCCAGACTCCTGCATGCCTAGCACTTCCCCTGCTACCGGCCAGACTCCTGCATGCCTAGCACTTCCCCTGCTACCGGCCAGACTCCTGCATGCCTAGCACTTCCCCTGCTACCGGCCAGACTCCTGCATGCCTAGCACTTCCCCTGCTACCGGCCAGACTCCTGCATGCCTAGCACTGGGGACAGTCCAAGGCAGGCAATGGGTCAGGATTCACCTGTTTATCTAAACACCAGCATGTGACCTACAGGTGAAACACTGGGGAGAGGTCACCTGATAGCCTAATTTGTAATCCCTGTATACACACGCACTCATGGCTGTGTACACAGCGAGTTAAGATACTCAAGTGCTGCTTGCCTCCTGGGCTCATTAGATTAACCTGGGGCAAGGGCTTATGGAGACACTGGAAAAGCACCTGAGGATTAATTATTATGTAATGTACTAACTACAGATTAATGTTGACAGATCATCAGGAAAGGTTGTGATCCAGGTAGTGATGTGCATATTGGTGGCATGGAATTAATTAATCAACCAGTTAATTAAGACTCAGATCTAGTGTGTGTATTATGTCGGTGTCTGGTAGAGGTATGCGCTGCAGCAGCTGATATTCATCGGTGGTGCCCTCCTCCCTTGGGGGATTGGCGGTCACTAACTTAGTTTGGAGTTAAACAGGTTACCTGACCTTCTCAGTCACCCCTTGCTAGATGCCTGTGTGCTGCTGCGTGACCTGTGTTGTGTGTGTTGTGTGTGTTGTGTGTGTTGAGTGGCAGCACAATCTCATGTCCACACCTGCAATACCTCCTTATTAGCAGCCATGTAATGACTGTGGTTTCAGTATCGCAGTGTATGGGTGCTATGTTGCTAGTTTGTTGTGCGTGTACGGAGCCGGAGGAAGATGCATGACTGACAGGAAGCATTATTAGGACAAGAGAACCAGACCACTTGTGCCCTAAATTAGGACACTGATATGTTACTAAATTTAGACACTACACACTCGGTTGTAGGAATATTAGTATATTTAGTAACATGACAAATGTTTATGCTTTGACCTAATATATTGTGCTGTACGTGTTACTATTATGGAAGGAGGAAAAGAGAGAGGGAGAATGGGAGGGAGGGAAGAGGAAGAGAA
Organism: bacterium; assembly: GCA_965213685.1. Lineage (GTDB taxonomy): Bacteria > UBA8248 > UBA8248 > UBA8248 > UBA8248 > Bin107. The sequence goes on from CBDBZY010000007.1 coordinate 393,212, forward strand.
AAGGTAGGAGGGAAGGGCTTGAGGAAAGGAAGAGTAGAGGGAGAGAGAAGGAAATCTATCAGGCATAATTCACAGGACATTAAAACTCCTAATTGTTATATGAATTCCAATATGCAAACCCCTCACCCCCCCCACACACAGGTGGCTTTTGATTTCAGAGTATCCTCTGTTTACATCTAATCACTGTTTGCACACATTCCTTGCTGTGACCACCCTCCCTCATTGCCTGCTCCTTACCACCCATTTCAGTGCTGGTGTGCAAATCAGATAATTACCCAAACAGCCCTGGGCCCTTGCCAAATAAGAGCAGGTGATAATTAGCTGCTGTTGGGGTCAGTAAAGCACACTCTGCCAATTATCTGGAAGGAAACCTTCCTAGAGCTATGGTTTGTTGTGAGTAGTCTAGCTGGCACTTTGGCTGCTTGGGGGGGTACTTAAATAACACCTTCCGGGTCTTAGTGGGAGGTACGTGGATATAGTATTATGCCTAGGAAGGCAGCTGCAGGTGACCCGGGTTTTGTTCCAATAGCGCCTAGAAAAAACTGTCACCTCTTGTAACAGCTGTGTGTTGTCATAGCAGCCAGGAGGAGGGCTGGAGTGGTGGAGCACAAAAGGGCAACTTGGTGGATCCGGTTACATTGGATGGTGTAAAGAGGTGTTAAGAAGTTGGAGGGCTGCGCAGTTAACGCTGGCTGGCTTCCACGCACTGACTTATAAATTTTTGTGTGCTACATAATCCAATAACAGAGGACCCGGCGCCCCACAAGTTGTGGAGTACATGTATATAAGGCTTCCGCTAGGTTGTGGGCTATATACCGCTGACCCCTATACCATCATTGATCAATTGCGCGCCTCTGACCTTTTGGACTTGCATTCTATTCAAGCATTTTCCTGCCACACTGCACACACGTGCAGCTGCAGTGGCTGACCATGTAGAATCGGTACATTGCCCCACAGCTGCTGGAGACCTTCACGTCCCAACCTCACATGAATACACATCCATTAATTATTTTCCATGACAACATCCACCAGCCACCAGCTGTGCCCAGAAGAGACATACATGTATATGGAGGAGCTCGAGATCCCGATATGGCAATAGATTCTATTGGCTGCGGTACATAGTATCCATGGCAACGATAGTCATGCAATTATAATACCTCATTCTTTATATCAGCTGCCACTCTGTAGCCGTCGTTATTGTGCAATAAAAAATGCTACATTCTTCTATGCTAGCTATTTTACTATCTTTTCCGAGTTGAATACTTGGTATTTATTAATTAACCTCTAGTTATTGTTACATCTTGTTATGTCATTAAGATTATCTTTCAAAGCAAGCGTGTAGGCTTACGACTTTCTATGCACATGTGTACGTGTGTGGGTGCATGTGTGGGTGTGTGGGTGCATGTGTGGGTGTTTGTGCTTATATGTGTATAAGCATGTCTGTGTGCATACGTATGTATGTGTGCATGTATGTGTGTATGTACATGTATGTGCATGTGCATGTGTGTGTGTGTGACTTCCTGCATGACTAGTTCTAGAATGCCCTAGATCCTCTCACTTAAGTGGTTTTTAATTATAGGATAGTGGTTTTTCAATCACCAATTAAAAGAACAAAAGAATTTCCTTATCTAATTAGAAATGTCCTACTAGTTGTTCCACACTCTCCATAAGGAAATATTATGGAGTGAGAATGTTTCTGCCAACTTGCAGCTGTTTGCTGTTAATGTGTTGCTACAGCAACAACCAGACCATTAGTTACATAATGAATTATAATTAGTAAAGTGTGTGTATCCCAATGGCTACATACACACATGTAGGATGGCCGTGCAGCATATTAGGTTAGTGCATTAGCTGGCACAATAGAGATATTCAGACGGTACATGGATACACCAGTGGCTCACAGCTTTGAGTTCCAGTTGTCTCTGTCAGCATCCTGTCCGCACATCCTGTGCATGGTTGCCCGACCATCATTGGAGCAGTTGCTGCACTGCTCCAGTGTATGGCTACATTGGATAGCTTTGTTTACGTACAGTTAAGGTAGTTTGTTTCGAAATGCTCTGACCTGTTCTGTGATGTCACACCACATCCGTGAGAATGCAATGGCTTTGTATAGCATTGCCTCATGCATATTTAATTAATTACTTAACATAGTTATTTAAGATGTTCCTATAGACTAAGTCTCAGTGTGGTCTCTGCTACGCCCACAGAATGGCATGGCAACATATGGTCCACACTATTATCTAATGCAGCCAACACTTCACTACCCGAAATGGAATGGATGTCATGCACAAGGTAATTATTGCCTCACAGCACGCCCAATTAGGTAGCTGCAGGCTGAATCCGAGAGCTAATTGGCAAAGTGTATTTGCTTTGACACTGAAAGCTCGCTATGCGGCAACCCTCCAGGGGATATTTCAGAGGGTGAGCCATCTGGACATTAAGGGCCTTTCTTTGAGGTGGGAAGGCCATACAGATGGCTGGAGGGCTCCAGATAGCTTGTGACGTGTCGTGATATCATCTGGCAGAGGATACTTCTTGAAAATCGATCATCCACTGGCGTGTGCTAAATTAGACAAAGTATGCAATGTGCCAAGCCACTTGGGACTCTGAGCTTTGCTTAGAGCTGGGGGGAAGAGGAGAGAGGGAGAGGGAGTTTTGATGTGCATGCACTCGGCTGAGATGGAAAGTGTGCAAGACACTTGTTGAAGGGTGACACTTAGTCTCCTCACACTTCCAAAATCTCTGCAGTTCTCCCAGTTGGCTGTGAGTGTGACCTCGTAATAGTGCGGCAGTTTTAGTACCCCATCCACAGAGGACTGCCTGGCGTGTGCGAGTGAATTTCACTTACAGTGTGTGTAATAAACTTTATGCCTCTCATTTTTTTTAAGTATGCGTCTCATTCTTTTCTCAGCACATTTTTGCCTGGAGGGGCAAAGCACTATCAGAGACAGAAGTTAGGCTCAGGTTTTTTTAACTGGCTGTGTATCACTATGTGAGAGAGGCAGAGTACTACCAATTTGGGCAGAAGGTACTCTCGGGTTACATACTTAACCCAGAGAGGAATCTAGAATGGACAATTACAAATTCCATATAATTAATCCCAACTTGGGAACCACGTCACCTAATCACTTCAGGACGGGGGTTGATGTGATATGCATGCAATGCGTAAACAACCACACATCTAGCTTGTGTTCTTCTGTCTGTGTCCACTTCTTAACCCATCTCAGGGAACCAAGTTGGTCTGTGTAAACATTTGCAGCATGCAAAGAAGCTGTACATCCATCCCATAAATCCCTTAAGATCTTACTCATTAGTCTTATAGGATCTTATGTCTTATAATTCTTTGGCGAGTTTTAGCCATTTCACTAAAATTCTAGCAGACATTTCTAACGGCACGTGCACAGTAGCACTTCTAATTATTTAGCCTGTCAGGTGAGAAAAATAGAAATTTTACTAAAAATAGATATTATGGTAAATGCTGAATGTAACTTTTACGCAGAACAGGTCAGGCGAGTATCGTAGACACAACTGGAAAGCATTTCAGTGCCAGTTGCAGCAGCCATAGCAGCACTAATACTGCGTTACCATGGAGACATGCGCCCCCGAGGCGCCAGTCCTGCACGTGTGTTTCTGCCCAGCAGCTGCTCAGTCAATCGCGAGAATGTGAGGTGGAAGTGCGCTAATGGCACAAGCAGTTTCAGGCACACACACGGTCCTTTGATGGGCGGCTTCATTCCCGACACAAGGGACACCACCGGTCCAATGTCTCCTTCTTGTGATCAAGGGGCTGATGTGTAATAGGGCATCTCATTATGCACTATAAATTATAATTTCCCTCCTTCTCACCCTCCCTTTCACTCTCTCTCTCACTCTCCTTCCCTGCAACTCCTCTTTCTTCCCTCTCTCACTTTGCCTCTATTTCTTCTCCTCTTCCCTCCCCACCTCCCCCCCCTTTTCCACAGATCATCGGTCGTCCCTTCATGCCACCGTACTGGTCTCTTGGGTTCCATCTGAGTCGCTGGGGCTACAAGACAGCCAACAACACACTTGAAGTGGTGGAGAGGATGAGAGACAAAGGAATACCTCAGGTAAAAGGGGCGTGGCATATTATACATGTACATGTGATATATCCTGTATAGGAGAATATTTGTTTCATGAGAAACAATTCATGTTGAAAAATTTTCAGCTCTAGCTAGCTTGTGAGATGCATGGACCTCACAATCTCAGACAGTATAATTTCCTTGCGGGCAAAATATTTTGTGTTTACAATTCCCAGATAATGGAGCATGTGAAATATTTAATTTGTCAATTTACAGTAGGATGTGGCTTACCACCCACCACAGATTGCAGTTAGGGGTGTGGCTTAGTGAGTAAACCACACCCACTACAGATAGGATTAAGTGCCTTGTCTCCACTGCTGTTGACCTACAGAACCCAACTACAGCAGCACTTCCTGGAAACACTACCTAATAGCCAGCTGGAAGGAAGTTATTAGGGCACACGCACTTAATAATGCTTTTCCTCTGAAGCATTTTCCATATTCTGATGAGGGCAGGCAGAGCCTTCACGAGCCTCGATGGGGCTTGGTGTGACATCACGGTCACCATGTTTTGGTGGCGTTCTCACAGTGAAGAGGTCTCGTGTGCTGTGTTTATGTGTGTGTGACTTCCCATACTTCCTGTGGGGGCTTTGTGGCTTGCTGGGTTCCGTAGAACAAAGGCCCTGGTCTATACAGAGCAGCGGTACTTACCTGTATCCCTCCAGTGCAGAGGATGTGCAGATCTCTAAAAGAATCCTCACTTGCAGAGGAAGTGTGGGGTGCTGATATGGTCGCCAGAGGGTGTGGAGCAGGGAGGGTGGTGCATCCCTGTTGGTAGAGGAGATGAGGAAATAAGATTTCTGTCTGTCTGCTGTTACCCGGGAGATTGCCTCACTCAGCATGCTGATTCCCCCCCCCCCCCCTCTCTCCCTCTCTCACCCCCTCTCTCTCCCTCCCTCTCCCCCCCTCTCCCTCTCCCTCTCTCTCTCTCAGGACACCCAATGGAATGACATCGACTACATGCACGATTATTTGGATTTCACCTATGACCCTAAGGTGTTTGGGGACCTCCCCTCACTAGTGGCCAACCTTCATGACCACGGCCAGCACTATGTGGTGATCACCGTGAGTGGTGCCCTGCACCCCTCTCCTCACTCACTCCTCTCCTTCCCTCCTCTTTTTCTCCCTCCCCTCCCTCCCTCTCTCCCTCCACCCCTCCCTCACACCCTCCCTCCCTTCTTCCTTTCTTCCCTCCCTCCCTCTCTTCTCTCCCTCACCATGTCTCTCCTTCTCACTCACTTCTCTCCCTCCTCCTTCCCTCCCTCCCTCCCTCCACCTCCTCCTCCCCTTGTGTCCCTCCCTCCCTCCCCTTCAGGACCCAGGTATCAGCAGTACGCAGCCGAGAGGCTCCTACCCTCCATTTGACGATGGCTTGTCAATGAATATATTTATCACCAACTCCTCTGGCAAGCCCCTAATTGGACAGGTACATTGATATTGTTCAAAATCACATTCACTTTCAGTAAACAGGTCAGCTACAAGTTGTCTTTTAAAATTTGTATGTGAAAATTCTGAGTTGATAAATGTTTTCTTTCTCAATTTCCATCCCCTCATTCTTGCATTCCCACATTCTGGTACCAGGTGTGGCCTGGTCCCTGTGTCTTCCCTGACTTCACCAACCCAGCCACTGAGGCATACTGGTACGACATGATCTCTGCCTTCCACAAGAACGTCAGTTTTGACGGTCTCCTGATAGACATGAACGAACCATCGAACTTTGTAAATGGCTCCCTCGATGGCTGTCCTAACTCCTCCCTCACCAACCCTCCCTTCCTGCCTGGTGAGTCAACACCTCACCCACCAATGAGACGGCCTGGCATTGTGTGAGATGCCGGCCAGTCTGTGTGTGTCTTGTCTCCATGGAAACAGTTGTGGTGGGGGGAGGAGGGAGCCATGCAGGGCTGGGAGGGGAGATGCAAGGCCAGCTGTCTTGCCCGGCAGTCTTGCCTGCCGTGTAGCCATGGGGACTGGTGTTAGTGTGTTGGCAGCCAACACAGTGAGCGATGTCCCGAGCCTCGCCTCCTCACAAGAGGTGGGAGCGTTGCCACCGGCGCCACTTCACACACTCCTCAGGTTTCTCTGTACACACACTTGTGGGCAGCCTTTGGGTCTTTGACCCATTGTTTTGGGGTCAAAATAGTGGAGGGAAATTCTCAGCTGCTTCTTTTTGACCAGTTCTTCAGTGTCTTCTGTGTACGGTAACCACAACTCTCTCAGCTAATAGCATCCCACCTTTGACCCCAAAACAACCACTGATGATGCAAAGGCTGCCATGATTGTGTTCAAAGAAGCTTCCTGGCTACACTCTCCTTTGACCTCCTCCCCAGCAATCCTTTGCAGTAGCCACAACTCCATCTAACAACATCCCAACTCTCTTAGCTAACAACATCCCAACATACTGTAAACACCGGTTGTTAGGCGCATGCGCCTATTGATGAGATATTATGCGCTTAATATTGGATGTGCGCTAAACAACGAGAGTTCTGTATACCTTTCGTATACCACTGTTATAGTGCCTGTAAATTTACTCACACCTGTATGGCAAGCCACGAAGTAGCGTTCAGCTTTTGAGTGTTCTACGTGGACACCATGTGTACAAAACTGTCTGGATTCCACTAGCTTTAGCTTTTGTAGCTCTTCTGCTTAGCTGTGGGAGTCTTTCTATCCATTGTCGATGTTGTCTGTTCTGCCGTTGTCAGTAAAGGGTTGTGGCGGACGTCTAAAAACTATGCGCTTAACAGTGAAGTATACGCTTAATAACGAGGTGCACCTAACAACCAGTGTTTATGGTAACTTTCGACTTTCACTTACATCATCATTTAGCCACACCCCCTTTACTCCTCCCCGTAGGTGTGTACCATGTGGACATGATGAACCTTTATGATTTAACCATCTGCATGACTGCCCGCCAGAACTACTCTGTCCACTACAATGTGCACAGCCTGTATGGCTTTGGGGAGACCAATCACACCATGCTGTGAGTTAGTGGTCACATGATTGTCACATGACTGTTAGTTGTGAGTTCGTAGGCATAATTATGCATGTTTACAACATCATTTATATAGCTACAGTCATGTGATTGCTGACCATGGATCATGTAATCTTAATGGTCATAGATCACGTGACTTCAACCAGTGATCATGTGACTGGTATCAGTGGTCATGTGACATGTTCCCTTCCACTTCCACTTCCAGTGCCCTCCAGAAGGTGCTCGGCACACGCTCTCTGGTCGTCTCTCGTTCCAATTATGCAGGCAGTGGGAAATATGGCGCCCACTGGTTGGGAGACAATGCAAGTACGTTCCGTGACATGGCCGTCTCTATCACAGGTGAGGGAGGGAGGGAGGGAGGGAGGGAGGAGAGGAGCAATATCAGGTGTGATGTGGCTGCACTTGCAATTTTTCCAGGTATCCTTGATTTTACCTTGTTTGGTGTACCCTTGGTAAGTGAGAGGGGGGGGGGAAGGAATGGTTGAGGGAGGTAGATAGGTGCAAAGCGACAATTGAAAGCCCCCCATTCTCTCTCTCTCTCTCTCTCTCTCTCTCTCTCTCTCTCTCTCTCTCTCTCTCTCTCTCTCTCTCTCTCTCTCTCTCTCTCTCTCTCTCTCTCTCTCTCTCTCTCTCTCTCTCTCTCTCTCTCTCTCTCTCTCTCTCTCTCGTAGGTTGGTGCCGTTATTTGTGGCTTTAAACAAAACACAACGGAGGAGCTTTGCACTCGGTGGATGCAGCTGGGAGCATTCTACCCCTTCTCCCTCAACCACAACCGTATTAACAGTGTAGTGAGTGGCAGATGCAGTATTAATGTCAAACAAGTTATTACCCTCTCTCCCTTTCTCCCCCTCCTCCCTCCCTCCCTCCCTCCCTCTCCCCTCCCCCCCTTCTCACTTTTCCCCCCTCTTCCCTCCCTCTCTCCCTCCCTCCCTCCCCCTCCCTCCCCCTCCCTCCCCCTCCCTCCCTCCCTCCCTCTCCCTCCCTCCCCCTCCCTCCCTCTCTTCCTCATGCTCTCTCCTCTCCCCTCTCCTCCTCCCTCCCTGTCTCCACAGCCACAAGACCCAGCTGTGTTCAGCAATGCCTCCATCACGTCCTCCCGCAATGCCCTCCTCCTCCGTTACCGCATGCTGCCATTCCTCTATACCCTGTTCCACTTTGCCCACACCAACGGCTCCACTGTGGCCAGACCTCTCTTCTTTGAGTAGGTCTTCAGTACATGTCTTGTACTACACATGCCCATGTTCTCATGTTTCTATTCAGTCATTCTACTGAATAGAAACATGATAGTACTATCCAATTCCCATACTTGTCTTGGTCCCATTCCCATACCACATGCTTTTAAAATATTCTCGTTAGATTTCCTGAGGACAAGGAGGCATGGAATGTGGACCTTCAGTTCATGTGGGGCAGTTCTCTGCTCATCACTCCTGTCCTCCAGGAGGGAGCCAGCTCAGTGAGGGGCTACTTCCCCTCCTCTGCTCGCTGGTTTGACCTCAGGAATGTTAGTGTGTGTGTGTGTGTGTGAGTGTGTGTGTGTGTGTGTGTGTGTGTGTGTGTGTGTGTGTGTGTGTGTGTGTGTGTGTGTGTGTGTGTGTGTGTGTGTGTGTGTGTGTGTGTGTGTGTGTGTGTGTGTGTGTGTGTGTGTGTGTGTGTGTGTGTGTGTGTGTGTGTGTGTGTGTGTGTTCTGAGTGTGTGCCCTACCATAGCCCTACATGTCGCCATGGAGACAGTGTGGGGCATGGTAGAACTAGAAGGAGAGAGGAGTTGAATTGTCAGTTTCTTTGTGATATTATCCCTCCTTCAATTCCTTCCTCCCTCCCTCCCTCTCTCTCTCTCTCTCCTTGTTCCCACCCTGTATTCAGGGGAGTGAGCTGAAGAGTGCAGGCTACGCAACGCTGGATGCCCCTCTCTCCACCATACCACTGCACGTGAGGGGAGGCAGTGTGGTGGCCATGCAGGAACCAAACACCACCACCACAGAGAGGTGGGTGGGTGGGTGGGTGGGAGGGAGAGGGAGGTAAGGTATGGGGCTAGGGAAGGGGATAATGTGCTCCAATTTGCTGCAGTCGGAAGAATGCTTTCGCCCTCCTGGTTGCTCTTGACAACGACATGTCAGCTGAGGGGTGGCTGTTCTGGGATGATGGGGAGTCGCTGGAAACGTCCGAGAAAGGAGAGTACTCTCTGCTTCACTTTCAGGCCAATCAGGTAACCATGGCAACGTATGTCCATTGTCCTACCAGGTGTTCCACTATAGAGCAGATAGCCTGGCCAGTCTGGCTTCCCCGGGCCCTCTCGCCACCTCCTCCTCCTCCTCCTCCTCCTTTTCCTCCTCCGCCTTCCCCTCTCCTCCCCTCCTCCTCCCCTCCCCTCCCCTCCTCCCCTCCTTTCCCCTCCTCCCCTCCTTTCCCCTCCTCCCCTCCCCTCCCTCCTCCCATAGGGCACTCTCACCATTACAGTTGAGAAGCCGGGCTACAGTGGACTGGATGATGCAACTCTCCATCTCTTCACTGTGTACGGCCTGTCCAGCCAGCCTGGCTCTGTGACCCTGAATGGGACGGCGGTACCCAGCTCTGACATCACCTGGAATGACGCCACTAAGGTATAGGCAGGGGACTCTTCACACTTGAGCCGCTCCTTATCCCCCTCCCCCCCTCCCCCCCCTCCCTCCCTCCCTCCTCTCCAGGCACTGAATATTGAGGTATCAGTGGTAAACCTTAATGCCCCCTACACCCTTCACTGGCAATAGAGACACTCTACTATATGCATGGACTCGCTGTGTGTGTGTGTGTGTGTGTGTGTGTGTGTGTGTGTGTGTGTGTGGGTCTGTGTGTCTGTGTGTCTGTACGTGTGTCTGTGTGTCTGTGTCTGAGAGAGTATTCCATTATCACTCATGGACCTCCTGTGTCTCTGTCTTATTTTTTTATAAATATTACCTCTTTAGCTTTGAAATAATTATTATGGTGTGTTATTTGTTTGAGTATACTTAGTTTTTTACTTATAGTGCTGGCTTGTAATTTTTTTAATTTCTTGTATTGCTTCAAGGATTATTGTCATGCCTTGTATATGCCTTAGATGTAATGAATTAATGCCTGGTGTTACTATGACAACCTTGCATGAAGATGAAGGTCAATCAGCAGTACCAGCGTATTTAATTGGATTCATAGTCAGTGGTCTCACGTGGCTATTTTGCTCGTATACGCAGTTCTTTTTTTGCCACACTCGCCAAGATTTAGAGTCTATAAGACTGCCCTCTAAGACCAGACGCACTCGCCATGCCTCGCTTGCGGACTGGCCCTCGTTATGAGAACGTAGACGAAGATGTCGTTGTCGGAAGTTCCCAGTCCAGCCGCTTCAGGCGCAAGGCGCGGAGACGAGAGACCTTCTTCTGTTTCGGAGGTCTGCTGATTTTGGTTTTCGCCCTGGCGGGGGTAGTCGCCGTTCTGTTGGTTATAACACTCAGCACCTCTGAGGCAGACTGTTCCGTCGAGTCTGGCCTCCGCTTCAACTGCATTCCCGAAGGGGGGAAGACAGAGGCGGAGGACGTGTGCGGCAAGCGAGGCTGTTGCTGGAGCGATAGCAGCACGCCTAAGTGCTTCTACCCCACGGATTTTGGCTACACTGTGAACGGAAAGGTGGTTGATACGAGGACCGGAAAGACAGCCAATCTGACCAGAAAATCAGGCCAGCCGTCACAGTACGGAGGGGACATTGACAGTTTGCGGGTGGATATGTTTTACGAGACGCCATACCGCCTCCACGTTAAGGTAGGTGATGTGCGCAAGGAGACTAGCTATCCTATTTACTGCGCAGCAATATGCAAGCCCCTCCCACTTTTGGTGGCTGCGGTTCACCTTTTGATCTTTTCTATGGCTGTATTGAAGGATTTCCCACGTGCAATACCTGATATGGCTTTATGGTCTGAGTTATTACAGAAGTGTAGCACCATCTTAGTGACCTCTACTGTTCCCTCCCCTCCAGATCCATGACCCCAATGCCAGTCGATATGAGGTTCCTCTTCCTACCCCCAAAATCAGCAGCAAAGCCTCAAACACACTCTACAGTGTGGAGACGGCCACCGACATGTTTGACTTCTCTGTTGTACGCAATTCAAAGTCTCAGAATATGTAAGTCAAAACACTCAATCCAGATTATCTTGCCAGTCATTATTAACTGTGTTCAAGATATCTTAATTAATTGTTAATTACTCCATTAAATAATCAAAGGGAAAGGAGCCTGTTTTGCCTGGTTCTCTTCTGTGTTGCCAGACACTAACTTTGGTCTGGAGCAGAACAGAAGCCTACTCTGCCTTGAAGTAACTTAATTAATACCTCCTCCTTCTTCTCCCTCCCTCCCTCCTCCTCCTCCTCCTCCTCCTCCTTCTCCTTGCCCCCTCCAGCTTCACCTCCTCAATAGGATTCATATTTGCTGACCAGTTTCTTCAGCTGACTGGCCTCCTCCCTTCCGACAACATTTATGGACTGGGAGAGCATGCCATGGACCACTTCAGACTGGACACCAACCACAGTGTCCTCACCTTGTTCTCTAGAGACATTGGACCCAATCCAGATGTGAGGAAGAGAGGGAGAGAAGGAGGGAGGGAGGGAAGGAGGGAGGGAGGGAGGAATAAGAGAGAAATATATTTACATGTAGACTTGGTACTGTATAGCAATACTGACTGACTGTTGCTATGGAGACTAATTTGTCTTACTTGAACTGCTGGGTTAATTGATTGCCTTGGTAACTGTGTGGCCAACTGGTTAGGGTTCAGTTTGACCATCACCTTCCCCCCCCCCAGACTCCAGGCCAGAACCTCTATGGAGTCCATCCCTTCTACATGTGTGTGGAGTCTGATGGAAATGCTCATGGAGTGTTCCTACTGAACAGCAACGCTATGGGTGTGTATCCCCCTCCCTCCCTCCCTTCCTCCTCCCTCCCTCTCCTTCCTCCCTCCCTCCCTCCCTCCCTCCCTCCCTCTCCTTCCTCTGGATTGACATACCACCCTCTCTCCCCCTCCTTCCCTCAGAGGTTGAACTGGGTCCCTACCCATCCATCACCTACCGAACCATCGGAGGAATTCTTGATCTCTACTTCTTCCTCGGCCCCTCCCCAGACTCTGTCATCCAGCAGTACATAGAGGTACGTGTGTGTTGAAGATATCGCACATCTCAGTCACACTGCCAGTCTGCACATTCTGCATGCCCCACTGTGCCCCTGCCATCACTGTAGAGGCTACAGTTCTGTTTACGTGTACTGACTTAGGAACTGGTTACCTCTCTCTCCCATCTCCCTCCTCCCCCTCCCCCTCTCCCTCTTCCCCTCCTCCCCCTCTCCCCCTCTCCCCTGTATCCCCCTCTCCCTCTTCACCTCCTCCCCCTCCCCTCTCCCTCTTCCCCTCCTCCCGCTCTCCCCCTCTCCCCCTCTCCCCCTCCCCTCTCCCCTCTCCCCTGTCCCCTCTCCATCCTCTCTCCCACAGCTCATCGGTCGTCCCTTCATGCCACCATACTGGTCCCTTGGGTTCCATCTCTGTCGCTGGGGATACAAGACTGCTGATCACACTCTGGAAGTGGTGGAAAGGATGAGAGACAATGGCATACCTCAGGTAAAATTGTCATGGCATAAGCCACACCCACCACAGATTACAGAGAGGGTGTGGTTTAGTATACAGACCACACCCACTGCAGGTAGAATGAGGTGTTCATTCCCCACCACTGTTGATTGACCTATAAATAGCCAGTTGTGCAGCACTTCCTGGAAACATTTCCTGGAAACACTTCCTAGAAACACTTCCTCCTGAAGAAAGTCATTAAGACAAACTCCAAACCTTAATAATTAATGCTTTTTGTCTGAAGCCTTCTCCACTCTTGCAACACGGAAGAGAACCTTTGTGCTTCTTGGCATAAGATGACGGTCGCCATGTTTTGGTGGTGTTCTCACAGTGAAGAGGCCTCCGACGCTGTGTTTATGTGTGTGTGTCTTCCCATACTTCCTGTGGGGGCTTTGTGGCTTGCTGGGTTCCGTAGAACAAAGGCCCTGGTCTACACAGAGCAGCGGTACTTACCTGTATCGATACCCCTCCAGTGCAGAGGAAGTGTGTGGTGCTAGCCTGTGTGTCACAGGGAGGGACCCTGTGGTCCCTTGAAAGGGATGGGGAGGAGGTATGTCCTAGCTAGGAGGTGGTTCTCGATTGTGTTGTCTGGGAGATCGTCTCATTTCAGATACTGATACATGTACCACAAACTCTCTCCCTCCCTCTCCCTCTCCCTGTCTCTCCTCTCCTCCCCTCCCCCTCTCTCCCTCTCCCTCTCTCTCCTCTCCTCTCCCCCCCTCTCCCCCCCTCTCCCTCTCCCTCTCTTTCTCAGGACACCCAATGGAATGACATCGACTACATGCACGATCATCTGGATTTCACCTATGACCCTAAGGTGTTTGGGGATCTCCCCTCACTAGTGGCCAACCTTCATGACCACGGCCAGCACTACGTGGTGATCACCGTGAGTGGTGCCCTGCACCCCTCTCCTGCTCACTCACTCCTCTCCTTCCCTCCTCTTTTTCTCTCTCCCTCCCTCCACCCCTCTCTCACACCCTTCCTCCCTTCCCTCCTCCTTCACACTTCTTCTCTCCCTCCTCCTTCCCTCCCTCCCTCCTTCACCTCCTCCTCCCCTTGTGTCCTTCCCTCCCTCCCCTTCAGGACCCAGGTATCAGCAGTATGCAGCCGAGAGGCTCCTACCCTCCATTTGACGATGGCCTGTCAATGAATATATTTATCACCAACTCCTCTGGCAAGCCCATTATTGGAGTGGTATGTTTATATCAACTATTACCACATTCCCTTTCAGTATTCAAATCAGCTACAAGTTGTCTTTCAAAATTGTGTGTTACCTCTAAATTTCGGAGTTGGTTTATCTATAAATGCATGAATGATAGGCTGCTTTTCATTCCCTCATGCATCCATTCCCATGTTCTGATTCCAGGTATGGCCTGGCTCTGTTGCCTTCCCTGACTTCACCAACCCAGCCACTGAGGCGTACTGGTACGACATGATCTCGGCCTTCCACAAGAACGTCAGTTTTGATGGCCTCTGGATCGACATGAACGAGCCATCAAACTTTGTAATCGGCTCCATCGAGGGCTGTCCGAACTCCTCCCTCACTGACCCTCCCTTCGTGCCCGGTGAGTCAACAGCTGCTTACGTGTACCGAACCCACCAATGAGATGCCCAGGAAGTGTGTGAGAAGCCAGCCTGTATTTTGTTCCCATGGAAACACAGTAGGAAGGAGCCAGGGCAGGGAGGGGAGACGCAAGGCCAGCTGTCTTGCCGGGCAGTCTTGCCTGCAGTGTAGCCATGGGGACTGGTGTTAGTGTGCTGGCAGCCAACACAGTGAGCGATGTCCCGAGCCTCGCCTCCTCACAAGAGGTGGGAGCGTTGCCACCGGCGCCACTTCACACACTCCTCAGGTTTCTCTGTACACACACTTTGTGGGCAGCCTTTGGGTCTCTGACCCATTGTTTTGGGGTCAAGAAAGGAGAGGGAAGTTTGATTCTCCTTTGACCTGATCCTCCATGTCTTCTGTGTGCAGTAGCCACAACTCCTGCAGCTAACTACATCTCTCTCAGCTAATGACATCTCTCTCAGACATATCCCACTCTCTCAGCTAGTGATGCATCCCACATGGCCCGGGCTGTTGAGGTGGTCAGTGTGTGGGTGCAGTTGGTCCCCTCTCACTGGCTCTGCTGGGGAGGAACTCAGATGCAGCTGCTTGGATACCACTTAGCTGACTGGGATGACCTGCAGGAGCAACTGGGATGACCTGTAGTGTAATAGTTTTTAAGGCTAGCCAGCCTAGGGGTGGGCCTGTAGAGTAACAGAGTAAGGGACTGACTGGGATGACCTGTAGGGGCAACAGGGATGACCTGCAAGAGTGACTGGTATGATTGACTAGGACAACCTGCAGGAAAAACTGGTATGACCAACTGGGATGACCTGCTGGAGTAACTGGTATGACTGACTGGGATGACCTGCTGGAGTAACTGACTGGCCATGGGATGGCCTGCAGGAATGACTGGTATGACCTGTAGGGGGTGGCAGAGTGGCCCACAGCAGCGGCCGAGGCAGTCTCTGCTTCCTCATGGCTGGCTCACCTCATGACACTGGCAGTGACTACAACTGTTTTTCTATGACATTACATCACCATTACATCACTCATTACATCATCACCCCCTATTCCTCCCTGCAGGCGTGTACCATGAGAACCAGATGAGTCTCGATGAGAAGACTTTGTGCATGACTGCCCGCCAGAACTACTCTGTCCACTACAATGTGCACAGCCTGTATGGCTTTGGGGAGACCAATCACACCATGCTGTGAGTTAGTGGTCACATGATCGTCACATGACTGTTAGTTGTGAGCTAGTGGATAGGTTTTAAATGTTGGCCATAGTCATGTTATTGGACAATAGATCATGTGATCCACCAGTGGTCATGTGACATGTTCCCTCCCTCTCCAGCGCACTCCAGAAGGTGCTCACCACACGCTCCCTGGTCATCTCTCGTTCCTCATACCCGGGCAGTGGGCAACATGGTGGGCACTGGTTGGGAGACAACGTTAGTCAGTACCGCCACATGGCAAACTCTATCACCGGTGAGGGAGGGGGAGAGGGGGAGGGGGGGAGGGAGAGGGGGAGGAAAGGGGGAGGTGGGTCAGGACAGAAGAGCAGCTGAATGGTAATAGGTGCACTTACATGTACATGATACTATTCTCTTTTCCCAGGTATCCTTGATTTCTCCTTGTTTGGGATTCCTCTGGTAAGTAAGGGGTGGGAGAGAAAGGGAGGAATTAATAGTTGAGAGCCCTCCCTTCTCTCTCCCCCTCTCCCCCTCCCCCCCCTCTGGCAGGTTGGTGCCGATATCTGTGGCTTTGGAGGCAACACAACGGAGGAGCTGTGCACTCGATGGATGCAGCTGGGAGCATTCTATCCCTTCTCCCGTAACCATAACAGCATAGGCAGTGTAGTAAGCGGCTGAAGTGATTCTATTACCAAGCCCTAGCCTACACTCCTCCTTCCCCCCCATCCTTCCCTCTCCTCCTCCCTCCCTGTCTCCACAGCCACAAGACCCAGCTGTGTTCAGCAATGCCTCCATCGCGTCCTCCCGCAATGCCCTCCTCCTCCGTTACCGCATGCTGCCATTCCTCTATACCCTGTTCCACTTTGCCCACACCAACGGCTCCACTGTGGCCAGACCTCTCTTCTTTGAGTAGGTCTTCAGTACATGTCTTGTACTACACATGCCCATGTTCTCATGTTTCTATTCAGTCATTCTCCCAAATTTCCATTCCTCTTCCATTATTCTTACAGTACATACAATAGTACTATTCACAACACTTTCTGTTTTCTGTGCTAGTGCTATCCAATTCCCATACTTGTCTTGGTCCCATTCCCATACCACATGCCTGTTTACTTTTAAAATATTCTCGTTAGATTTCCTGAGGACAAGGAGGCATGGAATGTGGACCTGCAGTTCATGTGGGGCAGTTCTCTGCTCGTCACTCCCGTCCTCCAGGAGGGAGCCAGCTCAGTGAGGGGCTACTTCCCTCCCTCTGCTCTCTGGTTCGACCTCAGGAATGTGAGTCAATGCAATTCTCTTATTTTATAAGAGCTTGTCTTTTCTCGTAAGAATCATACAAAATGTTATGAACCTTTCATAAGATATAGCTTTATGAGATTTCTTATGAGATATAATGTTTTGAAAGAAGAGCATTATCCTACGTTTTGAAAGATTTACGATAAGATCTTATGACATTTTGATGAGTTCCTGTGGCTAGCTAGCTGACTTTAAAATTTTGGATCTTTTCTTATCTCTCCACCTCACCTCTTACTTCCTCTACCCTCCCCCTCCTTCCCTCCCTCCTTCCCTCCCTCTTTCCCCTCCTTCCCTCCTCCTTCCCTCCCTCCTTCCCTCCCTCCTTCCTTATTTCAGGGGAGTGAGCTGAAGAGTGCAGGCTACGCAACGCTGGATGCCCCTCTCTCCACCATGCCACTGCACGTAAGGGGAGGCAGTGTGGTGGCCATGCAGGAACCAAACACCACCACCACAGAGAGGTAGGTGGGTGGGCAGGAGGGAGGGAGAGGGAGGTAAGGTATAGGGCTAGGGAAGGGGATAATGTGCTCCAATTTGCTGCAGTCGGAAGAATGCTTTCGCCCTCCTGGTTGCTCTTGACAACGACATGTCAGCTGAGGGGTGGCTGTTCTGGGATGATGGGGAGTCTCTGGAAACGTACGAGAAAGGAGAGTACTCTCTGCTTCACTTTCAGGCCAATCAGGTAACCATGGCAACATTCCATTGCCATAGCACCTGCATGAAATATGTTTTCACTAGCTTCTTTGACTGGCCCTCCCTTTTTCATCTCCTCCCCTCCTCCCCTCCCCTCCCCTCCCCTCTCCTCCCCTCCTCCTCCCTCCTCCAATAGGGCACTCTCTCCAGTACAGTTGAGAAGGCGGGCTACAGTGGACTGGATGATGCAACTCTCCATCTCTTCACCGTGTACGGCCTGTCCAGCCAGCCTGGCTCTGTGACCCTGAATGGGACAGCGGTACCCAGCTCTGACATCACCTGGAATGACGCCACTAAGGTATAGGCAGGGGACTCTTCACACTTGAGCCGCTCCTTATCCCCCTCCCTCCCCCCCTCCCTCCCTCCCTCCCTCCCTCCCTCCCCCCCTCTCCCTCCCCCCCTCTCCCTCCCTCCCTCCCCAGACACTGAAGGTTGAGGTCTCAGTGGTCAACCTCAACAATCCCTTCACCCTTCACTGGCAATAGAGACACACTGCATACCAAGGCCCTCTGGCTTTGTAATATGTCGTTGTATTGCATGTACAATATGTTCTAACAATATACATGACCCAGACATAGCTGTTTGTTAATTTTGTTTGTGTGTACATTTTAACATACAGTCATGTAGTTTATCCGTTTGTTTTGTTTGTATGTGACATTTTGTCATGATGTCATGATGATGTAATTGCTCAAGCAGCATAAAATGTAACTTGTATGTAGCTACATGCATAGAAAGACAAGCCGAGGGCACACCCTTTGTTATTTGGCATAATATTAATATATTTACATAGCTCTAACCTTTCCCTTCCTGTCATAATAGTTTGATCCAGAAACTGATATGAAACAAGCACAATGACAGCAGGACATCAGAATACAAGCAGCTAGTTTGGCACATGTAGAAATGCACATTCTATTTACATGATGTTACCATGGATACACACTTTCATTCACAACAGATGTGTGAACACTATGAGGATGGAGGCAAGGTTGCCATGGCAGCAAGGTTGCCATGGCAGCACAGGGTGCTTGAAAGTATAAATAGACATCTGAACACAAGTTTTTGCAAGTCTGCATCAGACAGTGACCTTTGTAAACCCTACTGATGAGGTGGGGTCACCGTTTATTTTCTGAACGTGCATTCTCTTTACTCTGTGTGTGTGTGTGTGTGTGTGTGTGTGTGTGTGTGTGTGTGTGTGTTACAGAGGGGAGGAAGAGGGAGGGAGGGAGGAGAATCGATAACTTCATGATTCAGTCATGATCGGGTGAGGGAGGGCTCACTTGGGTGAGTCTCCACCCGGGCTTGTTGCTCTCCGTCCATCTTTAGTGGATATGTGAGTGCGACATGAGGCCAGCCTTGACTCCAGCGCCTGTGAAAAGATGTTGATTGTTAGAGAAGGGAGGGGTGAGGGAGGGAGGGGGCAGGGAGGGAGGGGGCAGGGAGGGAGGGGTGAGGGAGGGAGGGGGCAGGGAGGGAGGGGGCAGGGAGGGAGGGGTGAGGGAGGGAGGGGGCAGGGAGGGAGGGGTGAGGGAGGGAGGGGGCAGGGAGGGAGGGGGCAGGAAGGGAGGGGTGAGGGAGGGAGGGGGCAGGGAGGGAGGGGTGAGGGAGGGAGGGGGCAGGGAGGGAGGGGGCAGGGAGAGACAATTGAATAGAAGAAAGGATAAACAGAGAGAGGAAGAGGAGGAGAAAGGGAGGGAGGGAGGGAGGGAGGGAGGGAGGGAGGGAGGGAGGGAGGGAGGGAGGGAGGGAAGGAGAGAGGGAGGGAGAGGGAGGGAAGGAGGGAGAGAGGGAGGGAGGGAGGGAGGGAGGGAGGGAGAGAGGGAGAGAGAGAGGATGGATGGAGGACTGAAAGGTGACATAGAAACTTTAAAGAGGGAAGAAGGGATGAACAGATGGAGGAAGAGGACACACACAGAGAGAGAATCGGAGGGGGAGGGGGAGGGAGAGGGGGAGGGGAGAAGGAGAGGGAGAAGGAGAGGGAGAGGGAGAGGGAGAGGGAAGGGGAGGGGGAGGGGGAGAAGGAGAAGGAGAGGGAGAGGGAGAGAGCGAGGGAGAGGGAGAGGGGGAGGGGGGGGGTGAAGAAGAAACTGGACTCACCCCAACTTTTCTCAACAGGTCTCCCACCATGTTGAGGGCAGAGATACGTGTGGAGGGTGTGTAGTTCTGTGTGCCTGTGAAGGTTGTTCTTGGCGTGCCCTCCATGTTGGATCTGGCGCGGATGAGGGGGGAGGAGATGGGGGGAGAGGTGCCCGGAGGGATGCCTACAGAGGTGGGCATCTAGGAAAGGAAAAGGGGAGGGAGGAGGGGAGGGAGGAGGGGAGGGAAGAGGGGAGGGAGGAGGGGAGGGTAATCCAGCAACACAATATGGCCACTCACTCATTCACTTGTACAGTAAAGTACAGTACAGTACAGTACAGTACAGTAAAGTACAATACAGTACAGTACAGTCCAGTAAAGTACAGTACAGTACAGTACAGTACAGTCCAGTAAAGTACAATACAGTACAGTACAGTCCAGTAAAGTACAGTACAGTACAGTACAGTCCAGTAAAGTACAATACAGTACAGTACAGTACAGTAAAGTACAGTACAGTACAGTACAGTACAGTAAAGTACAATACAGTACATCTGTGGTACAGTATTAGTATACAGTACAGTGAAGTATACATAGCGTGAGCACACCAGCACACACACACACGCTGACTCACTCTGGGGCTAGGGGGGACTGCTGTCATGGGCTCCTCCATCGACAGTGGCTCTGAATTTGGTTGACTGTGTTTTCTGTTCAGCTCTGAATGAAGGTCTGAGAGAGGACAGAAAGAGGGGGAGGGGGAGGGGGAGGAGGAGGAGAAAGAGGAGAGAAAAGGAATGATAAAAGGACACTGAATTGAATACAGAGCAGTTCTTCCAAACCTTTCACTTCGTCTTTCAGTCGCTGACACATCTCTGCCAGTCTCTGCTTCTCGTCCAATTCATTCTCTAAGATGGCATTCCGTTCAAATGCCTGAGAGGGAGGGACAAAGGGGGAGGGTGTGAGGGAAGGGGGAAGGGTGGAAGAGGAACATGTGAAGAGAGATGTGTGGAGGGAGGAGGAGGAATCAGAGGGGAAAGGGAAGAGAGAGAAAGCTGTAACAAGGTCAGCTGAGGTGGAGCACCCACGCCCTACCCTCCCTCAGGTGGCCTCTAATTCCTACAGGAGGACACACATCAGGAGGACACACATTAGGAGGTAATGAGGGTCACTTGCCCACCCATGAGACACAAAGTCTTGGTAACCGTGACGATGAATGAGGTGTACCTGATTAAGTTTAGCTTCAAAGTCTTCTAGTGAAGACACTGTTACCCTGTGAGGGGAGGGGGGGAGAGAGAGAGAGAGAGAGAGAGAGAGAGAGAGAGAGAGAGAGAGAGAGAGAGAGAGTGATGAAACAAAAGGGGGGAAGAAAGGGCACAATTGAACAAGTACTGGCCCACAGAGCACCACTCAGATGAATGACGGATGACAGATAGACACAGAGGGAGGTGCACAGCTGGCAGAATTACATAGTGAATTTGTACTTCATGTCATGTGACTGAGAGGCAATGGACCAGCACTGCATCTGACCACACAATGTGCTTAGCACAGCTGTTCAACAACTCCCCTCCCCCCTCCTCCTCTCCCTCCCTCCCCTCCCCCCTCCCCCCTCCTCCTCTCCCTCCCTCCCCTTCTCCTCTCCTCCCCTCTCCTCCCCTCCTCCCCCCTCCCCCTCCTCCTCTCCCCCCCTCTTCCCCTCCCTCCCACCCCTCCTCCCCTCCTCCCCTCCTCCCCTCTCCTCCCCTCCTCCCCTCTTCCCCCTTCATACCTCTTCCCTCTCTCTAAGTCGTCGTTACTCTGTTCCAGCTGTCTGATATATTTCTGGAGTGCATCTTTCAGTGCCAACAGCTCTACCCTCTCCTCCTGCAACGTGCTGATTGTCACATATGCCTCGGCCTGTTGGGACTCCAACTTCATCTGTGGGAGGGGAGGGAGAGAGAGAGAGAGGGGGGGGGGGTGCATGTGTGTTACAAAACAGGACTGAGTACTCGTTGAAACTGTTCCTCTTTCATTCTCCATTTTGAGAACACTTGTTGTTCTGTTTGTGTTCTCCGCCAACCATTTTCTTCCACTCCTCTTCCCTCTCTCCCCCTCCCCCCTCCTCGTCCTCCTCTCTCCCCCCCTCCTCTCCCCTTTCTTCCCCCCTCCTCCTCCTCCTTCTCTTTTCCCCCTTGTCCCCCTCCCATCCTCCCCCTTCCTCTCCCCCTCTCCTCTTCCCCACCTTCAGTGACTCATTCTCATCCTCCAGTCTGGACACTCTGTTCAGGAGGTCCTTGTTAGACTTCTCCACCTGGTCCAGCTGAGCCTCCAGCTCCCCCTCCAACTCTCGACTGCTCTCCTGAAAGTCAGTGAACTCTGCTCTGACCTCGTCCAGGCTGCACAGCGAGGGGACAAGGGAGGGAGGAGAGAAGGGGGAGGGAGAGAGGAGGGAGGGAGAGAGGATGGAGAGAAGGGGAGGGAGAAAGGAAGGGAAAGAGGGAATCACATTAACCACATTATAAAACTCCTCCAAGTGTTTCATGCCATGAGGAAGACCGCAGTGTGTGGGGGAATATGCACAGTGAAGCCACCAGGCTTGACAGCCATGACAGCTAGCTAAGGGAGGGACGGAAGCATTGCTGAGTTCAAAGGATGGTTTCCCTTTGGATGGGCAATGTTGCCCCCAGGCAGCAGAGCAAGGCAGGCCGTGACGCATGTGTCCAGCACCTCTCTCCACCCACATGAGGTTCTAGATACACTTGGGAATGCTAGCCTCAGAAGGGAATGGCCTCTTAAGAGGCAGGTAGGGAGGAGACAGAGGAGAAAGATGCTCAGGAGACTGCAACAGCTGTGGTATGGTATGGCGGCAGTTGGAGGCTCATCAGGGAGGTGGGTCAGTGTGAACTTGGTCGGCTGTTGGGGCCCACAAAGGAGGGAGGAGCCCACACATTCACTGGACAATGACACACTCGTGTGTGTTAAGAAGAGGAGGAGGAGGAGGAGAGAATGGGAGAGTGAATGTGCAAGACATCAGTGGAGCTTGCATGCCCATATTGTATCTCAAGACAGAGGAAGGGAGGAGAGAGAGGGAGGAGAGGGAGGGGGGAGAGGGAGGGAGAGAGAAGGAGAGGCCACCATAGAAGCTAATACCACTAAAAGGTGCAAGCATGCCATGCCCCATTACCTTCCACTAACACAGCACCACAGCCCCCTCTGCTGGCCCTACTGTAGGGTTTGCCTGTCATGGGAACCCAGTCAATAGTACAGCCCACTGGCCACAGAAGGAGTGAAGCACACGAGGAAAGTCCTTATGGGGAGACTAGAATGGCAAGATTGTGTTTCCTGTACATCCCTTTTGAAAGGAAGTAACTACTTCCTTTGTGTACGATGTACATCCTTAATGTACATGTATGTGCTCGTACTGTGTGGTGTGTGTGTGTGTGTGTGTGTGTGTGTGTGTGTGTGTGTGTGTGTGTGTGTGTGTGTGTGTGCATGTGTGCGTGCGTGCGTGCATGCGTGTGTGTGTGTGTGTGTGTGTGTGTGTGTGTGTGTGTGTGTGTGTGTGTGTGTGTGGTCCACCTGCAGTGTCAGGTGCTGTGGTTTCCAGGTGCACCTTAACTATGGTTGCTATGGTGATGGTAGAGCTAGATAATGTGCTCACATAACACTCAGCATTCAAGACAAGAGCAAAGCCATGGAAACGTCCAACACACACACACACACACAGACATGTGTACATGCACATGGGAGTCTTGATGCTTAGGAATGCGGGATTGAACTGAAGTGCTAACGAACTTCTGCCCATCTCCCTATGATGCAATGCCAGTAATTGAATGACCACTCAGTTGTGGTATGAGGTATGTGGACACACCCACTGTGTTAAGTGGGCCTGCCCAAAATACATCTCCTTGGCCAGACACACAGCCATCAGGGAAGATGACTCTGCCAAGGTGTGTGGTAACTGAAGATGGATCTCTAGAGCTATGCTGTAAGGTGATGAGAGGAGGAGGAAGAGGGTGAGGGCAGACTCGTGTCTGCTGTGTCAAGTCATCAGTGATGTCACTGCTGCTGTAACTGCTGTTCTGTTAGAAGTACACTGTCCCTTGCAATAAGGAAAGGATTGCCATGGCAACTAGGAAGAGGTGAACAGGGGGCTTGTAACGCAGTGAAGCTAGTGCCTCTGCTCATACCAGCATACCGGGTGCCATGGCACGGACTTTGGACCAATCACATACCAACACGTTCTCAACTTCTTTCTTTCTCTTCACACAAACACCAGCGCATTATAAAAGGTGTACGTTTCACTGAAACCTAAACACTCATAGTTTTAGTGCATATACGTTGCTATGACAATATACTCCCAGGTACAGATAGCTCCATATATTAGAGCAGTTTGGCAAGAGCACATGGTTACTAACAGGCAAACAGTAGCAATTAACATCACGTCAGTCTCAATATCAGACGTACTGTGTGTATACAGGCCATAGGCCGTGACTAGGCACCCATGTGTGTACATTATCCAGCGCGTGTTCGCTTGTGCCAGTGTTCATCAACTGTGCTTGTCACTGCTTGACCGTAGGCATAAGAGACAGCGGTATCCTTCGGTCTAGCGTCTAGAGTTAGAAAAACACGGCCACAAAGACGGCACGGGTTTATCCACTCCATCTGCTCTCCCTTCCCTCCCCGGCCGTCGCTTACCTTTGTCTGTACTCCAGCGCCTTCTCTTTCCAGTACTCCAGCTCTTCTTGAACTGAGCCGAACGCCACTTCGCCTTCGGACTCGGCCATCGCGCTTGTTCTGTCCGTCAGTTTCTCCCCGTTCCCTTCGTGGTTACCTACAGGTCATTTCTTGGCCCTGCCCCTCCGGTCGGGCGTTGTTTGAACCGAGATCATCATCACGTGGTTAAGTCCGGTATGACTAGAATGTACCAATGATGTCACTTATAGTCACGTGCACGAAGGACGGTGAACCGAGGATCGGACTCCTGCCTGTATTGCTGACAGGGTTGTATGTGCTAAGCTTGTGTGGAGCCGTACTCTTAGAACAGTAGAGTGATCAACGGCGCCGGCGTCTGCAGGTAGTTCTCGTGTGTCAAACACCATAGTCTTGCTTATACCTCCACCCTTCTCCCGCACCATAGGTAAGCAGATGACGTAATGAAACATACGTAGTTG
>CBDBZY010000008.1:0-35399 GCA_965213685.1 bacterium
TGGGAGGAGAACCGCCATCCGCGGGCGTTCATGAACGCCGACAGGGACGAGGTCGTGGGAAAGATCGTGGGCTACATTCGCCGGCATCGCCCGGACGTGGTGATCACCTACAACGAGCGGGGCGGCTATGGCCACCCGGATCACGTGATGGCCAAACCGGGTGACGACGGAGGCGATAGAGGGCCGCCGCCGATCCGGATCGCTTCCCGGAAGCGGGGGGGCGGCCCTGGGAGGTCCGCAAGTTCTATCACACGGCGTGGGCGCGCTCGAAGATGCTGCGCGCCTGGCGCTGGATGCGGTTTCTGGGGCAAAAGACGCCGCTCGACGAGCCGGACTTTGACGAGGAGAAGGTCGGAACTCCGGATGCGGCCATCACCACCCGCGTGGACATCCGCCGACACCTGCGCCGCAAATGGCGCGCGCTCACCGCGCACAGGAGCCAGATCACGGGAAATTTCTTCTGGTGGTTCATCCGTCTGACGAGCCGCTGGCTCTTTGACGAGGAGTCCTTCGTTTGCGTCCGCTCGCAGGTGCGGGTGAGAGAAAAGGAGTGCTCGGTGTTCGACGGCCTATCCTGAGCGGGCCGGAAGGGGCTTGCTGACCTCGATCAGAAACCCGCTCGGGTCCCGCAGCATGAACATGCGGACTCCCCACGGGGCGTCGCGCGGCGCGAACAGAACGTCCGCCCCCTTCTCGAGGAGCGCGTCATAGGCGCCGTCCACGTCGTCGGGCGCGAGCGTGAGGACGACGCCGGAGCCCCTGGGCTCCCGGAGGGGCTCGAGGCTCCATTTTCGCATCTCCGCGTCCGGAATCGGCGCATGGACGATGAGCGCGACTCCCCCGAGTTCGTAGCGCACATGGTCCCGCGCCGCGCGCGCCTCCTTCAGCCCCAGCGTTTCTGTATAGAAACGGCGCGCCGCCTCGTAGTCCCTGGCGATGAGAAAAATGGCGGGCAGCGACTGGAACAATGGGGAGCGCTCCTTCCGTTTCGCGCGGGCGGAGGGAGGCGCGCCCGCGCGCTCTGATCCGGGAGAGTCGGCCTCCGGGCGGAACGCGGCCGAGTGTATCACAGCCGCGCGCCGCGCAGGCGCATCGGAGGTTCGTTTGCCCCGAGCCGGTTGACAAGGCGTCCGTCGGGGTGGGATGTATCGGGACGAACGGATGCGCTCCCGGGAGGCGGAAGGCGGATTTCTACGCGGCGGGCCGGAGGGTGGGCCGCGCTTTTTCGGAGGCGGGAGATGGAATACAGGATAGGAATCATAGGGCTCGGCCTCATGGGAACGGCCATGAGCCAGAAGCTGATGGAAGCGGGATGCCGCGTGCGGGGGTTCGACATCGACCGCAGCAGGCTCGACCTGCTCGCGTCCCGCGGGGGCGTCCCCACAGGCTGCGCGGCCGAGGCGGCGGAGGAGGCGGAGTTCGTGATCCTCTCCTTGCTCTACAGCCATGTCCGCGCGCGAGGCGTGCCTGGGCGACGACGGAATCGCGCGTGCTGCGGGCGATGGCCTCATCGTCATCGACACGTCCACCTCCAGCCCCGACGCGTCCCGAGAACTCGGCGCAGACCTCCGCCGCGCGGGAATCGGCTTTCTCGACGCGAGCCTGAGCGGCTCCCGCAACAACGTGCTCGAGGGGAACATCGTCTCCGTGGTGGGAGGGGAGGCGCGCGACTTCGAGGCGGCGAAGCCGGTTCTGGGCGCCTTCGCCCCGCGCCATTCATCACATGGGGCCGAATGGCGCCGGTGCCCGCGCGAAGCTGGTGATCAACCTGGTGTTGGGACTCACGCGCCTCGCACTCGCCGAGGGGCTGGTGCTGGGCATGAAATCCGGCCTGGAGATGGAGGGGCTGCTCGAGGTGCTCAAGGACAGCGCGGCCTACAGCAAGGCCATGGACCAGCGCGGCCCGCGCATGATTCACGCGGATTACGCGAACCCGCTCTCCCGTGTCCGCCAACACCACAAGGACGTGCGGCTCATGCTGGAGCAGGGCCAGAAGCTGGGTGCTCCCATGCTGCTGAGCACGGTGCATCAGCAGGTGCTGCAGGCCGCCGAGATGGGGGGGCTGGGCGATGCGGACACGGCGGCCATCATCGAGGTGTTCCGGCGCATGGCGGGCATTCCTTCGCACCAGGTGCCTGACGACGCCCAACCGGGAGACGCGCGAGGATGACGAAAAGGATATCGCCGGCCGATTTGAAGGAATTGATGGGAAGCGATGGCGCCCATGCGGTCCTCGACGTCCGCGACCCCATGGAGTTTCATGAAAAGCAGATTTTCTGGGCGACGAACGCGCCGCGCGGAGCCATCGAATTTCTGGCGGCGCGGCTCGTGCCCGTGAAGTCGACGCCGGTGGTTTGCGTGGATGAGGGCGGCCCCAGGGCCGGGCGCGTCGCCGCGCTCCTCGAGGAGTGCGGCTACGCGGACGCGCGGGTGCTGGAGGGCGGGTTGCGCGCGTGGGAGGCCGAGGGCTTTCCGACGGTCTCGGGCACCAACCTGCCGAGCAAGGATTTTGGCGAGCGGATTCATGTGGAAAACGAGGTTCCGGAAATTACGGCCCGAGGGCTGTACGAGCTGATCGACAGCGATGCGCCGCCGCGCGTGTTCGACACGAGAACGGAGG
Organism: bacterium; assembly: GCA_965213685.1. Taxonomy (GTDB): domain Bacteria; phylum UBA8248; class UBA8248; order UBA8248; family UBA8248; genus Bin107. The sequence goes on from CBDBZY010000008.1 coordinate 2,621, forward strand.
CGGAGTTCGAGCGCTTCTGCATCCCCACGGGGCGGAGCCTGCCGGGCGGAGAGCTCATCCTCCACGCATGGGATTTGAACCAGGACAAGGAAACTCCCCTCGTCATCAACTGCGGCGGGCCGCACCCGCAGCATCATCGGGACGCGCGCCCTGCATCGGTTGGGCGTGGCGCACGCGCGCGCCCTGAAAAATGGCGGCATGGGCGTCATGCTGGAGGGCCTGCCGCTCGAAAGGGGCAAGCCCAGCGAGATACCAGCCCCCTCCGAGAGGAGCCGCGCCCACGCGGAGGCACTCGGAGCGCAGGTGGCGCGGGAGGAGGGAATCCCCTTCTTGTCAGTGGCGGAGCTCCGCGCGCTGCAGGAGAAATCCGCCGACCGGACGCTCTATCTGCTCGACGTGCGCTTGGCGCCCGAGTTCGCCGAAGGCCACATCCCCGGTGCGATCTCCATCCCCGGCGGACAGGCGGCACAGCGCACCGACGAGGTGATCGCGGTGCGCTCCGGCAAGGTGGTGACGTATTGCGACAAGAACGCGCGCGCGGTGATGGCGGCCTACTGGCTTCGCGGGATGGGCCTCGACGCCAGCGTGCTGCGGGGCGGTCTCGGGGCGTGGCGGGAGGCGGGAGAAGCGGTGGTCCAGGCCCGCGCCGCGCCTTCGGGAGAGAGCCCGGCCGGGGCGGAGGACGTTCTGCAGCTGGACGAGGCGCGCCGGATGGCCCGCGCCCACGGGCCGCGCGAGGGGCTGGTGCGGGAGATGGACGTGATTCTGGAGGTGGGATCGAGTGCCTCGTTCGAGCGGGGCCACCTGGAGGGGGCGAAATGGACGCCCAGGGGGTGGCTCGAAGAGCGTGCGTGCGCGCGCGTGCGCGAGAAGGGCGCGGCGGTGCTGTGCGTCTGTGAGAACGGGGAGCGGTCCGCCCTGAGCGCATGGGCACTGCAAAGGCTTGGATACCCGAACGCGGGCTATCTCGAAGGCGGCAAGGAGGCCTGGCGGGCGGCGGGCCTTCCCCTGGAAGCGGGGCGCGCGGGCATGGACGAGGAGCCGAAGGACGTGCAACGCAAACCCTACGACATCGGCCGGGGAGCGATGGAGGGCTATCTCGCCTGGGAGGAGGAGCTGGGCAGGAAATACGCGCGGGAATAACCGGCCGCCGCGCTTCGGTTCAGGCGGGACGGTCGTCCCCCGGAAAGCGGTGCGGAGCGCCCCTTCTGGCGTTCAGGGAGGCGATGATTTCCATCTCGAGGCTTTCGTTGTAAGCGCGCACCTGCCCGGGGATGGTGAACAAATCCACGAACCACCATATTCCATAAGCGCACAGGGCAAGCACGCTCACCAGCATGAGGGCGGCCGCACCGCCGCCCGTTTCGGGGCTGGATTCCGCTGCGACGATTCCGGCAAACAAAGAGAGGATCAGGACCCACGGAGCGATGACGTAGAGGACACCGGCCGCGACTCTGCCCAGATAGAACTTGTGCACGCCGAGGACGCTCAGGAAAAGCCACAGGAAATACGTTACGCCCGTCGATTTCCTTTGGCGGTCGAGTTCGATGTGGAGAGTGTGGAGCTCCCGCTCGCTCAGCCCGCTTTTCAGGGTGATGAGCCTTTCGCTTTGGTTGGTCATCAGCGGCCTCATCCTTCGACGAGATTCGCTTTCCCCGCGCCGCACGCCATGCTCCGGTTGCGCCCTCGCGCTTCTAAAACATAGCATATCGATGGGCACCGCAAAACCCGCGCGCCCCCGGCGATGGCGGCGCGCACGGGCCGGGAGAGAGGGGAGCGGCTCGCCCCGCCTGGCTTTTGGAGATAACGGGCTTTGGGGATAGAATCATGCCGACGCGCGCACGTCTCGTGCGGGGAGGCTTCGGACAAGATGCGAAAAGCGCTTTGCCTCGTCCTGCTGGCGGGTTGGCTGGTCGCACCGCCCGTCGTTTTTGCGAAATGCTCTCCCGGCCTGGTCCGCCGTCTGCCTCTGGGGAGGGCGACGCCGGCCTCCTACGCCCGGACGGCGCAGGCCTCCGGCAGCGTCCGCATCCAGTGGTTTGGACACGCTTTTTTCCGCATCGTCTCCCCGGGGGGCGTGCGGATGGTGACGGACCCCTTCTCCCCCCATCGGGGCTATCCGATACCGGAGACCAGCCCCCACGTGGTCACGACGAGCGAGGAGGCGATGAACCACAGCGCCGTCGAGGTGCTGGGCGGAAACCCCGTTGTTCTCCGGGGCGTCCTCGGCTCCGGGGAGAGGTGGAACAGGGTGGATTACCGGATGGGGGACGTGCGCATCCGGAACGTGCCCATCGTGCAGGGCGGGGGGAGCGATGACTTTTTTGACGCGGGCGCGGCCAAGGCCTCCTCGTTCCTGTTTGAAACGGGCGGCCTCTGCATCGCGCATCTGGGAGATCTGGGCGCGCCCATGAACCCGGAGCAGCTGCGGCGCCTCGGGAAAGTGCACGTGGCGCTTGTCATCATCTCGGATCCGGGCGCGATGCGCCCGGACGCGGTGGCGAAATTCATCCGGAGGCTGGCGCCCAACGTGGCGGTTCCGATGGATGTGCGCTCGCCCGATGAGTTGAACATGTTCCTCGGCGCGTTCCGGCGCGTCCGGAGGCTGGCGGGAGACACCTACCTGTTCAGCCGAAAGACGCTGCCGCCCCCGACGGAGGTGGTGCTCCTCCGGCACAAGGCCTGGGAGTGGAAATAGGACGCACCCGATTCGGCGGGCGCGCGGCCCGCGCCTAAGACTCAGCGCTTCTCGACCTCCACGCGATAGCTGTTCTGCGTGGCGTTTTCGTATTCGGACAAGGCGTCGCCGGTGAGCTGGTTGGCGGCGCCATGCCCGGGAAGTCCGCCCGCCGGTATGTGGACGACACCCGGGCGAATCGCGTCGCTCACCCTGGCCCGGTAGGCGGTTTCTCCAAAATTGTTTCGCAGGCGCACCGCATCCCCGTCCCCGATGCCCCGCGCGGCGGCGTCCTCGGGGTGGATCGTGGCGACGTTCCAGCCGTGGCGAAGCAGCTTCGCCGCGTTGTTGAAGGTGGAGCTCGCCCGAAAATAGGTCTTGGGCGTGATGAGGTGGAGGGGGTAGCGCGCGTTGTCGAGCGGGAGGGCTTCCTCCGGCGGGAAGTGCGCGGGAACGCGCTGCGCGAGCTCCTCAAAATACACCTGCGCGCGGCCGTGGGGGGTGGCGAGCTCCTTGCGCGGTGCGGCGTCGGGAACGTCGAGGGTGAGGTGGCCCTCCGCCTCCAGCCTCTCGAGCGTCACGCCCCGGAACCACGGGAAGCGCGCGTCCGCCCGCGCCGCCTCGAGGAGTTCGGCCACCCATTCCCTGGACGATTTCCACGGAAAATGCGCGCCATAGCCCATCTTTTCGGCCAGCCGGCAAACGATCTCGAAATCATCCAGCGCCTCCCCGCGCGGGGGCATGACCCCGGGCGTGTAGAGGAGAATGTGCCGGGGCCGCATCTCGGGGATCAGGTGATAAAAGGTGCTGCCCGTATCCATCCCCTCGGCGATCGCGCAGCGCTCGAGCCAGGTGGAGGCGGGCAGCACCACGTCCGCGCACCTCGCCGTCGGCGTCATGAAGATGTCCGCCACCGCGCAGAAATCCAGGGCGCGCAGGGCGCGCTCCGTTTTGTGCGCGTCCCCGGCCTGCCCCACCGGATTGCCCCACATCACCAACGCGGCGTGCACGGGGCCGCCGTAGGAGTCCGGGTGGAGGATGGCCTCCGCGATGCGTCCGGTCGGGATGGTGCGCCTGACGGGATTGGGCACGGCCCAGCGCTCCGCCATCACCTCGGCGAGACCTGTCCCGTGTGCCCGATCGGAGGGGAAGCCCGCCTCCTGCGCCCCGTGCTGCAGGACGCCGCCGAAGGCGCCCGCCGCCAGGTTCAGGATGTGCAGCGCCCGAACGGCCTGCTCTCCGCGCACGGTGCGCTGGTAGGAGCCGTAGTAGACGATGACCTTCCCTTTTCGCATGGCGCGGGCGAGGGCGCGCACATGGTCTTGCGGGACGCCGCATTCCCGCGCCGCGCGCGCAGGCGTCCAGGGCTGCGCCGCGTCCCGGAGGAAATCGAGCGCGGTTCGGCATCTCGCGCCATCGACCTGAAACGCGCCGCCCAGGCGCGGCTTTTCGCACGAGGCGAACGGCTTTGCCGAAGCCGTGCTCTCATCCCAGGCGAGGGGAGAGCCGTCCTCCGCGCGGGCGAACCGTCCGGTGTCCGCCTCGACCAGGAAGGCGGCGTTGGTCTCCTCCCGCAGAAAGGCCTCGTCCGCGCCGCCCTCCGAGAGGAGGAGCCGCAGGACGGCCAGCGCCAGCGCCGTGTCCGTCGACGGGCGAATCGGGACGTGGACGTCGGCGAAGCGATCCGCCGTTCGCGAGCGCACCGGGTCGACCACGATGAAGCGGGTTCCCTTTCTCTTGGCGCTCTGGAGGGACTGCAGCAGGCCGCGGTATCCCGTCTCCACCGGGTTGTTTCCCCAGATGACGATCCACTCGCAATCGTCGTTCGGCTTGCCGCGCACCTGCCAGTGGCCGAACACGTCGCCGCTCGCCCCCAGAAAAGCCTTCCAGCAGAGGCTGCCCCGCACGTAGGGCTGCACGGCGCCTCCCCACATGTTCAAAAGCCGCATGATGGTGGCGGGCTCGGCGTCCCGCCCGCCGGGCAGGGTGTGCTGGGCGGAGTAGTGATACATCATGACGGATTCGTTCCCGCCCTTTTGCCTGGCCGCCTCCAGCCCCCGGGCGACCAGCTCCAGCGCCTCGTCCCAGCCCACGCGCTCGAAGCGGTTCGCACCGCCCGGGCCCGCGCCCTTCTTCCCGACGCGCTTCATCGGGTGGAGGAGCCTGTCGGGGTGGTGATACCTGTCCGGTATCTGGAACCCCTTGATGCAGGGCTTGATGCGCATCCGGGGATTCGCCCGGAACGAAGCGATATTCCCCCCGGCGACTTCGACCTCGAAGCTGCACGGATTGTTCCCGCAGTGGGGGGAGCAGATCGTATAGGATTTTTGGGGTGCGCCGGACATCCTCCGCCTCTCGCTGTTTTCCGTGAAGTTCCCACTTTACATGGCCCGCTTCGCATTCTACCATAGGGCTTCTTCTGTTTCGGAGCAAATGGCATGCGCCGTGATGTGCCGCCTGCCACAGGGCGACGCCGGCGCCTCCATCTACCGTTGACCCTTCTGGAGGAAAGCGAAAATGGCTACACCTGCGCAGGAAGACAGCACGGCGGCACCATCGGGTGCGGAGGAGTTCACGCCGCCCACCTGGGACACCCCGATGCCGCTGCCGTCGAACCCGGAGACGGGCGAGGATGCCAACGACTACTACATCATCGACTGCGAGACGCACGTCATGCCGGAGGATTACCGGCGCTTCATCAAGTATTTCGAGGGGACGAAAACCTTCGAGTACGCCCACAAGATGTGCAACCAGTGGCAGTGGATCGATCACCGCAACAACCGGCAGTCGGCCATCCACCCGGGCATGGACTGGAACATCGACAAGATCATCGGCGACATGAACCGCTCGGGCGTGGATCAGATCGCCCTGATGCGGGAGTCGTTCATCGATACGGCGGGCGACAGCGCGCCGTTTTCCACGAACCAGCACGTCATCGACGCGATCGAGAGATACCCGGACCGCGTCATCGGCGTCTCGAACGTGGGTCCGTTCTCCAAGCGGAAGACGAAGGATTTCCTCTGGGAGATGGAATACCTGCACGACAACTACAACTTCAAGTTCACCAAGTTCTATCAGCCCGAGGACTGCCCCATCAACGACCGCAGGCTCTGGCCCGCCTATGAAATGTGCCAGGACAAGGGGATCGTCGCCTTCTTCCATACCGGCATCACCATCCGGATGGGGCCCACGCGATACACGCTGCCGGTTCTGCTCGACGAGGTGGCCTCGGACTTCCCGGACCTCAAGATCGTGGCCTACCACGGCGGCTACCCTTATTGGGAAGACCTCGTCATGCTGCTCTGGAAGCACCCGAACGTGTATGTGAGCTACTCGATTCTGCTGCCCTGGCTCATGCGCGCACCGCATCGCTTCGCCCACATGGTCGGCACGACGCTGCAAATCGCCGGGCCCGACCGCTTCGTCTGGGGCAGCGACTGGCCGGCCTCGGATCCGTATCAGTCGGTCGAGGCGGTCCTCAAGCTCCACATCGACGAGGAATTGCAGGAGAAGTGGGGGTATCCCGCCATCACCAGTCGGGACAAGGCGAACTTCCTGGGAGGGACGCTCGCGAGGCTGGCGGGCATCGACGCCGAGAAGAACCACCTGAAATTCCCCGGCATGAACGGCGCACCCGAGGGGACGACGCCCGAGGGGGACATCACCCGAGGCATCATGGCGAAGCGGGCGGAATAGGCCGCACGGGCCTCGGCACACCGCAAGCGCACCGCATCACAACCCACCCGAAACCCCCGCCTGGGCGCGCCCCGGGCGGGGGGGTTCCGCCGCCGTCGCAGCGGTTGTGGGCGTGCGCGCGCCCTCCCCCCTCCGGGAGACGCCGCTTCGCTTGATATTTGTTCATGTTCCATCGTAGGAGGCAGGCTGTACGGTTCTTTTATGTGGTTGTCCGGTCGCTTTGCCGTTCATGGACAATCTCCATTGCCACGCATGATATTGCTATCATCATCTCACATGGGAGGAAGGGAAAATTTCTACTGCAATTTCTACTACAAAGAGGCACCCCACATCCCCGCTTGTCCGGTGCGCATCCGTTCGCGTTGCGGCGGTCCTGTTCGCTCCGCTTCCCCGCCTTGCCGGTTCACGTCCCCGGTGTGTGCGGAGGGGAATGCGGGCGGGCGCGCTGGCCGCCGCCCTGGGGCTCGCCGCCGCACTCGGCCTGGGCGGCGGAGAGGCACTCGCCCAGAACGGATGCACGGGGCCTTTCGACCCCGCGCAGAGAGTCGAATGTAAGATTTCCAAGGATGGCGTCGATGTGGACATTGACCTGGAGAACGCCGCCATCTCGACGACGGGGGACCGCACCGACGGCGTCGCAGCCTCCCATTCGGGGAAGGGCGACATCGAGGTCGACGTCCAGGGCGGCTCGGTCGAGACGACGGGTGCGACGGCCGATGCCGTCGACGTCTTGCATACGGGGACGGGCGATACCACCATCACCCTCCAGGACGCCACCGTCGGGACGGCGGGGGACGTCGGTTCCCATGGGATATATTCCAGGCATGAGGGCAGGGGGAGCATCGACGTCGTCCTCCGGGACGCGACCATCACGGTATCGGAGGGGAGGAGCTCCCACGGCGTCCGGCTCTTGCACGAAAGCGCGGGCGGCCGCCTCAAGGTCGACATGAAAGGGGGCGGCATCACGACGACGGGCGCGACTTCCAGCGCCATCTTCATAAGCCAGGCCATCTTCGGCCCCGACGCCTTCGGCGATGGCACCATCGACATCGACGTGGAGAACGCGGTCATCAAGACGATGGGCGACACCGCGGCCCATGCCATCTACGGCTGGAAATCGATAGGGAGGGAGTCCGCGCAGGGCGACATCACCATCGACGTCCGGGAGACTGAGATAACGACGGCGGGCGCGGGTTCAGGCGGGGTTGTCGCCACGCAGTTCGGCGTGGGCGACGTCGCCATCGACGTCCAGGGCGGCTCGGTCGGGACGGCGGGCGCCGGCGCCTACGCGATAAACGCCACGCATGGCCGGACGGGGAACGTCTCCATCGACGTCCGGGAGGCTGAGATAACGACGACCGGCGCGATGGCTTCTGCCGTCGAAACCGCGCATACGGGGACGGGCGATATCACCGTCACCCTCCAGGACGCCGCCGTCGGGACGCAGGGCGAAGGGTCCCACGGGATTGCCGCCACGCATTCCGATGTGAGCGACGATGCGGGCGACGTCTCCATCGACGTCCAGGGCGGCTCGGTCAAGACGGAGAGCACCGGCGCCGGCGGGATATACGCCACGCATCGCGGCGAGGGGGACGTCGGCATCGACGTCCGGGGGGCTGAGATAACGACGGATGGCGCGACGGCTTCTGCCGTCGAAGCCTCGCATACGGGGACGGGCGATATCACCGTCACCCTCCAGGACGCCGCCATCGGGACGAAGGGCGAAGGGTCGCACGGGATTACCGCCGCGCATTCCGACGCGGGCGCCATCTCCATCGACGTCCAGGGCGGTTCGATCCAGGCGGCGGGCGCCGGCGCAGGCGGGATATTTGTCGCGCATCGCGGCGGCGAGGGGAACGTCGAGGTCGACGTGCAGGACGCCTCGGTCGAGACGAGGGGCGCGGGTTCCTACGGCGTCTTCAGCCGGCACGACACCGGCGCGGGCTCCATGAAGGTTGTCGTGGGTAGCGGGTCGGTGGTTCGCGCCGCCGGCGCGGGGTCGCGCGGTGTGCAGCTGGGCGAGGTGAACCCGGATACGGGCGCCGTGGACGGCGCCGCCGGGATGGACGAGGACGCCGGCTACCGGCGGCAGAGCGTCGCGGTGAACGGCCGCGTGTTCGGCGGCTCGGGGGCTGGCGCGGGCGTGTATCTCGCCGGCGGCGGTCGCGTCCGGATCGGGCCTGCGGGGAGCGTGGGGGCGTCGTCGGGCGTGGCGATTCGCGCTGTGGGAGCGGACTCCGCGCTTCGGTTGGATATGGACCTGGACGGCCGCCGGGTGGAGGAGGCCATCCACGACGACTTCGTTCTCAACGAGGGGGGTGCGACGACGATCTTCGTGAACGGCGTGAAGGTGCACGACGGCACGCAGGGCGCGACCGGCGCGCTCGTCGAGAACGGGATACTGGACGTCCGGCTCGTCGCGAGCGACCTCATCGCGGACAGGCAGTTTTCCGCGAGGGATTTTCTCCAGAACTACGCCCCCCGGGTGCCCGTCTACCAGGCCGCACCAGACGTGCTGCTGCGCGCCTCGGAGGGTCTGGAAGGGGAGCGGGTCGCCTCTCCCGGCTCGCCGGTCTGGGCGCGGGTCTCCGTCGGGGAGGGCGCCCACGCCTCGAGCGGCTCCGCACTCGACATGGAGTATGATTTGTCGCGCTATGAGGCGGAAGCCGGCCTGAACCTCTCGTTCGCCTCCGTGCAGGGGGCTGTCCGGGACCCTCTCGGTGCGCCACGTGGACGCTTCGGCGGACGTGGAGTCCTCGGACGGCGGGGGGGCGATCTGGAGGCGCAGGGTCTGGGCGCAGCGCTCGGCCTCTCGTATCGGACGGAGGGCCGGCTACTACGTGGACGGCCGCTTCTCGGTGGTGGCCTACGAGGTGGATTTCTCCTCTGACCTGCGGGGGCGATACGGGGGACACGGACGCGGAGAGCTACTCCCTGGCTCTGGGAGGCCGGTCGTCGCATCGCCCTCGGTGGCGGGATGAGCCTGACGCCGCGTGCGTGGCTGGTGCGCTCGACGGTTTCGGTGGACGGCTTCACGGACGCGCGCGGCACCCGGGTCTCCTTCCCGGACGCGGATCGCCTCGGGGTCGGCGGTGGGCGTGGTGGCGGAGTTCTCCCGCCAGCTGGACGGCGGGGAGCGGGAGTTCTCCCTGCGCGGCTCGGGCGGACTTCGGGCGAACGATAGACGGGGCGGAGACGACGGTGGACCTCTCCACGGACCTCTCTCGAGAGAAGCTCAAGTCGGACCACGAGAAAAAACCACCTGCGCCTGGGGCTGGGCGGTTCTGCGCGCTGGGGCCGCTTCACGCTCGAGGGTGGCGTTCTTCGCGGGGCGGCCGTGGGTTCGGACGACAGCGAATACGGGCGGGCGCCTCTCCCTCGGAATCCGGTTCTAGGGGGGACGGCGGCCGGAAAACGGGATGCGCCGAGGAAATCCGCCGGAGCAGCCTCAGCGTGCGGAAGCGGATGGTGAGTTGATGGCGCCGCTGATCGGCGTCGTTCCATAGACCCGGCGTGAACGCCAGGGCACACCGCAGGCGCACCGAATCATAAACCCCCGCCCGGGACGCGCCCCGGGCGGGGGGTTTTTCCGTCGTCGCGGGCGGCCCCGGGCGCGCGCGCCCCTCCCTCTCCCCGCCGGGAGGAGGACGCCGCTTGATATTTGTGCATGTTTCATGTAGTATGCGAATCACACATGCCATTCTCTCATGTGATTGTCTGACACCACGGCCGCCTCTCGCTTTGCCAGTGATTAATTAATCCGCATCGCGTCGCCGCCATGATGTCATCTCTCACATGGGAGGGAGCGAAAATTTCCACTACAAAGAGACATCCCATATCCGCGCCTGTCCGGCGCACATCCGTTCGCGTTGCAACGGTCCGGTTTGCCGCACTTCCCCGCCTTGTCGGCGCGCGTCCCCCGGGGGGAATGCGGGCGCGCGCGCTGGCCGCCGCCCTGGGGCTCGCCGCCGCACTCGGCCTGGGCGGCGGAGAGGCACTCGCCCAGAACGGATGCACGGGGCCTTTCGACCCCGCGCAAAGAGTCGAATGTGAGATTTCCGAGGATGGCGTCGATGTGGACATTGACCTGGAGAGCGCCGCCATCTCCACGACGGGGGACCGCACCGACGGCGTCGCGGCCTCGCATGCGGGGAAGGGCGCCGTCGAGGTCGACGTCCAGGGCGGCTCGGTCGAGACGGAGGGCTTGGAGGCCCATGCCTTCGACGCCTCGCATTCGGGGACGGGCGCCGTCGGCGTCGAAGTCCGGGAGGCGGAGATAACGGCGACAGGCTCGCGGGCCCATGCCTTCGACGCCTCGCATACGGGGATGGGCAATGTCGTCCTCACCGTCGAGGACACCGTCATCGAGACGGAGGGCGCCAGCGCCTTCGGGATACATGCCGAGCATCGCAGCGCGGGGAACGTCGACGTCGTCCTCCGGGAGGCGACCCTCAAGGCGTTGGGGCCGTCCTTTAACCGCGGCGTCTCGCTCGCGCATCACGGCACGGGGAACCTTGGCGCCACCCTCCGGGACACGACCATCACGGCATCGGGGACGAGCGCCTACGGCCTCTGGCTCAGGCACCAAGGCGCGGGCGGCGACATCAAGATCGACATGCAAGGGGGCGGCGTCACGACGACGCTTGCGTCTTCCCCCGCCATCTTCGGCTCGAATGAATCTCTGGGGGAGGAACAGCAGGGCATCGTCGACATCGACGTGGAGAACGCGGTCCTCAAGACGATGGGCGACAGGTCCCATGGCGTCTACGGCTCGGAATCAGGCGCGGGCCAGCGTGGCGAAGTCGCCATCGACGTCCGAGGCGGCTCGGTCGAGACGGCGGGCGCCAGCGCCGCCGGGATATATGGCGCGCGTCGAAGCGCGGGCGACGTCGACGTCGTCGTCCGCGACACGCCCATCACGACATCGGGGGTGAGTTCCCACGGCGTCTGGCTCGCGCACCAGGGCGCGGGCGGCGGCGACATCAAGATCGACATGAAAGGGCGCAGCGTCACGACGACGAGCGTGACTTCCGTCGGCATCTACGGCTACCAGGCCCAAGGCAACGGCGGGATCGACATCGACGTGGAGAACGTGGTCATGCGGACGACGGGCGTCGGCTCGTCCCATGGTATCTTCGGCTGGAATCAAGCCCAGGCGGAGGACCAGCAGGGCGGCATCGACATCGACGTCCGGGGCGGCTCCATCGAGACGGAGGGGGTCGGGTCGCTCGGGGTTGCCGGCTTGCATCAGGGTACGGGCAGCATCGCCGTCGACGTCCGGGACGGATCCGTCGAGACGAAGGGCGCCAATTCCTTCGGGATATATGCCGCGCTTCGCGGCGCGGGGAACGTTGACCTCGTCTCGCACGAGGCCACCATCGAGACGGAAGGCGCCGGTTCGGTCGGGATTCTCGGCTCCCAGACGGGAGAGACGGGCGGGGTCGGCATCGACGTTCAGGGCGGCCGAATCCGCACGGAAGGAGATGGTGCCCACGCCATCGTCGGCCAGGTTCTCGGGACGGGAGGAGTGCGCGCAGACGTTCAGGGCGGCTCCCTGGAGACGACGGGCGCCGGCTCCCACGGGATATACGCCGCGCATCGCGGCGCGGGAAACATCGAGGTCATGATCTCGCACGACACGACCATCGAGACGAAGGGCGCCGGCTCCCACGGGATTTTCTTCTCCCGCTTGGCGGGGACGGGCGAGGCCGGCATCGACGCTCAGGGCGGCCGAATCCGCACGGAAGAAGATGATTCCCACGCCATCTACGGCCAGATTTCGGGTGCGGAGGACATCGGCATGGACGTCCGAAGCGTCGCGGTCGAGACGGCGGGCGCCCGCTCCCACGGGATATATTCCACGCATGCGGGCACGGGGAACATCGAGGTCGTCTTGCGCGAGGCCACCGTCGAGACGACGGACGCAGACGCCCACGGGATTGTCGTCTCCCACACGGGAGAGACGGGTGCGGTCGGCATCGACGTTCAGGGCGGCTCCGTCAAGACGGCGGGCGTCGGCTCCCACGGGATATATTCCACGCATGCGGGCACGGGGAACGTCGAGGTCGTCTTGCGCGAGGCCATCATCGAGACGGCGGACGCAGACGCCCACGGGATTGTCGTCTCCCAGACGGGAGAGACGGGCGCGGTCGGCGTTGACGTTCAGGGCGGCCGAATTCGCACGGAAGGAGATGCTTCCCACGCCATCTTCGGCCAGGTTTCCGGGACGGGAGGAGTGCGCGCAGACGTCCGGAGCGTCGCGGTCGAGACGGCGGGCGCCGGCTCCCACGGGATATATTCCACGCATGCGGGCACGGGGAACATCGAGGTCGTCTTGCGCGAGGCCATCATCGAGACGGCGGACGCAGACGCCCACGGGATTATCGGCTCCCAGACGGGAGAGACGGGCGCGGTCGGCGTTGACGTTCAGGGCGGCCGAATCCGCACGGAAGGAGATGCTTCCCACGCCATCTTCGGCCAGGTTTCCGGGCCGGGGGGAGTGCGCGCAGACGTCCGGAGCGTCGCGGTCGAGACGGCGGGCGCCGGCTCCCACGGGATATACGGCCGGCATGAGACCGGCGCCGGCTCCATGATGGTTCTCGTGGACAGCGCGTCGGCGGTTCGCGCCGTTGGCGCGGGGGCGCGCGGGATTCAGCTGGGCGCGGTGAACCCGGAGACGGGCGCCGCGGAGGGCGCCGCCGGGATGGACGCGGAAGGCTACCGCCGCCAGAGCGTCGTGGTGAACGGCCGCGTGTTCGGCGGCGCGGGTTCTGGCGCGGGCGTGTATCTCGCCGGCGGCGGTCGCGTCCGGATCGGGCCGGCGGGGAGCGTGGGGGCGTCGTCGGGGGTGGCGATTCACGCTGCGGGAGACGCGCCCGCGCTTCTGTGGGAGATGGAGCTGGACGGCCGCTGGGTGGATGCGATCATCTACGACGACTTCGTTCTCAACGACGGGGGTGCGACGACGATCTTCGTGAACGGAGTGAAGCTGCACGACGGCGCGCGGGGTGCGACCGGCGCGATCGCCCAGGACGGGGTGCGGGACATCACGCTCATCGCGAGCGACATCATCGCGGACAGGGATTTTTCGGCGAAGGATTTCATCCTGGCCTACGCGCCCCGGGTGCCCGTCTACCAGGCCGTGCCGGACGCGCTGCTGCGAATTGCGGAAGGGCTGGACGGGGAGCGCGTCGCCTTTCCCGACTCGCCGATCTGGGCGCGCGTCTCCGGCGGGAAGGGCGCCCACTCCTCGAGCGGCTCCGCACTCGACATGGAATATGATTTGTCGCGCTATGAGGCGGAAGCCGGCCTGAACCTCTCGTTTCCCTTCGTCCGGGGGCTGGTAGGCGCCCTCTCGGTGCGCCACGTGGACGCTTCGGCGGACGTGAAATCCTCGGACGGCGGGGGCGAGGTGGAAGCAAAGGGTCTGGGCGCAGCACTCGGGCTCTCCTGGCGGACGGAGGCCGGCTACTACCTGGAGGGCCGCTTTTCGCTGACCTCCTACGACCTGGAGCTCTCCTCTGACCTGCGGGGCGATATGGGGGATGCGGACGCGGAGAGCCATTCCCTGGATCTGGAGGCCGGCCGGCGCATCGCACTCGGGGGCGGGATGAGCCTGACGCCCCGGGCGTGGCTGGTGCGCTCGAGGGTTTCCGTGGACGGCTTCACGGACCCGGAGGGCACCCGCGTCTCCTTCCCGGATGCGGAGCGCCTCCGGGTCGGCGGGGGCGTGGTGGCGGAGCTCTCCCGCAAGCTGGATGGCGGGGAGCGGGAGTTCTCCGTGCGCGGTTCGGCCGATTTCGGGCGGACGATAGACGGGGCGGAGACGGCGGTGGACCTCTCCGGAGAGAGGTTCCGGTCAAAGCACAGGGAAACCCGCCTCCTCCTGGGACTGGGCGCGCGCTGCCGCTGGGGCCGCTTCACGCTCGAGGGCGCGTTCTTCGCGGGCGGCGTCGGTTCGGACGACAGCCAACACGGCGGGCGCCTCTCCCTCGGAATGCGGTTCTAGAGGGCCGCCGCGGGCGCGGCTACGCCCGCGCCACGAGGAATTTGACGACCAAGCTCGTGGCGATGAGGAACAGCGCGACCCGTATGAGCCGGAAGAAAAGCGCCTGGTCGATGTGCTCCCGGATGCGGATGCCCACCCAGTATCCGGCGTACACGGGGAGGATGGCCAGCAGCGCGTCGGTGAGCAGGGGTTTCGTATAAAACCCCTGGAGGAAGAGGTTGGCGATGATGACGAGCATCCCCGCCGTGTTGAACGCGTTCATCAAAAAGATGAAGGGGTTCTTGGGCAGCCTCAGCATGCTGAAGTAGATGGTGTTGATGGCGCCGCTGATCGTCGTCGTCCCATAGACGAAGCCCAGAATCGCGCCCATGAGCGCGCCGAGTGCTCTTTGGAGAGCCGCGCCGAGCTCCTCGAAGGAGCCGAGGCGGCGCTCCACGATCAGGTACGCGTACGCCATGAGTCCCATCAGGAGGCGAATCAGGTCCGGGTCCCCGAACCCGAGGAACCAGACCCCCGCCGGTATGAACGCCAGGGCGCACGCGAGGTAGAGGGCTATCTCCCGGATGGCGCGCCATTCGGAGCGCAGGCGCCAGGTGTCCGTGATGTTCGAGACGAGGAGCGCCGGCACGAGGAGGGTGACGACGTTTTTCGGGGCGAGGAGGAGCGCGAGGAGGGGCACGGTCACCAGGGGCGTGCCGAAGCCGATGGAGCCTTTGACGAATCCCCCGAAGAGGAGAACGCAGGCGACGAAGAGGATTTCCGGTCCGCTCATGCCGCCCCCGCAGCCGGTTGCATGCCCGCGCCAGCCCCCCCGCCGCGGCCGCCCCTATCCGGCAATGTCCTCGCCCCCGTCCACGCGAATCACGTCTCCCGTCATCCACCGGGCGCCGGGGGCGGCCAGGGCAGCGATGGCGTCGGCCACCTTGCCCGGCGTCGTGAGCTCTCCGTGCGGATTGACGTTTTTCGTATGGCGGATCATCTCGGCGTTGCCGGGAATCTTGCGCAGGGCGGGTGTGTCCGTGACGCCGGCCTGGATGCTGTTCGCCGTGATGCCCAGGGGCGCCAGCTCGACCGCGAGCTGCCGGACGTGGCTCTCCAGCGCGGCCTTGGCGGCCGATACGGCCCCGTAGGTTTTCCATATCCGGCGTCCGCCCGCGCTCGTCATGGCGTAGATGCGTCCCCCGGCGCCCATGAGGCCGCCCCGCACGAGCCCCTGCGTCCAGTACACCAGGCTGTGCGCCATGACGTCCAGGGTCATCTCCAGCTGCCTCGGGGTGATGGCGTCTTTCTCGGCCTCGGCGATGTAGGGCTTGAGGGTGCCGAAAGCCAGGCTGTGCAACAGGACGCGCACGGCGCCCCGCGCATCGTCTCCCAGGTGCTCGCGCATTTGCTCCAGAACCTTCTCGCGCTCCGCGCCCCCCGCCGCGTTGACGTTGAAATAGACGGCCTCGGCGCCGTTTCGCCTGATCCCCTCCTGAATGCGCTCCGCGTTCGGCAGCGTGGCCTTCCTGTCGAGATGCACGCCAAAGATGTTCACCCCCAGGCTGGACAGCTTGAGGGCGTTCGCCTCCCCGAAGCCGCTGCTGGCTCCGAGTATGAGCGCCCAGCTCCCTTTCATGTCCATGTCCGATCTCGGCACCTTGTCCCTCTCCTCCTTTGCTGGATGTGCGGATGCTCCCCCTCTTCGGATGGGTTATAGCACACCCGGCCGGCGTCGGGGCGAGAGACGCCGCTTGATATTCGTTCCCGTTTCATGGTAATAGGCAAGCCATACGATGTCTCTTATGTGATTGTCCGGTCGCCTTAGACGTTCGTGAGGGCAATCCGCTTTGTGCCGCGCATGACGTCATCTCGCATGCATATGGGAGGAAGCGAAAATTTCTACTACATCCACTGCAAAGAGACGCCCCATATTCGCGCTGGCCGCCGCACTGGGGATCGCCGCCGCACTCTGCCTGGGCGGCGGAGAGGCGCTGGCCCAGAACGGATGCACGGCGCCTTTCGACCCCGCGCAGAGAGTCGACTGCGTAGTCGGCCCTGCCCAGGGTGCTGACGTCAGCATTGACATTGACCTGGAGAACGCCGCCATCGATACGACGGGGGACCGCGTCATCGGCGTCGACGTCTCCCACCTCTCGGATATGGGCGACACGGAAATCGACGTCCGCGGCGGCTCCATCAAGACGGCGGGCCAGTGGGCCCATGGCTTCGATATCCAGCGTTGGGGGGTGGGTAAGGTCGACGTCGACCTCCGGGACGTGGAGATAACGACGACGGGCCGGCTGGCCCACGCCTTCAAGTTCGATACTCTTAACGATGTCGATACCGAAATCCACCTCGAGGACGTCGTCATCAACACGATGAACAACAAGGCCCTGGGCATCTCCTACGTCCACACCGACGAGGGCAGGGGCAACGTTGACGTCACCCTCCGGGACACGACCATCACGATAGGGGGGTCGGAGGCTGATTCCCACGGTATGCGGTTCGCGGCCCAGACCCCGGGCGGCGGCGACATCCTGGTCGACATGAAAGGGGGCGGCGTCACGACGGAGGGCGCGACTTCCCACGCCATCTTCGCCGAGCACAACGGCGGCGAGCTCAACGTCGATAGCGAAAGCTCTTCTAAGATCGACATCGACGTGGAGAGCGCGACCCTCGGGACGAAGGGCCGCGAGTCCCACGGCATTCGCGCCTTGAATAAGGGCCGGGGGAGTCAGGAGGAGCATGGCGACATCGACATCGACGTCCGCGGCGGCTCCATCACGACGGAGGGCGCCACGTCCCACGGGATATTCGCCGAGCATCAGGGCGGGGGCGACATCAACGTCAACGTCGAGTCGGCGTCCGGGGGGGAGGGCGAGGAGGATGAGGCGGCCGAGATAACGACGAAGGGCGCGACGGCCTCCGCCGTCCACATCTCGCATACGGGGATGGGCGCCGCCGCCCTCACCGTCGAGGGCGCCACCATCAAGACGACGATGAATCACGCCCCTGTGGTCCAGGTCGCGCACACGGGGACGGGCGACGCCACCATCACCCTCGAGGACGCCACCGTCGAGATCGAAGGGGGCCTCGGCTCCCACGGGATATTTGCCAGGCATGGGGGCAAGGGGAACGTCGACCTCGTCCTCCGGGACACGACCCTCACGGAATCGGCGGGAGGGGGAGGCACCGGAAACCCCCACGGCATCTGGCTCGATCACGAAACCGCGGGCGGCCGCCTCAAGGTTGACATGAAAGGGGGCGGCGTCACGACGACGAGCGCGAATTCCCGCGCCATCTTCGCAGAGCAGGACATAGGCGGCGCCGACAACTTCGGCGATGGCGCCATCGACATCGACGTGGAGAGCGCGGTCCTCAAGACGATGGGCGACACAGCGGCCCATGCCATCTACGGCTTGAAATCGGGAGGGGGGGAGTCCGCGGAGGGCGCCATCACCATCGACGTCCGGGAGACGGAGATAACGACGGAGGGGCGGAGTGCAAGCGGGGTTCTCGGCACGCAGCTCGGCGTGGGCGACGTCGCCCTCAACGTCCAGGGCGGCTCCGTCTATACGAAGGGGCGGGCCGCCACTGCCGTCGACGCCTCGCATTCGGGGACGGGCGCCATCGCCATCGACGTCCTGGGGGCTGAGATAACGACGGAGGGGCAGTCCGCCACGGCCGTCGAAGCCACGCGTACGAAGACGGGCAATATCGACTTCACCCTCCGGGATGCCGTCATCGAGACGAAGGGCGCACAGGCCAGAGGGGTTACCGCCGATTATAACGGATTCGATGGGTCGGGCGACATCACCATCGACGTTCAGGGCGGCTCCATCAAGACGGCGGGATGGAGTGCCTCCGCCATTTCCGTCCTCCAAAACAGCAATGGCATGGTCACCATCGACGTTCAGGACACCTCCATCGAGACCGGGACGAATGGCGTCGACTCCTACGGCATTCACGGCACTGTGGGGGGAACGGGCGGGGTCGCCATCGGCGTTCAGGGCGGCCGAATCAGCACACAAGGAAGGTATGCCGCCGCCATCCTCGGCCAGGCTCTGGGCGCGGGCGACGTCAGCGTCGACGTCAGGGGCGTCGACGTCGATACGGCGGGCCAGGGCGCCGGCGGGATATCGGCCTTGTCCATCGGCACGGGCGACCTCGTCGTCAACATCGAGGACAGCTCGGTCGATACGGCGGGCGCCCCCGACCTCGACTTCGGGCTATATTCCACCGCGATATACGCCACGCTTGACGGCGCGGGGAACATCGACGTCGTCTCGCGCGGCACCGACATCGGGACGGAGGGCAGTGGTGCCCACGGGATACATGCCACGCATGAGGACGATGGCACGGGGAACATCGGGGTCGACGTCCAGGGCGGCGGGATAACGACGAAGGGCGCCGGTGCCTACGCGATATACGCCACGCATGGGGGGACGGGGAACATCAACGTCGTCCTCGGGGAGGCGACCATCACGGTATCGGGGACGGATGATACCCCCCACGGCATCCTGCTCGCGCACGAAGGCGCGGGCGACGTCACCGTCGGCGTTCAGGGCGGATCGGTCTCGACGGCGGGCGCCGGCGCTCACGCGATACACGCCACGCTTGCCGGTGCGGGGAACATTGACGTCGACTTGCGCGACGCCGCCATCGGGACGACGGGCGAGGATTCGAGCGGGATTGTCGCCTCGCATTCCGATGCGGGCGACGTCACCGTCGGCGTTCAGGGCGGATCGGTCTCGACGGCGGGCGCACTGGCCGATGGCGTCGAAGTCTATCATGCGGGGACGGGCGATACCACCATAACCCTCCAAGATACCACTATCACCCTCCAGGACGCCACCGTCGGGACGGCGGGGGACAGCGGCGCCCGTGGGATATATTCCCGGCATACGGGCATGGGGAGCATCGACGTCGTCCTCCGGGACACGACCATCACGGTATCGGAGGGGGATGGCTCCCACGGCGTCCGGCTCGCGCACGAAAGCGCGGGCGACGTCTCCGTCGACGTTCAGGACAGCTCGGTCGAGACGACGGGCGCCAGTGGCCACGGCA
This sequence comes from bacterium, assembly GCA_965213685.1. Taxonomy (GTDB): domain Bacteria; phylum UBA8248; class UBA8248; order UBA8248; family UBA8248; genus Bin107. The sequence goes on from CBDBZY010000008.1 coordinate 22,051, forward strand.
TTTTCGTCTCCCACGTGGGAGCGACGGACGACGAGGGGGACGCCACCGAGACGACGGGCGCGGGGTCGAGCGGGATTGTCGCCGCGGATTCCCATGCGGACGGCGTCTCCATCGCCGTCCAGGGCGGCTCGGTCGGGACGGAGGGCGAGGTTTCCCACGGGATATACGCCACGCATGATGGCGCGGGCCCGGGGAACATCGGAGTCGACGTCCGGGAGGCTGAGATAACGACGACGGGCTTCACTTCCCACGGGATATACGCCACGCATGATGGCGCGGGGAACATCGACGCCGCCCTCCGGGACGCGACCTTCACGGCATCGGGGCAGGCTGGCCGCGGCATCTATCTCGCGCACGAAGGCGCGGGCGACGTCTCCGTCGACGTCCAGGGCGGTTCGATCGGGACGGAGGGCTCTAGTGCCTACGCGATATACGCCACGCTTGCCGGTGCGGGGAACGTTGACGTCGACTTGCGCGACGCCGCCATCGGGACGAAGGGCGACGGGTCGACCGGGGTTCTCGCCGCGCATTCCGATGCGGGCGCCGTCTCCATCGACGTCCAGGGCGGTTCGGTCGAGACGGAGGGCGCCCACGCCGCCGGGATATATGGCGTGCTTCGCGGGGCGGGGAGCATCGCCATCGTCTCGCGCGACGCCGCCATCGGGACGAAGGGCGAAGGGTCGCACGGGATTACCGCCTTGCATTCCGACGCGGGCGCCGTCTCCATCGACGTCCAGGGCGGTTCGATCCAGGTGGCGGGCGCCGGCTCCGGCGGGATATTTGTCGCGCATCGCGGCGGCGCGGGGGACGTCTCCATCGACGTTCAGGACGCCTCGGTCGAGATGAGGGGCGCGCGTTCCCACGGCGTCTTCAGCCGGCACGACACCGGCGCGGGCTCCATGAAGGTTGTCGTGGGTAGCGGGTCGGTGGTTCGCGCCGCCGGCGGGGGGTCGCGCGGGGTGCAGCTGGGCGAGGTGAACCCGGATACGGGCACAGCGGACGGCGCCGCCGGGGTGGACGCGGATGGCTACCGGCGGCAGAGCGTCGAGGTGAACGGCCGCGTGTTCGGCGGCTCGGGGGCTGGTGCTGGCGTGTATCTCGCCGGCGGCGGTCGCGTCCGGATCGGGCCGGCGGGGAGCGTGGGGGCGTCGTCGGGCGTGGCGATTCGCGCTGCGGGAGAGGCGCCCGCGCTTCTGTTGGAGATGGACCTGGACGGTCGCCGGGTGGAGGAGGCCATCCACGACGACTTCGTTCTCAACGAGGGCGGTGCGACGACGATCTTCGTGAACGGCGTGAAGTTGCACGACGGCACACAGGGCGCCACCGGCGCGCTCGTCGAGAACGGGATACTGGACGTCCGGCTCGTCGCGGCCGCCGCGGTCGCGGGCAGGGATTTTTCCGCGAAGGATTTTCTCCAGAACTACGCCCCCCGGGTGCCCGTCTACCAGGCCGCACCAGACGTGCTGTTGCGGGCCTCGGAGGGTCTGGAAGGGGAGCGGGTCGCCTCTCCCGGCTCGCCGGTCTGGGCGCGGGTTTCCGTCGGGGAAGGCTCCCACGCCTCGAGCGGCTCCGCACTGGACATGGAGTATGATTTGTCACGCTATGAGGCGGAAGCCGGGCTGAACCTCTCGTTCGCCTCCGTGCAGGGGCTGGTGGGTACCCTCTCGGTGCGCCACGTGGACGCTTCGGCGGACGTGGAGTCCTCGGACGGCGGGGGCGATTTGGAGGCGCAGGGTCTGGGCGCAGCGCTCGGCCTCTCGTATCGGACGGAGGCCGGCTACTACGTGGACGGCCGCTTCTCGTTGATGGCCTACGAGGTGGAGTTCTCCTCTGACCTGCGGGGCGATGTGGGGGACACGGACGCGGAGAGCCATTCCCTGGCTCTGGAGGCCGGTCGTCGCATCGCCCTCGGGGGCGGGATGAGCCTGACGCCGCGTGCGTGGCTGGTGCGCTCGACGGTTTCGGTGGACGGCTTCACGGACGCGCGCGGCACCCGGGTCTCCTTCCCGGACGCGACGCGCCTCCGGGTCGGCGGTGGCGTGGTGGCGCAGCTCTCCCGCCAGCTGGACGGCGGGGAGCGGGAGTTCTCGCTGCGCGGCTCGGCGGACTTCGGGCGGACGATAGACGGGGCGGAGACGACGGTGGACCTCTCCACGGACCTCTCTCGAGAGAAGCTCAAGTCGGACCACGAGAAAAACCGCCTGCGCCTGGGGCTGGGCGGTGCTGCGCGCTGGGGTCGCTTCACGCTCGAGGGTGCGTTCTTCGCGGGCGGCGTGGGTTCGGACGACAGCGAATACGGCGGGCGCCTCTCCCTCGGTATCCGGTTCTAGGGGGACGGCGGCGGCGGCGGGCGCCCCCGCACCAGTGCGCGAGCCGTCTGTTGCGCGAGGCATTATTAAAGTGCAATTTTCCCCCGGGACGCCGCGCGGCGCCGCGTCCCGGGGCGGCGCTTTTCCCGGAAAGAGGCTCGATCTGGACGGAACGGGGTGGTAATATGAACGTGCGGCGAGCGTCTCTGCGTTCTCCGCATCGGCCGGATTTGCAGGCGTTCTTGCCCTGTCGGATGCGAAGCTAGGGGCAGGGTGTTCCTTCTGTGGGGAGAATGTGACTCATGCGCAAAATGGCAGGTGTGATGGCGACGGTTGCGGCTGTTTTTCTGGTCTCGGGATGCACACCTTCCCACACCGTTTGGCTGAAGCGCGGCGTTGGGGTGACGATGGCGCAGGCGGTGAAGGACCTGAAAAACTGCTCGGACAAAGCGGGTTTCATCTTCGAGGCGAGTCCGCAGAAGGGCGGCCCGTCGGCGGTCAGCTCCGAGGTGTCGTACGAAACGAGCGGATTCGCGAACTGCATGACCGCCAAGGGGTTCCAGAAGAAGTAGGTTTCCGGCGGAAGCGCCGGCGGCGCCCCCATCCTTCCGATGAACGCTGGGCGGGCGGCCGCGCGGGAGACGCGCGGGTGAGAGATGCGGCGGCAGGGAGAGGAGGAGCCGGAGGGGATGTTCTCCGGTTTTTCTCTTTCCCCCCGGCGGCGTTTCCTCATACGGGCGCGCGGGCGATGCGTCATGGAAGTGGGCCGTAGAAAGGGGAGATGCGCATGAGCGAGGGCTGCGGCCCCTCCCGCGGGCAAGTCGAGCGGGCGGTGCGGCGGAAGACGTTCGAGGAGCACCGCGCCGAGGGGCCGGACGTCGTGACGTGCGGCGTGCTCACGGTGAGCGACACGCGCACCGAGGAGACCGACACGAGCGGAAAGCTGATCGTCAACATGCTGTGCGACAGCGGCCACAAGGTGCCCTTCTATCGCATCGTGCAGGACGAGCCGGCCCAAATTCGCGCATCCCTGCTGGAGGCGTGCGCGAATCCCGAGGTGCAGGTGGTGATCTCAAACGGCGGCACCGGCATCACCCGGCGGGATACGACCTACGACGTCGTCGTCTCCATTCTGGAGAAGGAGATGCCCGGCTTCGGCGAGTTGTTCCGCGCCGTGAGCTTCGAGGAGATCGGGACGGCGGCCATGCTCACCCGCGCGACGGCGGGGACTTGCCGGGACACCATCATCATGACGCTTCCGGGGTCCGGAAACGCCTGCCGCACGGGGCTGGAGAAAATCATCCTCCCCGAGATCAGCCACATGGTGCGCGAGGTGCTGAAATCGTAGGGAATCTTCCCTCGAGGAGGCCCCCTCCCTTACGGGAATCCCCTCCGCGCGCGCGGGCGCAACGCGCCCACCCCACATGCGGCGTCCCCCCGTTGCGCCTCCGGTCGTCGTCAAGTTGACACGAAATATCCGAAGAGACTAGTTTTGATGCGCGCTTCTCCCGGGAGGGAGAGATTTTTCGAGCCTGACGAGGTGCGTTTTCATGGAAAGCCACGCGGTGTATCCGGGAACGTTCGACCCCCCGACCAGAGGACATTTCAACGTGGTTCGCAGGAGCCAGAAACTTTTCGCCAGGGTCACCGTGGCCGTCTCCGCGCACCCCTCCAAGGCGCCCCTGTTCAGTTTCGAGGAGCGAAAAAATTTTTTCCTGGAAGAATTCGGCGGCTCCGGGGGGGTGGAGGTCGCCAGCTTCGAGCGCGAGCTGCTCGTGGACTTCGCGGCGAAGATGGAGGCCCAGGCCATCATCCGGGGCCTGCGCGCCGTGAGCGATTTCGACTACGAGATGCAGATGACGCTCATGAACAGAAGGCTGAATGAGGAGATTGAGACGATTTTCCTCATGCCCAGCGAGCAATACAGCTTCTTGAGTTCCAGCCTCGTCAAGGAAGTCGCCTCCCTCGGCGGAGACGTGAGCGAGCACGTGTCCGCGTCCGTGCGCGATGCGCTCCGCGAGCGGTTCCGCGTCGACGCCTGACGTCCCTTTTCCATCCTGGAGAGACCCCCATGCAGTTTGCGTCCCGAATGAGCAAGTTACCGCCCAGCCCCACGCTGGCGATGAACTCCAGAGCGGCGGAGATGAAGGCGCAGGGCGTCGACGTCATCTCGTTCGCCGCGGGGGAGCCGGATTTCGATACGCCCGAGCACGTCAAGGAAGGCGCCATCCAGGGGCTGCGCGACGGTGCGACGAAATACACGGCGGTTCGGGGGATGCTCCCCTTGCGGGAGGCGATCTGCGACTGGGCGGGGGAGCACAAGGGCCTCGCGTATGACCCCAAGACGGAGGCGATCGTCACCGTGGGCGGAAAGCAGTCCGTCTTCAACGCCCTGCACGTCCTCGTCGAGGCGGGCGACGAGGTGGTGATTCCGGCCCCCATATGGGTGGCGTATGAGCCCGTCGCCACCCTGACGGGCGCAAAGCCGGTTCTGGTGCGGACGAGCGAGGAAAACAGCCACAAGATGACGGCGGATGAATTGCGCGAAGCCGTCTCCCCGCGCACGAGAATCGTGGTGATCAACAGCCCGTGCAATCCGACGGGCTGCGTCTACGCCCGGGAGGAGCTGGAGGCGATCGCCGAAGTCGTCCTGTCCACGAACGCTCTGGTCATGGCGGACGAGATTTACGGAAAGATTACCTACGACGGCGAGGAACACGTATCCATAGCCAGCCTCTCCCCCGAGATGAAGGCGCGCACCCTGGTTCTGGACGGCTTCTCGAAGACCTACGCGATGACGGGCTGGCGGATGGGCTACACGCTGGCGGCACCGGAAATCGTGGACGCGATGGACACCCTGCAAGGCCAGAGCACCAGCAACGCCACCTCCTTCGCGCAGCATGGCGGGATTGCGGCGCTGCGGGGTCCGCACGCATTCCTGCGGGAGTGGCTGGCGCAATACGATGCGCGCAGACGGGCCATCGTCGAGGGGTTGAACGGCATTGAGGGGCTGGGCGTCGTGAACCCCAAGGGGGCCTTCTACGTCTTTCCGCGGGTGAGCGGCATCTTCGGGCGCCAGGGGCCCGGCGGGGAGTTGAAAAATTCCGTGGACGTGGGCCTCTATCTGCTCGAACACGCGCAATGCGCGGGCGTTCCAGGCGCGGGATTCGGGGATGACGATCACCTCCGCCTCTCCTATGCCACTTCTCTGGAAAACGTGCAGGAGGGCATCGAGCGCATCCGGGCCGCGGTGGGACAACTCGGCTGATGCATGGCCTGGGCCGCGCTCTGCAGATTCTCGCCATGGTGGATTGCGGCGTCGCCCTGCTCGTCGGCGTGGCGAACCCTGCCGCCTACGCGATCCAGCTCGTCATTCTGGGGTCGGCGGTCATCCTGTTCTCCGCCGGACGCCTCCTCCAGAAGAGGGCGCATGGCCGGCCGGCGGCCGGGCGGGGTCGCCCGTCCGCGCCCGGGGGCGGATGAGGGTGCCCCCGGACGGGCGGCCGAGCGTGCTGCATGGCTGGTGGGAGTCGTCCTGCCGCCATTACCTCCGCGAGAGTTTTGGAGATGCGGCCGAGGAGATTCGGAAAAACCTTGCCGAAACGCTTTTTCCTCCCTGCGCGGAACCCACCCTGCCGGAGCAGGCGCTTCCGGTTTCCTTCCTCCATCTGCGGCTGCTGGCCGGCGAGGAGTTGGGCTTCGCGCTCCGGCGCGTCCGGGCGCTGGCTGCGCTTTTTGGCGTTCGGGGCGCCAAGCCGACGGTCGGTTTTCTGTATCTGATGCTGACGGCGCTGACGTCCCGCCCCGGCAAGTTGTCGTCCATGGCGGAGGCGCGGTCCGCGTTTTTCAGCCTGTTGCTTCGCCGCGTGGCGCAGATGCTGGACGAAGGTGCGGATGAGGACGCCATTCGCAAGGAGCTGGCGGGCGTCTGGGAGGTGGGCACGGAGGCGGCCGCGGACGCCACCCTGGAAACCGCGCGCGGCCTGTGGCGACGCTCTGCGGATTCGCGTCTCGGGCTGGGCGCCCTGCCGATGGATATGGGCGCGTGGCTTGCGGACGACGGCCTGGCGCAGGGCGTCGCCGCTGCCCGGAAGATGTATCGGGAGGTGGAGGAGAACCACCATCTGTCCGAAACCCTTCATCGCCTGGCGACGATAGAGGGGCTGGGAGTCGCGCTGGAATCCGCGGGACACGCCGCCCGGAAGCAGGGGCTGGAAGACGCGCGCGCCGGTTTGGCGCGGAGCCTTGCGGGTGCGCTGGATGGTCTGACGCCTTGGGAGTCGGGAATCCTGCGTCCCGCGCCCGCGCCCCTGTTTTCCTTGCTCGCCTGGGCGCGCAGGCTCCGGCTGCTGGATGGGGGAGAGACGCCCACCGCCTACCCCGGGCGGGAGAGGCTGCCCGATTGGCTGAAGGATTTCCTGGGCCGGAAAAATGAGCGGGGTGGCATTCTCGCATCGGCCCGGTTCACCGTGGGCGGAGAGACCTACATTGTCGCGGGCGTGGATGAGTCGGCCCCGTCCGCGCTCCTGTCGGCCGTTGGCTTGGGCGCGCCCGAGCGGACGGCTCCCGACGCGCTGCGCCTGAACGTTCGATTCGGGGACGGCGCGGAAAAATCGTTTCCATTCCGCCTGGATGACGGGAAAGACCTGCTGGCGGCGTTGTTCCTGGCGGATCAGGATGACGTGCGGCTGGACGTCATCGTGCGCGGGGCGGACGGGAGATGGCGGTTCGGCACCTCCCGGTATCTGGGGATGTCGCGGGAGCACCGCTCCTTCTGGCGGCGATGCCTGTTCGCTTTCCTGGCGGAGAAGTTTGCGGGCGATGAGAGCAGGGTTCGGCTCGCGATACTGCGGGGGGCGAGGCGGGGAGGGTGAGCGGCGCCGGTCGCGCGCCCCGGGATGTGGGCCGGCTTCGTCCCGGCCTCACGCGAGGAATCCGGGGCAGCCCTAGGCGCGCACCCGCCAGACGAGGGCGATGGCGATGAGCCGGCTGGCCGCCATGGCGGTGAACACCCAGAACCACCCGTTGTCGACGGCCAGGGACAGCCACCCGAAGAATACGGCCTGAAGCGCCCCGTAGACGTAGCCGTGCGCGTCCAGGACGCCGGCGGCCGTTCCGGCCAACCTCCTGCCCGCCAGGTCCACTCCCAGTGCCTGGACGGTGGACATGTTGACGCAAAATCCGCCCACGATGAGCAGGACGACGGCGAGCGGGATGTTGTCGGCTGGCGCATAGGCGATTCCCATCATCGCGGCGGTGCTCAGCACGGCGGCGAGGATGATGACGATGGAGCGGTTGCTCTGGAAGAATCGGTCGGAGATGATTCCGCCGAATACGGGGCCGAACAGGTATCCCAGAGGATAGGCGAAGGTGAGCAGCCCCATCTGCTTGAGGTCGAACCCGCCCGCCTGGGCGTAATACAAAGGCGCCCACGAGACGACGCCGTAGCGCACCACGTTGTCCAGCCCCTTGACGTGGCACGCCAGAAAGAAGCGGAAGTTCGTCATCAGGTGCACGTACGCCCTGAGGCCGCGCTCGCTCTCGCTGCCCGCCGCTTCCGCCTCGCGGGACACGTCGTCCGCCTCCCGGTATTCGGGGAGGCCCAGCTCCGCCGGCCTGTCCCTGGAGACGAAGTAAAAGATGATTCCCATGACGGCGATGAGCATCGGGGGGTAGCGAATGGCGGCGCGCCAGCCGTATTGTGCCGCCGCCCAGGGCACGACCGCCCATACGATGAGGAGCGCGATTCCGGCGGATGTTCCCACGAGGCCGATCGCCTGCCCGCGCTCGCTTCGGGGCCACCACTGCGCCACCAGGCCGAGACCCGGGCCCCATGTGGCCGCGTTCACGAAGCCGACCACCGCCCAGGGGATGGCGAGCGTGGCGATGGAGTCTCCGAAGCTCGCGAGGAAGTTGAACGCGGACGTGCTGATTGCGGCGAAGAGGATGGTGTTTCTGTAGCCGATTTTTTCCGCGATCCGCCCAAAAACCAGATCGCCCAGGGCGAAGCCCCAGAACATCCACGAGTTGATCCATCCGGTGTCCACCCGCGTGATGCCCATGTCCTGGATGACGGCGTATTGCACCAGGCTGAAGTTGAACCTGCCCAGATAGTTGAAGGCGTAGAAAACGCAGAAGGCGATGAGGACGCGCCATTTCCAGCGGTGGAACTCGGGCGGCAGGTCGCGGTATCCGACTTGGGCCGGGTAGTCTCGCCGGCTCATGCGCCGCGCGTCGTTCGGCGGGCCCGCAACGACGGCGGCGGGGGCGCGAAGGCCTCCTGGCGAGGTTCCGGCGTCCTGGGGTTTTCCGTGCGATTCATTCGCCTCTCCCGCGGGGGCGCCCCCCGTGGCGAGCGCCGGGTCCGCTCATCGCCCGCACTCTAGCAGATGGTAGTTCCTTTTTCCCTTCCGAAGGAGGATGTATCCGCCAAACAATACGTCATCGGCGGAAAGCGCGCTCTCCTCGGCCGTGACGCGCCGGTTGTTCACGTAGATGCCGCCGCCCTGCACGTCCTTTCGCGCCAGGGATTTCGACCTGCAGAGCCCGGTTTCCACCAGGGCGTCTATGAGCGGATAGGGCGGCGCCCCGCCTCGCCGGGTTCTCGGCATCTCCTCCGCGGCGCAGAGCAGGTCGTCTTTCTCGATGCCGTCGAGCGGCGCGCCAAAAAGCACCTCCGCGGCGCGTTCCGCGCTCCGCGCCGCGGAGGCTCCGTGCGCGAGCGTGGTCAATTCCCGGGCGAGGCGGCGTTGTCCCTCCCGCCGCTCGGGCGCGCGGAGGTGCTCCCTCTCCATTTCGGCAATCTCATCCACCGGCAGGAAGGTGAAATATCGCAAGAATCTGCCGACGTCCCTGTCGTCCGTCCGCATCCAGTACTGGGAGAAGCGGTAGGGACTGGTTCGCTTCGGGTCCAGCCAGATGTTCCCCTTTTCCGTTTTCCCGAACTTCCTGCCGTCGGAAGTCGTGATGAGCGGAAACGTCATGCCGTGCGCAGGCTTTCCATGCACCCGCCGAATCAGCTCGATGCCCGCCGTGATGTTGCCCCACTGGTCGGAGCCGCCGACTTGCAGGGCGCAGTCCTCCCGCCGGAACAGGTGCAGGAAGTCATACGCCTGAAGCGCCATGTAGCTGAACTCGGTGTAGGATATTCCCGCGTCGGCGATGCGGGATTTGACGGATTCTTTCGCCATCATGTAGCCGATGGAGAAATGCTTGCCGACGTCCCGAAAAAAATCGATGAGGCGCATCCGGTTCAGCCATTCCGCGTTGTTCACCAGGCGCGCGGCGTTTGGCCCGCCGCCAAAATCGAGGAACCTCTCCAGCTGCGCCCGGATTCCCTCGAGGTTGCGCTCCAGAACTTCCGCGTTCAGGAGGTTTCTTTCTTCGGATTTTCCCGAGGGGTCTCCTATCATTCCGGTGCCGCCGCCGACGAGCGCTATCGGCCGGTGCCCCGCGCGCTGAAACCGCATGAGGCCCACGATGGGAACCAGGCTCCCGATGTGCAGGCTGTCCGACGTCGGGTCGAAGCCGCAATACGCGCTCGCGCCGCCTTCTCCCAGGGCGCGCCGCATCCCCGCCTCGTCCGTGTGGTCATGCACCAGTCCGCGGGCGCTCAACTCATCCAGCAGATTCATGGCCGCCCCCCCATGGTGTTCCCTTGTCGCGGGCTACCGCTTGCCGAACGCTTCCTGGTCCAGAATGCCATCCTCCCGCCGATATTGTATCGTATCGATATATAGCAGGGCAGGGTGCTCCCTGAAAGCCGTCGCATCGATTTTTGAGGAAAGCGCGATGCCGCTTCGCTTTGATTTTCCAGGGAAAAAGGTCATTCTCACCGGGGCGACGGGGGATGTGGGCGGGGCGCTCGTCCGGGGATTTCTGAACGCGGGGGCGCGGGTCGTCGCCACGGGCCGGAACCCGGAAAAACTGGGCGCCATCACGTCCTCCCGGGGGATGGCGAAAAAAATATCCTGTGATCTGGAAAACGTGGATGGGGCGAGGGCCATGATGCGCGAGGCGCTCGCATGGCTGGGCGGATGCGACGTCTTCGTTCACGCGGCGGCGCACATGCTGGTGAACCCCCCCTTCGCGCTCTCCGAGTCGGACTGGAGGCGCGCGCTTCGCGTGAATCTCCTGGCGCCTTACTGGTGCGTTCAGGAGGCGATGCCCGCTCTCAGGCGCTCCCCGGCGGGGCGCGTCATCCTGTATGGTTCCGGGGCGGGAAAATCAGGAGGACTGGGCCGCAACCTCACCTACGGGGCCGCGAAGGGCGGTGTTTTGGCCATGACGTTTCAGCTGGCGCGCGCGCTGGCCAGGACGAATGTGACGGTGAACTGCCTCGTCCCCGGGCCGATTGACGGGACTTTGATGCGGCAGTTCGGCGCGGACCTGTACAACAGGGCGCTGGCGAGGCACCCGATGGGGAGGTTCGCCCGCCCGGCGGAGCTCGTGCCGCCCACCCTGTTTCTCGCGAGCGAGGAGGCCGCGCACATCACCGGCGAAGCACTGGACGTGAACGGGGGCTATTTCACCGACTAGGAGGCGTCCCGGACGGCGGGGGCCGGGAGTCCGCATTTTGGTCGCGCGCCACAATGGCCGATGGTTGAACCCTGGATGGGAGCCGCTCCATGCCCATGAGCCGGAAGGGACAGGAGTTGTTCGACAAGATGCTGCAGGCGCGCGGGTTTGTTTTTCCCGCCTTCGAGTTGTTGTGCGAGATGGATCCGGAGCTCATCGCGCGCTACGAGGAGATGAAAAACCACGTGATGGGCAAGGAAGACGAGATGCCGGAGAGGGTGCGCGAGCTGTTTGTCTCCGTCGCCATCGCTGTGCGGGATCCGTCCGCGCACGAGCAAATCAAACTGCACCTCCAGCGCGCCATGCAGCTGGGCGCCACCGCGCGGGAATGTCTCGAGGCGTTCGAGTCGGTTCTGGCGCCTTGCGGGATGATGGTATTGATCGCCGGCTGCTCCGCCCTGAAAGAGGCGCTCCAGGAGGCGGAGGAGGGGGAGGGGCGGGCTGCGCCGCCCGTGGTAGACTAGGCGGGTGCGCTCCCGCGCGCGGATCGGACAGATGGGCGCAGCGACAGGGCGGCGGGAGGCCGCGCTGGTCGCGAAAGACGGCGACAGGCGGCGATGCGGGCGTGGGGCGTCCTGAGTGAGCGGATGGGGAGGTAGTCCACATAAAGGAGTTGTCGCAATGAACGTTCAGGAACTCGTGGCGAGGTTTCCCGAAATCCCCGAGGATTTGCACGGCGAAGAGGTGCTGGCCCGGTTTGCGGGCGCTTTTGGCGAGCCTCTCGCCATCGCGCGGAAGCCCTCCGCGTGCTCGAGCGGACATGACGCCGGGAACCACTACTATATGAAACTGGTGAACCCAATAGGCATATATCGCCTGGGGCTGATGAAACGCGAGATGTTGCTCGCGCAAATCGCCGGACTGGTGGAGAGGCAACAAGCGGACCCGCGCTTTGCGGAAACGCTCGTCCCGCCTGACGCCAAGGGCAGCGAGGTCAGGGGGCCTGCCTGCGGGTAGGGGGAGTTTCGGGGGTGAAAATCCCCGCGCCATTTCGGAGGGGCGGGGGGGATTTCTTCGATTGCTGAACCGGCAGATTCACGATGCGGGTCTATGGATGGAAAATACTTCCCGGATGGTTCTCGTGGGTTCGTCAGCCCAAGAATTTCTCGCCTCGAGAGGGGAAGCAAGGCTGATCGGCGTGTTTCGCAAAAGCGCGTATGCGGAAAATGCTTCCGGACAGATCGCTTGCATAGGAGGGCGGGACATCGGGCCGGGGCCGCTGCACGCGCTTTGCGAATTCCCGGGAGGTGGGGATTTTCGGGCTAAAGCGTCCCTCCGGGACAGGGTGATGATCGAGAATGGCTGGATGCGGATCGGCCCCGAGATGAGAATCGACGCTTCCCGTCCGGAGGAATGGAAGCCGGATCCATTGCCTGCGGATTGGGATTTGAGGGCGTTCAGGCGCAACCTCCCGTTTCTGGCGGAGCGGATAGCCTCCCAAAAGCTTGATGAGGGGTTGGCGCCATTCATCCCGCCCATGATTCGCGGCGAACGGGTTTCCTCCAGCGAAAATATCCTGCAAGAAGCGCTCTGGAAGGGGGTCGGCGCGCTGCGCAGCTGGCTGCCGCGCATGCGGCGCGGGGAGAAGAGCCGGCAGGCGTTTCCGCTCATCGACACATGGCTCATAGGCCTTGGCCCGGGTCTCACGCCATCAGGTGATGACTTTTGGTGTGGCGTGATGATAGCGCTGCATGCGCTGGGATGGTCAGATGAGGTTTTGGGGAAGATGTCCGGCGCGATACTGGCGCGGGCCGGGGAGCGAACCAACCGGATAAGTCGCGCGCATCTAGCGTGTGCGGCCAGGGGGCAGGGAGCGGGCGCCCTGCATGGCGCGCTCGCGGCGATGGGGCTGGCGGATGCGGAGCGTCTGGGTTCCGCCTTGCGCGCTGTGGAGAAAATCGGACACACCTCGGGCTGGGACTCTCTGGCCGGCGTCGTATGTGTCTTGACGTCTATGGAGGCGTGGCGGGGCAATGGCGTTCCTGCGTGATCTCGGGGAGCCTGGTGCATGAGCAAGGTGGCCGTGTTGGGGGTCGGCGCGATTGGCGCCGTGTTCGGGGTCCGACTGTGCCAATCAGATAGGCACGACGTGACGCTTTGCGTGCGACGGCCTATCGCCAAGCTCGTCGTGGAGACGCGCGATTCCGTGGTGGAATCCCAGGTGAAGTGCGCGGAGACTCCCTCGGAGGTAGGTCCCGTCGACTGCGTCCTCCTGGCGGTGAAGGGCCACCAGGTGAAAGATGTGGCGCCCTGGCTGGCGGCTCTGGTGGGCCCGGGGACAGTGGTTGCCGTTTTGCAAAACGGCGTAGAACACAAAGAGCGGGTGGCGCCATACGCCGGAGGGGGCGGAGGTCGTTCCGGTCGTGGTGAACTGCCCGGCGGATAGACTGGCTCCCGGGCATGTGGCGCAGCAGGGGGGTGCCCAACTCGTTCCGGAGGATGGGCGGGGCGCCCGGCTTCTCG
>CBDBZY010000009.1:0-27493 GCA_965213685.1 bacterium
AAGCATCTTTTGCGGGTTGCTCGAAAAGCCGGGGGCTAGCGCCCGCATCAAGGGTTCGGCGAACCAAATCGCCATCAAGCAGGCGGCACTCCCCGCCAGGATCAGAAACACCACCATGGCGCCGGCGAATTTTCGCGCCTGGGCGGGAGCCGGAGCGTTCGCGCACCTCGGAATAGACGGGAAGGAACGACGCGCTCAGCGCCCCTTCCATGAACATGCGCCGGAAAAGATTGGGGACGGCGTAGGCGACAAAAAAGGCGTCGGCCATCATCGCGGCGCCGAAAAACTTGGCGATGAGCAGGTCGCGGAAAAATCCCGCGAACCGGCTGATGAGCGTCGCCAGGCTGAAGGGGCCCGCAAGCCGGGAGATGCTCTCCCCCTCCCGGGAGCCGCCGCCCTCTCCTGACGCGACTGCGGAGCGGCCCTCCCCTTCCCTGGGAACCGGAGATTCGGATGGCGTGGTCACAAAATTCCTGACACCGGGGCGGTGAACTTGACAACCCTTCGTTGCGGCGTGATATTTTACCCGCGTTGCGCAGCAGGCTCAAAAGAAGCGTCGACACCCATATTCACGGAGAATCCAGCAAATTGCCACACACTCCTTCGGCCAAAAAGCGAAATCGCCAGAACATTGTCCGCCGCTCCAGAAATCGCGCCGTTCGCTCCCAGTTTCGCAACACCATCAAACGGCTCCTGGATAGCGAGGAGAACTCCCCGGAGCTGCTGAGCAAGGCCCAATCGCAACTGGACCGCGCGGCCGCAAAAGGGATCATCCACAAAAAAACGGCGTCCAGGCGGGCGGGAAGGCTGGCGAGGCGGGTTCACGCGGCGTCCTCCGGATAGCTATGACGCGCGCTTGCCGCTCGCAGGGGCGCGCGCGTCCATCAGGAACAACTCCAGCGCCTGGCGGGCGACTCTCGCGTCGCTCGTCCTCTTCAGTTTGCGATCCACCTGAAGCAGTTTGCCATACAATTCGCGCAAATGGGCGGAGGGCAGGCGCCGGACCTGCCCCTCGAGCCTTTGCCCCACAAAAGGGGGCACGCCCAGTGCCTGGGAGATTCCGCGCGCGCCTCGCCCCGCTCCGCACGAGGGCCTTCGCAATCGTCCAGCGCCGAATCAGGTTGCGCAACAACCCGGACGAACACGACGGGGTGCTCGGTCTCCATCATCCGCCGCAGCAGAGCCAGGGTCTCGCCCATGCTCCCCCCGTGGAGAGAATCGCCCAGCTTGTAGAGCATCTCCTCTTTGGAGTGCCCCACGACCTCCCGAATTTCCCGCTCGCCGGCGGGCGCGCCGGGCGTCAGGTAGGAGGCGACCTTCTCCAGCTCCGTGCTCAGCCTCCGCATGGAGGGCTTCACCATTTCCAGCAGCGCGTCGGCCGCCGCCGGCCGCAACTCGAAGCCCAGCTCCCCCGCGCGCGCGAGCAGCCATTGTCGCAACTCCTTCCCCTCCGGGGTATCCACCCGGCACACCACGCTCGCCTTCGCCAGGCGCTGGAAGAAAGACGTCCGCATATCGGCACTCTCCGCGCAAAAGACCAAGACGGTGGACGGAACCGGATCGTCGAGATAGGAGAGGAGGGCGGATTCATCCCTCCCCTCCGGCCTGAGGAAGTGCAGGATTTCGATGAGGCGCCTCTCGGCCATGAACGGCAGCGTCTGGGCGGTGGTGAGCACCCCCGCCGCGTCGGTCTCGGCCCAGTCGAGGCGATCATGGTTGAAGTCATCGGACGCGGCGTCGAAAACCTTGCGGCGAATGACGCGCAGGTACGCGTCGCGAAAAAAAGAGTCGTCGCCCCTCAAAAAGTACACGGGCTGCGTCGGCGCGTCCTGAACGTCGGAGAGCCCCGACAAGGAGGGCTTCGGCTCCTTGCGGCTCGGGGCCAATCTAGAAACCCTCCAGGACGAGGCTGACGATATCCCCCGCGAGGGATTCGGCCGCCTTCGCGTGGGCGGTCGAACGGCTCACGCCGCTCTGGGCGATGGACGAGGAAACCGTGAACTCCGCGTCCGACCCCCACCTCCTGGTCAATGAGCCACTTGTCCCTGCGCGTTGTCGCGCAGGCTTATCCGGGCGCGGATGAACAAGCGATACCGCCGCGCCTGATCCGCCCCCGTGAAGGCGGTGGGAACAAGACGATATGCGCGCAAAACGCCCTTCATCGATAGGTCCGCATTCCGGGGACCGGAAACCCGGAGGCGGCCGTCCCGCAGGAATTTCCGCCGCACCGTGTTCGTGACGATCCGATCGAGGCCCGGCTCATTCGTCTGGTTGGCGAATCTGGCTATCGAGATCGTTCGGGCTCCCCCCCAGCTTCTCGGACCGGCGGGTGCCTTCCAGTTGGTAGCCGCAGCCCGACGCGAGGAAGACGCCCAGGAGGAGTGCGGGGCAGAAGAATGCGCCCGCCGACTTCCAAAAAGACTTGTTCACATGCACACCTCCTCAGGAGAGTTTCCGGCTTTCTTGCCTTCCGGAAAGTGATGCGCTCGCCCCGGCCCCATCAACTCCTCATACTTCTCGCGGTCGGGCGTGCCCACGAGAGTATCGACGTCCGAAGCAACCGCCGGCCGGCCCCTGGGTCATCCAGCCCCTGGAAGAAGAGGAGGCGAAGGCGCATCTCCCTGGACCGCCATTTTCTCCTGGCGGAGGCGATCCAGAATCCCGTTCACGAAGCCGGGGGCGTTTTCCGGGCCATATCGCTTGGCCAGGCGGATCGCCTCATCCATCGTCACCTCCGGCGGAATGTCGGGACCAAAAAGCATCTCGCAAACGCCGAGGCGCAATATGCTTCTCGACACGACGTCCATGCGTTCGAGAGACCATCGCGCACTCGCCTCGGCGAGCAAATCGTCAATCGGCTGGCACTTCTCCAAGATGATCGACACCAGTTTGTCGGCGAACGACCTCGAATGCGCGTCCGTCGGATGCAGCCGCCAGTAGCAATCCACCTCCCTCTGCGTGAGGCGCCCGACGCGATCCGTATGATACAGGATATGAAACGCGATCTCCCGGCCCGCCCGCCTGTTCTCCCGCATCAGTCCTGGCTCCCTCGCCCGGCGACCTCGTCCCCGTGCTTGTCCATGCGGGAAAACAGGTTCGCCATCTCCACCGCCGCCAGAGCGCCCTCATACCCCTTGTTCCCCATTTTCGTTCCCGCGCGCTCGATGGCCTGCTCAATCGTATCCGTCGTCAGGAGGGCGAAAATGGTGGGCACCCCCGTCCGGGCGCCCACCTGGGCGATTCCCTTCGTCGCCTCGGCGCACACCAAATCGTAGTGGGAGGTCGCGCCCCGTATCACGCAGCCCAGACACACGAGGGCGTCGCATCTCCCGGACTCCGCCATCTTCATCGCGGCGGCGGGAAGCTCGAACGCGCCCGGCACCCGCGCGTGCGCGACGTCGGAGGCGGACACGCCGCATTGCCGCAGCGCCGTCTCCGCCCCCCGCACGAGGTGAGCGACGATAAAATCGTTGAAGCGCGACGAGACGAGACCAATCCGCATCCCGCGCCCGTCCAGGCTTCCTTCCATCATCAAATCATCCATTTCTTCTCCGTCGCGCGCTTTAGGGGCGCTGCAGGTAGGAGACGCCGCCGCCCTTTCTCCTCCTCCGCAAGAGCGGCAGCGGCGGCTCCATGTCTATCGCCACCCTGTCCTCGAGTTCCAGGCCATACCCTTCGAGGGCCACGATCCTCCGCTCGTCGTTCGTCATGATCCGGATGCGCCGCAAGCCCAGGTCCACCAGTATCTGTGCGCCTATGCCGTAATCGCGCAACTCCTCGAACGGCGCGCTCCGGACCCCGATCCTCTCACCGGCGGCCGGCGGGGCGGGGCGCGGATTCTCTTTTTGTCTCGAGAACTCCTCCCCCATCAAGTCAGGCTGCAGGAACACCAGCACCCCTTTGCCCGCCTCCTGAATCTTGGCCAGCACGTTCTTGATTCGGTCCGGAGCATCCGAGCGCAAGAGCGCCAGCAAATCCCAGATGGCGTTCACCGGCTGCACCCGGATGTAGGTGGGCTCATCCGGGGAGAGCTCCCCCATCACCAGGGCGGCGTGAATCCGTCCGCTGCTCTGGTTGTGATACGCATAGACCTGGAACGTGCCATACGCCGTCGGCAACTCGGCCTCCTCCACGCGCTCCACGAGGCGGTCGTGCCGCATGCGATAGGCGATGAGGTCCTTGATGGTCACCAGCGAGAGGCCGTGTTCTTGCGCTATTTTTCTCAAGTGAGGGAGGCGCGCCATCGAGCCGTCCTCATTCAGCACCTCGCAAAGAACGCCCGAGGGACGGAGCCCGGCCAGACGCGCCAGGTCGACCGTGCCCTCCGTATGGCCCGCGCGCCTGAGCACGCCCCCCGGCTGCGCGCGCAGCGGAAAAACGTGGCCGGGCGTCACCAGGTCCGACGGCCTGGCGTCATCCTGTATCGCGGTTTGTATGGTGTGGGCCCTGTCGAATGCGCTGATGCCCGTCGTGACGCCCTCGCGCGCCTCGATGGAGACCGTGAAGGCCGTGCCGAACGCCGATCCGTTCTGGCCGCTGGGCACCATCATGGGGAGGCCGAGAGACTCCACCTTCTCCGGCGTGAGCGCGAGGCAGACCAGCCCCCGCGCCCGCTTCGTCATGAAGTTGATCGCCTCGGGCGTCACCCGCTCGGCCGCCAGGATGAAGTCGCCCTCGTTCTCCCGGTCCTCATCGTCCACGAGCACGACGATGCGCCCTTCGCGAATGTCGCCAATCGCCTCCTCGATGGAGGAGAAAGGCTCCTCCCGCAAGCCCTTTCCCCCTCGCGCCTCAGGCATAGCCCTGATCCTTGAGCTTCTCCATGGTGATGCCGCCTCGAGACTCCGGGGCCGCGTGGGGAGCGAGCAGCTTCTCCACGTATTTTCCGATCAGGTCCGCCTCCAGGTTCACGGCGGCGCCGTCTCTCTTCTCCGTGAGCGTCGTCTGTGCGCTCGTGTGCGGGATGATGGAGACCGAAAACGCATCATCCTCGCACGCCGCCACCGTCAGGCTGATTCCATCCACGGCGACAGATCCTTTATAGACGACATAGCGCATCACCTCCACCGGCGCCTCGACGGTCAGCCAGACGGAGTCTCCCTCGTTGGTCCTGCCCCGGATTCTGCCCACGCCGTCGATGTGGCCGCTCACCAGGTGCCCGCCCAGCCGCGCGCCCAGCGCCATGGCGCGCTCGAGGTTGCATCTGTCTCCAACGCCCAACTCCCCCAGATTCGTGCGCCGCAGCGTCTCGACGGACAAATCGGCCTCGAAGCTTCTCGCGTCGAAACCCACCACCGTGACGCAGGCGCCGTTGAGCGCGACCGAATCGCCCAGCCGCGCGCCGTCCAGAACGTCCGGCGCCTCGACGGCGATTCGCGCGCCTTTGGCATCCTTCCTCAGGGAGCGAATTACGCCGACCGCCTCGATGATGCCGCTAAACACCCGCCCGCTCCTCCGTCTCTTCCCATACTGGTTTTTTGAAATAGCCCTGAATCAACAGATCATCGCCCACAACTTCATGTGTTACGTTAGATAGTCTGGGGAGGGATTGCAACGCCAGCGCGCCCAGGCCGGAAATCGCGCCCGGCGCCCGTGCGTCCCCCACCACCACGGGCGCCACAAAATACAGCAGGCGATCCGCCAAACCCTCCCGGATGAAGGAGCCGTGCACCCTCCCGCCGCCCTCCACGAGAACATGCCGCACCCCGCGCTCTCCCAGCGCCCGCAGCAGCGGCCCGAGGGACACCCGGCCCCGCCGGTCCGCCTCCGTCCGGAGGACTTCCGCCCCCGCCGCGCGCAGGGCCTTCTCCCGCGTGGAGGGTGCGGCGTCCGTGGCCGCGACGATGGTGGAGCTCCCCCCCGCGCGCGGCAAGACCCGGGCACTAGGAGGCGTCCGCAGCATGGAGTCCAGGACGATTCTCGTCAACGGATGGCCCGGGACGCCATCGGGCCGCGCCGTGAGCAGCGGGTCGTCCGCAAGCGCCGTCTCCACGCCCACCAGAACGGCGTCCACCCGGTTTCGGAAACGATGGCCGGCGTTTCTCGCCGCCTCGCCCGTCAGCCATCGACTCTGCCCGCTTCGGGTCGCGATCTTTCCGTCCAGGCTCGCGGCGGCCTTCAGGGTGAGGAGGGGCCGGCCACGCTTCCACCAGTGAAAATAGGCTTCATTCTGGCGCACGGCCGCCTCGGCCATGACGCCGACTTCCACCTCGACCCCCTTCGCGCGCAGGTGGGCGAAGCCGCGCCCGGACACCCGCGGGTTCGGGTCCGCGACGGCGGCGATGACCAAAGAGACGCCGGCCTCCGCCACAAAAGGCGCGCAGGGAGGCGTTCTGCCCTGGTGGGCGCACGGCTCCAGGGTGACTACCAGGACGCCGCCGCGCGCGCGGTCGCCCGCCTCCCGCAGGGCCAGCACC
This sequence comes from bacterium, assembly GCA_965213685.1. Classification (GTDB taxonomy): domain Bacteria; phylum UBA8248; class UBA8248; order UBA8248; family UBA8248; genus Bin107. The sequence continues at coordinate 6,417 of CBDBZY010000009.1, forward strand.
TCAGCGTGCGGCCCCCCCGCCTTGCGGTGCCAGCCGCGGCCCGCCACCTCTCCGGCAGAATCGAGAACGACCGCCCCGACGAGCGGGTTGGGACTCGTCGTCCCCTCCCCGCGCCCCGCGAGAGAGAGGGCCTGGGCCATCATCTCTTTTTTCCGATCGGCACGGAGGCGAATCATCGGGGAGAACGCATCCCGCTCAATGGATTTCGACCGTCTGGTACGCGCCGTGGGCTATCGACGCCTGGGCGGCGGCGAGTCGGGCTATCGGTGCCCGGTATGGCGCGCAGGAGACGTAGTCCATCTTCATCATGTGGCAAAACTCCACCGACGTGGGCTCCCCGCCATGCTCCCCGCAAATGCCCAGCTCGAGGTCGCCCCGCCTGGCGCGGCCGCGCTCGATGGCGATCCGCACCATCTCGCCCACCCCCTCGCGGTCCACGGCCACGAAAGGATCCTGGGGAATCAGACTCTTCTCGATGTACTTGGGCAGGAACCAGCCCGCGTCATCCCGGCTCAGGCCGTAGGTGAGCTGCGTCAGATCGTTCGTGCCGAAGCTGAAGAACTCCGCGCTGTCGGCAATCTCTCCCGCGAGGATGCAGGCCCTGGGAATCTCTATCATCGTGCCCGTGAGATAGCGGGGCGCGACGCCTTTCTCCTCGATCACCTGCCGGGCGACGTCGTGCACGATGTCGCGGTTGAACTCCCACTCGCCCACGCCCGAGGTGAGGGGAATCATGATCTCGGGCAGCACGTCCACGCCCCTCGCCTTCATCTCGCAGGCCGCCTCGATGATGGCGCGCACCTGCATTTCGGCGATTTCGGGATACGTGACCACCAGGCGGCAGCCGCGGTGGCCCAGCATCGGGTTCTGCTCCTCGGTCGCCTCGGTGGCGTGGCGTATGGCGTCGAAGCTCATCCCCAGCACCCTGGCCACCTGTTCCATGTCCTCCGTCGTTTTGGGGAGGAACTCGTGAAGCGGGGGGTCCAGCAGCCGAATCGTCACGGGCCGCTCCCGCATCACCTCGAAGATGCCGACGAAATCCTCGCGCTGCATGGGCAGGAGATGGGAGAGCGCGTCCCGCCTCGCCTCCTCCGTGGCGGCCAGAATCATGGCGCGCACGTAGTCGATGCGCTCCCCCTCGAAGAACATGTGCTCCGTGCGGCACAGGCCGATTCCCTCGCAACCGAACTTCAGGGCCGCCTCGCTGTCCGCCACCGTGTCGGCGTTCGCCCGCACGCCCAGGGTTCTCAACTCGTCCGCCCACTCCATCAGGGTGGCGAAATGCCCCGAGAGCTCGGGCTGCTTGAGCCTGGCCTCGCCGAGGAACACCTCGCCCGTATTCCCGTTCAGGGAGATGAAATCGCCCTCCGCTATCGTCCGGCCGTCCACGCGAATGACTTTCTCCTCCGCCCGCACGTCCAGGGCACCGCAACCGGTCACGCAGCACTTGCCCATCTGCCTCGCGACGACGGCGGCGTGGGAGGTGAGCCCGCCCCGCGCCGTGAGGATGCCCTCGGAGACGTTCATCCCGTTGATGTCCTCGGGGCTCGTCTCCTGGCGCACCAGGATGACGGATTTCCCCGCCTCCGCCCGCTCCACCGCCTCCGCGGCGGTGAACGCCACCTCGCCCACGGCGGCACCCGGCGACGCGGCGAGGCCTGTGGCCACCACGGTCAACTCCTGCTCGGAGTCGATCATGGGATGCAGGAGCTGATCGAGGCTGTCGGGGTCCACCCGCCGCACGGCGGCGCGCCTGGTCAGCACGTTCTCATCCACCATCTCGACGGCGATTCGCACGGCCGCCGCCGCCGTCCGCTTGCCGTTTCTGGTCTGGAGCATGAACAGGCGCCCGTTCTGGATGGTGAACTCCATGTCCTGCATATCCTGGTAGTGGGCTTCCAGCTTCTCGGTGATCGCCTCGAACTCGTCAAAGCACGCGGGCATCTTCTCCTTGAGGCTCGCGATGGGCTCCGGCGTCCGGATGCCCGCCACCACGTCCTCGCCCTGGGCGTTGAAGAGAATCTCGCCGTAGAGCGCGTTTTCGCCGGTGGCCGGGTCGCGCGAGAAAGCGACGCCGGTGCCGCAATCCTCCCCCATGTTGCCATACACCATGCACTGCACGTTCACGGCGGTGCCCCAGTCATGGGCGATGTTGTAGAGCCTGCGGTAGGTGAACGCGCGCTCGTTGTTCCAGGACTGGAACACCGCCTCGACCGCCAGGCGCAGCTGCTCGAACGGATCCTGCGGGAAGTCCGCGCCCGTCCTCTCCTTCACGAGGGCGGCGTATTCCTCCGCCAGCTGCGCCATATCCTCCGCCGTCAACTCCACGTCCGACGCGACGCCCCGGCGCCGCTTCATCGCCTCGATCCTCGACTCAAAATCATGGTGCTTCATTCCCAGCACCACGTTGCCGAACATGTTGATGAACCGGCGGTAGCTGTCGTACGCGAAGCGGCGGTTGCCCGACTTTCTCTCGAGGGCGCGGACCGTCGCGTCGTTCATCCCCAGGTTCAGCACCGTGTCCATCATCCCCGGCATCGATTCGCGCGCACCCGAGCGCACGCTCACCAGAAGCGGGTTGTCATCGCCGCCGAACCGCGCCCCCATCGCGCTCTCCAGGCGCGCCATCTGCTCCCGCACGCCCTCCCAGAGGCCCGCGGGCACCTTGTTTTCCTTCAGGTAATCGACGCAGACCTGCGTGGTGATGGTGAAGCCCGGCGGCACCGGTATGCCCAGACTCGCCATCTCCGCCAGGTTCGCGCCCTTGCCGCCGAGCAGGTTGCGCATGTCGGCGCCGCCGTCGGTCTGCCCGGCGCCAAAGGAATACACCATCTTCTCCGCCATCCGCCGCTTCCTCCCGCGCCGCTCGCGCACGTGAACCATCCGTGAAACGCTACGAACCCACCCAAAAAAACCGTCATCCAGGCTATCCCGGCGCCCGCCCCCGTATCTTCGTGAAATCGGCGATCATGGAAAACAGCGCGCCCACGCCGGCCATGAGCGCCAGGCGGTTTTTGCGCAGCTCGGCGTCGTCGGCCATCACCATCACCTCATCGAAAAAATCATCCACCAGAGGCCGAATTTCCGCAATGGCGGAGGTGGCCTCGACATACGCCTCCTCCAGCGCGGCGGCGTCCCCTTCCCGGACGCCCCCCAGCGTTTCCCGCACGGTTCCGGAAACGGCGTCCAAGGAGGCGTGCAGCCGCGCCTCGGCGCCCTCTGCAAGAAGCCGCGCGTCCGGCCGCTCCGCCGCCACGTCCCCCCCGCCGTTCTCCCGCGCGCGGCGGACGATGTTGCTCACCCGCTTGAAGGTCGTCGCGAGCGGCTCGAAGGACTCCGCGCTCGAGGCCAGCCGCTCCAGCGCCCGGAGGCGCGCCCGCGCGTCCACCACGTCCCGCCAGCCCGCATCGTCCCCAGACGCGAGCACCGCCTCCACCAAATCGCCGCGCGCGCAGCCGCGCGACAAATGCGCCGACACCCGGTTGCGCCAGAACCCCAGAATCCGCTGCGAGACTTCGGCGCGGTCGCCCCGAAACCTGTCCGTCAAAGGCTCGGCGGCGGCCTCCACCCATTCGGGCAAAGAGATTCTGTATCCCCTGTCCTCCAGGATGCGCAAAACCGCGTTGGCCGCGCGCCGCAGCGCATAGGGGTCCTCCGAACCGCTGGGCAGATAGCCCAGTCCCACCATGCCGACGATGGTGTCCATCCTGTCGGCCAGTCCCAGAATGGCGCCCGCATCGCCTCCCGGGAGGTCGTCCCCCTCGCCCCGGGGGAGGTAATGCTCGTATATGGCGCGGGACACCGCCTCCTCCCTGCCCTCGCGCTCGGCGTAGCGCCTGCCCATCACCCCCTGCAGCTCGGGAAACTCATAGACCATGCCGCTGGTCAAATCCGCCTTGCAGACAGAGGCCGCCTCCTCCACCCGTTTCGCCAGGGCCGCATCGCCCGGCGCGACCCGCCCGCACAGCCAGGTGCCCAGGCGTCGGAAGCGCTCCACCTTGTCCCAGCTCGTGCCCAGCCGCGGATGGTAGACCACGTCCTTCAACCCCTCGGCCATGTCGGCGAGGGGCGTCCCCAGGTCCTGGCGCCAGTAGAAATCCGCGTCCTCCAGCCGCGCGCGCACGACGCGCTCATAGCCTCTGCGCACCACTTCCATGTCATGCGCTCTCGTGTTGCTCACCCCGATGAACGCAGGCATGAGCGCCTCCCCCCCTCTCTCCCGCAGCGCAAAACACCTCTGGTGCACCTCCAGGGTGGAGATGATGACCTCCTCCGGCAGGTCCAGAAATTTTTCGTCGAACCCGCACGCCACCGGGAAGGGCCACTCGACCAGGTGCGCCACCCTCTCCACCAGACCCTCCACGGCCTCCGCGTCCGCGGCGGGCTCGCCGCCCACGGCGCGCGCGGCTTCGAGGACGCCCGCGCGCACCATGGGGATGCGTCCGCCGCCGGCGCCGTCATCCACCATCGGCTCCACATAATTATCACGCAAAGCATGAATATATTCCTGAAAGTTATTGATATGTATCTTTTTGTTCGCATGAAACCTGTGGCCATACGTGGCCGATCCGAACGGGGGAAGCGACCCGTCCCCGCCCGACGCCGGACCGCGCACGGGCGCGCCTCCATAGAGGGCCAGAACCCACTGAACGGGCCGGACGAAGGAGAATTTGCCCGCCCCCCAGCGCATGGACTTGGGCGCCGGCAGCTCCTGGATGAGCCTCGTCAGCAAAGGCCCCAGAACGACCCGGGCCTCCGCGCCCGCGTCTTCGCGGAAATACATCAGGCGCGCGCCACGGGGCGTGTCCACCCGCCGCAGCTCGGACGCCTCCACCCCATGCCTCCTGGCGAATCCGAGGGCCGCCCCGGTCGGGTTGCCGTCGCCGTCGAACGCGCTCCTGACGGGGGGACCGAGTATCTCCTCCTGAAGCGGCTCCTGCCGCTCCGACAGAACCGCCACGTGCAGAACGAGCCTCCTCGGCGTTCCAAACGTCTCCAGACCCTCGAAACGCAGGCGCGCCTCGGCGAAGGCCGCCCCGGCCCGCTCCCTGAGGGCGGCCAGCATCCCCGGCATGTAGGTGGAGGGAATCTCCTCGGTTCCAATCTCCAGAACCAGCTCTTCGCCCAACAAAAAACCCAAAGCCCCCTTATCCCTTCCCCGCGGTTTGCCCGGCCTCCGCCGCGGCATACCGCGCGGCGTAGAGGGCGAGTTGCTCCTTTCGCAGCCGCTCGTCCCGGATGAGGGGAAACCCGGCCGCGTAGCGCGATTTCAGATAGCTCTCCGCGCAGGCGCGCGCCATCTTCCGTATCCTGCCGATATAGCGCGCCCGCTCGCTCACGCTGATGGCCCCGCGCGCGTCCAGCAGGTTGAAGGCGTGCGAGCACTTGAGCGCGTGATCATAGGCGGGAAACGTGAGTCCCCTCCCTATCAGGCGCAGACCCTCGGCCTCATACTTGTCAAAAATATCGAACTGAACGCCGGCGTCCGCCTCCTCGAAATTGTAGTGGCTGAACTCCACCTCCGTTTGATGGTGCAAGTCCCCGTACCGTATCGCCTCGCCGTCCGCATCCCGCGCCCACACGAGGTCATACACGCTTTCCGCCTCCTGGAGGTACATGGCGATGCGCTCGAGGCCATAGGTGAGCTCCGCGGAGACGAGGTCCAGGTCCAGCCCGCCGGCCTGCTGAAAATAGGTGAACTGCGTCACCTCCATCCCGTCGAGCCACACCTCCCAGCCCAGGCCCCAGGCGCCGAGGTTCGGCGATTCCCAGTCGTCCTCGACAAAGCGGACGTCGTGCGCCAGCGGGTCAATCCCCAGAACCCTCAGGCTATCCAGGTATTGCTCCTGCACGTCGATGGGCGAGGGCTTGAGAATCACCTGGTACTGATAATAGTGCTGGAGCCTGTTCGGGTTCTCGCCATAGCGGCCATCGGTGGGCCTTCGGCTCGGCTCGACATAGGCCACCCGCCAGGGTTCGGGGCCGAGGGAGCGCAAAAAAGTCGCCGGGTTCATCGTCCCCGCGCCCACCTCGACGTCGTAGGGTTGCTGGATGACGCACCCCTTTTGCGACCAGTATCGCTCGAGGGACATGATCACTTCCTGGAACGTCAGCGCATCGCTCAACCGAGAAACTCCTTGTGCAGCACGCGCACCGCGTTCTCCGCGTCCGCCTGGCGCACCACGACGGATATCGAAATCTCGGAAGTGGAGATCATCATGATGTTGATCCGGTTTCTCGCCAGGGCGGAGAAAACCCGCGAAGCCACGCCGGCCTGGCTCTTCATGCCCACGCCCACGACGGAGACCTTGGCGATGTCGTCGTCGCGGGAGATGACGGCCCCGCCCAGCGACTCGTGCGACTCCTGCATGATGCGCTCGGCCTCGCCCGCCATGTCGCGGTTCACGGTGATGGAGATGTCGGTCATGCCGTTTTCGCTCACGTTCTGAACGATCATGTCCACCATGATCGTTTTCTCGGCCAGCTGCCCGAACAGGGAGGCCGCGATGCCGGGCCGGTCGGGCACGCCGCTGGCCGTGAGTTTCGATTGCTTCGCGTCGCTGCTCACGCCGCGCACGGCGGGGGCCTCGATTCCCGTGGGCTCTGGGACGACCAATGTTCCCTCTCCTTCACCAAACGCGGAGCGGACGACGATGGGAAGGCCATACTTCGCCGCCAGGTCCACGGAGCGCGCCTGCAGCACCTTCGCGCCCAGGGAGGCGAGCTCCATCATCTCCTCGAACGATATCTGCTCCAGACACTTCGCGTCGGGGACAAGACGCGGGTCCGCCGTGTACACCCCGTCCACATCGGTATAAATCTCACAGCGATCCGCTTCAAGCGCCGCGGCCAACGCCACGGCGGTGAGGTCGGAGCCTCCGCGGCCCAGGGTGGTTTCCTCGTCGAACTCATCGACCCCCTGAAAACCGGCGGCGACGACCACTTTCCCCCCCTCCAGCTCCCGGAGAACGCGCGCCGGGCGAATGGAGCGCACGCGGGCGCGGGTGTGCGCGCCCTCCGTCAGAATGCCCGCCTGCCCGCCGGTGAGGGATATCGCGGGAATTCCGGCCGCGTCGAGGGCGATGGCCAAAAGCGCGCTGGCAATGCGCTCCCCGGAGGTGAGGAGCAGATCCAGCTCCCGCCCTATGGGCTGGGGGGAGAGCGTGTGCGCGAGCCGGATGAGTTTGTCGGTCTCCCCCGCCATCGCGCTCACCACGACGATGATGCGCTCCCAGGAGCCTCTCACCGCCGATATCCGCCTCACGACGCCGCGAATCCTGTCCAAATCGGCCACCGAGGTGCCGCCGAATTTCTGTACGACCAGGCTCATCGTCTTTTCCTGTCATCCGCCGAGCAATCGTTTTTTTACCGCACGAAGCGGCTGGACGCGCCCCGCCCCCGCAAGCGCCTCGGAAAACCCCGCCGCCGGGCCTCTCCGCTTTCCGCCGCCGCCCACCAGCGCACGCACGTTCGCCAGCACGCCCCACGGGCGCCGGGGAGGGGCCAGGCGCTCCCCGTCAAAATCCGCCATCGCGAACGGCGCGGCATCGGCGGTCCACTCCTGCGACTCCACGCTGAATCCATGAGCCGCCGCCACGAGAACGCGGCACGGCTCGCGCAACTCCTCCATGAGGGGCGACAGGAAGCCGGCATCGAACCGCTCGATGGCCTCGACCTTCTCCGCCACCTCGCGCCAGGGGGCTATCTCGTCCACCTCCGGGACCGAGAATACGAAATCATGTTTCGACAGCGCCTCGCGGGCGGCGGCGGACGGGTTCTCCCCCGGCTCATATACATCCGCGCCCCCCAGTTTGGCAAAGCCCCTCGCCAGCGGCGCGTCGGTCACCAGCGCAGCAGCCCTGCCCCCCGTCTTCTCCGAGATTCGCGCCGCCTCCTCCGCCAGGCCGCCGCCCCAGAGCCATACGGAGTTGGCCGCGAACATCCGGTCTCGCGCCTTCTCCCGCAACCCGGCGTGGGTGGAGAGCACCATCTGGGAATCATTGACGAAATGAACGAAGCGGCGCGCCGCCTCCGCCACGGGCATGTGGGCGCCGATGGGCTGTCCGGCGATGGCGTGGGGGGGCGAGAATCCGCGAAAGGAGGCAGGCGAAAGCCGTCCCACGCCCCGATAGAACAGCAGCGCCTGGTGCCCGCCCAGCGACTCGAAGCGGAACGACTCCCCCGCATCGGGCGGCATGTGCCGCTCCAGATAGCGGAGGAGCTCCCGGTTCTCCTCGTCCGTGACGCCGAAGCCCGCCGGGTCCAGCATGACGACGCTCGTGGCGCCGGGCTTCAGGCAAACGAAGCTGAGCCGGAAGACGGCCTCCCCCTTCCGCGGGGGGACGCCGGCGGCGGCGGCCAGCATCAAGCCGGAGGAGAGGGTCTCGGGGAGATCGAAAAAATCCCGCAAGAAACCGTCCAGGGAGGGGTGCGGGGCGCCGGCGGCGGGAGCCCACGCCCCGGAGAGGCCGGAGGCCGCCAGGCGATCCAGCGCGGGCGTCCGGGCCGCCTGCAAGGGAGTCTTGCCGCCCAGTGCCGCGATGGGCCGGTCGGCGAGGCCGCGCGCGAGAATCATCAGGATTTTCCGCATGGGGGGTGCGCCTCGTCCGCACGATCACATGAACGCCATGCCGTCCGACTCCACGCGGATGAGCGCATGGCCGGGCCGCACCACGTCGAGACAGGCGATCTCCTCCAGTGCGTTCCTCATGTTCTCCTCCGTCGCCCGGTGGGTGAGCAGCACCAGGCGGGCGTAGCCATCCTCGCCGGCGCGGCCCTTCTGGACGACGGTCTCGAGGCTGATGTCGTTCTCGCCGAAGACGCCGGCGATGCGGCTCAAAACCCCCGGCTTGTCCAGGGCGGCGAAGCGGACGTAGAAGCGGGTCGAAACCTCCCGGGGCGTCAGGATGTCGAGCCGCGCGCGCTGATCCGGCAGAAAGGCGGCGGCGGGAATTCGCGCGTCGCCCCCGTTTCTGAGCCACCGCGCCACCTCGATGATGTCCCCCACCACGGCGGAGGCGGTGGCCTCCGAACCGGCGCCCTTCCCGATGAAAACCTGCGGCCCGGCGTTCTTCCCCGAGACGGCCACCGCGTTATAGACCCCGCCCACCTGCGCGAGGGGGTGGTTCTCCGAGAGCATCGTCGGGTGAACGCGAATGTCGAGTTTTCCCGCCCTCTCCTGGGCCATGGCGATGAGCTTGATGCGGTAGCCGAGCTCCCGGGCGATGTCGATGTCGGCAGAGGTGATGTGGCGTATCCCCTCCGTGTGGTAGGCGTCGACGTCCACGGGCGTGCCGTAGGCCAGGTTCGCCAGAATCGCTATCTTGTGGGACGCATCGACGCCGTCGACGTCGAAAGCGGGGTCGGCCTCCGCGTAGCCAAGTTCCTGGGCGCGCCTCAGGGTGTCGCCGAAATCCGCGCCCGCCTCCGTCATCTGGCTCAGAATGTAGTTGCACGTGCCGTTCAGGATGCCGGCGAGCCGCTCGATTTTGTCCGCCGCGAAGGCCTCGCGCAGGTTTCGGACTATCGGAATGCCGCCCGCGACGGACGCCTCGAAGCCCAGCGGGCAACCCGCCCTCTCCGCCGCGGCGAATATCTCCTCCCCGTGGACGGCGAGCACCGCCTTGTTGGCCGTGACCACCGGCTTTCGCTTCCCTATCGCTCGCAGGATGTGGCGCCTCGCGTCATCCGTCCCGCCAATCAGCTCCGCGACGACGTCCACGTCGGGAGCGTCGATGACGGCCTCGAAGTCCGTGCCGAGGTTCTCGGGCGCCACCCCGCGCGCCGTCTTGTTCTTGGCGAAGACGCTGCGGTCCGCCACCCTCGAGACGCGCACCTCCACGCCGAGGCGCCTGCGGATGAGCTCCCGCTGTTCGTCGAGCAGGTTCGCCACCCCGCTTCCGACCGTGCCCAGTCCCAATATGCCGACGCAAATTTTCCGCATGACCCGTTGACCCCGATGGGCGGCGCGCTAGCCCGCCGCCCGCCTCGGCGCCCTGTCCTGAAATATGGAGCGGAGATTTCTGAGCGCCTGCCGCGTGCGGTGCTCATTCTCCACGAGTGCGAAGCGCACGTGCCCATCCCCCAACTCGCCGAACCCGACGCCGGGCGATACGGCCACCTCGGTTTCTTTCAGCAGGAATTTGGAGAACTCGAGAGAGCCCATCTCCTTGTAGGGCGCCGGAATCTCCGCCCAGACGAACATCGTGCCCTTCGGCTTCTGCACCGGCCAGCCGATTCGCTCCAGCCCGTTGCACAGCGCGTCGCGCCTGCTTTGATAGATTCGCCGGATTTCCCCGACGCATTCCTGGGAGCCGTCGAGGGCGATGATCGAGGCGATCTGGATGGGCTGGAAAGCCCCGTAGTCGAGATAGCTCTTGATGCGCCTGAGCGCGCCGATGAGCGCGCGGTTCCCCACGGCAAAGCCCACCCGCCATCCGGGCATGGAGTAGCTCTTGGAGAGGGAGAAAAACTCCACGCCCACGTCTTTCGCGCCCTTCACCTGCAGGATGCTGGGCGGCTCGTAGCCATCGAACCCCAGGTCGGCATACGCAAAATCGTGGATGAGGATGAGGTTGTATTCCTTCGCGAAGGCGACCACCTTTTCAAAAAAGCCGAGGTCCACGCACACCGTGGTGGGATTGTGGGGAAAGCTCAGAACCAGGATTTTCGGCCGCGGCCATATCGGACGGATGGTTTCCGTCATGTTTTCAAAAAAATCATCCCCCTGCGAGAGCGGCACGTGCACCACGTTGCCGTTCGCCAGCACGATGGCGTAGGTGTGGATGGGATAGGTGGGACTCGGCACCATCACCAGGTCGCCCGGGTTCGTGACGGCCAGCGCCAGGTGGGAGATTCCCTCCTTCACGCCGATGGTGACGATGGCCTCCTCCTCGGGGTCGACCTCCACGCCGTAGCGGCCGCCATACCAGTCGGCGATGGCCCTGCGCAGCCGGCTGATGCCGCGCGAGGCGCTGTAGCGGTGGTTCCGGGGATTCGCCGCCGCCTCCACGAGCTTCTCCACGATGTGGGGAGGGGTGGCGAGGTCCGGGTTCCCCATCCCGAAATCAATGATGTCCTCGCCGCGGCGGCGCGCCTCGATCTTCAGCTCGTCGACGGCCGCGAAGACATAGGGCGGCAGGCGCGTAATCCGCTGGAACTCATGCATGCCACAAGTCCTTTTTCAGCTGACGGGCAGAGGGATCAGGCGGCTCGGGGGCGCCGGCACGTTCTGGCCCGAACCGTCCGCCGTCATGAAGGCGCGGCCCTCGGGGTCTCCTCCCCGGCGCATCGCGTCCCCGATCCCCTGCGAGGCGTGCAGCGCCTCCTCGGCATTGTAGGAGCTGCGCACGAAGGGGCCCGCGAACACGTGCGCGAAGCCCCGCGCCTCCCCCGCCTGCCGGTAGCGCGCATACACGTCCGGGTGAACGTATTCCCGAACGGGAATCGCCTTTTTCCTGGGCGAGAGATACTGGCCAATCGTCATGATCCGGCAATCCACCCGCGCATCCCGCAAGTCATCCATCAGGGACAGCACGTCCTCCTCGGTTTCCCCCATGCCGACCATGACGCCGCTTTTCGTCACCATCTGCGGGGCGATTTCCCGCGCCATGCCGAGGACGCGCAGCGAGCGGGCGTAATCGCCATTCGGCCGCGTGCGCTTGAACAGGCGCCGCACCGTCTCGATGTTATGATTGAACACGTCCGGCCCGGCGCGCACCACCTGCGCGACCGCGTCGAAATTGCCCATAAAATCGCTCACCAGCACTTCCACCGTGGCCCGGGGGAGCAGCGCGCGCACCGCCTCGATGGTCGCCACCACATGGCCCGCCGCGCCATCCGACAAATCGTCCCGATTCACCATCGTGACGACCACGTGCCGCAAACCCAGCGACTTGGCGGCCTCCGCCACATGCAGCGGCTCATCGGGGTCGAGCCGCTCCGGGACCCCTTTCGTGACCGCGCAGTAGCCGCAGGTTCTGGTGCAGACGTCGCCCCCGATCATGAAGGTCGCCGCCTTCCGCGAGAAGCACTCAAACAGGTTCGGGCAACGGGCCTCCTCGCACACGGTGTGGAGACGCTTGCCGCGCATCAGCACCTTGACCTCGTGGGAGCGGCTGGGGCTGGGCAGCCGCTTGACGAGCCAGGGAGGGAAACGTCGGGAAGCCATCGAACTACCTCCACTCCCGGAAATCGGGAGGGTGCATCTTAGGAACGGAACGCGAGGGTGTCAAGATTCGGGCCGTCTCCAGCCGGTCGCAACGTGGCCAACGCATGCGAGCGGGGGGCGCGGACGCCTGAATTCAAGTTGTTTATAGCAATCTTGTCATAAATCATTGTATAAATTCGCGTTTTATATGGAAACTATTCTTCCGCCCCGAATCCGCGCCCTCCCGCGTATCTCGGACAACGCCTTTCGGGCCTCCTCCCTCTCGCCATAGTGCCCCACGCGGACGCGATACCACCTGCCTCGGGCGCCTAGGTCCACGCTCTTGATGTAGGGCCGAAAGCCCGCGCGTCTGAGTCTCTGGACGGTGCGGAGCGCCTCGTCAAACTTCCTGACCGAGACGATCTGGACGGTGTAGCCGCTTCCCGCCGTCCAGGGCTTCGGGGCGCGCGGCGGCGCCTCCTTCCGCTTCTCCGGCCTTGCGGCGAGGGCGTCCGCCGCCGCCCTCTTCCCGGGTGGCGCGCCCGCCGCCGCAGGGGGCTCTCCCTCCACCGCCTCGGGCGGAGGGGGCGCGGGTTTCGGCGCCTTTTTCACCTCCGGCAATTTGATGGGCTCCATCGGCTCCCCGCTCTTCCCGTCCGCGCGGAGGAGCTCCCGATAAAATTTCGGCTCGATGGCGTCGACGGGCCGGCGCCGCGCCTCTCCCTCAGACCCGGCGCCCAGCACGACGACCACCCCCCGCCCCGCCTCCTCGCCCTGCCCCGGCGGCGAGAAAACCGCCCGCCCGCTCCCGCCATCGGCCGCTCCGCCCGCCGCGCCGCGCTCGGCCAGCAGATAGCCGAAGCTGAAGGAGGCGGCCAGCAGCGCGAGGAGGAGGGTCATGAAAACGCCGGCCTGCAGTTTGCTGAATACGACCTGGTAGCGCTTCGTGGATGACGTTTCGCGCCCGGTCTTCATGGGCCTTCTCGACTCCTTTGGGCGGATGTCGTCGCAGGCTACATCTTCTCCGGAGCGGAGACGCCCAGCAGGTTCAGGCCGTTCCGCAAAACGGCGCGCACGCACCTCGCGAGACAAAGGCGGGCGCGGGTGATCTCTTCGCCCTGCCCCAGTATCCGGTTCCGATTATAATAGGCGTGGAATTGTTTGGCGACAGAGAGGAGGCCAAACGGGATGTGGTGGGGTTCGAGCCTCTCGGCCGCCGTCCGCACCACGTCGGGCCACCCGAGCAGATTTCTCATGAGTTGACGCTCCTCGGCCAGGGCGAGGGCACCGGGCAGGGCGGCGAGGCGGTCGAGCGACTCGCCCTCCGCCGCCGCCTGGCGGAGGAGGCTGCACGCGCGCGCGTGGGCGTACTGGAGATAATAGACCGGGTTCTCGCTGCTCTGCCTCTTGGCCAAATCCAGGTCGAACTCCAGCGTCGTGTCCGCACTGCGCATCAGGAAGAAAAATCGGGCCGCATCCACCCCCACCTCCTCCACCACGGCGGAGAGCGCCTCAAACTCGCCCGAGCGCGTGCTCATCGCAACCGTCTCGCCCCCGCGGCGCAGGCTCACGAACTGAACGAACAGGACGTCGAGCTGCTCCGGGTCATGGCCGAGCATCTCCACCGCCGCGCGCACCCGAGGCAAATACCCGTGGTGATCCGCCCCCCAGACGTTGATGTAGCGGTCGAAGCCGCGCTCGTATTTGAGGTCGTGGTAGGCGATGTCGGAGGCCAGATAGGTCGGGCGGCCATCGTCCCGCACGACGACGCGGTCTTTCTCGTCCCCGTACGCACCCGAGGCGAGCCACTTCGCCCCGTCCTTCTCATAGAGTTTTTTCTTCTCCTCCAGGGCGGCGATCGCCCGCTCCACCCTCCCCCCCTCTCCGGAGAACAGGGAAGCCTCGCTGAACCATTCCTCGAAACGCACCCGGAAATCGGCGAGGGATTTCCGGATGTCCTCCAGTATCAGCTCCTTGGCGATCGTACCCGATCGGGCGAGCAGTGCCTTTTCTCCCTCCCCGGGGAGGGATTCGAGCCCTTCCCGAAACCTGGGCGAGCTGGCGATCTCCCGAATGTAGCCGCCCTGGTAGGCATCCTCCGGAAACGCGACCGCCTCGCCCCGCACGTCCTGCAGATAGCGGGCATAGGCCGATTTCGCCAGAGTCTCCATCTGGTTGCCCGCGTCGTTGACGTAATACTCGCGGTGCACCCGGAAGCCGGAGGCCTCCAGAACGCGGCCCAGAACGTCGCCCAGCGCGGCGCCCCGGCCATGGCCGACGTGAAGCGGGCCGGTGGGGTTCGCGCTCACGAACTCCAGGTGAACGGACTTGCCCGCCCCCCATTCGTTTTTCCCAAAATCATCCGGTGCGGCCAATATGTCCTGTAGCCTCGCGCACAGGTAATCGGGGTGCATGTAGAGGTTGATGAAGCCCGGCTTCTCGACCCGGACATCCCGAAAAAGCCCCTCCGGAGCCTCGAGGTGCCGGAGGATGCGCTCTGCGATCTCCAGAGGCGCCCTGCGCTCGGCCCGGGCCAGCGTCATCGCCACGTTGCAGGAGAAATCCCCGAACGCCTCGTTCGGCGGCGTCTCGATGGAGATCGCCTGCGCGTCGCGGGAAGCCAAATCGCCCGCCGCGCGCGCGCGCTCCAAGGCCTTCTCGAATATGGGGACTATCCGTTCTTTCAGCACGCAAGCCTCTCATCGGAAAAACAGCCCGCCGGAGCGAGGGGCACAACAAATACCGCCCCCGCCGGATTCCGTCAACGCGGGGAGTGGACGTTATTGCCCGGACGCCTGGGCAGGGACTTCCCGCCATGATACTGCCAAAACGCCTCCGCGCACCGGAGGATCTCCGAACGGAGGGAGGCGGCGAACTGCACCGAGAAGCACCTCCCGGACGGCAGGGCGAGCACCTCCCGCATCGCCGCGACAGCCCCGGTGCGCAGGCGCACCCCCTGCGCGGGCGGCTGCGGGCACCTCGCGCAGCGCAACTCGCCCGTCGCCAGGTCGAGGCGCGCGGCCCCGCTCCCCGGGGGCTCCTCGCACGCCGCGCAGTAGGCGAGACCCGGGCGCAGGCCCGCCACCCTGAGCAGCCGCAGCAGAAAGACGCCCTCCATGCTCGCCGCCCGCCCGCCCGCATCCAGCGTTTCGAGCGCCAGCCGGAGCAGCGCATGGTGTTCGGCCTCTCCCTCCCCGACGCCCAGAACCGCGTCGAGTATCCGCAGGAGGCGAGACGCCGCCCGCATGGCCTCATAATCCTTCCAGAGCCTTTGATAGACCCGGGTCGTCTCGCATTTTCGCATCGTTCCCAAGTCGGACCCGCCGCGCTGGTGCCACTCCAGATGGCTCGCGCTCGCAGGCTCCAGCCCCACGCCCACCCGCGACTTCGCCGAGCGCGCACCCTTGGCCACCAGGCGCACCTTGCCCCTGCCCCTGGTCAAAAACGTCACTATCAGGCTCGTGTTCGAGTAGGGCCGCGCGCCCAGGACGATGGCTTCATCGCTCAGAATGGCCAAAAAGACGCCCCCACGACATATCTTTTGCGCCGGGACTTGACGAAATCCCCCGGATGAGAGATATTGGGACACTTGAAAGGCGGCATCCTTCCATCACCCAATTTTGACGAGCGGAGGAACCATATCCATATGCCAGGCGTGAAAGTACACGAGGGCGAATCCATCGACAAGGCCCTCAAGCAATTCAAGAAGCAGTGCGAGAAATCCGGTATCCTCACGGAGATCAAGAAGCGCGAGTATTACGAGAAGCCCAGCGTCAAGCGCAAGAGAAAGATACTCGCCGCACAGAAAAAACGTATGCGCGCCCAGAATCGCTAGGTCCCGGGCATCTACGCATTCTCGTATCCGAGTTCCTGAAGCGCGGCGTCCCTCTGCCGCCAGTTAGGCTTGAGGCGCACATTGAGGCCTAGATAGATTCGCTCGTCCAGCCGCAATTCGATCTCCCGCCGGGCACATTCCCCGATGCTCCGGATCCGACTGCCCCCCTTCCCCACCAGGATGCCCCGCTGGCTCTTGCGCTCCACATAGATTTCCGCCTCCACGCGCAACAGGCCGGAGCCCTCCGCGCGAGACATCTCCCGCACCCGCACCGCCACGGCGTAGGGGATTTCCTTGTGCAGCTGCCGATACGCCTGCTCCCGAACGAATTCCTCTATCAGCACGGCTTCGCTGACGTCCGTCGTCACCTCGGGAGAGAAGTATCGCGGGCCTTCGGGGAGGGCGCGGAGGATGTCCCGCACGAGGGGTGCCACGTTGTCCCCCTGGAGTGCCGAGACGGGATATACGCCCCGGAACCCGCCGTCCCGGGCGTATTTTTCCAGTGCCGGCAAGAGTTGCGTCTTGTCCTTCAGCAGGTCCACCTTGTTGATGAGGAGAAACGCGGGCACGCCCGCATCCGCAATCAGCGCGCGCGCGCGCGCGCGTCCGTCTCATCGCCCGTCCCCCTCCGTCATCAGAAGGGCGAGGTCCGCCCCCGCGCACGCGGCCTTCACCTCCTCGAGCAGGAAAACGCCCGAGCCTGGAGGCGGGGCGCTCGACGCCGGGGGGTGTCGAAAAAAGCCGCCTGCGCATCCTCTGCATGCAGGACGCCGAGAAGCCGGCGCCTCGTGGTTCCAGGCTTCGGGGGTGACGATGGCGAGCTTCTCGCCGAGGATGCGGTTGAGGAGGGTGGACTTGCCCACGTTCGGGCGTCCGATGATGGCGACGAACCCCGAGCGAAACCCCTGCGGGGGTCTCCCGGGGCGCGCCGCCGCCGCGCAGGATGGCGGCGAGGTCGAGTGCGCGCGCATCCGCCCCGCCTCGGGACGCCCCCCTCGGCCGGGACATCCGGACGCCCCTTACCCGAACGACCCGTCGATGCCCAGCTCCCGGAGCTGCGCGCGCTCGACGGCGGCCGGCGCGCCGGTCATCAGGCAGGTGGCCTTCTGGGTCTTGGGAAACGCGATGACGTCGCGAATGGAGGACGCGCCCGCCAGCAGCATCATGATGCGATCCAGGCCAAACGCGATTCCGCCATGGGGCGGCGTGCCGAACTCGAGCGCCTCCAGGAAGAAACCGAATCGCCGCTGCGCCTCCGCCTCGTCCATGTCCAGGGCGGCGAACATCTTCTGCTGCACCTCGCGCTGGTGAATTCGCTGGCTGCCGCCCCCGATTTCGTGACCGTTCACCACCATGTCATAGGCCTGGGAGCGCATGGCGCCCGGGTCGGAATCAAAAAGCGCGACGTCCTCGGGGACGGGCGCCGTGAAGGGGTGATGCAGCGCATGGAAGCGGCCCTCCGCCTCGTCATACTCCAGGAGCGGGAAGTCCACGACCCAGCAAAAAATCAAACTTCCGCGCGTCCGGGGAGACGAGGCCCAGGCGCGCGCCGAGCTCCGCGCGCGCAGCTGGCCCAGAACCGATGCGCTCACCGCGGGCGCGTCGGCCACCATCATCAACAAGTCGCCGACCTCCACCCCCCGCTCGCGCGCCAATCTCCTCGAGCTGGCCCTCCGGGAAAAACTTGGCGATATTCGACTCATACCCGTTTTCCGTGCGCTTCGCCCACGCGAGACCGCCCCGCGCCCAACTCCTGTGCGCGCGCGATGACGTCGTCTATCTCCTTTCTCGAGGCCGACGCCATGCCCGGCCCCCGCCATGGCGCGCGCCGCCCCGCCCCGCTCGACCGCCCTTCGGAACACCTGGAATTTGCTCGCCCGCGCCACGTCGGTGAACGTGGCCAGCCGCATGCCGAAGCGCCTGTCGGGCCTGTCGGTTCCATATTGCTCCATCGCCTCCGCATAGGGAATCCGCTCGAAGGGCGTCTCGACCTCGACCCCGCCCACCTCCTTCCATATCCTGGCGACCAGGCCCTCCATGAGTCCGAAAAAGGCCTGCCGGTTCAGGAAGGAGCATTCGATGTCGATTTGCGTGAACTCCGGCTGCCTGTCGGCGCGCAAATCCTCGTCCCGAAAGCATTTGACGATCTGATAATAGCGATCGAAGCCCGCGACCATGAGGATTTGCTTGAACATCTGCGGGCTCTGGGGAAGGGCGAAGAAATTCCCGCGCGCGACCCGGCTCGGCACCAGGTAGTCTCTCGCCCCCTCGGGGGTGCTCCTCGTGAGGAACGGGGTTTCCACGTCGAGGAAGTGATTCTCCCCCCAGGAAGTCGCGAATCGCCTGGGCCGCCCGATGACGCTTGATGAAGTTCTCCCCGCAGCGCCGGGGCGCCGCATGTCGAGATAGCGGTACTGGAGGCGCAGCGTCTCGCTGGCGTCGGAGCCGTCCTCTATCTCGAAAGGAGGCGTTCTCGCCTCGCTCAGAATCTCCAGCCGCGTCACCCGCACCTCGATTTCGCCGGTGTCGAGGTTCGGATTCGCCATCCCCTCGGGGCGTTCGACCACCACCCCCCGCACGGCGAGCACCCACTCGCCGCGCACACCCGCTCGGCGAGCGCATGGGCGGCCTCGTCGTAAGAGGGGTCGGCCACCACCTGGGTGACGCCGTAGCGATCCCGCAAGTCGACGAAGATCAGGCCGCCGTGGTCGCGATTCGACCCAGCCCAGCCCATGAGGATGACCTCGTCCCCCGACGTCCGAGGCGCGAAGCGCCCCGCAATGGTGGGTTCTTCCCTTCTCCAGAAGCTCGCTCAAGGTTTCATGTCCTTCCTCCGCGCCCCCCGAATCCGCATCATCGCCCCGCGCGGGAGCGTATCGGCTTCGCATCCGGAATTCAAGCATCCCGCGCCCCTGTCCGCAGGATGCGGGCGAGCCAGACGACCCCGCCCAGGCCGACCCAGGCCGCCAAGCCCACCGAACCCCAGGCCGCCTTCCATTCGGTCGGCAGGAGCGCGCCCCCCGCATCCGGGTTGGTGACGTCCAGAATATAGCCCATCTCCACAGGGGAGAGGGCGCCGAAGAGGAACCCGAACCCGGCGAGGCAGCCGAGCGCCGTGCCCAGATGACGCCCGGGCGAGATTTCGCTCATCACGACCAGGAAAACGGACGCGTCGATGGCCATCACCACCACCCAGAGCAGCGCCACGCCCAGCAGAACGGGCGGGGGTGCGTGGAAGAGGAAGCCGACCGCAAACGTCATCGCTCCGCTCAGGAACAGGCTGCTCCCGATGGTCGGGAGACGCCCGAACCTGTCGGCGCACCAGGCGCCGATAAAGTTGGAAAACGCGGATATCGCAATCATCAGGGCGAGGGCCGTCGCGGCCTTGTCCACGGCGTTCGCCCTGGAGAGGCCGTGGGCCAGGAACGCCGACGAGAGGAACGTGACGCCCCAGCCCCGGAAGGCGAACATCTCCCAGCGGTGCATGACATAGGAGCCGATGGTCACCCAGCAGCGGAGCGGCAGGCGGGGAAAGGCGAATTTTTCTCCCCTCCCCGGTTTCTCCCTTCCGGGGTCGGGCACCCAGACCAGCACCATCAGCACGCCGGCCACGGGCCCGAGCGAACCCAGGGCGAAGGTGAAGCGCCAGCCGAAATCGGGGAGCAGGTAGCCCGTCAGGAACATCGACACCGAGACGCTGAAGGTAAAGAAGAAGGCGAAGCTCGACACCATTTTCGCTCTCCCCCGCGCGGGAGCGCGCTCGGCCACAATGCGCAGGCCCGGCCCGAACACGCCTGCGAGCCCCACCCCGCTGGCGCACCGGAGGAGGGCGGCCGTCCACATGCCCTCGGCGAGAAACGGGAACATCAGGTTCGTGAGGCCGAGCCAGGCGGCCGAGAAGAGATAGATGGTTCGCGCGCTGAAATAGTCCGTCGCCCCGGTGAGCACGGCCGAGGCGACGACGTAGCCCACGTAAAACGCAAAATAGATGAAGCCGGCGTCCGCGTTCGTGAGCGACCACTCGGCCTTGAGAATCGGGATGGCGGTGGGATAGTTCGCGTAGACGAGCATGATGGGCATCAGGGAGAAGCTCAGCACCCATATGGCGGCCTCGCTGATGCCCGCGTTCGGGGGAGTGTCGATGAACTCAGCGATAGCCCACTCCCTGTCTAGGCGAAATCATTCGCCCAGGCGCTTCTCAGCTTTCGCATGTCATCCGCCGACAGCGGCGCCGCACCCGAGCAGGAGACCGCCTCGTCGAGCTGCGCGGCGTCCGAGAAGCCGACCAGGGCACAGGACACCTCCTCGCGCATCAGGACGAAGCGAAGCGCGGCCTGGGCCAGGGTGCAGCCTTCCCGAACGAGAAACCCGATCCTCTGAGCGCGCGCCGCGTCCTCCGCGTATGCGGAGCCAAGCGAGAGCAGCGGGGGGCCTGCATCCAGAAAACCCAGCAGGTTGGGCCTGGCGGTGAGCGCGCCCAGGGCGAGGGCGCGAATCGCCAGCACCCCCATGCCCTTCTCCCCGGCGCGCCGGAGCAACAGCCCGTAGTCCAGCGCGCTGAAATCCTCCGGCACCGGATACGCCGCGCTCGGGTTGAGCAAGTTGAAATACGCCTGCATCGTGTGAAACGCGCCGCTGTCCACCAGGTCGGCCAGCGTGGCGGGATCCCCGATGCCGGTGAACCCGAAAAAGCGCGCGCGCCCGCGGTCGCGCAACGCCCGGAAACCCTCGAGCACGCCGCCTGTGCCGAAAATCTCGGAGGGGGAGAGCGCCTCTCCCACCGGCCACTCCCCCTCGGGGGCCACGTAGTTGTGAATCTGAATCACGTCGACGCGCGCCCGGCCCAGCCGCTCCAGGCTTCTCTCCACCGAGGCGACGACCGCCGCCGCCGGCGCGGCGCGCTCTGCCGCTGAGAGGCGAATCTTCGTCGCGAGGGTGACGTCCGCGCCCAATCGCCGCAACGCCGCGCCCAGGTTGGCCTCCGACCTCCCGTTTCCGTAGCCCATCGCCGTATCAAAAAAACGGACGCCCCTGTCCAGTGCGCCGCGAACCGCGCGGAGCTGCGCCTCGCGGTCGTCGCCCACCATCAGGCGG
>CBDBZY010000010.1:0-53558 GCA_965213685.1 bacterium
CAGCGGAATGGACAGCCCGCCCAGGATGCCGCCGTAGCGTCCCCCCGTCAGGATGATCGGAACCAGCCGCTTCGATTGCAGGACGTCGAGATACTGGCCGTATAAGGCGCGGAAATTGTTGGGGAGCATGTTGGTGAACATGACGAACAGCGTGTGGAGGAGCGGGAATGCGATGGGCATCGCATACGCGCGGATGTCGGCGAAGATGAGCAGCTGGATGCCCAGGATGAGGGCGATGAAGAACGCCAACACCGCCTTGAACATGGAGGGGATGGACAGCGTTTGGGTCAGGGAGGAGTAAAAGGTGCTGATAAGAATGATCACGAGGGCGTTGAATATGTACATGTAGGGGAGAAACCCCGGGCCGACCTCGGAGAGGAACAACGCCTCGGACACGGTGAGGCCGATGGAGAATTGAACCCCGATGAGGAAGTAAAACAGGAAGAACAAGGAGAAAACGGGCAACTCTTCCTGTTGGATGTTGAACGCCCTTTTCAGGAACCTGGCCATTTCGGTCACTTGCGTCGGGGTGGGCGGGAAAGTGCGCGAATCCTGTCCCTGCCCGAAAAGATTCTCGGAACGGGGGCGATGCGGGACAGTGTATTATTGTGATTCTAGCCTAGAACTTTCGGGATTTCCAGGAGTAGAACGACAGGGCGTCCTCCGTCCATTCCGCGCAGTTCTGGCGGAAGCGCCCCCAGCGGCTGTTGGCGCACTGGCCCCGGACGGGGTCGGCGTTGCCCTCGGCGATCAGTCCATTGAGGGGCGAGAGGTCGAATTCGGCCCGGACGGGGATGCGGTTGCGCTCCGGAGCGTCGAGGAGGGATACGAAGCGCTCGAATGCGTAGAAAGCGCCCCGAATCTTCTCGCACAATCGTTCCGCCCCGCCCGCATAGGCGGCCAGGGTGGGCGACAGCGGGGCGTAGCGGTTGAGCTCCATGCCTCCCTCCGCGCGGTTTGTGATGCTGTCGACGCCAACGATGCCGATGAAATCGTCCGAGAACTCCATGGGGAACAGTCTGGCGTACAGCGTTTCCAGAACCGGCCCCGCGCGGCTGAGCCGCAGGTGCGCGCGAACGCTGAAGAGTCCGAAATCGATCCAGTCGCATATCAAGGGCAGATAGCGGGCGTCGAACAGCTGCTCGTAGTTCTCGATGGCGCGCGCCAGAAGCCGAATCGCCTCCTGGCGGGAGAGGGCCGATGCGCGCAGCTGCGCCCGGAGCCTGGGGGCGGAATCCCGGAGCGTTTGCTGCAAGAAGGCGCCCGGGAAAACGTCGCCCCGCCCCGCAGGGGCGGATATGCGGGTCTTCTTGATATACGCATCCGAGGTGGCCGGGCTGGAGCGGAAGCGGTGAAAGAGCCATCGCATGGCCTGCACGTGGTCGAGATTCTCCGCGTCGAGGGAGGGGGGAAGGGGTATCGCGCCCGCCGCCGCCATTCCGAGTTTGCTCAAATCCGGAAGCCCGAACCCATCCGGGAAGACGTCGAGCCGAAAGCACCCGCGCCCGCCGCCGCCTTCCTGGGGCTTGACGAAAAAAGCCGTCGTGCGCCATCTCCTCGTCAGGGCGGAGGCGGCGTCCAGGATAGCGGCGGCCGCCTCCGCCGGTCCGCCCTCGCGCAGATCGACCTCCTCGTAGGGGGCCGTCAAGCGACGCCCACAGCCCCTCCTCCCCGGGGCTTGCGCATCCGCGCCGTCTCCATTGAGGAGCTCATACGTGATCTTTTTGTTGGACAGCGGCCCGCCGGGCGCGGTGAGGACGCCCGGCACCACGACAACCCCCCGGGTCTCCAGCGCCCGGGCCAGGGTCGCGTCATACAGGCTTCTTTGCGCGGCCTGGCTGATGACGAGCAATTCTCCGGGCGCCCTGGCGGCGCGCGCCAGGAGCTCCTCCCGCCGGTTCAGAACGCGGACGGGAATGGACAGCCCCAGCAGACGCAGATGCGCGCCCATCACCCGCGCCGTCTCGGCGGCCAGGGGCAGTCGGCTGGGGGAGCCGTCCAGCAGGAGGATTTCTCCCGGGCGCCGGGCGGGGGATGCCTCTGGGCGGATATGGAGTTGGGAGAACGCAGGCTCTCCGGATGCCCAACCGTTCAGGCGATCCAGCAGGGCGTCATGAAAATCGCCGGTCTCTGAGTCGAATTCCCGGCTCACGCGATACAAATCCCAGATGCCGCCGCTGGCGTCGGGCGTGAGGCTGTAGAGAGAAGGCTCCCGGGCGATGGACACATGGCGGGG
The DNA here is from genome assembly GCA_965213685.1 of bacterium. GTDB lineage: Bacteria > UBA8248 > UBA8248 > UBA8248 > UBA8248 > Bin107. Next base: position 2,237 of record CBDBZY010000010.1, read on the forward strand.
ATGGCTGCATGTCCGACGTTGCGCCACGGCTTCGCCCCTGGTTTCTAGATCGCCGCTTTGCGCTGGCGGATAAAGTGGTGCACCACCCAATCCGCCATCGCCCCGCCCACGGCCTTGTCGCTGGCGAGGGAGGAACGGCTCGGGGCAATGCAGCTCAGGGTGCGTATCCCCGTCATGCGATGCGCTTCCTCGCGCGCGCGCTCCTCGTTGGCGATCCGCCCGGAGAGGAGGATGTTCTCCGCCTCCACCTCCCAGTGGCTGCGAATCCAGTGAACGATGAGCGTTGACTCCAGCGTGTCGCACGCGCAGATTATCAGCCCCCTGCGCGAGAGCCAATGCTGGAGCCAGGGGTCGCTCGCCACGTGAAGGCTGGCGTCCGAGCAGGGCGCATCCGCCAACTCCGCGATGACGATCTCTCCTTTGACGCAAGCGTGGCGAAGCAGATTTCGGGCGCATCGCCTGACGGTATTCCTGGGAACGGCGCGGGTGGAGGGCAGTCCCACGTCGACGAAATCCCACCCGAGCCGCCTGGAGTCGAAAAAACCGAGAGGTCTTCCGTAGTTCACCTGCATCAGATCCCGCATGCGTCCCGTTCCGGTGAGCTTCGCGTAGGAGGCGCGAATGCCGGAGGAGTGCAAGGAAGAGGCGAGCGAAGACGCGCAGGTCGTTTTCCCCACGTCCATCTCGGAGCCGACGATCAGGATGATGGGGCTGCGGGGGACGCCCTCCTCATCCACGGGACACCGGGTGTTGGGGATGACGGGCAGGGCGGAGAGCCGGGCGGGTTTCCCGCGCAACGCGACGCTCCCCCGCACCTCCGCCTTCACGCACGGGGTTTGCGGATTTGCGCATACCCCGCAGACGCCCCCGACGTTCAGCAGGTCCAGGACGTCGCCGGGCCTGGAGGGTGCGTCCGGGGCGCGGCCCGAGACGCTGCGGTTCGCGTATCGTCCGCCCACCGCGACCGCCACGTTCATGGCGGGGCGCAACCTCGTTTCACTCGTCCTCCACGCCCCCGGCGTTCCGGGGAGGGCTTCGAGCGTCTCCAGCCGATCGATGGGCGCGCCCTCGGGAACCTGGACGATCTGCGCCAATGCGATTCCACCCGAGGGAACGGGTTGCGGGTCGGGCGCGAAGTCCGCCTGAAACGCATACGGGCTTTCCGGGGAGAGGAACAATCCCCTGGCTGTGGACGCAAAAGAATCTACTCTCAACGGTGCGCGGTGTCCCGAGAAGGAGAAAGGGCGAGATGCCGAATGAAAATATGTATCATTTCCTGCGCACTGGAGGCTATCTGCCGCTCCCCTCCCTCATGGATGGATGCGATGCCCTCGAGCTTGCACAACGTCCCCCTCGGCTCCACTATCGTCCCTTTTGCCGGAGGAGAGCAAGTGACCAGGATTTCCTCCTCTCCTTGCGCATCGCGCAAACGGGAGCCTTGGCGAATGAGTTCCGGGCGTCCGTCCCTGATGGCGTATATTCCGGGCGTCAGCGCATGGCCAACCCGCACTTTCGAGGGGCTCGTGTTTCGGAGGAGGAGCTGGAAGCCGGACAGTTCCGGCGCACCGAGGCTGGCCAGCAAATCCTCGTGCGCGCCGGCCTCCACGCCCGGGCGTTGCAGAAATTCCGATAGGTGCCAGTAGGCGGTGGTGGGGCCGCCGCCGCGCATCTCCTCGAGTTCGGTCATCAGCTGCGTGGTTCCGAGCACGCGCGGGTTGAGCTCAAGCGCGTAGGGCTCGTCTTCGTGGACGATGAAATCGACGCCGTATATGCCCCGATACCCCGCGTCCGCTATCCATCCGCCCATCTTCAGGGTGGCTTCCTCGATCTTCCGCCGACCCTCCTGGGAAACCTGTCGATAGGCCGCGTAGTCGCTTCCGGCGTAATCGAAGCGGTGCATGGAGCAGCCGGGTATTCCGGTGAACATCACGGATGGGTGGGACATACGGGGTTTTCCGTCCCAAACGACTCCCGCCGCACCGACGGCGGGGCCGTCGAGGAACGCGCTCACGATCACCGGCGCGTCGGCCCCCAGTTTTTCGATGAGCACCTCCCGTTTGCGCGCTAGCTCCTCGGGGGAGCGGACGAGGTGCGTCTGATTGCCCGAGGAGCCGATTCTCTCGGCGATGATCATCGCGGGGCCGAATCGCGCGAGCTCCCCGGCTCCGAGGCTGCCCAGTGCCACCACGTCGCCCGGGGGAACCTCGATGCCCGTCCGGACGGCCTGTTGCCGAAACAGCGCCTTGTCGTCCAGGCGGGTTTTGAGCTCCAGGGGATTCGCCAGGATGCGGAGCCTGCCCCCGGCCCCTTCCGCGAGCCTGGCGAGGAACTCCGTGGAGCGATAGGGGATGATGTATTGCGGCCCGTTCCCCTGGGCGAGGAATTCGCGGATTTGCGACCCCAGCGCGCCTTCGTATGCTTCCACGAGGGAGGCGTGCGTCCACACGATGCGCCTTTTCTGGCCGCGCTCGACGGCGAAATACCGCAGCCGCCTGTCCCATTCCGGCCCGTCGACCCCATAATCGCACGCGATCAGAAAATCGAGGGAAACGATGTTCTCCACGGTGATCGAATCGGCCGCGCGCAGCCCCTGGAAGCCGAAGGTCGCACCAGCCGGAACGGCGGACGCGAGCATCTCGTTGAAATCGTCCCTCGTGTGGTGCGGCAAGAAAGTAGTTCCTTCCTGGAGAGTCGTTTGGAGAACGCGACGGCCGGCTCGTCCGGCGACGGGCAGCCGATTGTAATTCGACAGCTTTGTTGACATCAAATCAAATCATGGTGCCGGCGTTTTCCCTCTGCGGAGAAATCCCGCGCGCCGGTTCCTGCAACTTGCGGTGCGCTATGCTAGGATGCGCCATCTCACCCCCACCATATGGCGTCAAGGCGTCCGGGTTCCTGCATGTCGGAAGGGAGGAAAATGCCAGAGTCGGGTTTTGACGGGTATGAATATCCGGCGACGTCGGCGTCGGGGCGGAGGTGGGAGGCGTTTCGCCGCAGCATGATGCGCTCGAAGCCGGCGATGCTCGGCGGTGCGTTTCTCGTGCTGCTCGCGGTCGTTTCCGCGTCCGCACCTCTCATCGTCCCCCAAAACCCGCGCAAGGTGGACGTGAACCTGCGCCTGAAGCCCCCCGCGTGGGTGGAGGGCGGAAGCTTCCGCTATCTGCTGGGAACCGACGCCCTGGGCCGGGACGTTCTGAGTCGGCTCATCTATGGCGGCCGCGTCTCCATTCTGGTGGGCCTGAGTTCGGTGGTGATCGCAGGGGCGATCGGGATCGTCCTGGGCCTCGTGTCCGGTTTTTTCGGCGGGAAAGTGGACGATCTCATCAGCGGAATTTCGGAGATTCAGCTGGCGTTCCCCTTCATTCTGCTCGCCATCACCGTCATGGCGGTGATCGGGCCGGGCCTTCTCAACATCATCCTGGTGCTGGGCATCAGCCGGTGGGTGGCGTACGGCCGCGTGGTCAGGGGCCAGGTCATCTCGATTCGCGAGCGGGAGTTTGTGGAGGCCACCCGCGCCCTCGGCTATCCCTTGTCCCGCATCCTGTTCAGGCAGATACTGCCGAACACCCTGTCTCCGCTCATCGTGATCGCCACGTTCGCGGTGGCGGGCAACATCATTTCGGAATCTTCCCTGAGTTTTCTGGGGCTGGGCGTTCCGCCCTCCGTCGTCACCTGGGGAGGCATGTTGTCCGAGGGGCGGGAATATCTTCGTGGTGCCTGGTGGATGGCGACTTTCCCGGGTCTGGCCATCATGGCGACGGTTCTGAGCATCAACCTGATTGGCGACTGGATGCGGGATTACATGGATCCCCGCCTCGGCGATGACCTGTAGGCGCTTTCGCTTTCCTGAGGGAATCCGGGCATGAAGAAGACCCTGTTGTGCGGACTGTGCTGTCTGTTGGCGCTGGCGCTCGCCGCCTGTGGCCGCGAAGCGAAGGAGGATAGGCCGCTTACGATTCTCCTCTCGGTGGAGGCGAACACGCTCGACCCCCATTACGCGACCTCCACCATCGAGTGGAGCATATTGATGAACATGTTCGACTCCCTCGTTCACCGCCGCGACGACATGACGCTCGCGCCCGCTCTCGCCGAGCGCTGGGAGGTGGATGAAACGAAGAAGGTCTGGACGTTCCATCTTCGCAAGGGGGTGAAGTTTCACAATGGGGAGCCGTTTGATTCCGAGTCCGTGCGATACACGTTCGAGCGCATGCGCGACGAGAAACTCAAGCCCCGCATCACGGTGCACCGGAGGATATTCCTCGACAAGGTGGAGACAACAGACTCCCACACCGTGAAGATTCACACGAGGCGCCCGGTGGCCACCCTGCCGGTGTGGATGGTGAACGCCTTGATGCTGCCCCCCGCGCATTATGCGTCCACCCCCCCGAAGGAGTTGCTGCGAAAGCCCGTGGGGCACCGGACCATACAAACTCGTGAAGTGGGTCAAGGACGATCGAATCGAGATGGAGGCCAACGATGGCTGGTGGAGAGGCCGGCCGACCATAGGGAAGGTGGCGTGGAGGCCGGTGCCGGAGGCCTCGGCCCGGATAGCGGAACTGGAGACGGGCGGAGCGGACATCATCATGAACATCTCTCCCGATCAGTCAAACGCCATCCTGGAGAGCGAGGACGGGCTGCAGTTTCGGGGCATACAGGGAGGCCGCCGGGTGTATCTCGGGATTCGCACGGACCCACGGCGTTCTGGGCGACAGGCGCGTTCGCCAGGCGCTGAACTACGCGGTGGATTTTGGAACCATCGCCAGAAGCGTTCTCCTGGGGCACGGCTCGCGGATGCGGAGCATCGTGAACCCGCCGAACCACGCCCCGGGCGTGCAGGCGTATCCCCATGATCCGGAAAAGGCCCGGGCGTTGCTCGCCGAGGCCGGCCTGAAAGATTCCGACGGCGACGGCGTCCTGGAGGCGAACGGAAAACCCTTTGCGCTCCAGCTCGACGTGCCCCGCCTCGAGATACCTCAAGGGCAAGGAGATGGCCGAGTCCGTGGCGGCGAATTTTCGCGCCGTGGGCGTCGAGGTGGAGGTCATCCCCCTGGAGTGGTCCGTTTTCCTGTCGAAGAGGAGGAAGAAGACGCTGGCGCCCCTCTATTTTCACGGGTTCAGCTCCGCATTCAGCGGAGAGCTGGATTTGGGGGTGCTGCGCCCCCGCCTTTTCGCCAACCTCACCGCCTGGAGCAACCGGGAGTTCATCGAGGGCTACCGCAGGCTGGGGCAGGTGTTCCGCCCCGGGGAGCGCAGGCGCATCAGCTTCGGGATGCAGCGGATCGTGCGCGAGGAGAGCCCCTGGGTGTTCCTCTGGAATCAGTATGATTTTTTCGGGCTCAGTGCGAGGACGCGCTGGACGCCGAGGCCGGACGAGAGAATTTACCTGCCCGCCGTTCAATTCCGGGAAGCGAAAGAATAAGCCATGGGCGCCTACCTGTTGAGAAGGGTCCTCCGGGCCGTCGTGGTGGTGGCCGGGGTGAGCTTCATTTCGTTCGCCGTCCTGTTCCTCTCCGGCGATCCGACGGACACCATGGTGGGCGAGGACTGGACGGCGCAGGAGGTGCGCGAGCTGCGCCGGGGACATGGGACTGGACAAGCCCTGGTTCGTGCAATACACGCTGTACGTGAGCAGGGCCGTGCGCGGGGATTTCGGGGAAAGCCTGCGCTATCGGCAGCCGGCCTTCGAACTTATCATGGAGCGGCTGCCGGCGACTCTGGAGCTCGCCTTCGTGGCGCTCGTCCTCTCGATTGTTCTGGCGTTTTCCCGTGGGGGTCGTGAGCGCCACCCGGCGCGGCTCCCCCTACGACCACGGGGGGATGCTCTTCGCCCTCCTGGGCCAGTCCATCCCCGTTTTCTGGCTGGGGCCTGATGCTGATCCTGATCTTTGGCGTGCACCTGAGGTGGCTGCCCGTGAGCGGGCGAAGCGGCTGGGAGCATCTGGTGCTGCCCGCCGTCGCGCTTTCCACGTATTCCGTCGCCAGAAACGCGCGCGTGATCCGCAGCTCCATGCTGGAGGTTCTGCGGCATGAATACGTGAAGACCGCTCGGGCGAAAGGCCTGTCGGAGTGGGTGGTCATCAACCTGCACGCGCTCAGAAACTCCATGATTCCGGTGATCACGATAATCGGCCTGGAGTTCGGGCACCTGCTGGGAGGCGCGGTGATCGTCGAGACGATCTTCGCCTGGCCGGGCATCGGGAGGCTTTTGATTCAGGCCGTCTACGCCAAGGATTTTCCTTTGGTGCAAGCCTCGGTGACCATCACGGCCCTCATATTCGTGTCCCTGAACCTCATCGTCGATTTGATGTATTCCGTCCTCGATCCCCGGGTCAGGCTGCATTGAGCCGCACGGCGTATCTCTGGACGCCGGAATCCCTCCGGCACGACAACGGCCGGCATGTGGAAAACGTCGCGCGCGCCCGGTGCCTGTCCCCCGGGCGCATCGTCCCGCAAATTCCCGCGCTGCAGGATATGGCCCCCGGACCCCACGACGCCCGGGAGTGGGTGCTGCGGGTGCATGAAGAGGCGCACCACCGGTTCGTGCGCGAATCCTGCGCGCGGGGCAGGTGCATCCTGGTATGGCGGCGACACGCAGGCCGGCCCCGGAAGCTATGAGGCCGCGCTCGCCGCCGTGGACGCGGCCCTGAGCGCAGCGGACGCCGTGATGGCCGGGAGGGTCGACAACGCCTTCTGCGCCGTGCGGCCGCCGGGCCACCATGCGCTGCCCCATCAATCCATGGGCTTTTGCCTGTTCGCCACCGCGTCCGTCCTCGTTCGGTATCTCCAGGAAGAACACGGGATGCGGAGGGGTCGCCGTGGTGGATTGGGACGTGCATCACGGCAACGGCACGCAGCATGTCTTCTGGCGCGATCCGGACGTGCTCTTCGTATCCCTGCATCAACATCCGCACTACCCGGGCACGGGGCTTGCGGATGAGACGGGAGGCGGTCGCGGCGCGGGCAAGACGCTCAACGTCCCCCTCGCGGCGGGGACGACGGAGGCGGAATATCTGGCGAAATTCGAGGAGAGGGTTCTCCCCGCACTGGAGGCGCACGCACCGGAGGCGATGGTCGTATCGGCCGGCTTCGACGCGCATCGCGCGGATCCGCTCGGGGGATTGATGATGGGGGAGGAGGGCTTCGCATCGTTGACCCGACGCCTGAAGGCGCTCTCCGGGAGTCTGTGCGGCGGGCGCCTCATCAGTTTGCTGGAGGGCGGATACGACCTCGACGCCCTGGAGCGCTCCGTCCTGGCGCATTTGCGGGAGTTGTCGGCGTCATGACTGTCTGGCTTGGCGATGGCCTGCGGGCAGAGAGACCGTGGACGCTTGGTTGTCCGACGAACCGCAAAGGTTTATAGGTGGATGCGCGCGCGTATACGCGCGGGGGGCGGGTTTTGGGGGTTTTTGGACGCTCGCCCGACGGGGTGCGCGGCCCCCGGCCGGGGCGGAAGGAGATGGAGCCGGCCGCGGCGCATCCGCCGCGAGGGGGGAGGATGCCGCCTCGTTGGGGATGGCGCGGCGCGAGCGGTTCGGTGAACCGGGGGCGCCCGGGGCGCGAAACGGGGGATGGCGATGAACTCGGAGGATCACAGGTTCCGCCAGAGAACCCGCTCCCGTTCGGGCGGCTGGCGCTGGATCGTCTGGTCGGTTTTCTTCTTCGGCGCCGCCTTGGCGTGGCTGCTCGCAGAGCGCTATCTCGACGACCTCCATGACCCGGACGCCGTGCCCCGGGTCGTCACCCCCGCGCGCGCGACCTCGCCGCCGAGGAAAAATCCAACATCGAGATTTTTCGCCTCTCCTCCCCGGCGGTCGTCTACATCACGAAACTGGAGCTGCGGCGCGACAGGTTCAGCCTCAACATGTTCGAGATTCCGCAAGGCACGGGCTCGGGCTTCGTCTGGAACGAGCAGGGCCACGTCATCACGAACTTTCACGTCATCCAGAACGCGAGCACCCTGCGCGTCACCCTGGCGGATCAATCGGAGTGGGAGGCGCGCGTCGTGGGGGTGGCACCAGATCAGGACCTGGCGGTTCTCTTCATCAACGCGCCGAAGCGGCGCCTGAAGCCGATTGCGGTCGGCCGGTCCGCCAACTTGCAGGTGGGCCAAAGGGTGTTCGCCATCGGCAATCCCTTCGGGCTGGATCAGACGCTCACCACCGGGATCATCAGCGCCCTCGGGCGCGAGATCAACGGCGTGTCCGGCCGCAAAATCGGTGGCGTCATTCAAACCGACGCCGCGATCAACCCGGGCAATTCCGGGGGACCTCTCCTGGACAGCGCGGGGCGCCTGATAGGCGTCAACACCGCCATTTTCAGCCCCTCCGGCTCCAGTGCGGGCATCGGTTTCGCCGTTCCCGTGGATACCCGTGAACAGGGTTGTCCCGCAGCTCATTCGCCACGGCCGCATCATCCGGCCGGGTCTCGGCATCCATGTGGCGGACAAGGGGACGGCGGCGCGGTTCGGCATCCAGGGGGTGTTGATCATCCGCGTGCAGAAGGGCAGCGCGGCGGAGGCCGCCGGGCTGCGCGGCACGGGGCGAAGCCGGGAGGGGCAGCTGGTGCTCGGGGACGTGATCGTCGGCGTGGAGGGGGAGTCCCGTCGCCTCGCTCGACGATCTGCTGGACGCACTCGATGCCCACAAGGTGGGCGACGTCGTGGAGGTGCATCTGATGCGCGACGAGACCCGCATGAGCGTGCGCGTGCAACTTCAGTCCATCGGCTAGGAGTGCGCGATGTCGATACATTCGATACCGGAAAGACTTGATATTCCAGTCGAGGGCATGTCGTGCGCGGCATGTTCGGCGCGGCTGGAAAAACGGCTGAGCACACTCGATGGCGTCCTGCGCGCGCATGTGAACCTGGCGATGGCGCGCGCGAACGTCGAGTTCATCCCCGCCCAGGTGACGCCCGCCGACATCGCCAGAAGGGTCGAGAAAACGGGTTTCCGCGTGCCGCGCGCGCATGTGGAGCTGGCCGTGGGAGGGCTGGCGGACGCGGCGTCCGCTGACCTTCTGGAGGAGCGGCTCGGCGGTCTCGCCGGCGTGGCGTCCGCCCGCGTGCATGGCGCGACGGGAACCGGCCGGGTCGAGTTTCATCCAGCCGTCGTTGCCGCAGATGACATTCTCCGATGCGTGAAGGAAGCGGGATATTCGGCGCAACTCCTGATGGATGCGGACGAGGATGCGGCGACGCGCAGGCGCGCGCGCGAACTCAGGAGAAATACGCGCCTGCTCTTTCTCTCCGCTGCTTTGTCCGCGCCGTTTCTCCTCCTGCATGTGGCGGACGCGCTCCCGGGCGCCGCGCATTGGACTTTCTCCAGATGGTGGCAATTCGCACTCGCCACGCCCGTGCAGTTCGTCGTGGGCTGGCGGTTTTACCGGGGGGCGTATCAGGCGCTGCGGGGCGGCGGCGCGAACATGGACGTTCTCGTCGCCCTGGGAACGAGCGCGGCCTGGCTCCACAGCTGCGTGGTGACCCTGCGGGGCTTGAGCGCGAGTCACGTGTATTTCGAGGCGTCCGCGATTTTGATCACCCTCGTCTTGCTCGGAAAGGTGCTCGAAGAACGCGCGATGGGCAAAACTTCCGAGGCGATGCGGAAACTGATGGGCCTGCAGGCGAATACGGCGCGAATCCTCCGGGATGGCGAGGAGCGCGAGGTTCCCGTCGGTCAGGTCCAGGCGGGCGACGTCGTGATGGTGCGGCCGGGGGAGAAATATCCCGTGGACGGGACGATCCTGGAGGGCGCCACCTCGGTGGATGAATCCATGCTCACGGGGGAGAGCGTCCCCGTGGAAAAGGGGGTGGGCGACAGCGTCACCGGCGCCACCCTCAACATGGAGGGGGCGGTGAAATTCGAGGCCGAAAGGGTGGGCAGGGAGACCGTGCTGGCCCAGATCATCCGCCTGGTGGAGCAGGCACAGGGCTCGAAGGCGCCGATTCAGCGCGTGGCGGATCGGGTTTCGGGCATTTTCGTGCCCGTTGTGCTGGCGATCGCCGCCATCACGTGCGCCGCCTGGTATGCCACGGGCGCGCCCGTGCCCGCGCTGGTGAACGCCGTCGCCGTTTTGGTCATCGCCTGCCCGTGCGCCCTGGGATTGGCGACGCCCACGGCCATCATGGTGGGCACGGGAAAGGGGGCGGAGGCGGGCATCCTCATCAAGGACGGCGAGTCCCTGGAGACTGCGCACCAGATCGACGCCGTCATCGTCGACAAGACGGGCACCCTCACCCGGGGAAAACCCGCGGTGACCGACGTCGTGCCGCTGAACGGGCTGCGGGAAAACGATTTGCTCCAGCTGGCGGCGAGTGCGGAGCAAGGCTCCGAGCACCCTTTGGGCAAGTCGATAGTGGCCGAGGGCGCGGCGCGCGGCCTGGGGTTGCTGGAGATGAGCGATTTCAAGGCGCATCCGGGGCATGGCCTGGAGGCGCGGGTGGGGGGGCGGAAGATGTACGTGGGCAACGAGAGGTTCCTGGCGGCGCGCGGCGTGGAGGCACCCGACCGGACCGGCGAGATTCGCCGCCTGGAATCCGAGGGGAAGACCGTCATGCTCCTCGCCGATGAGGGGGGCGTGCTGGGCGCCATCGGCGTTGCCGATACGCTGCGGGAGAACTCGGCGGAAGCCGTCAGGCTACTCGGAGGCATGGGGATTGAGGTCTACATGATGACCGGGGACAACGAGCGGACGGCGGCGGCGGCGGCGGCGCAGGCGGGCATTCGCCACGTGATGGCCGACGTGATGCCGAAGGAGAAGGCGGCCATGGTGGCGCAGCTCCGGCGGGGCGGCAACACGGTGGGGATGGTGGGCGACGGCATCAACGACGCCCCGGCACTGGCCGCCGCGGACGTGGGGTTCGCCGTCGGCACGGGGACGGACATCGCGGTGGAGGCGTCCGACATCACGTTGATTCAGGGCGATTTGATGGGGGTCGTGGTGGGGGTTCACCTCTCGAAGGCCACCATGGGGAAAATTCGGCAAAATCTTTTTTGGGCGTTTTTCTACAACGTTCTGGGGATACCCCTGGCGGCGTTCGGGCTCTTGAGTCCCGTTGTCGCCGGAGCGGCCATGGCGTGCAGTTCCGTGTCCGTTGTCCTGAACACCCTGCTGCTGCGGAGGTGGAAGCCCGCCCATGCGGGGCAGGCGGGGCGGATTTCGGGCGGTGCGCCCCGGCGGCGGGTCGCCTCGGCCTGATGAGGCGGGGGAGGAGGGAAGATGGAGAAGGTGGAGGTTGCCGTGCGCGGCATGCGCTGCGGGGCGTGCCAATCAGCGGTTCGCGAGGCGCTCCGGGACGCAAGGGGCGTGGCCGAGTCCCTCGTCGATCTGGAGGGAGGCCGCGCGACCATCGTGTTCGATGGGGAGACGACGGGCCCGGCTGCGTTGCGCGCCGCCATTGAAGACGCGGGATTTGATGTTGGCGAAATTACATATTAATCACATGTTATCAAATATTTGAGTGTAGTTCTCTCAAGTGTCTTATGAATTATTCTCGGAGGGCCTCCGGCGGCTCTTCCGCCGCTGGCGCCGTGCGCGGGGAATGGCCCCTCGTTGGCTCGCTGCTACCTTGGCTGCCCGTCCTCGAAACTTCTTTCTAGGAGCTCGCCGAGCGTGCATTGCCAGAAGCCGTTGAGGCGGCCGATGGGCCCGAGTTTTTTCATGTCAATGTATGGGCCCGTCATGACGCGCGGGCTGACGTGGAAATAGACGACTTCCCCGATGAGGAGGGGGTGTTTGTTCGGCCCGAGCTCGAACACGTGGCGGGTCCTGCACTCGAAGTGAATGGGCGCGTCCTTGATGCGCGGGGCCTTCACCTTCCTGGCGGGGACCGGCTCGAGGCCGGTGGCGTCGAATTCGCTCTCCTCGGCGGGGATGCCGTTCGCCGTGTCCACCATCTGCTCCCAATGGCGCTCGGTGACGACGTTGAAGCAGAATTCCCCGGTTTCCTCCGCGTTGATGAGGGTGTGCTTTTTGGTTCCGTCGGGGTTTCTCGCCACGGTGAGCGATATCATCGGTGGTGCCACGCACACGCAGGTGAAGAAGCTGAAGGGCGCGATGTTGTGAATCCCCTCTTTGCTGACGGATGACGCCCAGCCGATGGGGCGGGGAACGATGGAGCCGGTGAGCAGGCGGTAAATCTCGCGCCGCTCTATCTCGTCGGGGTCGAATTCCAGGTATTCGCTCATCTCGGAAATCCTCAAATCGAATTGTTTCGGGTGCGCCGATACGGCCGCCGGGATGCGCCTACGCCATGAAGCGTCCCGCGTTCACGGCGATGGTCTGGCCTGTGAGATACGCGGATTCGGGCGCCGCCAGCAGGAGCACCCAGCCCACGACGTCGTCCACTTCGGCGATGCGCCCCAAGAGCGTTCCCTTGCCGATCATCTCGCGCTGCTCCTCGGATCGGACGGCGATGACCCGCTCGGTCGCCGTGGTTCCCGGCGCAATGGCGTTCACGCGCACGTTGTGTTTCCCCAGGTCGTAGGCGAGCACGCGCGTCAGGGCGTGAACCCCCGCCTTGGCGGCCGCGTAGGGCGGGGAGGAGGGCTGGAGGGTGGTGAGCCCCGACATGGAGCCCAGGTTGATCACGCATCCGCTGTTTTGCCTCTCGAAAACGGGCGTCAGATGCTTGGAGGTGAGAAATACGCTCTTCAGGTTCCTGTCGATCACCGCGTCCCATTCATCCTCCGACGTATTGCCCATGGACAGCTGCTGGTGAAAGCCGCCCGCGCAGTTGACGAAAATGTCGATGCCGCCGCTCTCGCCCGCGACCCGCTCTATCAGGCGCTTGACGGCCACCGAATCCGTGAGGTCGCAGTCGATGAAGGTGGCGTCGCCCCCCTGGTCGCGAATCCCTGCGGCCGCGGCCTCCCCGGGTTCTGTGTCGATGTCGACGAGATAGACCCTGGCGCCCGCCCCGGCGAATCCCTCGGCGGCTGCCTTGCCGATGCCGCGCGAAGCGCCCGTGACGACGGCGGTCTGTCTGGAAAAATCAAAGCGCGTCTTGCCCATGAGGCCCTCTCCTTGGCGAATGATGGATCTTAGTGATGGCTGCAGGAATGTATTTCTATTTCCATGCACGTCCGTTGAAAGCGTCGGGTTGTTCCCGTTGGGCGGTTCCCATTGCGCCAGGCGGCCCCGGCGTCGGGAATCGCGTCCCGTTCTGCGTGGGGGGGCGGCCGTTTGGCAAGCCCTCCGGCGTTCCGCCGCGGGCGAGCGGGCCGTCCGGGGCGGGGAGCGTTCTCGATGTGAACCCGGTCAATGCGCATCCTCAGGATATGGGGCGGGACGATGGAAGGCTACCACTTTCCCCCGAACGGGTGTAGGGGGGCCGCCGCCGCTGGACGAGGCGTCGAACGCGCGGCCGCACCTGCGTTGCCCCGCGCGGGAAGAGAAGAGGGGGGCGATGGAAGAGAGGCGACTGGTCGGTGCCCAGGCTTTCAGTCGCCGTCCTGGATGAACTCGGCCAGGATGTCGATGAGGCCGTTGTCATAGAGGGTCCACGCCGTCACCACGACGACGAGTGCGAGAAGGCCCAGCAGCAGGTATTCGAGCAAGCCGTGTTTGGCGGCGGCGGGCTTGCGGGGATTTTGCTTTGGTTTCGCCATGAGGGGGGAATCTCGCGCCATTGAGGGAATGCGGGGGCGGGGCCATTTTCCGGATTATAAGCCCAACGCCTCGCTGGCGAAACCGGAGACGAGGCGGGGAATACAGATGGAATGGACAAGGGCGGAACATCCGTTTATGGTATATTCCCTAGGCCGTCTATCGTTCGCATCACGGAGTTGCGCATCTCGCCATGGACTCAGCAAAACATAATTTCGGCACCGCCGGGAAAATTCGCACCGAGGCGATCGGCGTTGCCGGCAAACGGATTTTTCGCATTCTCATCGATTGTCCGTCGAAGGCGGCCGCCACGCTTTGGCTGGAGAAAGAGCAGGTCTACGGCCTCTCGATGGCGATGAGAAAGATGCTGGACGCAAAGGGGCAGGAGCGCGATTTTCCGAACCTCCCCGAGGCCGACTCCACTCCGTCGAGCGCTGGGGAATGGCTCGAATTCAAGGTCAGCCGTCTGGGGCTGGCGTATGGCCCGGGCAAAAGCCGCGTCACCATCTTTTTTTTACGATGAGCGCGACGAGGTGGTTCGGGAGGGCGGCGATCCCGAGGAAGAAGAGGACGAGGAGGAGGCCGTTGGCCCCGCAGTCCTGCAGGTGAGCCTCGCCCGCGGGCAGCTGGAGGAGTTCATCACCCAAAGCCTCGATGCGTGCGCGTCCGGCCGGGGGGTGGACGCACTCTCTCGCCACGCCATGGTGGCCACCGGCAAGGTCGATCCCAATACGAACGGGCATTTTCATCACTAGCCCGCCGTTATTCATGCGATAGGGAAAGCGCGTGTTCCGGAAGTCTCCACCACGGACAAGCCCGCCAGCCGGGGACCCGCCGGAGGCCCAGGCGCACCGATTCGGTTCGGAGGAAGTCGAGAACCTTCTGCGCACCTCGGAGATCCTGGGCGGCGAGCTGGTGCCGCAGGGATCGAACTATACGTTTGCCGTTCAGATGGGCGCGGCGGATTTTCAGTTCTGGGGAATATACAAGCCGGCGAGCGGGGAGCGGCCCCTCTGGGACTTTCCCTACGGAACGCTTCATATGCGGGAGCGATGCGCCTTCCTGGTGAGCCGTCACCTGGGGTGGCACTTCGTTCCGCCCACGGTGATTCGCGAGGGCCCGCACGGAGAGGGCTCCTTGCAGTTGTGCGTGCCCTATGACGGGAAATCGAACTATTTTACCCTGCGGGCGGAGATGCGCCCGGAATTGCCGCTGCTCGCCGCTTTTGACATCATGGTCAACAATACGGACCGCAAGGGGGGGCATTGCTTCCGGGCCGAGGACGATCGCGTCTGGGGGATCGATCATGGCCTCACGTTTCATGCCGAGCCGAAGCTGCGAACCGTGATCTGGGACTACTCGGGGTTTTCCTTGCCCGAGGAGCGGGTGAGTGACGTCAGGCGTCTGGAGGACAGCCTGGAGGATCGCCATAGCCGCTTGCGATGCGAGATGGACGCGCTTCTGGCGCCCGAGGAGGTGGAGGTTTTCGCGGAGCGGGTGAGGAGGTTCCGCGAAAAGCCGCGCCTGCCGACGCCGGAGGAGTATCGGCGCCTCTGCTGGCCCTTCGGGTAGTCGGGTTGCCGGTGCCCCGAGACGAGGATGGCGGAAGCGTCGGGATCGGGAGAAGTGCGATGCGCGCCAAAACGGCGACTGTCTGGAGCCGGTGGCTCATACCCTCCCTTTTCCTCCTTCTCGGCGGGTGCGGCTTTCTGGACTATCCGCCCGCGGCGCAGCGGGCGCTAGACGCGGAAATTGCCGAAAAACGCGCGTTCATCTCCAGGAATCCGGGCCACCCCCAATCGAAGAAATTCCTGCAGGAACTCGATGATCCCGACTTTCAAAGAGCGGCCCGGACGCATACGGTGCGCGCCTATGACGCATACCTGGCGCATCACCCCTCCGGCAAGCACGTCCGTCGGGCGCGCTACCGGGCGGAGAGGCTGATGTATGACGACGCGCTCGCCTCGAAAGACCCTCGGGTGCTGGAGCGTTTTCTGAGGCGCTTTCCCCGGCGCCGCCTCTCCTCGACCGCCGAGGCCAGCCTGCAGAGGAGCGAATACGAGGTTCTCCGGAAAAAAGAGGACATCGCATCCTACAGGGCGTTTGTCGCGAGATATAAAAACGCGAGGAGCGAGTGGACGGAGGCGGCCACCCAGCGCCTGGAAAGACTGTTGCTCGACGCGGCGAAAGCCTCGCCGCCGCCCCATGTCCTGAAACTCGAGCGATACGTTTTCGACAACCCCGGCAGTCCGTATCTTTCCGAGGCGGAGGACGCCTTGCGGGAGGCGCGGTTCGCCCAAGCGATGCGCTCCGGAAAGGAGGTCGACTGGAAGGCGTTTATCCGGCGATACGAGGGATCGGGCGAGGCCGGTCTTCTGCGCCGCCACATGGAGGCGGAGGCGCTGAGAGGGGCGGAGCGCTCGGGCCGGGTCGCGGCGCTGGAGCGATACCTGGAGCGGTACCCCCCATTCGTCCCACAGGAAGAGAATCCTCGCCTCCATCGCCATGATGGCGCAGCAGAGGAACCGCCAGGCGCGCCGGTGGGTGCGCGTGAGGGGCGCGGAGGTCGAGGTGGCGAAAAAACGGAACTGCAAAAAAGCCTGCAAGCCCTATCTGCGCGTTCACGGGACGCTGCGCAACATCGACCCTGATTTCTCCTTCAGCGTGGTGGTGCAGGTGGAGCTTATCGTCGGAGACGGACGGCGTTGCTGCCGCACCAGGCGTTCGATCAAGCACATCAGGCCGGGGGAGAGCCGCTCTTTCTCGTTTCCCGTCCGGGGCGAGAAATCTCCCGGGGAGGGGAGCCCTCCTCCCCGATATGAACTCCAGGTGGTGTCCGGCTCGGCGTACCGCAGCGCGCAGGCGGAGCGCGAGGTGAAGATAGAGGGTCTTGGAGGGGGCGGCAAAGGCCCCCCGAGCGACAGGTTCGCGCCGGTGAGGGTCCCTGATCTGCACGGAAAATAAATCAATAAATATCCGCGCGCCATCGTTTTTTGGCTGAAGTGAAATCGAGGGGAATGCCCCCCCGCCCTCGGCCCGCGCGATCCCCGTTCAGCCCTTGCGCCAGAGCCTCGGCCGGTTCACCTTCCTGATGTGGGCGGCGATGTATTTGACGAGGCCGGGGTTGCCGACGAGGAGGGATTGCCGCCACTTGCGCGCGGCGTCGATGTCCTTGGGCGTGTTCTCCTGCGGGAAGAACCTGTCCAACTCTCCCCACCGATCCGTATAGGGGCGTCGGGCGAGCACCGCACCACCCGCTTCTTTCACGATGATCGCTCCCGCCGCTACGTCCCAGATGCTGGGTGCGCCAAAGAGCGTGTAGTGCAGGCTTCCGCGCGCCACGAGCGCCTGCTCGTAGCACATGGAGCCGGTGGAGCGCACCTCGCCCAGGTTTTTCTTGAGCGGTCCCGTGGGGCGAAATTGCGTCCAGTAGGAGCCGGGGAGTGCGGCGATGCGCCTTCCCGTGGGCCTGTCCCCCTCCGCCGCTTGGATGCGGTGTCCGTTGCGAAACGCTCCGCCCCCCGCATGTGCGCGGTAGATGGCGCCCCCCTCCTCCGGCGTGAAAATAGCCCCCGCAACGGGCCGCCCGCGCTTCAAAACCCCCACGGAACAGCCCCAGACGGGCAGGCCGTTCAGAAAATTCTTCGTGCCGTCCAGCGGGTCGAGCACCCACAGATACTCCGGCACCGCGCGCGCGCCTTGCCTTTTGGCCTCCTCCTCGTCTTTCGGCTTCTCCTCGCCCAGCACCCCGTGAGCGGGAAAGCGCTTGTGTATCCGGCCGGTCAGAAACTCCTGGCTCGCGCGATCCGCCTCGCTCACCGGGTCGGTTCCTGCCTTGTTCTTGTAGTCCACCTCCACTTGCTTGCCGAACAGCCCCATCAGGATTTTTCCCGCCTCCCGGGCGAATCCGGAGGCGGCCTCGCCCAGGGTTCGGGGGAGGATGGGGCCGTTCACGCGCCGCGTTCCAGGGGGTGCAGGCCGAGTCGCCCGGCGATTTCATCGAGCTCCTCAAGCCGCTCGGGCGGCAGCGCAAAACCATTGCGCCTGCGCGTCGTCTCGTTTTGGCGTTCTATCTCGCCCGGCATGAAGATGTTTTCGACGCCCGCCGCCCGCGGCGTCGCCTTGATGGTGGAGACGAAGGCGCCGGCTGCGGCCCGGAATTCCGGCAAGGGAAGCAGCGCCTCCACCCGTATGGCCGCGAAGACGCTGGCGACGCGGCTTTTGCCGCTGAATTCGTTGATGCCGACGATTTCGTGGCTGTGGCCTCCGCCGGCGAACGCGCCGAGTATGGCGTCGATGACGAGGGAAAGACCGCTTCCCTTGTAGCCCGCGATCGGGGAGAGGAGCGAGCTTTCGAGAACCTGCCCGGGGTCGGTGGTGGGCCTTCCCTCCGCGTCCAGCCCCCAGCCCTCGGGGATGGGCCTGCCCGCGCGCGCCGCCTCGATGATGTAGCCGCGGGCCACGACGGAGAGCGCCATGTCCAGGACGACGGGCGGGTCGCTCGGCAGGGCGACGGCGATGGGATTGTTGCCGAGCATGGCCTCCTTGCCTCCCGCCGGCGGCAAAACGCGCAGCGTGTTCGTCGTCACGAGGCCCACCATCCCCGCCTCCGGCGCCATGGCCGCATATGTCGCCGCCGCGCCGAAGTGGTTGCTCTCCTTGAGGAGAACGACGCCCACGTTGTGCGCCCGGGCGCGGGCGATGGCCTCTTCCATCGCGCGTCTGGAGACCACCTGGCCCATGCCGTTGTCGCCGTCGGCGAGCGCGAGGGCGCCCGCGTCCTTGGCGATCCGGAAACGGGGGGTCGGGTTCGCCAGGCTGACCTCCAGGCGCTTGACGTAGTGCGGCATGCGGATCACGCCGTGGCTGGTGACGCCGCGCAACTCGGCCGCCACGAGCGTCTCCGCCGTCCAGTCGGCGTCCTCCTCCGGCAGACCCAGCCTGGCGAACGCCCGGCGCAGGAAAGAGTGGAGCGCCTCTCCCGTAACGTGTCCGCTCATGCGGTCCCCTCGCGCGTGAACAAATAGGCCATCCCGCGGCGGACGTGCTCGCCAGAGAACACGCCGCCCAGAAAATCAGCCCGAGAGACCGACCAGCGGTTCACCTCGCTCAACTCCCGCACCCGCCAGCCGGGGGCGTTCCACAGCGCCTCGCCGCCGGCGTAGCCCGGCCCCGTTTGCGCCACCGCCAGGTACCAGCGCAGACTCGCCGTCCGCAGTATCAGCCGCTCGGCGCCCGAATCGAACGGCAACCAGCAGGAAAAGACGAAGTCAGGCGCGTGGGCTGTGAGCGCCCCTCCCGCGTCCAGGGGCTCGACTCCGTCGCCCCCGGCGGGGTCGGTGAGCCTCAGGTTCACCCCGCCCGCCCGCAGCGCCTTGCCGATCCCCGCGTCCCCGGCGCCCACCTCCACGGGCGTCCTGGGCGCGAGGCCGGAGATTTCCTCTGCCAGCGCGTCCAGCCATTCGACGACGGGGAGCTGATAAACGCCTTGTTTCTCGCAGAAGGCGAGCCATCCCTCCCCCCGCTCCTCTTGGGAGAGACGCGCGATGGCCGCGGCGTAGGGCAGGGGGGTCGTCCCCCAAGTCTCCGCTGTGCGCGCGCGCGGTTGCCTCTGCTCGCCCGAGGGAAGCGCGAACGCCCCCTGGCGCCTAGACGCTGGGGCCATTTCTGTTGATGGCGAAGGCGTTGTCCTCATGGAGGATTTCGGCCTTCGTCATCTTTCCGCTCGCGACGTCTATCACCTCGTCGTATACGCGCCGTCCCGCCTCCTCGATGGGCAGGCCCTCGAAGATGTCCGTCACGTCCACGTCCGTGGTGTCGGCCTGGAGCCTGGCGGAAAGCGGGTTGCCCGTGATGCGGATGGTGCTCATCAGAGGGTGGTTGATGGTGTGCCCCCCGCCGGTGGAGAATATGAGCACCTGGGCGCCGCCCGCGGCGATGCCGGTGATGGATTCTCCGCCATGGCCCGGCGTGTCCATGACGTGCAGGCCGCTTTCGCTCCCCGCGCGCTTCGCCCACGGAATCACGTCCACGATGGGTGCCGTGCCCGCCTTTTGAATGGCGCCCAGGGATTTCTCCTCAATCGTGCTCAGGCCGCCCTCCATGTTGTCGCCCGTCGGCTGGCTGCCTCTGAGGTCCACGCCGCAGGCGAGGATGCGCGCCTCCATCTCCTCCACCATCTTCCAGATGCGCTTGCCGAGCGCCGGTTCCACGCATTTCGCGGCCAGCACGTCCTCGCCGCCCATCATCTCCGTGGTTTCGGCCAGCAGCGCGCGCCCGCCCAGTTGGACGACCTGGTCCGTCACCCAGCCCGTGGCCTTGTTGTGCGAGAGTCCCGACGTCGTGTCGGAGGTTCCGCAGTTCAGCCCGAGCAGGAGCTGGCGCACGGGCACCTCCTCGCGGCGTTCGTTCGTGAGGTCGCGGAGCATCTCCATGCCGAGGCGCGTGGCCTTGGCCGTGGCGTCTATCGCCCCGCCGTCCTCGCGGATGTTGATGGCCTCCACCCGCTTGCCCGTCTGGGCGATCTCATGGGCGATCTCCTCCGCCGTGCACCCCTCCTCACGGTGGTGATCGATGACGAGCACGGCGCCCGCGTTGGCGTTTTGCCCATGTCCGACGAGGGTCTCGAACGTGCGCTGGATGTCGGGGCCAATCTGGCAGCGCCCCAGCGGGTGGGTGAGGGCGACGCTGTGCCGCAGAGTTCTGGCCACGCGCTCGCACGTGGGGTTGGCGTACAGCGTGCCGCTCAGGACGAGGAGGTAGTTTCTCGCCCCCACGTCCCCGTTTTCCCGGGGGTATCCCCACCAGGTTTCTCTCATGCGTTCCGACGGTTTCGCGCCTTGTCCGTCTCTTCTGGCCATGGTGTGCCTCCTCTTCCAGGCTAGGCGAGGTCGCCGCGGCCGCGGGCGCTCTCTATGTTGTGGACGTGAATGTAGTCGCCCACCTCGATGTCCCGGCTCGCCACGCCGATGGACAGGCCATATTTCAGGCAGTGTTCGCCTTTTTTCAGGGGCTTGACGCAAATTTTGTGGATGTAGGGAATCGCCTGGTTGGCTCGGAGCGTCTCGCCCATTCTCCCGTTGCGCATGAGGCGAACGTCCCCTCCCTCCTCCACCTTTTCGAGACAGGTGGCCACGCTGTCTCCCTCTTCGATGATCATGGCGGTCACTGGCATGTCTTCTCCTTCTTACAGAACGCGGGATGCGAAATATATCGCGCCCCGTCAGGCGATGGATGTGCGGGGAACGTCCAGTCAACGACCCGTCAACCTAGCGCATGGGGGGCGACACTTCAACAAAGGCGAGGGTTTTGTCGGAATCAGGTTCTGGGCAACGGCGCCACGCCCACCTCCGCCGCGATGCGGTCCAGCTCCCGCGCCAGCGCCTCCTTGAGTGCGATGCCCTCCGAGAGGGCGGCGCGGTATCTGCGGTGGGCGCCCTCGCCCGGAATGCGAATCTCGTCGAAGCCGGGCGCCAGCCCCGACGCCTTGATCCGCGAGACGGCCTCGTCCACGGCCGCCTTGTAATCGCCGCCCAGGCATCTGTCCGGGTCTATCGCCATGACGAACATGGGCAGGCCGAAGGGCGCCTCCTTCTCCAGCCAGTCGGGCCGGTCGGCGTCGAAGCCGTTGCCGGACAACGCCCCTGTCAGGAAGGTGAACATCAGCGCCAGGCCGTATCCCTTGTAATCGGCGAGGGGCAGCATCGTCCCCCGCGCGGCGAGGGCGGCGTCCGTGGTCGGGTTGCCCGCAGGGTCCAGCGCCCATCCCTCGGGAATCGGCTCGCCCGCCTTCGCGGCGAGGAGCACGTAGCCTCTCGCCACCTTGGACGTGGCGATGTCGAAGAGTATGGGGTATTCCTGACGGGAGGGGATGGCGAAGGCCACCGGGTTGTTGCCGATCATCCTCTCGGAGCCGCCCCACGGGGCGAGGTTTCCCACCGCGCCGCTGATGACCACGCCGATCATGCCGTGCGCGAGCGCCATGGCGGCGAAGTAGCCGACGTGGCCCGTGTGGGAGGATTTCCGGATGGCCGCCGCGCCGACTCCGCAGGCTTTCGCCTTGTCGATGGCGACCTCCACGGCGCGGCGCCCGACGACGGCGCTCATGCCGTAGTCCCCGTCGAGCAGTGAGAAGGCGGGCAGGTCAGTGACGGTCCGGACGCGGGGCCTCGGGTTCGCCGTTGCGTTCTGGAGGCGCTCGACGAAGACCCCGAAGCGAACGCAGCCGTGCGAATGCACGCCCCTGAGCTCGGCGTCCACAATCTGGGCCGCGCACATCCCGGCGTCCGGCCCGGGCAGGCCGACGGCCTGGTAGACGCGCGCGAGATAATCATGGAGGGCTTTCGCTGCGACCCGGACGTCCGGCATGTTCTCCTCCTCGCGCGGGTGCCGCGGGCCGCGCACTCCCAAGGGCCCCGTCTTGGCGGATGCGAAAAAGAATGCTAAGAGCTGTCTCGTGGAGTTTGCCT
This sequence comes from bacterium, assembly GCA_965213685.1. GTDB lineage: Bacteria > UBA8248 > UBA8248 > UBA8248 > UBA8248 > Bin107. The sequence continues at coordinate 24,307 of CBDBZY010000010.1, forward strand.
TTACATATGGAGGATTCGCAAGCATGAAAGCGTGGCGTTTCTATGCCTTTGGAGACATGCGGCTCGATGACGTGCCCGACCCCGAGGCGAAGCCGGGCTGGGCCGTGTGCAAGGTGCGGCGGGTGCAGCCGAGCATCACCGACGTGCAGAGGTATCTGGGAGTCGGAACCATCAATTCGGCGCTGTTGAAGGAGATGCTCGAGGAGCATGCCCCCGTGCAGCTGCTGGGCCATGAGATGAGCGCGGAGGTCGTCGCGGTGGGCGACGGCGTCGCGCACCTGAGGCCGGGCGACAGGGTGTGCACCTCGGGGCACGTCCCCTGCCTGGAGTGCGCCTTCTGCCGGGAGGGCCGGGAGATGTATTGCGTCGACAAGCTGCACGTGGGGATCAACACGCCGGGCGCATTCGCCGAGTACATCTCCCTTCCGGCGCACGGGCTCGTGAAGCCGCCCCAGACGCTCGACGATGCGTCCATAGCCTGCCTGCAGCCCCTCTCCTCCACCGTCGCCGCCATGCGCGACGCGCAGATTCGGCCCGGCGAGACGGTGGCCATCACCGGCCAGGGGGTCATGGGCCTCTACGCCCTGCAGGCGGCGCGCACGTGCGGGGCGGGTGCCGTCTACGTCACCGACGTGAAGGAGGAGGCCCTCGCCCTGAGCCGCAAATTCGGCGCGGATGAAATCATCGACGCGAGAGAGGGCGACCCTGCGGAGAGGGTGAGGGAGATCACGGAGGGCAAGGGCGTTGACCTCGTCTTTGAATGCGCCGGGGGGAATGCGGATCAGGGGCTCTCGGGCCACGCCACGCTTCGCCAGGCGACGCGCATGGTGCGCATCGGCGGGCGCGTCGTGCAGGTCGCCGGCCTCGTCGGGGAGGTGAAATTCGACCCGGTGTTCATGCGCGCGCAGGGGATTCGGTGGGTGTTTCCGGAAGGCCACGGCGCGGATACCGTGGCCCTGGGCGGGAGGTGGGCGGCCAGCGGGAGGATCGACGTGCGCTCCCTCGTCACGCACGAGGAGCGTGGAATCGAGAACCTGCCCCGGGTGATGGAGATCACCGGCAACAAGGCCGAGCATCGGGCCACGAACCCCTGCCAGCTCGTGCTGGCGTAGGGGATGCTGTCTTGCTCATTTTTCTCATCATTTCATAAGCGGAAGGAGGGAGAGGATGGACCTTGGCCTGAAGGGAAAGATCGCCATCGTGACGGGCGCGAGCCGGGGCATCGGCCGCGCGTGCGCGATCGCGCTCGGGAGGGAGGGCGCCCGCGTGTGCGCCACGGCGCGCGACGAGGCGCTCTTGGCGCAAGTGGCGGAGGACGTCAGTGCGGCGGGGGGCGAGGGCATGTTCGTCTCCTCCGACCTGACCACGCTGGACGGCTGCCGGAAGGTGGTGGATGCGTGCGTGGCGGGCTTCGGCGGGGTGGACGTCCTCATCAACAGCGCGGGTGCTGCGAGGGGCGGAGACATCCTGACGCTGGACGCGGAGTTCATCGCGGAGGCGCTCACGCTGAAAACCTATGGCTATCTTCGCATGTCCCAGCTGGCGATCCCCCACATGCGGGAGAAGGGCTGGGGCCGGATCGTGAACGTCGCGGGCGGTGCGGGCGCGAGCCCGGCGCGGGGGAACATCCCCACGAGTGCGGCGAACATCACGGTGCTGAACAACACGAGAGCCCTCTCCGACGCCGTGGCGGGGGAGGGGGTGCAGGTGAACACCGTCTGCCCGGGCATGACGAACACGCAGCGCGCGCGGGATCTCATGCAGGGTCCGGCGGACAAGGCGGGCAAGGACGTCGAGGAGTTTCTCAAGGAGGTGGGAGGCAGGACGCCGGCCGGCAGAATCGCCGAACCCGAGGAGGTGGCGAACGTCGCCGTGTTCCTGGCCTCCGCCGCGTGCTCCTACGTGAACGGAAGCTCCATCTACATGGACGGCGGCAGCCGCAGGGCGACGCCATAGGCCGCTGCTCCCCCCTGCTGGCGCGAAGGGCGAGGCGCGCATGCGCCCGACCCCGCGCGGGCGGGGGGGCTACATCGCCAGGGTGCCCCCGTCGCAGGAGATGAAGGCGCCGTTCATGAAATCGTTCTCGTCGGAGACGAGGAAGAGCGAGACCTCGGCCATCTCCTCGGGGCTCGCAAAGCGGTTCACGGGTATTCTGGGCAGTTTCACCCGGGCGCGCTCCGGGTCGTCGATGTGGATTTGCTTCACGCGCTCGCTCTCTGTGGTGCCCGGCATGAGGCAGTTGACGCGCAGTCCGAGGGGGCCGAGCTCCACGGCCAGTGCCCGCGTGAGATTGTGCATGGAGGTCTTCGTGGCGCAGTAGAGCGCGTTGCCGGCGACGCCGCGCTCGCCGTCGATGGAGCCGATCATCAGGATTTTCCCGCTGCCCTGCGGCGCCATGCGCCGGGCCGCCTCGCGCGTGGCGATGAATACGGATTTCGCGTTCACTTCGTATAAATCGTCAATCTCCCCGTCCGTGAACTCCAGAAATCTCTTGTGCGCCCGGGTGGCGGCGCAGTTCACCAGGATGTCGAGACCGCCCAGGAATTGCGCGCCATCGCCCACGATGTCGTTCGCCTTGCGCGCGTCTCGCAAGTCGTAGCATCGCCCATCGATCTGGCCGCCCTCCGCCCCGGATGCCGCGATGAGCGCATCGAGCCGCTCCCGGTGATGGCCGCCCGCCGCCCATACGGAGGCCCCCTCCGCGCTGAACCGGCGCGCGATGGCCGCGCCAATGCCCGAGGAGGCGCCCGTGACGATCGCCCGCTTTCCCGCTAGCCTGCCCGGCATGTTTTTTCGCTCCTTGAAGTATTGCATCGCTCCCATGCTTTCTCATTTGCGCCATCATATCTTTTCTGTAAAAAATCTTCAATACAATATGTTGTAGGATTGACTTCAGAAGTATGAGCGGATATAGTTGTTTTCGCTTTTTTTTCATCGACAACTTCAGGCAAGGGAAAATATAATGATTCGCAAAATTATAGAAAATATAATCACTCCCCAAAATATATCAGAAGAAAAAAGAGAATACCTGAGAAGTCGGGTGCGGCGCTGGGTAACTTATTTGGCCGCGTTCTATGTGTTTGGAGGCGGTCTCGCATTGATTGGAATCGTTCTTTGCAAGGACAAAGAGTTACTAGCCCATGCGAAGGAGATTTATCATCTCATTCTCCCCATAGCCACAGGAATAATTACGTATTGGTTTGCAAGCAGAAAACCGACAGAAAACAAGGAGGCTTCCGCAGGCAACGGAGACAAAGGATCAGGGGAAAATGGCCCAGAGAACCCCGATACGCCCGACGACAGCGCAGAAACAGGGTGAGCAGGGCAAAATAGTATTCACATGAAAGTCATATGAAAGTAAATTTTGCGCGGAATTCTGGGGTGGGGTGGGATTCGGTTGCTTTGGTTTATTATCCTCCCCCCTCCAGGCTACTCCCCCTCCTCCTCATCCGGCAGCAGCGCGGATTCTCCCATCGAGCGCGGATCGCGCGTCGGCCAGCGGCCGGCGTCCACCTCGGTGATGAAATCGAGAACGATGCGGTTGAACATGGCGGGCTCCTCGAGGTTGATGAGGTGGCCCGCGTTGGGAAACGTGACGAGGGCGGCTGTCCGGATGTTGCGCTTCATGAATAGCGCGGGCTCCAGGCAGGGGTAATCCTCGTCTCCCGTGAGGATGAGCGTGGGGACGGAGCAGTTTTGCATCCGCTCTTCGAGTTCATAGACGGAGGGCCTGGCGCTTTGCACCCCGCGCATCGTGTTGGCACAGCCCAGCGGGGAGTGGCTCATGAAGTGGTCGATGAATTTTTGATAGGCGATTCCGTCCTTCCTCTTCAGCTGCATGCGCGTGGGGCCTGCGGTGTAGACGGGACCGAAATCCGCCATGCCCTCGTTCAGGAATCGATCCGCCACGATTTCCGCGTCTTTTTGAAATTCCGCGCGCTTGTCGGGTTCGGAGCCGTAGCCGCACCCGGCGACGACGATGGAGCGGGCGAGTTCCGGGTGGCGGAGGCCCAGGTGGAGGGCGGCGTATCCGCCCATCGAGAGGCCCACGACGTGGGCGGGGTCGAGTGCCAGCCCCCGGATGACGCCGGCGAGGTCGTCCACGGCGATGTCCTGGCTGTATTGCGATGCGTCCTCCGGGACTTCGGAGGGCGGGAATCCCCTGGCGTTGAAGGCGACGACGCGGTATCTGCGGTTGAAATACCGGACCTGATCCTCCCAGCTGCGGCAATCGCCAGCGAATTCGTGAACGAAGACGACGGGCGCGCCCGCGCCGCTGGCTTCATAATACAGGCTGACGCCGTTTGCTTTCACTTCGGGCATGGTGTCCTCTCCTCGCAGGGGGTGGCGCATGGCGTGGCACACCTCGCTTCTTACGGCAGAACGGAGAAAATGACAACAACGCGGACGGCGGAATTCTCCCGTGTTCCGGATGGCGCCGCCCGTTATCGAAAATTCGCCATCCAGGGGGGTTGATTTCTGCGGGCGCCTGGCCCATGATGCGCCCGACTCGTGGAAGTGCGGTCTTTGTTGCGTGAACGCTTGTGATGGGGCGAACCCGCCCGGGCGCCCCAACAAACCTGAAGTGAAACTCCAGGATGCCCTGACGAACGATGGGAAAATAGGGGGAATGCCTTGTCTACGGTACCGAACAAACCCGGCCTCGCGATTCACAGAAAAGAGGAGCGCAAGCTGCAATGGGGGACGATCTTCGTCATCGGGGTGATTCACCTGCTCGCCCTGATGGCGTTCGATCTCGATTACTTCAGCGTCTCCGGCCTCGTGGTGGGCGTCGTGATGTATTTCGTGTCCGGGATGCTGGGCGTGACGATTTGCTATCACCGGCTTCTGACGCACAGAAGTTTCCAGACGTATAAGCCGGTAGAGTATTTTCTGACGTTTTGCGCCTGCCAGGCGCTTCAGAGCGGCCCCATCGAGTGGGTGGCGATGCACCGCATCCACCACAAGGAGTCGGACGAGGAGCCCGACCCCCATTCCCCCCTCGTGAATTTCTTGTGGGCACACGCCGGATGGCTTTTCGTCAACCTGCCGGACGCGCACACCTATGAGGAGTATTCGCGCTTCGCGAAGGATTTGCACCGCGATCGGTGGCAGCGGTTTTTCGATCGGTTCTTTTTCGTCATCTATCTCCTGACGGCGGCGGCCATTTACCTCGCAGGGGAGCTCTATGGCGGCCTCGGCATGTCCTGGCTCGTCTGGGGCGTGTTCGTGCGGACGGTCTTCTTGTGGCACAACACCTGGGCGGTGAATTCGGTGACCCACACCTTCGGCTACCGCAACTACAACACGGACGAGGAGAGCACGAACAACTGGCTCGTCGCGCTGCTCTCGTTCGGCGAGGGCTGGCACAACAACCACCATGCGGACCAGCGCTCGGCGGCGCATGGCCAGCGATGGTTCGAGATCGACATCACCTACCGCTTCATCAAGATCATGGAGTTGTTCGGGCTGGCGTGGCGGGTGATGGAGCCGAGCCAGAGGGTGGTGGCGAAGAGGCTCGACATCATGGTGGACAAAGAGGCGGTGCGCGCCGCCGACGCCAGAAAGTCGGATTTCCCGGGCGCCCGCCCCGGCGTGCTCCACACGATGACGGACCCGACAATTCCCCTGCAGGTGCCCCAGATGCCCTCGTTGGCCGAGGCGAGCGCCGCGGCGGTGAAATCCGCCCAGAAGGCCATGGAGTCCGTCGATATGGCGCTCGAGCATGCCGCGAAGGCGGTTCGCCACAAGAAAGACGCGGCCGACCAGGCCGTTGGCCAGATGCTGGAGAAGGGAAAGGATTTGGCGATGGCGGCCGTCGAGCAGGCGAAATACGCCGCGGCCGAGGCTGCGGAGTTCTCCGCGCAGGCGAGCGCGTATCTGGGGGATGCGAAGGAGCGGACGACGGAGTCCGCCCGCCAGGCGGCGGAGCGGGCGAAAGCCCTCGCACACGAGGCGGGCGAGGCGGCGAGCAGGGCGGCCGATGAGATTGCGGTCGCCTTCAAGGGAATCGACAGGCCCATCATCACCTCCGCCATATAGGCGGGGGCGTTCGGGAAAAAGCCGGGGCGCGCTGCTCCGGCTTTTTTGCGCCTCCCGCCGGGGTTTTGGGGTTTCTTCGGGTGCATGGGGGCGCGCGCCTGCGGGAGCCCCCCGAATGATATGGCGGGGCCCCTTTGCGGAAGGCGCGCGCCCGGCCGCGCGGGGCGTCTGGCGCGCTCCCCGACAACAATGCCCGCCGCACCCCTTGACGCTCCAGCCTCCGGCTCCTAGATTGTGGTCTCTTTTTTTGGCGGTCTCCCGCCCGGAGCCGACTTCCGGAGGGGCGGGCGCGCCTGCCGCCTCGTCGGGCGTTTCTTGCTTGGATGGTTGCGAACCCTGGAGGGCCATAGGCCATGAATGAAGCGAATGAAGAGCAACTGCTAAAGGACCTGAAAATCTACTATGACGCCGACGCGGACCTGAATTTGCTGCAAAACAGGAAGATCGCCGTCATCGGCTACGGGAGCCAGGGGCGCGCCCACGCCCTGAACCTGCAGGACAGCGGCGCGGACGTTGTAGTCGGCCTTCGGAAATCCTCCCCGCGCTGGAATCAGGCGGAGGATGATGGCCTCGAGGTGATGGAGACGGCGGAGGCGGCCCAGGCGGGGGATTTGGTCGTCATTCTCACGCAGGACCATCTCCAGCCCACGATCTGGAATAACGACATCGCCCCCCACATGAAAGACGGCGACGCCCTGGTGGTCGCCCACGGCTTCAACCTGAATTACGGGCAAATCATCCCGCCTGACAACATCGACGTGGTGATGATCGCACCCAAGAGCCCGGGCCACACCATGCGGTTTCAGTATGAGGACGGGCGCGGGGTGCCCGGCCTGGTAGCCGTCTTTCAGGACGCCACGGGAAAGGCCAGGGCCTACGCCCTCGCTTACGGGAAGGCGGTGGGTTGCGCGCGCGCCGGCATCATCGAGACGACGATCGAGGAGGAGACCGAAACGGACCTCTTCGGCGAGCAGGCCGTGCTCTGCGGCGGCATCACCGAGTTGATTCGCGTCGCGTTCGAGACGCTCGTGGAGGCGGGCTATCAGCCGGCACTGGCCTACTTCGAGTGTCTGCACGAGGTGAAGCTGATCACCGACCTCATCTACCAGGGCGGCATCACCATGATGCGCTATTCGGTTTCGGACACCGCCGAGTATGGCGACATCACGCGCGGCAAGGTTGTCATCGATGATGCGACGCGGGAGCGGATGCGGGGAATCCTGAAGGACATCCAGACCGGCAGGTTCGCCAGCGAGTGGATCAACGAGAACATGGTGAACCGGCCGACGTTCAACACGGTGGTGCGCAAGGAGAAGGAGCACGACATTGAGGTTGTGGGCCGCCGCCTGCGCGCGATGATGCCCTGGATCCAGGAGCGGGAGGTGAGATAGGGGTGGGGGGGGGAGAGGCGGGAGGGGAGCCATACGCCTGGCGCGCGTCATCCCGCAGTCTTTCCTAGCGAGGCGGGCGGGAGGCTCGCTCCCCCCGGTGCTCCGCCCATCCCGGGCGCGCGTCGCGTTCGGCCTCTGTCCGCCGTCCGCAAGAGAATATCTTCGCCGGCGGGGCTCTCGGGGGCCCCGCCGGTTTTTTTCCGGGAAAAGCGGAGGGCAATTCGCCTCCCGCGCCCCTCATATCGCTTGAAAGAAACCGTGGCGCGTCGTATTCTGTGAGGTGCGAATGGTTGCTGGCCGCCGAGAGGGAACGCATGAGAGTTCGGAGAATCAAGTTTCTCATCGCAGGCGCAATCATCCTCAGCGCATTCGCCTATCTGGCGATATCAGGGTTTCAGAGCGAAAATCTCGTGTATTTCCTGACGGTCGACGAAGTTTCTCGAAAAGCCCCGACGCTCGGGGGCCGCGGCATACGGGTGCAGGGCAAGATCGTGCCCAAGACGCTCCGCAAGAATCCCGACGCCATGCGTCTCGCCTTTCACATGCAGGGGGAGAGGGGAACCTTGCCGGTCAGCTACAAGGGAGTTCCTCCGGATTTGCTCGAAAACGGGTTTCCTGTCATCGCCGAGGGAAAGCTCGACGCCCGGGGCGTTTTGGTGGCGAGAAACCTGATGGTCGCGTGTCCATCGAAATTCGAGGAGATGAGAGAGGCGGGCCAAAGCATGCCGGCGGACCACGAGGGCTTGATGGAAAAAGCCGCGAGGCGCCAGAAAACGCGGGCGCAGCCATAAGCCCCGCGGTCTCCGCGGCCCCGGTCTCCGTGAAGAACGTCCCCTTGTCTTCTCCCATGCGTTGAACGTCCGCTCCATCCCGGGGGTTTTGGGGGTTGATAGCGATTCAGTTTGGACACTACGGGCTGTTGGCGTCGCTTGTGCTGGCGGTGTTTGGCGTCGGCGCGTCGATCCTGGGCGCGCTCAGGCGCAGGGCCGACCTCATCGCCGCGGGCCGCAACGCCGCCGTCTCCGTTTTCGCGCTGGTGAGCGTCGCGAGCGCGGCCCTCGTCTATCTGCTCATGGCGCGGGACTACCGCGTGGAATACGTGGCCGGACACGTCAACAACACGCTGAACGGCTTTTATCGCTTCAGCGCGTTCTGGGGAGGGCAGGAGGGCAGCCTGCTGCTCTGGCTCTTGCTGCTGTGCGTGTATTCGTTCGTCGTCATCCGCCAGAACCGCGACAGAAACCAGGAGTTGATGCCCTATGTGACGGCCACGCTGATGAGCACGGCCGTGTTCTTCCTCATCATCCTGAATTTCGTCACCCCGCCCTTCGATACGCTCCCCACCCCGCCCGCGGACGGGCGCGGCCTGAACCCTCTCCTGCAGGACTGGGGGATGGTGATTCACCCGCCCAACCTGTATCTGGGCTATGTGGGTTTCGCCGTGCCCTTCGCCTTTTGCATCGGCGCCCTGGCGAGCGGCAAGCTCGACACCGCCTGGATCGCCTCGACGCGACGCTGGACGCTGTTCGCCTGGTTTTTCAACGGCACCGGCATCCTGCTCGGCGGCGCATGGGCCTACAAGGAGCTGGGCTGGGGCGGCTACTGGGCCTGGGACCCGGTGGAGAACGCGAGCCTCATGCCCTGGCTCGTCGGCACGGCCTTTCTGCATTCGGTGATGATTCAGGAGAAGCGCGGGATGCTCAAGGTCTGGAACGTCTCGCTCATCATCATCACCTACGCGCTCACGATATTCGGCACCTTTCTGACGAGAAGCGGCATCATCTCGAGCGTGCACGCTTTTGCGAACTCCTCGTTTGGCTGGGCGTTTCTGGTCTACTTGCTGGCTGCGCTCCTCGTCTCCTTCGGCCTGATGATCCGGCGCCTGCCCGACCTGCGGAGCGAGCACGAGATGGAGAGCTTCTTCTCCCGCGAGGCGAGTTTCCTGCTCAACAACGTCGTGCTCGTCGGCATGACGTTCGCCATCTTCTGGGGGACGATTTTCCCGGTGGTCTCCGAAGCCGTGAAAGGAATCAAGGTCACCGTGGGGCCGCCGTTTTTTAACCAGGTGAACGTGCCGATAGGCCTTTTGCTGATATTCCTCTGCGGTGCGGGGCCCCTCTTCGCGTGGCGCAAGACGTCCCCGAGACAGATGAACAAGAGTTTCGCCTATCCCTCGGCAGTGGCCGCGGGCGCCCTGCTCGTCCTGGTGACCCTCGGCGTTCGCCACGTCTACGCGGCGCTCGCGTTCGCCCTGTGCGCGTTCGTGGCGGGAACGATCTGCCTCGAGTATTACCGGGGAATCTCCGCGCGCACGCACCGCCACGGGGAGCGCGTCGGCCGCGCCGCCTGGGAGCTCACCATGCGCAACAAGAGGCGATTCGGAGGCTACGTCGTCCACCTGGGGATGGCGATATTGTTCGTGGGAGTCGCTGCCTCCTCCGCCTATCAGGAGGTGGGCGAGGTGCGCCTGCGCCTCGGCGAGAGCTTCGCGCTCGACGGCGTGCGGATGCGGTATGAGGGGATTCGCGAGAGCGCGACGCCGCACTACCGCTCCGCGTTCGCGCGCCTGGGCGTCTATCGGGCGGGGCATCGCATCGGGGGGGTGGAGCCGGAGAAAAGGCTGTATTTCACGCCGCCGCAGCCGACGACGGAGCCCGGCATCCGCCGCGGGGCGCGCTCGGACATTTACGCCGTCTTCGCCGAGGCGGACCGCGACGGCACGGCCACGTTCAAGTTCATGATCAACCCGCTGATAAACTGGGTATGGGCGGGAGGCGTGGTTTTCACGCTCGGCGCGTTGATTTGCTTTTTGCCCGAGCGCTGGGGCCGGCGAAGGAAACAGGAGGCCTAGGCGCGTGGAGACTCTGGGCCTCCTCATCGCGGTCGGAGCGGTTGGCGCCGCCTTTTTGCACGCCATCTGGCCCATCATGCGTCCCGGCGCGGCCCTGGGCGTTCTGCCCGATGGAGAGGATGCGGGGCTGCGTTCGAGTCGGGAGACGGCGCGCCTCCTGGTGGATCGGGATCAGGCCTACAGGAACATCGTGGACATCGAGTTCGACAGGGAGATGGGCAAGTTGTCGGAGGAGGATTACGCGCAGATGATGGCGCCCGCGCGGGCGCGGGCGGTGGAGGTGCTCCGGCGCCTCGACGCGAGGGGGGTGCGGGGGGGAATGGCGCCCCCTCGTGCGACCGGGAGCGAGGCGGTCGAGGCGGCCGCCCGGACGGAGGAGAAGAAACCGCCTTCCGCCAAAGACGCGGCTGAGCGAACGCTGGACGCGCGCCTGGAGGCGGAAATCCTGCGATACAGAAAGACGGCGGCGGACGCGCCATCGGGCGCGGCGGAGGCGGAGGCGAAGTCGAAGTCAAAATCCCTTTTCTGCACCGGGTGCGGCGGCCGCGTGGATGAGGCGGACAATTTCTGCGCCGCCTGCGGGCGTCGGCTCGGTTGAAGCGCGTCAGGGCGGCCCGGCCCCGAATCAGCCTCGCTCTGTGTTTTTTGCTCGTGGGCGGCCTCTCGTCCGGCCATGCGCAGGCACAGCCGCCGAGTCCCCGGGCCGCCGCGCCCCCCGCGGCCCGCAACGAAAGCCCCGGTGCCGCGACGACGGATCTCTCCCGCCTGAAGCTGAGACGCAACATCCTCACCATCCGGCTGGAGAAGGGCTTTTTCGAGGTCACGGAGATGATGGACTTCGAGAACGAGGGAGACTCCGCCATCGTCTCCAAAGGCGGGGTGCCCACGCTGCGCATCGCCCTGCCCAGGAGCAGCAACGTCAGAAACCCCCGGGCGCAGTGGGGGGCGGCGCCCATCGGCCTCGACCCGAAGTTCCTGCGCTCGGCGGGCGATGAGCTCCAGACGACGGAGTCCATCCCGCCGGGTCGGAAATTCGTCGTCCTGCGGTATCGCCTAGCGGATGAGTTTGGCGGCATCCGGGTGGAGAAGCCGATTCTCTACGACACGCCGATTCTGGCCGTTCTGCCCGAGCGCGGGCGCGTGCAAGCCTTCACACAGGGCTTCGCCGCACAGCCCGCCGTGACGCTTCAGAACAGGGAATACGAGCGCTTCTCGGGCGCAGTCCCGGCGGGCGCGGTGGTGCGCATCGACATGAAGGCGCCGGATTCGGCGGGCGGCCTCGGGGTGTTCTACCTCGCGGGCGGCCTCGTGCTCGCCCTGGGCCTGGGGCTTGGGCTTCACGTCCGGAGGAGGAGGAACGCCGCCTTCTCCGCCCAGGTGGAGCGCGAGGAGACGTTGCGCGCCATCGCCCTGCTCGACGACAGGCTCGCGGCGGGAGATATTTCCCCGGAAGCGCACGCCCGCGAGCGGGCGCCGCGTTTCGAGCGCCTGAGAGAACTATCGGCCTGAGGGGTGTTCCATGCTGGAGGCTCTGGGCGTGTCCAGGCGGTACGGGTGGCGGTGGGCGTTGCGGGATGTGAACCTCGCCATCTCCGCAGGCGAGACCCTCGCCCTGATGGGCAGGAACGGATCGGGCAAAACCACGCTTCTGAAAACCCTTGCCGGCTTGCTGCGGCCCACGCGGGGGGAGGTGCGCGTGGGCGGCGCGCCGCTTTGCGGCGCGGTCAAGGCCGGAATCGGCATCCTCTCGCACGAACCCATGCTCTATGCGGGGCTGAGCATACGGGAGAACCTCGCGTATTTCGCCAGGCTCTTCGGGGTGGGGCGCGCGGAGGCGCCGGGGCGGGTGCGCGGGTTGGCGGAGGCGCTCGGCATTTCCGATCGTCTCGACGATCCCGCAGGCGTTTTGAGCCAGGGGCTTCGCCAGCGCGCGGGGCTCGCGCGCGCGCTTTTGCATGAGCCGGACATCGTGCTGCTGGATGAGCCTTTCTCCGGTCTCGACCCGGAGGCGGCGAGACGCCTCGAGGACGTCGTGCGCGCGCTTTGCGGGCGCGGCGATCGCGTCGTGGCGTTCACGACGCACGACCTCTCCAGGGCCTTCGGGATGGCGGACAGAATCGCCGTTTTATCCTCCGGAAGGATCGCCTATGAAAAGGAGGCCGGCCACGCCGGGCGGCGGGAGGTGCTGGCCGCGTTGGAGGCGCGCCCGGGGCGCGGCGGATGAGGCGTTTTCTCTCCGTCCTCTTCGCGGTGGCGGAAAAGGATTTGCGCCTCGAATGGCGGACGAGGGAGAGCGCCCTTATCATGGCGGTCTTTGCGCTCCTCGTGCTCACGCTGTTCAGCTTCGCCTTCGGCCCGGGAGGCGGAAGCGGAGGGGACGCGCGCGCCGCGCAGGCGGGGATTTTGTGGATATCGTTCCTGTTCGCCTGCGTCGTCGGGCTCTCGAGGACGATGGGCGTGGAGCGCGAAAGCGCGGGGCTTTCCGCCATGTACGCAAGCCCGGCCGCGCCCTCCGCCCTGTATCTGGGCAAGGTGCTGTCGGCGGCCGTCCTGATGGGGCTCATGGAATTGGTGGGCTTTGCCGTTCTGGCCGTTCTCTACCGGGCGGACGTTTGGAAATCGGCCGGGGCGCTTGCGCTCATCGCCGCCTCCGCCACCCTGGGAATCGCGGGGGCGGGCACCCTGTTCTCCGCCATGAGCACCCGCACGCGAACGCGCGAGGTGTTGCTGCCCGTGCTGATGTTTCCCGCGCTCGTCCCCGTCCTGATCGCCGCCGTGAAAGCGACCGAGGCCCATCTGGGCGATGGCGGATGGCCGGATTCCAGAGATTGGCTTCGCCTGCTCCTGGTGTATGATGTGGTGTTCCTGGTGGCCGCCTCAGTGATTTTTGAGTACATTTTAGAGGAATAACATCAATGCGTTATACGGGAATATCTGTTGGAATGCTTTATATGTGGGGACCAGCGCCTCCGCCCGCCCGGGCCGCCGCCTCCCGCGCCGAGGCTGCCAGGGTATTGTATGGATGGCCTCCGCCGGCCGGAGAGGCACTTCATGCCGCGGGATGAACGGGGAGTCTTCAGGTGGCTGCCGACGCTCACCTTCTGCCTGCTCGCTTTCGCCATATACGCGGATTTGTTCATCGCCGGCACCGATGCGCTTCAGGGGCCGCCGCAGCGGATTTTCTACGTTCACGTGCCCTCCGCCTGGGTGGCGTTTTTCGCCTTTTTCCTGGTTTTCGTCTTCTCGATCCGCTATCTGGCGCGGAGGAACCCGAACGACGACATCCGGGCGCACGCCTGTGCGGAGGCGGGGGTCGTGTTCTGCACGCTGGTGCTCGTCACCGGTCCCATATGGGCGCGCCCGGTCTGGGGCGTGTGGTGGACGTGGGACGCGCGGCTCACCACCACGCTCATCCTGTGGATGATGTATGTGGGCTACCTGATGCTGCGCGCCTACATGACGGAGCCTGCCCAGCGGGCGCGGTTCGCCGCCGTGCTGGGGATCGTCGGTTTTCTGAACGTGCCCATCGTGCACATGTCGGTGGAATGGTGGCGCACGCTGCATCCCGGGCCGGTGGTCATGCGCCCGGGCGGGCTGCGGGACCTGCCCGGCTCCATGCACGTCGCGCTGTGGAGCTCCTTGCTGGCTTTCGCGCTCCTGTTTGTGTGCTTTGTCAGGAAGCGCGCGCGAATCGAGCGTCTGAACATGCGGGTGGAGGAGGCCCGCGCCGCGCAGGAGGAGGGATGACGTGGGGTATGTCGTGGCGGCGTATGTGGTCGTCCTGGGCGGGCTTTTGCTGTATTGGTGGACGCTCGGGGCGCGGATGGCTATGTTGATCGCCGAGGAGAGGCGTCTGACCCGAAGAGGAGACTCCCCGTGACGCGCCTTTGTTGGCTCGCCTTGTGTCTCACGGCCGCACTCTGGCCGCATCCATCCGCGCCGCGGGCTGCGGAGACGCCGGGCGCGAAGACGACCTTCTCCGAGGTGTCGAGCGCCATCATGAGCCCCGTTTGTCCGGGGAAATTGCTGCACGACTGCCCGAGTGCCGAGGGTGCCCAGCTGCGGGAGCTGGTGCGCCGCAAGATATTCGCCGGCGAGACGAAAGAGCAGATCGTCCGGTATTTTGTCGAAACCTACGGGCAGGGCGTCTTGCCGAAACCGCCGGCGGAGGGCTTCTACCTCACCGCCTGGCTCCTTCCTTTCGGCGGGCTGCTGGCCGGTTTTGGGGTGGTGATCGTCCTGGTGAGGGCGTGGACGGGACGCCCGGAGCCAGAGGGAGCGCTCCCCCACGGCGCCGCTCTCGATGATCCTGCGGAGAGTCGCCCGCGCGGCGCCCCCATCCCGGGAGACTCCATGGAAGAGCGCCTGCGGCGTGAGATTCGTGATTTTGAGGGGTAAGTCGCCGCCTCCCGTCCGTCAGGGGATTTTTTCAGATGCGCTATGAACCGAAACGCCAGCTCGCCAGAGGGCTGGACGGCTTCTCGAGACCGCGCGGATACTCCGGGTGGAGGCTCGCGGGCATGGGCGTCAGTCTCATTCTGGTGGTCTGGACGATGGCGTATCTGGGCGGTCAGGCCGAGGCGCCGGCGCGCAAGGCGGAGCGGAAACAGGGGGGAGCGGCGCCCGAGGCGGGGGACGCCGCTTTGTTGTTCCGCGACATGAGCTTCTTGAAGCAGGTGAAGCGCACCGCCGCCCCGCGCATTTTCCTGAAAACGCTGGACGGGCAAAACCATTCCCTGGAGCAGCACGCGGGGAAGATCGTCTTGATAAATTTCTGGGCGACGTGGTGTCAGCCGTGCGTTCGGGAGATGCCCTCCATGGAGCGGCTCTATCAAAAGCACAAGGCGCGGGGATTGGAGATTGTGGCGGTATCGCTGGACCAGGGCGGGGCGGATGCGGTGCGCGAGTTCGCCGCGAAGCTGCGGCTGACTTTCCCGATCGTGCTCGACCCCGGGCACGAGGCGAAGGAGCGCTACAGGGTGCGCGGCCTCCCGACGACCTACCTCGTGGACAGAAGGGGCCGGGTGGCGGGGTATGGCGTGGGGCCGCGTGAATGGGACGAGGAGGCGGCCTACGCCCTGGTGGGACATCTGCTCGATGAGAAAAGCTGAAAACAGGCGCCTCCAGAGAAACTCCGGCCCCGAGCGGCGCAGGGCGAAGCGCCTGGCCGTTTCGTTCGTTTTGACCCCGGTGCTGATCACCCTGCTTTGGGGCGTGGGCGAGCGCCTGACGACAAAGCGGGCCGGGGAGGCGCCCGCGCGCAGGCTCGAAATCGGCCAGCAGGCCCCGGGGTTCGAGTATCCGCTTCTGGGCGGGGGCCGCATGTCCCTGGCGGGCCAGAAAAACAAGGTGGTGCTCATCAACGTATGGGCCACGTGGTGTGCCCCGTGCCTGGAGGAGATGCCCGACCTGCAGCGCCTCTACGCCCGACTGAAAGACGAAGGCGTGCCCTTCGAGATACTGGCGGTGAGCATCGACGCCCTGGGGGCGGATGCGGTCGAGAAGTTCGTCGAACGCTTCGCCCTCACGTTTCCCATCCTCTTGGACCCGCGCGGGAGCGTGAAGAGGCGCTACCAGACGACCGGCGTGCCCGAGACCTT
Source organism: bacterium (assembly GCA_965213685.1). GTDB lineage: Bacteria > UBA8248 > UBA8248 > UBA8248 > UBA8248 > Bin107. Next base: position 40,191 of record CBDBZY010000010.1, read on the forward strand.
CATCGTGGGCCCCCGGGGCCGGGTGCTGCAAAAGATCATCGGCATCCGCAAGTGGGACGCCCCGGCGATTGTCGCGTATCTCAAGCGGGCGGCCCGCTCCTAGGAGCGGCGCGCGGATATTTCCCTTATAGGCGGGGGGCTTCTCGACGCTTCGGACGCGCCGCCAGGGGCAACTTCCGCGACCTGTCTGCGGCGGACGCCGCGCAGGAAAACCGCCGCAGTTTCATTCCTCCCGCCCAGGCTGCGCGTTTATATCTCGAAGCCGAGCGCGAGCTCCTCGTTCAGCCTTCGCATTTGCTCCAGGACGGCGGGCGTGATGGGGATGCCGATGCGCCTGTTCTCCTCCTCGGCGATCGCCTCCGGCTCGCCGTGGATGTAGATGCGGTCGTGGCCGGGGGCCTTCTTCGCCCCCCGGATGGTCTCGAAGAGTCTCGCCATGTCCCGAAAGGTGGCGGACAGGTCCCGGAAGCCCGACATCCGGATGGCGCCCATGAAGTGGCCCGTGGCGGATTTCGCCGCCCCCGCCGCTCCCGCCATCCGGCTCTCCAGCCCCGCTCCCGAGAGCGCGCCGCACAGAATCTCTATCATGAGCTGGAGGCCATAGCCCTTGTGCCCCCCGGTCTCGTCTCCCTCGCCGCCCAGGGGCGCCAGCGGCACCTCGTAGTTGAGAATGCTCTTCTCGTTCAGGGTGGGCGTCCCCATCGAGGAGAGCACCCAGCCCTTGGGGATTTCGCGTCCCTCCCGAAGCGCCGTCTCGATTTTCCCCACGGCGGTGACGGCGGTGGCCATGTCGAGATGAAAGTCGCCTCCCCCCGCCCCTCCCGGTATCGCCACGCTCATCGGGTTGGTGCCGAAGAGGGCCTCCGCGCCAAAGGTGGGGGCGGTGCGGCGTCCGCCGTTCGTCATGCTGATGCCGATGAAGCCCGCCTCCATCGCCTTTTTCGCCCAATAGCCCGCATAGCCGAAGTGGCTGCTGTTGCGCACGGTCACGAAGCCGGAGCCGTGCTTCTCCGCCATGGCGATGGCCTCGTCCATCGCGCGGTCCGAGGCGACGATGCCGATGGCGTCGTCCGCGTCGAGCAGGCCGGTGGTGTCGCTTCCCCGGTGGAACGTCATCTCCGGCCTGCTGTTCAGGACGCCGTTTTCCAGACGCACCATGAAGAAGGTCAGCCGCGCCGCCCCGTGGCTGCGGATGCCCCGCAGATCGGCGCTGACCAGCACCCTGGCCACCAGCCTGGCGTCCTCCTCGGGCACGTCCTTGCTGCGGAATATGGTATAGACGAACTCCTCGACGACCTCGGCGGGAAAGCGCACTGTGCCCTCTGGCAACGGACCGGACTCGACCATGAAAATCTCCCCAAAATTCGATGATTCGGCGAACGCTCCGCCATATTAGCCCGTCTTTGCGCTTCTCGGGAAGTCGCGCATCCGCAACGGACCGCCTTGCGGGTTCCGCGCATGTTTTGCCAAAATGTGCTTCTTTTCCCGAAAAAGGCCCTGTGGGAGGGAGAGATGGGAGCGGTGCGCATAGCGGTGGTGCGCGGAGACGGAATCGCGAACGAGGTGATGCCGGAGGCGGAGGAGACGCTCCGGGCGGCGGCCGACGCCGCCTCGTTTCCGGTCGAGTTCACCCACTTCGACTGGGGGAGCGACCGGTATCTGGAGCATGGCCGCGCCATGCCCGAGGATGGGTGCGAGACGCTGCGGGCGCATTTCGACGCGGTGTTTCAGGGGGCGATCGGCGACCCGAGGATTCCGGGCTCCATCGTGCAGGAGCAGGTGATTCTGGGCGTTCGCTTCGGCCTGGACTTGTACGCCAACATTCGCCCCTGCCGGCTCTACCATGCCGATTTGACGCCGCTCAAGAACAAGGGGGCGGGGGACGTCGACCACGTCGTGGTCCGCGAGAACACCGAGGGCCTGTTCGTGAACGTGGGCGGTTTCTTCAAGCGGGGCACGAAGGACGAGGTCGCCCTGCAGGAGGAGGTGCACACCTACAAGGGGGTGGAGCGCGTCATCCGGGCGGCGTTCGATTTTGCGAGGCGGCACGGGCGGAGAAAGGTCACGATGGCGGACAAGGCGAGCGGCCTGCGCTACGCGGGGGGCATATGGCGCCGCGTGTTCGAGGAGGTGCGGGCGGATTTCGGCGACCTCGAATCCGAGGCCAGGCACATCGACGCCGTGGCGATGGAGGTGATTCAGCACCCCGAGGAGTTCGACGTCATCGTCACGAACAACATGTTCGGCGATATCCTGAGCGACGTCACCTCCGGCCTCGTCGGCGGCCTCGGGCTGGCGGCCTCGGCGAACGTGAACCTGGACGGCGTCTCGATGTTCGAGCCGGTGCACGGCACGGCTCCCGACATTTGCGGGCGCGGAATCGCCAACCCGATGGCGGCCATTCTGACGGGCGCCCTTCTGCTGGAGCATCTCGGTTGCGGGGCGGGCGCCGCCGCCATGCGCCGCGCCGTGGAGGAGGCCATCGCCCACGGGGAGCGCACAGCGGATCTGGGGGGTGGCCTGGGCACGCGGGAGTGTGGGGACGCTATCAGAAATCGATTGAAATAGAGATGCTTGCGGTGAATGATGAAAGTAAAATATAGGAGAAGGAGATGCCGGAAAAATCCGTGCTGGACGTCGAAAACGCCCCTTTTCGGGCGGTGGAGTGGGGGCGCTCGAAGATTCTGGTGAGCCCGGTCGCGAACGGCTCCGAGCACGTGCGCGTGGGGATGACGGAATACCACCCCGACACCCCGCACGAGCCGCACGCGCACCCCGGCCAGGAGGAGGTCATCTGGGTGCTGAGCGGTCGGGGGTACACCCAGACGGGGGACGAGAAAATCGACCTCTACCCGGGGGCGGTGGCGTTCATTCCCGCCGGAATGGAGCACAAGACCGCGGCGGTGGACGGGAAGATGACGGCCATCATCATCAAGGGGCCGGTTCGGGACGCGGACGGGGTGCTGAGCTAGGGGGACTCCCGAAACGCGAGCTCCGCGCGAATGAGGTCGGCCTCCGCCCGGCGTCGGCGGCGCACGCCCGGGAGGGGGTGGTCCTGCTGCATCTGGCCGATGCGCCCGGCCGCCTCCCGCCAGTTCCGCGCGGCCAGAGGGGGCGCGAGCCGCTCCAGCCCCTGGTTGTGCGCCCCGCGGTTGTAGGCCAGGGAGAGCAGGGCGGTCTGAACGGACGCGGGCGTGCGCGCACCGCCCAGGACGGGGAACCGCCCGGCGACGCCCTCCCAATACCCCCGGCAGACGCGGGGCATGAGCGCCGTCGCCTGTTCCCTGGTGATGGCGATGCCCCTCAAGGCGGGGCGCGCCTCCAGCATCATCTCCGCCTCCTCGCCCCGGAGGCCCAGGACGCTTTCCAGATCGCGCAGCTGCCCGGGCGTCAGCAGGGGGCGGTACCATGCGAGGCGCTCCGCATCCGCGAACCCAAGGTCCACGCCGGGGTCGAGCGTGACGCCGGATGCGCCGCCGGGCCAGTAGGCGGTGCCCCTGTGTCCCTCCATGTCGTGGATGAAGCCCAGGTCGCCCCGGAAGCCGCGCAACGCGCGCGCGGCAACCGCCCTCAGGCGTTCCGCGTCGGAGCCTGTCAGGTGATGGCGCAGGGAATCCCACGTGGGGCGGTCGGCAAGACCGGTTTCCGGCAGGCCTCGTTCCCGCTGATGGGCCTTGACGGCGTTTTCGGTTTCTGTGCCGAAGCGTCCGTCGGCGCCTCCCAGGCGGCCGGCGGCGACCAGCCCCTCCTGAAAACAGCGCACCAGGCTTTGGAGCCACGGCCTGCCGCCCGCGAGTCCGTCTCCTTTTTTCAGTTCGATGCGGATCATGGAGTTCTCCCCGGGCGGCGGGGTGAGAAAGAGGGCGCCCCTCCGCCTTCGCGCGCGCGCCGATTGTATATGAGACGCCCGGCGGAGAAATGACGGGAGAGGCGCGCCGGTGCGGCCGCGCGGGGGAAAGAAAGGAGGGGAGGGGATGCGCGGGTTTATGAGGATGGGGATGGAGGCCGTATCCAGACCCTGTCGTCTTGCGCCTCGAGTTTCGTCCCGAAAGGCGCGCTGAGCGCATCCATGGCCGCCGCGATTCTGCGGCCCGCTCCCCGCTTGGGGGAATGGCGCCTGGGTGCGGCGAACACGCCCGCCGTCGCCGGGATGAGATATGGTTCTTCCACGCCCGTCTCGGTCAGGGCGCAGCCGAACAGGAAGGTGTCGCGGGTCTCTTCGGTGAAGAAGGGAATGTCGAAGTCGAACATCAGGTTCCCCATGCTGTAGACGATGGGCGCGCCCTTGTAGAATTCGACCGCCTGGAGAACGTGCGGATGGCCGCCCAGAACCAGATGTGCGCCCGCGTCGACCGAGGCGTGGGCGATTTCGCGCTCGAAGCCCATGACCTCGTGCGTCATGCTCGTCCCCCAGTGGTGGTTCACCACCACCAGATCCGCCTTTTTTCGCAAGGCTCTGATCTCGCGCTTCATACGCCTGAGGTGGGCGGGTTCCGCCCAGGTGTCGATGCGCGGGGCGGTGCCCGGATATTCGGAGAGGTCGCGCCAGGGGCGATACGCGGTATGGGCGCGCACGGGGTTCACCCCCGGCGAGCCGGCGGTGGCCTCGAACCCCCTCGGAATGATGGAGGAATAGGCGAGGAAGCCGATTCGGAGGTTTTCGCACTCCAGGAGGACGGGCTTTCCGGCTTCCCGCAGGTTCATGCCGCCGCCCACGAGCGGAATGCCGAGAGCATCCATGAGCGACAGGGTTTCCGCGAATGCGTCTTCTCCGTAGTCGAGGGCGTGATTGTTGGCGAAGGCCATGACGTTGAAGTCGGCCTCGGCGAGGGCTTGGGCCATGTCCGGGGCACCGCGCAGCAGAATTTTCTCCGGCGCGGGCGTTCCGCCCTCCGACAGGGGGAGCTCCAGATTGGCGAAGGAGACGTCCGCCGCCCGAAACAGGGGAGTCAGCCCGCCGAAAGCCCCTCGCGCCTTCGGGCGGTTGATGGCGATGTCCCCGCCCGCCAGAAGCGTTGGTCGGTTTGGGGAGGAGAGGGACACGGGGGGGCCTATTCGGTCAGGCAGAGGCCGTGATCCGGCGTGAAGGAGAGATATATCTTCTGGCCGGGGTCCAGCTGCTCGAAGTGGTCAATCTCCACGCCCACCTCGTGCGGGCCGAGCTGTACCTGGCAATCCAGGAAGCTGCCCAGATATACGGTGTCGATCACCTTGCCTTCCATCAGGTTCGTCGCGCCGGTCGGTTTCTCGAGATGCAAAACGATGTCCTCGGGGCGGATGCTCAGGATGATCCTCCCCCCGACGGGCGCGTTTTCCGCGCCGACGACCCGCACGCGAAGCGGCGCCTCCCCCGCGCCGAGGGGAATCTCGATGTCCGCCAGTCCCCCGTCGTGGCCGAGCAGCTTGCCCTCCAGGAGGTTGGCCACGCCGATGAAATTCGCCACGAACGCATTCGTCGGCTCGGCGTAGATGCTTTCCGGGTCCCCGATTTGCTGGATCACGCCCTTGTCCATCACCACGACCCTGTCGCTCATGACGAGCGCCTCGGTCTGGTCGTGCGTGACGTATATGGAGGTGATGCCCACGTCGTGCTGCAGGCGCGTGAGTTCGATGCGCATGTGCTCGCGGAGCTTGGCGTCGAGGTTGCTCAAAGGCTCGTCGAACAGCACCACCTTGGGGTTGTAGACGATGGCGCGGGCGAGGGCGACGCGCTGGCGTTGTCCGCCGGAGAGCTTGGTGGCGTAGCGTCCGGCGAGGTGGCCGAGTCCCACGAGTTGGAGCGCCTTGGTCGTCTTCTCCTTGATGTTCGCCCTCGATTCGCGGCGGATTCTCAGGCCGTAGGCCACGTTGTCGAAGACCGTCATGTGCGGCCAGACGGCGTAGCTCTGGAACACCATGCCCAGGTTTCTCTCCTCGGGCGTCAGGAAGACGTCGTTTGTCACCGAGGTGACGTAGTCCCCCTCGATTTGAATGTCGCCGCTGTCCGGGTGCTCGAGGCCGGCGATGCATCGCAGCGTGGTGGTTTTTCCGCAGCCCGAAGGTCCCAGCAGGGTGACGAACTCTCCCTGCTCCACGGAGAGGTCGACCCCCGCGACGGCCACTTCCGGGCCGAATGATTTTACCAGTTTGGTGATCTCGACAAATGACACTCTGTCTGTCCTCTAGGGTCTGACGGCCAGCGTATGATCGGGGTCCAGGCGGACGTACACCTTCTCGCCCACGCGCAGGCGCTCCCGCGAATGGGCCAGCACCTTCCACTCGAATTCCCCCCACTGCACCCGGCAATCCAGGCAGTTTCCCAGGAAGACGGCCTGAATCACCTCGCCCCTGATTTCAGGGCCGTCCGCAGGTTCGCGCGAGGCGTTCACGTTCTCCGGCCGGACGGAGAGATAGGCGGGGTCGCCCTCCGACAAGCCGTCGTCCAGCAGGCAGGGCAGCCGCACGCTCTCGCCGCCCTGGGATATCTCGATGGTCCCCCTGCCGTCGCCGCCGTTTTTGGCGATCTGGCCCTCGGCCAGGTTCGCCACGCCGATGAAGTCGCTCACGAACTTGTTGACGGGCCGCGCGTAGATGGAGTGGGGGATGCCCGATTGTTCGATGTGCCCCTTGCTCATCACGATGATCTCGTCGCTCATGACGAGCGCCTCCGCCTGGTCGTGCGTCACGTAGACCGACGTAATGCCGATTTCGTGCTGAATGCGCTTGAGCTCGACGCGCATCTGCTCGCGCAGCTTCAGGTCCAGGTTGCTCAGCGGCTCGTCGAAGAGCAGGAGGCGGGGCCGAAACACCATGGCGCGCGCGAGGGCCGCCCTTTGCTGTTGCCCGCCCGAGAGTTGCGTGGCCATCTTGTCCGCCATGTCGGAGAGGCCAACGATCCGCAGCGCCTCGGCGACGCGGTCGTCAATCTCCGAGCGCGCGATATTGCGTATCTCGAGCGGATAGGCCCACGTTCTGGGGTCACGTTCATGTGCGGCCAGATGGCGTAGCTTTGAAACACCATGCCGATGTTGCGCTTCTCCGGCGCGATGTTGACGCGCTTTTTTACCGAGGTGACCGGCTCGGAGGCGATGCGAATCTCGCCCGCGTCCGGCTTGTGGAGACCGGCGATGCACATGAGGGTGGTCGTCTTGCCGCAGCCCGAGGGGCCGAGCAGGGTGAGGAACTTCCCCTCCGGAATGCCGAAGGAGATGCCGTCCCACGGCGCGGTCGTCGCCGAAATACTTGATGAGGTTGGTGACTTCGAGATAGGAGTTTTCGGTCATTGTCTTATGCGGTGAGCGCCTCTTTGCCGGCGACTTTTCGGAAGATGACGACGCAGGCGAGAAGCGCGACGGTCTGCGCGATGGAAAGAGCCGACGTCATGGGTTCGTTTTCGAAGTTCGACAGATAGTACACGCCGACGGAGAGCGTCTCCGTGCCGGCGGAGTAGAGTATGATGGAGATCGAGAGTTCCCTCAGGAATATGACGAACAGCAGAATCCAGCCGGCGAAGATGCCCGGCTTGAGAAGCGGTATGGTGATTCTCCGCAGGGTCGTGAGCCAGGAGGCGCCCGCCATGCGCGAGCTCTGGTCGAGCTCCTCGGACACGGCCATCATGATGGAGGAGATGTTTCTCTGCCCGTATGGGAAGAAGCGCGTGATGTAGCCGAGCAGCAATATCCACAGCGTGGCGTAGATGGGCGTCCTGATGTAGGTGACGAGAACGCCCATCGCCAGGACGATGCCGGGGAAGCCGATGGGGATCACGCTCAGGAAATCGAGCAGCCTGGCCCCGAAGCCCTTGGTGCGGTGGATCATGTAGCTCACGATGATCGCCACGACCATGGCGATGGAGGCACCGCCGAACGCGAGGATGAAGCTGTTGATGATGCCGTTGGTGGCCGCGTCGATGCTCTCGGGCCACCAGAAGAAGAGCACCTTCTGGTAGTTCCAGAAGGTGAGTTCCGACCAGATGATCCTCCCCGACCAAATCTTGTGGAGGCTCACGAAGAAGAGGCAGAGAATGGGAAGAACCACGGCGACGAACACGTAGAACATGTTGTAGGCGAAGGCGACCCACTTCCACCCGCCCAGGTCGATCAGGTTCGGCCGGAAGCCCTTGCCGGTCACCGTCGTGTAGGAGCGGGGCGCAATGATTCGGTGCTGAATCCATATGAAAAACGCCGTCACCGCGCCCACCACCATGCTCATGGCGGAGCCGAGGTAGTGGTTCGCGTCGTCGCCCACCGCCTTGGTGAAAATCTGCGTGGTCAGCGTCTCCCAGCCGAAGGGGGCAGAGAGCTTGAAGGGGACGCCGAACTCTCCCGCCGACGTCACGAACACGATGATGGCGCCCGAGAGTATCGCGGGCGTCACGAGGGGCAGCGTGATGGTCATGGTGGTCCGCAGGAGGCCGGCTCCCGTCGTGCGGGCGCTGTCCTCGAGCGACGGGTCCATGCGCCGCAGGGAGCCCACCACGAACAGATAGACGAGGGGGGCGAAGAATATCCCCGTCACCCATATGACGCCCCAGAGGTTGTTGACGTTGAAAAGGGGAAAGGAGATGCCCAGGAGGGATTTCGCCATGTTGTTGAGGATGCCGATTTTCGGAGAGGCCAGATTGTGCCAGGCGATGGCGCCGACAAAAGGACTCAGGAAGAAGGGGATGAGGTTGAAGGGTTCGAGCTTCTCCCTGCCCGGGCAGTTGGTTCTCGCGTTGATCCACGCGAGCGACACGCCCAGGAGCGTGGCCAGCACCGTGCAGCCCGTGCTGATGAGCGCGGTGTTGACGAGGGCTTTCCGGATGACGCGGCCCTGGAATATCTCCCTGTAGTTTTGCAGTCCCCACTCGGTGTCGAAGCCGAGGTCGTCCAGCACCAGAAAGCTGTTGATGACGAGAGCGAACAGGGGCAGGAAGACGGCCACCGCCACGATGAGGCTGACGACGGTCGTGGTGATGTTCTCCTGCGTGAACCAGGTGCGCCAGCCGCTCGGGGGAGCGACCTGGAGTTGGGATGTCGCGGTGTCTGTCGTGGCCATGGCCTTACTTTATAAAAAAGATATGGAGACCTGAATGATGAATGAAATCTTCCGGGCGAATCAAGCGCCGGAATCCGGCGGTTCCTCCCGCCGATGCGCGCCGCCCGCCCCTAGCTTCGCGGTCCCGCGCCGTAGCGCCGTAATATCCTGATCCTGCTTTCCGTTTTCTCTTCTCTGTGCTACCCCCGCTCCGTTCGTCTCGCGCGCGAGGAGGGGGGGCGCTCTCCTCCAATTCGCTGGTGGTCCGCCGCGCCCGCCCCGTCCACGCGCATCATCGGGAGAGGCGGGGAGGCCCGCAGAATCGGGGCTCCCGCGCCTCCCCCGAGGGATGATGGGGGTCTTACTTGAAGCGCTTGATGAAGCTCGCGCGCACCTTTTTAAACTGCTTCTGCGCACCCACCCAGTCCTTCAGGCCCAGCAGCTTGTGCTTGCTGAGGTCGAGGAGATAGGGCTTCACGGCGGCGGGCGGCGTGTAGTTCGCGCGGAAGCTGTAGACGGCTTCGCCTTCCACATAGACGTCGGTGCCCTCTTTGGAGAGCAGGAAGTCTATCAACAGTTTGCCGGCGTTGGGGTTCGGCGCGCCGTTCAGCACGGCCGCCTGGTTGCCGAGCATGACCTGGCCTTCCTTGTAGTAGCCGATCTTGATGATCTTCGAGAGGTCGGGCTTCTTGATGACGTTCTGCCACACGCGGCCGGAGATGTTCCAGGGGTCGAGGCCGCGCTCGCAGTTGATGAGCACCTGCATCTTCGGCTCCGTGCGGAACATGACGACGGGCTTGGTGGCCTTCAGGGCGTCCCAGTATTTCTCCATGTCCATGCCGTTTTCGATGAGCGAGATCACGGTGTTCGTGTAGGTGAAGCTCTTGGTGATGTCGCCGGCGATGGTCTTGCCCATCACGTTCTTGGCGATGGTGTCTTTGTAGGACGTGACGTTGATGTCCTTCATGCCCGGGCAGGCGCTGTTCCACACCGGCTGGAACGTATAGGCCAGGGGCGTGACGACGTAGGGATAGTTCGCGTACTGGCCGGCGTTCTTGATCGTCGCCGCGAAGTGCGCGTTCCATTCCGGGGCGTCGAGCTTGTGGTACGCGCCGCGCTTATGCGCCGCCGCGAAGAAGCCGGGCGCGCTCACGACGTGCACGTCGACGGTGAATTTCTGGGCCCGCATCTCCTGGCGCACCTGGGAGACGGTGGCGCCGGTGCCCTTGCGCACGTTGCGGAACTTGAAGTCGCTGCCGAGGCCGTACTTTTTGACGAACGCCGGCCCCATGCGCTTGGCCGTCCGGTCGCTGAACAGGGGGTTGAGGAGGGTGACGGCGCCCTCTTTCTTCGCCGCGCGCACGAGCGCCTCCTGCCCTTTCGTCATGGCGGCGGCCGCGGGCGTCCCCGACGCGAAGACGGCGAGCGCCGCGACGGCGGCGATGATGCCAAAGTAGCGGACGAGGTATTTCATCATCATCGAAAATCTCCTTATTGCGTGAAAGTGCGGGGGCAGGCCCCCCATCGGTAAAGAGTCTGGCCATTTTACAAACTGAAGCAATCTTCAGTGACGAAATGCAGACAACGGAATCCGCAATAGCAGCGTCATTTTATCAATGTCGCTCATGCCGCTTTTTTGCCGCCAACTAGGCCAACTAGAATATAAGGCAAAATAACAGATTTTTCATATCTGTCAATTGCGCTTTTGTCTGCTGGCAAAAACGCGGAGCCGATATTATCGGATTTTTTCTTTCTGCCTGCGGGTCCTGCGAGCGCTTGGCGATGGCGCGCGGGGTAGGGTCCCAATCCCTGGCGGGCGGGGAGGGGTCGGAAAAATCTCCCGGGATGGCCCGGCGGGCGGAAAATCCGTCGGGCTCTTCCGCCTGCGACTCTCTTCATTGCACCGGCAAGTTGCCTATCGTATCATCGAGGGCGTGCTGGATGCTCCTTGCATATCCACCGGAAAACGGCCATGGGGGGCGCGTCCCCTGCCCGCACTCCCCCCGCGAGCGGCGCCTCAGGTGGGATTCGCGCGCCCCGATTCGCGCAAGAGACGATGGTCCCTAGGCGGTGCGGCCCGCCTCTTCATTCTTCGCCGCCGTGAAGTTTCAAACGCTGGAAACTGAGGATTTCTGTTGAACGCCAAACCAGACGGCGCCTCCCTCATACAAACCCACCGGCTGGAAGCCCCGCCGGGTTCGCTCATGACGCACGTCATGGTGATTCTCGTCGGGCAGGGGCCCCACATCCTTTTCGACGCCGGGTACCGGGAGTGCGCTCCCGAGATGCTCTCCTGGGTGGAGGCGCGGACCGGGGGCGCTTTGGAGATGCTCGTTCTCACCCACCATCACTTTGACCATGCGGGCGGTGCGCGCGCGGCCTGCGAGCGATTCGGCACGAGTGCCTACGCCCACCCGCTGGAGATGGAACTCCTCGCGGAGGAGCAGCCGGGGCTGGCGGTCTCCCCGATTCGGGAGGGAGAGGTCATCGAGGTGGGGCGGATGCGCTGGGAGGCCATCCTGACGCCGGGGCATTCTCCGGGGCATCTCGCTTTCTGGTGGGAGGATGAGAAAATTCTTCTGGGGGGAGACAACATTCTGCTTCCCTCGACGACGGCGGTGGTGGCGCCGAAGGGGAACCTGGGCGATTATCTCGCGTCGCTGGAAAGGGTGAAGAACCTCGCCCCCCGCCTCGTATATCCCGGCCACGGCCCGGTGATAGAGGACCCCGTCGGCAGGATTGACGCGCTTCTGGAGCACCGCAGGATGCGCGACGCGCAGTATCTCGAGGCGTTGGGCGCCGGGCATGATACGCCCGCCAAGATCGCCGACCTGGTGTATCGGGACTTGCCGGAGCGCCAGAGAAGCCTGGGCGCCCGGGTGATAGCGCTGCACCTGGCGAGATTCGTCGAAGCCGGGGAGGTGGATTGCGCGAACGGGCGCTATGCGCTGGCGAGGCCGCTCTGAGGAGGCGGGGTTTTTGCTCACGAACTGCCATACTTTGATTCTGCGGGCGCTGCTGGAGCGCCACCCGGACATGCCCCATCCCGGGGATGACGCCTACGTGTACAACGTGGCTCCCGACTCCCTGCCCCTGTCGGGAGAGTTCCGTCCCAGGCAGACCCACCGGTTCGCCCCGCCGGCCGGGGCCATGGGACGATTCCCGAAACTCCTGTGGGTGAAATGCCATCTGGTGGTCGATAACATCTGCCACTACGGAACCATCGCCAAGGCGGCGGGCGGGCTGTCTCCGGCGCAGAAGGGGGGATACGCCTACCGCAAGGGAGCCGCGCTCATCCCGCTGTTGCGCGAATTCACCGAACGGATGGGCGTCTCGACCGACGAGGCGAGCCTCCACTACCTCGCGCATGTCCTGGTGGAGATTGCGGTGGACTACGCCATATATCTTGACGACAGAACGGTGGCGGAGCAGCTGCGCGACGCGCAACGAGCCATGGACGACGCCCGGAGCAGGGAATACGCGCAAAGCCTCGCCGCCTTGTATGGGTGCGCGCCGGAAAAAGTCGAGCGCGCGCGCCATGCGCCCAGAAGATTCTATGGCGACCTCCATGATATCGACAACCTGTTCCTGGGGGGACGAACGAAGATCGTCTTGCGGAAGCTGCGCCTCCCCTTCAGCGCGGAGAACACGAGGCGGACGTGCCGCCTCATCGAGGAGGGGGCGCGGATGACGGGAGATTACCTGCGCTTCATCGATGAGTCCGTGGACGCCCTCTCGGACTGGGAGGCGTGGCGTGGCGAGGCCGCCATGGAGGGCGAGAGCGCCTGAGCTCCCCTCCGCCTCTCCTCCTCTTCCCGGCGCGCATCGGCCCGGCACCCGTCGGATGCGGGCGGGAGGTGATTCCCCAAACGCCCGCACGGCGTCTTTCATGGAGCGTTTCCGGAGCCCGTTCCGGAGCGGTCCTGGACATATGGCGGGCCGTTTCCTCCTCCTCCGCGCGCCGGCGTCCTGGCGTGGCGATTCGTCGGGCCGCTACTGGGGCGGATTTTCGAGGCTGCTTGACGGCGTCTCCCGCCCGAAACGATAATCCGCACGGGAGAAGAGAATCGGGGGAGGGGTCGATGACTGCGTTTGAAACCTGGTCGCTGTGGCTGTCGGCGGCCTCGGTGCTTGTCGCCGCCGGCGTCGGCGTCGGTCAGATATGGGTGTTTGTGCACGGCATCAAAATGATGAGCCGCGCCTCGGCCGCCAGAAACGAGGAACACGAGCGCCGACACGAAGAGGTGATGGACCAAAACAGCAAGCAGCACGCCGAGGCCATGCGGAAGCATGAGGAAACCATGCGGAGGCATGACGAAGCGATGGTCGAGGCTGCTCGGAGACATGATGAGGCGATGGTCGCCCTCCAGG
>CBDBZY010000011.1:0-1853 GCA_965213685.1 bacterium
GGCTGTATCGGGAGGGGGAGGGAAGGCACCAGGCGCTCAAGCCGACCACGGGCATTTTCAACGCGGTCATCAACGTGAGTTTGTGCATGTGGGACTGCCGGCCCGCCGCCTTCATTTGTATCGATTCTGCCAACGCTGACCCGTCCCTCACCACTTTCTCTCTCTCCCTCTGTACAACAGGCGTGGGCCCGCTCCCGCGAGAAGATCGCCCCCCAGCGCGCCGAGCAGATCCTCGAGTGGATGGAAAAATTGCGCGACCAGGGGGGGGACGACGTCGACATTTCCCCGGACAAGTACACCTTCAACACGGTCATTCACGCGTACGCCAAGAGCGGCGCCCGCGAGAGTGCCGTCAAGGCCCACCGCATATTGGACGAGATGAACCGCATGTACCGCGAGGGGAATTCGAGCGTCAAGCCCGACACCATCACGTACAACGTCGTGATTAATGCGTACGCCAAGTCGGGGGGGAAGGGGGCGTGCCAGGAGGCGGAGAACCTGCTCCAGCGCATGCACATGATGTACGACCAGGGCGATTTGTCCGTCAAGCCCAACGTCGTCACGTACGGGGCCGTCATCGACGCCTTCGCCAAGTCGATGGAGCGCAACGCCGCCGCCGCGCGGACGCCCTGCTGGCGAACATGGTGGCCCTCCACCAGAGCGATCCGGTCCGGCACAACGATTTGCGCCCCAACACGTACGTGTTCAACACGGTCATCAACGCGTGGGCCAAGAGCAAGGAGCGCGGCGCCGCCGCCAAGGCGGAGGAGATGCTCGTGGCGATGGATAGGCTTCACGCGAGTGGGTTTCCGGGCCTCAAGCCGGACGCGTTCACGTACACGGCCGTCATCGACGCGTACGCGAAGAGCGGGCACCGCGGCGCGGCGTCGCGGGCGGACATTTTGTTGGACCAGATGGAGGCCAAGCACGCCGCGGGCGACCAGGACCTCAAGCCCAACACCTTCACGTATAATGCCGTCATCAACGCGCTGGCGAAGAGCGGGGAACCGGGGGCGGCGGCCCGGGCGGAGCGCGTATTGCACAACATGGTCAACCGCCTCCGCACCTCGGGCGGGGGCGACGTCAAGCCCACCACGATCAACTTCAACACCGTCCTCGACGCGTGGGCGAAGAGCGGGGAGGGCGAGGCGGCCGCCGAGCGGGCCGAGGCCATATTGGAGTGGATGGATCGGCTGAACAAGGCGGGGAACCGGGACGTCAAGCCGGACACCATCACGTTCAACGCGGTCATCGACGCGTGGGCTAGGAGCGGGTGCAAGCGGGGGCCGCAGCGGGCCGAACAGATCCTCAACCACATGGACGAGCTGTACCGCGGCGGGAACGCGGACGTCAAGCCGGACACGTACACCTATAATACGCTCATCAACGCGCTCGCCAAGAGCGGCGACGGGAAAGCGCGGCGCGGGCCGAGGAGATCCTCCGACTCATGGAGGAGAAGTACGCGGCGGGGGACCGGAGCTACAAGCCCAACACAAGGAGCCACACGAGCGTCATCGACGCGTGGGCGAAGTGCGGGGAGGCGGGGGCGTGCCACCGGGCCGAGGCTGTCCTGGTGAGACTGCGGACCCTCTACGAGGAACGGGACGGGGATCCGGACATCAAGCCGAACGTCTACACAGCCAACGCCGTCATGAACGCGTGCGCCTTCTCGAAGCACGACGAGGATCGGGAGGACATGCAGGCGCACGCTCTCGAGAGCACGCCGCAGGCGCCGCCAGCCGATCCTCCGGCCGACGCGCCCGCGGACCCGGACGAGGAGCCCTCGGCCGAGTCGGACGAGGAGCCCCCTGCCGAGTCCGAGGAGAAGCCCGCGTAGCTCGTCGGGCGGCCGC
>CBDBZY010000012.1:0-140592 GCA_965213685.1 bacterium
TGGAGTCTCTCGAAGGCGGGCTCCGCGTCGTCTACCAGGTCAGCGAGAAACCCACCATCAACAAGATCGAGATCGTCGGAAACAGCAATGTGGACGCCGAGAAAATCCGCGAGCGCCTCACGGTGAAGGCCCAGACCATCGTGAACGAGACCATCCTCAAGGAGACGGTGCGGAGCGTCCGGGCGCTGTATCAGGAGCAGGGCTATTATTTCGCGCGCATAGAGGCCGTGCTGAAGGAAAGCGGCGAGAACACCGTGGCCGTCACGTTCCTCATAGACGAGGGGGAGAGCGTCCGCATCGAGTCGATCTCTTTTCGGGGGAACGAGGAGGTGTCCGGCAAGGACCTGCTCAAGGCGATGGAAACCAGCGAGGAGGGTTTTTTCTCTTTCATCACGAACTCCGGGATATTCCAGGAAGAGGCGCTGCAGAAGGACCTGGTGCGCATCCGCCTCCTGTATGAGAACCGCGGATACATGAAGGTTCAGGTCGGGCAGCCCGCCATTCGCGAGGATCGGGGCAGGGGCCGGATTCACATCACCATACCCATCACCGAGGGTTTTCAGTACGAAATCGCAAACATTGATGTGCGCGGCGGAGAGGATGTCGTCCCCTCGGAAGAACTCAAACGGAAGATGAGCCTTTTCGTGGGGGACACGTTCAACAGGTCCCGCCTGATTGCCGACGTTCGGGAGATAACCTCCCGGTTCTCCGACCAGGGCTATGCGTTCGCCGACGTTCGTACCGACACGAGGACGAACGATGAGAAGAAGACCGTGGACGTGACGATCCGGATCAACAAGGGACGCAAGGTCTACATCGGCAAGGTGAAGGTCAAGGGCAACACGCGGACGCGCGAGAACGTGATTCGCCGGGACGTCCGGGTTATCGAGGGGTCTCTCTACAGTGCGAAAGGGATGGCGGGAACGCGCCATCGCCTCAATCGCACGGGTTATTTCGAGACGGTGAAGGTCGTGGAAAAACGGCGTCCCGATAACGATGAAATACTCGATATCGAGATCGAGGTGAAGGAGAAGCCGACCGGCTCGGTTACGGGCGGCGTCGGCCTCAGCAGTGATGAGGGCTTTTATCTGCAGGGGGAGTTGAAGGAGTCGAATTTGTTCGGCAAGGGACTGGTCGCCTCGATATTCTCCAGAATTTCTTCCGAGCGTTTTGATCTGGTCGCGGAATATTTGGACCCGAACTTCCGGGATACGGGATTCTCGCTCGGAGGGAGTCTGTTTTTCGTGGACCAGGAATTCGACACCTTCGATCACGATAGGCGGGGCGGACGGGTAACTGTCGGCAGGGAATTGCAGGAGTACCTGAACGCTTATGTCTCCTATGAGCTTTCCAGATCCCACATCAGCGACGTCGACCCCACGGCGACCTCGCAGATACTGGATCAGGAGGGAGACACTTTTCTCGAGAGCAGCGTCATCCCCCGCCTGGTGTATGACGACCGGAACAGGCCTATTTTCCCGACGGACGGGACGTTGTGGAGCGTTGCCCCCACCATTTCGACTTCGCTTCTGGGCGGGAACGTGGACATGTTCTCCTTGGAAGCCGAATTCCGGCAGTACCACAGCATAGGGGAGCGCTTCCGAGTCCGCCTCCTGCGGGAATTGATTCTCAGCCTGAGAGGGAACGTCCGCTACGTGGAATCGCTCAAGGGCGAATTGCCCGCGTTTCGCCGGTTATACGCCGGCAGAAGACACACCGTCCGCGGTTTCAGCTCCGGCGACCTGGGCCCCCAGGATACGCAGGGCGAGGCGATAGGCGGGTTCTCCGCCGCTCTCGCCTCCGTGGAATTCTCGCATCCGTTTATTGGCCCCACCCAGCTGGCGGCGTTTTTCGACGTGGGGAACATCTGGGGGGAGGATGACGCGTTTGACGTAGGCGATTTGCGGTACGGAGCCGGAGTTGGATTGCGCCTCGTCACCCCGATTGGTCCGATGCGTCTGGACATTGGATACAAACTGGACAGAAAATCGGACGAGCGCAGGCGAGAGACGCACCTGGGAATTGGCGCTGCATTTTAGGGGCAACGTATGGGGAGGATGGTTGTCGTGAGACGTTTGGGCTTGTGGATTGCGATGCCGGCGGCGTTTTTTCTCCTTGACGGTCCGGTCGACGTGGAATCGGCGGATACAAAATACGGCGTGGTCAACATCCAGCGCGTCCTGCGCGCGTCCAAAGGCGGACGCAGGGTGCGCGCTTTCCTGGCGCGCGAGAAGAAAAAGCTCGAGAGCGACATTCGGAAAAAGCGCGACGCTTTGACCAAGATGGCGCGGGAGGCGCAGGGCCTGCAGCTGGCGATCGATCAGAAAAGCGCGGTTTGGCGTCCGGAAGAAAAGGAGCGCAAGACGTTTGAGTTGCGCTCTCAGAGGAGGCGCCTCGCGCGGGAGCAGGACAATCTGAAAAGATTGCTGCGGGAGAGCCAAAGGGATCTGCAGGAGCGCCAGAGGATAGGCGTTACGAAGGTCTTGAAAGAGGTGCGGAGCGTCGTTCAGGAAATCGGGAAGGAAGGGGATTGGGACGCCATCGTGGACAGCACCTCCGGCGGCGTTTTGTTTGTCAGCCCGAGGGTGGACCTGACGGAGAAGGTGATACAGCGATACGATCAGAAGAAGAAATGACATGCTTCTTGCAGACATCGCGCGTCTGGTGGGCGGGCGGCTCGCTGGCGATGGAAGCCTGGACATTCAGGACGTAGCGGAATATGAGCGCGCCTCGCCCAAGGAATTGAGTTATGCGGACTCGGCGAAAAGGCTGAGGACGCCCTCCGCCGCGGGTGCCCTCATCGTCCCGCAGGGTCTGGAAGTGGATCGTCCCCACGTTGTCGCGGAAAACCCCCGCCTGTCGTTCGCCCGCGCGGTCTTGCTGTTGCGCCCGCCCGCAACGCCCCAAGCGGGCGTCAGCGCCAAAGCCAGCGTCTCCGATGCGGCCCGTCTGGGGCGCGACGTGTATGTAGGGCCGTTCGCGTCGATCGCCGCCGGCGTCGCGGTGGGCGACGGCTCCCGCATCGGGGCGGGCGCGCACGTAGGCGAAAACGTCCGGATAGGCTCCGGGTGCGTCATCCATCCGAATTGCGTTTTGTACGCCGGTGCGGAGATAGGCTCCCGGGTTATCCTGCACGCCGGCGTCGTCGTCGGCTCGGATGGTTTTGGATACACGCCGGATGAGGATGGCCGCATTTTTAAATTCCCGCAAACGGGCAGGGTCGTCATTGAGGACGACGTGGAAATCGGGGCGAACACCACGATCGACCGCGCCGCGCTGGGAGAAACGCGAATCGGCCGCGGCACGAAAATCGATAACCTGGTGCAGATTGCGCACAACGTCGTGATTGGCGAGGATTGCCTCTTGGCGAGCCAGGTGGGCGTCTCCGGGAGTGCGCGGATCGGCCGGGGCGTCGTGATGGGCGGAAATGTCGGGGTGGCGGATCACGTGGAAATCGGCGACGGCGCGACGCTGGGCGCGAGAACCGGCGTGCCCAAAAGCCTGGCGGGCGGACGGACGTATCTCCATTCCCCGGCGGCGGAAATTCGCGAGGCGCGCAGGCGAATCGCCGCGTTGAGGAATTTGCCGAGAATGGCGGACAAAATCAACGAGCTCGCGAAAAGAATGGGTGAGCTAGAGGGATGATGGATAGTCGGCGGATACAGGAGCTCATCCCGCACAGGAGTCCGTTCCTTTTCGTTGATGAAGTAACCGATGTGAACGCAGAGGATATTTCCATCGTAGCCAGGAAGCGCATCACCCGGGCGGAGCCTTATTTCGAGGGCCATTTCCCCGGTCGTCCCATCATGCCGGGCGTGTTGGTCGTGGAAGCGTTGGCGCAAACCGGCCTGATTTGCCTGTTCGAGTTGCGTCTGATTGAACCGGGGACGGAATTTTTCTTCGCCGGCATTGAGCAGGTCAAATTCAGGCGTCCGGTCGTTCCCGGCGATTTGCTGCAGCTGCACGCCAGGCTGCTGAAAAGCAGAAAAAAGGTGTGGAAGTTTGAAGGAAAGGCGTTCGTGGATGGCCAGATGGCCGCAGAAGGTTTTTTCACCGCCTATACTTCTCCCGGATCCTGACGCCCGTTGAACGATATCGCTCCCACCTCCCACATTGACCCCAAGGCGGAGCTGGGGGAGGGTCTGCGGATCGCACCGGGTGCGTTTGTGGGCGCGAACGTGGTGCTGCGGGACGGGTGCGAAATCGGGCCGAACGCCAGCGTTCACGGCCCCGCCCGCATCGGCGCGGGGTGCCGGATTTTTTCGAACGCCGTCATCGGGGCGGAGGCGCAGGTCGTCGATTTGGCGGCGGATTCGGGCGGCGTGGAAATCGGAGCGGACACCGTTGTCCGTGAAACGGCGACGATTCATCGTTCGATGTATCCGGGGCAGGACACGACGCTCGGCAGAAGGTGCTACATCATGGCCGGTGCGCACGTGGCCCACGATTGCCGCCTGGGCGACGGGGTGATCCTGACGAACCAATGCTCTTTGGGCGGGCACGTGGAAGTCGGCGACCATAGTTTCATATCCAACTTCGTCGGCGTGCATCAATACGGTCGGGTCGGCGGGGGGACGATTCTCACGGGCCCTGCGGCGGTGAGAAAGGACGTGCCTCCTTTCGTGAAGGCGGTGGGCGAGCCTCCGCGCGTGGTGGGGCTGAACGTGGTCGGTTTGCGCAGAAACGGCGTTTCCGCCGAGGTGCGGGCGCACCTCAAGAGGGCGTATAAAATCCTTTTTGACGAGGCGGGGACGATGGCGCAGAAAACGGAGAGAATCGAGGCGCAAATGCCGTCGGGAGCGGAAATTCAATCCGTGATAGCATTCGTGCGGCGTTCCGGGCGCGGCATCTATCAAGGCCGCATGTAAGCACGCAGGCGCGCTGCTGAGGTCGAAACCCCATGGTGGATTCTTTGCGAGTCGGCGTTGTCGGCGTTGGCCATATGGGCAACTATCACGTGGTCGCGCTCTCCGAGATTCTGGATGCGGACTTGGCGGCCGTTTGCGATATGGACTCCCGGCGCTCGCGGAAGCTGGCCGACAGATATGGTGCGGAGGCGTTTGTCGATCCGGCCGACCTGATAGGCCGCGTAGACGCCGTCACCGTCGCCGTTCCCACCCCGCAGCATTTTGCGGTGTCCCGCGTATTCCTCGAGCATGGCGTGCACGTGCTCGTGGAGAAGCCCATCTGCACGACGATGGAGGAGGCCCGGGAGTTATTCGATCTGGCCACCCGAAACAACCTGGTTCTGCACATTGGCCACGTCGAGCGGTTCAACGGAGCCGTCCAGGAGTTGGGCAACATTGTGGACAGGCCCACGCTGATCGAGTGCCGGAGGCTCGGGCCCTTCTCGCCGAGGGTGCGCAAAGACGGCGTCGTGCTGGACCTGATGATTCATGACCTCGACATCGTCCTGCGGCTGGTGGACGAGAGGATCAACCTCCTCTCGGCGGTCGGTGCCAAAGTTTTCTCCGATCGGGATGACGTGGTGAGCGTGCAGATTTGCTTCGCCGGCGGATGCGTGGCGAACCTCATCGCGAGCCGCGTGACGCAGAACAAGATACGGACGCTTTCCGTATCGCAGCCGGACGCTTTCATCACGCTCGATTATGCGGACCAGGAGCTCAGAATCCATCGCCAGGCCACCAGCGAACGCTACCTGACGCGCGAGGAACTCAAGTATAGCGAGCAATTTCAGGTGGAGAGGCGGTTTGTCCACAAGGAGAATCCGCTCAAGATCGAGTTGCGGCACTTTTTGCAATCGGTGCGCTCCTCGACCGTCGTGCGCGAGCCGGAAAGGGAGTTGCGCTCCCTGGACGTCGCCATTCGCGTTGTAGAGATGCTGAAAAACTCCGCGCCCTCCGCGCCATAGCTTCCCGTGCCCGACTCCCAGGAGAGAATCGGCCTCGTCGCAGGCTCGGGAGCGTTGTCCTCCGAGTTCGTTTCCCGCGCCAAGGAGCGGGGCAAGCACGTGTCCGTGGCGGCGCTGTCCCCCGAAATCAGGGATATGCTGTCGGGAGCGGCGGATTCCGTCTCCCACCTCCCTCCTACCCAGCCGAACAAGATCATCCGCTTTTTTCGGGAAAACGGCGTGGGGGAGATAGGGTTGGTGGGGAAGGTGGAAAAAAATCTTCTGTTCCGCTCCTTGCGGTTCGATCTGACGGCGCTGCGCTTCGTGAAAAACGCCCTGAATACGGCCGATGCGACGATCATGGACGCCGTCATCGCGCTGGTGGAGGAGAACGGCATCCGGGTGGTTTCCCAGACGGAGTATCTGGAGCATCTCGTTACCCCCCCTGGGCGCCATCAACCGGAAGAGGCTGCGCCAGTCCCAGAGGAGGAGCGCGGAGTATGCGTTCCGGATGGCCCGAAGCGTGGCGGCGCTGGACATAGGCCAAACCGTGGTGGCGCACAGGGGAACGGTGGTCGCCGTGGAGGGCGTGGAGGGGACGGACGAGACGATTCGCCGGGGGTGCGCCCTCGCCGGCAGGGGGGGCCATCGTGTGCAAGGTGGCCCGCCCCGGGCAGGATATGCGCTATGACGTGCCCACCGTCGGGCCCGAGACGCTGGGGGTGATGCGGGCGGGCGGGGCGTCGGCGCTGATCCTGGAGGCGGGCCGGACTTTCCTCATCGACCGCGCGCGCCTGATACGGGAGGCCGACGCGGCCGGCATCGTCGTTGCCGGCTGGTCGGCACAGGGGCGGGGATGAGCGCTGCGGGAAACGGCGTCATGGTGGTCGCCGGCGAGCCGTCCGGCGATATGCACGCCGCGAATCTGGTGGCCGCCCTCGCAGCCAGAATTCCCGACCTCCGGGGTGTCCGGCATGGGGGGGGCGATGGATGGCCGGGGCGGGAGTCCATCTCCTCCACGACATCGGCGACATATCCATCGTCGGCTTCGCCGGGGTTCCCCGCCTGTATCCGAGGCTGCGGAGAATCAAGAAGGACTTGCTGGATCGGATCGGGACGCAAAAGCCCGGGGCCGTGATTTTCGTGGACTACCCGGGCTTCAATCTCGCGCTGGCGCGCTCGGTGCGCGCGCTGCCGCAGGCCCCGAAGCGGATATATTTCATCACCCCCCAGGTGTGGGCCTGGTGGAGGAGCCGCGCCCGCGTGATTGCGGACGTTTTCGACCTGGCGTTGAACATTTTCCCGTTTGAGCCTCGAATTTTTCGGGAGCTGGGCGGAAGGGCCGAGTTTGTCGGCAATCCCGTCGCCCATGCGCTTCGGGACGCGCCGTCGAAAGAGGCCGCCCGGCGTTCGCTGCGCATACCGCCGGGGGAGAAGGTGATCGCGCTTCTCCCGGGCAGCCGCCTCAAGGAAGTCAACCTGCACCTGGACGCCATGTTGGATGCGTTGCGGATCATTCGCAGGGAAACGCCGGGTGCGCGCTTTCTGATCTCGGAGGCGGACGCGTTGCCCGAAGGATATGTCGCCAGCCGCCTGAAGCGGTCGGGGGGCGGGATGCAATGCGTCCGGGGCGATTCCCAAAAGGTGATTCGAGCGGCGGGACGTCGTGGCGGTGGCGAGCGGCACGGCCTCTCTCGAGACGGCGCTGCTGGGCGTGCCGATGGTTGTTCTGTATGCCGGGGACAGGCTTACCTATACGCTGGCCAAGTATTTTCTGGTTCACGTGGATTATCTCAGCCTTGTGAATTTGCTGTCCGGCCATGAGGCCGTCCCCGAACTGTACCAGGGGAGGGTGCGGGCGCGGCCCATAGCGAACGCGCTGCGGGAAGTGCTCTGGAGCGATGAAGTCCGGGCAAGACAGATCCGGGCGTTTCAGCGGATTCAGGGCGCACTGGAAGGAGCGGATCCCTATGCGCGCGCCGCGGCGCGCATAGCGGCGGAGCTGGGGTTTGCAGCCCCACGGGACGCGCGCGATGGATGAGGAGGCGACCGCTTATGATGAGTGGGGCCGCGACCCCGCCGCGCCGCTCTCGGCGCGCCTGGGCGGGATGGCCATCGCGGGCTACCTGAAGGCGGTGGGCGCCACCTCCCGCATCATGGCGCCGCGAACGGGTTTTTATGAAAAACCGCTGGAGGTGCCTGTCAAAAAATATATCTGGGCGCTTTGGCATCGTCATCTGGGGCTGGCCTCCTTCTTCTGTCCCGATGATTTTCCCCGCACGTGCATGGCGAGCAGAAGCCGGGACGGGGAGTTGCTCGCCCAGGTGGTGTCCCGCCTCGGCACGCATTGCGCCAGAGGCTCCTCCGCCTCCCTGGACGGAACGGACAAGGGGGGGGCCGCCGCGTTTCGACAAATGCTCCGGGCGGCGCGGGGGGGCCGCCGTCAACTCGTCATCACGCCGGACGGGCCAAAGGGTCCGCCCGGGAAAGTCAAGATGGGGGCCATCTCCCTGGCGAGTGCCGCGGGCGTTCCCGTTTGCCCGGTCGCTTTTGCCGCATCCCGTTTTTTCACCATCCCCACGTGGGACAGGACGGTGATTCCTCTGCCGTTCGGGAGAATAGCCGTTTTCTGCGGCGAGCCGCTGGCCGTGCCGCGCACCCGGGACGAGGGTCTCCTGGAGGGCAATGCGCGCGGAAATCGAGACGCGGCTCGTTCGCGCGAATGAGGAGGCGAAGCGTCGCCTGGAGCCTCCTCCGGGGAGATGAGCCGCCGATGCTCTTTCTGTACAACCTCGCCATCGTTCTCCTCTCGCCGGTTCTTCTCGGGTATTTCCTGCTCCGCCTGCGCCTCCGCGGGCACCGCCCGCCATCTCTGCGGCAAAGGTTCGGTTTCCCGCCAGCGCTGCCCGACGCGGCGGGAGGGCGTCTCTGGCTGCACGCCGTATCCGTCGGGGGAGGTGGGCGTGGCCGCCCTGCTGATCCCCGCCCTGCTGAAAAAAAAACCGGACCTGAAAATCGTCCTCTCCACGGTGACGCAGACGGGAAGGGCGGAGGCGGAAAAAATATCCGGAGTCGAGCAGCGCATCTATTTGCCGCTCGATTTCTCCTGGGCCGTCCGTTCGGCCTTGCGGCGGATTCAGCCTTCCATGATTGCGCTCATCGAAACCGAGATATGGCCAAATCTCGTGGGCGCGGCCGCGCGCCGCAACATTCCCGTGGCCATCGTCAACGGAAGACTCTCGGAAGCGCTCGCATCGCGCCTACAGGCGATTCCGGTTTTTCTTCTCCTCCGTTCTGGAGCGCGTCCGGAGCGTGCTGGCGCGCGGAGCGGAGGACGCCGAGCGGTTTCTGGATTTGGGGGCGGCTTCCGTGCAAGTTCTCGGAAACATGAAGTTTGACGCACCCCTGCCGAGCTCGGGACGCGCCCCCGCCCGGCTCGTATGGCGTGTGCCCGCGCGGCGGCGTCATCGTGGCCGGCAGCACGCATCCGGGCGAGGATGCGCTGATGGGAGAGGTGGTGTCGTCCATCCATCGAACCATGCCGGGGGTGGGCCTCCTCCTCGCGCCGCGTCACCTCGAGAAAGTTCCCCGGGCGGAGAAGGCGTTGCAAGACTCGGGCGTCTCCCCCGTGCGATGGAGCAGCGTCAAAGATGCGGATGACTATCACCGGGTTGTCATCCTGGACGTGATGGGCGAGCTCGCCGACGCCTACGCCTGCGCGTCGGTGGCGGTCATCGGCGGAAGTTTCGTTCCGCACGGCGGCCAGAACCCGATAGAGGCGGCGCGTTGGGGCGTGCCGTGCCTGTTCGGCCCCCATATGGAGAATTTCATGGAGGTGGCGCATGAGCTGGTGGAGGAGGGCGGCGCCGTGCAACTGGGCGGGAAAGAAGACCTGGAGGCGGCCATCGTGAAATGGCTGGAAGATACCGCATCCCGGAAGCGGGCGGGCGAGGCGGCGCGCCGGATGGTGCGGAACAACCAGGGGGCGACCGACCGAACCGCGTCGCACATCCTCGAAATCCTGGCGGGAACGGACGGAGACGCCGCATGAGCCTGCGCCGAGGCGTTCTGATGGCCTGGGAGGGGAATCCCTCCTCCCCGGCCTGGGCGCGCATGTTGACGGGCGGCCTCGCGCCGTTGGGCGTCGCCTACGGGGCGGTGATGTCGCATCGTCGTCGTCGCCATGAAGTCGGCAAGACCCGCGCGGAGAAAATTCCCGCGCCCGTTGTTTCGGTGGGCAACCTCACCCTGGGGGGGACGGGCAAGACGCCCGCCGTCGCCTGGATGCTGGAGAAGCTGCTGGCGCGAGGGCGAAAGCCCGCCGTGGTGAGCAGGGGCTATGGCGGGAGGCCCAGGGACGTGATGGTTGTGGGCGACGGCCAGGGGAAGCGGATGCCGTCGCCGCCGGCTGCGGATGAGGCGGCGATGCTCGCCCGGCGCTATCCCGCCCTCCCCGTTCTCACGGGTGCGGACCGCTCTTTCGTCGCCAGAAAGGCGGTGGAGGAGTTTGGAGCGGACGTCGTTGTGCTCGACGACGGCTTTCAGCACCTCGCCCTCGCACGGGAGATGGATATGGTGCTCCTGCGGGGAGACCACCCTTTCGGAAATGGCAGGGCGACGCCGGCGGGCGCCCTCCGCGAGCCGGTCTCGGCCCTGCGGTGCGCGGACGCCGTTTTGGTGATGGGGGCCTGCGCCGCGCGCACGAGGAGCGAGATTCGGTCTCTCGCCCCGGACGCGCCCGTTTTCGCCGGAAACCTCGAACCGCATTCGCTCTGGAATGCGCGGGGCGAGAGAACGGGCTTGCCGGATGCGTTGGGGGGAGCGCGGGTCGTCGCGGTGAGCGGGTTGGGGAACCCGCGCGCCTTCGAGAGGACGCTGGAATCGCTGCGGGTCGAGGTCCTCGCACACCATGCGTATCCAGACCACGCGCATTATGCGCTGGCCGATGGCGTGCGGCTCATCTCGTCGCTGCGGAAAACGGGAGCCGATTTCATCCTGACGACCGAGAAAGACGGGGTAAAGCTCTCCCCCCTGCTGCAGGCGGTGCCGCTCCGCATCCTCCGGGTGGTCATGAAGGTCGCCGAGGATGCGGAGGCGACGGCGTTGGTCGAGAGGAAGCTGTCCGTATCCTGAACGGGGGGCGTCGCTACCCCCGCATGGAGACGATCAGATAGGCGCCTCCGGTGAGGAAAAGGGCGTTGGGCCCCCAGGCTGCGAGGATGGGCGGCAGGCGTCCGGCATGTCCCAAGGAGAGGCTCATATAGAAGAGGACGAGGTAGATGGCGCCGATTCCCATGGCGATGGCGACCCCTAGGGCGGCGCCGCCGCTTCTGTCGCTGCGGACGGAGAAGGGGACGCTCATCAGCGCCAGCACGAAACTGATGAAGGGCATGGAGAGTTTGCCCCACATGTCCACGACGTAGCGGGTGGGGTCCACGCCGCCTTTTTTCAGCTCCTGGATGTAGCGGACGATCTCCTGATAGTTCATCGTCTCGGGGTCCGCGCCCGCTTTCTGAAAATTCTCCGGCCTCTCCGGGAAGTCGAACGCCTTGCGCCGAAAGGATTCCTGCCGGATTCGCCCCCCATCCATCAGGTGGTGAATGACGACCTGGTGAAATATCCAACGTTTTCTTCCGGGCGCCCAAACCGCCTCGCTCGCGTCGATGCGCTGGATGAGGCGATTGGCCGGGTCCATCCGGTAGAGGGTGACCCCTCTCATTTTTTTCGCGGACGGATCATAGCGCGTGATTTGCCAGACGACGTTCTCCTCCGAGCGATACCACATTTTGTCTCTCTGGAGATGCGTTTGCAGTCCGACCTTTTTGATGTTGACCCGCCAGATGTATTCTACGCGCTTGTTGGCGAGCGGCACGACGAATTCGTTGGCCAGGAAGGTGAGGATGCTGATTCCCAGGCAGGCGACCAGGATGGGCGCGATGATTCGGGAGAGGCTCATCCCGTTGGCGCGCATGGCGACGATCTCGTTTCCTCTCGAGAACAGAACCAGGGTGAGCGTGCTCGCCAGCAGAACGGTGAGCGGAACGGAGAGGAAGACGAGCTGGGGCAGCTTGTAGAGGAAGTACAGGACGCCATCGATCAGCGCCGCTTTTTTTTCGATGAAATCGTCGATGCGCTCGATGAACTCCACGATCAGGAACAGGGTGATGGCCCCCGCCTGGCAGAGGAGGGTCATGCGCAGGAACTGCGCGAGGATATAGCGGCCGAGTATGTTCATCGCCAGAGGTCAGGATGGGTTTCCGGTGCGCAGGGAGACGGACTTCAGGAACATCCCCGGGACGTCGATGGCCCCGCCCCGTCCCACGGCTCGCACCAGGAGCCCCGCGATGAGGGCCAGCAAGATGTTCGGACTCCATGCGGCGACCCAGGGGTTCACCTGTCCGCTCTCTCCCATCCCCTCGGCGAAGGTGACGATCATGTAATAGAGGATCACGACGGCCAGGCTCAGCGCGAAGCCGCCGTGGCGTCCCGAGCGCCGGTTCCGCACCCCGAGAGGCGCCCCCAGGAACGCCAGGAGGAGGCACGCGAAAGGGAGCGCGAATTTTTTGTTCAACTCCACGAGGATGGCGTTATACCGGCTTGTCCCCGGTTTTTGTTCTCTCAGTTTTCTTCTGAGTTCTCCCAGCGGAAGGGAGCGGAGGCTCGCCCGCAGCGCCTTCGTCTTTCCGATGGCGGCCGCGGGGTTCAGGCTCAGGTCGTATGTCCGGAAGCGGGCGATCTGGTAATGGTCCTTTTCATTCGTGGAGGCGGAAACGGGGGGCGCGCCCGTTTTTTCATCCGGGGCTTCCGGGGATTGGCTGACCGTGTGGACGGTCCCCCCGGACGAGGCGCAGCCATACCTTGGGGGAGGTGGCGGATTTGAGGAGCATTCCACGATCGGCGAAGATGACCCGCTTCTTTTCCGCCTCTCGCGCATCGGAAATCATGATGCCCCCCATCTCGTTGCCCGACGCCGCGGTTTCCCGCACGTAGAGCATGACGCCGTCAAAATTGTTGTTGAACACCCCTTCCCGCACCTGGAATGCGGCGGCGGGGTTGCGAAGTATCTCCTGGCTGAGCTTCACGGTGGCGCCCTGGCTCCAGGGGAGAGCGAATATCAGGAGAAATCCGCTCGCGGCGGCGGTGGCGGCTCCCACCACGCCTACGGGGATGATCTGGGAGTAGAGGCCCATGCCGGAGGCGGTCATCGCCACGAACTCGCTGTCGCTCGACAGGCGGCTGAACGCCATGACGCAAGCGATGAGGGTGGACATGGGCAGCGTCGCGAGCAGGAGGACGGGCAGGGCGGCGAAGAGGAATTGCGCGACGACCGAGAGAGGCACCCCGCGGTTCACCACCAAATCCGTGAATTGCAGCATTTTGTGGAGGAGGAGGACGAACGTGAGGAAAAACAAGGAGATGAGAAGGTAAGATACCAATTCGCGCAGGATGTATCGGTGTAGTATGCGCAAAGGGGATCCTCTGGGAAGCGGTCGTCCAACGCTCTTCGCCACGCGATACGAGACTATACGAGCGGTTTCCGGATTGCAAAGCGCGTTTTTCCGTTCATTGACGCTCAGGGCGTCGATTGATAGCGTGGAAAGAAGGGGGGCCGCTCGTCGTTCGGCCCCCGGATTTGCCGTGAGGCGGCGCGTCGAGGAGGCACCGGGTTTGAGCGATGACGCCCATGGGGGGGAGGTGCACCTGGTGGTGGCGCCCACGTGGATCGGCGACACGGCGATGGCCGCCCCTTTTTTCTCGTCGTTGCGAAGGGCGCGTCCGGAGGCGAGGGTGATGGCGGCGGCGGGCCCCTGGACCTGCGGGTTGCTACGCACCTTTCCC
This sequence comes from bacterium, assembly GCA_965213685.1. Lineage (GTDB taxonomy): Bacteria > UBA8248 > UBA8248 > UBA8248 > UBA8248 > Bin107. The sequence goes on from CBDBZY010000012.1 coordinate 13,691, forward strand.
TGGATCGATCGGGTCTTGTCGGTGGATGCGGGAAAATGGAGAAGGTTCCCCTCGCTCCGAAGGATGCTGCGCGGCGAGAGGGTGGATTGCGCGTGGATTCTTCCCAACAGCTTTCGCGCGGCCCTGCTGGCGCGGTGGACGGGGGCGCGGCGCCGCATCGGGTATGGCACTGATGGCCGCGGCTGGCTTTTGAGCGGCCGGGTGGAGCCTCCGCCGAATGCGCCGCATCTGGTGGATTATTACCTTCGCCTCCTGGAGGCGCAGGGGCATGAGACGCGGGCGGAGGTGGACGATTTCCGCATCGCCCCCGAGGCGCGGGAATTCGCCGAGAATCTGCTGGGGGAGCGTCCCGGCCCGAGAGACGCGCCTTTGGCGGGAGTCCATCCCGGCGCCTTTTTCGGCGAGTCGAAGACCTGGCCGCTGGAGCATTTCCGGCGACTCATCCACCGGCTCGCGGATGAGGAGGGGGTGCGGGTTTTCATATTGGGCGGGCCGAATGAACGGGCGCTTGCGGAGAAACTGGACGCGATGTCCGGCGGGCGGGCGGTGAATCTGGCCGGAAAGGACTCCCTGGACGTGCTGCCCGCCCTGCTGTCCCGCCTGGATGTGTTCATATCCGGCGACACGGGGCCGTTGCATGTGGCGGCACTGGCCGGGACTGCGACGGTCGCGCTGTTTGGCCCCACGGACCATCGCCGAACGGCGCCCCGAGGCCTTGGGGCGCGAACCATTCACCGGGGCCTCGACTGCAGCCCGTGCTTCGAGAGAACCTGCCCGCTCCTTCATCACGACTGCATGAAGCGGATTGCGCCGGAGGAGGTGGCGGACGCGGCCGTCGCGCTCCTGCGCCAAAAGCGCGGGACGCGCCGGTGCGGAGGCGGAGGGTGATATGTCCGGGAGGCCAGCGGTATTTTTCGACAGGGACGGAACCTTGAACCGCGACGTGGGCTACGTCACCCATCTCGACGCATACGAACTCCTGCCGAGGGCGGCGGCGGCCGTTCGCAGGGTGAACGAGGCGGGTTGGCTTGCCGTTCTGATTACGAACCAGGCGGGCGTGGCCAGGGGCTATTTCCCGGAGTCCATGCTGGAAAAGGTGCACGGCAAACTCCAGGACGAACTCGGCCGCAAGGGCGCGCGGCTGGACGCCATCTATTACTGTCCGCACGTTCCGAACGGAGACGACCCCGCGTATGCGATAGACTGCAAGATGCGAAAGCCATACCCCGGCATGATTTTGAAGGCGGCGGCGGAGCACGGCATCGATCTGGAGAAATCCGTCATGCTGGGAGACAAGTACTCGGATTTGGAGGCGGGCTGGCGCGCGGGCTGCCGGTCGGGTCTTCTGCTCACAGGGTATGGACGGGGGGAGAGGGCGCTGCGCGGGCCGCAGTGGCCGCGGCAGCCGGATTTCGTGGCAGAGGATGCGCATCATGCGGTGGAGATGATTTTCGGGCGGGGCTGCGGGTCGCGCGCATGAATCCGGGTCTGGCGGATTACGTCCGCAAATTCTCGTCCGCGCGCGTGGCGGTAATCGGCGACTTCATCGCGGATGAATTCGTTCACGGCGCGACCTCCCGCATCAGCCGGGAGGCGCCCGTTCTGGTCTTGGACTTCATCGGCCGCGAGGTTGTTCCTGGCGGCGGTGGCAACACGGCGATGAACGCGGCGGCCCTCGGCGGAAGCGTGCGCGCCATCGGCGCTCTTGGCGTCGATGAGGCGGGTAGAGACCTTCGCCGCGTGATGGGTGCGCGCGGGGTCGATACGAGGCTTTTGTGGGAGGATTCCGGGCGCGTCACGCCCAAGAAGACGCGCGTCATGGCGGGAGGCCGCAACTCCGTGCGCCAGCAGGTGATTCGCGTGGATCACGAGAAGAAGACGGCTCTGGGAGAGCGTCTGGAGTCCCGCATGCTCCGCGAGGTCGAGCGCGTAGCGGGCGGCGGCTTGGACGCTCTCATCGTCTCCGACTATGGCCTGGGCGTTGTGACGAAGGGCGTGAAGGAGGCGATCCGGAAATTGCCGAAACGCCTGCTCGTCACGGTGGACAGCCGCTATGCGGGAGATTCGTTTCCGGGCGTCACCGCCATCACGCCCAACGAGGAGGAGGTGGAGGGCCTGCTCGGGTATTGGCCCGACGGGGGGCGCCTGAATGAGGCGGGCGCCGCGCTGCTGCGAAGGACGGGTGCGCGGGGCGTGCTGATCACCCGGGGCGACAAGGGGATGAGCCTTTTCGAGAAAAACGCCCCCAGGGCGGACGTTCCCGTCCACGGCTCCGATCAGGCGCTGGACGTGACGGGCGCGGGGGACACCGTCATCGCCGCGTTCACGCTGTCCCTGGCCGTGGGTGCGTCGATGCGGGAGGCGGCGGAGATAGCGAATCGCGCGGCCGGGCTGGTGGTGATGAAGGCGGGAACGGCGGTGGTGGAGCCCGACGAACTCCTGGCCACGTTTGAGGAGGAGGATGCGTGAGCGTCCAGGGGGACTCATGCCGCGGGAAATGGATGGGGCTGGATGCGCTGAAGCCGGTTGTGGAAAAATTGCGCGAGGACGGCAAGCGCATCGTATTCGCCAACGGCTGCTTCGACATTCTGCATGTCGGGCACGTGCGCTATTTCCGCGCCGCGAAGGAAAACGGGGACGTTCTGGTGGTGGCGGTCAACAGCGACGGCTCGGCCCGCGCCCTGAAAGGGGAGGGTCGGCCGTATGTGCCGCAGGATGAGCGTCTCGAGATTCTCTCCGCCCTGGAGCCGATAGATTACCTGTTGCTGTTCGATGAGCGCGACGCGTCGCGCCTCCTGCGCGCACTGAAGCCCGACGTGCACGCCAAGGGGACGGACTACACGAGGGAGACGGTCCCCGAGCGGGAGACGGTGAGAGGCTATGGCGGGGAAATCGTGATTTGCGGAGACCCGAAGGAGCGCTCCTCCACAGACATGGCCGCGCGCATCCAGGGTTTGGCCCTTGGCGGGTGAGCGCTTCCTGATCGTCCGTCTGGGCGCCATAGGCGATGTCGTTCACACCCTCCCCCTGGCGTCGGCCATCAAGGATGCGCGGCCCGACTCCCATGTCGCCTGGGCGGTCGAGCCGACTCCCGGAGAAGTGCTCCTGGAAAATCCGGACGTGGATGACATCCTGCCCATCGATACCAGGGCATGGAGAAGAGACCTGCCCGCCGGCGGCCTCTCCGCCCTGGGGCGCGACCTGCGCGCCATCCGGAACGCGGGGGCCGACGTGGCGCTGGACGCCCAGGGGTTGATCAAGAGCGGCTTGCTGGCCTGGGCGTCCGGGGCGCCCGTGCGCGTGGGGTTTGAGCACCGCTCCTGCCGGGAGGGGATGAACGTCCTGTGGACTACGCACCATGCGCATCCTCCGGGAAATCCGCACCACGTCATAGAGAAGAACCTGTCTCTCCTCCAGCCGTTGGGCCTGCCCGTCCCCCCCCGGGAGAAATGCCGCTTCCCCCTGCGCGAGACGCGGCAAGAGGGGGAGTGGGCGGAAAGATGCTTGGCGGGCGCGGGTCATGTGGACGGCCGCCCCCTGCTGGTGATTCACCCGGGGGGCGGATGGGCGACGAAACGCTGGGCACCGGCCCGTTTCGCGCGGCTTGCCGACCGCTGGCTGGATCGGAACGCGGGGGATGCGCTGCTGATATGGGGGCCGGGCGAGAGGGGGATGGCGCAAAAGGTGGCGAACGCCATGCGCGGGCGGCCCTTTGTCGCTCCCGCGACGAGCGTCCGCGAGATGATGGCGCTGATTCGGCGCGGCGATTGCTTCTCGGGCGGCGATTCGGGACCGGCGCACCTGGCCGCGGCGATGGGCGTCCCGTGCCTGATGGTCATGGGGCCTACCGATCCTGTGAGAAACGGCCCGTGGGGATGCGGGCATGTCGTTTTGCATCGCCGTCTCGCCTGCAGCGGTTGCTATGCCAGGACGTGTCCGGATACGGAGTGCCTGGATCGCGTGGGCGCCGAGGAGGCGGCGGACGGGCTGAATCGGCTTCTTTCCGGGTCATGAAAAAGGCGGCTGAATGTGGGAGGATACCGGAGTTTCGGGAATGAAGGGGGAGGCCGCGTTTCCCTTCTCTGAGGCGACGGCGGCGTCGCCCGGCGCCTCGTTTCGGCATCTGGATGGACGAATGGAGAGAACCTGAAGATGAGCGTGGACAAGGAGTTGTTGCAAATCCTGGCGTGTCCTGTCACCAAGACCCCGCTGGAGCTGAGCGCGGACGGGAATTTTCTGATCGCCCGGGAGTCGGGGCTGGTCTACCGGATCGAGGACGGCATCCCCATCATGCTTGCGGACGAGGCGATGCCGCTGGCCGAGTGGGAGGGGAGCCAGGAGAAGAAGGGCTAGAGGAGATGTCCGGCTCACCGGGAACGTCATCCGCCGATGCCGCGACAACGCCTCGGTCCGGCGCGGCCAGGAGGCCGGTGAGCGTCACGATTGTCGCCCACAACGAGGCGGCCCGCATCGGCGCCTGCATCGACAGCGTCGCCTGGGCGGATGAGATCGTCGTCGTGGATTCCGGCAGCGTGGACGACACGCCGGAAATATGCCGCCGGCGCGGCGCGGTGCTCATCCGCCATCCCTGGCGGGGATATGCCGCGCAAAAGAACTTCGCCATCTCCCGCGCGCGCCACTCCTGGATATTCAGTCTGGACGCGGACGAGCGCGCGAGTCCCGCGCTCCAGAAAGAGGTTCTCTCCGTTTTGGCCGCCGAGAGTCCCGCCGAGGGGTATCGGATGCCCCGGAAAAATATATTTTTTGGCCGCTGGCTCCGCCACGGCGACCTTTGGCCTGATTATCAGATACGCCTGTTCCGGCGCGATGCGGGAGCGTTTGGCGAGCGGAGCGTGCATGAAGCCGTCCTGGTGCGTGGACGGGTGGGCACACTCTCCGCTCCGCTGGAACACTACAGCTATGACGCGCTTTTCGATTTTTTCCAAAGGCAGGTGAAATATGCTAGTTTGGCGGCTGATGATTTGTTCTCGCAGGGTGCGCGGCCTCGCTTGGGCGATTTTGTCGTTCGTCCGCTTTGGCGTTTTTTCAAGGGTTATGTCCTGAAGATGGGCGCCCGGGACGGGACCGCGGGTTTTTGGGTATCCGCCGGCGCCGCCTGGTACGTGTTCATGCGCGCCGCCTTTTTGTGGGAGCTGTGGCGAGAGCGTGAGAGCTCTTAGCGTTGTTCATACAGAAGCCTCGCGAGGCTGGGGAGGGCAGGAGAAGAGAATCCTGCTGGAGGCCACCTCCCTTATCGAGCGTGGGCACAAGGTTCTGCTCATCGGGCAGCCGGATGGCCAGCTGGGGAGCGAGGCGCACGAGGCGGGCGTGCCCTTTGTGCCGATACGCATGCGGGCTTCCTGGGACGTTTGGGGGTTGGGCGCGCTTGCCAGGCGCATTCGCAGCTATCGTCCGGACTTGATTCATACGCACAGCAGCATAGATTCCTGGCTCGGCGGCGTTGCGGGCCGGATGCTCGGCGTCCCCGTGGTGCGCACCCGGCACGTGACCATCCCCGTGAGTTCGCACGGGCTGAACTGGGTATATCGGCTTCCGCAGCGGGTGATGACGACGGCTGCTCTTACCCGGAACATGTTGGCGGATTCCGGGGCGTGTCTCCCGGATCGCGTCAGGGTTTTGCCGACGGGCGTGGATTTCAGGCGCTTTCACCCGCGCGTGACGGGCGATGGTTTTCGCAAGGAAATGGGGTTGAGCGCAGATGCCCACGCAGTCGGGATGATGGCACAACTCCGGGGCAGCAAGGGGCATCGGGAGTTTCTGGCGGCCGCGCGGCTGCTCAGGGACGAGGGGTGTGCCGCGAAGTTTTTCATCGGAGGGAGCGGGGAATCACGAGGGATGTATGAGGCGGAAGCAGGGCGGCTCCGCCTTTTGGACGGCACCGTCCGGTTCATCGGGTATCGAACGGACGTTCCCGAAGTCATGGCCGGTCTGGACGTGTTGGTGATCGCGTCCACGAGAACCGAAGCCATCCCCCAGGTCGCCCTGCAGGGGATGTCCATGGCTTGCCCCATTGTGGGTACCGCCCTCGGCGGCATACCCGAGGTGCTGGAGCCGTCCGGTGCCGGAGTGATTGTGCCCCTCCACGACCCCGTTGCCCTGGCGGGCGGCATACGGGCCCTGCTCAGCGACCCCGCCCTGAGAGAGGAAATGGGACGCTCGGGCCGGGAGTATGTCCGCGAGCGCTTCTCGCTCGAGAAGATGGTGGACGATACGCTGGTTCTGTACGAAGAGGTGCTTTCCCCATGCGGAAGCTGAGCGTCGTTCAGGTGGTCGGCACCCCCTGGTGGTCGGGTGCGGGGGCGCCCGCGTTGTGCCTCGCGTCCGACCTGGCCAAAAGGGGGCATCGCGTGGAATTCGTTTGCGTCTCCGGGGAGCGACTCGAGGAAAAAGCGCGGGAGGAGGGGTTGCCCCCCGTGCGGGGCCTGGAGCCGACGCGAAGCGTGCATCCCAAAAGGATATGGGATTTCGTCTCGGGCTTGTCGTCCCTGATAAGGCGGTTGAACGCCGATATCGTGCACGCCCACCTGACGGCGGACCATTGGCTATCGCACTTCGCTCTCCAATGGGCACGCCGGGGGACACGGTTGGTTCGCAGCGTTCATCACCCCCGGGCGGTCGGCAAAAGCATGGCGTCAAACTACCTGCTCGGCCATGCGGCGGATGCCTTGATACCGGTAAGCCGCTATTTGGCGGACCTCCTGGGGAATCGCGCGCGCCCCTCTCCCGATAGGGTGCACGTGGTCTCCGGGGGCGTGGACCTGGAGAGGTTTCGGCCAGCCTGTGCGGAAACCCGGGCCGCCGGACGGAAAATACTCCGCACCCCGCCCGATGCCCCGCTGGTTGGCATTGTGACGCGCCTTGCCGCCGACAGGGGGCTGTACGGATTGTTGGCGGCGTTTCAGAGGGTGGCGCAACAGATGCCCGACGTTCGCCTCGCCGTTATCGGCAGAGGGGAGTTCTTGCCGCGTTTGCAGGCGCGGGTGCGGGACCTGGGAATTCAGGATCAGGTGGATTTTGCGGGATACCATGGAGACGATCTGGTGGAAGTGCTTGCCGCACTCGATGTTTTCACGCTCGCCTCGCCCGGATCGGAGGGGACTTGCCGTGCGGTGCTCGAGGCCATGGCCATGGGGCTCCCCTGTGTCGTGACGGACAAGAACGGCCTGGCCGAAATTGTCGAAGATGGGAAGACGGCACAAGTGGTCCCCTTGGGCGCACTCGGGGCGACGGAAGCGATGGCCTCCGCACTGAAGACCCTGTTGGCGGATGAGCGGCGCCGCCTTTCGTATGGGCGAGCGGGTCGGGAGCGGGTCGAGAGGCTCTACGATCGCGCACGAAGGGCCGCGCTCGTGGAACGGGTATACGCCCGGACGCTGCGCATGGCGCCCGGGTTGCATCTGGAAGAGGATTTTGGATGAGCCGCACCCAGGTCTATCTCAGGCTTTTGGGGTATTTGCGCCCCTACCGGCTGCGGTTCGGGGCGGCTGTCGCCTGCACGCTCGTCGTGGGGGGGCTGAACGCATATCCCGCCTACCTCGTGCAACATGTCATCAACGATATCCTGATCGCGAAGCGCTCCGCCGTCGTCTTTCTCATTTGCCTGTCCCTCGTCCTCGTCTATCTGGTAAAAGGCGCCGCCGCCTACTGGCAGAATTATTTCATGTACTGGGTCGGCCAGCGCGTGGTGATGGACATCCGCAACGGCCTGCACCGTCATTTTATTCATTTGCCGATCCGGTTCTTTGAAATGAAGACGACCGGGGAGATGATGGCGAAAGTCATTTACGACATCTCCTTGATGCAGAAGGCGGCGACGAGCTCTGTGCGGGATCTGTTTCGCCATGGGTTCACCTTCCTCGCCTTGCTGGGCGTGGCGATTTACCAGAGCCCCCGAATGGCGCTGATATTCATCCTCATCGTTCCCCTTGTCGGATTTTTGGTAGTGAACATGGGGGAGAAGATTCGCCGCATCACGCGAAGAAGCCAGGTGCGCATGGGGGACATGAGCAATTTGATGAAGGAAGCCTATGCCGGCATTCGGGTCGTGAAGGCTTTTGGAGCGGAGGGGAAGGAGGACAGCCGCTTTGTGCGCGCCACCGAGTCGTTTTTTGACACCGTGATGCGGGCGATGCGGGTTCGGGCGTTGGCGCCCCCGATGGTGGAGATCATCGGGGGCATTTTGGGAGCGGCGGTTTTGTGGCTGGGCGCCCGGGGGGTCATCGAGGGGGGCATGGACCCGGGGAGGCTGACGAGCTTCGTGGTCGCCCTGGGTATGGCCTACAGCCCTCTCAAATCCTTCACCCGCGTGTTTCATAGTCTCATGGAGGGAATCGCGGGCGCCCAGTCGGTCTTTGAGATGCTCGATGAGCACGCTCGCGAGGACAAGAACCCGACCGGCGAGGCGATGGGGCGGCTCTGCCGGGAGATTCGCTTCGAGGGCGTCTGCTTCTCCTATACGGACGAGGGGACGCTCGAGGATGTCAGCGTAGAGGTGCCGGCGGGCAGCGTCCTCGCCGTTGTGGGGATGAGTGGCGCCGGGAAAACCACGTTGCTGGACTTGATTCCCCGGTTCTACCTTCCCGAGCGGGGGAGCATATCCTTCGACGGAAAAGAGGCGTCCCTGTATTCCCTGGGCAGCCTGCGCGCCCAGATAGCCGTGGTGACCCAGCAGGTGATTTTGTTTAACGATACGGCGGAAAACAACATCGCCTATGGCGCGCGGGGCCCCGTCAGCCGTGCGGAGATCGTCTCGGCGGCGAAAGCGGCCAACGCCCATGATTTCATCGTGGGGCTGAAAGACGGGTATGAAACCATGCTCGGAGAGGAGGGCGTGCGCCTGTCCGGCGGCGAGCGCCAGCGCATCGCCATCGCCCGCGCGATTTTGCGAAACCCCTCCATTCTGCTGCTCGACGAAGCCACGAGCGCGCTCGACACGGAGAGCGAGCAGCTGATTCAGGAAGCCCTCGAGCCCTTGATGAAAGGCCGCACCACCATCGTCGTGGCCCACAGGCTCTCCACGGTGCGCAACGCGGATGCGATCATCGTGCTCGATGGGGGGCGCATCGTGGAGAGGGGGACGCACGACGCGCTGATGGAGCGGGGCGGCCTGTACCGAAGACTCCATGAAATGCAGCGCGCGAACGCGAAAACGGCTTTTGCCGGCGTACTCGATGCCGCGCCGTTGCCCGCGACGGAAACAACACCTTGACCGCCCCGAAAACCTTGCAGACGGAATCATCCGGTCGGCCGGGAGAGGACGCGCGTCCTCTCTCCGTGCTGCAAATCATGACGTGCCGGGGCTGGAGCTCGGACGCCTGGGCGGCGATGGGCCTCACGCTGGGGCTTCAGTCCCATGGCCATCGCGTGATGATGCTCTGTTGCGGCGTCGGCAAGGGACGCGCAGTCGCCGAGCGCATACGGGCGGAGGGCGTGGAGGAGGTGGATTGTATCGAGGCGAGCGGTAAATTCAGGCCCGCCAGTCATCTGAGGGATGTCGCAAAAATCAAAAAACTCGTGAAAGAAAGAAAAGTGGACGTGGTGCACGCGCACAGGGGGATGGAGCACTGGCTTGCCGCCGCCGCCCTGCTGGGGAGTGCGCGCGGCCCCGCCCTGGTGCGAAGCCGCCACATCACGCAGCCGGTGAGCCGCCACTTGCTGAATCGCTGGCTGTATGTACGCGCCACGGACGTGACCCTGCCGGTGTCGGAGGAGATTCGGGCGGGATACATGAAAGGCCGGGCGTTCTCGAGGGCGTCGTTTCGCACGGTGATGGGCGGGGTGGACGCCTCGGCCTACGATCCGCACGCCACGGGGGCGGAGTTTCGGGACGCCTGGCGCATTCCTCGGGAGGCGCGCGTCGTCGGCATGGCGGGCAGCATCGATCTCTGGAAAAAGGGGCACGACGTGTTCCTGCGCGCGGCGGCGCGGCTGGTTCGGGAAGATTCCGTTTGGGTGGTCGTGATGGGGGAGGGCCGGAATGCCGGCTCCCTCCAGCGGCTGGCGACGGATTTGGGGGTAGCGGAGAAGGTGGTGTTCCCTGGCTTTCTCCCGAGACTCGGGAGCGGCCTCGCCGCCTGCGACGTTTTGGCGTTTCCATCCGTCGGCTCGGAGGGCACGAGCCGGGTGCTGTTCGACTACCTTGCGGCGGGCAGGCCCGTGGTGGCCAGCCGCGTGGGGTGCGTCGAGGAGATCGTCCGGGATGGAAAGGAGGGCATTCTGGTGCCCGCGGGGGATGAAAACGCGCTGTGCCTGGGGCTGGAGACGTTGCTTTCGGATGCGGGGCTGGCCCAGTCTATGGGCCGCTCCTCGCGCGCGCGCGCGAAACGGGAGTTTGACAGGGGCGTCATGGCGCACCGGGTGGTGGAGATTTACCGGGAGGTCATCCGCTCGGGAAGCGCCGCCGCCGCATGAAAGGATGAACCCGCGCGGCCCATCCGAGCACCGACGTTCGGGATGCGCGCCTGACGGGTGGCCATTTTCCGGGAAGTTCGGGTTTCCCGCGCCCTGCGTTCTCCGGGAGTGATGTCAAAAAGCAAAAAGGGCGGCGGCTCGCGCACCCGGCTGAGCCGTCCCGCCGGAGGCTTGTTTTCGTGAAGATCGCACTCATCCGATCTGCGGTGCACCGCCACGGCGGGGCGGAGCGCTACGTCTGGCACCTGGCTGAGGAGATGGACAGGCGCGGGCATGAGGTGCATATCATCGCCAGGAGATGTCCGGAGCTCCCCTCCGCCTCCATCCGGTTTCACGCCGTGCGCGTTTCGGGTCTTTTTTCCTTCCAGAAGGTTCTGGCTTTCGCAAGAGGGGTGGAGAAAATTCTGGAGGAGGAGCGGTTCGACATCGTCCACGCGTGTGACCGGATTCACCGATGCGACGTCTACCAGGCCGAGGAGGGGCTGCATCGCGAATGGCTGCGCGTCTCGGCGCCGTACCTCTCGCCCGGCGCCCGGCTCATCCGGAGCCTGGATCCGCTGCACAGGGTGCTTTTGAGGCTGGAGGAGAACCTCATCGGCAAAGGCGGCGCCCGGTTGGTGACGGCCATCAGCCGCAAGGGGGCCGAGGAGATTCAGAGGCATTTCGGTCCCAGGGAAACTCCCATCGTCTATAACGGCGTGGATGTGGAGGAATTCCGGCCGCCAACAGGTGCGGAGCGCGCGCAGGCGAGGCAAAGGATGCATCTGGCGGAAAGCGATTTCGCCGTTCTCTACGTGGGAACCGGCTTTTTTCGCAAGGGGCTGCGCTATCTGATAGAGGGGTTCGCCAGGACGGCGAGCCCGCAAAATGGCAAAACCCTCCGGTTGCTGGTGTGCGGGCGAGGGGCGAGAGGCCCCTACGAACGGCTCGTGCGCGCGCATGGCCTGGAGGCTCGGGTTCGCTTTGTGAACGATGGCCCGCCCATGGCGCTGCTGTATCGGGCGGCGGACGCCTTTGTGTTTCCCACCCTGTATGAGCCGTTTGGAAACGTTTGCCTGGAAGCGATGGCGAGCGGGTTGCCCTGCGTGTTTTCATCGAGAAGCGGCGGGGCGGAGCTCATCCGCGACGGGAGAGAGGGTTATATTCTGGAAGACCCCACCAGCGCAGACGATATTGCGCGCCTCACCTCCTTGTGCATGGATGAAGAGAAGACGGCGGCCATGGGAGAGGCGGCGCGCGCGCTTTCGCTGCAATATGCCTGGCGGGCCAATGCGGATGCGACCGAGAAGCTCTACCAAAAAATTCTCGGACGCAAGAAGGCGGAGGCAGAATCCGCAAGTCCGGACGCGCGCATCGGCCGGTGAATGCGTTTCGTGCAGCACAAGGCGGCGCAGGCCCGCAAGAGCGCATGCTGAAAAATGGGCGATGGCCTGTGAAGGGCGTCGATCTTTGGCGTGACGGCCGCGCCCCCGCGTTTCATTCCGGCGGTCTGTTTCTCACCCTCTCCCTTGCGACGTCCGATGCCGTTGTGCGAGAAGGCGCGCAATCCGGGCGCTTGGCGGGCAAGGGGGCAGGAGGTGTGTTTGATTCCGGGGCGAGGGCCGGGGTTTGATGGATGACTTGAGAGAATCTTTTGGGGAATTGCGCGCTCGCTTGCGGAGGCGTTCGCCGCTGTGCCGGGTGGCGTTTGGCGGGCTTTTCGGTTTTGTCGTCAGCTCTCCGTTTTCGATATCGCTCGCCCAGATTTGCGTGTTCACGGCCATGGCGGCGTGGCTGGCTTCGATGGGCAGGGAGACTCCCCTGCTGACGGAAAAGTTTCCCTTGTGGAGGCCCTGGCTCCTTTTCGCGCTGCTGACGCTCGCAAGCGCCTTTCATTCTCCCGCTACCATCCAGAGCCTGATCAAGGCCAAGGAGTTGACGCAAATCGTCATCTTCTATTTGGCCCTCAACCTCATCGAGGATGACCGGGAGGCGCTTTGGCTGGTGAAGGCTCTCTTCGTGGCCGCCGCCGCCGCCGCCTTGTATCCTCTGGTCGTTTCACTGCAAACGCCGTTGTCGCTGAGCAACCGGATGGCGGGTTTTTTCAGTAACCCCATGACGCTCGGCGGCTATTTCCTCGTGGTGGGCACCTTGGTGCTATCCTATGTCTTTGTGCCGGGGCCGAAGCGCGGGAGGGCGTGGGCATACGTCCCGACCCTGCTGATCGTCGCGGCGTTGATGACCACCCTGAGTCGTCATGCGTGGGTGGGCCTCATCGTCGGGGCGGTGGCGATCGCCATGGCGGGCAAAAGCAGAAAGGTCGGTTTGTTTATGGCGCTGGTGGTTGCGTTGGCGCTGTTCGTGATGCCTCACGTCATACGGGAGCGGATGAAGGACATCGGGAATCCTGCGGAGAGAACGGCTGTGATTCGCTTCGACCTGTGGAAAAGCGGCTTCCACATGTGGATGGACAAGAAACTCCTTGGGGTTGGCCCTGGGCAGGTCAAATCCCACTATGGGCATTATGCGAGCCCTGGAGCAGCGAATAAATCTCGGGGCCATTTGCACAACAACGTCGTGCATTTGGCCGCCGAACGGGGACTTCTTGCCCTGGGCGCCTGGATTTGGGCCTGGATCGGGTATTTCGTCCTGGTGATTCGGCGCGTCCGGGATACGCGAGACGCGCCTTTCGGAACGCGATTCCGCATGGTGGGCGGTCTGGCCGTCGCCGCAGGCTTCCTCAGCGCCGGCATGTTTGAATACAACTTCGGCGATTCCGAAGTGGTCATGCTCATGTTCTTTGCGAGCGCCCTGCCTTTTGTGGGCGGGACGGACGAGACGCCCCCGGGCTAGGCTCCCCCCTTGCCGCCGCGTATGGTTATGGTAGCCGCAGCAAAGACTGGAAAAAGCCCAGCTTCTTGACGCGCTCGGCGGCCACGACGCGGATTTCTCCCAGTTTGTTTCCGCCCAGCTCATATACGACGCGGCCCACCTTTTGGCCTGCGCGGACGGGTGCGGGTATCGCCTGGGGCAGTTCCGCCTTCATGGATATGCGCTTCTCCTCGCCGCGTCTTATCAGCGCCCTGAGTTTTCCTTGCGGGCGGAGGCGGACGGCCCGCTTCTGGCCTTTCAGCACCTTGATCTCCCGTCGCTTCCACGGCTTCGCCTTCTCCAGGTGGACCCAGTGGTATCGGGCAAAACCCCAGCCGAGCAGGCGCCTGGCCTCCTTGAATCGACGTCTGGAGTGGCTCGAGCCCATGACGACGGCGATGAGCCGCAGATTTTTCCGCCTGGCCGTAGCGACGATGCTGAACCCCGCCTTTTTGTGATAGCCCGTTTTCAGGCCGTCCATCCCCCGAAACCGTCTCAGCAGGGTGTTTGTGTTCTCGAGAGTGAAGGTTCCGTTTCGGAACGGAGCCTTCCTGATGGAGCTCCACTCGGTGATCTGCGGATGCTTGAGGACCTCGCGGGCGAGGAGGCTGGCGTCTCGCGCACTCATGCGATTGCCCGGCCTCCCGCCTCCCGGGGGAAGGCCGTTGACGTTTACGAAGCGGGTGTCCGTCATGCCGAGCTCCCGGGCGCGCTCGTTCATCATTTCAACGAAAACGTCAACGTCTCCGGCAATGTGTTCCGCCACGGCGTAGGAGGAATCGTTGGCGGAGCTGATGATGATGGATTTCAGCAAATCCCGGAGGGAGAATTTCTCCCCCTGTGCCAGATACACCTGCTGCCCCCCGATCCGGGAGGCGCTTCTGCTGATGGTGATCACCTCATCGAGGCGGATGGTGCCTTTTTTCACGTGCTCCATGGCGATCAGCGCCGTCATCATCTTCACGATGGAGGCGGGCTGTGCGGGAAGCCGCGGGTTGTGCGCCTTCAACACCCGCCCCGTATTCGCCTCGACGAGGTACGCGGAACGATAGGGCACAACTTTGTTGCGGGAGCGCCTTTTTCGCGCGGAAGCCGAATCGGGGCAGATCGTCAGGAATGAGGCGCACAAGAGCAGCGCGAGTGTCAGGGCGGCGAAGCGAAAGTGCTGGTGTTCCTGGGAGGCAGGCGACATGTTTTCCCCTCAGCGCTTGGGCGATTCGGGCGGGGGCTTTATGGAATTTCTGAGTATACCAGGCCAACATTATGAATTGTAAGAAGATTAGGGTTTTTGCGCGCGTTTGTCAAAGTGCCCATAACGACGGGGCGCAACGGGGCGTGGCCATCGCAGTCCGCCCGGCGGCGGAGATGCGGGGTTCCGCGCGCGCCGGCGGGAGGGCGAAATTCCGTTTCTTGCGTCTCGCGGATTGCTCTGATAGGATTTGCGTCATCCGGAAAGAGTTCTGGAATGCGCCGGTTCCCTATGGCGACGCACCTCAAGCGTGCCCCGTGACGAGAATGGGGCTTGGGATTCTTTTTTTGGCCGCGATGGGCGGAGAGGGAGGTCTTCTCATGTTCAGGGGCTCTTATGTCGCAATGGTCACCCCGTTCCGCGACGGAAAACTCGACGAGGAGGGCGTGCGCTCTCTGGTGGAATTTCATGTGGAGAATGGAACGCACGGGATCGTGGCGTGCGGCACCACCGGAGAATCCGCCACGCTGAGCCATGCGGAGCACGACCGGGTCGTCGAGCTGGTGATCGAGCAGGTCGGCGGGAGGCTGCCCGTCATCGCCGGCTCCGGCTCGAACAGCACGGCGGAGGCCGTCCAGCGCACCCGATTCGCCGCGAGGGCCGGTGCGGACGGCGCGCTCCTCGTGGCGCCCTACTACAACAAGCCGACGCAAGAGGGGCTGTATCAGCATTTTCGCGCCGTCGCGGAATCGGCGGATATCCCCATCGTTCTCTACAACGTTCCCGGCCGCACGGTCGTCCAGATAGCACCCGACACGGTGGCGCGCCTCGCAGAGATTCCCAACGTCGTGGCCATCAAGGAGGCGACCGGGAGTCTGGCGAATTGCTGCGACATCATCTCGCGCGTGCCGGATGATTTCATCGTGCTTTCCGGAGACGATTTCGTCACCCTGCCCATGATGGCGATGGGCGCAGTGGGCACGATTTCGGTGACCGCGAACGTGGCGCCGGCGGATGTGGCCCGGATGTGCCAGGCGCAGCTGGACGGAGACGCCGCGGCGGCGCGGGCGCTGCACTACAAGATGTGGGAGCTCAACCACATGATGTTTTGCGAGACGAACCCGATTCCGGCCAAAGCGGCGCTGGCGATCATGGGGCGCATCGCCCTCGAATACAGGTTGCCGCTCTGCGCGCCGTCCGAGGCCAACATGAGGAGACTGGAAGCGTTCACGAAGAAATATGGCCTGATCGAAGAGGCGGTGACGACATAACGGGCCGCATGAGGCGAAAAGGCGAGGGGGGGAGGAGCAACCCTCCGCTTTCTCGTCTGGAGGCGATTATTCCTCCAGGCCCAGAACCCGGAGGGCGTTTCCGCCGCACCAGAGCTCTTTGACGTCGTCTTTGAGCGGAAACTTGTCCAATTCGGCCAAGCTCTCCCCGGGGCTGATCATCGGCCAGTTCGAGGCCCATAGAATCTTGTTCTTCAGCACGGAGTTTCCGTAGCGAATCAAGGGCTCCCAGCCGGTGCCGGGTGCCCGGATGTATTTCGGCATCGTGCCGCTGATTTCGATATACAGGTTGGGGTGCCGCCAGCTCACCGCGACCATTTCCGCGATCCAGGGCCAGCCCCCGTGCACCGCCACGATGCGCAGCTCGGGAAAATCCCTGGCCACCTCGTCCAGGTAAATCGGGCGCCCGAAATCCAGGAGGTGGGAGCTCGAGAGGTTCATCGACGTGTGGAGGAGAACAGGGATATCCAGCTCCACGCATTTGGCGTAGACGGGGTAGAATTTCTTGTCGTTCGCATACAGCCCGAGCTCCCACGGTCCCATGTTCACGCCCCGTAGTCCGTACTCCTTGACCTCGCACTCCAGGTCGCGCAGCGCGTCCATGCCGCGGAAGGGGTCGCACCCGGCCGTTCCGATGAGGCGATTCGGGTAATCCCGGATATATTCGTGGAGGACTTCGGCGGGGAATTTCGCGCCGGATATCGTCGTCATGTCCGAGGTCTTGACGAGGGCTTTGTCCACTCCCTGCGCATCCAGAAAGGCGATGAACTCGGCCGGTGCCATGTAGCCGTGCTCCTCCTCGTTCCCGTATACCCTGTCGCCATAGTGCCTGGCGTAGTCCGCGAAGCGCCCTTCCGGTTTCAGGTATCTGTCCAGACCTTCTGGAATGGGGCACGAGACCCTGAAGTCAACGACGGGCTTGGCCATTTCTTAGTCTCCGGAAGATGGGAATCGGAAAACGGGAGGATACATCAGGACGGACGCGCCGGGATACTTGGGGACAGGAAACGACCCTCCTCGCCAGCGGGCGCCGAATCCCTTATCCTCCTCCGATGCCGGAATAGGGGGGTCGTATGCGGGAGCGCGATACACCGGCGAACGGCTGGCTGTGGGCGATTTGCGCGGCGCAGGTGCCCATGATGCTCGTCTACGCGAATTACGTGGCGGCACTCCCGCTCCTCCAGGCGGAATGGAACCTCACCAACGCGCAGGCGGGCACGATTTACACGGCGTTTTACGTGGGCTACATCCTGGCTTCGGCCGTGCTGGCGACCGCGACCGACTACATGAGCGCGAAGCGGATATATCTGGGCGCGAGCCTGTGGCTGGCGCTCCTGAACCTGATGTTCCCCCTCCTCGCCGACGGCTTCGTCAGCGCGTCGCTCTTCCGGGGACTGGCGGGCGTGGGGCTGGCGGGCACCTACGCCCCCGCCCTGCGGCTCGTGGCGGAGCATGCGCCGGCGCAGAGGCGCGCCCGCATGGTGGGGGTGTACACGTTTTTTTATACCGTGGGCGTCGCCGTCTCGATGTACGCGACGGGCGCGCTCGTTGCGCATTACGAGTGGCGCGCGGCGTTCGCGCTGACCTCCCTCGGCCCGGTCGCCGGATTTTTGTGCATGGCTCTCCTGCTGCCGTCCACGCCCTCGCCAAGGGCCGGCGAAGATGGCGGCTTCGAGTTTCCCAACCTTCCGGCGCCCGTGTGGGTGCTCACGGGCGTGGTCGGGGCGCACCGCTGGGAGGTGTTCGCGTTCAGGGGCTGGATCGTCACCTTTCTGGCGGCCTCCCTGGTGATGACGGGAGGGGAAACGCGGGAGGGCGCCCTGCGGGCGGCGTCCTCGGCCGCCGCGCTGATCATCGGGCTGAGCGCCGTCTCGAAACTCATCGGCGGGTGGCTTGCCGATAGAGTCGGCCGTCCCCCGACGATCGTCGGAAGTCTTTTTCTGAGCGGGGCCATCTCGGCCTCCATCGGGTTCGCCTTCGGGATGCCTTTTGGGGTGCTGCAGGCCTTGTGTCTGCTCTGGGTGATCGTGATGCACGTGGACGCCCCCGTCCTGGTGGTGTTGACGGCGGAGCTCACGCCTAGGCGCCACCTCGGCTCGGCGTTGGGCCTGCAGTCGGGACTGGGCTTTCTGCTCGGCTCCCTCTCTCCCATGGCGGTGGGCAAACTCCTGGATATGACCAACCGCTCGGGTGACGCCGGATTCCCCGCAAACTGGAGCTGGGCGTTCACGGGTCCGGGAATCGCGGCGATCCTGGGGGCGATCGCCACCATTTTCATCGCCCGGCGCCTCCCGCGCGGAGGAGGAGAGTCCTGAAGCGCAAGAAGGGGGGGAGGGTTCTGCGGTAGAGAGGGGGGAGAGAGCTCCTTCCGCCGGACGGGAATGATTTCCTGGCGAAATTACCGCGCTTGACGATGCGGGCGATTTCGATATAATGCGCAACATCTTGGGAAAAGACCGACGCATGACGGCTTGCGGGAAAACTCTGGAGATACGCTTTCTTTATCGCTTTCGTGCCCGCTACCCCACTAGGACAAGGAGAACACACATGCTGAAGGCAATGATCACGGGTCTCATGGCGGCGGCTTTTTTGAGCGCGCCGGCGTTCGCCGCGGACGAGGCGACCATGCGCGCCGCAAAGAAAGAGGGGAAGGTTACCTGGTATTCTTCCATCACGCTGAACATCGCGCAGGACATCTGCAACCGCTTCAACAAGAAGAAAACGGGCGTTCAGTGCGTTCTCCACCGCGACGGATCGGGCAAGCTCTATCGTCGTTATCTGCAGGAGCGCAAGGGCGGGATTTATGTCGCCGACGTGATTCACACCTCGAACCTGGGCCATTTCCTGAACCTCAAGGCCAAGAAGATCATCACGCCCTACAAGCCGGCCGGCACCGACAACTTCAACCCGAAGTTCGTGACCAAGGACAACTACTGGACGATCCTTCGCGCGGGCGTGTTGATGCCCTTCTACAACACCAACAAAATCAGCGCGAAAGACGCGCCCAAGACATATGCGGATTTCCTCGACCCCAAATGGAAGGGCAAAATCGTTCACTCGCACCCGAGCTATAGCGGATTCGTCACGAACGGGATGATCAACCTCGTGAACAAGTTCGGCTGGGATTATTACAAGAAGTTGGCCAAGCAGAAGCCAAAGATCGTGCAATCCGCGGCTGGCGGCATTCCTCTCGTGGCGCGCGGCGAGCTCTGGCTGGGCGCGGGCACGACCTCCTATGCGCTGCTCAAGAAAATCCAGGGCGGCGAGCCGCTCAAGCCCATCGTTCCTCCGGCGGGCCTGGCGCTCGTGACCTCGCCCAACGGCGTGTTCACGAAGGCGCCGAACCCCAACGCCGCGCGCGTGTTCACCGACTATCTGTTCAGCATGGAGACCATGCAGCTGCTGGCGGACTACTTCCTCTATGTGGGCAACCCCGACGTGAAGTATCCCAAGGCGCTGCCGCCGCTCAAGGACATCAACCTGATGAGCATCGGCGGGACGGAGTTGAAGAAGAAGAACAAGCCGACGCGCAAGCAGTTCAAGAAGTTCTTCGGCGTATAGGAACAGAGGGGCGGGGGCGGCTTCTTAGCGCGAAGTCGAGAGGTCGCTCCCGCTTCATTCTTGTTTTTCGGCAGACTGCGTTTTTCAAAATGACTTGATGGAAAATGACTTGACGGGTTGTCACCGCCGGGCAGAAAAGAGGCGCACATGACGCAAGACGCACGCCCGCTTCCGCGAATGGTATCGAGCGGAGAGCCGCCTTCAGCCACCAGAAAGTTCGATTACACCGTCATCGTCTGGGTGGTGATGTTCATCCTGCTGGTCATCCTGGTGGCGAATCCCATCTTCCAGCTTTTCAAGGAGAGTTTCTTCGTCTCCGAGGACGAGACCGGCGGCTTCACCTTTCAGAATTATTTCGACGCCTTTCAAACCTCGGAATACTACAAGCCGATATACATCACGATGATGCTCGCCCTCTCCGTGGGCGTCATATCCCTGGTGGTGGGGGCCGTGATGGCCTGGGTGGTCAGCCGGACGGACGTCCCCTATCCGAATTTGCTCCGAAACGGCATCCTGGCCTCTTTCGTGACCCCCCCCCTTTCTGGGCGCCATCGCCTGGATATTCCTGGCCGGACGCAACGAGGGGTGGCTGAACAAGCTGATACGCTGGATATTCTGGCTGAGCGACGAGTTTTACGTGTTCGACATCTTTACGATGAAGGGCGTGGTGTTCGCGATGTCGCTCTACACGTTCCCCCTCGTCTTCATCGTCGTCCTGTCGGGCCTGAACAACATTTCCTCGGACGTGGAGGACGCGGCCAATGTGGCGGGCGGCGGCACGTTCCACACGATGTTCAGCATCACCCTGCCGCTGGTGGCGCCCTCGCTGTTCGCCGGCTTCATCCTGGCGGCGCTGGAGGCGATGATTCTGTTCGGCATCCCCGCCGTTTTGGCGATTCCGGCCGGCCAGCACACGATGACGACCCAGCTGCGCGCCTTCATGGTCTCGGAGGACGACCTGCTCGGCCTCGCCTCCGCCTACGCGATGCCCATGCTCGTTTTGGCGATCTGCATGGTCTGGACGCGCGGCGTGGTCCTGGGCCGCCGGGGCTACGCCACCGTCGGCGGCAAGGGCGGCCAGCGGCGCCCGCAGAAGCTCGGGGTCTGGCGAATTCCGGTGTTTTTACTCTGTCTGCTCCCGCTGGTGTGCGCGATCGTGCTGCCCTCGTTCTCCCTGCTGACCACCTCGTTCATGAGAAACCTGGGCGGCGGGTTGAACTGGGCGAATTTCACCCTCTGGAACTATCATTTCATCCTGACAAACGACGCGGTGCGGGTGGCGATTTACAATACGATTCTCCTGGCCGTCATGGCGGCGACCGGCGCCACCATCGTGGCGGCGATCTCGGCTTTCATCGCGCAGCGCCAGCTCATCAAGGGGCATCAGTATCTGGGGTTCATGGCGACCGCGCCCATCGGGATTCCCGGCATCGTTCTGGCGGTGGGCCTTTTCGCAGCCTATACGAAGCAGCCCTTCGTGCTGTATGGAACGCTCTGGATCATGTTCCTGGCCTATCTCACCAAATATCTGCCCCTGGCGTATCAGACGTCGAACGCGGCGCTCACGAGCATCCACCCGGAGCTGGAGGAGAGTTGCCGCATCATGGGCGCGAACCGGCTGCAGGTTTTCAAGGATGTGACGGTGCCCCTGTTCAAGACGGGGATCATCGCGTCGTGGATACTGGTGTTCATGCCCTCGCTTCGGGAGCTGAGCGCCTCGGTTCTGCTCTGGACGACGAACACGAAGGTCATCTCGGTGGTCATCGTGGACTTTTATGAGGAAACGCTGCTGGGGCCCATATCGGCCCTGGGCGTTTTGCTGCTGCTCATCACTTTGGCGGCGATTGCGATCGGTTTCCGCTTGGTGGGGAGAGACTTCATGCGGTCGGCCGGATAGCGAAAGGGAGATTTGCGTTGGCGGTTCTAGACCTGAAAGGCCTGTTGAAGATATTTGGCACGGACGTGCGCGCGGTGGACGAGATAGACCTCCACATCGAGCACGGGGAGCTCATCTCCCTCCTCGGCCCCTCGGGCTGCGGCAAGACGACGACGCTGCGGCTCGTGGCCGGTTTCATCGATCCGAACGCCGGCAAGATCGTGATGGACGGGGAGACCATATCGGACGGCGCCAGCGTCATTCCGCCCGAACGTCGCAACATGAGCATGATTTTCCAGAGCTACGCGATTTGGCCGCACAAGACGGTGGCCCAGAACGTGGGCTACGGGCTGAAGTTTCGGGGCATCACGGGCGCCGAGGCGGACAAGCGCGTGAAGAGCCTCCTCTCCATCGTGCAGATGGACCACCTGGGCGCACGGTATCCGGGGGAGCTTTCCGGCGGCCAGCAGCAGCGGGTGGCGCTGGCGCGCGCCCTGGTGGTGGAGCCGGCCGTGTTGCTGCTGGATGAGCCGCTCTCGAACCTGGACGCCAACCTGCGCGAGGAGATGCGGTTCGAGATCAGGCGCCTGCATGATGAGTTTCACATCACGAGCATTTACGTGACCCACGATCAGGCCGAGGCGATGGTCACCAGCGACAGGATTTGCGTCATGAACAACGGAAAGATCGAACAACTCGGCTCGCCCTCGGAGATATACGACGTTCCGGCGACGAAGTTCGTGGCCGAATTCGTCGGCGTGACGAACTCGATTCCGGGAAAGATCAGCGTCCCCGGTCTTTTCGAGGCCAGCGAGGGCGCGAAATTCATGATGGCCTCCGACGGCGGAACGGCGGGGGGCCTCGTCTCGATACGGCCCCACCGCATCCAGGTCCATCCCGAGGGCGCCGACGTGGGCGGCATGGACGCCCAGAACGTGATCGATGGCGAGGTGATACGCGGATATTACTTTGGCAGCACGGTGGACTATCTGGTGAGAGTGCCCGGCCTGGTGGAGCCGCTTCGGGTGATTGGCGACCCGCACGAGTTTTTCGACGTGGGCAGCAGGGTGCGGCTGACCATCGACAAGTCGGCGGTCATTCTCGTGAGCGACGATTAGTCGTTCTCCTCCGTTCATGCAAATCGTCATTCCCGACGACAGCTTCCGGTTGTTTGAGAATTCCGAGGCACTCGAACGCCTGCGCACCCTGGGCGACGTGCGCCACTACACCGAGAGAGCCGAAAGCGGGGAGGCGCTCCTGGAGCGTCTCCAGGATGCGGAAATCATTCTGACGACAAGGTATCAAACCGACTTCAAGACGACCGATTTGCTGGATCGCATCCCCCGCCTGAGGATGATCTCCGTGATGGGCACGCGCCCGCGCATGATCGACATGGAGCGCGCCAACGCGCGCGGCATCGTGGTGAGCACCACGCCTGCGGCGAGTGCCGCCTCGGTCGCCGAGCACACGATGATGCTGGTGCTGGCCCTCTCGAAGAGGATGCCGATCATGTTCCCCGCCATGCGAGCGGGGGGCTGGCCGCAAGACCAGGGGGTCGAGCTGGCCGGAAAGACGCTGGGGCTCATTGGCTTCGGCCACATCGCTCGCCTCGTTTGCCGCATGGCGCTCGGCTTCGGGATGCGCGTCGTCGCTTGGTCGCGCTCGATGACGCCTGCGCGCGCGGGGGCGGAGGGTGCGGAGGCGGCCTCCGTGGATGAATGCCTGGGGGCGGATGTGGTGTCGCTCCACATCCATCTGCCGGCGGGGGCCGCGCCCTTCATGTCGAGAGAGAAATTCGCCCGGATGAAGAAAACGGCGTACTTCATCAACACTTCGCGCGCCCGCATCGTGGATGGCGACGCCTTGCTGGACGCCTTGCGGGATGGCCGCATCGCCGGTGCCGGCCTCGACGTGTTCGAGCCCTTCGAGCCCCTGCCGGGGGATTCGCCGTACCGCTCCCTGGACAACGTCCTCATCACGCCGCATTCGGCCTGGATCACCGACGGCACGTATGCGCGATTCCGGAACGCGCCGGTGGCGAACGTCGAGGCGTTTCTCAGAGGCGCGCCCACCCACGTCGTGAGAGAGGACGCCTGAGCGGCGCCCGCCCGCGCGGAACCCCCGACGCGCAAACGAACCCCCCGCCCGCTGCCCGCTGCGCAGACGGCGGGAATGGGGTCGCGCGCGCTAATCCTTCTTGATCAGTATGTTGTTGTACAGCACCGCCGCCGCCACGCCTCCGATGATGGGCCCTATCCAGTAGACGAGATGGTTGACGCCGTCAAAACCGCCGCCGGCGAGTGCGGTGCCGAAGGTGCGCGCCGGGTTCATGGCCGCTCCCGTGAGCGGGCCGCCCATCAGGATGTCGGCGGCGACGGTCAGGCCAATCGCGAAACCGCCGACGTCAGGGCGCCTGTCGTCCACGGCGGATCCCCAGATGGCGGTCACCAGGAAAAATGTGAGGACGATCTCGATCAGGACGCCCGTCCCGAAGCTCACGTCGCTCGCGAGGGTAGGCGTCCCCAGATTCACCTTCTGCCAGACGTCGGCGTCAAAAATGACTCGCAGGAGGATGCCGGCCACGGTTCCCCCCACCAGCTGGCTGATGATGTAGGAGGCGCCCGTCCCGCCGTCGGTCTTTTTCGTCACCATGAAGCCGATGGTGACGGCCGGGTTGTAATGGGCACCCGAGACGTGCCCCAGTGCGGAAATCATGACCGACAGGATCAAGCCGTGCGCCAGGGCGATGCCGATCAAGCCCACGGCGCCTCCCGTTTTTTGGTTCAGGATGATGGCGCCGGCGCCGATGAAGCACAGCGCGAAGGTGCCGATGGCTTCGGCCACGCAGGCTCTTCCTGTAGGACTCATTTTTCCCCTCCTTGCTCATCCGGGCGAAAGAACGTATGGCAGTCCGCGCGCTCCGTGGACTTTATATGTGGGACTCCAGCGGCCTCCAGTGAAAGGGAACGGCTCGTTTTCAAGGCGCCCCTCCCCATCATAGCAAATCATGGAGCGGACACCACGTTTTGGGGCTTCCCCGAGAGGGCGGCGGCGATGTTCTCGACCGCCATCAGGAGGCCGGCCTCCGTCACCTCGGGCGTGATGCCCGCGTTGTGGGGGGAGAGAACCACGTTTTCCAGCTTTCCCAACGGGTGGTGCGGCGGCAGGGGCTCCTGGTCGAACACGTCGAGGCCCGCGGCGGCCAGGGCGCCGTTTTCCAGGGCGGATACGAGCGCCCCCTCGTCCACGATGGGGCCCCGTGCGGTGTTCACCAGGATGGTGTTTGGCCCCATGCGGGAAAACGCCTCGGCGCCGACCATGCCGACGGTATCCGCCGATTGCCGCACGTGGACGGAGACGACGTCGGCCCGCTCGTACAAATCGTCCAGCCCGACGAACCGCAGTCCCACCTCTGCGGCGAAATCATCGTCCGGATGAAACGTCCAGGCGATGAGGTGCATCCCGATTCCGGCGGCGATGCGGGCCGTCTGCCGGCCGATGGCGCCCAAGCCGATGAGGCCGAGGGTTTTTCCGCTCAGCTGCGTCATCCGGCCACGGGGCCATTCCCCCGCCCGCATGGCGGAGTCGTTCCGGGGTATCTGGCGCGCGGCCGCCATCATGAGCGCCAGGGCATGTTCCGCCACGGAAACGGCGGCCACGCCCGGCGTGTTCGATACGATGACGTCTGCGGCCCCGGCCGCCTCCAGTGCGACGTGATCCGTGCCCGTTCCCCAGATGGACAGCACCCGGAGGCCGCGACAACGCGAGAAAAAATTCGCGTCGAACTTGCAGAAGGCCCGTATGTTGATGACGCCGTCCGCCCCGCTCACGCGGCGGAGCAATTCTTCGGGCGTCTGCGGATTCGACCCGTGAATTTCCGCATCGCCGATCTCCCGCAGGCGCGCCTCGGCGGCGCTGCCCGCGAAAACGGACGGGTAGTCGTCCGGCACAACGATTCTGCTCACGAACCCTCCCTCCTCCTTGCGCGCCAGAAAATGAACGCGCCCGACGGTTCTCTTTTGCCGTCCCTTTGTGCATCATGCGCAAGTTCGCCTGTATTCTTATGACACTGAAGGAGACAAGACAAGTGACGCCCCTCGACCCACGCAAAGACAGCGCAATTCCCGGCGAGCGCACGATTGACAAGCCGGAACTGCCTCCGCAGGGCTATGCCTTCACCATGTCCGCCGACACGGAAACGATAGAGGGAAAGGGACAACTCAAGCGGGGGACGCACAGACACTTCGAGGTGTATTGCGACGAGCCGCCCCGCATCGGAGGCGAGGACTCCTACCCGCAGCCGCTTTGCTACATCGCCATGGGGGTGGGGTTCTGACTGCTCACCCAGCTGGCGCGGTACGCGCACATGATGAAGGTGTCCTTCCGGCACGCCAGGGTGCACGTGGATTTCGACTATTTTCTCGGCGGCTCCGTCCTCCGGGGGACGGTGCGTTCGGGCTGCTCCGAGGTGCGCACGCATTTCGAGGTGGAGTCCGACGAGGCGGCGGAGAGGATTCTGGCGGTCATCCGGAACGCGAAGCGAGGGTGCTTTGCCGAGCAGATGGTGACGGCCGCCGTTCCGCTGAAAAGCACGGTGGCGCTGAATGGCGAGTCGGTTTCCCTGGGCGGCGCATCGGAATGAGGCGCGCGTCCGCGATGCGACGGGCGTCACGCGGTCGCGGAGGGGATTTCAGTTCCCCGGGGCGCGCACCGGGAATGAGGCGGAAAACGCCCGGAGGCCGGGTCTCGCGTCGGCTGAAGCCTGCGCTCTAGGCGGGGGTTGAATTCGCCGCCACCGCGCGCCGTCCCGCAGCGGTTCCCGCCAGTCGCCCGTATACGGAGCCGAGGGTGAGCCCCGCTCCCCCCGGGTAGTTGAAGTAATAGACGCCGCCCACGAGTTCGCCCGCGGCGAAAAGCCCGGGGATGACCTCGTTTTCGGCGTTCATGACCTCGGCTTTGGGCGTCACGCGGATGCCGCCGAAGGTGAACGTGATGCCCGTGGTGACGGCGAAGCCGAGATAGGGCGGCGCGTCGATGGGCAGTGCCCAGTTCGACTTGGGCGGGTCGATGCCCTTCGTGCGTTTGCCGTCCTTGATGGTCGGGTTGTATGCGCCCGGCTGAACCGCCGCGTTGTATTCCCGAATCGTCCGGACGAAGGCGTCGACCTCGATGTCGAGCTGCTCGGCGAGTTCCTCCAGGGTGCCGGCCTCGGCCTTGGTGACCTCGCGGATGCGGTATTCGTCGCGGAGCATGTGCACCGTTTTCTGGTCGAATATCTGGAAGGCGGCCCGCTGGGGCTGCTGGAGGATGTTTCGTCCGTATTTGGCGTAGGTGTAGTTTCGGAAGTCGGCTCCCTCGTCCACGAAGCGCTTGCCCTCGATGTTCACGATGACGCCGAACGGGTAGGAGTGCTTCTGGTAGGATTCGCCCACCGTGAGGTCGCCGAAGGGCGGGGCGTTCAAATCCCAGGCGACGGCGTGGCAGCCGCTCCAGTTCCCGTAAGGCTGGGCGCCGATGTCGAGGGCCATCCGGATGCCGTCGCCCGTGTTGTAGGGGGTGCCGCGGACTTTCGCGAGCTCCCAGCCCGGGCCGAGGTATCGGCAGCGCATCTCGGAGTTCGCCTCGAAACCGCCCGAGGCCAGCACCACCCCGTGCGCCTCGATTTCGTAAGGCCCCTCGGGGCCTTTCACCTCCACGCCCCGCACGCCGCCCATGGGGTCCGTGAGAAGTCGGGTGGCCTTCGATGCGTAGCGGACCTCGACGCCCGCCTTGTTCGCGGCGTCGAGGAGCGAGTCGATGAGGCCGCGCCCGCCCCCGACGATTTCGAGAATCAGCCCGCCCCAGAAGCGCATCTTGCCGTCCACCTGGAAGGCCTGCCTGCCGGCGGCGAGGATGAGCCGCAATCCCTTGGACTGCATCCATTTCAGGGTCGGGAACGATTCGTGGATGAGCACGGAGGCGAGGTCGCCGTCCGTCTGGTATTCGGTCAGCATGGCGAGGTCGTCAAAGAATTTTTCGGACGTGTAGGGCTCAATCTCGATGGCTTCCTTCTCGGCGTCGGACAGATCGGGCACGAGCGAATAGATGTCCTCGATGCTGTGGAAGGCGAAGCGAAACAGCCCTCCGGAAAAAGCCGAGTTGCCGCCGCGCCACGCCTCGGGCGCCTTCTCCAGGGCCAAAACCCTCTCCGCCCCCTGGTCGCGGGCCGCGAGCGCCGCGCAGAGCGCGGCGTTGCCGCAGCCCACGACGACGACGTCGTATTTCTCTGTAGCGTTCGGCATTTCTCAAAACCTCCTCGAAGCCTTTCTCTGGGGATGGCCTATGTCTGGGTGGAGAAGCGGAAAATCGCGTCGTTTTGCAGGGGTTTTCCGTCCCGTCTGGCAAGATCGTGCGAACCCGGTTCCTGTCTAGCATACGGAAGCGGCCCGGTCAAAACTCCGGATGCGAGACGTCCGCGCCCATCGGCGTGGGCGGAGCGTGGTTTCTCCCTGGTTGACGGACGGGATGCGCTTTCGTATAATTTTCTCTTGACTGAATGGAGATGATGGCAAGGCGTGCTGGACGGCATGAACGTTTGGAGAATAGGAGTCTAGAATTTGTCGGGTGGCGAAAAACCGTTTGGCGGAGATTGGACGCGCGAGAAGCTCGATATACTGGAGAAGTATCTCGATGCGTATACGACAGCGCTGAAGAACCGGCGTTTCCGGCTCATCTACATGGATGCGTTCGCGGGCACGGGCCGCGTAGAGCTTTCTGGTGACAAGGAGGAGAGGCGCCTGAGTAAGGAGGAGGGGCGCTTCCTGAGTGGCTCCGCAGAGCGTGCCGTCAAGGTTGACGACAAGCCTTTCGACAAGTTGATTTTCGTCGAAAAAGACTCTGCGCGGTGCGAGAAATTGAAGGGCTTGCGCGAGGCGTATCCCTGCAGAAATATCCAGATCGCAAACGAGGATGCGAATGCGTTTCTAGCCAGCTTTCAAGTAAATAGGGATGAGTGGCGCGGCGTCTTGTTCCTGGATCCGTTCGCCACCGAGGTCGAATGGGAGACCGTCCGTAAAATTGCAGGGTTGCGCGCCCTGGACACCTGGATTCTGTTTCCCACGTCCGCTATCGCGCGGATGCTGCCAAGGTTGAGACAGCCGGACGATATCAGTGAGGAGTGGGTGAACCGCCTGAACAGATTTTTTGGTGACGAAAGCTGGCGGAAAGTGTACAAAGAGAGTCGGCAGGGGGAGCTGTTTGGTGAAAATGCGCAGACCAGGGAGCCGGGCGTCGGCGAGTTTCTCGAAATCTACAAGGACAAGCTGGCGGAATTGTTCGACAAAAGGTTTCTACGAAAATCCAGGAAGCTGTCCAACTCCAAAAATTCCCAGTTGTTCGAATTTTTGTTTTGCGTGGGCTATGATAGTAAGAAAGCAATCCGTCTCGCCAAAGAAATCGCAGAACACATCCTGAACAATCTGTAACCATGCCCGCGCACTCTGCGATCGAATGGACCGAGGTCACCTGGAACCCCGTGACGGGCTGCACGAAGATCAGCGAGGGGTGCAAGCACTGCTACGCGGAGCGCATGGCCAGAAGGTTGCAAGCCATGGGAGTGGAGAAATACAGGGAGGGGTTCTCTGTCGCCGTTCACGAAGCCGCACTCGACGCTCCGCTGAAATGGCGGCGGCCGCGTCTCGTCTTCGTCAACTCCATGTCCGACCTGTTCCACAGGTCGGTTCCGTCAGCGTTCATCGAGGCCGTCTTCGACGTCATGAATCGGGCGTCCCGGCACACCTTTCAGGTGCTCACCAAGCGCCCGCGCCGCGCGGTCGCCCTGAACAAGAAGCTGCGCTGGTCGCCGAACATCTGGCTGGGCACGAGCATCGAGAACGAGAGGTGGCTGGAGCGGCTGGCGGTGCTTCGGGAGACCGGCGCTCAAACGAAGTTCCTGTCTCTCGAGCCCCTGCTGGGGCCCTTGCCGGGTCTGGACCTGCGCAGCGTCGACTGGGTGATCGTCGGAGGCGAGTCGGGGCCGGGAGCGAGGCCGATGGAAGCGGACTGGGTGCGGGAGATACGGGACAACTGCTTTCAGCACGACGTGCCGTTCTTCTTCAAGCAATGGGGAGGCGTATTCAAAAAAAGGACTGGGCGGACCCTGGATGACCGCACATGGGAGCAAATGCCGGCACCGGTATCGCGGCGCAGGGAATAGGGTTTGGTTGGTTTCCCTCCTCCGGAGCCGCTCCCCCCTCACCGCCTCGTCAGGACGATCGGGAAATATCCCCATTCATACGTTTTCCCCAAAGAGACGTGGCGCAGGGGGATGATCAGGGAGGGCTTCGCGCGCTCCCGGTCGGTCAGTCTCGGGTCGCCCCGAAAATACAGCTGCGTCACCAGAGGCCGGTAGTCCGGGTGGCGGATGTAAAAATGAATGTGGGATGGCCGCCCCCAGAACCCGAAGCCGTAATGCCCCGGGTGCACGGTGCGGAGCTGATACAGTCCCCGTCGCGTCGTGCGCATCCGCGCGCGATAGAGAAAATTCTCTCTCTCGTCCATGCCGTGGTAGCGGCCGTTCGCGTCCGCCTGCCATATGTCGATGGTCGCGCCCGGAAGAGGCTTCTGCGTGTCATGCCCATAGACGTGGCCGCGGATGATCATGGGCGTGCCCGGCGCGTCGCCCGGCGCCGCGTAGCCGCGAAAAGGCGCCCCTTTTTTGTAAAACGGCCCCCAGGCATCGGAGGCGGTTGGCTCCCGCCTCTTCGGGAGTGCTCCATCCGCCGATTCGCCTTGCGCGCGCAAGATTTTTTCGAATTCCCCCAATTCCCCGTGCGCTGGCGTGGGCGCCAGCGTCTTTTGAAGCGCGAAGCCGCCCGCCCCCAGCGCCGTCAGTCCGAGCAGAGCGTTTTTGAGCAACTCCCGCCTGTCCCATTTTTTCATGGCGACCCCCTCCCTCTCGCTCTCCAAACCCCGCAGGCGGCGCGCGGGAATCAGCCGCGCTGGGCCATTTCGATGCTGATGTTGTCCGGACCTTTGATGAAGGCGATCTTCACGCCCGGCCGGATCTCCCAAGGCTCGCAAATCCACTCGGCGCCCTTCTCGGTGAGCTCCTTTTGCGCTTCATCCATGTTGTCGACCAGAAGGCCGAAGTGATCCAGCCCGTAGCGGGGCTCGGAGCCCGTCCGCACCGGGTCTTCTCCCTGCGCCCTTCCGGAGACGAGAAAGACCATGCCGTTCAAGTCCATCTGGAACGACGGGGCACCGCCCAGCTCCCTCTCCTCCAGGACGGCGGCGCCGAACATGCGGATCCAGAAGTCGCGGGCGGCGTGCGGGTCTTCGCTCCGGAAGTGCAGATGATCGTATGCGTATTTCGCCATGCGGCAGTCCCCCTCCAGAAGTGGCGCCAGACCATCGGGTGAAATGACGTGCGCGATTCTCGTCGGACGTGGCGCGCCTGGATTCCAAGGGTTGGGGCCGGCGGGAGCCGGCGGGCAACCGGGGAGGGATGCGGGCCTACCCAGGCCCTCCCTCTTCCGTCTTCATGAGTTTTTCCGCTTCGGCCATCTCGTGGAACAGCTGGCAGGTGGCCGAAAAATCCCTTTCCAGTTTATCGAAGAGTCGTCTGGTTTGCTCGGGAGAGATGACTTTTGCGAGCTGGCCGTGGACCGCCTGCCACGTGTGCGTTCCGCGCTCCCCGCGCTGGAGGGCCGTCTCCTCGCTCGCCGTGATGGCGTCGTACGCCTCGTGCTCCAGGTCGAGCAGATCCCGGAGGACGGGTTCGTAGTTCGGATCGTCGGCCTCAATGTACCGCATGAGGTAGGGGCGGAATTCGCGCGTCGTCTCCATCGCCTCCGGGTCGGACATCTCGCGCATGGTCTGGCATGTAGCGGAGAAATCCCTCTCGAGGCGGTCGAACACCTGCTCGATGTGGAAGGGGGTCAAAATATCGGTCAGCGCCGTGAAAACGACGTGCCACGTCCGGGTGCCCCTCTGCCCGCGCCCCAGGTCCGCATCCGCGCCAGCCGTAATCTCGTCATACACCTCGTGTTCATACTCGAGCAGATCCCGGAGAACAGGCTCGTGGTTGGGATCGTTGGAGTGCAGATACCGCATGAGGTAGGGTTTGAACTTCCGTATCTTGTGGAGTCTGGCCATCGCGTCTTGTCCCCGTGTCGAGCAGCCGCCGGAATCTCGCGAGGATGGAGAGAATGCGCATGAGCGGGGGGAGGCGAGACGCCCCCCGCATCCCCCTCCCCTGAACGGCCCTCTCCAGCGCACCATATCACGAATCCGGGCAGTTCCGCTACGAAATGATGCGCGACTATGGCATGCTCCCTTCGCAGCGTCTGCATCCTGGTCGCATACCGGCACGGAAAAACAAACGACACGGAGAAATACGACAATGGAAGATGTGCGCGTCGAGCGAATGGCCGAGATCATAACGGGGTATTCTGTGCGCCTGAAGCGAGGCGATGTCGTGGGCATCCGGGGCAGCACGGCGGCCGAGCCCCTGATTCGCGCGGTGTATGCCGAGTGCGTCCGGCGCGGGGCGCATCCCTATACCCATGTGGGGCTGACGGGGCTGGATGAGATTTTTTATCAATACGCCAACCGCCGGCAGTTGACCCACCTCTCGTCCATGGCGCGGTTTGAGGTGGAAAACGCGGACGTCATCATCAGCATCCTGTCCGAGACGAACACCCGGCGGCTCTCGGGCGTCGACCCCAAAAAACAGGCACTCGCGTCCAAGGCCAGGCAGCCCATCATGGAAACGTTCATGAAGCGCTCCGCCCAGTATGAGAAGACGGGGCGGGAGGGATTGCGGTGGACGCTGACCCTGTTTCCCACGGAAGCCTACGCGCAGGACGCTGAGATGGGGATGCGGGAGTATGAGGATTTCGTCTTCGGCGCGTGTTTCGCCGACGAGCCAGACGGCATCCGCCGGTGGCGGGGGCTGAACAGGCGCCAGGCGC
Organism: bacterium; assembly: GCA_965213685.1. Taxonomy (GTDB): domain Bacteria; phylum UBA8248; class UBA8248; order UBA8248; family UBA8248; genus Bin107. The sequence goes on from CBDBZY010000012.1 coordinate 45,839, forward strand.
GGGTGATTCGCTACCTGGAAGGCCGCAAGGTGGTGGAGATCGGGGGGCCGGGCACCGACTTGCGGGTCGGCATCGCGGGGCGCCCGTTCATGAACTGCTCGGGGCATCACAATTTCCCGGATGGCGAGATTTTCACCGGGCCGGAGGAGGGGAAGATCGACGGCAAGATTCGCTATTCCTTTCCGGCCTGCCTCTCGGGGCGCGAGGTGGAGGGGGTGGAGCTGGAGTTCGAGAAGGGGGAGGTCGTGAAGGCCCGGGCGGAGAAAAATGAGGCCTTTCTGAAATCGATGATCGGCATGGACGCCGGCGCGCGCCGGGCGGGGGAGTTCGCCTTTGGCCTCAACTACGGCATCCAGCGCTTCACCAAGAACACGCTGTTCGACGAGAAAATCGGCGGCACCCTGCACATCGCCTTGGGCAAGGGTTATCCGCAGAGCGGCTCGAAGAACGATTCCGCCCTTCATTGGGATATGGTGTGCGACCTGCGCGAGGGGGGCGAGGTGTACGTGGACGGCAAGCTGTTCTCCCAAAACGGGGAGTTGAAGATTTAATGGGCGGGCGGTGAATACAACCTCTTTATGCGGACGCGCTAACCCGGTGCTTGGCGATACGGGAAATTTGATAGACAGGCGGTGAATGCAACCTCTTTCGCGCCGGATCGGGAGATGGTCGCCGAAAGGCGGGGATGCTATTCTCCTGCGACTGCTTCTCTACATGGGCGGGTAGCTCAGTTGGCAGAGCGGTGCCCTTACAAGGCATAGGTCGGAGGTTCGAGCCCTCTCCCGCCCACCAGAGAGCAGGTGAGGCGAAGGAGCGTTTCCGTGGCTGAGCCGAAGGTGTATCTGTTCTGGGATAACTCGAACATATTTATATCGGCTCGACAGGTCGTTCCGTACAAAGATCCCCGAGCGGTCGAGAACGCTCTCCGGGTCCACTTCCTGAATCTCTACAAGCTGGCTGTGGCGGGTCGTAGTTACGGCGGAGGAATGGCGGTTGGATCCGTTCCTCCCGAACAGCGTGGTCTTTGGGGGAAGATGAAAGAGGATACCGGCATTGACCTGGTGCTTTTGGAGCGCGGCGAAATTTCGGGAACGGAACAGGGCGTCGACCAAATGTTGCAGACGCACATGCTTCGCACCGCGCTGGATAATCAGGATAACCCCCAAGTAGCCGTTCTGCCTTACCGGAGATGGCGCCGGCTTCAGCGATGGCACCGGTTTCCCACGCGGATTATGGAGCGTTTATACAAAAATGGTTGGGGAGTCGAAGTTCTGGCCTGGGACGTCTCGTGCAAGAGAGAGTTGAAAGAATGGGCGGAAAAGGTTGGCGTTTACGTGAAAACTTGAAGATTACTACGATTCGGTTACCTACATGGAAGGGGGGCGTCCGGGCGAAAAGCCTGAGGTTTGACCAGAAGGCACAAGGCCACGAACAGGAGAAGCCCCAATGCTATCCGCCTCGACGAACTTGCGAGAGAAAACGAAATTTTGAAGCAAAGGTTGGGTTCTCGTGAAAAATATAATGAGAAACAGAAAAAAGGGACAAATTGCATCAGGGCAAGCGAAGGAAAAGGCGAAACCGCTGAATAGCCGCTGCCTGCAAAGGCGCCCGGCCCGGAGGCCTCCGGCCCGGGCGTCTCTGCTTATATCGGCAGACCGCTACGGGTGCTTGTTCTTCTCCGCCGACGCTCATTTCGCCACCGCACCGGGCCGCCCTTTGGAGATGATCGGCAAGAGCAGGTGGCGACCGCGCACTCGGGGCCCGTGTGCAGGGTGGTGCGGCCGCCAAAAACCTCTTTCGCCCGGTCGACGGGATGGTCATGAAGAAACGGCCCCGAGCCCGCGCGAGGGCACGTAGGCTTCGACCGCCGGCCCCGGCCTGTCGAAATCCTGACCGGCGATGTTGACGGCCAGACGAAAGCCTTCGGGCAGGACGATGCACTGGGGCCAGATTTCCACGTCGAGTTCGTACATCCGCCCGGGCGTCAGCGGCTGCTTGTCGTCGTGGGTGTGGTACGGCCGCCAGGGCGTGGATTGCTCCGCGTCCAGCTTGCGGTGAGAGGCGCGCAGCCACCCCTGGGCGAGCGGCGTCTTGGGGTCTACCGTGCCCTGGAAGTAGACCTCTTGCCCCTCGGGCGAGAACGCCTGGACGGTGACGAACAAATCGGCGTCTTTGGTGGACGAGGAGACGAACAGCTTGGCCGCCATGGGGCCCGTGATCTCGGTCCTCCTCCTGGAGCGGCGGCGTCATCAGGGTGATGCCGCGGGTCAGCGCCTCGAAGGTTTTGGAGCCATTGTCCTTCGGCGCCTGCCAGTCGAGCCTCCCCTCGCCGCCCGCGTGCAGGTACAGCTTCGTCCCACTCGGTGCCCTTGAGGGGCCATTCGTGCTCCTTGCGCAATTCCACCTCGTCCGTGAAGGGACGCCGGATGTTGAGCCATACCCGCGGCTCCTTCTCCCAGCCGTTGCGCTCTCCCTTGAGATAGTAGTCGAAGAAGCGTTTTTGCAGCTGCATCCCGTATTCGAGATAGAACCACTCCTCGTGTCTGCCGGGGTGCGCCTCGAGCCATTTCTCCTTGGATGCCGCCTGCGTGAAGGCCTCGAAGTTGCCGCGCGGGTGCAGGCCGAAGCCCGCCCAGCTCGCCGCGCTGAGGAAGGGGACGGTCACGCGCGACCAGTCCGGCGAGCGGGAGCGGTACCAGTCGTCGTCCATCTCGCGGGCCAGGAAGTTCTCCAGCGTGTCGGCCCCGGTTCTCCGCGAGCTCTTCTTTCGAGAGGGTCGCCGGGCCCGTCGAGCGCGTCTCCATCCAATGGTCGCGCGGGCCGTCGGGGTTGCCGTGCTGCACAGCCTCGACTTGGCGCGGATACCAGATTTCCATGAACTTGTTGGAGAGAATGCCGCCGTGTCGCGCCCAGTCGCGGTAGTGGTCGGCGGCCCCCTCCCAGGGGATCATGGCCGTGAGGTGCTTGGGCTGCAACGCGGCGACCTGCCATTGGTTGATGGCGTAATAGGAGACGCCGTTCAGTCCCACCTTGCCGTTCGACCAGCTCTGGCGTCCCGCCCATTCGATGGCGCCTGCGAAAATCCCCTGGTTTCGCGGGGGGAGAAAATGTCGAGATAGCCGGGCGAGCGTCCCGCCCCGCGCGAATCCAGGCGGGACGCAGGCGTAGCCCCACGGAACCCAAATCTCGGGGTCCACCGTCTCCCACGTCAGCCATCGGTGCTCGGAGCCGGCCAGTATGTCGGGGTTGCATCTTCACCAGGGAGTCCCAGAGCGGCTTGTAGTGCTCTGATACTTGACGCCCTTGCCGTAGGGGCCGCCGGCCATGACGACGGGCACCGGCTCCTCTGTGTCCGGCCTGTAGACGTCTACCCGCAACACCACGCCGTCGTCCATTTCGACGGGCAAGTCACGTTCGATGATCATATGCGTTCTCCCGTTTTCCAGATAAGAACGAAGCCGTCCCGAATACGGCGTTCTTCGGGCGGGTCATGCTTCCGCGTGGAGGGACAGGAGAACAATTATGCGGGAGGTCGCCGTATTTTTCAATTTGGGCCCCCGCGCCTCTTCCCGTCTTCGCGCGTCCAGGGAGGGCCTCTCCCCCCCGGGCGGGACGGTGCGCGAAAGCCGCGCGCGCGTTCACTGGATGTCGATAAGCGATTATCATCGGCGAGAGGGGGTCTCGCGTTTGCGGTTTTTGGACGCGGGGGCAGGCGCCGCGCGCTCTCATGGACGCAGAGGGGGGTGAACGAGATGCCTTTGAAGAAGTACGTCGACGAAATCGATCGCCATATCGCAACCTGGATGAAACCGCTACGGCCGGTTGCTGCTCCGCGTTTCGCTCGCCGTGATTTTCATCTGGTTCGGCATCCTCAAACCCTTCGGGGCGAGTGCGGCGGCCGAACTCGTGCGCCGCACGGTCTATTGGCTTCCGCCGGATTTTTTCATCCCCCTCCTCGGCTGGTGGGAGGTGGCGATAGGCGTGGGGCTGCTTTTCCGCCCACTCATCCGCGTCGCCCTGTTCCTGCTCTTCTTGCAAATGCCGGGGCACGGCTCTGCCCCTCGTCCTCCTGCCCGAGGTCTGCTTCACCCAGGTTCCCTTCGCTCCCACGCTCGAGGGACAATACATCATCAAAAACCTCATCCTCCTGAGCGCCGCCATCGTCGTGGGCGGTGCGGTGCGCCGGGAGGAGGACGCGCATCCGCGCACCTGACGGCTCGCTGAAAGGGGCGGGCAAAAAAATGCTATAGTGCTTTCCCGTTGCTATCGATATATCCGCCATCATCATTTTCTCGGACGGGAGCGATCATGAATGAGCCGCGAATCACCGCGCAGGATGTGTTGAACGCCAGTGCGGGCTGTCTGCAAAAGCAGATGTACGTCTATTTCACCAGGCCGGCGAACGGCATGGGGCCGGTGATGGCGAATCTGGAGGATCACCTGGAATTCCAGGTCGCCCTGGAGCAACGGGGCGTCATGTTCGGTGCGGGTCCATTCTGGACGGATGACGAGAAGGGCTGGGAGGGGGAGGGCATGGTCATCATCCGCGCCGGCTCCCTGGGGGAGGGCGCGAAAAATCGCCGAGTCGGACCCCATGCACGCCAGCGGGGCGCGCACGTTCACGATACGCCCCTGGCTGCTGAACGAGGGCGCCGTGACGATGCGGGTCACCTATTCGGACGGGAAGCGGGAGGTCATATGACGCGGCGCGGTTTTCTCCTTGAGGAGGTGGAGGAAAGATGAACTGGATCCCAAGACGAGAGAAATTTCGCGCCCTGCTCTGCGGCGAGCGATGCGTTCATCCAGCGTCGGTGTATGATCCCCTCTCCGCGCGCATGGCGGAGGAAATTGGCTTCGAGGCCGGCATTTTCGCTGGCTCCACCGCTTCGCTCACCGTGCTGGGTGCGCCTGACATCACGTTGCTGACGTTGACGGAATTCGCCGAGCAAGCCCTCCGGATCAACCGCGCGACGAACATCCCCCTGCTGGTGGACGCGGATCACGGTTATGGCAACGCGCTGAACGTGAAGAGAACGGTCGAGGAGCTGGAGACGGCGGGCCGTGGCGGCCCTCTCGATAGAGGACACGATACTCCCCCGGGCGTTCGGTGCGGCGGGGGCTGCGCAGCTCAGCAGCGTCGAGGAGGGCGTCGGCAAAATGCGCGCCGCCCTGGAGGGGCGCCAGGACCCGACTCTCGTCATCGCGGGCCGGACGAGTGCGTCGCGCCTCACGGGGACGGAGGACGCCATCGCGCGGGTGCGGGCCTACGAGGCGGCGGGCGTGGACGCCATTTTTCTGGTGGGCGTCCAGAGCCGGGAGCAGCTGGAGGCCATCTCGGCGGCGGTGACCCTTCCCATTATCCTGGGCGGCAGCAGAAAAGAGGTGCGGGGGCTGGATTATCTCTCCGGCCAGGGCGTGCGCGTCGCACTCCAGGGACATCAGCCCATCATGGCGGCGGCCCACGCGGCCTATTCCATCTTGAAGGCGTTCCGGGACGGCGCGACGCCCGAGGAGTTGGAGAACGTGCCCTCGGCCGACTTTATGAAAAAATACATAAAAGACGCCGACTATCGACGCCAGATGCAGGCGTTTTTGGGCGATGGAGAGGGATGATTCATCGCGCGCGCGTCCGACGCTTTTCGCCCGGCGCGCCGAAAGCGCCGCCTCCCGGATGACGAAAGGCGTTGGGGGTGAATATACTGCGCGGGCCATTCCCATGGAAAAGCCGCGCGCCGGGAGAATTTCGTGGCCATAGAGCTGGCATGGTACATGTCTTGCGACGGGGACAGCGCGCACATCGGCCAGAAGTACGCCGACCACCCCCCGAGCTACGACACGTTCACCCGGATCGCCCAAAACGCCGAGCGCAGCGGCTTTACCACCATTCTGGTGCCGACCTCCCAGGTGAGCGGCCACTATGGGCCGCAGGCTCCCACGTGGGACAGCATCGTGAACGCGGCGGTCATCGGCCCGGCGACGAAGACGATAAAACTTCTTTTGGCGGTGCGGGTGGGAATTATCGACCCGGCCATCTGCGCCCGGATGATGGCCTCGCTCGATGAGCTCACCAACGGCCGCATTCTCTATAATATCGTGACGGGCGGCGCCGCGCTCTCGAACTATGGCGAGGAGCTGGATCACGATGCGCGCTATGAGCGGACGGACGAATATCTGCAGATCCTCGAGGGGTTGTGGACGCAGGAAAAATACTCGTTCGAGGGGAATTTCTACCGCCTGAAAGACGCCACCGTATATCCCCGGCCCGTGCAGAAGCCGAGGATCCACTATTTCATGGCGGGTGCCTCGGACGTCGCGCAGGACATCGCCATCCGGCGGGCGGAGTATTCGGTGTTCTGGGGGGAGAGCCCGGAGCAGGTGGCGGAGCGCGTCGAGCATATGAACGGGAAATGCGAGCGGGCGGGGCGCACCCGGGCGCTGAAGTATGTGACGCGCTTTCAAATCTTCGCGCGCGAGACGGAGGCGGAAGCCTTCGAGGCGGCGGAGGAGGTGATGCGCCGGGTGGACCCGGACGTCCTGGCGCATCGGGGGAAGGTGATCTCCTCGTTCGACAGCAAGGGAACCCGGGAGCAAACAGGCGCGCGCGCGCGAGGAGATGGTGGGGCCGAACCTCTGGGCGGGCATGGGCCGGATTCGCTCGGGCTCCGCCGTCGCCATCGTGGGCTCGTATGCGCAATGCGCGCAGAAGATCATCGAGATCGAGCAGGCCGGGGTGGATTTGCTGATCCTCTCCGCCTTCCCCCTCCATGGAGAGTGCGAGAACGTGGGAGAGCATGTGATTCCGCGCGTGCGCGAGATGGAAAGAGAGCTGGGCCTGGTCCATGCGGAGGACGCATCGTTTTTATTTCCGGGCGGGCGGGCCTCCGCCTAGTTTGTCGTGGATGCCGGCCAGTGCGCATGGGCGGAAAGCCGGGTTTCCTATCCTTTCACCGATGAGGGCGAACCTACATGGATTTTGATTTGAACGAAGAGCAGCGGGCGTGGCGGCAGAAGGCGAGAAAATTCGCGGAGGAAGAGATTGCGCCCATATCCCTGGAGCGGGATCAGATGTCCGATCCGCGCGAGACGTTTGACTGGGAGATCATCAAGAAGGGGTCGCGGCTCGGTTTTCGCACCGCCGTCGTTCCTAGGGAGCGCGGAGGAGGCGGCATCGACTTCGCCACCCAGGCGCTGGTGATGGAGGAACTCGCGCGCGGCGACAGCGCGATATCCAAAACCTTCAGCCAGTGCTGGAAGTGGAGCCACCTGATAGCGGCCTCTTGCACGGATGATCAGAAAGACAGGTTTCTGAAGCCGTTTCTGGAGGACGACACCTATCTCCTTGGCAAGGGAGGAACGGAGGCGGCGGCGGGTTCGGACAATCGCCTGCCCACGGACGATTCCGAGAACGGGCTGGAAGCTGCAGGCGGTGCGCGACGGCGAGGCCTGGGTGCTGAACGGACGCAAGCGCTACATCGCCAACGGAAGCGTGGGCAAGCTCTTCTTCATCGACGGCAGGACGAACCCCGACGTCCCCCTGACGGAGGGCACCACGCTTTTTCTGGTGCCGGCGGATACGCCCGGGTTCCGCGTGGGGAAGGTGTATGACAAAATCGGCTGGCGCTTTTATCAGAATGCGGAGCTGATTTTCGAGGACGCCCGCGTGCCGCACGCCAACGTGGTGGGCGAGGTGAACCGGGGGGGTGCAGGCGCGAAAGGGCGATACGTCGGAGTTCGGCGACCTGGAGGCTCTCCGCCAACGGGCTGGGCGTGTGCCAGGCGGCGGTCGACATGGCGATGGCCCATGCGCGCACGCGCTGGCAGGGCGGCCAAATACATCATCGGGCACCAGGCCATTCAGCTGAAGCTCTCCGAGATGCACATGCTCACCGAGGCGCTCCGGTCATATGTCATGCGCACCGCGTGCGACCTGGAGAAGGGCGCCGACCGCGACATGAAACACAACGTCCTGCTGATGAACTTTGCCACGGACGTGATCCAGCGCGTCACCCACCTGAACATGGACATTCACGGGGGGGCCGGCGTCATGAAGGACGTCGGGGCGGAGAAACTGGTTCGCGACGCGGCGGTCTGGACGCACCTGGCCGGCGACGCCGTCCAGCGCATCAAGGTCATCAAACACCTGTGAGCGGGAGAGTCCCATGAGCGGAGAACCGGTTTCCCTGGCCGTCATCCTGGGCGACGGCGTGGGGCATGACGTGCTGCCCGTGGCGACGGAGGTGATTCAGGCGGCGGCGGGCGCCGCGGGCGTCGAGGTGCGGCCCGAGGTGTACGACTATGGCGCGCTCCACTATCTCGAGCACGGAACCCCCCTGCCGGACGATGTGGCGGGCCTGGTGCGCTCTTTGGCGGAGGCGCACGACGCCATCCTGTTCGGCAGCGCGGGCCTCGACCCGAGGGTTCCGAAAGACGTGAATTGCCGGGAGCTCCTCCGCACCCTGCGCTTCGAGCTGGACCTGTATGTGAACCTGCGCCCATCGCCGCTGCTGCATCCGGATTTTTGTCCCCTGAAGCGGGAGGTGCCCATCGACCTGGTCGTTGTCCGCGAGAACACGGAGGGGCCGAACGTGCGGGTGGGCGGCAATTTCAAGATGGGAACGCCGGACGAAATCGCCATTCAGGAGGATATCAACACCTACAAGGGGGTCTCGCGCATCTGCCGCTATGCGTTCGCGTATGCGCGAAAGCACGGCTACCCCAAGGTGACGATGACCGACAAGCACGGCGCCCTGGTTCATGCGCACGGCCTCTGGCAGCGCGTCTTCTGGGAAATCTCCGAGGAGTTCCCGGATGTGGAGGGGGAGCATTACTTCGTCGACACCCTCTGCCAGGACCTCTTGTACAAGCCTGAGCACTTCGGCGTCATCGTCACCAACAACATGTATGGCGATATTCTGAGCGACCTGTGCGCCGGGCTGGTGGGAGGCGTGGGGATGGCTGCCTCCGGCTGCATTCACCCGGGCCGCGTGTGCATGTTCGAGCCGGTGCACGGCACGGCGCCCGACATCGCCCTGAAGGGAATCGCGAACCCGTTTGCGGCATGCCTCACCGGAAGAATCCTGCTGAACACGCTGGGGCTGGAGGAGGCGGCGAACCTGATCTGGGAGGCCGTAGCCTCCGCCGTTCGGGAGAAGAAGGTGACGGCCGACCTGGGCGGGGCGCTGAACACCAGGCAAGTGGGCGACTATCTTTGCGCGCACATCCAGAAATCGGGCGCCTAGCTTTGCCGATTCCCGGTTCCGTTTCTTGATGGGGGAGTCTGTTCATGGGCTTTGAGGTGGGCGCGCCGGTCCATGCGGGCCAGATCGTCGTCGACGCACTCGTGAAGGAAAACGTCCAGAGGCTCTATTGCCTTCCCGGCTCCCATCTCCTGCAGTTCTACGATGCGCTGCGGGAAGCGCCCTCCATCAAACTCGTCACCTGCAAGCAGGAGCCAAACGCCTCCTTGATGGCGGACGCCTACGGGCGGCTCACGGGAGAGCCCGGCGTCTGCCTGCTCACGGCGGGCCCCGGGGGGGCGAACTCCATCGCGGGCGTGGCGCAGGCCTACGGGGCGGCGTCGCCGGTGGTGCACATCACGGGCTCCGTGCCCCTGGATGCGGCGCGCGAGGCGTTTCACGGGGTGGACGATCCGGATTTTCTGGTCGATATGTTTCAGAAGGTCACCAAGTGGAGCGTTCGCGTGAGAAGCATGGAGGCCATCTCGGGCGTCATGGCCGAAGCGTTCCGAATCGCCAGGAGCGGAAGGCCGGGGCCGGTGCACGTCGAGATTCCGCGACTCAGCGACTACAGCCCGTATCTCTTGCAGGAAGCCCCCATCGAATTGTCCGCGTACGAGCCGAAGCCCACCCGGGTCGTCTCCCCCTCGGAGGAGGACGTCGCCCAATACGCCCGAAGGTTGCTGGATGCGAAACGCCCCGTCATCTGCGCGGGCAAGGGGGTGATGCGAAAAGGAGCGATGGGGGAGCTGGCGCGGATTGCCGGGAAATTCTCGATTCCGGTGATCTATCCCCAGGATGCGATGGGCGTCATCCCTGATGACCATCCCTTCGCGGTGGGGCACTATTTCGCCTTTCGGAACACCGCGTTCCTGAACAGCGTCACGGCGCCGTGCGATTTGATGATGTTCATCGGCCTTCGGGCGGGGACGGCGGAGGTGGCGCACGTCGAGGGACATGCGCCTGCGCGTCGGATTTTCGTGGGCTTCGATGACGCGGAGGACGCGCACTATGGCGGGGCGGATCAGATAGTGGCGGACCCGAAAATGTTTTTGCGCGCCCTGGAGGAGCGCCTGGCGGACGAGAGCAGGCCCGTGAACGAGGGGTTGCGGGAGGAGATCGCCCGCGGCAAGGCGGATTTGAGAGCGCAGGCCGCAAACGTGATCAAGGGCCATGAGGGCGACGTTCCGATTCATCCGGCTCTCCTGATGGAGAGGCTCGCCGCCCACGTCAAGCCGGATGCCATCCTCGTCAGCGACGTGGGGAATTGCCAGATGTTCGCGCGCTATTATATGCCGCTGAGAAACCCCTTCTCCTTCATGCAGTCGGGCGTCTGGAACGCCATGTCCTTCGCACTGCCCACCGCCATCGTCGCCAAGATGGAGTATCCGCATCGCGACGTCGTCGGCCTGGTGGGCGATGGCGCTTTCCTGATGACGATCGGCGATTTCGTGACGGCGAGCGAGCTTGGGGCCAACATCGTGATGGTCGTCCTGAACGACGGCGCCTATGGCCAGATCGACCGGCAGCAGCAAAACCTCTATGGCGCGGCGTATGGCTGTGATTTCCAGAGTCCGCGCTTCGCCGAGATGGCGCGCTCTTTCGACGCCTTTGGCGTGCGCGTGGAAAACCCCGCCGATCTCGATGCGGCCATCGAGCAGGCACTCTCGGCGGGCAAGCCGGCCATTCTCGAGGTGATGACGCGCGAACAGCCCCTGCCGAACATCTGCTGAGGGGAGGGCGCTGAGGGGAGGGCGGCTCCCGTGCGCCCCCGGCTGCGCGTCTTGCGGAACGCCTCGCGGGCGTCCCGGGGAGGGCGCGGCGGCGGGCGTGGAAGGGGGATTTCTCGCCCCCGCGGTCGCCCGTGTTCAGGACGCCTGGCGCCCCAGGGCTTCCGACAGGGCGCTGAGCAGGAACAACGCCGCCGCCGCCACGACGACCGACGGGCCCGCGGGCAGATTCCATTGCATCGAGGCCCACAGGCCGATCCCCACGGAGGAGACGCCCGCCAGAATAGCGAGTCCCGCCATCTGTTCGGGCGTTCGGGAGAATCGCCGCGCCGCCGCCGCCGGTATGATGAGCATCGAGGTGATCAGCAAAATCCCGATCAGTTTCATGGCGATGGCGATGACGAAGGCGATCAGGAGCATGAAGACGAGCCGGACGGCGAAGGTCGGGACGCCCTCGGCGCGCGCGAGTTCTTCGTGCGCCGTGATGGCGAGAAGGTCGCGCCATATCCATGCGAGTGCGCACAAGGCCGCCGCTCCGCCGGTGTATATCCACAGCAAATCCGCCGGACCTACCGCGAGGATGTCCCCGAACAGGTAGCCCATCAGGTCCACGTTGAGCGTCTCCATCGCGCTGATGGCGATGATGCCGACGGAAAGCGCCGTGTGCGCCAGAATGCCCAATAGCGTATCGGTGGAAAGTTTCCTTTGGCTTTGGAGCATGAGGAGGAAGAGCGCGAGGCTGACGCAGGAGATGAGGATGCCGAGTTGCAGATTGATTCCCAGGGAAAACCCCAGCACTACGCCGAGCAGGGCGGTGTGGGCCAGGGAATCCCCGAAATAGGCCATCTTGCGCCAGACGATGAAACAACCGATGGGGCCTGTGACGATGGCGACGCCCACCCCGCCGAGGAGGGCGCGCAACATGAAATCCTCCATCAGGAGTTTCCGGGGACGAGGTTAGGGCGGCGCGATTCGGTGGTCGGTGCGGCGCGCAACATGAAATCCTCCATCAGGGTTTTCCGGGGGGATGGCGGCGGACGGCGTCGGCTTCCAATGGCAGGACGTCCCCTTCCGGCCCGTGGGCGTGGTCGTGCGCGTGCCTGTAAATGGCCAGGGTCTCCGCCGCTTGCGGGCCGAACAGGGTCAGGTATTCGGGGTGTTCGCCCACCGCTTCGGGATGTCCCGAGCAGCAGATGTGCCGATTGAGGCACACCACGCGGTCGGTGAACGCCATGACGAGATGGAGGTCGTGCGAGATCATCATGATCCCGCAGCCCCTCTCGTCTCTGATCCGTATGATGAGGCGGTAGAGTTCGGCTTGTCCGGAGATGTCCACGTTCTGGATGGGTTCATCGAGAACGAGGAGTTCCGGGTTGCGCAGCAGGGCGCGGGCGAGGAGGACGCGCTGGCGCTCCCCGCCGGAGAGACTCTGGACGGGATGCTCCAGCAGGTTTTCCGCGCCCACCTCCTCGAGGCTCTCTTCCATCCGCTTGCGCGATGGCTTTTGCGTGAGGCCGAGCAGCCTGCGCACGGTGAGGGGAAGCGAGGCGTCCATCTCGAAATTTTGGGGCACATAGCCGATGGTGAGCCCCTCCTTGCGGTGAACCTCGCCGGAATCTGGCGCAATCAGCCCGAGGAGTACCCGGACGAGGCTGGTTTTGCCCGCTCCGTTGGGGCCGATGAGGGTGAGGATTTCTTTCCGGGAAATCTGGATGTCGATGTTTTCGAGAATCGTCGTTCCGCCCAGGCGAAGGTGGAGGTTTTTGGCGGAAACGAGGAGGCCCGGCGCGTCAATCATAACAACACCGGAGGCACCGCCCCCTGATTTCCACCACAAAGGTCTCGACCTGAAAGCCGGATTGGGTGGCGCCCGCCTCGATGGCTTCGCCGATTTTCTCGTTGTGCGTTTCGGACACGTTTTTACAATCGCGGCAAATGAAAAACTGTGCCTGGTGGGCGTCGGCCGGCATGGGGCAGCCCACGAATGCTTTCAGGCTCTCGATGCGGTGGATGAGGCCATGCGCCAGAAGAAAATCCAGCGCCCGATAGGCTGTGGGCGGGGCGTTGCGGCCCCCCTGGGCGTTCATGCGCTCGAGCACGTCATAGGCGCCCAGAGGCGCGCGGCTCTCCCAGACGATTTCCAGCACCCGCCGCCGGAGCGCCGTGAGCCTGACGCCGCGGCGCTCGCAAAGCGTCTCCGCCTGGCGCAGCGCGTTCTGGACGCAGGCGGCGTGGTCATGCGGATGATGCGGAACATGTTTTTTCTTTGTCGCGGTCACGGGAAAGTCCTTTGCCGTTGTGTTGCTATTCTGTTTGTAATGTTATAATATAACGAAAACTTGCTGCCGGCAACCTTCTATTCAACATCATATCATGGAGATTGGCGATGAAACGCGTAGAATATCTGCTGATGGGTCTGGGTCTGGCCATCCTCTTCCACGTCCAGGGAGTGCTTGCCGCATCCGCTGCGCCTCGGGTGGTGGTTTCCATCAAGCCGCTTCACTCCCTGGTCGCAGGCGTCATGCAGGGGGTGGGCGCACCGCATCTTTTGATAAGAGGCGCCGCCTCGCCGCATACGTTTTCCCTGAAGCCGTCCGACGCGAGGGCGATAGAGGACGCGCGCCTGGTTTTCTGGGTCGGCGAGACGCTCGCTCCCGCCCTGAAGCGGCCCCTCGAGGTTCTTCCCAGGCGGGCGAAGGTCGTTGCCCTGGCGGAAATGCGAGGCATAGGCGTCAGAATGCGCAAGGTGAGAACGGGCGGCTTGTGGGAGGCCCATGCGCATGACGATGGGCACGAGGCGCACGGGCACAAAGAAGATGAACACAGGCATGGCGCGGACAAGCACAAAGAGGATGAACACGCGCACGAGTCTGACAAGCATAAAGAGGATGAACACGGGCATGAGTCGCACAAGCACAAAGAGGCCGGGCATGATGATCACGGGGAGGAGGAGGAGCACCACAGTTGGGACGTGCACGTCTGGCTCGACCCGCTGTATGCCGGCAGGTGGGTGGAGGTCATCGCCCGCGAACTCGGCGAGGCGGACCCGCCGAACAGGGGAAAATACGAGGCGAACGCGCGAAATCTCCAGGCCCGGATCGATGGCCTGCACCGAGAGTTGGAGGGTGTCCTCGCGCCGGTGAGGAATGCGCCCTACATCGTTTTTCACGATGCGTATCAATACCTGGAGAAGCGCTACGGGCTGAACGCCATAGGCTCGGTGTCCCTGTCGCCGGAGAAGAAGCCGGGCGCGGCGCGCCTGGTGGAGATTCGCAGGAAGATCAGGAGCTTGAAATCGGTTTGCGTGTTCGCCGAGCCGCAGTTTCGCGGCGGGTTGACGGAGGCCATCGTCCGGGGCACGAGCGCCCGCACCGGCGTGCTGGACCCGCTCGGGGCGCACATCCCCGCCGGGGAGAGCGCGTATTTCGCCATCCTGCGCACGATGGCGAAATCTCTCAGGACGTGTCTTTTGCAGAAGAATTGACGCGGGGCGCACGATTCGAGGGATATGGGCAGACCGCATGGAGCGGGCATTCGGCGCACTTGGGCCTGGGGCGGCAGCAGGCGTGCCCCAGGCGCACGAGCAGGGCGTGGTATTCGTTGAACAGGGCGGCGTCGCGGGGCAGGTGGGCGGTGATCGTCTCTTGCAGGGAGAGGTAGTCTTTTCCTGCGTTTCGGGATTCCTCAAAATGCCCGAGCCTGGCGAATATCCGCTTCGTATAGGCGTCCACCACGAACACCGCCCTCCGCGCGGCGTAGAGGGCGATGGAGTCCGCCGTCTCGCGCCCGATGCCGTCGAGGGCCAGGAGTCGCTCGCGCAGCTCCTCTTCGGGCAGGCGCAGGAGGTTTTCCACCTCTCCTCCGTGATGCGCCCATAGACAGGAGACGAACCCCTTGAGTCTTCTGGCCTTCACGTTGAAAAACCGCGCGGGCCGGATGAGGCGGGCGAGGCGTTCTGTCTGCGCTTCCCGCAGCCCGCTCTCCGTGAGGAGGTTCGCTTTTTGGAGATTCGCAATCGCGCGCGCCGCGTTCGTCCACGACGTGTTTTGCACCAGGATGGCGCCGACGCAAATCTCGAGGGCCGAATCGCCAGGCCACCAGCCTTGCGGGCCAAAGCGGGCGTAGAGGCGCTCATATACGTTCATCAGGCGCTCCCGGCTCATGCGTGATCGTCGGGCCACGGATTTTCTCCTGCTCCCCTCGCCTCGGCGACGTCCCTCGTGTAGATTCTTACCCTTATACGGGGGCATGGCGTTTCGCAATCATGCGTCCGCCGTTTCTGCGGGATTTTCGGGTTTCGCGGGACGGGCTGCGCCGGCGAGCCCCGCTTGCAGGCGTGGCGCGTCCGTAGGCCGGGCGCACAGGAGGCGGCGTGGAAAACGGAGCGAGGATTCTCGTCAACGACTGCGCGGGCGTGAAGGCGGGAGAGGACGTTCTGATCGTCACCGATTCGGAGCGTCTCGCTATCGCCCAGGCGCTTTGCGCCGAGGCGCGGGCCCGGGGCGCGCAGGCGACGATAGCCGTATGTCCGCCCAGACGCATCGACAACGAGGAGCCGCCCCGGGCCGTGGCCGAAGCGATGCGGGCGTCGAACGTGGTCTTTCTCCCCATCACCCACGCCCTCGCCCACACGCGGGCCACGCGGGAGGCGATAGGCGCGGGTGCGCGCGTCCTCTCGATGACGGCGTTCACGCCCCGGCAAATGAAGGCGGGCGGCCTCATGGCGGACTTCCGGGCGAGGAAACCGCTTTGCGACGCCCTGGCGAGGCTCTTGAGCGAGGCGCGGGAGGTCCGCGTCACGAACCCGGCGGGCACCGATCTCGCCATCGGCGTCGAGGGGCGCGTCGGCAACAGCCATTGCTGCGTGCTGGATGGCCCTGGCTTCACCGCCGTTCCCAACATCGAGGCCAACATATCCCCTCTGGACGGGACGACGGAGGGCGTGCTCCGGGTGGATGGCAGCATCCCGTATTACGGCGTGGGCGTCATCGCCGAGCCGGTTGCCTTCCGGATTGCGGGCGGGTTCGTGCGGGAAATATCGGGCGGGGAGCAGGCGGATTTCCTGTCCCGGCTCCTGGCCGCCCAAAATGACAGGTGGGTGTACAACGTCGCGCAGTTCGCGATGGGACTGAATCCGGAGTGCAGGGATTTTACCGGCGAGATGCTCAACGACGAGGGCGTGAACGGCACGGTGCATATCGGAGTCGGAACCTCCGCCAACCTCGGGGGCGCCGTGCAGGCCAAGACCCATTTCGACGCCATCATCAGGGCGCCCTCGGTCTGGTTCGACGGGAAGCCCATCCTGGAGAATGGCGAGATGCTGATGAACCCGGAATGACGCGCAAGGCCTCGCGGATTCGATTGGGAATCGACATCGGGGGCACGTTCACCGACCTCGTGCTCATGGATGAAGCCAGGGGTGCGGTCCACATCGCCAAGGTCCTGACCACGCCCGACGATCCCGCTGCGGGCGCGCTTTCGGGTTTTGGCCGCATACTGGAGTCTGCCGGCCTGACCGCCCCGGACGTCGCGAGCGTCGTTCACGCCACCACCCTCATCACCAACGCCCTGATCGAGAGGAAGGGCGCTCGCACGGGCCTCATCACGACGCAGGGGTTTTCCGACGTCATCGAGATCGCCCGCGAGAAACGCTTTGATCTGTATGATCTGCACCAGGAGACGCCCGCGCCGCTGGTTTCCCCGGAATTGCGGGCGGAGGTTCCCGAGCGCGTGCATGTGGATGGCGAGATCGCGGTGCCCGTCGACCTCGAGGCGGTGAAAAGAGAGGCGCGAAAACTCGTGGAACGGGGGGCGGAATCCATCGCCGTCTCCTTTCTCCACGCACCCGTGAATCCGAAGAATGAGGAGGCGGCCCGGGCCGCCCTCCTGGAAGCCGTCCCCGGGGTGCCCGTTTCGATTTCCTCCGCCGTGGCGCCGGAAACGGGAGAGTATGAGCGCGCGTCCACCACGGCGGCGAACGCTTATGCGCGGCCCATCGCCGACGCCTATCTGACGCGCTTGCTGGAGAGCTTGGGGGATTCGGGATTCGGGGGGGATCTTTTCATCATGCTCTCGAACGCGGGCTTCGCGGGGATCGACAGCGTGCGGGAGCACCCGGTGAGAATCATCGAATCAGGGCCGGCGGGCGGTGCGCTCGCGGCCGCGCAAATCGCCAAATCCCGGAAGGAGGCCCACGCCTTGGGATTTGACATGGGCGGCACCACGGCCAAGATATGCCTGATCGAAAACGGAGAGCCCGCCACGGAGAACCGCTTCGAGGTGGCGCGGACGTCGAGATTTCAAAAAGGAAGCGGCTTGCCCATCCTCTCGCCCACCGTGGATTTGGTCGAAATCGGAGCGGGCGGCGGTAGCATCGCGCAGATGAGCGCGCTGGGGCTGCTCCAGGTCGGCCCCCCAAAGCGCGGGGGCGGCCCCGGGGCCCGTTTGCTATGGCCGGGGAGGGGAGCGCCCCACCGTCACCGACGCGAATCTGGTTTTGGGCTACCTGAACCCCGATTTTTTCCTGGGCGGTGCCATGCGCCTCGACCCGGAAAAAGCGCGGGAGGCGGTTGCCTCCCTGGGGCGGAAGCTCGATATGCGCGTGGAGGATGCGGCGTGGGGGGTGTATGAGATCATCACCGAGCAGATGGCGAGTGCGGCGCGCGTGCACATCGCCGAGAAAGGGGGCGACCCGAGAAATTACGTCCTGATCGCCACGGGGGGCGCCGCTCCCCTGCACGCCTGCCATATGGCGAAGAAGCTCTACATTCGCCGCATCGTTTGTCCGCCGGACGTGGGCGTGGCCTCGGCCGCCGGCCTCCTGGCGGCGCGGCCGAGGGCCGACGCCGTTCGTGCCCTGGTGTCCGACGTCGACGCGGTCGACTGGGCGCGCGTCGCCGAATTGTACGGGGAGATGGCCGCCCAGGTGAGAGATTCCCTGGGAGATGCGCTCCACGGGAGCGAGGAGCGGGAGATGCCATGCGCGGCCGATATGCGCTACCGGGGGCAGACGGATACGGTGAGCGTCCCCCTCCCCGGAGAAGGGGGCGTGCCGGTTCCGGACGCCGCAGCCGTGAAGGAATTGTTCGAGCGGGCGTACGCGAGGCGGTATCTGAGAAAAATCGAGAACGTGGCGGCGGAGGTGGCTGCCTGGCGGTTGGCGATGCTGGGGCCCCGCCCGGGCGCCGTGCGCGTCCCGCCGATCGCAGATCGGGGGGATTTCGAGAAAGGGAGAAGAAAAATATACGCGGGCCCCGGAGGCGGATTCGTGGACGCGCTCGTCTACCACCGCTATTCCCTGCCCCCCGCGCGGGAATTCCCGGGCCCCGCCATCATCGAGGAGCGCGAATCCACTATCGTGATACCCGGGGACGCCCGCTTCGAGAAAGACGAGGCGGGCCACATCGTCATCCAGGTGAATCATTGAGCCCGGCGTCGTTCGACCCCATCACGCTGGAAGTGCTTTGGCGAAGGCTCATCGGCGTAGTGGATGAGGCGGCGGCCTCTCTGGTGCGCACCTCCTTCTCCACGCTGGTGCGCGAATCGAACGATTTTTCCTGCGTGCTCACCGATGATCAGGGCCACTCCCTCGTGCAGTCCTCCGCCAGCATCGCCTCGTTCATCGGCACCCTGCCGATAACGGTTCGCCATTTTCTCCGGGCGTTTCCGCCCGAGACGCTCGCACCCGGCGACATCCTGGTGACCAACGACATCTGGTACGGAACGGGTCACCTTCCCGATGTGAACATCGTCCAGCCGGTGTTTTACCGGGGGAAATGCGTCGGGTTTTCCGCCAGCACGGCCCACCTGCCGGACATCGGCGGAAAAATTCGCTCCCCGGACCCCAGGGAAGTGTATGAAGAGGGGCTCCAGATTCCCATGATGAAGATGTACAGGCGGGGCGAGCCCGACCGGACGCTCATCGATCTCATACGCTATAACGTGCGCGTGCCGCATCTGGTAATGGGCGACATCAACGCCCCAGATCACGGCGAATCGTCTGGCGGAAAAGCGCTTGACCGCTCTGCTGGAGGAATACGGCCTGGCGGATTTGCGCGCGCTGACAAGAGAGATTCAGGGCCGATCCGAAAAAGCGATGCGAGACGCCCTGCGTCGTCTGCCGGACGGGGAGTTCCGCTCCGAAGTCGAAACGGACGGCCTAGCGGCGCCCATTCGGGTGAAAGCGAGAATAGAGAAAACCGGGGATTCCCTGGTGATCGACTACGCCGGCTCATCGCCGCAAGTCGACCGCGCCGTGAACGTGGCCTACAACTACACGTATGCGTATTCGGTATATCCCATCAAATGCGTCCTCTGCCCGGAGGTTCCCAACAATGAGGGGGTGCTTCCGGCCCGTTGAAGTGCGGACGGAGGAGGGGAGCATTCTGGATCCGCTTCGTCCCGCCGCGGGAGGGGGGCGGATGCTGGTGGGCCACTATCTGCCCGCGGCCGTTTTCGAGGCCCTCGCTCCCGTCATCCCGGAGCGGGTGCCCGCGGCGAGCGGCTCTCCGCTGTGGTGCGTGAACTACACGGGGCTGGACAAGCGGGGCGTCAGAACGGCGGGGCTCTTCTTTCAGAACGGGGGCACGGGCGCTACCGCGCGCGGAGACGGCCGCGCCTGCCTGAGCTATCCCAGCAACGTCTCCCATACGCCGATCGAGGTGATCGAGCGCATCTCCCCGTTCACCCTGCTGGAGAAGACGATACTCCGGGATTCGGGCGGGGGCCGGCAAGTTTCGGGGCGGTTGCGGGCAGAGGATCGTCCTGCGGAACGATTCGCCGGCCCGCATCACGGTTTCGTTTATGGCCGAGCGCACGAAGTCGCCCGCACCGGGTCTGTTTGGCGGCGCTCCGGGTGCGCGGGGGCAGGTGCGCATCAACGACGCCGAGATCGACCCCCAAGGTCACCACCGAGATGGCACCGGGCGACCTCCTCACGCTCATCACGCCGGGCGGCGGAGGATACGGCGAGGCGGGGCGGTGATGTCTTCGCTTGCCGAGGGGGAATGGCGCTTCATCCGGAATGCGCGCGTGGCGCGGCTGGCGACGGCCGACGGGAGGGGCGCGCCCCATCTCGTGCCCGTGGTGTTCGCCGTGGTGGACGGGAGAATATACGTTCCGGTGGACGGCAAGCCGAAGAGGAGGGTCGCGCGCCTGAAACGTCTCGAAAACATCCGGGAGAATGAAAATGTCTCGTTTCTGGTGGATCGCTATGCGGAGGATTGGGCGAACCTCGGGTTCGTGATGCTCTCGGGAAGCGCGGCTGTCATCCATGCCGAAACCGGGGACGCCTACGAAAGGGCGGCGGAGGCCCTGCGGGAGAAATACCCGCAATACCAGGGCGTCGCGCTCCATGAATGGATGATAGAAATCCGGCCGCTTCGCGCCGCCTCCTGGGGTGCGGTGCAGGCGGGGGAGCCTTCATCCACATGAATCTGCGCCGTCAAGGCGCCCGCGCCGGACGTTTCCGCCCCGAACCTTATCGCGTGCGCGGGGTCAGGCGTGGACTCTTGCCCGCCTTGCCCGCAGAGAGGACGCCTTGCTTCCCGAGTGCGAACAGACCGCTTCGCCAGGTCGGCTTCGGGGAAGGATATTTTCCCCTCCCAGGCCAGTTCGGCCAGCAGCCTTCCCGTGAGAGGGCCAAACTTGAATCCGTGGCCCGAGAAGCCGGCCCCTATCGCGATGCGCGGATTCTCGGGGTGGAGGTCGATGATGAAGTCCTCGTTCGGCGCGTTCGTGTAAAGGCAGTGCTCGGCCCCTGCGAGCGTCCATCCGGAGGAGGTGAAGAACCTCGCCATGAAACGCTTCACGTCCTCTATCTTGTCCTGCGCGATGGAGTCCGGCGGGTCGTCGGGGTCGTCATCCACCCCGATCCGGAGGTGGCGGGCCACCTTGATGCCCGCGCGTCCCCCAAATTCCGGCATCCCGTAGAAGAGGTGATTCTCGTCTTCTTCCATATACACCCAGACGGGAAAGCGGCCGGGTCGGTAGGCGTCCCGATCGCCATCGGGCGTGGTGAAGTATCCCACCGTCTGGCGGGCGACCGTGAGGGCGGGTCTGAGAAACGGGAGCAAATCCCGCGCCCAGGCCCCCGCCGTGACGATCAGGCGCTCGGCGCGCAGAACCCCCCGGCTCGTTTGGATGGTCACGGGGTCGGTCGCGGGGTCAATTTCGCGGACGGAGGTGTTTTCATGGATATGCGCCCCTCTCTTGCGGGCCAGGGCGGCGAGCGATCGGATGGTTTCTTCCGCCGAGATGACGCCGGCCGTCTTGTCAAGCAGGACGTTCTCCGCACCCGCAAGCGTGAACTGGGGATACAGCCTGCGCGCCTCTGCCGCCGAGACGAGGTCGACGTCCACGCCCTCTTTTTGCACGGCGCGCATGTAGCGCGCGAAACGCTCGCAGGGAGGCCCCGCGAAAAGCCCGACGCCCGGGCGGACGAGCCGCCTGCCGGCGTCTTTCTCGAGCCTCGGCCATTCCTCCCGGCGCACCCATTGCATCAGGCGCACGTATTCCGGCGCGATGTAGGCGCTTCGCGTGACGCGCGCCGCGCCGTGCGAGCTGCCCCGGTTGTGCCCGATGGCGAATCGCTCCACCAGCCCCACGCGCCTGGGGCCGAGGCGCTGGAGGTGGTAGAGCGCCGAGAGTCCGTTGATTCCTCCGCCGATGACCAGAACGTCGAGGGTGTCGTCGCTCACGGGGTCCTCTTCGCCTCATGGAAGGGCTGCCGCGCCGCCGGTTTCCCCCCTGCGCGGCGTTCCTCTCGCGTGAATGGGGCCATTTCACCCCATCGACGCGCAAATATCAACGGCGGATTGGCGCGCGGCCGGGCTTTGGAGCGGCCCGGGGAGAGGGGATCGGACGGGTCGCCCCCGGGGAGCCTTGCGGAGAAGTCCCGCCCCCCCGGGCGCTCGAGGCCGCGCCCTCGCCGTGGTAGGGTGGCGTTTCGGGAACCCGCTGGAGGCGAGAAATGACATGGACACGATGGAATGGAGGCGAACATGGGCGTTGATGAATTGAATTTTCTCTCGCTGCATCATCTCTCCCGCCTCCTGCGGGAGCGGAAAATCTCGCCCCTGGAGGTGGTGGACGCGCACCTGCGGCAGATCGAGGCGCTCAACCCCCGGATCAACGCCTTCATCACCGTGTGCGCGGAGAGGGCGCGGGAAGACGCAGGAAGGGCGGAGGATGAAATTCAGGGCGGAAACTACCGGGGGCCGCTGCACGGCATACCCGTAGGGGTCAAGGATATCGTCGATACCGCCGGCGTCCTGACGACGCAGGGTTCGCGTTTTTTCTCGGAAAACGTTCCGGACGAGGACGCGGAGTGCGTGCGGAGGCTCAGGGAGGCGGGCGCCGTCATCATCGGCAAGTGCAACACCCACGAGTTCGCGGCCGGCTCCACCACCGTGAACCCCCATTACGGCCCATGCCGCAACCCCTGGGACACCGACAGGGTGTCGGGCGGCTCGAGCGGCGGCTCGGGGGCCGCCGTCGCCGCGTTCATGTGCCCCGCCGCCGTGGGAACCGACACGGGCGGCTCCATCCGGGGGCCGGCGGGAGCCTGTGGCGTGGCGGGACTGAAGCCCACCTACGGGCGGGTGAGCCTTCGCGGCGTGTTCCCGAACGCTCCCGGCCTCGACCATGCCGGCCCGATCGCCAGAACGGCGCGCGATTGCGGTCTCGCCCTCCAGGGCATGGCGGGTCATGACCCGGCGGACGGGGGCTCGGCGGATCGGGAGGTGCCGGATTTCTGCGCCGCGATAGGCGAGGGCGTCGAAGGGATGCGCTTCGGGATTTGTCGGGATTTGCACCTCTGCGAGAATGACGAATCGGTTCAAAACGGCTTCGAATATGTGCTCGAAACCATGGAGCGTCTGGGCGGGGTCGTCGTGGAGGTGCGCTATCCGCTGGCCGGCAGAATGCTCGAGGTTCGCAACGTCATCGCCGATATGGAGCTGGCGATGGTCCACCGCGAGCGCCTCGCCCTGCATCCGGAGAAGTTTGGAGCGGACGTGCGGAGCCGCATCGAGCGGGCGAGCCGCACGACGCAGGAGGATTACGAGCGTGCCTGTGCGGAGCGTCTGCCGCTCACCCGGGCGATGGAGGAGGCGTTTGATGAGGCCGACATCCTCCTCGCCCCGGGCTACCCTTGCCCCGCCGCGCCGATTGCGACGACGATGGGGCGCGTGAATGGCAAGGAACGCCCGTTTTCCGGTCTCGGCAGACCCCAGACCGGCCCGTACAATCTGTTTGGCTTCCCCGCCCTCTCCGCGCCGTCGGGCTTCAGCGCCGAGGGCCTGCCGGTGTCAGTCCAGTTCGTGGGGCCGCCCTGGGAGGAGGCGCGCGTGCTGCGGGCGGCCCATGCGTTCGAGGAGGCCGCGCCGGACATCCGGCGAAAAAAGCCGCCGATGTTCTCCGGCTGACGCCGGGCTTTGGGGATCGGAGGAGGCTCCGGGAAATCGTCTAACGAAAACAGGAGGTGCGGGATGGAGACGCGGTCGATATAATGAGAGCACGCCCGCGGTTTTCTTGCCTGCTGGAGGGGACGGGAATATGACGAGAGACGACGGCTCCCCGCTTGTTTCGGCCGCGTGGCTTTTGGAGCGTCTGCAGGAGCCTGGCTTGCGGGTCATCGAGGTTTCCTCATCGAGCGATGACGCCTCCTACCGCGAGGGGCATGTTCCGGGAGCGCACCGGTGGTTCTGGAAGGACGCCCTCTGGCACGAGACGGACCGCGCGTTCGCCGCGCCCGGGGAGATGGCGAAGCGGCTGGGGCGCGTCGGCGTCGGCCCGGATGCGACCGTCGTCCTGTATGGCGACCCCGTGCAGTTCGGCACCTATGCGTTCTGGGCGCTCAGGATGGCGGGGTTCCGGAATTTGCGGCTCCTCGATGGCGCGAAAAAAAAGTGGATGGCCGACGGGATGCCCATCTCGCGGGAGACGCCGGAGCCCCGGGCGGTTCCCCACGCCGCTGCGGGCGCGGGGGAGACCCTGAGCGTGGGCAGGGATGAGGTGCGCGCGAAGCTGGGCCAGCCGGGCCGGGTACTGCTCGACGTGCGCTCGCCGGAGGAATTCCGGGGGGAGCGGGTGATGCCCCCTCCGGGTTTCGACCACGGCGCGGAGCGGGCGGGGCGCATACCGGGGGCGGTTCATCTGTTTTTCCGCGAGCTGCTGCATGCGGACGACACCTACAGACGCCCTGAGGAGCTTCGGAGCATTCTGCGCGGAGCGGGAGCCCTTCCCGATGAAATCGAACTCGTCCTCTACTGACGCCTGAGCCACCGGGCCAGTCTGGTCTGGTTCGCCATGAAGTATTTGCTGGGCTACGAAAACGTGAAAATTTATGACGGCTCATGGACGGAGTGGGGGAGCATCGTCGGTTTTCCGATTGAAAGGTGATGCGCGCCGCCGCGCGGGACGAATGCGGAAGCGCCTCACGGCGGAGAGTAAGAAAAACACCGCGGCCACGGGGGCCGCGGTGTTTTCGGGTTCAGAAAACGGCGCTAGCGCAGCACGTTGCCGGGTTTTCTCGGCGGGTCGTTCGCCGGGCGCGGCTCCACCGGCTCGTTGTTCTTGAAGTCCGGTGCGAGCTCCTCGTTGATGGCCGCCCATACGGGATCGTCATCTTCGCTTTCCAGGATGGCGTCAATCGGGCACTCCGGCTGGCAAACGCCACAGTCGATGCACTCCTCGGGATCGATGATGAGAAAGGGCTCCCCCTTGTAATCGCCCGGGTGCATACAATCCACGGGACAGACGCTCACGCACGTCGCATAGCGCTCGCCCAAGCATTTCTCCCCGATGACAAATGTCATGGATGATTCCCTCCTTCTGAAAATGAAGATTGTCGCCATTTGAATGCGCGAGAGGGCGGCCCCTGGCGATTCACGAATATCCGACGCCGCGCCGGCTTCACCCGACGGTTGCAAACTCCACCCATGCTATCAGCTGGCGTTGAGGGAAAGCAAGCATTCCGGCGCGTAAATTTCAGATTCTCCGGATGCGCGGCGGAGGCCTGTGCGGGCTAGGCCGTTGGTTTCGGGGAGGCGTCAAAAATTTTCCCGAGCGCCTCCAGCATGGCCTCGACGGACTCAGGCGGCACCCCTCCGAGCGCGCCCCGGAAATCAAAGCCCTGGAGCCAGCGGAATTTCTCGAGCGAGGCGGAGCTGATGTGCGAGTCCACGCCCAGCGATTCGAGGGTCGAGACCACCCCTTCCATCTCCTGTGCCCGCCTCCCGGCGGCGATGAGGCTCGTGCCCGCCAGGCTCAGCGCCAGCTCCCGGAGCGGAAGTCCCTCCACGGTGCCGGCGATGGAGTCGAGGAGTTCCTCCACCATCCCGCAGCGCCTCGCCGCCTCGATGGTCTCGAGGAGGGTCATCATCAGGCCTTTGGTGAATATGCTGCGCACGACTTTCAGGGCGGAGGCGTCGCCCACGCGCTCGCTGAGCGCCCGGAGCCGCATTCCGTGCCTCGCCATGGCCGCGCTCAAGGGCGCGGCACCGGGGCCGGAGATCAACGTGACGACCCGGTGGCCATACACCTCCGCCGGGTCGCATATCGCCCCGTCCATCGGCTGACCCCCGTGGGCCTCGATGATGCGCCCCATCTCCCGCTTCACCCCGGGCGTGGTGGTGTTCAAATCCACGTACACGGTATTCTCCAGAAAGGGGGAGGCGTTGCGGGCCGCTTCGAGCGCGATTTCCGGCGTCAGGAGCGAGAGGACAATATCCGCGCCCTCGAGCGCTTCTTTCATGGATTCCGTCATGCGAATCGCGGGATGGGCGGAGGCTCGCAGGTGCTCCGGTCGCCAGGGCGGCCTCTTCCACACGCGAATTTGCGCGGCGCCATCCTCCGCCAGCCCCCGGGCGATGGGCCTGCCCGCCATGCCGAATCCCAGGACGCACACGGTGGGAGAATCGGGAAGGTTCAAGGAGGTATCTCCATTCCGGCTCGCATGGATGGATGACGCCAGGCCATGTTCGGTGTCGGTTCGCCATTATAAAATGAAGCGCGCCGGCGAGACCAGCCCATCGCGCCGCCGCCTCCCCCCCCGGTTTCCGGCGGCGCGGGGCGTCACCGGCCCCCGGGACGTCTTTGAGGGGCGTTTCGGCTTTTTTCATCTGTATGACGGCGGAAGGAGCGGACGGGCGGCGCCGGGCGAGGCGCGTCAATCGGACGGGGCGCACGAATACTCCCACGACGTGCTGGCGAGGGAGCTGGGCCTGCGCTTCGAGGTGGAGAACTTGAGCTTCAAGCCATACCCGTGCTGTCGCGCCAGCCACGGGGTGCTGGGCGGTCTTTTGGAGATCATGCGCGCGGAGAAGGTCGGAGGTGCGGACGTGGAGAGGGCGCACCCCCGAGCTGGAGGAGAAACTTCAAAAATGCGCGCGCTTCTCACGCAAAAGCATGGGTGAGAAGAAAACGCGCACACTCGTTCAGGAGATATATGCCCTGGATGCGCGGGAAGACGTGGGCGGGCTCATCTCCCGTCTGCCCTAGAAGCCCCTAGTTCGCCACCCGCAGCCTGTAATCGGGCGTCGGGTTCAGGGGGCATGAGTAATAATAGTCGCCCTCTTTCAGGGTGACGGAATAGTCCAGCGTCTTCCCCTGGACGAGGCCGCCTCCCGACACCTTCGGCAGCGTGAGGCGTCCAACGCCCGCCCCGCGCAGATAAAACCCGAGCTCATACGGCACGTTCTGGTTCGTTACGCGGAAAACGTACGAACCGGGCTTGAGCGTGAGGGCCTTGCTGTCGGCGAGACGCTTCGCCCCGCCCCGGGAGTTGATGCTTCGGCAGTCGGCCGCTTTCTTGGGTTGAAATCCATGGTCCTTACCCTCCGGCTCGGTGAACTGGCATCCCGTTTGGGTGAGGACGATGACGGTCGGCTCGGCGCTTGCGTATGCGAGAGGGAGCGTGAATGCCACCACGAGGAAAATCATAAAAAACGCTTTGCAGATGTTTTGCATGGCGGTGCTCCTTCTCTCGGGGGGGCGTTTTCCGGATCCGAAATCCCCTCCGGCGCTTTCAAAAAAGGCCGGAGGGGATAGGATGCGGGGGTCTCAGCCGGCGGTCGCTGGATGGTTCATGGACTCCATGAGAGACGCCCGGCTAGGTGATAGAAAGCTATCCTACTTTTTCTTGGGAGCGCAAGGATTCTGGGGAGCGCAAGGGTTCTCGGCGGCTGCGCCGGAATCCTTGGCTGCACCGCCGGCGTCCTTGGCCGCCTCCGCAAGGGAGTAGCCGCTGACAGCGAAACTCAGAGCGATGGCGAGAACGAGGAGTTGCTTTTTCATGGTCTTTCTCCCTGGTTAGGGTGAATAAAATGGAGTAGAAAAATTATAGCAAAAAGACGCGGGAGATGAATAAAAAAATGGTAAAGAAATCGTAAAGAAAATTGCTTTTTCTCGGAGCTAGACGGGCAGTGCGAACCAGATGTGGATGCGCCCCGCATCGTAGGCGGCGCCCACTTCTCCGCCGTGCGCCTCGATGAGGCCCTTCACTATCGCCAGGCCGATGCCCGCGCCTCCGCTTTCTCGGGAACGGGATTTCTCCATGCGGTAGAATCGCTCGAAAATGAGGTTGACGTCCTCGCTGGACACCTCCTCGCAGGTGTTGGAAAAAAGCATCCTGGCCTGATGCGCGTCCCCCTCCGCCCGGATGCGAAAATCCCCGTGGGCGGGCGTGTATTGCCATGCGTTCTGGATGAGGTTCCCGAGCGCCTGGAGAATCTTGTCCCTGTCCGCCAGCACCTCGGGGAGGTCATCGTCCAAATCCGCGCTCACCCGTATGTCCCTGGCCTCGAAATCATGCCGGTGGAGAGACAAAACCCGCCGCACCAGATGCGGCAGGCGAATCTTCTCCCGCTGGAGATAGGCCTTGGCGGCCTCGGCCCGGGTGAGTTGCTGAAAATCCTGCGCCAGGCGCACGAGCCGCAGAATTTCCTCCTCCAGCACGCGGAACGTCTCTTCCGTGGGCGGGATGACGCCGTCGGCCAGGCCTTCGAGGTAGCCGCGAATCGTGGTGAGCGGGGTTCTCAGCTCATGGGCGATGTCCACCAGCATGGTTTTCCGGAGGGTTTCCATTCTTTCCAGGCTGTCGGCCATCTGGTTGAACGTCAAGCCGAACTCGCCGACTTCGTCTTTCGACGCAATGTCCGCGCGCGCGGTGAAATCGCCTTGCGATACTTTTCTGGAGACATCCGCCATCGCCGAGAGCGGGCGCAGCACCCTTCTCGTCAGGAAGAAACTCAAGATCACCGCCACCGCCAGGGCGAGCAGGCTCGCCTTGATGATGTAGCGGTGCACGGCGTCCAGGAACATCTGGTGCGTGTCCGTGGGCGAGATGTGGTATTTGTGCATGAGGGTGGAGAAGTAATCGGCCGCCAGGAAATCGATCGCCAGCCAGACGACCAGAATGACCAGCCCGATAACGGGCACGTTGATGGCCAGCAGCTTCCAGAGCAGGCGGCTTCTCACCTTATCGAACCGGGTGATTTTCCGCTTCGGCGAAACGATACCCCACGCCGCGCACCGTGAGGATGAGGCGGGGGTTGGCGGGGTCGCGCTCGATTTTTTGCCTGAGTTTTCCGATGTGCACATCCACCACGCGGTGGACCACGGCGTTGGCCGTCCGGTAGAGCCTGGCGAGCAGCTCGTTGCGTGAGAAGACGCGCCCGGGCGCGCTCATCAGCGTTTGCAGAAGCAGGTATTCCGAGGGGGTGAGCGATATGGTCTCGCCGTCCCGGGTGAGCTTGCGCTTTCCGGGCTCCAGGAGCAGGTTGCCGAAGGCGAGGTCTGTCTCCTTGTCCAGGGGAGCGCGCTTCGCGCGTCGGAGTATGGCCTTGACGCGCTCGATGAGTTCTCTCGGACTGAAGGGCTTGATGACGTAATCGTCAGCACCCAGCGAGAAGCCCAGAAGCCTGTCCGCCTCCTCCTCCCTGGCCGTGAGGATGAGGATGGGCACGTCGGATTCGCCCCGAAGCTTCCGGCACACCTCCCGGCCGTCCATGGTCGGGAGCATGAGGTCGAGAACGACGAAAATCGGCCCATGGCGGCGGCTCAGCTCGACGGCCCGCTCCCCGTCATGGGCGATGATGGCCTCGAAGCCCTCCCGGTTCAGATACTCCTCGATGAGCGACGCGATGTTTTTCTCGTCCTCCACGATGAGAACGGGGCCTTTCCCTCCCGTCATCTCGCGTCCCCGCACCGGAGCCGGATCCTTAGCGCCGCCCGTGAGGCGGAATCGGGGTTCGCCGGAGATTCTCTTTTCCCTCGGGGGGCGGATGGGGCGCGGAGCGGGGCCCCTCCCCCGGACGCTCGCCGCGCCCTTGCCCGAACGTCCGCATCGCTCATCCCTCCAGGCCCATCAGGCGGGCGGGGTTTCGTTGCACCATCCAGCGAATCTCGTCTTCCCCGAACCCCAGCCGAAGCATCGTGGCGATGAACATGCGGAGCATCTCCGTCGGCGGGGGGTTGAGGTCGAGTTGCGCGTCCGTGCTCATCACGCATCGCTCCGGGCCGAGTGCGCGCGCGGTTTCCGCGACTTTTCGCGGGTCGAGGTCGCGCCACATCGGGAAGGCGGATATCCACGTGAACTCGACGATGTAGCCCAGGTCCGCCACCTCCCGCAGCTGCGCCTCGCTCGCGTGGACGATGAAGATGATCGGGTGGGTGTAGATGAATTTCTCCACCCCGATCTCCCTGGCCCGCCGCGCGAGGGCGACGCCCTCGTCCGCCGAGAGGTGGCCGGTGGCCACGGCTACGTCGGCGTCCCGGGCGATCTCCAGGATCGCCTCGGCCTCGGGCGATATTCCGCCGTCCCCGTCCAGGACGGTGAGGCCCTGCGCGGGCGGGGGCTGGCGATAGGCTTCGGCGATGCGCTTGCTGTAGGCGCCAACCCGGATGTCGTTCGCCGCAGAGTAGGTGGGCATCCAGATGACCTTGGCCCCCAGGCGCACCGCGCTTTCCGCCGCGAAGGGCGAAAGCCCGCCCACGTTGGCGTTCAGGGTGATGGAGCCGAAGGCGGTGACGCCCGGATACACCTCGTTCAGGACTCTGGCCTGGGCGAAGGTGGGCCACAGATGGCTCTTCATCACGAAGCCCCGCATCCCGACGTCGCGCGCGAGCTCGGCCCATTCATGATCCAGCACGCGCCCGGGCTCCTCCACGAATACCTGGGGGAATATGTGGGCGTGGACGTCGATGGCGCCCTCGAGAAGGTCATCCGCCTGGGTGCGCATGGGGGCAAGCCCTCCGCATGGTGGATAGAGAATGGTGGGGAATCATCCCGAAAACGCATCATGCGGGATGAGAGGGCGCCGGGCAAGCCGGTTTTCTCCAAACCTTCCGGGTGATATTCTTTCCTCCCCGTGACGCGAGAGGCGATTTCACGCGAGGAGGACATCCCCCATGCCCCAAAGCCAGAGCATCGGAACGCCGGTGCGCGAAATCGAAACGCCCGCCTTGATGATCGATCTCGACGTCATGGAGGAGAACCTCGCCTTGATGGCCACGCGCTTGCAGGGGAGCGGCGCCAGGCTCCGCGCCCACGCCAAGACGCACAAGAGTCCTTGGATAGCGAGAAAGCAGATGGAACTCGGCGCGGTGGGCGTGTGTTGCCAGAAGGTGAGCGAGGCGGAGGTGATGATAGCGGGCGGGGTGGAGAACGTGCTCGTGAGCAGCGAGGTGACCGCCGCATCCAAGCTCAGGCGCCTGGCCGCGCTCACGCGCCACGCCGAGTTGATGGTGGTGGTGGACCATCCCCGGGGGGTGGAGATGCTCTCCGAGGCGATGGCGGCGGCGGGAGCGACAATCGACGTGCTTGTCGATGTGGACGTGGGCCAGGGGCGGTGCGGCGTGGCGCCGGGCGCGGCGGCGGTGGAACTGGCCAGGCTCGTGGACAGGACGCGGGGGCTTGCCTTGCGGGGGATTCAGGCCTACCAGGGCGCGGCCCAGCACGTGGATGGATTCATCGAGCGGCGCGAGGCGTATGGCGAGGCGATAGCGCTCATGCGGGAGACCATCACCGCGTTCGACGCCGCGGGCCTTCCGGCGGAGGTCAGGAGCGGCGGCGGCACGGGCTCCTGGCGCTGGGATGCGGAATCAGGCGCGCTGAACGAGCTGCAGGCGGGCAGCTATCTTTTCATGGATTCCCACTATTGCGGCATCGGGGGGGAGGGTTCGGAAACCTATGACGATTTCCGGCCCAGCCTCTTCGTGCTGACGACCGTGGTGAGCGCGCCCGCGCCGGGTCGCGTGATCATGGACGCCGGCCACAAGGCGCTTGCCTCCGACAGCGGGCTGGCCCCTTGTCTCGAACTCGAGGGCACCACGCACGCGAGAGCCTCCGACGAGCATGGCGTCCTGGAGCTCTCCGCCTCCTCCAGGCGCCCGGAAATTGGCGAGACGCTCCTGTTCCAGCCCAGCCACTGCGACCCGACGATCAACCTCTATGACGTCTACCACGGGATTCGCGGAGGCATGGAGGAGGGCGTTCTCGAGGCGGTGGTTCCCGTGGCGGCGCGCGGCTGCGTCTGGTAAGGGAGGCCGCGCCTCCCGCCCATGCGCGCCCTTATGCGGGTTTCCCGAACGTGGCGACCCGATCCACGCGGCACTCGAACAGGACGCGCTTCTCGTCGATCACGGGGTCCCGGAGCGCATAGGGCGGGTCCTGGCCCGTGTATTTCGTCCAGATGCGGTCGAGTTGCGCGCCAGCCTTCTCGCCCCCCGGCCCGTCCTCCCGTATCTCGTTGACCACCGTGCACTTGATGCTCATCCAGTGGTAGGGGTTCTCGGGGTTCACGAGCAGGATCGTCAGCTGCGGATTTTTCCGTATCCACCCGCATTTCGCCCGGTGTGCCGCCGTGTTCACCAGAATCGTGTCGCCCTCGTAGTCGAACCACATGGGCGTCATGTTCACCCGCCCGTCCGGGCCGATGAGTCCCAGCGTAACCGTGATCGGCATGTCCAGCAGCTGTTTGTAGATGGGGTCCAGGTCCGCCAGGCCGCCGGCCCTCCTCCTCTCGCCCACGGCGAACTGGCCTTCCTGCAGTCCCTCGGACACGTCCCGGAAATGGGCAACGGTGAATCCCGCCATCGCGCGCTTCCTCCTGAAAAAAGAAAAGGGTTGCGTCAGACGCTAGCAAAGGGGGCGCGGCGTGGCAAGGGAGGCCGCACATCCGTCTATCCCGCCACGCCTCTCTATCTTCTCTTCCTGGGTTTCGCGTTGATGAAGGCTTCCCGAACGTAGCGGACGACCGACCAGATTTTCCTGTCGTCCAGCAGGTGGCCATACGCCTGCATATCGTCGTATTTTTTCACCTCGGTGGCGTCGATGCGACCGAGCCGGATGAGCCAGAACAGGAACGCATCGTCAAAGCGCGCCATCTGCTCCTTGCGCAGATAGTTCATCGGCGGCGGCTGAATGTGGCTGACGAATGGCTGGCCCGGGTCCTGGTCCTCGACCGGCCGGGGCCCGTTTCCCGCCCCCTTCTTGCCGTGGCAGGGGGAGCAGGCGTCCAGAAAGATTTCTCTCGTCTCCTCCGCATCCTGCGCCTGCTCTCCGCTCGTGAAGCCGCGCGCCCACTGGATGAGCCGCCGAATCTGCCCATCCTCCAGCGCCTCGCCGAACGAGGGCATGGCCGTGGGAACGCCGTTTTGTACCTTGTGGCCCTTCATCGTGTTTTTCAGGACGTTCATCTTGCCGAATTTCACGATGGCGAAGATGTAGTCATCCGTCATGCGCTTCATGTAGGGGCTGGTGAATATCTGCGGCCTCGGTCTCGTGGTTCGCCATTTCGGGCCTTTTCCGTCGCCTTTGACCCCGTGGCAGGAGAAGCAGATTTCTTCGTATATTTCCTTGCCCAGCCAGTAGTCCCCGCCGTGAAGTTTCGCCGTCTCCGGCTGGGGGGGCACTCTCCGTGCCGCGGAGGCGGCGGGTGCGGCGAGGCTCCACGCGAGCACCAGGACGATCCAGAAGCGTCTTCTCGTTGCGCTCCGCACGATTCCGTTCTCTCTCATCGGTCTGGACTTCCGGCGTCGCCCGCCTGGGGTTTTTTCGGGTTTTTCGCGCGCGCGGGCGTTTCTCGCCCCGGGGAGTCTATCAGCATCCGGCCGCTAGGGGAGCAGGCGCATCCCCAGAAAAGAGACGAACAGGGAGACGAAGATGGCGAGAAATCCGCAATACGAGTGAATTTGCCGCAGGTCGTCGTTTCGCAGGTCTTTTTTCAGCCGCCGGCCCAGATAGGCCGTCCCCCACAAAAGGCCCAGGGCCAGGGTGGCGAAATAGCTGTGGGCCGTCTCGTAGACGGGCGATTCGAGGGCGAAGCGCATGCCGCCTAGGCCGAGGGCGTAGCCGGCGGAAAAAAAAGCGGTGAGCCATCGTCCGCTCCGCATGTGCAGCCGGGCGATTCGCGCCGTCTCGGACCCCGCGCGCCCCCTTCGGCTCCGCCGGACCCGCAATCCGTTCGCCAGAACGAAGAGACCGAGGGAGAGCGTGGCGATTTGAAGCGCCGGATGAATGTACGCCCCGAAATTCATGCGCCGCCGTTTCGGAAAATGTGGACGGGATGCGCGCCCCTCCCCGCCATGGGTATGTACCTTGTCGGGGGGCGGGACGCAAATCTATAATGGGGAGACGCGAGCCGGGCCGTCCGTTTTTCCTGGAGGGACGATGAACATAGAGGATGTGCGCGCCATCGCGCGCGGCAGCAGGGTGTTCGACCTGGGCGTTGAGCTTTTCCCGGGGATGCCCCATGTCCCGCTCCATGGCCCGTTCGGCTATTCCATGATCCGAGAACACGGCGATTTCATGTACGCGGGCGGGGCCTGCTCCGCCGTGGACACGTTTTTCTGCACCGGCCACACGGGCACGCACATCGACGCACTCGGCCATATCGCCCAGGACATGAAGCTCCACGGCGGCGTGGACGCAGCCGCCTCCCAGAGCAAGACGGGGGGGCTGAAGACCCACGGCGTCGAGAGCGTGGCGCCCGTGGTGCGGCGCGGCGTGATGCTCGACATGGCGGCGCACCTCCGCAAGGACGTGCTCGAGGCGGGGCGTCCCGTCACGAGGGAGGAGCTCGAGGCGGCCGCCGCCGCCCAGGGGGTCCGGATTGAGGCGGGCGACGTCGTCCTGGTGCGCACCGCGCATATGCGCCACTGGCCGGGCCGGAATTATTATTTTCAAAAGGGGGGCGTGCCCGGAATCGACCTGGGCGCGGCGAGGTGGCTCTCCGAGCAGGGCGTCTTCATGGTCGGAGGCGACACCTTCGCGGTCGAGGTTCTGCCCGCCCCCTCCCTGCCGGTGCACTGCCACATGCTCGTGGAGAGGGGAATCCACCTGCTCGAGGTGGCGGTGCTGGAGGAGTTGAGCGCGTCGCGGACGTATGAGTTTCTCTTTCTCTGCCTGCCGCTCAAGATACGCGGCGGCACCGGCTCGCCCGTTCGCCCCGTGGCCATCCTGTAGGAACGTCCCCTTC
This sequence comes from bacterium, assembly GCA_965213685.1. Lineage (GTDB taxonomy): Bacteria > UBA8248 > UBA8248 > UBA8248 > UBA8248 > Bin107. The sequence continues at coordinate 80,285 of CBDBZY010000012.1, forward strand.
CCGTTTTGGTGAGGCGTCATGCCCCGCGTGCTGGAGGACAAGGCGAAAGCGCTTCTGGGCGATGCGGGCGTTCCCGTTCCCCGCGGCCGCTCTGCGCGTACGCCCGCCGAGGCGGAGAAGGCGGCGCGCGCGGTGGGCCGTCCCGTCATGGTGAAGGCGCTGATCCCCGCGGGAAAGCGCGGCAAGGCGGGGGCGATCCTCCCGGCGGACACGCCCGATGACGCACGGGGGGCGGCCCGGAAACTGCTGGGCGGCGTGGTGCATCATTTCCCCGTCCGGCGCGTTTTGGTGGAGGAGAGGATAGGGATCGCCCAGGAGTGGTATCTCTCGATCTCCTTCGACAGCGCGTCGCGCGGGCCGATCGTCATGTTCAGCGCGGAGGGCGGCGTGGAGGTTGAGACGATTCTGGAGCAAAGCCCCGGCGCGCTGAAGCGGCTGGAGGTCGATGTGCTGGAGGGGCTGAGCGAGGAGGCGTGCATCTCTTTTCTGCGCGCCTGCGGGGTGCACGGGGAGGCGCTGTTCCGGGCGGCGCCCATCGTCCAGGCCTGCTACGCGCTTTTTTGCCGCACCGAAGCGCGGCTCCTGGAGGTCAACCCGCTCGTCATGAGCGATGGGGAGAAGGTTCTCGCCGCCGCGTGCGTCCTCGATCTGGACGCGGACGCCCTGTTTCGGCACCCCAACCTCGGAGCGCTGCTCGACGATGGGGGTTCCGGGGACGGCTGGCGTCCGCCCACCCCGCTGGAGGCGCGGATCGCCGGCATCGACGCCCGGGTGCCGCCGCTGGGCACGACGCGCTTCCGGGAAATCGACGGCGGGGAGATCGCCCTGCTCTGGAGCGGGGGCGGGGGCGGCCTGTATCTCCTCGATACGATGGCGCGCCTGGGCGGGAAGCCGGCGACGGCCTTTGACATTACGCCGGGCCCTCTGGAGGAGAAGTATTTCCGGATCGCCAAAGAGATTCTGCGGATGCCGCACCTCAGGGGGGCGCTCGCGGGGAGCAACATCACGAGTTTCTCGCGCGTGCAGCTCAAGGTGCGCGCCATCGTCCGGGCGGTGGAGGAGACGGGGGTCGACCTCGCCCGATTCCCCTTCGTCGTCCGCTTCGCGGGCGCGGGCGGGGAGGAGGCCAGGCGGATCGCCCGGACGTGCCCGGGCCTGCAGTATCTGGGCGCGGAGGCGACGCTCGAGGAGGCGGCCGAGCGCATCGTCGCCCAGGTCGAGGCGGTGAAGCGCGGAGAGTCCTGGGCGGACGCGGGAGGTGCGCGTTGAGCATCCTGATCGACGAGAGCAGCCGCGTCGTCGTGGCCGGCATCACCGGCTGGCAGGCGCGCGCCCACACCGGTTTCATGCGGAAATACGGCACCCGGGTGGTGGCCGGCGTGGTGCCGGGGCGCGCCGGCGAGGATTGCGACGGCGTGCCTGTCTACGGCTCGTTCGCCTCCGCGATGGGCGCGCATCCCGCGGACGCCGCCGTCTTGTTCGTGCCCGCCGTCGCGGCGGCGGATTCGGCCATCGAGGCGGTCAGGGCGGGCGTTCCCCTGGTGCTCGTGTGCGCCGAGGGCCTGCCCCGACACGACGTGGCGCGGATGATCGCCCACGCCCGGCGCGCGGGTGCCCGTCTGGTGGGTCCCAACAGCCAGGGCGTCATCAGTCCCGGGCGCGCGAAGATGGGAGGCACCGGCGGCGATTTGCCCATCACGAATCTCCTGTTTCAAAGGGGGCCGGTGGGCGTGTTGAGCAGAAGCGGGGGGATGGGCAGCGAGACCTGCTGGCTTCTGAGCCGCGAGGGAATCGGCCAGAGCACCTATGTGAGCGTGGGCGGGGACGCGATGGTGGGCGCCCCGTTTTCGGAACTCCTCCCCTTGTTTGCGGAGGATCCCGAGACGGAGTGCGTCGTTTTGTTCGGCGAGCCGGGCTCGTCCGCCGAGGAGGAGGCGGCGCGCCTGATAGGAGAGGGCGGGTTCACGAAGCCGGCGGTCGCCTTCATCGCGGGGATGATTCACGAGTCCGCCCCGCGCGGGGTGAGCTTCGGCCACGCGGCGGCCATCATCGAGCGGGGCGAGGGTTCGCCGGCGCGAAAAAAGGCGCTGCTCGCAGAGGCGGGCGTCGCCGTGGTCGACGACATGCGCGAGATTCCGGCCGCCGTGCGGGACGCCATGGCCTGCTAGATTTTCTCCCCCCCAGCTGATAATCCTGTCCGGAATTTCCGCGCAACCGGACGGTTCGGTGTTGTATCCATCTCTCGGGACAAGGAGATATTGCGAATGCCCAAGATGACTGGCGCCCAGGTCATGGCCGAGATGCTCAAGGGCTATGGCGTGACCCACACCTTTCTGGTTCCCGCCGTTCTCCGGCGCTCGATGGCCGAGATGGAGGAGCGCACGAACATCGCCCGCATCCAGACGCACGGCGAGAAATCCGCCGCCTACATGGCGGACGGCTACGCGCGCGCGGGCAAGAAGCCGGGCGTCTGCATGGCGCAGGTCATCGGCGCGCTGAACCTGGCGGCGGGCTTGCGGGACGCCTATCTGGCGAAATCGCCCGTCCTCGCCTTCACGGGCGGCCGCGTGCCCCGGACGAAGTTCCGGAAGGTCTATCAGGAGGTGGACGACGTTCCCGCCTTCGAGCCGGTGACGAAGTTCAACGCCACGGTGGACGACGTCTCGCGCTTCCCGGACATGCTGCGCCAGGCCTTCCGCGCGGCGACCTCGGGCTGTCCGGGGCCCGTGCACCTGCAATTTGCCGGAAACGAGGGACAGCTCGACGTCGAGGAAGCCGAGATGGAGGTGATCATCGAGGAGGATTTCAAGGAGCTGCCCCCCTATCGGCCAGAGCCCGAGATGGCGCGCGTCCAGGCGGCGGTCGGGCTGCTGGAGAAGGCGCGGCGCCCCGTCATCGTCGCGGGCGGCGGCGTCCGCTCGTCAGGCGCCTCCAGGGAGCTCGTCGCCCTCGCGGAGAAGATGGGCATACCGGTGGCCACGTCGCTCAACGGCAAGGACAACATTCCGGGGAATCATCCGCTCTCCGTGGGCGTGGCGGGCACCTACTCGAGAAAAAGCGCAAACCGGGTCGTGAACGCAGCGGACCTGGTTTTTTTCGTCGGCACCGAGACGGGGGGCATGACGACGCACTTTTGGGCCGTGCCGCCCATCGGCACGCCCGCCATCCAGCTGGACATCGAGCCCGAGGCGCTGGCGCGGAACTATCCCTTGCAGGCGGCGATTCTGGGCGACGCCAAGGTGAGCCTGCAAAAGATGGCGGACGCCGCGAGCGGGGAGTCCGCCGCGTCGCGGGCCGGCTGGGTGGAGAGGGCGCAAGGATTCGTCCGGGGATGGCGCGAGGAGTTTCGCGAATATCTCGCGTCCGACGCCGCGCCCATGCGCCCCGAGCGCATCTGCGAGGAGCTGACGGACTCCCTGCCGTCTGACTGCATCGTGCTGGCCGATACGGGCCACTCGGGCATGTGGATGGGCGGCATGTATGATCTCTCGCATCCGGATCAGAGCTACATGCGAAGTGCCGGGCACCTGGGCTGGGCCTTCTCGGCGGGCCTCGGTGCCAAATGCGCTGTGCCCGACAGGCCGGTTCTCGCGTTCAACGGCGATTCGGGCTTCTGGTATCACCTCTCCGAGATCGAGACCGCCGTGCGCTGGAAGATCAACGCGGTGACCCTGGTGAACAACAACGCCTCGGGGAATCAGTCCAAGCGCGGCTTCGATCGCGCCTATGGGGGGGAGCAGACCAGGCAGGCGTATGAGCTGTGGACCCTCAACGAGGTGAATTTCGCCGAAATCGCCGAAACGATGGGCGCACTCGGCATTCGGGTGGAAAAGCCCGGGGAGCTGAAGGGCGCGCTCGACCGGGCGTTCAGCGCGAACAGGCCCGTCGTGATCGACTGCGTGAGCGACATCGAGGCCATGGCGCCCCTGGCGGTGACGGAGTGAGGCGGGCGCTTCGCACCGGAGTCGACGGCGCGGCGCAGGCCGACGGATTGCCGGGGAAGCTGCGGACCTGGCCGCTTCTTGCGCAGGAGAAGGTCTGAGACGCCCGATGAATGCGCTGCGTGCGGATGCGCCCTTTCTGCGTGTTTCTTATGCAGGGGCGCCTGCGGAGGCCATCGTCTTTTTCAGAAACTCCCGCGTCACGCGGATGAACTCGCCGGGAGCGTCCATATAGACGTGGTGGTGCGCGCCCCGAATCACGGCGACCTCGACGCGGGGCGCCTCCCGCCGCACCCAATCGAGAGAGTCCGCTCCCAGCCGGTCGGACAATTCGCCCGCCACCAGCAGGGCGGGCACGTTCACCTTCCGCCAGCCGGGGCGCTGGTCGGTCTCGGGACGGGCCGCGTGAAAGCGCCTGTCCGCCTTCACCGTCCACGCCCCGTCGCCGTCCGGCCGCACGGCATGGCGCGCGATGTGGGCGAGGGTCTGCGGGTCCACCCTGTCCGATGAGGGCAGGAGCCGGAATTTCTCCACGAAAAGCGATTGCGACGCCCAGGGCCTGGCGGGCCTTTTGCCGAACGCGCGCACCTCGGCGAGGATTCGGTCCGTCGTCCTCAGCGGAGAGTCCACGATGATGAGTCCCGCGACCTCGGGAGGCTCCAGGTCGAAGAGGTTGAGGGCGATGACGCCTCCCATCGAGTGGGCCATCACATAGGGTTTTCTCCCGCTCGCCTCCCTGGCCCATCGCACCCAACCGGCGACGTCGCGCAGCAGGTCCTCGAAGCGGTATGCGTCCAGCCATTCGTTGTCTCCGTGGCCTCGGTGATCCGGCGCCACCGGCCGGAGCATGTCCTTGTAGTGCGGGGCAATGTGGTCCCACCAGCGCGCGTGGGCGGCTGCGCCATGCAGCATCAGGAGGACGGGCGTTGCCCCCGCACCCCCGTGGTCCAGGGCGTGAAGCCGCACCCCGCCCCTTTCGATGAATACGCTCCTCGGTTCACCCATTTGCTCTCGCTCCGCGCGACGATTCAGAATTTCGGGGGGAGAATCCATGATCGGGGCGGGAATGGCAAGCCTGCCGAGCCTTCCCAAGGGAGGGGCGTTCCCCCATGGCCGGAGCCGCCCCCGGTGCGCCAGCCCGGCCGCCTCAGCGCGTCAGGAGGCGGACCGCCTCGGCGCCCAGGCCAACGACGACCTCCTCGCCGACGGCGAAAGCGCGGCGGCCCGGGTGGTGGGTGTCGTCGACCAGCAGCATGGCGTCGCCGACCTCTACGGCGTAGCGGAGGAGGTGGCCGAGGAACTCACGGTGTCGCACCCGACCGGCGAAGGCGATGCCCTCCGCCGTCTCGGCCGGTGCGGCGATGGTCACGTCCTGCGGTCGGAACATGGCGGTTTGGGCACCGCCCGGTGCGTGAGCACCGCCCGCCAGCGGCAAGACCATGCCGTTGGCCGCCACGAAGCGCGCTCCGTCGGCGGCTGCCTCGACCCGTCCGTCGATGAGATTTGCGGTGCCCAGGAAGTCGGCGACGAAGCGATTGACCGGCTTGTCATAGAGTTCGATGGGCAGCCCCACCTGCTGGAGGACGCCGGCGTCGAGCACCGCCATCCGATCCGAGATGGTGTTGGCCTCGTCCTGGTCGTGGGTGACGAAGATGGTGGTCAACCGGAGTTTCCGCTGCAGATCCAGAATCTCGCGGCGCATTTGCACGCGCAGGCTCGCGTCTAGGTTGGAGAGCGGCTCGTCGAGTAAAAGCACCCGGGGCTCGACGACGATGGTGCGCGCCAGCGCGACCCGTTGCTGCTGCCCGCCGGAGAGTTGCGACGGACGTCGGTCCCCCAGCTCCAGAAGCCCGACCATATCCAGTGCGGCGTCGACCCGCTTCGGAATCTCGGCTGCCGGCATCTTGCGCTCCTCGAGGCCGAAAGCGACGTTCCTGCGCACCGTCATGTGCGGCCACAGCGCATAGGATTGAAAGACCATGCCGACGTTGCGCCGCCACGGCGGCAGGCGGGTCACGTCGTCGCCGGCGATCAAAATACGCCCGCGGGGAGCCGGGCCGAAGCCGGCGATGGCGCGCAACAAGGTCGATTTGCCGGACCCGGACGGCCCCAGGAAGGTGAACAACTCGCCTGGCTCGATGCGCAGGTCGACGTCCCGGAGCACATCGGTCGTATCGTAGGCGAGGCTCAACCGCTCGATGACGACGCTGGCGGCGGTTTCCGACGTCATGGTCAAACTCCCGCGACGGCAGCCATATCGGGCGTTCGCTGGATGTCTTTGCGTTGGATGATGCGATGCGAGGCGTAGGTGGCGACTCCGACGATGACCACGGCGATGACGCCGAGAGCCGCGCCGGGACCACGGCCCGCCGCCGATTGCATGAACTCGTAGATGCCGAAGGCGAGCGGAGCGTCGGATTCCTGCGACACCAGCATGATGGTCGTCGACAACTCGACCGCCGCGGTGGCGAAGCTGGTGACGAAGCCGGCGACGATGCCGCCGGACATCAGCGGCACGACGATGCGATAAATGGTGCGGCCCTTGGTCGCCCCCAGGTTCTCGGCCGCCTCTTCGAGCATCACGCTGATCTGTTGCAGGGTCGCGACGCAGGCGCGCAGGGCGTAGGGCAGCCGCCGGATGGAGAGGGCGACGACGATGATCACCCACCAGGACGCCAGGGGCTTGTCGATGATCGGCACGTTAAACTCATAGAAGGTGCGCAGGTAGCCGATGCCCAGAACCACGCCGGGAACCGCCACCGCCCCCATGGCGGCGTAGTCGAGCCATTGGCGGCCGACGAGCCGGGTGCGCCAGACGACGTAGGCGATCGCCGTGCCGAAGACGACGTCAACGGCGGCGGCGAGGCCCGCGTAGATGAGCGTGTTGGTGATGAACTCGGAGGAAGTCGAGAGCACCCGCAGATAGTGCGCGAGGGTGTAGGCGTCGGGCAACACGCTGAACGACCAGACCGTGCCGAAGGACAGGATGAGGAGGCCAAAGTGCGGCGACAGCACCACCAGCAGGATGAAGATGACGACGCCGTTGCAGGCGACCTTCTCCCAGGGCCGCAGGTCGCGTTTCATCAGCCCTCCCCCGCCCTTCTGCACAGTGGCGTAATCCTTGCCCCGCAGCACCAGAAACGAGGTCCACAGCGACAGGAGAGAGAATACGACCAGGATTACCGAGATCACGTAGCCCATCGGGTCCGAGATGCCGATGGAGGAGATGCGCAGGTAGGCCTGCGGTGCCAGCATGTTGTTGATGTTAAGCAACAGGGGCGTGCCGATGTCGTCGAACACTTTCAGGAATACCAGGGATGCGCCGGCGACGTAGCCGGGCATGGCCAGCGGAAACACGATGCGGCGGAACAGGCGCGTGCCGCTGGCGCCCAGGTTCTGGGCCGACTCCTCCATCGCCCGGTCGATGTTGTGGAGCGAGGCCGAGAGATTGATGAGGATGAACGGGAAGTAGTGGATGCTTTCGACCAGGATGACGCCGTTGAGCCCTTCCATGAACGGGATGGTGAAGCCGAACCACTCGTCCAACAGCAGGTTGAGCGATCCGTTCTCGCCGAGTAGCAGGAGCATCGCCACGGCGCCGACGAAGGGCGGCATGATCAGCGGGAGAACGCCGAGGGTCTGAATCAGGAGGGTGCCGCCGAAGTGGAAGCGGGTCGTGAAATAGGCGAGCGGTATGGCGAAGCACGACGCCACCACCACCGACATGCAGGCGACATAGAGCGAATTGATGAAGGATTCCTGAAACAGGCTGGTGCGGAAGAAGTCGAAAAAGTTGATCAGCGTCAGCGCGCCCGTGTTGGGATCCTGGAACGCGACGTAGATCACCTTGATGACCGGCACGACCAGGAAAGCGAACAAAAAGAGGCCGACGAGCATAGCCACCGCCGCCGGCCCCCACTGGCCGCGCGCCATCGCGTCCAGAGACATTCTTCCCCTCTTTCTCTCTCCCCGCGCCCGCAACGCGGGTTAGAGCATGGACGCCGCCCTCTCGGCCAGCGCCTTGGCCTTGGCGTAGTTGGCCTTGACCTGGGTGTCCCAGCCCTGCTCGACCTCGGCCTGGCGGCCGGTCACCTTGGTGGTCGCCTTCTTGCGCTTCTTCCTGAATATCCGGTTGAAGTCTTTCTGGCTCGCCCGGGCGGCGTCAATGGGCACTTTGGCGACCAGCGCCTTGGCCTGGGCGAGCAGTTTCCGCGCCTCGGCGTGGGGCTTCTTGCCGTCCATCTTCGCCTCGGCGTCCTGGATCGCCTTGGTCGCCGCGCGCAGATCCCTGAGGCGGTAAGTGACCATCACGTCGAACAGGGAGTTGATCACGTTGTAACGGCTCTTCGAGAGTTGGAGGTCAAACTTGACCGCGGCGCCGATGGATTTGTCCTTGAACGGGTTGGGAAAGTCGGCGGGCGCTTTGGCGTAGCTCGCCGGATTGACGGGCAGGCGCCGGATCTTCGGGTCGAGCAGTACCTCCTGGCCTTCGGGCGACAGGAGGAATTCGATGAAGGCCGCTGCCGCCTTCGGATGCGGCGCGTTGCTCACGATGGCGATGTTCGCCGGCACCAGGGTCGTCACCGGCGGGTAGATGAACTTGACCGGGAACCCCGAAGCCTCCGACGACAGGCCGAAAAAATCAATCACGATGCCCAGGCCGAACTGTCCCGAGTTGACGCCGTCGGGCACGCCGAAGCTGCGCTCGGTGACGGTCTTGAAGTTGCCCGCGATGGCTTTCCACATCGCCCAGCCCTCGGCCCATCCTTTTCCCTGCAACAGGGTCTCAACGGTCAGATGGGTGGTGCCGGAGCGCGACGGCGCGCTCATGCCGACGTGGCCGTGATAGACGGGTTTGGCCAGGTCGGCCCAGGTCGTGGGCACCGGCAACTTCTTGGCCTTGAGGTAGCGGGTGTTCCACATGATGCCGTAGCCGGACGCCGCGAACCCCTTGTAGTAACCCTCCGGGTCGTTGATCGGGAAAGCGCCCACCTTCTGGGGGATGCCGGCGACCTTGACCTCGTATTTCTGCAGAAGGCCGTCGCCCTTCAGCACCTCGAAAGCGTCGGGGGCGGAAGCCCAGAACATGTCCGACTTGTTGTTGCCAGCCGTCTCCTGCAGATACTTGATGCCGGCCGTGGTCTTCTTCTTCAGCATCTCGACCTTGACGCCGGGATGCTTCTTCTCGAAAGCCGCCTTGACCGTGGTCGTGGTATCCGGCGGGTAGGACGTGACGATGACGAGTTTGTTCTCCAGTGCGCTCGCACCGAACGGCACCGCCAGGAAGGACAAGGCAAGGCCGACGGCAACGGTGCGGAAAGTCGTTCTCATAATAGCCATTGTCTCTGTTCTCCTCCTCGTTTTCTTGTCTGGCGGGTTCGTCGTCATGACGTGCCGGTTGCGCCCGGCGGGTCGAACGTTCCAGTCAACCGTCAATATGATGAAGAACGTCCAGGCTGTCAAATGCGCGGCGTCCCCGGAAAGTCGGGCGAGCGGTCGAGGCGTAGGCGCGCGACCGGGGAGGGATGCGCGATGGGCGGGCGGGCGCCTTCAGCGCCCGTCAGCCGTCCCCGTCCTCGGGTGCGGCCCCGCGCTTCTCGAGATATTCCCCGTACTCGTCGTGCGTGGTCTCGGGACAAAGGTCGGGGCCGCGCTTGTAGGCGGCCCGGGAGATGAGGTGCGCGGCGACGGGGGCGGTCAGGAACAGGAAGCAGACGGCGAGTACGGCCTGCGTCGTGACGGTGGGGCTCTGAAAGACGAGGCTGGTGCCGAGGAGGATGCCGCCCATGCCGAAGGTGGTGGCCTTGGTGGCGGCGTGCATCCGGCAGTAGACGTCCGGCAGGCGCAGAAGCCCGATGCTCGCGACCAGCATGAAGAACGCGCCGATCAGCAGCAGGGCGGCGGCGAGGGCGTCACTCAATGATTCTCCCCCTCTCGAGAAACTTCGCGTAGACCGTGGCGCCCACGAAGCTCAGGATCGCCAGGGCGAGCACGGCGATGATGAAGAGCTTGTTGCCCGTCTGGATCGCGTAGAGGGCGATGACGCCCAGCACGTTCGTGGCGATGGCGTCGGCCGCCACGACACGGTCGGACGTCGTGGGTCCCTTGACGAGGCGGGCGAACGCCAGGATGAGGGAGAGGCCCAACATGATCAGGCTGGCCTGGACGGCCCACGAAATCATTCCACGGCCCCCACGATGGGCTGCTCCAGTCCCTTGCGGATGCTGGCGATCACCTCGTCGGGGTGGTCGATGTCCAGCGTATGGACGAAAATCGTCTCATGATCCTCCGACACGTCCACGCTCAGCGTCCCGGGCGTGAGGGTGATGGAGTTGGCCAGCATCGTCACCCCCAGGGGCGTCTTGCAGGCCGTCTTGTAGGGGATGATGCCCGGGCGAATCGCTATCCTGGGCGCCAGCACGATTTTCAGCACCTGGAGATTGGCGACGAGCAGCTCCCAGGTAAAGCTTCTCAGATACCGGAAATAGCTGCCGATGCGGAAAAACGTTCTGTCCTGGTAGTAGGATTTCTTCAGGAAACGGATGATGAGGATGGCCATGACGAGGCCGACGAAGAAATGCCCGGGCGTGGCGCTGCCGTGCAGGAGTATCCATATGGCGGCGATGGTGAATGCGAGCGTGGCGAGCGGCATACTGCGGGCCTCCCCTTATCCGGTTCTCTGCATGGCGGCGATGTATAGCTCAGGCCTCGTGATCTGGGCGGCCACGAGCTGCGCCCACTCAAAGAGCCAGAAGGCGCCCAGGCCGAAGAGAATCGCGAAAGCGGAGAGGAAGGCGACGGCCCCGTAGAGGCCCGCGCCCGCCGCGCCGACCTCGCCGCCGCCCGTTCCCCAGGCGTAGCGCTGATACGTCGTGAAGTTATAGTAGAGCGATATGACGCCGAATCCCAGGGCGACGCCCGTCGCGAGGGTCGCGCCCTGGGCGAATCCCGCCTGGAGCACGAAGAGCTTGGCGAAGAAGCCCGTGAATGGCGGAAAGCCCGCGAGGGACAGGAATCCCACCAGCATCAGGAGGCTGGCGAAGGGCGCCTTGCCCATCATCCCGCCCATCCGCTCGAGGTCCACCGTGCCGGTCAGCTTCTGGTTGAGGCCGGCTCCGAGCAGCATCGCGCTTTTGAGATATGCGTGGCCCACGATGTAGAAGACCGCCGCCGCGAGTCCCGCCTGCGAGAGGAGGGCGACGCCGAAGATGATGTAGCCGAGCTGGTTGATGGTGCTGTAGGCGAGAATGCGCTTCAGGCTGGTCTGGGGCAGGGTGCCGAGGGCGCCCATGGCGATGGTGCACAGCCCCATGAGGATGAGGCCTGGCTGGAGCTGCAGGAACGCGGCCGGGAAGATGAGCGTGGCGCAGCGGATGATGGCGTAGATGCCCACCTTGACGAGGACGCCCGCGAGGATGGCGCTGATGGGGGTGGGCGATATCGAATGCGCCGAGGGGAGCCACAGGTGCATGGGGAAGATCGCCGCCTTGACGCTGAACACGAAGACGAAGACGAGGGCGGTCACCACGAGGAGGGGCGAGGGGCCGAGGAGCCGGATTTTCACGGCGAGGTCCGCCATGTTCACCGTGCCGGTCTGGGCGTAGAGAAAGGCGACGCCGAGCAGGAAAAAGGCGGACGCGATGAGGTTCAGGCAGGTGTATTTGAACGCCGTCTCGAGCTGGTCGAGGTTGTGGTAGAAGCCGAGCAGCGCGTAGGTGGCCATGAGCATGACCTCGAAGAAGACGAACAGGTTGAACAGGTCGCCCGTGATGAAGCAGCCTTGTATCCCCATCAGCAGGAAATGCAGCAGCGGATGGAACGCCTCTTTGCGCTGCTCCTCCGAGAGGTAGCTTCTGGCGAAGACGGCGCACGCGCCCACGATGGACGCCGAGAGGCACAGGAGCGTGGCGGTGAGCCTGTCGGCGGCCAGGACGATGGCGTAGGGGAAGGGCCAAAGTCCCATCCTGTGCGTGAATATCGCGCCCCTCCGCCGTCGCGCTCAAAAGCGCGGCGGCCAGTACCAGGTTCACCAGCAGCGAGAGGATGCTCACCGATTCCTGGAGGCCGCGGCTTCTGCGCACCATGAAGAGCGCCGTGCCCGTGGCCAGCGGCCAGATGACGAACAGGGGGAAGATGGCGCTCATCCTCTCAGCCTCCGGATCTCGTCGATGTCGTCCGTCCGGAACTTGCGGTAGGCGAAAAACGCCAGGACGAGCAAGAACGCCGTCACCGCGAAGCTGATCACGATGGCGGTCAGCACCATGGCCTGGGGCAGGGGGTCCACGTAGGCGAGGGGATCGATCGGGCCTCCCTCCTTGGGAACGATGGGCGCCCTGCCGTCTCCCACCCAGCCGGAGGCGACTATCATGAGGTTCGTGGCGTGGCTGAGCACCGCCATGCCGAGCACCACCTGGATGATTTTGCGCTGCATGATGAGATAGGAGGCGACCGTGACCAGCACCCCTATCGTCATCGCCATGATCCAGAGCACTTTGGTTTCTTCCCCTATCGGTTTGTCGGACGCTGTCCGCACAGGTTCGTGAATATCGACATCGCCACGCCGACCACCACCCCGTACACCCCGACGTCGAACAGAAAAGCGGTGAACAGCTCGACGTCGCCGACGAACGGCAGCGCGAAGTGGTACACCGCGCTTTTCAGATACGCCCCCTTGATGTAGCCCCATGCGCCCGTGATGGTGGAGAGAGCCAGCCCGAGGAGGAAGATGTTCTCATAGGGCCAGTTGAACCGCCGCCAGCCCTCCTCGGCGTCCACCGCCACCCATTGGAGCACGATGCCCACCGACGTCATCAGTCCCGCGATGAAGCCGCCCCCCGGCTGGTTGTGGCCGTAGATGAGCAGAAAAAAGGAGAACAGCAGCGTGAGGTGCAGGACGACGGGGGCGGTCGTTTGCAGAATCAGTGATCCCATTTGGCGTCTCCCGCCAGCCGAACGATGGCGTAGATGGCGATTCCCGCGATGACCAGCACGGTGATCTCGCCCAGGGTGTCGTATCCGCGGTAATCGACGATGATCGCGTTGACCACGTTCTTGAAGCCGGCCACCGGCTTGCTCGTGCGCATGAAGTAGTCCGCGATGGTCCGGAACTGGTGCGTGTTCATGACGGCGGCCATGCCGAGTGCCGCGCATGCGCCCAGGGCGACCGCGATTCCCCAGTCCCGCATTTTTCGGGCGGGAGAGAGGCGGGCGGGCTGCAGCTCGGGCAGGTAGTGGAAAACGAGCAGGAACAGCACCACGGAGGCCGATTCGATCATGATTTGGGTCAGCGCCAGATCCGGAGCCTTCAGGAGCAGATACAGCCCGGAGATGGAGTAGCCCATGGTGCCCAGGGCGAGAATCGCCGGGATTCTCCGCCGGAAGAGCGCGGTGGCGAGCGCCGCGCCCATCGTCATCAGCGAGATGACGACGAGGAGGAGCGACGCGCCCGCGAACGTTCCGGGGAAGACGTCCTCCCCCCATTTCATCGACGAGACGGCATACAGGATGACGGCGGTGGGCACCACCAGCATCCAGCGCATGTATCTTCGGAGGTTTCCGTCCTGGATGAGGAGGAGCACCTCCCAGGTGCCGTGGCGCAGCCAGTCGATGAAGCCGTTATACGCCTTCTCGGGGGTGGGCGCGTTCCCCCATGCGCGGGCGATCGCGTCGAGGGCGGCCCGCACGCGGGCGAAGCGGAGGTAGAGCCCCACCCCCAGCGCCATGGTGACGATCGACATGATCAGGGGCGCGTTCACCCCGTGCCAAAGCCCCAGGTGGAGTTCGAGGCGCTCGCCGCCGCCCAGCGTGGCCGCAGCGGCGGGCGCTACGACGGCGTTTTCGATGACGCCCGGCGCCAGGCCGAACAGGAGCGCCAGGAGCACCAGGATGGCGGGCGCCGCGAGCATCCCCCAGGGCGGGTCGTGGGGATGCCTGGGCGCTTCTCCCTCGGCCGCCTTCCAGTAGGGCTCCCCCAGAAACCGCAGGTGGTAGAGTGCCGTGAACACGCCCGCGAAAAGGGTGAGCCAGGGCCAGAACCAGCCCCAGCTCCCGGGGCCTCCGGGGCGGAGACTCGCCTCGTAGAGCATTTCCTTGGTGATGAAGCCGCCCAGGGGCGGGACGCCGATCAGGCTGAGGGCGGCGAGGAGCGCGAGGATGTGGGTCCGGGGCATCAGCCTTCGCAGGTTTCCCAGGAGCCTGACGTCCCGCGTGCCCGCCTCGTGATCGATGATGCCGACCGTCATGAACATCGCCGCCTTGGCGGCCGCGTGGTTATAGAGGTGAAGGGTGGCGCCGACGATGGCCCCCCTGCCGCCATAGCCCAGGAAGGTGACGATGAGTCCCAGCTGGCTGATCGTCCCATACGCCAGGATGGCCTTGAGGTCGTGGGCGCGCAGGGAGAGCAGGCCGCCGGCGATCATCGTCGTCATGCCGAGGCCGGTGACGACGTAGCCCCAGGCCGGGTGGGCGCCCAGAATCGGATAAAAGCGCGAGAGCAGGTAGATGCCCGCCTTCACCATGGTGGCCGAATGGAGAAAGGCGCTGATGGGCGTGGGCGCCTCCATGGCGTTCGGCAGCCAGATGTGGAAGGGCCACTGCGCGCTCTTGGTGGCCGCGCCGAGGATGATCAGCACGAAAACGCCCAGGGATACGTGCCGGGCGGGCTCCGGTGCCAGCACCAGTTGGGAGAGGCGCCATTCGCCCGTCGCGTCGCCGAGGAGCAGGAAGCCTCCCAGCATGGCGAGGCCTCCGCTTCCGGTGATGAGAATCGCCTTGGTGGCGCCGTAGTTGGACGCCTTTTTCTCTGACCAGAAGCCGATCAGGAAAAACGAGGTGATGCTCGTCAGCTCCCAGAAGATGAAGAGCGAGATGAGATGGTTCGAGAAGACCACGCCCAGCATCGAGCCCATGAAGGCGATCAGAAAAGCGTAATAGCGCCCGAGTGCCTCGCCCGCGTGGAGGTACCAGTGCGAATACAGGACGATGAGCGCGCCCACGCCGGCGACCAGAAAGCCCCACATCAGGCTCAGGCCGTCCACCATGAAGGATATTTCCACGTTGGCCGCCGGCACCCAGGGGATGACGCGCGTGATGGTCCTCTGCCCCGCCGCCGCCCATTCCCGGTAAAGCCCGCAGAGTGCCCACGCGCTCACGAGGGGCGCCGCCATGGCGAACCAGGCGGCGCCCTTGCGGAACCGGTTCGCGAGGAGGGGAACGACGAGGGCGGCGAGGAACGGGAAGAAAACGATGATGAGGGTATTGTCCAAGGCGCGACCCTTCGAGGGTGGTTCTCGCATATGAAAAGCAGGTCTTGAAAAATAATGGCATAATTGATGAAATCGGACAAGAAAAGAACAGCCTCGCTTCCTGGACGCGCCGTCTGCGGCGAGGGATGGCGCGCGCGTGCGGCCGTCTCCGGCGGGATGGCGTTGCGGACCGAGGAGCCGGAACGGGGGGGAGGAGAGGCGCGTCCCGCATGTTCCGGTTCTTTCCGTTGTGCCATAGGGGGGTGCTCAGTCCTTGGGGGAGACGACCTACCGCCTCTACGCCCTGTGCCAGGGGACGCGCGCGTGCGACGCCTCCTGGCTGCTGTATCTGAGCGAGTCGGGGCGCGTGCGGGAGCTGCCCTATTTCTTCTGGCTGCTGGTGCCCGAGGCCGGAGGTGCGCCCATCGCCGTGGACACCGGCTTCAGCGAGGCGGCCCAGAAGGCGCGCAATCCCGTCTATGCGGGCTACCGCCAGCAGCGGGAGCTTCTGGGACATTTCGGCGTCAAGCCGTCCGACGTCCAGACCCTCATCGTGAGCCACCTGCACTGGGATCACTTCTCCTCGGCGCGGCTGTTCTCCTCCGCGCGGTTTTATCTGCAGAGGGCGGAGCTGGATTTCTGGCGGAGCGACGCGGCGGGGTATCATTTCCTCAACCATTTTCTGGGCGACCTCCCCGAGGCGGAGAGGCTGGAGGAGGCGGGCCGCCTCGTGCTGGTGGAGGGCGAGGCGGAGATCGCCGACGGCGTGCGCGTCCACCGGGTGGGGGGGCACACGCCGGGCCTGCAGATCGTCCGCTTCCGCGCGCAGGAGGGCTGGGCGGTGCTGGCCGTGGACGCGGCCTACGTCTACCGGAGCCTGGAGTCCATGATTCCGCCCGGCATCCACGTGCACGTGGACGACGCGCTGCGCGCCCTCGACGCCATCAAGGACCTGGCCGATTCCCCGCGCCTCATTTTCGCGGGCCACGACGCGCGCGACCTGAAAATCCGGGAGGCGTTCCCCGGCGTGCGGCGGCTGGCGTGAGGGGTGCATCCCGCTCATGACTGGCGCCTCGACCCCCATCCATCAACAACTTTTATAATTGATAAGGAAAACATGATGCCGCCGAATGGAGATTGGGCTGGGCCGGGCGGAGAGTTGGGCGACTACATTGCCGAGGAGTCGCAGAAGACTCTTAACGCCTATCGTGAACAACCCAACTCGGTGGATGAGCACGCCAATCACGAGGCGGACACGGCGCGCGGCGGTTATGCGCGCCGCCAGCTGTTCGAACTGGTCCAGAACAGCGCCGACGCTTTGATCGGGGTACAAGGCGGCGGACGCATCACGATTCGCCTGACAGAGACTTATCTGTATTGCGCCGATGATGGGAAGCGGATCGACCGGGATGGCGTAAAGGCGCTCATGTTTTCGCACTTGTCCCCAAAGAGAGGGACCAGCGAGATCGGAAGGTTCGGCCTCGGCTTCAAGTCTGTTCTCGGAGTTACCGACGCGCCGGAATTTTTCAGCCGCTCCGGCTCGTTCCGCTTTGATCGCGACCGCTCACGCGACCGCATACGGGAAGTCGCCCCGAATGCCGAACGCTATCCGGCGTTGCGCCTGCCTGACCCTATCCACCCCCGCGAGAACCGGGATGAGGACAACATTCTCCGCGAACTTATGGGCTGGGCGACGAACATCGTGCGGTTGCCGCTGAAGCACAATGCCCGGGACAACCTTGAACAGCAGATGCGCGACTTCCCGCCGGAGTTTCTTCTGTTCGTCGAGCACGTCGGCAAACTCACGCTTCGTGATGAAACCCCTGAAACCAGCCGCACATTTGAGCTGCAAAAGGTTGAGGAACCTAACGTATATCTTCTTGGGGAAGACAAGCAGGATAGCGGATGGAAACTGTTCAAGCGCACGCATTCCCTGTCAAGTGATGCCCGGGATGACAAGAGAGCGCTCGACGATGGCGACGAGGTGCCAATATGGTGGGCTGCGCCTCTTGATCGATTGAATGTTCCCGGCTATTTCTGGGCGTTTTTCCCGACGCAAAGCGCAAGCCTCGTCGCCGGCATCCTGAACGCGCCGTGGAAAACAAACGAAGATCGGCAAAATCTTCTGCCGGGGAAATACAACGAGGAGCTGATCGACGCCGCGGTGGAGATGGTCGCCGACGCGCTGCCCGATCTCGCAACGGACGAGGACCCCGCCAGACATCTGGACGCGCTGCCGCGCAGGGGGGAACCCGGAGATACCGAGCACATCAACAGGATCCGTGAGGGCTTGTATTCGACGCTTGGCAGTCGCGCCATCGTCCCTGACCAGGACGGGGAGCTGCGCCGCGTCGGAGAAATCTCCTATCCCCCGGGAGAATTGACGGAGCACCGACTGGTCATGGAGCCGCTCAAACGATGGGCGGAGTATCCGGGCCGGCCACGGAATTGGCTTCATCACGAGGCACTCCCGCGCAACCGGATTTCCAGGATCGACCGGTTGTTTTCCTCCGCTTTTCCGTATCATCCAGGGAAGGCTCCCAGGAAGGCGCTCAGTGATTGGCTGGCGGTGCTTGTTGCGGAAGGTGAGGAGTCGAACGACGCCGTCCGAGCCTCCATGGCCGCTATCCAGACAGCCGCGCTCATACCGCCTGACATTCGACGAACGCAGAACAGCCTCGGCAGTATCGTCCGGACGGCAAGCGATGCATGGCGGGAACCGGACCCGGAGCGTCTGTTCCTGCCTGAGGAGTCGGGGAATGGCTGGCGCGTCCCGGATTCCGGGGAGTCATGCGTCCACCCGAAGCTGGCGGCAGACGGAGAGACCCTCTCGGCGTTAAAAGAACTGGGGATCAAGCCGCCGTCGCCGGAAAGCATATTCAGACTTGCCGCGAAAGAGGTGCTGGATAGCACGTCGCCGCCAAGCGATGATCTTTTGAGGAAATTCTGGTTACAGGCCCGGAAGGTCGGGGACGCAGCCCGCGACATCATCGTTGAAAGCCTCAAGGACCGGAGATCGGAGCTGGAGTCGAGACTTCGCATCCGGACGCGGTCTGGCGACTGGCGACTTTCTTGTGAGGTGTTGCTGCCTGGCAGCATCGTTCCCGGCGACGGGAGTCGGGATGACTGCGTCACCGTGGATATGGATTTCCACGCGCCGGATTCCGGGCTACTGCGCGCTCTTGGGGTGGTGGATGCGCCACAGCCTGATCGTTGTCTGGCGTCGGAGCCTCGCTTCCCGGATTTCCTGGACAGATGCCGCAGGCGCTTCCAGGATAGCATAGAAAAAAATCCGCGGCTGGATCTACTGAATTTTGCATCAAGCAAGGGGAGCGGCCCGCTAGAGGTATTCCGCACTCTCTCTGACGAAGCCAAGGTTCGTTACACGCATGCCTTGTTGTTTCTTGACGCCACTTTTGAGGAGTGGGAGATGAAGCACGACAACCCGGGCTATCCGAAACGGTCATACAAGTCGCCGGCCGTTAGCATGCTGCGCGAACACGGGCGAGTTCGAACCTGCGAAAGCATCGTTCCGTTCAAGGATGGGCTTGGCGCGCAGCCGAAAAACCAGGCGGCACTGCACGCCCTGCTGGCACACTCGGAGGCGGACAGGATCAAGAAAGTGTTCGATCTTTCGGAACCGAGCCCGGAATTTATCGGGGAGGAGGACGCGATTCCTCTGACCGATGTATGGCCAGGTTTGAAGGAGCGTCTTCCGGCGGAGCGGCAAGCATGCGAACTCATACGCTGCGAACGAATCCTGGTTGCTGGAAAGACGAAGGAGGCCCTTTTTCACGCTCCGAACGTTTATCTCACCCACACGGCGGATGATGACGAAAGTCATGAGCTGCGGCTCGTCTGCGAGAGTCTGGAGCTTCGGCTGAGTGCGGCACAGCTGGAGGGTATACGGCAATACAGGACGCGACAGGAAATCGAGAAGCGGCGCGCGACTGTCAGGGAATGCTCGACGGACGCCGAGCGACTTCTGGCTGCAGTGGGCGAATCCGCCCTCCGCCGAGACTTGCCCGATTCGTTGCTCGCCATACGTGAGTCGGACGACGGTGTTGTGGCGGACATTCAGCTCGCCAAAGACGCCATCGCCATCTACCATTCGGACGCTCTCAGACGGTTTCGGGGGGCGTTGGGCGCCTTGGACCCGCCGCAGCAATGGGCTGGTCGCCGGCCCGCCGTCGAATTTGTTCGTTCGCTCGGATTTTCAGCCGAATGGGCAGGAAAGGGGGGGAACCGCCGAGACCCGTTTCTCGAAATCGAAGGCCCTTACTCGCTGCCAGGACTCCATGACTACCAGAAAAAAATCGTCGCCAACGTGCGGAGGATGTTCCGCAACGGGGGCGTGGACGGCACCGGAAGGCGCGGGATGATCAGTCTGCCGACCGGATCGGGCAAGACGCGCGTCGCCGTGCAGGCGATTGTCGATGCAATGCGTGAAGATGGCTTTGAGGGCGGAATTCTCTGGGTCGCGGACCGCGACGAGTTGTGCGAACAGGCTGTTGAGGCGTGGCGGCAGGCTTGGTCGAGCATTGGCGCGGCCGGGGCGCAGTTGCGCATCTCCAGGATGTGGGGCAGTCAGTCCAGACCTGAGCCAACGAGCGACCTCCATGTCGTCGTCGCGACGATTCAGACGCTGGACGCCAGGTTTAAGAGGCAGACCGGCGAATACGAGTTTCTCTCAGACTTCAAACTCGTCGTTTTCGATGAGGCGCATCGCTCGATTGCTCGGACCTTTACTTCCGTGATGCGGGAAATCGGACTGACCCAACGGAATAAAGCGGACGATCCGTTTCTGCTTGGTCTCACCGCTACGCCCTATCGTGGATACGATGAGGCGGAAACCAGGCGGCTGAGAAATCGTTACGGTCGCAAGCGGTTTGATTTCGGAGCATTTGAGAGGGACGACCCGGAGCATGTCATCGGCGAGCTGCAAGAGATGTGCGTGCTCGCGCGGGCAGAGCACGAAACCATCGAAGGTGGCGAGTTCCGGCTGAACGATAGCGAACGGCAGGAAGCGGAATCCGCCCCCTGGCTTCCGGAGAGCGTGGAGAAACGCATCGCGGCGGACGCCGATCGCACCAAGCGCATCATTGAAGCGTATGAAAAACACGTCGATGGGGATTGGCCCACCCTCGTATTCGCGACGTCGGTCGCGCACGCCAAGACGGTAGCGGCGCTCCTGAATGAGAGAGGGATTACATCGAGAGCCGTTAGCGCAGAAACAGAGATATCGACGCGCCGAAGGATAGTCGAGGAATTCCGGCGCGGCGAGGTCAAGGCGCTCGTGAACTACGGCGTATTTCGAGAGGGCTTCGACGCGCCCAGGACGCGCGCCATCATTGTGGCCCGGCCGGTCTATAGTCCGAATCTCTATTTTCAGATGATCGGCAGGGGCCTGCGAGGCGTCCTCAACGGCGGCAACGACCGATGCCTCATCCTCAACGTTCGCGACAACATCCAGAACTTCGAGGGCGCGCTCGCATTCTCGGACCTGGACTGGCTTTGGGCTTGAGTCCCCCCCCCTCCCTTCATCTGTCGTGGCCGTCTCATCCCCCCGCGTGGAAGCGTCAGCGGGTTTGCGGTATGGTGTCCCCCATCGAATCGCCCCGCGCATAGGAACCTGACATGAAAGTCGGCCTTTTCATCACCAACCAGCAGCATCTCGCAACCGATATGGTCAGCGCCCTGGACGAGCAATACGCGATGGTGCGCCTCGCGCGCGACAGGGGCTGGGATTCGGTGTTCACCGGCCAGCACTACCTGAACGAGGGGAACAACAAGCAGCTGCAAATCGTCCCCTTCCTCGCGCGCCTCCAGGCGGAGGCCGGGGAGATGACCCTGGGCCTGGGCGTTCTGCTGATCAACCTCCACAACCCCGTGTATGTCGCGGAGACGGTCGCGTCGCTCGACGTGATCTGCCGCGGGAACTTCGTGTTCGGCATCGGCCTGGGATACCGCCAGGCGGAGTTCGACGCCTTTCGGGTGCCGAGGGGACACCGCGTCCGCAGGTTCGAGGAATGCCTGGAGCTGGTGAAGCGGTTGTGGACGGCGGAGGAGGTCGCCTGGGAGGGCGACGTCTGCAAGCTCGAGGGGGTGCGCATGAACATCCGCCCCGTCCAGAAGCCCTGCCCGCCGATCTGGGTCGCGGCGAACAACGACCGCGCCATCGAGCGCGCGGCACGCATCGGGGACGCCTGGTTCATCAATCCCCATTCCACCACCGCGACGATCCAGCGCCAGATGAGCCTGTATCGGGCGGAGTTGGACAGATGCGGGAAGCCGTTCCCGAACGCGCTGCCCTGCATCAAGGAGGTTTTTTGCGCCCGCGACAGAAAAACCGCCCTGGAGATGGCGGGCCCCTATCTGCTCGGCAAATACAGGGACTACGCCAAATGGGGGCAGGACGACGCGATGCCGGAGGATGAATCGTTCGACCAGGAATTCGCCGACCTCCTGAAGGATCGCTTCGTCATCGGCTCGCCCGGGGAGTGCTACGAGCAGCTTCGTCCCTACTGGGAGGAAGTCGGGGTGAATCACCTGGTCATCCGGACGCACTGGGCGGGAATGCCGCTCTCGACCGCCCTCCACAGCATGCGGATGATCTCCGAGGAGCTCCTGCCCGCCCTGAGGAGGGTTTAGGGTTTGACGACGACGCATCCCCACGGACGCCGGGTTCCTCCAAGGGGGGAAAACCCCGCTCTCCCCGGGCCGGTCGGCGGCCCCTGTGCCGGAAAATTTCGGGAGAGCATGAAAATCCTTCGTGCATAACCCAGTTCGGCATGGTATATTGGAAGAAACGACAATCCAGCGTATGCGCCGCAAAAACGGGGGGCCGACATGCCTGAGAAAAGAATGATCTCTTTTGTCCTGAACGGGGAGTCCGTCGAGGCCCTGGTGCCCGTCAACCGCTATCTGGTGGATTTCATCCGGGAGGACCTCGGGATGATGGGCACCAAGCGCTCCTGCGACCAGGGCGTGTGCGGCTCCTGTGCCGTCATCATGGACGACGCCCTCATCAGCGCGTGCCTCACCCTCGCCGTTCGCGCCGATGGCGCGCGGGTCGAGACGATAGAGGGCGTGGGCAGCATGGAGGGGGGCCTCCACCCCCTGCAGGCCGCCTTCGCCTCGCACGGCGCCACCCAGTGCGGCTACTGCACGCCGGGGATGATCGTCTCCGCCAAAAAGCTGCTCGAGGAGAATCCCGACCCCTCCGAGGCGGAAATCCAGCACTGGCTCACCGGGAATCTTTGCCGCTGCACGGGCTATCGCAAGATCATCGAGGCGATTCGCGCCGTGGCCGAGGGCAGAACCGAACCCGATCCCCCCATCACGGTGCCCACGGTAAAGGCCTACGACGACTAGCCCCTCTCCTTCCCACACAGCCCGCGCGGCGGGGAAGCGCGGGAAGCGGGAGCAGCAAGCGCGCCCCCCGTCGGGACGGGCAAACGGAGGCCGCCATGAAGCGCATGATCGAGCACGTCGCCCTGCGCGTCACGAATCTGGAGCGTTCGATAGCCTTCTACCGCGACGTGATGGGACTCGCGCCGGTGGGCCGGCGGGCGATTCACGACGGCGCGATAGAGCAGGTCGTGTTCCGCGTGGGGGAGGACGTCCTCGTCCTCTTCCATTCCGATGCGTTCGTGCCCGAGGACGTCGAGGTCAGGGGCGGGGTGGATCACGTCGCCTTCTGCTTCGACGACGCCGGCTACCACGCCGTCATCGAGCGCCTGCGCGCGGCCGGCCGGGAGCCGCACCGCGGCGAGGAGAAGAACCTGGGCGCCTTCGGCGTGGGCTACGCCACCTATTTCCACGACCCCGACAACATCGAGATCGAGATCAAGCGCTACGACGATCCCCCCGAGCAGCCGGGCCCCGAGTGGTATGAGAGCGGCCGGGAGATGAGCGCCTGATCCCCCGTTTTTTCGTGTATTCCTCCCTCCGTACTCATCCCTCCCGCTTCTTGATGGAGAGGAACTTGAGCACCACGCCGTCGGGGTCTTTGCAGAAAAATATCCTGGAGCCCTGAATGGGGCCGCTCGGCACCGTGGCGGGGGAGGGCGAGCACATGGACGCACCGGCCGCCTGGAGCCTCTCGTAGAGGGCGTCGGCGTCATCCGCCACGAAGCCGATTTGCAGGCAGCCGGGGTTGTTCGGGTCGGTGTCCACCGGCGCGCCGGGCGCGCCCGTGTACTCCATCAGCTCGAGGTGCAGCCCGTGGCCGCCCATGTGCACGACGCGGAGGCGGGCGCCCGGCACGCCCGTCACCTGCGCGGAGAATTCCGGCGTCCGCTCGGAGTCCGACTCCACCTCGAAGCCCAGGTTCTCGGCATACCACCGGGCGGAGGCGCCCGCGTCCCGCACCGTCAGGGACACGTTGTGAAAACGCTCGATGCGCATACGATCGCTCCTTCTGTCAGCCTGTGAAGGCGACGATTTTCAGGACGACGCCCTGGGCCGGAGCTCCAGAGACGCCGAGTTCATGCAGTAGCGCTGCCCGGTGGGCGGCGGGCCGTCGGGAAACACGTGGCCCAGGTGCGCGTCGCAGGCCGCGCACACCACCTCCACGCGGCGCATCCACAAGGAGTTGTCCTCCACCTCGCGCACGCTGTCCGCTCCCAGGGGTTGGAAGAAGCTCGGCCACCCTGTCCCCGATTCGAACTTGGTCGCGGCGTCGAACAGCTCCCTCCCGCAGCAGACGCACGCATAGACGCCATCCTCGTGGCAATCCCAGTATTTTCCGCTGAAGGCGCGCTCCGTTCCCGCCCGCCGCGTGACGCGGTACTGCTCCCTCGTGAGTTGTTTCCGCCATTCTGCATCCGTTTTCTTCACCATCTCCGCTCTCTCCTCCTCTGCCTGCCGCCCAGGGGATGATGGCGCGCGTGGAATGCGCGTCTTTCTCCGCTCCGGATGCGCGCGCTTCTCCTCAAACAGCATCATCAAAAAAATCGCAAAAGACAAGGACGGGCGGATGGAAGGCGGCGCCCCGCCCGCTCTGCTCCCCCCGGGCGGGCGGCGTTCGTGAGCACCCCTTGTGGCGGCGCCCGCAGCCTCCTCTTCACAGGTGGGGGAGGGCCTTCAGGATGTTGACCTGGTTCGTGTTTCCCATGTGAAAGAGCTGAATCGCGTCGCGGTAGACCTTCTCCACCGGCGCGTCCTTCATCACGCCCATGCCTCCCCAAATCTCCACCGCCTTGGCGGCGAGGTGGTTCAGCGTCTCGGTGGCGAGCACCTTCGTCGCGCGCGCGAGCCGGGGGTCGCCCCTGCCGTGGTCGATCCTCCAGGCGACGCGCCAGAGCAGCGTTCGCGCGGCTTCGAGCCGGGTGTACATATCGAGCAGGAGGGCGCCGATGAGGTCGTGCCCGATGATGGGTCTGCCGCCCTGCACGCGCACGCGGGCGTGGCCCAGCGCCAGGTCATAGGCGCGCTGGGCGATCCCCAGGGCTGTCGCCGTGGCCTCCACGGTGCCGACGCTGGTCACGCTCCTCCGGCTGGCCTGGAACGCGTCTTCCGCGCCCAGGCGGTTTTCGGCCGGCAGCCGGACGTCGCGGAATATCAGATCGTGCTGGGGATAGCACCGGAGGCCCACCTTCTCGTGCAGCCTGCCGACCTCAAAGCCCTCCTGCGGCGGGAAGAGCAGGAATCCCGTCGTCCCCCGCGTCCAGGGAACCGTCCTGTCGGTTCGGGCGAACACGGTGACGCACTTCGCCTGCGCGCCCATGGCGATGAACTGCTTCGCCCCGTTCAGAACGTAGGAATCGCCCTCGCGCACGGCGCCCAGGGCCGGGCCGGCGGCGGGGTCCGCGTCGAAGGGGAGGGCGTTGTCGCTGCCGGCGCCCGGCTCCGTGATGGCGATGCCGATGCAGTAGAGCGGGTCTGCGAGATAGTCGGGAATCACCCGCCGGAGCTGCGCCTCCGTCGCCACGGCGAGGAGACCCGCTATCGCCTTCCAGTTGTGGCTGAACACCTTGGAGACGGCGGGCGCGCCCGCGGAGAGCTCCGCCACCACGAGGCACTGGGTGAGGACGTCGGCCCCATCGCCGCCGTGCGCCTCCGGCACCCCGAGGGAGTGGAGGCCCAGGGCGAAGCCGCGCTTCACCAGTGCATAGGGAAACTTGTCCTCCCCGTCAGGGCGGGCCTCCAGCTCCGCGACGGCGGGGAGCATTTCCTCCTGCGCGAACCTTCGCGCCAGAAGCTGCAAGCCCCTCTGCGACTCGCTCAGCTCAAAATCCATGCGTCAGCCCGGCCTTTCCCGCTAAAATCGACGACGGCGCCGCCGGGGAGCGCGCCCGTTTCGCTCCCGGGCCTCATGGGGCGCTCCTCCGGGCGCAGAGCGTCAGCGCGGCGGCGAGATAGACCTGCGCCGCGGTCGCCACGTCCTCGACCCATACGTGCTCGCCCACGGCGTGCATCATCCCTTTCTTCCCGGCCTCCGGGTGCATCCGCCCGCCGGGGCCATAGCAGACGCACGGAATGCCGTAGCGATTGAAGTGCGTGGAATCGGACGCGGGCCTCCGGATGATGGGGGTCGAAGTCTCGCCCGTGATCTCCTCGTGCGCACTCAGTGCCGCCCGCACGAGGGGGGCGCCCTCCTCGAGGCGCGTGGGCGGGTCGTTCACGCAGAATGAGAGCGCGGGCGGATTCGCGCCATCCGCCGCCTCCCGGAGGACGCCGCGCAACCCGCGCTTGATGTCCTCCGTGCTTTGCCCCGGCACGGTGCGGATGTCCAGATACAGGCTGGCCTCGACGGGGTTTCGGGAAAGACGCCAGGGCCAGCCGCCCCGTATGGCGGCTATCGTCACGTTCGGACGCTCTCCCATGCAACAATGGTTGGATTCGTAATCCTCTATCCACCGCTCGACGGCGGTCTGTATCCTGTGGATGGCGCGCACGGCGTTGGCGACCCCCGGGCGGTTCGAGAGTGCGCTGTGGCTCATCGTGCCGGTTGCGGTGATCTTCGCCCACACGACGCCCATGTTCGCGTTCGAGACCCGCAGCCCCGTCGGTTCGGCCAGGATGGCGCCGTCCGCCGTCACGCCGTGGAGAATGAGGTGGCGGGTGCCCGTGCCGTAGCCGGCGAAGGACGCGCCCGAGAACTCATCGACCGGCGCTTTTTCTATCTCGCCCACCACGCCCGCCATCGAGACGTCCCCGCGCAGGGCGACGCCCTCGCGGCAGATGGCCTCGACGGCCGCCAGCGCGGCCGCCAGCCCGCTTTTCATGTTGTTGGCGCCGAGGCCCCACACCCAGCCGTCCCGGTGAACCGCCCTGGGCTGAAAGCCCTCGCCCGAGAGATACTCCTCGTCTCCACCGTAGGAGGTGTCCATGTGGCCGGTGAGCAGGAGGTTCCAGCCATCCCCTGAGCCTTCCCGCACGCCGACGGCGTTCGGCCTGCCGGTGCCGACCTCCTGGAGCTGCGTCCGCATGCCCGCCCGCGCCATGCGCTCCTCCAGGTAGCGGGCCATCTCCGCCTCCCCGCCCGTGGGACTCGGGATGTTCACCATCTCCGCCAGCGTCGCGCGCAGGGCGTCCGTGGTGATGTGGCGGGCGCAACGATCAAAATCGGGGTGCGGCATCCAACCCTCTCCCGTGCTTCGCGCGTCGGTTGTTTCTATCGTATCATGTTGGCGTCGTTTTCCGGTATCTCCGCCTTCCTCGAGGTTCGCATTCTGAGGCGCTCGAAGAGCACGCCCGGGTATGACTACACCCGAGGGTCGGTCGGCTGGGCGATCACGCGCCTATCGGTTCCCATATGCGGCGAGCGCATCCTGCGCAACCTCGATGGCCTGCTGGAAATATACTGGCTCGGCGTCATGGGCCCCCGGTTTCTGGCGGCCGCCTCCCTCGGATTCATCGTCTTGCTGT
Source organism: bacterium (assembly GCA_965213685.1). Classification (GTDB taxonomy): domain Bacteria; phylum UBA8248; class UBA8248; order UBA8248; family UBA8248; genus Bin107. The sequence continues at coordinate 107,343 of CBDBZY010000012.1, forward strand.
TCATTCGCTCGATCTCCTTCGGGCTGCGAATCGCCGGCCAGGCGCTCGTGGCCCAGCGCGTCGGCGCGGACGATGGGGCGGGGGCGGCGATCATGGCGGGCCAGGCCATCTTTCTCGTCGGCGCATTCTCCCTCGCCGCCGCGTTCCTGGGGTTCTTTCTCGCCCCGTTCCTGATGGGACTGATGACGCGGGAGACGCAGATCGCCGCCCTGGGCGTCGCCTACATCCGCGCGGGGTTCGCGGTTCTGCCCGCCGTGGAGGGGATGTTCGTCATCGGCCAGATTCTGAGGGGGACGGGCGAGCCCGGCATCACCATCGCGGGCGTCATCGCGTCCACCGCCCTGACGCTCGTTTTTGTCCCGCTCCTCATGTTCGGCCTGGGGCCGATTCCCGCCCTGGGCATCGTGGGCGCCTTCCTGGGGGTCGGCGTGGGGAGGCTGGGCGGCCTGTTGACGATGCTCGGCTGCATCGCCAGGGGAAAATCACGGCTCGCGCTGTGCCGGGGGGATTTGCGCCCGCGCCGTGCGCACCTCTCCCGCGTCGTGCGCCTCGCCTGGCCCGCCATGGCGCAAAATCTGCTGGAGCGCGGCGCCCATGTGCTCATGGTGCGGATGCTCTCGCCATTTGGCGCGGGCGCGCTGGCGGCCTGGAGCGTCGGCAACCGCGTGACGATGATCGCCCGGATGCCTGGCTTCGGGCTGCAAAGCGCGGTGCGCACGCTGGTGGGGCAGAACCTGGGGGCGGGCAAGCCCGAGCGCGTGGCGCGCACGGTGTGGCTCGCCGCCGGCGCCCTCCTCGTCGTGATGACGATGGCGAGCCTCGCCCTGTTCGTCTGGGCGGGGGAGGTCGTCTCGTTTTTCGGGATGGAGGGTGACGCCACGGGCGTCATGGCGCTCAGAATCCTGTGCGCAGGCCTGCTGATGGAGTCCGTTCGCCGGGTGATGGCGGGCGCGTTCCAGGGCGCCTCCCGCTCGAAACCGCCCATGACGGTGGAGGGGGTCGTTCGCTGGGGCGTCCAGATTCCGGCCGCCTATCTCCTCTCCTTCGTGTTCGCCACGGGCGCCGGCGGCGTCTGGTGGGCGCTGAGCGGGAGCCAGATTCTCAGCGGCGCGGTGCTGTCCGCATGGTTTTTCCTGTGGATGAGGAGCGGGGGCGTCTGCGCGTCCCGCACCGGGGCTTGAAATGAGCGGGAGAACCTCCTTAGGATGTCTGGTCGTTTTCTCGGGAGCCCGGACAGGGGAGCGGTCGATGGCGATTTCGGTGGCGGGGTGCTCTTGCGGCGCATCGGGCGGGCCGGGGAGGTCCGCGCCGTGAGCCGGGCGCTGGTGGCGGGGTTTGTCCTGGTGGCGGGCTTCTCCCTCCTCGTGATGCTGACGAGGCGGCCAGCCCCTCCGGAGCGGGCGCGGCCGCCCGCCTCCGAGGACATGGCGCAGGTGAGCCAGGGCAAGGCGCTGTTCGCGCGCCACTGCATGCGTTGTCACGGGCCGGAAGCCCGGGGCTCGCGGATCGGCCCGCCGCTCGTCCACCGGATTTACGAGCCTTCCCATCACTCCGACGCCGCCTTCCACCTCGCGGTGGCGCGCGGGGTGAAGAGCCACCACTGGGAGTTCGGGGACATGGCGCCCGTCCCGGGCGTCAGGCCGGCCGAGGTGCGGCTGATCGTGAAATACGTGCGCCGGCTGCAGAGGGCGGCCGGAATTTTCTAGGGGCCGTGGAGGCAGGAGGGCGAGACCGGATGGACGAGGCGGAAGCGCTGCGCGAGCTGAGGACGAAGCGCCTGAGGCGCATGGTCGCCCTGTGCGGGCGGGCGCACCCGTTCTACAAGCGCCGCTTCGCCGAGGCGAACCTGATTCCCGAGGCGATACGCGACCTCGACGACCTCGAAAGGCTCCCGCTCACGCGAAAAGAGGATTTCATGGCGGCGCCGGAGGATTTCAGCCTCGACCCCGCCTGGCTGCCCGAGCTCCCCTTCGAGGAGCGGACGATGTGGAACGTGGCCTACACCACGGGCACCACGAGCGGGCGTCCGTCCCCGTTCTTCAACACCACGCACGATCAGTATCACATCATGCTCCAGGCGCGGGCCTGCAACGAGGCGGAGGGCCTGCGGGCGGGAGACCTCATAGCGAACCTCTACCCGCTCTCGCCCATGCCGCTGGGCGGGTTTCTCTGCTGCGTGCGCTCCGCCGAGGTGATGGGGCTTCCGGTGGTGAGCGCGCTGACGGGCAGTCCCCACCCCGAATATCCCGTGCGCCGGTCGCTGGATCAGGCCATCGACGTGGCTTCGGAGGCCACGGTCCTCTGGGGGGTGCCGAGCTTCGTCCGCCGGTTTTTGAGGAGGGCGCGCGAGCGCGGCGTCAGGCTCTCCCGCGCGCGCATGGTGCTCACCACGGGCGAGGCCGTGAGCGACGCCCTGTGCGAGGAGTATATGGAGCATCTTCGGCACTTCGGGGCGAAGGACCCGCAGGTGCGGGTGCGCTATGCGGCGACGGAGATGCAGGGCGGCCTCGTTCAGTGCGCGAACGGGGCGATGCCGCACAACGTGGTGCCCGAGCTGTACCTGCTCGAGGTGGTGAACCCCGAGACGGGCCTGCGCGTGGGGGAGGGGGAGGAGGGGGCGATTGCGCTCACGCACCTGCACCGCCGGGGGACGGTGCTGCTCCGCTACCTCATCGGGGACGTCATCGCCTTGCGGTGGGAGCGTTGTCCGGATTGCGGGCGGCTGGGCGAGCGCGTAGCGCGCCTCCCGAGGAGAACGGGCGACTTGCTCAAGGTGCGGGGGATGCTGATGAACCCGGAGATCGCGTTCGACCTTCTGGCGAGAGATCGGGCGATTCGGGAGTTTCAGATCCGGATCCGGAAATCAGCGCCCGGCGACGCCGATTCCATGGACGAGATGGTCATTCGCCTGGAAGCCGATGATGCGGAGCGGGGGAGGATCGCCGCCTCCCTGCCGGCCCGGGTGAGAGAGGCGGTGATGATCCGCCCCGTCCTCGAGTTCGTGGCCCCGGGCGTGATCCACGACCCGATGGAGGACGTGAAGGCGCGCCGCCTGGTGGATGAGCGCTGAGCCGTCCGCCGCACTCGGCGCTCGCCGGCTAGACGCCGAGATACCGCATGCGCGTTTCCTGGTCCTCGAGGAGGTCCGCAGAAGCCCCCTCCCACTGGATGACGCCTTTCTCTATCAGATAGGCGCGCCTGGTGATGCTGAGCGCCATGCGGAAGTTCTGCTCCACGAGGAGGATGGCGATGCCTTTCTTCTGAATCTCCACCAGGACGTTTTCGATGGTTTCCACATAGGCGGGCATCAGACCCTCGGTGGGCTCGTCCACCATGATGAGCCTGGGTTCGGTGCCGAGGCCCCGCGCCATGGTGAGCATCTGCTGCTCGCCGCCGCTCAGCTGGTTCCCCTTGTTGTTGATGCGCTCCTTGAGGCGCGGGAAGAGGGAGAAAATCCAGTCGAGGTGGTCGTCGAGATTCCTGGCGCCGTCAATGGGGATGCGGCTGATCTTGAGGTTCTCAAAGACGGTGAGGTTGGTGAACACCTGGCGGTCCTCGGGAATCCATGAAATCCCCGCGAGCGAGACGGTGTGCGCCTCCGCCTCGGTGATGTCGTTTCCCTCCATCGTGATCCGGCCGCTTCGAGGCGTCAACAACCCCATGATCGTCTTCATGGTGGTGGATTTGCCCGCCCCGTTCCTCCCGAGAAAGGCCACCGCCTCGCCTTCGCCCACCCGCAGGCTGAGGTCGTGGAGCACGTGGCTCAGGCCGTAGAACGTGTTGATGGAATCTACCTCTAGCATCATTCCCTCAGATATACGCGCTGCACCTCGGCGTTCGCGCGCACTTCCTCGACGGTGCCCTCGGCCAGGAAGCCGCCGTTGTGCAGCACGGTGATTTTGTCCGAAATGCCCAGCACCACATCCATGTCGTGCTCCACGAGCACGACGGTCAGCGGGTCAACCAGGCTCTTGATGAACGCGCCCGTTTGAATCGTCTCCTCGGGGCTCATGCCCGCGGTGGGCTCGTCGAGCAGGAGCAGCTGGGGGTCGGTGGCGAGCGCGATCCCGATCTCCAGGTAGCGCTGCTCGCCGTGCGCGAGCGTGCCGGCCAGCTCGCCGCGCTTGCCCGTCATGTTGATGCGCTCGAGTATCTCGTCCGCTTTCTCGATCAGCCCCTTGTGGCTCCCGATGGCCGACCACAGGTTGAAGGTCGTCTTGCGCGACTGCGCGGCGATGCGGATGTTCTCCAGCACGCTCAGCTTGGGAAATATGTTGGTGATCTGGTAGGTGCGGGCGATGCCCAGGTGGGAGCGTTCATGCGCGGGCACCTCCGAGACATCCCTCCCATCGAAGATCACCTGTCCCGACGTAGGCGCCAGGTCGCCCGCGATCATGTTGAAAAAAGTCGTTTTGCCGGCGCCGTTCGGTCCGATGATGGAGCGCAACTCGGCGGCTTCGACCGAATAGTCCACGCCGTCGACGGCGACGAGGGCGCCGAAGTGCTTGCTCAGGTTTTTCGTTTCCAGGATGGGCATGGGACGTTTCCGCTATTCTGAGTCGGCGGCCGCATCGGCCGCGCCGGTTTTCGCGAGGTATTTCTTCTCGCGATACTCGAGCGTCATGTTCCGGATGGTGCCCAGAATGCCCGAGGGCACGAAGAGCACTATCAGCACGAAGATGCCGCCCACCCACGCTTCCCAATACTGGAAGATGGCCAGATATTTTACGAACTCCACGCTCATCAGCTGTCTCAGGTACCAGTAGATGAACGAGCCCACCGCGGGGCCCAGGAAGGTGCCGGCGCCTCCGAACAGGGTGATGATGACGATTTGCCCCGAGGTGATGAAGTGGATGTTCTCGATGGGCACGGTCTCGCCGTAGATGATGGCCAGTGCGCCCGCGACTCCCGAGATGGCCCCGCTCATGGTGAATGCGATGAGCCGGACCTTCGCCACGTCGTAGCCGCAGATGCGCGCGCGGTTTTCGTTCTCCCGGATTGCGCGCAGCACGTGGCCGAACGGCGAGCGCAGCACCTGCCAGATGAGGGCGATGAACAGGACGCTGACGATGTAGACGAAATAGTAGGTGATGTTGGCGTCCATGATGCCCACGCGCAAGTCGATGGAGCCGAGCCGCATGTTCTCCAGGCCGCCCAGCCCGTCCGTCCCGCCCGTGAGGTCGTCGAACGTCTGGGCGGAATAGTAGAAGATCATGCTGATCGAGAGGGTGACCATGGCGAAATACACGCCGCGCTTGGAGCTGCAAATCGTGCCGATGAGCCAGGCGACGAGGGTGGAGACGACGATGCAGGTGAGCAGGGATATCTCCAGGGGCAGCACCCGGAAGGCGCTGACCATCCAGTCGGGGGCGTAGGTGTCGGGCTTGATCCAGGCGTGCATGATGCCCACGGTGTAGCCGCCCACGCCGAAGAACGCGCAATGGCCCAGGCTGAGCATCCCGGTGTTGCCGAGCAGGATGTTGAAGGCGATGCCGAACAGCGTGTAGATGAGGATCTGGATCATCAGGGGCGTGCTCGGCACGAAGCCGCGAATCTCCGCGAGAATCTCGGCCGACGCCTCCCAGTCGTTGTCCTCGAGCCAGATGATGGAGTCGTTGAGCGCGTCGAAGAGCGGGGGGTAGAGCAGGAGCAGGGCGGCGAGTATCAGCATCCCGTAGTTGTCGAAGATTTCGCTGATCCAGGCCCAGAACTCCCGGGGCGTGAACCTGTTCTTCGGGGCTGCGGTGTCCACGTTAGGAATTTCTCCCGAGACGAATCGGATGCTTAGTCAAAGGCGCCTTCCTGGCCGAACAACCCTCTTGGTCTCAGGAGAAGGATTACCGCCATCACGAGGAAAAGCAGGATGTCGGACGCTTTTTCCCAGAAATCCGGGCCAATCACCGTGCCCGTCCAGTTTTGCACCACATACTGCGTCCTGCCCACCAGGGGGGTGAGCGCCCAGAGCTGCCCCAGAATCAGCCCGCCGATCACGGGGCCGATGAAGCTGCCCATGCCGCCGACGACGACGACGATGAAGGTCTGCACCAGAATCAGCTCGCCCATCGTGGCGTCCACCGCGAACAGGGGGGCTATCATGACGCCGGAGAATCCCGCCAGGGCGATGCCGAGGCCGAACGTGAGCCGCCATATCCGCGACACGTTGATGCCCAGCACCTTCACCATCGTGTTGTTGTTGGTTCCGGCGCGAATCATCATGCCGAGGTTGGTCTTGTAGATGAGCAGCCAGAGCAGGGCGACGAGGAGGGCTGCGGTGATGACGGTGAAGCTCCTGTAGGCCGAGATGTCGAGCGTGCCCGTCTTGAGGAGGGAGAGCTGGAACATGGGCGGGATGTTGAAGGGCTTGCCCGGCCTCCCCCAGATGAAGCGGACGAAGTCGGGCAGGAAAATCGACATGCCGAACATGATCAGGACGCCCGAGAAGCGCTCGTTCTCCGTGTTGTAGATGTTGCTGATGACGTATTTCTCGAACACCATCCCGATGCCGAACATGACCACCGGCACAAGGGCGAGCGCGATGATGAAGCCCAGGTTCGGGCCCAGCAGCGGCGCGAACATGAGGTTCGAGATGGTGAACCCCACATACGCTCCCAGCATGTAGAAGGCGCCGTGGCCGAAGTTGATGATGCCCATCAGCCCGAAGATGATGGAGAGGCCGAGGGCCAGGAGCACCCAGAAGGAGCCCTGCACCAGACCGAGGAACAGGTGCTGCACGAACTCCGAGAATTCGATACCGCCGCCGCCTGGCAAAACGCGCTCCTTCAAACATGAGGGGGGGAAGCGTACGAACCTGATTAAGACGAAAACGGCGGGTTTGTCAAACGCGCCGGGGCGAGCGGGGCCAGGGCGATCGGGAGTCCGCGCCGGATTTTCCGATCGCCCCGGCCGTCACACTTCAGGAAGCGCTACGCCGACCTCTCGCTGGCGGCCTCCTTGAGGCCTTTCGCCTCGCAGGAGACGGTGTTGCCCTCGCCGGTGGAGGATCCGATGACCTCGATGTGATCGAACTTGTTCTTCATCTCGGCCTTGGACTTGCCGCGCATGACGAACACCTCCGAGATGCAGACGTGGTCGCAGGGGCGAATCTGGCACTCTCCCTTGCTGTACTGGAACTTCTTGCCTTCCAGGACGCGGGCCAGCTTGAAGTGGTCGCGGCGCTTGTAGAGCTTCGTCTCCTTCGCCGTGTCGAGAATCAGGCGCGTGAGGTCGTGGGCGAGCATTCCGTAGCTCGAGCACGGACGCTTGCGGCGCGCCAGAAACTTCTTGTTGAGCACGTCGGAGGCCGGGTATTTGCTGGCGAGGGAGGGATGCCACATCATCGCCGCGTTGAATCCGTCATAGGAGCCGGGGCCGACCGCCTCCGGTATGGTGATCTCGGTCGCGCCGATGACGATCTTCACCTTCTTGTCGAGACCGGCCTCGCGCGCCTGCTTGACGAAGGCGACCTGCCGCTGTCCCCAGTTCAGCACGTAGAGGACGTCGGGCTTTTCCTTGAGGATTTTCGGGAACGCCGCGGAGAAGTCCATCGAGGTCGGGAAGGGCACCCAGGAGATGGAGCGGTTCTCGTCCCAGGAGAGGTTGAAGTCCTTCGCCAGCTTCTTGAACGCGGGCACGAACATCTTGGGCCAGATGTAGTCATCGAAGAGGCAGTGAATCTTCTTGCCGATATTGTTTTTGGCGATGTAGGTGATCGAACTCGCCGCGAGCTGGTATGGCGTGGTGTTCGCCGTGAAGAACAGCGGCGACATCTTCTTCGCGTTCCCCGGCGTGGCGAGAATGTGCTGGGGATAGTTCGCGTAGATGATCTTGCGCTTGCGGGAGAACTCGTTGAGCCGGATTTCCTCGGGGCCCACCATGGAGCCGGCGATGAAATCGACCCGGTGGTTGTCGATGAGGTCGAGGGCGTGCGTGGTGGTCTGGTCCCACTTGAACTGGTCGTCGCGGAACAGCAGCTTGACCTCGCGCCCGTCCACGCCGCCCTCCTTGTTGACGTCCTCGATGGCGATGCGGACGCCCTCCACCTGGTCGAAGGCCTCGGTGGAGTAGGGGCCCGTCGTCGGGTGGATGGAGCCCCACTTGATCGGACGCGCGCCGAGACCCTCCTTCAGGAAGGGGGGTGCGGTCTGCGCGGCGACGATGCCGCCGATGAGTCCGGCGCCTTTCAGGAATTTTCTTCGGTCCAAACGGCTCATGCGATGTTCCTCCCTGGTGGTGGCTGAATGGCATGAATACGGCCTTCGGGCTTCGCTGTTCAGGCTGAATGATGACGCAAAAAAGTTTCCTCTGGCTCTGCTCCAAAAGGGCGCGCGCAGGAAAGCGGGCGCCCGCCTCGCCGATTCCCGCCCGATTCTAAAAAGATGATCCCGAAAGAGCATAAAATTTCGCCAGCCCGATGTCAAGGAGCGAAAACGAGGGAGCCGGAAGAGGATATTCCCCCGGACCGGACGGCGCGCCGCGCGCGAGGGGGAGGGGCAGAGCCGGCGGCGGCCTTATCTTTTTGACACCGGAGAAGGGGTGTGTCTTGTATGACGTCGGCGTCATGCGGCGGATGCGTTTCCCCGAAACCCCTGTCTCGTAGAGGAGTCATGCGATGTTCCGGAAGATTCATCATGTGGGACTGATTACCGACGACATGGAGCGCACGGCGAAGATGTTTCAGGAGAAGCTGGGCTGTGCGCCGAACCGGGTGCAGGTGGCCGACACCGGCTGGGCACACGCCACGTTCCTGCGCCTGGGCGACGTGGAAATCGAGATCATGCAGCCCTACGATCCGGACAACCACTATACGAAGATGCTCGAGCGCAACGGCGGGCCGTGCCTCTCGCACATCGCGCTCTCCACGCCCGACACGGGCGCCGCCGGCCGCCGCTTCGTGGACGGCGGCGTCAAGTTCCTCGAGGGGTTCGGCCCGGGCACCTATACGCCCCGGGGGTATGAAATCCTTTTCCTCGACCCCGAGGAGACCGAGGGCATCGTCATACAGATCGCCTCGGACGTCCCCGCCAGGGATATGGGATACTGACGGGGGGTTTCCGGGAGCGGGAGGCGCGCGCGTCGGGAGGCGGGAGGGGAGGGAGGGAGCCCCTCACACGCCGAGGTAGTATTTCTTCACCAGTTCGTGGCCGACGAGTGCCTCGGTGTTCTCGCCCTCGAAGGCGATCTCGCCGTGGACGATGATGTAGCCCCTGTCGGCTATCTTGACCGCCTGGTTGAAGTTCTGCTCGGCCATGAGGACGGTGAGCTGGTATCGCTCCTTGAGCTCGCGGATCTTGGCGATCACCCGGCTCACGAGGATGGGCGCGAGGCCCACCGAGGGCTCGTCCACGAGGAGCACCCGGGGGGCGGACATGAGGGCGCGGGCCACGGCCAGCATCTGCTGCTCGCCCCCGCTCATGCTGCCGGCGAGCTGGGACTTGCGCTCCTCGAGTATCGGGAACGCCTCGAAGGCGAAGGCGAGGTTGCGGTCGATCTGGCGGCGGGCGACCTCACGGTAGGCCCCCAGGAGGAGGTTCTCCTCCACCGTGAGGCGGGGGAAGAGGCGCCGGCCTTCGGGCACGAGCGCGACGCCCAGGTTGACGACCTCCTCCGGGCGTCGGCCCGCCAGGTCGATGCGCTCGCCGTCGGCCTCGAGGTATATCTCGCCCGCATCGGGCCGGACCATGCCCATGATGCACTTGATCAGGGTGCTCTTGCCGTTGCCGTTGGTGCCGAGAAGCACGACGGTCTCGCCGTCGTTCACCTCGATGGAGACCCCGTGGAGCACGCGGACGGCGCCGTAGCCGGCCGAGACGTTGTCGACGACGATCCTATGCGCCAAGGTAGGCCCTTTCCACGTCCTTGTTGTTGATGATCTCCTCGGGCACCCCTTCGGCGATCTTCTCGCCCGCGTCGAGGACGACGATGCGCTCGGAGAAGCTCATGACCGCCCGCATGATGTGCTCGATCATGATGATGGTGAGGCCCTCCCCGTTCAGGCGGACGAGGATGTCGAGAATGTCGTCCACCTCGGAGTTGGAGAGGCCGGCCATGGCCTCGTCCGAGATGAGCAGCCGCGGCTTGGCCGCCATGGCGCGGGCGAGTTCGAGCTTGCGCAGCTCGATCTGGGTCAGCCCCCCGGTTCGCACGTCGGCCTTGTCCGCCAGGCCCATCACCTGGAGGATGTCCATCGCCTCGCCGCGCAGGTTCTCCCCGTGCGCGTGCTGGTGGGCGGCGTATTCCAGCGGGATGCACAGGTTCTCGATGATGCTCATGCTGACGAACGGCTTGGGGATCTGGAAGCTGCGGGAGATGCCCAGGCGGGTGCGCTTGTAGGCGGGGGTGGCGGTGATGTCCTGACCGCTGAACACGATGGCGCCCTCGTCGTTGGCGAGTGCCCCCGAGATGCAGTTGATCAGCGTGGTCTTGCCCGAGCCGTTCGGGCCGATGAGGCCGAAGCGCTCGTGCTCGTTGACGTGGAGGTCCACGCTGGAGAGCGCGCTGAAGCCGCCGAAGCGCTTGGTGACGCCCCGCACCTCCAGAAGTTTCTGGCCGGTCATGACGTCGCCCTCCCCGCGATTCTCTCGCGTATTTTGCCGAACAGTCCCACGAGGCCGTCCGGGGCGAACACCACGAAGGCCACGAGCAGGCTGCCCACGATGAGCAGGTTCATCTCCGCCGACAGGGTGACGGTGGCGATTTGCTGGGCCGTGCCGACGAGGACGGCGCCGATCAGCGGGCCGAGCCAGGTGGTGGTGCCGCCGATCATGGGCATGGCCAGGCTGTTCACGGCGTAGTCCAGGTGGAAGGCCGAGGTGGGCTCGATGTAGACCACGAAATAGGAAAACGGCGCGCCCGCGATTCCCATGAGGGCGCCGCTCACCGTGGTGGCGAACAGCTTGATCCGGAGGATGGGCACCCCCATGCACTCGGCCGCATCCTCGTTGTCGCGGATGGCGGCCATCCCCCGCCCGACCCAGGAGTTCTCGATGAGCCAGGCGACCGACACGGCGACCACGGCGATAGCCGCCATGACGAAGAAGAGGAACTCGTCGTAGTTCGAGAACAGCGGCACGCTCCTCGGCTTGAGGATGGCCGTGCCCGCGCCCCCGCCCACGTAGTCCCAGTTGGAGACGATCATCTGGAGCACGACGGCGAGCGCGAGGGTGGCGATGGAGAAGAATACGCCCTTGAGCCGCAGGGTGAGGTAGCCGATTCCCAGCCCCAGGAGGCCCGAGACGAGGCCGCCGGCGGCGAGCAGGGCGTAGAGGGGCGGCTTCCACGTCTTGATGAGCGCGACGGCGGTGTAGGCGCCCATGGCGAAAAACGCCGCCGTGCCGAAGTTCACGTAGCCGGTGTAGCCGCCCAGGATGTTCCAGGCGGTGGCGAGGACGACGTACTGCAAGACGACGTAGGCCGCCTTGTAGTAGAAGCGGTTCTCCATCTGGATGGTGAGGAGGAACGCCCCGAGAATGAGCGCCGCGGCCACGATGAGGAAAAGCCCCTTCCCGTTTCCGTTGTTCAAGGCTATCTCCCGAACAGCCCGGACGGCCGGACCGCCAGGCAGATGAGCAGGATGCCGAACGACACGGCGAGTGCCCACGAGGGGCCGAAGAACGAGGAGGTGAAGCTCTCCGCTATCCCCAGGATGAGTGCGCCCACGAGGGTGCCCGTCATGCTCCCCAGACCGCCCAGGACGGTCACCGCGAACACCCGGCCGATGTACTCCCGTCCGATGGTCGGCTCCACCGGGCCGATGATGATGAGCAGCGAGCCGGCGATGACGGCGGTGGCGATGCCGATGCCGAAGGCGACCGTCTTGATCCGGATGGGGTCCACCCCCATGAGCTGGACGGCGAGGCTGTCCTGTGCCACGCCCATGATCGCGCGTCCGAAGAACGTTCTGGAGAGAAACAGATAGAGGACGGCGGTGAGTGTCCCGCCCAGGAGGAAGGGTACGAAAAGCCGGTAGGCGATCCCCACCGGACCGATGGACGTGGACTTGCCGATGTAGAACGCCTGGACGAGGCGGTAGTCCACCCCGAAGGTGATGATGAGGATGACCTCGATCAGGAAAAAGAGTCCAAAGAAGAACACCAGCCCGCGCAGGGACTCGGCCCCCGTCTTCTCGAAGCTGTTGTAGTAGATACGGTAGACCGCGACGCCCAGGAAGTAGGCGGGCGCCGCGAAGGCGAGGCCGGCGAGTACCGGGTCGACCCCGAAGTGCTCGTTGACGTAGAAGGTCAGGTAGGAGCCGAAGAGGATGAACGCCGGGTGTGCGATGTTCACGACGTCGAGCAGGCCGAAGGAAAGGGAGAGGCCTGCGCTTATCGCGGCGTAGAAGCCGCCGAGCAGGATGCCCGCGACGAGGGCGTTCAGGAAAAAATCAAAACTGAGCATGGATGCTCCCGTGGAAATCGGGCGCGGGCCGGAGGGGGGGAGGGATGCCCCCCCTCCCCCCGGCCGCCAGAATCAGGCCCGGTCCGCTACTTGGCTTTCGCGTAAGGGTAGATCAGGTTGCCGGACTTGAACTCCTCCGGATACAGCACCACCATCTTGCCCGGCTTGGTGAACTCGCTCATCTCGTTGCTCTGGATGTTCTGGAGCTGCACCTGGAACGTCCGGGAGGCGGCCCACTCGCCATTCTTGCCGAACTTCACCTTGCCGACCACGGTGGAGTGGGTGTTCTTGCGAATGTAGTCGCCAATCTTCTTCTGGTCGAAGCCCTTGGTGGCCTCGATGGCCTGCTCGAGCACCTGCACGTAGGCGTAGGCGAACGGCGGCAGGTAGTAGCCCAGCGGGTCGAGCTTCTGGGCGGGTGCCTTTTTCTGGTATTTCGCCAGGAAGGCCTCGATTCCCGGGAACTTCAGGGTTTTCTCGGGCGCCCAGAACCAGTAGTTCGTGATGCCGTTGAGCAGTTTGCCGAGGTTCATCTGAATCGCGGTGTACTGGAGGCCGACCATGCCGCCGCCGAAGAGCTTGGGCTGGAGGCCTATCTCGTGGGCGGCCTTGACGATTCCCACCGATCCGCCCGGGTAGGAGCCCACGTAGAACATGTCGGGGTTCGTGGCCTTGACGGCGCGGAGAATCGGCGTGAAGTCGGTCGTTCCCGGGAAGGGGTAGCGCTTGTCGTAGACGATCTTCAGGCCGTATTTCTTCGCGTTCCTCCGCGCGCCGGCCACGGCGTTGCGCGCGAACTCCGAATCCGCCGAGAGCAGCGCGATGGTCTTGGGCTGGGGCTTTTGCTTCGCGGCCAGCTCGAAGAAGCCGCGCGACCAGTCCACTATCGGGTCGGGGCCGGCCGGCATGATCTGGAAGTAGTTGTCGTATTGGAATTTCGCGTTCGCGTCGAGACCGAACAGGCCCATGAACGTCATGCCCCGCTCCATCACGATCGGCAGGGCGGGGACGATGAGGTTCGTCCCGTAGCCCGAGACGACGAAGTCCACCTTGTCCACGTCGAGCAGCTTGGCGTAGATGCCCGGAACGTTGGCCGGCTTGGTCTGGTCGTCGTAGTAGACCAGCTTGACCTGGCGCCCCAGCAGCCCGCCCCTGGCGTTCACGTCGTCGCGCCAGATCTGGATGGCCAGCAGCGCCGCCTTGCCGGCGGGGCCGAGCGGTCCGGTGAGCGCCATGCTGAAGCCGATCTTGACCTCTTTCTGGGCCGCCCGCGCCGCGGGGGCGAGGGCGACGGCGACTGCGGCGAACAGCAAGAACCCGAAGATGACGTGCCTGATTATCCTGCGCATTTTTTTTCTCCCTCTCGGTTTCACCTGCCGGATTTCCGAGTTTCGAGATGCCACGTCCTGCCCGCGTGGCGACAACAAACCCGCATATTCATCTGACTCAAAGAGAAGCCAGCCTACCAGAAAACGGCGCGTTTCACAAATAGGCACGTTTTACAAACACAAACAGCGCGGGCGGGAGCGACGGCGGATCGCGCGCGACCAAGTCCGCGTCCGATCCCGTCCGGGAATCCCTGCGCGCCGCTTCCCCCGGCTTCCCCCGCCTCACGCCCGCGCCTTCGCATCGGCGAGGCGCCAGACGGCGGAGGCGAGGACTTCCGCGCCCCGCACCATGTCCTCAAAGTGGGTGAACTCCTCCGGCGTGTGCGAGAGCCCCCCCACCGAGGGGATGAACACCATGCCCATCGGACATATCGCCGCCATGCGGCAGGCGTCGTGCACCCCGCCGCTGGACAGGGCGAGGGCCGCGTGTCCCGTCTCCTCCGAGGCGCGGCGGAGCGCTTCTTGAATCCGGGCGGAGGCGGGGCATACGTCCAGCGTCCGGACGTCGGCGAGGCGTCCGCGCACGCCCCGCTCCTCCTCGATGTCGGCGAGCGCTTCTCTCATGCGCCCGAGGGCGCGCGTCATCGCCGCCCCGCTCCTGCTCCTGAGGTCGAAGGAGAGCCTGGCGCCTCCGGGCACGATGGACACCCACCCGGGGATGGCGGCCATCTCGCCGAAGGTGATCGTCAGCCGCTGGGAGTCGGGCGCGCGCCTCGCCATGCGCTCCATCCGCACCATGAAGTCGGCCGCCGCCATGCCGGCGTCTTTGCGGTAGGGCATGGGCTGTCCGCCGGAGTGTGCCGCGACGCCCTCGAAGCGCACCTCGCCCCGCGTGTATCCCACCACCCTGTCCACGATGCCGATGGGCGTCTTGCGGGATTCGAGAACCGGGCCCTGCTCGATGTGCAGCTCCACGAACGCCTTGAGCGCACCCTCCGGAATGCGGCAGGAGCGCACGCGCGCTGGGTTTCCGCCCGCTTGCTCGATGGCCTCGTAGAGGGATTTCCCCGTGGGCGGATGAAGCGTTTTCCGCAAATCCCGCACGCCCAAGACGCCCGTGGCGGCGCTGCTGCCGAAGACCGTCATCCCGCAGGCGGATTCCTCCCCCACGAAGGCCGCCACCTCGACGGGGTGGTCGTGGGCGAGTCCCGCCTCGCCGATGCGCCGAACCGCCTCGAGGGCGGTGAGAACGCCCGCCGCGCCGTCGAATCGTCCGCCCGGACTCTGGGAGTCGAGGTGCGAGCCGACCATCACGGCGGGCAGCCCCCGCGAGCGGCCCTCCTTTCGGCCATAGAGGTTGCCCACGGCGTCGACGCGCGTTTTCAGTCCCGCCGCCTTCATCCACCCCTCGACGAGGTCGCGCACCTCGTTGTAGGCCGGCGTGAACGCCACGCGGTCGAGCCCCGTCCTTCCGTATTGGCCGATTCGCGCCTGGGCGCGGAACTCGCGCCGCATGCGGGCGCGCCTCACGCGCAGGGGCAACGCGCTCCGGGAGGGCATGGCTAGAAGAGGTCCTTCGGCACGGGCACTTCCGCGTAGTCCTCGGGCCGCAGGGGATTGTCCGGCGAAATCTCCAGCATGCCGAAATAGTGATAGGTTTGCCGCAAGTGCTGGAAGGCGTGCCCCAGGGCGAGGAGCATCAGCTCGTGCACGGTGATGGGGCCCATGTAGCTCGACACCTTGCGGGAGAGCGCGCCGCGGCCTTCGGCGAGAAAACCCGTGAGCCTGGCCTGTATCTCGTCGCCATAGGCGCAAATGTCCTCCGGGGTGCGGTAGTCGTTGGCCGTCGTTTCATACTGCCGCACCATCTGCTCGGTGTACTCTCCCGACTCGTGGGCCCGCATCACCAGCGCCGGGCGTTCGAAACTGTGCCAGGTGAGCTGGCGCAGCGTGCGGGGCCTGCCGGGGGAGACCCAGTCGAGCGTCTCCTGCGGAATCTGGCGAACCGCGCGGCGCAGGGCGTCAAACGCCATCTCGAAGTAGCGCCGCATCTGCTCTGCGGACAGCGGCCCAGCACCCCCCTCCGCAATGTCGAACGCGCGGCGCAGCGCGTCCACGTCATAGCCCACGACGACGTCCCCGCCCCGCACGGAGACGGGCAGGGATTTGAGGCCCAGCGCCTGGAGCTCCGCCCGGGCGCCGGCGTCGTTCGTGCAGTCCCTGTTGATGACCTCCAGGCCGTTCGACGAGAGAAACTCTCTCGTGAGGGCGCAGGTGTATCAGCCGTGCCGCGTATAGACTTTGACAGCTTCCATGGCTTCTCTCCCCGGTGAAGGACGGTGGTTGGGCGCATCATATCAAAGCGCCGGGTGCGGGGGAAACGGCGGGAGGCTATGGCAAACGGGGTGCGCGTGTTTTACTATCGCAGGCTGTCCGGCAATGGCGGCGCGCTCCGGCCCATTTCGCATAGCGAGGATTCTGGATGCCCCGGTGGTTCGTGAAAGGCGACGTCGACGGCTTCTTCGGCCTGTGGATGGACAACCTCATCAACCTTCTTCTGATCGTGAGCCTCCTCAAAGGGGTGCTGGGCTTTCCCGATTCGCTTATTTTCGGGCGCGTGCTGCCCGCCGCCGCCCTGAGCATCCTGGGCGGCAACCTCTTCTACGCCTGGCAGGCGCGGCGCCTGGCCGCGCGCGAGGGTCGCGACGACGTGACGGCCGTGCCATACGGCATCAACACGGTGACGCTTTTCGCCTTCATCTTCTTCGTCATGCTGCCCGTCAAGCTCCAGACCGGAAGCGCCGAGGCGGCCTGGCGGGCGGGTCTGGCGGCCTGCTTCGTGAGCGGGGCGATCGAGACCATCGGCTCGCTGGTGGGAGAGCGGATCCGCCGGCTCGCCCCCAGAGCCGCCCTGCTCTCGGCGCTGGGCGGCATCGCGCTCACCTTCCTCGCCATGGATTTCGCCTTCCGCATATGGGAGAGGCCGCTCCTCTCTATGGTGCCGCTGGCCATCATCCTGCTCCAGTATTTTGGCGGATTCCGGCTGCCCCTCGGCCTGCCGGGCGGTCTCGTGGCGGTGGCGACGGGGGTGCTTCTCTCTCTCCTCATCGAGGGGGTTCCGGGCGACGTTCCCGCCCCCCTGGGCCTCGCACTCCCATCCCTGGCCACCGGCCCCTTGCTGGGCGCTCTTTTCGGCCCGCTCTCCCGGGATTTTCTCGCGATCTCCGTCCCCATGGGCCTCATGACGCTCGTGGGCAGCCTGATGGTCCTCGAGAGCGCGGCCGCGGCCGGGGACAGGTTCGAGGCGGGCAGCTCCCTGGCGGTGAACGGCGCGGGCTCCCTCCTCGCGGCCTGTCTGGGCAGCTGCTTTCCCACCACCCTGTATATCGGGCATCCGGGCTGGAAGGCCATGGGCGCGCGCGCCGGCTACAGCGCCCTCAACGGGGCGGTGGTGACGCTCCTTTGCTGCACCGGCTCGATTGCGTCGCTCTCGAAGATCATTCCGGGCGAGGCGCTGTTCGCCCTCATGCTGTGGATAGGGCTGATGATGGTCACCCAGACGTTCCAGGCGGTTCCGGCGCGCCACGGCACGGCCGTGGCCATCGGGTTCATGCCCGCCATCGCCGCGTGGGGTCTTTTGATGGTGCAATCCTCCCTGCGGGCCGCGGGGACGAGCTTGTGGAAGGTGGGGGAGGAGGCCTTCGCCAGGGGGGGCTTTCACCTGAAGGGGATGATCGTCCTGGAGCGCGGCTTTATCTTCACGTCCATCCTCATCACGTCCATGGTGGCGAAGCTGGTGGACGGGGAGCCGAAGCAGGCGGCGGGCTGGGCGCTGGCCGCAGCGGCGCTGAGCTGGTTCGGGGTCATTCACGCCTGGCGCATCACGCCGGCGGGCGTCGTCAACTCCCTCGGCTGGGGGACGGCGCCCGGCATGGCGGCCGGTTATCTGCTCGTCGCGGGACTGTTCTTCGCGTTCTCGCTCACCTCGTTCGAGAAAAGGGCGCCTTAGATCCCCGCCGCGCCCATAACGCGCCCATACGCCCGTCATTAAAACGTCCGGCGGCGGGAGCGGGGGGAGACGCGCGAGGAGGAGGATGGGCGCACCGGTCGGGCGCGCGCGCCGGCCGGCTCTCGGGGGACGCCGCTTGCGCATTCCCCCGGCGTGTGTGTTTTGATGGTTGTCCGGGAAAGAAACCGGTTTCCGGAGGTTTGGGGAGGGGGAGGGGGCGCCCCATGGACGAGGCGGCGCGTCTGCCGGGAGGCGGGCGTTTTCCGCCTTCTGGGAAAGGGCATGGACATGCGGAATGACTCCACGTTTGATCTGGTGGCCATCGGCGGCGGCGTCGGGGGCCTGGTGGCCTCGGTGGGCGCCGCGCAGCTGGGCGCCAGGGTCGCGCTCGTCGAGAAGACGAAGCTGGGCGGGGATTGCCTCAACTACGGGTGCGTGCCCTCGAAGGGGCTGATCCGCGCGGCGCGGCTGGCCGCGCAGGCGCGCTCGATGTCCGCCTTCGGGATTGACGCCGGGGAGGTGCGGGTCGATTTCCCGCGCGTCATGCGGCGGATGAAGGCCGCCCAGGCCCACATCGGCGCGCACGACGCGCCCGAGCGGTTCGAGGGCATGGGCATCGAGGTGATCTTCGGGGACGGGGCCTTCACCGGCCCGGACACGTTTCAGGCGGGGGGCAGGACCCTTCGCTCCCGGCGGTTTCTGCTGGCCACGGGAAGCTCGCCCTTCGTGCCGCCCATCGCCGGTCTCGAGGACGTGCCCTACCTCACGAACGAGACCGTTTTTGATCTGGAGCGGCTGCCCGGGCGCCTGGCGGTGCTGGGGGCGGGGCCCATCGGCCTGGAGTTGTCCCAGGCGTTTCAGCAGCTGGGCGCCGAGGTGGACGTGCTGCAAAGCGCGCCGAAGCTCCTGCCGAGGCTCGACGCCGAGATGGCGGCGATTCTGGCCGAATCCCTGGGCGCGTCCGGCCTCAGGCTCCACTTCAACGTGAAGACGCAAAGGGTCGGGAGGCGCGGCGAGGAGATTCTCATCGAGGCCGATACGCCGTCGGGCAGGAGGGAATGGGCGTGCGACCAGCTGCTCATCGCGACCGGCCGCTCGCCCAACGTGGGCGGCATGGACCTGGAGAAGGCGGGCGTGCGCTACACCCCGCGCGGCGTGGAGACGGACGCCTATCTCCAGACCGCGAATCCGCGCGTCTTCGCCGCCGGCGACGTCCGGGGGCAGTATCTGTTCACGCACATGGCGGAGTATGAAGCGGGCGTGGCGCTGCGCAACATGCTCTTTCGCGCCCCGTTCGGGGTGCCGCTGCCGTTTCTCCGGAAGAAGACGAACTATGACGCCGTGCCCTGGACGATCTACACGACGCCCGAGGCGGCCCACGTCGGCCTCGGCGAGGCGGAGGCCAGGGCGGCTTTGGGGGAGAACCGCGCGCAGGTGTTCCGCTTTCCGATGAACCGGGTGGATCGCGCCGTCCTCGACGGCGAGACGGAGGGCTGCTGCAAGGTGGTGTGCGACGAGAGGGGCAGGCTCGTGGGGGCCGACCTGGTCGGGCCCGCAGCGGGGGAGATACTGCACGAGTTCGCGCTGGCCGTCCGCAAGAAGATGCACGTCAGGGAGGTGGTGGACACGGTGCACGTGTACCCCACCCTGGCGCAGGTGAACAAGAGGGCGGCGGGCCGCTTCTACGCCGAGAAGCTCTTCACGCCCGCCTTCCGGAAGAAGATGCAGCGCCTGTTCGGTCTCCGGGGAAGCGTGGAGGTGGTGGACCCGGCCGACCTGGGCGGGCACGGCGCGGGGGAGCGGGGCCGCTAGACGCCGAAATCCTTGATCTTCGGTTCATCCAGCCCCAGGGCGTGGGCGATCTCGTGCAGGAGCAATTCGCCCATCTTCTCCCTGTAGCGGCGCGCGTCCCGCCGGCATTCGTGCTGGACGACCGCCGCGTATATCTCTATCGCGTTCAGGCGAGGTATCCATGCGGCCACGGGGTAGCTCCCCGCCGCGCGCACGATTTCGGGGGGCGGGAGCGCCAGCAGCCGGACGGGTATGCCCCGCTCCCGGATTTCCCGCGCCATCTCCGGATGGATGTCCTCTTCGACGACGTCCTCGAGGATGCGCTCCATCAGGAGAATCTCCTCCTCCGACACCTCCGGGAAGAAAGACTCCATGAATTCGGCGAGCGCCTCCTCATCGGCGGGCACCTCGGGCTCCCTGGAGGGGAGGATGGCCTCTCTGTATTCGGACAGCCTAGCGCTTCCCGTGATGGCGAAGAACACGAGCGCGCCCAGGGCGATGACGCCCGCGAACGAGGCGAGGGCGACGAGCGGGGTGACGTAGGGCTTCCACCACCAGTATTGCAGAAAGTCCCAATCGCCCAGGAGGTTCGCCATCGGAAAAGCGCCCAACGAATGCGGCGGGTAAGGAGCCTCCCGGCGCGCGCGCGCTCAGCCCTCGAGGCTCATGAGGATGGGCTCCTCCAGCGCCTGGGCGACCCACCGCAGGAACCGGATGCCCTCCGCCCCGTCGATGGCGCGGTGATCGTAGGAGACCATGAGGGGGAGCATGAGGCGCGGCTGGAACTTCTCCTCCCTCCAGACCGGCTCGATCCGCGCCCGCGACACGCCCAGGATGGCGACCTCGGGCCAGTTCACGATCGGGGTGAAATAGGTGCCGCCGAAGCCGCCGAGGTTCGTGATGGTGATGGAGCCGCCCTGCATGTCGTCCGGCCCGAGCTTTCGGGCGCGGGCGCGCTCGGCGGCCGCGCGCAGCTCCGCCGAGAGCTCGATGATGTTCTTCTTGTCCGCGTCGCGGATAACCGGGACGAGCAGGCCGTTTTCGGTGTCCACGGCGACGCCCACGCTGACGTAGCTCTTGTAGACGATTTCCCCCACCGCCGCGTCGACGCTCGCGTTGAACTGCGGGAAGACCTTGAGCGCCGAGGCGACGACCTTCATCAAGATGGCGGTGATGGTGAGCTTTCCGCCGGCATCGGCCGCCTTGGGGGCGAATTTTTTCCGCAAGGCCTCGAGCTGCGTGATGTCCGCCTTCTCGCATTGGGTGACGTGGGGAATGCTCGTCCACGCGCGGGCGAGGTGGGCGGACGTCGCGCGGCGCACCCCCGACATCGGCGTGCGCCTGACCTCCCCCCAGCGGGCGAGGTCGGGCAGCGCGACGGGCGCGTGCAGCTGCGCCGGAGCGGGCGCCTCCGATACGGCGCCCCCGCCCTGGGCCGCGACGAACTCCCGGACGTCCTGGAGGGATATTCTGCCGCCGGCGCCGCTGCCCGGCACGTCTCTGATGTCGACGCCCGCCTCGCGCGCGATTCTGTGCGCTAGGGGTGCTGCGGGCGCGGCCTCCTTTTTGGGAGAGGGCGCGCCGGGCGCCGTCCATGCGGGCGGGGCTTCTTCTCCTTCTGCGGGGGCTGCGGGGGCGCCTGCCCCGGGCGGGGCGGCCTCCGCGCTCGCGCCGGCCTTCTCGCCCGCCTCCTCGATGAGGAGAATGGTCTGCCCCACCTTGACCTCCTCGCCGGGGCGGAGGTGGATTTCCGTTACCTTGCCCCCGACGGAGGAGGGGACTTCTATGAGCGCCTTGTCGGTTTCCACCTCGATGACGGACGCATCCACCGCTATGGTGTCTCCCACGCTCACCAAAACGGCGATCACCTTTCCAAACTCGATGTTTTCCCCCAGCTCGGGAAGTTTGAATTCGATGGCCATGCAGCTCCCTCGGCGTTGGTCCGTTACGAGATCATCGGGTTGGCTTTTTCGGGGTCGATGTCGAGGTCTTTCAGCGCCTTGCTCACGAGATCGGGGCGCACCTTCTTCTCGCGCGAGAGGCCATACAAGGTGGCGAGCGTGATGTAGCGCGCGTCGATTTCAAAAAAATCTCTCAGGGACGCTCTCGATTCGCTGCGGCCAAACCCCTCGGTTCCCAGCGAGATCATGGGTCTCGGCACCCATTTGGAAATCGAGTCGGGCGTGGCTTTCACGTAGTCCGAAACCGCCACGCAGGCCCCGTCCGCCTGCGCGAGGCGCCGCGTCACGTATGGAACCCTGGGCGGACGATCCGGGTGCAGCATGTTCCACCGCTCGGCTTCGAGGGCGTCCCGCCGCAGCTCCTTGTAGCTCGTGACGCTCCAGACGTCCGCGGCGACCGCATAGCGCTCCTCCAGCATCTCCTGCGCCTTGAGCACCTCGTTCATGATGGTGCCGCTGCCCATCAGCTGCGCCCTGATGCCCTGTTTCATCCCCGATCTCCGGAAAAGATACATGCCCTTCAATATGCCGCTTTCCACTCCCTCCGGCATCGCCGGCATGGGGTAGTTCTCGTTGTAGGCGGTGAGGTAGTAGAAGATTTTCTCCTGCTCCTCGTACATTCGGCGAATCCCGTCCTGGATGATGATCGCCATCTCGAAGGCGAAGGCAGGGTCGTAGGCGAGCAGGTTGGGCACGGTATACGCGAGGTGGTGGCTGTTGCCGTCCTGGTGCTGGAGTCCCTCTCCGTTCAGGGTGGTGCGGCCCGCCGTTCCGCCGATCAGAAAGCCTCGCGCGCACATGTCGGCCGCGGCCCATATGAGGTCGCCGATGCGCTGGAAGCCGAACATCGAATAGTAGATGTAGAAGGGGATGGTGTTGACGTCATGGGTGGCGTAGGCGGTTCCGGCGGCGATGAACGAGGCCATCGAACCCGCCTCGGTGATTCCCTCCTCGAGAATCTGTCCGTCCTGCGCTTCCTTGTAGTAGAGGAGGCTGTCGCGGTCGACGGGTTCGTACAGCTGGCCGGCGTGGGAGTAGATTCCGATCTGGCGGAACAGGGACTCCATGCCGAACGTTCTGGCCTCGTCCGGCACGATGGGGACGATGAGCCGGCCCAGCCCCTCGTCGCGGAGGAGTTTGCTCAGGATTCTGACGAACACCATGGTCGTGGATACCGCGCGCCCCTCCGTGCCCCGGAAGAACTCGTCGAACAGGTCGAGGGACGGCGCCCGGAGCGGCGTGGAGACGGTGCGCCTCGTGGGGACGTACCCGCCGAGTGCCTCTCGTTTTTTCCGCAGGTAGCGGATTTCGGGGCTGTCGTCCGCGGGCCGGTAAAACGGTGCCTCGGCGACTTTCTCGTCGGAGATGGGAATCTCGAAGCGCGTCCGGAACTCCTTGAGCTCGTCCTCGTTCAGCTTCTTTTGCTGGTGGGTGACGTTCCTGCCCTCGCCGCCTTCTCCCAGCCCGTAGCCCTTCACCGTTTTGGCGAGGATGACCGTGGGACGCCCCTCGCACTCCATGGCGGCCTGATAGGCGGCGAACACTTTTTCGGGGTCGTGTCCCCCCCGGCGCATGCGGTTGAGGCGGTCCTCGGAGAGGGTGTCGGCCATCGCCTGCAGCCGCTCGTCGTTGCCGAAGAAATGCTCGCGCACGTAGCCGCCCTTCTTGAGCTCCTCGACGCTGTATTTCTGGTATTGGCCATCGACCGTCTCGCTCATCCGCCGGAGCAGCGCGCCCTCGTGGTCCATCGCCACGAGCGGATCCCAGTCGTCTCCCCAGATGACCTTGATGACGTTCCACCTCGCGCCCCGGAACGCGGCCTCGAGCTCCTGGATGATTTTGCCGTTGCCGCGAACCGGGCCGTCGAGACGTTGCAGATTGCAGTTGATGACGAAGATCAGGTTGTCGAGCTTCTCCCGCGCGGCCAGCGTGATGGCGCCGAGGGATTCGGGCTCGTCCATCTCGCCGTCGCCCAGGAACGCCCACACCTTCTGGCCCGTCGCGGGCTTGAGGCCGCGGTCCTCGAGGTAGTGCAGATACCGCGCCTGGTATATCGCCATGAGGGGGGAGAGTCCCATCGACACCGTGGGATACTCCCAGAAGTCGGGCATCAGCCAGGGGTGCGGGTAGGAGGAGAGGCCGCCTGCGCTGCGCTCCCGCCGGAAATTCTCCAGGTTGGTCTCCGTCAGGCGCCCCTCCAGGAACGCCCGGGCGTATATGCCGGGCGCGCAGTGGCCCTGGAAGTATATGATGTCGCCGCCGCAGGGGTGGTTTTTCCCCCGGAAAAAGTGGTTGAAACCGATTTCCAGCAGCGTGGCGGCCGAGGCGTATGTGGAGATGTGCCCGCCGATGGAGGCGTCCTCCGCGTTGGCGCGGACCACCATGGCCATCGCGTTCCAGCGGACGAGGCTCTTGATTCGCCGCTCAATGCCCCTGTCCCCCGGGAACGGGGGCTGCTTCTCCAGGGGGATGGTGTTGATGTAGGGGGTGTTCGCGGAAAACGGGCGCACGACGCCCGAGCGGACGGCGTGGACCTGCAGGTGGCGGAGCAGGGTTTTCGCCTGCTCGGCGCCCCTGGTTTGCAACACGTAATCGAGCGACTCCAGCCATTCGTCCCTCTCCGTCTTGTCGAGTTCCGCTTCATCGCCCGCAGAGGGGGGGGGTGCGGGTTCCGGCAGATACTTCGCGTCGTTGCGCGCGGTCCGGTTCGGCCCGTTGCGACATACGGACGCCCCCTCTCCCCGGGACGGGTTTTGCGCTTTCGCAGGATGCGTGCCCATGTTCGATGCGCCTCCCCCCAAACCGCCTGATAGGGCCGGAAATGACCCGAATCATATCACGCCCGCCCGGAAACGGGAAACCTCCTCCGCCGAACGCCGGGGACGGCGGCCGGGCGGTCGCGCAGTCCGCGCCGCCGCCGTCTCGGGCTTGAACTTCGCGCAGCGCGCATAGTAGGTTGGCGGCATGCGATTCGGGAGGCGTCCTACCCATAGCGGTGCCGTTTGGACGGGCGGTGCCATCTTTTCTGCATGACCAGGGGGGTGCGGTGATGATGAGAATGACGAAGCGGGAATTTCTGCAATCCGTCGGGGCGGTGGCGGGAGCGGGTGCTGTCTATCGGACCATGAAGGCGATGGGGATTGCGGGAATCGACGTGGCGCGCGCGGCCCCTCCCGATTTGCCCGGGGGCTCGGGCAAGGGGAGGAGCGTCGCCATTCTGGGGGCCGGCATCTCCGGCATGACGGCCGCCTATGAGTTGTCCAGAGCGGGCTACCGCTGCACGATACTGGAGGCCACCGAGCGCGCCGGCGGGCGCAGCCTGACGGCGCGGGGCGGAGATGTGCTCCAAGAGGAGGGGAGCAGCCAGCGGGTGGGCTTCGAGGCCGGCGCGCACATGTACGCGAACATGGGTCCGGCGCGCATCCCCTACCACCATACCGCCCTCCTCGGCTACTGCAGGAAGTTCGGCGTCCCGCTCGAGGTCTTCACGAACGACAACCGCGCGGCCTTTTTTCACAACCGGGAGCGTTTTGGCGGCAAGCCCGTGACGGGCCGCCAGGTGCATACCGACACGCGCGGATACATCGCCGAGCTGCTCGCCAAGGCGGTGAACCGCAACGCCCTCGACAAGGAGCTGACCAAGGAGGAGAAGGAGCGCATTCTCGCCATGCTCACCGAATTCGGCGGGCTGAACCCCGACCGCCTCTACAAGGGCACGAATCGCGGCGGTTATCAGGGCGCCCAGATCCACGCGGGCGTCAAGGCCGGCGAGCCGAACGACCCCCTGGATTTCAGCGAGCTTCTGCGCTCGGAGTTCTGGGAGTACAAGCTGCACTTCAGCCAGTTCCTCGACCAGAATCCCACCCTGCTCCAGCCCGTCGGCGGGATGGACGCCATCGCAAGCGCCTTCGAGAAGCGCGTGCGGTCGCAGATACGCTACCGGAGCGTCGTGCAGGAAATTCGCAAGACGCCCAAGGGGGTGCGCATCGTCTACAGGGGCGCCTCCGACAACGCGGGAAAGGCACTCGACGCCGATTTCGCGATCTGCTCCATCCCCGCCCCCGTCCTCCAGGACATCCCCAACGATTTCGCGCCCCAGACGCGGGCGGTGCTCCCGAAGATGAAGTTCGTCCCGGCCGTCAAGATCGGCTTTCAGGCACGCCGCCGCTTCTGGGAGGAGGAGCACGCCATCTACGGCGGCATCTCCTGGACGGACCTGGACATCACGCAAATCTGGTATCCGGCGTATGGCTATCACCAGGCCAAGGGCATCGTCATGGGCGCCTATACCTGGGACGACAGGCAGTGCCTGCGCTACACCGCGATGACCCCGGCGGAGCGGCTGCGGGCCGCCCTCGCCGAGGGCGGGCAAATCCACCCCGGATATGAGAAGGAGATGGAGAACGGCGTCAGCCGCGCCTGGTTGAAGGTGCCCTTCCAGAAGGGCGGCTGGCCCGAGTCCTACAAGGCGCCGGAGGAGATGCAAAAGCCCGACGGCGCCGTCTATTTCGCCGGCGACCAGGCCACCGCGCTGCCCGGCTGGCAGGAGGGGGCCGTTCTCGCGGCGCACGCGGCGGTGAACGCCATCGGCAAGCGGGTCGCGGCGGGGGGGTAGGGCGGCGCGCGCGGCGGGAGGCTCTCCCTGGGCGCCGGGCGGATGTGCCGGCGCTCAGCGCCCGCGCCCTTCCTCCTCCCGATGCTCGAACACCTTGTAGACGGCGGCGCTGTCGAGGGAGCCCAGGCCCAGCCTTTGTCCCTCCTCGAAGAAGGGGAGGCACACCGCACCGAGCGGGGTGCGGGCGTCCGCGCTCTGCGCGAGTTTGAGTCCGAGCCGGATGTCTTTCGTCAGGACGTCGAGGGTGCTCACGGGGTCCGTGAACCGCCCGCTCACCATTCTGGGCCCCCGGTTTCGCAGCTGCCTGCTGTCGGCGGCGCTGCGCTGGAGCGCGTCCAGGAGCAGCGCGCCCCCCGCGCCGGATTTGAGTCCCATGCGGATGGTCTCGGCGATGGCGCACCGCTGCAGGCAGGTGAGGTAGTTGATGAGCACCTTGAGGGTCGCGCCCATGCCCGCCGCCCCGCAGTGCATCTGGTCGGAGAGCAGGCGCGCGAGCATGGCCTCCACGAGGCGGTGGGTTTCCTCCGCACCGCCCACGAGGAAAAGCCCCACCCTGTTCCGGACGTTCTCGCTGTTGCCGCTGACGCACGCCTCCATGAAGTCAAACCCCCGCTCCGCGCACAGGCGGGCTATCTCGCGCGTGTCCTCGGGGTCCGCCGTCGTGGTGTCGATGACGGCTTTCGGTTTTTTCCCGGGATCGGCGAGCAGATAGCCTTCCGCACCCGTGGCGCATTCCAGGGAGATGCGGGAGTTGGGCACAGATATGAAGACGAAATCCGCCGCTTCGGCCACCTCCTTTGCCGAGGCCAGCGCCTCGCCGCCCATGTCCCGGAATTTCGCCTGGGCGGATTCGGCGGGGTCCGTCCCGACCAGCCGATGGCCATCCTCCATGAGGTTCCGGGAAAACGCCTGGCCCATGAGGCCCAGGCCGATGAAGCCGATGGTTTCCTGTTTCCTTTCCATATCTGTGTTGCTTGTCATGTGTCGACGCCCTTTTGTGATGATGGGAATTTGTGAATGACGGGAACCGGATGCGGGTTTCGCGGGCAAGGGAGGAGCGCGGAAATTCCGTCTAGTTTTCCGGGTGGGGGATGAGCACGACCTTGATGGCGCCGTCCTTTCTCCCGCGCATCATGTCGACCCCGCTGTGCACCAGGGACAGCGGAATTTGATGCGTGATCATGGGCCGGACGTTCAAATCCCCCCGGGCGGCCAGATCGATGCAGACCCCGAACGTGTCCGGGTGGCCGCGCGAGCCGATAATCTCCTTCTCCAGGTGCTGGAGGCGTTCGATCGGCAGGGGCACGTCCTTCGAGAACGCGCCCACGACCACGATGCGCCCGCCCTTGCGCGCCATGTCGATCCCCTGTGCCAGCGTCTTGCCCTGCGCCCCGCCCACGACCTCCAGAACGGCGTCCGCCCCGTGCCCGCCGGTGAGGGCGCGCACGCCGGAAACCACGTCGCCGGCAGTGGCGTCTATCGTCTCGTCCGCCCCCATCTCGCGGGCCGCCTCGAGTCTCTCCGCCACCGGGTCGATGGCGATGACGCGGGCCTTCGCGTATTTCGCGGCCGCCAGGGCGCACATGCCCACGGGACCCATCCCGATGATGGCGACGCTCTCGCCCGCCTCCAGGCGCGCGCGGTTCATGACGACGTGATAGCCCGTGCCCAGCGTCTGCATGACGGAGGCCGTGGCGTCGTCTAGCGCGTCCGGCAGGGGCAGCACGCACTTCGCCGGGACGACGGCGTGCTGGCTGTAGCCGCCGTCCGCGTTCATCCCGATGGAGCGCGAATCGTCGCACAGGTTCACCCTGCCCATCCGGCAGAAATAGCACTCCCCGCAATGCACGTGGTTCTCGACGCAGGCGCGCGTTCCGAGCGGCACGTCCTCGACGCCGCGCCCGATGGCGCGCACCACGCCCATGAACTCGTGGCCGGGGACGACGGGATATCTGGCGCGCCGCACGTGGCCGTCCATGAGGTGGAAATCGCTGCCGCATATCGCGCAGGCGCCGACCTCGACCAGCACTTCGCCCGGCCCCGGTTGCGGAATCGGGCGCTCCACGAGCTCGAGGCGTCCGGGCGCTCGCAGAAGCGCCGCGAGGGAATGTGGGGTGCGCAAGCGGGAATCCTCCGAGTCGGGTGGAGTTTGGGGCCATCATAGTAAGGTTTTCTGAATGGCTTCGCCAGGGCGGTTCGAGTGTTCGAGAGATCAGGGCGCGGGCATGGCGCATAGCAAGAAGGTTTTCTGAGGGACTTCGCCAGAGCGGGTGCTTGCGCGTTTTCTCCGCGCCCTTCCTCCTCCCCCGCTCCCGCGGACGCCCGCCCAACGGCTCTCCCGGGAGGGGAGTCCCCCGCGCGTCTTGCGGAGCCTCGCCCCGGGTTGTAGGATTCGCCCATCCGGAGAGGGAGAGAACGATGGTGATCGAGAAAAAAGAGGTGGGCGTCGGGCTGATCGGCGCGGGCAAGATCGGGTCGTTGCGCGCGCATCTGGCGGCGACGTCGCCGGTGGTGAATTTTTTCGCCATATCCGACGTCGACGCGGAGCGGGCGCGGGCCGTCGCCCAGCAGAACGAGGCGGCTTTTCATACCTCCGACAACCGCGAGGTCATCGAGCATCCCCGGGTGGACGCGCTCATCGTCTCGACGCCCGAGGGCGAGCATACCGAGGCGATTTGCATGGCACTGGAGCTGGGCAAGCCGGTTCTGGTGGAAAAGCCCATCGCGCTCACCCTCCCGGACGCCGACAGGATTCTGGAGGCGAAATCGAGGGGCGGCGCGGAGCTGTTCATCGGCTACACGCAGCGGCTGCGCCGAAAATTCCTGGCGATCAAGGAGCACATCGACGCGGGACGGCTCGGCGAGGTCATGACCGCCCGGATGACGATATACAACACGCGCCCCACGGCGCGGCAGGTCTATCTGCGCGCCCCGCACGCCAACCCCTTCACCGACGAGATCACCTACATGGCCGATATGGCGCTGTGGTTCTTCGAGCCGAGAAAACCGGTTCGCGTGTATGCGCAGGCGGGCAGCGAGGTGTTCCACGAGCACCCGGACCAGATGGGGGATTACGGCTGGGCGGTCGTCACCTTCGACGACGGGGCGGCGGCCTGTCTGGGCGGAAACTGGGCGCTGCCGGAGTACTGGCCCGCCACGGTGGCGACGATCAGCATGGACATTTTCGGGAGCGCGGGGGCGATCCGCATTGATGACGGCCACAAGGACGTGATGATGGTGGGCAACGAGCGCATCCCCTCGCCCTATGCGCCCGACTCCTCGGTGGAGGTCGCTTTTCTGGGCTCCGCCATGCCGGGCGACTGGGCCGTGGGGGATTTTGTGGGGCCGATGCGCGATGAGACCAGGCTCTTCCTCGAGCGCGTCACCACCGGAAAAAGCGTGCCGCTGTGCGACGCGCAGACGGCGCGCGCGGTTCTGGAGCTCACCCTGGCGATGGAGGAGAGCGTCCGCCGGGGCGGCGAGGTCGTCGAACTGCCGCTGGAGGGGAGGAACGGGTGAGGCAAATCGGGCTGGGCATCGTGGGTTCGGGGCGCATGGGGAGGCTGCGCGCGCATCTGGCCTCCGGCGCGCCGGAGGTGAAATTCCTGGCGCTCTCGGACAAGGACCCCGAACGGGCGGAGCGCCTCGCCGGCGAGGTGCGGGCCGATTTCCACTCCGGCGATAACGAGGCGGTGCTCTCCCACCCCGAGGTGGACGCCCTCATCGTCTCCACGCCCGAGTTCGACCACGCCGACGCCGTCTGCCGCGCCCTCGAGCTGGGCAAGCCGGTGCTTTGCGAGAAGCCGATTTCCTTGTCGCTCGAGGATGCGGACAGGATTCTGGCGGCGCATGAAAAATCAAGGGCCGAGCTGTTCATCGGCTACACGCAGCGGCAAAGGCGCCGTTTCCTGAACGCGAAGGAGCAGATTCAAAGGGGACGGCTCGGGCGCCTGCAGACGGCGCGCGCCACGCTATACAACGTGACGACGAACGGCGCCGAGATATACAAGCGCGCCCCCCACGCGGGCCCCGTCACCGATACGCTCACCTACATGGTGGACATCTGTCTGTGGTATTTCGAGGGCAGAAAGCCCGCCCGCGTCTACGCCCAGGGGGGGAGCAAGGTGTTTCCGCATCACCCCATGGGCTGCGGGGATTGGGCCTGGGCGATTCTCACGTTCGAGGACGGCGGCACCGTGAACTTCGGCTGCTCCTGGATACTGCCGGACAACTGGCCGGCGAACATCACGTCCATCGACCTGGAGGTCATGGGCACGGAGGGGGCCATCGCGATCGATGATTCGCACAAAAACGCCATCATGGCGACGAGGGAGGGCGTGCCGTCGCCCTATGTGGAGGGCATGTCCTCGGACGTCGTCTTCCTCGAGTCGATGATGGCGGGCGACTGGCTGGTGGGCGATTTCTGGGGGCCGATGCGCGACGAGACCAGGCTCTTCCTCGAGCGGGTGACGATGGGTCGGGGCGTTTCGCTCGCACTGCCCGGCCACGCCCGATCCGTGCTGGAGGTGACGCTGGCGATTGAGCGAAGCGCGAAGGAGAACAGGCCGGTCGATTTCCCGCTCCTAAGCGCGGGCTGAGCCCGCCTCCGTGGGGCGCCCCGAGCCGGACGTGCTGCTGTCGCATCCCCGGTATGCGCTGCGAAAGGACGCCTCGCGCGAAGGGGCGCGCTTCATCCTCTCGGGCGATGTGGACGCCCGGGACGCCGGCCTTCTTCTCGACGCCATGGAGAAGGAGACCCTCGAGGGCGCGCGCCTCGCGATCCTGCACCTGGGGGAGCTGGAGCTGAGCGATGGCGTCGCCGTCGCCCGCATGGTGGACCTCGTCCGTCTCCTTCTGGGCGGTGCGCGGCGGGTGCGGGTGGTTCAGTCCCCGCAGGTGCTGGCGCATGTCCTCTACCGGGCGGGCATGCTGGCGGGGGATGCGCGGCTCGAGCTCGTCGACCCCCGGCAGGAGGAAGGCATCGCCAACTGATTCGGACGCGCACCCCCCTTCGCGCTGTCCTCGGACATCGTTTGCGGGAGCTACGGGATGAGTCCCGTTTCGGCGAAAGACCCATACGAGAGAAAGCGCGTCCGGGTGCGCGACGCGGAGATGGCCTACGTCGAGGCCGGCGAGGGCGCGCCCCATCGTGTTGCTTCACGGCAACCCGGCCACCTCCTATATTTGGAGAAACGTCATCCCCCACCTCGAGGGGCTGGGGCGGTGCCTCGCGCCGGA
Organism: bacterium; assembly: GCA_965213685.1. GTDB lineage: Bacteria > UBA8248 > UBA8248 > UBA8248 > UBA8248 > Bin107. Next base: position 138,678 of record CBDBZY010000012.1, read on the forward strand.
CCTGATGAACAGCGGCGCTTCGGACAACATTCCGGGCGGGGGCTGCCGCTATCGGGATCACATTCCCTACATGGATGCGTGGTTCGAGGCGGTGGGGGCCACGGACAACGTGTTCCTGGTGCTGCACGACTGGGGAGCGGCGCTCGGGTTCCACCGCACCTGCCGGCACCCGGAGCATATTGTCGGCCTCTCCTACATGGAGGCGATGGTGCGGCCCCGTCTCTGGTCGGACATGCCCGCCGACCGGGTCGGGCAGTTCCGGAAGATGCGCGGCGCGGGTGGACTCGACATGATCGCGAAGACGAATTTTTTCGTGGAGACCATGCTGTTCGAGCGCGGCGTCGTGCGGGGGCTGGGCGCGGAGGAGAAGCGGGCCTATCGCCAACCCACCGAAGACCCCCGGAAGAGGAGGCAGACCCACCAGTGGGCCTGCGAGATTCCGTTCGAGGGAGAGCCCGCCGACAACTACGCGCTGGTGAAGGAATACAGCGATTTTCTTTGCGCGAGCGAGAATTTGCCCAAGCTCTTCATCAACTGCGCGCACGGCCATGCCCTCGCGGGCGCCGCGCGCGCGTTTTGCCGGGAATGGCCGAACCAGGAGGAAATCACGATTCCGGCGCGCCACTACGGCCAGGAGGATTGCCCGGACGAGATCGGCCGGGCGGTGGCGCGGTTCATCCGGAAGGTGCGGGGCTGAGTCCCGGACGACGCCCGGAGCATCAGGGGCGAGGCCTCTCAAACTGAGGGAGCGTGAGAATGCCCGTCTACCGGTTTGAAAACTTGAGGGACGTGCGGCAAAACCCCGGGCTCTCATCGGGTCATGGCGAGAGCATCAAGGGGGAGAGGATGTATTTTTGTCACCGCATCTGGGAGGCGGGCACGGAGGCGAAGCCGCATTACCACGCCTGCGAGCAGTTCATCTACATCCTGCGGGGGCGGCAGAGGTTCACGATGGGGGGAGAGGAGTACGACGCGGGCCCCGGCGACGTCATCCACGTGCCGGCCAACGAGGTGCACGCGGCGGAAATTCTGGAGGAGGTGGAGGCCATCTACGTGAAGGATACGACCTGGAGCCTCAAGGGGGTGGCCGCGGGCGACCCGGCACCGCAGACGCCGCCTGCGGATGACCCCTTCTAGGGCGCTCCTCGCGCAGGCTCCCGGTGCGCATGATGGGCGCGGCGGGCCCCGAACCCTTGACGGATGAGAGAGGAGAGAGCGCATGGTCGTCCAGGCGGTACGCAAGACTCCGTGGTTCGCATATTTTCCCGACAACTATCGCTGGTCGTTCATCACCTCCATCGGCTTGATGCGCGTGGCGGGCGGGGGCGCCGATACGGCGGAGATTTTTGAGGTTTGCAGGCGCCTGGAGGAGAACGTCGGCAGCGACGCGCACTGGTTCGAGGAGTGGCGCCGCATGGGGGATCGGACGCGGGCGATGGGCATGGCGGCGGCCAGGCGCGGGCGGGGGCTCACCGCCGCGGGACATTTTTGCCGCGCCGCCACGTATTACCAGATAGCGGACAGGTTTCGCTTCCCGAAAGACAGGGCGTCGCAGGACGCCTATCGCAAGTCCATCGACAGCTTCCAGCGCTTCGTTCGCCTGAACGACAGACCGCGGACGGAGATCGTCGACATCCCCTATGAGGGGAAGAAGAGCCTGCCCGCCTATTTCGTTCACGCGGAGAACACGCGGAAGTCGAAGCCGCCCGTGGTCGCCCTCTACACCGGCTTCGACGGCACGAAGGAGACGCCCATGATCCTGGCGGCGCGCGAACTCGCCCGGCGCGGCATGAGCGTGGTGGTGCCCGACACCCCGGGGGTGGGCGAGGCCATCCGGTTCCGGAAGATATACCTGCGGCACGACTACGAGGTGGCCGGCTCCGCCATTCTCGACTGGCTGGAGAGGCGCGGGGAC
>CBDBZY010000013.1:0-125986 GCA_965213685.1 bacterium
CACGATCGCGATGGCCTAGAACACCGCTGGCGGCACCGTCGTCGCAAGCAGGAGTCAGAAGCCTCCAATCGGCATACTTTTTGATTCCTTGTAGAGAGGACTTGAATGATGAAAATAGCAACAATTCTTACCGCACTGATCGCCGGCCTGGGTGCCGGCAACAGCGCCTGGGCAAACCTCATTACGAACGGTAGCTTCGAGGACAACAGTGGCTCGCTGACAGCGTTCGACGACTGGACCATCGTGACCTACACTTCTACGTTTACTATAGGTAATAACCCACCAACTGCGCAGACTGGAATCTGGCGGGCTGAAACTAATCGTGGATTGATCACTGGGCCTCAGGATGGCACTTACTTCGCAAGTCAGTCAAAGAATGCCCCCGCATACTTCTACCAGACCTTCGCGACCACCTCGGGCGTAGAGTACGACCTGTCGTTCTACGCCGCACGCCCGAACACTAATGGTGCCGCCAACTACTTTGTGGACGTCGATGTCTTCAGTGGCGCCGTCAACCCCGACCCCGAAGTCGGGGCAACGGCATCCGGCGACCTGCTGGACGCGACCGTCGAGGATGGTGATGTTGCGAACGGTAGCTGGGTTCAGTTTGAGTACCAGTTCACCGCCACTTCGAGCCAGACGACGCTGCGTTTCTCGGACTTCAACGGCGCCAACGCCTCCGAACCAATATACGTCGGCACTAGTGGTGTTGACCCCGGGATCGACAACGTGGTCGTCTCCGAAGTCCCCGAGCCCGGTTCGCTCGCGCTGCTGGGAATAGGCGGTCTGCTGATCGCCCGACGCCGCCGTGGCTAAGTAGCGCACCGCAGCCGCCGCGTCACCACGCGGGGGGGCGGACAAGTGTCGTGGATCGACCACCCGGGCGTAGCCCGACGGCTGAGACACCGTGTAAACACAACACGATTCTCCCCGTCGCCTCGTCGAGAGGCGAGGCAGCGATTTTCAGACCCCTTCTGTTTTAACAGAATGAAAATGATGCGACTTTTGTCTTTCACAGCGGCTAGCGTTGTTGCCGTCGCCTCCCTGGTGCCGCAAACCGCACACGCCGATGACGGCCCCGTGCAGGTCTTTATCCTCGCCGGCCAGTCCAACATGGTCGGCAGCGGCGGCAAGACCGACTATGGCCGAAACCCCGCGGGGGGCTCAAACATCTACGGCGGGATCGGCAGCCTCCGCTGGTTCGTCAACAACGAGGCCGCGACCTTCGGCTACGGCGGGACCGATGCACTGGTTGACATCAACGGCGACTTCCTCACCCGCAGCGATGTCCAGATCTATTCACACATCGAAGTTACCCAGGATGCCAGCCCCGATGGGTTGTCCGACGGCACCATGCGCAGCGGAGATCTCGACGTTGGCTATGGTAGAGTCAACGGGGCCGGCGGCGAGCACTGGATCGGGCCCCGAGTACGGCATGGGCATGGCCATGGGTAAGGCCATGGATCAGGATGTGCTTTTCATCAAGGTCGCGACCGGCGGCACTGCGCTGGAAGACAGCTGGCGGTCGCCCACGGCCGTGGCGAACCGCGGCGGCGATGTGGGCTACATGTGGACCCACATGAACGACACCGTCAGCGACGTCCTTGCGAATATCGATACCGAGTTTCCTGGGTACGCGGGCCGGGGCTACGAAGTCGCCGGCTTTGCCTGGCACCAGGGCTTTAACGATCTCGTGACAGACGATTGGGAAGACAAATACCAGGACAACCTGACCGACTTTATCGCGGATGTCCGTAGTGAGTACGGCGCGGACCTGCCTTTTGTGATCGGTACGACCGCGATGTTCGATGCGACGAAGCCGGCCAACACCGTCGAACTGGCACAAATCGCCATCGGCGCGGCCGACCCGCTGACCACGACCGTCGACACCGGTGTGTTCTGGCGCGATGCCGCGGATAGCCCGAGTCAGAACGGTAGCCACTGGAACCACAACGGGATGACGCACTACGAGATCGGCACCGCGATGGGCGACGCGATGGTCACCTTGGTCCCAGAGCCACATTCGCTGATGATACTTCTGCTTGGTGGCGCCACCTTGTTTGTACGCAATCGCCGCCGCTAACGGATTGATTTGCCTGCGCGCGGTTGCTCGGTTCACGCCGAGCGGCCGCTTTATGAAACGCGACGCCACCTCTAACGTTTGCGCCTGCAGCTATGTAGGGGCTTGTCAATTTGTGTTGGATCAGTGAATGGCTTGTTGGAGATTGAGTATTTGGCCAACTCTGGACAGAAACACCAGGATTGCGCTTCGGGTCTTGGTAGTGGGATCCAGTCAGCGCGTCGGTTGAGTTGGCTAACCCAGCAAGGCGAGAATTGACTCGCGTCACGCAGTCGCAACCCATGGCCGTTCGTTATGGGCAACTCGTGGGGGGGTGTTCGCGTTAGTGAGTGACTGCTCAGACTGCGGCAGAAATGCAGGGCGCCGAAAAATCTCTTGCACGCCGCGTGCGATAACCCCTTACTCAGAAGCAGGTTATCTCTGTGGCGGCCAAAAGAGATTGGATTCTGTGAGTTTTCTGCGTGAAAATCGGGCTGCCAGGCGGAAATCTTCGTAACTGCCGATGCCGCGTTGCCGATTCCCAGCCTGTTTCGTCTGGCGACTACGCAAGGGTGCCGTATCGATCATCTGCCCAATGCAATCGAAACTTCGCGGCTCACCGCGCTCACGATGAAACAACCAAACCGGCAAGACGAGTTCGCGGATCTGATGCGCGACGACTATCGCCGCATTTTCGCGTACGTGCTCTCGCTGGTTCACCATTTCGACGACGCCCAAGACATCGTGCAGGAAACGTCGCAAACTCTGTGGGAGAAGTTCGACGAGTATGATCCGTCACGGCCGTTTTGCAATTGGGCATTCGGCGTCGCGCGGCTTAAGGCGCTGCAGCACCTCGAGAAGGTGAAGCGCCGCAAAGAGAGCTTTCAGCCCGATGTGGTTGCTCGGCTGGCCGAGTTGATGGACCAGCGGCCTGCTGTCCACGAAAAGTCGCGACTCGACGCGATGCGCACCTGCGAGACCAAGCTTACCGAGGCGCAGCGGGCATTGTTAAAGGCCTGTTACGACGGCACCAGGTCGGTGCGCGAAGTCGCCCAGTCGCTGGGGCGGCCTCCCAGCAGCGTTCATAACTCGCTGGGCCGCATTCGGATGAGATTGCTGGAATGTATCGACCGCACCCTGGCCGAGGACGATTGATTCGATGGCTGGCCGACCGGTACTCAACGACGATGCCCGCACGCTGATCGAGAAGGCAGTGCGGGATCAACTTGCGCCAGCCGACAGGGAGCGGCTGGAGCAATTGCTGCTCGAGTCCGACGATGTGGCGGAAGCCTACCTCGATTATTTCCAGCTCGAAACCGATCTGCATTTGCTAGGTTACGAAGAGCGGTTTCTCGACCACATCGACGACGTTGTGGCCGCTGCCACGCAGTGCGGCCTCACAGTCGCCCAGCGACGCTTTGGCACGCGCGCGGTCGCGCTGGTGCCGCGGTCGTTTTCGCACCGTCTGTCACGGGCCTTCGCGAATACCATCACACCAGAGCGGCATCCGTTCAACTACGGCCTGTTCTGTATGGCCTGCCTGCTGGTGTGCATTTTCGGCTTCTTTGTCCTCATCACGCCCAACTGGTGGGGCGACCCGGAGTACATCGCCGAGGTGCTCAGCGACGACGATCACGATGAATACGCCGACGGGTTTCGGCTGTCGCCGTATGTGGCTCGCGTTACCGGCCGCAGTGCCGATCGTGAGTGGGCGCCGAGCCAGCGAAGCCTCGGGCCACATGCGCACCTGCGGCGGGGGCAGGTACTCCGTGTTGCGTCGGGCCTTCTGCAGATTACACATAAAGATGGCGGGGAGGTCATCTTGGAGGGTCCGGCGCAATATCGAGTCACTAGCCGCGGGGCCGGGGAGTTGGAAGAGGGCCGCCTGACCGTGCGGGGCATTGCCGGCTTCCAGATCTTCACCGACGAGCTGGTCGTAACCGACCTGGGTACAGAGTTCGGCGTGGCGGTCGACGCCGACGGCACTTGCGATGTGCAGGTGTTCGAGGGCACCGTGCAGGCCAACTTAACGCGCAGCGGCCGGGAGAGCTTGCCGATCCGGCTCGCCGCCAATGAAGCGGTTCGGTTCGACGCTCGCACGCAGCAAGTTCAGCGGCGGCCTCCTGGCAATCACTTTGTGCGGCGATTGCCCGCGCGGCCCGTTTTAGAGGCTCCGCCGGTGCAGGCGGGGCCATCGCAGCCGGTACGGGTGGCTGGGTCAGCTATCACGGTCGACGCCACCGATCAGTTCATCCTCCAGGCGGCCCGCGGTCTGCAAGCGGTGGAAGATCTGAGCTTCGACGCGGCCGGGGCCGACAAGCTGGTGGTGGTCCTCTCGACCGAGAACGCCAGCAACCACGGCAACGGAGAAATTGTTGCTGTGCGGTACAACGGCCGCCCATTGGCCCTGCTCGTAGAGTCGAAGGTCGACCGCGGCTCCGCGGAGATCTGGTATCTCGATGATCCTGGCTCGATCGGCCAGGGCACAATCGAGGTCGAGGCCGTAAACCCCAATGGAGGCATCGGCGCCGCTTACGCGTTGTCCAACACGCAGGCGGGAGCAGGGGGAGCTACCGGCACTGCCGCGGGCGATTCTGTGGCTAGCGTGAGTCTGGCCGCATCGGCCGCCGATTCCCTGGTGATTGCGGTGCTCAATAATTCCGGCCAACCCAACGCGTCCGGCACGCCGACCGCCTATGTGCCGCTGACGCAAGTGAGCAGCGGTTTCTGGGGCGGCCAGTGGGGCGGGCACGCCTCGGGCTACCAGCCGGCTGCCGTGGCGGGCCGCGTAACAAGCTGGTTCACAACCAACACGGGGGCAGGTTACAGCATTAACCTCGTGGCCGCGGAGTTCCTGTCTCAGCCGGGCGCCACGATCGCGGTCCCTGCTGAAGAAGAAACGCCGGCCGCCGCCGAGCCTGCCGATGACGCCCCCGCAGCATCGAAACCGATCCATGCGAACCAAGCGATTCATCGCCGCACTGGGCATCCTCTTCGTGCTGGCGGCGGCGGTCTATGGCCGGGGCCTGTTCGGGCAGCGAGGCTCGACGGCTGATGCTCTGGGGGAGCAAGCGCTTACCGCGCCGTCGGTCGAGCAGCAGGAACAGGCCGCTGCCGAAATGATCGCGCTGGGCGCTGCCGTCGTGGCCGCCTCCCGCATGTTGGGCCGCGACTATGGCCTGGGGCCAAATATGCCCGCGGCGGAGCGAGCGCGGCTGGTCGCCCTGATGCGCAAAGAATGGGACGACCTGCAAGGGACCGAATTGCTTGAAGACATGATCCACCGTATGCACCAATGCACCGGCAAGAACAACCTCCCGCCTAGATAGAAACAACGCCATGCGCGAGAACTGGCAACGACTCGGCATTTCCCATTCCGCAGCCCGCATTCCGAATTCCGCACGCGGTTTTACGCTGGTAGAGCTGCTGGTGGTGATCGCCATCATCGGCATCCTGGTAGCGCTGCTCTTGCCGGCCGTGCAGGCGGCACGCGAGGCGGCGCGGCGGATCGAGTGCGCCAACAATCTGAAGCAAATCGCCTTGGCGATCCATACCTACGATACGAACTTTGGTATGTTGCCGGCCAATGGTGGAAGGACGGACGGCATCCAATCGAAAGACAAAAGCTGGATGGTATGGATCCTGCCGTTCATCGAGCAAAGGAATCTGTATGACTCAATCGAGTGGGATGAGCCGCTGGGGCATCCGACGAACAGGCAGATCGCCAAGACGGTTATTCCCACCTTTCTCTGCCCCTCCGACAGCAACGGCAAGGGGCTGATGAACCATCGCGATCTGAATCACGACGCCGAATTCTGGGCCGTTCAGAACTACAAGGCGGTCGGCGGCAGCAATTGGGGTTGGGGAACGTTTCAACACGCCGCTACGTCGGGCCGTTTCGCCGGCGACCGCAACGGGCTTCAGCGCGGCAACGGGATCATCTGCGCTGGCCACCGCGGCGCGGTACTAACCCGATCGGCGCATATACGCGATGGGCTCAGCAACACCTTCGCCGTTGGTGAGGCGGTACCCGCCTGGTGCGACCACACCATGTGGTGGCACTACAACTCAACGACCGCAACGTGCGCCATTCCGCTGAACTACCAGGTACCCGGCAAGGATCTGGAGGCAAATTTCAGCGACTGGGCCCATAACTATTCGTTCATGAGCCGCCACTCCGGCGGAGGGCAGTTCGCCATGTGCGACGGCAGCGTTCACTTTGTGGCCGAAGCGATCGATCTGGCGCTGTACCGTGACCTGGCGACGATTTCGGGAGCAGAGGTCGTGACGCTTCCTTAATGCCGGGACCGACCGTGACCTTTGGCAATGCACATGACGCTAAGTCTCTCCAATCGCCTCGAGCTCCCCATTGCCGTGTTCGCAGCGTTGCTGCTGACTGGTTGCGGTGAGTCGCCCCCGGCAACGGTCGAGGTTACCGGCCAAGTGCTTCTTGATGGAGAGCCGTGCGAAGCTGCGATGGTCATGTTTCAACCGGCGTCTGGGCGCCCTGCCACGGGGCGCACTGACGGCGACGGCCGATTCACCCTGACGACGTTCAGCGACGGAGATGGCGCAGTGCCCGGAGAGCACGTTGTGGTCGTTACACCCTTCGTCAACGAGTCGCTGGAGATGGAAGAGGTGCTCGCCGACAACGCGGGCGCAGACGACTCTTATATTCCTGAGCACTATCAAGCCGCCGCGACTTCGCCCTTGCGGGCAACAGTCGGCAGAGAGGGAGATAACGGCTTTGTCTTTGAGTTGGCGCGGTAGTTGCTTCGACGGCAACGATGCAACGAAACGAGCATACTGCACGTGACCTCCTCCCCTAAACCTGCTCCGCCGTCCCGCCACTCTGCATGTGAGCCACCTCCACCGTAATGCACGTTCAGAATCGGCAACGTCCCGCCGCGCAGCGTCGTGGGACTGCATGATCCTAGGCTGCGTAGTGGCAGTCGGCTCGCACCGCACCGGAGAAGCGAGAGCACTTTAGGAGAGTCCGGAACTGGGCGCGCTGGATGGGTTGGCTGCACTTCCTCGACCAGGGACGAGACTACTGGCTGACCGCTGGGCACGGACACGTGGAACGTGACATTCTGGCGTAAGTACAAATGAGGACGTGTCATTGGTGGGCGCGTCAGGATGACGTCAGACGGTTCGTCCTTGGGCACTTAGCGGGAGCGCTGCAGGAGTGCAGATTGACCCACTCGTGCACAACCCTCTTGGCAACCACCCTGTTTTGCGAATGACGCAAGTGCCGTTGGCGGAGAAAACCGTCGAGTTCGAGTGCTTTTTGGGACCATGCTGAACGCAACCAACCCACTACGGAATCTCGCAGCTTCGGTTAGCAGGAAATGGCGCGACGGCTGGTATGTAGAATACGCTTCCTTGCGGCTGCGAAACTGCGATCTAGTTGATCTACTTTCCCCAGCCTTAAAGGCAGAAAGCCAGAGCCACTTATGCAGCTATGGCTTGTTCTCCGCCTTCCACGTTGCTGCTCCTGGATCTCATCAAAACAGTAGGATCGCATCGAATCCCATCACAAACTGGGTATCGTCGGTCCCGTCATCAAAGGGCAAAACGGCGGCAGGTCCATTGTACCAGTCGGCACGCACTTCGGGCCGCAAAATGAAGTTGTCATTCGGAGTCCAATTCACACCCAGCGATACCGAATAGAAGTTGCCTGCAAAGGGCGGGTCGTTGAGGTTGCTAGGACGATTCAACCCGACCCGCGTTCCCTCTTCATCGCGGAACCACTCGAATCTCAATCCGGCCTTCCAGCAATCGTTGATTGTGTAGTAGAGGTACTGGTCGACACCGTACCAGTCGGCTCGCCCGCCGTCCGCAGCCCCGTCCTCCTGAAATCCGAGCCAATGGTGGAAGACGTACTCCATTCGACAGGTCACCGGTAGGCTCACGATCCAACTGTAGCGCGTGCGGTTCGTGTAACCAGACGTTAGAGCAACACTCGCCGGATCGTTGAACTCCTTGCCCGTCGTGATGGCGAACGAGGTCCAGGCGTCGCTACAAGGAGACTCATACTTGACCTTACCAATCAGACCCACGTCGTCGCTGGGGCGGTCGAAGGCATCCCAGCCGTTGTGTATGCCCAGTTGAAGTGTCCAGCAGCTATTGGGACTCCAGTTCATTTGCGCGCCCCAGTGTGTAAACGGGCCGGCGAACTGATAGCTGAGCGACTTGCTATAAAAGAAGTTGTCAGGCCCCATCAGGCCTTCGTAACCGACGATTGAATAGAAGTGACCAACTTGGAGAGAGAGCTGCTGACTGCCGGCAGTAACGTACGCCTGCGGGAAGGCAAAGCCATAGTACTCGCGATTCCAATGGGCAGTACCGTCGGTTCGTTTCTCGATGCCGATTGACTCCGCCAGAAAATAGTCCTCGCCGTAGAGCAAGTCGATCCGCCCGCCCAGGCCCCAGCAGCAGGCGGGCAGGTTCTTTTCGCCGACCAGGTAGATCTGATTCAGCATCGCTTCGTTGCTGCGATCGACTGCGTTGTACGGCCCGTTGAACTGACTGGCAGGGTCGGATGTGTTGCCCAAGAAGCCACCGTCGATCCAGCCGTAGACATTGAAACCACATTCGCACTGGGGAAAGAGATACCAGCGACCGCAAGGCTGCCAGCAGCATTCGCAACACGACGAGAGACAGTCGCAGGAACTCGCACTGCAATCGGCTCCCGTCATTTCGACAAGCGACACAGAACTCGCGTTCGTATCCGCGAGAGCTTCAGTCGCAGCAAAAAGGAACATGGCGACGGCACAGAGGGCAAAGATTCGCACGGGAACAAGCTCCTTCGAAGGCAACTGGATACGCCTAGCATCGCGTCGGCAGCAATAGACTCCTCTCCACGTACATCGGTTCTGAGGTAAGGCACCACCCAGCCGATGAGTTCAAATGAAGCGACGTAGCCGCTGTGAGTAGCGCGCAGGAGTTGCCTTTGTGATATTTGGTCCGACCAGCAAAGTCTTCCCGGCCGTCGAACTTGACTCAAATTCATATCGTTGCGACTGAATATGGTCGTAACCTGGTGTTGACGGCGGTCCAGAACGGTGCCGCCGGACGCGTGCGCCACTCTCCCCAACATGGCTCGCAAGGGCAACTGACGGCGTGGCTCCGTCTCGGACGCACGCGCATCGTAGCCGGCCAAGTTGATTCCCGAGCATAAGTCGGATGTCACAGCCGGGGAAACTGTATCCAGTAGACGAGCTTGAGCCCCAGGCCGGCGCGCCGCAGGCTGGGAACATCGCTAACTGCTTGCGTAGCCTATCAAAGTCTGTGACAGCCAAGTCTTCGACCAGACACGACTTGTCAATTGCTTCGATTAGCTTCTCACACGAAGTGTGGTAGTCGTCGAAGCTGCGCTGGACGATCTCGCCATTGTCGACCAGCTGTTGCTTGGCCGTGAGAAAGTGGTTGGCGAGGTCTCGCACGGTTAGTCCGCCCCGGTGTTCAGGCGGTGTGCGGCCCGCAAGCAAATCATCCTTTTCGTCTAGCCACTTGTTCAGCGCTGCGTCGGGATCGTCCCACAGCCCGAATTAGTGGAGCTTGCCCCGCACCTTCTTCGCCCACTGGCCATTGGCATGGGCGAACAGCGGGAAGTCTTTGTGGGGCTTGGACGGCTTGTTTGCTGCGGGTTTTCGCTCGCGTTTGCCCGCGTTAGACTGTTGGGTCACTTCTGGGCCTGAAGAGGAGAGTAGATTTAGGAGATGGGATGAGGCGTCAGGCAGGCCCCGTATCCGGAATTCAGAGGCAAGCAGACGTCGAGGTGTCGAGGCAGTTTTTCATGCTAATCAATGAATTCGTTCTAGCACTATAATTCAAGTGTAAAGGCCCCCTTAGCTCAATTGGCAGAGCAACGGACTCTTAATCCGTAGGTCCTAGGTTCGATCCCTAGAGGGGGCACTGATAACCTCTTATCACACCGCCTCTTGCGGTGTTGCCTGACAATCGCCTATAGACGGATTGGGGCCGGTGTTACCGTGGGTGTTACCTAAGGCTTGCCAAAGTACGTCTGCGGTGTCCTCGCTAGCGAGATCAACGTAGAACCGCAAAGTTGTCGCGGCGTCAGCGTGCCTCATCGTTTGCCGTAAGACTGGCGTCGTTACCCGCGATGCCCATCGGGTGCCGAAACTCCTCCGCAAGTCGTGGGGCGCTCGCATACTTGATCTTGCCGCAATTGGGATCGGTGCGGACCTTTACGCCTGCCGCCTCGCCTATTGCACAGATGACCTTGCTGGCTCGATCCTTCGTTGGCCTGCGGCCTCGGTAGCCTGCCGGGTTGAACACCGGGCCGGTCCGCTGATCTTCGGGAACTGCGAGCAGGAACTCGACGAACTCGGGCGCGATCGGGCAGGTGGCATCTTCGTTGCTCTTTTGTAGCTCCGCTGGGATGCGGAACACGGGTCGGCGTGCGCCGAGGTCGGGCACGATCTTGCCGTCATCGTCCCAGTAGAGGTCGAGACTCTCGCTCAATCTCAAACCGCTTAGCCACAGACCGCGGAGAAAGTACTCCCACGATGGCGTGGCCTTTCTCGCCTGCTCGACGGCGTGGTCTGTCGGTTCACCTTTACGCCGGCTGCTGGCAAGGATGCCGGCGGTGATCTTGTCGATCATCCGGTCGAAACTCCTCGGCGGTGATGGGCCGCCCCTTCATCCGTTTCTGCTGCTTGGCCCGCTTCGGCCGTTTGATCTTCGGCAGTTCGTCCAACATGCCCCAGTCAACTGCAAAGACGAGCGCGGCTCGGAGGTGCGCTAAGTGGCCCGCAACCGTTGCCTCGGCCCGGTGGGTCGTTTCGCCGTTACGATCTTCGGCCCTCAGTTGTGATGCAAAGTAGCTGATCCGGCGAGATGTCAGGTCACGCATCCGCTGCGGGACGGCGACCCGCTTCGTCGAGGAGGGCGCGCGGGTGGCCATCATGGGGCGCGACGAGGCGCGGGGCGCCGCGGCGATAGCCGGGGTGCGCGCGCGCGGCGAGGCCATATACGTTCCGGGCGACGCCGCTCAAAAGAAGGACGTCGACCGCCTTTTTTCCCGGACGCTCGGCGCGTGGGGCCGCCTCGACATTCTGGTGAACTGCGCGGGCGGCTTCCTGGAGAACCCGCCGCTGGAGGACCTCGACGAGGCGGAGTGGGGGCGGATCATGGACTGGAACCTGACGAGCTGCTATTTCGCCAGCCGCGCCGCCGCCGCGCCGATGAAGCGGGCGGGCTACGGCCGCATCGTGAACATCTCCTCCATCTCCGCCCGCGACGCCCTGCCGAGCATCTCGCTGGCCTACAGCGCGGCGAAATCCGCGATGCAGGGCTTCACGAGGAGGCTCGCCGTGGAGCTCGCACCCCACGGAGTCACGGTGAACGCGGTGGCTCCGGGCGCCACGCTCACCAGGCGCTTTCGTCTCGTGCACGGGGAGCGCGTGCCGGAGATGGTGGCGCGCCTGCCCGTGGGCTTCGGCGGCGCGCCCGAGGACGTCGCCGACGCGGTCTGGTATTTCTCCACCCCGGGTTCGGGCTACATCACGGGCGTCACCATCGACGTGAACGGCGGGCAATACGTCCACTAGCGGGGGCGTCCGGGCGGATTCGTGCTATCATGCGCGCGCCCGAGGGGGGCCGCTGGAAGCCGCGCGGATTATCCGCCGATCGTCAAGGGAGCCAAAAAAATGAGACGCCTCGTTCGCCACGCCGCTCTGGCGGTGCTCGCCGCCGCCCTCGTTTTTCCGCAGGCCGCACGCGCCGAGAATCGCTGGCAAGCCTATGAGAGCGGGGCGTTCGCCCGCGCCCAAAGCGCCGGCCAGACGATTTTCGTGTCCGTTCACGCGGACTGGTGAAGCACCTGCCAGCGGCAGTTGCCGCTGCTTCAATCCGTTCTGAAAGACGAGAGGTTTCGGGGCGCCGCCGCCTTCTCCGTGGATTTCGACTCCCATCGCGACTTTCTGCGCGCGCACCGCGTGCGCTGGCAATCGACGCTCATCGTCTTCAAGGGCGCCGAGGAGAGGGGCCGCTCGGTCGCGGATGTCGAGGAGGCGAGCGTCAAAAAGCTTTTTGAGCGCGGCCTGTAGGCGGCGGGAGTGCCCGGCGGACCGGCGCGCCTCCCTTGTGCCCGTCACGCCCGCGGCGAGACGGCCGCCTCCCCGTCCCGGACGGAGATGTCCGCGCCATAGGGGGCGGAGAGTTTTTTCATGGCGGAGACAATCTCCCGGCCCTCTCCCCTGCCCGGCGACAGCAGCCGGGGTGCGCCACCCACGCCGCAGCGGCACGGGAGCAGATGCAGGTCGGCCAGCCCCTCCTTCGTCATCCGCCCGCCGAGCAGAAACGTCTGGCGCGCCGCCTCCGTGAAGAATGGCTCGACCTCGTCGAAGATGAGGTTTCCGGTGCAGTGGACGATGGGGCGGCGCTTGTAGAACTCGATGGCGGAGAGCACGTGCTGGTGCCCTCCGAAGACGGCGCAGGCGCCAGCGTCGACCGCCGCGCGCCCGATCTCCCGCTGGTGCGCATGTACCTCGTGGCGCATGCTCGCCCCCCAGTGCTGATAGACGAAGACGAGGTCGGCCCGCCGCCTCAGGCTGCGGACGTCGCGCTTCATCCGCGCGAGGTCGCCCGCCACCGCCCAGGAGTGGATGACGGGTTCGGAGGCGGGGTATTCCTCCAGGTTTCTCAGCGGCGTGTAGGACGTGATGACGCGCAGCGGATTCACGCCAGGCTCGTTCGCCCCCGCCGCATGGCCCTGCGGCAGCGTCGAGGAGTAGGCGAGCAGGCCGACTCTCAGCCCGCCGCGCTCGAGAACGAGGGGGACGCGCGCCTCGCGCAGGCTCATGCCCGCGCCCGTGAAGGGGATGGCGGCGGCGCGGAGCGTCTCCATCGTCTGCTCGAGCGAGGGGACGCCAAAGTCGAGGATGTGGTTGTTCGCGATTCCCACGCCGTCCAGGCCGGCGTCTGCCAGGCCGGCGACGAGCGCCGGCTTCCCCCGGTGGCTGGTCGGTTTTCCCTTCATGAGCGCGCCGCGATCGGAGAGCGCGTTCTCCAGGTTCAGAAAAGAGAAATCCGCCTCCCGGAACAACCGCTCCAGGCGGCCGAACATCCCCCTGGCCGATTTCCGGTCCGGCGCGAGGTCGCCGCCCGTGAGAAAGGAGGGGGCCGCTTCGGGAATATCCGGCTTCATCTGGCGTCCTCTCGTGAAAGAAGGTGGGGGGAGGCCGCCCGCAGCGCATCGGCGGCGCGCTCCGGAGCCACCTCGTTGACGTGCGTCCCCAGGCCCGCCTCGAGGCCCGCGAGGGGGACGAGTCGGGGGAACAGTTCGATGTGCCAGCGGTGCGCCCCGAGGCCCTCCTCCGCGCCCCCGGCTTCCAGGAAGAAAGAGACGGTGACGGGCGGGTCGCGCAGGCACGCCTTGTAGCGCCTGAGCGTTCTCGCCAGAGCGCCCCCCACCGCGGCGAGCGTCGGGGGTGCGCTGTCCGCGAAGGAGGTTTCCGTCGGCCAGGGGGTGATGCAGGCGAGATAGGGGAGGCGCGACCCCCAGGGGCAGAACACGGCGGCGCCCTCCGCTCCCGTTTCCACCATTCGTTCTCTCCGCGCGCGCTCCGAGCGGACCATGTGCTCCAGAAGCGCCTCTTTTCGCTCCTCGTGGAACGCGGCCTCCGCGTCGCGTTTTCTCGCCGCGCGGCCCGTCCGGACGGGGAGGGCGAGTATCTGGATGTGCGAGTGGAGGACGGAGGCGCC
The DNA here is from genome assembly GCA_965213685.1 of bacterium. Taxonomy (GTDB): domain Bacteria; phylum UBA8248; class UBA8248; order UBA8248; family UBA8248; genus Bin107. The sequence continues at coordinate 13,793 of CBDBZY010000013.1, forward strand.
CGACAGGGCGCCGTGATTCTTGAAGATGGAGACGGATCGGACGCCGGGGTCCTTCATGAGCGCCCGCGTCCTGCGCTGGAGCAGGCACAGGACGTCGCCCGCGTGCGCGTCGCTCAGGTCGGCCAGGCCTTTTGCGTGATGGGGCGAATCGATCAGCACCTCGTGGCGCCCTCCGCCCCGGCGGGAGAGAAAAATGTCCCCTCCCCCGCGAACGGGCTCCTCCCGGCGGATGGCGGGGTACTTGTTCGCCACGCAGCGCGCGCGCCAGCCGGGTGCGTTCTCCTCTCCGCTCTCCCGGATGGCGTCGACCTCGGGCGGCGTTTCCCCCTCGTTGCCCGGGCAAAAGGGACAGCGCGGGTCGCTTTCGACGGGCGTCGCGCCTGCGTGGTGCGCGGGACGCGGGCGTGCGCCCCGCCCGGGGGCGATGAGCGTCCATTGGCCGCCGTGCGGGTCGTATCGGAGTTCAGGCATGAGCGCATCGAATCGTCCGGGCGCGTTGGGATGACGAGGAGGATGGTAGCACAAAGGGCGCCCGGGGGCGATTTGCGCTTTCTCGCCCATTCGCGGTAAGGTTTCATAACCTTTTAAACATGGAGGACTCGCTCTGCTTTTCTCTGCGACAGGAGGCCAGACATGAGGTTCAGGGCTCTGTTGTTCGCCGCCGCACTCGGCCTGGCGACGGCCCTCGCCGCACCCCCCAGGTCGGAAGCCGCCTGCAAGGTTCGTATCGGCGACCTCAACTGGGACAGTGCCAACTTCCACGCCCAGGTGGCCGCCTTCATCCTGGAGCACGGCTACGGCTGTGACGTTGCGCTCGCCTACGGCGGCACGCTGCCGATCATGGCGGCGCACTACGCGGGGAAAAACGATCTGATCATGGAGCTCTGGTACGGCAACGTTAAGGATGAGTACGACGCGGCCAGCAAATCCGGCAAGGTCAGGATGGCGGGCGTCAACACGCCGGACAGCGTGCAGGCCTGGTACATGCCGCGCTATGTCCAGAGGGCGAACCCGGGACTCAGGTCGGTTCACGATCTGAAGAAGTACAAGCGTCTCTTCCAGGATCCCGAAGATCCCTCCAGGGGCCGGTTCGTGAACTGCGTCACCGGCTGGGGCTGCGAGGCCATCAACACGGTCAAGCTGCGCGCCTACGGGCTCGATAGGGACTTCACCAATTTCCGGCCCGCCTCAGGCGACGCGCTCGCGGCGGCGATCAGGGACGCCTACCGGAAGAGGAAGCCGGTGTTGGCCTATTACTGGGCGCCGACGTCCCTCCTGGGCGAGCTCGACCTCGTGAAGCTCGAGGAGCCTGCGTGGAACAAGGCCGACTGGGACGAGATGATGAAGCACGTCGATGCGCTGCGGAAGGGCGGTGCGGGCGCCATGGGCAACCCGGCCAGGGCGACCGCTTACCGAGGCATGGGGTTGCGCAAGTCGGTCACCGCCGGGTTCGCGGCCCGGAACCCCCGGGTCGTCGCTTTCATCAAAAAATACACCCTGCCCTCGAAAGTCGTCTCGCGGGCGCTGGCCTATCTCGGAAAAGAGGCTGGCGGCGACGCCCGCACCGCCGCCATCCACTTCCTCCGGACCAACGGCGTCTGGAAGGGCTGGGCGCCGGCTGATGTCGTCCGGAAGGTCGAGGCGGCGCTCGCCTCCGCCTGAGTTGCGCACCCGCCCGACGCCCCGCAATCGCTCGGGAGGGGGGCTCGTCGTGGAGGTTCTGCGCGGACTGCGCCCGCCGGGGCTGGACCCTCATGCAGACCGTGCCGGGTTTCGTCTGTCTCGTTCCGGCGATCATGCCGTTCGGCCTCGGCGCCGTGATCTGCGCCGTCCCCGCCGCCGATCCGTCTGACCGACCCCGATATTCTTCGCGCGGACGATCCTTTCAGCGCCCTTGACGCCACTTGAGAGGGACGGCGAAGCTGACCGGGCGAGCGGGCCGGAGGAGATTCTGTTGAACCCGGCCGCCGACTGCGTGATGGACGTGAAACGCGGCCACGTGGTGCCGGCGGGACTGCCCTCTCGCGCGGACTCGCCGACCATGCTGGAGGGGAGCGCCTCGGGTGCGCTGGTTTCCCGCCATCCCGCCGCCTGGAGCGAGGCCTCTCCTTTGCAGGCTGCGCAAAACGGAGGAGGCTGGATCATTTTCTCCGGGTGTGGCATTTCCAGGGAGCGCGCGGAAGGCGGGAGCGCATGAGGGGGCCCGCTCTGACGGAGGCGATGAGGGGGGGGTGGTCGGGAGGATGAGCGGTTCGGAGCGAGAGACCATCGTCGCGCTGTCCACGGCCCCCGGGCGCGGGGCGATAGCCATCGTTCGCCTGAGCGGCGAGCGGTCGCTGCCGATTCTCAGGGGGATTTTCGCGCCCCGAAAGGCCAGGAGCGCCTTCCCCCGCGGACGGCCCGTGCTGGGGTGCTTTCTCGATGACGGCGAAGCCTTTGACGAGGGCGTGGCGGTGTATCATCCGGCGCCTGCGTCCTGTACCGGCGAGGACGTGGTCGAGATGCATTGCCACGGCGGCCCGGCCATCGTGCAAGCCATTTTGCGTCTCGCGCGCGAGATGGGCGCCAGGCCCGCGCAGCCGGGCGAGTTCACCCGACGCGCTTTTCTGGAGGGAAAGATCGACCTGCTCCAGGCCGAGGCAGTGGCGGATCTGGTGATGGCGCAAACCCAGAAGGCGGCGAAGGCCGCGCTCCACCATCTGGAGGGGCGGCTCTCCTCGGTCCTGGAGGAGGTGTGGGAGAAGGTGGTGGAGGCGGGCGCGCACATCGAGGCGGCCATCGATTTTCCCGACGAGTTTGAGCCGGGGGCGGGTCCGTCGGTTTCGGGGGCGCCCATGGGAGGCGCGCAACTCGCCGACCTTTTCGCGGAAATCGAGGAGGCCCTCGAAGGGCTCGTCCTCAGCTATCGCTTCGGCAGAATCCTCAGGGAGGGCGCGCGGGTGGCGATACTCGGGAGGCCCAACGCGGGCAAGTCCACCCTCCTGAACGGATTGCTGGGCACCAGGCGCGCCATCACCAGCGCGGTTCCGGGCACCACGCGGGATACGGTGGAGGAGGTGTGCGACATAGGGGGCGTGCCGGTGCGGCTCATCGACACGGCGGGGCTGCGGGAGGCCGGGGATCCGGTAGAGGTCGAGGGCACCGAGCGGGCGCGCAGGGCGGCGGCGGCGGCCGACCTCTGCCTGATGGTGATGGACATCACGCGGGGCGTCGGGGAAATCGGGTGGGCCGCGCAGGAGGCGCGCGCAGAAAAACGGCGCAACTTGTTTTTATTCAACAAGATAGACAAGGTTTCCCTGGAGCGGAGGGAAGGGGCGCGCGCTTTTTTCCGCGAGGCGGGGACGGACGGCGGCGACCCCGTTTTCATCTCCGCCCGCACGGGCGAGGGGTTGCCCGCGCTGCGCGAGGCGATGGCGCGCGTTTTGATGGATGAGGACGGGCTCTCGGGCGCCGAGTCGGTGCTCACGCGCGAGCGCCACCACGGCCAGATACTCCAATGCCTGGCGGCGGCGCGGCGCGCGAAGGCGGGAGCGATGGACGCGGCCTCGCCGGAGCTGGTGGCGGTTCATCTGAACGAAGCGCAGGCTGCGCTCGCCGAACTTTTGGGGAAAGATTACGGACAGGTGCTGCTGGACAGGATTTTCTCCACGTTTTGCATCGGCAAATAGCGAAAAACGCCGAAGGGGCCGACATGCTCCCGATGTTTTGACGCGCATTCGGAAAGGGGGTCTTCGTCTTGGATTTTCGGTATGACGTCATCGTAGTGGGCGGCGGACACGCCGGCTGCGAGGCCGCTCTGGCGGCGGCGCGAATGGGCGCCCGGACCATGATGCTCACCATGAACCTCGACACCGTGGGGCTCATGTCGTGCAATCCGGCGATCGGCGGGCTGGCCAAGGGCGTCCTGGTGCGCGAGGTGGACGCCCTCGGCGGCGAGATGGCGCGCGCCATCGACGCCACGGGGATTCAGTTCCGGATGCTCAACACGAAAAAGGGCCCGGCCGTGCAGGCCCTGCGCGCCCAGGCGGACAAGCAGCGGTATCGGGCGCACATGAAAAACAAGGTGGAGAGCCAGGAAAACCTTCACCTCAAGCAGGGGATGGTGCAGAGGCTTCTGGTGGAGGGAGGGGCGATAGCAGGCCTCCAGGACCATTTCGGGGGGAATCTACCGCTCCCGGGCGCTTGTTCTCACGCCGGGAACCTTCACGCGCGGCCTCCTTCACTATGGCGACAGAAAGGTGGAGGGCGGGCGCGCGGGCGAGGGTTCGGCGAACGGGCTGACGGGGCAACTCGTCTCCTTCGGTTTTTCCCTGGGTCGGATGAAAACGGGAACGCCTCCCAGGATTGACGCAAAATCGGTTGATTTTCCATCCCTTGGCGTCCAGCCCGGAGACGACCCGCCCCTGCCGTTCTCCTACCGGACCCCCGCCATCGAGCAGGAGCAGATGCCTTGCTGGATCGCCTACACGAACCCCGGGACGCACGAGGTGATTCGGGAGAACATCGAGCGCGCTCCGATGTACAATGGCCAGATCGACGCGGTCGGCGTTCGGTACTGCCCGAGCATCGAAGACAAGGTCATGCGATTCGAGGAGAAGGGGGAGCACCAGATATTTCTGGAGCCGGAGGGGCGTGAGACTTGTGAAATCTACCTGAACGGGCTCTCCACCAGCCTTCCGGCCGACGTCCAGTTCCGCATGCTGCGCACCATCAAGGGACTCGAGAGGGCCGAGATGATGCGCGCGGGCTACGCCGTGGAGTATGACTATGTGGAGCCGACGGAGCTGACGCCGAGCCTGATGACGAAAAAGGTGCCGGGGCTGTTTCACGCGGGCCAAATCAACGGGACGACCGGCTACGAGGAGGCCGCGGCCCAAGGAATTGTCGCGGGGATCAACGCGGCGCGGCATGCGGGGGGTGGCGCTCCGATCGTTCTGGGCCGGGAGGAGGCGTACGTTGGCGTTTTGATTGACGATCTTGTCACCAAGGGAGTCGCCGAGCCGTACCGGATGTTCACCAGCCGGGCCGAGCACAGGCTCTTGCTGCGTCATGACAACGCGGATTTTCGGTTGATGGAGACGGGCCGCCGGGTCGGCTCTCTGGACGAAGGCGCGTATCGCGCCTTCCGGAGGAAAGCGGCGCGCGCGCGCGAGGCCATCGACTACCTGGAGTCCACGACGGTGAACCCCAGGCCAGGCGTTCGGGGCGTCATGGAGGAGGCGGGCGCCAGACCGCTGAAAAAACCCGCGACCCTCGGCGACATTCTCCGGAGGCCGGAATCCGGGCCGGAGCTGGTGCGGCGGGTCGATGCCATGGGTCCCGGCCGCTTCCGGGAGATTTGGGAGGGGCTGGACGGAGAATCGCGGCGTTACGTGCTGGCGGAAATCAAATACAAGGAATACTTTGAGAGGGAATACCGGCAGGTCTCCCATCTGAGAATGGCGGACAGGGTGAGAATCCCCAGGGGCATCTCCTATGCCGATGTGGGCCACCTGACCGCCGAGGTGCGGGAGAGGCTTCAGGAGATACGCCCCCGAACCCTCGGGCAGGCGAGCCGCATATCGGGCGTGACGCCGGCCGCAATCGCCGTCCTGGAGGTCTATCTGCGAAAACGAGGCGGCGGCGCCGGAAGCCGGGCGCCCGCACCCGCTCGCGGGGGCGGATAACCCATGAGGCCCCTCGTCGAAGGTTCGATTGTTCCACGTGGAACATGCGCCTTGGGGAGAGGTTTTGTTTCACGTGAAACTTTTTGTTGAGTTTTCCCGGGCGATATGAGAATCTTCGCGGGCCGGGATGCAGTTTACGTCCGCTCTGTCCGTTCTGAAAAAGAGACATGAAAACGAGATTTCACGCGACGTCTTCATCCGATGGCCAGGAGAGCGGCGCAAGGGAGGGCGGGTGCGCGGTTGTGGCTGTCGTGAACCAAAAGGGAGGCGTCGGCAAAACGACGACGGCCGTCAATCTGGCGGCCTGCCTTGCCGTGGCGGATGAGCCGACCCTGCTGGTCGATCTGGACCCGCAATCCAACGCAACGAGCAATTTTGCTATATTTTCGCCACCCCCCTCCCTGTATCGCGCCCTGGTTCTGGATGAGCCGATTCATGATGAATCCTTGCATCATACGGAAATAAAAGGGCTCAGGGTTCTGCCCTCCACCGCGGGACTGGCGGGTGCGGAGGTGGAGCTCGCCGAACTGCCGAAAAGAGAGGCGCGCCTGCTCCGCGCTCTTGGGCCGGTGAAAAGCCGGTTTCGGCACATCCTGATCGACTGCCCCCCCTCCCTCGGCTTTCTCACCCTGAATGGCTTGCGGGCGGCCGACGAGGTGCTGATACCCATCCAGGCGGAGTATTTCGCCCTGGAGGGCCTGGCGAGACTGATGAAGACGATAGGCCGGGTGCGTCAAAATGTGCATCCCGGCCTGCGGATAGGCGGAATTCTGCTGACCATGTATGATTCGAGGACGAATCTTTCCCGCCAGGTGCGCGAGGACCTGAAGTCCCATCTGCCGGAGCTGGTGTATCGAGCGGTGATTCCCCGAAACGTGCGCCTGGCGGAGGCGCCGAGCCACGGGAAGCCCGTGATTGCATACGACATCTCCTCGCCGGGTGCCCAGGCGTATCTTGCGTTGGCGAGCGAGTTCTTGACGCGCTCGAAACAGAGGACGGAAAGCGAGGCATGGCGACCATAAGGAAAAAGGCGTTGGGCAGGGGGCTGGACGCGCTTTTGTCCGCCGGTGCGGGAGAAGACCTCCCGGGGGCGGAGGCGGCGCCTCGGCGGGCCGAGGAGGAGGGGATTTTGGTGCGCGTCTCTCCGGATCGCCTCGTCCCCGGCGTTCACCAGCCGCGGGTGGATTTTGACGAGGAGGGCTTGGCCGAGTTGGCGGAGTCCATCAGGCGCCACGGCGTGATCCAGCCCATCTTGGCGCGCCGATCCGCCGCCGGCGATTACGAGATCGTCGCGGGAGAGAGGCGCTGGCGGGCCGCGCGCATGGCGTCCGTCGAGGAGGTTCCCGCCATCCTGGTGGACGCCGGCGGGGACGATGCGCTGGAATTGGCGATCGTCGAAAACGTCCAGCGCGCGGACTTGAACCCCATGGAGGAGGCGGCCGCATACGCCAGCATGATGGAGCGCCTGCGCCTGACGCAAGAGGAGGTGGCGGCGCGCGTGGGCAAGGACCGCTCGACCGTCGCGAATTACGTCCGGCTTCTGAGGCTGCCGCCCCCCGTTCAGGAAAGCGTAGCCGCCGGGCTGTTGTCCATGGGACACGCCAGGGCGCTCTTGTCGTTGCGCACGGAGGAGATGGCGGCTCACGCCGAGGCCGCCATCAGGGAGAAACTCTCCGTACGCCAGCTGGAAAAACGGGTTCGAAAGACTCTGGCGGGCGGGGACCAGGCCGGGCCGGCGCGCACAAAAACCGTCTCGCGGGACGACCCGTCGGGTGCGCAGGCCCTGTATCTTCGGGAGGCGCGGGAGCGGCTGCGGAGTGCGCTGGGCACGAAAGTGGCGATTCTGGGCGATGAGAACGAGGGGAAGATCGAGATCGAGTATTATTCGACCGAAACGCTGGAGGGGCTGATGCAGCGGCTTTGCTGAGCCCGAGCCATATGACGGGCAAGGCGAGGGAGGAGGCCGAAAGCACCCGGAAGGCGACGAAATCGGGTTGCGACGGACGCGCGCGCATGGAGAAGAGGTGCGTATCGATGGAGGATGGGCGATCGGCTCTGGGCAGGATTGTCGGGTTTTTTTTCTGGCTGGGGATTGCGTATTATTTTTATCATCGGGATTTCGCCGGAGCTCTCTGGTTCATCGTGGCCAGCGGCCTGTTGTTTGGCGCCTGGCTTTTGTTCTTCCGCCTTTGGGCCGCGCGCCCCAGACCCTCCCATGCGCAGGATGAGGGCGCTGATCCGCCGCCCCGCTCGGATTTGCCGGACTATGATTTTGAGAACGTCAAGCCCAAAGACTTTGAATGACGGACGCTTCATGGCCGTTTTTTCGCGCGGGGCTCTCGGTCGGAGGCGCCCGCCGGCGCGCGCCCGGGGCTAGGCATGTCCGAGTTCGTCATATACGCGCACAGCGGCGAATACGCCCGCCTCTACCAGGTGGCCACCCTGGCGGCGAGTGCTGCCGCGAACGGAGACGAGGTGCACGTCATTTTGTTTTTTGACGCGCTGCGGCGGTTTGTGGATGACGACCTCGACGGCCCGCTGGCGCCGCCCTCCTCCGGAGAAGACGGGCGCGCCGCCAGGGGGGGCGCCCGCCACGCCGGGGCGCGCTCCGTCGGCGAGCTGGTGGATTCCGCCAGGCGGCTGGGCAAGCTCACGCTGTATGCCTGCGCCGCCCAGCCGAGGCTGATGAACCTCTCGCCGGAGGATGTGGCGGATGTGGTGGATCAGACCATCAGCCTGCCGGATTTTATGAGAAAAACGCAGCGGGCGGAGACGAAGCTTTTCATTTAGGCGGGGCATCCGCGCTTCCCCGCGCTGGTTTTTCCGTTTGCGGAGAATGTGCTAGAGGTGCTGGCTTCGCGATAGTTTTGACGCTGCGGAAGAGAGGAAAATTTCCATCCGTTCGGGGACGTTGGTGGGAAAGCGCATGAAATTTCTGGCGGCGGTGGCTCAAATCGGCCCGAGACTCGGGAATGTGGACGCGAATCGGGCGCTGCTCATCGACGAGGTGAGGAAGGCGGAGAAGGAGGGTGCGGACCTCCTCGTTTTCCCGGAGCTTTCCCTGACGGGCTATTTTCTGAAGGACATGGTGCCCGAGGTGGCCGTCCGGCGCGGGGCCGAACGGATGCGGGAAATCGCCGCCCTGAGCGAGAAGGTTTCTCTGGTGGTTGGTTTTGTGGAGGAATCATCCAGGCACGGATTCTTCAATTCCGCTGCCTATTTTGAAAGCGGCCGGATGCTGCACGTTCACCGCAAGGTGTACTTGCCGACGTATGGGTTGTTCGACGAGAACCGCTACGTGGGCAGAGGGGACAGGGTTCGCGCCTTTGACACGCGGTTCGGGCGGGCGGCCATCCTCATTTGCGAGGACGCCTGGCACCCGAGCCTGGCCGGAATCGCGTCGCTCGACGGCGCGGATTTGCTGATCATTCCCTCGGCGAGCCCCGCGCGCGGCGTCAGCAAGGCGAACGGCGAGGGGGGCCTCGCCATCCAGCGCGTCTGGCGGTCGCTGGGGAGAACCTACGCCGCCGCCTATAATCAGCACGTCATTTTCAGCAACCGGGTCGGGTATGAGGATGGAATCCATTTTTGGGGCGGCTCGGAAATCCTCGCACCCAGCGGGGAGCCCCTCGCCCAGGCGAGGCGCGCGGAGGAGCAGCTGCTCCTCTGTCCGGTGGACACGGCAAACGTGCGGCGCGCGCGCATCTCCTCCCCCACGATACGGGATGAGGACGTCCACCTCACCCTCCGCGAGCTCCGCCGCCTCCAGAGGTCGCGGGAGGCCTGAGTTTTTTCGGAGAAGGCGCAAGCCTTCGGGAGGGGGGTGCGCGCATTCCCCCGGCAGCCCCCGTTTATTCGTCCCGCCATTGCGTTCGGGAGGGTAGCGCGCCGCCCCGGAAGTTGAACAGGATGGCGGGGGTGCGGCTCTCGTTCTGCACCGTGTGCCAGGCACCCCCCGGCGTGTGGACCAAATCGCCTGCGGACGCCCGGATCGTTTCGCCTTCTATGACGAAGCGCATGCTCCCGCTCAGCAGGAGCGTCGCCTCATCCATCGTTTCCTGGTGACGATGAACGTGCGGCCTGGCACCCGGAGGAAACGAGACCACCTGGCACTCGAGGTATTCCGTGGCGATCGCCCGCCTCAGCCCCCTCTCTTTCACGGATTCGGGGTCAAATTCGCTCCGCAGCCCATCCACGTCCCCCCGGATGTAGGCCACGGGCGGGGCGAGGGGGTTTTCTACGGATTCCGGATCCGGGTTGGGCGGCGGATCGCCTTCCGGCATGAGAAAGCCGGAGGGCATTCTGCCCCCTCGGAAATTGAATTCCACGAGTTCGTCATCGCCCGTGTTTTTCATGTGGTGCATCGCACCGCGCGGGTTGAGGAGAACGTCTCCCCTCCCGACGCGAAACGTCGCGCCGTTGTTATGGATCAGCCCGTTTCCGTTGTAGATGAGATAGCCCTCGTCCATCTCTTCATGGTGCGCGTGATAGGGGGGATACGCACCGGGGGGCAGCACGATGACCCGCACTTCGAGATGGGGCGTGTTGATGCAGAGGGGAGAGCCTTTTTCGCGCGCCTCCTCCTCGTCGTACGTCCATTTGAGATCGTCAATGTTTCCCACGTAGGGCATGGGAGAGCCTCACAGGAGCGGGCGCGACGGGAAGCGGAGAGAAGGAGACTACCCTCCGCTTCTCGCCGGGTCAACAGCCGGCGGCCGTTGCGGAGGCTGTCCCGGAGGGGCATGATGATGGAGGGCGTCTGAAAAACCCGTTTCCACAAGGAGGCTCGGCTTGCTGGACGAAGGCCTTATCCGTGACGCGATGGCCGAGCTGGCGCTGGACGCCGGCCTCGCCGCCGGCCTGCTTTCCGGTTTCATTCGGGACGAGGTCTCCAAGGTGGGCGTGAAAAAACTCGTCCTCGGGCTGTCGGGCGGAATAGACAGCGCGCTCTCCGCGTTTTTGGCGGCCAGTGCCATGGGCCCCGAAAATGTGACCGGGCTGATCATGCCCTATCGTCTCTCCAGCCCCCGGAGCGAAGAAGACGCGCGCTCCGTGGCGGCGGCCAGCGGCATCCGGCTCGAGGTCGTGGACATTTCGCCTCAGGTGGACGCCTATTTCGAACGATTCCCGGAGGCCGACGATCTCCGCCGAGGCAACAAGATGGCCCGGGAGAGAATGACCATTTTGTATGATCACTCCGCCATGCTCGGCGCCCTGGTGGTGGGCACGAGCAACAAGACGGAGCTTTTGCTCGGGTATGGAACCCTGTTCGGGGATATGGCCAGCGCCGTGAACCCCATCGGCGATTTGTTCAAGACGCAGGTGCGCCAGCTCTCCCGTCACGTGGGCGTGCCGGAGCAGGTGGTGGAGAAGGCCCCGAGCGCCGACCTGTGGGCGGGACAGACCGACGAGCAGGAGCTCGGGTATAGCTATGCGGTGGCCGACGCCGTTTTGTACCGGATGATAGACTGCCGCTACACGCGCGCGGAGTTGCTCGACGAGGGATTCCCCCGGGCGATCGTCGATGGAATACAGGGACTGGTGCAGCGCAGCCAGTACAAAAGGCGCCTGCCGCTCATCGCAAAGCTCAGCCAGCGCACGATCGACAGGGATTTCCGATATGCGAGGGATTGGGGGCTGTAGTCCCGCCCGCGCTTGATGCGGACTCCAGACTGTGGCACCATAAGGATGCATTTTTTGGAGAATCCCGGATTTTCCCGCCCGCCGGGCTCGTGTTTTTATTGATTTTTCCGAACGGAAGAGAGGGTAAGATGGCGCCGTTGAAAAAGGGAGTGAAAGCGCCCACTTTCGCCCTGCGCGACGAGAACGGCAAGGTGCACCGGCTTTCCAGGTACAAGGGCCGCAAGGTGGTCCTGTATTTCTACCCGAAGGACAATACGCCCGGGTGTACGGTGGAGGCGCAGGATTTCAACAAGGATTTGGGCAAGATACAGGAGAAAAACGCCATCGTGATCGGCGTGAGCCCCGACAACGAGGTCAGCCACAAGAAATTCTCGGAGAAGCTGGAGCTGGACTTTACCTTGCTGGCGGACCCGGATGGCGTGATCTCCTCGAAATACGGGGCGTATGGCGAAAAGACGTTGTTTGGCAGAAAGTTCCACGGAATTTTTCGCACCACCTACATCATTGACGAAGCGGGCGTCGTCGAAAAGGTTTTCCGGAACGTCAAGGTGGACGGACACGCGAAAGACGTGCTGAAAGCACTCTAGGCGTTTTGGCGCGCGCCCCGTCGCCCGGCTTCTTTTTCCGGGGAAGCGGGGCGATTTTCTTATGACGCGCCCTGTGTTTCCGGAAATTCCCTGGCGCAGAAGCAGAGGAGGGGGAGGGGCATTCGCGCAGCCCCCATCCCCCCTGTCCGGGCGATCGGGGCGCAGGCCCCGTGCGCCGTTGGCCGCATCGTTCCGCCGAAATGCGGACGAAAATCACGGGAGGTAGCGTCAGGATGGCGATTCGACCGAAAGAGTTGCCGGAGATCACGGAGAGTTGGGCGGAAGCCGATTTCCAGGACCATGCGAAGAGCGTCGTCACCATCAAGGGCGGCCATACCGCGGTGGTGGACGAGCCCCGGCGTCTCGGAGGGTCGGATGCGGGCCCCTCCCCCATGGGGTATCTCGTCACCTCGCTTGCGGGCTGCACGGCGGTGATTCTGGAGAGATGCGCGAAGGACGCGAAACTGGAGATAGGCTCCCTGAAGGTGAAATCCACCATCTTTTACAGTCCGAGAGGCATTGCGGGCCAGGAGGGGTATCGCTCGAACCCGAGCGAGGCGCATAGCGAGATATGGCTGGAGGCCGAGGCGAGCGGCGCCCAGATAGAGGCGCTGAAGGCGGACTATTTCCGCAGATGTCCCGTGTATAATCTGTTCCGCGCCAGCGGTTGCGCCATGAAGGACGTTTGGCATGTCAACGAATGAGCGCGATGCGCGTTCGGGGCGCCGCCGTCGTTCCGGCTCTTGCGGCGGGGCGCAGGCGCCGTCGCGCGCGCTCCTCTACTCTGGGCGCAGCACGCTTCTCGCCTTCTCGCCCTCGGGTCGCACGGCGAGCGCGTCCAGGCTGGGCCGCGCCGGACTTCTCGTGAGGAGGAGCTCCACGGGCTCGTCCAGTGCCATGATTTCATGGACGTCCCCCGGCGGGAATTGAAGCAGGTCTCCGGGCGCCGCCTCCAGAATCGTTCCTTCCACGGCGGCGCGGAGCCTGCCCGCCAGCAGATACAGAAACTGCTCGTCGTGATGGTAGTGGGGGCTGGAGTGGGCGTTCGCCTCCATCCGGAAATAGCCGATCGTGGCATGGACGCCATCGACCCAGGCGGCGTTTGCGGACACGTAGTCCGCTGCTTTCCCCTGCTCCTGATTCGCGAGATCCCTGTAAATGGGCATGAACAAGCTCCCTTCCCTGTAGACGGCGTGAGAACGCGATGCGGCGGCCGCATCCTATCACGACCGCATCCGGCAGGGGGCACTGGCGGGGGAGGACTCGCAATATCCCGGGCGCCCGTGTATATTGGACGGGCATTATAGGGGGCGGGCGCATCCTGTCGGCGAGGCGCCTTGCCGGGTCCATCGTGTCCAGCCCATTCTCGTTTCGGGAGGAATGCAGACGTGAAGATCGCTCCACTTGTTCTTGTTTTGCTCCTTGGCGCTGCGGTTTCCGCCTCGGGGTACGATCCCGCGAAACAGCCGTCGCCCGAGAATCCGGGCTCCGCATACGAGATGGGGCGCGTCCGCGTGCATCGTGGAGACATGCAGGGGGCGTTTTTGCTTTTCCGCCAGGCGGTCGCGGAGAATCCCCGGGATTTCAGGGCGCATACCCTGATGGGCTATGCCCTGCGCCACCTCGGTCGCGTGGAGGAGGCCATTTTGGCGTACGACAAGGCGCTGGCTGTCAACCCGGCCTACGCCGAGGCCGTCGAATATCGCGGCATCGCCCATTTGCTTCGCGGAAACCGGGCCGCCGCCATGCGCGATTATCGACGGCTGGTTCTTCTGCGCTCGCCGCTGGCGGAAGACCTGAAAAAAGCGATCGACGAGAGCGGGAAGTAAGGCGAGGGTTCGTTTTTGGGGGCCATTTCGGGGAGCGGGCACCATCCGCTCCTCCAGGGTGCGGCCGGAGGGCTTTCGTGACCGATCCTCCCGTGGATGCGTTTGAATACTTCTTTGACAAGCCATGGTCGGATGGTCTGCCGGTCATCCCCCCGACGGAGGAGCGTCTGGTGCGCATGCTGGCGGGGACGCGCCGCAGTCCGGACGAGGTCTTGGGCGAGGTCCCCCCGCTGCTGGGGCGGGCGGACGTGCGCACCATCGCGCTTCACGCCGTCATGGCGGGATGCGCGCCATCCTGCATGCCTGTCCTCATCGCGGCGACCGAGGCCATCCTGGAGGAAAGATTCAACATGGCGGGCGTGCAGGCGACGCTCTCCTGTGCGGCCCCCCTCCTGATAGCGAATGGCCCGTATGCCAGGAAAATCGGGCTGCGCGGCGGCCTCGGCTGTTTCGGGCCGGGCAATCGCGCGAACGCGACGATCGGCCGCGCCGTCCGGTTGCTGCTCCTCAACGCGGGCGGCGGGATACCGGGGGTCACGTCGATGAGCACGTTTTCCCAGCCCGCGAGGTTCACCTACTGCATCGCCGAGAACGAGGAGGAAAGCCCCTGGGAGTCTCTTGCGGTGACGAGGGGCTTTGATGCGGATGAGGACGTCCTCCACGCCGTGAACGTGGAGGGCCCCGTCATGGTGTGGGATGACGTGAGCGACGACCCCGAGCGCATGTTTCCCTCCATCGCGGACGCCATGTCCCACCTGGGCGCGTGGAATTGCTGGGCCAACACCGATTTGGTGGTGGCGATGAGCCCGCAGCAGGCGGCGATTTGCGCGAAACGGGGATATTCCAAGGCGGACGTTCACGGGAGGCTCTGCGAAATGGCGGGCCGCACGGTGGGCGAACTGAAAACGGGCGGCCATTTCCGGGAAAATCGCATACGGGATTTCCCGATCCCCGTCGATCTGGACGATGACCAAGCGTTTGTCCCGACGATCAAGGAGGCCGGGAGGTTGTGCCTGATCGTGGCGGGCGGGATACCGGGGCCGATGACGGCCGTGATGCACGGCTGGAACGGAACCAGCCGTTCCGTATCCCGCGCGTTTGCGGCCTGACGCCGCCCGGTTGTTTTTGAGGGAGGGAGCGTGGGCTTGGGTGATTTTCCTGACGAATTTGAATTTTTCCTGGAAAAGCCGTGGTCGGACGGCCTGCCCGTCGTCACCCCCTCGGAGGAGCGCATAGAGCGCATGCTCTCGGGGACGCGGAGAAATCCCGCCGAGGTGATAGGCCATATCCCCCCCGCCATGGGCGAGGCCACGGTCTACAGCGTGGCGGCACACGCGGTGATGGCCGGCTGCAGGCCGGAGTATTTGCCGGTCGTTCTGGGTGCGGCCGCCCTCATGCTTCGCGAGGAGTTCAACATGAACGGGGTGCAGGGCACGATGCACGGCGTGGCGCCCCTCATGATAGTCAACGGCCCGCATGCGGAGAAAATCGGCGTTCACGGGGGCAACGGCTGCTTCGGCCCCGGCTTTCGCGCCAACGCCTCCATCGGCCGCGCGATTCGCCTGATGCTGATGAACCTGGGCGGCGGCGTCCCGGGCGTTTCCTCGATGACCATCTTCGGCACCCCGCTGCGATATACCGCCTGCGTCGCGGAGAACCTGGAGTTTCACCCCTGGGAGACGCTCGCCGCGTCCCGGGGGTATGGGGCGGATGAGAACGTGATCACCATGGCGATGGTGGAAAGTCCGCGCCTGACCTTCGATGACGTCAGCGAGGAGCCCGGGCGCCTGCTCCGGGGAATCGCGGACGCGATGACGGGCCTGGGCTCCTGGAACATGCACGCGCCGCGGACCGACATGGTCGTCGCCCTGAACCCCCAACACGCGCGGATTTGTTTGGAGGGCGGCCTCTCGCGCGCGGACGCGCACCGGCGGCTGTGCGCGCTGGCGGGCCGCAGGGTGGGGGATTTGAAGCGCGGCGGCAACTGGCGGCGCGCGCGGGCACTGGACATGGGCGTCGGCGTGGACCCCGATGACGACGACTGCTTCGTCCCCGCCATCAAGGACCCCCGCGACCTTCACCTCATCGTCGCGGGCGGCTGGGGCTCCGGCAGCGCGGTATGCCATGGATGGAGCGGCGGCAGCCGCGCCGTTCACGGAGCGTATGAGGTTTGACGCCCCGGGCGGGCGCTGAAAAACAGGGCGTGGCCATATCCCGATGGATGAATTCGAGTTTTTCTTTCAAAAGCCCTGGTCGGACGGCCTGCCGGTGGTTCCCCCCACCCCGGAGCGCATGGCGGCCATGCTGTCGGGGGCAGGGCGCGGGGAGTCGGAGGTGGTGGGCCGGGTGCCGCCCCTCATGGGGGAGGCGACCGTCGGCGCGATTGCCGCCCACGCCGTGATGGCGGGGTGTGCCCCCTCGTTCTTGCCGGTCGTCATCTCCGGCCTCCAGGCGCTCCTCGCGCCGGCGCTCAACCTCAACGGCGTGCAGGGGACGATGCACGGCGCCGCCCCCCTGCTCGTCGTGAACGGGCCGTATGCGAAAAAAATCGGCCTGCACGGCGGCACGGGGTGCCTGGGCCCCGGTTTTCGGGCGAACGCGACCATAGGCCGCGCCATCCGTCTCATTCTCCTGAACCTGGGCGGCGGCGCGCCCGCCTCCACCTCCATGAGCACGTTCGGCTCCCCCGCCAGATATACGTTTTGTCTCGCCGAGAACGAGGCGGAGAGCCCCTGGGCGCCGCTGTCCGTCACGAGGGGATTTCGGCGCGACGACGACGTGGTGACGGCCGTCATGACCGAAGCCCCCCAGGGCTATATCGACGACCATTCCAAGGAGCCGGACTCTTTGTTCGTCGGACTGGCGGACAAAATCTCCACGCTGGGCGCGCTGAACATCTGGCTGAAGACCCAGGTGGTCGTCGCCCTGGGTCCGGACCACGCGCGCATGTGCGCGGAGGCGGGCCTGGACAAGGAGGACGTTCGCCAGAGGCTCATCGGGCTTGCGCGCAGGCCGCTCGGCGAGCTGAGGAGGTCGGGCTATTGGCGCGAGGAGATGGCGGCGAGGTGGCCGTTTGACGCGGACCTGGCGGACGACTCGTTTCTGGTGCCGGCGATCAAGGATGCGGACGATCTGATACTCATCGTGGCCGGCGGCACGCCGGGGCCGGTGACGGCCGTCATGCCCGGCTGGGTGGACGGCAGCGAGGCGGTCTCCCGCCGTTATCAGGCGTGAGCGTCTCCGCCGCGGCTGTTTGGGGAGGATGAGGGGATGGATGAGTTCGAGTTTTTTCTGGAAAAAGAGTGGTCGGACGGCTTGCCGGTCGTGACGCCGACGGAGGAGAGAGTTGGCCGCATGCTCGCCGGAACCGGCAGGGAGCCGGGCGAAATCATCGGGCGCGTCGCTCCGGCGGGCGGGGAGCTCAGCGTGCGGGGGGCGGCGACGCACGCCGTGATGGCGGGCTGCAAGCCCGCCTGCATGCCGGTGTTGATAGCGGGGCTGGAGGCGCTTCTCGACGAGCGCTTCAACGTCAACCTCATTCAGTCCACGACGAGTGCGGGCGCCCCCTTCCTGCTGGCCAACGGTCCCTACGCCAAGGAGATCGGCATGCACGGCGGCGTGGGGTGCATGGGCCCCGGCTTTCGCGCGAATCTCACCATCGGCCGCGCCGTCCGGCTCATCATGATGAACCTGGGCGGCGGGGTTCCCGGGGTCACCTGCATGGGCGGCTTCGGTGGCCCCTGGCGAAGCACTTTTTGCATCATGGAGAACGAGGAGGAATCTCCCTGGGAGTCATATGCGGAGTCGAGGGGATTTTCCAAGGAGGACAACGTGGTCACCATGATTCCCCTCGAGGGGCCGGTGCAGGTGTGGGACGACGTCAGCCTGACCCCTGACAGGCTTCTGACGACCGTCGCCGACATGATGTCCGCCCTGGGCGCGCCCAACATGTACCGCCAGGCGGACATGGCGGTCGTCCTGGGCGCCCAGCACGCGCACCTGTGCGCGCAGGCCGGGCTCGCCCGAGGCGACGTGCACCGGAAATTGCTGGAGACGGGCGGTCGCACGATTCGGGAAATCAAGCGCGGCGGCATCTGGCGCGGCGAGAAGGGAGCGGATCGCTGGCCGTTTCCCGTGGACGTGGATGATGACGATTTTTTCGTGCCCGCCGTCGGCGACCCGGATGATCTGCACCTGATCGTCGCCGGAAGCAGGGGTTCGCCCTCCAGCATGGTCATGCACGGAATCAGCGTGGCGTGTCGGGCGGTGACGAAAAAAATGGACGTATAAGAGACTTTCTTCCCGAATTTGGACCGGGGGCCTCTTCTCGTTCCCGGGCGGCTAGCGGCCGTTGCTCTTGCCGTTTTTCTTCAGGACCGCCCAGCAGACCCGCTCGGGGGTGATGGGGAGATCGCAAACCTCCGTGCCTATCGCGTCGTTGATGGCGAGGGCGACGGCGGCCGGTGCGTTGTTGCAGGGCGGCTCTCCCACCCCGCGCGCCCCGTACGGCCCCGCCCCCTCCCCGCATTCGAGAACGACGGACTCGAACTCCCCGATGTCCGAGGAGGTGGGGATGAGGTATTCGTGAAAACTCTGGGATCGGCAGTCGCCCTCCACCATGGCGACTTCCTCGTGCAGTGCGTAGCCGATGCCCATCACCGCACCGCCCTCGAATTGTCCCTCCACGCTTTGGGGGTTCAGCGCGCGCCCCACGTCGTGGGCGGCGACGTGCTTCAGGAGGTTCACCTCGCCGGTTTCGACGTCGACTTCCACCTCGCTCGCATGAACGCCGAAGGTGTAGTCCGACCAGCCGCCCATTCCGTTCATGTATCGCTCCGGATTCTCGTATTCATGGCCCGGCATGTTGTAGCCATGCGTGCAGTGGAGCGACTCGCCCATCTGCTTGGCCTCGCCCGCCGCCGCCCCGACGCTCACCCTCCTCTCCGGAGCGGACGCCACCCAGGCCTCCCCGCCCCCGAGGCGCACGTCCTCCTCGGCGGCTTCGAGCAACGAGGCCGCCCCCTTGAGGAGCGATTTTCGCACCTCCTCGGCGGCGCGCTGGACGGCGTGCCCCGCCATCAGCGTCTGCCGGGAGCCCGCGGTGATGCCGGAGAGCGGCGTGGTGGCGGAGTCGGACAGGCGGGTGGAGACCTGCCGGAGCCTAAGCCCCAGGGTTTCCGCCGTGATGCTCTGGAGCGTGGCGCCCTGCCCTGCGCCGATGTCCGGGGCGCTCACGCGCACCACCGCGCTGCCGTCGGGTTCGAGGTGAACCGCCGCGTTCGCGTCGTCATTCGGCCTTCCGTAGCCGGTGATGTTCGCCGCCGCCGCCCGGCCGATGCGCTTGCCCGGGCCCGGCTTTGCGGGTTTGCCCAAAGCCTGGAGCGCGCGGCCCAGGCACCCTTCGAGGTTTGGCTCGTAGGGGATTTTCTGGCCGGTGGGCAGCTCCTGTCCCTTCTGGATGAAGTTTTTTCGGCGCAACTCGTATTTGTCCATGCCGATGGCGTCCGCGACCAGGTTCATCTGGTTCTCGTAGGCGAAGCAGACCTGGTTCGAGCCGACGCCGCGCATGGCGTTGGTGATGGGGTTGTTGGTGAGGTAGCCGTGCGCGCGAATTTGCGCGTTGGGGACGTCATAGGGGCCGGCGGCGATGCACATCGCGCCCAAGAGGAACAGGTTGGATTTGTATGGATAGGCGCCCGCGTCGCCCACGATGTCCGCCTGCATCGCCGTAATTTTTCCGTCCCGCGTCGCCCCCGTCTTGTACTTCATGTAGAAAGGGTGCTTCTTCGAGGTGTTGCGGATGCCCTCCTCCCTGCCGAGCACCATCACGGCGGGCCTGCGCGTATGCCAGGTGAGCAGCGCCAGGTAGGGCTCCACCGTCAGCATTCCCTTGGCGCCGAATCCGCCCCCCACATACGTGCCGAGGTGGCGAACGCGGCTCTGGGGGACTCCCAGGATGGCCGCGACCGCGCGATAGTATTCGATGAGCTGCGTGCCGACGCGGATGGTGACGACGCCGTCTTCCTCCATCCAGGAGGTGCCGGAGGCGGGCTCCAGAAAGGCGTGCTCAGCCAGCTGGGTCGTGTATGTTTTCTCGATCACGACGTCGGCTTCGGCGAACGCGGCGCTCGCGTCCCCGCGCGCGACCTCGAAATCGCACGCCTGCCGCTTCCCGGCGCCCGTCTCGCCGTGCCGCGTGGTCCACACGCCAGCCTCCGCGTCGATCTCCACCTCGATGGCTGCGATGGCCGCATCGAGCGCCTCCCTCGTCTCGGCGCCCACGACGGCGAGGGCGTCTCCCGTGAATTCGATCCGCTCCTCGACCAGCACGGGCTGATGCGGCAGTCCCGGCGTTCCCGAGCCGAAGCGCACGTTTTTGCCGGGAATGTCCTTCGCGGTCAGAACGGCGGCCACGCCGGGAATCTGTTTCGCCCGCGCGGCGTCGAGTTTTTTCAGGCGCCCCACGGGGACGGGCGTGAACAGGACGCCGCACTGCAAGGCGCCTGCGGGTATCGCGTCCTCTCCGTAGGGCATGGAGCCATCCGCCTTGGGGATGGAGTCATACCGAACGTTCGACTTGCCGATGATGTCGTAATCGGCCATGGGCTCACTCCTTCAGCGATGGGGGAGGGGTTCCATGAATCAGGCGGGATTTTGCCAGAATTCCGCCAAATTGAGAAGCGGACGCAGGATGCGCGCGTCCTCTCGCGGGGAGGATGGGCGATAAGGGCGCGCGCCCATGGACAGGAGATCGTTTGCGGGATATGATTTGCGGGCGTTTCCTTTCACATATCTCTGAATGGAGAATGCCATGGCGAACGGAATGGGATTTATCGACCCGACGGCGGGCGGGTCGGCCGCGAAAGTGGAGCTGGCGCGGCGGCCCGCCAATCTTTCCGGCAAGGTGGTGGGGCTCCTGGACAACACGAAGGAGCAGGCGGACATTATCCTGGAAACCCTGGGGAGTGCGCTTCGCGAGCGATACGACGTGGCCCGAGTCGTCGCACTACGCAAGGAGCACTACTCGAAGCCTGCCCCCGATGAGATGATCGAGGAGATGGCGCAGGAGGTGGACGTGGCCATCGCCGCACTCGGGGGCTGAGGCTCCTGCACGTTGTGCAGTGTGCACGACACGGTCGAATTTGAGAAACGCGGGGTTCCCTCGACCACCATCATCACCGAGGCGTTCAAGAACGCGGCGGACTTCCAGTTCCGCGGCAAGGGGATGGAGGGGCACCCATACGTTCAGCTGCCCCATCCGGTCAGCAACCTGCAGCCCGAGGAGATGCGGGAGACGACGCTGCGGTTCGTGGAGGAAGTGGCGAGCCACCTGAGGGGCTGATGCGAGCGGCAGCCCCGCAGCGTGTTCCGGGAGGGAGCGTGCGCGAGTTGGAAACGTTGTCCTACGAGGAAGCGGACGGATTGGCGGTGGTGCGGCTTCGCCGTCCGGAGAGCCTGAACGCGGTGAACTTCCGGATGGCCCAGGAGTTCGTGGACCTGGCGCGCGCCCTGGCCGAGGCGCCCGACGTGCGCGTGGTCGTCCTCACGGGGGAAGGACGCGCTTTCAGCACGGGCCGGGACCTCAAGGAGAGCGCCGCGCATACGCAGGAGAGGGCGGATCAATACCAGCGGCACGTGATGGCGACGACGACGCTGTGGGAGAGCTTGCCCATGCCCACCATCGCCGCCGTCAATGGCCATGCGTTTGGCTGGGGCGTGGAGATCACGCTGGCGTGCGACATCAGGCTGGCCGCCGAGGAAGCCACCTTTTGCCTGCCCGAATGCAGCTTGGGCATTTTCCCGGGAGCGGGCGGCGTCGTCAGGCTTCAAAGAATCATGCCGTCCGGGTACGCCAAGGAGCTGGTTTTCACGAGCAAGCGCATTGACGGAAAAGAGGCGGAGCGCATCGGCCTGGTGAACCGGGCGCATCCGGCGGATGCGCTCATGGACGAGGCGACGGCCATGGCGGAGCGGATACGGGGCAATGGCCCCCTGGGGGTTCGCGGTGCGAAGAAGGTGATCGATCAAACGTTCGACATGCCGCGCACGCAGGCCGTCGCGTTTTCCAACGCCCTCAGATTGCCCCTGAACCACACCAGGGATTTTGCCGAGGCGCTCTCGGCGTTCCGGGAGAAGAGAAAACCCGTTTTCACGGGAGAGTAATCAGGGGAGAGTAAGGGAGGGGTCGGGAAATTTGCGGCCCAAACGCCGGGCCCGTTCTCTCGGGAGCGGGCCTTTTATTATATAGAGGGAGTGCGAAGGAGACTGTATGATCCGTTTGGCAATGGCGATTCTGGCGCTTGCGGGCGCGATTCTCTCCGGTGCGATCGGAGGGCGGGCCGTTCAGGCTGCGCCGCTTCGGGCGGAGCGGCCGAACGTCGTCCTGATTCTCGTGGACGACCTGGGCTATAACGACGTCGGCTTTCAGGGCGCCACCGACATCCGGACGCCGAACATCGACCGCATCGCCAGGGAGGGCGTCGTATTCACCAACGGCTATGTGGCGTCAGCGGTTTGTGCCGCCTCGCGCGCCGGCCTGCTGACGGGGCGCTATCCCGCGCGCTTCGGGATGGATGGCAACATCCCCTACGCGCCTTTTGATTCGCATATCGGTCTGCCGGTGCGTCAGACGACGTTCGCCCGGCGCCTGCAGGCCGCCGGCTACCGCACTGGACTGGTGGGCAAATGGCATCTGGGAGCCGCGCCTCGCTTTCTCCCGCGCAATCGCGGGTTCGACTATTTCTTCGGCTTCGTGGGCGGCGGGCACACCTATTGGGGCCGAGATGTTGACGCCGCCAATTTGACCAACTGGGCGAGAACCCCGATCATCGACAATGCCGCCGCGGCCGTCCTGCAAGACGATGACTACCTGACCGACGTTCTGACCGACCGGGCGATCGGTTTCATCCAGGCAAAATCGAAGGCGCCGTTTTTTCTCTACCTCTCCTATAACGCGCCCCACACCCCGCTCCAAGCGCCGCACAAGCTGATTCGGAAATATGCCCACATCCCGCGAGACAAGCGGCGCCGATACCTGGCGATGGTGGATTCGCTGGACGCGAACGTGGGGCGGTTGCTGGACGCGCTGGAGAAATCGGGCCGGCGGGACAACACCGTCCTTTTCTTTCTGAGCGACAATGGCGGCTTCAGGGACTTCGGCCGCAAGAATCCAGGCTGGGCGGACAACAGGCCGCTGCGGGGGGGCAAGACCGCGCATTACGAGGGCGGGATTCGGGTGCCTTTCGTCGCCTCCTGGCCCAGGGCGTGGCCGCAGGGGGAGACGTATGAGCCGATGGTCATCAGCCTGGACATCGCTTCCACCGTGATGGCACTCGCCGGCCGCCCGATCCGCTTGGACGGGGTCAATCTTGATCCTTACTTGCGCGGCGCGGCCGCCGGTCCTCCCCACAAGGCCTTGTTTTGGCGACACGGAGTCCGCTACGCCGTCCGCGCCGGCGACCTGAAGCTCATCCGGGGAAAGACTGTCGGGCCAACGGAGCTTTTCAACCTGCGGGAGGACGTTGGCGAGACGCGAGACCTGATGGGCGCGGACCCCGAGGCCGGACGTCGGCTCGTCCGTCTTTGGAACGAGTGGAATCAAAAGAACGCCCCCGACCCCATATTCCTGGGAACGTGGCATTACTCGGTAAGACGGCACAGGTTTATGGTGGAATCCCATCGCTTTGCGACTTACGGGAAGGGAGCACAGCCTCTGAAGTGGCGTCTCCGGGGAGTCGAGGCGCCCCCCTCTCCCCCTCTCCTCCGCCCCCCTCCCCCCCCGTTAAATCTCAAAGGTTCCGGGTATGTCGGAGGGATACTTCTCGAGTGGGACCACAGTGCGGACGCTGCGGGCTATGAGTTCCGGCTAAAGAGCTCGAGAGAAACCGCGTGGCGGCCG
This sequence comes from bacterium, assembly GCA_965213685.1. Lineage (GTDB taxonomy): Bacteria > UBA8248 > UBA8248 > UBA8248 > UBA8248 > Bin107. The sequence goes on from CBDBZY010000013.1 coordinate 37,416, forward strand.
TGGAAGCACGCTCGGGTAGTAAAGGCGTGGCGATCGGAATGCCCCCTGCCCGGCCTGACCCGCAACCTGCTTTACTATGTGCAGTTGCGCGCCAAGAACGCCGCTGGCAAGGGCAGGCCGAGTCCGGTTTTGGTGGTGAAGACGAAATAGCGCGGGAGGCGCAGGCAAGCGGTTGTGGGCGGGGCGCTATCCTCCCCGTCCTTTGGGGTGCGGAGAGCGGGCGGTTCGGGGCTTTGCGCCGGCCGATTATTTACAGGCGCGGGAAAATATCGAATAATCCATGCGTCTGTTTCGCGCGATGGTTCCGGATGCGGGAGTCGTTTCGGGCATGAAGGTGCGGGAATGTCCTTTGCAGGCGGTGGCGATTGCGCGATTCGAGGAAGACGCCCGGGACGCCTGGATCGCCATGAACAGGATAAACGCTCCCTGGGCGGCCGTTTTTGACGGCGGGCGCCTGGTGGGCCTCCTGAACAAGGGGGACATCGATGCGTTTCTTCGCGTCCCCGAGACGTTTCGGTGCGCGGGCGAGGTCGCCGAAAAGGGAATGCCCGCGCGGCGCGGCATGTCGTTGTCGCCGGAGGCGGATCTGAACGAGGCCGTTCTGCGGCTGGAGATGGCGGGGAGCGACGCCGCTTTTGTCGCCGGGGCCGGCGCCCCGCCCGGCGTCATGGAGGCGGACGCCGCGCGTCGGGTGCTGTCGCATTCCGCATGATGCGCTTTTTCCGGCGCCGGGCCGGGGCGTCCGGCTCGCGCACGAAGGCGATGGTCGAAACCGGTCTCCTCTCCCTTTTTGGGGGAGGAGCGGGAGGAGGTCCATGGAATTCACCCTGAATGAAGAGCAGTTGCGAATCCAGCAGATAGCCAGAAAATTCTCCTACGAAGAGCTGGCGCCGGTGGCTCCTGCGCGCGACCGCATTCCGGACTGGGAGGAGCGAATGCCGTGGGACCTGACGGAGAAGGCGAGTGCCCTGGGTCTTCGGCAGCTGCCCTACCCCAGGGAATACGGCGGGATGGACGCCGACGTTCTCTCCTGCTGTCTGGCGGGCGAGGAGCTCGCCGCGGGCGATCTGGGTTTTGCGGTGAACCTGGATCAAACCTGGAAGCTCTCCCACATACTGGAAAAGGTGGCGCCGGAGCTTCGGGAGCCCTGGATAAGGCGCCTGTGCGGGGAGCCGAGGTTCCTTGTCGCGATTTCCATGACGGAAGAGGGGGCGGGAAGCGACCACCAGGGATATTACGATGACCCCTCCGTCGCGCTGTATGCGCGCGCGGAGAAAAGAAACGGCAAGTGGATCATCAACGGCAAAAAGCGATACATCAGCAACGGGCCCGTGGCCTCGCTGCACGTCCTGGCGGCGAGAACCGACCTCGGCAAGAGTTTGCGGGAGGGACTCACCGGTTTTCTGGTTCCCAGGGATACCCCGGGAGTATCGATTGGCCACGTGCACGAGAAAATCGGCCAGCGCCTTTCGATGAATTCGGAAATCTTCTACGAGGACGTCGAGATTCCCGAGAACCACGTCATCCTGGGCGAGGGGAACATGTTCGAGATCAGGGGCAACCTCCTGGCGATGGGAAAGCCCGAGGCCGCCGCCACCGCCCTAGGCGTCGGCCGCGCCGCGTTCGAGAAAGCCCTCGACTACAGCCGCGCGCGCGTCCAAGGGGGCGCGCCCATCGCCCGGCACCAGGCGATAGAAACCATGCTCGCCGATATGGCGATGAATCTGGACATCGCGCGCACCTATGTCTGGCGCACCGCCTGGGCGGTGGATCATCAAAAGCCGTATGATTTCACGCAAGGGTGGAAGTGCAAGATTTTCGCGTCGGAAGTCGCCTTCGAGTGCGCGCGCCTGGGGATGGAAATCTTCGGCGGCGCGGGCATCATGCAAGCCGCGCCCATGGAGAAGTATCTTCGGGACGCCAGCACGTTCCTGCATTCGGACGGCACGAACCAGGTGCTGCGGCTCAGAACGGCGCGGGCTTATGTGAACGGCGCGGCCATGGCGTTCTAGCGGCCTCTGGGGAGGGACGCTCCGGATGGCGGACGGGCGGCGGCAGGGCGCATTGTTTCATCCGGCGGCTGCGGTTGCGGCCGCGCGCTGGCTGGAGCGGGTGCGCGCGGAATTTTCTGTCTTTGTGTCGGATGCGGGAATTGCGGAAATCCGGATGCTGGACGGCGTGGAAAAGCCCCGCGCGGCGCGCCATGCGAACGCGCAATCCACGCCGTTGCGTCGGCGGGCGGCGGAGCAGATACGGGAATACCTGCGCGGTGACCGGAGGAGGTTTCAGCTGCGGGCGGATCTCTCCTCCCTGTCCCCCTTCATGGAGGCGGTGCTCGGGCAGACGAGAAAGATTCCCTACGGCGAGACGCGCTCCTATGGCTGGGTGGCGCGGGAGATCGGCAGTCCCGGGGCGTCGCGGGCCGTCGGCCAGGCGTTGCACAGAAACCCCGTTCCGCTCCTCATACCCTGACATCGCGTTATCGCGGGCTCGGGCGAGCTCGGCGGATTCGCCAGCGGCCTGCCGCTGAAGGCGGCGCTCCTGGCCCATGAGGGGCATGTCGAAATCGCGGGAGGAAGCCATGTCGAGACCGATGCGTGATTTTATTGATCGCGTGCGCGAAATCGTCCGGGCGGGCGGGAGCGAGGAGGAGTTGACCGCCCGGGTGGCGGCGCGTCTCGCTCCGATTCTGGATGCGCCCGACCTGTTGAGCACAGAGCAGCTGCTGGTGAAAAAAGAGGGCTTTACGCTCAACCGAATCCACGTCGAGCCGGATGAGAGCTTCTCCATCGGCGCCGGCATATGGGACGTGGGACAGACCACCCCGATCCACGATCACGGCACCTGGGGGGTGATAGGCATTTACCGCGGCATGGAGAACGAGGAGAGTTTCTTGCGCGAGGGGCCCCCGCGAGGATGGCGTCCGCGTCAGGCTCACCCCCCGGGGCAGGCGCCTAGCGGTGCCTGGCGACGTGTTTGTCTGCTGCACGCAGGACGACGACGTGCACCGCGTCAGCTGCGCCTCGTCCGAGCCTGTGGTGGGCGTCCACGTCTATGGCGGGAACCTCGCCAAAATCCCGCGCTTCCAGTATGAGGAATCCACCGGCGCCGTGCGCTCGTTTCAAACCGGATGGGACTACGCGAGAATCTCCGTCTGATTTCCCCGAACCGATGGGCGCCCCGCCGCGTAGCGGGGCTCCCCGTTCGTCGAAATGAGGGGACGACGCGGTGGCTTGTTCGGGGGAGTCGTTTTGGGTATGATCGGGATCAAAGTTTGATGTGCGAAGAGGTTGGTTTCTGAGGACTTCATGCGCCGCCCCCCTCCGAAGGAGTCCCCATGTTTGGAAAATTTGAAGGGGAGGCGGAATCTCCCTCATTGCCCCGTTCGCCCCAGAATGCTAGGTTGAGCCAGGACACCCCGACACCCCGACACCCCGACACCCCGACACCCCGACACCCCGACACCCCGACACCCCGACACCCCGACACCCCGACACCCCGACAAGAAACCATAGACGGCTAAACGCCGGATTCGGCAACGACCGTCGCGCCGCTTCCCGCATCATCCTCGGCGATGTTCTCCGTGTTTTGCCACGCCTCCCACCGGATGAAAGGTATGAGGTCGTCATTGCCGATCCGCCTTACAACATAGGCAAGGATTTCGGAAACAACGGCGATGACTTGCCCATTGACCATTATGTGAAATGGTCGAAAGCGTGGCTGAATCAATGCCTGGAGCGACTCACCGAAAACGGCGTTTTATACGTCTACGGCTTCCCGGAGGTTCTGTGCCGCGTTGCGGCGCAATATCCCGTTGACGGGCAGCGCTGGCTGGCGTGGCACTATACGAACAAGACTGTCCCCTCCTCCATGTTCTGGCAGCGCGCCCATGAATCCATTTTGTGCATGTGGAGACCGGAAACCCGGCGGCCGGAACTGGAAATCGATCAGATAAGAGAACCCTACACAAAGTCCTACCTGGCGTGTGCGGGAAGGAGAAGAGCCGGGACTCCCTCCCGGTTCGGCGCGAACAAAACGACGACGTATGCCGCCCATCCCAATGGCGCGCTGCCGAGGGACGTCATCAAGATTCCCGCACTGGCCGGCGGGGCAGGCGCATCCGAGCGATGGTTCATGTGCCATGATTGCGGCGGCGAAGTATTCCCGCCCGGCGAAATCAAGAACCATCACGGACACGACATATTCAAGCACCCTACCCAGAAGCCGATGGAGCTGACGCGCCGCCTGCTCTTGTCGCGCATCACCGGCGCATCCGGTCGCCTACTCGTTCCCTTTGCAGGTTCCGGTTCGGAATGCGTCGTCGCCCAGCAAATGGGCGTTTCTTTTACCGGAATTGACATGAACCCGCAGTTTGTCCGCTTCGCGCGCAGATGGCTCCAAAAGGAGCGGGACGGTGTATAGGATGACTCCGCTGATGCTGCAGAATCTGGGCCGCGAACTTCGCAAGTTCCACGACCAGTTCATCGGCGGCAGATGCGCGGGTTGGCAAATGGAGGAACTCCTCGTGCGGGCGATCCAGTCCGACACCAGTCGCAATCATCATGTCGAATGGCGAGAACACGGGCACGACGACAAGGCGGATATCCGCGTGCGAGCCAACGGGCGTGAATACCCCATCGAGGTGAAATCGGGGCAGGTGAAAAAGAAAACCGGAAAGCTGACTCTCTCGGGTCATCGATTGGGCCGCTTCCAGGGAGATTTCGGGAAGATCACGGATTATCTGAACGGCAAAATGGCTCATGTCATCTCGCTAGCCCATGAGAAGCACGAAGACGAACAAGGCCGCCACCATATCTACCGTTTGTATTATATCGAGCCGACGCGCCTTCGGGGGCTTGCGGAGAAAAATTGGGACAAAGTGGGAGCGCAATTCAAACAGACGAACAGCGATGGCGTGGAGTTCTCGTTGCGGCCTTCCATGAGTTGGCAGATATGGTGGACGATTCCTGTGGGGCAACCGGAGAAGATTTTCGATTTTGCGTAGCGATAAGGTGCGCGTCGCCTACCACGGCATGGGTTTTCTGTCCTGGAAATAGCCGCCCGTAGGCCCGTTGCCTGGCAGCAGGGCGAGCCACACCGGCGTGTCCGCCCCCTCGTCTATTGATTTGGACGCCCCGCGCCCGCCCATGTCGGTTCGCACCCACCCCGGATGGCAGCAGTTGACGAGCACGCCGGTTCCCCGGAACTCCGCCGCGAGGATTTTCGTCATCGCGTTCAGCGCGGTTTTCGTGATCCGGTATGCGGGCGAGCCGCCTCCCATGCTGGCGAGAGCGCCCATGCCGCTGGAGACGTTCACGATTCTGCCGGCGGGGCTTTTTTTCAGAAGGCCGGCCAAGGCCTGGCACGTCATGAGGGGGCCGTAGAGGTTGGTTTCCATCATTTCGCGGAGGATGTCGACCGGAACGTCCAGCCCCGTCATTCCCTTGTCCGCCCGGATGGCCGCGTTGTTGACGAGGATGTCCAGGCGGCCGAACTCTTCCGCCACGAACGCGGCCAGCCCGGCGACGCTGCGCGGATCGGCGACGTCCAGGGCGCGGAAGACGACCCCCAGCCCCTCGGTTTCGAGCTGTTCCCTGGCGGTCTCGCCCCTCGATGCGTCCCGCGCCGTCAGGATGGTCCTGACGCCCCGCCTGGCGAGTGCGCGGCATATTCCAAAGCCAATCCCCTTGTTGCCGCCGGTGACGACGGCGATCTTTTCATTCGGCAACGCCTGGCTCCTCTCTCCGTCCGGGCGGGGCGCGCGATTTTCGCCGGGTTCGGTGTGTTTCACGGGCGCGCCCGGAAAATGATTCTGGAATCCGCTCGTTCGCATGTTATACCATGGGGAGGAGGCCCCGGGCGCGCCCGTCAACGCGCATGGGAATCCGTCAACGCATATGGGAAAAAACGATTGAACGTCATGCACCTGGTTCTGTTCGATGTAGACGGGACGCTGCTTCTGAGCGGCGGCGCGGGGGCTGCGGCGCTGAACGTCGCCTTTGGGGATATATACGGCATACCGAATGCGATGCGTCATGTGCAGCCGCACGGAAAGACGGATGAACGCATCGTCCAGGAGATGTTTCGCTCGTTTCTCGGTCGTTGCGGGAGCCCCGCCGAGGTGCGGGCGCTGTTGCGCAGATATGTGGAGGTCTTGCCGGAGACGGTTTCGGATTCCAGGAACTTTCATCTGATGCCGGGAATCCCCGGCCTGCTGGTGCGTCTGCGGGAGCGCGAAGACGTTCTGACGGGGCTGGGGACGGGAAACATCGAGCGGGGCGCGCGAATCAAGCTGGAGCGCGGCGGGCTGAACCCGTTTTTCCCGTTCGGCGGGTTCGGCTCCGATTCGGCGGAGAGGGCGGAATTGCTGGAGGCGGGATTCCGGCGCGGCGCGGGTATCGCGCAGGAGAAGTTCCCGGGCGCGTCCATCCGGTGCTGGGTGATAGGCGATACGTGGCGCGATATATCCGCGGGCCGCGCGTGCGGCGCCAGAACGGTGGGCGTGGCCACGGGGGGCGATTCGCTGCATGGGCTGGCGAGCGCCCGTCCGGATTTTCTTTTCGCCACCCTGGAGGATGGGGAGAGGTTCTGTGAAATTCTCGACGCCGGCGGTTAGGGGTTGAAAGCGTCTTCGTATCCGCTCGCACCGGACGAGCTCGCCCGGGTGTATCGGCAGATACCGCTGTGGGCGCGGAGCGAACTCGCGGACTTGTCGGAGGCGCAGCTCGACAGGACGGGCGCGGAGGAATGGGCGCGCTGGTCCCCGAGAAGGCAGCTCAGCCACATGGCCTACATCACGACAAGGTGGTTCCTGGTTCTCTACGGCGCGGCGCGCCTGCCGTGGCGGGTGGTGGACATGAGCCAGTTCGGCACGTTCATCAACTCAGCGGAGGATGACCGCCGTTTCTCCTCGGAGCGGTACCCGGACGCCGAATGGCTGCATGCGCGTTTTTCCGAGGCCTGCGGGGCGGCGGCCGCGCAACTGGAGGAGCGGCGCGAAGCGGAGGGGGCGACGGCGGCGGGAAAGGCGCTCTTGTTCGTCTTCACGGACTCATCGGTCGTGGGCGCGAGCGAGGAGCGCTCCGTCGATTTGTGGAGTCGCTGCATGAGATGCCATCCGGACGGATTCGCGGCCGACCCCGAACACGCGCACGGGTTTCGCGTCACGCCTTTGGCCATCCTGCGTCACGTGCTCTGGGACAACCTGATTCACCTGCGCTCCATCCGCCTGCATCGCGAAGCCCTGGGCCTCTCGCCCGTCTGTCCGGACGCCCCCGTCGGCGGCTACGCTCCCGCCTATCCCGTCTCTTGATGCGAACCGCTAGGCCTGCGCGGGCGCATTTTCTTTTTTGGCTTGCCTTCGTCTCCTTCGCGTCGGCGGCGGGCGCTCTTTTGTTTTTCTCCGAGCCGCTGTTCTTGGGCACGACGGGCGTGAAGGCGTCCCTAGTGGCGGAGGCGCGGAAATGGAGGGGGATGCCTCCGGGGGTCATCACCTCAAAAGTGGGTGCTGCGCTGAAGGGATACCTGGACGCCTCGCGCCACGCCAGCCGCGCGGCGGTTCGGGTTTCCCGGTCGGGCGCGGAAGGATTGTCCCTGGACGTCCGGCTGCCGTGGGCGGAGGTGAGCGCCAAGAAAAGAAGGCAAAGAGCGGAGCTGATTTGCCGGCTGGGCGGCGCCATGCTGGAGGGTGCGGGGGCGGTGCGGGCGACGCTTCTCGTGAACCTCCGCCGAATGCGGAGGGACTCCACGGCGGACGAGCCCGCCGGGAGGATGACGTATTCTCCCGGCGAGAGGAGATGCGCGTGGGGAGAATAGGTTTTTCGGCCGGCGTCGGCGACGCCTCCCAAGGAGAGAAGGCCGGCCGCCGGCCCGCCCCCGTTCTCCCGCGGGCTTCGTTTCTGCTAGGCTGGCATATCGATGGTTCGTTTCTGGTGCCGAATCGAGGAGGGCGGCTATGGTACTGCAAACCGTTGCGATCGTGAGTCCCGGGGATATGGGACATGCGGTGGGCCGCGTGCTGGGTTCGCACGGCGTGGAGGTGCTCGCCTGTCTCGCCAATCGCAGCGCGCGGACGAGGCGCCTCGCCGCCGCTGCGGGAATCCGGAACTGTCCGACGCTCGCGGAGATGCTGGAGCGCGCGGACCTGGTGCTGTCCATCGTCCCGCCGGGCCTGGCTGTGCGGGCGGCGGATGCGGTGGCGGAAGCCATGTCGGCTTCGGGTTTTTGCCCGCCGTATGCGGACTGCAACGCCGTGTCGCCGGAGACGGCGCGCGCCATCGCGAGGAGGATTTCGGGAGCCGGAGGGGATTTTATCGATGGCGGGATACTGGGTCCTCCGCCGGGCGGAGGGCGGAGCGCGACCAGGTTCTATTTCAGCGGGGAGCGGGCGGGGCTGCTCTCGGAGCTGGACGGCAAGGGAATCATCGTTCGTCTGCTTGGGCGCGAGGTGGGCCGCGCCTCCGGGATCAAGATGTGCTACGCCGCGCTCACGAAAGGAACCCACGCGCTTCAGACGGCGGTCCTCACCCTGGCCGAGGCGCTCGGCCTCGCCGAGGAGTTGCGCGGCGAGCTGCAAACGAGCCAGGCCGCTTCATACCGGCAGATGATCTCCAGCGCCCCCCGCCTTCCCGTCGTGGCGTGGCGATACGTCGATGAGATGCGGCAGATTGCGCAGACCTGCGAGGCGGCCGGCGTCACCGCGATGTTTCACCGAGGAGCGGCGGAGGTGTACTCCCACCTCGCGCGGACGCCTTTGGCGGAACAAGCGCCCGAGACGATGAACGCGGCGCTGTCGCCCCAGCAGGCGGCCTCGGTGTATGCCGCGCACTTGCCGATGAGGGCGGACGACCACGGACGCCCGGAGGAGGCGATATGAGCGCAGACCCATCCGCCCCGGGGCTGGACGTTTTTCCGGAATACGGACGTTTGGCGAACCTGTTTCGGCAGGAGACGAACGGCCTCTCCCGGGAGTTCTGCGAACGGAGATTGCCCGGCAAGAGCTGGGGGGCGTGGTGCATCCGGGAGCAGATCAGCCACACGGCATGGATACCGTATCTTTTTTTCCTGGAGTTTTGGCCCCCCGTCCTGTTTTCGGGTTCTTTGCCGCGGGAGAAATCCCTGGCGGATACGGGAGGTGCGGACAGGATGCTGGACCCCGCCCGATTTCCCGAGATGGCCGATGTCCTGGCCGGGCTGGATGACGCCTTTGCCCTGTGCCGGGAGGTTCTGGCAAACGAGACGCGCGCGACGCTGCGTTCCAGGGAATTGCCCAGGAGGTATTCTCCGGACAGAACGTGGGCGACCGGCGAGCGGGTGATGGATTATTTTCAAGACCTCGTTCTTCCCGCCCACCAGACGGGTTTTCGGCAGGATGAAAACGACCCCCTGCTCTATTATCAGACGCTGGAATGTACGTTTCGCCATATATTGTGGGAGGCGCATGCGCACTTGATCACCATCCAGGAGTTCAAGCGCGTCGGGGGGTTGCCCGTTCGATCGAACGTCCCGAGAGACGGGTACGCCGCACTGCTCGCGTGGGAGTAGATGCGCACACTGCTCCCGGGGGGCTTGTCCGGCGGTTTTGATTCCTCCCGTGGCCATTTGAATGGAGGAGGCCGTCCATGAACACCCCGCACCGGGGGATGGGGGCGTTGCGGGAGTATTTTTACGGCGCGGATATCGGCCGGGCGACGATAGCCCCCCCGGGGGCCGTCGTGGCAGGGAGGATGGGCCGGTGGCGCATCGCCTACCAGGTCGGCCCGCGCGGAATCCGTCCGGGCGGAGGGCTGCGCTTCACGCCGCCCAACGGGTTCAGCGCCCCGCAATTCGAGGACATGACGGCGCCGGGATACTGCAGGGTTCGGTGCTCCCGTCCGGGCGCCTCTTTCTCCCCCGCGCTGCGGACGCCCGTGCTCGGCTACACCTTCTTGCCGGCGAGCCTGGAGCTGCGGCTCCGGGGCGCGGCGGCTTTGGCTGAGGGCGACCGCATCGAGGTGGACTACGGCTGGACGCCATCCGGCATTCCGGGTGCGCAGGCGCAAACCCTGGCCATGCCCGTGGAGTTCACCCTGTCCGTGGACGCCGGGGGCGAGGGGGACTGGGAGCTCCTCCCGGCCCCGCCGAGGCTGGACGTTATGCCCGAGCCGCCCTCCCTTCTCTGGGTGACGGCGCCCGCGCAGGCGGTGGTGGCGCGGGTGTTCTCCGTGCGTGCGGTGGCGCGGGACCGCTTTCATAACGTGGCGCGGGCGAGTGCTTCCGTCCCGGAGCTTCTTCTGCCGGATGGGAGCGCGGCTCCTTTTCGCCAGGAGAAACCCGGCGTTTTCGTTTGCGAGGACGCCGTGCTGGAGACCGGGGGCGTGCATCGGCTGCGGGTTGTGGCGGATGGCCTGCCGCCGGTGCGGACGCCGCCGATCCGGGTGCTGGACGCCCCGCCCGCCCGCGCGCTCCTTTTTGGAGATCCGCATTGCATGAGCGGGCTGTGCGTGGGGGAGTACCCGAGGCCGTCGACGGCGCGCGAAATCGTGGAATACGTTCACACGTACGCGCGGGATGCGGCGGGCCTGGATTTTGCCGCCTGCACCTCTTTGGCCATGCGCATGGGCGAGGAGGAGTGGAGGGAGGTCACGGAGGGGGCGAGTCGCTTCACCGAGGCGGGAAGGTATGTGGCTCTTCCCGCGTATGAATGGTTTGGGATGCTGGAGCAGGACGGGAACAAGAACGTCTATTTCCTGGATGATCGGGATGTCCCGAAACTCGATTCCCACCGCCCGGACTCCGACCTTCCCGAGAAGCTGTGGAAGCGGCTGGAGGGGCTGGAGGGTCGCGCGATGACGATTCCCCATCATTCGGCGAGCGCCGTCATCGGCACGCGCTGGCGCTGGCACGACCCGAGGTTTCAGCGCCTCGTCGAGATATATTCCTGCTGGGGCAGCTCCGAGGCCCCCGGCTGCGAGAGGCCCTTGGTGAATCCGGCGCGCTATGAGGGGCAAAGCGTGCGGGACGCGCTCGAGAAAGGATACCGGCTGGGCGTCATCGCCGGCTCGGACACGCATGCGTCCCAGCCCGGGTTTTCCAATCGCTTGCGCCTGAAGAACGCCTGGAGGGGCGGGCTGGCCTGCGTCTGGGCGGAGAGCTTCGATCGGGAGGGGATATTCCGGGCGCTTTGGGAGCGGCGCTGCTACGGCACGACGGGGGCGCGCATCCTCCTGGAATTCTCCCTGAACGAAGCGCCCATGGGTTCCGAGGTGCGGCTGTCCGCCTCGGAGGAGAGAAGGCTCCGCGTTCGGGCCGAGGCCTGCTCCCCGGTCGCCGAGGTGCGCATCGTCAAGAATGCGAGGGAAATTCCCCTGGACCCGCCCGGGCGCGAGTCGCTCTCCCTGGAGTGGGTGGACCCGGGCGGGCGGGAGAAAGAGTCCGATTATTATTATGTTCGCCTGGTGCAGGACGACGGGGAAATGGCCTGGTCGAGTCCCATATGGGTGGACGCCTAGCGAGGAGAGGCCGTGGCGACGGAATCGGCGGACGCCATCGTCATCGGCGGCGGCGTGATGGGATGCTCCATCGCATACCAACTGGCCAGGCGCGGTTTTGGCAGGGTGATTCTCTGCGAGCGCGAGAGCATCGCGTCGGGCTCCACGGGGGGCTCCTCGGCGCTCATCCGCATGCACTACTCCAACAAGAGCACCATCCAGATGGCGTGGCGGTCCCTGTTGGCGTTTGAGCGGTTCGAGGAGTATTCCGAGGGCGGACAGGCGGGTTTCATGCAAACCGGCTATCTGGTGCTGGCGGACGCCTCTCTTCGCGCGGGCGTCCGAAAAAACGTGGCGCTCGCGCAATCCCTCGGGGTGGAGACGCGCTGGTTGGAAAAAGAGGAGATTTCCCGACGCTACGCCCCGTGGGCCAGGCTGGACGATGTCGTGGGCGGAGCGTATGAGCCGAGGAGCGGATATGCGGACCCCCACGCGGTGACGTCCGCGTTTGCGGAGGGCGCCAGAAAATACGGCGCGCGCATTCGGCAGCATTGTCCCGTGATCGGGGTGGAGGCGGACGGCCGCGGTCGGGCGCGGGTGCGGACTCCGCGCGGCGCGATCGAGGCTCCGGTCGTCGTGAACGCCTCGGGTGCCTGGGTGAACAAGGTGGCCGCACTGAGCGGACATCGCCTTCCGGCCGAGGCCATTCGGGAGCAGGACACGGTTTTTGACGCGGTCGGCAAGGACGGCGAGAGGGTGGACATCGTCGTCTACGATGGGCCGACGCGCCTTTACTACCGCCCGGAAGGAAGGGACCTGCTCCTTGTCGGCCGCGACAACATAGAGCCGGAATATGTGGACCCGGACAATTTCAACAAAAAAGAGGACATGGCTTTCGTGCTTGACGTTCTGGAGAGGATGCGAAGGCGCTGGCCGGATTTTGAGAACGCAAAACTCTTCCGCGGCTGGGGCTGTCTGTACTGCGTCACGCCGGACTGGATGCCCATTCTGGATCGTCACCCCGAGATGCCGGGATACTACGTCTGCGCGGGGATGAGCGGCCACGGCTTCAAGCTGGCCCCGGCGGTGGGAGAGATGATGGCGGAGTTGATCATGACGGGAAAGTGCGCGGAGCCCGACATCCGCGACTACCGTCTCGCGCGTTTCGGGGAGGGGCGTTTGATGAAAAGCGTTTTCGGAACCGGCTTTCAGGGATGAAGGCTAACCGCCGGGTCTGGGGCGCACCTCTATGTGCGGAAATATTTTTTCCGCGTTTTCCTTTCTGCCAAAAAAAACGGGGCCGTCGGCTTTCTCGCCGCCCGCGAGCTTTTCCAGCTCGAGGGCGCGGCCGTCCGGATGGTATGCGCCGCCGCCCACTTCCTGCAATATGGCCAAAGGCCCCAGGATGTCCCAGATTTGGGGCCTGTCCACCAGGGCGGCGATGACGCCTCCGGTGGCCGCATACGCCACGTGCGCGGAGGCGCTTCCGTACGCGACGGATTTCCCCGGATAGTCCAGCTTGTAGAAGCGCTTTCGGGAGGAGGGGCCCAGCATCACGGTTTGGTTGGTGATTTCCACCTCCTCGAGGGCGGGAAGCGCCTTCGCGTTTCTCGTGGCGCCCGCCCCCTGGAGGGCGAGAAACATCTCGTCCACCACGGGCATGTAGAATCCTCCGGCGACGGGCCTCCCGTTCTCCATGGCGCCGATGGATACGCCCCAGACGGGCAGGCCATGCAGAAACGGGTTTGTTCCATCGATGGGGTCAACGGCCCAAAGGCGCGAGCGCCCGCAAGACGGCGCCTCCCCGCCCCCGAGTTCTTCCCCGATGACGCAATCGCCGGGGAAGGACGCCCGCAGACGGGAGAGGATGAACCTTTCTACCGCGAAGTCGGCCTCGCTCACCAGGCTGCGGTCTTTTTTTCGGACGCCCCGCGCGCTGCTGGCGAACGACAGCGCCAGCTTGCCCGCCTCTTGCAGGGTTTGTTCCATGAATTCGAGCATGGGCGTGTCCAGGGCTCCGGCGGCGTTGGGCGCGTATCCATCCTTGCGGAATCAGCCTATCCCGTGGAAGGAAAACTTTCCAGCCCCCGGAGGAGTGCTGCATCATCGAAAGGCCAGCGCCTCGCGCCGCCAGAAGCGCTCCTCTTCGCCCCCTGTGCGGTGCGCGGGGCATGCGCGGGCGCCCCGCGTTTGATGGCGTGGATGACGTCTGCTCCGGTGCTCCGGGGCGCCGGAGGGTTCGCCTCGCGCCGTCCGGAGCAAATCCGGCGTTGCCCCCATGTCCATGCCCGCCCTCATCCTTGGTGTCGGGGCGATTCCCCCACGGGCCTGGGCGCGGGCGCGCCGGCTACGCCGTGATGCGCGTCATTCTCTGGAGGTGGCATGCGCGGATGCGCCGGAGGTGGCATCATCTGATTCCGCATGCACGGGTGCTGCGGCGCATCCGGGAGCTGTGCCGGCCCGCGCCCGGAGGGACGTGTTTTTCGGGCGGTGCGCCAGCCTGGCGCCGGCGTGGATGCGCACTCGCGGCCCGGCGTCCGGGGAGTCGCATCCACAACATGGGAGCCTGGGGAGGGATGCCCGAACTCGCGCTTCAGGAGGGCGGTGCGCACGATGGCGGGTCAAAACGCGGGCGCGGGAAACTCGGAGCGGGGAGCGGTCGTCCGTCCGCGCCCGTTGCGCGCACTCCCGGGATTCGGGGCCATGAGGCGTGCGGCGGCGGCGGGTCGGCCCATCAGCAGCGCGGCGCGGTGCGCGATCTGCTGTCGGCGGAGGCCGTCCGCCTGATTCCGCATGCGCGGGTGCTGCGGCGCATCCGGGAGCTGTGCCGGCCCGCGCCCGGAGGGACGTGTTTTTCGGGCGGTGCGCCAGCCTGGCGCCGGCGTGGATGCGCACTCGCGGCCCGGCGTCCGGGGAGTCGCATCCACAACATGGGAGCCTGGGGAGGGATGCCCGAACTCGCGCTTCAGGAGGGCGGTGCGCACGATGGCGGGTCAAAACGCGGGCGCGGGAAACTCGGAGCAGGGGGCGGTCGTCCACCTGCGCCTGTTGCGCGCACTCCCGGGGTGCGGGGCCATGAGGCGCGCGGCGGCGGCGGGTCGGCCCATCGGCAGCGCGGCGCGGTGCGCGATCTGCTGTCGGCGGAGGCCGTCCGCCTGATTCCGCATGCGCGGGTGCTGCGGCGCATCCGGGAGCTGTGCCGGCCCGCGCCCGGAGGGACGTGTTTTTCGGGCGGTGCGCCAGCCTGGCGCCGGGGCGCATGCGCACTCGCGGCCCGGCGTCCGGGGAGTCGCATCCACAACATGGGAGCCTGGGGAGGGATGCCCGAACTCGCGCTTCAGGAGGGCGGTGCGCACGATGGCGGGTCAAAACGCGGGCGCGGGAAACTCGGAGCAGGGGGCGGTCGTCCACCTGCGCCTGTTGCGCGCACTCCCGGGGTGCGGGGCCATGAGGCGCGCGGCGGCGGCGGGTCGGCCCATCGGCGGCGCGGCGCGGTGCGCGATCGGCTGTCGGCGGAGGCCGGCGCATCCGGAGTCCAGCGGGAGGCCGTCCGCCTGATTCCGCATGCGCGGGTGCTGCGGCGCATCCGGGAGCTGTGCCGGCCCGCGCCCGGAGAGACATGTTTTTCGGGCGGTGCGCCAGCCTGGCGCCGGGGCGCATGCGCACTCGCGGCCCGGGGAGCCGCGTCCACAACATGGGAGCATGGGGAGGATGCTCGGACTCACGCTTCAGGGGGGCGGTGCGCACGATGGCGGGTCAAAACGCGGGCGCGAGAAACTCGGAGCGGGGAGCGGTCGTCCGTCCGCGCCCGTTGCGCGCACTCCCGGGATTCGGGGCCATGAGGCCCGGCGCGGTGCGCGATCGGCTGTCGGCGGAGGCCGTCCGCGACGCCGGGGCCTGAGCCGCGTTGCGCATGAGGTCCGCCAAGCGATACGACTATACGAGGGACTCCATCGGGCCGGGGCTGTTTCGCCTGGCGGTTCCTTCCTGCCTGGAGCCGATAGCCTGGAACGCCGATACGCTGATCGAGATATTCTGGGTGGGGCGTCTGGGGCCGGAATACCTGGCCGCCGTGTCCCTGAGCTTCATGCTCATCTTCTTTTTTCGCGCCGTCGGCTTCGGCGTCCGCATCGCGGGCAGCGCCCTGGTGGCCCAGAGAATCGGCGCGGGAGAACCCGGGCGCGCGAGCCATGCGGCGGGCCAGTCGTTTTTGCTCGCGGGCGTCTATTACGTCGCGATCAGCGCCCTGGGCTATATGTTCTCCGCCCGCCTGCTGGGGCTCTTGACCTCTGACGCCGAGGTGATGCGGGTGGGCGTTGGATATTTGCAGGCCTCGTTTCTCACCATCGCGTTCGTGGACGGCATTTTTACGGTCTCGCATCAGCTGAAGGCGGCGGGGGAGCCCGGGAAATCCTTGATCGCTCTGGGAGTCTCGACGCTGCTGTCCGCCATCTGCATCCCCCTGCTCATCTTCGGCCTGGGGTCGTTCCCGGGGCTGGGGCTGCGGGGCGCGGCCTTCGGCATCGGAATCGGCCGGGTTGTCGGACTCCTCGTCGCCTTGTGGATTTTGACCTCGGGACGCTCGCGCCTCCACGTCAGGCCGTTCCACCTCAAGCCCCATGCGGCGACCATGCGGCGCATCATTTTGCTGGGCTGGCCTGCGGCGGCCCAGAACATGCTGGAGCGCGGCGCCCTGCTCATCCTGCTGAAGATTCTGGCGTTGTTCGGGCCCCTGGTGTTGGCCGCGTGGTCGATAGGAAATCGCCTGGGGACGGTCTCCCGCCTGCCCGGTTTCGGGATTCAGTCCGCCGTGCGCACGATGGTGGGCCAAAACGTGGGCGCCAACCGGCCGGATCGGGCGCTGAGAAGCGTGCATCTCGCCATGTCCGGTCTGCTCATAGTGATGTGCGGCGTTACGCTACTCCTGTATTGGTACGCCCGGGAAATTGTTCTCGTCTTCGGGATGCGGAACGAGGGCGTCGGGGTCGGCGTCGTTTGTGTGCGGATACTCACCGTCGGCACCTTGTTCGAGGCCATGCGCCGGATGCTGGCGGGCGCTTTTCAGGGAGCGGCCAACACGAAGCCGCCGATGATTGTGGAGGCCTTCATCCGATGGGGGTTCCAGATACCGCTCGCGTATTTCGCCGCCCTGCCGCTGGGGTTCGGCGCCGCCGGCGTATGGGGCGCGATGACGATCAGCCATTTCATGGGCGGCGTATGCCTGTTGATCTGGTTTTTGGTCTGGAGCCGCAAAAGGGGAATCGGCTCGCACGCGGAAGGGAGGTCTTTTTGAGGAGGACGCTCCGGTTTCGGGGCGTCTGGAGGGCCGGGCGGCGCGGCGCGCAGAAGATGAAACGCGCGCGCGGCTGCCGGGTGGTAGTATATGTCGTGAAAACGCCTGATTTTCCGTTTGTTTTTCGCTGCGAAGCGCGCGCGGTGGATTCCGGGGGCGGGATGTTCATGATCCACAAAATGGGCGGCCTCTTTTTGGCCTTGGTGCTCCTGCTGTTCGCCTCTCCGCCCGCAGGTGGGGCGAGGGCGGCGTCGGGAGAGGCGGCGGAGGCGCGGGACTGGACGATCGTTTTGGGGGAGGCGGCCCGCTATGTGCGAGGCGACGCGAAGACCCCCGGCCTTACGCAGGGACACCTGCTCCTGGTGCGGCAGATTCGCGCGCGGGCGAATGACGCGAAGGCGCGACTCCAGGAGGAGCTGCGCCTTTCCCGAAAGCTGCTCCGGGCCGTCGGTCCCCCGCCGCCTGGGGGCGGCCCGCCGGAGGCGAGGGGGCTCGCGGAGAAAAGAGAGGGGTATCAACGTCGCATCGCGGCCGTTCGGGCGCGCATCGCCGAGGCGGATTTGGCCCTGGTGCGCGCGGAAGAACTCGAAGAGGCGTTGTCCGCCGCGAGGCTGGAACGATTTCTGGGGGACATGTACAGCCGCACGCCGATACCCTTCTCCCCGGGCGTCATCGCCCGGGGCGGTCCGGAAATGATGGCGAGGCTGGGGCGCATCCTCCGCTCTCCGTCGGATTGGCGCGCCCAGCTGCCTCCCGGGGCGGGGGTCGGCGGCGTTTTGCTGCCGGGGGCGGTGATTCTGATCTTCGGCGCGTTTTTGGGGTGGGCGATACGGCGAAGCGTTCTGGACATGTTTGGCCGCGACCCCAATGTGCCGGAGCCCTCCTACGCGCGTCGGTTCGGCGCCGCCGTCGCCGAGGGCGTCGGCAATGGCGCTTTGCCGGGCGTCATTCTGACGGCCCTGTATGTATGGGTGACCCGGCCAGGCGCCCTGGTGAGCGGATTGTTCGCCGGGGCGCTCGCCTCGTTTCTTTTGTCCGCGCTCTTTTTTGTCGGGGTGGTTGCGTTCGCCAGGGCGTTCCTCTCCCCCGATCAGTCGACATGGCGGCTCACGAGCCAGTCTCCGGCGGACGCGCAAGGCGCATATCGATGGATTCTCGTTCTGGCGGCGCTCTTCTCCATCGACATGTTTTTTTCGAACATCGGACATGAGAGAGAGGGCTCCGCCGAGTCCATGGCCGTCTACGCGGCGCTGTTCGGCGTTCTGGAGGGCCTGTTTTTCGTGCGGCTGAGCCGGTGGGAGCTCTGGCGAACGGAGGCGGCTTCAGAGGGCGCGGCCCGGGAGCGGGGCAGGGCGTGGAGGCTCGCCTGCCGCACCGCGCGGGGGCTTGCCGTGGTAGGCGTTGTCGCCTTGTGCGCCGGCTATGGCGTTTTCGGCAGGCGCCTCCTCACCAACCTGATTCTGACGGGCCTCCTGCTCCTGGTCATGGCGTTGCTGCGCGGGCTGATACGCGAACTCGTATCCTGGCTGAGCCGCTCGGCATTCGTCCGGGAGAAGCTGCGCCTCTCCTCCGGCGCGCTGGGGGCGCTGCGCTCCTGGGAGCGGGCCATGGTAGATCCGCTCGTCCTCGTTCTGGGCGTCGTCCTCATCGTGCCCGTTTGGGGCGTGCCGGCGGACGTTCTCATCCGCTGGACGGCAGGGGTGCTGACCGAATTCCAGGTGGGCAGCGTTCGCATCTCCATCGTCGACATCGTCCTGGCTGTCCTCGTGTTTTTTCTCGCCATGGCGGGAGTGCGCTTTTTGCAGAGGCAGCTGTCCGAACGCCTCCTGGAGCAGACGGGTCTGCCTTCGGGCGTTCGCCACTCCCTCAACGCAGGGCTGGGCTATGCGGGCGTGATCGTCGCGGTGCTGCTGAGCATTTCGGTGACGGGGGTCGACCTCTCGAACCTTGCGCTCGTGGCCAGTGCGCTTTCCGTCGGCATCGGCTTCGGACTGCAAAACGTGGTGAACAATTTTGTTTCCGGGCTGATCCTCCTGGCGGAGAGGCCCGTCAAGGTGGGGGATTGGGTTCGCGTGGGGAACCATGAGGGAATCGTGAAGAAAATACAGTTTCGCGCGACGGAGCTGGAGACCTGGCAGCGGGCTTCGGTCATCATCCCGAACGCGGAGATCGTCTCGACGTCGGTCGTCAACCTGACCCATCGGGACCAATACGGCCGCGTGGAGGTCGGGGTCGGCGTGGCGTATGACTCCGACGTGCAGAAGGTGCGGGAGATTTTGCTGGACGTGGCCAGGAAGAACGAGCGGGTGAGCGAGTTTCCCGCCCCCGGCGTCGTGTTTCGCGATTTTGGCGAGAGCAGCCTGGACTTCGAGCTGCGCTGCTTCACCTCCAACGTGATGGGCCGATTGGGGGTCGGGAGCGATTTGCGATTCGAGATCGAGCGCAGGCTTCGCGAGGCGGGCGTCGAGATACCCTTCCCGCAAAGGGTGGTGCACCTGACGAATCCGCCGGAAGGGGAGCGGGCGGAAGACCCGTAGCCGCTATCTGTACGTGTAGGGTTTCGGCGCGGGCCTTGGGCCAATCCTGTTTTTCATGACGCCCAGCGGCCCCATGTCGATCTCCACGACATCCCCCGGCTGAATCCAGCGGTCGATCTCCATGCCGCATCCCCCGGGAACGGTGCCCGAGCCCAGCAGATCTCCGGTGAGGAGGTTTTCGTCCCGCGCGGTGTAGGCGAGCATCTGCCCGAAAGTCCAATACATTTCCCCGGGGGTGGTCTCTATCCAGGTTTCTCCGTTCACCCGCGCGGCCATGGGGATGGTCCGCGGGTCGCCGACCTCGTCGGGCGTCGCTATCCAGGGACCGAGGCTCCAGCACCAGTCCTTGCTTTTGTAGGGCCCGGTGCCCATCGCCATCTCGCCGCCCTGGGCGTCCCGGGCGCTCCAGTCGTTCAGTATGGCGTAGCCAAAGATGTGCGCATCCGCGTCTTCCTCGGAAATGTCCCGGCCCGGGGCGCCGACCACGCAGCAGAACTCCAGCTCAAAATCCATCTTGTCGGTAAAACTGGGCCAGGGGACTTCCTCCTCCGGCCCGGCCATGTGGGCGCAGCTCGCCTTGAAGGCGAGGGGGCGCTCATACCAGGTTTGGGGAATCTCCAGGCCCATCGTCGCAAACGTTTTTTTGAGGTGGCGCTCGAAGCCGGCGAAGCCGCGAATGAGGGGCGGGCGTTTGATGGGCGCCAGAAGCCGGGCTTCGTCCGGGGCGTATATGAGCTGCTCCCCGCGGGGGGCCGGCGGCGCCATCATGCGCGAGGGCGTATCCGAGGGCCTCCTCTGCGGCCTCGACCCCGCCCTGGCCCGCCGCCGCGAGCGCCAGCATGTCGGATGGAATGAGGGCGTCCGCCATGGCCTGGGCGCGCGAGGAGCCGCGCTGCCGGAATTGCGCCGCCGCGGCGAAATTGAGGTCGACGTATCGGAAGTCGCCGCCTTGGGATACGACGGCGCCCAGGCGCTCGAACGGGCCGACGGGCGTTCGCACTTCAAAGGTGCAAAGTTTCATGGCGTCTCTCCGGGTTCGGTGAATTTGTGAAGTCGTCCGTCGCATCCGGCTGGAGGGGGGGCGGACAAGTTTTTTGATGGGGACCCGGGGAGCGGGCCCGTCGTGGGCGCGCCCTCTCCCTGGCGGGGCCGCCTCCTTCTTCCGCCATTATAGCCCAGAATGATAGCCTGGATGGGCCTCGTGTGGCTACCGCCGGGTGCGCGCCGCCGCCGGCGATGGGCGCGAGGCGGGCTTCCTGCCTGCTGGCCCCGCGCTTGCGGCACTCCCTGAAAACCTCCCTCCCCGAGCGGACGTCCAGTCCCGTTTATTGCAAGTCGACCTTGTCCTTCTCGTCCGTTTCCGGAAAGGGGCCTTCCTTGATTTCGATGAGCTTGGAATCATCCTCCAGAAATTCCACCTCATGCCCTTCGTACATCAGTATGAGGTCGTCGCGCCGCAAAACCGCATCGCCCAGGCTCTCTCCGTCCCTGGTGAACACGCCCACCCGGACGCTCCCGCGCTGGCACAGGAGAATCTGGTGCCGGGTCGCGTTCGTGGGCCTCTCCTCCACCACGTGATAATGCGCTTTGGTGATGGCGCCTTTGGGTCTGTTCAGGACGATGATTTGAAGGGGTACGTCATCGTCCGTCAGGTGCGCCTTGGTGTTGCGCTCCGCGTCGACGTCCTGGCCGGCGTATGCGGCGCGGATATGCTCTTTCGCCTCGTCGGTGTCCAGGTAGGGAGGGAATTTGGCGTAGTCGTTGAAATCTCCCTTGACGTGTATGGCGACGATGCGCCCGTCGGCGGCCTTGTAGTAGTCCACGCTTCGGGAATCCACCTCTAAAGACATCGTTCTTCCTCCGGTGCGATGGAAAACGGGGAAACGGAATCTCCGGTGCGGCCGCCGGAATGGATTCTGCGCGAAATCACGAATCCGCCTGCGTGATCTTCATGTGAAAATCCAGCGGGGGTGCTGCGCGGACGAGCGCGCTGGTGGAAATGTAGTCCACCCCCGTCGCCGCGATGCTTCGCATGTCGCCGCCGCCGACGCCGGAGGCCTCGAGCTCGTAGGGTTTTCCGGTCCTGGAGGCGCGGCCCGCCTCCCGGGTGCGGGCGACAGCCTTCCGGAGCGCCCGGACGTCCATGTTGTCCAGCAGGATCATGCGCACCCGCCCGTCCCGGATGACTTCTTCGAGCTGCGTCAGATTCTGCACCTCGATCTGGATGTCCGTCATGTAGCGCTTGCCGAATTGCGCGTCGATGGCGGCGGGGATGGAGCCCGCCGCCGCAATGTCGTTGTCTTTTATCATCACGCCGTCGAAGAAGCCGAACCGATGATTTTGCCCGCCGCCCGCCCGGACGGCGTATTTTTCAAAATAGCGCAGCCCCGGCCGGTTCTTTCTCGTGTCCACGATCCCCCGGAGCGTTTCGGGCAAATCCCCGAGGCGGGCCAGCGTGTCCGCCGTGTGCGTGGCGATTTCCGATATGTGGGAGAGGAGGTTGAGCGCGGTGCGCTCCGCCTTGAGGATGGTCTGGGCGTGGCCGGAAACGGACGCCAGAACCTCCCCCCTGGAAATTCGGGCACCCTCGCCCTTTCGCCAGCGGACCACGGGGGGCCGGCTTGGCCCCAGGGCGAGGAGGTTCTGGGTTTCCTCCAGGACGGGAAGGAAAAACGGGCGGCCTGCGAGAATGGCGTCGCTCTTCGAGCGCAACTCCGCCGCGCACCAGGGTTGTTTTTCCGCCTCGTAGTGGAGGGGCGCGCCTCCAAAGTCCTCCAGGAGCCATGCGCGAATTTTGGAGCGGATGTCCATGTGTCGTCCATACGCCGAATGACGCCGCGCGCTATGCGATCTCCAGCATGCGTTCGATGGGGATTCGCGCGCGCCGCGCCAGCTCCGCGTCCACGGTAATTTCATGCTTGCGGTCGCGCAGGCATTCGTAGAGGTTTTGCAGCGTGTTTTGTTTCATGTAGGCGCAGAGCGCCTCGCGGCTCGCGGGGATCAGGGTCTTCTCCGGAACCGCCTTGGACATGGGGTGGAGGTTTCCGACCTCGGTGGCCACGATGACCTCGGAGTGCGGGACTTCCCCGACCAGCTGGATCATGCCCTGGGTGGATCGGAACTGGAGCATGTCCTCGGGCACGATGCCGTCGTTCACCTGGCGCATGCAGGCGCTGGTGCATCCGCACTCCGGGTGCACCACGGTGATGGCTTCGGGGTGCAGGCGCTGCTGCTCGGCGACGTGATGCGGGCGGATTCTCTCATGCACGTGACACGCGCCCATCATGAGGTGGAGCCGGTCCAGCGAATGTCCCCTGCTCTCCAGGAGCTTGGCCGCGTAGAAACCCAGAAAGACGTCGGGCAAAAAGAGTATGGGCTGCCCGGGCCTGGACTGCTCCAGGACGTGGAGGGTGACCTTGCCCGCGTTGGCCGACGCGCAGCAGTAGTCGCTCTCCGCCTTCACCTCCAGGTACGTGTTGACGTAGCTGATGACGATTCCGTCTGGATGCGCTCTCCTCCATTCCCGAATCTTCCCGGCGTCGGCGTGGGCGGCCAGGGAGCAAAGCGCCTGGAGGCTGGGGGCCAGAACCGTCTGGTGCGGCTTTTTGAGCGCGGCCAGAATCTGGTTCATGAACAACACGGACGGCTCGACGAGGTAGTCCGCATCGGAGGCGGCGCCCTGCCGGGCGAGAAACAACGAGTCGCCAATGATGTCGGACACGTCCTGAATGTCTTCGGGCACGTAATTGTGGGCGAGGACGAGGGCGTTTCTCTCCTTCTTGAGGCGCCTGATCTCGCCTTGCAGAAATTCCCTTTCCTCCTCCGTGACGTTCTCGGGGTGGGCGTCTTCCGGGATTTCGGGAACGTCGATGGAGGGGCCCAGGTCCGTTTGGTCCATCAGGGCGATGGCGTCTTTTGCGGGGAGGATGTCGCCGGCTTCCACATCTCGGATCATTGTGAACTCCATGTATGGGAATGTCCGTAACCAGTGCGTTTCAACCGCTGCGCTGCACGCCGTCCGGCGGCGCGAGCCTTATCGCTTGCGCAAAAAATCACAAGCGAGGGAAAAATAATAAGTCCTCGGTCCGGTCTACGCAACCCACCTCTGAGGATGAAGCCTCACGCGGCCCACGCCATTTTTCTCCTTGAGGTCTTCTCCGCGAGTCCGCCGCTTCTCGCGCGCATCCGACCCATTATTTCATGATTTGTATGCGCAAGCAAAATAGAAGTGGCGAGAGACTATGATTTTTCTTGCCGAGCGGCATTCTTTTTGTTAGGTTTCATAATCAGGGTTTTCCCTTTAAGGATGGGAAAACAACGGGCGGGGCGCGTCTTTCCGTTCATGGAATCGCACTTGTGGGTCGCCGGAGGAGACGACCCGTTTTTTGTTTCCCTGGCCGGCCGGTGCGCGGCTCCTCCGGCCGCGTCCGTTTCGCGCGAGGAAATCGGCGGTTTTGGGGAATCCATCATGACCCGCGGCGTGGTCTGGTTGCTGGGCGCATTGATTCTGTCGGGTCTTTTGATTTTTGCGCTGCGGGGGATTTGCTCCAACGCATCCGCGTTTCCAACGCTAACCGGATATTTTTGTCCCGGGCCCAGGTTGAAAGGGATGACAACTCCACCGCGTCCCGCGTCCAGGAAGGTGGACAGACAATAGGCCGGATCAGCCCGGGCCGGGAAGCTCTCAGAAAGGTGAGGTTATGACGGATTCAGATTCTCTCATCACGGACGCCATCGTCGAGTTTGTCCTGGAGACGGAATATGAGGATGTGCCGGAAGACGTAAGGGTCATCATGCGCCGGTGCTTCGTGGACGGGATCGGCCTGATGGTTGCGGGCTCTACGGAGGAGAGCGGCCGCATCATGCAGAACTATCTCCGGGAGATCGGGGGAGAGCCGGAGGCGCGGGTCATCGGAACCGGCATGACGGTGCCCGCCCACCTTGCCGCCTTGGCGAACGGGGTCGCGGGCCACGCGATGGATTATGACGATACGCAGCTGAGCAGCTATCCGGATCGCGTCTACGGCCTGCTGACGCATCCCACGTGCCCGGTGATGCCCGCAGCCCTCGCCCTTGCGGAGGCCTTGGGCTCCACCGGCCAGGAGCTGCTCACCGCGTTCGCCTTGGGCTTCGAGGTCGAATGCAAGGTGGCGGAGGCGATTCTGCCGGATCACTATGTCAAGGGGTTTCACTCCACGGGCACCATCGGCGCCATCGGCGCGGCGACCGCCGCGGCCAAGCTGATGAGGCTGGACGAGGCCCAGTTGCGCATGTGCTACGGCATCGCCTGCTCGGAGAGCGCGGGCCTTCGGGCGAATTTTGGAACCATGACGAAGCCCTACCACTGCGGCCGCGCGGCGGAGAACGGCGTGGTGGCGGCGCGCCTGGCGGCCGGCGGCTATTCTTCCGACCCCACGATATTTGACGGGCGGTGGGGGTTTTTCCAGATCATGGGCGGGGGCTGCGACCGGGATTATATCGTCGGCAAGCTCGGCAACGACTGGTCGGCGGTGGATCCGGGGGTTTCCATCAAGCCCTACCCTTGCGGCTCCCTCTCGCACCCCGCCATGGACGCCGCCAGGGACCTGATTCTGGAAAACGACATACGGCACGAACAGGTCAAGGAGCTGCGCTTCGGCACCACCGCGCGCGTGCTGGAGCCGCTGCGCTACAAGGAGCCGCAGAATGAACTGGAGGCGAAATTCTCCTTGCAGTTTGGTTTCGCCGTCTTGCTGCTCGAGCGCGCGGCCGGCATCGCCCAATACAAGGACGAAGTCGTCCGCCGCCCCGACGTCGTGGAGATGATGAAGAAGGTCCACGCTTTCAAGGACGATGAAATCGAGGCACAGGGATACGCCCTGATTCGCGGCAAGGTGGAGATAGAACTCGAAGACGGCGCGGTGTACGAGAAAATGTCCGAAATTTCCCGCGGCACTCCCCAGCGGCCGATGGATCGCGAGGAGCTTTTCGAGAAGTTCACCGAATGCGCCGGCCTGGTGTACGGGAGCGAGCAGATCGCCAGGCTGGAGGCGATGCTCTACAAGATCGATACGGCGGAGAACATTCACGGCCTCATCGAACTGCTGGGCGAAGGATAAGAGGCGAAGCGATTCTCCCTTGTCGGACGGCGCGTGTTTCGTCCGGGAGGGGGGTGGCGGATGACGGGACAAAGGAGAGACGATTGGGCTTTCATCGGTGGGAAGAGGTTCCCGAGACCCAGAACCTCCGCAAGGGCACCATGCGCCGGGCGGTCGCGCTCGACGGCTTGACGATGCAGCGCGGCGAGATATCGCCCGGCACGACGTTCGATGAGCGCACGATTCATCGCCATCCGGAGGATCAGTTTATCGTCCTGCTCGAGGGCAGGCTGCGGCTGCGCATCGACGGCGCGGAGGAGTGGCTGGAGCCCGGCGGGTTCGCCGCCATACCCGGCGGCGCGTTCCACAGCGCGACGGGCGTGGGGCGCGAGGGCGCGAAATACGTCGAAATCCTCTCCGGGGGCCGCATCGACTATTTGCCCGGCTATCTGGGCGCGCCCCGAAACGAATTCTTGCATGAGCAGAAAAGCGGGGAGCGATGACGAAAGAGGCGAGGCGCATTTTTGTCGTTTGCGCGGACTTGATGTTCTCCGCCGGGATTCGGGAGGCGGGAGCCTCCCGGGGCGTGACGCTGGAGTTCATCGATTCGAAAGAGAAATTTCAGGAGGCACTCGCGCATTTTCGCGCGCCGTTGCTCCTGGCGGATTTGCATCACCATGCGTTGGGCGGGGATCGGGCGGGCGAGCTCGTCGCCGCGCTGAGGGCCAGCGAGAAAAACGCGCGGACGTACGCCGTCGCCTGGGGCAAGCATACCGAACCGGGGCTGCTCCGCTCGGCGGAGCGGGCGGGGTTCGACAAGGCGATGCCGCGCTCCTTGTTCGTGAGGGAAATGCCCGAACTCGTTCGGCGCGCCGCGGCGAGCGGAATTTGAGCGGGCGCACGACGCCCCGTCCCGAGGGAGGGAGGCCCAACCCGGAGGCGTGCGACGGCTCCCTCGTCTGGTGGGTGGGCGTGCCGACGTCGGAGCAGAACTATTTGCAGGCGGTGCTGGAAGGCTATGATGATTTAGGATACTACCAGACGTTCCGCTCCGGTGCCGGGAAAAACGAGGGGGAGCAGCCCATCTCGCTTGCGCGGCTGACCTCCTCCGTCGATGCGCGGGCGGAAGCGGAAGCGCTTCTCGATGCGCTCTCTGAAGAAGTGAATCTCCACATCCTGGACGTCACCCCTCCGTTCGGCTCTGCGGAACAGCCCCGATCCATAGCGGACGCCTCCGGCTAGACGGGGGGGAGGCTCGTCCGCGCGATCGTTCCCTTGCCTGTCCGCGGGGCGGGAGAGAAGAGATGGCAGGCGGGCACTCCCCGTTTTTCCGGAAGGCTTCGGTGGTCTTGCTCGCTCTGGGGGTTTGGGCGAACTCCCAGGCGGCGGAGCGCCTGAAGCTGGCGACCACGACGAGCACGGAGAATTCCGGCCTCCTGGCCCAGTTGCATCCGGCGTTCGAGAAAAGGCACGGCGTTCTCGTGCATACGATATCGGTGGGCACGGGGAAGGCGCTGCGATTGGGCCGGAATGGCGACGTGGACGTCGTGCTCGTCCACGCCAGGAAGGCGGAAGATGCGTTTGTGGCCCAAGGCTACGGCGTTCGCAGAAGATCGGTCATGTACAACGATTTTGTGATCGTCGGCCCGGCTTCCGACCCCGCCGGTGTGTTCCGGACGCGCAACGTCTACGAGGCGTTGCGGAGAATCCGCAATTCCCGAAGCCTTTGGTTCAGCAGAGGGGACGACTCCGGGACCCACAAGAAGGAGATGGCGCTCTGGAGGGACGCCGGCGTCGCCGCCTTCGGCCCCTGGCATCGCGCCCTGGGCCAGGGAATGGGCAGGACGCTGATGGCGGCGGACGAGAAGGGCGGATACGCGATGACGGACAGGGGCACCTACATCGCCCTCCTCTCCAAGGGGAGGGTTGCGCTCCGGATCCAGGGGCCGAGGGGAGAGCGTCTGCATAACCCCTACAGCGTGATCGCCGTGAACCCCAGGCGTCACCCGCACGTGCGGTTCGACCTGGCGGCGAAATATATCGACTTCCTCACCTCCGCCGAGGGGCAGGGGATCATCCGGGATTTTCGGCTCATGGGGAAAGCCCTCTTTTATCCGGGCGCGAAGAGAAATCCGGGCGCGAAGAGAACGCCTTGAAGGGTTGATGCGGGGGGCGGTGCCTTGGAATATCTGCTCGACGGGTTTGGCGATGGCTTGATGCGGGTGCTGAGAGCGGACCCCCATGTCATGCGCGCCGCCTGGGTAACCGTCAAGGTGGGGTTTCTGGCCACGATTCTCGCGTCCTGCCTGGGCTTGCCCGCAGGCTTTTTCATGGCGACGGCCCGCTTCCGGGGGCGCGGGATCGCCATCACCATGCTTCAGACGTCGCTCGGTTTCCCCACCGTCGTCATCGGGCTGCTCGTGTATGGCCTCATCTCCCGGCGGGGCCCCCTGGGATTTGCCGACCTGCTGTTCACTCCGTCGGCCATCGTCATCGGGCTGGTCGTGCTGGCGGTTCCCCTGGTGGCGGTATTCTCCATGACGTCCGTCGCGTCCGTGGACGGCAGGGTGCGGGAAACGGCGCTCACCCTGGGCGCCTCCGGCGGGATGGTGGCGTGGACGGTGCTGCGCGAGGTGCGCTTCGGGATGGTCGCGGCGGTGCTGGCGGCGTTTGGCCGCGTGTCCTCGGAGGTGGGCATCGCCATGATGCTCGGAGGGAACATCGAGGGATACACCCGAACCCTGACCACCGCCATCGCCCTCGAGAGCATGAAAGGAGAGTTCGGCTTCGGGGTCGCGCTCGGCGTCGTCCTCCTGCTGATTGTCCTGCTCGTGAATTTGCTTTCCCGCTGCGCGCAGAGGTCCTGACGTGGGCGCGTTTCTTCTCGAGAACGTGAAGTTTCGCTTCGCGTCGGACCTGGTTCTGGACGTGGACAGGCTGGAGGTTCCATCCGGCGGGGTGACGCTGCTCACCGGAGCGAACGGTTCCGGGAAAACGACCCTGCTGCGCGTGATGGCGGGCCTGCTCGCACCCGAGGCCGGCGCCGTCGCCTATCGGGGCGAACCCGTCCTTTTCGGCAAGCGCGGACTCGCCCACAGGAGGAGGGTTACGCTCCTCTCGCAGGATCCCTATCTTTTTCAGGGAACCGTTCTTCGGAACGTCGCCTATGGGCCCCGGGCGCGGGGGATGGGCGCGTCGCGGGCGAACGACGAGGCCCGGGAGGCCATCCTCCGAACGCGCTGCGAAGGCCTGGCGGACCGGGACGCCGCGAAACTCTCCGGCGGGGAGAGAAAGCGCGTCGCCCTCGCCCGGGCGTTGGCGGCGGGGGCGGAAACCCTGCTTCTGGATGAGCCCACCTCCTATGTGGACGAGGAGAACAGCGCCCTCATCCTCGGGATGATCGAGGATTTGGCCGCCTCGGGAGTCACGTTGGTCGTGAGTACCCACACGCAGGGATGGGCGGGTTCTCTCGCGGTGCGCAGCGTGCGGCTCGCGTATGGCAGGGTGGCGCGGGCTTAGGGCAATTCGCTCTCGTCGGCGTGGTGGGCGTCGCCGAACAGGTCGGCCTCGAGGGGGCCTCCGCCCCAGACGGGATGGCGCCTGCGATAATAGTCCACCAGTCCCGCCCCGAACATTTCGGGACGGGCATAATCCGTCGGCTGCCTTTGAGAGCGGTGACACGCCTGTGCCCGCAGCCTCGCATCGGGAAATTGTCTGCCGTCGAGGACAGTCGTGTAGTCGCTCCGATGGGCGAGGTCGGGGCGATTCAAAAGGGCGCGCCTTTTCTCCGGCGACGTTCGGTGGTAGAGGCGCCCGGGAGCGTCGGCCGGGCTTTCTCGCCTCAGCTGATGGAACGCTCCGCTCGTCCAGCGGCCAACGGCGACGTGATCGGGATGTCCGGTGACGCCGTCCTCGCCGTATGTCACGACGACGTCGGGCGAGAAGGTTCGGATGAAGTCTGCGATGCGGGGCAGAATGGCGGAATCCTCCACCGCCCCCAATCCGCCGTCGGGGTAGTTCCAGAGCTCCAGACGTTCCACGCCGAGCACCCGGCAGGCGTCTCTCAGCTCCGCCTCCCGAACGGCGCCCAGCTCATGGGGCTGGCATACGCCGTTCGTGCGGCCCGCCTCTCCCCGCGTGAGGGTGAGGAGCCCCATCCGTATCCCCTGGCTCGCGCAGAGCGCGAACGTGGCGGGATTGCCAAAGGACTCGTCGTCGGGGTGCGCATACACGTGCAGAATGGCGCGCTGGGAGTTCGAAGCGTTCGTCATTATGGCGCGGATGCGGGCGGGCGGTCTCCGTGGAACCAGGGCGCGCCATGGTATCATCTCCCAAGGATGACGCAAGAACGGTCGTTCCGGTTGCGCGCCTCTTCCCGTGCCGGCTTCCCTTGCCCCGCGCCTTTGTTTGGTTTAGTATGAAAACTTCGGATTCCCTGAAATTTGGTGCCATGCAGGCCGAGATTCGGGCCCGCGCCGGTGGACGGGCCGCAAAGCCATTTTCCATTACAAGGAGTCGGTATTGTGGAGTTGACGATTTCGAGGGATATGCTGCTCAAGGCCCTTCAAACGGTGCAGGGCGTCGTGGAAAGCAGAAGCAGCGCGATGCCCATCCTGCAAAATGTGCTGATCGAGACCGAAGGCGAGAAGAACATCCGCCTGCTGGGCACGAATCTCGACATCAGCATGCGGGGCATGTTTGAGGCCGGGGTGGAGAAGGCGGGCAAGGTTACGCTCAGCGCCCGGAAGTTGTTCGACATCGTCCGGGAGCTTCCCGACTCCGAGATTCGCTTGACCGAAGAGGACGGGCAGTGGATACGGATGCGCTGCAGGCGTTCCAACGTTCGCTTCCCGGGGCTGCCGCCGGCGGACTTTCCGACCCTTCCGGTTCCCGAGGAATCCAAGACGCGCCCGGTCGCCGCTCCGGTTTTGCTCGAGATGATCCGCAAGACGATGTTCTCGATATCCCAGGACGAGACGCGCTATACCTACAACGGCGTTTTCATGGAGACCGACGCCGACTCCATGCGCCTCGTCGCCACGGACGGCCACCGGCTGGCGATGATTGAGCGCGCGGGCGGCGGGCTGGCGCTTGACGAGGGAGTCATCGTCCACAAGAAGGCCTTGGGAGAGCTCGTGAAGCTCCTGCAGGGCGTGGAGGGCGATGTGTCCGTGTCCCTCACCAACGTCCCGAGTCCTTCGGGCATCGGCTTTCCCGAAGGGGAGGCGTCCGGCTTCCAGCCCCCGAACCACATCATTTTCCAGGTGGGGGACGTGGCGCTGTCGGCGCGGTTGATAGACGGCGAGTTTCCGAAATACAGACAAGTCATCCCGGACAACAACGAGCACTCCGTTCTGATGAACCGGGGGAGCCTGACGCAGGCGCTCCGGCGCGTCTCCCTTTTCGCCAACGAAACGGGCATGGTGAAGTTCGAGTTCTCTCCCGGGCAGTTGCGGCTGACGGCGCACGGCTCGGAGGCGGGGGAGGCCGAGGAGGTCATGGAGTCGGACGCGCAGACGGAGCTCACGATCGGCTTCAACGCGAGGTATTGTCTCGACGCGCTCTCCGTGCTGGAGGAGGAGCAGGTTTGCATGGAGCTGAAGGATTCCCTGAGTCCCGGGATGCTCCGTCCCAAGGACGCAGACGGCTATGTCTATGTCGTGATGCCGATGCGCGTCTGAGCACCCCCCTGGCCTCGCTTCGGCGGGTTTCCGGATTCGGGGCGGCGCGTTTTCCCGCCGGATGAGGATGTTTTCGCTGCCTGTCGCCTCCCGGGCGCCTCCCGAGACGGGGCGCGCCTGTGCTTTTCCGTTGCGGGTCCCACAAAATGCGCTCGTATTTTTCAGAGGAGGCGAGCGAGAGCTCGGGCCGCTATTACGGCTGGGTGATCGTTGGCCTCACGTTTTTCACCATGGCGGTCGGCGGCTCCATCGTCGGCACGTTTCCCGTGTTTTACGTGGCTTTTCTCGACGAGTTCGGCTGGTCGCGCGCGGACACCGCCCTCGCGTTCTCGTTTTCGATGGCCACTTTCGCGGTTTCCGCAGGCCCCATCGGCGCGATGGTGGACCGCTGGGGGCCGCGGGTGATCATGCCCGCGGGAATCGCCATTCTGGGCGCAGGCCTCGCCTTGATGTCGCTGGTTTCCAGTCTGCCCACCCTGTATTTTTTCTACGGCGGCGTCGTGGCCCTGGGCGTCACCATGTTCGGTTTTATCCCCACGAGCACCGTCGTCAGCCAATGGTTCGCGCAGCGCCGCTCCACGGCGATGGGAATATCGCTGTCCGGGAGGAGTTGCGGCGGCGTAGTCATGGTCCCGCTTTCCGCCTACCTCATCGCGGCTTTCGGGTGGCGCGCGGCCTATGCGGTTCTCGCCGTGGGCGTCATCGTCCTGCTCGTTCCCCTGAACGTGTTCTTGCACCGCGGCCGCACCCCGGCGCGAGAAAGAAAAACGGGCGACGCCCCCGGTGCCAACTGGACCTTGGGCGACGCCCTGGGCGACTGGGTTTTCTGGCTGTTGTTTCTGGCGGGGATGTTCCAGGGAATCGGCTTCAGCGTGGTGGGCGTCCACCAGGTCGCGCATATGGTGGACGTGGGGATCAGCCCGATTCGGGCGGCCTCGCTGATAGGCGCCCTGGGCGTGGTCCGGGCGCTGGGGGGCATTTTCGGCGGCTGGGCGGGGGACAGCCTGGGGCGCACCCGAACGTTCGCCCTGTTCAGCGTCCTGGCGATGCTGGGCGTTTCGATGCTGATTTCCGCCTCCGGGCGCCATGCGTGGCTGGGGTATGCGTATGTCCTGGTGTATGGAATCGGCGCCGGTGCCCGCGGAACGATTTTCGTATCCATCAAGGCGGACATCTTCCCCGGCGAAAACTTCGGGCGCATCCTCGGTTTCAGCCAGATGGGCGGGGGCCTGGCCTCGGCCGTGGGGCCCTGGCTCGCGGGGTATTTTTTTGACATCTGGAATAGCTACTACTGGGCCTTCATGCTCGTGCTGCTCGTTCAGGCGCTCTCGATCCTGGCGGTGCTGGCGGCGTCCTCGGGAGCGGGAAGAAGAAAGGGGTGATCGTTCCGCGAGAGCGTCTTCCGGGCGCCCGCGCCCCCGCTGGTCCCGGACGGGGCGCCTTCTCTCCCGGCGTTGGGGGGAGGGAGGGAGCCGGAAAATCCCGAGAGAGGAAATCCCGGCCCCGGATCAGGAAGCCGCCCCTTCCTTTTCGGCGATCATCAACTCTATCAAGGCGACGATGTTCTCCGGGGCGGTTTGCTCGATGTTCAGCGTGCCGTGGTAGATGGTGGAATCGGCGAAATCCACGTTGAAGAAGTATTGGGAGAACAGTCCCTGATCCCGGTCGGCGCGCTTGATGGTCTCCTCGGCGGCCGTTCTCGACACGCCGGACGACTCCATGAAATGGCGGATGCGCGCCTCCACGCTGCCGACGATTCGCAGGTGGAGGGCGTCGGTGCGCGCCCGGAGGAGCACCTGTCCCCCCCCACCCGCCGACCACGACGTCCCCCCTGTCCGCCGCCTCGTTCATGGCTTCGGACAAAACCTCCCGCAGGCGGTCTTTTTTCACGCCGAACGTACGCTCGAGAATCGTCGGGGCGCGCCCTTCGATTTTCTCCAGATCCAGGTTCAGGCCTTTCCGGTTGCAGGCCTCGACGAATTCCTCTCGCCCCAGAAAATCATGGCGCAACTTTTCGGCGAGCTGGCGCGCGATGAAAATTCCGCCGGTCCCGTACTGGCGGGAGATGGTGATGACGGCCATGTGAAATCTCCTTTTCCAGGAGTGCGATTTTCAGAATACTCCCTCCTCTTCCATCCTATCAAAGATGCGCGCTCCATACGACCACCGCCCGTGGCGGCCCGTTCTCCGCCGCCGCCCTCCCCCCTGGGCCGGGGTGAGCGATGGCGCGAAGGTGGTGTATGCTGTGGCGGAACGGCTCCGGCGAACCCGTATCGATGGTTAGCGAGGGATGATGGGCTTTATGGCGACTCCACCCGATGAGGTTCTCAGGCGCCTCGGCGTGCATACCCCGTTGTATGCGGCGAGTGCAGAGGGAATTTTCGCCGTTCTGAACGATCCGGAGAAGGGTCATTTTTTTGCGGTGGACCGCGGGAGCGGCAATTTCCGCTGGCGGGTCGAGAACGCCTCGGGCTGGGTCATCGCGCCTCCGCTCATCTGGGAGGATCTGTATATCGTGGGCACAAGCCGGGTGGAGATGAAGCGCGAGGAGGAGGAGGGCGGGCCGTTCGCCACGGTGGACTGGAAGCGGGGAGGCTCGGTGTATGCCTTCGCCGCTGCGGATGGTGCCGTGCGATTTTGGGATGACAAATCCGGGGTGGTGCGGGAGACGCCCCGGATAGAGGACGGCGTCTTGATCGTGGAGGGCGAAATTCGGGCGGGCGGCTTTCGGGACGAGGCGCCGTGGTCTTCCTCTGCCCATGTGGAGAGCCGCTTTTCGCTGACGAACCGGCGCCTCATCGCCCGCCGCGCCCGGGGAGACGTTCCCCCCGGATATTTTCAGGGCGAGGCGCCGCCGGCGGAGTGGACCTGATGCGCTCACCCCTTTTTTTGTAGCTCCTTTGCCATACGCATCGCGTTTTGCTCCACGAGGCCGGAGCGTAGCCAAAGGCGGTATTCGTCCATGTGCACGTGCGGGGCCGCCTTCGCCGGGGTTTCGTGCTTCTTCAGGGCGGCGGCGGTGCGGGAGCGCAGTTTGGTCATGTAGCCCCGGAACTCGTCCCATGCGTCCGGGGCGGGCCGGCTCGGAATGGGCCCGTGGCCGGGGACGAGATGGTCGGCGGGAAATTTCTTGAGCCTGGGAATCGCGTCTATCCAGTTGCCGAAATGGCCCAGCCTGGCCACCGGGTGGGTCCGGTAGTCGAGAAGGTCGCCGGTGAACAGAATTTTCTCCTCCGGCATCCACACGATGGTATCTCCTTTCGTGTGGCAATGGCCGATGTGAATCATCTCGAAGGATCGTCCGCCGTATCGGATGGAGATTTTCCCCTCAAACGTCACCATGGGCGGGGCGACGCGCAGTTTGCCAATCAGGTGCTCGACCTTTTGCGGCCTGCCCGCCATTTGCTTCACCCAGATGCCCTCGTTCTCCTCGCGCTCCATCTCGAGGCGCACGCTCTCCTCGCCGACGGAGACGGCCCCGCGCCTGTGGTAGTAGCCGTTGTCCGAGGTGTGGTCGAAATTGTGATGGGTGTTGAGGACCAGCCCGGGGGATTTCCGGACGATCTCCTTCATGCCCGCCACGAAACTTTTCCGTATCCGGATGTCGTTGTCCACGATGACGGGCTTCTCGTCCGTGAGGACGAGGCCGAAATTCGTCGCGCCGTCTCCCCCGACGAATACGTGCACCCCCTCCGCGATTCGGGTGAACCCTCGGGTTTTCGCCGCGCCGGGCAGCGCCTTTGCCTGGGGAGCCATCGTTTTCTCCTTGCGTGGGCGTCCATGATGACGATATCGTGGCGGGCATCCAGACCAAGAAGGTATCAAAGCGCCCCGGAAGCGACAACGTCGGGCCGTGAAGCCGCATCTACGGGCATCTACGGGAGGAGAGGATGCACCCATATTCCGCTTTCATTGGCCTGGAGTGCTCGAGAACGGGAGAGCGGTTTCCGCCTGGCCGCCTGATGAACCTGAGCCCCGCCGGCGCGCCGCTGTTGGCGCGATATGACGCCGAGGCCGCATCCAGGACGCTGGATATGCGGAACATGGCCTCCCGTCCCCCTTCCATGTGGCGTTACCACGAGATGCTTCCGGCCCCCGATGAAGACGCCGTCGTCACGCTGGGCGAGGGCATGACGCCCCTGCTCGAAATGCCGCGCCTTCAAAAGGCGCTGGGCTTCTCGCGCCTGCGGATGAAGGACGAGGGGCTGAACCCGACGGGGAGCTTCAAGTCGAGGGGGTTGTCCGCCGCCATCACGATGGCGCGCCGCCTCGGGGTGCGGAAAATCGCCATTCCCACGGCGGGGAACGCGGGCGGAGCGGCGGCGGCGTACGCCGCGCGGGCGGGGATTCGGGCGTCGGTGTTTGTTCCGGAGCAGGCCCCGGGCGTGCACAAGGTGGAGTGCGCTCTGGCGGGGGCCGACGTGACCGTGGTGCGCGGCTACATTCACCATTGCGCGGAGATCGTGGCGGCGAGAACGCCGGCGGAGGGGTGGTTCGATTTGTCCACGTTCAAGGAGCCATACCGCGCCGAGGGCAAAAAAACGATGGCGTATGAACTCGTGGAGCAATCCGGCGGCGAGGTGCCCGACGTGATTCTCTACCCCACCGGCGGCGGGACGGGGCTGGTGGCGATGTGGCGCGCTTTTGGCGAACTGGAGGCGCTGGGCTGGATAGACGGGAGGAGGCCCCGTATGATCTGCGTACAGGCGGAGGGTTGCGCTCCGCTCGTGCGGGCGTATGAGAGGGGAGAGGACGCCTCCTCCGCATGGGAGAACCCCACGACGGCGGTCTCCGGTTTGCGGGCACCGCAGGTTCTGGCGGATTTTTTGTGCCTGCGCGCCATCCGGGAAAGCGGCGGGACGGCGGTCGCCGTCTCGGACGAGATGATGTGGGAAGCCCAGAGAATGGCGGGCGCGTCCGAGGGGACGCTCATTTGCCCGGAGGGCGGCGCGTGCGTCGCGGCCCTGGGCGTCTTGCGGGAGCGGGGCGACGTCGGGCGCGATGAGCGCATCGTCGCGTTCAACACGGCCACGGGCCTGAAATACGCGGATATGATAGAAGCGGACGTTCCCGCCATCGATTCGATTTCAGCGAGCTGAGGGAAAATGATTGAAATCACGAGGCGCGAGGAATTCTCCGCGGCCCATCGGCTGTTTCGCCCCGGGTGGAGCGACGCGCAAAATGAGGCCATGTACGGAAAATGCGCCAATCCGCATTATCATGGACACAATTATGTCCTGGAGGTGACCCTGCGCGGCCCCGTGCATCCCGAGACGGGAATGGCCCATGATCTCGCCGCTCTCAAGAGCCTCGTGAGACGGGAGGTCGTGGAGGTGCTGGACCACAAAAACCTGAACGAGGACGCGGCGGGGTTCATGAAAAACCGGATACCGACGGCGGAGAACATCGCGGTTTCGATTTGGGAGCGTCTGGCCGGGCACCTGGAGGGGGGGCTTCTTTTTCGCGTCCGCCTGTATGAGAACGAGCGGAATTTCGTGGATTATTACGGAGAGGACTCCGATGGGATTCGGTGAGCCCGGGCATCTGCGAAACAGGCGGGTTGTCCTCACCGGGGCTTCCCGGGGAATAGGCCGCGCGAGTGCGCTTCGCCTGGCGAAAGCGGGCGCGCGGGTGCTCGCCGTCTCGAG
Source organism: bacterium (assembly GCA_965213685.1). Lineage (GTDB taxonomy): Bacteria > UBA8248 > UBA8248 > UBA8248 > UBA8248 > Bin107. The sequence continues at coordinate 74,120 of CBDBZY010000013.1, forward strand.
GGACGCCGAGGCCCTGGCGCGGCTGGCGTTTGACTCGAAAGGCTGCGTGGGGCGGATTTTCCCGCACGTCTGCGACGTGACGGAAGCCGACGAGGTCGAGGCCCTCGCGGAGATGGCCGAGAAGCGGCTGTCGGGCGTGGACGCCCTGATAAACAACGCGGGCGCGGGCGTTTTCAAGGACGTGGAAAGCCTCTCGGCCGATGAGTTCCACGCCACGCTCTCGGTGTGCCTCACCGCGCCCTTCCTGCTGACGCGGGCGCTTTGCCCCATGCTCGGGGCGGCGCGGGGCGAGGTCATCAACATATCCTCGATCGGCGCGGTGTCGGGTTTCCCGGGAGCGTCGGCGTATTGCGCCGCGAAAGCCGGCCTGGAGGGATTGTCCAGGGCGCTGGCGGAGGAGCTGCGGCCCAGGGGAATACGGCTCACCGTGGTTCGGCCCGGCGCCTGCGCGACGGATATGTGGAAGTCCATCCCGGGGGAGTTCGACATGGACGACATGATTCCACCGGACCTGGTGGCGGAATCCATAGAGTTTCTGGTCTCCCAATCGCGGAGGGCCTGGACGGAATTGATGGTGGTTCTCCCGCCGAAGGGCACGATCTAGGCGATTCGGCGCGGCCGCGCGCAGGGGAATCGGGGGACTCCCGCTCCCGCCCATCGCCGCCGGAGGACGCCGGGAGTTGCCTGTTCACATTTCATTCAGGAGGTTTGGCAGTTGAGCGTTCTTCGATACGAAAACCTGGATGTGGAGTATGACATAGAAGTCGGCGATTCCATCCTGGACGCGGACCTGGAAAACGACGTTGACCACACCAGCGATTGCGGCGGGAATTGCGCCTGCTCCACATGCAAGGTGACAGTGGTGTCAGGCGCCGATATCCTCTCCGCACAGGGGGAGGATGAAAGGGACACGCTGGACGCCTATGGGTGGAATCCGGATGAGTATCGCCTGGCTTGCCAATGCGTCGTCGAGGGGGAGGGCCGCATCGTCCTGAGTATGCCGGAGCCCGAATAGGGGTCAGCGCGCACCCGCTTTGTCCCAGGCGCGAAGCACCGCCCCGAAATCCACCACCCCCTCCCGGAGGAGTTCCGGTTTTTCTCCCCTCGCGTCCACCACCGTGGAAGGAGAGGAGCCCTCCCGTTCTCCGCCGTCCAGAACGAGCGTTATCCGGTTCCGGAATCGGGCGGCGATCTCCCGTGCGCTCCGGAGCGCAGGTGCCCCGGGGGGGTTCGCGCTCGTCGCCGCGAACGGTCCTGCGCGCATGGCCAACGCCCGGCAAAGCGCGAGGGCGGGCATCCGGACGGCGACGCTCGGGCCGCCCTCGGAGAGTCGGGGGGAGAGTTCGGGGCGCGCGGGGAGAACCAGGGTCAGTCCCGAAGGCCACAGGGAGTCCATCAGGCGCGCCGCGCCCGGCGAGACGCGGCCCGCCAGGCTTTGGAGCTGGGCGCGGTGCCCGATGAGCACAGGGGCGCCTTTTTCCTCTTCTCTCCCCTTCGTTTCGTAGAGCTTCTCGATGGCTTCCGCGTCGAGGGCGCGGGCACACAACCCGTAAATCGTGTCCGTCGGCAGCGCGATGACGCGCCCGCCCGCCAGCTCTTGCGCAGCCCGCCGAATCGCCTCCTCTTCCGGGGAGTCGGGGTTCACCGCCAGGATTCTCGTCACCGCCTATTTTTTCCGATACGTTCTTTTGGCGCGGCTTCGCTTTGGTCTGGGCTTTTTCTCCGCGTCTTTTCTGGCGCCCTCCGCCGGGCCGTTCGGTTCGTCTTTGGGCGCCGGGTCGGGCGGAGGCGGGGAGGCGGCCTCCAGCTGGAGGGCTTCGTCGGCGGCCAGCACCTTCTCGGTTTGCTGCTGCGCGAAGCGGCGGTATTCCTTCGCCAGCTTGGAGTCGGTCAGGGCGAGTATCCGCGCGGCGTGCAGGGCCGCGTTCCTGGCGCCGGCGGCGCCAATTCCCATGGTCGCCACGGGAATGCCGGGGGGCATCTGGACCGTCGAGAGAAGGGAGTCGAGGCCGCCGAGCGAGGAGCTGTTGATGGGGACGCCTATCACCGGCAGATCGGTGAGGGCGCCGACCACGCCCGCTAGGTGCGCGGACATGCCCGCTCCGGCGATGAGCACGCGGATTCCGCGCTCGGGCGCCGTCTTCACGTATTCATGAATGGCGTCCGGCGTCCGGTGGGCCGACAGAATTCTCGTCTCGGAAGGAATCTGGAAAATCTCGAGTGCCTTGGCGGCTTCTTCCATGACGGGTTTGTCCGATGCGCTTCCCATCAGTATCCCCACTTGGGGTGCTCTTGTGGCCAAAGGGTTCTCCTCTTCTTATTGGGGGATGAATGCCAGCAGCTCGATTTCGAGTTTCGCGCCCGCGATGATTCCGGACGCCTGAAACGTCGTTCGCGCCGGCGGATCTTCTGTCCCGAAGTACTCCTCGAACACGGCGTTCATCTCCTGCAGCTCCGCCAGGTCCTCCATGAAGATGGTGACTTTTACGGCGTTTTTCAAGGATGTGCCCCCCGCCTCGCACACCGCCTTGAGGTTCTCGATGATCTGGCGCGTCTGCTCGGCGGCACCGCCCGGCACCAGCTCTCCCGTCGCGGGGTCGATGGGCAGTTGCCCGGAGCAGTGGAGCCACTCTCCGATGCGGATGGCTTGGGACAGCGGCACCTTGCCCGAGGCGGCCTTGTCCGTATGAACGACTGTTTTTTTCATGCGCTCTCCCGCGTGTCGAAAAACGATGGTCCACCCGAAGGCGGAGCGTCTCCCGGCGGATGCGAACACAAAGGACGCCCTCCGGATAGCTTTCCCGCTACCGCGCCATCCCCGTCAAGCCCAAAGGGGGGCCAAAGGCCTCCCCTCCAATATCCCACAGAAACCGCCCGCGATAAACACTTGCGGCCCACATGTCGGCGGAAGGCGCGCTTTCTCCCGGGAAGGCCGTTCACGGGGCGCACGCTCCTTTTTTTGGGGGAGGGGGGGGCGTCGGGCGATTTGTCGCGGCGCGTCCAGCGGGGATATGGATGGTTCAAAAACGGCGGGGGCGGGTGCTACAATGAGCCGCGTGGCGAAAGCGGCGAGGAGGGGAGCGCGTCTTGGAGAAAAATTTGTTTGATTCGCCGGAGGATGGTCGGAGAGGCTCCCGGGAGGCGCCGCCGGCCCGCGCGCCCCTGGCCGAGCGGATGCGGCCGGGGACGCTCGACGAGGTGTTGGGGCAAGAGCATCTGATCGGGCAGGGCCGCGTGCTCAGGCGCGCCGTGGAGGAGGACGCCTTGCGCCCGCTCATTTTCTGGGGGCCGCCCGGAACCGGGAAGACGACCCTGGCGCGCATCATCGCTCGGAGGACGAACGCGCACTTCATCACGCTGAGCGCGGTGCTTCACGGGGTGAAGGAGCTGCGCGCCTCGGTGGATGCGGCGCGGCGCATGGCGCGCAGGAACGTCCGGACGATATTGTTCGTCGACGAGATCCATCGCTTCAACAAGGCCCAGCAGGACGGCCTCCTGCCGCACGTGGAAGACGGCACGGTGATCCTGATTGGCGCGACGACGGAGAACCCCTCTTTCGAGGTGATCGCCCCCCTCCTCTCCCGCGCGCGCGTGTTCGTGCTCGAGAGGCTGGAGGCGTCCCATCTCGTCGCACTACTGCGCCGCGCCCTGGGGGACGGCGAACGGGGTTTGGGGGGGATGGGCCTCGATGTGGAGGATGACGCCCTGGGCCGCATCGCGACGATGAGCGGCGGGGACGCGAGGACTGCGCTCAACATTCTGGAGGCGGCCGCCGCCCTCGCCGGCGCGCGCCGCCGAATCGACGCCCGGCTGGCCGGGGAGGCGGCCCAGCGCAAGACGCCGCTGTACGACAAATCGGGCGAGGAGCACTACAACCTCATCTCGGCGCTTCACAAGACGATGCGGGCCTCGGACCCGGACGCCGCGCTCTATTGGCTCGCGCGGATGCTCGAGGGCGGAGAGGACCCCATGTACATATTGCGGCGCCTGGTGCGGTTCGCCTCCGAGGATGTCGGCATGGCGGACCCGCGCGCGCTGGGCGTGGCGACGGCCGCGCAGCAGGCCTTCCATTTCATCGGCCCGCCCGAGGGGAGGCTCGCCATCGCGCAGGCGGTGGTCTATCTTGCGCAGGCTCCCAAGAGCGACGCGGTGTATCGCGGTTTCGGTGCTGCCGAGCGCGCCGCCCGCGAGCACGAGGCGCTGCCCGTTCCCCATCATTTGCGAAACGCGCCGACCGGACTGACGCGGGAGCTGGGCTATGGCGCGGGCTACCAGCACGCGCATCAGTTTGACGACGCGGTCGTGGAGATGGAGGGAATGCCGAAGGGCCTGCAGGGGCGCCGGTTTTACCGCCCCACCTCCCGGGGATATGAGGCGGAAGTCCGGAAGAGACTCGCCAGGCGGGAGGAGATATTGAACGAGCGCATAGGCGAACGCCTGGGCGTGCCCGATGAGGCGTCCCTCGACGACAGGCGCCCGGCCGACCCCGCCATGCCGGGGAGAAGGGGCAGGCGGAAGGACAAGTGATGCGACGACACGCCCCGCGCGCGCATGGTCTGCAAGGGCGCTCTTCCTGAAAAAGGCTTGGGACGCGGGGTCGCGCCACAGCCTGCGAATCGCAAAAGACGAGCGTTTTTGATAATGCGGTAACCATTGAAAATCGACCGGTTTGACCACATGGTTTTCACGGTGCGGGATGTCGAGCGCACGTGCGCGTTCTATCGCCGCGTTCTCGGGATGGAGGTGATCTCTTTCGGCGCGGGTCGCCGCGCGCTCCGGTTCGGGAACCAGAAGATCAACCTGCACTTGGCGGGAGAGGAGCTCGCACCCCGGGCGGACGTCCCCGCTCCAGGCTCCGGGGACGTGTGCCTGATCGCGAAAACGGACCTGGACGAGGCGATGGCGCACGTCCGGGGCTGCGGGGTGGACATCATCGAAGGCCCGTGCGAGAAGAGCGGGGCTGCGGGGCCCATTCTTTCCTTTTATTTTCGGGACCCCGACGGGAACCTCATCGAGGTGTCCCGCTACGCGGACGAGCCGGGGGACGACCCGTCCCGCCGCGCTTCCTGAAGCCTAGCCGATGCGTTCTGTCCCGGCCTCCTCCTCTCCGTGATACACCGCTTTCGCCTTGAGCAAATCCTCCATCACCATGCGCTTGTCCCGCGGATTTCTGAGCAAATACGCGGGATGATAGGTCGGGAGGCAGGGGATTCCCTGGTAGCGCCCGAATTTCCCCCGGATTCTGCCGATGGGCGTCTTTGTCCGGAGCAGCCACTGCGCGGCGAATTTGCCCAGCGCCAGGATGAGTTTGGGCCGAATGATGGCGAGCTGCTTGTGGAGGTAGGGCTCGCAGCAGGCGATCTCATCGGGTTCGGGGTTGCGGTTGCCCGGCGGGCGGCATTTCAGGATGTTGCAGATATACACCTCCTGGCGGGGCGCTTCAATGACGTTTTCAATCATTTTCGTGAGCATCTGGCCCGCCCGCCCCACGAAGGGGACGCCCTCCGCGTCTTCGCTGGCCCCCGGAGCCTCGCCCACGATGACGAGGTTCGCGTTCGGGTTGCCCACCCCGAATACGAGGTTCGTCCGCCCCTCCCCCAGCTTGCAGCGCAGGCAGCCGTCCACGGCGGCGCGCAGCGCATCGAGCGTCATGTCGGCGTCCGGCGCGAAGGGCAGCGGAGGCGGCTCCGGCCCTCGGCTTCCGCGCCTCCCCATGGGGATCAAAGCGGGTTCCGGGCCGGCGGGCGGGATCAGGGATGGTTGCCCGGGGCTTCGCCCGGCTTCGGGTTCCGCCGCGCGGGGCGCCTCGGCCGCCGTGCGGATGGGAGCGGAGGCGGATTGTCGGGGAGCGCGCAGGCTCACGTAGCGTACGCCCGCGGCTTGCAGGCTTCGCAGATGCGTCAGTATTCCCTGGCGGAGGTCTTCGCGATCGCTCATCGTTTTCACCGGCGCGCGCGGCGGAAAATGGGTTTATTAATGGGGTTTCATGGGCTTATGGGGAAGCGTTTTGCCATATTCCGGCGAGACGGTCGAGGATGCGGCCCGCCAGAACCCCTTTCGGCAGGACGGGAAGCGGCTCTACCGCCCCGTCGGAGTCGATGATGTACGCCCGGGAGGAATCCGCGCCCATCGCGTCTTCCGCGCCGGAGACCCTGTTCGCCACAATCAGGTCCAGCCCCTTGCGCTCGCGTTTTTCCTGGGCGCGCTCGACCACCCGCTCGGTCTCCGCCGCGAAGCCGATGAGGATTTTGTCCCCCTTGTCCGCGCCCAGTTCGGAGAGGATGTCGGTCGTGCGCTCGAGCGCGATGGCGAGCGCCTCCCCGCCCTTTTTGCGCTTCCGGGCGGAAGGATGGACGGGACGATAGTCCGCCACGGCGGCCGCCATGATGAGGGCGTGCGCCTCGTCCCACGCGCTCATCACGGCCTCGCGCATGTCGGCGGCCGATTCCACGCGCACCACCTGCGCACCCGGCGGGTCGGCAAGCGCCACGGGCCCGCTCACGAGGGCGACGTCCGCCCCCCGCCTAGCGGCTTCTCCCGCGAGGGCGAAGCCCATCTTCCCGCTTGAGCGGTTCGAGAGAAAGCGCACGGCGTCCCACCTCTCCCGCGTCGGCCCCGCCGTGATCAGCAGCTTCATCCCCGAGAGGTCCGGGACGGGCGCCAGGATGCGGCGGGCTGCCAGAAGGATTTCCTGCGGCTCGGGCATGCGCCCCCGGCCCGCTCCCTCCTCCGCGCGCGCCATGCGGCCCGCGCCGGGCTGCATGACGATATGCCCGCGCTCGCGGAGGGTCTGCACGTTCGCCTGGACGGCGGGCGACGCCCACATGCGGGGGTTCATGGCTGGTGCGACGAGCACGGGCGGCTGCGCCGACAGCAGGAGGGTGGAGAGAAAATCATCCCCGACCCCGTGGGCGAACTTCCCGATGACGTTGGCCGTCGCCGGCGCGATGAGGATGATGTCCGCGCGCGCCGACAGCGATATGTGCGGCATGTCGCCGGTGAACCGGGCGCCCTCCACCGGGAACATCCCTCGTATGGGCGCCATGCCGGTGAGCACCTCGAAGGGCAGGGGCTGAACGAATGCGGAGGCGCTTTGCGTCAGCACCGTCCGCACCTCGGCCCCGTCGAGGGCGAGGAGGCGCGCGAGTTCGATGGATTTATACGAGGCGATGCCGCCCGAGACGCCGAGAACCGCCCGCTTGCCGGACATGGGGGCTGCGGAGGATGCGCTCAACGGAGGTTCTCCTCCCCCCTCGACTGCAGGAGCAGTCTCCTCAGCTCCCCGAAGGCGACTTCGACGTCATCGTTGACGATGACGTGGTCATACAGGTGACGCCGCGCCATCTCCTCTTCCGCCTTGGAGATCCGGGAGGCGATCTTCTCGTCGGGTTCGGTCGCCCGGGTGCGGAGGCGGTTTCCGAGTTCCTCCAGCGAGGGCGGCATGACGAAGATGAGGCGCGCGTCCGGTCGCATTCTCTTGACCTGCAACGCACCCCCCACGTCCAGGTCCATGATGACGTCGTCCCCCCGGCGGAGGTGCGCTTCCACTTCGCTGCCGGGCGTTCCGTAGTATTCGCCGAACACGTGCGCCCATTCGAGAAACTCGTTTCGGGTGATCATGTCGTGGAAATCCGGCTTCTCCAGGAAATGATAGTGCACCCCGTCTTCCTCATAGTCCCGTCTGGGCCGCGTCGTCGCGCTTACCGAATGCCGGACGTGCGGGAGCTCCGCGCAGGAGCGCCCTATCAGCGTGGATTTGCCCGTGCCGGAGGGAGCGGAGATGACGAAGAGGTGGCCGCGCCTGCGCATCATTCGACGTTTTGCACTTGTTCGCGGATTTTCTCGATGGCGCTTTTCATGTCCACCGCGTTTTGGGTGAGCGCCAGGTCGATGGATTTCGATGAAATCGTGTTGGCTTCGCGGTTCATCTCCTGGACGAGAAAATCCAGCTTGCGGCCAATCGGCCCCTCGGCTTCGAGCATCTCCCGAAACTGGGCGACGTGGCTGTCGAGACGACTCAGCTCCTCGCTGATGTCCCCCCGCTCGGCGGCGTAGACCATCTCCTGCTCCAGGCGGCCTTCGTCCACCTCGACCCCCTCGGCGAATTCCAGAATCCGCTCGCGCATCCGCTCCGTGAGCCGCTTTCGCGCCTCGGGCAGGCGGCTCCGGATTGCCTCGCATCGTTCCCGCACCGCGCCAAGGTGGGCGGAGAGGTCTTTCGCCAGGGCGTCCCCCTCTTTCCCGCGCATGCGGCCCAGGGCGTCTAGCGCGTCGCCCAGGGATTCCATCAGGGGAGTGCGCACGTCGTTTTTGTCCAGCTCCGGCTCCGCGCCCTTGAGCAGGTCCCGGAAGGTTGCGAGTATGGAGAGGTCCACCTCGCCGGGTATTGCCAGTTCGCTTTTCAGGGACCGGAGAGTCGCGAGGAGAGATTTTGCGGCGTCCGCGTCGATGGGCGCCGCGAGGCGCGCGCCGCCTCCCAGGCGGATGTAGATGTCGAAGCGTCCGCGGGAGAAGCGCTTTTTCACCATCTCGCGCACGTCGCCCTCCAGCGGGAGTGCCCACCGGGGACCCCGGATGGAGGCCTCCAGATAGCGGTGGTTCACCGCGCGCGCCTCCACGCTGACGGAGGCGTCCCCCAGCGACCGCTGCCCCGCCCCGTAGCCTGTCATGCTGTCTATCATCGCCCGTCCCGCACGATGCGTTGCAGTCGCATCCAAAGGGGTTAGAATATTTTTTCGGTCGGGGCCTGTCAACGGACGCGCCTCCGGCGGCATGGGACGATGCAGGGCGGATTTCATGGATACCTTTGTGCTTCAGGCGGTCGCCCGGGAGTTGGAGGAGCGTCTCGCAGGCGCGCGCCTCGAGAGAGTCTCCCAGGCGGACGCGCGGACGATCACCCTGTTTTTTTCGGGCTCCGGGAAGCGGCGCCCCTGCCTTCTCCTCAGCGCCGACCCCCGGCATCCGCGGATTCACCTGACGTCCGCGCCCCCCCGGAGCCTTCCCGAGGCGCCCACGTTTTGTCGAACGCTCCGGAAGCATCTCGGCGGCACCAGTCTCACCCGCGTCGCGGCCGGGGAGTGGGAGAGAGTCGTGCAGCTCTCCTTCGCGCGCGGGGGCGTCTCCTTCGCGTTGATGGCGGAGATGATGGGTCGATGGAGCAACCTGATACTTCTGGACGGCGGCACGGGCGAGATTCTGGAGGGGACGAGGCTGGTTTCGCGGGAGAGGAATCCGGCGCGGCCCTTGGAGAGAGGAGGCCGGTACCGGTTGCCGCCGGCGCAGAAGAAAGCGTCTCCGGACGCCATCACGAAAGAGATGATGCGGAAGATGATGCGGGAGGCGAACCTCCAGACCGCCGCTCCGGAAGAATTCGCGCGGTGGCTGGTGCGCTCGGTGGGCGGGGTGAGCCCGGCCATCGCCTCGGAGCTGGCGGGCGTCTCCGGCCCCGATGGGGGCTGGACGGGGGCGGTGGACGCCTGGATGGGCATGGTGCGGAGCTACCGGAGGAGGGAGTTCGCGCCCGCCTGGGTTTTGGGGGCCGATGGGCGTCCCGCGGGGCTCCGCGCCGTCGGGGCGCCCGGGGCGAGGCCGGGTTCGTCCCGCGCCTTCGATTCCATGAACGAGGCGGCGGATGCGTTTTACCGAACCGTCCTGGGCGACGCCCGGCTGGAGGAGCGCAAAAAGCAGGCGTCGAGAATTCTCGGCCGCGCACGGGGGCGCGTCCGGAGGGCGCTCGATGCGGCGCGAAGAGACTCGCAGTCCGCCGCTGCGGCGGAGAGCGCCTTGCGAAAAGGAGAGCTACTGCTTGCGCACCTGGACGCGGTGGACGGGAAGTCGGAGGTTCTCCTTGTTCCGGGCGCGGACGGGTCGGTCGAAATCGCCCTGGACCCGCAGCGCACGCCCTCTGAGAACGCGCAGAGGTATTTTCGCCGCTACAAGAAACTCAAGCGGCGGGCGGCGGCCGGGCTGGCGCGCCTCCGGGAGGTGGAGCGCGAGGAGGAGTTCCTCACCGGGCTGGCGTTTGACCTGGAAGCGGCGAACGCCGTCGAGGATGTCGCGAGCGTCGGGGAGGCGCTGGCCCAGGCGGGCTATTCCGGACGGCAAAAGGAGGGAAAATCGGGGAGAGACGGACGGGGGAGGGGCAGAAAATCCGCGCGGCCCGCGCGATACCGGCGGTTTCTGTCGGGTGCGGGCTGGGAGGTGATGGTCGGCAAGAACGCCTTGGGCAACGACGAGCTGCTCCGGCGCATCGGCCGGGCCGCCGACACGTGGCTTCACGCCCGGGGGATTCCGGGGAGTCACGTCCTCCTGCGCCGAATCGGAGGCGAATCGGCGGCCCCGGATGCGGAGACGCTGGTTCAGGCGGCGGCGTTCGCGGCGTATTTCAGCCGGGGCCGCGCGGACTCCAAGTTGCCGGTCGATTATCTCCCCTTCTCCTCGTTGCGGAGGCCGAAGGGGGGGCGTCCCGGACAGGTGCTCCTCACCCGCCACCGGACGGTTCTGGTCGATCCGGATCTGGGCAGGCGCCTTTGCGGGGAATGGGAGGAAATCCCGTGAAGGCGGGCTTGCGGAGCGTGGACGGCGCGCGGCCGGTGCGCCGATGGAGCGAGACGACCCCCTGCACAAAAGAAGAAACGGAGCGTCCGCACATTTTCTCTTTGCCGGTTTTCCACTGCCCGTTCAGGTTGCCCGGTATGCCGGCGGAGGCCCGCGGGGAGCTTGGTCGGTCCGGGCATGAACGGGGATGGGGCGCAGCGCCTCGTTTTCGCTCCGCCGGATTGCCAGGAGTTCAGGGACTGAGGGGCTGGATGAATACGCCATCGCCTCCCCGCCCTTCTCTCGCGGCCCCGGGAGTTTAATACAGAAACGCTCACTCGCCTGGCGGAGGAGCGGCTCAGCTCCCGCTTTCTTCCAGAATCCTCTTGAGGTTGGAAAGCTCCCGGATGTTTCGCAGCGTGCCGTCGCGATGCCTCGACTGGTTTTCGTATTCGGCCGCCTCCACCGTGTGCAGAACGTGGGTATAGGGGCCTTCCTCCTCGAGGTAGTAGCTGATGATCATCACGGGCGCCTCCTCCTCCGCGCCCGCGAAGTTGTGCCACGCGAGTTTCCGGTTCGGCTCCCAGGCGATGATTTCGGAGACGTGCTCGACGCCGTTCGTGTAGACCTGGTGAAAGCGGGTGCCCACCCCGCTTCTCTTCTCCGATATGATGCGGACGCTCTGGCTGAAATCCGCGATTTGCGGGTGCGTCTCCACGTGGGCGAGGAAACGGAACACCTTTTCCGCGGGCGCCCGTATTTTCTCGATCACCGCCACGGGTGGCATGGGCGTTCTCCTCTACAGGAATTTCGCAAAGACCCGGTTGGCCAGAAGGACTCCCCTCTCCGAGAGGCGAAGCCTGCGGCTCTCCCTTTCCACCAAACCAGAGGTTTCCAGCTCACGCAACAGATCCCGGAACGCCTCCTCGGGGTCTGCGCCGCACTCTTGCGCGACTTGCTCCAGCGAAACGCCAGCCGTCATGCGGAGTCCGAGCATCAGAGCCTCGCCGATCGCCTTTCGGGGCGCGTCCACCTGTTCGACGCCGGCGGTGGGGTCGCTCGCCCTCGCTGCGTAGGCGTCGGGCCGGGCGTGGTTCCAGAAGCGTTTCCCCTCCATCAACGAGTGCGCCCCTGCGCCCAGTCCCAGATAGTCCCCTCGCCGCCAGTAGTTCAGATTGTGCCTGCACGCGAACCCGGGCTTTGCGAAATTGCTGATCTCGTAACGCTCGAAGCCGGCGTCGGCCAGCATCGAATCGCGCAGCTCCCACATGCGCAGGGCCGTCTCCTCCTCGGGAAGACCCGCCAGCCGCCCCCGCGCTTGCCGCGCATGAAATGCCGTGCCCGGCTCTATGGTAAGCTCATAGGCGGAGAGGTGCTCGGGCTCCAGGCGGATGGCGCATGCGAGGTCGCGGGCGGCCATGTCCGTCGTCTGGTAGGGGATTCCGAACATGAGGTCGACCGAGAGGTTCGAGAAGCCGGCCCGGCGGGCGGAATGAAACGCCCTCTGCGCGTCGTCGCCCGTGTGCGCCCGGTCGAGCCTTCTCAGCGCGCCGTCGTCGAACGTCTGGACGCCGATGCTGATCCGGTTGACGCCGGCTTCTCGGAGGGCGCCGAAACGCCCGGCTTCCGCCGCCCCGGGGTTCGCCTCGAGCGTGATCTCGCAATCCCGGCGCACGTCGAACCATTCGGTCGCACGGCGCAAGATGCGGTTCGTCTCCTCGGGGGGAAAGAGCGAGGGCGTGCCCCCGCCAAGGAATATCGTGCCGATTCTCCGGCCTTCGAGGGAGAGCCGCGCGACGCGGCTTCTGGCCTCCTCGATGAGCGCATCGGCGTAGCGGCGCGCCCAGTCGGCGTCGGCGTGGCCCTTCTCCATCAGGGTTTCGAGGGCGTAGGAGTTGAAATCGCAATACCCGCACTTGGCGATGCAGAAGGGGATGTGGATGTAGAGCGATAGCGGCTTCATGTCGCGGGTCCGTTTGTTGGCGCGTTTATCCATACCGGAACGTTCTGTATATGATAGCCTTCATGACGATAGTTTTGGAGGTGGGGAGGGGCGAGGTTGGTCGTTCACACGCTATCTACGGAAGAGAGGCTGCGCGTCATTCAGCGGGTGGGCCACGTGCTGAATTCAAGCCTGGACATGGAAATCGTCCTGAGCCGCGTGGCGCATGAGGCGCGGGCGGTATTCCCGCTGGATCATTTCGTCCTGTATCTGGTCAATCCGGACAAGAAAACCTACACCATCCGGGTGCTCGCATCGAGCGAGGAAATACTCGAGGCGCCCCGGGAGGACATCCCGCTCGAGGGCGGGACGCTGGGCTGGCTCATCGAGCACCGCGAGAAGCCGTATGTCATCTACAGGGACCTGGACAGGGAGCGTCCCTTCGCCGAGGACGAGGGGGTGTTCCGGCGCGGACTCCGGAGCGGGATTCGCGCCCCGCTCGTCATCGGCGACGACGTGTTTGGCGAGATCGCCGTGGCCAGCAGCATGCCCGACCAGTTCACCGAGGAGATGGCCGAGTTCCTCTGCGAGCTCACGCCGGCCATCGCCACGGCGGTGGCGAACGCGCAGGCGTACGCCCGGCTGGAGGCCGCGAAAGACGATTTTCACCAGGAGACGCTCCACCTGCGGGATCAGATCAAGGAGATACACAATCCGGACGAGCTCATCGGGTCGAGCCAGGCCGAGGAGGGGGTCAAGGATCTGATCGCCCGCGTGGCGCCCACGGAGGCCACGGTGCTCATCCTGGGCGAGACGGGAACCGGCAAGGAGCTGATCGCGCGCGGCATCCATCACCTGAGCGGGCGGCGAAACCGCGTGCTGGTGAAGGTGAACTGCGCGGCGCTGCAGGAGACGCTGCTGCTGAGCGAATTGTTCGGCCACGAGAAGGGCGCGTTCACGGGGGCGGTGAGCAGAAAGCAGGGCCGGTTCGAGATTGCGAACAGGGGCACGATTTTTCTGGATGAAATCGGGGAAATATCTCCCGAGGCGCAGGTGAAGATTCTGCGGGTCATGCAGGAGCGGGAGTTCGAGCGGGTCGGCGGAGTCCAGACGCTGAAAGTGGATGCGAGAATCATCGCCGCGACGAACCGGGACTTGGAGAAGGAGGTTCGTCGGGGCCGGTTTCGCGACGACCTCTACTTTCGCCTGAACGTGATCCCGATCCGCACGCCGCCGCTGCGCGAGCGGAAGGAGGACATCCCCGAGCTGGTCGATCACTTCGTGCGCAAGCACGGCCCCCGCATGAACCGGCAGATTCGATCCGTGGACCCCAAGGCACTGGAGCGTCTCATGCGATACGACTGGCCCGGGAACATCCGGGAGCTGGAAAACGTGGTGGAGCGCGGACTCGTTCTGGGGCGCGGCCAGGTTCTTCGGTTTGACAAGCAACTCCTGGGCGAATCCTCGCCGCCCGCCAAGGAAAGCGAATTCATGTCGCTGGAAGAATACGAGAGGCGATATATACTGCGGGTGCTGGCCCATACGGACGGCGTCGTTTCCGGAGAGAGGGGCGCCGCCCGCATACTGGGGATGAAGCCCACGACGCTTCAGAGCCGGATGCGGAAACTGGGGATAGAGGCGCGCCGCGAATACAAGCGCTCCCGGTCGCCATAGGCGATGAGGGGGGCGGTGCGCGCGCGATCGGAGGGTTGCGATGGACAGGGGAATCTGGGCGACGTGGTACGACCTGCCCGCCGAGGGGGCGAACGAGCACATCGCGTGGCTGCATGAGGTGCATCTGCCCGAAATGCTGGAGCGTCCCGGCTACCTGTGGGCGGCGCACGTGGACAACGACAAGAGCGCGGAGCGCAAGGAGAACGTGGCCAGGCGCCTCACGCACACCGAGGACCCCTCCGTGCCGACCGGCAACGGGTATCTGACGCTCTTCGGTGCGGAGAGCCCCCATGTGTTTCTGGACCCCAGCCCTTTGGAATTGGCCGAAAGCCGGAGCCCCGATGCGCGCGAGATGCTGGGCATGCGCGCGGGTGTTCGGGAATGCGTTTTCCTGGAGGTGGGGCGCGTGAATGGCCCGGAGGCGGGGCTGCGCGCCCCCGGGATAACGCCGGGCCCCAGAATCCAGATGGGAAGTTTCAACATCAACGCACCAGGCAATGAGGAGGGGATGTGCGCCTGGTATGCGCAGCTGCGCTTCCCCCGGATGCGGACCCTGGCGGGTTGCGTGGGAATGCGCAAGCTGGTCTCCGTCTATGGCTGGGCCAAACACGCCGTGCTCTATGAGTTCAGCCTGAACGCATCCGTGGAGCATTACTTCCAGAAGGAGCTGGAGAGCGAGGACTGGTCCCGCGAGATGGTGGGAAACCTCGTCCACGCCCCGGGCTCGCCCAGCACGGGCAGGCGCATCTGGCCGCCCGTGGCGGATTCCTAGGGCGCGCGACGAACCCGCCGGAGCCGCGCCCGGGACCCCGGCGGGTGCGCGCGTGGGTGGAGATTACTTCTTTTTCACGCCGATGCTGGCGAAAATCTTTCCAAAACGATCATATTCGTCGGCGATGTCCTTTTTGAGGGCGTCGCCGAACAGCGGGGTGGGCGTCTCGCCCATGCGCTTGAGAAGCCTGTTGTACGTCTTGTTCTTCATGAGCTTCCGGAAGCCCGCCACCAGGGTGTCGACGTGGGCCTGGGGGATGCCCTTGGGCCCGATGTAGAAGCGCTTCGACGCCAGCACGAAGTCCACGCCGTTTTCCTTCATCGTCGGAACCTTGGGGAACATCGGGCTTCTCTTCTCCGAGCAAATGCCCAGGATGTTCAGCTGGCCGCGCCTGTAGCGTCCCAGCGTGCCGCCGGTGGCGGGCAGGGCGCCCGCGGAATCCACGTGGCCGCCGAGCATGGCGCGGAAGGCGGGGCCGCCCCCCTTGAAGGGAATGTGGTTCAGCTTGATGCCCCTGTCCGCCATGATCTTGAGAATCATGAGGTGTCCCGTGCCGTAGACGCCGGACGAGCCGTAGCTCACCTTTCCCGGATTTTTCTTGGCGGCCGCGATCATGCCCTCGAAGTCCTTCCAGGGCTTGGACGGCAGGGACACCATCATGTAGTCCGCCTTGTTGACCATGAAGATGGGCACGAAATCCTTGAGCGGGTCATAGCCCATGTTGCGCACGTGCGGGCCGATGGTGAGGTGGGAGGCGGAGGCGAGCATGATGGTGTGGCCGTCGGGCCTGGCGCGCTTGAGCGCCGTCATGCCGATTTTTCCGCCGCCGCCCGGCATGAGCTGGACGATCATCGGCTGGCCGAAATAATCGTAGGCCACGCTCGCCACCGCCCGGGAGTTCAGGTCGTGCGAACCGCCCGCCCCCAGCGCGACGATGACCCGGATGGGCCGCCACGGGAATTTTCGGGCGGCCTCGGCCGGTACCGCGCACGTCAGGAACACGGCCGCCAGCGTCAGCGCCGCGCCTGCCAGGAACCCATTTCGCGTTTTCATAGTCCTCCCTCCTTTCGGGGTATGCCGCTATTCGCCCCGGGACGTGTCCCAGGGCCGCTTCCAGATGCTCATGAAGAGAATGGCGCCCGCCAGAATGATGAAGAACAGCGAGATCGGGCGCGTGAAGAACACCGAATAATCGCCCTGGGAGAGCAGCAGGGCCTGCTTGAAGGAGCGCTCCGCCATCGGCGTGATGATGTAGGCGATGACCAGGGGTGCTAAGGGATACCGCATCTTCCGCAGGATGTAGCCGAACGCGCCGGCGATGAGGGCGAGCTCCACGTCCCCGAGGTTGTTCTGGAAGATGTAGCCGCCCGCGACGCAGAACATGATGATGCAGGGCAACAGCAGGGATTGCCGTATGGTGACCACCCAGGCGAATATGCCGGTGAGCAGCCAGCCCTGGACGAGCATGATGGGGTTTCCCAGCAGGAGCAGGGCGAAGATGGCGTACATCGTGGTGGCGTTTTCCTCGAACAGGGAGGGCCCGGGCCGCAGCCCCTGGGCGATGAACGCGCCCATCAGGATGGCCGCCGTCCCGCCGCCCGGAATCCCCAGCGTGAGGGTGGGGATGAGGTCCGCCCCCGCCACCGCGCTGTTCGCCGCCTCCGCTGCGGCCACGCCCTCGTAGCTGCCGTGGCCGAACTCCTCGGGCTTCTTGGAGGCGCGCTTGGCGGCGCCGTAGCCGATGAAGGTGGCGATGGAGGAGCCCGTTCCGGGGATGGCGCCGACGATGGTGCCGATGATGGAGGAGCGGAATATCGTTCTGCCCGACGCCGTGAATTCCGCCATCTTCAGCGAGCGCCCGCCCCGGAGGTGCGAGGTGGGCGGCTTCTGCGCCAGCTCGGATATTTTCTTCTCCGCCTGTATCAGCACCTCGCTCACCGCGAACAGGCCGATGAGCAGGGGGACGAGGCCCACGCCGCCCTCGAGGGTGGGCAGGCGGAAGGTGAACCGCTCCGCCCCCGAGATGGCGTCGAGCCCCACCATGCCGAACATCAGGCCGATGAGCGCGGAGAGGATGCCCTTGGAGACCGAAGCGCCCGTGACGCTGGAGATGACGGTGAGTCCCATGACGAGCAGCCCGAAAAAATCGGCGGGCCCGAATTTCAGGGCCAGCGCCGCGAGCGGAATGGCCGCGACGATGAGGGCGATGTCGCTGAAGGTGTCGCCCAGGGTGGAGGAGTACAGCGCCATCTGGATGGCGCTTTTCGCCTCGCCCTTCTGGGCGAGGGGGTATCCGTCGAGGCAGGTCGCGGCCGCCGGCGGGGTGCCGGGCGTGTTGACCAGAATCGCTGGAATCGAGCCGCCGAAGAGCGCCCCCTTGTGCACGCCGAGCAGAAAGGGGATGCCCAGCGTGGGCGCCATGAAGAAGGAGAAGGGCACGAGAATCGCCGTCGCCATGACGCCGGTGAGCCCGGGAATCGCGCCCACGGTGATGCCCGCGAAAACGCCAATCGCCACCATCCCCAGCGCCTGGAAGGTCAGCGCGGAGGAGACGCCCTGGATGATTTGCTCGATCACGGGAACAGACTCCCCTCGGGGAGGATGACCTGGAAGCTCCACCAGAAGAAATACGTCAGGAAAAGAGGGAACAGGATGGCGGTGGACGCGATGAGGCGCCAGTCCCGAATGCCGAGCAGGCCGATGGCGGCGGCCATGAAAAACGGGGAGGCCCAGGAGAATCCCACGATCTTCAGCGCCTGCACATACAGGAGCGTGAGCGCGAAAACGGCGCCGACCTTGGAGAGCGCGCCCTTGGCGTCCGTCCACACCCTGGCCTTGGAGTTGTTTTTCAGGGCACTGGCCATCATGAAGAGGCAGGTGAAGGCGAACAGGGCCATGGTGAGCTGGGGAAAGAACTCCGGCCGCAGGACGGCGGGCGTGGACGCGTCGATGGGAATGGAGGAGACGATTTGATGGGGAATGAGATACGCGAACGCAAAGACGCTGAACAGGATGAAAATGACGCCCGTTATCAGGTCCGCCGTGCGCATCCCCGTCGCAATCTCCAGATGCGGCCGCGACCGATGCGTCCGATCTGCGCATGGATGCGGCCATGGCCATACGCATGGAGGGGCGTCCGCCCACGCTGGGCTTTTCGCCCCGGCACATGTATTCTGATGGGCAGATAATGTATCTTAGAATGCGGGTTTCGCACAATGGGGAGGAGAGGCGCTCGCTCCCTTTTTTTCAGGGTGCGCCTTATGGGAGGAGAGGGGCGTGTTTCACGCTGCGCGCGTGGACGTGGGGATCGCCACGAGAAACATCGACGCGATGAAACGATTCTACACCGAGGCGCTTGGCCTCTCGGAGGTGGCCGTCGTCGCCGTGCCGGGCGATTTCGTGCGCGCGGCGGGTTTTGGCCGAGGCGACGTCAGGGTGCACGCGTTAAGGTCGGGCGAGGTTCTCATCAAGCTGCTGGAGTTTTCGGACGGGCCGCCGCCCTCCCGGGCGGAACCGCTGGCGGATTCGGCGTCGGGATTCCGGTATCTCACCTTCTGGGTGGAGGATATGGAGGCGGCCGTGGCGCATTTGCGGGACGCCGGCGTGACGCCGCTGTCCGGGATATTGTCCCGCACGCCCGAGAGGAAGACGGTTTTTTTCCAGGACCCTGACGGCAATCTGCTGGAGTTGAACTGGGCGGTGCCCGAAGCGTGACAGGCAGGCGAGACGCGCAGGCTTTCCATCCATCCCCCACAGGAGAGGCGACGAAATGAAGCTGACGTTCGACCACATCCATTGCGTGCACAGCGACGTTGACGAGGCGGTGAGGTTCTACGCGGAGGTGCTCGGGGCGACCGAGACCAACCGGATAGACCGAGGCGGTGCCCCGCAGGTGTATCTGGACGTTCACGGGGCGAGCGTCATCGTTCGCGGCAAGCGGGACGGGGAGGAGCTCGCGGCTGGCCCCGGCGGCTGGCCGCGCTACAGCATCGACCACTACGCCTTTTGCGTGGACGGCAAGCTGGCCGATACGCTGGAGGAGGTTCGCGCGCGCGGCGGAAAGGTCGTGGCCGAGGGCGAGGCGGAGGAGTTGTATTTCGCCTATCTGGAGGCACCCGACGGCGTCGTGGTCGAGTTGATGGAGATGAAATAGGACGCGCGCACTGCACTTGCCGCCGGTCGGGGACAGTGGCCATGTTTCGGAACATTTTTTTTGCGGCTGTCCTCTCGGGCGTGATCGCGGGGCTTTTCGTCTCGGCGGTTCAGTCCGCCCGCGTCATCCCCTTGATAGGCGAGGCGGAAAAACTCGAACGCGCGAACACCTCCCCCGTCCCCATCCCGCAAACCCACGAGGCGCATGCGGACGGGGGCGGCTTCTCCAGGGCTGTGCGCACCGTCGTCTCGAACGTCCTTGCGGCGATCGGCTTCGCGCTGCTGCTCGTGGCCTGCTTCGCCCTTCGCGGGGACGTGGACTGGAAAGAGGGAATCCTCTGGGGGATCGGCGGGTTCCTCGTCTTTGGCCTGGCGCCCGCCGTCGGCCTGCCGCCGACCCTCCCCGGAGCCTTTGCGGCCCCCGTGGCGGACAGGCAGCTGTGGTGGCTCCTCGCCGTGGCGGCCACCGCCTCGGGGCTGATGCTGCTGGCCTTCCGGCCGGGGGCGATTTTCAAGGCGCTGGGCGTCGCTCTCATCGTTGCGCCCCACCTGCTCGGCGCCCCGCATCCGGAAGTCCCCGGCGGCTTGGCGCCCAGGGCGCTCCTGGAGAGCTTCCGCGTCATGGCGCTCCTGGCCTCGGGCCTGTTCTGGATCGTTCTCGGGCTTTGCGCGGGCTATTTTTTCGACCGCCTGCGCAGGGGATGAATCGCCGGGAGGCCTGAAAGCGGCGGAGGGTGCACGGAGCCCCGTCGCTTCCCGCCCTCCGTCCGGGAGCCTCCCGACTGCGCCTCCCTCCCTGCCGTCCCCTTCCCTAATCTCCCGGAAGCCAAACGCCTGACGATAAATAGCGGTATGACGACATATCGTATTTTCAGACCCTCTTTTTCGCCGCGCCGGTTCCTCACGTCATTTTGCAAGTGCTTGTATTTATGGGGATTTGTTGGTTTTGCTCATGTTGGCATCCCTTTTGCATCTATGAATGGCGAAGGCAGGTTTCAGGCCTGTGTCGATTTCAGGCCGGAGAGAGGGAGAAAGGAGGCGGGACATGGAATTTCTGAGAATATACGCCATGGCGGCGCTCCCCGTATTTCTCGCGTTTGCCGTGATTGGATGGTTCATGGCCGTCAGCGCCGTCCCGAGGTGCCCCGCCGAACGAGGGTCGCCACAATCGGAACGGCCGGAGGCCATGACGGAAAAACCGGAACTCCAGAAAGCCGCGTGATGCGGATGGGCCGCGCACTCAGGAAACGGAGCGAAATCATGTATCAGCGCATCTTGATTCCCCTGGACGGCTCGGAGGAGGCGGAGATCGCCGTGGACGAGGTGGTTCATCTTTCGCCGAACCCGCAGGTCGTTCATCTGCAACTGGTGGAAAACGGCGTCACGCAGTCGAGGCGACTGGAGGGCTACGCGATGTACGCCGATCAGATTTCCGATGCGCGGCGGCGCTCGGGCGAGGCGTATCTGGCGCCCTTGCGCGAGCGTCTCGAGGCCCGGGGAACGCGCGTGGAGGTTTCCGTGGAAAGCGGAACTCCGCTCCATCAAGTGGCTGAAAAGGCGGAGGCGTGGCGTCCGGACCTCATCCTCTTCGGCGGGGCGGGAGGCGGATGGCTGAGACGCCTCCTGGGGCTGGCCCGCATCGCCCCGCGCCTGTCCAGGAGGGTGGACGCCCGCGTGCTGGTGATTCAGGAGCCGCTGAAATCGCCGGAGGTACTCCAGACGGCCGCATAAGGAACAGAAAATACCTGCCGTGGCCCAACCATTGGGCTACGCCCCCACATACCTCCCCCCCGGCGGTCCACGCTGTCCAGCACCGGGCCGCCGGGCGGGGAATCCCCCCTCCCCTTTCCGGCAGCAGCACCCACGGTTCCGCGCCCCCTCCGCCGGGATGCTAGAATCTCCTCGCACCGATGAACGGCGCGGGGAGTGGCGGATGAGAATCGGCATTTTGTGTCGGGATCGCACCTTGCACGGCGTCCGGAGAATTTCCGAGACCGCCCGGCGCAGAAAGCACCGCGTGCGCGTTTTGGATCCGTATCGATTCCTGCTCAAACTGGACGAAAAAGAGATCGCCCTGGAGTTTCGGGGCAAGCCCTTCTCGGCGGCGGATGTTTTTCTGCCGCGTCTGGGGGCGAACATATCGGAGCATTCCCTCGCCCTGGTTCGTCATCTGGAGGCGGCCGGCGCGTTGCTCATCAACGGCTCCCGCGCCCTGGAGACGGCGCGGGACAAACTGCGCGCGCTGCAGCTTTTGGCGCAAAACGGTTTGCCGGTTCCCAGAACGGCGTTCGCCCCGGACCCGAACTATCTGCGCGCGGCCCTCCGCTGCGTGGGCGGTGCGCCCGTCGTCATGAAGCCTGCCCCGAGGAACGCAGGGCAGGGGCGTGATGCGCGCCGGTGCCCCGGGAGAGGCGCAGGCCATCTCCGACGTCATGTGGAGCATGCAGCGCGACGTCATGGTGCAGGAATACGTCGAGGAGGCCCGGGAGGGGGACCTCAGGGTTATCGTCGTGGGCGGCGAGGTCGCCGCCGCCGTGCGGAGGCGCGCGGCGAGGGGGGAGTTTCGGGCGAACCTGCATCGTGGTGCCTCCGTGAGAAAAGCCGCCCTCAGCGGGCGAGACGCGCAACTCGCCAGGCGCGCCGCGAAGTTGTGCGGCCTGGACGTGGCCGGCGTGGACTTGCTGGAAACCAGGCGGGGCCCTCTGGTTCTGGAGGTGAACGCCGCCCCCGGTTTTGAGGGCGTGGAGCGCGCCGGCGGCCCGCCGGTGGCGTCCCGCATCCTCGATTACGTCGAGCGGCGTCATGCGGAGTGGAAGCGGGAGGAGCGGAGGCGGGAGGAGCGGAGGCGGGAGGCGTAATTCGTTTGCCGGCGTTTTTGGGTGGGCGCTATAATGCCGGGCGGGCGCTATAATGCGACAGCCGGTCTCCGAAGGCGGCCATGCGGGTTGCGGCCGTTCGGACGCGCGGAATGCGATGGGGAGAGACGCGATTTGGGCGATATAGACGCCATATGCCGGGCGGCGAGACGCTCCGCCCTCGCGCTGGCGCCGTTGCGCGATGAGACGAGAAGCCGCGCGCTCGCCGCCGTGGCGGACGCGCTGGACGCGGGCGCGCGCCGCATCCTGGATGCGAACGGAGAGGACCTCGCCGCCGCCGAGCGGTTGGTGGCGAACGGCGCGCTCTCCCTCCCGCTGCTCCGGCGCCTGGAGCTGGATGCGCGCAAGATCGCCCGGATGGCGGATGGCGTCCGCGCGGTGGCCGCGCTTCCGGACCCCCTGGACGTCGTGCGCATGGCGACGCTGCTCGATGAGGGGCTCACGCTCCGGCGCGTCACGTGCCCCTTGGGCGTCATCGCCGCCGTGTTTGAATCCAGGCCCGACGCCCTGGTGCAGATCGCGGCGCTTTGCCTGAAATCGGGCAACGCCGCCATCCTGAAAGGAGGCCGCGAGGCCGCGCGCACGAACCGCCTCCTGTCCGACCTGCTCAGGGAGGCGGCGTCATCGGCGGGAGAGGTTCCGGCGGACGCCCTGCAGCTTGTGGAGGCGCGCGAAGATGTGCGCGCCCTGCTCTCGCGCGACGACGCGGTGGATTTGCTCATACCGCGCGGGAGCAACGAGTTCGTTCGCTACATCAAGGAGCGCTCCAACATTCCGGTGCTGGGTCACGCGGACGGGGTGTGCCACCTCTACGTGGATGAGGCGGCGGACGCCGCGATGGCGGTGCGCCTCGCCCTGGACGCCAAAACGCAGTATCCCGCCGTCTGCAACGCGATAGAGACGCTTTTGGTGCATGAGAAAAAGGCGCGCGAATACCTTCCGCTGGCTGCCGGTGCGCTGGGGGAAAAGGGGGTGGCCATCCGTGGCTGCGAGGCCACGCGGGAGATTGTCCGGGACGCGCAGGCGGCCAGCGAGGACGACTGGAAGACGGAGTACCTCGACCTGATGCTCTCCGTTCGGGTGGTGGATTCCCTGGCCGGGGCGATTGACCACATCAACCGCTACGGTTCGCGGCACACCGAGGCGATTGTCACCTCGGACGAGGCGGCGGCGCGGACGTTCCTCTCGCGGGTGGACGCCGCCAGCGTCATGTGGAACGCCTCCACGCGCCTGGCGGATGGGTTTCGCTACGGCTTTGGCGCGGAGGTGGGAATCGCCACCGACAAAGTTCACGCGCGCGGCCCGGTCGGTCCTCGAGGGCCTGGTGACGTATAAGTACCAGCTGGCCGGAGAGGGCCACCTCGTATCCGATTATGAGGGCGCGGATGCGCGGGCGTTTCTCCACGAGCCGCTTCCCGTGCGTGACGCGGGCGCTTAGGGGACAGGCGCGCGCTTGGGCAAGTGGGTCGTCCTTTCGTTTCTCGTTTTTGGCGGGGCGCTCGTGGCCTTTCTGCTCGTCTTTCCGCATTCCGGGCGAGAAGAGGCGTCCCTCACCCGGGGCGATGGCGCGCAGATCTATCGCCAGGCCTGCGCCGTCTGTCACGGCGAGCGGGGCGAGGGCAAAAGCGGCCTCGGGCGTCCGCTGCGCGGCCGCGCACTCCCCGTTTCCCTGATAAAACAGGTCATCCGGAGGGGCAAGAACAAGATGCCCGCCCTGCCCCACATCCAGGGCGCCGCCCTAGACGGCGTGGCGAGGCACGTGCATCGCCTGCCGTAGGTTCTCGCGCCTGGCGGGGGGGGGGGGGGGGGGGCGCCGGATTCGTGGTGATAGGGCCTGGCGTCGCGCGCGGCTCATCCCTCGCTTCTGCGCGCCGTCTGGACCGCCAGCGCGAAGGCGGCGAGGCCGAAGACGGCCATGATGGCGAGGGAGAGCCCCGACCCCGGCAGATGGGCCACGGCGTCCGGATCGCTCATGTACAGGGTGCGCCGCAAGGCCGCCACGCCGTACGTGAGCGGGTTGACCCGCATGACGAGCCCGATGAGGGGATGCGCGCCCGAGACCGGGAACACCGCGCCCGAGAGCAGCCACAGCGGTATCAGAAACAGGTTCATGATGGAGTGAAACCCCTGGGTGGACTCGATGCGCCAGGCGAGGAGGAGGCCGAGCGAGGTGAGCGCGAAGCCGATGAGTCCCATGACGGCGACGGAGGCCAGGGCGGATGCGGGGGGTGAGCGGAACGCCCGCCAGGGGCGCCGCGATGAGCAGCAGCACCCCTTGCAGGAGCGCCAGCGTGGCCCCGCCAAGCGCCTGCCCCAGGACGATGGCGGAGCGCGGCGCGGGCGCAGCGAGCACGCTTTGCAGAAAACGCGCCTTGCGGTCGTCCACCACGGCGAACGTGGAGAAAATCGCCGTGAAGAGCACGACCATGGCGATGATGCCCGGGTAGAAGTATTCCAGATACCCCTCCCCGCCGTCGGGATGGCGGAAGTTCCGCCCGAAGCCGCTGCCCAGAAGCAGCCAGAACATGACGGGCTGGCCAAGCGCGCCGACGATGCGGCTGCGCTGGCGCAGGAAGCGGACGATCTCGCGCTGCCAAATCGTTCCCATGCAGAGCAGGAAGGGGGTCATGGTTTTTTCGCCTCGGCCTCCGGCGGCGCCTCGTCCGCCTCAGCGAAGCGCTTTCCCGTCTTCTGGATGAAAACGTCTTCCAGCGTGGGCTTGCCCAGGGTGATGGACCGGATGTCGCCCGGGAACGCCTCCGCGATTTTGGGAATGGCCGCGCGGGCGTCGGCCATCTCGGCGCGCAGGGAGCCGTCCACGTTCCGGACGTCATACGGAAACGCGGCCTGAATCCTCGGAAGCAGGGATTCGGGGTCTTGCGCTTCGATGGTCAGCACCTCGCCGCCCACCTCCTTTTTGAGCGCGCCGGGCGCGCCGAGTGCGACGAGGCCGCCCTCGTGGATGACCCCCACCCGATCCGCGCGGTCCGCCTCCTCGATAAAATGCGTGGTGAGAACGACCGTGGCGCCCGTCTCGTCTCTCAGCCTCCGGAGTTCGCCGCGAAAGTCGATTCTGGCCCCTGGGTCGAGGCCCGCGCTGGGCTCATCGAGAAGCAGCATCTCGGGGCGGGGCAGCAACGCCTTGGCGAGCTCCGCCCGGCGCTGCAGCCCGCCCGAGAGGGTTTCGACGAAATCCTTTTTCCGATCCCCCAGCCCGAACCGCTCCAGCAGCGCGGACGCGGCGTTTCGCAGAGCGCCGCCGCGCATTCCGTGGAGCCTCCCGTGATGGATCAGGTTCTCGAAAACGGTGAGCTTCGGGTCCAGCCCCGGCTGCTGAAAGACGACGCCGATTTTCCGTCGCGCCGCGTGGGGCGCCTCCCGCACCGAACGGCCGAGCACGAAGGCGTCGCCGGAGGAGGGGCGCATGAGCGTGGCGATGATGCGGAACAGGGTGGTCTTCCCGCCGCCGTTCGGCCCGAGGAGGGCGAATATCTCGCGCCCCGCAACTTCGAAGGACACGTTTTTGAGCGCGACGCGCTCCCCATAGCGGTGGGTGACGTTCCGGACGGAGAGGGCGGCGGGGCTCGGCTTCAATTCGGGGGAGCTCCATCGTCGTCGCGCGTGAATTTCTGGTTCAAAAAATGGTCCGCGTTCAGCCAGATGGCCTTGGAGTAGCGAAACAGGCATAGCGGAAGCAGCAGGCAAAGCCCGCCCCAGGCGATGAGCTGCGTCGTCAGCCCCGGTGCGATGAGCGCCTCGGCGATCAGATAGCCCCCCAGGCAGATGCAGACCGTGGCGGCGTAGTTGATGTAGATGGCGCCGACGAAATAGCCCTGCTCGCGCTCGATGAGATAGCCGCAGGCCGGACATTTCTTGTGCATGCGGAACAGGCCGGTGAACAAGGGTTCGGGACACCTCGGGCACTGCAGGGCCGCCCCGCGCCGGATGGCGCGCAGAAACGCTCTCATGTCCTCGGGTAGAGCACGTAGAGGAACCAGTAGATCAGCACGCCGGTGACGGAGACGTAGAGCCAGATGGGATATGTCCAGCGGGCGATGCGGCGATGCCGCGCGAAATCCCCCCGCCATGCCCTGTAGAGGGTGATGAGCGCCAGGGGCGGCACCAGGGCGGCCAGGATGGAGTGGGTGATGAGGATGAAGAAATATACGGGGCGAATCCATCCCGCGCCGGCGAAGCCGACCGAGCCCGCGTGAAAGTGATACAGCAGATAAGAGGCGAGGAACAGGGTGGAGACGAGGAACGCGCTCACCATCAGGCGCTTGTGGGCTTCCACGTTTTTGGCGCGAATCCGCCGCACGCCGAAGATGAGCAAAAACGCGCTCGCGGCGTTCAGCAGGGCGTTCAGCGTGGGCAGCTCCTGAAGCGACATGAGCGGGATGGCGACGCTCCGGGGCGGCCTAGAAATCCGGCAGCACCATCAACACGACGAACACGCACAGGAGGAGCGGTATCATCGCGATGAAGCCGAGCGCCACTTTCTCGAATCGGAGGTGCATGAAATACAGCGCTACCAGCGCCGCCTTGGCCAGCGCCATGAGGACGAGGAGCGCCCCCTTCAGCAACTGGGGATAGGCGGGGCTCGCCTCGGGCATTCCGGCCAGCACTTCCAGTATCGTGAGCGCCAGCAGCCACCAGAAGATGGCCATGTAGTTCACGTGGTGATCGTCGTGTTTCGCGTGGCTTGCGCTGGCCATGATGTGTGTGCTCTCCCCCACTCTCTCCCGGGCGCGGCGCTTCGGGTGGTTACAGTAGATAGATGAACGTGAATACGAGAATCCAGACGAGGTCCACGAAGTGCCAGTAGAGGCCCGCGATTTCCACCTCGTTGCAGTTCTCCGCCGAATACGCCCCCCGCGCGCCTCGGAGCGCTATGACGGCCAGGTAGATGACGCCGCCGGTGACGTGCATTCCGTGGAAACCCGTGATGATGAAGAAGGTGGTGCCAAAGAGACTGTCGCCCCACTTGTTGGCGGAAAGGCCGAGGCCCTCCTGAATCAGGTGGGTCCACTCGTATGCCTGCAGCCCCAGGAAGATGAGGCCGCCGCCGACGGTGAGCCACATGAACTTCACCAGTCCCTCCTGATCGCCCCTCTTGATGGCGTCCAGGCCCTTCACCATGGTCACGCTGCTGCATATGAGCAAAAACGTCATGAACGCCGTCAGGGAGATGCCCA
This sequence comes from bacterium, assembly GCA_965213685.1. Taxonomy (GTDB): domain Bacteria; phylum UBA8248; class UBA8248; order UBA8248; family UBA8248; genus Bin107. Next base: position 101,267 of record CBDBZY010000013.1, read on the forward strand.
GCACGTGCACGGGCACCGGCCAGTTGGCGCTGTTGCCACGTATGATGGCGTAGCCCGCCAACAGCGTGCCGAACGACATGGCGTCGCCCGCCAGGAATACCCACATCCCCAGCTTGCCCCAGCTCTCCGGGGTAAGGGGGGTTTCTGCCGGCTCTGCTCCGTGGGCGTGATCCACGGCGGCGGCTTCACTCACTGCGCCCTCTCCTTCTATTCCTGTTCAGAGAAAATGTCCCTGCTCACCGCCGCCCTCCTGCTGCGGCGGAAATGGTATGCGAAATAACTGCCCGCAAGCGCGGCGATCAAAAACGGCATGGCGATCAGGAAACCCATGCTCCACAGGAAGCCCGGCTCGCCATCCACCCCGCAGACCGCGCAGGCGAGGGCTGCGTCTGGTGCCAGGAATCGGGCCGCCATAGTTGCGGCGATGCACGTGCGAACAACCGGTTTCACTGGAGTCTCCTCACGATGCGGAGTATGCCACCGCCCTTCGGGGAGTGTCAACTTTTCCGGCGGCACCGCACCATATCAGAGCAAATAGACCAGATAAAACAGAACAGGCCAAAGCCCCACCACCAGGTGCCAGTACATCGCGCACGCGATGACGCCGGTGGGATTCTCCGCGGAATACCTGCCCAGACGGGCGCGTATGAGAACGGCCAGAAGCCAGACGACCGCGCTGAGCACGTGAAACCCGTGCGTGCCGATGATGGTGTAGAAGATCGAACCGTAGACGTTCGCCGACGCCGTGAGCCCGAAGTTCACCAGCCGAATCCACTCGTAGCCCTGGATGGCCAGAAAAAGGACGCCCAGAACGCCCGTGGCGGCGAGGAATCGCGGCAGGTCGCTCTCCCCCCCGGCTCTTTTGATCGCCCGTTGGGCGCGCGCCATGAAATAGCTGCTGAGGAGCAGAAACGCCGTGTTGATGGCGGTGATCTCCACCGGCAGGCGCGGCTGAAAGGGGGGCGGCCAGGGCTTGCCGCTGAAGCGGAAGACCAGGAAGGCCCCCACCAGGCCGGAGAAAAACATGATCTCGCCCGCGATGAGCACGAGCATGGCGAGCTGGGCGTTGCCGAGCGGCGGCTTCCGGGCGGAGGGGGAATCTTCGCCGGAGTGGTTTCCTCCCCGGTCATCGGGCGGCTCCGGCGGCGGCGGCGGGGGAGCACTCCCGCCCCATCCCGTCGGAATTTCCTTTGTCGGCGCCTCCAGTACCGGGTTCAATGGGTTGCGCTCCCGTCTAGTTTCGGATGATGGCCACGGCCCAGGCGAAGCCGGCGAGGCAGGCGATGAACAGAAACAGCAGAAGCCCCGTGCGGCGGTTCCTGCGTTTGGTGCGTGATTCGTCCATCGGCTCCGCTACCCGAAAATCATGGCCAGCAGGAGCGCCGGCAGATACATGAGCGAATAGTAGAACAGGCGCCTCGCGGATGTGGCGCCTCCCTCTCGGGCCATATGAATCCCGTAGCCCAGGTAGACGGCGCCCAGGATGGCGGAGGCCGCGAAATAGGCGGCGCCCGCCATGCCCACCACCGCCGGGGCCATGCCCGCGGGGATGAGCGCCATGCAGTAGGAGACGACCTGCCTGCCCGTGCTCGCGCCCTCGGGGTCCTCGATGGGCAACAGCTTGATGCCTCCCCGGGCGAAATCCTCGCGGTACATCACGGCGATCGCCAGCGCGTGGGGAATTTGCCAGAGAAACAGGATGGAGAACATCACGAACGATTCCAGGGAGAGGCCGCCCGTCGCCGCCGCCCAGCCGATGACGGGGGGCATCGCTCCCGGAACCGCGCCCACCACGCTGTTCAGCGAGGTCATGCGCTTCAGCGGCGTGTACAGGAACAGGTAGAGCGCGCCCGTGGCCGCGATGAGCAGGGCGGTGAGGGGGTTCACGAAAACGCCGAGATAGGCCACTCCCAGGATCATGATGGCGGAGCCGAACAGGAGCGCGTCGAATTTCAGGAGGCGTCCGTCGGGCAGCGGGCGCTTTCTCGTGCGCGCCATGCGCGCGTCGACGTCCTCCTCGGCGGCCTGGTTCAGCGCCAGGGCACCACCCGTGGCCAGTGCGGAGCCGATGAGGGTGTGGACGAGGAGCAGGATTTGCAGGCCGGCCGGCGAGGCGAGGTAGAAACCGGCGGCGGTGACGACCAGCACCATCGGCAGGATGCGCGGCTTCGTGAGTTCGAGATAATCGGCGGCCCTCCTCTTCGCGTTCGCGCCCTCCAGTCCCATCGCCTCGGTGCGGAAAGGGGTCATCACGCGCGCGCGCCTCCCGCCGCGACGGGCGACTCCTCCGGCCGCAGCGCGGGGAGGACGCCCTTGTGAAGGCGCAGGGCCACGACGAGCGAGGCGGCGAAGAGGGTCGCCCCCCCCACGACGTGCGCGGAGGTGAGCGCGATGATGAGTTCCGGGGAGAGGGCGTCGCCCGCGGCGGCGTATTTCCCGAACCAGGAGGCTCCGCCGAGTGCGAGTTGAACGAGCAGCAACATCCACAGCCAGCTGGCTTCTTTCGCGAGCCGCCCCGCTTCGGGCAGCTTCAGCACCCGCCAGGCGAGGAGAAGGACGTGCGCGCTGCTCAGCGCGGCGAAAAGTAGATGGGCGTCGAGCCTGGTTCCGGTGTGGCGCAACAGCGCGCCGAAGATGATTTGAACATAGAGTAGCACCACCGTGATCAGGCTCAGCCTGGCCAGGCCCGCATCCCTCGCCGGAGCGGCCTCCTCCCGCCAGCCGCGGGAGGTGAAGAGCGTCGCGCTCACCATGAGGCCAAAGAAAATCTGGGCGACGCAGGCGTGGATGATGGCGAGGTTGAGCTTGATGAGGATGACCCGCATCCCGCCGAGTGCCCCCTGGAGGATCACGAGGCCGACGGCGGCCGCGCCCAGCCAGCGCATCCATCTTCGCTCATCCGCCCTCCAGATGGAGGCGGCCGTCAGAATGGTGAGCATCCCGACCAGCGAGCCGAGGAGGCGGTGGGAATGCTCGATGAAGACGCCTCCCACCATCTTCGACCACGGGAAGAGGAACATGTTGTAGCCGAACGTGGTGGGCCAGTCGGGAACCGCGAGGCCGGAGCCCGTGCTCGTCACCAGGCCGCCGGCGAGGATGAGGAGGACGGTGAAGACGCAGGTGAGGACGGCGAAGCGGTGCGGCCATCCCCCACCCTTCTCCTCGGGGAGGCTGGTATGGCGGTCAGATGCCACGGCGTTCTCCCGCGCCAGGGCGCACCGGCGGTTAGTGGGCGGCTCTGGCGGCTTCGGGGCGCAGGGGTTCCGTCTGCGGTGCCCAGTCCGCGCGCTCGCCGGGCACGCTGTATTCGTAGGGGCCGCGGCGAACCACGGGCAATGTGGGGCCGAAGTTCCCGTGTGGTGCCGGCGTCGGCGCCACCCACTCGAGCGTGTTGGCGTCCCAGGGATTTTGGGGCGCGTCGGCGCCCAGCGGGCCCATGTTCTTCTCCAGATGCCGGTAGGCCCAGACCGCCAGGGCGAGGAAGACGATGGTGGCCAGAACCCGCCCGCCGGTGGAGGCCTCCGGCTCCGTGAAGCCCTCGAACAGCACCGCCGTCCCCCGGTAGCCGACGAAGCCGACCGCGAGGGCGGAGACCGCCTGGGTGAGGACGCGGAACCACCTGGCGTTCCAGCGAAAGATGGTGGCGAGGAAGTTGAAGACGAAGGGAATCTGGGCGAGGCCCAGCGCCAGTGCCGAGAGGGTGATCATCACGTTGAGCGGCTGCATGCCCTGGAGGAACTCATACTGCAGGGGGTTGTAGATGCGCCGCATGTGGCCGCCCACGCCCAGGATGTGCATCGGGAAGAACGTCAGGTTGAAGAAGATGAAGGTGAGCCAGAAGTGCAGCTTGCCGAGCGTCTCGTCCATGGATTTGCCGAACATTTTCGGGAACCAGTAATGCACGCCCCCGAATATGGCGAAGACGCTGCCCCCGAATATGACGTAGTGGAAGTGCGCCACGATGAAGTAGGTGTCGTGGATGTAGATGTCCACCACGTTCGACGCCATGAAAATGCCGCTCAGCCCGCCGATGACGAACAGGATGACGAAAGCGAGGGCGTGGAGCATCGGCGTGGTGAAGCGAATCGCCCCGCCCCACAGGGTGCCCAGCCAGTTGAAGGTCTTGATGGCCGAGGGTATCGCGATGACGAGCGTCGTCATCATGAAGGCGGAGCCCAGGGCGGGGTTCATGCCGGACTGGAACATGTGGTGGCCCCAGACGATCCAGGAGAGGAGGGCGATGGAGAGCATGGAGTAGACCATCGCCCGGTAGCCGAAGATCGGCTTTCTGCAGAAGACGCTCAGCAACTCGGAGGCGATGCCCATGCCCGGAAGGATGAGGATGTAGACCTCCGGGTGGCCGAAATACCAGAACAGGTGCTGCCACAGAAGGGGTTCTCCCCCCTTCACGGGGTTGAAGAAATTCGTGTCGAACGCGCGATCGAAAAACATCATGGCGACCGCCGAGCCCAGAACGGGCAGCGCCAGCAGGCCGAGGATGGCGGTGACGAACAGGGACCAGACGACGAGCGGCACCCGGAACCAGGACATGCCCTCCGTGCGCATGTTGATGAGCGTGGTGATGTAGTTGATCGACCCCATGAGGGAGGAGAAACTGAGGACGAACAGGCTCAGCGCCCACAGGGTCTGCCCCATGTAGACGCCGGAGTATTCCGCCACGGTGGACAACGGCGCGTAGCCCGTCCAGCCGGCGGCGGCGTGTCCTCCCTCGACCAGAAATCCCGCCGACATGATGACGGCGCCCAGCACGGCGACCCAGAACGAGAGCATGTTCAGCAGCGGGAACGCCATGTCGCGCGCGCCGATCATCAGGGGGATGAGGAAGTTTCCGAAGCAGCCCACGAGGATCGGCATCACCACCAGGAAGACCATGATCGTCGCGTGCATGGTGACCGCCATGTTGTAGAAGCTCGGCGTGATGATGCCCTCCGGCATTCCGTCGCTCTCGTCCGATATCCAGCCGAAGCCCCAGACGGAGGTTTCCGGCCAGGCGAGCTGCCAGCGGAACATCAGGGCGAGCATGCCGCCGACGATCATCATGATGAGGCCGAGCCAGAGGAACTGTTTGGCGATCATCTTGTGGTCCAGCGAGAAGACGTATGTGCTCCAGAACCCGCCTTCGTGGTGGACGTGCGCATCTGCTGTGGTTTCGCTCATGGTCTCCCGCATCCCTCGTGGTTTCTCGGACGAAAGACGATTCTTCCGACACGTTGGAAAATAGGAACGAGGACGCGCGCGCCCTCAGAAAAAGCCGCCGCCTACCCCTCTTGGTCCTTTTTCGCCCAGGCCTCCTTGCGCCACTTCTCGTAGTCCGCCGCCGAGTGAACGATGAGCTCCCCGTTCATGCCGGAGTGCCCGAAGCCGCAGAGCTCGGCGCATGGAATCTCGAATTTGCCCACCTTGGTCAGCGTGAACCACAGCGGAATGTCGCGGCCGGGAACCACGTCCTGCTTCATGCGCGCCTGCGGAATGAAGAAGCTGTGGATGACGTCCGCCCCCTTCAGCGTGATGAACACCTGCTTGTTGACGGGAACGTTCAGCTGGTTGTCCAGCACCAGGTCGTCCTTGGTGCCGAATTTCTCGTCCGGCCCCGGGTAGCGGACGATCCAGTTGAACTGCTTGCCGGTCACCTCGACGCGCACGGGCGGATTCTGGGGAATCGCCAGCTTGAGCTTCGCCCAGGAGGTCTGCGTCATCAGGATGAACACGAGCAGGATGAAGGCGGGAATCACCGTCCAGAGGATTTCCAGCGTGTTGTTGCCGTGTGCGTATTTCGCCTTCACGCCCGGCCTGGCGCGGTATTTGATGAGAAAATAGATCATGGCGGCGGCGACGAGGACGAACGCGACCGCCGTCAGGTAGTAGGAAACGTAAAAGAGAAAGTCGATTTCCCGTCCTTCGATGGAGATGTTCTCCGGGAGCCAGCTCATCATGAGAAGCGTATCCTCCGGGGGGCTTGCCGCGTGAAGGGCGGCTCGGGACGCCGCCTCTCCCAAAACCGCGAAAATATGTTGTTTTGCAGCAACGGCCGCAAACCGAAGTTTAAGGGAAAAACGGATGGGCTTTCAAGCGTCCGCGCGAAAAAATTCGCAATCGCCGGCGGGAGGGCGCGCCGCCGCCTCCCCCCGTCCCGCGCGAGATGAAAAAGTCGCTTCCCCCTGCCGCCGCTCCCCCTATCCGGGGCATGGGTCGGGGGCCCCTGCGTTTTCCGGTTTCCGGTTTGCGTGACGCGCACCCTACGCACTATAAAGGGTATGGACTGCGCCAGTAGCTCAGCTGGATAGAGCGTCTGACTACGGATCAGAAGGTCGGGAGTTCGAATCTTCCCTGGCGCGCCACCTGACGCGAGAGACCGGGGCCGCCAAGGCGCCGGGTTTTTGGGGCCGTCAATCTCCGTTCATGTATGTTTTTTCTGGGATGGATATACCTGATGCTCAGGGTCCCACCACAACAATTTCAGGGACGCCCCGTCTCGAATGCCGTATATTCGCTCGCGACCGCCCATTCTCAATGAAACCAGCTCGTCTATGTCCTCCTTTGGAAAGATCTCTCGAAGTCGCTTCCGATTTTCTGTGGAAAGCTTTTCAACGGGGATGGCATGAAATTTTTTCTTGTCTTTTACGAGTATTTCATGCCAGGTCATTGTTTCAAGGTGCGCGAGCCTCTGTATGATTTTTTGCAGGTTCTCTTTATCGAGAACGTCCCATCCGAAAGTTCCTTTGACTTGAAGGATGTGGAATATTTGCCAAGAGGGGTTCGCTCGCCCGAAGTCTGGAACTTCACCCTTCGGCGTTTTTGATGGAGACGGGTTTTCCTGGTGGCGCGCTCGCTTGCGTTTGGCCATCTGCGGAATGACGACATCAGAGACTGTCGTAATATTCGACCATCGACCCGCGGGAAATGAGATTTTTGCTGCGCGCACCGGGCCGAACGCCTTTTCTGGCGTCCTTCCATGGCGCCTCGAGGTGCGTCAAATCCTTGAGCCATTGAGATGACTTGTCGCCGTAGTGAGCGAGAACGGCGTCGATGGTTTCTTTTTCATCCTTGTCGAGATTGCTGATTTCCCCGCGCGGCCACTCGGAAACCTGAAACCGCCCCCTGTGGTAGCGATACAGCTCGGGGACTACGGGGCCATTCGCCCAGGCTTCGATTCTCGCCCGGAACAACGGAGCTTCATCCCACACCAGTGCCCACGCCTGGCAATAATAGACCAGTTTCTGCAGCTTCCAGGTGGTCATCGGCCCTTTTTTCTGCAGGATGTATTTGCTTACATCGTGAACGCTGGCCATCGTCTCTTCTCTCTCTAGAGCAATGAGAATTCCAAACCTCGCCCAAAGGATAACCCGACGCGCCCGCTTGCGCAACTTAATCTCAATCAAATCATCCGGTGGAGTGCGGCGGGGTCGCCGACCTGGAGGCGCAGAAAAGTTCCATTATTTTCCTTTTGATTTCTGTTCGAATTCGGGATAGAATACGCGCATATACTTGATTTGAACGGGTTTTTTCGCGCCCATGGGTATCCTGTCCTGCCCTGATGCCGCCCCTGGCGGATGGCCGGCGTCTCGGCGCATACGGAGGATCGGTGTCGGAGCACGCTCGGCGTTTGTGGTGCGGGATGCGCAGTCGTTTCTGACGTCTCCCGTTCGGTTCGTGCGGCATTCCAATTCAGAGGAGGCACTTGTATGAATGCGAAGATCTTTTGGTTGTTTGCCTTCGTGATATGCTACTGGGCCTACTGCATTTTCTGGGGCATCAAGTGCGCGCGAATGGCGCGAACGGCTGGGGACTATTTCATCGCGGGTCGGCAGCTGTCGATGTGGGTGTTCGTCCTGGCGGCGACGGCGACGTCCTTTTCGGGATGGACGTTCATGGGACACCCGGGGCTCGTCTATCGGGACGGGTTCCAGTATGCGTACGCCTCCTTCTACACCATCACCATCCCCTTTACCGGGGTGATATTCCTGAAGCGCCAGTGGATGCTGGGCAAGCGCTTCGGGTACGTCACGCCCGGCGAGATGTTCTCCGACTACTTCCAGGGAGACGCGATACGCATCCTCACCGTCATCGTGGCCCTGCTCTTCTCGGTTCCCTATCTCGGCGTGCAGCTCGGCGCCTCGGGCTACCTGTTCAACGTGCTGACGGATAACCTCTTCAGCGTCAACATGGGCATGTGGCTGCTCTCCGCCGTCGTGCTGGTCTACGTCGCGGCGGGGGGGCTGCGCGCCGTGGCCTACGTGGATACGCTCCAGTGCATTCTCCTCGCACTGGGCATCGTGATCACGGGCTTCATCGCGCTGAGCCTCGCGGGCGGCTGGGGCGCCCTGAACGACGGCCTCGCCAAGCTGGCGGCGTCGCCGGTGGGCAAGTGGGGGACGACGAAAGGATATGGCGGCGGGGACTACAACGCCTATTTCGCCATACCCGGCGTCATCCAGTTCACGGCCGGCCTGGGCAAGCAAACCCCGGTGGGCGGCCTGTGGACGGGCGTCATGTGCCTGACCTACATGTTCGCGCTCATGGGGATTCAGTCCTCCCCGGCGTTTTCGATGTGGGCGTTCTCGAACAACAACCCGCGCCCCTTCGCGCCGCAGCAGGTCTGGGCGTCCTCGGCGGGCATCGGGTTCATCCTGTTCTTCTTCACCGCGTTCCAGGGGATGGGCGCCCACCTTCTCGGCGCGAACCCGGCGGTGACGAAGGCGGGGATCGCGCTCTCCGACGCGCTGGCCGCGTCCATCGCGACGAAGCCGGATTCGCTGGTGCCCCACTATTTCAACCACATCGCGGACGCGGCGCCCTGGCTGGTCGGACTTCTGGCGGTCTGCGCGCTGGCCGCCATGCAGTCCACGGGAGCGGCGTATATGTCCACGGCGGGCGGAATGCTCACCCGCGACCTCTACAAGAGGTATATCAACCCCACGGCCTCGCACGAGGACCAGAAGCTCGCGGGCCGCATCGGCGTTCTGATCATCGTGGTGTCGGCGCTCCTTGTGGCGACGTTCTCGAGAGACGCGCTGGTGCTGCTGGGAGGACTCGCCGTCGCCTTCGGCTTCCAGATGTGGCCGGCGCTGGTGGCGGTGTGCTGGTACCCGAAAATTACCCGAGAGGGCGCCACCTGGGGGTTGGCGGCGGGTCTGCTGGCCGTCATCTTCACGGAGAATTTCGGCCTGACGATCCTCAAGGGGGTCGGCATCGACCTCTGGGGCCGCTGGCCGTGGACGATGCACTCCGCCGGCTGGGGCATCCTCTTCAACGTGGTGGTGTGCTGGGTTGTCTCGGCGAACACGCAGGACGCGCAGGCGGCGGCCCACCGGCAGAAGTATCATGACTTCCTGGCGGAGCATGCGTCGCTCTCGCCGGAGAAGCAGAGCCTCGTTCCCGCGGCGTGGGGCGTTACGCTGGCCTGGATGTTCTTCGGCATCGGCCCGGGCGCCGTCATCGGCAACTGGATATTCGGCGCGCCGGACAAGGGGCCGGGAGGCTGGACGTTCGGGATGCCCTCGATCTGGGCATGGCAGATTCTCTTCTGGGCACTGGGCGTGGGCATGATGTGGATGCTCGCCTACAAGATGGAGATGTCCACGGTGCCGGAAAAAGAGATCGAGGCGCTCGTGGAGGACATCGGCGACGTGGTTCCGCAGCAGGCGGGATCGTCCTAGGCGGCGAGACCGCGCTGGCGCAGGCGTCATCATGCGGGGGAGGGGGCGAGCGCGGCCTCTCCCCCGCGTTGTTTTTCCGCCGCCCTGATGGCAGAGCGACCCGATGGCTGAACTGTTCTCCGTAAGATACATGCTGCTCTGGGCACTCGCGCTCGCAGCCGCGCTGTTCCTGCCCGTGCGCCAACTCATCTGGGTGCTCTACGTCAGGCGCGCGGAGCGGGACGGCGCGGAGACCTCCGGGGAGGAGCGCCTCGCCCTCAAAAGGCGCGCGGGCGTGACGGCCCTGCTGCTGAGCTTCGTGTTCTCCTATTTCTATATCGCCCACCTGTTCCGGGGGCCGTGATGGGCGCGCGCGTCATGAGGCGCTTCATCAAGAACATGGCGATTCTCATTTTCGTCATGTTCTCCCTCTGGGTGCTTTGGCAGATGTACGCCGAGGAGCGGCCCGGGGATTACGACACCCGCCAGGGCGACATCCGCCTGAGCGAGGGGAGCCTCGAGGAGGCGATGGCGAGCTTCCGCCGCGCCCTGCGCGAGAAGCCGAACCATCGCGGCGCGCTGATGGGCCGCGCGCTGGTCCACATCCGGATGCGCGAATACGGGAAGGCCGCCTCCGCCCTCACCCACCTGATCGGCTATCTCCGGCAAACCCTGGACGCCGCCGACGCGACGGGCAACGCCGTCCTGGCGGCGGCCTACGCCAACCGGGGAATCGTCCATGACAGGGAGGGGCGCTACCGGGAGGCGCTCGCCGACTACCTCGAGGCGCTCCGGACCGACTCCGGAGCGGTGAAGGGGCCGGGGATCATCGACAAGGTCATATACGGCACGCCGAACCCCTCCTCCGTGCGCGGGCGCGCGGCGTACCTGAAAGAACAGCTGGCGCTTCCGCCGGAGAGGCGCCTGTGGCGGGTGCCGGAAATCGACGCCGCCCAGCGGATGCACAAGCCCTAGAAGCCCCCCTCGGCGAGGCCTCCCGCGCCGCCTGTGCTCAAAAGCGGACGAGGCCGAGCACGTCCTGGAACAGCACGAGAAAGAAGAACACAGCGGCGATGCAGCCGAAGAGCAGATGAACGAAGTCGGTCTCGCCGTCGGGGTTTCGCGTGCGGATGGCCTTGATGGCGATGAAGCCCGTGGTAAACAGGAAGAGGAAGTTCACGGCCTGCTCGTTTTCTCCCGCGAATTCAAACATGGGGCGGCCTCGATCGGGAAGTGGGGGAGCGGGAAGTGTGCCCCGCGCCGCCTAGCGGCCCGGCGCCAGGGATGTTCCCTGGATTCTGCGCTCCTTCTCCATGTCCTGGAGTTCTTTCTGGGTGAAGTAGGGCGGCAGGAAAGAGGCGCTCTCCCCGGCGACCAGATGGCTGAGCCAGAGGACGCCGGTCATGAGCGACACCAGCATGACGGCGATCATCGCGAAGCGCCAGACGTCCCGGGGCAGCCTTTCGCCATAATCCCTGTCGTAACGGTGATAGGCGGGGTCCGCCTCGTCCAGTGCGCCCTGCCCGTCCAGTGCCAGTATGTGATGGGCGTGGTGCCGCGCCCAGTAGGGCACCTGGTCATGCAGCATATAGGCCATGAACATGCGGTTGATGACCTCCTCGGGCATCTCCTCCCCGTGCCACCGGCTATAGGCGAGCTGGAGAAACTGAAACTCTCCCACCTGCAGCAGATTGGCCGCCCTGGCGACTTCCGCGCGTTGTGCCGACTCCTCCCGATCCGGTCGAATGAGCGTCTGAAGCAAGGTCATGGCGGCTCCTCCGGCGGTGCCCACGAGAAAGCCCGGGCGTCGAACAACCGCCCCCCCACCCTAGGGCCTTTGTGGGGGCCGCGTCAAATTTCATCTCGGGGCACCGGGGGCCAGCCTCTCGCCCCGGAAACCGCCATCCGGAGTCCCCGCCTTTTTGTGGTATGATGCCCGCATCCGCAACAGGTTCTTTGGCGGTCTGTTTTTCTTTCGCGCTTTTCTCCGGGGAGGTCATCTCATGAAACGGACACATCTTGGCGTCGGGGTCGCGGTTGTTGCGGCGTTTGCTTTCGCGGCCGGTGCCTCCGCGCAATCGGTCACCATTCTGGGCGGCGGCCTCAAGGGGCAGCCCTATCAGTTCGCCGTGGGGCTGAGCAAAATCCTGAAGGCCAGGGCGGGCGTCAGCGCCACGCCCCAATCGGCCAAGGGCATGGTGGCGCAGGCGCGCATCATCGCCAAGGGGCAGGCGCATTTCGCGTGGGGCCTGGGCGGGCCGGTGGGCGCATGGGCCTACCAGGGCACGAGGCGCTTTCAGAAGGAGGGCCCCAAGAAAAACCTGCGCGCCATCCTGGCGTATCCGTTCGGCCAGTTTCAATGGCTGGCGCTGGGGGATTCCGGCATCATGAGCGTGAAGGATTTTCAGGGCAAGAGGGTATCGGTGGGTTCCGCCGCGAGCACGACCCAGACGTACGCGCGCTACCTTTTTTCTCCGCGCACGGCCTGAAAAAAGGCGACTACAAGGAGAGCACGCCCGGTTTCCGGGGCGGATTCGGCCAGTTGCGCAACGGCAACGTGGACGCCCACCTCACGATGGGCATGGCGCCGATGGGCGTCGTGCAGGAGTTGGCGGCGCTCAAGAAGATTCGCCTCGTGGATATGGACGCAGCGGCCGTGAAGCATGTGGTGGACACATACGGTCCCGGCCTTACGGCGACCACCATCCCGCCGGGCGCGTATGGCAAGAACCAGGTGAACAAGAAGCCGGTGCGCACCATCTTCATCAACTTCGGCTTCTCCACCAGCACCCGCGTGAGCGCCGAGACCGTCTACAAGGTGACCAAAACCCTGTTCGGCAACCTCCGGGAATTCTACGGCACGGCCAAGGCGGCGAAGAACGTAACGCTCGAGGGCGCCTGCGCGGGCCTCTCCTTCCCGCTGCACGAAGGCGCCAGGCGGTATTACAAGGAGGTGGGCGCCAAGGGTTGCTAGCGCGCGGCCCCCGGGTTTTGCAAATCCACGAATCCCTCCCCCTGTGCGGCCAGGGCTGAAATCCGCAAGGGGGAGGGGGGATTTCTTTCCGCGTTCCCGGAGGGATGCGCCCCATTGAACGCCTATCGGAGGGTCCGCGCCCGAATCGTGATGGCGCTCGCGCTGGGCTTCTCCCTGTTCGAACTCTACACCGTCGGTTTCGGGATTCTCTCCCCGTTTGCGCAGCGCGCGACGATGCTCGCCTTTGCGAGCGTCCTGGTTTTCCTCACCAGGCCTTTTCTGGACTGGGACAAGCGCGAGGACATGGCGCAGCCCGCCCGGGCGCTGGCGGTCGGGTGGGACGCCCTTTTCATCGGCCTCGCGCTGTGGGCCTGCGCCTACCTCATCGTCGAGGAGGAGGCGCTTGCGGACAGGAGCGGAGCCGAGACGGCGGTCGATCTCCTCGTGGCGGGCCTCGGGCCCCTCATGCTGCTGGAGATGGTGCGCCGCGCGGTGGGCGTCCCCCTGTTTCTGGTGACGCTCTGCGTCGTGGTCTACGCCTATCTGGGCGACGTGGCGCTCATCTTTTTCTCCGGCGTCTTTGTGTTCGTGGCGATAAGGCGCGCCGCCGGCCTGCGGGTCGCTTGCGGGTTCGCCCTCCTCGGCCTCGCCTTTTTCCTGTGGCCCGGGCGCGGCCTTCTGGACCCCGCCGCCTACGCCTTCCAGGGCGAGGAGCATGGCCGGCTGGCCGCCTATCTCTGGCTCACCTCCGAGGGCACGTTCGGCACCATCTCGGCCATCATGAGCGAGTTCATCTTCATCTTCATCCTGTTCTCCGCCCTGCTCGAGGCGACGGGAACCGGGCAGACGCTCATCGGCCTGGCGTTCGCCTTGACGGGCCGCTTTCGCGGCGGACCCGCCCAGGCGGCCGTGGTGGCCAGCTCGATGTTCGGCATGGTTTCCGGCTCCACGATGGCCAACGTGGTGAGCACGGGCACGTTCACGATACCGCTGATGATTCGCACCGGATTCTCCCGGCTGTTCGCCGGCGCGGTGGAGGCGGTGGCCTCATGCGGCGGGCAGATAGTGCCGCCCATCATGGGCGCGAGCGTCTTCATTATGGCGGAGCTGATAGAGGTGCCCTACATTTTCCTGATGCTCTACGGGCTGGTTCCCGCCTTTCTGTATTACTTCAGCCTCTCCACGTCGATTTACTTTGAAGCGCGCAGACTGGACCTCCGCCGGCTCGACCGCTCGGAGATACCGAGTGCCCGCGCGCAGGCGGCACAGGGGGGCTACCTCCTGATTCCCGTGGTCGTTCTGCTGGCCAGCATCATGAGCGGCGAGACGCCGGGGCTGGCGGGATTCAAGGCGGTGGTCTCGCTTGTGGTGATGGTGGACATGGTGCGCGCGCTGCGGGTGATTCGGGCGCACCGCGGGCGGGCGGGCGTGTATCTGGCGGGCGGGCTGATGCTGGCCGCCGTCTTGCTCTCCTTCGGGCCGGTGCGCGCGCCGGTCGCCATCTCCCAGGAGGTCCCGCTTCCGCTCTGGGGCGAGGTTCCGCTCCACCGGCTGGCGCTGTTTCTGGCGGGGATCTGCTTCGCGCTGGTCCCGGCGTGGCGCGGGCTGCCCATCGCCTTTCCGATCGCACTCGCGTTGATGCGGTGGAGGATACCGCCCGAACTCTTGTGGATGGGGCAGATCCCCTTCGTCGGCCTTTTGCTGCCCGTCGCGGCGTTGTGCCTGGTGGCGTATTTGATAGCCCTGCCCGTGTTTCGGGCGCAGGAGACGCTGGAGGCGAAGGCGAGTGCCCGCGACCTCGCCCGCGCCGTGCTCGCGAGCCTGGAGGCGGGCGCCAAGAACTCCCTGGGCCTGGTCGCCGCAACATCCGCCATCGGCCTCATCGTCGGCCTTCTGGTGCTGGCCGCCCTCGGCGTTCGCATATCCATTCTGGTGACGGAGATGGCCTCGACCTCCTTGTTCCTGGCGTTTTTCCTGGTCATGCTCGCATCGCTCGTGATGGGCATGGGGCTGCCGACCATCGCCGCCTATCTGCTGCTGGTGATAGTGGTGGCGCCGTCGGTCACCTCCCTGGGGGCACCACTGGTGGCCGCCCATTTTTTCATTTTCTATTTCGGGGTCATCAGCTCCATCACGCCGCCGGTGGCGCTGGCCGCCTATGCGGCGTCGGGCATATCGGCCGCGAATCCGATGCAGACGGGCTTCACCGCCTGCAGGCTGGCCGTCACCGCCTTCATCGTGCCCTACCTGTTCGTCTACTACCCGGAGCTGCTGCTGATCCAGGGGACGTTCTGGACGGTGGCCTACCGCCTCGCCGTGAGTTGCGCCGGCATCGCGTTTCTCTCGATGGCGACGATGGGGTTCGGCCGCGCCCCCCTGGACGCGCCGACGCGAATCGTGATGACGGGCGCGTCCCTGCTCCTGTTTCTGGGCCCCACGCCGTTCCACGCCGCCGGGCTGGCCGCAGGAGGGGTTGCCCTGTTCCGGGGGAGGGGAAAAAAACGCGGCGCGGAGGCGGGCGGTTCCTGAACGGAGGCGGCCGGGGGGCCGGGTCTCGCGGGCGAGGGAGCGCTACTCGGCGGCCGTCCTTTCGGCTTCCTCGCGGAAGATATCCGCGTGTTTTTTCTCGAACAGGTCCTTGCCCACGGCCAGCTGCATGGTGGCCGGCATGACTTCCCTGGCGAGCGCGATCATCTGCCTCGATTTGTTCCGGATGTCCCACTGGGCGTGGGGGTGATTCCGAAGCCGCGATATGTGGTAGAGCTCGCGCGCGTTCGCGGAGAACAGCGCGCGCCGCTGGTGGGCGTTCGTGAGAACGTAGGGTGCGGCGAGCGGCGCATGTGCTAAGATTTTCTCGTATGCGGCGTTGGTCTGCTCGATGATGGCTTGAAATTCCTCCGCGGCGCCCGACTCGGCGATGGCGTCCGGGACGGTGACGCCGAGGGCGACGTCGTAGGGCTGGGCGTTCAGGGTGGCCATGCGGTGGCGCTTCAGCTGCCCGAAGCAGGCGGCGGAGAGCGTCACCTCGAACACGCAGCGGACGTTCTCGAATTCGCGCAGGACGGAGTCGTGTTCGCACATGTGCCGGAAGGTGGAGGCGATGAAGCGCGCGATCGCATCCGCGTCCATCTGCTGGACCGCCGCCTGGCAGAGGCCCATCGGCTTCCCGGACCCGGAATGGAGGAGTGCTGCGGCGACGAGCCTGTCGGCGTCCGGCGTGGCGTCGATGAGGGAGACGTCCTTCCGCGCCCTGGGCTGGGCGGGCGCCGTCTCACCGGCCATTCCCCCGAGTATCTCGGCCGCCGCCTCCCGGAGCGACTCCCGGGTGCGGAGGTTGTATTCCGTGGGGTCCGTGTATTTGACCAGGGAGGGGGCGACGCCCTCGATGGCCTTATAGAGCTTCTTGCTGTATTCGCGCACCTCCGCCAAGGGGTGGGAGGCGCAGCGGCTGATGACGTGCTCGAGGTTCCGGGCGTTGAGCGTCATGCCGATTTGCGATTCCGTGGCGAGCGAGACGACGTAGCGCGCGTCCTCCTTGGCCAAACCCTCCAGGGTCTTGTGGTTCCTCTTGCTGGCGGCGAGTTTCTCGTTTTTCTTTTGTGCGAACACCCAGGGCCTCAGCTTCGCGTAGAGGGCGTGGTAGCAGGCGTTTTGGGCCTTGACGGTCTGCACGAACAGGCGCTTGAGGCCGCCGGCCTTCTCGATTTCCGCGGGCACGACGAAGTCGTCCTCGAGCAGGACGTAGCGCTGGCTTCTCTCGGTGTAGGAAATCAGCCGGAACTTCTCGATCTCCTCCACCGCGTAGCGGCTCGCGCCGATGACGTCGATGTTGAAGCTCGCGTGCTCGGCCACCGAGCTGTGCCCGAAACCGAAGATGATGGTACGGTTGCTCTTGCGCGCCTTTTCCACCTCGCGGCGCGCGGCGGCGCGAAGCTCTTCTATGGGCCGGGAGTTGCGGCTGATGCGCGCGTAGGACGCGCTGATGGTCTCGGGGGTCAGGTTGCCGCGCGTCAGGAAGTCGGCGGCCCGGCGCTGAAGCTCCGCCGCCTGCGCCCGCAGCTCGTCCTCGCCCATGGCGTCGAGGGGGCGCTTCCCCCCGCCGCGGGCCGCAGGCTCGAGGATGTCCTCTTTCAGCTCGTGGAGCGCTCCCACGTCCACGTTATGGCCGGCAAGGACAATGCGCATCCGCCAATTCTAATAGGAAATAATGTAATATACTAGCGATTTTTCCCTTGACAGATCAATGGTAAATAAGATAAAATTTTAATAAGGATTTTAGTATCCATCCTCTTCGTTGCCGTTTTCGTCCATTTGCGATTTCGCCGTGGATTTGGGATGCTCTTACGTTGTCATGTCGCCTTGCCGCTCTCCCGGGTGCGCGTTTTGCGCGCCTCGCATGGGAAACAGATAGACACGTGAGCCGTCTCATCGCCCGCACCATCCGAATCTCCGTCGTCATCGCCCTCGTCTCCCCGCTCCCGGGCGCGGCGCCGACCGAGGCCGCGCGCCCGGGCAGGCGCCCCCCGCCGCTGGTGTCTGTGGCCGAGGTGGTGGAGCGACGGGTGCGAAACCGCCTCACCGCCGTGGGCAGCGTGGCTCCCTACCGGAAGTCCGTCGTGAGCAGCGAGCTCGAGGGAAGGGTGGAGTCGGCCCCGCTCCAGGTGGGGGACTTCGTCCGCGCGAACGAAACCGTGCTGGCGACGGTGCGGCGCTCGGGGCTGGAGATCGAGCTGCGCGTCCTGCGTGCTGAGCTCGAGAAGGCGCGGCAGGACGCGCTGCGCCTCGAACGCGGCAGCCGTCCGGAGGAGATAGCGGCGCTTCAGGCCAGGGCGAAAGAGCGGGAGGCGCAGATGCGGCGCCATGAGCTGGAGCTCCGGCGCGCCCGGGATTTGTATGATCGGAAGGTGCTGGATCGGGCCAGCTACGATCGCGCCGAGGCCGCTTTCGAGGCCGGTTGGCAACTCTACGAGGAGGCCTTCCACAAACTGGAGCTCTCGAAGCTCGGCCCCAGGGAGGAGGAGAAGGCCCGCGCCCGCGCCGAGGTGCGCCGGGTGCGGGCGCGGATAGCGCGGGTGCGCGACGACCTGGCCAGGGCAGAGATTCGCTCCCCGCTAACGGGCTTCGTCACCAAGGAGTGGGTGGAGGTCGGCCAGTGGCTGACCAAGGGCGGGCGCGTGGCCGAGGTCATCGAGCTCGACCGCGTGCTGGTGCGCGCGCCGATTGCGGAGCGCCAGGTATCGCTGGTGCGCGTCGGCGACGGGGCGCGCGTCCGCATCGACGCGCTCCAGGGCCGGGCGTTCACGGGCCGGGTCCGCGCCATCATCCCCCAGGCGGACCCCAAGAGCCGCACGTTTCCGGTGGAGGTGGAGATACGCAACACCAAATCCTACGATCTCAAGGAGGGGATGTTCGCCCGCCTGACCCTCGAATACGGCGAGGCGGCCAGGATGCTCCTGGTGCCCAAGGACGCTCTGATCCTCCGGACGCGGGGGGCTTCGGTGTTCGTCCTGGAAAACGGGCGCGTTCGCGAGGTGTCGTTTCGCCAGGGCAGGAGCGTGGATTCTTTCGTGGAAGCCCCGGCAGGCGCGCTGCGAGCCGGGATGCGGGTGGTGGTGAAGGGAAACGAGAACCTGAGAGCCAACATGCCCGTTCGCGTTCTGGGCGCGCGGCCCCCGGGTGCGGGACGCCCCGGCGGGAGAGGCGGCTTCGGGAGGAAAAAGCCCACGGCGGACGCGGCCCCCAGGCACAAGGCGGGCGGGTGAGGCGGACGCGCCTGAGGCGGCCCGCGTCATGCCGCCTGAAGGATGCGCTCGAATTCATCCGGCCGAGACCAACGAGCTACTTCCGAGTGTGTCTCCACCAGGCGGAAATCCTCCTCGCGCCATACGTCTGCCTTGTCGTCGAAGAGCGAAACGAACTCCACGGGGGGTTGGCTGTCTTTTACTTTGAGATGATGGAGATCGAAGCACCCCGCTAGGGCGTGTTCCGTTATGCGTCGCGCGGCCCCGCGCGAGCCGGTGCTCAGCAAAAAAATCAGTGAAATGCGACAATCGGTGCGGACCTGGTAGTCGATGGGCCAATTTCGCCCCGATCTGCCCTGCCTCTTTACTGCCTGCTCAAAGGACATTTCTTTTTCGAGAAGCCACTCTCTGACTTCGTCCGCCACCGTTTCGATTGCTCGCGTACGCAGCGTGAACCACAAATCGGAGACGCGCACGGCCGCCTGTGCGAGGCGAAGCACGGATTCCCCCAATGCGTTTGCCGGGACGAATCGCAGGGTGAGTTGGCCGCGGTCTAGTTCCACGCCCAAGGTTTCGCATGTGTCCTCGACCATGCGGTTTTGCCTGGGGGAGCGCCGGCCTCCCACGGATTGCATGCGGAGCCAGCCCAGGGTCTGTCCGAAATCGGTGATCTTGTAGCGCCCATCGTTCTCTAACACGAATACGTCCACCACGCCCCCATCCGGATACATCAATGGAGTGCGGACGCGCATGCCCTCTCGCGGAGCGGGCGAGCATTCAAAAAGAGGAGGCAACGTTTCTCGCATAGAACCACGCAATTCTTCTATGTTCACATCGGCAACTCCTCCTGGAAGGCGGGCGGGAGCATCCTCCCCTTGTGCCGAATTCCCGCCTCCGATTGGACGTTGGCCCTGAATTCCCGAGCGGGTAAGTGATCCGCATCCTCGCCCCGGGCAATGTCCGTTCGGATGGCGAGGATATTATGACGCAAAAGGTGCGGGAGCTAAAATGAACGCGACGCCCGGGAGCGAGCGGGGGATGGTCATGGGAGAGCGGGTGGGGTATATTGCTCCTTCGCCGCCGGCCGTGGATTCGCCGCCTCGTTGCGCGCAGAAACAACGCGGAGGAAGGAGACTGGATGCATCTGCCCCGCGCGAGCGTGAAATACCCCGTCACCACCACCGTCGGCGTCATTCTGGCGGTGCTCTTCGGCGCGATCAGCCTCTACCGGATTCCGGTGCAGATGACGCCCACGGTCGATCGGCCCGTCATCACGGTGGAGACCGACTACAAGGGCGCCGCGCCGCTGGAGGTGGAGGAGGAGGTCTCGAAGCCCATCGAGGAGAAGCTCACCTCGGTGGAGGGCCTCACGCGGATGACCTCCAGCAGCCAGGAGGGAAACTCGCGCGTCGTCCTGGAGTTCGACTGGGGGACGAACAAGGACGTCGCCCGCCTCGACGTTTCGGAGAAGCTCGGCCTCGTCCGCGACCTCCCCGAGGATTCGGACAGGTCCACCATCAGCGCGCTGAACTCCGACGCGGAGAACCCCATCGCCTGGATAGTCGTCGAGACGAAGCGCCCCATCAACGAGGTGCGCGTGGAGGGCGACGACGTCATCCGCCCCAAACTCGAGCGCGTGCCGGGCGTGGGCCAGGTGTGGATGTTCGGCGGCCAGGACAGGGAGGTGCGCGTCACGCTCGACTACGCGGCCATGAGCGCGCGCGGGATCACGGTCGCCGCGGTGCGGGAGGCGCTGCGGCGCGAGAACAAGAACACCAAGGCGGGGAAGATTGACGAGGGCAAGCGCAGTTACGCGGTGCGCACGGTGGGGAATTTCACGCGGCTCGAGCAGCTGCGCGACACCATCGTCGCGCAAAACGCGACCGGCACGGTCTATCTGCGCGACGTGGCGGATGTTTCCTTCGACTATGAGGACACCGTCCGGCGGATTCGCATCAACCGGACGCCCACCATGGGCTTCGGGGTGCTGCGAAAGACCGGGGCGAACACCATCGAGGTGATGGCGGGCGTCAAAAAGGCGATCGCCGAGGTCAACGACATCTACGAGGGCCGCGGCATCCGGCTCCGGCAGGTCTATGACGAGACGGACTACATCCACCAGTCCCGCTCCCTGGTGGTGAACAACATCTTCCTGGGCGGTGCCCTGGCGATAGGCGTGCTGCTCCTGTTTCTGGGGAGCCTCTCGAGCGTGATCGTCATCGGCGTCGCCATACCGGTCACCGTCGTCGCCACCTTCATCCTGATCTTCGTGCTGGGCCGCTCCATCAACATCATCTCCCTGGCGGGCATGGCCTTCGCCGTCGGCATGGTGGTGGACAACTCCGTCGTGGTGCTCGAGAACATCTTCCGGCACCGCGAGATGGGAAAAACCAGATGGGACGCCGCGGTCGATGGCGCGCAGGAGGTCTGGGGGGCGGTGCTGGCCTCGACGCTGACCACGCTCGCCGTATTCATCCCCGTGGTGTTCGTGGAGGATGAGTCGGGCCAGCTGTTCCGCGACATCGCCATCGCCATCAGCGTGGCGGTGGCCCTCTCGCTCGTGGTGTCGATTTCCGTGGTGCCGATGCTGAGTTCGCGCATCTTGAGCGACGCGCGCAAAACCTCCCCGCTCGCCCGCTTTTTTGACGGGGCGGGGGTGTACGCACTGGGGGGGCGTTGCCGGCGCATCTACGTCGCCTCCCTCGGCTGGCTGCTGGGCGGGGTGCTCAGGCGCGCGCTCGTGGCGGCGGGGATCACGGCGGGGGCCATCTTCCTGGCGGTTCAGTTCTTCCCCCCCATCGATTATCTGCCCAAGGGCAACCGCAACCTCATGTTCGTGTTTCTGCGCACGCCGGCGGGGCTGAACCTCGATGAGGTGGACAGGATCGTGTCGGGGCTGGAGGCGAAGTTCGCGCGCGTCGCCGAGCTGGATCGGTTTTTCGCCGTGGTGCGCGCGCAAAACCCCATCATCGGCCTCATCGCCAAAAAGGAGCACTCCGACGTCGCCTCGATGCGGCGCCTCGTGGGCCGTCTGTTCGGGTCGCTCCAGGGCATACCCGGGGTGCGCGCGTTCGTCACCCAGGCGTCCCTGTTCCGGCGGCGGGGTTCGGGCTTCATCGGCGGCGTCAACCTGCAGGTGGACGTCACCGGAAGCAGCCTGGGCGAGATCCAGCGCATCACCGCCGACGTGGAGGCCAGGGCGCGCCGGCTGGAGGGCGTGCGCTTCGTGAATTCGAGCTTTGACCTGGGGAATCCGGAGCTGCAGGTGCACGTGGATCGCCAGAAGGCGGCGGAGTTCGGCCTGTCGGTCTCTGAGATCGGCGGCATCGTGGAGACGCTCGTGAACGGAACGGGCGCCGGCATTTTCCGGGATGGCGGAAAGGAGCTCGACATCGTCCTGCGGGGGCCGCTCTCCGACTTCGCCCGGACGCAGGGAATCTCCGACATCCGGGTGCACAGGCCCGAGGGCCGGGTGGTCTCGCTCAGGGACATCGCCGCGGTTCGGGCGGCGCTGGGGCCGACGAAAGTCGAGCACATCGACCGCGACCGCTCCGTGTCCCTGACGGTCAACATCGGAAACGAGCTGCCGCTCCAGGTGGCCATCGACAAGATGAGGCGCGAGGTCATCGACCCGATGCGCAAGACGCTTCCGCTCGGCTATTCGCTGGACGTGAGCGGGCGGGCGAAGGACCTGGAGAGAACTTGGGGGGCGCTCAAGTGGTCGCTGCTGCTCGCGCTCCTCATCACCTACCTGCTGATGGCGGCCCTGTTCGAGGCGTGGAGCTACCCGTTCATCATCATGTTCAGCGTGCCCTTCGCCGCCACGGGGGGCGTGCTGATGGTGGGCTTGATGAACCTGATAGAACCATCCGTGAAGATGGACACGCTCACCATGCTGGGCTTCATCATCCTGACGGGCATCGTGGTGAACAACGCGATTTTGCTCGTCCACCAGGCGCTGAATCATTTTCGGGACGGCCTCGCCATGCGCGACGCGATTCTCGAAAGCGCGCGCGACAGGATGCGCCCCATCTTCATGACGACGACCACGACCGTGCTGGGAATGCTGCCCCTCGTGCTCTCCTCCGGCGCGGGCAGCGAACTCTATCGGGGGCTGGGCGCGGCCGTCCTGGGCGGGTTGGCCACCTCCACGCTCTTCACCCTGATCCTGATACCGGTCGTGTTCTCGCTGTGGGTGGATTTTCTGGGCTTCTTGCGGCCCGCCAGCGTCGCCGCCGCGCAGGCGGCGCCCGAGGCGTCGTCCCCGCCGGCGCCGGGCGGCGGCGGAAACGGGCTGCCCGCCGCGCCCGGGAAAGTCGTCAGGCGCTAGCCGAGTCCGCCAGGAACGCATCGACGGCCGCGTTCCACTCCGCGTGGGAGCGGCGGTAGCTGTAATGCCCCCCCTCCTCGAGTATCACGAGCCGCGCGCCCGCTATCGCCCGTTGCAGATCCTCGGCGAAGTAGGGCGGGGTGAGGGCGTCGTCTTTCGCGGCGATGATGAGCGATGGCTTGTCGATTCGGTGAATCTCGGCGGTTCGGTCGTGCGTGAGGGTCATGTCGATGCGCGCGGTGATGACGTCCACCGGCGCGATGGTGTCCTTCTGGCGCGCCTCGAGCTCTAGCAGGTTCTCGTACATGTTGCGGAACTGCGTCCATCCGCACGTCCACAGCGAGCTGAACCTGATGTATTCCTCCGTCCCGTAGGCCTCGGCGATCTGCTTGCGCGAGGTCTGCAGGCGCGTCATGTACGGGTCGGCCTTCGTCCAGGTGTTGGTGAACACGCAGCAGCCGATCCGATCGGGGTAGTCGAGCGCGAGGTTTTGCAGCACGCAGCCGCCCGTGGAGGTCCCCGCCACATGGGCTTCCTCGATCCCCAGCGCGTCGAGCAGGGCGACGGCGTCCCGGGCGATGTGGCCGGTCGAGTAGGCGTCCGCGGGCTTGTCGCTCTCGCCCGTGCCCCGGTGGTCAAACGTGACGCAGCGGTAGCGGTCCGAGAAATGGGGAATCTGGAAATCCCAGGCGTCCAGCAGACCCATGAGGCCGGGGATGAACAAAAACGCCTCGCCCTCTCCCCGTTCCGCGTAGTTCAGGGATATTTCACCGGCTTGAATGCGGGGCATGGTGGCCTCTCCTTTCTCTGGTTTATTCGCTCGGGTCGTCGAGTATCTCGGACACCTCCACGCGGCGTCCCTCGCGCGCCGCGCGCACGCCCGCGCGGATGACCGCGAGAGACGATACGGCGGCCGCGCCATCCATCTCGGGCCGCGCCGTGCCGCGAACGGCGTCCGCGAACTCCTCGAGTTCCTCCACGATGGTGTCGTTCTTCTCGCAGGCGACCTCCCGGGGCGCCCGCTCTCCCCGGTAGAGGACGCGCAGGCCGTCGAACAGCGTGTAGTAGGCCGTGGCCGTCTTGCCGTAGACGTTCATGAGATAGTACTCCGAGGCCGAGGCGTAGGCTCGCCGCGAGGTTCGAGACGGCCCCGCATTCGTGCTCGAGGATGAGGTTCGCGACGTCGGGGTTCTCTCCGGGGAGGACG
Organism: bacterium; assembly: GCA_965213685.1. Classification (GTDB taxonomy): domain Bacteria; phylum UBA8248; class UBA8248; order UBA8248; family UBA8248; genus Bin107. Next base: position 125,175 of record CBDBZY010000013.1, read on the forward strand.
AGCTGCGCCGTCCGCGCCGAGACGGCGACGACGGGCCCCAAGAGGTAGGTGAGGACGTCGGCGTAGTGAATGCCTATCTGGAGCATGACGCCGCCCGGCATGGCCGCCGCCTGGTAGCGCCAGTGCCCGGCTTCAAACTGTCCCTCGCGGTCCCTGCTGATGTTGCACTCCGCCTGCACCAGCCTGCCGAACTTGCCCGCCTCGATCTCGCGCTTGATCCAGCGAAAATGATTCTCCCGCCTCCTCTGGTAGCCGATGGCGAGCACCACGCCCGCCTCCGCGCACGCCCGGGTGAGCGCACGGCCGTCGGCGACCGTATGGGCGATGGGCTTGTCCAGAAACACGTGCTTGCCAGCTTGGGCCGCCGCCCGGGTGGTCGCGAGGTGCACGTGGTTCGGCGTGGTGTTGATGATGGCCTCGATGGAGGAGTCCGCCAGGATCTCCTCGTAGCTCGCCGCCGCCTCGCAGCCATACTTTCTGGCGAACGCGCAGCGCTTCTCCTCCGAGCGCGTGTAGCAGGCGGCAATCTCGATCTTGTCGGTCTTGCGGATCGCGTCGGCGAGAACGTCCGACCACCAGCCCATGCCGAGCGACGCGGCGCGGAGGGGTCTTTCACGCATTTTCTCAGGCTCCTTTCGTTGCCGCCCAGATCAGGAGCAAGGAGGAGGGGGCGGCGCGGGGTTCGCGCTCGCGCTCAGAAAGCGGCGCCCACCGCCTCGACGGCGACGCGGGCGATGGACTCGTCCTGCTCCCAGTCGCCCCCGCTCACGCCGATGCCGCCCAGACACTCGCCCTCACGGATGATCGGGAAG
>CBDBZY010000014.1:0-66180 GCA_965213685.1 bacterium
TGAAGTCGCCAGTCTACACGGAAAATACGGCCAAGGAAAACATCGCGCGCGCGGCATCGTCTCATCCGCACGACGCGCATGTCGCGCGACGGCTATGCGGGCGGCTCGCCCACCTGCTGCCCGGACCACTCCTCGAACATTTGCAGCAATTCCGTCTGGTCCGAATCCGGCCCGAATTTTTGGACGCCCAGGCCGTATATCTGCCGCGCATGGTTCAGGTAGAACGCCGTCACCCCCGTTTTCCCGCGCCAGATCGCTTCCCATGGAGAGGTCCTTGTGCATCAACCCTGTGGAAAACCCGCACGTGAAGTCCCGCGGCAGGAGAAAGCGGGGCCATTTGTCTTTCGTGGCGCTGTTCATGCCCGAGCCGCCGTTGAAAACCTGAAGCGCTTTTCCGGGGTCGAGACCGAGTTTCGACGCCAGCACCATGGCCTCCATCGAGGCGAGCAGGCTCGTGGCGGAGAGAAAGTTGTTCACGCACTTCATCGCATGGCCCGATTCGGGCGCCTCGTCGATGTGGACGATGGTCTGCCCCAACGTTTCCAGAATGGGCATCGCGGCGTCCACAACCTCCTTGGGGCCGCCCGGCATGATGGCCAGGGTGGCGGCCTCCGCGCCCACGACGCCTCCCGAGACGGGCGCCCCGATGAGACGCAGCCCCCTCTCCTCCACCCCGCGCCGCCAAAGCGCTCGTTCGCGTGGGGTAGGAAGAACTCATGTCGATGATCAGTTTCCCCTTGCCGAGATGCGTCGATATCCCATCCGGCCCCATCCACTACCGCGTCCACGACGTCGCTGTTCGGCAGCATCGTGATGACGACGTCGGCGCGTCTCGCCAGATCGGCCAGACCCGCGGCCTCCTGCACGCCCTCGCCCGCCAGCGCCCTTACGTTCTCCGGCCTCACGTCATAGGCCACCACCGCGTAGTCGCCATGCCGCAGGTTCTTCGACATGGGCGTTCCCATTTTTCCGATTCCGACAAAACCGATAGTCACGCCGCCTGGCCTCAGGGTTTCCATAGTCTCCTCGCTATCCGGATAAGAGGCGCCCCGTCAGGGGCACTCGTAGTAGCCGGGATGTTTTTGATTCGCCCGAAGGTTTTTGTCAATCCCCGAGCGGGATGATACGCTCATCCGCGCGTTTGAGGCTTTTCCCGTTCCCGTCCAACCGCCCTCCCGGAAATCACACATCGCCCGAGGAGAGTCTGAAATGGCGCCGATTTCGGCGGATGACGTCGTATCCTATCTCGAGAACAACCCCGGCTTTTTCATAGAGCACCCCCGACTCGCTTCGCCAAAGCGGCCTGATGACGCAGGACAGCGCGTCGGCCAGGGTACTCAACTTGCGGGACAAGCTTTTCGACCCGACTGAAAGGCGAAAGAGAGGATTTGATACGGCTTCTCGATGAAACGATAGAACTCGTTCGCCAAAACGAGCAAATCGAAAAAGATTTCATCGCCATCGAGCGACTTTTGTTGAACGGGCTCCCTCGTTGGCGAGTCTCACGGAAATCGCCCAAAACATCGAATCGCGCTTCGGAATCGCATATGCGGGATTCCTGCTCCTCGAGCCCCCTCCATGGCATCCCCGTCATCGCGGCGAAGCCGGAGGAGTCATCCCGCATTCGCTCGCTCGGCAGAAGGGAGGAAGAGCTCGTTCCCATGGAAGGAGGCGTCGCGCTCCAGAGCAAGCTGGAAGAGGGCGGGGGGCCGCTTTTCCCGGACGCACTGGCCTGCGCCATCCAATCGACCGCCATCGTCCCCCTGGAGACGCACGAGAAAACGCTCGGCTTTCTCATCCTGGGGGCAGAAGACCCCGAGCGATACCGGGAGGGAATGGCGACCCCACCTTCTCAAGCGTCTCGCGATGCGTCTGGCGCTGGGAATTTCCATCTTCCAGCGCTTCCATCAGGAGGCGGTCGGGAAAACCTCCTGAGGGAAGGGCGGGGCCCGCGCGCGCGGCCATGTGCGCCCCCGGCGTCCGGCACAAACGCCAAAAACCGTCAGACGGCAACGCGCTGTGCCCCGGAGACGAGCTCCATCACCTCACGGATGCTTCCCAGATTCTCCAGACTCCGCACCCGCTTCCCGCTGATGAGCAGCTCCCGCGTCTCCCGCTCGAGGACCGGGGCCGTCATCACGTGAAACCGATCTATCAACTCATCCCACGTCAAGGGATTTCGCGGATCCCCTTTCGGATGGTCCTGGTGCGCTTCAAAAACGCCGCGCCCGGTCTCGATCCGGACGTGGGCCTGCCATTTGTCCGGAAATTCCTTCTCCATCCCGGCGTCGCCATAGCATTCGACCCTCTCGATGATGGAGGAGTGCACCCGGGAGCGGAGAAAATCGTCGGCGTATTCATCCAGCCCCGCCGCGCGCCTGAGAATCGCCACCGCCACGGCATACGGGAGGCTGAACTGCGCATCCACGATGTTTTGCGGGTTCGCCTTCAGGTCATGGGGCTCGATGACCACCATCACGCTGGTCTCGGGAACCCGAACCTCCACCCGCGCAACCTCTTCGGGCCGAATGTCGTGCGCCCTGCAAACCTCGATGGTCGCGTCAATCGACGCATGGTTATACCGGCAGCACGCATAGGGCTTTATCGCGCTCTCGCAGATTTCCCAATACTCGCCAAAGCGCTCCACCACATACTCCGGCGTAGGGTCGTCGCTGTGCCCACGCAAAAACCCCGCATTCCCGCCCAGAATATCCTCCGGCCCCGTATAGCCCTCCTGGGCCAGATAGGCGGCCATGATGCCGCTGTGCGCCGCCCAGCCGGGGTGAAATCTTTTCGTCCAGGCGCCGTTGTCGAGATACTGCATCGAACCCGCCGCCTGGCTGCCGGCGATGCCCATCGCATTCGCGGTGGCCTCGAGCGACAACCCCAGGAGTTTCGACGCCGTGATGGAGGCGGCAAACGCACCGCACGTGCCCGTGGGGTGGAACCCGCGCGCGTAGTGGCTCGTCGGGTTGACGGCGTTGCCTATGCGATTGGTCACCTCGTATCCCGCCACGATGGCGGCGATCGCCCGCCTCGGATCGGGGCTGTGCGCCTCGGCGACCGCCAACGTGCTGGGCATGACGCTGACGGCGGGATGCAGGCTGGAGCGCGTCGTCACATCGTCCATTTCCGTGGCGTGACTCACGCCGCCGTTCACCAGCGCGGCATGGGGGGCGTCCGTCCTCAAATCCGAACCGACGATGGTGCATGGCCCCCCCTGCGGAGCGCGCTTTCTCGCAAAGTTATGAAACACGCGGGAGCTCGCCGCCTCGACCGCTCGCAACGTAACGCCCAGGTGATCGAGCAGGAAATACTTTGCGCGCTCTCGCGCCTCCTCCGGCAGGGAGTCATACGCAATGGCGTGAACGTGCTCCACGAGCATTCGGCTGATGTTCATCCGCGTTTCTCCTCGCTGAAAGTCCATCTCCGGTTTCGGGGCGCAACCAGGAAGAAAGTCGCGCGAGGCGCCTCCCCTCCCCGCATACGCGCATACGGCAGAATTCGCATACATTTCGCGCCGACGCAAGGGCGTCGCGGGACACCGCCCGCGCGCGCAGGGGCGCGCCTTTGTTGTCAGGACAGGCCGCTTGCAGGTAGAATCACTGGCCATCTCTCTATATCATCACATTGCGGAGAAAGCATGAAATCCTGCGTTTTTTGCAAAATCGTGGCGGGCGACATCCCCTGCAAGAAAATCTATGAAGATGACGCCTTGCTCGCATTCGAGGACGCGCATCCGGCGGCGCCCGCGCACATTCTCATCATCCCGAAAAGACACATGGAAACGCTCCTCGAGATAGAGGAGGCGGACAGGGAGCTGATCGGCTCGATATTCGTTGCGGCGAACAAAATCGCCCGCCAGGAGGGGATGGCGCAGGAGGGTTTCCGGATCGTCGCGAATTGCGGAGAAAACGGCGGTCAGACCGTCTCCCACATTCACTACCACCTGCTCGGCGGGCGCCGGATGGAATGGCCTCCCGGCTGAAAAGGGCGTCCGGTGAGCGGAATCGTCTGCCGCAACGACGCGGCCGGGAATCGCGCCAGCAGACCGCGCGACAGCCAAAACCCGCGCCGGACGGGAACGCCGCGAGAGAGCGCGCGACGCCGCAGGGCGCCCGCCTTACAAAAAACCTACATCATCCGGAACCGCCGCTCCATGGCGCGGCTCCATTTGCTGTCATGCCCATCGTCAAACAAAATATCCGGATCCGCAGGCGCCGCATACCAGTCTCCCCGCCGCATCTCGCGCTCCAGCTGCCCGGCACCCCAGCCGGAATAGCCCACCACGAAAACGCTTTTCCGGGGCCGCCTACCCCGGGCGATGGCCTCGAGCACCACGTCCACCGGGCTGATCGCCACGCCTTCTTCCATCTCGTAGACGGTGTCCAGTTTGTGCTCCGTCGTATGGATCACAAAACCGGAGTGGGGCGCTACCGGCCCGCCATAGTGAATGTCCACCGCGCCCGCATCTCGGGGCGCTTCGAGATGAAAGCGCCTGTAGAGCGCGGAGAGCGGCATCCGCCGCGCGACGTGATTCAGTATCAGCCCCAAGGCCCCCTTTTCGCCGTGCTTCACGAGAAGGATGACGCTCTGGCGAAACCGGTAGTCCGGCATTCCTGGGCGCGCGACCAGCAGCCTGCCCCTCTGGGAGCCGAAGAGCGAGAAATACGCCCCCTCCGGATTCCCGCCCTGGCCCCGGGCGAGCGCCGGTGCGCAGAGAGACAGCAGGATCAGCATCACGAACGCGCGTTTCATTCTAAGCCACCCAGCCGCCGCCATGGAGCACGTCGCCAGAGTAGAAAACGGCGGCCTGGCCCGGGGCCACCGCGCCCAGGAGCGCAGGGTGCTCCGGCCTGACCTCGACGGTTCCGTCATCGTTCGGCGCCACGGCGCAGGCGGCCGCGCGGCCGCGGTGCCTCACCTGCACCTCCAGGGGGGCGGCCCCCGGAGGAATCGACCAGCGCACGTCCCGGACGGAGAAGGCCTCGCGCGCCAGGGCTTCGCGCCCGCCCACCACGACGGTGGCCGAGTCCGGCTCGAGTGCCACCACATAGCGCGGCGGGCCGCCCCCCAGGCGGAGACCCCGCCTTTGTCCCACCGTGAAGTGGGCCACCCCGCCATGTCTGCCCAGCACGTTTCCGCCCAAATCCACAATGTCTCCCGGCCTGTCGACCCCGGGCTTCTCCCCTCTCAGGAAAGCGCGGTAATCGCCATCGGGCACGAAACAAATCTCCTGGCTCTCGGGTTTCTCCGCCGTGGCGAGGCCCAGGCCCCTGGCGTACTCCCTCGTTTGCGCCTTGGTGAAATCGCCCAGGGGAAACATCGCGTGGGCGAGCTGCTCCTGCGTCATGCCGAACAGGAAATAGGTCTGGTCCTTCTCCTTGTCGCGGCTTCTCGCAAGGCTCTGGCGGCCATCTACCTCCACCCGCCTGGCATAATGGCCGGTGGCGAGCAGCCCCGCGCCAAACCCCCTGGCGCGCGCGGCGAGATAGTCGAATTTCACCGCCTGGTTGCACGCCACGCAGGGCACGGGGGTTCTGCCGCTTTCATACTCGGAGATGAAATTCTCGATCACGCTCTCGCGAAAGGATTCGCGCACGTCCATCACGTAGAAGGGAATGTCGAGCTGGGCCGCCACCGCGCGCGCGTCGGCCAAGTCGCGCGGGGCGCAACAACCACGGGGGAACGACTCCCGCGCCGGCCTGTCCGCAAGCCGCAGCCCCACGCCGATGGTCTCGTAGCCCCTCTCCACCAAAAGGGCGGCGGCCACCGAACTGTCCACGCCGCCGCTCATCGCCGCCACCACGCGCCGCGCCATCGCCACCTCCAGAGGAGTCGCGTCTCCGGTCGGTGCCCGTTATACACCACCCGCCCGTTGCGGGGGCAAGGCCTGGGCAGTCATCCAAAACGCAAGCGAGAGGAGGGCGCCTTCCGCCGGACAGGGGCCCAGCATCTCCCAGATGCGGGGAGCCGCGCAATCCCCTCCCCCCCTTCAAGGGGCGAGGAGGGCGGTGAGGCGAGACAGCTCGGGGACCTCGTTCAGGCCCCGCCAGGCGTCCCAGGCGGTGCGGGCCCGCTCCTCGGGCAGCCCGGCGCATTCCAGGAATTTTTCCCGGAGTTCGGACTCGGCGAGGGGGTTTTCGATGTGGCCGCGCGCCCGCGCGAACGAGCGGCTGAGCTCGCGGCCATCCCGCAGGCGGAGCCAGACCTCGGTCTTTTCCGCTTCGGGGTCCTCGCGCGCCAGATTCTCGTCCAGATCGAACGCCACGCGCTTTTGCAGGGCGGCGACCTCGGGGCGGGCGACGCTCTCCTCCGCAAACTGGCGAATCCCCACCTTGCGGTCCACCAGGGCGGAGGCGAGGCAGAAGGGCATCGAGAATTTTCCCTCCAGCCCGGTGGCCGCCTCCTTGTAGCGCAGTACCTTGAGCGTCATGGTGGATGCGCGCGCTCCCAGGGCGACCACGTCCTCGGCGCCGATGTCCTCGCCCGTCACCAGATCCAGCATGGCGTCTATGCCCGGATGCGTCAGCGCGCAGCAGGGGTGGATTTTCACGCAAACGCCTCCCTCGATCTCCCATGGCGCCCCCCAGGGGCGGATGGCGCCCTCCCAGTCCGCAAATTCATGGACTCCGGGTCCCATCCCCTCGGCCGCCATGGCCGCCGTGAAGCCCGTCTCCAGGGTGTTGTCCGCCGCGGTGAAGCCGCCCTCGGCCAGCCGCGCGGCGACGAGCCCCGCGCGCGCGGCCTGCCCTGCGTGAAACGGCTTCGCCATCGTGCCGAAATTCGAGACCAGTCCCGCCGCACCGCTCGCCCCCAGTCCCAGGGCGCTTCGCGTCCGCTCCGCATCGAGCCCGAGCAGGCGCGCGCAGGCGCCCGCGACGCCGACCGCGCCGAGCGTGGCCGTGGCGTGAAACCCCCGGCGGTAGTGCTGCGGATTCAGGGCGCGGCCCAGGACGCGCAGAAGCTCGAAGCCTACCGCATAGGCCTCGAGAACCACGGCGCCGGCAAGGCCCCGCTCCTCCGCCAGCCCGATGAGCGCGGGCGCCAGGGTGACGCTCGGGTGGCCGAGCATGACGAAATCCACATCGTCAAAATCGAGCGCGTGGCCCGCCGTGCCGTTCACGAAGGCGGCCCAGGAGGCGCTCGTCCGCGCAGTCTCGCCGATGAGGCGGGCGGCGGGCGCCCCGCCCTCCGAGGCCGCCAGGCGACGGGCCAGCCGGGCGCACTCCTCGTTCCGGCCCGCCAGAATCACGCCCAGCGTATCCAGCACGGCGTTTCGCGCCTGCGCGCGGGCGGGCGCGCCAATGTCGGAGGGGCGAGCCTCCGCGATTCTCCCCGCCAACTCGCGGGTGGCCGGATAGGTCATCGGATCAGATACCCCTCTGCGCCGCGGCGCTCTCCTCCACCACGGGCACCACGGGCGCGCCCAAGCGAGCGAAACCCGGCGCGGCGCGGGCGGGAGCAGACTTCCGGCGACCCGTCCACAGCGCCTCCCATCCGCCAAAGGGCGCCCGCATCCTGTCCCGCATCAGATGCCGCGCGGGCGATCGGGGGCCGCTTCTCCCTTGCGGTCTTTGCCCGCGGGCGCCCGCATGTTCTCGGTGAGCTTGAACTTGTTCACGGCGCTCACGAAGGCCTTGGCGGCCGCCTCGACGGTGTCGGGGCTCGTGCTGTGGCCGGCTATCTGCAAGTCGCCCTCGAACTCGACCATCATGTTCACCTCGGCGAGCGCGTCGCGGCCGCGGGTGACGGCGTTCACCGAAAAATCCGCCAGACGGCATTCGAGGCCCACCACCCGGCAAATGGCGTTGATGGCCGCGTCCACGGGGCCGCCCCCCTGGCTCACGTCGGAGTGCATCTCCTCCCCCTCCTTGATCTTCACGGTGGCCGTGGCGGCCGGGTGCGTGCCGGTGGAGGAGGTGACCTGCAGGAATTCGAGCTGGTAGTAGTTCTCGCCGCCCTCCGCGCGGTTCTGCTGCAGGAGGGCCATCAAGTCCTCGTCGTAGACCTCCTTTTTCTTGTCGGCCAGGTCGATGAAGCGCGGGTAGATGCTCGTGATGTCCTCGCGCGTCATCCGGAAGCCGAGCTGCTCGTAGCGCTTGCGCAGGCCCGCGCGGCCCGAGTGCTTGCCGAGCACGAGCGTGTTCGAGGGCCTGCCCACGGACTTGGGCGTCATGATCTCGTAGGTGATCGCCTTGGAGATCACCCCGTGCTGGTGGATGCCGGCCTCGTGGGCGAAGGCGTTCTTGCCCACCACGGCCTTGTTCGGCTGCACGGGCACGCCCGTCATGGAGGTGAGGAGCCTGCTCGTGGGGTATATCTCCCGCGTCCGGACGCCCGACTTGTAGCGCAACTCGTCCTGCCTCGTGGCGATCGCCATCACCAGCTCCTCGAGCGAGGCGTTGCCCGCCCGCTCGCCGATGCCGTTGATGGTGCATTCCACCTGCCGCACGCCGGATTCGATGGCCACGATGCTGTTCGCGACCGCCAGCCCCAAATCGTTGTGGCAGTGCGCGCTGAAGACCACCTCGTCATAGACCGGCACCTTCTCGAAAATGTGCTCCCAGAAGCGCCGGAACTCGCTCGGGATGATGTAGCCCACCGTGTCGGGCAGGTTGATGGTCGTCGCCCCCTCCTCGATGGCGATCTTCACCGTCTCGGCGAGGAAGTCCCAATCCGAGCGCGTGGCGTCCTCCGCACTCCACTCCACGTCCGCGCACAGATTTCTCGCATGGCGCACCGAGGCGGCAATCTCCTTCAGGAGCGCTGCGCGCGTCATCCGGAGCTTGTGCTTCAGGTGAATGTCGGAGGTGGCGATGAAGGTGTGGATTCTGGGCTTCTTCGCGTGCCGCACCGCCTCCCAGCAGCGGTCGATGTCCTCGCGGGCCGAACGCGCAAGGCCGGCGACGGTCGTTTTCTGCAACTCCTTGGCCACGTCGCGCACCGATTCGAACTCATCGTTCGACGCGATGGGAAAGCCGGCTTCGATGACGTCCACGCCCAGCTTCTCGAGCTGAATCGCCATCTGCACCTTCTGAAAGCGATCCATGCTGCAGCCGGGCGACTGCTCGCCGTCCCTGAGCGTGGTGTCGAATATGCGGATTCTGTTCGAGGCTCTGCGCCTCCTGGATGGTTTCTCTTGGTTTGTCTTCTGGTCTGTCGCGGCTGCTCTCGCCATGAATGAAGCACTCCCCAGGAAATTTGCTTTTTTTATGACGTAGGTGCGCCTTGGGGGCCGGAGCCCGCATGGTGGATGGGCGCGCAAGGCGGATGAACGCGCAGGTTTCCTAAGGAGCCAGCGGCTGGCGGGGCGACTGGAACGCGCCCCAGGACCTCCCGTGATCCTGATGTGTCATCGGAACAAAACCCCTTTTCGCTCCATCGACGGCACCGCCCGCGGGGAGCCTCACCCGCGCGCGCGGGCTGAAAACAACCCCTCCCTTATCGGGCAACCGGGCGCCCGGGTCAAGCCCTCTTTTTCATTTTTCTTCATCTTCTTCGGGTTCGGGCGGCGCACCACCGCAGGACTCCCCGCGCCTACTGCGCATACTGCCCGCCGTCCACCACCAGGGCCGCACCCGTCATGAAGCTCGAGGCGTCGCTGGCCAGGAAGAGAATCGCCCCCTTGATCTCCTCGGGCCGGCCGATGCGCCCCATCGGGATGTGGGCCTGGATCATCCTGTCGCCCGCGTCGGACTCGAAGAATTTCCGGTTGATGTCGGTCAGGAAATAGCCCGGAGCGAGGGCGTTCACCCGAACGCCCGTTCTCGCCCACTCCAGGGCCAGGGTTTTGGTGAGCTGCATCACGCCGCCCTTGCTCGCCGCGTAGGCGGCCAGCATCTTCACCCCGACGAGGCCGGCGACGGAGGCCACGTTCACAATCGCCCCGCCCCCGCGCCCAGCCATGGAGGGGCCCACGGCCTGGCACATCAGAAACGTGCCCCGCAAATTCGTCTCGAGCACCCGGTTCCACCGCTCGAGCGGCAGATCCGCCGCCCAGCCCTCGCCGCTGACGCCGCTGTTGTTCACCAGAATGTCGATGGCGCCGAGCGCTTCTTCCACCTCGCGCACCCGCGTCGCGGACGGAGTCAGGGCGCGTCAAGTCGCAGCGAACGGCGTGGGCCGCCCGGCCCAGGGCGCGAATCTCCCCGGCCGCCTCGTCGAGCTTCTCCTTGCGCCTCGCCGCCAGGACGACGTCGGCCCCCCGCTCCGGCGAGGGCGTGGGCCATCGCGCGGCCGAGGGCCCGTGCCGCCGCCGGTTATCAGCGCTCTCTTTCCGCTCAAATCAAACAGTTGTGGCAATTCGCCCTCCTTCTGCGGAGATTCTCCCCATTCGCTCCCGGCGTCCGATTTTCCCATCTACTCACAAAATCTGTGGATAAGTTGTGCGCAAAGGTGTGCGAACAGCCGCCAAACCCGCTATTTATCGCAACTTACAACACTTTGACACATTTATGGGCATATTCCATAAAATCAATAATATCAATAACATACATTAAATTTTCGCCCCATCAGGCATTGTTTCTTCGTCGTGGGCGTTGTTTTTCCACAACTTCCGGGAGGGAGGCCGCCGGATTCCCCCTCTCGCGCTTTGCAGAACCATCATTTCTCACCCGTCCTCCCCGGGCGTCCCGCACGGCTTCGGCTCGTAAAACAGCAGGGACGCGGCGCCGTAGCGCCTCTTCCGCACGAGCCACCCTCCCCCCACCTCGGGGCGGGCCGCAACGCCTGCGGGGGCCTCCACCACCACGGCCGGGCATATCGGCGCGGCGCCGAAGAAGGCCCGGAGCAGAGCCAGCCGCAACGCTTCGTCCCCCCAGGGCGGATCGGCGAAGGCGAGGTGAATCTCGCATCCGGCGTCCGCGCGGACGCGCTCCAGCTCGGCGACCGCATCCGCGCAGCGCACGTCCAGCCGCGCGGCCAGGCCGAGTGCCCTGGCGTTCTCCCGCACCGCCGCGCAAAGGCGCGGGCTCCTCTCCACGGCGATGACGCGCGCAGCCCCCCGACTCAGCGCCTCCAGCGAGATGGCGCCCGAACCCGCGCACACGTCCAGCACGCACGCGCCCTCCAGAGCGCGCCCCCAGATGCTGAACAGCGCCTCCCGCACGCGCTCGCCGGTGGGCCGCACGCCGCCGCCCCTCGGCGACGGAATCCTGCGGCTCCCCGCGACGCCGCCGATGATGCGAAGCGACACGGCGCGCCTCAGATGCGCTCGAAGTGGGCCAGCTCGCCGAACGCCCGGTAGCGCTCGTTGATCTCCGCCATCGAGAGCGACTTCATGCGCTCGTAGCTGAACGCCTCCACGTTGAACGACGCCATGACGCTGCCGAAGATGACCGCCCTGCGCATTCCCGCCTCGCTCAGGTCGCCCGTGGCGGCGAGATGGCCCATGAAGCCGCCGGCGAAGCTGTCGCCCGCCCCCGTGGGGTCGTGGATATCCTCCAGCGGCAGCCCGGGGGCGGAGAACACCCCGTCCTCGTGAAAGAGCAGCGCGCCGTACTCCCCCTGCTTCACCACCAGGGTTTTCGGCCCCGCCCCCCGGATGCGGCCGGCGGCGCGCGCGACGTTCGCCTCCCCCGAGAGGGCGCGCGCCTCCGCATCGTTGATGATGGCCAGATCCACCATCGAGAGGGTTTGGAGCAGCGCGTCGCGCTTGCCCTCTATCCAGAAGTTCATTGTGTCGCACGCCGCGAGCCTGGGAGATTTCGACTGCGCGAGGACGGAGGCCTGCAGCTCGGGGTCGATGTTCGCCAGAAACACGAACTCCGTATCCCGAAAAGCCTCCGGCAGCCGGGGCGAGAAGCACTCGAACACGTTGAGCTGGGTGTCGAGCGTGTGGGCGGTATTCAGGTCGAACCCGTATTCCCCCCTCCAGCGAAACGTCTTCCCCGCACTCCTCTCCAGACCCGATATGTCGATATTCCTCTCCCGGAGAAAGGCGAGCGCATCCTCCGGAAAATCAGACCCCACCACGGCCACGAGCCGCACGTCGGTGAAGTAGCTCGCCGAGACGGCGAAATAGGCGGCCGAGCCGCCCACCGCCTCCTCCCGCGCGCCGAAGGGCGTCCTCACCGAATCAATCGCCATCGAACCGACCACCAGAAGACTCATTTTTCCTCCCCTGTCGCGACAGGCTCCACAGGCCGACTTGCGCCGCCGTGCGAAGCCGGCCGCGTCCCTCCGCGCTTCTCCGAAAAACGACCGCAGCCCCCCCCGGGCCGCCCGATTCGACGCCCGCCCGTCAAAAAATCCCGCAGCCCCGGCGCGCCGAGGAGACGGCATCAGACTCTAGCCGCAAAGGGCGCGCGTTTCAAAGGGCGGGGCGCATTCCCGCGCGAGACGTGGCGGAGAATGGAGGAGCGCCGCCGACGCCTTCAACGTCCGCCCGAAAGCCGCCCTGCTTTGCGACAGCGGCCCGCAGCACCTCATCGCGTTCTATCGGTCCGGCCAGTCGGGGAGGATCACGGGCGAGGCGGCGAGGGGCTTTCTCCATCGGGAGAGGGCGAAACTCCTGGCGAGCGGAGGGGAGCATTACTACGCCGTCCGGGAGCGATTCAACGTGAAAGGCGACCCGCTCGATTTTCTGTTCCTAAGCCGCGCCTGCTTCAACGGAATGATGCGCTTCAACGGGGGCGACGGGTTCAACGTTCCCTTTTGCAAAAAGCCCGGACGCTTCGCGCGCGCCCTGGTTACGAAAATCGTCCATCAGATCGAGGCCGTGTCGCATATCATCCATGCCGGAAACTACACGTTCCAGCATCAGGAGTTCCGTACCACCCTGGCGGAGGCGGGAGAGGGCGACATCGCATATTGCGACCCGCCCTACATCGACCGCCATGTGGACTACTACGATTCATGGTCGGAGGAGGAGGAGCGCGCGCTTCACGACATGCTCGTCGCATCGGGGGCGGATTTCATCATAACCACCCTCCCCCCCCCCTCGCCATTGCGGGTTCGCTCCCCGCGCATACCCCTTTTGGCTGGAAATGTGCTTTGATAAGGGCTACAATGGTGTTTTCTTACCCCCCATTCGAGGGGGAGGGTGGGAGAGCCGCGTGAAAACCCGAACGCAAGCACAAAACCCACACAACCCAAACCCCCTCGCCACGCGCGAGGAGCTGGCGAACCTCGATTTTTTCAGCGACCTGGCCGAGCGGTATCTCGCCGTCGATGGCATGGAGGCCCGCTGGGTGCCCTTTTCCAGAAAGGAGATTCTGCCCGACGAGAAGACGGCGCGGCGCATGCACTACTTCGTCTCGCTGGCGCGCGCGGTCGAGGAGACGCTCGATTCCGCCTTCCGCGCCGGCCACATCCCCGGCACCGCCTTTTTCGGCAGGGGAAACGAGGGCGCCAGCGTCGCGAGCGCCATGTGCCTGGAGGATCGCGAATGGCTCGTGCCCATGCACCGCAACTGCGGCGCGCACCTGGCCAAGGGCCATCCGCCGCGGAGCATCATGTCCCATTTCTTCGGGCGCGCCGACGGACCCTCGGGCGGGCGAGACGGCAACTTCCACATGGGCTACCGGCCCAAGCGCATCACCCAGCTCATCAGCCATATCGGCACGATGGTGCCCATCGCGGCGGGCGTGGCCTGGGCGGCCAAGGCACGCGGCAGGGGCGAGGCCACCATCAACTACATCGGCGACGGCGGCACGAGTTCGGGCGATTTTCACGAGGCGGTGAACTTCGCCGCCGTCAGGAAACTCCCGCTCGTCATCGTCATCGACAACAACCAATACGCCTACAAGACCCTGCCCCGCGATCAGTACGCCTGCGACGCCCTCGCCCTCAAGGCGCCCGGCTACGGGATTCCCGGCTTTCTCATTGACGGCACGAACGCGCCCCTGGTGCACCGCGTGTGCGGGGAGGCGCTCGCGCGGGCGCGGGCGGGCGGCGGCCCCACCCTCATCGAGAGCGTCACCATCCGCGCCGCGGGCCATTCGGTCTATGACAAGTTTTCCGACTATGTGGACATGGCGCATTTCGAGAAGTGGACGGCGGAGCGCGACCCCCTCCGGCGTCTCGACGAGACGCTCATCGAGTTTGGAGTCATGACGCCGGAGGAGGTCGCCGCATCGCGCCAGAGGGCGCGGCAGGACGCCGAGGATGCGCGCGACGAGGCGCTCCGGAGCCCGATGCCCGACCCCGAGGGCCTCACCGAGGGGGTGTTCGCGGAATGATCACCTACCGCGAGGCGCTGAGCGCCGCCCTCTGGGAGGAGATGGAGCGCGACGCGGACGTGTTCCTCCTCGGAGAGGACATCGCCCTGGGCGGGGGCGCCTTTTACGTCACCAAGGGGTTTCAAGAAAAATTCGGCCGCGACCGCGTGGTGGACGTCCCGTTGAGCGAGGCGGGCTTCACGGGCGCCGCGATTGGCGCGGCGCTGTGCGGGATGCGGCCGGTGGTGGAGTTTCAGTTCGCCGATTTCGTGACCGAATCGTTCAAGATGATCGTGGATTTCGCGGCGGGCAACCATTACCGGCAAATGGGGCCCGTGCCCATCGTCCTGCGCCTGCCGGCCGCCGCCCTCGTGAGCGCCGGCCCGTTCCACAGCCAGAATCCGGAAATCTGGTTTTTCGGGACGCCGGGCCTCAAGATTGTCGCGCCCACGACCGCCCGCGACGCCAAGGGGATGCTGAAGCAGGCGATCCGGGACCCGAACCCCGTCATCTTCATCGAGTACAAGAAGTTCTACAATTACCCGATCCGCGAGCTGCCGGAGGTGCTCCGGCCTGAAATTCCTCCGGACGACTACACCGTGCCGTTCGGCGAGGCGAGAACCCTCCGGGAGGGCGAGGACATCTCGCTCGTCACGTTCGGCACGACGGTGCTCGAAGCCCTCGAGGCGGCGGAGGTGCTCGCGGCCGAGGGGGCGTCGGTCGAGGTCATCGACCTCCGGACCCTGGTGCCGCTGGACAAGGAAGCCATACTGCGGAGCGTCAGGAAAACGGGGAAAATCCTCTTTCTGCACGAAGCGCGGAAACGGGGCGGCGTGGCGGGCGAACTCGCCGCCATCGTGGGCGAGGAGGCCTTTGAGCATCTCGACGCCCCCATGCGCCGGGTGGGCGCGCCCGAGGCGCACGTGCCGCTCAGTCCCCCGCTGGAGGACGCCTACCTGCCCAGCACGGAGAAGGTGGTGAGCGAGCTGCGCGCACTCGCCGCGTTCTAGCGCGAAAACCCGTCTGGCGCGTTCCGGAAATTTTCAGTATTTTCAGGGAAGATGGATTTTCCTCATTCCGCATATCGCGGAGCCGCCGGGGGAGCCGACATGTACACCGCACGCATCCGAATGCCCCGTATGGGGACCAGCGTGCACGAGAGCACGGTGGTGGCGTGGAGGAAATCCGTCGGCGACAGGGTGGCGAGGGGAGAGGCGCTCCTCTCCGCCGAAAGCGACAAGGTGGAGTTCGAGGTCGAGGCCCCCGCCGATGGCGTGATCGTGGAGATTTTCGCGGCCGCCGATGAAACGGTGCCCGTGGGCGAGGTGCTGGCGACCATGGAGACCGAAGAGGAGGTTTCCTCTTCTTCGGACGATCCCCCCGTCCAGCGCAGCGCAGACGCGGACGAGTGGGCGGCGCCGGTCGCCCCCCTGCGGCCCAGGGAGAAGCCCGTCATACCGGCGAGGCCGGCGGCGCCAAAGCGAAAGGCGCCCGCCCCCTCCGCGCATCCCGCAACCTGGCTCTCTCCGCGCGTGCAAAGGCTGGCCGCCGCGCACGGCATCGGCCTGGAGGCGCTCGCCCGCATCCGGGGCACGGGGACGAACGGACGCATCCGCGCGCGCGACGTGGAGGCGTTCGTCGCGGGTGGTGCCGCGACCCGAATCGGGACGTCGGCGGAGCCGCTCAGCCGGAATCTGGAGGAGCGCGTGGAGCCGCTCAGCAGAATCCGGAGGCGAATCGCCAGGAACCTCACCCAATCCGTGCGGGAGATACCGCAGGTCACCAGCTGGCTGGAAGTCGATATGAGCGCCGTCTCCGCCTTCCGCGACGCGCACAAGGAGGCGTTTTACGCCAGGCATCGCTGCCGCCTCACCTACGCGCCCTTTTTCATCATGGCCATCGCGCACGCGCTCCGGGGCGCGGAACATGAGCGCTTCAACGCCACGTTCGAGAACGACGCCCTCGCCATCAAGCGGTTCCTGAATCTCGGGGTCGCCGTGGACGCGGCGGACGGCCTCGTGGTGCCGGTGCTGAAGTCGGCGGACTCGATGGGTCTCGTCGAGCTCTCCTTGCGGCTCGACGATCTGGCCGGCCGGGCGCGCGAGGGAGCGTTGCGCCCAGACGAGGTGCAGGGCGGAACGCTCACGCTCACCAATTTCGGCGCCTCCGGCCTCCTGAGCGGCAATCCCATCATCCACAGCCCCGAGGTGGCCATCCTCGGCACGGGCGCCATCGCCCCGCGCCCCGTGGCGCTTCCCGGCGGCGCCCTCGCGGTTCGGCCCGTCATGACCCTGGCGATCACCTTCGACCACCGCGTCAACGACGGCATGGCGGCCGGCAAGTTCGCCTCGGAGATTCGCGCCGCCCTGGAGCACATGAACTTTTCCCATATGGAGTATTAGCGTCCCATGCCCAGACCCGACGTCCACACCCCCCTGCGCTCCATGCTCTTCATCCCCGGTTCGAGCGAAAAGATGGTGGGCAAGGCGCCCGCCATCGAGGCGGACGCCGCCCTGTTCGACCTGGAGGATTCCGTCGCCCCCCACATGAAGGAGGAGGCGCGCAGGCTCGTCCGCGCCGGAATCGCCGAGACGAAAAACGCCCCCGACGGCCCCTCCACCATCCTGGTGCGCGTGAACGACGTGGAGTCCGGGCTGCTGGAGGCCGACGTTGACGCCATCCTCACAGAGGGGCTCGACGGCATCTTCCTGCCCAAGCCGGAAACCGCGGCGGACGCCAGGGCCGCCGACGCGCTTTTGACGAAATACGAGCGCGCGCGCGGCCTGGAGGAGGGCGCCATCGGCATCATCGCCCAAATCGAGAGCGCCTCGGGCGTGGTGCATTGCCACCAGATATGCGCGTCCACCCCCCGCGTCGTGGGGGTGAACCTGGGCAGCGCCGAGGACGCCGACCTGTGCCGAAGCCTGGGCGCCACGTGGACCGAAGACGGCGCGACCCTCCTCTACACGCGCAGCAAGGTGCTGGTCGAGGCGCGCGCGGCCGGCCTGCCCCACCCCACCGACGGCGTCTACATGCGCCTGAAGGACGACGCGGGCTGCCGGGCGGACGCGGAATTCGCCAGGAAACTGGGCTACACCGGCAAGGCGGCCATCCACCCCAGGCAGGTGCCCATATTCAACGAGGTCTATTCGCCGAGCGGCGAGGAGGTCTCCTATTACACCGAGATGATCGGCGCCTACAGGGAGGGCGAGGCCCGGGGGCTCGGCGCCATCTCCTTCCAGGGGAAGATGATCGACGTCGCCATGGTCAAGCACGCGGAAAACGTGGTCGCGCGCGCCCGCGCGATCGCCGGGAACTCCCGGGGGGGGCGAGGGCGCTAGCAGCCATAGACCTTCTCCTTCCGGGGGGACAGCTCCCTCCAGCCCATCGCCAGCTCCGCGAGAATCCGCACGCCCACGCCGGTGCCTCCCGCGGGGCGGTAGGGTTCGTCCGATGCGGCGTGGGAGGGCCCCGCGATATCGAGATGCACCCAGGGCGTGTCATCGACAAAGTGCTGCAAGAAGGCCGCCGCCGTGTTTGCCCCTCCCCAGCGCTCGCCCGATATGTTGCACAAATCCGCGATTTTCCCCTTCATCATCTCGCCGAACTCGGGAAACAGCGGCATGTGCCACACCCGGTCGCCCGTGCGCTCGCCCAGGGCGCGCACCCGGTCGAGGAGTTCGTCATGCGTGCCGTACATGCCGGTGACCCTCTTCCCCAGCGCCACCATGCAGGCGCCCGTCAGCGTGGCCAGGTCGACCATGCACTGCGGGCTGTAGCGCGAGCGCGCGAAATGCAGGGCGTCGGCCAGGAGGAGGCGGCCCTCGGCGTCGGTGTTGTGGATTTCAATCGTGGTTCCCTTCATGGAGCGAACGATGTCGCCGGGCCGCGTGGCGTCGCCGTCCACCATGTTCTCCGCCAGGCCCGCCACGCCGACGACGGGCACCTCCGGCTTCAGGCGAGCGATGGAGAGCATGGCGCCCAGGACGGCGGCGGCGCCGCTCATGTCGGTCGTCATCAGCTCCAGGCCGCCGCTCGGCTTGATGGAGACGCCGCCCGTGTCGAAGGTCACCCCCTTGCCGACGAAGGCGAGCGGCATGGCCTTCACATCGGGCGGGCGGTACTCGAGGACGACCATCCGGGGGGGCTGGGAGCTGCCCCTGCCCACCGCCATGATCCCGCCCATCTTCAGCTTCCGGAGCTGCTTCTCGTCCAGCACCTGGCACTGGAGGCCCTCGCGGCGCGCCATCGCGCGCGCCTCGGCCGCCAGGGCGGGCGGTCGCTTCTCGTTGCTCGGGGTGTTGATGAGGTCGCGGGCGTAGTTCGTTCCCGCGCAGAGGAGCCGGCCATGTCGGACGCCCCGCCTCATCGCCCGCGCCTGGGCGTCCGTCCCGCTGCACAGAACGGCGCGCGAGATGGGGCCCGGCGCGTCGTTTTCCGACGTCTTGTAGGCGTCCATCCGGTAGAGGGCGAGCGAGACGCCCTCGACAATCGCCTGGGCCGCCGCCCGCGCGTCCAGGGCTTCTCCCAGAACGGGCGTGGTCGAGACGGCGACGCTGTCCAGCCCCTCGGTGCGCGCGCGCCTGGCCGCCAGGCCGCAGGCGCGGCGAATCGACTCCGGCGAGGCCTCCTCCCCCAGGCCCGCGAGGATGACGAACGCAGGCCCTCCTCCTCCCCCGGGCAGCGGCAGAAAAGAGACCTGCTCCTTTTTTCCATCGAAGACCTTGCGGGCGCGCAGGGAGGCCAGGGCACCGCCGAGCGCCTCGTCGAGCCGCTCGTCTTCCGCGCCCTGTGCCATCAGGCAAACCAGGGCGTCGGTGCGCTGGTCCAAACCCGAACCATCGCCAGCGGCAACGGAGAATCGCATACACATCCCCTTTTATCAGAATACGGCCAAAACGAAGAGCGGATCCGTCCAGTGTATCCCAGCGCGGCGCGGACGACCAGATCGGGGCGGGCACCGTAGCGACAAACGCCCTTGCGCGCGCTGGCCGAGGCGCGCGGATTGTGTTCTCGCGCCCCCTCCCCCTACAATGGAGGCTTAGAACGTCCTATGAAACATGAAACGCGCCGAGGCTCCCCCGCCTTCCGGATCGCCACCCTCGCCGCCTCCCGTTCGCACGAAGGAGTTCGTTCGCCATGAGTTTCTACAACTGGGATATGCTCCCGCTGAGCCATGACCGCCCAGGAGTCGCGCACAGAAGAATTTTCGGGGAGAACATCCAGATGCAGCACCTCATCACCGAGCCGGGGGGGACGCCCTCGAAGCTGCACAACCATCCCGACCATGAAGAATTCTTCTACATCCAGGCGGGCGAGTGGGAATTTACGCTCGAAGAGGAGGTGCGGAGAGTCGGGCCGGGCGACGTCGTGCACGTCAAGGCGGGCGCCATGCACACGCTGCGTCTCGTGAGCGACGAGCCGGGAATGGCGCTCGAGGTGTTCCACCCGCTCTGGAACCCCGAGCGCGCCGGCGACATGGAGAATTGGACGATAGACGCCATCAAGGGCCGCATGGAGTTCGCAGAGGAGCCCGACGAGATGAACAGGGGACGCCCGCCTCACGGCGGATGAGGAGGCGGCAAGCCGCCGTTCGCCGGATGGCGTTCGGGCCGGGCGCGCGCGCCCTCCCGGCATAAAATGGCGAAAAAAAACAGGCGGCGCCTCCCGACGCCGCCTGCGGTTTTCTCGAATTCCCCCGATGCGCCGTCTCAGGTCACACCGAGGGGCTGCTCAGGGTTTTTTCAGCACCCTCTTCCGGGAGTGCGCCGTTTTCAGGACCCTCCGGGGCGCAACTTCTCGGGCGGAAACCATCAATAGCATCGCCATGACAGCCCTCCTATGAAGTTATGCAGGAGATTTTAGCCGAGGCTCGGGGGCGTGTCAAGCGTTTTTGTCCGGAAAAATTTTCCTTTGTTTGGCCCCGCGTTTGGTCCCGCATCCCCCGCATTTCGCCGCGAGGACGGCGCGGACCCTCCCCTCCCCTCCTCACGCCTCGACGATGGCGGAGACCACGCCGCCGCCCACCGGCCCCTGATGGAAGACGAGGCCCGCCGAGACGTAGACCGCCGGGTCCTGCACGACGGAGGCGATGACCGCATTCGCCACGGCGCGCACGGGCCGCGTGCCCAGCACCGAATCCGTGAGGAGCGTGACGCGCTTGTCGAGAAGCCTGCCGTCCCACGGCGCGCCCGCCTTCGCGAGCACGTGCGCCACCCTTTTCAGGTCATCCTCGCCCGGCAGGCCGTCAAAGGACAGGCCCGCGTTGCGGAGCGCCTGGCGCACGGCGTCGGCGTCTATGAGGTGCCGCATCACCGCCCGGCCAATCCTGTAGCGGCTGACCGACTGCGAGGAATTGGCCAGGACAACGACCTCCGAGCGCATGAGCTCCACGCCCGCCGAGCAGGACACCATCGTGGAGTACAGGTCGCCCCGGCTGCACACGTCCGACATTCCGAACGACGCGCGGTCGATCTCCCCGATCCCCACCGCCGCGCCCAGGGCGGAGCAGCCGTTCGAGAGGCTCATGGAGCGCGTGGTGTCCGTGCTCGCCACTTTTTTGCCGCGCGCGGCGGCGTCGTTGATGCGGTCCGACGTCAGCAGCGGGCATTTCACCTGCACGTAGCCCACGTCGTCGAGGGAGTCGACGCCGGCCCTGGCGAGCGCCTCGGCCGCCGCACGGGCCACGATATCCACCTGGGACATCGTCCCGATCTCCTCGGGCAGCAGCTCCCGGGTGAAGGCGACACCCATGGACAGGCGCTTCTCCCCCGGGCCGGCGACGTCGCCCGCGTCCGTTTTGGAGAAGGCGACCGCGTGGGGGCTCATCACCCCCTCGCATCCGCCCGACATCACCATGGCGCACCTGCCCTGCACCTCTTCGCGGGAGAGGCCGAGGGTTTCCATCATGTAGTCCTCGAAGGAGTGGAGCGCATAGGGCCTCGAATAATCGTTCACCCGGCCGTTGCCCTCCGTCTTGGCGATGATGGCCTGAACGTCCGCCGCCCGAATCCTGCCCTGCGCCACCGCCTCGGCGAGGCCTGAGACGTCCTCCGGCCCCGACATCTGGAATTTCACCACCCGGGTATCAAACACCGCGCACCCTCCTCATCGTCCCCCGCGTTCATTCGGCGCGCGCGGCCGGCCCCCCGGGGGCCGACGCGCCGCCGCATCACCCGCCGCCGTGCTGCGGAGCCACCGCCAAACCCGCCCGCTCGACGATGGCGGCCGAGGCCGCCTGCGCCTCCTCGCGAATCGAGGCCTCCTCCTCGCGCGACACGTTCGCCAGGCACCCCGCCTCCATGAGCGGCTCGCCGTCCACCCACGACCACCGCACTTCCGCGCCCTGGGCCTGATAGGCCAGGACGGATGGCAGATGGTGGTTCGGGCACATGTGGGGGCCGCTCATGTCGAGCAGAATCATGTCCGCCCGCCTCCCCGCCTCGATGGCGCCTATCTCCTCCTCCAGACCGAGTGCCCGCGCCCCGTTTCGCGTGGCCATGTCCAGCACCTGCCGCGCCGTGATGGCCGCCGGGTCCTGCTGCACCCCCTTGTGGAGCAGGCAGGCGAGGCGCATCTCCCAGAACATGTTGGCCATGTCATTGCAATTCGCGTTGTCGGTTCCCAGTGCGACGGGGATGCCGTAGCCCAGCATCCGGGGCACGGGCGCGACGCCGGAGCCCAGATACATGTTGCTCGACGGGAGATGGACGACCTGGGCGCCGGCCTCCCGCAGGAGCCTGACGTCCTCCTCGCTCACGTGGACGCAATGGCCCGCCACCAGGCGGTCCGAGAGCAGCCCCCAGGCCGCCAGGTGCTGCACCACCGGGAGGCCGCCCACCTCCGATTCCATCGGGTCCTCCGCCACGTGCGTGGAGACGCGCAGCCCCCGCGCCCCGGCCCATGCGTCCACCTCCCGAAACGTCTCGGGCTTCACGTAGACGGGGATGTTGGGCCCCGGCCAAACGAGCACGCGGCCGCCTGAGCGGCCGTGGTATCCATCCACCAGACGGGAAATCTCCGCGAACGCCTCATCCCTGCTCTTGAGGCTGGGCGGAAAGCTTCTCCCCCAGGCGGCGATGTGGGAGCGCGCCCGCTCCGCCAGCTTTCCCTCCGGCGGCGTCTCGTTGAAGCTCAGGGCGAAGACGCTCCGCATGCCTGAGTCTTCGAGCGCCTCGAGCATCGCCTCCGCCAGCGGAATCGGCACGCGCTCGTTCGTCGCCACCGTGGTGGTGCCCGAGCGAATCGCCTCGCACGCGAAGAGCCTCGTCGCCAGCGCGGCGTCCTCCGGCGCGTAAGCCGCCTGGCCCGGGGCCATGACGTTCAGGCGCCAGTCCATCAATCGCCTGTCCGCGCCCAGGCCGCCCCGCAGCAAAATGCACATGATGTGGCTGTGGGCGTTCACCAGCCCGGGCATGAGCGCCATGCCCTCGCCGTTGATGACGCGCACAGCGCCGGCGTCGATCCTCGACTCCGAGACCCGGGCGATTCGGCCATCCTCGACCAGCACGGAAGCACGCTTGAGGACGTCGCGCGCTGCGTTCTGCGTGAGGACGCTGGCGTCCTGGACCACGAATCGGCGCGGCATGGGAGAATCCTCCGATGGAGATGAAAGCGTCCCCAGCATACGACAATCGCGCCCATTTTCCTATCGGCTCCCATCGGCGAAAAAACCCCCGCGCGAAGGCGCATCGCCTTGCGCCTCCGCCCGCCCGAGAACGAAAACCCCTTGCGCGCGCTTTCGGCCCGCCTCGTCTTGCCAGGGAGGGAAAAGAGAATTATTAGTGTGAGAGTGAACCCCGACAACCGAGGAGAGACGCCGATGTCCAAAATCAAATTTCTGCAGCATTTCAGCATCTACTGCCGGGATTTGGCGCCCATGCACCGGTTTTATCATGAGATTCTGGGGCTGCCCGAGATGACCCGCCCGCATTTTCCGTTCCCGGGCTATTGGCTGGAGGCGGGAGCGGACCACCAGATACACCTCGCCAAGGTGAGCGACACGCACGTGACCCACTCCATCAGCGACAACGAAGACGGCTACATGGACCACCACTTCGGACTGGTGACGGAGGATCTGGACGGGATGAAGGAGCGGCTCAGGGCACATGGCGTCGCGTTTCACGATGCGCCCTACGGGTATCCGCAAATCTTTTTCCGGGACCCGGAGAACAACCTCATCGAGGTGGCGTCCACGGAGATGTTCGACGCGGAATAACGCGCACGCGCCGCCCGCCGCCGCGCTCGAACGGCGGGGAGCGGGGCATCGCCCCGCCGGAGCCGCCCGGCCTCTCTTTTCGGAGACATAATAGACATGGCATTCCAAAAATTCCGCACCACGCGGGCCACGGCCGCCTCCGGCAGCTACTCCCAGGCGCTTCTGGCCGGAAACACGCTCTACCTCGCGGGACAAACCGGAGAGGGACTCGACGGCAGCCCGCCCGTCCCCGGCGACGCGGCGGCCCAGGCGCGCCAGGCGTGCGAGAACGTTCGCCAGCTTCTCGAGGAGGCCGGCGGCGACCTCTCCCACGTCGTGAAGCTGACGAACTACGTCACCGACCGGGCATACCGCAAGCCCGTATATGAGGTGATCGCGGAATACTTTGGCCCGCACGCGCCGGCGAGCACGGGCGTGATCGTGGACGGCCTGGCCTCGGAGGATTTTCTCGTGGAAATCGACGCCACGGCCCACATTCCCTGACTCTGGCGGCGGCGCGCGCACGGGAGCGGGACGGGCGTCCCGACGGGGCGAGGCTCCGGGGGGAGAGGGGGGCTTTGCGTCTTCCCAGAAAAAGCGCGCGTTGAGAAATGGGCCGAAGCAGGGCAAAATGGCAAAATACCCTGACCTGTTCATGAGACAGCCCTCGCGGCTGAATCCCTAGGAGGAGGCGGATCATGACGGAATCATTTGATGGCGTATTCGTCGGTGGCGGGCACAACAGCCTGGTATGCGCGGCCTATATGGCCAGGGCAGGGAAAAAGGTGGCCGTTCTGGAGCGCGCTCCCATCGCCGGCGGGGGCTGCTGCACGCACGAAGTCACCCTCCCGGGGTTCAAGCACAACCTGCACTCGAACTATTACGTGGGTCTGGACAGAAGCCCCATCCTGCGCGATCTGGAGCTCCACGAATACGGCTTCAGCCTCATCTTTCCGGAGTGTCAGCAAGGCGGCATCTTCCGCGACGGCTCGGCGTTCGTCATCCATCGCGACGTGGAGAAGACCGTCAAGTCCCTCGAGCGCATCAACAGAAACGACGCGAAGACCTACAGGGACCTCCACGTCAAATTCACGGAAGGGATGCTCGACATCATCACCTCCTTCATGTATTGCGCCCCGCTGCCGCCCGAGGAGATGAAGGCGCGCTTCTCCGGCCCGCTGGGCCGCGAATTCCTGAGCTATGCCGACCTCAGCATGTACGAAGCGGTGGACCAGCATTTCGAGGACGAGCGGCTCCGCGTCCTGTTCAAGCTGTTCCTGGGCTCCTTCACCCTGGAGAACACGCCCTCGACCGGCATATTCTTCCCGAGAATTTTCTCGCGCATCGCGAATTTCGCCCTGCCCGTGGGCGGGTCGGTGAACTTCACCCGCGCCCTGGAGCGCGTCGTCACGCGCGGCGGCGGCAAGGTGCTGACCAACTCGGAGGTTCGCGAGATCACGGTGGAAAGCGGGGACGCCACGGGCGTCGTGCTCGAGGACGGCGCCCGCATCGAGGCCACCGAATTCGTGGCGAGCGGGGTGAACTGGCCGCTCACGGTGCGCCTGGCCGGGGAGGATTACTTCGGGGGCAGGCTGTCGCGAGCGGCGCTCGAGTTCCAGTGGGCAAGCCACGGGCTTTGCACCATTCACCTGGCACTTCGCGAGGCGCCCGACTTCCGGGCCGCGAAACACGAGCCCGACATCAACAAGACGTTCAACATCTTCTGGGGGGCGGACTCGACCGAGGAGATCAACGAGTGCTTCGCGCAGATACACGCAGGCGAGCTGCCCCCTCTCATGGGCAACGGCGGAAGCAACAGCCACTTCGACCCGACCTACTCGCCCGACGACACCCACGTGGGCTACTGGTGGCCGTTCGCGCCCTATGAGCTCAAAGACGGCGGGGCCGAGGCGTGGGACGCGCGGCGCGAGGAATACACCGAGCACTTCATCAACTCCTGGACGCCCTATGCCCCCAACATCCGCCACGACAACATCATGGGCAGCTACCTGTATACGCCGCTCGACATCGTGCGCACGAACCCGAATTTCGTCCGCGCCAGCCACCACGTGGGCGCATACGTTCCCGAGCAGCTGGGCTACAACCGCCCGCACCCGGAGGTGAGCGACTTCCGGACGCCCATCGGCAAACTCTACCTGTGCGGTTCGAGCTCCCACGTGGGCGGGGCGGTGACGGGAGCGCCCGGCTACAACTGCGCGAACGCGATCGTGGAGGATTTGGGGATCGAGCGCTTCTGGACGCCCGTCGAGGCCATGGTGGCCTAGGGATGAAACGCTGATGCTGCGCCCATGCGGAAAGGATGCCATCTCATGGAACTGATCGACCTCTCCCAGACAGTGGCGGCCGGCGGATTCGAGCGCCCCTTTCACCCGAAGGTGGCGATTGAGCCGATGATGACGCACGAGGAGTCCGCCCGGAAATTTCTCGGAAAATTCTCCTTCGCGGCCATGAAGCTCACCCTGTCGGACCACACCGGGAGCCATGTGGACGCCCTCAACCACTACGTGCCCGGAGACGCCCCCTCCATCGACAGGCTGCCGCTGGAGCGTTTCTACTCGAGTGCCATCTGCGTCGATTTCTCGGACGTCGCCCCCCGAACCTACATCGAGGAGGAGCACGTCGAGCGGGAGTTGGAAAGGCACGGGCTCGCCATCGAGCCGGGCGACGCCTTCTTGTACCACACGGGGCATTTCGAGAGATGCTACGCGGATCCGGACCCCGAGAGGTGGTGGACCGAATTCGCGGGACTGAGCCGGCGGGCCACGGAATATCTAGCGGATCGCGGCGTCCGCAACATCGGCTGCGAGGCGTTCACGATAGAAAACCCCACGCAGATGTTCCCCGAATCGGAGGAGCCCTATCCCTCCCACCAGGTGTGCAAGGAGCGCGGAATGCTCAATACGGAGAACCTGGTGATTCCCAGGCGCCTGGTGGGCAGGCGGTTCACGTTCCTCTGTCTTCCCATCAAGCTGAAAGACGCCACGGGCTCGCCGGTGCGCGCCGTCGCTGTCCTGGATGGGTGATCCGCAGGCACCGGGAGGAGCGGCCTACAGGCCGAACCCGAAGAGGGCGTTCGCGTTGCCGAAGGCCACTTTTTCGATGTCCGCCTCGGACACGCCGCCTCGGCGCATGGCGCGAATCGCGCGGGGGATGCAATAGACGTCGTTCGCCGTGTAGGGGATGAGGTCGGAGTTGAGCATCATGCGCGCCGCCCCGTGGCGCTTCACCCATTCCACGACGGCGGACGGGGAGACAGGCCGAAGCCGGCTGCCCAGGCTCGTCGCGCACCAGGCGCCCGTCTCGGCGTGCACAAAATCCACGATCGTCTCATCGGCGTGGTCCACCACCAGCAGCGCGTGATCCAGCCCGGCGCGATTGATGATCTCCAGGTCCATCTCCAGATAATGGCGACGGAACTCCCCGGGACGAACTTCGCCCTGCGTGTCCACGCCGCCCAGGAATTCCCCGGGGTTCTTGTGGGTGGGCGTGTGCAGAATCAGGGGTTTCCGGAGCGCCGCCGCGATCCGCGCCTGCGCCTCCAGGCACCTGGCCTGATCCTCCAGGTCCCAGGAGAAGCCGAAATACTGCCCGGGGTCCAGCCCCACCTCCCCCAGGGCGACCACCCTTTCGTTCTCCAGATAGCCGGGGAGCGCGTCGAGCAGCCGCTCCCAGCCGTCCACCCGCGTCATCGCGCTGATTCCCACGGCGCACCTGGTCCGAATGCGGTGTTTGGCCTCCGCCGCCTCGGCCATCCTCAGAGGGCTGTCCCAAAGCCTCCGCACATCCTCCGCCCCCGGCGCCCGCCGCCAAATCTCGCGGTGGACGTGGGGGTTCCCGCAGGAGAGGACCGCGCCCGCCATCCCGCACATGCCCTGAAGCTCCCAGTCGTCGAAGCTGAACCCGTGCAGGTGGTTGTGGCCGTCGATGAACCTATCCATCGCGCACTCCGGGCTTTCTCACGAGAAACGCATAGCGGTTCAGGCTGAAGAAATAGGCGCCCTGCTCGCCCAGGGACATCAAATCCCCCGCCCAGGCCTTCGCCTCCTCCTTCGCCACGCCCCCCTTGCGAACCACGAACGGCACGATGACGCTCACCATGCCGCAACTATAGTTGTTTGCGGGATACTCCGTGTTCAGGAGGGACAAAACGCGCTGGCGCAGAACCTCGAAACCGGCGCGGCGCAGGAGGGGGAGCAGCTTTCTGGGCAAATGGGGGTCCGCCAGATGCGCGTCCCACGCCCGGAGGATTCTCCGCGCCCGTCCGGCGTCCCGGGCGCTCCACACGAGGGAGCCCCAATCGGTATCCATGATGAGCGCCCGACCGCCGGGCCGCAACACCCGCAGGAGCTCCGCCAGGGCGGCCTCCACCTCGGGGACGTATTCATAGACCTGGGAGACGATGGCCGCGTCGAAATCATCGTCGGCAAAAGGCAGGCACAGCGCGTCGCCCTCCCGAATCGACACGTGCGGCTGCGATTCGCACCGCACCCGCGCCATGGCGCGCATGGGCGCGCTGTTGTCCACGCCCAAGACGGCGCCCGCCTCCCCCACCATGCGCCCCGCCTCGAGCGTCACGAAGCCGGGGCCCGAGCCGAGGTCGAGCACGCGCTCGCCCGGGAGGGGAGACAGCGTTCGCAGAAGGGCGTCCCGCTGTGCGGCCACGTCCGGCGTCGCATAGACGGCCTCCACGCGCAGGGCCGCCTTCTCGTCAAAACCGGGGGGGCGCTCCATGAGGCGTCCTTCTCCTGCTGAGGCATCCTTCTCCCGACCACCGCGAACGTCAGCGCTCCGGCCCTGCCGCCCCGGAGAATCTTAGCTCCCGGGCGGAGGCCGAAATGCGCGGAGCCCTCCGCCTTTCGCACCGCGCGGGCCGTCCGCCGTTGACGGGCATTTTGTCCTGAATCTATAAGCCTGATCAAACCCGTTTCGGGGATTCACCCTCATCGGCGGAATGGCCCATGGCCCCATCCAGGATATTCAACCTTTTCGCGATCGCGGGCAGCCACGCCGTCAACGCCTTCTACACGCAGCTTCTGATACCCGTGCTCCGCTCATCGTCTCGGAATTCGAGCTGAACTACGTGCAGGCGGGCCTCGTGGTGACGACCTACTCGGTGGCGAACAGCGTCTTCCAGTTCCCCCTCTCGTTCGTGTCGGACTACACGCGCCGCTGGCGGACCACCCTCGCCCTCTCCCTGCTCACCCAGGCGCTGCCCGTTCTGCTCTACGGCTATGCGGCGAGCTACTCCCTCCTGCTTCTGTTCGTATTCATCAGCGGCATCGGGAGCGCGGCCTACCACCCTCCAGCCGTCGCGCTGATCACCCACGAGCTGCCCGAGAGGCGCGGGTTCTGCATGAGCCTGTTCAACGGCGGGGGCGACGCGGGGAACATCATCTCGCCCGCCGTCGTAGGCTGGCTCGCCGTCTATCTGGCGAGCTGGCGGATGGCGGCGCAGTTCTACGTCATACCGGGCATCATCTGGGCGGGACTCATCTGGTTTCGCTTTCAGGATCAGGCCGGAGAGCGCCAACCCTTCCGCCAGGCGGCGCGCTCCACCTTCCGCGCCCTGTTCGGCAACAAGTCGCTGATGCTGCTCGTCGCCCTCTCCTCCTGCCGAATCATGGGATATCGAGGCTTCATGGCCTTTCTGCCGCTCCTCCTGGCGGAGAGGTTCGGCTACGACACCAGGGGGGTGGGCTGGCTGCTCAGCGCCTATTTTCTCCTGGGCTCCAGCACGTCGATTCTCGTCGGCAGGTGGTCGGACGAGAGGAGCAGAACCAAGGTCATCGTGGTCCTCACCTTCCTGTGCGCCACCGCGATGGCCTCCCTCTCCTGGGTGTCCGCCGCGCCGACGCTACTGCTCTCGCTCTTCTCCATCGCCTGCATCCTGACCCCGGTGCCCAGCCTGGTGCTGGCCGTCGGCACGGAGCTGGTGGACGAGCGGGTTCGCTCGAGCTCCGTGGGCATGATCTACGCCTTCAACGAGGGCGCCAGCGCGCTCTCGCCGCTCATCGGCGGCCTCGTGGCCGAGGCGCTGGGGCTGCAAATGGCGTTCAGCTTCTACGCCGCGATGTTCGGGGCCGGCGGGGCCATCGCCGTCATCCTCCACAAAAGAAGCGTCTCTCCGCTCCGCGCCGGCGGCAACGCGCAGGACAGGTGAAATTCGGTGGCAAGGCTGGGCGCCGTCGTTCGAAAGCGCGCAAGCCGGGCGCAGCCCCAGTCAAACTTTCCGCACGAAGGGCCACTTACCAAAAACGCTCGCGCACCAAGGTCCATATGGCGACGCCGCCGTCGCGCCACGTGATCTTCTTGCCCTCCGCATACGTCCGCCCATAATAGGATATTGGAATCTCATAGACGCGCCACTTCCTCGCCTTGAGGATTTTCGCCGTGAACTCCGGCTCGAAATCAAACCCCCGCGCGCGGAGTTTGACGTCTTTCACGACCTCGCGCCGGAACATCTTGTAGCAGGTTTCCATGTCGGTGAGGGTGCAGTTGAACAAGAAATTGGCCAGAAACGTCAAAAGCCGGTTTCCCGCCTTGTGCCAGAACATGTGCACGCGCTGGGGCTTTCCGCCGAAGCGCGTCCCGTACACCACGTCCGCCACTCCCTGGCGGATGGGGGCGTACAAATCACAGAACTCGGAGGGGTCATACTCGAGGTCCGCATCCTGCACGACGATCACGTCCCCGCTCGCCGCCGCGAACCCATCGGCCACAGCGGCGCCCTTCCCCTCGTTCCGCGCCCTGTACATGACGCGCACGCCCTCTTTTTCGATTTCCGCCAGAATGTCCCGGGTGCCGTCCGTGCTGCCGTCATCCACGATGATCAGCTCGATGTTCATCGGCACCGCCCGGACCCGGGAGACTATCTCCCGAATCGTGTTCCGCTCGTTGTAGCACGGCATAACGACGCTCAATAAATCCGTCATCCGCTCATCATCGCTCACCAGAGGTTTCCCCATCCAACAGACGCGCGCGGGGGGGCGTTCCGTCAGGCTCCCCCGCACCGCGCCATAGCCTCCTCATGGCGGCGTTCATGCTCCCCGTCCCCCCTTGCTCTCCCGCGTCTCGTCTCGTTGACGGCGCGCATCACGCTCCCATCCTGGGCCGTCCCGACGACGAACGGACGCACGAAGCCAGGAGTCCGCTGTGTTTCGATGTCCATGTTCTCTCTCGCCAGGAACCTAACGCCTGCGGGGCGCGGGTGTCAACGCGCAGGCGGGGCGGGGCATGGGGCAAACGAACGCGCTGCCACGGCTTCCTCGCCGGCCCCCCGAGAGGTTCCCGACTTGGCAAGTCTTCCGCCGCATGAGAGTATTCCCCCGTGCCATGAAACGTTTCTGGAGCGTCGCCAGCCCCGGGACAGCAGAATGCCATCGCCCCTGACAGAGAGAATGAGGACGCTGTGCGCCCTGCCCGGCCCGCCCGGACACGAGGGCGCCGTGCGGGACGCCATCGCCGAGATGGTGCGCGGGAGCGCAAGCGCGCTGCGGCGCGACGCCATGGGCAACCTCATCGCCCGGCATGAGGCGGGCGCGGGCGTTCCCCATCTCGCCCTCGAATGCCATATGGATGAGGTCGGCCTCATCGTGACGGGCGTCGAGGCGGAAGGCGCCGTCCGCTTCGAGAAGGTGGGGCTCGTGGCGGACGCCGTCTTCCCGGGACGCGAGGTCGCGCTTCTGACGCCCGACGGGAGCCTTCACCGCGGCGTCGTCAACGTCCGAAGCGGACACCTCCAGTCCCTCCAGGGGCAGGAGCACCCGGGCGTCGGGGAGATGTGGATAGACCTGGGCGCCTCGAGCGACAGGACGATCCGCGCCCTCGGGGTCGGGGCGGGAACGCCGGGCGTGTTCCACAGCCCCTTCACCCAACTCGCCGGCGGGGGCTGGAAGTCCAAGGCGGTGGACAATCGCTCGGGTTGCGCCCTGTGCGTCGAGGCGTTCATCCACACCGCCCACTCCCTGTCGGACAAGCTCCGCCTGAGCGCCGCCTTTTGCGTCCAGGAGGAAATCGGCGGGCGCGGCGCCTCCGTGCTGTCGCTGGCCGACCCGTCGGGGGCCGACGCGCCCTCCCTCGCCATCGTGCTCGACAACGTGCCCGCCGACGGCCCCGGACGCTCGGACGCCCGGGGGGCGAAGCTCGGCGCGGGGCCAGTCCTGAGGAGATACGACCACCAGCCCGCGAGCCTATACGGATACGTCACCCCGTCCGAACTCATCCGGTGGGTAAAGGATACGGCGAGCGACGCCGGCGTGCCTCTGCAAGAGGACGTCTTCGTGGGCACCTTTCTGGATTCCGCCACCCTGAGCAAATCCCGGCCGGGCGGATTGCCCGCCGTGCCCATCAACCTGCCGAGGCGGTATTCCCATAGCCCGGCGGAGCTGTTCCTCGAATCCGACCTCGAGGCCGCAGCCGCCCTCATCGGCGCCCTGCTGCGCTCCGCCGCCGAGGGGGCGGCGCCGAACCTGCAGCGCGACCTCCTCGCGCCTGCGGATGCGTGAGACTCCACGAAACCCCGCATCTCGTTGGGAGAGACGATTCCAGTGCCCACCACCATTCGCGTCGCGCACAGCCCGGATTCAGACGACGCCTTCATGTTCCACGCCCTGGCGAACGAGAAGATCGACACGGGAGCGTATGAATTCATCCACGAACTTCACGACATCGAAACGCTGAACCAGGCCGCCTTTCATGGCAAATACGAGGTGAGCGCCATCAGCTTTCACGCGTACTGCCACCTGGCCGACCGCTACGCCATTTTGCCGCACGGGGCGAGTTTCGGGGACGGCTACGGCCCCGTCGTCATCTCGCGTGAGCCGATGACGCCCGAATCGCTCCGGGACGCGGAAATCGCCATCCCCGGCTCCCTGACGACGGCGTATCTCGCGCTTCGCCTCTACCTCGGCGGCGAGGCGCCGAAACACCGCGTGACGCATTTTGACGACATCATGGACGAGGTGGAGAAGGGGGCGTCCCCGGCGGGACTCCTGATCCACGAGGGACAGCTCACCTATGAGGAGGAGGGCTTTCATCTGGTGGCGGATCTGGGCGCATGGTGGACTCGCGAAACCGGAGGCCCCCTGCCCCTGGGCTGCAACGTCATACGGAAAGACCTAGGGGCCGGGGTCGTGCGCGAGGTGAGCCGTCTTCTGCGCCAGAGCATCGTCTACGCCCTGGAGCATCGCGAGGAGGCGCTTGACTACGCCATGGCCTACGCCAGGGACCTCCCGCGCGAGAAGGCGGATGTTTTCGTCGGCATGTATGTCAACCAATGGACGCGCTCATACGGCGAAGCCGGGCGCAAGGCCGTCTCCACCCTGCTGGGCCGCGCGGCGGAGGCGGGCATCATCCCGCGCAGGATAGAGCCGGAGTTCGTATCCTCCACCGAGGACTGAAGAAGCGGAGGCGCATGTATGCTCGAGGGGCTGCACCACATATCGGTCGCCGTCCACGACCTGGAGGAGGCGCGCGATTTCTACGCCGGCCTGCTGGAACTCGCGGAAATTGATCGGCCGATGCTGCCGAACCCCGGCTACTGGTTCCAGGCGGGGGCCTGCCAACTCCATCTCACGGGCCGTGAGAGCGGGGCGGGCGGGACGGCCATTCCCGGCACCGGGGCCGGCGAAACCCATTTCGCCTTCGCTGCACCGGACCTCGAACCCGTGAAGCGGAGGCTGGAAACGGCGGGCGTCGACGTCCAGGACGGAATCAACGCCAGGCTCGGAATGCGGCAGCTGTTTTTCCGGGATCCCTCGGACAACCTGGTCGAGGTATTTTGCGCGCTGGCGGAATCGTGACCCCGGCTTTCGGATCGGCACAGACCGCAATCCGGCGCAGCGTCCCCGGCTTCCGGCGGGGTGGCGGCGTGCGGGGCCGGAGCGGGAGAAGAAGAAACGGCCGCGCGCGCATATTCTCCCCGCCAAACGCGGCGGCACCGGAGGCCGGAATGGCGATGCAGACCCGCTGTGCCACACAGCCCGGGCGGGCGGCCACTCTCCCCCTCCGCGCTTGATGCGAAACACATATCCGCAGGCGGCGGCCGCACCCTGGCGAAAGGCGGGGACGCGGCTCGAAATCCTGCTCATCACCCCGCGCGACGCCCCCCGGTGCGGTCATCTCCGGTGGATACTGCCCCAGGGCGGCGTCGAGCCCGGGCAAACCGCCCGGGAGGCCGCCATCGCCGAAGCCTGGGAGGAGGCGGGCGTTCGAGGGGTGGCGTCACAGGAGGCGTTCGCGCATTATGAATATGAGAGCGGCACAGGCCGGTGCCGCGTCCACGTCTTCGCCCTCGAGGTGCGGGTCGTGGAGGGGGACTGGCCCGAGCGTAACGACAGAAGACGCCTTTGGCTGCCTTACGAAGAAGCCTTGCGAGCCATTTCCGGAAAAACGCTACAGGACGCCCTGAAAAGGTTTCCCCGAAAGCGCATCCTGTAATCATATCATCCCATGACGCAACCGAAGGCTTTCGCGCCGCGCTCGTCTCATCCCGGCTTCGGGCAAATTCCTGCTCGCCCCAGACGTCCTTCGCCGTCAGGCGGCCCCGCACGCGCTCATCAGGGCGCTCGCATCTGGTGCCGCATCGAACGCCAGAGCGGATTCCACGGCGGAATCGACGCATTCGGGGGAGAGGACGCGGCCCGCATTCCCGCGAAACTTGGCCTCGACGTCCGCCCATTCCATCGGGTTTTCCGGATTTCCCCAGTTAATCGGCTCATCGCGCGAGAACGCGCGGCCGTCCCGGAGCGTCATCCGCACGCCGCCATGGAGATACCTGGGGAACCGATCGGAATGCACGCCCCGACAGCTGACCTTTCCGGCCACCTCGAGCACCCGGGCGTCGCCTAGGTGCCGCTCCTCAAAATCCTCGAGCGTCGCCCGGCCCTTCACCAGGTTGACCGCCAGGCAGTAGGGCAAACTGAAAAGCGCCGCGTACGACGTGTTGGGCCTGCGCTTGTGCGCGATGGGCTCGCACACGATGTGGAGAACCGGCTCGGGCGTGATGGTCTCGACCTCGGCGATTTCATCGAGGGCGATCCCCGCCTCTCGCACCAGATTTTTCGCCGCATCCATCGTCGCATGATTAAAGTGGCAGCAAGGATAGGGCTTGAAGGAAATGCGCAGCGTCTCCCAACGCTCGCCGAGTCCGCCCGCCAGGACTTCCGGGTCATAGGCCGGCGCGCGCAAATGGGTGGCGTAGAGGCCGAACCTGCCCTCCAGCACCTTTCGGGGGCCGATGAACCCGTGGCCCGCCATCTGGGCGGCCGTGACGCCGCCGTGCGCCGCCCAACCCGGATGAAAGCGCTTCACCCAGCTTCCATCGTCCAGGAACTCCTGTATCCCCGCCGCCTGGCTTCCGCACACGCCAAACGCATGGGCGATGACGGCCGGTGCCTGCTTCATCAACCGCCCCGCGACGGCGGCCGCCCCGAAGGCGCCGCATATGGGCGTGGCGTGGTAGCCCTCGGCATGAAACGCCCCCGGCACCGCGCCCCCGATTCGGGCGATGACCTCGTAGCCCGCCACCATGGCCGTCAGAATCTCCCTGCCGCTCGCGCCCACGGCCTCCCCGACGGCCAGCGCGGCGGGCACCACGCAGGCGCTCATGTGGGTGATCGAGTCCGTATGGGTGTCGTCAAAATCGAGGCCATGCACGTAGCTGCCGTTCACCATGGCAGCGTGCGCGGCCGGCAGCCGATCCCCGTGGCGCCAGACGGTGGACTGGGGCTTGCCGCCCCAATCGCGCGCCGTCTCCGTCACCGCCTCGGCGTATGGCTCCCGCGTCGCGGCGAGGCCTATCCCGAGGGCGTCGAGAAGATGGCGCTTCGCCTTCTCGAGCACCCCCCCGGGAATATCCGCGGGCGAGAGGTTCGCGGCAAAGCGCGCCAGCTTGTCGCTCATCGTGTCCGTCATGTCCGTCTCCTGATGCCCATGGGGGGGAGGGAGCGCGCGCGGCCCCGAATCTAGGCGAGACGCGCCGTCAAAGCCCCCAGCGTCTCCATCTCGTCCAAACCGGAAATGGCCGCTATCAGCGCGTCCTGGGAGTCGGGGGAGACCAGGCCGCCCGTCATCTGCCTGAATTTCTCCGCCACCATGCCGAAATCCATCGGGTTCTGGGGCGATCCCCTGGGGCCCGCGACACGGCTCCGCAACTCCCGGCCGTCCCGGGTGCGAATCACCACTTTCGCGGGAAAGGTTTGGGGATAGAGGCGCTCGATCTCGGGGTCCACCGTGAACCGCGCCCGCCTGGCCAGCGCTACCAGCCCCGGGTCGGCGATGCGCTCCAGCGCGAACTGCGCGGGTCCCGCCTCCCCGTCGGCGAGTGCGACCGCGGCGCAATACTCGATGTTCATCTGCGCCCGAAGCGAACTGACGGGTTCATACCGCCAGGAGCATTGCTGCTTCACCACGCTGTGGTTCAATATCTCCATTTCGCGCACGTCATCCGGTGCGACGCCGTGCTCCCGGCGCAGCGCGAGAACGGCGTCAATGGTCGAGTGGGTGCTCCCGCAGCAACAATAGGGCTTGAAGGAAACTCCCTCCGCCTCCCACCGAACGCCCAAATCCTGCGTGAGAGGCGCCGGTGTTCCGCAGCCGCTGAACGCCGACAGAAACCCCCCGTCCCCATACTCGAAAATCTCGCTCGGCCCGGTATAGCCGCGTCCGGCGAGAGAGGCGGCCATGAGGCCGCTCTGGGCCGCGCGCCCCGCGTGGAAACGCTTCGTCTCCGAGCCGTCGCACTGGAAGGCCCATGTGCCGGCGCCCTGGGTGCCCGCCAGGCCCAGGGCGTTGGCCGTCTCCTCCGGGCCCAACGCCATCAGACGGGCCGCGGCGGCCGCCGCTCCGAAAGGCCCGCACAGGCCCGTCAGGTGAAATCCCCGCCTGCGCACCTCGAGGGCGTCGGCGGCGATGCTCGCGCGGATCATGGTCTCATAGCCGGCGGCGCAAGCCGTCAGGAACCTCCGCCCGCTCGCCCCCATCTTCTCCGCAAGCGGATACGCGGCGGCGAAAACCACGGCGCCCGGGTGGAGCTTCGCGCCGCTGTGGTAATCGTCGAGCTCGAACGCGTGCATCCAGGTGCCCAGGCAAAGCGCGACGGGCCCCGCCGGGCCGCGCCAGCCGCTCCTCCAGAGGGTGGCCTCCGCGTTTCCGCCCTGCTCCCGGACGAATCGGGCGAGTATCTTCCCCGACTCCGTGGTGGCGCCGAACAGACCGCAGCCCACGGCGTCCAGGAAATACTTCCGCATGCAGGAGCGCAAACCCTCGGAGAGCGCGTCGTCCGGGAGGCCGCTGATGAACTGGGCGAGTTCGCGCGTATGGCCGCTCATTCTCCCCCGCCTTGCTCCGCCGGCAGATACGCCGCTTCCATCGCATGATAAGCGTCATAGTCCAGGAGCCGGTAGAGCGCCTCGCGCGTCATCATGTTGTCCAGATACCCCGCCATCGTGCCCCTCTCCCTGAGCTCATCGAGCAGCAGCTCCCCCGCCCTGAGCATCGCGCGCATGATGCTCACCGGGAACAGGACGAGCTTATACCCCATCTCCGCAAAATCCGCCCGGGGGATGTGGGGGGTTTTGCCGAACTCCGTCATGTTGGCGAGCAAGGGCCCCGGGCAGCGCTCCGCATACTCGGCAAACTCGTCGCGCGTCTCCAGGGCCTCGATGAAAACGACGTCGGCACCGGCGTCGAGTGCTGCCTTCCCCCGCGCAACGGCCTCTTCCATGCCATGGGTATATTTGGCGTCAATTCGCGCCATGATCGCGAAATCCGGGTCTGTGCGATGATCGGCGGCGGCGCGGATTTTCCCCACGAACTCCGCGCGGCTCACCACTCGCTTGCCGTCCACGTGGCCGCACCGCTTGGGCAGCACCTGGTCTTCCAGCTGAACGCACGCCACGCCCGCCCTCTCGAAATCCCGCACCGTGCGCACGACGTTCACCGCGTTGCCATAGCCGGCATCCGCATCCACCACCAGCGGGAGGTCCACGGCATCCGCCATGTATCTTGCGTTCATCAACGCCTCGGTCGAGGACGCCAGTCCGTTGTCGGGCAGCCCGGTGAGCGCGTTCGCCACGCCCGCACCCGACATGTAGACGGCCTCGAACCCCTTGGAGGCTATGAGCCGGGCCGTGAGGGCGTCGTGCGCACCGGGGATGACGGTCGCCCCTGGCCGCCCAAGGAGGCCCCGGAATTTTTTTCGCACGGAATCGACCATATACCCTTCCTTCCGGACGCCAGCGTGATGGGAGGCAAGCGCCTCCATTTTTTCAGAATTCCCGGCGTCTCGCCAGCACCCGGGGGCCTGGCCGCGCCTTGACAGGCGGGTGGCGGAAAATGGCATAATTTCCCTTGGCTGCACGACCGTATGCGATGGATGAAGGAGAGGCGGGACAACATGGCGAACGAATTTGAAGGCGTGAGTTTCGATGAGAAGTACAAAGACGAGGCGCGGGTCAACCCCGACCTCAAGCGCGCCCTGGATCTCTTGAGCAAAGGCGGCTTCGCCCACGCCGAGGGCGACCTCGACAAGGCCATCGAGCTGTATCGGGACTCCATCGCCTACTACCCCACCGCCGACGCGCACACCTACCTGGGCTGGATGTACAGCAAACAGGGCCGCCTCGAGGAGGCGATCGAGGAGTGCCACATGGCCATCGAGGTCGACGATGAGTTCGGCAACCCCTACAACGACATTGGCTGCTACCTGATGCAGCTGGGCGAACTCGACGAGGCGGCTGAATGGCTCGAAAAAGCAAAATCCGCCCCGAGGTACGAGCCGCGCCACTTTCCCTACATGAACCTGGGGCGCATCTACCTTCAAAGAGGGAGATACGGCAAGGCGAAAGGGGAGATTTACGAGGCGATCCGGCAGGCACCCGACGTGGAGGGCCTGAAAAAAAGCTTCCTGGAGCTGGTCTCCCTCCTCCACTGAAACCGAAGCCAACCATCGGCAGCGAAAAATTGCGGGTAGCCGCGCGTCGCCTGTGAAACCTCAGGCCATCCGTTCGCTGGTCATGGCGTCGCCCCCTCTGCTATCTTGGCGGCGTCCGCACTGCCGTCGAGGCTTCGCGGGCGCAGGTTTTCCTCCTCGGGAGGTTTTTCTCGGGAGGCAACCTGTTCAGGGTCGGGAAAACGGCATGGAGAGGAGGGGGAGAACCGTGCGCAAACAGATTCCGGCGGCCTGCCTCGTTGCGTGTCTCGCCGTTCTGGGGAGTAGCGCGCCCGTGCGCGGCGGCGAGGTCACCGTCGGCTACCAGCCGATTTACAACCCGTGGAAGGCGGCCATCGTCGACGGCACATTCGAGAGAGCGACCGGCTACCGTATCCACTGGCGGAAATTCGACTCGGGCAGGGCGGCCATCCACGCGATGGCGTCGGGCGAGGTGCAAGTCGCACTCGCCGGGTCCAGCCCCATCGCCGCCGGCGTCAGCCGCAATCTCCCGATCCAGCTGTTCTGGATCGCGGAGGACATCGCCGCGTCGGAGGCGCTGGTGGTACGCAACGGCGCGGGCATCCATGCGCCCCAGGACCTCCGGGGGAAACGCCTCGGCGTCCCGTTCGGCTCCACCACGCATTTCCACGCCCTGTTCGCGCTCGAGCAGTTTGGCATCCCCCCGAAGGGCGTGCGCATCCTCGACATGCAGCCGCCCGGGATCGCCGCTGCGTGGGAGCGGGGCGACATCGACGCCGCGTTCGTATGGAACCCCGTGCTTGCGCAGATCAAGAAAAGCGGCAAGGTGCTCATCACCTCAGGCCTGCTTTCGGGGTGGGGCAAAGCGACGTTCGACGGGATGATCGTGCACAAAAAATTCGGCGCCGCCCACCCGGGCTTCATGTGCAGGTTCATTCAAGTGCTCGCGGCCGCGCATGCGCGCTATCGGTCGAACCCGGAGAGTTTCGGACCCGGCACGGCGAGCGCGAGGAGGATCGCCGACTTCATCGGCGGCGCGCCGGACGACGTGAGGGCGGCGCTCGACCTCTACGTTTTTCCCACCCTGGAGGAGCAAGCCTCGGCGCGGTGGATGGGAGGTGCCGCGCACACCCTTCGCTCCACAGCCGAGTTTCTTCTGGGGCAAAAGAAGATCCGGCAGCTGCTGCCCGACTATGGGGCCGCCGTCAACGACGCGCACGTCAAGGCGGCCCTCGCCGGCTGCCGCGCCTGACCGCCGGAAGGAGGGGGGAGAGAGGGGACAACGAGAAAGGTCGACCCGCCCCCCCAGGCGGCGTTCATGGCCCGTCGTTTGCAGTTCGCTCCCCGAATCTAGTCGGGAATCCTGTCCCTCGCGTCCTCCTCCATCCACTCGTCTTCCACATAGATGGTCCGGGCGGCGTCCCGGTTCGGACAATTCCCGTAGGTGAAGACGAGTTCGGCGTCCTCCGTTTCGCTCGGGTTATACAGCCCGTGAATCTCGCCCGCCGCGCAATACACGAACGTGCCCGTCGGCACCGTATGCTCTTCCCTCTCCTCTCCCATCCATACGATGATGGGGCCCTTGACGATGTAGAACGTGGCGTCGCACACGTGGTAGTGCCTCTGGTTGCGGCCCTGCGGCGGAATGATGGTGCGCCCCATCGTGATCGTCCGGGTGCCGGTGGCGTTGCTGTCCACGCCCCATGCGATGATGAGGGGCGGCTCATACTTTTTGTCCACGCCGATGGCCGTGGAATCGATCAGACACCAGCGCTGTTTCGTGGGTGCGGATAAAGCGGACATGAGAACTCCTTTTGATGATGGGCGTATCAGAGACTCCCCCAACCTCAGAGGCCATGCAATCTATTCGTTCACTCCCCGAATCGCAAGCGCGAGGCGGCGAGGCGGGCGAGGGATGCACGCCGCATTGCCGGATGGCGCGCTCAAGGCGTTTCGTTTGTGGAGCAAGCGCGAGGCGTCGATGCGGGCGGAGCATTCACCCCTCCAGAAACAGCTGCACCTCGCCCAGCAGCTCCTTCCTGCGCTTTTCCAGCTCCATGAAATGCGTGCCGTCGTGGATGATGACGTAGCGCTTGCCCGGGCTGTTGCGCAGCGCCCGATACAGCCCCCAGGCCTCCGGGTCGGCCGAGGCGCCGTCCTGGTCTCCCCGGATGAGGAGGGTGGGACAGGTTATTTTCGCCGCGTCGTATAGGGGCCTGTTCCTCGAGCGATCGTATAAATCCAGCAGGGAGCCGTTGGCCAGGCGAAACGCGGGCGTCCTGCGCCTGGCCCCCTCCGGGTCGTGGCGAAGGAGTTCCCGAAAATACGCCTTCGGCACCCGGGGCTCGCGCCACTTGTGGTGCGCCTCCCCCGGTATGTGGCCCCACCACCGCCTGTGCACGTCCTTCTCCGCGCACCAGGACCAGGCGCCTCGCCTGGCGTCGAACTCCCCGGGGGCGCGGGGGTCTTCCAGCTGCCGCGCGCGCAGGGGGTTATCATAGGCGTAATAGGGCGCATACAGCACGAGCGTGTGCACATGCGCCATGTTGTCGGCGGCGTAGGCCGGCCCCGTCGTCGTTCCCCAGGAGCGTCCCAGAATGCCGATCGTGTCGACCTCCCGCCGCTCGCGTATGAAGCGGACCGCCGCCTCGATGTCCCTTACGGCCACCCTGCCCGGTATCGCGGGAGGCTTCCCCGCGGGGCTCGCGCGCATCTCCTGCGGCCAGGTGGACTCCCCGAAACCCCGAATCGAGAGGGCGAAAACGTCGAACCCGCGCGCGGCGACGTAATCCATCCAGGAATAGCCGGGCACCGGCAGATCGTAGGCCACGGAGCCGGGCGCCATCCGTCCGTGCACCATGAGCAGCGTGGCCCGGGCCTCGAACTTTTCCTTGCCCCGCGGCCGCTTCTCCCTGAGGTGCAGCCTGACGTCGGGGTCGAGCGCATCGATGTAGTGGTCGATGCGCTCCACCCTCCCCGACGCGCTCCTCTTCTCCCGCGGAGTGGCCATGTGCAGGCGCCCCCCTAATTTTTCAGCCGGGAATAGTCCTGATGATACGCGGGCGGCAGCGCGCCTCCGCGCCCCTGAACGACGTGGAGCTTGCCCCACCCGCGGCCCGAATTCCGAAACCCCCGCTGGACGCCGGGCGGTGCCCAGCACATGTCCCACGGATCCAGAACCTCCTGATGCGCATCCCCCTTCGCGTCGAGCCAGAACAGCGTCCACGTCCCCTCCAGAGGGATGAACGCCTCCTCGAGGTCCGGGTGATCGTGCAGCGGCGCACCC
The DNA here is from genome assembly GCA_965213685.1 of bacterium. GTDB lineage: Bacteria > UBA8248 > UBA8248 > UBA8248 > UBA8248 > Bin107. Next base: position 41,577 of record CBDBZY010000014.1, read on the forward strand.
GAGCCCACCCGGTTTTCGTTGATGACGAACGAGACCTCCCCCTCCGGCAGGGAGGGGGGCGGGCCCACGCTGGCGAGCTCGCCGCCCACGTGGCCCGCGTAGCGCCGAATCCCCCGGACGCCCTCGGGCAGCGACGCCTCGTGATAGACCTGAAAATTCATCGGGCACTCATCATGGCGGACCACCTGCCCGAGCGGCGCGGCGTCCTCGCTCCCGCCCGCCGCGCCGCCGCCGGAGGGCGCCGCCGCCCCTGCGTCCGCTGAAAACACGGGCGCCTCATACGCACCGCGCCCATGCATGTAGTAGAGAAACCCGTCCGCATCCCCACAATTCCGATAGCCCCGCATGACGTTCCTCGCCATCCGTATGGCGTCATACGGGCCGAGCGTGACGGTCCGCACCTCCCCTTCGCGCGCGTCCACCCAAAACACCTCGAACGCGCCGCTCCACACCATGAAGACCTCCTCGAAGCCATGGCTGTGGAGCGGGGCGCCGTTCTGGGGAGGCGCCATCACGACGCCATTGGCGAAGTCCCATCCGGGGAGCGCCGCTTTTGGCCCCGCATCGCGCGGCCCGCCAATGTAGCGATACACGGCGCGATGGTGTCCTTCGTCGCGGGCGTCGGGCGAGGATTCCCAATCGGGCGCGATCTCGGCAAAACGGACGACGGTGGGGGGCGCGGCTCTTGCCACCTGTTGGCTCATCTTCCAGCACCTCGCTGTCCGTGCCTCACGGAAGGCTGGCGTTTCGATACACGCCTTCCGCCTGATACGCCTCGTCGAGCAAGACGACGGGATGCACCACCCGAAGGTCCATGTTCCGCTCGCGGGCGCCGAAAGCGATCTGAATCTGGCAACCGGGGTTCCCCGTGCAGACCACGGGCGCCCCGGAATTTTTGACGTGCCCCATCTTTCTGTCGAGAAGACGCATCGAAATCTCGGTTTGCGTGAGATTGTAGCTGCCCGCGGAGCCGCAGCACCAATCGCTCTCCTGGAGGGGCACGGCGTCAACGTTGCGAATCGCGGAGAGGACGTCGAGCGGCTCCTTGCGCACCTGGAGGGCGTGAAACAGATGGCACGGATGATGATACGCGACTTGCCGGGGCGCCGGATGGGCCGCCTCCCTGACGCCGATTCTCGAGAGAAACACGGTGATGTCCATCGCCTTGTCGCTGAACGCCTTCGCGCGGCTGGCGTAGAGGGGGTCGTCCGCGAGCAGATCCTGATATTCATGGAGCATGGCACCGCAACCGGAGACGGCCAGTATGATGGCGTCGAACTCTCCGGCGGGGATGGCGTCGAGATTCTCGCGCGCCAGGATTCTCGCCGTCTCCCTGTCTCCGGCATGGGCCTGCAGCGCACCGCAGCAAGTCTGCGCGGCGGGGAAAACGACGCGCACCCCGTTCGCCGCCAGCGTGCGTATGGCGGCCCTGTTCACATCGCCAAACAAGGTGGACTGGACGCACCCGCCGAAAAAAGCGACGCGATGCCTCTCCTCCCCGATGGGCGCCACCTCCGGGGGAAGGCTCCGCATCGCCGAGATGGGCGGGGCCTCCGGCATCATGGGCTCCAGTGCGGCCAGCTTCTTCGGCAGAAGACCCGCGCCTCTCACCAGGCTTCCCAGAATCGTGGTTTGGTAGAGCCTGGCGGCCACACCCGCCAGGTTGAGCAGCGCCCTGCTGGGCAGAAGCCAGCGGAAGAGGATTCTTCTGAGCATCCGCACCGCCAGGGGGCGTTTCCGTATTTTCTCGAGGCTCGCGCGCGCCGCCTCTATCAGGGAGCCGTAGGGCACGCCCGATGGGCAGGAGGTTTCACAGGCGCGGCAATCGAGGCACCGATCCAGGTGCTTCATCACCGTCTCGTTCGGCGCCATCTCGCCGTCCGCCACCAGGCGCATGAGGTAGATTCTCCCCCGGGGGGAGTCCATCTCGTTGCCGAGCAACGAGAAGGTCGGGCAACTCGTCGTGCAGAATCCGCAATGAATGCACCGCTGAATCATGCGCCTGTCGGGAGCGCCCGGGCCGATGAAGGGATTCTCATATTCGGGAAAAACCTGCGCGAAACCCGCCTTTTCTGCCGCTTGCTCATCCATCGCCGCCCGGCCCTCCCGTCCTACAGCCTGTCCACGAACCGCCCGGGACTCAAAGTCCCTTTGGGGTCATACGCTTTCTTGATGTTTCGCATCACCCGCAGGGCTGCGGAATCCAGCGCGTCCTCCCCCCATACGGGTATTTCGTCCCGCACCGCATCCGGCCCGCAATCCATGCGCAGGTGAACCGACCGGGATTCTCCCGCCCCCCTCCTGCAAAAGGAGGAAAAAGCGCGCCACGCCTCCAGCGGAGAGGATCGCTCCTCCCCGGGCGCGAGCCAGCATCTCCACACCCCGCTGCCCGCGTGGGCGGAGGCGGCATACGCGTATTTCCCGGCCTCAGCGGCGCGCCTTGTCGCCTCGGCGAAGCGGGGCAGCTGATCCAGACGGCCAGAGGCTCGGAGGGCGATGGCCAGGGGGCCCGAGAAGTCTCCCGGGGGAGGGTCCGCCAGGGCGCGGCCGAGACGCCCGGCTTGCCCATCCTCCACCCGCAACATCTTGCCGCCGCCCTCTTTGCGCAGAATTTCCTCAAATCGAGACAATTGATCGTTCAGCCCCTCCTCGAAATCGCCGAAACAAGCCACCAGGCCGACGGGGCCGGGCAGGGCGATTCCGCCGCTCGACGCGAGCGAGGCGAGGCGCTCCTCGTTCAGCACCTCTACCCACATGGGCATGAGCGGCGAGGCCGTCAGCGCCCGGGCGGCGGCGAACGCGGCGTCGGCGGATGAGAAGCCGGCGGCCCGCGCCCCCAGGCGCTCCGGCGCCTTGTAGAGACGAATCGCCAACTCGGTGACGACCGCCAGCGTCCCCCAGCTTCCCGAGAGCAGACGGTTCATGTCGTAGCCGGTGACGTTCTTGACCACCAGCGCGCCGTAGGTGTGCGTCGCCCCGTCGGCCAGCGCCACCCGCATCCGCATCACGCGGTCGCGCGCCCGGCCCCAGCGCACCCGCATGGGGCCGGAACGCTCGGCGATGATGGTCCCCCCCCACCGTGGAGGTCTCCGGGTGCGGCGGGTCCAGGCCCGCCGTCTGGCCTTTGGCGCCCGTCAGCGCATGAAGTCTCTCGACGCTCATCCCCGCTTCCACCACGGCGGTGAGGTCATCTTCGAGAAACTCCACCGCCCCCGACATGCGCTCCAGGGAGAGGGCCACGTCATACCTTGCGGGCGCATACCCCGTTCCGGTGCCGGTGCCTCCCCCCCAGGGGAACACGGCCAGCCCCCCCTCGTTCGCGCGGGAAAGAACGCGGCAGAGGGCTTCATGATCGGCGGGGCGCGCCACGACCGAGGGCGCCCTGCCGCCGAGCCGGAACAGCTCCGCCCCGGATTCCGACAAGAGGGCGGAATCGCCCACGTCCGCTTCCACGGACCGGGCGAACGAATCGAGCTTCCGTGCCATGATTCTCCTATTTCGTCATCCCCCCGCCCATCCGGGCGACGGGGCCGCCAAGAGAAACCGGAAACACGTTGTCCGCATCGGGTATCAGCTTGCCGGGGTTCATCAAGCCGTCCTCGTCGATGACGTCGCGCATACGCTCCATGATGGCCAGCGTGGGTTCGTCGAACTGGTCTTTCATCTCCCGGATTTTCTCGATGCCGATTCCATGCTCGCCGGAGAGCACGCCCCCCGCCCGTATGCACGCGCGAAGCACCTCCGCCCCGCATTCTATCGCCCGTTCGGTCTCGCCCGGCACCTGATCGTCAAACAAGACGTTCGGATGCAGGCTCCCGTCGCCGGCGTGAAACACGTTGGTGATGCGCAAGCCGTGGCGGGAGGCGATTTCGTCAAACTCCGCCAGCACCTGCGCCAGCTTCGAGCGGGGCACCGTCCCGTCGAGGCAATAATAGGCGGGCGCGATCACCCCGAAGGCACCGAATGCTTTCTTCCGGCCCATCCACAGGCCCTCGCGCTCCTCTTCGGTCTGCGCGACTCGAAACGAAGAGCAGCGGTTCTTCTCGCTCACCTCCTGAATCAGGGCCTCGAGCGGCCGGATGGAGGACGGCAGGCCGTCGAGCTCGATCAGCAAGACGGCCTCGGCGTCGCGCGGATAGCCCGCCTGCGTCACCGCCTCGATCGCCTCGATCGTGTAGCGGTCCATCAACTCCATCGCGGCGGGCACGGCCCCCTCCGCGATGACGTCGCTCACCGCCTGGCAGGCGTCCCCCACCTTCGCAAAACAGGCGAGGCATGGTGCGCACGCTCTCCGGGTTCGGCGTCAGCCGCACGGTGAGCTCGACGGTGACGGCGAAAGTCCCCTCCGAGCCGATGAAGAACCCGCGCAGGTCCAAACCCGGCGCCTCCTCCCCATCCGCGCCGAGACGCGCCACCTCGCCCGTGGGCAGAACCACCTTCATCTCCATGATGTGGTTTGTCGTCATCCCGTATTTGAGGCAATGCGCACCGCCGGAGTTTTCCGCCGCGTTGCCGCCGATGGTGCAGGCAGCCTGGCTCGAGGGATCGGGGGCGTAATGAAAGCCGTGCGGCAGGGTCTCTTGCGAGAGGTGGAGGTTGACCACCCCCGGCTGGACGCGGGCGAGGCGGTTCGCATAGTCAATTTCCAGAATCCTGTTCATCCGCACAAAGACGATGAGCACGCCGCCGGGCCGGGGCGTCGCGCCCCCGGAGAGGCCCGTGCCCGCTCCTCTGGCGATCAACGGCACCTGGTACTCGCGGCAGAGGTTGACGATTCGCCGCACCTCCTCGGTGCTCGCGGGCAGCACGACGGCCGACGGCACGCCCTTGTAAATCGTGAGGCCATCGCAGTCATACGTCCTGAGCGCCACCGGATCGGTGTGGATGAACTCCTCCCCCACCACCTCCGCCAATTTTGGAATGAACCCGGCGCGATTCACCTCTGAATTCCCCCGCCGCGCTTCCGTGAAATTCGATCCTGCGTTTCGGCGGCGCGCGCGATCCACCTCTGAAATCCCCCGCCGCGCTTCCTGAACGGACAAAAACCCTTTAGAGTGGCGCCATTATACCCATGCCGCAGAGAAAAACGAAGAGAAGGGAGAATTTTGAACGATTCCATCGGGTCCGCCACCCCAAGCACCGGCCGCATCGCTCCGCCCGGAGAGAGAGGCGGCCTGTACTACGGCTGGGTGATCGTCGGCATATCCTTCACCACCATGGCCTTTCACATGTCGGCCACCTTTTCCTTTTCTCTTTTTCAGGTTCCCCTCATCGAAGAATTTGGCTGGAGCCGGGGTGCGCTGAGCGGCGCGTTCGCCCTGAGCATGGGTCTGTACGCCATTTGCAGCCCGGCGGCGGGGTCCATCCTGGAGAGAAGAGGCCCCAGGGCCTTGATCCCCTGGGGCACCGTCGCCATTGGCGCGGGGCTCCTCCTCGGCTCCCGCATCACGTCTCTCTGGCACGCCTATATCTTTCTCGGCGTCCTGATCGGCCTCGGGCTGGCCATGAGCGGCTTTGTGACGCACAACGCGCTCATGCCGCGCTGGTTCTACAGACATCGGGGACTGGCGACGGGCATCGCCGTCTCGGGCATCGGCATCGGCTCGTTCATCCTGATGCCCGCCATCGAGAGGCTCATCGCCCATTTCGGCTGGCGGCACGCCTATCTCATATTCGGCGGCGCGATGCTCCTCCTCGTCCTGCCGCTCAAGGTCGTTCTGCTCAAAAACCGCCCCTCCGACGTCGGCCAGAACGTCGACGGCGCATCGGACGCGGAAGCCTCCCTGTTGCCGAAACCGCCCGCCGCCCACTCCCGGAAGGTGGGAGACGTATTTCGGCAAGTGTGGGGCGACAGAAATTTCTGGGTGCTGATGATCATCGCTTTCGTCATCGGCCTCAACAACAACTCCATCTGGAGCCAACTCCAGTTATTCTTCGTCGACGCCCGGTTCGGCACCGCGTTCGGCGCCTTCGTTTTCGGCCTCACGGGCGCCATCCGGATCATCGGCAGCGTGGCCATGGGCTGGGCGAGCGATCGCATGTCCCGGAGCCGCGCCCAGGCGATCTCGATTTTTCTGTCAGGCGCCGGCGTCGGCGTCCTCCTCCTCGTTCCCCACACGGACAACGGCGCGACCCTCGCGTTCGCGTTCGCCGCCATTTACGGCTTTGGCGTCGGCGGCATGTCCACTTGCCATGTGGCCATGTCGGCGGAGGCCTACGGCGGGCGGGCGTTCGCCGTCATCATGGGGCTGCTGGAAATCTGTTTCGGGCTGGGGGGCTTCATCGGCCCCCCGATGGCGGGCTTCCTGTTCGATCACACGGGGAGCTATCTTCTGCCGTTCGGCATCGTCATCCTGTTCCAGACGGTTGCGCTCGTCGCCTGCCTGTTTGTCTATCGCAGCGGCCTGCACCAAGAACCGGCGTCATGACGCCCAGAACGAGCGCCCCCTCCTGGATGTACTACGGGTGGGTCATCGTCGGCATATCCTTCGTCACCATGGCGTTTCACCAGACGGCGCGTTTCTCCTTCGCCATCTTCCAGGTTCCCCTGATTCAGGAGTTCGGCTGGGGGCGCGGCGCCCTGGGCGGAGCCTACGCCCTGATGCTGGGCAGCTACGCGCTGTTCAGCCCGCTCATGGGAAACCTGTTCGACAAGAAGGGCGCGCGCGCGGTCATGCCCTGGGGTTCGGTGTTCGTGGGCGCGGGCATGGCGATGGGGTATTTCATCAGCGACCTCTGGCACGTCTACGTCGTTCCCTGCATGTTCGTGGGCGTCGGCATGGCGCTGAGCGGCTTTGCCCTTCACAGCGCCCTCATGCCCCAGTGGTTCCAGAAAAAACGGGGCTTCGCCACGGGGCTGGCCCTCTCCGGCAGCGGAACGGGAATACTGATTTTCATACCGCTCATCGAATGGCTCATCGCCACGAGGGGCTGGCGATGGACGTTCCTGATCTTTGGCCTGACGATCCTGCTCGTCGCCGTCCCCCTCATGGGGCTGCTGCTCAGAAAAGGGCCCGAGGAGGTGGGCCAGCACATCGACGGGGAGTCCCGGCCGCCCGGGGAGGAGGCGAAAACATCCAGCAGCCCCAAATCGCCCGGCCCGCCGCTGCGGAAAGTATTTCGGCAGGTGCGGGGAGAGAGGAACTTCTGGACGCTCCTCCTCGTCGTCTTCTTCATCGGACTGAACAACAATTCGGTATTGAGCCAGCTGCAGATATACCTGGTCGACGCCCGATACAGCACGGCCACGGCCGCCTTCTTTTTCGGGATGCTGGGAGCGATTCGGATGGCGGGCACCTTTCTCGTGGGCTGGCTGAGCGATTTCATCGGCAGGCAACGCGCCCAGGCGCTCTCGTCCTTCATCACGGTCTGCGGGATCGCGATTCTGCTCGTCCTCCCCCACATGCCCTTCCCGATATGGATGGGCTGGATTTTCGTGCTCGTCTATGGAATCGGCCTCGGGGGGATGAGCGTATGCCACTCCTCGATGTCGGCGGACGCTTTCAAGGGCCCCACGTTCGGGGCCACCATCGGGCTACTCGAGATTTTCTTTGGACTGGGGGGCTTCATCGGCCCCCCGCTGGCGGGTTTCATGTTCGACTACACGGGGAGCTACCTGCTCCCCTTCAGCGGCATAGCGGCGGGCCTGCTGTTCTGCATCTTCCTGTGCCTGTTCGTGTATGAACCGCCGCGAGAGCGAGAGTAACCGGCGGGTGCGGCCTCAGAAGGGCTGAGCCAGGACGGCCAGCACCTCGACGGCCTTCGCCCTGTCTCCTTCGATGCGCAGACGACCGGCTCCCTCCCTCGCCTCCCAGCTTGCGCGTCCCGTGGTGATCAGCACCAGGTCGCTGCCGCCGCACGTGATTTGCGCGTGGCAAGCCGCATCCCCGGAAAACGCGATGTCAGGGCGCCCCTCCCCGCCGACGTGCAGCGTCCATCTGCGCTCGGGGGCTTGCGTCTCGAAGCGTATGCTGGCGCGCAAGTCCGCATGCCCCCTGGCTCTCCAAAAGATGGGGAGGCGCTCCGGGAGGCAATCCACGGCCATGTCCGCCGCCTCGGGGCGCAAGTCATCGTCCGGGCGGTTCCTGATGTCCCAATCGTGCAGGATCAGCTCATACAGCCTTTGCCCCGGAAACGTGCGAATCGGACACGGGGCGAGCCAATGCCACGCATTCTTGTCCAGGGCGCCGGGGGCGACCCCCTCGAAGACCTCCTGCAGGCGCCACACCGCCTTCTCGAAGGCGGCTGTCCGCTCATGGGCGGGAAGGGCGGCGAGCGCATCGCCGGTCTTTTTCCGATACGCCCAGAACGACTCCAAATCCGTGGTGCCAAAGGGCGCCTCGAGGCGTCCGGCGGCGCCCGCGGGAATGACGCGCGCGTAGAAGCGCGCGCCGAGCGTCATATGGGACACCACGTCGGCCACGCGCCAGCCCGGACAAAGCGTGGGGGCGCGCCACCCCTCCTCGTCCAGGTCGCGCAGGGCGGAAATAAACCTGCGGTTCTCCTCCGCCACGCGGGACAAAACACGCACAAAGAAATCCGAGGTCACGCAACCAGGCCCTCGCGTTCGGCAAAGCGGGACGGCAGGCACCCGGGGGGGCAAGCCGTCAGCCAGGAGATTCCCGCTATCCCGGAATGCCGCTCCTCCGGAAGTCTGGGCAACGCCGACGCCGCCCCCCCACAAAGAAAATTTCACATGTTCCGCATTTCCGTATTATGAAGGCATCGCCACGTTCAGTTCGTCCGCAATTTCCGCCACCTGTGCCCACACGCCATCGCCCACCGGAATGCCCGCCCGCAGTCTCCTCTCCTTCTCCCTGAAGCTCCGCTCCCCCGGCACCCGAATCTCCTCCACGCCGGGGGCCTTGCGCGCACCCCTGACCTCGGCGAGGTGGGCGTCCACCATCTCCCGGAACGCCGCCGGGTCCCCGAAGGCGGCGGGGTCGATGGCGATGAACAAATCTCCCTTGTCGTAATGCCCCTCCCGCACCGACCGGGTGAGCGGCTTGCCGACCTTGGCCCCGAGCAGAGGCCCCGCCAGAAGCCCTATCAACAGGCACAGGCCATACCCCTTGTGGCCGCCGAACGGCGCGACCGCACCGGCGGCGGCCGCTTTCGCGTCCGTCGTCGGCTCGCCATCCGGCCCCACCGCCACGCCCTCGGGAATCGGCTCTCCCGTCACGCTCGCCCGCAGGATCATCCCGAAAGGAATCGCGCTGGTCGCAAAATCCAGCAGAACGGGCGCATCTCCGCCCGTGGGAACGGCAATCGAAAAAGGGTTCGTGCCCAGGAGACGCTCCGTACTCCCCAGCGGGTGGACGAGCGGCTGCGTGACGCCGGCGACGATACCCACGCAGCCGGCCCGCGCGATGCGCTCCGCGTAATAGCCCGTCATGCAGATGTGGTCGCTGTTCACGACGCCCACGGCGCACGAACCCGCTTTTTCCGCCTTCCGCGCCGCCAGGATCGCCCCGTACGTCGCGCCCACCGGCCCCAGGGCGCGGTCGCCCTCCACCAGTGCCGCGCCCTCCCGCTCCTGTGTCACGCGCGGCCTGGCCCGCGCGTTGATCATTCCGCTCTGGATTCTTCGGATCATGTTCGGCAGGCGAATCAAGCCGTGGGTGGCGTATCCCCTGAGATCGGCCTCCACCAGCACGTCGGCCGTCGTCATCAAATGCTCGTGGGAGCAGCCCGCAGCCGCCAGAACGCGCTCCATCAGGTCGCGCAGGGCGTCCGCGCTGACGATGCGCTCTCCTCTTTCACTCATGGCGCGAAAAAACCCTCCCTACAGGTCGGGGTTCGGCGCGGAGGCGCTCGGCTTCGTCACGCGCATCATCCAGCAATAGATTTCCACCCGGTTTCCGTCCGGGTCCAGAAAGTAAAACGCATGGCTCCCGCTGCCGCCGACGAACCCGTTCTCATCCATCCCCTCGTGGGCGTGGACATAGGGGCCGGAGACGAACTCCACTCCGCGGGATCTCACGTGCTCCTGGGCGTTGAGCCAGTCTTCTCGGCTCTCCACCTCAAAAGCGATGTGGTGCAGGCCCACATCCGTTCGATGCTCCGAATCCGAGGTCGTCAGCCCCGCTTTCACGGCGTCCTCGGGCAGTTCAAAAAACACGAGGGTGTGGTGCCTCTCTCCGCAGCGCATGAAACAAATGGGGCGAAAAAAATCGGGCGGGCCCCATTTCCCCGTCAACTTCAGGCCCACCACATCCCGGTAAAAGTGAATGGACCGCTCCACGTCGCTCACGTGGATTCCGACGTGACCGAGCCGCGCGATACGACAACCCATGCCTTTCCCTCCAAGAGCGAACCCCAACGCGGAAAAAAATCGCTTGCCTTATGAAATGGCGCATCCTAGCATGTTCGCGCGCGGTTGGCGCGCGCCGACCCGACTCCCCTGGAAGCAACAACGCCGATTGCCATCTCACGAAAGGCCATTCCCATGTCGAGAAAGACCGCCTCCCCCGTGACGCTGCTCCTGGGTGCCGTCATCGCCGCCGGGGTTTTCCTCCTCCCGTCCGCCGGCAGCGAAATCGTCTCGCCGAAAAACGAAAGCCGCGCAGCCGCGCACGGCGCCGCAGAATCCGAAACCGACGCATCCACCGCCGCGCGGGTGGCGCAACGCGCGGACAGGAAGCGAATCGAAAAAATCGTGCGAGAATACCTCATCCGCAACCCGGAAGTGCTCGTGGAAGCCATGCGGGCACTGGAGGCGAAGCGGAAGACGCGACGCGCGAGAACCGCCCGGTCCATGATGCAGAAGCACAAAAAACAAATCTACGCGGACGCCGAGGCGCCCGTGGGCGGGAACCCCGACGGCGACGTCACCATCGTGGAGTTTTTCGACTACCGGTGCGGGTTTTGCAAGCGCGCGGCGCGCACGGTGGAGGATGCGCTCGCGAAAGACAAACAGATCCGCATCGTCTATAAAGAGTTTCCCATCCTTGGCCCCAACTCCCTCCTGGCGGCGCGGGCGGCGCTCGCCTCGCGCGCGCAGGGCAAATACCTGGCGTTCCACAAGGCGCTCATGGAGGCCAAAATCTCCTATGACGAGCGAAGCGTCATGCAAATCGCCGCCTCGGTGGGCATCGACACGGCGCGCCTGAAAAAAGACATGCGGGCACCCCGGATTCAGGAGCACATCGACAGGAACCGCGCCCTGGCGCGCGCGTTGCACATACGCGGCACTCCCGCTTTTATCGTTGGCGAACAACTCTTCCCCGGCGCGCCCACGCAGCAGCAGCTCGCCCGCATGATTCAAAACGCGAGACGACGCCCCTGAGAAGCCGCGTCCCATTCAGGCCACCCGGTCGCAAAAATCCCCGGGGAGAGGCTCTCTCCGGGGACTTTTCATCGCAGCGGGAATTGCGGGGTGGGGATGAATTCAGAGTTCAGCCGACCTTCACCGAACCCATCAACTTTCTGCGGTAATCCCACCATTTCCACTTCTTGGGCACCATCGTGACCCGCACGCGCATTTTCTGGGCGATGGGCGTATTCACGTAATTCGCCCACATGTCCGGCCCGAAGAAATGATCCACCACGCTTTTCAGCCCCTCATGGTCCGTTCCCATCACTTCGGAGATCTGCGCCTCCCCCTCCACGATGACGGAGCGGAAGGGGGCTTCCGCGTCATCGATGCAGATGGAAAACGCCGGATTTCGCCTCAGATTCCGCACCGATACGGAATCATCCCCCGTGCTGATGAAAAAACGCGCGTCCTCGGGATGGAACAGGTATAAAAGCGGCACGACGTGCGGCGATCCGTCCGCGTTCGTGGTGGCGATTCTCGCCATGCGCGGCTCGAGCAAAAATTCATCCATCTCCGTTGGGCGTTCAGCCATTTTCCATCCCCCCTCTCCTGGTAATCATTATTCCCCGAAACCATCGCACGCCACTCGCGCACCGCCGCGCGGATTCGCTCCCTCCCCTCCTCCCCCCGGCCCCGGCCATTCCCCCAGGACGCACGGAGGGCGGGCGGCGACATGCCCCATGCCCCTCCCTCACACGAGCGGGGCCGGAACAATCTACCCTTTCACAATGATGTTGACCAGACGGCCCGGCACGACGATGTGCCTCACAATCTCCTTGCCGTCTATGTAGGCCGACGTGACCGCCTCCGCCTTCTCTCGCAGCTCCTCCTCGGGCGCATCCGGGAGCGCCAGGAACGTGCGCCTCGTCTTTCCGTTCACCTGGACGGCGAACTCTTTCTCCTCGGCGGCGATGGCCGCCTCATCCAGCAGGGGCCACGACTCCCGGAAGAGGCTCGCCTCCCCCCTCCCCGCCGCGCCCAGGGCCGCCCAGAGCTCCTCCGCCACGTGCGGGGCCATCGGCGCCATGCAGCAGAGCAGAATCCCGGCCGCCTCGCGCTGCACCGCATTCTCCGCCGCAGCCTCCGCGCGCAGCGACGTGGCCAACTCCATGACGCGGGCCACCGCCGTGTTAAAGGAAAACGTCTTTTCATACACTTCCGTCACCGCCTTCAAGGTGGCGTGCGCGTCGCGCCTGAGCTTCCTGCCGGCGGCAGACAGCCCGCTCCCGTCCCCGGCGTAGGGCTCCGACCCCCGCCAATCCTCGAGTCGCTCCGAAAACGTGCTCCAGAGTCTCTGCAAAAACCGGTGCACGCCGATGAGCCCGTCATCGCGCCACTCCTTCGAGCGCTCGGGGGGACCGATGAACAGCGTATACAGCCGGCCCGCATCCGCCCCGTATTTCCCGGTGCACTCCTCGATCGAGACCCCGTTCATCTTCGACTTGCTCATCGAGGCCATCTCGGCGACCACCCTTTGGCCCGCCCGATAGCCGCTGCCGCTGGGGCCGTCCCGCGCGACCACCAGGGACGCCTCGTCCACGTCGTGATAGGGCACCCAGGAGCGGCCGCGCGCCCCGGCCACGTGATACGCCGTGCGGCACACCATGCCCTGTGTAAAGAGGTTCTCGAACGGCTCCTCAAAACGGACGAGCCCGAGATCGTACAGCACCTTGGTGAAAAAGCGGGAGTACAGCAGGTGCATGACCGCATGCTCCGCCCCTCCGATGTACTGCGTCACCGGCAGCCAGCGGTTCACGTTCGCGGATTGAAACGCGGCGCTCTCATCGCGAGGGCTCACATACCGCAAATAATACCAGGACGAATCGACAAAAGTGTCCATCGTGTCCGTCTCGCGGCGGGCGGGCCTCCCCGTCCTGGGGCTGATGACGCTCACGAAATCCGCACTCTGGGCCAAGGGGTTCCCCCCCCGGCCCGTGAACTCGACGTCGCGCGGGTGGACGACGGGCAGGCGCGCCTCGGGCACCGGGGTCACGCTCCCGTCTTCTTCGTAGATGACCGGGATGGGCACCCCCCAATACCGCTGGCGCGAGATGAGCCAATCCCGCAGACGCCAGTTGATCGTCTTGTCGCCAAAACCCTTCTCCGCGAAATAATCGATCATCGCGGGATACGCTTCGCGGTTCGGCTGCCCGTCGAAGGGACCGGAGCTCTCCATCACGCCGTCTTCCACATACGCCTCGCGCATCGTGGCGCCATCCAGGCCGCCCTCCGGATGCTGAATCACGACCTTGACGGGGATGCCGTATTTTCTCGCAAAAAGAAAATCGCGCTGATCGTGCGCGGGCACGCCCATGACAACCCCCGTGCCATATTCCATCAGGGCGTAATCGGCCACGAGCAGGGGCACCCGATCCCCGTTGACTGGGTTGACGACAAAACGCCCCGTGTGAACGCCCGTCTTCTCCCTCTCCTCGCTCATCCGCTCGGCGGCGCTCCGGGACCGCATCTCGTCCACGGCCGCCCGGATGGAGTCCGCGCGGGCGTTCCCCTCCAGCAACCGATCGATCATCGGGTGCTCGGGCGCGCAAACCATGAAGGTGACGCCATAGACCGTATCCGGCCGGGTGGTGAAGACCGAGATCGTCTCGCCGGTCATCTCGAGCGTGAAGTCGATTCGCGCGCCCTCGCTGCGCCCCAGCCAGTTTCTTTGCTGCTGCTTGACATGCTCGGGCCAGCCAACCAGTCCGTCGAGGTCGTCGAGCAGGCGCTGCGCGTAGTCGGTAATCTTCAGGAACCATTGGCTGAGCCAGCGCTTTTCCACCCGGGCGCCGCTGCGCCAGGCGATGCCGTCGTGAATCTGCTCATTCGCGAGAACCGTGCTGTCCACCGGATCCCAGTTGACGAGGGCTTCCCGCTTGTACGCCAGGCCACGCTCGAGCATCTTGAGGAAAATCCATTGCGTCCATCTGTAATAGCCCGGATGCGCGGTGGAAATCTCGCGCGGCCAGTCATAGGCCAGGCCCGCCATGCGGAGCTGCCGCCTCATGTTGTCGATATTTCTCTTTGTCCAGCCGGCCGGATGCGCACCGGCGTGGATGGCGGCGTTCTCCGCGGGCAATCCCAGGGCGTCCCAGCCCATCGGGTGCAGCACCTCGAAGCCGCGCATCTTCCGGTAGCGGCTGATGGCGTCGCCCATCGTGTAGTTGCAGGCATGGCCCATGTGGAGGTCTCCCGACGGATAGGGAAACATCATCAGGGCATAGTAGGTGGGCTTGTCGCCGGGGTGATCCGGGGCTTCGAATATCTTCTCCTCCGCCCAGAGGTTCTGCCACTTCTGCTCATAATTGGATGGATCATATTTGCCAAGCATGAATTCCCCCGATTTTTTGATCGCGCATCCCTGTCGCCTCGCCGGGCAAACAACATTCCCCCGCCTCCGGAGACCCGCCGCTAGAGATGCGCCCCCTCCGTGAGGGGCGCGGCCTCCTCCCGCATCCTCTCGAGAATTTCCGGCGGAATGCGCCCCGGGCGCCCCCGCGCGTCGGTTCTCGCGTGAAGCGTGTACCCCTCCGCCAGGGTGCGCTCCTCCTGCGTCACCCGATAGTCGATCCGCACGCGGACGCCCTCGGGCACCCGTAGCCAGCCGACGACCCTCACCAGGCCGTCATACCGCGCGCCTTCCTTGTGGCGGCAGCGGCTCTCCACCACGGGAAAGAAAACATCCCTCTCCTCCAGTTGCCCGTAGGGAAAGCCGATCGCACGAAAATACTCCGTTCTCCACTGCTCGAACCATACATAATAGACCGAATGGTGCACCACTCCCATCTGGTCCGTCTCGGCATACCTTACGCGGAAGTCAACCGAAAGAGACAAGCGGGAGGAACCTGTGATCGCTCATGAGAAGAGAAAAAACCGGGCGATGTTCAGGTAGATCAAAAGTCCCAGCACGTCGACGCCGGTCGTGACAAAGGGCCCTGTCGCCACGGCGGGGTCCACCCGGAAGCGGTGGAGCACGAGCGGCAGAAACGACGCGAGGAGGGCGGAAAACATCATGCCCACGCAAATCGCGAGGCCGACGACGACCCCCAGCCAGGCGACGGAAGCGAACTGGTAGGTCGCCAGCAAGCCCAGCAGGACGCCATAGCAAACGCCCAGAAGCATTCCGACGGCCACCTCTTTCGAGATGACGCGAATCCATGATTTGGGGTCGATGCGTCCGGTCGCCAGACCGCGGACGACGATGGTGGCACTCTGGGTGCCCACGTTGCCCGCCATGCCGATGATGACCGGCATGAACGCGGCGAGGGCCACCACCCTGCTCAATTCCTCTGCATACTGATGGATCAGCTGGGCGGCGAGGATGCCCCCCAACCAGCTGAAGAACAGCCAGGGCAGGCGCACCCAGGCGAGACGCCGGGCGGAGAGTGCGGTCACCTCGTCCTGATAGGAGTGCGTTCCCGCCATTTTCAGGATGTCCTCGGTCGCCTCCTCCCTCAGAACGTCGAGCACGTCGTCCACCGTGACGATTCCGACCAGAACGTTGTCGTCGTCCACGATGGGGATGGCCAGAATGTTATAGCGCGAGACGACCCGCGCCACATGCTCCTGGTCGGCATGTACGTTTTCGCTCCATACGTTGGTGCTCATGACTTCGGACAAGACCCTGGAGGGGTCCGCCAGCAGCAACTGTCGCAGGGTGACCACGCCCCGAAGGCAACCGTTCGAATCGACGACATAGACATAGAAGATGTAGTCCACCTCGCTGGCCTTCCGCACCCGGGAGATGGCCTCGTCCACCGTGATCTCCTCGGGGAGAGCCACATAGGAATCCGTCATGATGGCGCCCGCGGTTTCCGGCAGATACGCCATCACGTCCTGTATCGCCTCTGTCTCCGGCGCATCTAGGAGCGCGACGATCTCCCGGGAGCGCTCCTCGGGCAGCGCCTCCAGAATATACCTCGCGTCGTCGCTGTCGAGTTCCTGGAGCAGGGGGAACACTCCCTCGTTCGGCACCGGCTCCAGGAGCTCCCGAACAATATGCGCGTCTGATTCCGTCAGGATGGCGGCGCGGTGCTCCTGGCTTCGCACCAGAGAGAACGCCTCCTGTCGCTCCTCGGGCAGGAAATGCTGAAAAATCTGCGCCACCTCGGCGGCGTGCATTTTTCCCAGCGCGTTGGCGAGATTGGCGTCCGCCTTGTGCCGCAAAAGCCTGCGCACCATGTCCTCCACGCGGAGAAGCCTCGGATCGCGCTCGTTGACCACGGTTCATGCCTCGAGAACAGAGAAAACGGGGCGTTCAAAGGGCGTAGAGTCTATGGAACGCTTCGGGGGGTGTCAATCATTTGGCCTCGGCACGGCACCTCGTTTATCCTGGTTGCGGGCGGCGTATGGCACAAGTAAGATGTGGACCCGCCAGACTGCCGCGCATCGACCCTTTGCGCTCGGGAGCGTCTCGCCATCGCCAGACTGCACGGCCGGCTCACCGGCCTGAAGCCGAAGCAGACGAAGGCACTGGAGAGGCTGTATCGCCGGAAAATACCGCCCGGCCAATGCCTGCACATGGAACTCGGGCGGGAGCTCGCGCTCCTCTCCCATGAAATCTCGCGCCAGATCGGGCTGCTCGTCGACCGGCCCGGCGCGGTGCGCTACGTCATCATCGGCGACGCGCGGCGCATCGAGATACCGGACCTCGGCCGCGCGCGCGCCGGAATGGCGCGGCTCAGGGGGTTGCGGTGCGTTCACACGCACCTGGGACCCTCCCCGTTGTCCCAGGAAGACTTGACGGACATGGCGCTCCTGCGCCTGGACGCCATGGGCGTCATCGAGGTGCTCGAAGGCGGGGAGGCGGGCCGCTTCCACCTGGCCCACATCACCCCCCGGCCTCCGGAGGAGACCGGGCTGGACGACGGCGCCGCCGCATGGGGGGGCAACCGCCCTCCCTGGGAGATGCGATCATTCCCGAACCTGGAGTCGAGCCGGGTCAACATCGAGTCCCTCGTCAATTCCCTGGAGGACGAATTCGCCCGCCTCCAGAAATCGTCGATTCAGCTGGAGGAGGGGGAACGCGCCCTCCTCGTTCACCTGGACACCGGGCAGAACGCGAACCGCTCCGCCGAAATCGAGTTGGAGGAGTTGTCCCTCCTCACGCGCGAGGCGGGTTTCATCCCTTGCGGAAAAATCCTGCAGCGCCGCAAAAAGCCGGACCCGCGCTTCGTCATCGGAAAGGGGCGGATGGCGGATGTCCTGATGAACTCCATGCAGGTGGGCGCCGAGGCGCTGTTCTTCTCCAACGAACTGACGCCCTCGCAAATCAAGAGCCTGTCGGAATTCACCGACCTGAAGATTCTCGACAGAACCCAGATCATCCTCGACATATTCGCCCAGAGAGCCAAAAGCCGCGTGGGGAAACTCCAGGTGGAACTCGCCTTGCTACGATATACGCTGCCCCGCATATCCTCCCGGCACTCGGCCCTGAGCAGACTCGCCGGCGGGATAGGCGGCCGGGGACCGGGGGAAACCAAGTTGGAGATTCACCGCCGCCGCGCGTTCGAGCGCATTCGCAGGGTGGAGAGGGAGCTGGAGAATCTGCAGAGAAAACGCTCCCAGGGCAGGCGCCGCCGCCAGCGGCGCGAGGTGCCGATTCTCTCCTTGGTGGGCTACACGAACGCGGGGAAATCCACCCTCCTGAACGCCTTGACGAACAGCGAGGTCATGGCGGAGGACCGCCTGTTCGCCACCCTGGACACGTCCAGCCGAAGACTCAGGCTCCCGCGCGAGCGGGAGGTCATCATCACGGATACCGTCGGTTTTATTCACGATCTTCCCCGGGCGCTGATCGGGGCGTTTCGCTCCACGCTGGAGGAGCTGAGCGAGGCGGACCTCCTGATTCACGTGATTGACGCCGCATCGGCCCACTGCGAGGAGAACCTCTTTTCCGTAGAGAAAATCCTCGATGAGATTGGGCTGAAAGACACCCCCCTCATCCGCGTCTTCAACAAGATGGACCAGACGGACGACATCCGCCTGGCGAATCTGTGCCGCCGGTTCCGAGGCATTCCCGTAAACGGCCTGGACCCGGAGAGCCTCCTCCCTCTCGTGGAGGAGGCCGCCTGCCGCCTGTCGGGCATGGGCGAACCAGACGAAAGAAGGGAACATGAGCGGGCCGCCAACTAATTCCCGGGCTCCGGGAACGTTTCTTTTTTCATCCCTCATGCTGCTGGGCCTCCTGGCCGGGGGCTGCGCCTCTCCCCAAAAGGCCTGGGAGAGGACGAAATCCACCGTGCAGTCCGCATACGTCCAGACGCGCAAGTCCATTGCGGGGACGCTGATCTCCATATCCGAATATCAGCGCAGAAGCGCGCAAGAGCGGCAACCGCCCGGAAAGGCGAAAGGCGCGACCGACGCGAGTGCGAAAGCGGAAAGGAAAACCGCCCGGGGAGCGGCCGCGCCGCATTTCCAGGATCGGTTTCCCTCCAGAGTCCACCCGCCTCGGGAGGAAACCCTGCGGCCCGGGAAGCCTCGGCGAACCGCCCCCCGAACCACGCGCGGTGCGGAGGCGAGGGAAACTCTCGCGCCGCCCCACTCCGCCACGTCGCCCGCAGAGTGGAGGCAGCGCATCCGGGAGGTGGAGCAAAAGCGCATTCGCTCCGGGGATCCCGCCGAAAGGCGCAGGCTGGACGGTGAGCGCAAGCGACTGGAGCGGCTTTTGCTCCGCTCCCAAAGGGAGGAGAATATCATCGAACAGATGGGGCGACTGCGCCGCAGGCTGAGAAAACTGCAAAAAGATTTGCTCCATCTCCAACAGGAGGGCCGCTAGGCAGCGGGGTGGGGGGGGGGGGGGGGGGGGGGGGGGGGGGGGGCTATCCTTGCGGGTGCCCCGAGAGCGTCACCAGGCACTCCGCCCCCGGCTTCAGGAAACGGCGCGCGGCCTCTCTGGCGGAATGGACGTCCACCCGCTCCACCTGGCCGATCGTCTCCTCCAGCGTCTCCCACCCCACGCCGTAGGCAAAGCCGAACGCCAGGTCGGACGCTCTGGCGGAGGCGCGCTGGTGACTGCGGGACAACCCGCCGATGAGATACGCCTTCGCCCGGCGCAATTCCTCCTCCCCCAAACCTCTCAGGCGGAGGCGGGCCACTTCCTGGCGCATCAGGTCGACCGCCAGTCGCTCCTCCCCCGGAAGCGTGGCCGCGTAAATCGAGACGGGCCCCGGGTCGAGGAACTCCTGGGCGGAAACGCTCACGTCGTAGGCGAGCCCGCGCTTCTCCCGCAACTCCCAGAAGAGCCCTCCCGCCTGGCTCCCCAGAGCGGCCGCAATGACGGCGAGCGCATGTCTGGCGGGATCGCGAAAGGTCGCTCCCAGAAAGGACATGTGAATATGGCCTTGCGACACACCCTCCAGGGCGTATGAGCGAGAGCGCCGCCGCCGAGGACTCCTGGGCTGTGCCGGCTGGAGAAAGGAAATGTCCCGCGGCGCCTCTCCCGCCCAGGGCGCCAGCATCCCGGGGAGGCGCTCCGCCAGATACGACGCATCGAAATTGCCGGCCGCCGCGATGACCAGATGGGCGGGGGACGCCCGCCTGCGCCACTCGCGCCGCAGGACGTCCCGGCGGAAGGCGGCTATCGTTCGGGAAGTTCCGAGCGGATGGCGGCCCAGCGGATGTCTTCCGTACAAAAGCTGGTGTCCCTTGAATCGACAGTATTGCCCCGGGTCGTCCATCTCGCTGTCGCGCTCCGCATCCAGCTCCGCCCGGACGAATTCCACGTCCTCCTCATCGAAGGCGGGCTCCGATATGGTGTCGGCGAATTCCCGCGCGACCTCGGGCAACACGTCGCTGAGGCCGGCGGCCGTCAGCCCGAAAGTGTCCCTCCCCGCAAACCCGTCGATGCTGGCGCCCCAACCCTCCACCTTTTTCTTGTGCGCGGACGATGGGCTGCTCCTCGTGGCCAGAGGCGCGACGGACATCATCAGGGCGTGCAGTCCGCTCTGGCGGGCGGATTCGTTTCTTTGTCCCCCCCAGAACACCGCGCGCAGAGAGAATACCGACGGGCCGCCTCCGGGCAGCATCACCAGGCGCCCGCCGCCCGGCAGCTTCGTCTCCGCAGGCTTGTTTCCGGCGCGCGGAATCCTCGGGCTTGCCGGAGAGAGGCTCCCCGTTCGCATCGGCGAGGCTCCGCGCGCTGAACGGCGCGGCGTCGATTTTTCCGCGACGCCCCGATTCCGGTTCGCACCGCCCGCCACGTCGCGGAATCCGCTCCATATCGCCTTGCGAATGCTTCGCGCGCCGACTCCGGCCGCCTCCCCCTTCGGGAGTAAGATGCCCGCGGTCAATCGCGCGGGGTCCAGATAGCGCCGCGCCGCCTCGGAAACATCGTCCGCCCCTACCCGCATCACCCTTTTCACGTACTTCCGATGATAGTCGGCATCCCCCGTAATCAGCGCCGAATAGCCCGCGGCGCGCGCCCGCTCCGTCATGCGCTCGCGTCGAAACTCCAGGCCCGTCATATAGTTCATGCGCACCTTCTCCAGCTCCTCCGGGGTCGTCGGCGCATCCTCCACCACTTCTCTCGCCACGCGAATGATCTGCCCGGCGGCCTTCGCGGCGTTTTCCGGCTCCGCGTATCCGCCCAGGAAAAACAGCCCCGGACCGCCCGAGAAGTGGGCCTCGGCGGAAACGTCGAACATGAGCGACGCTTTCAGGCAGAGGCGCTCATACAGGCGCGCGCTTTCCCCCGCCCCGAGAACCATGCCCAGCACCTCCAGTGCGGGGGCGTCCCGATGGGTGAAAGGAGGGATTTCAAAGGCGAGGTCCAGGTGCGCCGTCCCCGCCCGGGCGCGACGCACGACGACGCGCGGCCCCTCCCTGGGGGGCGTCGGCCCGGGCGCCGGCGTCATCTTTGCGCGCCCGGGATTCGGCCATATCGCGCGCCAGTCCTTTCGTTTTCCGCGCAATATGGCCTTGGCCTCCGGGACGTCAAAGGCCCCTGCGCACACCAGGACGGCCGAGGAGGGCGCATAGAATTTCCGGTGATAGGCGCTCAACTTCCGCGCCCCCATCCTCCGCACCGTCTGGCGCGTGCCCAGGATGGCGCGGCCATAGGGGTGCCGATGGCCATACGCCTCGCGATAGAGGTGATGTTGCAGCAACTGGTCCGGCTGCTCGTATGCGCGATTCAACTCGGAGAGAATGACCTGCCTCTCCTGGCGAACCTCCTCCCCGTCCAGTCGCGGCCGCCAAAGCGCGTCGAGGAGCGCCTCGAGGCACGCGGCGAACCGGCCCGGCATCGCTATCAGGTCGTAACAGGTGGATTCGCTCGTCGTGTACGCGTTGATGTCGCCGCCGGAGGATTCCGCCAGCGCGGCGAGTTCTCCTACTTCGAGGTTCTGCGAACCCTTGAATATCATGTGTTCGAGAAAATGGGAGATGCCCGCGACCGGCCCCGTCTCGGTGACGCCGCCAACCGGAAACCACGCCTGCACGCTCACGGCGGGGGCGGCGGGATCCGCCAGAAAAATGCAGGTGGGGCCTCCCCGCATTCGGGAGACGAGAGGTTTCTCCTCTTCTACGAACCGCTCAGCCATATCGCATTGAAATTTTGCGGGACCGCATGAAACAGGCCCGCTCCGTCCCGTCGAAAGAAACCCGTTCGGCACCCCCCGCATCCCGGGGCGGCGACTCCCTTGACTTCTCCTCGGCGGAGCGTATCATCTCCTTTCGGCAAAGTCATGGAGGGGGCGGCGTCGGTGAAAACGACCGGCCCCGCTCCCAAAACAAATCCCGAGAGAACACGTTTTGCCCATTTGAAAGAGGGTGCGCTTTGGAACACATCAAACGACATGTATTCGTCTGCATCAACCAGCGTCCACCGGACCATCCGATGGGCTGTTGCCAGAGCAAGGGCAGCATCGAGGTCGCCCAGGCCATCACGGAGGGGATCGGCTCGAGCGACCTCGCCGCGGATACGGCCATGGCGGGGGCCACCTGCCTGGGCCCGTGCACGATGGGCCCCACGCTGGTCGTCTATCCGGAGGGCGTCTGGTACACGGGCGTCAAGGTCGAGGACGTGCCGGAGCTTCTGGAAGAACACCTGCGAAACGGGCGGCCCGTCGAGAGACTGCGGCTCCGGTTGCCCGGAAACCTCGAAAATGACGACTAGCGCGGACGCGGAGACCGGCTGATGGGCCGCGCGCTGATGATGCACCCGGAAGACAACGTGGCCACCGTGCTGGAGGACGTCGCCCCCGGACAAAGCGTGGAGGTCGAGGGCGGCGCGAAAATCCTGGCCGTCTCCGCCGCCGAGACGATTCCCTTCGGGCACAAGATCGCGCTCATGAAGATATCCGCAAGCGCGAAGGTGCGCAAATATGGCGAGGTCATCGGCACGGCCACGCAAAACATATCCGCGGGCGGGCACGTCCACGTCCACAACATCCAGAGCACCAGGGGCTAGGCATGGCCCGAAAAAGGGGGACGCCCGTTTTTTGGGGCTACCGGCGGCCCCAGGGCGCGCCGGGCGGCAGGAATCACCTGGCGATCGTGAGCGGGATGGACAACTCCAACCCCATCGTTCGCAGAATCGGCGCGCTGGTGCGGGACGCCACCCCCGTGAACACGTCCTTCGGGCGCGCCCTGATGGGAGAGGACGAGGAGCAGCATTATCGGGTGATGGGGCACACCGCCGCCCACCCGAACGTGGGCGCCGCCATCATCGTCAGCCTCGAGCCGAAAAGCGCGCAGGCCATCGCGGAAGTAGCCGCGCGGCGGTCGCCCTGGATGCCGATAGAGTGCGTGAACATCCAGGAGATCGGCGGCACGCTCCGCACCACCTCCCACGTCGTCGCCCTCGCCGCGAAACTCGCAGCGCACACGACTTCCGCCAGGCGCGTGCGTTGCGAGTTGGGCGAACTCACCATCGGCGCGGAATGCGGCGGGTCGGACACGACCAGCGGCGTCATCTCGAACCCCGTGACGGGAATGGTCGCCGACGCGGTCGTAGAGGCGGGGGGCTCGGTCCTCTTCTCCGAGACCCTGGAAATCGTCGGGGCGGAACACCTCCTCGCCCGCCGCGCCGCCGACGAGGAGACGGCCCGGAGAATCATCGCTTCGGCGAAGCGCGCCGTGGATTACGCCGAGAGCATCGGCGTCGACTTCATCGGCTCGAACCCGGCGCCGGACAACATCCGGGGCGGTCTTTCCTCCATTGAGGAGAAAAGCCTGGGCGCCATCAAGAAAGCGGGCGGACATCCCATCGTCGAGGTCGTCCGCGTGGGCGAGCGGCCCGCCAGAAGGGGCGTCATCTTCGCCGACGCGCCTTGCGCCGGGGTAGAGAACATCTCCTCGCTCGCGGCGAGCGGGGCGCAGGCGATCATCTTCTCAACGGGAATCGGAAACCCCATCGGCCATCCCGTCTCCCCCACCATCAAGGTGACCGGCAACCCCCGAACCGCCAGGACGATGGCCGAGAACATCGACGTGGACATCAGCGGCGTCATGGAGGGACGGATGCGCATGGACGAGGCGAAGAGCCTGCTCGAACGGGAGCTGATGGACGTGATGAGCGGAAAACTTACGACGTCGGAGATTCTGGGCGAAACGGAACTCACTGTGAGCCGCGCCACGCTGAGCCTCTAAAATGAACCCCCCTGAAAACGGGGGGAGGGGGGGACAAGCATCCTCCTCCTCCCGAACCTAAAAACCCATTCCCACGATGAGCCGGTTCCAGGCGTTGATGAGCGCGATGGCGCCGAGGAGCTCCACTATCTGCGTTTCCGAATAGTGGGACTGCAAGGCCTCGAAAGTCTCATCGGAAACCCTTACCCCCTGCGTGCTCTCCTCGCAGAGGCGCAGCGCCGCCTTCTCCTTCTCGTCAAAGGCGTCGCTCAGCGAGCCCTCCTGTGCCGCTTTCGTCCTCTCATCCCCCACCCGGTGCATTCGCGCCATGTTGGAGTGCATGTTCGCGCAAAAATGGCATCCGTTGAGCACCGATGCGCGAATGTTCAGCACCTCCTTGAAGCCGACGTCGATCTCTCCCGGTCCATCCGCCACGGTGGTCAGGCTCAGCAAGGATCGCAAAAAATCCGGCTTGTGGGCCAGGGCCTTCACCGGGGGAATCACGACGCCAAACTTCTTTTGCAGGTTCTCCATGATGCGTTTCGCAGACGCTTCCGCCTGCGCTGGCTCTACCAAGGAAATCCGTGGCATCCTCTGCTCCTTCGCGATGGATTCGTCCGGGCGCACGCCTGCGCGCGCGACAGATGCTTCCCGCTCCCCCTGATATGTGCGCCGCCTCGAACGCTCCCGGTCAATGAACGCTCCCGAACCAGCCGG
>CBDBZY010000015.1:0-18635 GCA_965213685.1 bacterium
CCCTGGAAGCAGTACCAGAAACAGTTTAACGCCTACGAGAAAACCCTCGGAGAGGAAGAGCTCGCGAGGCTCAGGGAGTCCGTCGGCCCGAAAGTTGCGGATATCGACCGCAAGATCGCCGAGCAGAAACAAAAGCTCGCCAATGACCAGGAGCTGGCGAACCTCCAGAAAGAACTGGCCAGGAGCGAACTCGACGCCTTTGAAAAGGTGCAGGAGCTCGGCTTCCGGAAGGGCGCTCTACGATCAGTCCTATTTCTATCTCCAGGAAGCCATTCGGCAGGGGCACAACAAGGAGGCCGAACAAAGGGAAGTCGATGAGGCCAAAACCCAGCTCGACCAGATACAGCCCATCGCGGAGAAGGCGGAAGCCGCCAGGGACGCGATAAAGGCGAAGATTGAGGCCAAGCAAAAACAGATGAAAGCGCTGGAGGCGGCGAGGCGGGAGGCGGCCAGTGCCATCTCCTTCCAGGAGCGGCGCCTCCAGGGCATCGCCAGCCGCACGTATGACATCCACCAGCTCGTCCTGCGCGAGTATGAGCGCAACAACTTCAACGAGCCCCTGATGAAGGTGGATCGATGCCAGACGTGTCACTTGGGCATCAACAGGGCGGGCTTTGAGAAGGCACCGCAGCCATTCCGCACGCACCCCGACAGACGCCTCTACCTCTCAAAACATGAATTCAACAAAGTCGGCTGCACGCTTTGTCACGGCGGGCAGGGAACGGCCGTCACCAGCGTCGACAAGGCACACGGGCACGTCCAGTTCTGGGAAGACCCCCTCCTCTACGGCAGCGAGGCGCAAACCAAGTGCAGAAGCTGCCACACCGAGGTTTTCAACATTCCGGAAGCCCCCAAGATTTCCCGCGGAATCTCTCTCGTCCGGGAGCTGGGTTGCAACGGCTGCCACACCCTTCCGGGGACGGAGGACCTGCGGCAGGTAGGACCCGACCTCTCGAGGATTCAGGAAAAGGTATCGCCCGCCTGGCTCGTATCCTGGATCAAGAAGCCACAGGACTATAATCCGAGAACCCGTATGCCCTACTTCAGCCTGACGGACGAGGAGGCGTTCGACATCGCCACCTACGTCTGGCGGCAGGGACCGCGGAAGGCGCAACCCACAGAGGTTCCGAATCTGGGCGCGCCCGCGCAGATTCAGAAGGGAAAATCCATTTTCGAGGCCGTCGGGTGTCTGGGTTGTCATGTTCGCGACGAAAAGGACGCAAACCCCGGCCCGCCCCTGGAGGGCGTGAACGGAAGGGCCATCGTCTACCGGAACCGGGATTTCGCCCCCGCGCTGCGGAACATCGGCGCGAAGGTGCAACCGGATTGGCTGTTCCGGTGGCTGAAAGACCCCCGGGCCTACTGGCATGACACGAAAATGCCCAGCCTTCGCCTCTCCGACGAGGAAGCGGGTGCGGTGACGTCCTATCTCATCAGCCTCACGCCCCCGGAGAGGCGACCCCAAAAACCCCGGAAACTGGGAGACGCGGCCTCCTACGAACGCGGCAAGAAGCTCGTGGCGACGCGCGGCTGTTTTGGCTGCCACGTCATCCCCGGCACGGAGAGCCTGTCGAAAATCGGCCCGGACCTGACCCGCTTCGCCGCCAAGAAGCCGTTTGAGCTCTCCTTCGGGAACGTGGTGGACATGCCCCACACGTGGGAGTCCTGGACGTTCAACAAGCTGAAGAATCCCCAAATCTATCAGACGGAGCGCGAAACCCTCCTCATGCCGAATTTTCAGTTCACGGATGCGGAGGTCTCCGCGATACGCACCCTGCTCCGCTCCATGACGCCCCACGGCGCGCCGCACAGCGTCCACGCCAGACTGGACACCCGCGCCCGGCGGATTGAGAAGGGGCGCCGGATGATCGAGAAGTACAACTGCAACGGCTGCCACGTGATCGAGAACTGGGGGGGCGACCTGCTCAGGCGGTATCCGGAGAAAACAAATGGACCGCCATTGCTGAACGGCGAGGGCAGGAAGGTGCAGCCGGGCTGGTTCTTCGGCTTCCTGCGCAACGTCGTGACCCTCCGCCCCTGGCTGCAGGTGCGGATGCCCAGCTTCCAGATGCCGGAGGAGGACGCCGCCGCACTCGTCGACTACTTTGCCGCGCTCGACTCGAAACTCCGCCCCTATATTCATTTTGACGGCGCGAAAGTCACCGCGAAAAACTTCCAGGCCGGAAAAGAGCTGTTCCAGAAGGCGGAATGCCTCGCCTGCCATGGCGAATGGCCGCCTCCGGAGGGACAGGAACCCCCGACGGCGCCGAACCTCCTGTTCGCCAAGGAGCGCCTGCGCCCCGACTGGATATCCGACTGGCTGGTCAACCCGGGGAAAATCCAGCCGGGAACCAAGATGCCGAATTTCTTCGAGGGCGCGGGGCTTCGGGCCAACGTGTTGCGGGGCACAAGAGGCGAGAAGGAAGACGGGCGATTCACCTACACCCTGGAGACCGGGGAGGAGGCGGAACTGGCGGAGGAGCAATTCGCTACCCTGCGCATCGGCAGTGGCACCCACCTCGTGAGGGTGATGGCCATTGACGAGAAGGAGGTCACCATCTCCTCGCCATCCGATCTGGGAAAAACCATCGGCAAAGGGGTGATAGAGAGCCACGGAGAACCGATTGACGAAGAGACACTCGGGGGGGATGCGTATCGGCAAATCCGCGCGATTCGCGATTACCTGATGCTCGAGAGCAACTTCGCGGCCCCGCCGGCCGCCCAGGCGAATGCGCCGCGCCGCGCACCCGCTGCGCCAAAACCCGAACAGGCGGCCCAGACCGGCGCATCGCCGGGATAACCACCCGCGTTTCCCAAACCAAAAACCCGGAGTGGCGGCGGACACGCTTCGGGCGGCCGCCCTCCGCCAGAACCCGGAGACGCCCCCGGAAGCCGCCCGGCGGCTCCCGCCATGCCCGCATGACAGCAGATGACGGGCGGGGGGCGGAGAAAAGGCAAAAGGCGGGAGGACTGTGCGCACGGGGCGCGCGGGATCGTTTTTACTATTTCATTTTTTGCCTCTGACTCTCCGCTCGTTCACGCGCTTGTGGGCCGCGCGTATCACCTCGGGGAGACGATACCTCGATGTGGTTTCCAGCACCCAGCGCACCGAATCCCGGATGTCGATGCGGTGGCCCGGAGATACGTATACGGGTTTCACCCCCCTCCGCGTTCTGAGGACGGCGCCCACCTTCTCCCCATCCGGCGCATGCAGGTATTGCCAATCCCCCTTCTGCTCCCCGAGCGTCCCGGACGCCTCTCCGAACAGGCGGCTTTTGGCGCACCCGATGGAAGGAAGCCCCAGGCGCAGCCCCATGTGCGAGGCGATGCCGAACCCTCTGGGGTGGGCCGTGCCCTGGCCGTCGAAGATGATGAGGTCCGGCCGCTCGGCCAGCCCCCGCAGCGCCTCTTCGAGCAAAAAACCCTCCCGAAACGAGAGCAGCCCGGGCACGTAGGGAAACCGCAATTCCCCGGCGCAGAAGGACTCGTCCACAATCCGCATGTCCGGCCAGGAAAAAACGACCACGCCGCCCACGCCGGACTTGCCGCGCCATTCACAGGAAATGTCGGCACCGGCAATCGTTCCGGGAGGGGCGGCGAACGGACGGAGGGAGAGGCGCTTGCGAAGCGCCCTTTGAAGCCGAATCGCCTCTGCGGGGCGTATGTCCCAGGAATGGCGCAACAAGTCCGTCATGGGCGCATCACCAGAAAGGCGCCCCGCCGCGCGCTTCACCTCCGATTCGGGGGCGAGGGGGAGGCGGACGCTAACGGGAGCGAATCTTCAGAATCCCCCTTTTGCGCCGCGCCGCCTCGGGCGCGACCCGCTCCACGGAGAGGATCAGCTTTTCGTCCCGAATTTTTTTCATCACATCGTTGAGGTGGGCCAGGTCGCGCACCTGGACGTCCAGGCGAATCCCCGCTTTCTCTTGGGACGCCTCCGCCGCGACGCGGGAGATGTTCGCTCCGCAGCCCGCGATAGCCGCGCTGAGACTCGCCAGGACGCCCGGCCTGTCCCGCGCCTCCACCGCAAGCGTCACCATGTGCACCTGATCCTTGCGAATATCGCCCCAGGAAACCTCCACCAGGGACTCTTGCCCGTCCATCAGCGCCTTCATGTGGGCGCAAGTCTCAAGGTGTACCGTCACGCCCCGGCCGCGCGTGATAAAGCCGACGATGCTATCGCCCGGAATCGGCTGACAGCATTTGCCGTAGCGAATCAGGACATCGTCCTGGCTTTGCACGCGGATGCCCGTTTTGCTCTTGTGGCGGCTCACGCGGTCCACCAGGCGCCGGAGGCGGGATTTGTCCCGTTTGTTCCGTTCGCGCACGAGTTTCTCCGGCAAGAGTTTCTCCGCCACCCGCCGCGCGGACACGCGCCCGAAGCCGATGGACGCCAGCAGATTTTCATCGTTTTGAACCCCGAAGGACGGCGCCGCCTCCCGCAGCCTCTCCGGCTCCATGTAGGCCGAGACGCTCTCCGCGTACCGCTCCAGCTCATGCGTGAGCAGCTCCTTGCCGAGCGTGAGGGAGCGCTCCCTCTGCCCTTGCTTTATCCAGTTCCTGATTTTTTGCTTCGCCCGGGCGGTGGCGACAAATTTCATCCAGTCGGCGCTGGGGTGTCGGTGCGGATTCGTCAATATCTCCACCATGTCGCCATTTTCCAGGAGCTTGCCCAGCGGCGCGATCTTCCCGTTCACCTTGGCGCCCACGCAATGGCTGCCCACCTCCGTGTGGATGGAGAAGGCGAAATCGACCGGCGTCGCCCCGCGCGGAAGGCTCTTGACCTCGCCCCGGGGCGTGAAGACAAACACCTCATCCTGAAACAGGTTCACCTTCACGGAATCCACCAGGTTCTGCGGGTCGGACTCCTCGTTCAGACTCTCGACGATTCGCCGGATCCACTCGAACTTGTCGGCCAGGCCGTCGTTGACCTCCTCCCCCTCCTTGTACTTCCAGTGCGCGGCAATCCCCTCCTCCGCCACCCGGTGCATCTCTTTCGTCCGAATCTGGAACTCCACCCTCTGGCCCCCCGGCCCCAGGACGGTCGTGTGGAGCGACTGATACAGGTTCGCCTTGGGCAGGGCGATGTAATCCTTGAAGCGTCCGGGTATGGGCGTCCATTTGGAATGCAAGATCCCCAGAATCGCGTAACAGTCCTTCACGTCGTCCACCGTGATTCTCACGCCGCAAATGTCATACACCTGATGGAAATCGAGATTTTGCGTCCGCATTTTCTTGTAAATGCTGGAATGCAGTTTGAAGCGCGCGGAGGTGGTGCCATCGACGCCGGCTTCCTCGAGCGTCTCGTTCAACTGGGAAATGACCTCCTCCATATACGCCTCGCGGTCTTCCAGGCCATCGCGGAGCATCTCGTCAATTTCCAGGAACTCCTTGGGGTGCAGATGCTTGAACGCCACGTCCTCCAGCGCCCCCTTGAGCCAGCCGATTCCGATGCGATTGGCGAGCGGAGCGTATATCTCCGCCGTCTCGCGCGCGATGCGTTCCCTCCTCTTCCTGGGAAGGTGGTGCAGCGTGAGGGCGTTGTGGAGCCTGTCGGCGAGCTTGATGATGATGACCCGGATGTCCTTCGCCATGGCGAGCAGCATCTTCCGGTAGCTTTCCGCCTGGCGCACCTGGGTGTTCGATACGTCGATCTTCGCGAGCTTCGTGACGCCGTCCACGAGTTCGGCGACGTGTTCTCCAAAATGCTCCTTGATCTCCTGGAGCGTCGTGGAGGTGTCCTCCACCGTATCGTGCAGCAACCCGGTGCACACCGCCTCGGGGTCCTGGCGCAACTCCGCCAGAATGCGCGCCACCTCCAGCGGATGGGATATGTAGGGCTCCCCGGAGACCCGCGACTGGCCCTTGTGGACTTTGGCCGTGAAAATATAGGCTTTGGTGAGCAGGTCCGCGCAGCCGGGCGAATACTCCTCGACCAGGTCGACGATATCCATGATCCGGGCCGGCGGACGGGACGTCAAAACGGGAGGCAACGAATTTCCTCCTCTGCCGGCCTGAGCACTCGCGACGAACGAAGAGAGGGAGTGCCCCCCTCCCCCCGGTTCCCGCCATCAGAGGCCGGACCCCAAACAACCACCTCTCCCGTGAAACGCTACCCGAGCCATGGGAGGGCGTCAAGGAGTCCGTTCCCCTCCTCCTCCCAAAAAACTCCCCGTCTCGGGGGGAGGGGGGGAGCCGTTTATTCCGGGCGCTTTCTCCTCGCGGCCATCGGCTCAGGAGAGGAGCGGGGCTGGCCGCTCCGCGCGGACCGCACGGGGCGGTTGCACATCACAGCCACAACAACAAAGCGCGAGAGAGGCTACGCGAAAGCGGGGAGGGGCGCACGGACGCAACAAAACCGAACGGGGGAGACGCGCGGCCTCGTGCCATCAATAGGCGCGGAGGGGCGAGGTCACGAACTCGTGCATGAACGGCGTCATGTATTCGGACTCATCCTCATGCTTGGGCACGATGATCGCCCCCTTGTTGCAAATCTCCTCGCAAAGCCGGCAACCCACGCAGGTGGACTGATCCACCACGGCCACCGCGCTGTGATCCCGCTCGACGGACGAGGGGGCCATGCGAATGCAGTCGAACGGGCACACGTCCACGCACCAGACGCAGCCCGTGCAGTTCTCCTCCAGGACGAACGCCTTGGGCATGTCCTTGTGCTTGATGTTCCTGATCACGTCGCCCGTGTCATCCTGAATGGCGAACGCCGGGCAATACTTGCCGCACACGCCGCAGTCGATGCACAGGGTGGGGTCGATTTTGTAGATGTCGCGCGGCTCGCCCGTGATGGCCTTCGTCGGACAAACGGGCTCGCACACCGAACACCCGATGCAAGCGTCAAATATGAAGTGGGGCATCTGTCCGCCTCTTAAGAGAATGGTTTATTGTTTATTTGTTGCTCAAAAAGGGCGACGGGTGCATCACCGAAAACACATTAAAATTAGATTCTCCATCGGCAAAATGACGCAACGACTCAGAATAGCCACGCAGCGGGCGGATTGTCAAGGCGCATCCGGAGCGGGCGGCCCCCCGGCCCCGCGCAGGCGGGAGCGAGGGGCTCCCGTTCTCTTGCCCTCCGCCCCGGTTTCCGTCAGAATGGGGACGTTGCCTTGACCGCCGCGCACACCAGACTGAAAGGGGTTTTACGTGGAAAATTTTCTGGCCATTCTGACAAAGCCCGACAACATTCCCATCGCGTTCATGATGCCCTTGGTGGCGTATTTCGTCTGGCTGGCGATATCGCAAGGCCTCCGGCACGACAAGCTGATCGAAAAAGGAAAAAAAGACGACGTCTATGACGAGATGATTCGCTAGGCGTTTTCGCATCCATCCTAGAGGACGCCTCTCCGTCAACCCCGCCCCGCCGGCGGCGTGGCGCCCTCCTCCCCGCAGATTGGGAACCCAAGATGCTGGAACTCATCTTTTTCGCTCTCGTCCTGGGCTTCATCACCATACTGTTCGTCAAGAGAACCACCTCGAACATCGCACTCGAGGCGGACGCGCAGCAGGACGGGAGCGATTCGGAAATCGACTCCCTGCGGCGCATGCCCTCCCAGGCGTTTGAGCGGATGCTGACCGATTTGCTCGAGGGCATGGGCCTGCGCATCGTGGAGGTGCACTGGGTCAACGAGGAGGAAATCGACATCCTCGCCCACAGCCCCGCCCCCATCATCGGCGGCGACTACATCATCCATGGCATCCTCGTGCCCGAGGGCGATTTCGTGAACTCGATACGGGTGATCGGCCTGTCCGACACCGTGCGCGCCGAGAGGGCGCTGAAGGGCATCCTGATATCGACGGGATATTTCACCGAAGAGGTGCAGAAATACTCCGAAGGCGCTCCCCTGGAGCTGATCAACGTCTCCAGGCTTCGGGAGATACTCCACGCGCACGACATGACCTGGCCCTCGGGTTCGCCGTAAGGACGCCCCCGCGCGCGCCTCTAGCTGGCTCCGCCCCCGCATACCCCGCCGCCCGCCCGCCACAGTGCGAAACGCAAAAAAAAACCGCCGCCTCCCCTCGCTACGAGGAAGCGGCTTTTTCTGAATGGCTGCGTGGATTGTGCCCCTGAGGAACCCGTTTCCGGCGCTCCCCTTCTCACTCCCTCCCGCCGTCAGACGCAGAGACCTCCCTAGGCCAGGAGATAGGCCGCCACCCCGGAGGCGATGAGGAAAACGGCGGCGCCCACCTTCACCCCGCAGGCGTCCCACCACAAATGCTTTCGCTGCCTATCCTGAACCATGTTCTCCGCCCAAGGCAAAGGAGGCTAGATGTTGAACCACGGGGTCACCAGAACGTATTTGACGTTCAGCCCGATGCGCAGCACCATCTTCGCCACCAGTCCCATCATCGTCATGTACAGGAACGCCTTGAGGCCGAACCGCACGAGCCCCACGTTCACCAGACGGTCCCGCCGCCAGATATAGTATGCCGGTATGGTGGCGTACCAGAGCAGCACCATCGCGGTGCCCGCCGCCGCCTGGCCCCAGTAGCTGCGAAAGCCTATCATGTAGGGCAGGTCCACATTCGTCAGCGCCACCACCTTGTGCGGGTCCCAGTATTCCCACGGCATGAAGAAGTTCCATCCGGGCCCGCGCAGGAAGGTTCCCTGCACCACCATCCACACCCACAGCACCAGAAACCCGAACAGGAAGGTGATGATGGCGAACCTGCGCTCGTGGAAGGTGTAATAGCCGTTCCCCCTAGGGTTCACGTCGATATAGGGGATGGCCATCAAGCCCACGATGATGAGGGTGGGCAGGACGACCCCCGCCATCCACGGGTCGAAATACACGAGCATCTCCTGGAGGCCCAGGAAATACCATGGCGCCTTGGAGGGGTTCGGCGTGACGGAAGGGTTCGCCGGCTCCTCCAGCGGCGCGTCAATGACGATGGACCACACCACCAGCAACAGGGTGATGATGATCGCGCACATGAACTCCAGGCGCGTCAGGTAGGGCCAAACGTGCACCTTGTCGTTCACCCGCTCCCAACTCGTCTTGGCCATGTCATCGGCGGAGCCGACTACCTTGTCTTCCTTTGCCAATGTTCTCTCGCCCTTCTCGTTGTGCGCGGATAAGGAAACCTAGAGAGGCCCCGAGATGCCGCCGTCTTTCCGGATTCTCCAAAAATGCACCATCATCAAAATCGAGGCTATCAAGGGAACGACGATGCAATGCAGCACGTAAAAACGCAGGAGCGTGGGCGGGCCGACGATGGTTCCGCCCAGAAGCGCCGAGCGCGCGTCGAAGCGGGGCGTGACGCCCACCATCTCGGCGAACGGGCCCTCATGCCCCAGCAGGGGCGTGGCCCGCGCCATGTTGGTTCCCACCGTAACCGCCCAGATGGCCAGCTGATCCCACGGAAGCAGGTAGCCGGTGAAGCTGAGCAGAAGGGTCAGCGTCAGCAACAGCACCCCGATCACCCAGTTGAACTCGCGGGGCGGCTTGTAGGAGCCCGTCATGAAGACGCGCAACATGTGCAGCCAGACGGCGATGACCATGGCGTGTGCCGCCCATCGGTGCATGTTCCGCATGAACATTCCGAAGGGGGCGTCAAACTCCAGGAACTTGATGTCGGCATAGGCGTACTCGCCCACGGGCCGATAGTAGAACATCAGAACCACGCCGGTGACGACGAGATAGAGGAACAGCAGAAAAGTCACGCCGCCCATGCACCAAGTGAAGCGGATGCGAATGGCGTGGCGCCGGATTTTCGTGGGGTGGAGATGCAGCCACAGGTTGTCCACCACCATGAGAACGCGGTTCCTCGGCGTATCCTCATACCCGTGGCGAAACATCGACCTCCATACCTGGGAATCGAGAACGTTCCTCTTTACCTGATCCAGGTTGAAGCGTTCTTTCAGACTTGGCATCTATGACCTCCACCCACTCGCGTCAAAAACGAACGGAAATCCCTTGCTTGGCTATCAGATAAAAAGAAAAGAGCCGGGAGACTGCCACTCCCCTTTTTCGTGGCGAAAAATCTTCCCCTTGTCGATGACGATCTGCCCGTCCTCGGCGAGGCCGATTTTCAGCCTCTCCAGCGGCCTCGGGGCCGGACCCTCGAAGTTCACCCCCGTTCGGCGAAATCCGCTTCCGTGGCACGGGCACTTGAACTTGTCTTCGGCGCCCAGATATTTCGGCGTGCAGCCCAGATGGGTGCATATCGCACTCAGGGCGTAGAACCCGTTCTGCTCGCGAATGATCCAGACGCGCTCGCTGTTCACGTACCGGGTGTCCACCACGCCCACGGCGTAGTTCGCCGGATCTCCCGCCTTGAACTCGGTGGGGGGCTCGAACAGGACGCGCGGGAACATGAATCGCAAAAACCCCAGCAGGGCGATATGGATGCTGCCCAGGATGCCGAGCCATCCCGTGTAGTTCATGAACCGCCTGCGATCGATAAACTCTTTTTTCTGTTTCGCCTCCGCCTCGTAGTCAGAGGGCAATTTCACCTGGGGGGATTTCAAGCGAGTGTTCATCCGAACGTTGCACTCCTATTCTTTCTCAACGCGCACCCGGGAATCCAGCGTCGCCGTCCAGGGAGCCTCCGCCTTCCAACGACCGGCAGATGGTACGTTCTCCGCCATCTCCGCCAGAAACTACCCATCGGCCCAGCAGGAAACCGGTTCGCCCGGTGTTAGGCGCGGGCGACGGCGCGGCCTCGCCGGACGTCGAGGCCATTATTGTGGTGGCGGTGAACATGCAAAATACTTACGGATTCTTATTACGGGCGAAACCGCCTCCTGTCAAGACCCGAAGCGGCGTTTCTCCTTATCGGTTGTTTCCATGTTGACCATTCTCATCTCGGAAAATTTCATGCTCTTGCTACAAACCCATTCTGCTCCTCCCTTTCACGCCCCGATTCACCACGTTCACGGGCCAGGCACCGGACAAGACGCGCTTCACCTCGTTGGGCGCGCCGTGCTGGAGCCCCACCATCGATTGTTCGCTGTACCACGCCGCGTGCGGGTTGATGATGACGTTTTCGCGGCCGCGCAGGGGATGCGGGTCGGGCAGGGGCTCCGGGTCGGTCGTGTCCAGGGCGCATCCGGCGATCTCGCCCGAATCCAGGGCGCGCACCAGGGCGTCCGTATCCACAATCGGCCCGCGGGAGCAGTTGATGAGAAAAGCGGTGGGCTTCATCCGGGAGAAGGCCTCGTCATTCATCATCCCGCGCGTCTGGGGAATCAGCGGCGGGTGGATGGAGACGAAATCAGACACCGCGAACATCTCCGGCAATTCCATCTTCTCGCCCGGGACATCGAACTGCCCCGCCTCCACAAAGGGGTCGTGGAACAAAACGCGCATCCCGAACGAGGCGGCGCGCACCGCCACCATGCGGGCGATGTTGCCGAAACCCACGAGCCCGAGCACCGCGCCCGCGAGCCGGAACATCGGCTTGCCCGGCGGCACCTCCCACCTGCCCGCGCGCACCTGCCTGTCGTAGAAGGCCACCTTCCTCGCCGATGCGAGCAGGAGCGCCATCGTGTGCTCGGCGACTTCCTCGATGCAGTAGGTGGGATTGTTCGTGACGATGATGCCCGCCTCCGTGGCGGCCTCCAGATCAATCGTATCCACCCCGATGCCGTATCTCGCGATGATCTTGCAATGCGGCATGCGCGACATGTCCTCTTTCGTGATGGGCCCCGCATAGGTGTTCAGAATCGCCTCGCAATCAGCGGCCTCGCCCAGGAATTCCGCCGGCGCCTTCGTTTGCATGGCGACGACATCGGCCAGTGCTCCCAGAATCCCGTTCTCCACGTCCAGGGATTCCCAGACGTAATCGGTCAGGACAACTTTCGCCTTCCCAGGCATGTTTTTCCCCTTTTGTTTTCCGCCCATCGACCCGACAACAGATTTCGATGAGCGATGCTATCCCACGCAAATACGGGAATCAAGGCGTTTTGCCCATTCCCCGACCCGCCCGAAAACGCTATCATGCGCCCTCTGGACACCTCCTGTTCCTGGAGAGCGGATGCCGGTAAGCGTTGATTCGTTTCGACTCCGGCCGGAAGAGTCCCTGCTGCTCATCGTCGACGCGCAGGAAAGGCTCCTGTCCGCCATGCGAGAGGACGTCCGCGCCCAGGTGGTCGGACGCATTCTCACCCTGGCCGAGGCGGCGTCGCGCCTCGATTTTCCGGTCATCGTAACGGAGCAATACCCCGAAGGGCTTGGCGCTACGGTCGGCGAAGTCGCGTCCAGAATCCCCGCGTTCTCGCCCATCCCGAAGGTCTCGTTCAGCTGTTGCGGGGCGGAGGCCTTTTTGCCGCGCCTGCGCGAATCCGGCAGAACCAAAATACTGCTCACCGGAGCGGAGGCGCACGTCTGCTGCTATCAAACGGCGCTCGACTTGCTGGAAAACGGCTTCATCGTTCATGCGGTGGCCGACGCGCTCTGCTCCCGCTCTAAGCTGAACTGGCGGACGGGGCTCTCCGCCCTCCGGTGCGCCGGGGCGATCCCGACGACGACCGAACAGGCGCTGTTCGACCTGCTTCGAGTGGCCGGCACGGAGGATTTCAAGCTTCTGTCAAAACTGATACGCTGATTCACCCGCCCGCCGGCGCTTCACGCCCCCCGACAAAGGATTTGCCCGCCATGGCGCCATCCGCATCTCCTCCAATCAGGGTCGGCGTGCTGTTCGGCGGCCGCTCCACCGAGCACGAGGTGAGCCTCAGCTCGGGCAAAGCCATCATGGCGGGCCTCGACCCGCAGAAATACGAGGTTTGCCCCATACTTGTCACGAAATCAGGGGAATGGCTCGCCCTTCCCGCCCCCGACGCGCCCGCCGGTGATGGCGAGGAGGTTCTTTTCTCCGCCACCCCGACCGGGGAGACGCTCCGATACGCTTCGAGCCATGCGAGCCTCCATATCGACGTGTTTTTCCCGATCATCCACGGCACTTTCGGGGAAGACGGCACCCTCCAGGGGATGTTCGAGTTGGCGGAGGTTCCGTTCGTGGGGTCCGGGTGCGCGTCGTCCGCCATATCGATGGACAAGGCGGTCGCCAAAGCGGTGCTGCGCGCGGCCGGGCTGCCCGTCTTGCCGGCTCTCACCCTGCATCGGGAGGCGTGGGACGAGGCGCGCGGCGCCGTCGAGAAGGAGGCGGCCGCCAAAATCGGATATCCGCTATTCGTCAAGCCCGCTTCCTCGGGCAGCAGCGTCGGCATCCACCGCGTGGAGCATCCCCGGGAGGTGCGCGACGCCGTCCACGACGCCTTCCGGTTCGACCGGAAGGTCTTGATCGAAGAACACGCCCAGGGGCGCGAGCTGGAGTGCGCCGTGCTCGAGAAGCCATCGCCAGGGGGGGACATCATCGCCAGCCCGTTGATGGAAATCAGGACGTTCTCCGGCGGCTGGTATGACTACGAGGCGAAATACGAGGAGGGGCGCGCCGAGCTCATCGTCCCGGCGCGCGTGGAAGAATCCGTCGCGGACAACGTGCGCTCCTGCGCGCGGAGCGCGTTTCGGGCGCTGGGCTGCTCCGGACTGGCCCGCGTGGACTTTTTCTACCGCGAAAAAACGGGGGAGACCTACATCAACGAGGCGAACACGCTTCCCGGGTTCACGCAGCTGAGCGGGTATCCCCGGATGATTCGGGCGGCCGGCGTTCCCTACCCGCAAATGCTGGACTGGTTCATCCGCTGCGCACTCCAGCGCCACGAGAGGCTGGGGGCGAGGGAATACAACAGAAGAAACCTTTGACAGCCGCGCGCCGCGCGACTCGATTCGGCAGGGGAGGGAGGAAAGCCCGCCGCACTCCGGCGCCGCGCGGTGCGCTCCAGCATCAGGCGCCCAGGCAGCCTCCCAGGAACTCCAGCGCGCGATCCTCCGCCCAGTAGACCGGCGCGCGCACGCTGCGGCCCGACACGAAGCCCACATGCCCCCCCCTCTCCGACAAAACGCCGTGGAGCCAGCGCGATTCCTCCACCTCCCGACGCGGAAACACATGGGACGGGACGATGGGGTCGTCCCTCGAGGAGAGGATGAGCGTTTTCACGCGAATGCGGGACAGATACGGGGAGGAGTCGGCTTGCGCGTAATAATCCATCTCGTCCCGAAAGCCGTAGAGGGGCGCCACAACCAGGCGGTCATAGAGGTGAAAAGTTCGCGCGCGCCTGATTTTTGCGACGTCCAGGAGATGGGGGTGCGACTCAGACAGGCCATAGGCTTTTCGCTTCGCCCTGCCCAGCAGGTGCTGCCTGTAGAAATAGCCCCGCAAAGAATCCAGCACCCGCGCGCACGAGGCGGGTGCGAAACAGACGGAAATTCCGGCAGCACCGCGCACATGCGGCGAAACCCCCTCCCCGCATTCTCCCAGCCACTTCAGCAAGACGTTCCCGCCCAGGGAGAAGCCCACCAGCCCCAGAGGCGGGGGAAACCTTTCGAGAATCCTGCCCACCACGAAGCCCAGGTCTCCCGTCTCTCCGCAATGGTAGAATCGCGGCTTTCGATTCGGCGCGCCGCTGCAGGAGCGGAAGTTCAAGGCCAGCGTCCTCCAGCCCAGCGCGCGCGCCTTCGCCGCCGTCCCGCGCACGTAGTGGGAGTCGGAAGACCCCTCCAGGCCGTGCAGCACCAGCAGGGTGGGGGCGTTCGATGCGTCCGCATCGAGAAAGTCGACGTCGAGGAAATCGCCGTCGGGCGTGTCCCAGCGCTCGCGTCGCCAGGCGACTTGCGGGCGTTTTCGCAAAAAATACCCCCACGCGCTCTGCAGATGGCGCCCCGGGCAATACCAGGCGGGACGGAACGGGGCTGCGGGCGAGAGGGCGGGAGGAGTCATGCCGCGGCGGGCAGGCGGGACGATAAGGCTACCCGTCTGTCGCGAGAAAGGCTCTGTAGACGTCCTCGCGAGTCGTTGGCGCACCCTGGCGATAGTCTTTTTCGTATTTCTGGGCCAACACCTGATACAGTCCCAACGAGCTGCAGAAAAACGCCGTCGCCGAGCAGACCAGCCAGACGCGATACACCCGATAGGTGCGCTCGCCGACCAGCTCCTTGATTCTTTCGGCGTTCTCCTCGAATTTTGCATACCATTGCTTGCACGTGCGCGCATAGTGAAGCCGGAGATTCTCCACGTCCAGAATCTCCCAACGCTCCCGCTCCATCACGTCCTGGATATGGGAGATGTTGTCCATCTCGCCGTTGGGGAAGACGTTGCGCAAAAGGAAATCGTGCTGGCTCGTGCGCTTCCAGAACTTGTTCGCCGTAATCCCGTGATTCAGGAACAGCCCCCCGTCGCGCAGGCGGTTCCTGACGGAGGCGAAGTAGGCCGGATAATTCGCGATGCCGATATGCTCGATGATGCCGACGGCGGAGATTTTCTTGAACTTCCTCTCTTCCGGGAAATCCCGATAATCCATGTGATGAATCTGGCACCTCTGTTCGAGCCCCTCGCGGCGGACCCACTCCTGGCCCCATTTCGCCTGCTCCCGCGACAACGTCACGCCGGTCGCGTTCACCCCGTATCGCTTCGCCGCCCATATGGCCAACGAGCCCCATCCGCAGCCGATGTCGAGGTAATCCTCCCCCGGGGAGAGCCGGAGTTTCTGGCAAACCAGGTCCATCTTGTCGCGCTGGGCCTGGTCGAGATCGCCGTCGGGTGCGCGGTAGTAGGCGCACGTGTACAGCATGTTTTCACACAAAAACTGCTCGTAAAACTCGTTGGACAAGTCATAGTGGTGCGAGATCGCCTCGGCGTCGAATTCCTTTGTTCTCTCTTTTACCATGCCCGCCTCAATCTTTTTTAGCCTATTCCGAATGCGCCTTCCAAAACCAGCCGGCGTCTCAACCAGGCGTTGCCGCAGATGAACCTGGCCACCCCCGAAAGAACGCTGTCGGGAACATGATCGATCAACTTGTCCAGCACCCCTTCCCCGCCGCTGCCGTAGCTCTCGGAAATCGCGCGGCCGTACGCGAGAAGGCCCTCCCCCGTCTCCAGGTGCGCGTCCACCGCCCGCGCCGCCATCCTGGCGCTGTGAACGGCGGGGCCGATGCCCTCCCCGCTGAAATCCTTGGCCAGGCCGGCGGCGTCGCCGATCAGAACGAACGCGTCGCCCGCCGGGTGCCGGACATGCCTGCGATGGACGGAATAGGCGTGGCCGCGGAATTTCGTCAGCTCCAGCTTCGGGGGCAGCCTTCCCGTCCGGCGAAACTTGTCCAGCAGAATTTTCAGCCGTTCGTGAACGCTCGGGCGCTTGCCGATGCACCCCACGCCGATATTCAGAAAATCCCCTTTGGTGAAATACCAGGCGTAACCCTTGAAATCGGGCTCCGCGAACAACTCGGGCAACCCATAGTGGGGCGCCAGGGCGCGGAGCGTCTCCGCCCCCACGTTCGTTTCGCTCTCCTGCGTGAGGACGACGGATTCGTTCGCCGAGACTTCGCCAAAAGCCCTGGCGACGGGACAGGTGTGCCCGCCCGCCCCGATGACGACGGGGGCCTCGATTTTCTCGCTCCCGACGTCCACGCGCATCCCCCGGACCGTCTTCTCCACGCCCCGTACCCGCGCACCCTCCCGCACCTCGGCGCCCGCCTCCCGCGCGCGAGAGAGAAGATGGGTGTCGAACTGGCTGCGGATGATTCCATAACTCGCGGGTTCTTTCCATTTCGTCTCATGGAGCCGGTCGTCATAGCCCACGAACACGCTCTGGAACGGCTGTATCGTATGCGGATATTCCTCCGGGAGGAGCTCCAGATCCGCCATGACCCGTTTCGTCACCCAGCCCGCACAGAGTTTTACGCGCGGGAAGGTGGCCGCGTCGAGCAGCAACACCCGACGGCCCCGCCGGGCGAGATCCCAGGCAGCCGTGCTGCCTCCCGGACCGCCCCCGACGACGAGAACATCCCTCGAAAGGCTCATTCGGAGAGATTCCATATGCGCAGGGCGAACAGGAGCTTTTGCGTTGTGGTCAATTCCACCTTGTCCAGACTGTCGGCCACCTTCATCGCCTCGAACAAGTCGCCCTCGAATTCGAGTTCTCCGTCACAATACGCCTCGGCGAAGCCGTCCGCCTGGGGATTGAGCAGAACGCGCTTGAAGGAGCCGAGCGACGTGAACGTCACGGTGACGGGAATCACCTCCCGCCCCACCGCCAACACCGTTCCGTCCCACATGCGGAAGTGGAGGCCGCATTCGAGGTTCCCGAAAACGCGGCGGAGAATTTCGCCGGCATGAGATGCGGCCGAGCGGCCCTTTTTTGCGGGGAATGGCTTCACGGTTTCATCCTCCCGGAGCGCATGGGAAGGGAATGACATGCCCTGCATGAACCTGACGCGCTGCGTTGCGCATGGCCTCTGGAAAGCGCAAGAAAGAAAATCCCGTCGCGCCTCATCATCAGACGCCCATGTATTTTGAATTAACGCCCAGGGCGGATTCTGTCAACCGCATCCTGTGCCGTCGGGAGCAGGATGTTGATACATGACGATATGCGGCCGACGTCCGGGTGCGCGCCTATCGCAGCGAGGTCACCAGGATGACGCCGGCGACCGTAAACAGCGCGCCCAGGACGATGCGCCACGTGAATTTTTCCCTGCTCCCGAGGATCAGGGGCCCCAGGAGGAGCGTGAAAAGCGGCACCGTCGCGACCAGGGGCGAGACCCGGGACACCTCCCCCATGCTCAGGGCGGCCAGCAGACTCAGCTGGGCGGCGGACATGGCGAGGCCCGCCCAGAAAAAATTTTTCAACGACGGGCCGTGAAACACGAACGGGCG
Source organism: bacterium (assembly GCA_965213685.1). Lineage (GTDB taxonomy): Bacteria > UBA8248 > UBA8248 > UBA8248 > UBA8248 > Bin107. Next base: position 17,725 of record CBDBZY010000015.1, read on the forward strand.
CCACCCGGTGCTCGCCTTCAGGAACAACGGCCCCACGGCACACGCCGCCAGGGATTGCAGAAATCCCCCGAACAGAAGGGAGTCCACGCCCCCCAGCCCCACTTTCCGGAGCATGTGCGCCAGCCCGAAAAAAGCGGCCGAGGCGAACGGCAGGGCCAGCGCGCGGCCCCTGGCGAGCGCACCGCCCCCGCTCGACATCCAGAAAACCCCGGCCACGACGAAGACGATCCCGAGCCACACGCCGGCGGGGGGGCGTTCTCCCAGAAACAGAAAAGCCCAGAACGCCCCGAAAATCGCATGGGTGTTGGAGATGGCGCTCGTGGGAGCCACCCCGATTCTCTGGATCGAGCGGAACAGGAACAACAAGGCCAGTGCGGGGGAGGAAAGCCCCGCCGCGAGAAAGGCGACCCAGTAGATCGAAAACGATATGCCGGAGAAATCCACCAGTACCAGGCAAAGGGAGAAGAAGAAAAGCTGCATGAAAAGGACGACCAGGCTGCCCGTATGCGGCGTGCTGCCGTCCAGCCCCCTTCGCGTCATGATGCTCGAGAGGGCGAAGCAAAGGGCCGGGCTCAGCGCAACCACTTCAAACGGCATTCCGACTCCGAGCCAGCCGATCGCATCGGCCTGTTTCGCATGGGACGAAGAAGATGGAGGACGAGATTACAGGACTTCCGGGTTCACGATGTTCACCGGCTTTCTCCCGGACAGGGCCATGCGCATGTTCTCGGCCGTTCGCTCCATGGCGGCGGCCTGCGTCTCCGGCGTCCGGGAGGCGTGGTGGGGACTGATGATGACGTTCTCCAGATTCCACAAGCCATGGTCTTTCGGCAGCGGCTCGGGGTCCGTGACGTCCAGCCCCGCACCGCCCAGATGGCCGCCGGCCATCACCTCGAGCAGGTCGTCGCTCA
>CBDBZY010000016.1:0-30000 GCA_965213685.1 bacterium
ACACTCCATGGCCAGCGCACATGCACACACATGCACACAGCACAGCATGTGCACTGCTCCACACTCAACAACACTGAGACCAGTGCAGTCATAGTCTCAGCGACATCACTGCCTGCCTGTGCGCATGTATGCCTGTCACAGTTTTGGCCCCCTGGGGGGCAATCCCACACTATGGGTAAATGTGCAAACATACATAGCTGCCTCAATAGGCACACGCACATCACACTTCAAATGCTGCCCACACACTGTGCTGTGCCTGGCGGCCCACAGAGTGCCAGTTGTGCTCTGTGCACACGTATTGTGTGTACCTGCACACACACAGTGCAGAGCCTGTGCCTCCCCACACTTCAGAGAGTTAGGAGCAAACACAGCCAGCTCAATGGCACCATTGGCTGCATGCAAGGGGAGGGGGGGGAGGAGAGGGGGGGGGGGGGGGGGAGTGAGTGAGGGAGGGAGGGAGGGAGGGAGGGAGGGAGGGAGGACTATGGGAAGCACGAGGGAAGAGGAGGGAGAGAGGGAGGGAGGCAGGGGGGGAGGAGTGTGGGAGGCCCGAGGGAAGAGGGAGGGAGTGGGGGAGGGGGGGAGGAATGGGAGGGAAAAGGGAGGGAGGGGGGAGGGCGAAAAGAAGTCTAGCTCAGGAGAAAAGGAGAGAGGGAGAGCACTGCACGCTCAGTGCCTGGGGATTCCCCCTGGGATTCCCCCTCCCCCACAGTTGACATGTGGTTTTGAACAGCTGCTGCTGCCACGTGCCCTACCAGCTGCTGCCCAGTGGCTCAGTTGGTAGGAGCAGTGGTCTAAAAACTTAGTTGTCACGTGTTCAAATTCCAATTGTTACTGTCTGCCCTGAATGCATGCCTTGCTTTTGCCTCGGGTCTCCCAAGTGCAAAGGTCAGTCTCCTACAGCTCCCTCACACCACACACCGCGCCAAAGTTCATCGAAGCCACACCCACCTTGTTCCTTCCTGTCACAGTCTCCTTGCACAGAGGGCACCTCTTCACCCTCCCCCCACACCCCTCACAGGTTGCCACGTGTCCACACGGCAACAGAACCTCCTCCCTCTTGGCACAGCCACACACCAGACACTCCACTACAGCAGAGCCATTGGAGGACTATATAGAGGGAGGGAGGGAGGGAAGGGCAGGAGGGAGGAAGGAGGAGAGGGGAGGGGAGAGGGAGAGAGGGAAGGAGGGATTCAGAAACAGAGAAGGAGAGGGGAGGTGAAAGAAAGGGGGGGAGGGCGTGAGTTGAAGATGAAAAAATGGTACAGCACATAAGGCACCCATGTAGCCCCTAGCAACAGGCTCCACCCGCCCACTGCCCAGTGGGAGCCACCTTGACCACCTTGTGCTCCTCACTGCACTCCTTCAGCAGTTTCATGAGAGTGGGGTCAGAGCAGAGGTTGAGGGGAGTCTGGTTCTTCTTGTTCCTCACCTGCACACCATCACACATGTCACCATCACCACATGCACATCACACATTTCACCATCACCACACTCATGCATGCACACACACATGCATGTGTGCACACGCACACACACACACACACACACACACACACACACACACACACACACACACACACACACACACACACACACACACACACACACACACACACACACACACACACACACACACACACACACACACACACACACACACACACACACACACACACACACACACACACACACACACACACACACACACACACACACACACACACACACACACACACACACACACACACACACACACACACACACCTGGAGGCTGGCTCCAGTGGAGCAGAGGAAGATGGCAATACTGGCACTGCTCTTCTTCTCAGAGGACACAGCCACCATCGCCTGGAGGGAGGGGGGGAGGGAGGGAGGTAGGGAAGGAGAGAGAGGGAGGGAAGGAGGGAGGGAGGGAGGGAGGGAGGGAGAAAAGGAGAGATAGAGAGAGCACGGTTGGCAAAGAGGGTAGGAGAGAGGGAGAGTGAGGGACGAAGAGAGAGGGAAGAGAGGGAGAAGGTAAAGGAATGAAGTGCACTTAAAGGAAAGCATACGACTTGTGTTTCCATGGCAACAGCAGGTGGCTCTCTTGGCCACACCCATCTTCGTGATGTCCTGGTCGCTCTCCTTCAGCTGCCTCAGCTGGGACATGGTGTGGTGGTGGAGGGCCTCAGCAGGGAGGGGGTCCCCAAACTTGTCCCCAAGGTCAGAGTTCGCTCCCTCCTCCACCAGCAGCCTCACTATCTGTATGTTCCTCCTCTCCACCGCCAGATGGAGGGGAGTCTGCTGGTTGATGTTCTGGACATCAGGACTGGCCCCCTGGGGGAGGGGGGGGAGGGAGGGAGGGGAGGAGAGATACACTTCTGTTAGTCTCTTTCCAAACAGCCCGGCCAATGAGTGAGGCTGTTGCTGGACCATTCCCTTTCCTGTTAACCAATCATGCCATCTCATCAATCTCTCGCTCAATCTCCATTCCTTCCCTCCCTCCCTCCCTCATTCCCCTTCCTCCCTTCATCCCTCCCCCCCTCCCCCCTCCCCCCCTCCCTCACGTGCTGCAGCAGGGCCTGGGCTGCCTCCAGGTGGTTGTTGAGGGCCGCCAGGTGGAGGGCAGTGAACCCATCGTCCTTCGGCCCATCCACCCCACACGAGGGGGGCAGGCTGGGGAGCACCTGGCGCAGGGCACCGATGTTCCCTCTGGGAGGAGGGGGGAGGGAGAGGACACAGAGAGATCATATTCAGAGGAGGGTTGACACAGTTAACCTTTACGTGACCTTTTTCAATTAGGGATTATGTCATCCATGCTTACTGTACTAAACCACCTTAGAATAATTTGCCGTTTTTTTCACCTGCGAGCCCCGACGATCTTCGCTTTAAACAAGTATCAGGACAAAGTTTAGGCCTTTTACAACATGTTTGACTTTTGAGCCCAGCGAGTTAAGCAAGCTGAGTTGCTAAATAACTTAGTGAAGGGCTAGCCTCTGGGTCTAGCCATTGACTAAGCTATTTGAATCCATTGTGTTTGGCTGTAGTGATGTCCGCCCCTCCCTCCCTCATCTGTCTGTCTGTCTGCCTGTCTGCCTGTCTGATTCTTGCTTTTCAGTCTATTCATCTGCCCAACCCTCTCCCCTCCCCTTCCCTCCTCCCCCCCTCCCTCTCTCCCCCTCACCTCAGCACTGCATGGTGGATGGAGTTGAATCTGTTGTTGTTGGCTGTAGTGATGTCCGCCCCTCCCTCCAGCAGAAGCCCTACCATGTCATCTCTCTTCTTGGAGATGGCATCGTGCAGTGGAGTGTCTCCCTCAGAGTCCTGCAGAGAGGGAGGGAGGGAGGAGGGAGGGAGGAGGGTGGAGAAATATGGTAGGAGAGAAAGAAAATGAACTGTTTAGTTCATCATACTCTCCTGATCCCTCCCTCACTTCTTCACTCCCGCCTCCTCCCTCCCTCCCTCCCTCCCTCTCTACCTCTCTCCCTCCCTCACCTGCAGGCTGGGGTGGCACTGGTGCTGCAGCAGGACCTTAATCACACTCACGTGGCCCTTGTTCACGGCCACGTGGAGCGGAGACTGCTTGCGGCGGTTCCTGGCATTGAGGTCCACCCCATGCCTGGCCAGGAGGTAGATAATGTCTGGCTCATCCCCAAAGCTTCACCAGTTCCTCAATCGGATTGGACGACTTGTGCTGCTCAAACATGTGCCGCAGCAGCTGAGAGACATTCTCTGGGGGAGGTGAGAGGAAGGGGGTGAGGGGGGGAGAGGGGGAGGGGAAGAGGGTACATACATGTACATGTACAGTAGTACATGAAAAGGAGGACTGACAGACAGACGGACAGACAGAAACAAAATAGGCAGGCAGGCAGGTAGGCAGGGAGGCAGGCAGGCAGGTGGACAGACAGACAGACAGACAGAGAGACAAAATGTGGAAGAAAAAGTGTTCTCTATAAGGGAACAGCCTATCAACTTTGCCTGCTGGCTGGGCTCTTCAGCTCAGTCGGTAGAGCGTCAGCATATAAAGCTGAGAGTCGTGGGTTCGAGTCCCGCAGGAGTCCACTTTTTCTTAGTTCAGTTAGCCCCACCCTCTCTCACATGAATCGACCAGTAACTCCTCTCCATCAGGGGAGGAGCCACACTGCATGTATACATACATGTATACGTACATATTCCTACCTATTCCTGTAATGATAGGTCTCCCTCCTCCAAGCAAGCCCCACCCCTCTTCCCAGTAAGCCCCGCCCCCTCTCTCACATGAATCATTGACTCCACCCACTCCCCGTGGCCGGTCTGGAGCAGCTTCACTGCCTTAGCATTGGACGATATCTTGACAAAGTCCCCCACCTGGAAACCATCGTCACCGAAGGGGGCGTGGTCAAATGTGCCGGGAGGACTGGGGATGGTGAGTGGTGGGAGTCCGTCCTGAAGCTGTTCCGGGCTGGATGGAGCCGGGACCTTCTTGAGCACTGCAGGGTTCAAAGTCCACCTGAGAGAGGGAGGAAAAGATGGAGGGAGGAAGAGAGGAAGAGGAAGAGAGAAAGAGAGGGAGCGGGAGAGAGGGAGAGAGGGAGAGAGGAAGAGAGGGAGGGAGAGAGCAATGCATGGAAGTAGGCAGAGAGAAAGGGAGAGGGGAGGAGGGAGGGAGCGAGGGATGGAGGGGGGAAGGGAGGGGAGGGGAGGGGAGGGGAGGGTAGGAGGGAGGGACAGAGGTGGCCAGGGCGGTAGGGGGGAGGGGGAAGGGAGGGGAGGAAGGGGGGAGGGTCAGAGGTGGCTGGAGTGGTAGGGGGAGGGTTGGGCTGACCTGTTCCTGCTGGGGTACTGCACCACCACATCGTGGTCCTCATCGATGCCCCTGACCACACCCACTGTACCGATGACCTGGTGAGAGAGGAGACGGTGGGTCACTGTAAGGAACACATTACAATGAGCAGCTTTGAGTACAGCTGAATGGCCAATCCCTCTCTCTCTCCCTCTCTCTCTACCACCCAACCTCTCAACCGAGAGATGGAAGAGGGAGGGAGGGAGGGAGGGAGCGAGGGATGGAAGGGAGCGAGGGATGGAAGGGGGAAGGGAGGGGAGGAAGGGGAGGGAAGAAGGGCGGTAGGGGGAGGGTTGGGCTGACCTGTTCCTGCTGGGGTACTGCACCACCACATCATGGTCCTCATCGATGCCCCTGACTGCACCCACTGTACCGATGACCTGGTGAGAGAGGAGATGGTGGGTCACTGTAAGGAGCACATTACAGTGAGCACAGCTGAACGACCAATCTCTCCTTCCTGCCCTCCCTCCCTCTCTCCCTCTCTCTCTCCCTCCCCTCCCTCCCTCCCTCACCTCCACCATGCTGTCACTCCACCCCCCATGGCCTGTCTGCAGGTTCTTGACTATCTCCACGTCCAGTTCAATGCTCACATGATCCCCGGGAGAGAACATTCTGATGTTGGCCTGCTGGTCTTCCCCTAGCAACGGGAGGTGGTCTCGATAGAAACTGTAACCCTTGGCATCTGTGACCACCTTCAAGTCTGACTGATGGAGGGAGGGGGAGGGAGAGAGGGAGGAAGGGAGGGAGAGAGGGAGGGAGGGAGAGGGAGGGAGGGAAAGAGGGAGGGAGGGAGGGAGGGATGCAGATGTACTCTCTTATGACTACAAGTACACCCATGTACATGGATTAGAGGTCTGTCCCTCCCTCACCTGCCTCCCCTTCCTCCCTCCTAGTCTCGCCAGTAGATGTAATATGCGGGGAATTACATGCACACCTGGTGACTATGGCTAGCATTTCGTGTGCTGGAGGAATGTGATTATTCCGTGTAACATACGCAGACTCTAGTTAACCCTTTTGGACCACGAGTAGACAGATGGCAGATGGCAACTTTGGGTGTCAAAGATCTGACAGCGTGTTTGCTTTGTAGGATGGTCTTGGCATTATCGATTGGTTTCTCTAAGAGCGCCATTCTGTTCTCTATCTGCCACGTCTCATGTACACACAGGGTTAATTGTAGTAATTATGTGAATACTGTAATCTGATTGGTGCCGCCAACATTCCGGCAACATCCACGGAATGCTGGCCATAGTAACCAGATGAAATTCTCTGCGTATTCCGTCTGCTCATGAGACTACCTCCCTCCATCCTCCCTCTCCTCCCTCCCTCCCTCCCTCACCATCCCATCCACTCCCATCCGGTAGAGGTTCTTCACTCCGTTGTCCCACACCACGTAGGCTGCGCTCTGAGGAGTGCTGGCACTCCAGTCCTGAGCCTGCAACACCTTCCCCTTGCTCCCTGACCCACCTGCAGGGGAGGGAGGGAGGGAGACAAGAGATGCGTGAGATATCATTCCCTCCCTTCTCCCTCCCTCCTCCCTCCCCTCCTCCACCTTCCTTTCTTCCCCGTCCCCCTCATCCCTCCCTTCTCCCTTCCTCCTCCCTCCCTCCTTCCTCCCTCATCACTCCCTCCCCCTCCCTCTCCCTCTCCCTCCTCCCTCCTCCCTCCTTCCTTCCTCCCCCATCCCTCCCTCCTTCTCCCTCCATCCATCCTTCCTTCCTTCCTTCCTTCCTTCCTTCCTTCCTTCCTTCCTTCCTTCCTTCCTTCCTTCCTTCCTTCCTTCCTTCCTTCCTTCCTTCCTTCCTTCCTCCCTCCCTCCCTCCCTCCCTCCCTCCCTCACCATCCTGGTCCTCCCACTGCCAGTCCACTCCCCTCACTACGGAGAGATGGAGTGAGAGAGGAAGAGAGGGAGAGAGGGAATGAGGGAGGGAAGAATAGAGGTAGGAGATGGTAGGAGAGAGGGAGGGAGGGAGGAGCGAGGACTGGAGGGAGGAGAGATGGAGTGAGAGAGGGAGGGAGGGAGGGAGGAAGGGAAGGAAGGAAGGAAGGAGGGAGGGAGTGAGTGAGGGGGGCACGAGGGAGGGCAGGGGGTGGGGTGCAGTGTGCGTATACTAGCACACAGCACTGCACACAGCACAGCAGTGCCCCCAGCCGAGGTCCTGGTGCCCTGCCACCTGATGGACAGGATGCTGTGGGCCCAATGCACAGTGCACTATAATGGCACAATACACATGTACACTGCATGTCTATACACAGGTACATGTACATTGCACTGGCACAGTCACACGCCATGTGGTATGTACGTACATGTGCATGTCCACCACATGCATGTGATGATGTCAGCAGCACTCGGTGGCAGTAGAGGTATTCTGCAGCCTCAGAGCAGCCCCCACACTCACACCTGAACTGGCACAGCCTCACACCACACCCACCACCTCTGGCCGGGACTGAGGGAGGGAGGGAGGGAGGGGGGGAGGGAGGGAGGGAGGGAGAGAGAGGGAGGAAGGGGGAGAGGGGGGAAAAGGAGAAAAGGAGAGGGGGAGGGAGGAAAGATGGACAGAGGGAGAGAGAGATCAAGAGAGAAGAAAGAAGGAAGAGAGGGAAAGGGAAGGAGGGAGGGAGGGAGAGGGGGAGAGAGGGAGAGAGGGAGAGCACTGCACACTCAGTGTCTGGGGATTCCCCCAGGGATTCCCCCTCCCCCACAGTTGACATGTTGTGGTTTGAACAGCTGCTGTTGCCACAACACAATTGGAGCACTTACTGTGCCTGTTCCACTGTGGCCCTCCAGGAGGGGCCTCCAGGTGTGTGCTCATGTGGTGGGCATGTCTGAGTGGCTGGCAGCTGAGGCCACGCCCCCTCCCCTCCCTGGAAGAGCACGTGCACATCCACAGCTGTACATACATGTACATATGTGCACCTGAATCACGGAGAGAAGGGAGGAAGAGGGAGAGGGTGAAGGAGGTTGATTAACGGACCCATTTCATGGAATCACTGATATTATCATCGTGCACAGAATACATGTACACCATATCTATCCTTCACACAGTACCCCCTTCCCCCCTCCCTCCCTCTCACCCTCCCTCCCTCCCTCCTTCCTTGTCACCTTTTTCATATCTCCTGCAGCTGGTGAATGCCATGTGACTATCACATGACTTGCATCACCCCAGCATCCACCTCTCAACACATCACACACTCCTCCATCTAAGGGAGAGAGGGGGAGAGAGAAAACAGGGCGTGCCACATGTCTGTGTGTGTAGCAGATCACAGCACACCATTTCCACTAGTGAGTCACTGCCAGTGGCCAGTGAGCCAACACTCAATGAAAATCACAACTCACAACACACACACTCCATCCTCTAATTAACGCCACCTCAATGCTTTCTACAGCCACTACTCATGATGTTTGTGTCCAACTGAGTATCATCCCTGGAGCTGAGGCCACGCCCCCTCAACCAGCCCCTCCCACCCCTGGCTGCTGACACCTACACAGCACGCTGACTCATACATCTATGCTATAGCAGGCAACGTGTGGCTCCAACTAACGCCCACCTTCCTCCAAGTTGGCTGTTCTGCTCTCGGCCGTGACTTTGGCGTTGGCTGGAAAAGCAAGAAAGGCGGACGAGGAAGGAGGAGACAATGACGTCACTGCTGGAATGGAACAAGACAAATACAGCAATACCTTTCACGGGGCGGACGTGGAGCTCTTTCTAACTCTGTTCTCTCTCTGCGGCCACTGCGAGCAGGCGCCTGAGAAATGGTGCCATTACATCACTCAGTGGCAGTGGAAACTGTCTTTGTAGGGACACGTACGTACTAACGCAGTACTGTCTTCAACAGCTGCCACTCTAGCTCTATGGTGCGTGCATGCACAACTCGAAGTGCTCACGTGCGCACGAGCAGCAGCCCCGCCCACCCCATGCCCACGGTCCTCGTGCCAGCAGCTCCACCCACGTGGCGTGGAGCGCGTGGAGCCAACCGTGAGCAGAAGAGCTGGAGAGGAAGAAGGATTGAGAGAGACAGGTATTGGGTGAGTAGTGATTGTGGGGGGAGTGAGGGCGTGGGTGGGGGAGGGGGGAGGGGAGGGGAGGGGTAGTGAAGGAGCTAGGGGAGGGTGAGGTGAGGGTGGCTGGGGACAGGAAGGCCATACAGGTGTCCCCATGGCAACAGAGGGACAAACACTCCATCATGACCCTCCCTCTCCCTCATTCCCTCCCCCTCCCTCGATCCCTCTCCCTTTTTCCTTCCCCTCCCTTCCTCTTTCCTCACCTACCCCTTCCATCTCCCCCCCACCTCCCCTTGTCCCATCCTCTCTCCCTCTCTTTCCCTCTCTCCTCACCTCTTCCTCCAGAACAGGCAGACCAGTAATGATAGGCCTGTGGATGTGAGCAGACAGACAGACACTGGACCACATCCCACTCCTGCGCACACACCACCTGATGAACACATCATTTCTTCACACGTACCTCATGTTTGGTGACAGCTAGCTGACAGCCCTCTCTCTCCCTCCCTCCCTCCCTCCCTCCCTCCCTCCCTCCCTCCCTCAGACAGATGAAACATGAAATAACAGAATCTGATGGCACTGGGTGTGAGTGGTGTTGCTATGGAACCTGCACTCTCCTGGTGACCTAGTGATGGTGATGGGTGGAGGGGAGAAGGGGGAGGTGATGGTGTGGAGATGTGACACTGGTGAGTGTCAAATGTACAAGAGGAGACTAGTGGTAGTGATAATAGCTATGACCTCATTGGCCCATTCTCCCTCACAGGTGAACTGCCCTCCTCCTACTCCTCCGGCCCTCTCCCCCTCCCACACTCCCCCCTCTCATCCCTCACACACCACCCCTCATCTCTTCTCACCCTCTCCACACTCATCCACCTCCCTCTTCACACACTCACACACACCCTCACCCCTCACCATTCTATGGATACATTATGAGAATTGATACATTATGAGATTGATTATTTGGGTAATTAGATTGCCGTAGCCATGGTGACATTGTAATTATGTCATACTAGATCAGCTATCATTCCTAGCCATACTGACCGCAGCTGACACGATCATGGTGTGGTGTGGGATGTGTTAGCCAGCGCTGATATAGCTCACCTTCGCACATGCCAGCAGCAAAGCCACACCCACTTCTGCACTAGCAGATTATGCTTTGTGTTTCTAACATGTACCCAACCCATGCCCCCCCTCACAATCCATCCCACCTTCTTGCACAGGAGAGGAGTAACTGAAGGGCACCCTCACCCCTTGCCTCCTCACCTGTTTTCACACACTCACACTCCCACCCTCACTCCTCACCACATTTCCCTCCTTATATGGTCACACTAGTCTCATAAACTAGGGCTCTCGAGTCTCAACCTTCATTCATGAGACTATATTCACACTCACACCCACACCCCTCACCATCCCATCTCCCTCCCCACACCCTCACACCCCCTCACCCCTCACCATCCCACCTCTATCCTCACACTCACAGGACCAAGCACCACCCACTGTGCTCCATAGTATCACTACAGGTGCTCTCTGTCCTGGAGCAGTGGCTGCTCATCTGCTGCGTGTGGGGGCCATAATTGTATCAATTATGTGCTCTTACCTTATACTGAACCGCTCGTATTATGGAATTCAGGGTATAAGCAAAACAGTGACGTCATAATTATCGGCTCATGCAACCCATTGATTGTAGCATAGAGTACAGTTATGGCCTCCCGCAAGCACAAGAACTACGAGCCCATGCCGAGGTTCCTCCACATCTCGGCACAAGTAGCCAAACAAATTGCAATATATAGTGGCAGGACAGCAGACGACTCGGTGGAGAACAGAAAGAGCTTACAATCGATCGTTGAGCTCTACGACCCTCATACTGAAAAGTGGGAAGCCAAGCGGTGCACGGGAGAGGCGCCGGTCCCAGGACTGTACGCTGCAGCCGGTGCATCGTACAGTGATGCGTTATATACTTACGGGGGGCGGGATGGTGATGGCAAGTTGGTCAATTCCCTGCACCGGCTTAGCGCCAACACCTTTCGCTGGTCGGAACTGTCTCGCCGGAATAAAGGTGTGTCTCCGATAGCCAAGAGCGGAGCTGGAATTGCGGTCTGCGGCGATATGTTGGCCGTGTTGGGAGGCTACGGCATACCACACGGCCCTATAGCTACCCAGCGTGCGGGATCATCATTCATCAAGAATACCTCCGAGTCAGACGGCAGAGGGTGGACCAGTGAGTTCCACATCTACCACCTCAATGAAGGTACGCATACATGTACAACAATGACTAGAATTTGCAGCTGGCCTTTGGTTATTTGTTGTTTGGGTATACATTACCCCAGCTCTTCCCAACTCTGTTGGCTTTAGGCTTTTGAGGTGCAGGTTTTCCCTAGGGTGTAGTTCTGGTGTTTGTGGTGGATGTATTCTGAAGCCACAATCACTAGGGCTCACCTTGGGGTACTTAAACCAGTGGGGCTAGAGCAGCTTGTACATTCATGGTGCTGATAAGAGGCAACCAGCTTGAAGCAGCTGTCTGCCATTGCCTGGCTTGCTCTGGCCCACCTGATTTGATCATGTACATACATGCACACTGTACTCACAGAACTGCACTACAACATGTGTAACACTTTTGCATTGATGGCTCCCTGTAGCTAATGAGTGTAGTACTGCTGTTCCCATTCCTCATTCTGCTATGGCATGTTAGCACTCCCCACACTGCAGGTGTGTGGAGCTCCCCTGCCACCACTGGAGAGAGACCTCCGTGTGCTTGGTTCTCCCTCACCTCCATAGACAAGAGGAGGGCTGTCCTGTTTGGAGGGTACAATGAAGAGCAGGGCGATACGAATGATGTGTACATCATTGACCTACAGAGTATGGTATGTGAGCTGATGAATTATTGATTGCTAGTACAGCATATGATGTAGTACATGTATCTTGTACATATATATTGGTTACAGAGCCCAGACAGACTTGTGTAGGTGTTGCATGGGCTCATACATGTGTGTCTGGGCTGTGCAAGTTATTTGTTGTCAGTTGAGGCTGGTATAGGGTTGCAGCTCTGTTTGCAGTAGTACAAGAGATATGACTAATGGTTTGGATGTGATGCATTATGTAGCAAGTTCCAAAAATAGTGTCATTCCCAAGATTTGTCCATGCAGCGTTATTTATTGCACTAGCCTTAACTCCAGTGGCCAATGTGTTATCTGGTACACTGTGTTGTGCATTGTGGATTGTTAGTTTTTCTTTCCTTAATTGTTAAAGCTTATTGATACGTGCAGGTTGAAAGGTTGGCAGTTGGAATGGTGGTGGAGAGACAGTTTTCCTTTCCTTGTTAAAGCTTATTGATACGTGCAGGTTTTGATACACTTGATGTGCAATATGGCCTGTGGGAAGAGAAGTTGGTCTCTGTTTGTGTAGTTATATGCTGAACTGTCTGTCACTGCAGCACTGGACCAAACTCAACAAGTCAGGAGGAGGACCTTGGCCAGAGGAGAGGTCATCGCATCTGCTTGCTGTCTGAACAATGGCCAGCAACACCCTCAACTGCTGGTCACTGGGGGATGGGGCAGACAGAACAAGGCACTGGGAGATGCCTGGATTCTGGATGTGGAGAGTGGGAGGTGGAGGAAGGTGAGGAGGAAGTGTAGCTGTACTGTACACTCTGTGATGGTTACTATACACATAGCATAGTCCTGTGGTGTCGTATCACGGCTGTGGGTTCACTGTCTCTGGGTCATGCACAAAGGCTACACTAGGCTTAGCTTTACTGAATATGATAGCACTTCTACTGCAAGACATACACCCTTACACAATACATACTCCAACACACAGACTGCATACACTACAACTTATATGAGATACAACCCAGTTAGTGAATACCTTAGGAAATGACAATACAAGGAAGTGACGTCCCAAATGCACTTATTGACTAGTCATACAATACTACATTCCTCCCCCCTTAAGAGGGTACTTATGCAAACGGAAAAAGAGAAGAAAGATGATGATATGCATGCACCAAGATTAATACACACAGTTAGTTCTCACACATAGTAACTTAGTTCTCACGTGAGATCGTCCTTAGTTAATTCCAGGTTCAAAATGGTCTCTTGGTTTCCTGTTGCGGCGAGGATATCGCTGTGCGGACGGGTTGCTTGCAGATGGTTGAGAGGTAGTTGAAGGAGACTCTGTCTGCTCTGTAGGAGGACCCACTTCTGGTGGAGTCCCAGAAGATACTGACGTCATGACTGGATCTCTAGACTCTGAGGTCGTGGTGGGAGAAATCAGAATACTGTCCTCTGGAGCAATCTGAGACATATCACTGGACATAGCTCCTTCCACTTCTCTCAAACGTAAGTGGTCTTGGTGACAGCGTCTCTGTCTCCCATCTTCCAACTGAACACGAAATGAAACTGGTCCAGACACATCCAGGATCTTCCCTGGCAACCATTGACAGCCAGAACCAAAGTTCTTAACAAACACTGTGTCTCCTTCTTTAAATGATCTTGTACGAGCTCTGAGATCATGCTTCCTTTTCTGGGCCTGTTGTCTCTCTTCCACCCTTCTTGCTGTGTTGGGACGCAAGAGATCAAGTCGTGTATGTGGTCTTCGGCCCAACAGGAGCTCTGCTGGTGAGATTCCTGTGGTACTCTGGGGGGTGATGCAGTATGTGAAGAGGACTTTGGCCAAACGAGTGTTCATGCTTCCTGATGTCACTTTCTTTAGGCCCTTCTTGACGATTTGAACGGCTCGTTCAGCAAGCCCGTTTGAGGCAGGATGATAGGGCGCTGATGTGGGGTGCTTAATGCCGTTGGTATTGAGGAAGGTCTCGAACTCTTGACTGGTAAAACCAGAACCATTGTCGGTCACAATTGTCTCTGGGAGACCGAACTTCACAAAGAGAGTTCATAGTTCCTCAGTGACCGAAGTTGAAGATGTCGAGGGTGTACAAGTAGCCTCTATCCACTTTGAGTGTGCATCGATCACAACCAGGATGGTCTTCCCTTGAAATGGGCCAGCAAAATCCATATGGAGTCTTGCCCATGGCCTAGTGGGCCATTTCCAAGGGTTGAGAGGTGCAGGTGGTGGTGAGGATTGGACTTCTTGGCATGGCTGACACAGGCGGACTGATTTCTCAATGTCACTGTTGATCCCTGGCCACCACACATACATCCTCGCGAGGGCTCTCATCCTTGAGATGCCAGGATGGCCCTCATGTTACTCCTGTAGCACTACCTGCCTTCCAGGTGGAGGAATGACAATCCTCGTTCCCAACATGATACATCCTTCAAACGATGAGAGTTCCAGCCGACGTGACGAGTACGGCTCAAGGTCAGGATCACCTTCACTCGGCCATCCAAGCTGGACATACTGTAGAACTTGTGACAGCTTCTTGTCTTGTTGGGTCCAGGACCGGATATCTGTAGCTGTCACAGGGGAGTCATCCAGATGGTCGGCCAACAACACCAGTTCAGGTTCCACAGTAGTCCTGGCTGGCTCCTCTGGTAGTGGTAGGCGACTGAGAGCGTCGGCATTAGCATGAGCAGCTGTGTTCCAGAATGCCAGAGTGTACTCGTAGCTAGAGAAGAAAAGGGACCATCGCTTGATTCTAGCTGAGGCTTGTGGGGAAACTGCACAATCCTCCTTCAAGAGGCCCAGCAGTGGCTTGTGATCTGTGACAAGCTCAAACGATCGACCAAAAAGATAATCATGGAATCTCTTGATTCCGAAAATGCATGAGAGGCCTTCCTTCTCGAGTTGAGAGTAATTACGCTCAGAGGAATTGAGTGTGCGAGAGGCATGGCCTATTGGCCTTTCAGATCCATCTGGCATCTTATGGGAGAGGACTGCCCCCAGCCCATACGCTGAAGCGTTGCATGCCAGAGTGAGCTCCAGTGATGAGTCGAAATGGGTAAGGCAACTTTCAGAAGTCAGGAGCTCTTTGGAGGCGGCAAAAGCCTTCTCTTGGTCGACACCCCATTTCCAGGGAGCATCCTTCCGAAGCAGGAGGTACAGTGGATGTAAAGTGGTGGAAAGGTTGGGAAGGAATCTGCTGTAATATGTCAGCATTCCCAAGTATGACTTCAGTGTGGAGACTGAGGTGGGTGTCGGAGCTTCTTCGATAGCTCTAACCCTGTCCTGGAGTGGATGGAGGCCATCCGCAGCGATACGGTGACCTAGGTAGGTCACAGATTTCCTCAGAAACTCACATTTACTCTGCTTCACTCTCAGACCGGCTTTGTCGAGGTGACTCAGCACTTCATCAAGTGCCTGGAGGTGACTCTCTTCTGTGCTCCCAGTGACAAGAATGTCATCCAGGTAGACGACCACTCCATCAATGCCTTGGAGGAGGCTCTCAATGACTCGTTGAAAAATACCAGGTGCTGAGGAGATACCAAACGGGAGTCTGGTATATCGTAACAATCCCCTGTGAGTGTTGATCACCACATATTCTTTGGATTGATCATACAAGGGGAGTTGCTGATATGCCTGAGAGAGATCGAGCTTGGAAAAGTACTTTCCTTTGCTCAGTCGAGAGAAAAGGTCTTCCACCCTCGGGATTGGGTAGCAATCCAGCTTCGACACTGGATTGATGGTGACACTGAAGTCACCGCAAATGCGGACACTATCCTTGTCTCGCTTCAAAACAGCCACTATGGGGGCTGCCCACTCGGCTATTTCCACTGGTTCAAGGGTTCCCTCGTCTTGGAGTCATTGGAGTTCCTTGTCAACCTTATCCCGCAGGGCATAAGGGACTGATCTCGCAGGGTGAAATCTAGGTGGAGCATCTGGGTCCACATAGATTCTAGCTTTGAAACCCTGGAGGGTGCCCAGGCCTTCCTGGAAAACTGAGGGGTAGCGTGCTAGCACAGACTGTAGAGATGGGGAGTGCACATGGTGGATCTCTCTCCAGTTCAGCTGGATACAACTGAGCCAATCTCTGCCCAGCAGGGTGGGCCCAGAGCCCTCCACTATTACTAGTAGCATCTCTCCAGTCTGGCCTTGGTAGTCAATGTTTACCTTGCAACATCCCAGCACTGGGATGGGCTTCTTTGAGTAGGACTGAAGCCTGATGGGAGTGGGGTGCAAGCTCCTCCCTGGCCACAGCCCCCTGAAGGTGGACTCAGACATCAAAGAGTGTGACGCACCTGTGTCCACTTCCATGTTAACCACACAGTTGTCCACCTTCACCTTCACCATGATAGGAGGTGAGTCGGCCACTCCACGGGATCGCATGTGGCAGAGAGTAGAGTCACTCTCGGATGCTGACTCCTCTTCCTCATCCTCCTCGTCTTGGACTCGACCCACGGTCTGGGTCTTGCGTTTGCTGCTCCTGCGCTGGCTCGACCAATCCTTGCTCTTGCAGATTCGCTGTAGATGACCTTGCTTGCCGCAGTAGTGGCACACCACGTCTTTCCTGACCCTACACCTGGCAACCAAATGTCCTCTGTTGCCGCAACGATAACAGGTAGGTGCTGCTTCTGCACCAACGCTCAAAGGCGAGGTCGCACTGGTCCTGTGTACGGATTGGTGTGGCTTTGAGCCCTCCTCTGACTTTACCCCCAATTCTCACATGCTCTTTGCAGTGGTCTCTACGTTCATTGCGATCTCCACAGCCTTCGCATAGGTCAGTCCTGATTCGGCAAGCAAGTGCTTTTGAATAGCGGCGTCGTTGATCCCACAAACTGAGCAGTCACGGATCATCACTTCGAGCATGTCCCCGAAGTTGCAGAACTCTGAGAGGGAGCGTAGCTCTGCCAAGTACGTCGCAACTGACTCACCTGGGTTCCGAACTCTGCTATGGAACTTAAAGCGCTCCACTATTTCTGAGGGAGCAGGTTTGAAATGCTTTGAAAGCACCTCCACCAGCACTGCGTATGTCTTGTCTCCAGGCTTGTCCGGCGAGACGATGTTTCGCAGGACCTTGTAAGTGGCTGCTCCCACGACAGACAGGAAGACGACTTGCTTTTTGTCTGCATCCGTTATCTCGTTTGCATAGAAGAAGTGCTCCAGACGTTCCACGTATTGCAGCCAGTCGTCTTTGCTGCCATCGAACCCCTCGATGTTGCCCAGCGTACCCTTGGCTGACATCCCGACTCGTTGCCAATATGTCATATCACGGCTGTGGGTTCACTGTCTCTGGGTCATGCACAAAGGCTAGGCTTAGCTTCACTGAATATGATAGCACTTCTACTGCAAGACATGCACACTTACACAATACATACTCCAACACACAGACTGCATACACTACAACTTATATGAGATACAACCCAATTAGTGAATACCTTAGGAATTGACAATACAAGGAAGTGACGTCACAAATGCACTTATTGACTAGTCAACATGTGGTAGTGCTTTGGCTGATTGAGTGCATCAGATAAAAGAGGTAGTGAAGTGCTGCAATGTAGCCTGAGACAATGCTGTGGCATTGTATGCCTGTATGTATGTAGACAGTGTGAGTTATGTTACATGTGCATAGCACATGCACTGGGTAGTGCTGAACACACTGTCTGTATAACACTACAGTTATCATCTCTCCCCTCCAGGTGAGGGACACTCTACAGCCTCACCAGGGACACTCAGCATGTGCCATACAGATTGGCCCTAATCTGACAGAGTGTGGTAGGGCCGCCCTGACTCACGTAGACTACGCTACCAAATAATAATATTTGAGAGAGGGAACAGAGCTTACACGCCAATCGACGCACGACTAACGGTGACACACACACCAGCTCTGGCCCTGACACACGAGACTGCCTTACAGTACAGTGCACAAACCATATACATATAGATGACCACATGGTGACGAACATTCTAGAACATTATGTAACATTACATAACACTACTACATACATAAGGATACTGCAATGAGTCACACCCACTCCATCACACCCCCTCCCCCTTCTCCTGCATCAAACTTGTTTTATGCGTCAGTACAGTCGAGACAAACCATCAGCATTCCCGTTGCGGTGGCCAGTACGATATTTGATCGAGAAACAATAACTCTGAAAAAAAAGACTCCACCGTGTCAGCCGAAGATTGCAGTCTTTCACACTGTTCAACCATTCCAGGGACCTATGGTCTGTCTGTATACGGAATCTCCGACCCATGAGGTACGGGTGGAATGTCTGTACTGCTGACTTTATTGCTAGGCACCCTTTCTATAACAGAGTACCTTTCCTCTCGTGGAAGGAGCTTGCGAGAGTAGAATGCTACTGGCTTGTCATTGCCTTGGTTGTCCTGCTGGCTAAACACAGCCCCTACGCCTCTGTCTGACGCATCTGTCTGGACTATAAACTCCTTTTGGAAGTTGGGGCTTGTGAGAATGGGGGATGCACAGAGCGTTGCTTTCAGTCTCTGAAATGCTGCCTCATACTCCTGTGACCACACAACATGGTTGGGCTGTATTTTCCTGGCAAGATCTGTGCATGGGAGTGCCAGGGATGCATACTGGGGAATGAACTTTCTGTAATAGCCTGTAAGGCCAAGGAACGAAAGAACTTGTTTCTTCGTGCGAGGCTGTTGAAAGTTCCTGATAGCACATACTAGGCCTGAGCTAATTATTCACTAAAATTTGCCTATTATTCAAATATTTTATTCACGAATTTGCTCCCTATTATTCAATAATATGTCCCTATTATTAAAAAAAAACAGACATTCGAAAATATGAAGGACAAAAAAGTGAAAATAGCATGAAATAGAAAAGACAATGTTAACAAGTAGCATGATGTACATGTGTAGATTGAGTTATCGATTGTTATACTGATACATCAATGAGGTCTCTATATAGTCTTGTAAGGAAGCATTCTGCCTTTCCCCAAAAGAATTCCTCAAAAGCGAAAAAAAACTCTCTCCGAGGCTGCTGAAGAAGGTTGTACTAGTAGCACTTGTCTAGCAGCTTTAGCCCACGTTGGTAACTGTGTTTCATGATTTTTCCAGAAAAGGAGTGGGTCATGAGAACAATCAACATCCTGAGCTGCTGCTTGATAAACAGGAAGCTCTTGCTTAAGGGTAGGTATTTCAGATCCCAAAAAAGGGAAAGCAGTGAGGGTATCAAGAGACGCTACACTTGGATTAATTTCATTCAAGCGAAAAGGTGAAAATAGCCTTGCTGCTTTAAACGCTTCCAGAGCTGGCTTCATATTTGTAGATACTTGTTGAAAGTAGTATGCTATCCCAGGCTGTACACAACGCGTTGCGTGCTGTACCAAATCACTTTTCTCATGGGCATTAGCGGCAATACGTCCAGCAATAGCATCCAAATTAGGGTAATGGGCTTGTTGAGCTGCCATATTCAAAGCACTAACGGTGTCATAACAAGAAAGCACTAAAGGCCCATCTCCTTCTAAGTTGTACGTACACTTCACAAACGGCAAACCCGCATCAATCGTAGCTGCCAGTTCCACCTGTAGAAGCTTCTTTTTGTTAGCATTTCTGAGAATTGAAAGTAGCTTCTCCACGGTAGCTGGTGAGACAGTCACCTCCTGAAGGAAAGGCTCGACATCTCCAAAGAGGTCCATGAGCTGTTTCATGACCTCCCACTTGCTCCACCATCTTGTCGGAGAGTAGCCCTGGTTCTCTTCTTCCACAACAGCATTGCTTTAGGGCTATGGCTAAAGAGACTCACCCACCACACCATGAATGAGGATAAACAAGGTGTATCAAATTTGCTACCAACTAGATCTAAAGTGTGGGAAAAACAACCAATGTCGAGAATTGATGAGTAAACAACTTTGATTGTCCGCAACACAACTCCATTACAGGCTGCCCGGTCATGCATCACACTAACAAGCTTGTTAGAGCCAATACCGTATTGTGCTGAGATTACGTTGATCAATTCTCGGGCAATCTCTTCACCCGTCATACTCTTTACAAGTAATTGCAACCGAACTAGTCGCTGCTGTATAGCAAAGGATTCATCTATAAATCTGACAACAATTGCCAAAGCTTCCCCCAGTCTGGTTGTGCCATCAAATATTACAGATAAGTGTCTCTCACCTATCTCAGTCTTGATGTCGGCTTGTTCTTGGGAACATAGGAAGGGTATGAGATCACTCATATGGCGTCGGTCTGTCAACCGTACAGCATTTTCCTCGAGTAGATCACGGAAAGCGTCTAGTTTTGTGAGAGGGATGGCAGCACGCAAAAAAGTCTTCAAAACCTTGAGCCTATACACACGTTGACTCATTGGCAGAGTTTCGCCGACAGGGTGGTGCTCAGCGTCATAGATCTTCAGACTGTCAACGATGGTTTGATCTTTAGCTTTACTTGTCCTGACCTTCTCCTTGCTATTCTTGTGCTTCTTGCAGGCGATATGATTGGTGATAATGTTCTTTCTCAGACTAAGCTCCTCCCTACAGGCACTACAAAATAGTTTTCCACCTCTAACAGTCAAGCACTCGTCAGGAAATTCATTCACTCGATCTTTTGCACTGACGGACTTTGGCTCACTAGAACCTTGACCTCTGGACCTCTTTTGGCCAACGGGCGGATTCGAGTCAATCTTCCTCTTTCTTGTTAGGTCAGATGCTTGGGGAGCTTTGAGAATGTCTAGCAGCGATCGCGGACTGGCCATAGACTCTACCAAGTCTAAGAAGCACGTGTTGACAGCCAAATATGCGCATGCGCGATACTTCGTTGAACACTTCAGAGCCCATTATTCAACTTTTGCAAAAAGCTGCCTATTATTCAAAAAATTATTCTTGAATAATTAGCGCAGGCCTAGCACATACCTTGGCTTCCTCTGGGCACACTCTTCCACTCCCAATTCTGTGTCCAAGGTATACACAGTCTGACAAGGTGAACTGGCATTTGTTCCTATGCAAGGTCAGTCCCGCCTGCTGGATACATTGGACTACTTGCTGGAGGTGCCACAGGTGATCTTTCCAACTGGAGCTGTAAACGATAACATCGTCAAGGTACGCACCGGCAAAGTCATTAAAACCATCCAACAGGTAATTGACCATTCACTGGAACGTTGCTGGGGCACCCTGAAGCCCAAATGGCGTGCACCTGAATTGAAAGAGACCAAAGGGGGTTGTGAAGGCAGTCTTCTCTCTATCAGCTGGGGCTACTGGGACTTGCCAGTGTCCCTTTGTGAGGTCAATAGTGGTGATGAATGGAGCTCCCCCTACTTGATCAATGAGTTCATCCAAACAGGGCATGGGATATGGGTCCACCTTGGAGAGGCTATTGAGTCAACGGTAATCAATGCAAAGACGTAAGGAGGAATCCTTTTTCTTCACGGGCACCAGTGGGAATGCCCAGCTGCTTCTCAAGTGCTCAATAACACCATGAGCAAGCATCTCATCTATTTCCTGTTTCACCTGGTCTCTGAAAGCATGGGGCAGGTGATACGGTGGCAAGCAAACTGGTATGGCCTCTCCTGTTGAGATGTGGTGCTCTGCTATAGTGGTATGTCCAGGCAAGGCTGTGAACAATGACTCAAACCTGCCCAGTAGTATGTTCAACTCCTGTGCCTGTTCCAGACTCAACTGCTTCCCTTGCTTGGCCTGACCTCCCTCATTGTCATTCCACATGGGGATGTCCTCCTCATCTACGTGCTGCACTTGGTGGACCAGGACTGCTGACACAGGGGGGTGCCACTTTCGAAGCATGTTGATGTGGAGCACCCGGTGCTTCTTCCTGAGATCCTCCATGTGCACGAGATAGTTCACTTTTCCAACACGCTCCACCACTCTGTATGGTCCTTGCCACTGAGCTGCCAGTTTGGCTGCTGATGTAGGCAGGAGTACAAGAACTTGGTCATTTGGTTCCAACAATCGCTCTCAACAGTTCTGATCGTACCAGGTTTTCTGCTGCCTTCTGGCCTTCTTGAGGTTGGCATGGACAATCTCTGTCATGCTCTCCATCTTCTGCCTCTGTAAGAGGATGTAGGAAATGACATTCTGTCCACTTTGCCGTTCTGCCTCCCAGGATTACTTGAGCATGTCCAATGGTCCCCTCACATCACGTCCATATAGCAGCTCAAATGAGGAATATCCCGTTGATTCCTGAGGGACTTCCCGATATGCAAACAAAAGAAATGGGATTAACTTGTCCCAATCCTTTCCTGCTTCTGAGGCTGTTTTTCTCAGCATGGCCTTGAGGGTTTGGTTGAACCTTTCAACCAGCCCGTCTGTCTAGGGATGGTACGGGCTGGTACGAATGCCATCCATGTGAAGGAGACAATGCAGTTCTTTCATAAGCTGGGATTGGAAATTGGACCCCTGGTCCGTTAGTATTTCGTGAGGAATCCCAACTCTGGAGAACAGTGTCAATAGCTCTTCTGCTATCGTCTCAGCATCGGTATTCTTCAAGGGAACTGCTTCAGGGTAGCGTGTTGCATAGTCACACAAGACGAGAACATACTTGTTACCAGAGCGGCTGCGAGGGAGCGGTCTGACTATATCCATTGCCACTCTGGAGAATGGTTCTCTGATAACTGGCATGGGAATCATGGGGGCACGAGAAGCCTTGAACTTCCTACACTTCTGGCAGGCCTCGCAACCACGGCAGAACTCGGCAATGTCATGGTGCATTGTCAGCCAATAGAACCGCTTGTGCTACCCGAGCTGTGGTTTTCTTCTTCCCCAAATGCCCTGCCATAGGAACAGAGTGTGCTAACTGTAGTACACGATGCCGACACTCTCTCAGAAGAACCAGCTGTAGCACACCATCACCTCCTCCCAAGTTTCGAGCCACTGGTGAGTCCCACTTACGGTAGAGTAGCCCATTCTTCCGAAAGAACGGTTGAGATTGGTCCTCTGCCAGACTACAGACCACTTTTAGTGAGTCATCGGTGTTCTACATCTTCTGCAGGTCATCCTTTGTGACCTCTGCTGGCCACACTGGATCATCCTGACCCTGTCGACGATCCTTTGCCCTAATGAGGCCATGTTCATGTCAAGCAGTCCGCTTCTCTCGTCATGTCAGCTTCTTCCTGGGTGGCAAGCTGTCAAAGAGTTCCTCGTGAAATTCACTAAAGGAGTGAGGATTGGGCTCATCTGGTGCTGGCTCTTGTTCGGTCTCAACAGGGTTGGGCTGGACCTGACTCTGTATATCCTTCTGATGGTTCTCGTCTCTCCCCTCTGCAATCTTTCTAGCCTGTCCCCGGGTGACCACTAGTGCTTGGTGATCAATCTGCTTGGGGCGTGGTGCTGGCTGGAGGAGTTGTCCTAGTTGTGAGACATCAGTGCCCAGAAAAACGGATACAGGGAGGGTCTGTGACACTGCAGCTGTGGCTTCCACCACAACTCCATCAATCTCTAGGTGAATGTTGGCCAGTGGGTAAGTGGTGACATCTCCATGTGCACATCGGATTTGGACAGTCTGTCCTGTGGTCTGAATGTCAGTTGGGAGGTCCTGCCTCACCATTGTCCGTGTGCATCCTGTGTCAAGAACAATATCGTGGACTAGTTGTCCTTCGATCACTCCTGTTCGGTTGACCGACATGTTGGCCCGCATTCGTTCTCTCTCCACATCCACCACTTGCCCATCCCCAACCAGCAACCGAACCACCTCACACCCCACTGAGTCACCATGAACCACTCCAACCACATCCGACCCTTCCACATACCCTCTCAAATTCCCCCCACCACCCAACTACCCCCCACAACCACCTCTTCCCTAACCACCTCTTCCCTGTGCCCACCACCCTGCCAGGAGACAGTCCGCTGCTCTTGACAGTACAGTGCACTGGGGCAATTTCTTGCGAGGTGCCCCCTCTGGTGGCAGTTGTAACATTTTACATCTGCTCTGGTGGCTGCTTTCTCCTTGGGTTTCTCTTGCTTCGTTTCTGTTTCCGGGGGCCTGGCTACTGGAGCTCTTCTTCAGAGCTAGAAATAACAGCCGGCCATCGGCCATTTTCCGAACAAATAGCTAACGTGACCGATAAATCAACGCCTCGCTCTGCCATAGTGGCTGCAAACGGTACGCGTATACGCGTACAGAACGTTAAGCCTCGTTTACACTAAACCGGCTTCAAACCACATCGCGGGTAAACCGTTTCCCAAATCGATTTAGCGCGTTTACACATACTTTGAATTGCTTCCGGAAGCGGTTTGCGTGTAAACAGGCTTACGTGGTTTAGTCTAAAGCGGTTTGCAAACGGGCTACGTGTACGTTCGTGTAAACGGGGCTTTAGTCCCTTTCATGTGCGCTCGCGGGAGCGTATTATGTACATGTTAGTGTACGTACAAATGCAGGGCGTAGCCTCAGGGCCTAGGGCTAGCGGGGGTAGGACAAGCGTAACGTGTGTCGATTATTGCTGAGTCAGGTCAGGGAAGCCCTGTCGACACGCGTACATTTTTCCATTGAAACGTTTTGCAGCCTACCATTGCGTTTATGCTGATTTTGGGACTTTGAGTAAATTCAGTAGTTGGAATTATTTATGGGCAATCTGGAAATCGACCGAACCTCGATGGAACCTCACTTCATTGTAGCGCTAGCAAGCTTAGAACAACTCTCGTTCGATCGCACCCGCTCCTCCCGAGAAATGGCTCCCGGTAGACATCGAGTCTCTCACAACTGTGCGTGAGGAAAGTGGCACTCGACAGTACGTCTAGGTCAACCACCAGTAGGAGGAGAGGGCGCTTCGAAGCAAAGCGGACAGTCCGTTCCCTGACTCAAGAGTGTACCTGTCGAGGTGGTTGCTAGCCCTGTTACCCAACATTCGGCAGCCCAGAGTGTAGTACACACTGAAAACGTGTAGCCCAGGTCAACGAGCTATTGTTCTTACGTCCACACCACACTCCCGCTGTACTGTGTACTAGCTAGTACTGTACCAAGCCACGCCCCACCCGACGTAATTGCGGAATGGCACGTAAGCAATGTAATCGAAGTCATGTGACATTTAGACCTTGTCCTACCCCCCTGGCGTAGCCCCATACCTTGAAGTGCAAAGGTCAATTATCAAGCGCGTGCATACCTATTATAGCTAGCTAAAATATTGTGTCCGGCCAACATTAGGAAATGGCCAACAAAATCTCATTATGCTAGGACAGCTTGACCTAACAACCAAAGATTCTTATTTCTACCTCTGCTTCTTGCAGTGTGCTGCGTAGTGACCCTCCTGTCCACACAGGTAGCACTTGCGAGAGTCACGTCCTTGTCCCTCTTTCTTGCGAGCCTCCAACTTGAGGACATCCCCTTGTTTGCACCGTCTGGCAAGAGTGTAGTCGCCTGCGAGGATTACTGCTTCGTCTGCGGTCGTTAGCTTTCGCTCACATAGCCATATCCGGAGATCCGTTGGCAGGGTGTCCAGGAGCTGCTCCACAACAAGTTTCTCGATGACTGCTGGCACAGACTGACACCCTGCTAACCACTTTGTTGCCCAGTTCTTCAGCCTGGTGGCCAATTCTACCCTCCTTCTTTCTTGATGACCGGAACCGTTGACGGTAAGTTTCTTCACTGATCTCGTATCGACGGAGAATGGCTTGCTTGACTTCTTTATAGTCTCGTGCTATGCCTGTGTTCATTGCTGCATATGCCTCTTGTGCTCAACCCGTCAATTGGGGGGCTAACTTGATCGCCCAGCGTCCTTCCTCCACACTGTACATGGTCATCATCCTTTCGAAAGTAGTGAGGTATGCCTCAATGTCATCTTCCTCGCTAAGCTTCGTGAGTACCAACTTATCGCGAACCGATCCATGTTTTTCCACGCGTCTGCTGTCGCCTGAGGACCCCGACCCAGTCCTCGTGCATTCCACTAGACTTCGGATCATGTCCAGTTGCTCCTTCATCTGCGTTTCATGTTTCCTTGTCTCTTCTGCTGGTTGCGCCCTCTCGGCAGCCAGCTCGTCCTCTCGCTTGCGACGATCCTCCAGCAGTAGGCGTACGAGGTCCGCCACCCCAGCACTCTCCCGTGGTGCTGTGTCTGCGCCCTCTTCTGTGTCGCTCATCGTCTCCTCCAACGGCTCGGTACGTTTATAGGAAGCGCCCGATCTGGTCGGCATGCACTGCTCCAGGAACGCTCGGCACTGTGAGTCTCGCCGGTGGGTAGTCCCCGACGAACGATCCGCGTCACCGCTGCCGCCAACTGTGGTAGGGCCGCCCCGACTCACGTAGGCTACGCTACCAAATAATAATATTTGAGAAAGGGAACAGAGCTTACACGCCAATCGACGCACGACTAACGGTGACACACACACCAGCTCTGACCCTGACACACGAGACTGCCTTACAGTACACAACAAGTTTCTCGATGACTGCTGGCACAGACTCACACCCTGCTAACCCATGTTACCACTACGCTCGGACACTACAGCGCAGGGCCCTCGGCCTTCTAAATCCTGTAGTTTTCATTGACTCGCCGTCTAACTATTATATAGATGACCACGTGGCAGAGGGGTAGGACAAGATCACGTGTGAACGTCATTGCTGATTCAGCAAGTCAAAACGTGTACATTTTGCCATTGAAAAGTTGTAGTTCGTAGCTCTGGAAGGAAGAGGCTGCACGGCTTGGTAGACTATATACAATTTGAGTAGACAACAAAGGATAGGAATTTGCCCTGCGCCGCCCTGCGCCACACTTCGTCTAGGAGCTAGCTGCCTCTAGGTTGTGTCGGTCCAGCATCGATGCTGACTGAGCTAGAAAGCTTTATATAGCAACGGAGACTAACTGTACCGTCTCATACTGAGTTGAATAGCAGTTCTAAAAGCCATAATTCTAAACTCAGCGCAAGTGACAGTCAGCTTACTCCTACAGAAGGCTTTGTTATAGCATAGATATTATACCTTACGGAACGGGATTGGCAGCTCATCACGTGATCTAATTGAACGCATATCCGCATACATACGGGCGCGTCACACTCCTAGTTTGCCTGCAAGTGTTAAGTAGTCGCTCTGCTCGTGTGGAAGCCGGGAGCAAAAGAAGCACTGTTTAGTTC
This sequence comes from bacterium, assembly GCA_965213685.1. Lineage (GTDB taxonomy): Bacteria > UBA8248 > UBA8248 > UBA8248 > UBA8248 > Bin107. Next base: position 26,669 of record CBDBZY010000016.1, read on the forward strand.
GTTTGGAGGCTCTGCTTGTGAGGTGAAGTGAATGATAAACATCTGTTGTGTTTAGACGGTATGTAGAGCACATTTGAACGCCTGCTACCGTACAGGCATTCGAGCAGTCGCTGCACTTAGGCTTGTTTTGAAGAAATACAGGAGTGAACTACTTTGCTGTACCTGCTGTGACCGTATGCAAGGCCTTTTAGGTTAAGTAACTACGTCAAGATATTCTACGGTGCCAGCCGTTTTGCGTGATGCGTAAAGCCTGTAGCTTAGTCGCTTCGTAATCCGACTATAGTGCCCAGAAGTTGGTTCTGCCCCCAAAAAATCAACTTCCGGACAAACGAGGATGGTGACGCGAAAAGGTGTTAATTTCACAGAGCTGCCAATCCCGTTCCGTAAGGTATAATATCTATGGTTATAGTGGATATTGAGCGGCGTATACGAACTAAAGGAAACAATACTCGCTTTGCACCAGGTAAGTTCGAGCTGTAGTGTGCTGGATTGTATAGTACCTACCACACTTAGCCTGATTGCTTGGTGAACAGAGGCCCGAACGCTAACGAAATTTCGAGGCCGTATACACACACTTCGTTTTGCTTCTCGACCGAATGCCTTGCTCCTTGTTCCCTACCTGCAGAGTTCTTGTAGGAGCGAACTTTTAAGCAAGACTGCACCTGTCGTTTTGCTCTGGCGAGAACCAGCAGCGTTATATTACGTTAGTTACAGGCTTTATGCAGGTGGAATGATGATTGGTCATGTGACAATTACGCAATACCCCGTACCCAGAGCTTGTCCTACCCCCCTGACCACGTGGTGACGAACATTCTAGAACATTACGTAACATTACATAACACTACTACATACATAAGGATACTGCAATGAGTCACACCCACTCCATCACACAGAGGTCATCATGTTTGGAGGGAACGATCGCACTGTGCTGGCTGATACAACTGTACTGCAGTTCAGTGAGTGGTGTGGGGTTTGTAGAATGTGTGCTGACGAGGGAGGGGAAGAGGGAAAGTGTGGGAAAGGGGAGATTGGGAGGAGAGAGTAGGGACAGGAGGCATGAGGAGGTGTGGGAGGGAAGGGAGCAGGTCATGTGATGAGCTATTAGCACTGTCTTACATCAGTAAATAACTAGGTGAGGAGCCACCTGTTAAATCAGGCTTAGTTGCATTGCCTTGCCTTGGATTTGTAAGCCAAGGAGCTGGGCTGCCTCAGTAGCTAAGTTGGTAGAGCACTGGCCTAGACAGCCAGTGGTTGGTGGCAGGTTTGAATCCCGTCCGGGGCAGCTCAGTGTTGTCTGCCTTGGATGTGTGCCATTTATGATTTGAGCATGGACATACATGTATGTACACATTCCAATTAGTGTGCATTAAATGATTTTTTTTAAATTGCATTCCTCTTTGTTTTGTATCCCTTTAGTTTTATCTATGGCTGCCTGTGATACACACGAAGACATGATGGACACTATTGCTTACTCCCACCTTCTCTCTCTCTCTCTCTCTCTCTCTCTCTCTCTCTCTCTCTCTCTCTCTCTCTCTCTCTCTCTCTCTCTCTCTCTCTCTCTCAGGGCTCAAAGGGGGCTCTTGGGAGTTGTCTGATGTGGTGCAGCCAACAGAGCTGGGACAGTCAGAGGAGAGACTCAGAGAGAAGATGGAGTATGGTGAGGGCTGTTAATCACCACTCACCATATCACATGACATCATGCTCATTATCTCTGCCTGCCCTTCAGGTTAGGTAGTGTAGTGTCCCCACCTACCTGTAGTGGTTTCCATGTAGTCTTGTAGTTAGGGGACTGTCCCTGTGTTGCCATGGAGAGTTGCACTGTGTTACTGACACACAGACCTCCCTCCAATGCCCCTCATGTGTTTGTCCTGCTTTCTACAGAAATGGAATACATGCAGTCTGTGAGAATACACTAGTTCAGCTTGTTCTACTGTCCATCGCTGTCCCCCTCCTGGGCCTTGGTACCTCATGCCTCCCTCTTCCCCTCTCCCCCTCCTGCCCCTACTTAACTAACATTGTTGCCATTCACCACTCACCAGAAGTGGATTTTATGTTAACTGATAATTATTGTGATTGTAACATTACATCATGATGAAATAACTTACATGTCACTTCCTCTGTAAAAGTTGAGTGCCTGAGCTTACAGTGTCCCTTCAGCATCTCCATTTAGTCCCCCTCCCCTCTCCTCTAGCCTTTTTGTTCCCTTCCCTCCCTCTTGCCCTCCTTTCCTCCTCCCCTCCCTCATACACTCCCCAGCCTCCCTCACTCCATCCCTCCTCCTCCTGTTTGACTCACATATCTGTGGAGTGTTAGGAGCATGCTCCCTTGCCAGCTGTAGTTGTACTCTCTCCCTCCCATCTCCCTCCTCCTTAATTAATCTCCTTTTTGCCCCCCACCCCCTCCCCCTCTCAGTACTGAGCAAGGCTCTAGAAGGTGGAAGCCTGAAGGAGAGAAAGCTCATAGCAACCCTTATCGGTATAATGGGCTCTGGGAAGACAACATTGGTATGTCGCCTGTTTGGAATCGAGCCACCTGCAGCATACACCAGCACTGGGGTGGCGGAAAAGGCAGTGCGTGGCCTCGTGCGTCGCATCGCAAAGTTGGGCTCTTGGGAGTTCCTCTCGTTCATGAAGATCCTCCAGTTTTTAGCTCCACTTCTCTTAGCCGGAATGCCAGAGGCTGATGTAATCTCCCTGGCCAGGAGCTTCATAAGAAAAGAGATACCAGAGCCCACCAGTGGCCTAGCAGAAGACGCAGTCCAGCATGATCAACCTCGAACTCCCTTACCTTCTCCTCCTCCCAAGTCTGCCGCTGTCCCCCAAATGCCTCGCTCCCAGATCGAGAGGAGCCATGCAAGTGAAGCCATGGTAGGCCTCCTCCAGTCCAGTAGTGCGTCTGAGGAAGACACTGTTCTGGAGCTCCTCCATGTGGTGGACACTGGGGGACAGCCGGAGTTCATGGAGATTATGCCTTGTGTGATACATAATTCACATGTTGTAGCACTAGTCTTGAATCTGGCTGAACCCCTCGATGCCTACCCTCAAATCACCTTCCACGAAGATGGCAGAGCATTCACACGCCCCGTCCCTTCTTCTCTCACCAATCGGCAGATCGTCCTTCAGGCAGCTCGCACGATGCAGGCCAAGCGGTCCACACGCAGAGGAGGCCAGCGATCCAAGATCATAGTGATAGGCACCCACCGAGACCAGTTGTCCTCTCCAACAGCCATAGCAGCTGTGAACAGGGAGCTGAAGAGTATCTTCCTCCCAGCCTTCCAGAAGGAGCTGATTGTGTATCGCTCCCCTGACAAGATTCTCTTCCCGGTCAACTCT
>CBDBZY010000016.1:35000-100000 GCA_965213685.1 bacterium
CTAGCTATCTCCCTGAGACAGATACCATGTGACTATCACAAGACCTCTCTAATTGTCACATGGCTGTCATGTGAGTGTCATGTGACTCACGTTTCCCTCCACAGGCCACAGTGAGGGGCACTGCCTTCTCGATGGGTGTTCTGCACTGCACACACTTCTTCATGATGGCCGCACAGCTAGCACAGGCCACCAGGTGCAGGCACGGCTTGAACAGCACCCCAGCATCCTCCTCCGAACACACCAGACACTCCTCGATCTGGGGCAGGGAGGGGGGGAGGGAGGGGGGGGAAGGAAAGAACAGTGAGAGAATAAAAGCAGCCTCTCACAGAGTACTATGCTCATCACACCACACACTGTGCCAAAGTTCATCGAAGCCACACCCACCTTGTTCCTTCCTGTCACAGTCTCCTTGCACAGAGGGCACCTCTTCACCCTCCCCCCACACCCCTCACAGGTTGCCACGTGTCCACACGGCAACAGAATCTCCTCCCTCTTGGCACAGCCACACACCAGACACTCCACCACAGCAGAGCCATTGGAGGACTATACAGAGGGAGGGAGGGAGGGAAGGGCAGGAGGGAGGGAGGGAAGGGCAGGAGGGAAGGGCAGGAGGGGAGGGGACAGGGAGAGAGGGAAGGAGAGAGGGAAGGAGTGATTAAGAAAGGGGGGGGGGGGGGGGGGGGGGGGGGAGAAGAGAGGGAGGGGGTGAGTTAGGGACGAAACAATGGTCAACAGCTTGTAAGGTGCCCATGTTTCCCCTAGCAACAGGCTCCACCCCCCTGCTGTCCAGTGGGGGCCAACTTGACCACCTTGCGCTCCTCACTGCACTTCTTCAGCAGTTTCATGAGAGTAGGGTCAGAGCAGAGGTCGAGGGGAGTCTGGTTCTTATTTTTTGTTCCTCACCTGCACACCATCACACAGTCACCATCACACATGTCACCACACATGTCACATGTACATGCACACATCACCATCACCACATGCATGCATGTGCATGTGCACACGTGTACACACACGCACATGCACACACACACTGTGACACACGCACGTGCATGCGTACACACACACACACACACACACACACACACACACACACACACACACACACACACACACACACACAGACACACGCACACATGCGTGCATGCATGCACGCACGCACATGCACATGCATGCGTGCACGCGTGTGCGTGCACACACACACACACACACACACACACACACACACACACACACACACACACACACACCCTGGAGGCTGGCTCCAGTGGAGCAGAGGAAGATGGCAATACTGGCACTGCTCTTCTTCTCAGAGGACACTGCCACCATCGTCTGGAGGGAGGGGGGGAGGGAGGGAGGGAGGGAGGGAAGGAGAGAGAGGGAGGGAGGGAGGGAGGGGAGAGAGGGAGGGAGGAAGGGAGGGAGGGAGGGAGGGAGAAAAGGAGAGATAGAGAGAGCACGGTTGGCAAAGAGGGTAGGAGAGAGGGAGAGTGAGGGACGAAGAGAGAGGGAAGAGAGGGAGAAGGTAAAGGAATGAAGTGCACTTCAAAGAAAGCATACTACTTGTGTTTCCATGGCAATAGCAGGTGGCCCTCTTGGCCACACCCACCTTCCCGATGTCCTGGTCGCTCTCCTTCAGCTGCCTCAGCTGGGACATGGTGTGGTGGAGGAGGGCCTCGTGCAGGGGGTGGTCCCCAAACTTGTCCCCAAGGTCAGAGTTCGCTCCCTCCTCCACCAGCAGCCTCACTATCTGTATGTTCCTCCTCTCCACTGCCAGATGGAGGGGAGTCTGTTGGTTGATGTTCTGGACATCAGGACTGGCCCCCTGGAGGAGGAGGGGGGGGGGGGGGGGGGGAGGGAGGGAGGGGAGGAGAGGGGGAGAGATACACTTCTGCTAGTCTCCTCCCAAACAATGCAGCCAATGAGAGTGACTCTGCTTTGTAACAAAGGGAATGGTCCAGCAACAGTTTGACCATTCCCTTTTCCTGTCAACGAACTGTGCCATCTGATCAATCTCTCTCTCTCTCTCTCTCTCTCTCTCTCTCTCTCTCTCTCTCTCTCCATTCTCTCCTTCCTTCCCTCCCTCCCTGCCTCCCTCCCTCCCTCCCTCCCTCCCCCCTCCCTCACGTGCTGCAGCAGGGCCTGGGCTGCCTCCAGGTGGTTGTTGAGGGCCGCCAGGTGGAGGGCAGTGAACCCATCGTCCTTCGGCCCATCCACCCCACACGAGGGGGGCAGGCTGGGAAGCACCTGGCGCAGGGCACCGATGTTCCCTCTGGGAGGAGGGGGGAGGGAGAGGACACAAGAGAGATCACGTTACCAACCACTGCCTCAAGCTCATCAACCATCTACATGTACCTTCCCCACTTCCACAACCCCTCATCCTCCCCCCCTCATCCCCTTCCCTCCCTCCCTCATCCTCTCCCTCCACTCATTGATCCATCTGTCTGTCTGTCTGCCAGTCTGTCTGTCTGCCGGCCTGCCTGTCTGTCTGTCTGTCTGTCTGTCTGTCTCTCTGTCTGCCTGCCTGTCTGTCTGTCTGTCTTGATAAATCTTGCTTCTTGGTTGCCAGTCCATTCATCTGCCCAACCCTCTCCCCTCCCCCCTCCCCCTCCTCCCTCCCCCTCCCCCTCCCTCTCCCCCTCCCTCTCCCCCTCACCTCAGCGCTGCGTGGTGGAGGGAGTTGAATCCGTTGTTGTTGGCTGTAGTGACGTCCACCCCTCCCTCCAGCAGAAGCCCTACCATGTCATCTCTCTTCTTGGAGATGGCATCGTGCAGTGGAGTGTCTCCTTCAGAGTCCTGCGGAGAGGGAGGGAGGGAGGGTGGGTGAAGAAAGATGGTAGGAGAGAAAGAAAATGAAAATACTCTCCTGATCCCTCCCTCGCTTCTTCACTCCCGCCTCCTCCCTCACTCCCTCCCTCCCCTCCGTCCCTCCCTCCCTCTCCCCTCACCTGCAGGCTGGGGTGGCACTGGTGCTACAGCAGGACCTTAATCACACTCACGTGGCCCTTATTGACGGCCACGTGGAGCGGCGTCTGCTTGCACCGGTTCCTGGCATTGAGGTCCAAGGGACTCTCTCCCTCCTCCCTCTTCAGGAGGGAGGAGGGAGAAGAGGAGGAGGAGGGAGAGGAGGAGGGAGGAGAAAGATGGTAGGAGAGAAAGAAAATGAACTGCTTAGTTCATCATACTCTCCTGATCCCTCCCTCACTTCTTCACTCCCGCCTCCTCCCTCTTCCCTCCCTCCCTCCCTCCCTCCCTCCCTTACCCCTCACCTGCAGGCTGGGGTGGCACTGGTGCTGCAGCAGGACCTTAATCACACTCACGTGGCCCTTGTTCACGGCCACGTGGAGCGGCGACTGCTTGTGCCGGTTCCTGGCATTAAGGTCCACCCCGTGCATGGCCAGGAGGTCGATAATGTCTGGCTCATCCCCAAAGCTGGCATGGTGGACCGCCCTGTCCCCATCCTTGTCCTGAGGGGGGAGGGAGGGGGGAAGGGAAGGAGGGAGGGAGGGAGGGAAGGAGGGAGAGAGGGAGGGAGAGAGGGAGGGAGAGAGGGAGGAAGGGAGAGAGAGAGAGAAAAGAAGGAAGGAAGAGGTTGCAGTCTTCTACTAGGAGTCTGTGCTGTACCGCAACATGTGTGGTGAGTTATAACTCTCCCTATCCATTCATTCATTCTTCTAGCTCCCAGTTCAAACTTAATAACTACTGCTAACTGAAGCCCCACCCACCTCCTCTATGTTGGCTCCATGCCTGAGCAGGCAGCGCACCACATCCATGTGGCCATTCTGGCTGGCCGCCTGGAGGGCCGTGTGGCCGTTGAACTGGTCGTCAATGGCAACCATCCTTCTCCCTCACTATCTCCTCCACCCTCCCCAGGTCCCCACTCGCTGCACTCTTCACCAGCTCCTCAATCGGATTGGACGACTTGTGCTGCTCAAACATGTTCCGCAGCAGCTGAGAGACATTCTCTGGGGGAGGTGAGGGGGTGAGGGGGGGAGAGGGGGAGGGGAAGAGGGTACATACATGTACATGTACAGTAGTACATGAAAAGGAGGACTGACAGACAGACGGACAGACAGAAACAAAATAGGCAGGCAGGCAGGTAGGCAGGGAGGCAGGCAGGCAAGTGGACAGACAGACAGACAGACAGACAGACAGACAGACAAAATGTGGAAGAAAAAGTGTTCTCTATAAGGGAACAGCCTATCAACTTTGCCCACTGGCTGGGCTCTTTAGCTCAGTTGGTAGAGCGTCAGCGTATAAAGCTGAGAGTCGTGGGTTCGAGTCCCGCAGGAGTCCACTTTTTCTTCCTCTTTCTTTCCATCACTCAGATGATACAGCAGTGAGTTTTCCCCCTCATACACTAACCAGGCTGGGCTGGGTTTGGCTGCCCCAGACTTTATTAACCACTTTGTGGATTGAGGGGTTGCCACATGTGTCTACTAGACAGACAGACAGAGAGGCAGGCAGCTGGTCAGAACAATATTCCGGCAACATCCACAGAATGCTGGCCATAGTCACCAGACGGAATTCTCCGTGTATTCCGTCTGCTCACGAGACTACCTCCCTCCCTCCCTCCCTCCCTCCCTCCCTCCCTCCCTCCCTCACCATCCCATCCACTCCCATCCGGTAGAGGTTCTTCACTCCGTTGTCCCACACCACGTAGGCTGCACTCTGAGGAGTGCTGGCACTCCAGTCCTGAACCTGCAGCACCTTCCCCTTGCTCCCTGACCCACCTGCAGGGGAGGGAGGGAGGGAGAGACAAGAGATACGTGAGATGTCATTCCCTACCTCCTCCTTCCTTTCTTCCTTCCTCGCTTATCAATCCCTCCCCCTCTCCCTCTCCTCCCTCCTTCCTCCCTCCCTCCCTACCCCTTCCCCCTCCCTCCCTCTCCCTCTCCCTCCTCCCTCCCCCTCTCTCCATCCTTCCAGCCTCATCCCTCCCTCCCCCTCACCCTCCCTCCTTCCTCCCTGCCCCATCCCCCCCCCCCCCTCCCCCTCCCCCTCCTTCCTTCTCCTTCCCTCCTCCCTCCTTCCTTCCTCTCCCATCCCTCCCTCCTTCTCCCTCCCCCCCTCCCTACCCCTTCCCCCTCCCCCCCCCTCCCTCCCTCCCTACCCCTTCCCCTTCCCCCCCCCTCCCTCCCTCCCTCACCATCCTGGTCCTCCCACTGCCAGTCCACTCCCCTCACTACTCGTGCTCCAGTGAAGGCTCCTCAAGCAGTCACCTTCTTGCTCCTGCGATGACTATGGACAGTGATCCTGTGAGGGTGAGGAGTGAGGAGTGAGGAGTGAGAGGTAAGTGATGGGTGATCGAGGGTGGGGAGCGACAGGTCAGATGTGTACAAACAACCTCTTCTATAAGCATCCCCAATGAGCACATGCTATACAAATACATGTACCTGAGGAATGTTAGGAATGTGAAGAATGTTCCAAACAAACAGCAACCAGTTTGTATGCACAGGCATGAAAAATAGATACCTAGAAAAGGTGCCTACGGCCAGTAGACACCAGGCATCCAACAATCGGAACACCATATTAGGAGTAGCCTTGCTCTAATCACAGGTACATGTACATTGCACTGGCACAGTCACACGCCATGTGGTAGGTACGTACATGTGCATGTCCACCACATGCATGTGATGATGTCAGCAGCACTCGGTGGCAGTAGAGGTATTCTGCAGCCTCAGAGCAGCCCCCACACTCACACCTGAACTGGCACAGCCTCACACCACACCCACCACCTCTGGCCTGGACTGAGGAAGGGAGGGGGGGAGGGAGGGAGGGAGGGAGGGAGGGAAGAGGAGGAAGGGGAGGGGGAGGAGCTAGAGGAGGAGGTGAAAGGAGAAAAAGAGGAGAGGGAGGAGCAATCACTGCACACTCAGTGCCTGGGGATTCCCCCTGGGATTCCCCCTCCCCCACAGTTGACATGTTGTGGGTTTGAACAGCTGCTGCTGCCACGTGGCCACAACACAATTGGAGCACTTACTGTGCAGGTGCACATGTGTATGTACAGGTGTGGATGTGCACGTGCTCTCCCAGGGAGGGGAGGGGGCGTGGCCACAGCTGCCAGCCACTCATGCCTCTCACTGTGCCCCCTCCTCTTGCTGGCTCCCTCCCTCCTCTCGGCCTAAGGGCTGCCCCCACAGCTGAGGGACTAGCGCTGCCCTCCTACTGCCACGTGCTTCAGGTGGGGCTCTCCTAATAGAGTCACCACCACAGCCGCTATGCACACCTGCCCCGGCCTCGTGGGCCGGCCACACTTCTGTCTGCATGCACCAGCACTTGTGGCCCCACCCACAGACACGCCCACCACATGAGCACACACCTGGAGGAGGCTGCTCGTGGAGGGCCACACGGGAACAGAGAGCGGACTGTGGTGGAGGTGGCCACTGGACCATGTGCTCATGGCTGAGCCCACAGTTAACTCACACTGGCAGCCTGGCACTCACCGCTGGGCAAGATGGCCATGTGTGCAACATGTGAGGGAGGGAGGGAGGGAGGGAGGGAGGGAGGGAGGGAGGGGGAAGAGCACGGAGAGGAGAGAGGAGGAGGGAGAGGGTGAAGGAGGTTGATTGATGGAATCACTGATATTATCATTTGTACAGAATACATGTACACCATATCTATCCTTGTTCACACAGCATTATCAATGCCCTCACACAATAGGCTGTGGCCTGCACCAGAACTTGCACACACAACCATAGTCAGGGGTTCTTTAGGGAACCCCCTTGAAAATATTTGGCCACTTAAATATACAGGTTGTGTGGGTGGGCACACTCAGCTACTGCTCATTTGCCTCTCGTTATTCTCTCTTCACTCCATTTTGCCTCCCCTTGTCCAGAATGCCACAGGAGACACTGAGTGAGTGTGTGTGTGTGTGTGTGTGTGTGTGTGTGTGTGTGTGTGTGTTCACCTTCAAATCCTTTCTACATTGCATGCAACACAATAGATCTGCTGGTGTGCAGTCACTAGGACAGGGTGGCAATAACTGGGGGCAGGAGACTGATAGGGGGCTCAGAGGGAGTGAGGGAGCTGATTAATAGGAAGAGCAGTTGGCTCCGCCCCAGAGCCCCGCCCCCTGCAGCCTCATGGCTCCACCACTCCCTGCACAGTGTGCTTGGAAGGTGGGGGGCGGGAGCGTGAGTGGCACTGGGAGCCAGTGGGGGGGGCAGCCAGCCACAAGGGAGGGGACAGCGCTGCTGGTTTCCGGAGCTCCTCCTCAACTGCTGTGGCCACAGTTGGCTCAGCCCTCCTCTCACTCCCCTCCCTCCCCACCCTCCACACACCCACTACATACCACACGCATGCGCACAGCCGTCCACACGGCCTGCAGCAAGCTACACAGCACGCTGACTCGTGTGTACTCATACATCCATGGTACAGCAGGCAACGTGTGGCTCCAACTAACGCCCACCTTCCTCCAAGTTGGCTGTTCTGCTCTCGGCCGTGGCTTTGGCGTCGGCTGGAAAAGCAAGAAAGGCTGACGAGGAAGGAGGGGACAATGACGTCACTGCTGGAATGGAACAAGGCAAACGCAGCAATACCTTTTACCTTTCACGAGGCGGACGTGAAGATCTTTCTAACTCTGTTCTCTCTCTGCGGCCACTGCGAGGAGGCGCCTGAGAAGCACCTCGACGCCATTACGTCACCAGAGAAATGGTGCGATGCCGTCACTCAGCGGCAGTGGTGTAAAAACACGCACGTACTGACGCAGTTCTGTCTTCAACAGCTGCCACTCTAGAAGTGCACACGTGCGCACGAGCAGCAGCCCCGCCCACCCCACGGTCCTCGTGCCAGCAGCTCCACCCACGTGGCGTGAGCGCGTGGAGCCAACCGTGAGCAGAAGAGCTGGAGAGGAAGAAGGATTGAGAGAGACAGGTATTGGGTGAGTAGTGATTGTGGGGGGAGTGAGGGTGTGGGTGGGGGAGGGGGGAGGGGAGGGGGGGGAGGGGGTAGTGAAGAAGCTAGGGGAGGGTGAGGTGAGGGTGGCTGGGGACAGGAAGGCCATACAGGTGTCCCCATGGCAACAGAGAGACAAACACTCCATAATGACAACCGCTTCCTCCCTCCCTCCCTCTCTTCCTCCCTCCCCTCTCTTTCTCCCTCCCTCCTTCCCTCTCCCTCTCTCTCCCTCTCCCCCTCCCTCTCTTCCTCCCTTCCTCCCTCTGTCGCTCCCTCCCTTCCTCTGACAGTGACAGATGAAAACGCGAAATAACAGAATCTGGTGGCAGTGGGTGTGAGTGGTGTTGCTATGGTACCTGCACTCTCCTGGTGATCTAGTGATGGTGATGGATGGAGGGGAGAGGGGGGAGGTGAATCCTCAGGTGATGGTGTGGAGATGTGACACTGGTGACTGTGGTGAGTGTGAAAGGTACAACAGGAGACTATTGCGCAGTGGTAATAGCTATGGCCTCATTGGCCCATCCTCCCTTACAGGTGAACTGCCCTCCTCCTCCCTCCTCCTCCCTCCCCCCTCCTACACTCCGACCTCTCATCCCTCGGACATTATCATCTCTTCACCCTCTCCACACCCACCCACCTCCCTCTTCACACACTCACAATCACCCCTCACCCCTCACCATTCCTTGCATGCACTATTAAATTTGTAACACACATACCATCTTGTCTTCTCACCCACCTCCCTCCTCACACACACACACACACACACACACACACACACACACACACACACACACACACACACACACACACACACACTCACCCCTCACCATTGCATTGTGGTAATTGATTGGGTGGGTGATCGAGGGGGGTAGTGGTAATGGGTGCTGGGGGGATGGGTATAGGGGTAGGTGGGTGGTGGAGGTGGTGTGGGTGTGGAAGGTGGAGGAGTGGGTGGGTGGTGGAAGGGAGGAGGTGGGGTGGGTGCATGAGTGGGTGGATAGTGGAGGAAGTGGGCATGAATGGCGGAGTGGATGGAGGAGGGTAGGGCAGGTTGTGGAGGGGGAGGGTGCTGGGTGGGGGTAGGGTGGGTGGTGGAGGGGGAGGGTGCTGGGGGACTAATGATCTACTACAGATCACATGATACTGGTGCTAAGCACCTATTGTCATGTGAAAGTGTACAGATCAGTTTCTCCATTGCTGTAGCAAACGTGTGCTCACTTCGTGTACAATGTATGCACAGTGTGCACTTTGAACTCAATTATTACAGTACTGTATGCACATATGGGCATGCGATTGTCATGTTGAATTATGCTAACCTCTTCTAGACCTCTAATGATTACTCATCTGCCAGCAGACAGACACACAGACAGACAGACAGACAGACAGAGAGTAGGGGTCATGGTTAATATAACATTGTGCTCTGACCTTTAATTGCACACATTAAAGGAATAGAGATTATTCACGTGAAGGAGAGAAAGAAAGATTGGAAAATCAAACTTCCCTCCAAGCACCAAACCTGGGCCCAGGCCTGGGCCCAGAGACTGGCCACCCAGTGCACTAAGCACCAAGCAATCATCTTTCCATTCTTTCTTTCTTCATCTGAGTAACCACTCCACCACCAGGTGAACTAACAACATCTATCACAGGAATTTATTGATCACAGTAGTAGTGACGTCACGAGGGATCAGCTTATTAATTTCCTATCATTGACTGTAGTGTAGCTGACGCAGTTATGGAGAGCTACCAGCCCAAACGGAGGTACTTGCACACCTCGGCACAAGTGGGAAGTAAAGTGATAGTGTACAGCGGAGTGACGGTAGACGATACAGTAGAGAAGAGGAAGCGCTTGGCCTCCATGGTGGAGGTCTTCCATCCCCACAGCGAGCACTGGGAGGCCAAGCAATCCAATGGACAGACCCCAGCACCAGGGCTGCGCGGTGCAGCCAGCGCAGTAGTCAACGACCAGCTGTATTCGTACGGAGGGAGAGATGGTGACGGCAACTTCCTTCATTCCTTGCACCAGCTGAGCGCCAAGACCTACGAGTGGCGCGGACTGAACGCTAAAGGTCCTGCATCACCAATGCCGAAATGGGGTGCGGCAATGGTCGCCTGCGGGGACGGTCTAGCGCTCTTTGGAGGCTACGGCGTACCACGCGGCCCCACCCAGCGCGCCTCATCGCTCATCAAGGATACCGCGTACACTGACGGCAGTGGGTGGACCAATGAGTTCCACATCTACCACCTCAATGAAGGTATGCATACATGTACAACAATGACTAGAATTTGCAGCTTGCCTTTGGTTGTTTGTTGTTTGGGTATACATTACCCCAGCTCTTCCCAACACTGTTGGCTTTAGGCTTTTGAGGTGCAGGTTTTCCCTAGGGTGTAGTTCTGGTGTTTGTGGTGGATGTATTCTGAAGCCACAATCACTAAGGGCTCACCTTGGGGTACTTAAACCAGTGGTGCTAGAGCAGCTTGTACAGTCATGGTGCTGATGAGAGGCAACCAGCTTGAAGCAGCTGTCTGCCATTGCCTGGCTTGCTCTGGCCCACCTGATTTGATCATGTACATACATGCACACTGTACTCACTGAACTGCACTACAACATGTGTAACACTTTTGCATTGATGGCTCCCTGTAGCTAATGAGTGTAGTACTGCTGTTCCCATTCCTCATTCTGCTATGGCATGTTAGCACTCCCCACACTGCAGGTGTGTGGAGCTCCCCTGCCACCACTGGAGAGAGACCTCCTCCGTGTTCTGACTTCTCCCTCACCTCCATAGACCATAAAAGAGCTGTCTTCTTTGGAGGGTTCAATGGAGAGCGGGGCAAGATGAATGATGTGTACATCATTGACCTACAGAGTATGGTATGTGAGCTGATGAATTATTGATTGCTGGTACAGCATATGATGTAGTACATGTATCTTGTACATATTGGTTACAGAGCCCAGACAGACATGTGTGAGTGTTGCATGGGCTCATACATGTGTGTCTGGGCTGTGCAAGTTATTTGTTGTCAGTTGAGGCTGGTATAGGGTTGCAGCTCTGTTTGCAGTAGTACAAGAGATATGACTAATGGGTTTGCATTGTGTAGCAAGTTCCAAAAATAGTGTCATTCCCAAGATTTGTCCCTGCAGCGTTATTTATTGCACTAGCCTTAACTCCAGCGGCCAATGTGTTATCTGGTACACTGTGTTGTGCATTGTGGATTGAGTGCATGTAGTATTGCTATGGCCAGTACAGCTGTCCTGGTAGTGAACTACAGTGTGCATACTGCAGCAGATGGTGACGTGTGATAGTGTAATGAATGGTTAGCTTTATGCAGCATATATTGGGTCAAAGGTGAAATGGGAGGCACCTGGAGTGGTGGCTAGTGTGTGTGTGTGGCAGTAGAAAGGTTGGCAGTTGGAATGGTGGTGGAGAGACAGTTTTCCTTTCCTTGTTAAAGCTTATTGATACGTGCAGGGTTTGATACACTTGACGTGCAATATGGCCTGTGGCAGTGGATGGGAAGAGAAGTTGGTCTCTGTTTGTGTAGTTATATGCTGAACTGTCTGTCACTGCAGCACTGGACCAAACTCAACAAGTCAGGAGGAGGACCTTGGCCAGAGGAGAGGTCATGGCATGCTGCTTGCAGTCTGAACTATGGCGAGCAACACCCTCAACTGCTGGTCACTGGGGGATGGGGCAGACAGAACAGACAGGGCAAGGTACTGGGGGATGCCTGGATTCTGGATGTGGACAGTGGGAGGTGGAGGAAGGTGAGGAGGAAGTGTAGCTGTACTGCACACTCTGTGATGGTTACTATACACATAGCATAGTCCTGTGGTAGTGCTTTGGCTGATTGAGTGCATCAGATAAAAGAGGTAGTGAAGTGCTGCAATGTAGCCTGAGACAATGCTGTGGCATTGTATGCCTGTATGTATGTAGACAGTGTGAGTTATGTTACATGTGCATAGCACATGTACTGGGTAGTGCTGAACACACTGTCTGTGTAACACTACAGTTAACATCTCTCCCCTCCAGGTGAGGGACACTCTACAGCCTCACTGGGGACACTCAGCATGTGCCATACAGATTGGCCCTAATCTGACAGAGGTCATCATGTTTGGAGGGAGGAACCTCCTGAATCGTCTCCTGGATCGTCTTGGAGGCACTGTGCTGGCTGATACAACTGTACTGCAGTTCAGTGAGTGGTGTGGGGTTTGTAGAATGTGTGCTGACGAGGGAGGGGAAGAGGGAAAGTGTGGGAAAGGGGAGATTGGGAGGAGAGAGTAGGGACGGGAGGCATGAGGAGGAGTGGGAGGGAAGGGAGCAGGTCATGTGATGAGCTATTAGCACTGCCTTACATCAGTAAATAACTAGGTGAGGAGCCACCTGTTAAATCAGGCTTAGTTGCATTGCCTTGCCTTGGATTTGTAAGCCAAGCAGCTGGGCTGCCTTGGTAGCTGAGTTGGTAGAGCACTGGCCTAGACAGCCAGTGGTTGGTGGCAGGTTTGAATCCTGTCCGGGGCAGCTCAGTGTTGTCTGCCTTGGATGTGTGCCATTTATGATTTGAGCATGGACATACATGTATGTACACATTCCAATTAGTGTGCAATAATTGATATTTTCTTTTTTGATTGCATTCCCCTTTGTTTTGCATGCCTTTAGTCTTATCTATGGCTGCCTGTGATACACACAGTCATAATGTAATGACTTGCTCCCACCTTCCTCATTCACTGTTTAATGATGGATGTACACATCCAATTAGCATATGTATTAATTGATTGGGGGGGGCATTCCCCTATCTTTGGCTGCCTGTGAATCATAGGTCATAGTGCAATGAGAACTACTGCTTACTCCTTCCTCTCTCTCTCTCTCTCTCTCTCTCTCTCTCTCTCTCTCTCTCTCTCTCTCTCTCTCTCTCTCTCTCAGGGCTCAAAGGGGGCTCTTGGGAGCTGTCTGGTGTGGTGGGGCCAGCAGAACTAGGACAGTCAGAGGAGAGACTCAGAGAGAAGATGGAGTATGGTGAGGGTTGTTAATCACCACTCACCATATCACATGACATGATGCTCATTATCTTTGCCTGCCCTTCAGGTTAGGTAGTGTAGTGTCCCCACCTACCTGTAGTGGTTTCATGTAGTCTTGTAGTTAGGGGACTGTCCCTGTGTTGCCATGGAGAGTTGCACTGTGTTACTGACACACAGACCTCCCTCCAATGCCCCTCATGTGTTTGTCCTGCTTACTACAGGAATGGAGTACATGCAGCCTGTGAGAATACACTAGTTCAGCTTGTTTTACTGTCCATCGCTGTCCCCCTCCTGGGCCTTGGTACCTCATGCCTCCCTCTTCCCCTCTCCCCCTCCTGCCCCTACTTAACTAACATTGTTGCCATTCACCACTCACCAGAAGTGGATATTATGTAAACAGATATATTATGATTGTAACATTACATCATGATGAAATAACTTACATGTCACTTCCTCTGTAAAAGATGAGTGCCTGAGCTTACACTGTCCCTTCAGCATCTCCATTTAGTCCCCTCCCCTCTCGTCCAGCCTTTTTGTTCCCTTCCCTCCCTCTTGCCCTCCTTTCCTCCTCCCCTCCCTCATACACTCCCCAGCCTCCCTCACTCCATCCCTCCTCCTCCTGTTTGACTCACATATCTGTGGAGTGTTAGGAGCATGCTCCCTTGCCAGCTGTAGTTGTACTCTCTCCCTCCCATCTCCCTCCTCCTTAATTAATCTCCTTTTTGCCCCCCACCCCCTCCCCCTCTCAGTACTGAGCAAGGCTCTAGAGGGTGGAAGCCTGAAGGAGAGAAAGCTCATAGCAACCCTTATCGGTATAATGGGCTCTGGGAAGACAACATTGATATGTCGGCTGTTTGGAATCGAGCCACCTGCAGCATACACCAGCACTGGGGTGGCGGCAAAGGCAGTGCGTGGCCTTGTGCGCCGCATCGCAAAGTTGGGCTCTTGGGAGTTCCTCTCGTACATGAAGATCCTCCAGTTTTTAGCTCCACTTCTCTTAGCCGGAATGCCAGAGGCTGACGTAATCTCCCTGGCCAGGAGCTTCATAAGAAAGGAGATACCAGAGCCCACCAGTGGCCTAGCAGAAGACGCAGTCCAGCATGCTCAACCTCAAACTCCCTCACCTTCTCCTCCTCCCAAGTCTGCTGCTGTCCCCCAAATGCCTCGCTCCCAGATCGAGAGGAGCCATGCAAGTGAAGCCATGGTAGGCCTCCTCCAGTCCAGTAGTGCGTCTGAGGAAGACACTGTTCTGGAGCTCCTCCATGTGGTGGACACTGGGGGGCAGCCGGAGTTCATGGAGATTATGCCTTTTGTGATGCATAATTCCCATGTTGTAGCGCTAGTCTTGAATCTGGCTCAACCCCTCGATGCCTATCCTCAAATCACCTTCCATGAAGATGGCAGAGCATTCACACGCCCCGTCCCTTCTTCTCTCACCAATCGGCAGATCGTCCTTCAGGCAGCTCGCACGATGCAGGCCAAACGGTCCACACGCAGAGGAGGCCAGCGATCCAAGATCATAGTGATAGGCACCCACCGAGACCAGTTGTCCTCGCCAACAGCCATAGCAGCTGTGAACAGGGAGCTGAAGAGTATTCTCCTCCCGGCCTTCCAGAAGGAGCTGATTGTGTATCGCTCCACTGATGAGATTCTCTTCCCAGTCAACTCTCTTATGCCTGACAAAGATGACGAGATGGTGTTTGAGGAGATTCGACAGAGCATCAGCGATCCTGGTCTGGGAGAGGTCATCGATATTCCTCCATCTTTCTTCATGTTCGAACAAGACACCATCAGGTATGCCAAGCAGCAGGGGAGGGAGATGGTGAGCTTTGACGAGTGCGTGGAGATTGGGTTGCGGCTTAAAATGGGTCGGGAGGTGGTTCTGGCAGCTCTCATCTACTTCCATCAGCACAACATCTTCCTCTACTTCCCCAAAGTTCTTCCTGAGCTTGTCTTCACTGATCCTCAGGCACCGCTGGATTTCATCAACACAATCGTTGCTTTCAGCTACAAGGTCCTGTCAGGCGTCTTCCCAGGCCTGCCTGCTGAGTACGCAATCTCCCTCAAGAACGCCATCATAACGGAAGAGATGCTTCAGCACAAGAGCCTCTCCTCACTCTTCATTCCCAATCTCTACCTGACCCAGCATGCGATTGAGCTGTTCACCCACCTCTGTGTGATCGCTCCTCTGAGTGACGGCAAGTCTCAGTCCGAAGGTCAGCAGAGTCGAGATGCAGACCAACCCACTCCAAAGGCATCTACCACCAACAATCGGAAGTATCTTATGCCATCTCTCCTCAAAGATGTAACTGATATTGAGAGGTTCCTTCCTCAGTCATCCGTGGCTGTGTTTGTAGTGCGCTTTAGCGATGACGTCGTACCCAATGGAACATTTGGAGGCTCCATTGCTCGCCTCCTCTCTGCCCATGGCTGGGAGGTGTGCCCGAAGGAAGACGGAACACCGCAAAGCCTGGCACACAACATAGTGTCACTGCACGACCCGACAATGCCAGCACAGATCTCCTACATCAATACCACTCGACACTTTGAGCTCCACGTTTCGTGTTCGAATGCCAAAGCATATGCCTCAATGTTCCCTCGAATCCGCAACACGATATTCAGTGCCATCCATCACACATTTTCTGTGATGAGATTTGACAATGTCACGATCCAAGATGCCTTCCTCTGTAGCTGCAAGCTCTTTGAGTCAACACGACACGCAGCAACACTTCACCATCTCGACCACCACTCCTTTTTAAAGTGCACCATCACAGGCCAAGATTGTGAGGTGAATGACTCCCACAAGATCTGGATACAAGGTGAGGAGGGAGGGAGGGAGGGAGGGAGGGAAGGAGGAAGGGAGGGAGGGAGGGAGGGAGGGAGAGAGGGGGAGAGAGAGAGAGAGAGAGAGAGAGGGAGGGAGAGAGAGAGAGAGGGAGGGAGAGAGGGAGAGAGGGAGGGAGGGAGGGAGGGAGGGAGGAGGAGGGAGTGTGGTGGCCCAGGTATGCATGGGCATGAGAGGAGTGGTGGCCTCACCACAGTGGTTGTGGGTTTGTGGGGGCTATAGAGCAGGATGCTGTTGCCATGGTTATTCCTCTGGTGGGCACCAGTGTACACGCATGTACATGTCCTTTGACCTTTCCCTCTCTGTGTGTGCCCCCAGTTGTCCCCTCAGCTCCTCAGGAGGCCACTACCTGCACTGCTAGTGACCCATCACCTCATCCACAGCCACCCACCCCAGCACCTGGTATGGGCATGTGCTGATAGTCATGTGTCTTGTGTGGTTGCCCCCCTCCCCTTCTCTCACACCACACAATGCTCATGTACATATAATGTGTGTATGTTCTTACAGTGCACATACAGTGTGTGTGGGTGCTGCTGTCTAGCAGTTGTCTTGTGACACACATACTCCATTCCCAACCTCAGGAAGCCGTCCTGATCTGATTGAGCTGATTCGGTTCAGAGGCAGAGAGAGAAGAATCAACATCCCACAGGAGGTGGGCACCCACTACCAGCAGTTCGGCATCTTACTGCTCAATGACCCCACGGGCAGCCAGGTGGAGAGCATTGTCCATGAGTGCCGAGGAAAGTCAGACGACATTAACCTAAAGATACTACGCCACTGGTTGGAGGGGAAAGGAGGGTCGGTGACCTGGGAAACACTTGTGGAAACACTGGAAGACATCGGACTCAGAACACTGGCACAGGACATACGAGATGTTAAACTGTAAGACGTGTATCGTTAAACCACTGCCCCTGCCATAATGACCACTAATTGTACTGTCATGTTAATCACTTCATCACGCTCTGTATCTCAGAGCACAAGGCCAAGTGCTGCTTCTCTTACACCTCACCTCCTGTCCCCCTCACTCTGCCGTGTGTGTGTGTGTCATGTTCATATGAAGTGTGCTTGTGGTGTGTGTGTTTGTATCTGATACTGATGATGTGACTTTCATTCCAGTCTCACCACGCTGAGCTGCATGTGAACATGCGTACTGTGTAGCTGGTCACCATCCCATGAGGTGGCAGTGGCCAGTCTGTGTGAGGTGGGGAGCCTGAGCTGAGGAAGACAAGCACTACCATACATGGAGTGCCATGCTGTGTGACCGAGCAAAGAACAGCCCCCTGTGTGTGTGTGTGTGCATGCGTGCGTGCATGCGTGACTGGCCCTAGATGTGTGCTGCTGATTCTGTTGTTCCCTCTTTTTGCACCATGTGAACCAGTGTTGGGGCTATGGAAGATGAATACCTCATGAATAATTGATGATTTCCAGAGAGTGATTCCGCAGAGAGTCATGGTGTATTGATATGGCTTGCACTGGGTGACACTGCATTCTCCGAGAGTCACTCTACAGCTCCAGTCCAGCCAGTCACCCCACACTGCAGAGTGCTGGCCTCACCTCACTCTGTCCACTACATAGCAACATACACACAAATACCCTCACACACTAACCAGCTATTGTGGTCTTATCTTTCCCCTCACCTGTTGTGACAGCTGCTACTGACAACAGCTGCCATGACATGGCATGGCACAGGAATGCAGTCCTCTCACACACACACACACACACACACACACACACACACACACACACACACACACACACACACACACACACACACACACACACACACACACACACACACACACACACACACACACACGGGGATAGAGAGAGGATGGGTGAGAGGTAAGGGATAAAAAAGTGAAGGAGATACCCACTGAAAGAAAGAAGTGAACATGTTATTTACATGTACATGTACATGAATGTGCAGTGCTCATGTGCAGTACTGCACACGTGGCAGTGCCTGTACACATGTACTGAACAGGCACATACTGTACACACACACACACACACACACACACACACACACACACACGCACACACACACACACACACACACACACACACACACACACACACACACACACACCCACACACACACACACACACTCACACACACACACACACACACACACACACACACACCCACACACACACACACATATATATATGTAGCTCTATGCCCAGTTTCCATGGATATGATTTAACACCGTCAGACTGTGATGAAACACTCCGGACACTTTTAGAGCTGGCTGAGTGGCTATGGAACAGTTGGGTAGGGGTGGGGGGCAGGGGTGTGGGGAGTGTGAGGGGGGCATGAAGGAGGAAGGGAGGAGGGAGGGAGGGAGGGGAAGAGAGGGACAGGGAGAGGGAGGGAGGAGGAAGGGAGGAGGAAGGGAGGGAGGGAGGGAGGGAGAAAGGGGGAGGGGGAAGAGAGGGAAGGAGAGAGGGAGGGAGGGAGGGAGGGAGGGAGGGAGGGAGGGGAGGAGAGAGAGAGAGAGAGAAAGAGAGAGAGAGAGAGGGAGGAGAGAGGGAGAATAAGGATGACAGTAAAGGAGCTACACACTCAGAAAAGAAGTAAACATGTTATGTACATACATGTATAAATACATGCACACGACTGAGCCCCGCCCACCTCATGTGCAATGCTATAATCATACCACTGCCTGCCACACCCACTGAATATGCCCACACTCCATGGCCAGCGCACATGCACACACATGCACACAGCACAGCATGTGCACTGCTCCACACTCAACTGCACTGAGACCAGTGCAGTCATAGTCTCAGCGACATCACTGCCTGCCTGTGCGCATGTATGCCTGTCACAGTTTTGGCCCCCTGGGGGGCAGTCCCACACTATGGGTAAATGTGGAAACATACATAGCTGCCTCAATGACATCAGGGAGGGAGGGAGGGAGGGAGAGAGGGGGGGGAGGGAGGGAGGAGGGGGGGAGAGAGGGGGGGAGAGAGGGAGGGAGGGAGGGAGGGAGGAGGGAGGGAGGGAGGGAAAAAGAGAGGGAGGGAGGGAGGGAGGGGAAGCATCCAAAAGAGGATTCCTAATGAGGTCCATCTCTCAGCACCACCTTCAGTGAGGAGCAGCAGGTGGCCAGCACACTGTGGGGGGAGGGGGAGGGAAGGAGGGAAAGAGGGAGGGGGAGGGGGGGAGGGGTGAGAGGGGAAGGAAGAAAGGGTGGCAAGGGAGACAGCACACACTACATGCATACGGTACATGTAAGAGGTATGCACAGGAAGATGCCACCGGCCGTGGTCCCAGGACCGCTGGCGGTGAGTATCTCCTGACCAGCCACACATGCCTACACATGTAAACTCATTCAATGAGACAAGGGAAACATTAACACGGCTTAATCCCCCCATCTTGGCTCCTCCCCTGACGGAGAGGTGTTTCCGGTCGACCCCTAAAGGGGTTCTGACGGCACAAGATTACGGGGTGGCTGTCGTGGGAAGTTGGCAGATTAGCCAACGACCGCTGACAGTACATAAGGGAGAATGGGGAGACAGACTTTTGTCCCGAGTAATGGCCTGGTGCTTGGTGCACTGGACTCTCAGTCACTAGGCCCGGGTTCGATGCTCGGGACGGAAGTTTGTCTTTCCATTCTTCCCTCTTCACCTGAGTTATCAGAAATATTTAAATATCCCTCAGCAGGTGCCGAGGTCCTCATATTACCATCGAGACAAGGGAAAGTGAGCCACTGCATGTGCACGTATGCACACAGACTGATGCATGCGGAAGCTCAGAGACAGCCCCACCCACGTGAGCCGGGCACCCTCTGTGGAGTCTCCCCTGCTATATAGCCACGAGGAAGGAACTACCACCCAGCACCTGGGGGGGGGGGGGGGAAGGAGAGAAGGGAGGGAGGGAGAGAAGGGAAAAGAAAAGAGGGAGAGAGGGGAACGAGAAGCAAACAGAGGAGGAAGGAGGGAATGGGGGGGGGGGGGATAG
Organism: bacterium; assembly: GCA_965213685.1. GTDB lineage: Bacteria > UBA8248 > UBA8248 > UBA8248 > UBA8248 > Bin107. The sequence goes on from CBDBZY010000016.1 coordinate 54,720, forward strand.
AGAGAGGATGGGTGAGAGGTAAGGGATAAAAAAGTGAAGGAGATACCCACTGAAAGAAAGAAGTGAACATGTTATTTACATGTACATGTACATGAATGTGCAGTGCTCATGTGCAGTACTGCACACGTGGCAGTGCCTGTACACATGTACTGAACAGGCACATACTGTACACACACACACACACACACACACACACACACACACACACGCACACACACACACACACACACACACACACACACACACACACACACACACACACCCACACACACACACACACACTCACACACACACACACACACACACACACACACACCCACACACACACACACACACACACACACACACACACACACACACACACACACACACACACACACACACACACACACACACACACACACACACACACACACACACACACACACACACACACACACACACACACACACACACACACACACACCATGTACACCGCTACACACTCTAGTGTATAAGTGCCACCTCAGCTGCCTCAATGACATCACTGCCTGCCTGCATACATGTGTATGTACATTTAAAGACTTGTTTTGGCTCCAGGGGGGGCAGTCCCATGCTGTGGGCAAGTGTGCAAAGATAGCCAGCTCAATGACATCATTGCCCCACACGAGGCATGTGTGAGTACGTACATGCCTGCCCAGTTGCCATGGATACACATGCACACATCACTAGCACTGTGCATGAGTAGTGTCCATCAGTTGTAGGCCCACGCACATCACACTTCAAATGCTGCCCACACACTGTGCTGTGCCTGGCGGCCCACAGAGTGCCAGTTGTGCTCTGTGCACACGTATTGTGTGTACCTGCACACACACAGTGCAGAGCGTGTGCCTCCCCACACTTCAGAGAGTTAGGAGCAAACACAGCCAGCTCAATGGCACCATTGTCTGCATGCAAGGGGAGGGGGGGAGGGGGGGAGGGGGAGTGAGGGAGGGAGGGAGGGAGGGAGGGGGGGAGGAGTGTGGGAGGCACGAAGGAAGAGGGAGGGAGTGGGGGAGGGAGGGAGGAACGGGAGGGAAAAGGGAGGGAGGGGGGAGGGCAAAAAGAAGTCTAGCTGAGGAGAAAAGGAGAGAGGGAGAGCAGTGCACACTCTGTGCCTGGGGATTCCCCCTGGGATTCCCCCTCCCCCACAGTTGACATGTTGTGGTTTTGAACAGCTGCTGCTGCCACGTGCCCTACCAGCTGCTGCCCAGTGGCTCAGTTGGTAGGAGCAGTGGTCTAAAAACTTAGTTGTCACGTGTTCAAATTCCAATTGTTACTGTCTGCCCTGAATGCATGCCTTGCTTTTGCCCCCGGTCTCCCAAGTGTAAAGGTCAGTCTCCTACAACTCCCTCACACCACACACTGTGCCAAAGTTCATCCAAGCCACACCCACCTTGTTCCTTCCTGTCACAGTCTCCTTGCACAGAGGGCACCTCTTCACCCTCCCCCCACACCCCTCACAGGTTGCCATGTGTCCACACGGCAACAGAACCTCCTCCCTCTTGGCATGGCCACACACCAGACACTCCACCACAGCAGAGCCATTGGAGGACTATATAGAGGGAGGGAGGGAGGGAAGGGCAGGAGGGAGGAAGGAGGGGAGTGGAGGGGAGAGGGAGAGAGGGAAGGAGGGATTCAGAAAGAGAGAGGGAGAGGGAGGGTGGAAGAAAGGGGGTGAGGAGGGGGGGGAAGAAGAGAGGGAGAGGGTGAGTTAGGGATGAAAGAATGGTCAACAACTTGTAAGGTGCCCATGTTGCCCCTAGCAACAGGCCCCACCCACCTGCTGTCCAGTGGGGGCAACCTTGACCACCTTGTGCTCCTCACTGCACTTCTTGAGCAGTTTCATGAGAGTGGGGTCAGAGCAGAGGTCAAGGGGAGTCTGGTTCTTCTTGTTCCTCACCTGCACACCATCACACATGTCATCATCACCACATGCACACCTCACATGTCACCATCACCACACTCATGCATGCATGCACACAACACACACACACACACACACACACACACACACACACACACACACACACACACACACACACACACACACACACACACACACACACACACACACACACACACACACACACACACACACACACACACACACACACACACACACACACACACACACACACACACACACACACACACACACACACACACACACACACACCTGGAGGCTGGCTCCAGTGGAGCAGAGGAAGATGGCAATACTGGCACTGCTCTTCTTCTCAGAGGACACTGCCACCATCGCCTGGAGGGGGGGGGGGGGGGGGAGAGGGAGGGAGGGAGGGAGAAAAGGAGAGATAGAGAGAGCACGGTTGGCAAAGAGGGTAGGAGAGAGGGAGAGTGAGGGACGAAGAGAGAGGGAAGGGAGGGAGAAGGTAAAGGAATGAAGTGCACTTAAAAGAAAGCATACTACTTGCGTTTCCATGGCAATAGCAGGTGGCCCTCTTGGCCACACCCACCTTCCCAATGTCCCGGTTGCTCTCCTTCAGCTGCCTCAGCTGGGACATGGTGTGGTGGCGGAGGGCCTCGTGCAGGGGGTGGTCCCCAAACTTGTCCCCAAGGTCAGAGTTCGCTCCCTCCTCCACCAGCAGCCTCACTATCTGTATGTTCCTCCTCTCCACCGCCAGATGGAGGGGAGTCTGCTGGTTGATGTTCTGGACATCAGGACTGGCACCCTGGGGGAGGAGGGGGGGGAGGGAGGGAGGGAGGGAGGGGAGGAGAGGGGGAGAGATACACTTCTGCCAAACAGCCCAGCTATAATGAGAGTGAGGCTGTTGCTGGACCATTCCCTTCTCTGTTAACCAACTGTGCCATCTCATCAATCTCTCACTCTCTCTCCATTCCTTATCCTCCCTCTCTCCCTCCCTCCCTCCTTCCTGCCCACCCTCCCTCCCTCTCTCCCTCTCTCCATCCCTCCCCCCCCCCTCCCTCCCTCACGTGCTGCAGCAGGGCCTGGGCTGCCTCCAGGTGGTTGTTGAGGGCCGCCAGGTGGAGGGCAGTGAAGCCATCGTCCTTCGGCCCATCCACCCCACACGAGGGGGGCAGGCTGGGGAGCACCTGGCGCAGGGCACCGATGTTTCCCCTGGGAGGAGGGGGGAGGGAGAGGACACAGAGAGATCGTGTTACTTCCCACCACTGCCTCAATCTCATCCTTTCCCACTTCCACAACCCTCCCTCCCTCCCTCATCCTCCCCCTCCACTCATTGATCCATCTGTCTGTCTGTCTGTCTGTCTGTCTGTCTGTGTGTCTGTCTGTGTGTCTGTCTGTCTGTGTGTCTGTCTGTCTGTGTGTCTGTCTGTTGTGATAAATCTGCTTCTTGCTCATCAGTCATCAGTAGGGATAGATAAATTATGCTCAACTTTTTGCCTATAATTCTATTCCCAGATTCTCTTAAAACTACCTATAATTTTTGCTTGATTTTATATAATTCTTTCAATTAATGCCTAAAATTTTCAAAAAATTCCTTTTAAAGCATTGCATATGTGCTTTAAGTAGGCATAATAGTCAAAGGTGACATGATAAAAAGTTCAAGGTGACATTATGTAGTTTGAAATGACAGTGTTATCTGTAATTGTACTGTAACATTATGGATGTCTCGATGTAGTCCTCCAAACTGTTGGCCTGTTGCTCTTTAAATGAACTAGATAGTAGAGAAAATACACGTTCAGCAGCGGCCGAGGAAGGCTGTATTAGTAGGATAAGCTTGTAGGCGCGACAAAACAGTCTTCCACTAGAAACGCACAAGTAATCGTCCGGAAACTCTCGAAGTCACGATTCTGGGGTAATCGACTGCGGTTCGGCTGCTACAGCTCCCTTTCCTTTTTTGCAACCAGTTGGAGGTTTATTCTTGGTTAGCTTCCGCTTTCGAGCCAACGTTGAGCTAGTGGGACTCCTGAGCTTTTCTAACAGTGACGGGACGGCCTGTTCTACTTCTTCCTCCACTTCCTCTTCCATGTGTGCGCTCATTCTAAATTAGCGACACCAGTAAAATTGAATTTGAGTTGTGCGCCTGCGTATAGCTACTTCTATGTCTAGGCTGCCTATAATTCAAAATACTCCTGGTTGCCTATAATTCTCAAAATTATGCTGGCATAATTTATCTATCCCTAGTCATCAGTCCATTCATCTGCCCAACCCTCCCCCCTACCCCTCCCCCTCACCTCAGCGCTGCGTGGTGGATGGAGTTGAATCCGTTGTTGTTGGCTGTAGTGATGTCCGCCCCTCCCTCCAGCAGAAGCCCTACCATGTCATCTCTCTTCTTGGAGATGGCATCGTGCAGTGGAGTGTCTCCCTCAGAGTCCTGCAGAGAGGGAGGGAGGAGGAGGGAGAGGAGGGTGGAGAAAGATGGTAGGAGAGAAAGAAATTCAACTGTTTAGTTCATCAAACTCTCCTGATCCCTCCCTCACTTCTTCACTCCCGCCTCCTCCGTCCCTCCCTCCCTCTCTCTCTCCCTCCCTCCCTCCCTCCCTCCCTCCCTCCCTCCCTCCCCCCCTCACCTTGCAGGCTGGGGTGGCACTGGTGCTGCAGCAGGACCTTAATCACACTCACGTGGCCCTTGTTCACGGCCACGTGGAGCGGCGTCTGCTTGCGCCGGTTCCTGGCATTGAGGTCCACCCCGTGCCTGGCCAGGAGGTAGATAATGTCTGGCTCATCCCCAAAGCTGGCGTGGTGGACCGCCCTGTCCCCATCCTTGTCCTGAGGGGGGGGGGGGGAGGGAGGGAGGGAAGGAGGGAGGGAGGGAGAGAGGGAGGAAGGGAGAGAGAGAGAAAAGAAGGAAGAGGTTGCAGTCTTCTATTAGGAGTCTGTGCTGTACCGCTCTAGCGGTAGTTCTCTAGTTCTAGCTCCCAGTTGAAACTTAATAACTACTGCTAACTGAAGCCCCACCCACCTCCTCCTCTATGTTGGCTCCATGCCTGACGAGGCAGCGCAGCACATCCATGTGGCCATTCTGGCTGGCCGCCTGGAGGGCCGTGTGGCCGTTGAACTGGTCATCAATGGCAACCATCCTCTCCCTCACTATCTCCTCCACCCTCCCCAGGTCCCCACTCGCTGCACTCTTCACCAGCTCCTCAATCGGATTGGATGACTTGTGCTGCTCAAACATGTGCCGCAGCAGCTGAGAGACGTTCTCTGGGGGAGGTGAGGGGGTGAGGGGGGGAGAGGGGGAGGGGAAGAGGGTACATACATGTACATGTACATGTACAGTAGTACATGAAAAGGACTGACAGACAGACAGACAGAAACAAAATAGGCAGGCAGACAGGCAGGTAGGCAGGGAGGCAGGCAGGCAAGTGGACAGGCAGACAGACAGACAGACAGAGAGACAGACAGACAGACAGACAGACAGACAGACAAAATGTGGAAGAAAAAGTGTTCTCTATAAGGGAACAGCCTATCAACTTTGCCTGCTGGCTGGGCTCTTTAGCTCAGTCGGTAGAGCGTCAGTGTATAAAGCTGAGAGTCGTGGGTTCGAGTCCCGCAGGAGTCCACTTTTTCTTCCTCTTTCTTTCCATCACTCAGATGATACGGCAGTGAGTTTTCCCCCTCATACACTAACCAGGCTGGGCTGGGTTTGGTTGCCCCAGACTTTATTAACCACTTTGTGGATTGAGGGGTTACCACATGTGTCTATTAGACAGACAGACAGAGAGGCAGGCAGCTGGTCAGAACAACATTCCAGCAACATCCATGGAATGCTGGCCATAGTCACCAGACGGAATTCTCCGCGTATTCCGTCTGCTCGCGAGACTACCTCCCTCCCTCCCCTACCTCCCTCCCCTCCTCCCTCCCTCCCTCACCATCCCATCCACTCCCATCCGGTAGAGGTTCTTCACTCTGTTGTCCCACACCACGTAGGCTGCGCTCTGAGGAGTGCTGGCACTCCAGTCCTGAACCTGCAGCACCTTCCCCTTGCTCCCTGACCCACCTGCAGGGGAGGGAGGGAGGGAGAGACAAGAGATGCGTGAGATATCATTCCCTCCCTCCTCCTTCCTTTCTTCCTTCCTCCCTCATCACTTCCTCCCCCTCTCCCTCTCCTCCCTCCTTCTCCCTCCATCCTCCCTCCCTCCCTACCCCTTCCCCTCCCTACCACTTCCCCCTCCCTCTCCCTCTCCCTCCTCCCTCCCCAGCCTCATCCCTCCCTCCCCCTCACCCTCCCTCCTTCCTCCCTGCCCCATCCCCCCCCCCCTCCCCCACCCCTCCCTCCTTCTCCCTCCATCCTCCCTCCCTCCCTCCCTACCCCTTCCCCCTCCCCCCCCCCTCCCTCCCTCCCTCACCATCCTGGTCCTCCCACTGCCAGTCCACTCCCCTCACTACTCGTGCTCCAGCGAAGGCTCCTCGAGCAGTCACCTTCTTGCTCCTGCGACGACTATGGACAGTGATCCTGTGAGGGTGAGGAGTAAGGAGTGAGGGTGAGGAGTGAGGAGTGAGGGTGAGGGGGTGAGGAGTGAGGGGTGAGGAGTGACAGGTGAGGGGTGAGGAGTGAGGAGTGACAGGTGAGGGGTAAGGAGGGAGGAGTGAGGAGTGAGAGGTAAGTGAGGGGTGATCGAGGGTGGGGAGCGACAGGTCAGATGTGTACAAACAACCTCTTCTATAAGCATCCCCAATGAGCACATGCTATACAAATACATGTACCTGAGGAATGTTAGGAATGTGAAGAATGCTCCAAACAAACAGCAACCAGTTTGTATGCACAGGCATGAAAAATAGTATGGAGGGTGATTAGTGCCCCAATTTTTTATTGTTATAGTGTCTTTTTTATTTCTCCTGGAAAATATTTATGTAGACACGATTGTAATTTTTTATGATGACATCTCATTATAAAAATACCCCCTCACATTTTTGTTACAACATTTCATAATAAAAAGTTTGCACACGTATTTCTATTATGACATTTCATAATAAAAATTGTGCCCACATTTCTATTATGACATTTCATAATAAAAATGAAATGGAGTTCAAAGGTCGAAGGTCAACTTTGATGTGCATGCGGTTGATACTTTCGCGCACGGATTACGCGCGCGCGCTAACACTGGAGGGAGCAATAGCACAGTTCTTGGTTGTAACTTAGCTCAGAGCCAGGCAAGAGCGCCACTGGAGGCTAACTATGCTAGGCGCAGACGTTTACTAACACACTTCTATATGTCAGCGCACAAACACTATGTGATTATAGCTTCCTGCCGTTCACTCATTTTGTTCAGTTGTTGACCGTCATTCTGTCATGCAGTCATTACATTGTACTTTATGACAAGTATATGGACAAAGTTTTTACACAAACTCTTCACTCTATGTATCTGAGTATTGTGAAATGTCATAATTAAAATATGAGTACAATTTTTATTATGAAATGTCATAATAAAAATGTGAGGGGGTATTTTTTTAATTAGATGTCATAATAAAAAATTACAATCGTGTCTACATAAATATTTTCCAGGAGAAATAAAAAAAGACACTATAACAATAAAAAATTTTGGCACTAATCACCCTCCATAAAATAGATACCTAGAAAAGGTGCCTACGGCCAGTAGACACCAGGCACCCAACAATCAGAACACCATATTAGGAGTAGCCTTGCTCTAATCACAGGTACATGTACATTGCACTGGCACAGTCACACGCCATGTGGTATGTACGTACATGTGCATGTCCACCACATGCATGTGATGATGTCAGCAGCACTCGGTGGCAGTAGAGGTATTCTGCAGCCTCAGAGCAGCCCCCACACTCACACCTGAACTGGCACAGCCTCACACCACACCCACCACCTCTGGTCTGGACTGAGGGAGGGAGGGAGGGAGGGTGGAGGGGGTAAAAGGAGAAAAGGAGAGGGGGAGATGGACAGAGGGAGAGAGAGAGAGAGAGAAGAAAGAAGGAAGAGAGGGAAAGGGAGGGAGAGAGGGAGAGAGGGAAAGCACCCTGGGCTCAGTGCAGGGGATTCCCCCTGGGATTCCCCCTCCCCCACAGTTGACATGTTGTGGGTTTGAATAGCTGCTGCTGCCACGTGGCCACAACACAATTGGAGCACTTACTGTGCAGGTGCACATGTGTATGTACAGGTGTGGATGTGCACGTGCTCTCCCAGGGAGGGGAGGGGGCGTGGCCCCAGCTGCCAGCCACTCATGCCTCTCACTGTGCCCCCTCCTCTCGCTGGCTCCCTCCCTCCTCTCGGCCTAAGGGCTGCCCCCACAGCCGAGGGACCAGCGCTGCTCTCCTACTGCCACGTACTTCAGGTGGGGCTCTCTTAATAGAGTCACCACCACAGCCGCTATGCACACCTGCCCCAGCCTCGTGGGCCAGCCACACTTCTGTCTGCATGCACCAGCACTTGTGGCCCCACCCACAGACACGCCCACCACATGAGCACACACCTGGAGGAGGCTCCTCGTGGAGGGCCACACGGGAACAGAGAGCAGCCTGTGGTGGAGGTGGCCACTGGACCATGTGCTCATGGCTGAGCCCACAGTTAGCTCACACTGGCAGCCTGGCACCCACCGCTGGGCAAGATGGCCACGTGTGCAACATGTGAGGGAGGGAGGGAGGGAGGGAGGGAGGGAGGGAGAGGGGAGAGTGTTAATTAATGGATCCATTTCATGGAATCAGGGAGGGAGGGAGGGAGGGAGGAGGGGAGGGGGGAGAGCACGGAGAGAAGGGAGGAGGAGGGAGAGGGTGAAGGAGGTTGACTAACGGACCCATTTCATGGAATCACTGATATTATCATCGTGCACAGAAGACATGTACACCATATCTATCCTTCACACAGTACCCCCTTCCCCCCTCCCTCCCTCCCTCTCTCCCTCCCTCCCCCTCTCTCCCTCTCCTCCACTTGTCCTCCTTCCCTCCCTCTCACCCTCCCTCCCTACCTCCTTCCTTGTCACCTTTTTCATATCTCCTGCAGCTGGTGAATGCCATGTGACTATCACATGACTTGCATTACCCCAGCATCCACTTCTCAAAACATCACACACTCCTCCATCTAAGGGAGAGAGGAGGAGAGAGAAAACAGGGCGTGCCACATGTCTGTGTGTGTGGCAGCTAACTAACGCCACCTAAATTCTTTCTACAGCAACTAGTGATGATGTTTGTGTCCAACTGAGTATCGTCCCTGGAGCTGAGGCCACGCCCCCTCAACCAGCCCCTCCCACCCCTGGCTGCTGACCCCTACACAGCACGTTGACTCATGCATCTACGGTATAGCAGGCAACGTGTGGCTCCAACTAACGCCCACCTTCCTCCAAGTTGGCTGTTCTGCTCTCGGCCGTGGCTTTGGCGTCGGCTGGAAAAGCAAGAAAGTCGGACGAGGAAGGAGGGGACAATGACGTCACTGCTGGAATGGAACAAGAGAAATACAGCAATACCTTTCACGAGGCGGACGTGAAGCTCTTTCTAACTCTGTTCTCTCTCTGCGGCCACTGCGAGGAGGCGCCTGAGAAATGATGCCATTACGTCACTCAGTGGCAGTGGAAAGTGTCTTTGTAGGGACACGTACGTACTAACGCAGTACTGTCTTCAACAGCTGCCACTCTAGCTCTATGGTGCGTGCATGCTGAACTAGAAGTGCACACGTGCGCACGAGCAGCAGCCCCGCCCACCCCACGGTCCTCGTGCCAGCAGCTCCACCCACGTGGCGTGGAGCGCGTGGAGCCAACCGTGAGCAGAAGAGCTGGAGAGGAAGAAGGATTGAGAGAGACAGGTATTGGGTGAGTAGTGATTGTGGGGGGAGTGAGGGTGTGGGTGGGGCAGGGGGGAGGGGAGGGGAGGGGGTAGTGAAGGAGCTAGGGGAGGGTGAGGTGAGGGTGGCTTGGGACAGGAAGGCCATACAGGTGTCCCCATGGCAACAGAGAGACAAACACTCCATCATGACCCTCCGTCTCCCTCATTCCCTCCCCCTCTCTCGATCCCTCTCCCTTTTTCCTTCCCCTCCCTTCCTCTTTCCTCACCTACCCCTTCCATCTCCCCCCCCCCCCCCCCCCCTTGTCCCCTCCTCTCTCCCTCTCTTTCCCTCTCTCCTCACCTCTTCCTCCAGAACAGGCAGACCAGTAATGATAGGCCTGTGGATGTGAGCAGACAGACAGACACTGGACTACATCCCACTCCTGCACACACTCCACCTGATGAACATATCATTTCTTCACACGTACCTCATGTTTGCCGACAGCTAGCTGACAGCCCTCTCTCTCCCTCCCTCCCTCTCTCCCTCCCTCCCTCCATCCCTCCATCCCTCCCTCCCTCCCTCCCTCCCTCCCTCCCTCAGACAGATGAAACATGAAATAACAGAATCTAATGGCACTGGGTGTGAGTGGTGTTGCTATGGAACCTGCACTCTCCTGGTGACCTAGTGATGGTGATGGGTGGAGGGGAGAGGGGGGAGGTGATGGTGTGGAGATGTGACACTGGTGAGTGTCAAACGTACAACAGGAGGCTAGTGGTAGTCATAATAGCTATGACCTCATTGGCCCATTCTCCCTCACAGGTGAACTGCCCTCCTCATACTCCTCCGGCCCTCTCCCCCTCCCACCCTCCCCCCTCTCATCCCTCACACACCACCCCTCATCTCTTCTCACCCTCTCCACACTCATCTACCTCCCTCTTCACACACTCACACACACCCTCACCCCTCACCATTCTATGGATACATTATGAGAATTGATACATTATGAGATTGATTATTTGAGTAATTAGATTGCCGTAGCCATGATGACATTGTAATTATGTCATACTAGATCAGCTGCCATTCCTAGCCATACTGAGTGCAGCTGACACGATCATGGTGTGGTGTGGGATGTATGAGCCAGTGCTGATATAGCTCACCTTGGCACATGCCAGCAGCAAAGCCACACCCACTCCTGCACTAGCAGATTATGCTTTGCGTTTCTAACATGTACCCAACCCATGCCTCCCCCTCACAATCCATCCCACCTTCTTGCACAGGAGAGGAGTAACTGAAGGGCACCCTCACCCCTTGCCTCCTCACCTGTTTTCACACACTCACACTCCCACCGTCACTCCTCACCACATTTCCCTCCTTATATGGTCACACTAGTCTCATAAACCACGCCTCTCAAGTCTCAACCTTGATTCATGAGACTATATTCACACTCACACCCACACCCCTCACCATCCCATCTCCCTCCCCACACTCTCACACTCACCCCCTCACCCCTCAGCATCCCACCTCTATCCTCACACTCACAGGACCAAGCACCACCCACTGTGCTCCATAGTATCACTACAGGTGCTCTCTGTCCTGGAGCAGTGGCTGCTCATCTGCTGCGTGTGGGGGGCCATAATTGTATCAATTATGTGCTCTTACCTATTACTGAACCGCTCCATTATGGAATTCAGGGTATAAGCAAAACAGTGACGTCATAATTACTAGTCGAAATGCAAGCATTGTGGGGCGAGCCTACTTCCGACTTTACACGCATGCGCAGGAACAGGATGCACGTGTGTTGTGGACTTGTTGTCGAGTGGAAGTGACATTTTATGTTGTGCGAAATGGGAAGCGCGATGCTGTCTCTCGCGTTCTCTTCTACGGCTCAGCCTTGCTTCTCTTCTCTGCTCGGAGTCCATGTTGCGACGCTGCGCCAAGTCGACCTTTGAGACCTTTGAACTTCAACGTCCGATGTACGTTCGATGTAAACCCCACGTGCCGCTTTTGAATTTAAATCGTACGCATGCGCCCTCGGAAGGTGACGGTCGTACGATACATGATAATATATATAAATATATATATATATATACAGACAGCGCAGGTGTTGATCGGACTAGAAGGGGCTCGCTAAGGCTCGCCCCAATCAGCTCATGCAACCCATTGATTGTAGCATAGAGTACAGTTATGGCCTCCCGCAAGCACAAGAACTACGAGCCCATGCCGAGGCTCTCCCACATCTCGGCACAAGTAGCCAAAAAAATTGCAGTATATAGTGGCTTGACAGAAGACGACTCGGTGGAGAACAGAAAGAGCTTACAATCGATCGTTGAGCTCTACGACCCTCATACTGAAAGGTGGGAAGCCAAGCGGTGCACGGGAGAGGCGCCCGTCCAAGGACTGTACGCTGCAGCCGGTGCATGGTCCAGTGATGCGTTATATACTTACGGGGGGCGGGATGGTGATGACAAGTTCGTCAATTCCCTGCACCGGCTTAGCGCCAACACCTTTCGCTGGTCGGAACTGTCTCGCCGGAATAAAGGAGGTGTGTCTCCGATAGCCAAGGGCAGAGCTGGAATGGTGGTCTGCGGCGATATGCTGGCCGTGTTGGGAGGCCAGGGCATACCACACGGCCCTACCCAGCGTGCGGGGTCATCATTCATCAAGAATACCTCCAAGTCAGACGGCAGCGGGTGGACCAATGAGTTCCACATCTACCACCTCAATGAAGGTACGCATACATGTACAACAATGACTAGAATTTGCAGCTTGCCTTTGGTTGTTTGTTGTTTGGGTATACATTACCCCAGCTCTTCCCAACTCTGTCGGCTTTAGGTTTTTGAGGTGCAGGTTTTCCCTAGGGTGTAGTTCTGGTGTTTGTGGTGGATGTATTCTGAAGCCACAATCACTAGGGCTCACCTTGGGGTGCTTAAACCAGTGGTGCTAGAGCAGCTGGTACATTCATGGTGCTGATGAGAGGCAACCAGCTTGAAGCAGCTGTCTGCCATTGCCTAGCTTGCTCTGGCCCACCTGATTTGATCATGTACATACATGCACACTGTACTCACTGAACTGCACTACAACATGTGTAACACTTTAGCATTGATGGCTCCCTGTAGCTAATGAGTGTAGTACTGCTGTTCCCATTCCTCATTCTGCTATGTCATGTTAGCACTCCCCACACTGCAGGTGTATGGAGCTCCCCTGCCACCACTGGAGAGAGACCTCCTCCGTGTGCTTACTTCTCCCTCACCTCCATAGACCATAAAAGAGCTGTCTTCTTTGGAGGGTACAATGGAGAGCAGGACAGGATGAATGATGTGTACATCATTGACCTACAGAGTATGGTATGTGAGCTGATGAATTATTGATTGCTGGTACAGCATATGATGTAGTACATGTATCTTGTACATATTGGTTACAGAGCCCAGACAGACATGTGTGAGTGTTGCATGGGCTCATACATGTGTGTCTGGGCTGTGCAAGTTATTTGTTGTCAGTTGAGGCTGGTATAGGGTTGCAGCTCTGTTTGCAGTAGTACAAGAGATATGACTAATGGGTTTGCATTGTGTAACAAGTTCCAAAAATAGTGTCATTCCCAAGATTTGTCCCTGCAGCGTTATTTATTGCACTAGCCTTAACTCCAGCGGCCAATGTGTTATCTGGTACACTGTGTTGTGCATTGTGGATTGAGTGCATGTAGTATTGCTATGGCCAGTACAGCTGTCCTGGTAGTGAACTACAGTGTGCATACTGCAGCAGATGGTGACATGTGATAGTGTAATGAATGGTTAGCTTAATGCAGCATATATTGGATCAAAGGTGAAATGGGAGGCACCTGGAGTGGTGGCTAGTGTGTGTGAGTGGCAGTAGAAAGGTTGGCAGTTGGAATGGTGGTGGAGAGACTGTTTTCCTTTCCTTGTTAAAGCTTATTGATACGTGCAGGGTTTGATACACTTGACGTGCAATATGGCCTGTGGCAGTGGATGGGAAGAGAAGTTGGTCTCTGTTTGTGTAGTTATATGCTGAACTGTCTGTCACTGCAGCACTGGACCAAACTCAACAAGTCAGGAGGAGGACCTTGGTCAGAGGAGAGGGGGGGGCATGCTGCTTGCTGTCTGAACTATGGCCAGCAACACCCTCAACTGCTGGTCACTGGGGGAGGGAACAGACAGGGCAAGGTACGGGGAGATACCTGGATTCTGGATGTGGACAGTGGGAGGTGGAGGAAGGTGAGGAGGAAGTGTAGCTGTACTGTACACTCTGTGATGGTTACTATACACATATATAGCATAGTCCTGTGGTAGTGCTTTGGCTGATTGAGTGCATCAGATAAAAGAGGTAGTGAAGTGCTGCAATGTAGCCTGAGACAATGCTGTGGCATTGTATGCCTGTATGTATGTAGATAGTGTGAGTTATGTTACATGTGCATAGCACATGCACTGGGTAGTGCTGAACACACTGTCTGTATAACACTACAGTTATCATCTCTCCCCTCCAGGTGAGGGGCACTCTACAGCCTCGCTATGGGCACTCAGCATGTGCCATACAGATTGGCCCCACTCTTACAGAGGTCATCATGTTTGGAGGGCTGGATGATCATTACACTAAACTGGCTGATACAACTGTACTGCAGTTCAGTGAGTGGTGTGGGGTTTGTAGAATGTGTGCTGACGAGGGAGGGGAAGAGGGAAAGTGTGGGAAAGGGGAGATTGGGAGGAGGGAGTAGGGACGGGAGGCATGAGGAGGAGTGGGAGGGAAGGGAGCAGGTCATGTGATGAGCTATTGGCACTGCCTTACATCAGTAAATAACTAGGTGAGGAGCCACCTGTTAAATCAGGCTTAGTTGCATTGCCTTGCCTTGGATTTGTAAGCCAAGGAGCTGGGCTGCCTCGGTAGCTGAGTTGGTAGAGCACTGGCCCAGACAGCCAGTGGTTGGTGGCAGGTTTGAATCCCGTCCGGGGCAGCTCAGTGTTGTCTGCCTTGGATGTGTGCCATTTATGGTTTGGGCATGGACATACATGTATGTACACATTCCAATTAGTGTGCATTAAATGATGTTTTCTTTTTAAATTGCATTCCTCTTTGTTTTGTATCCCTTTAGTTTTATCTATGGCTGCCTGTGATACGCACACGACGACATGATGGACACTATTGCTTACTCCCACCTTCTCTCTTTTCTCTCTCTCTCTCTCTCTCTCTCTCTCTCTCTCTCTCTCTCTCTCTCTCTCTCTCTCTCTCTCTCTCTCTCTCTCTCTCTCAGGGCTCAAAGGGGGCTCTTGGGAGCTGTCTGGTGTGGTGGGGCCAGCAGAACTAGGACAGTCAGAGGAGAGACTCAGAGAGAAGATGGAGTATGGTGAGGGCTGTTAATCACCACTCACCATATCACATGACATCATGCTCATTATCTTTGCCTGCCCTTCAGGTTAGGTAGTGTAGTGTCCCCACCTACCTGTAGTGGTTTCATGTAATCTTGTAGTTAGGGACTGTCCCTGTGTTGCCATGGACAGTTACACTGTGTTACTGACACACAGACCTCCCTCCAATGCCCCTCATGTGTTTGTCCTGCTTACTACAGGAATGGAGTACATGCAGCCTGTGAGAATGCACTAGTTCAGCTTGTCCCCCTCCTGCCACTTGGTATCTCACCCCTCCCTCTTTTCCACATGGCCCCTAGTGTATACCCTCACCACTCTCCCCTGCACCTTCCCCTACCACTCCTGCTCCTCTCCCTCCACATCCCCACTGGTTTTGCCTTTCTCCCTCTCTCTCTCTCCCTCTTCCCTTCCTAAATTCCTCCCTCCTCCATGTTACCACCACACACCCTTCCCCCTCCTGTTTTAGATCTCCCTCCCCAGCTAAGGACTGAGACTTTGACTGAGTAGAGCATGGCTGGCCGTTCCTAATATGCCCATCCCAATTTCCCCTGCCACTCCTGCCCCTCTTCCACTTTGAGCATCTCCCTCCCCTCCCCCTCCCCTCTCCTTCAGCCTCTTGCTCCCTTCCCTCCCTCTTGCCCTCCTTTCCTCCTCCCCTCCCTCATTCCAGTATTCCCACACTCCCCAGCCTCCCTGACTCCATCCTTCCTCCTCCTATTTGGGGCCAGCTTGAGCAATCTGTGGGAATACACTGTATACCAGTTCAGCTTCTTCTGCCCTCCATCACTGCCCCCTTCCTGGTATCTTAGTCCTCCCTTCTTTGCCCCCCCCCCCCTCTCCCCCTCCCCCCTTCCCCGGTCCTTTTTGATATTCCCCTACCACATTCCCCTAGCATTACTGCTTCTCTCCCTCTTTCAGCACATGCCCATTCTCTCCACATCCCAACTGCTTCCACCTTTTTCCTTCCTCTTACTTCCCCCTCTAGTCAACCCACCTCTAGTTAGGGGACTGTCCCTGTGTTGCCATGGAGAGTTGCACTGTGTTACTGACACACAGACCTCCCTCCAATACCCCTCATGTACATTTGTACATTTGTGAGAATATGCTGATTCTCTCTCTTTCTCTCTCTCCCTCTCTCACTCTCTCTCAGTTTTGCAGCAAGTGCTTGACTCTTCAAGCCTGAAACAGAGAGACCTGATAACAGTAATTATTGGGATAATGGGGGCTGGTAAGACAACGCTGATATGTCGCCTGCTCCGAACCAAGCTACCCAAGAGGTACTCCAGCACTGGCGTGGCAAACAGAGCTTTCCGTGGCCTCGTGCGTCGCATCGCAAAAATGGGCTCTTTGGAGATGGTCTCAAATGAGAAGATCCTCCAGTTTTTGGCTCCACTTTTCTTAGCTGGATTGCCAGTGGCTGACATAGTCTCCCTGGCCCAGAGCTTCACAGAAGAGGAGGTACCAGAGCCTGCCAGCAGTCCTTCAGAAGACACACGCCCTCACGCTCAGCCTCAAACTCACCCGCCCTCTCCTCCTCCTACCACTGCCACTGCCTCTCCTTCTTCAGCTTCCTCTTCTTCTGCTGCTGTCCCCCAAATGCCTCGATCCCAGGTCGAGAAGAGCCATGCAAGTGAAGCCATGGTAGGCCTCCTCCAGTCCAGTAGTGCGTCTGAGGAAGACACTGTTCTGGAGCTCCTCCATGTGGTGGACACTGGGGGGCAGCCGGAGTTCATGGAGGTCATGCCTTGTCTCATGCACCACTCCCACATTGTAGTGCTTGTCTTGAACCTGGCTCAATCCCTCGATGCCTACCCTCAAGTTACCTACCATGAAGATGGCAGAGCATTTAAACACCCTGTTCGCTCTGCTCTCACCAACCGACAGCTCATCCTTCAGGCAGCTCGCACAATGCAGGCCAAACGGTCCACACGCAGAGGAGGCCAGCGATCCAAGATCATAGTGGTAGGAACCCACCGAGACAAGGTGTGGTGGTTCAAGCGATCAGATGTCATAGCAGCTGTGAACATGGAGCTGAAGAGTATCCTCCTGCCCATGTTTGAGGAGGAGCTGATGGTGTATCGCTCCCACGACGAGATCCTCTTCCCAGTCAACTCTCTCACGCCAAACAGAGAAGATGAAAGGGTGCTTGAGGAGATTCGACAGAGCATCAGTGGTTCTGGTGTAGGAGAGGAAATCGATATTCCTCCATCTTTCTTCATGTTCGAACAAGACACCATCAGGTATGCCAAGCAGCAGGGGAGGGAGATGGTCAGCTTTGACGAGTGCGTGGAGATTGGAAACCCACTCAAAATGGGTCGGGAGGTGGTTCGAGGGGCTCTCAACTACTTCCATCAGCACAACATCTTCCTCTACTTCCCCAAAGTTCTTCCTGAGCTTGTCTTCACTGACCCTCAGGCACCGCTGGATTTTGTCAACACAATCGTTGCTTTCAGCTACAAGGTCCTGGCAGGTGTCTTCCCAGGCCTGCCTGCTGAGTATGCAATCTCCCTCAAGAACGCCATCATAACGGAAGAGATGCTTCAGCACAAGAGCCTCTCCTCACTCTTCATTCCCAATCTCTACCAGACCCAGCACGCGATTGAGCTGTTCACCCACCTCTGTGTGATCGCTCCTCTGAGTGATGGCAAGTCTCAGTCCAAAGGCCAGCAGAGTCGAGATGCAGACCAACCCACTCCGAAGGCATCTAGCACCAGCAATCTGAGGTACCTAATGCCATCTCTCCTCAAAGATGTACCTGATATCAGGAGGTTCCTCCCTCAGTCATCGGTGGCTGTGTTTGTAGTGCGCTTTAGCGATGACGTTGTACCCAATGGGACATTTGGGGGCTCCATCGCTCGCCTCCTCTCTGCCCATGGCTGGGAAGTGTGCCCGAAGGAAGACGGAACACCGCAATGCCTGGCACACAACATAGTGTCACTGCACGACCCGACAATGCCAGCACAGATCTCCTACGCCAACACCACACGGCACTTTGAGCTCCATGTTTCGTGTCTTGACTCCAAAGAATATGCCTCGATATTCCCTCAAATCCGCAACACGATATTCAGTGCCATCCACCACACCTTCAGTGTGATGAGGTTTGAAGATGTCACAATCCAAGATGCTTTCCTTTGTCAGTTTTGTTCCTCCAAGTCAGCTCGACACGCAGCAATGCTTCACCATCACGAACACAGCTCCTTTTTAAAGTGCACCCTGAATGGCTCCGTTTCTAAGCTAAATGACTCCCACAAGATCTGGATACAAGGTAAGGAGAGAGGGAGAGAGAGGGAGGGAGGGAGGGAGGGAGGGAGGGAAGGAGGGAGGGAAGGAGCAGGAGGAGTGAGTGTTGTGGGTATGGGCATGGGAGGAGTGGTGGTGGGTTAGAGCAGGATGCTGTTACCATGGTGATTCCCCTGGTGGGTGCCAGTGTACACAGCTATATACACACATGTACATGTCCTTTGACCTTTCCCTCTCTGTGTGCCCCCAGTTGTCCCCTCGGCTTGTCAGGAGGCCACTACCTGTACTGCTAGTGACCCATCACCTCATCCACACCCACCCACCCCAGCACCTGGTATGGGCATGGGCTGTGTTGGTACATGTGTCTTGTGTCAGTGCTGCACCTCCTCCCTCTCCCCCCACCCCCCCCCCCCTCCCCCCTTCACACAACACACACACACACACACACACACACACACACACACACACACACACACACACACACACACATGCATGTGGTCCTTGGATACGGGGGGAGTACATGTTTGAAATGTCACATGCAGTGTGCCTAATGGACACACACACTCATTTTCTCCTCCAAGCAAACTGCCCCTGCCTTGATTACTCATTTCACTCCATACCCACAGACCAGCGGCCACCCTCCCTCCCCACACTGACCTGTTTCAAGACCTCATCTGGCTCCATCAATGTGGCCGAGCGAATCGGAGCACAGTACCTGACGTTTGGGCTGCAGCTGCTGGAGGACGCCACTGGGGCCACCACCAAAGCCATTGAGGAGGAGTGCCACCACAACGTGTACAAGATCAACCTCGAGATCCTTATGAGGTGGATTGGGGGGCAGGGGAGGAGGCCCCTGTCGTGGGCCACTCTAATTAAGGTGCTGAGGGACATACAGCTTTCTGAACTGGCCCGTGAGATCGAACACAATCTGTGAGTGTTGAGTCACTTGATCACTGTCTCCTGCCGTAACTGTGAAGCCATTTATAACCTCCTGCATTGTTTACTGTGTTTCATATTCCACATACATCATTTGGTGTGTTTATTTACTTTTTCATTCATTATTTTATTAATCATTTTTATTCATGTTTATTTTGTTGTAGTACATATTCCATTTCCGATTCCAGCCCAAGCTAAAGACGTGAGCTCAAACGTGGCCTTTCCAGGCACATGTACATGTGGCATGTGAGCAGGTGTGCAGTGAAGTGCCCCCTACAAACCTGCCACTGGCTGTGGCTGCATGCACACATGCAGCAGGTCTGTGGGTCTGTGGTGTGTGGGGCACACATATCTCTATAGGCCACTGAGGACCACCACATGCATTGTGGCTGCATGCATGTGGTGCCCAGTGGAGAGGGGAATATGTGCGTGTGTATGGTCCCTGGCTGTGTAGGGGGTGTGTGTGGGTGGTGTGCTGTGTGTTGTGAGCTGACTGACATCAATACACTGGGCACTCAACTGTACCCACACATTCCAATTGCTACTCATCACCTGTTGACTGTGTCTATGTGAGGGCTATAAATCACATTGTTCTAATTGTTCTAATTAAACATGATGGTGAATATTGAACTACCTGCCCATCCCCCTGGTGAGGAGGAGAGAAGCACCTCATCATTTCTCCATAGCAACAACTGGTGTCCACATCGAGTACTATGTAGCAAGCACAGGAGAGAGAAGTAAGGGTGCGAGGTAGTGGATGAAGGGTGTGGCAGTGGAGTGGGCTGGTGAAGGGTGAGGGGGTGTGGTGGTGGAGTGAGTGAGGGTGTGAGGCAGTGGAGTGGGGATCGAAGGGGGTTGGGCCGTGCAGTGGGTAAGGGGATCCTTAGCTGACATGGCTGGAGAGCTATAGGCCCACACCCGGCCACTGTGAACACATTGCCATGGCCACAGCAGTAGATTATAGTGACACGTACAATAGTGTGTCCTTCACACAGTGAGCTGTCCACTGCATGTGCAGTGAGTGTGTGGACCACTTGCCAGGTGTGTGTGTGTGTGTGTGTGTGGGTGGGTGGTTGGGTCCAGAAGGGGTGGTGTGGTGTGTGGGCTAGCTGACTCAGGTGCATGAATATGTTGGCCACTCAACTGTACACCTGTTGACTGTGCCTGTGTGAGGGCTCTCAGCTATAAATCACATTGTTCTAATTAAACATGATAGTGAATATTGAACTACCTGCCCCTCCCCCTGGCTCCCACAAGACAGCCAGTGGAAAGGTTGGAGTAGAGACTCAGTGGATAGCCAGTATACAGGTCGGAGTAGAGACTCTGCACACACTATTCAGTATTGGTGTGATGTGGTATGATGCAGTAAGCTGTGGTATGTGTGGGGCTGTTGTGCTGAGCCACTACTCAAGTCAATTACAGTCAACAGCCACTCTCTGCTGTAGATAGGGAGCTGATGGCTGACCTGTGCACATGCACAACACATGGCAGCTATGATAATCATCTTCATCTCCATGTAGCCACAATGGCCAGTGCATAGAATGTTCAAGGGGGAACCCCCTAACCTCTAATGAGGTTCTGCAACTGATCACCTCACACAGAGATTGTGTGTGTGTGTGTGTGTGTGTGTACATAGTCCCTGGCCGTGCAGGGGGGTGGTGTGGTTGGGTCCAGAAGGGGTGGGGTGGGGTGTGGGCTGACTCAGGTGCATGAATATGTTGGGCACTCAACTGCACACCTGTTGACTGTGCCTGTGTGAGGGCTCTCAGCTATAAATCACATTGTTCTAATTAAACATGATGGTGAATATTGAACTACCTGCCCCTCCCTCTGGTCCCCATGGTTACATGTCAGAGCACCACAGCTCACTAGCAGTGAGCAGCTCTCAGGCCCGATCCCCATCTCATAACTCGATCTCCACCACACACCACACCCTCTGACCACACCCACCAGAGAGAGGTGCAGGAATGACCAGGCCATGTGCTGACCAATCAGATTGCTTTGCTGCACAATAATCAAATGCACACACTAGTGTCCCTGGTGGGCTCCTATTGGAACACAGTTGGCTACATAGGTGGGTCCTCACAGTCAGTCAAAGAGAATGATTTTCTTGTTGACGGCCTTCCTGCATATCGGGCACTCGGAGATCTTATCAGCACACAGCTGGCAGGTGCCGTGGCCGCACAGGAACACACAGTTCTTCCTCCGGTCCATGCACACCTGACACTGCGTCTGGGGGGGGGGCATGCATGAGAGAGAGGAGAAAGGAGGTGAAGAAAGAGGAAGAAGGAATAGGATGTAAGGAGAGAGTGAAGGAGGTAAGACAGGGGACAGTGGTAAAAATGTGTACATCAGGAGCAGCTATATAGCTTTTTCTACCCACTCAACATCTCCCTCAATCCCTCCACCTGTCTCCATCCCTCCTCTTTACCACTGCCATGATCCCTCTCCCTCCGTCCCTCCCTCCCTCCTCCTTTTCTCCCTCCCTTCCCCTTTTTCTCCCTCCCTCCCTCCTTCCCTCCCTCCCCCTCACCTTGTCCCTCATCTCCTGCAGCTGCAGCTGAAGAGAGGCCATGTCCTGGCGGCTGCCCACACTCCCAGAACTGCCTCTGCCAGAGCTGTGGGTCCTCGCCTTCCCAGCTGAAGGGGAACAGCAATAGCCATTACATCAATATTACATCATCAGAAATGGCCATACACTATCAGCATATCACAATTGACTGTTCCTGCTGGAGAACTGCAGCTCCACATTAACACTACTATCATGTGACTATCACGTGACCT
The DNA here is from genome assembly GCA_965213685.1 of bacterium. Taxonomy (GTDB): domain Bacteria; phylum UBA8248; class UBA8248; order UBA8248; family UBA8248; genus Bin107. The sequence continues at coordinate 76,738 of CBDBZY010000016.1, forward strand.
AGCTATCTCCCTGAGACAGATACCATGTGACTATCACAAGACCTCTCTAATGGTCACATGGCTGTCATGTGACTGTCATATTACTCACGTTTCCCTCCACAGGCCACAGTGAGGGGCACTGCCTTCTCGATGGGTGTTCTGCACTGCACACACTTCTTCATGATGGCCGCACAGCTAGCACAGGCCACCAGGTGCAGGCATGGCTTGAACAGCACCCCAGCATCCTCCTCCGAACACACCAGACACTCCTCGATCTGGGGCAGGGAGGGAGGGAGGGAGGGAGAGTGGGATGGAGGGAGGGAGGGAGGGAGGAAAGGACAGTGAGAGAATACCATGCTTATCAAGCATTGCACTGCCTTGAATTTCCTAGCTCAGCTGGTGAGAGAACTGATGTAAAAACTCAGCTGTTGCAAGTTCAAATCCCATTCAGAACCAAATTTTTCTCTGTCTTTTGCCTTATAATTAGTTTCTCCCAAGTGCAAAGGTCAGTCTCTTGTAAACAGCTCCCTCACACCACACACTGTGCCAAAGTTCATCCAAGCCACACCCACCTTGTTCCTTCCTGTCACAGTCTCCTTGCACAGAGGGCACCTCTTCACCCTCCCCCCACACTCCTCACAGGTTGCCACGTGTCCACACGGCAACAGAACCTCCTCCCTCTTGGCACAGCCACACACCAGACACTCCACCACAGCAGAGCCATTGGAGGACTAGAGGGAGGGAGAGAAGAAGGGAGGGAGGGAGGAAAGGAGGGAGAAAGGGAAGGGGGGATTGAGAAAAAGAGAGGGGTCAGAGGGGTAAGGTGCCCATGTAGCCCCTAGCAACAGCCCCCACCCACCTGCTGTCCAGTGGGGGCAACCTTGACCACCTTGTGCTCCTCACTGCACTTCTTCAGCAGTTTCATGAGAGTGGGGTCAGAGCAGAGGTCAAGGGGAGTCTGGTTCTTCTTGTTCCTCACCTGCACACCATCACACATGTCACCATCACCACATGCACACCTCACATGTCACCATCACCACACTCATGCATGCACGCACACACACACACACACACACACACACACACACACACACACACACACACACACACACACACACACACACACACACACCTGGAGACTGGCTCCAGTGGAGCAGAGGAAGATGGCAATACTGGCACTGCTCTTCTTCTCAGAGGAGACTGCCACCATCGCCTGGAGGGAGGGGGGGAGGGGGGGAGGGAGAGAGGGAAGAAGGGAGGGAGAAAAGATGGCAAAAAGGGTAGGAGAAAGGGAGAGTGAGGGATGAAGAGAAAAGGGAGAAGGTAAATTAAGGAATGGAGTGCACTAAAAAGAAAGTACACATGTATACTACTTGTGTTTCCGTGGCAACAGCAGGTGGCCCTCTTGGCCACACCCACCTTCCCGATGTCCTGGTCGCTCTCCTTCAGCTGCCTCAGCTGGGACATGGTGTGGTGGCGGAGAGCCTCGTGCAGGGGGCGGTCCCCAAACTTGTCCCCGAGGTCAGAGTTTGCTCCCTCCTCCACCAGCAGCCTCACTATCTGTATGTTCCTCCTCTCCACCGCCAGATGGAGGGGAGTCTGCTGGTTGATGTTCTGGACATCAGGACTGGCTCCCTGGGGGAGGGGGGGAGGGAGGGAGAGGGAGGGAGGGGAGGAGAGGGAGAGAGATCCACTTCTGCTAGTCTCCTCCCAAACAATGCAGCCAATGAGAGTGACTCTGCTTTGTAACAAAGGGAATGGTCCAGCAACAGTTTGACCATTCCCTTTTCCTGTCAACCAACTGTGCCATCTGATCAATCTCTCTCTCTCTCTCTCTCTCTCTCTCTCTCTCTCTCTCCATTCTCTCCTTCCTTCCCTCCCTCCCCTTCTATCATCCTCCCTCCCTCACGTGCTGCAGCAGGGCCTGGGCTGCCTCCAGGTGGTTGTTGAGGGCCGCCAGGTGGAGGGCAGTGAACCCATCGTCCTTCGACCCATCCACCCCACACAAGGGGGGCAGGCTGGGAAGCACCTGGCGCAGGGCACCGATGTTCCCTCTGGGAGGGGGGGAGGGAGAGGACACAGAGAGATCATGTTACTTCCCACCACTGCCTCAATCTCATCAACCATGTACCTTCCCCACTTCCACAACTCTCCCTCCCTCCCTCATCCTCTCCCTCTACTCATTGATCCATCTGTCTCTGTCTGCCAGTCTGTCTGTCTGCCGGCCTGCCTGCCTGTCTGTCTGTCTGTCTGTCTGTCTGTCTATCTGTCTGTCTGTCTGTCTGTCTGTCTGTCTGTCTGTCTGTCTGTCTGTCTGTCTGTCTGTCTCTCTGTCTGCCTGCCTGTCTGTCTGTCTTGATAAATCTTGCTTCTTGGTTGCCAGTCCATTCATCTGCCCAACCCTCTCCCCTCCCCCCTCCCCCTCCTCCCTCCTCCCTCCCCCTCCCCCTCCCCCTCCCCCTCCCCCTCACCTCAGCGCTGCATGGTGGAGGGAGTTGAATCCGTTGTTGTTGGCTGTAGTGATGTCCGCCCCTCCCTCCAGCAGAAGCCCTACCATGTCATCTCTCTTCTTGGAGATGGCATCGTGCAGTGGAGTGTCTCCCTCAGAGTCCTGTGGAGAGGGAGGGAGGGAGGGAGGGAGAGAGGGAGGGAGGGAGGGAAGTCCAAGGGAGGGTGAAGAAAGATGGTAGGAGAGAAAGAAAATGAAAACAAATACATGTTTAGTTCATCATACTCTCTTGATCCCCCCCCCCCCCTCCCTCCCTCCCTCCCTCCCTCCCCCCCTCACCTGCAGGCTGGGGTGGCACTGGTGCTGCAGCAGGACCTTAATCACACTCACGTGACCCTTGTTCACGGCCACGTGGAGCGGCGTCTGCTTGCGGCGGTTCCTGGCATTGAGGTCCACCCCGTGCCTGGCCAGTAGGTCAATAATGTCTGGCTCATCCCCAAAGCTGGCGTGGTGGACCGCCCTGTCCCCATCCTTGTCCTGAGGGGGGAGGGAGGGAAGGAGGGAGGGGAGGGAGAGAGAGAGAAAAAGGGAGAAAAGAAGGGAGGAAGAGGTTGCCATCTTCTACTAGGAGTCTGTGCTGTTCCGCAACGTGTGTGGTGAGTTATAACTCTCCCTATCCATTCATTCATTCTTCTAGCAAACTTAATAACTACTGCTAACTGAAGCCCCACTCACCTCCTCCTCTATGTTGGCTCCATGTCTGAGCAGGCAGCGCACCACATCCATGTGGCCATTCTGGCTGGCCGCCTGGAGGGCCGTGTGGCCGTTGAACTGGTCGTCAATGGCAACCATCCTCTCCCTCACTATCTCCTCCACCCTCCCCAGGTCCCCACTCGCTGCACTCTTCACCAGCTCCTCAATCGGATTGGACGACTTGTGCTGCTCAAACATGTGCCGCAGCAGCTGAGAGACGTTCTCTGGGGGAGGTGAGGGGGTGAGGAGGGGAGAGGGGGAGGGGAAGAGGGTACATACATGTACATTGTACATGAAAAGGAGGACAAACAGAGAGACAGATGGAGAGGCAGACAGGTAGAGAGGCAGACAGATACACAGACGGACGGACAGACAGACGAACAGACAGACAGACAGAGAGACAGAGAGACAGACAGACAGCTGGCCAGGGCAAAAAGAGACTCGGCTAGGGGGAGGACAGGAGGCCAGACCCACACAGCGCAAGATACAGCAGCTGCCGGCACTCACCGCTGGTGCTGGGGGTGAGGGGCATGCCATCGCTGTCCACCTTCCTCACGGCCCGGGGGTTGAAGGTCCAGGTGCTCCCCCTCACGTCCACCTTGAGGTCCCCGTCCGGGTACACCTCCAGCACCCTCCCCACCTTGCCCAGGGTCTGTGGGGGGAGGGGCTCTGTCAATGGGCCTGCCTGCAGGAGGCGTGGCTACTGCTACAGCTGTAACATGACCAATTAACTATTATGTATGTGTTGTAGATTGCATTGATTAGCTTACAAGATATACACAATTATATCCCGTTGCCATGTTATTGCTAGGTGCAATAAATGTGATATTGCACCCTTTACTTATATTTTTCCTCCCCTGGGCATGCATCTTGTAGGTTTTATGTTATCTTGTATTATCAATGTAAGTGATTACAACACTATGTAATGTAGTACATGCATGCATGTCATTTATGTACAGGACTACAGACATTCGTCGAGAGGTATTCGTCGGTTGTTAAGCAATAACGCCAGATACGTCATGTTACTATCGAGTTAATTAACGGGATATAAAATAGTTATATCACGTGCCCTCGTTTTGTAGCCGATTTATTGCACGTAAAAGCCCTTGGGCTATCGCCCTCGCACTTTTCCCATGCAATAAATCGGCTACAAACTCGGACCCGTGATATAACTATTACTTATCACATGTCTCTTGCATGTGTATGGCTGCATCACATGTGGTGTATGTACAGTGTATGCAGCCATTAGGGTGCAGCTATAATTCCTATTGAGGTGCACCATATTTGGAGAGGTGGTCTCTACTAGAGTGGCTTGTGCAGGTCAGTACATACACATACCAAAGGACAAATGAAACAGTGCCTGCCACATCTTCTGGTGCAGGGCTGAGTCATGTGGAAATTGAAAATGCCTCAGATAACAATCACATGGAGTAAGAACACCCACACTGCATGTGCTTTAATTGGAACTAAGGATATTCTAGCATCTTGGGAGGTCTTAACTGGAGAAGTGCCTTAATTAAAATTGAGGCACAGAATCTGCCAACTAATGCTTTTAGTGCACTTCACAGTAATCTCTGCACCAGCTGACTGGCCATCAGTGGCCAGCAATCAGTGAGTGGGGCATCAGTGACTGGCCATCAGTCACATATGTCCAAGTTATGACATTGTGCCTCATACCGCGAACAGGTGTGGTGCCCGGCCAGGCAGGTGATGTGCCTGGTGTGACCGACAGACATGCTCAGCTGTGCTGGACACGTCAGAGGTTGGGAATTCACATACACTTCTATATCACCATGGTAACAACCTTTCCAGCACCATTTACAATGACCTTTCCATAAAATGAATAAGAATAACAGTACATGTACATGTACATGTACATGTACGCAAGAGCAAAATGCCACACCAACAACAGTCTTGAGGGAATTCCCCCACCATGCCAGGGAAGAGGGTCTCCCTCCTCCAAGCAAGCCCCACCCCTCTTCCCAGTAAGCCCCTCCCCCTCCCTCACATGAATCATTGACTCCACCCACTCCCCGTGGCCGGTCTGGAACAGCTTCACTGCCTCAGCATCGGACGATATCTTGACAAAGTCCCCCACCTGGAAACCATCGTCACCGAAGGGGGCGTGGTCAAATGTGCCGGGAGGACTGGGGATGGTGAGTGGTGGGAGTCCGTCCTGAAGCTGTTCCGGGCTGGATGGAGCCGGGACCTTCTTGAGCACTGCAGGGTTCAGAGTCCACCTGAGAGAGGGAGGAAAAGATGGCGGGACAGAGGGAGGAAGAGAGGGAGAGGGAGAGAGGGAGAGGGAGAGAGGGAGAGAGGGAGAGGGGGAGAGAGGGAGAGAGGAAGAGGGGGAGGGAGGGAGAGAGGGAGAGAGGAAGAGGGAAAGAGAAAGAGAGAGAGAGGGAGAGAGCAATGCATGGAAGTAGACAGAGAGAAGGGGAGAGGACAGGAGGGAGGGAGGGAGGGAAGGAGGAAGGGGAGGGAAGGGGGGAGGGTCAGAGGTGGCCGGGGAGGTGGGGGGAGGGTTGGGCTGACCTGTTCCTGCTGGGGTACTGCACCACCACATCGTGGTCCTCATCGATGCCCCTGACCACACCCACTGTACCAATGACCTGGTGAGAGGAGATGGTGGGCCACTGTGAGCAACACATTACAATGAGCAGCTTTGAGTACAGCTGAATGGTCAACGCCTCCTTTCTTCTTCCCTCCTTCCTGCCCTCTCTCCCTCCCTCCCTCCCTCCCTTCCTCCCTCTCTCCCTCTCTCCCTCCCTCCCTCCTCCCCTCACCTCCACCATGCTGTCACTCCACCCCCCATGGCCTGTCTGCAGGTTCTTGACTATCTCCACGTCCAGTTCAATGCTCACATGATCCCCGGGAGAGAACATTCCGATGTTGGCCTGCTGGTCTTCCCCTAGCAACGGGAGGTGGTCTCGATAGAAACTGTAACCCTTGGCATCTGTGACCACCTTCAAGTCCGACTGAGGGAGGGAGGGAGGGGGGAGGGAGGGAGAGAGGGATGCAGATGTACTCTCTTATGACTACAAGTACACACATGTACATGGATTAACAGGTATAGAGGTGCTTGTTCGTCTGTCCCTCTCTCCCCTCCCTCCCTCACCTGCCTCCCCTTCCTCCCTCCTAGTCTCGCGAGCAGACGTAATATGAGGGGAATTACGTCTGGTGACTATGGCCAGCATTTCGTGTACTGGAGGAATGTGATTATTCCATGTAACATACGCAGACTCTAGTTAACCCTTTTGCGCCACGAGTAGACAGATGGCGACTTTGGGTGTCAAAGATCTGCCGGCATGTTTGCTTTGTAGGATGGTCTTGTTACAGTGGCTACAGAATCGTCGATTGGTTTCTCTGAGAACGCCATTCTGTTCTCTAACTGCCACGTCTCCCGCACACACGGGGTTAAACGTAGTACATGTAATTATGTGAATACTGCAATCCGATTGGTGGCGCCAACATTCCGGCGACGTCCACAGAATGCTGGCCATAGTCACCAGACAGAATTCTCAGCATATTCCGTCTGCTCGCGAACTACCTCCCTCCCTCCCTCCCTCCCTTCCCTCCCTCCCTCCCTCACATGCCTCCCCTCCCTCCCTCTCTCCCTCCCTCCCTCCCTCACCATCCCATCCACTCCCATCCGGTAGAGGTTCTTCACTCCGTTGTCCCACACCACGTAGGCTGCACTCTGAGGAGTGCTGGCACTCCAGTCCTGAACCTGCAGCACCTTCCCCTTGCTCCCTGACCCACCTGCAGGGGAGGGAGGGAGGGAGAGACAAGAGATGCGTGAGATGTCATTCCCTTCCTCCTCCTTCCTTTCTTTCCCCTCCCTCCTCCCTCCCTTCTCCCAGCCTCATCCCCCCTCCCCCTCCCTCCTCCCTCCTCCTTCCTTTCTTCCTTCCTCCCTCCTTCCCCCTCCCTCCCCTCCCTCCATCCTCCCAGCCTCATCCCCCTTCCCCTTCCCCCGCCCCCCCCTCCAGGGTTTCATTTAGGGGGGGGGCGAGGGGGGGCCTTGGAATGCCCCCCCTTGGAATTTGAAAAAGTAAAGCTTTCAGACATGTCTAGCACAAGTGTGAAGCCACAAGAAACATCGGCTGTTAGTCTGGGTAAGCATTATGACATCACCAACTCTAAAAATAGACATCTCTAGGCTGACCTATACAGCTGCTGACTAGGGGGTTTTGGTGAACAATCTTCCCATCATTATATCGGGCTGAGAATGCGCCAGAATGTGTCTCAGAGAATCCTTTTTTTTTTTAATTTTCCCGGGGGGGCATGCCCCCGGACCCCCCTAGCTACGGCCATGCTTCGTACACCCGTGTAACACATCACCCCCCTCATTTATTCCATGCACCATTTTGCCCCCCCCTTGCCATAATATCTGCATGAAACACTGCCCTCTCTCCCTCCTTCCTCCCTGTGCCTCCCTCCTTCTTCCCTCCTCCCTCCCCCATCCCTCCCTCCTTCACCCTCCATCCTCCCTCCCTCCCCCCTCTCTCCTTCCCTACCCCTTCCCCCCTTCCCCACTTCCCCCCTTCCCTCCCTCCCTCCTTCTCCCCTTCCCTTCCCCTCCCTCCCTCCCTCACCATCCTGGTCCTCCCACTGCCAGTCCACTCCCCTCACTACTCGTGCTCCAGCGAACGCTCCTCGAGCAGTCACCTTCTTGCTCCTGCGACGACTATGGACAGTGATCCTGTGAGGGTGAGGAGTGAGGAGTGAGGGGTGAGGGGTGAGGAGTGAGGAGTGAGGGTGGGCAGGTATGAGGTGAGACAGGTCAGTTGTGTACATCACCATTTCCTCTCCGAAGCATCCCAACTGACTGACCACACGCTACATAAGCACATGTACGTACATGAGGAATGTTAGGAATGATGAATGGAATGCTCCAAACAACAGTCGGTACATGTGTACATGTGCAAGTGTGGACATGCACAGGAATAGATCAAGGACCACAACTCCCCAGGCTGTGAACAGCCCTCAGGCCTAGATGTAGATGTTAAACAGTCACCCAATGTGCAGGACACGTTTTGGCCAAGACCAGCAAGGCCTTATCAGCTGTGCTGGGGTGACCAGGAGTGTGGGTAATAAATGTGCATATACATGCAGTGTAGGTGTATATCTGTGATGTGGGCATGTGTGTATGTTGTGGGCATGTGTGTGTATGTTTGGGAGGGAAGAGGGGAAGGCAGGAAGCCAAAGATGATGACTTACATCTACTTCTGTGGTAAGATACCACACAATATGGTGTGCATGCATGTGTGTGTGTGTGTGTGTGTGTGTGTATGTGTGTGTGTGTGTGTGTGTGTGTGTGTGTGTGTGTGTGTGTGTGTAATGTTAACACATATGTATACATGTACAATGCATATTCAATATACATGTACATGGAGGGACTCACTCCCTCCCTCTCCCTCCCTCTCCCTTACCGAGGTGAAGAAGGTGTGGCTATTCGGTAGAAGACATGCCGAGGATTATGTCTGTCTCCATGGTAACAAGTAGAACAGAGATTGATATCGGCACAGTCAACACACTTCCACCGAACACCAGCCAGAGGAGAGCAGCTGCAACCGTCACACATCACACCATCATGCCTCACTCCTGTGAGGGAGGGGAGAGAAGGGAGGAGGACGTGAGGGAGGGGGTGAGGGGGGGAAGAGGGAGGAGGGAGGAGGGAGGAGGATGTGAGGGAGGGGGGAGGAGGGGGTGAGGGAGGGGGAAGGAGGAGAGAGGAGGGTGTGAGGGAGGGTGTGAGGGAGGGGGTGAGGGGGAGGAGGATATGAGGAAGGGGGAGGAGAAAGGAGGGCGAGTAGAGAGGGAGGAAGAGGAGGAGGAGGAGGATTACACAAAGAGGAGGGGGGAGGAAGGGAAGAGGGAGGGAGGGAGGGAAGGACGATGTGAAGAGGGGAGGGAAGGTGTGAGGAGAGGAGGGGAGGTGTGAGGAGAGGAGGGGGGACGACATTAAGCAATCTGGCTCCACTGCTACTGTAGCTAATGTGGAAAGTAAAGAGCATTAGTCGAGAAATTGAGCTAAACTTGACTAAACTCGCACCATTATCAAGACAGGGTGTCTGTGCCGCAAATGAATGGGTGAAATATTTTTCTTAAATAACAGCGTCTTTGTTACTATGAAAAACAATTGTTCTGTTTAGTGAGGTGTCCACATGACTGGAGGTGTTATGTGCAGGACTGCTTGGAGCTGTGTATTACAGAGTATTACATAGTCTACTCTGTTCCAATGACGTTCTCTGCTGCGAGAGAAGCATTGGGGGGCAGCTACACTGCATTTGGTGGAGGTGAGGAGCAGGTGGTGAGGGGGGTGTGAGAGGGAGGGGGGGGGGGGTGGTTGACAGGGAAAGAGTGAGGGAGGGTGAGAGGAAGAGAGGAAGGAGGGGTAAGGGGTGTGAGAGGGACAGCAGAGAGAGAGAGGAGGAGAGAGGGAGGAGAGGGTGAGAAGTAAGGGGTGTGAGAGGGAGGAGGGGGGTAGGGATTGAGAGGCCATCCTCTGACATACCACGAAGCATAAAAGTGTCTTCAACAGCAGTAAATGGTCACTTAGCAACTTAGCAACATTAGCAGACAATGCCATTCATTGGCCATTGTCTGGCCACAGCACTAGTAGGAAGTCAGACCACAGACAGCTAGGCTCTGCGCGCGCGCACGCGCACGTGCGCGCACACACACACACACACACACACACGCACACACACACACACAGAATGAGGAGAGAGATCCATCCAGTTCATTTTCACAGGTAAGCCATTCCCTTTCCAACAATCCCTCTTCCTCCTCCTCCACCTCTTCTAAGCCATTCTGTTCCACCTCCTCCTTCCTCCCTCCCACCCCCTCCTCCCTCCTCCCTTCCGTCCAGACACATTCATCACCACAGAACATATGGAAATGTTGGCAAACACCACATCAGATGAGCCCCCCCCAGCAACCACACCCCCCACAGTCACAAGCCCCACCCACGCCATGTGTGTGCATGCCCCATGTACATCATTTGTAGCGCATGTAATTGGATACATGGAAAGTACATGAATGGTTTACATGGGGGGGATTCCCCTACCTGGGGCCCAGCTGGACATGTTCTGCCAGTTTATTACAGGAATGTGGGCAGGTTAGAACTAGTTTGTCATTTGAGGGCCATAACGAGGCATCATTGCACAAAGGGCCATACCTAATGCAAAACATACCCCTCCCTCACCTCTTGTCTCCCTGCCCTCCCTCCCACTCTCTCTCCCAATTCCTTACCTGGCAGTAGCTAGCCTCCCTCCCTGCCCTGCCCCTAACCCTCTCTCCCCCTCCCCCACCTCATGGCTGCTCCAGTCCTCCCTCGCTCCCCTCTCTCCCTCACAGCCAGCTAACCTGTGATATCTATGACTACATATGGATATGCCTCTCACAACCAAGACAATTGCTAGTGGTATACTCCCTCCACTACAATACTACATACACTACAATACTACATTATCAGTGCCTGCAATATGTAACGTACGCACAATACGACAGTGTCAGTGTGTTCCCATGCCTCTGTAGTATGCAACACACACACACACCACACCCTATCCACAATACATGAATAAACCGAGAACCACAACTCCCCAGGCCACGGACTGCCCTCAGGCCTAGATGTTAAACCGTCACCCAATGCACAGGACACATTTCACTGCTAATACATGTTACCAGGCCTCATCAGCTGCACTGGGGTGACAGGGAGTGTGGGTATCAACACAAATGCCCTTAGTCCTTCCAGTGTAGACACATGTACACTGTCAATACCACCACACATGTTCATTGTCAATACCCAGTACAGCAACACACCCTATACCATAGTGCTGTGCTGGGGGCACACAGAGCTTAGTGGGTGTGGCTACTTGTAGGGGGCGTGGTCACCAGTTGCCCCAGACACCTTATTACAGATGTTCAGGTGCCCTTTGAAGTGCACTGAGCTACCCACAGAGCAGGTGTGAGAGTGTTTAGCAGGTGGTGAGAAGGAAGAGGAACAGCAGTGGGCACTTTGATGAACCAGCCCTTACTCCCTCACCCAACCACTGCCCCTCCCTCCCCTCCCCTGTCTCTCCATCCTTCCCTTCTTTCTTACTTCCTCCCTCCCTCCCTCTCTCTCTCTCTCTCTCTCTGGGGGGGGGGGGGGGGGGGAGAAACTCATGGTATGACTGCCATGTACATACATGAGGATCAATGCAGATGGCCCTGCCTATCATGAACAGCGATACATGGCGCAGGATAAAATGCCAAAGGCACTGATACAAAATGAGGAAAGACAACATAAATGCACCTAATAATAATATAGCAGAAAAGAATGAGGGAAGTTATAGAGAAAACAAACACATAGAAAAGAGAAAGCGAGTGCAGTGAGGTATACAAACATGAGAAAAATAAGTGTAACCCACACACATGAAGAACTTATGCTATGGTTGGTGATTTCGATTTACCCAGATCTTGAAGGACCCCCCCTCTCTCTCTCTCTCTCTCTCTCTCTCTCTCTCTCTCTCTCTCTCTCTCTCTCTCTCTCTCTCTCTCTCTCTCTCTCTCTCTCCCTCCCACACACAAAGAAGTCCCTGCACAACCCACCACTGAGGTTCTGGCTCCCTCAGAGGACACCTCCACCCATGAAACATGATATGCCCACACTGCAGAGCTGGGCCATGGGAGAGAGAAACCCTATCAGGGAGGGATCCCCATGCAATCACTGTGGGTGGCGGTGGGTACAGAGCCTTGCTGAGGGGAGGACTGTGGGCTGCCAGTAGTGTGACGGGATGCAGTGCACAGCACATGAGGACATACATGTCTCTTAATTCTTTCTTTTTTTGGTGCACTGTGTTCATGCACAGTACATACATGAATTATAGAGACAAGGCAAATGCAAGCAACGACACCCGAAGACAACTCTTTTTTTTCCAGAGAAAAAGAAGAGCTGCCTCGGGCGGGACTCGAACCCGCGATCTTCTGCATTCTAGGCAGATGCTGTACCAGCTGAGCCACCGAGGCAGCTCAGCTGGGCGGGCCGAATCTTTAAAGTTTATACAAGGCAAATGACGTCTCTCCCCTGATAAACAGGTATACCTGCTCTGAAGGCAAGGCCTAAGCTGAAGGAGGCGAGCACTACCGCAGGCTACCAGGGTGACTATGAAGATCTGGGGCCAGCCATCCGTGGTGCACATGCATAACGTGTGATACCCACACTCCCAGTCACCCCAACAGCTGATGAGGCCTGGTATTGGCGTCCTGCGCACTGGGTGACTGTTTAACACTAGGCCTGAGGTATTCAGGTAAGCTAAGGGATGATATCAGCATGTTCAAGCTCAGGAAGTGCTAATGATTGTCCATATGGTGCATATTGAGGGTCAAAGACTACACATATTTCATCCAAAAAGAATACGATAAAATCTCAACCAAAACTGTTAGCATGAAGAGTTTAGAAAACCACTGCCACAGCTACACAGTAACTACAACTCCCTTTAGCATGAAAACCCTGATGAAGAGAAATACTTGGGCTATACCACGAAGCTCACTGTTAATGAGATTCCACTACTCCTGTAACACAGGGACTCCCTCACTCGTCACCAGAACACCCTCACACCATCACTTCCTCAGCACACAGAAGGATGTGAGCTCTTCCCTCCCACACAACCTACTGGTTGTCATGACTACACCACACTCAGCACTCCTCCCCCACCCGACCATGGACCACTGCCAAGTGGATCAGACACCCACTGTCTGCCAGGCAAAGGGGGGCAGCCCCCGGCCCCCCTTGAAAATTATTTGCCTCCCCCTTGAATATATACGTGCAAGTTGTGTGGGTTTAGTAATTCTTAGAGCAGACACTTGTTCATCCCTCCCCTAATTTTATGTTCAGTTGTGTTTGTGCACTCCTTGACAGAAATTATTTCTCCATGCACCGGAAACACTACTTATGGCTAACACATTAACCTTACACATCTCCATGACCATACCCCCTGCTAATACACCAGACACACCTTCACTATGCACTAGTCATGGTTCTTTAGACAGCACTCCGCTTAGCTGAGAGCGATGGACGGTAATGATATTCATGGCTGATGGAGTCTGCCACTTGCCAGGAGAGATGGAGAGCCATCACCTCCCACAGACATGAAAGGAGACCAAGATAAACTACACACCTACCACAGAGCGTATGTACTAGCCAGGGTAGGGAAGGAGAGGGAGGGAGGAGGGAGGAGGGGAGGAGGGAGGGAGGGAGGGGCAGAAGATGGATGGGACGCATGAGGGGACGGAGAGGAGGGAGGGGAGAGATGGGAGAGGGAGAGAAGACATAGGTAGAGTCTCAACAGGAGGACTGTGACAGAGAGGCAAGGGATATCAGCAAGTCATCTACCTCGCTCACTCCCCCCCCCCCCTCCCTCCCTCCTCCCTCCCTCCTCCCTCCACCCCTCCTCCCTCCCCCCCACCCCCCCACCCACACAGGCCAAGAAGTTCAACCTCCTCCCACTTATTGAAGTATACACGTTATTACAAAATCCTCCCACTCCTCTCCAGACATACACACACCTGCCCTTGGGCTGGTCACCCTGCCCTGTGGAGCAAGCCACCATGATAGCATGCCCCACACCCCAAGGCTGGTACACTCTAATAATAAAGAAGCCACTCTGTATTTATAGATTCTGTCCTTATTGGGTAATGGAGTTACCACAATAACTCAACCATGAAATAGGGTGCCCTTATGCACTGGTTATTGCCAGTTGTTAGCTGTGAACGCATTTAGGTACACTCAGACAAAACACTACTTTGTATCCAGGAACCTGTGGTACACTCGCATGTAGGAACGCATGTAGCGGCATACCTGGAGCCGGTCAGGTCACCCAATCAGATGGGGCAGACATAACACCAGCGCGGGCATGCAGGCTCGGGGATATGTACACACAGCGTGGCAGAAGACATGGGCTAATGTGGCCCTCACCAGAACTAGGAACCAGTATTAAACTGCAGCCAACGAGCTGGGGGCTCCCTGATCAAAAGCGACGGTAGGTAAAAGCATCACCAGCGGCGCGTAAATCTAAACGGGTCACACCCTGCATCCACACAAACTGCTTTACTTCTGCTGATCATCGCTAGACGTCTTACTCTCCCTCCCCGTGCTTACCGGCAGGCCCGTTGTCCAGTATCCTCAGGTCGAAGTTGGAGGCGCAGCGGTAGTTAGCGGCTGTTCCATTGTCCCATACCACCAGCACCTCGCCTGGCCGCTCGAAATTTCTCACAGTGCCGAGGTGTCCGTCTCCTCCGTCTTGTTTCCCCCATTTCCAGTCCGGTCCTCGGACAATGCGCGCTCCCACGCCCTCCATGGAATAAAATCACTTTCTCCGAGTGCGTTCTTCCAGGATCGCTAGCTTTTCATCGAGTGGTCTGTATTTGCACAGTCAGCAAAAATACACGCACCGGCGCGCGCGCGCTCTGTACGCGCACACGTGCGCCTACCATTATAATTAATTAATTTGGATAAGGATCACGTGAAGTGACACGCTAATGACGTGATGTGACATGAAACGTTAATACTCTAGTCTGTAGAAAATTTCATATTCTAGACGAATACAGCTCCAAAAGAGAGAATTATAGTATGTACGCAATGGCATGTGTAATGTACATACAGTGGCATGTATACAATGCATTGGGTGACAAGCAAGTGTGAGCATCTAGGCCTGGGGGCTGTTCACAGCCTTGGGAGTTGCAGTTCTCAATGTGAATACTCAATTCATTAGGTCAGCTGTGGGCTCATTGTAATATCATAACTATGCCATTGTTGATGGGCTTCTCGTCTTTAGCCACAAACGACCTGCACAGAAAGGATTTGTTTCTCTATACATTATTGATTAGGCATTTTATATACAGTACTCATGTTTCTTATTAACAGAGTTTTATCTAGAATAATACTTTTGGAAGCAGAGTTCTTGCTTGTGTCTTCAAGTGCAAATGATAAATTGATCAACATTGATCAACATATTACAGCATAAACATTGCAGCTACAGGTGGTCTGGTGAATATCCCCAGGGACTTTTCTGATTTCAAGGTATCTGCAAATCACTTCTGATGCAGTCTAGACCAAAGTTAAATGCTGCAAGTAGTAGGCTAAGCCAAGTTTGGGGAGGAGGGGAAGCTAGAACCTAGCTCCTCAATGGCAGAAGATAGAACCGTGCTCAATAACATAATTTTTTAAGGCTAGCCAGCCTAGGGGGCGGGCCTCACATAATGTATGAAGCTGGGTGCAGAGGACAGAGTAATCTACATGCGTAGGAAGTATGTATGCCTTCTACAGGTGCTCATGTGACTGCCAGCCACCAGCCGCACAGACACCACAATGGGACATAACTGGGTGAACTCATGTCCTATTTGGAATGTGTTATACATGCACCGATAGTGATGGGCTCATCCCAGCCCTGCCAGCCAAGCCTGTCTGAGTGGGAGTTTACTTCACAATACATGTACGTGTGCTCATAACAATGGTGGGCTGGCCATATCCGCATTCAGGAGTGGCACAACTACTGTATATACCAAAGACATTTGCACCGTAAGGAAAGAAAGCTTACTGTCTATGCACCACACTGCACAACCACATAGCTGGGTTATTAAATGTACTCTGTGGTAGTTATGTTGAACGCGATCTAGACAATAGGTGGAGGCGCGCGCCGAACGCATTTATGTATTTAAAATTAAATTTTTACAGGCTATGGCATTGTTAATAACTTCGTTTAATTAGAATTTTCTGCGGTAATTACCCTCCTCTCGAAAATATATATCATGAGAGCTGTGAAGTAGCGCCAAGTTCCCGTCGGACAGACTCAGTGGGGGAGAATGGTCGTGGGACGCCATGCCGCTCGTGAAACCCTTCACACCGCTCTGCTGCTGCAAGAAGCGCTCCCTCCTGGCCTCTCTCTCCCTCCTCGCTCTCTTCCTGCTCCTGGCGTGGCTCACTACGAAATGGAAGCAAGCCTCGCAGAAGCCTAGAGTGAATCCGCACGATATAACGTCTTACCGACTGTCGCCACACTTCTCCACCGCCCGCCACGACCTCTCCCTGCGTAAGGAGTGGGAAGATCTCGCCAATCGAGCCGCCATCCCTCCCTCGCAGCCACCCGGCACGGGCGCAGCAGAGGACGGCTACAGTGTACGTTTCAGCAACGCTGAGAGTGACCAAACGAGCAACAGCACCAGGCAGGAGGGCGGGAGGCATCGCTATGTCCTCGCTATGAACTACTGGGAGCAGTTCAACATGGCAGTGAGGAACTACTACAACCTGGCCTGCCTCGCTGCGCACTGGGATGCCAACACAGTCCTTCCCTTCACGCACAACTCGAGGCTGTACGGACTAAACGATGTCAAGTTGGACGAGTACTTCAACACCACCACAAGTGCGCATGAGCTGGACTTGATCTTCAACATCCGTAGCTTGGACAGTGTTCTGCGCCAGAAGGGCCTCCCTGCAGTCAGAACCCTGAGAGACATGCTACTCCACGGGAGCCGCAGGGTGGTGTTCCTGCACTTCATAGCGGAAAAATTTACTAGAGAATACAAGATCCGCAGTTGGGAGACTGTCAGTTTTTTGAAACGTGCTTTCAAGAGCAGTGGCATAGTAGATTGCAGCACTCAGCCAGAACTATTGGAACTTAGTCACCACATCACCTCAAAACTGAATAAGCAAGCAGGAAAGATACATGCCCAGAGAAGGAAGACCTTCCGCATGGACCAGTACTACTGTGTCAGTATGAACCACAGCACGTCCCCTGCGGAACTGGCCGCTCGCCTCGGGTTCAGCAGAGACAAGAACCTCTCCGTGGTGGTCATCAATTGGAGAGGAACCAACAAGGATCCCATGATGCGGGTCAGTGCCAAGGGAACCCACTTGAACAATAGGATCCTGATGACCAACATCTGTTCCCTCAGCAATACCGTCCATGTTCCCATCAATTTCAGCCGCGGTGTGGTGGACACCTCCCACAGGTTCCTACAGCAGATGCACCTACGGAGGAACAGGTATGTGGCGGTGCACATCAGGAGCGAGAAGATGTACCTGCGACAGGGGAGGTTCCCAGGGCTAGTGAGTAGCTGCGTGAAGGAGGCCCTACACACTGTGGGTGGCCTGCTGAGGAGGGAGAGCTCCCCGTCTCCACTTCCCGTCATCTACTTCTATGACCTGGGCCAGTATGGAAGCGAAACCTGCAAGAACTGTAAGGTCATAGGTCAGGTGAAAGACATCCTCCGTAAAAATGGGATTGCGATTACGCACTTTGACCCCAAGCTTTACAACGTCACTGATGACAGTGGTTTTGTTGCGGCTGTGGAGATGGAGACTATCGCGCGTGCTAGGCACCTCATTCTGGTGGGGGGCGGAGCGTTCCAGAATCAGGCAGCCCTGAGATATGGAGGTTACCGCAGCAACTTGAGAGATGGATCGGGAAAGAGTGAACTTGTGTGGGTGTGCGAGAGTGATGCCCAGGCTGCAGAGCTAATGAACCGCACATTACCCCATTAGCACACTGGAGGGCTCAGCCAGGGACGGTGCTCTATCCTCCTCATCTGCCCACATTTCCCACCACAACACTTATCTCATCTGCTCCACCTTGCAAATCGCTTCACACCTCCCCCCCCTCCCACCTTCCCCACCTCTGGCACCACTGTGCCAAGACCCCCAGGAATTCAGCACAGAGACGAAACTTGACCTCACACTTCAACATGTTACTTTGCCATGTCACATGACCACTGTGTCACATGACTGCTGTGTCACGTGACCACGGTGTCACATGACTGCTGTGACTGTGTCACATGACCACTATGCCACCATGCCCTCACCCATCATCAGATGTTCCGTGCTATCCACTGTTCAGCTCCTCACCCTCACTAGCACTCCGTCACTAGCACTCCCTCACCAATTGCAATCACCCTCTCACTGATCACTGCATGGCTAGTGCTTTCTGTAATATTGGCAATTCAATCTGTTGTGCACAGTACATCATTATTGTGGTGGAGCAGACTAATTAAACTTACACATGTAGTCAGTAACGTAGGTAGAACATTTCCGTGTGTAAACTAATGTGTATGCCTAGGAACTTCCGTTGGTCACTTAGCAAGTCTTTGGGTGGTTTGTTAATAGGTATGTAGGTCAGGTCTCTGTGTGCTGTATTTAGAGTAGGGTTTGCAGGGTGTTAGTGTAATTATTGTGTGATGTGGTTGTAAGTATGTCCTGTTCTTTGTGTGATTTTGTATAAAAGTTGTAAGTTGTATGTGGAAAATCAGTCTTGTTTCGTCGTCGTCAAAGCGGTAACTTGGAGCGCAGGCCGCGATCCCTCACAATTATCACCTGACGCAGGTTATCACGTGATCACATGGCCAGGGCTGACACTGCGACAGATGCCTGGATGCCCGCTGGCTGCTGACTAGCAGCATGAGTTCAGTAGAGGGTTCACACAGGGAGGGGGATATTTCCCTCCAAAGGTATTTCTGCCCTCAAATATTTTCACAACCAAAATGAAATTCCACTAGTAATGAGCAGCAGTGAGTAACTGAAGTAAAACAGAATGCCTCAGAATCAATCTCAGAGCATCTAGTTTTCAGGGGGAAGGTGCCCCCAGACCCCCTAATGGGGGTGTGCTAAAGTGTGCCCTCCCTTGATCATATGTGCCTAGTTACCAGACATGGCCATTCCCCTCCTGACCAACGCCTATGTAGGAATTAGACTGGTCAGTGCCACACTTCGGAGCATCTCCCTCTCCCCCCCCCCCCCCCCCCCCCCACCCCCCAACTCAAAATCCCACCCGGATCCCTGCTGAGAATGCAACACGTGCTGTGCTGGGCAACACTCACTGTCACAGCTATTGCTGCCATTGCAGCAGGGACTGTCAGAATCACTACAGTACAAAGCCATGGTGTGCTGTGGTGCCTCTAATGCCTGTGGCAGAGACAGACCAGAATCACTAAAGTATGTGGCACTGATGCCATGACTGCCAGGCTGGCTGGCAGAATCACCACAGCTGGGGGAGGGGCTTCACCAGGGGGTAGGTGACCACTGTGGGCAGGTACTGGTGGCCTCCACTGTGTTGGTGGGTTGGCCAGGGGCCTTGGGAGAGTGAGGTGCTGCCATGTCAGTACTACTGCATGCACTCAAATGGGACACCCAATTGGGCACCAAATGGGGCAGCCAATTGGACACCAAATACAAATGGGGCAACAAATGGGGTGCCCAATTGGACAGGGTGACACCAAATGGGGCAACAAATGGGACACCCAATTGGATACCCCTAGCTTAAACGAGGCACCAAGTGGATCACCAAATTAAAGCAGGGCAACAAACGGGACGCCCAATTGGATACCCCTAATGAGGATCAAGTGGATCACCAAATGGGGCACTAAACAGGGCAACAAATGGGACACCCAATTGGATACCCCTAGCTAATGAGGCACCAAGTGGATCACCAAATGGGGCACGAAACAGGGCAACAAATAGGATGCCCAATGAGGCAGCCAACGAACACACGGGCAAGCTAAAAACAATATTCTTATCCACTGGGAGGAGACCAGCCTCTTCAGCGTGCATGGCCACACAGCCACACCCACCACTGTTCTCACCTGTTACCCACTTAGCGACCATTGTGCTGGGACAGCCAGGGGGGAGGGCTGCAAGAAATCCAATTAATGCTCAGCACAGACAGATCAGCCTCAAGAGGGACCTCCCTGGTCCACAGTGATTGGGTTAACCCTCCCAATCCTTCCAGTCTAGTCAGTACTGAAAGAGTTAATTTATAATTGCTGAGTCCAGACAAGGCATTCTGCAAGGCTGCTGTCTGGGATTCCAATGATTCCATTCACTCTTCCTCTCTCTCACTCTGAGCAAGAGATATGGGTGGGTTAGGTTTGTACAAGGGATGATTCCACTGGTGCTCAGATTTTACATGAAACATTACTTTGGGGGATTCCTGGAATAGGTTGGAATTCACTACAAGTAGAAGTGAAACTGGAACTAAAACTAAAAATGTGATGGCTATTGATACCTAGAACTAAAACTGATATCCTTGAAAATTAAGTATAGCTGAAACTAAATGTATTTGTAATACCCAAAAACTCAAATTACATACTAAAACAGCGCTATTGATAATGTCACTGTGTGTGTGTGTGTGTGTGTGTGTGTGTGTGTGTGTGTGTGTGTGTGTGTGTGAAGGTGTACTGGACACCACAGGTATACATAACAGCATCTCATATATATGCACTTGTGTTTGCGCAGTCGGCTGCTGCTGCTGCATGCTAGGGCTGGTGTTGACACAGCACCTCCATGCACAGCTGGGTCACTTAGACACATCATATGCACAGCCACACACACACACACACACACACACACACACACACACACACACACACACACACACACACACACACACACACACACACACACACACACACACACACACACACACACACACACACACACACAATCACTCATTATTTCTGTACGTGTGCATGCACATGTGCAGTGACATGCTCCACTCCTTCCTTAGCTGTACACCCTCCACTCTATAATGAATACTGTGTCCAAGGGATCTACGGTATTTAGAAACCCGAGGGCCCTGGGCTGTAGTGTTCCGAGCGCAGTGAGGGCACTACTAAGGGCCCGAGGGTTTCTGTAGATCCCATTGGACGCAGTATCTAAGTTGTTTAGACCCTAGTCTGGCAACCCTACAACTTTAACAAGTAAACATCATGGTGCCCTACAACTTTAACATGTAGTCTACTACTTTAACAGTTAGTTTTGTTAAAGTTGGCACTGTAGCCAGTTCATGTAGAGTTTTAGAAACTTCCTGTTCACCAATCAGATTCTAGTTTCCGCTACAGCTATAGTCTAAGAGCCCTGCTGCTGACCAATCACACTGCAGGGTTTGATCGAGGTGGCTATGGTGTAATGATACTCTATACACTGCACATGTCGCAGCCTCAGCATTGTAGTAGGTCTACGTATCTCCCCAGTACATTTCACAGTTCATCCTACCACCCCTGCCTCCTCCCACCACCCCCACCTCCCTCCATCCCCCTCCCCTCCTCCCCATCGCCCCCGCCATGTTGAGGACGCTCATCGAGTGTCAATCAAATCATTACAGCAATAGGAAAAGAATGCAGCAAACAGTACATTCATAATAATACACATCCTAACATACTGTGGAAGTACAGTGGGTAAGAGCAAGTATTACTATATGCAGCCATTGTGTCACATACAAATACTTGAAGTGGTGTAAGCTCCCTATAGTTACAGCCCTATATACAGTTGTCCAGGTTACGGTGGGTGATAATACCACATACAACGCCCCAGTTACGTAGCTCATACTTGACAAATACGGTGAGAAAAGGGTTAAGTTAGTCTGTAGCCCTAGGACTGAGCTCCGCCCCCCAGTCCCCCGCCCCCACTCGGATCGCACTGCAGCAGCCGGACGATCGAGGGATCGGTCTTCGCCCCATCGATGAACTCCTGAAGAGAGAGCTTCCCATCCTTGTTCGTATCCATCTGTCTGAAAATCTTCTCTGTTCGCTTCTCCGGTGTCGATTCATCTTCCGGCATCTTCATCACCGTGCCAACCATCCGATAGATGGCCCGCACTATCTCCAACATCTCTCCTTTTGTAATAAACCCATTACCATCCAGATCGTACATGTTGAATGCCCAGCGAAGCTTGTCCTCCAGTTTGCCGCGAGATGTCACCGACAGAGCACAGATGAACTCCCGAAAGTCGATGGTGCCGTCATGATTGGCATCGAAGGTTCGGAACACGTGCTCAGCAAATCTCGACGCATCACCGTGAGGGAAGAAGCTGGAATAGATGTTCTTGAACTCGTCGACAGTGAGATGGCCGCTGGGACAGTCCTTAAGAAAACCTTTGTACCACTCCTGCAGCTCATGCTCATTGAATTCCGTGGTCTCCACCAGATCCTGGATGACCTCCGGCCTCAGCTTGCTGTTCTGCTTGCCCATGTCTGAGGGAGGGAGGGAGGGAGGGAGAGCAAAGGAGGGAGGGATGGAGAGAGGAAGGCAAGAGGGAGGGAGGGAGGGAGGGAGGGAGGGAGGGAGAGAGGAAGGGAGGGAGGGAGGGTGGAAGGGAGGAAGGAGAGAGGGAGGGAGCAAAGGAATGAACAAGAAAGGAGAGAAAGAACAAGGAGAGGTTTATTGACTAGAGTATTTTCAAATAATGTCATCTCCTAGTCAACTAAGAGTCTTTAGCAACAAAGAAGAGAGGAGAGGAAGGGAGAAGAGGGGGAGAGAGAGAGAGAGAGAGAGAGAGAGAGAGAGAGAGAGAGAGAGAGAGAGAGGGAGAGAGAGAAGGAAGTGTAATTTAGATGTAGCAAACAATTGTACCCAGAAACAGGACATGAGGAGGAAGTGTGGTCACCAGCTCATTACTACTTCAAACACTGATACATAAAATCCAATACAAGGGAAATGGTAGAGGAGACAACTGCACGAGGAACAACTGATTAGGGAGGGGGGGGGAGAGGAAGGGAGAGAGAGGGAGGGAACGAGGAGGAAAAGGCAAAGGAGAGAGGCGAGGAGGGAGGGAGGGAGGGAGGGTGAGGAAGGAGAAGCGAAGGAAGGGTACATGTAATTAGATGAGGGAAACGATCCTTCTAACAACAGAAACATGAGAAGAAAGTGCTGCTGCTAGATAATTACTACCTCAAACAGTCGGGGAGGAATTGAAATAGGAGATGACTGCAAAGTGACAACTGATTAGCATCCATGGAGGAAGTGGAGGAACCCTAGGGACACAGTGAGACACCCTGCATGGCAGGTACTCTCCCTCTCTCTCTCTCTCTCTCTCTCTCTGTCTGTCCCTCCCTCTTTCACTCACACACACACACACACACACACACACACACACACACACACACACACACACACACACACACACACACACACACACACACACACACACACACACACACACACACACTATACTTTGTGAGATAATGACATTCCAAATGACATTCCAAAGCTACTAACCCATCTTGAATATCATTACAGTTCACGGCTGAAGAAGAAAAATTTCA
>CBDBZY010000016.1:105000-107500 GCA_965213685.1 bacterium
CACCAGCTGGCGCTGCTCGGTGCTCTCCCTGACCACACCCCCCACCTCCTCCCTCACCCTCCGCACATAGTCACCGTCACTGACATGGGGGAGGTTTGTGCAGACATTGTAGTAGGCTCCATGGATACCGGCATCCAGTGTGTGGGCACTGACCTGGGGATGGGAGGGGGTGAGGGAGGGAGGGAGGGAGGGGAGGGAGGAGAGAGGGAAGGAGGGAGGGAGGAGGGAGGGAATGAGGGAGGGAGGGAGGGAGTACAAGAGAGGGAGGGAGGGTAAGGGAGGGAGGCAGGGAAAGGAGAGAAAGAGAGAAGAGAAGGAGTGAGGAGTGAGGAGTGAGGATGTGAATAGATGCTCAGGTGAAGGGTCATCCATACCTGTAGATCACACAGGACTGCAGTGTTGCCGTGCGTTGCTAGGGTGAGGAGGTGTGGCCAGCACTGGTGAGCCAGCTGCATCACACTCCGCGGCACAGCAATGGCCTTCATCATCCCCTCATCCATGGCCTGACGCCGTCTGAGGGGGGGGAGAGAGAAGGAACAAGGGAGGTAAGGAGGGGAGGGAGAAGGGAGTGGGAGGGAGGGAGGGAGTCAGGGTAGCAGGTGGGAAGGATGTGTGGCTGTCAACTCACTTTGCTTTCTCTTCTTCAGTTTTCTGAGGCAGTTTTGTAGCCGTCTGTAAGGGAAGAAGAGTGAATGGATGTCTTCATAAAGAGACAGACAGGCAGAAAGACAGACAGACAGACAGACAGACAGACAGATAGACAGACAAGACACAGGCAGGTAGGCAGGCAGACAGACAGACAGACAGACAGAGACAGACAGACAGACAGACATACTAGGTAGTCATTAAAGGCGTCGCTATCTCTGTCCACCATGGGGAGGATGGCCTGCATGTTGTCATGGAGAGGACCAATCGCATTCCTCATTATGGAGTCAACAGACTCGAACTTCTTCCTCCCATACATCATGAGACCCACCATTGAGCCCAGAGCTGCTCCCTAAGGTCAGAGGTCAAAGTACAACAGTCCAGCAGTTGCTTAGCTACACACATTTCATCTTGTTTGTATACAATAATGTGTGTGGTTTCATGAAACTCAAACCCTTTGAACAACCCTCTCTACTTTCCCTCACATTCCTCCCTCCTCCCTCCTCCCTCCTCCCTCCCCCTCCCCCCCTCCCTCCTCCCTTCTCCCTCCTCCCTCCACTCCTCCTCCTTCCTCTCCTCCTCCCTCCTCCCTCCTCTCCCCTCCCCTCCCCCTCCCTCCTCCTTCCTCCCTCCTCCCTCCTCCCTCCCCCTCCCTTCTCCCTTCTCCCTCCTCCCTCCTCCCTCCTCCCTCCCTCCTCCCTCCTCCCTCCTCCCTCCTCCCTCCTCCTCCCTCCTCCCTCACCATACTGGCAGCAGCTGCTGCCACAGACCCTCCCCCTGGGGCCGATGTTCTCGCTCCAACTCCCTCCACAAATGACCTGAGGGAAGAGCTGACAAGAGGGCCATCTTTATTGCTGTCTGTACGATACCTGGAGGGAGGGAGGGAGGGAGAGGGAGGGAGGGAGGGAGAGAGGGAGGGAGGGAGGGAGGAGGGAGAGAGGGAGGGATGTAGTGAAAGAGAAAGGAAGGGACAGAGGGAGGAGGGAAGGAGGGAGGGAGAGGAGATAAAGAGAGATGAAGTGAAGTGAAAGGGAAGGAGGAAATAAAGAGGGAGAATGACAAACAGCTTCTTACACTCTCCATTTACATGTATATCAACACTCTTCTTCCCATTATCCTTCCTTCCTTCCCTCCCTTCCACTCTCCCTCCCTCCCTCCCTCCCTCCCTCCCTCCCTCCCTCCCTCCCTCCCTTACTCACTCAATAATCTTCTCCTCTGGCCTGAACTCGGCCAGAGAGCTCAGCCCGAGTCTGGCCACCACTAACATGATCTTCTGCCTCTCATGCAGAATGAACAGGTTCTCCTTCTTCATGTAGTAGTCCGCGGCAACCAGCATGGCTTGTAGTGGGAGGAGCCCCACGACCTCTGACCCTGCCACGGCCACATTGAGAGCCTGTGGATGTGAGGGGTGGAGGTGATGGTGTGATGTGGGGATGTGGAGATGTGAGGGGTGAAGATGATAGTGTGATGGTATGATACCAGTCCAAAATGTCTGCCCTTACCTCTGCGTTGTGACGGACCTCCTCAAATGCCATGTGCATGGGTGTGGTCTCGTAGTCACAGAGGTTCATGGAGACCTGAGCCATATCCGGTTCATCCATATACCACCCGATGGCCTTGACCGCCTTGAGACGCCCTCGCTGGGGAGGGATAAACCAGTCTTCTGGTCTCTCAGTCTCTCTCACTCTTGCATGCCCTCTTCCCTTATGCTTGGTCCCTCCCTCCCTCCCTCCCTCCTTCCCTCCTTCCCTCCTGTCAAGCTGCCATGAGGTGACCATCTCCCACACAAGTGGTGCTTGGCTCACATGCTTAACAGGAAAACTTAAAGGGGTCAAAGGTCACATAATGTTCACTC
>CBDBZY010000016.1:115000-172500 GCA_965213685.1 bacterium
TCCCTCCCTCCCTCCCTCCCTCTCTCCCTCCCTCCCTCCCTCCCCTGTCCCTCTCTCCCTCCCTTCTCCCCCTCAGGAGTGAAAATGGAGTCCACATTTAAGTGTGAGGAAAGTCCAGATGAAATGGTTACCACGGAAACAGAAGATAGCTACCAAGTGTCGTGTTTCATAGCCCAAGATGTGAAGTACATGCACACAGCCTTGAGGAAGGTGGGAGGGAGGGGGGGGAGGAGGGAGAGAAAAGGACAGGCAGACAACAGGAGAGTATATAACTGACTTTTCCTTCTCTTCGTCCCTCCCTCCTCCTTCGCTCCCTCCCTCCTCCCTCCCTCCTCCTTTGCTACCTCCTTCGCTACCTCTCCCCCTCCTTTCCTCTCCTCCCTCCTTCCCTCCCTCCCTCCCTCCCTCCCACCCACAGGGTCTTGAGGGTACAGTTGAAAAGGCCTCACCCTCTCTCGGGAGGAACGCAGTGTACAAGAAGACATCTCGTATCAGCCGGTTACCAGCATACCTGACTGTCCAGTTTGTCAGGTTTTTTGTAGGCAAGGCCCCGGACAGTTCTGAGGTGGTTTCAAAGAAGATCCTAAAGGTATGATGATAGTCACAGGGGCACACACATCACCTCCTCACCCCTCACTCCTCACCCCTCACCCCTCACTCCTCACTCCTCACCACTCACCCCTCACCACTCACCCCTCACCCCTCACTCCTCACCACTCACCCCTCACCCCTCACTCCACTCCTCATCACTCACCCCTCACTCCTCACCCCTCACCCCTCACTCCTCACTCCTCACCACTCACCCCTCACCCCTCACCACTCACCCCTCACCCCTCACTCCTCACCACTCACCCCTCACCCCTCACTCCACTCCTCATCACTCACCCCTCACTCCTCACCCCTCACCCCTCACTCCTCACCACTCACCCCTCACCCCTCACTCCACTCCTCACCACTCACCCCTCACTCCTCACTCCTCACCCCTCATCCCTCACCTCCCACTCCTCACAGGATGTCAAGTACACCATGAAACTGGACATGTACGAGTTCTGCACCACAAAGCTGCAGGAGAAGCTGTTCCCGATGAGGTCAAGGTTCAAAGAGGTGGAGGAGAAGAAGATGGTAAGTGCCGCCTCTGCCTCTTCTGCCCCCCTCCCCCTGCCTCTCTCCCCTGCTTTCTCCCCCTACCCCTCTCCTCCTACCCCCCACTCCTCTGTCAGCCATAACCTTTTCTCCTCGTCTCCCTCTCCTTTCCTTCCCTCCTCTCTCTTCCTCCCACTCTCCATCCTTCTTGCTCCCCCCCCCTCTCCTCCCCTCTCTCCCCCCTCTCCTTCCTCTCTCTCCCCCCTCTTTCCACTCCCCCCTCCCTTCTTCCCCCTCCCCTCCCCCCTCCCTTCTTCCCCCTCCCCTCCCCCCTCCCTTCTTCCCCCTCCCCTCTCTCCCCCCTCTCTCTCCCCTCTCTCCCCCCTCCCCCTCTCCTCCCTCCCCCCTCTCCCTCTCCCCCTCCTCAGGCTCTCAAGGCCAAGATGATAGCGGAGGGTAAGCTTCTCGGTCCCAAGGGCTCCCAGGCTCAGGCCAAGTCTGAGAAGGTGGACTATGAGCCTTACGACTTTGAGGATGGTGAGGGATGGAGGGAGGAAGGGAGGGAGGGAGGAGGGAGAGAGAGTCCATTTCATGGACACTTCCCTCACCTCTCCCAGTTCCCACCTCCTCACTGACTCCTCACTTCCTAACCTCCTTTCCCCTCCCTCCCTCCTCCTCTCCCTCCCCCTCCCTCTCTCTCCCCCTCCTTCCCCCTCCCTCTTCCTCTTCCCCTCCCTCTCCTCCCTCCCTCTCCCCCCCTCCCCTAGACCCTGGCAGTAATAACAGTGGTCTGTACGAGCTGGTTGCGGTCCTCACTCACCAAGGAAGGTCGAGTTCCTCTGGTCACTACGTGGGCTGGGTGGCACTGAAGGATGGTCAGTCATGTGATGTCACATGATGTGCATGTGACAGTTGTCATATGTACTTGCATTTGTGAGGCATCATGTGATGTATGACAAAATGTGATGTCACATGATGTCACAAAATGTCATGTGTACATGTATGTACATGGAGTTGTAGTAGAATGTCTCTCCATATCACTCAGTTAGTTGACCAGATAAGTGATCTCCCCTTCTCCCTCCCCTCCTCACCCCTCCCTTCCCCTCCCTTCCCCTCCCCTCCCCTCCCCTCCCCTCCCCTCCCCTCCTTGTCCCTCTCCTCCCCTCTCCTCCTCTCCCCTCCACTCTCCTCCCCTCCCCTCTCCTCCTTACTCCTCCCCTCCACATCTCACCTCTCCCCTCCCCTCCCCTCCTCACCCCTCCCCCCCCAGGAGAGTGGGCGAAGCTGGACGATGACAAGGTGTCCATCGTGAAGGAGGACCAGATCCTCAAGCTGTCGGGGGGCGGGGACTGGCACGTGGCCTACATTCTGGTCTACGCCCCACGACGGCTGGAGAGGTTCACTGAACCCGTGGAGCAGCAGGTGAGGAGGGCCTCTTACTGCCTCTCCTCCCTCCCTATCTCTGTCCTTCCCTTCCCCTCCTTTCATCCCTCTCCTCTTCCCCCCCTCTCTCTCCATCCACACTCTCTCTCTCTCTCTCTCTCTCTCTCTCTCTCTCTCTCTCTCTCTCTCTCTCTCTCTCTTCCCCCCTCACTCCCTCCTCTCTCTTTCCTCTCTATCCTTCCCTATCTCCCTCCCTCTCTCCTCCTCTCCTGCCACTAGCCCTAGTCCCATTGTTCACTTTCTTCCTTTGTCCTCTAATTGCTCTTTCATCCATTGCTTTGTCTCTTACCTCCCTTACCTCCTTCCCACCATCATGATCCAACCCATACTCCCTCCCTCCCTCCCTCCCTCCCTCTCTCTCTCTCTCTCTCTCTCTCTCTCTCTCTCTCTCTCTCTCTCTCTCTCTCTCCCCCCCCCCCCACTCTTTCCCCTCAGACGGAGCCCAAGGAACAAGCTGCCCCTAAGGAGGCAGTAGAGGCCACAGAATCACCAATGGAACAGGAATCAACAGCCAAAGACCACTAGACAACTCTCTGCCCACTAACGTCGCCATAGGGACAAGCAATCACTGACCACTAGTTTATTAAACTGGTTATTACTTTATCAAAGTTTGTTCATACTGTGACATATGCTGTATAGTATGTATTGTACAGGAATTATTTGATCAATACCATTATGCTACAATAGTGATGTAATGATAATGTGATGACAATGATTATGCAATTAAAATTAGTGGGAAGATTTAGCCACATGTTACATACAGTGGGAATAAAGGAATTAATAACCTTAATGAACTAGTTGGCGGTGCAGCAAAACAAGCAGTATTGTCAGGGAAGGGGAGAGAGAGGCTCAAGTGTCCTCACGATGGCACAGCTGCTGCAGCTCTGCCATGCAGGCACTGACCAGTTCGGAGGAGAGAGGAGACATGGTGGCTGTGCCGTTGGTTGTGGCCACGCTCTCTGGGGCGGCCAGTGAGGGGATGTGGGTGGGGCAGTTGCTGTTGACTCTCACCAGTAGCCAGTCGATGGTCAGAGAGGGAGACCCTGACACCCACTCCTGAATAATGCCCACCATGGTGGTGGCATTGGGGGAGCCAGGCAGTCCAGGGCTGACGATGGTGGAGCGGTATGAAGCCATGATAGGGCTGTCTTGGCACAAGAACACTCCTCGTCTCAGGAACAACTCAGAGAAGCCCACACAAGATGGACACCTCTCACGAATGGCGTTGCTAATGGCAACATGTAGCAACCGTTCAATCATCCTTGCCTTGTCGTCCTACAGGAGAGACGACATGCAAACGAAGAATCCTTGACAGAAAAAATTCTGCAAATTTTTCATGCTTGCTCATGACAAAATTTTGTGGCTCACAGTCCAACTGATGCAGTGCTCCACTGGACCAATCTGGACCTGGTAGAGTGCCTTGTCTGTGGGGGAGACAGGGGAGGGGAGGGGGTGAGTCACACACAGTGGGAGGGGAGGGGTCACACCAGATGGAGTGAGACAGAGAGAGGGAGATCGAGAGAGAGGGAGAGAGAGAGAGAGAGAGAGAGAGAGAGAGAGAGAGTACGAGAGAGAGAAAGAGGGAGGAAGGGAGAAACTCACCCAACACAATGGAGGTGTTGAAAGAGTCTCCCTCATGCACCATCCCCTGAACTGTCCACGAGTAGCTCATGGTGAGCCTGTGCTCCACTTCCCCCTCCCCACCTCTGAGTCTCACAAGGTCAGAGGTCATGTTCCCCATGTAAGTCACTGAGTGCTCCTCCATGACTTGCCTCGAACTCAGGGAGAAGACTCGGTAGGTGAGGTGAAAGGTCACATTACCTGTGATGTCAGCCGGCTGGCACCATGAAACATTGACTGTGTCTGCGCTCACCAGGACAACAGTGAAGAATTTGGGCTCGTCTGATGGTACTGTGTGTCACATGGAGATTGGGTCACTGTTAATCTGATAGCCATGATTATTCCCATGGTAACTACGTGTATGGCAAACACACATGCTGGGGTGCAGCGATGTGGAGTAGCTGCCATAAATGTGTGTTGCTAAGTCACACATTGCCATGTCTACTGTTGCTATGGGTGCTTGTGATTGTTGTGACACAGGCAATAGGCTCAGGTATTGAGGGACAAACAAACACCACTACACCCCAGGGCTGCGTTACCATGGCTTACCAAGGTGGACAATGCTGATTGAAATGTTCTTGACGGGCCCCGCCCCCACTGCAGTGAAGGCCCTCACGGCCAGGATGAGGTCAACGTCAGCTTTTGCATCAGACGGGATGGGAAGAAAGAATATCAACTCCTCCCCTGATACGTTCTCTTTCTTGGATATTTCTGGTTTGTCAGCCATCCAGTAGGTGATTTCATAGGCCAGAATTCGGCCCCCAGGGGACATGGGCCGTTGCCAGGAGACAACAATGGTCGTCGTGTTCTGGAATGTCTCGGCCAATGAGGAGACAGGCCCAGGGGCTGGGTGGGCGGGGTTTAGGTGGAGAGGAATGTGGTTAATAAAACAGTGGACACTTTCCTTTTAAACTTGATGAAGAAGAATGTGGTTATTACATTTAACTTGAGTAAATAGGGTGTGTAGGTTTGTTTGGATGAAAAGAAATGTGTTAAACACAAGAGAGGACGTTTTTTGTTAGTAGAATTTTCATGAGACTGGGTGTGAGTGTGTTTGTTTTGGAAAGAGAACTAGGTTTAATAAAGCAGTGGACAGTTTACAATGAAGAGTAGTGTACCAGTATTTAATAAAAAGGGTGAAGAATTTTTAGCAGTATCAGAACTTGGCCCTAGCATCTCTCCCTAAGTGCTACAAAAGGCTTGTGTCCTGCCTACAAAGTCTAGCAATGCCAGTTGTGTTAAGGGTGCATGCAGGGGTTGTTGAACACATCACCAGAAGGCAAGAGTTTGGATGGCACACAGTTCAACACAATTGAGTGTGGTCCTGCATACAGTGGCTTGTACATCAAATGTCCTGTACATAACAGCTCATACAGAGTGATATTGAGAATTGTGAAGGCTGGCGGTCACCCGGTGGCCATAGCTCAGGTGGTAGAGCACTGACAGCTTAAGTCAGAGGCCCCCGGTTCAATCCCGGGTGGCTGCCGGTTTTTCACAGTTCTCAAAAATATTTTCTAAGCATTTACATAACTATATGCTCCTTAACCTATTGAAACAGCAGAGGACCACATTGCACTGCACTGCATTGCATATGTACACTTACCGCTCTCCATAGTCTGTGCAGTGACCAGGTCAGAGTACACCCCCACCATGTGGCCGGCATTCACTGCAGCTACCCTGAAGCTGTAGTTAGTGGACGGCTTTAGTCTCTCCACCAGAAGCTGCCCTCTGGTCAGCGGGCTGCCTGGTATGAAGACAGTGCTGTTCCCAGCCAGCCAGTCTGTCTCCCAGTACAGCACCTGCCAGCCCAGTGCCACACCGTTGAAGTCGAGACAGTCGTCCATTCCATTCCATTGCAGATGCACAGAAGATGAGCTCAGCACCTCAACCCAAAGGTTGCTAGGAGACCTAGATGGTGCTGCAAAGAATGTTCCAAAAAAATAATAAAGTGCAGGGTATGCCATAGTCATGTACAGCACACCCTGGTCCATGCATTGCACGCCCTTCCCTATATATGACACTAAATTAAGTAGGCTTAGTTTCTGGAGAGCTGTATGTGTGTGGGGGGTAACTAGTTATTTGAGGTTTGGCCAAACAATAAACTGGCTGCCTGCCCTTCCCTCTCTTGTGGTTGCCGGGCACACCGCACTGTGCGACTAGACAGAGGTCAACAAATAAGCTAAATCAATGACTGGAGCTCACTGCTCTCTCTGCCAGACATAAACAATACTGTGCTGAGGCTGGTGCCAATGCCATTGGTTAAACAAAGACATTAGTAGCTAGGCTGGACTGGCCAGGCCTGCAATGACAGGGTAGCTCCTCCATGGTAACACACATGCTACAATCCCACCCTATGCTTTCCGGTTGTAGTAGCAAAGCAGTTGGTGATGCTCACTGGAGCGTGACCAGCTAGTAACTTGTTATGTAATTGTTCCTAATACCTCACCCGCTCCCAAAGTGGTGAAGTAAACTGGAGAGCTGGGAGCACTGTTTCCCATGGCTTCGCTCAAAGCTTGGCAGGTCACCATGTATGTACTGGCCTCCTCCAGTCCCTCCAGTGCCACCGACAGCTGTGAGGAGTTCATTGTGATGGTCCCGTTGTGTTGGCCACTGGGACACCCCCCAAGCTGCCCTGCACCGTTGACCCTGGTGAACTGGATCAGGTAGCTCTTGGCCCCCTGGTGGGTGTGGTTTGTCCAGGAGATGTGTGCGGAGGTGGCCCTGACAGTGGACACAGTGACAGTCGGTGAGTTGATATGGCCTGAGGCAAGAGGAAGTAAGGGAAACAATGTAATTATGTGTCTTGTATGGAATATAATATCCCTATTACTAAATAATTGTACATACATACTATAATTACGTACATGCGTGTGTGTATATATATGCTTAAGTATATACACATGTGTGTGCAGGACAACCTATAGAAGTTTTATACAGTGAAATCTCTATACAGTAGTCACTGTGGAAAACAGCCTCTTCATTATTGCAGCCACCTACTTAGGCTTGCTTGTGATATAATGGCCTATTCATTTGCACTTCTTTTAAACTAATGACCTGCAGGCAACCACTATGGAGAGGATCTTCAGTGTTTTTGACTACAGCATGTAGTGATGTATCACAGTGACAGCACACAATGTGCTGCCGTGCACTAGCCCTACCCAGCTGCACAGTGACGGTGCTGGATCCTGGGAGGTTGTCAGACATGGCCATGATAGTGATGGTGTACTTCCGTCCATCATTCACCAACCGCTGGAGAGTGACCTCTCGCATGATACGCTTGAGGGTTACGTACCCTACCACCACACTGTCGCCATAGAGAGTGGTGATAGTGTAGCTCCTGACGGTAGCCCCTCCTGAGGGTTGTTGCCATCGGACGCGGACAACTGAGGGTGCCAGCTGTTCTGTAGTGATGTTATCAGGTGGCAGGGCAGCTGTGTGTGTGTGTGTGTGTGTGTGTGTGTGTGTGTGTGTGTGTGTGTGTGTGTGTGTGTGTGTGTGTGTGTGTGTGTGTGTGTGTGTGTGTGTGTGTGTGTGTGTGTGTGTGTGTGTGTGTGTGTGCAAAGGAAAGTATACACTGGGTTAGCCTAACCACATCCTCCATGCTAGCCAAGACTCCCAGTACTGCTGAACATTTGGTGGTGTTTAGTGAGCAAAATTTCATATAATAATAATTATACCAAATAATGTGAAGGTGTTTGTGAGATTGTGACCCGCACACACATCACTAGACTACACAGCTCTGGCTGCTGGGCGTGTCAGACATTGTTAATGCTCCTGCACTGGAGATGATGAGGAGGCTGACACTGCCCTACCTCCACAACAGCCCTAGCTCCAGTCAACACATCCTCTGTAAACACACTGATAACCATCTAATCATATCATAATATCATACCGCAAATTAAAAAATTTTTAAAGGACTGCCATTGGTGGCCACAGAGACACTACTAGCTCCATGCTAGACTCATTTCTGAATCAGAAAGTTGTATACTCACTGTTTGTCTAAATGCATATAATTACGGTGTACACAAATAAATGTTTGCCTAAAATTTATGTTTACCTGAAAGAGTATAGGTTTTTGAATCCATAGATGCTCCGTTGGAAGCCATACAGTGGAAGGTATCTCCATGACTACCATTGTTCCTAGTGACGCTGGAGCGGTAGGTGTCCTGACCCCTGGCCCTCAGCTCCCCGACCGCTGACAGCTGACCGAAGCTCTCTCCCCCCGGGCCAGTGAAGGAGCTGGTGAGGACTGTACCTCCAGTGGAGGTGCAGGTGATGGTGTATTGTGGGGAGAGGAGGTTGGAGCTGAGCTGGAAGGACAGCCTCAGCTCAACTGGAGGGGGAGGGAAGGGCCAGGGAACAGCATGGAGATATGGCAGAGACATGTGTGACTATAATTATGCAACTCTAAGAACTTTATTAAGAGTACATGGAACATGAATAAACGTTGCTGCTTGTGTGTTTCTGCTTGTGGGTTACTTCTTTGCAGTTGTTTTGACAGTCGATTAAAGTGTGGAGACTATGTAATGGTCATTTTTTTCATAAAAATAGTGCATGCAACCACATCACGGGGTTTGGCAGGCAATTGCTGTCCATTTTCATTAGGAGTGAGCACCATATTGAGCTGACTCC
Organism: bacterium; assembly: GCA_965213685.1. Taxonomy (GTDB): domain Bacteria; phylum UBA8248; class UBA8248; order UBA8248; family UBA8248; genus Bin107. The sequence goes on from CBDBZY010000016.1 coordinate 123,779, forward strand.
CAATTCTATAGTCTTTCTCAGACAAACAACTCGAAGAGGTACACAAATTGAATTCTACTGCTCTTGACACAAACTTGAAGTAACATAAAACTACATTTTGCAGTAATATATAGTATGCAGCAGCAGCCTCACTGAGACTCCACCCACCACCCCCACACTCACCTCTGTAGTACAGCCCCACAGATATGACATCCCTGCCCGCTACTTCACATGTGTAGGTACCCTCCTGACCCTCCCCCGGTAGCGTCACACTCTTCCTGGACCTGAGCCTCACCACCCCAGGAGAGCGGCCTCTGTTCCTCTTCCACCCCAGGACACGGTCATCACTCTCCACTCTCCGCTCCTGACTGGTTCCATACATGTAAAACCAGTTTGCGGTTCCAGTGCAGCAGGTTGGCAGGTCTGAGAGACAGAGGAGGGCATTTTGGTTGTCAGGGCCGATATTGGTGAGGAGGACACGCCCACTGCCGTTGTTAGGGATAGTTCTTCCTTTCAGCTGCAGAGTTAGCCTACCTGTGAGGAGAACAGTCAACAGCTCAACAGAAGGTCTTGAGAGAGAGGCACTGGTAATGACTCTATTATATTTAGTGTGATGTTAATTCAATTATAGTTCTGGTAATTGAATAGAAACAGGTTAGGACTGAGTGTCATTAGTAGAGAGCACCAAACACAGTCAAGAGGTGTCTGCCCTGTTCCTACCCCATATGCTGTACTGTGGCACACCCTGTGTATATATTGCATAGCGGACTGTGTACCAGTGCTAAGTAGGGACTGCATGATGATTACTGCCTGCAGAGAGTCTGTAATGTTGCATAATGCATTTCGAATCTAATGACAATGCAGCCAATTCTGCCCAGCATGACTCAAAAAGAAACATTACCAAATAAATGCAATCTGCACAGCTAACATACCAGTGCTGGTATGACCACAGTAAATAGATACTCTTATTTTGTAAACATCTCCCAAGTAGCAGATACATAGTGCTACACACAGAACTTTAGACATCACTATGCAGACTATCCTTCCTAGCACAACTCAAACCTATTTCTGCATGATATCTGTACAGTAGGCTTGCATTCAGCATGTACTACACATGCTTTTGCAACAACTGACAGACCCATGCACAGTCCAGAGCCTCCCACTGCACACATCAAGTGTGTAATTGCGAAACAATGCAAACAAGGTTTGTCCCATGGCAAGAGTCACAGCTCATCTTACACTCTGCAGGTCCCACAGCAATCATCAGCATCACTGCTACCAGGACAACAGCAGCAGACTGGCTCACACTCAAACACATTTCTGCAGACTAATACTGACTGACTGCACAATTTTCTCTCACTCTTGCAGCTGACTCTGTGCAGGCTGCTCCTCTGACCACTGCAGCCAGAGGCTTCCTTTCCCACCCTATATCCCTCAGTGCAGGTTATTGAATTGTGGTTTCCTTTGTGTGTTGCGAGCGTATGAATTGGCAAGAGACCCAACTAGGGATGGAGCAGCATACGCCAGGCAAGAGGGGCAGCAAGTGATGGACGTATGGATGACTGTGGAGTACCATATGAGACTACTACACTCTGCCTGGCATGAGAGCCATGGTCCCATGCATATGCATAATATTATGGCTCAGTATATACTTTGCTCTAGGTCATTGACATACAATGCAGTATAGGATGGGTATGGCATATATATATAGCACATCTCACTCAAGGTAGGCTCCATGGAAGCTAATAGTAGCAAGGCTACCAGGATGATCACACACTGTCGCATCATGATGGAGAGCCACTGGGTGGACAGTTGATTTGAAATTTCTCTTCTTCCCCCTCTCTCCACTAAACTAGGCTCACTACTGCTGCAACGTTTCTCCTAACTACTGCTCCAGGTCACCGACTGCTGGCTTTATACCTGCGACCACTCTTATTGCATTACGCCTGAATGAGACGAGAATTGGGACTCACACTGCAGACAGCGCACTGTAGGGGCACGCATACATAGCATGTCTACAGGATGTGGTAGGGACGTGACCGGAGGACGTGAGCACAGGCATGTGGGTGGGTGTGAAACATAATAAGTTAAACACTCTGAGGTCAAAGTAGTGTCTAATCCCCAGGCGCGAAAAATCCCACCGTGGTATGCTTCTCAGGCACCTCCCCGTCACCGGTGTTGGGAAGGGTAATGTGAGAATGAGAGCAGTGTCCTGTGCATTGTCTGTGAGGTCTGTGAGTGGTGGCCAAGCTTGGCAGCTGTTAGCAAAGTCAGTTATGCTATTAAGGTTGCCGTGGTTACCATGTCAGCTGCTCACACCCTTGGACAGAAGATTAATAATGAATGTGGAGATGACGTCATCCAACGTTCCTCCAAGTGACGTGCAGCTTGTATTATCTGATACCAGCTCAGTATACGAAAACTTGGACCTGAAAAAAAGGAGCACAGAATTAAGATAATGAATAAGATAATGATTATGGTTGTACACATGGTAAGAAACAACATGAAGGTCACTTTCATATTCAGTATACTGCAGGCAGAGCTGAACTCCATTACATAACACAGTTTGTTCTTTTTTCATGGAGGTGTTGACTGATCAAGATTTAGAGTTTTATTCTTCTAGGGCTCTGGTAAAAGTAATATGGAGTGATGTGTGGAGTGATGCGTGGAGTGGTGTGTGGAGTGATGTGTGAGTGGTGTGGTATGTGATGTGTGGAGCAGTGTGTGGTGTGTGGAGCAGTGTGTGGAGTGGAGTGGTGTGTGGAGTGATGTGTGGAGTGGTGTGTGGAGTACAAGTAGTGTGTGGATCATATATAGTGATGCACAAGTGGTGTGTGGAGTGGTGTGTGGAGTGGTGTGTGGAGTGATGTGTGGAGTGGTGTGTGGAGTGGTGTGTGGAGTGATGTGTGGAGTGATGTGTGGAGTGGTGTGTGGAGTGGTGTGTGGAGTGGTGTGTTGTGTGTGATGTGTGGAGTGATGTGTGGAGTGATGTGTGGAGTGGTGTGTGGAGTGATGTGTGGAGTGATGTGTGGAGTAGTGTGTGAGTGGTGTGTGGAGTGGTGTGTGAGTGGTGTGTGAGTGGTGTGTGGAGTGGTGTGTGAGTGGTGTGTGGAGTGGTGTGTGATGGCTGCACATGCAGTTGTGTATGACTCCACTTGTAGGCATTGCATATGCTGACACCGTCGCATCACACAATTGAGACAAGTTACATAACCAACTGTCCCTCAGGCAGCTCCTGCATAATGAGCTACATGAGGTCTGTTTTGCTTTGTTTTTCCAAGTGCAGGGCGCGTGCATGTGCTTGAGCGAGGAAGAAAATCATGTCTCCAGTAGAAACAAAGGTCTGGATAGCCGCCAAACCTTTCATCTTTCAATTCTACATGACACGCCTCTTGTAAACAAAGCGCTCTCCATCAATCTACCCTTTTACACCCATCTCCACCCAGGGCGTGTTGCCATGGAAACTGTATGTGTGTCCTCATGAGGAAGTAGAGGGATGCCTCTCATTCCTGGCAGATGTGTGATGAGGGTAGGGTTGACCAGAACATGGCCAAATGGAGGTATAGTCACCACATCACATTCTCTGACACGGTAATTAATGCCACGAGGTATCTGTGACAGGTGTGGTGATACATCATGTCATGTGTGTGTGTGTGTGTGTGTGTGTGTGTGTGTGTGTGTGTGTGTGTGTGTGTGTGTGTGTGTGTGTGTGTGTGTGTGGTGTGTGTGTGTGTGCATATTCAGCTGAACTGAAGTGTGAGGTGCTCCTATGGCAACAGTCAGTTATAGCCAATGCCTACCTCTACGTAGATTGCCTGTTCAGGCATACTATATACATGTAAGTTTATGAAGCCTTCAGTTCACTACAGTGGTACTAGACTTTAGGGAAATTGAGAAAGCTGAAACCAGATGGAGATGGTGAATTGTATTGCCATTCTGCAGGTATTGTAATAATTGTGCAGACATAATACATGGAGAATAACCATTATGTAATGAGTTGTCGGGCCATGATTCTGTGAGCTGCGAGCCTGTGGCCCACTGGAGTGTGTGACTGCTCCATCCATCAGTGGCCCTCATCAGCCACACTCAGTTGGAGAGGAGGGAAGTCAGTAATAATCAATTTCTCCTCCTGTTGAGATAAACACCGTCAATAACTCTATCAGGACAACAAATTGCCACTCCACATTCAGGGGTGCAGGTCAATACAAGCCATGCCCAATGGCACGTCTCTCCTCACTCAACACCACCCGGCCCTCAGGGTAGGGCCAATGAAATGCCTGTTGCCATGGCAGGGTGGGTGTGGCTGGATGCCTGTTGCCATGGCAAGGTGGGTGTGGTTGGATGCCTGATACCATGGCAGGGTGGGTGTGGCTGGATGCCTGTTGCCATGGCAGGGTGGGTGTGGCTGGATGCCTGTTGCCATGGCAGGGTGGGTGTGGCTGGAGCCTGTTGCCATGGCAGGGTGTGTGCCATACTCTGGAGGGCAGTGGGCAGGGGAAGAGGTGAGAACAGCATCTCCCTCTGATGTGGGCACCGTTGACACCATATCTGCCAAAATTAGCACCACAACTCACCCAACCACCTATGTGGCAATAGGCTAGACCTGGTCATATTCCATAATGCTCCATATATGGCTAGGTCTGTATGCATATCCTGGGCTCTTGGTAGTAGCATTAATACGTGTCTCTAATATCTATGGTAGTAGCACCATCACAGCTAGATGTGTCACAATAGCAACAGCAACACTGCTCCACCTTTGCCTACTCCAGTCATGTGATGCCTAGTCACTTGATACTGTGTCCAGTCACATGATACTTAGTACAGTCTAGTTGTGCGATTGACTACTTGCGGTGCCACTGTTCTGTCCTTGACCACCACTTATTTGTCAGCCACTATTTGTAGCATTGACCGTGTACTTGTCTTATGATTATGGTTTTTCAGTTACAGCAATCAAAAAGATAACAATGATGTAATACATTCTGTCCTAATTAATGACATGATGTCTACACAATTGACTCTATGGTTCCATGTCAACTCAACACCCACTCCACCCCTCCCCTCCCCCCTCCCCCTCCTCCTCCTCCTCCTCCTCCTCCTCCTCCTCCTCCCCTGCCTGCCAGTTCAGCAGTCCAGGAAGTTGGCAGCCATGAGCAGCTCCAGAGCAATCTCTCGAGAGATGGGGAACTCTGGGATCTCAGTGCTGCTGTTCGTGTAGCGAACCTTGTAGGTGAAGTATTGGCAGACCTTGGACAAGACATGTGAGCTAAGGGGGGGAGAGAGGGAGGGAGGGAGAGAGGGAAGGGGGAAGGGATAGAGGGAGGGAGGGGGAGGGAGAGGGAGGGAAGGAGGGAGGGAGGGAGGAGAGGAGGGAGGGAGGGAGGGAGGGAGGGAGGGAGGGAAGGAAGGAGGGAGGGAGGGAGGAGAGAGGGAGGGAAGGAGGAAGGGAGGGAGGAGGGAGGGAAGGAGGAGAGAAAGAGGGAGTGAGCGAGGGAGGGACGGAGTGAGAAAAGGAGGGAGGAAGTAAGGGAGGGAGGGAGGGAGAGAGAAAGGTAGGGAGGAAAGGGGAGAATGGGAGGGAGTGAGGAAGGAGAAAAGGCATGAAGGGAGGCATGGAGGAGATGAGGGAAGAGGGAGAGAAAGGAAGAAGGCAGGGAGGAAGGAAGGGAGAAAGGGAAGGAGCAGAAAACAATAACAAACTGGTCACAAGAGGAAGTGTGAGGGAGGAGAGGAGGAGAATTTGTGTACTGTACCCATGCACACAAACACACTCACGGGATTTCTCTGAACTTGACTTCGTTAGTCTCATTCTCGGCAAACTGACCTGCAGGGGAAAACCACAATTGCTAGCCACACTTCACAACCAGACAGTGCACACACAAGCTGCCCCTCCCCCTCCCAACCACAACCCTCACACATCACCTCAAAACCAAACTCCATCCTCCTCCCTAGCCCTTCTTCATACTTCATCCCTCACTCCTCATCCCTCACCCCTCACTCCTCACCCCTCACTCCTCACTTCTCCCTCTTCACCCCTCACTCTTAAGCACACACTCTCAACCCTTAATCACTCCTCACCCCTCACCCCTCACTCCTAACCTCATACTCCTCAAACCTTACTCCTCCCCCCTCACCCTCACCCCTCACCCCTCACTCCTAACCTCACACTCCTCATACCTTACTCCTCCCCCCTCACCCCTCACCCTTCACCCCTCACTCCTAACCTCACACCCCTCAAACCTTACTCCTCCCCCCTCACCCTTCACCCCTCACTCCTAACCTCACACTCCTCAAACCTTACTCCTCCCCCCTCACCCTTCACCCCTCACTCCTAACCTCACACTCCTCAAACCTTACTCCTCCCCCCTCCCCTCTCCCCCCTCACCAGGTCCACTAAGCATAGCCTTGATGGTCCCCGAGGTAAGGGCGTGCTCTCTCTTCAGAATGAACTCGTGACCGTCGCTGGCGATCAGCTTCACGTACATGGCCTCCGGCCCCTCAATCCCACCCATGTCCCTCATGTCCTGCACCTTTGAGTCCTCTGCTCCGTCAGCCATGACTGACTAGGGGGAGGAGGAGGGAGGCGGGGAGAAGAGGGAAGATAGGGGGAAGGAGGGAGGGAGAGAGACAGGAAAGCAGGGTAAAGGGAGTAGGGGAGAAGGGAGGAGGGAGGGGAGGAGGGAGGGGAGCAGGGGAGAAGGGAGGAGGGAGGGGAGGAGGGAGGGGAGGAGGGAGAGAAGACAAAAAGGAATAAAGTGTGAAGTCGACTGTGCATGTAAACACATTACGAGTGCTACAGCACTCAATCGACCATGAGGGGAAATGAGGTCAAATTGCCTCAGTTGAGCAGCCACCGATTAGTCTCATACCCAGACCCTTTCCTCCAACGGATAGTCATCACGTGCGTGATCACTATATATTTGGGGAAAGGTGAGAGCCAATATGGGCAGAGCTTCAGTCCAGCTACTGCAAAGCATTTTGTCTCAACACCAGACAATGGTCCTGCCATCGACAGCCGACGCCAGATCGCTCTACACGTTGAATACTCTCTAGAAAACTTTACTGGTGTTGTCTTGTGTGTACTGGGTCGGGTCTGATAGGCTGTGAATTGGAAGATAGTCAATACGTATTGCGAGCGAGGGTGTGGTCACCCAATACACTCGCCATACTCACACACTACCGGCTGCTTGTTTGAGGGAGGCAGTGAGCCGGGAATAACGCACACGGCATTTGAAAGTGAGCGTTAATTAGAGGTTGCTCCCACTTCACCTTTCCACCCTCGCGACGCGCCTGTACCCACCTCGTTTGTGTGTCTTCCGCCACGGAAATACTCAGCTAGCCAAAATAGAACTGCCAACGACTTTCGCTGAGTCGCCCTGAGAGGTCCCTTACCGAAATGGGCGAGGTCAATTACTAATTAATGCGCACTGAGTTGGGCGTGGACCCCATGGATCCAGACCGTGCCGCGCCGCGCCGCGCCGCGCTGCTAACCACGCTGCAGTCGGCCATTTACGCACTGGAATATGCTTAGTCTGACCACAGACATTATAGCTCCGGCACGTCTGTAACCGCTATAGGTATTTCCCACAGAAAGGTGTGAAGAAATGTTAATTAGAAATTTAGTTCCGCTTAACGGCGGAAGCGGATGTGCCACGCCCCTTGGAGGGCTATCGCGAGCCTTAGTAACGTTGCGACATTGGCCTATGTAGCAAAAAACCTTATTCGCGGTGCGAAAATGAGCGACTCTCTCCTTAGTTGACTACAACGGTGAAAGCTTGTAAGTTCTCTACGTTGGGGCTTAAAGAAAAACGACGATCTCTACGTTGCACACCACCGTGCCACTGACTTCGTGAATCAGTGACATGTCGATGTGGCCCAACACCGAGTTTGGCAACATTGCAGGGAGGCAGAGGTGTGAGTGCTTCGATTCAGCGGTACTAGCCGTCTTCTGACAGCAGGAGGTAAATTTGAATGCTCACTACATTCATAGATACTATACCTTACGTTCCGTAAGGTATAGTATCTACGCTGAAGGTGATGAGGCTTCGGAGCCTGCTCATTGTAGCTCCTCGACTTATCAGAGAGCGAACTCCAGCCAAACCTGCTACAGCAGAGCAGTCGTTCACCATGACAGCTTAGTCGCAAAAACCCTGCGTACAGCGTTCGCCAGCCGCGGCACTCGCACTTGACCCGTCCCTATCGAATCGCGTTACTAAGGCTCGCGCAATCGCGGCGGTGGCCCTCCAAGGGGCGTGGCACATCCGCTTCCGCCTTTAACCGGAACTACATTTCTAATTAACATTCCTTCACACCTTCTCGTGGGAAATACCTATCCGTACTCACAGGAGAGGCAGCCTTCTGGCTAGTCTCGTGAACCAGACCGTACTCCGTGAACGCGCATGCGCACGGGTAGGAAGTCTCGTACCCGTACCAGGCACCACCCACAAAGTAAGGTGGAGCCTCGTATTAGCGGGCTTTGGCGTGTCGCCTATGGCAAAATCAATGTTCGGCTATATATGACAAAAATTGTGCCTAGCCTGTCGCAAGCGGTGGATGGCCGAGTGGTATACGCGAGTGGGCTCGTAAGCCGCTAGGTCCCGGTTCGAATCCAACCAAGACTTCTTTCTTTTCTTTTTTTTTCCGCCAGAATAACTGGTTGACGGGTATATATACAAGAACTTTTACATTACTTTCCGACCAGGGCCTGGTAGCCAAGTCGATTGGCTAGCAGTAGTCCCAAGTGACTTATCTCAGCGTGGGAACTAGACGGCATAGGTTCGAACCCCGGAGGGTTGGCGGACTGAAACCGGCTAGAGGATCAGAGCAATACGGGCTGGCAGCTCGGTATGGTCTGGGGGCCGCTCTGACTCCTCCCCTTAACCCCACCAGAGAGTTGCGGAGGATCGCGGTTAGGGGTGTCAGCCGCCAGCTGCAAGGAGGAGGGGTGCTCTAGCTCTGCCACTCCCTGCTCACGCATAACATAGTGGTAACCTAATCACCAAGACCTCACCTCGTAGGCCGTCCCTTTTGTTTTCTTTTTTCCGTTTTTCTCTGTTCTTTTTCTTGTTTTCTTTTTTTCTTCTTTTCTTTTTCTTCCTTTTCTTTTTCTTTTTCTTTTTCTTTTTTTTCTTTTCCTTTACTCTTTCTTTTCTTTTTTCTTTCTTTTTTTCTTTTTCTTTTCTTTTCCTTTGCTCTTTCTTTTGCCTTTCTTTTTTCTACTGTTTTCTCACTTTTTCTCTTTCTTCTTTTCCTCTTTTTTCTTTTTCTTGTTTTCCTTTTTTCTTTTCTTTTTCTTCCTTTTCTTTTTCTTTTTCTTCTTCTTTTTGTTTTCTTTTTTCTTTTCTCGTTTTTCTTTTTCTTTTTCTTTGCTCTTTCTTTTTCTTTTGCCTTTCTTTTTTTATTTTTCCTCTTCTTTTTTCTACTGCTTTCTCTCACTTTTTCTCTTTCTTCTTTTCCTCTTTTCCTTTTTTCTGTTGTTTGTATCTTTTATCTGTACGTCTTTTATCATTTCATCATCCGTGAATTTAGCCCTTTCCATCTGGAGGGTGCCCAAGGGTTAAATTGACCCTAAGGGTGAAGTTTCTCGTCGCGTTCAGCACGAACCATCTGCCACAAAAATAACTAATTTGTATAGGTGTCATGGTTAAAGAAGCGCTTGCACTGGAGCGGGCAGGAAGTTAGCTGATGCGATCAGCCATGCCTTCTGTACACGATTCGACTGAACTTGCACTCGTTTCTCCCCGCTCATCGCCGTAGAGAGCTTATAAAAAAATTCGCCAAAAAAGCCAACCAACTCTATGGGACGTTTGTATAGAGAAAAAATAACTATATGATTGTGGCACTAATCACCCCCATGCATAACCCCACCGATACTAGCCCGTCCCATCTTCCATTCGGTACGGGTTTTACGTTTACGTCACCGATCATCTCACGTGATTTGTTGCCATGGCAATACGTTCACATGTTTAACAGTGGTGTTTGAGGACCGCATGCACTTGTGCGCACAGAATGTCTACTCTTGCGGCCAGTCCTTCCGTTCAAATTAGCGTGGAAGGCGATGGAAGAGGAGGAAGAAGCGGCGGAGAGAGGAGATTCAAGCGATCCCAGGGAGTTCGCAGAGGTGAGGGATGGCGTGCACGTTACCGCATAAGAGAAACGCATGCATCGGCTGACACAGCTATCTCAAACATCTCTTGCCTTTCATTCTCACCACCTCCATGTGTTGGCCCTTCAGATTGTTTTGCTTCCCTCTCTCCCCCTCTTCCCTCCGCTCCTCCTCCTCAGCTCTCAGACACCGTCTCTCTCCCTCTACCTCTTCATCCATTCCAAGTCGCTATCAGACCTTCTTCTACTCTTCTTCTGAGGCAAAGGGTTTCAACTCAAAGGCAGCACGCTTTCAGGAGCAGCGTGCAGTGGTGAGGGAGGGAGGGAGGAAGGGAGGGAGAAAGGGAAGGAGTGGGAGAGGGAGAGAGACAGAAGGAGAGAGGGAAGGTAGGAAAGGATGGATGGAGGGAGGGAAAGAGGAAGGAGGGTAAGGAGTACTAGTGGAAGTGAAGAAAAGAGACTGTTGCAAAGAGAACACAAGGATTGTGGCACACACACACATACACACATGCAAACACACATGCGCACACCCACACCATGCCTGTACACACACAGAATGATAACCCTGGCCCGGGGAGCTACTCATGCCCCCCATCGTCTCTCCACACACAACCAACCTCCACGTCAAAGAGGGGGAGTGGAGGATTTGCTTCAAAGGTAGGAGGGAAGGGAGGAGGGAAGGGAGGGGAGGGGAGGGAGGGGAGGAAAGAGGGGGAGGGGAGGGAAGGGAGGGGGAGGGGTGGGAGGGGAGGAAAGAGAGGGAAGGGAGGGGAGGGAAGGGAGGGGGAGGGGAGGGAGGGGAGGAAAGAGAGGGAAGGGAGGGGAGGGAAGGGAAGGGGGAAGGAAAGAGAAGGCCGGAAGGGAAAGAAAACAAGGAGAGAGGGAGAGAGGAATGCAGGGAGGAAAAGGAAAGTGAGGAAGGGAGGGGAGGGAGGGAGGGGAGGGAGGGAGGGGAGGGAGGGGAGGGAGGGAGGGGAGGAAGGGAGGGGAGGAAGGGAGGGGAGGGAGGGAGGGGAGGGAGGGAGGGGAGGGAGGGAGAGAAGGAAGCAAAGCAAGAAATTATGGAAAGGGAGATTGTTTAGCATCTTCTTCTCTTTGCAACAGGCTCACAGATTTAAAAGAGAGAAGAAAGCAGGTCTTGGACCAGGTGTGGCCTACCTTTATAGCTGTGTGTATAGATGTGTACATGTACATGTATGTGTCACTTCAATTGAGCCACTGATGCATTGCACACACACACACACACGCACACACACACGCACACGCACACACACACACACACACACACACACACACACACACACACACACACACACACACACACACACACACACACACACACACACACACACACACACACACACACACACACACACACACACACACACACACACACACCTCCCTCTCCCAGGGTCCTACAATATGCACATCCCTCCAAACAGACTCGACTTCAACTGCTCCAACATTAGCAGGTATGAGGCCAGCACGCTGTGTCCCCACAACACACTCTATGTAGCTATCATGAAGCCACTACTAACCATCTTCTGTGGATGATGTTCTTTCCTACAACCTGATTAGATAACCATTTTCCTGGTACTATCTCTCCTTCCTCTGTCTGTTTGTCTCTCTCTCTCTCTCTCTCTCTCTCTCTCTCTCTCTCTCCCTCCCTCTCTCTCTCTTTCTGCAGTTTCTTTCAGAAGCCAATAGCCAACAAGCCTGAGGGCACCCCTCGCACTGTCTCCCCCTCCCCCACCACCTATCACCCCACACACACTCACACCTCACACAATCACCTCATCACAGCAGAAGCAGCCTTCAAATCTCGGTGCGTGGTGTGTCCTCATTCTACCAGTATCCTCTCATCCTCCCTCCTCCCTCCCTCTCTTTCTTCCTTCCTCCCTTCCTCCCTCCCTCCCTCCCTCCTTTCGTCCCTTCCTTCCTTCTTCCCTCCCTCCTCCCCACTGCCCTCCCCACTGCCTTCCTCCTCCCATCTCACAGGTCACAGCGGCACTCCCTCCCCTCCTCCCTCACACCCTCCCCCGGTCACTACTCCATTCATGATGGTCTCCTCCATCCTTCCCCCTCCCCACACTCTTCTGTCTTCACCTCTAAATCTCTAAGGGAAGGTGTGGGAAGGCCAGCAAAGGTCAGCAGCAGGGGGAGGGAGGGAGGGAGGGAGGGAGGGAGGGAGGAGAGAGAGTACGTTGAGAGTGAGTAGTAGTCACTTTTTCTTTCCCTTTATTCCTCCCTCATTTTCTTCCTCCTTCCTTCCTTTCATTGCCTGTACCTCCTCTCCCTCCCTCCCTCCCTCCCTCCCTCCCTCTCTCCCTCCCTCCCTCCCTCCCTCCCTCCCTCCCTCCCACAGGGTCCTGGACCGGCAGACTACTCTCCCTCTCTCCCTCCCCCCATGACCCCTCGGACAAGCACCACACTCAGACTCGCTATCGCCACAACCACTACCTCCGCATGTCAGCCCCTGCCATGCCCCTCCCCCCCCTCCCCCCCTCCCCCGGCCCCGGCCACTATGAGACCCAGGTCAGTGGGTGGTGGCCAGTGCTGCATAAATAAATCGAGAACCACAACTCCCTAGGCCACGAACGGCCCTCAGGCCTAGATGTTAAACAGTCACCCAATGCGCAGGATGCATTTCAGCCAATACCAGGCCTCATCAGCTGTGCTGGGGTGACCGGGAGTGTGGGTATCACATGCCATGCACATGCAACACACAGATATGGCTTAGTTCTTCAGTAGGTCACACAGCTTGGTAGCATGTGCCTGTAGTTACACAGGTATGTGTTTGTATCATTCCCCCTCCCTCTCTTCCTCCCTCCTTCCTTCTCCCATATCACTGGAATGTCTCACCCCATTAACCAATCTCTCACATTCCCACTCGCTGTCCTGCATCACTAGATGTCTGCTAGGAGACAGGATGTATTGGTCTATATAACCACACACCCCCTCACCCCTCACCCCTCACACATCACACACACACCGCACACACCGTACACAACGTCCCACATTTCTCCTTCCTCTCCCCCTCCTCCCTTCCATACAGCTGCCTGCTGTGTCTGTGCAGTCAGACTCCACACAATTAAATAATAATTGTGTGAAGACAATGTTTCAACCAGACTGTGGTCTTGTTTTCCTTCATAATTATTTCTTTTTTGTCAAATGAAACCCAAACTACATTGATATATATAGCAACTGTTTCTGTACTGTGTGACTCATCAGCAGCAAGCTAATGTTTGCTTTGCTAATTCTCTAAACTAGTCCCTAGTCAACTTTTTTCAAAACCCAATGCACATTTCAACACCTCCCTGTTGTCATCCGCCGTTCAGAGAGTTACATGTAGCAATGGGGCCACACCTAGTCACTCAGAATTTCTCCTTGTAGTGCCCACCTTGCTGTGCATACTGAGTGGAGGTATGGGCTGTGCACTGCGTTGTTCCCCATGAGGCCTGCCCCCTGCAGCCACACTGAAAGCTACATGTAACTGAACCATCCAAACCATTGCATTATTACATTGTTGCTTGCAGTTTCACTGTTAGCAGATTCCCCATGTACACATGTAGTAGCATCGCACTCCCTTTGGGGTTTGCTTTCAGTCAGCCGGCCATGTTTATAGCTTGCTTTCAGGTCTCTATGTGGGGAAATGTTTTTAATTGCATGCACTAGAATGACTCAACCCTCCCTCCTCCCTCCTCCCTCCTCCCTCCCTTCCCCTCCTCCCTCCTCCCTCCTCCCTTCTCCCTCCTCCCTTCCCCTCTTCCCTTCTCCCTCCTCCCTCCTCCCTCCTCCCTCCTCTCTCCTCCCTCCTCCCTCCTCCCTTCCCCCTCCTCCCTTCTCCCTCCTCCCTTCCCTCTCTTCCCTCCTCCCTTCCCCCCCCCCTCCCCCCTCCTCCTTCCCTATCTCTCAGGCTCCTAGCTATTCTGACAGAAGAGAAGCCACAGGAAGTGTGTTTGTCTCCACCACCAGCCGCTGGAGGTCAGAGGACAAAGGTTGCCAAGAAGAGGAACCTGGCCCTGGTAACCACCAAATGAATGTTTGTGCATCAGCCAGCCACTCCCCCCCTCTCTCTCTCTCTCTCTCTCCCCCCCCTCCCTCTCAGGTACCTATGACCCAGTGATGCAAAACAGAAAGTCCTACCTGTACAATGTACAGAGAAAATGGATTTAGCATTATCTCCGTATATTGTAGTATACTAAGGATATTATTTATTCATGGTCCAATGACATAGTTCGAATTCTGTTTCGTCACCCAAGGTTTCTGTATTTATAAACCGGACGGGGTGGCGTTGCCAAAGCAGAAGATGGCAGTAGTCTGGAATGGAAAGTAGCGATTCCAAGTACTCACTGCGATGATATTGTTACTTGTAAGAGAACTTTCTTCTAGAGCGGTTCGAGATTATCTCTCCTCCCACTTTTCGCGTAACGCTAGTGAATTCGCTCAGTGGCGCGGCCGCCTCCGTGTCTCTCCGGTATCCCTCCTTCTCTTCCTCCTGAGCTGTTATATCGTGTGTAGCCGTCTCGGCCCGGTCGTGAGCAGAGCGGGGCACCTGGCGATAGAAGCCTTCGAGGTGGAAAGGAGAATATTGGAAGAGTTCGACCAGGAAGGGTTGAGACTATTTCGTGAGGTGTTTGGAAAGTTTAGGACTGTTACCAGAGCGCCCTATCCCATCGTTCTCTTTGGAAGGTGAGGGTAGGGGGGCGGGAGGGAGTGAGGGAGGGGACAGTTTGTGAATAGACGTATCCGCTATGATTACTGTACATGTAGACTGCATTGGTTATGCGTATGTGTTAGCTGTGTTTTGCGCTTGCGGATGACGATGTGGAGGCAATGGTTTAGCTAATCAACGTCTGTCTACACACATGTACCTGTGACGGCAATAGCTGATAGCGCACTGTACATACACATAATTATATATTTTTCTAAGCCTTTGAGGCTGTTGCAAATTGTTGGTGTTTGTTCGTTTCTTTCTTCCTTCTTTTCCTTCCTCCTTTCTTCTAATGTAGTGTACTATATAATATCATTGTTAATGTACTTAAGAATGAGTGGGCACAGTATTATTGTATGTATCAGTACTCTCACCACTGATCATATGCTCATGTACACACATGCACGTACACACACACACACACACACACACACACACACACACAGATCATCGGATGATAACTTACTACAGGTAACCATGGGCAACTGGACAAGCAAGTCAAAGAATGAATATCAACCGAATCCAGTGGAACCAACTGACCAGTCGGGGGCTGCTCCTGACCAGTCAGGGGCTGGGGCCGCTGTGAAGAAGGAGGTAGCTGACCTAACTGGCACTCCTCCAGAGGCTGGGGAGGGGCAGGGGGAGGGGCAAAAGAGGGAGGAGGAAGGAGGTGCAGGGAAGGAGGAAGGGAAGGAGGAAGGGAAGGAGGGAGGAGAGGAGGGAGGGAGAGAGGGAGAGGAGGGAGCAGGGAAGGAGGAAGGGAAGGAAGGAGGACAGGAGGGAGGGACAGAGGGGGAGGAGGGAGGAGGTGCAGGGAAGGAGGAGGGAAAGGAGGGAGGAGAGGGGGAGGAGGGAGGAGGTGCAGGGAAGGAGGGAGGAAGAGAGGAGGGGGAGGAAGGTGGACAAGGGATGCCAGAGAAATCTCTGCCCAATCGCCAGGTGGACAGGCTCCGCAAGGACAGCGAGTTCACTCTCCGCAGTATGGGCAGCACCGAGAGTCTGGCTGCACTCGGAGAACAGGACCGGCTCGATCCCGCGGACTACACAAAGCCAATAAAATTCAAAGTCATTCAGCCGACAATTCGAACAGGGGATCTGGCTCTGCTCTACCGCAGGGGACAAGGCATCCCGAATGTCGCCATCTTCATCAACCACAGCGACTGTGACCCTCTCTTCCCTCTGCTGCTGGTGAAGGGGAAGACGAAGCCGCTATCCCTGGAGAAGTTCCGTCCCAACAAGCCTCGCTTCATCCACCCCATCACCGCGACAACCAGGATTTTCTACGGTGACTACGACAAAGTTGCTGTCCAGTATCTCGAGACAGACACTCCAATATCAGTCGAGGATGCAATGAAAGCTATCGACGAAGTTGAGAGGATTCCCTTCTCTCTGAAAGAGCAAGCGGCTATCAGAGCAGCAAAGTCCGACGTCGAGAGAAGCCTCATCATCTGCACGTTCATGGCCGCTTACTACTACAAGCGTCTGGGGGTGTTCCAGAAAGAGCCCAACGAGGTGACCCCTGCCACTTTCCGTGATCACTTGAATCTGAGGGACCCGATTTACGTTAGGCTGCCCTCTGTGAAATTTGGGCCGATGGTCCATGGAGAGCCACCCTTTCTGAAGCAGCTAGTGTAAGTGAAGAGGGGGAGAGAGAGGGAAGGGAGGGAGGAGAGAGTGGGAAAGAGGTCAAAGAAGGAAGAGAAGGAAGAGGAATGGGTAAGGGAAGGGATATAAGAAGCCTCCTCCACATGGTAGTCTTCCTGCTAGTACAGGTGGTGAGGCGGATGCTGGTGGCCATAAGTTCATTTGGGGCACTGAGCTTGTGGCCAGGGAACATCCCCTCATCATAAGTCAGTTCACTTCCCTTGTACTATATGGATGGTATAGTTGCGTGTACTTCCTGCCCTTTGACCCCTGTGTGTGTGTGTGTGTGTGTGTGTGTGTGTGTGTGTGTGTGTGTGTGTGTGTGTGTGTGTGTGTGTGTGTGTGTGTGTGTGTGTGTGTGTGTGTGTGTGTGTGTGTGTGTGTGTGTGTGTTTGTGTGTGTGCGTGTGTGTGTGTGCGTGCGTGCGTGCATGTGTGTGTGTGATGTTGGCTGCCTGTACTGGGCAGCTGTGTCTGGTTGGCATGGCAGCAGCCAGGACAGTAGCCTCACAATGCATGTCCTCAACATCTTCCATTCAGTAACTGAATAAGGACAGTGTTGATACATGTGTACCTAAACAGCACCACTCACATCTCCCTCCTCCCTCCTTCCCCCTCCTCCTCCCTCCTTCCCCCTCCTCCTCCCTCCCTCTTTCCTTTCCTCTCCCTCCTCCCTCCCTCCTCCCTCCTTTCCCCCTCCTTCTCCCTCCCTCTCCTTTCCTCACCCTCTCTCATCTCCCTCTCTCTCCCTTCTCTCCCCCTCCTCCCCTCTCACCAACAGTGATGGGATCTACCCTCCTGCCAATGTCAAGACTGTGTCCTATGACGAAGCTGTGAAGGGTCTAGACACAGGGGACCTGGTATTTTTCACAGGGGCCACAAGTCAGGGGGCCATCATAAAATTCTTCGACCACTCCCAATTCTCTCACATAGCACTGGTGAGGAGGGAGGGAGGGAAGGAGGAAGGAGGGAGAGAGGGAAGGAGGGGGGAGTAGATGAACAATTTTAAGTAAATCCCTCTAATTGGTCACCATGGTAATCATTACTCATCATTGTACTGGTAGTGACCGCATATCTGTTGTTTGTCAGGTTCTGAAGGCCAAGTACACATCCCAGCTGCTGCTATGGGAAGCCAGCACCAACCACGCCAGTGAGTGGCCAGACCAGTCCTGTCATTGTTGGTGTTCCCCACACCTTTCTCTCCTTCATCACATCTTTCTCTTATCCTTCACTCCCTCCCTCCCTCCCTCCCTCCCTCCCTCGCACCACCCCATCGCTACCTCACCCCTACCCCTCATCCAAATCTCCCCTCCTCTCCCTCACAGAGCTGGTGGATGTCCAGTCGGGTCACGTGCAAACAGGTGTCGAGGTTCTTCCGCTCCGAAACAAGATCTTCTCCGGATGGTACGACCGGGTAGCTGTGCGCCGCCTCTTGAACTTCACCAGAGAGGATCGTGAGAGGCTCTACAAGATCATGCTTCAGCTCCGGAAGGAGTGGATGGGACGGCCGTACGAGAAAAGCATGGTGCAGCTGGCTGTATCGGCCATCAACCCCAGTGACGTTTTCCTCTCTCTCTTCCAAAACAAAGAAGAAGATCTCAGCAGCCTCTTCTGCAGTGAGCTAGTTGCCGCGGCCTACCAGAGGATGGGGCTGATCAAGAATGACCGTCCGTCCAACTCTTACACTCCAGACGACTTCTCCAGCTCCCGAGACCACAAGATACTGTGTGAGGGAGTCCAGCTGAGCCCAGAGGAGTACATCAACCTCAAGTTCCCTCCCACACTGCTGTCCACACAGGAGAGTGTGTACTAGGACAGGAGGAGGAGGGTGGAGGGTGGAGGGTGAGGGGTGGGGAGGTGATCTTTTGACTAGGTTCCCCTTTTGATTTTGAGTTTATGGATACGATTTGAGCTTTATAGCGATGGAACATACCTATAATTATCATAGCCAGTATAGCTTACTATGGGTGCAGTGTATAATTGGGGTTGTGGAGTCACACTACACAACAATGTATAACCTGTACATGTATAATTAATTTTAAAAAAACAAATATTTAATGTATATCCCCACATGAAGAGCTGTTCACTGTATACAGCTGGGGGACAATAATTGAGCAACCAATAGCAGGGGCAAGGGGAGGGACTGGAGCATCACTGGAGGCCTAGTTTCTCTGTGAATGGATGGGCATGCAGCAATGGGAAGCAGTTGCAGGACCACTCATATCCACTGTTGAACTGCATCAGTGCATGTTTATACAGCCACAGTCTGTGACCATGTGACAATATTATACATACACATACTGTGAGATTAGGTGCTGCTGAGTGGCAGTACAGGAACAGAACACACTAGCTAGCTACACTGGGGGACAAGAGTCAGCTTTGAGGGGGCCATTTCCCCTCAGCTATTAGTTTAGCTTTCTGTGCTCTTATGGCTTCTTGTCTCTTTACCTGAGAGAGAGAGAGAGAGAGAGAACCTCATGTCTTTTACCATCAACTAAGCCACCTCCCTCCCTCCTCACATACCAATTTGGAATGGTGCAGACACTCCAAGTAGTCCTCTCTCTCGTTGTGACACACTTTGAGGGATACTGTGTCATGTTTTGCCAGGCAAGCCATGAAGTCTCGCCACAGAGTGTAGCACCTGCCACGCCCACCCTTCACTCCATGTCCTGATACCATTCTGTGGAAAGGCCACACACTGAACTCAGTAGGGAGAGGGAATGGCTTAGGAACAGAGAAGTCACTGGTGTCTTCCCCACTCCAAAATGATGCGCACCGCGTTAGGGGTGGATAATCGGTGCTCGTTAATTAGAAACAACCTTCGCATTCAGTGATAGATCCACGTACACCCGAAAGCTTTACGGCTTAACTGATTGGCAGTGCAATGCAATTCGCAGCACATAATGTTCGTAGAAAGGGACAAAGAACTCACTTGTTTTTACTGTCGAAGCAGTTGTATCACGTGACAAAGGGTAAAGATCACGTGATTGCTACCGGCTGTGTTAAATGCGCATGCGCATAAAGGACACTCCCTCTAGACACTCACGTTGTCGCTGAAGAAATCAAGGTAAGGATATAGCCAGCGTATCTGCCCCATATATCACAATCTTAACAGTCCATCCACATCAGTCATTGCTGTGGGCTGGAGTATAGACGTCTCTTTCGTTGTGCCCTTGCAGATGGCCCACGTGGGGGCGTCCAAGATAGTCAAGCCGGGCGGAGAGAAGCTTGACAAGTTGGAGGAACAAGTGTCCCATGTGAGCTGGAGCAAGGGGGGGGGGGGCGCGGCGCAGCGCGGCACTGTGCTGCTCGGAGTGGGACAAAGTTGCATCTACTGCGACACGCAGGAGTGATACTCCAACTAATGCACACTCCCCGGTGTCACCACGTGTGATTCTAGGGCCGAACCGCAGCATCGCTTCGCGGCTGGTGCTGCCGCGAGAGAATAGCATACTGTAATAGGCCGCTGTAGTAGTGGCTAAATGGCTCCCATGTTGGTTAAGTACTTCACGTACAGGTACACGCGTGATTCATGTAGTTATGCGTACATTCTCATACTTGAGCATACTTGCCTTGCTTGTATTGCCTAAAATTCGACTCACAACCACAGAGCTGCCTCAGTAGCTTAGTGGTAGAGCAATCAGTGATGAGGGTTCGAATCCCACCTGGGGCAGCTCACTTTTGTTTTCAAAAGGAGAAAAAGTGCGCTGTCTCGGGACAGGTAGGGGGGGTGGTGGTGTGTTGCCTTGCTTTGCCATTATTTAATCATGCACACACATGCACATGCGCAGGCTCTGGTGGAGCTAGAGAGCAGTACAGATATCAGACAGGTTCTGAGGGACATCTACTTCCTGGGTGCAAAGGAGATTGATGCGGTCGGGAAGAAGGCCATCTGTGTGTATGTCCCCGTGCCCCAGCAGAAGCTCTTCCAGAAGATACAGGTAGGGGAGGGAGGGGGGCAGGGAGAGAGGGAGGGAAGTAGTTGGAAGTGAGGATCATTCCTCCTCACATTAGTGTTGCTTGAAATGTGAAATGTTGAGATGTGTTAGTGTTGCTTGAAATATAAGATACTACTTCATAAGTTCCTGTGTGTGTGTGTGTGTGTGTGTGTGTGTGTGTGTGTGTGTGTGTGTGTGTGTGTGTGTGTGTGTGTGTGTGTGTGTGTGTGTGTGTGTGTGTGTGTGTGTGTAGGTTCGTGTTGTGCGAGAGCTTGAGAAGAAGTTCAGCGGACGTCCAGTAGTGTTCATCGCCCATCGGCGCATCCTACCCAAGCCAAAAAGGAACCAGCGGACAAAGCAGAAGCAGCTGAGACCCCGCAGGTGGGTGTGGTGAGGGGTGTGGCTATCACCAGACAGCAGCTCCATTGGTACTCTCTTCCCTCCTCCCTCCAGCCGCACCCTCACAGCGGTCCACGATGCCGTGCTGCAGGACCTGGTCTACCCTGCAGAGATCGTGGGCAAGAGAATAAGAGTGAAGCTGGATGGGTCCAGACTGATCAAAGTGTAAGCCACACAGTGTGATTGGACATTGTGGTCATGTGATTGGTCATGTGATGTTTGTTTACAACATGCTACTGTTGATGAGTATTCACATAATTCTCTCTTTTTCCTTACTTATCCTCTACCACTTGTTTTCTCCTTTCATTCCCTCTTCCCCTCCCTTTCTCCTCCCTTTCCCTACCTCTCCCCCTCTGACTCTGCTTTTTCCTTGCCCTCCTCCTCCAGTCACTTAGACAAGAACTCACAGACAAATCTGGAACACAAGGTATTTATGCCTGCATACCAGGCCCTCACCATAGCAACAATCTCTATGATGTCATGCTCCTCTTCCTCACAGTTGGAGACGTTCACTGCCATATACAAGAAGCTGACAGGAAAAGACGTCACGTTCGAGTTCCCTGAACCCCTTGTCTAGCGTCTTAGGCAGTGCTCTCAAGTCTGTCTATGAATCTTGTGAAAATGTGTATGTTTGCACCTGCAACGTAAATTTTATTATGAAGAGAAGTACCCGCTTCACGCTCTGTCGTCAGTTTACCGTCTACTGATTTCACGAGCAAACCTCCCCGCAGCCTGCGCACGCATAGGCTCCCGACGTACGCGATGGCGATGTCCCTGCGCATGCGTACTTGCGTAAGAGTGCGCGTATCGCGCCACCCGCGGAATACAAAACAGCTGCATCAGCCCACAGGACAGTATCGAGAAGAGACTAAGTATGGCATAACGTAATGGACCATGGTAGATACGTATTCCTACTCGTACAATTAAAAGCAGAAAATTATGCTGCACATGGTGAATAATAGCTAGACTCACTGTATCATCTGCTACCATCCCCCTCCATCTCAACTTGCCCCTCTCCCTCTCCTCAGCAATGGTCTCCACCTCTGCTCCCCGGCTGAGCCGCCCCTCCCTCTCCAGCATCAAGCAGACAGCCAGCAACCTCCCAAAGAGGAAGGTGTGCTCCCGAGTGGCCCAGTGGTTCACCATACCACAGCTGGTGCTGAAGATACTGGCAGTGGTGAGGTAGAGAGAGGGAGGAAGGGGAGGGAGAGAGGGAAACGGAGGGAGGGAGAGAGAGTGGGAGTAAGTGTGTAAATGTACACTATAAAACTAGCACTAGTATGGTGTAGTTCTTAGGTATCAATCTTGAGTTATAATATCATCTTGGCTAGTACGCCATAAACATCTCCTCCCATGTATGTTACAGCTAGTACTTAATATACGCGAGCAATCACGTGCATAGTGCACCACAATCAAAGAAAGAAGAGAACAGAGAAGAAAGAAAGAAGAATCACACACTATAAAACAAACTACAATCCACAACAATCTCAACGGCTTAGTTTGTACAAGTAAATAGTTATGTACGCCCTCCGTGCCCTCATGGCTGTGTATGTCCACTGCTCTGCCCCCACCATACCTCCAGTCCCTGGGAGTGCTCACTGCCTCCCTCACCCTCACTTGGGAGAGCAACGATGTCACAGCCTGGGACCTTGACACAGACTCGTTTGAGTTTCGTGGCCGAGTATACGCTTTTATTGCCGTGGGCCTGTTCTCTGTGGCATATGCTGGAGCTCTGCTGGTGGTGGGCCTGGCAGGAGTGAGGATACCGGCCGTGGTGGTGAGTTAGTGAGAGGAGGAGGGAGGAGGAGGAGGAGGAGGAGGAGGAGGAGGATTAGAAGTAAAACATAGCCTGCTCCATCTTGTCTTTCCTTCCCCTCCCCTCCTCCCAGCAAACCTGTCTGGCTGGTGCCTGCCTCTTCCTCTGGTTCGTCTCTGCCCCCATCATGAGCGCCACGGTGACGGAGCTGGGCAACTCTCGGTTTGCCCGGTGGAGGGACCTGGACCTCCTCCAGCTGCAGATAGCCACTGTAAGACTGTGGGGTAGGGAGGCACAGCACAGGGATAGATAGGTAGTTAATTTTTAACAGGAAATGTCCCATCAGCCTGAGGCTGGTCTGCCTGGGAGTCCTGTCACAAACTGACAGAAACATAGACAATAATAGAAATATCACTCATTAAAAAATAGAGTCATAAAATAGTTTGGTTTGAGGTATACAGTATGGTATGGAAGTATACAGTATGGAAGTATACAGTATGGAGGTATACAGTATGGAAGTATACAGTATGGTATGGAGGTATACAGTATGGCGGTATACAGTATGGTATGGAGGTATACAGTATGGAGGTATACATTATGGAAGTACAGTATGGAGGTATACAGTATGGAATTATACAGTATGGAGGCATACATTATGGAAGTACAGTATGGAGGTATACAGTATGGAATTATACAGTATGGAGGTATATGGTATGGAAGTATACAGTATGGAGGCATACAGTATGGCGGTATACAGTATGGAGGTATACAGTATGGAGGTATACAGTATGGAAGTATACAGTACTGTATGGAGGTATAAAGTATGGAAGTATACAGTATGGAGGTATGCATATATACACACATTGCTCTATATAATATGTGGCATAATGTCATGTGCACATAATGATGACCAGCAGTATCGATATCTGTGCCAGTGAGTCAGTTGAGGTCTATAGGATTGAGAACCACTATGTGTGCAGTGCTGGCATCATGATGGTCTGGGAGTGTGCAGACAGCTGTACAGAGGGAGGTGGAGGTCACTTTAGAGTACTATGCCACGTGCACACCTCTTGTGGAGTGTGTCATGGCAATAATTAGTAGTGTTAGGTTAACAATTATTCATGTTATGTTAAATAAATAAGTGTCATGAGCCGACCACCTCTTCCCCCATTGCTGTGTACTGAACCATAACATGTACCTTCACGGCCAGTTACACACCAGCTGCTGGTGGCTATGGTTACCTGTATAAGAGCACACATTGCAAGAAATGCCCTGTGCATCAGCATCAGGGTAATGAAGAAGGAAACTGAAGACTATCAACACATACATCCCTCTTCCTCCTCTCCCTCTTCCTCCTTCTCCCCCACCTCCTCTCCCTCCTCCTATATACTTAAAGATTGCAGAATGACCTCTGCTTTTCTTGAGTACCATTCTGATGAACTGAATATACACTTACTGTATAGTATGCCTAAAGAAGCAAAATATGTAGACATAGGCATTAGCTAGCTGACTTTTGCCATGTGAGCTCATACTTCAGTTCAGATATACACACACACATTTCTCTCTCTCTCTCTTTTTCTCGGGGGAGAAACTCATGGTATGACTGCCATGTACATACATGAGGATCAATGCAGATGGCCCTGCCTATCATGAACATGGCGCAGGATAAAATGCTCTCTCTCTCTCTCTCTCTCTCTCTCTCTCTCTCTCTCTCTCTCTCTCTCTCTCTCTCTCTCTCTCTCTCTCTCTCTCTCTCTCTCTCTCTCCTCCTCTCCCTCCTCCTCTTCCTCCTCCTCCCCTCCCTCCTCCTCCTCCCTCACACCTCACCCCAGGCTCTCGGTCTCCTCTCCATGGCGGTGTCGGTGGGTGACCTCCTCCTGGCCTTCCTGCAGCTCAGCCAGGCAGACTCAGACAGCAGCCAGTTCTCTGTGGAGCTGGAGCAGTCCAGGAGTACCATACAGGCAGTCAAGAGTGGAGTGTCCCAGACACTGGTGGGGCTGGGGTGTGTCCTGTGTGGGGGTGGACTGGTGGGGCTGGGGTGTGTCCTGTGGGGGGGGGACTGGTGGGGCTGGTGTGTCCTGTGGGGGGGGGGACTGGTGGGGTTGGGGTGTCCTGTGGGGGGTGGACAGGTGGGGTTGGGGTGTCCTGTGGGGGGTGGACTGGTGGGGCTGGAGTGTCCTGTGGGGGGTGGACTGGTGGGGCTGTGGGGAGTGGACTGGTGGGGCTGGTGTGTCCTGTGTGTGGGGGGGGACTGGTGGGCTGTGGGGGGTGGACTGGTGGGGCTGGGGTGTCCTGTGGGGGGTGGACAGGTGGGGTTGGGGTGTCCTGTGGGGGGTGGACTGGTGGGGCTGGTGTGTCCTGTGGGGGGTGGACTGGTGGGGCGGGACTGGATATGCATATTACATTTTATTCTTTCATCTGTAGATAATGTGATAGAAGTTAAATGGTACTATCCACACTCCACTACTCTTTCCCTCTTCCTCCTCCCTCCCTGTCTCCTTTCTTTCCTCCCCCCCATTCTCCCTTCCTCTCTCCCTCAGAGTGTCACAGTTCGTAAGAGGCCATCCCAGGCCACCCTTCGAGAAGACTCCCAGAGTGAGGAGAACAATGGAGATGGGAGTGGTGCTGAAACTAATTTGTGAGGGGTGAGGGATGAAGGGTGAGGCGGATATAAGAAAAGACGTTAGATACATCCCTTCCACATAGAGATGGCTGCCTTAATTGTCACACTACCATATGCTATTCATTATGTCGTAATTAGGTCATTGCATGTACAGGAATACAATACAAACACGTTAGCAGTACATGCTCAGCAGTGTTCACCCAGCTCACCTCAATCTCATGTAAATATTCAACAAGTTCATAATAGAAGAATTGAGCATAAAATGAGTATAATATGCACACACACACACACACACACACACACACACCATGTGATGATACATTCACTAGGTGTAGCTCATACAGCATGGTAAGGTATAACATTGCTTGTGATACATACTTAACGTGACTTGACATTGTGTAAAAAATTAAGTTTAGACAGCATATCCATAGCTCGATTAAACGGCATATGGGTTAGATACATGTGTCCCGGAACCTTTTTTGTACTTGTACTTTCTTCGGCTACAAACAAAGGTGGGAGGGAGGGAGTGACAGAAGGAAGGGAGGGAAGGAGGAGATGGAAGGGAGGGAGGGAGGGAGGGAGGGAGGGAAAAAAGAGAGGGAGAAGAAAGGAGAAGGGGAAGAGGCAGACAGAAAGATCACAGTCATGTCAACACAAAGAACCATCCGTCATCAATTCCTCACCAGTATCGGACGACCTTGTAGCACTTTATCAGCAGCAAACCCTTAAGAAAGCCTACAATGAAACTAGCCACTGCGTCCCCGGTCAGTATCGCTACAGATATTCCAGTTCCTCCATCTTCACACACCCCCTCGGTGGGAGGGGGGGATGTCTGGGGTGTCTCCTCACACGGCTGTGTCGGCTGCACTGGACACTCACACTTCGTATCCTCAGTAGTCTGCTCGCTTGGCAGTGGTGGTGGTGGTGGCTGTGTTGGAGCCTCACACTCCATGTCCTCTGCTGTGGCTATGGCTGGCTCACAGTCTGTGTCGATGGTCTTATACTCACTCACCCTAACTGAAGCCCCCCCTCTGACCCAGTCTTCCAGGTGGGTGAGCAGTGTGTCCACACGCACAGTGAGAGGAGCGTGCAGTTGGCCACGGAAGGTGACATACTGTTCAGCGTCAGGGAAGCAGTAGAACTCCGCCTCCTGTACTCGAGGGACGCAGCTGCACTGAGTCTGTAGGAGCTGGGTGACCTCGTCACTTATGTCAGAGAGCTTCGTGGTGTGACCGTTGGTCTGTGGGTAGGGGGGAGGGGAGGGGAGGGGGGGCAAAAGAAGAGAGAGAGGGAGAGGGAGTGGAGGAGAAGGGGGAGGAGAGATTGGTATATAGAGAAGGAATTGATCTCAAGGGAAGAGAGAGAAAGAGGAGGGGAGACAGGAGGAGGGAGTCAACATGCACGTAGCCTTACTATCCACTCTGAACAGTTCCCAACTCCACCAAGAAGTAGCTGGAACAGTGTGTCTGTCATGAGGGGAAAGGCTGGTATCACAACACAAAATATGTATTCCAGGCCCACCCCAAGTTTGCTGCCTATACCTCTAGTGCCACTGATTCACTACAGAGGGCAGAATGAATGACTCACAGTCAATGGCTGCAGTGATGGTGGCACTATCTCCTGGGCCAAACACACTGTGGGCCTCCACAGAGAAGTTGTATCTATCTCCCAGTGCGGCTGGTATTGTGAGGGAAGGGGTTTCAGTGAAGATGTTGGTGATGGCAGGTGAGTCCAGTAGCTGGTAGGTGACCTTGTACTGCAGGACAGCATCAGTGGGGGCAGTGGGAGGAGACCAGGAGATGGCGATGCTGTCAGTGGTTACTGTGGAAACCAGCGACTGTACTGGACCCAGAGCTGTGTGTGTGTTGTGTGTGTGTGTGTGTGTGTTGTGTGTGTGTGTGTGTGTGTGTGAGTGCATGCGTGCATGTGTGTGTGTGTGTGTGTGTGTGTGTGTGTGTGTGTGTGTGTGTGTGTGTGTGTGTGTGTGTGTGTGTGCATGTGTGTGTGTGTGTGTGTGTGTGTGTGTGTGTGTGTGTGGAAGAGAGAGGGAAAAGAATCCAATGAAGGCCACATGCTATGTCATGGTTTATTGGTTATGCAATTCTGTAATGAGCTTTGCCAACTGAATATTATTATTTCCTTCATGTTTGCTTCGCATTCCGCACACATGTGCAACACAAATGCACACACCCTCACCTGTCATGGCAAAAACAGGATCCCCAAACAGGCACGTCTGGTTACTGCTATCAACCAGAGCCATCTGAACTGAGTAGTTAGTGAACTGATCCAGCCCCACCAAATCCGGTATCGCTGCACTGTCCTCCACGAACAGCCTCACCACATCTCCCCCTGCCACAGGGCTGTAGTGGACCCAGCCTGCTATGGTGCCACTGTAGTGCTCTGGGGGCTCCCAGGAGAGGGAGAGGGAGGTGGAGCTGAGAGCCAGGACACTGACCTCAGGGACAATACCTGTGGGAGAATGAGAACAGTAATGAGATCAGTGCGCCAGTGGTTACTCACATTCTACTAAAACAGCTACTAATTAAAATAATGTAACAGAGAAAAATAAATAATATTATAATATCTATCATATGGTGTTCACATGACTGTGTGAGAAATGGCACATGGACATGAGATGTGGTCAGTGTTATAATAGTCACTGTTTATAACAGTGACCATATCTCGTGTTATGCCCGCCACAAAATTAAGAGAGCATTGATTGCATTAATCAGAGTGAGCTCTCAATGATAGAATAACCTTGCATGATAATCTCTGTATTTCCCTTGAAGATTTCCAATGTACGCTCACATAACAACACACACAGTGGATGAGCATACCACTCACACGGCTCAATAAAGGCTGCCACAGACACGCCAGACACATGCACAGACTGTGCCTCCACTGCAATGGTGTAGTTGCGGCCATCAGGCACCAGGCCATGGACCAGCACTGAGGTACTGTATTCAGAGGACGCAGTGCCCGTATGGCCACCTCCTGTGTAGTGGACTATGTAGCCAGTCACTGCGGCTCCTCCAGTTGGGCTGGCCCAACTGACGTTGACTGTGGAGGAGGTGAGCTGCTCTATGGTGATGTCTGTGGGAGGGTCGGCAACTGGGGGAGGGAGGGAGGGAGGAGGGAGGGAGGGAGGGAGAGAGAGTGAGGGATGTTGAAGGGAAAATAGAGGATTGGCGGAAGGAGGGTTACCTGAGAGGGTGAGGTTGGCTGTTAGACTGGACACTCCATTCCATACCATGCAGTGGTACGTGTCTCCATCAGTCCCTCCAGTCCTGTTGGCAGTGATGGAGTAGTTGTCTCTCCCTCTCATGAGCTCCTCCAGCTCCAGAGGCCTCAGCTCCCCGAGGCCCTCCTCTGCTGGGCCAGTGAAGGAGCTGTTCAGGACCGTCCCATTGGTTGACCTGCAGGTCACACTGTACTGCTGAGTCAGCGGAGATGTGAGCTGGAACAGGACCTCGAGGGCTGAGACTGAAAGGAGAGTCACATTTCAGATGTTGCAGTACAATTTTTTACTGGTACAAAACATTAAAAATTAGTACCAATAATTATTAAGTTGTTTTTTTATTATTATTATGCCTAATAGAGCTATATGTGTTTCCACTCACTGCAAGCTACTGAACATGGAATCTACAAGTAGCCCTGAGCCAGCTAACGTAGAACTTAAAATTAGATAAACGGGTTGGTGCCCTTTACAGATTCACTATAGGCCATGGATAGTAAGCCTCACGGAATGGTTCCGTGGGGCTTACTATCCATGACTATAGACTAACAGAATATCTAACGTTTTATCTGCATGGTAGCATGAAATTTGATTTTACTTGAGCCAGCTGGAGTAAGTATAGCTGGCATCATACAATCATGTCACGGTCCCAACGACCCAACTCACTGTTATAGTAAAGTCCCACGGACACCACGTCAACGTCCACGCCTCTCTGCACCACACAGCTGTACACGCCCTCCACGGAGTCACCTCGCTGAGGCGTGTCGCTGAGACTCCTCAGCCGCACCACCCCCTCCGACTGTCCCCTGTTCCTCTTCCAGCCGAGGACGAGGTCAGTGCTCTCCACCACGTCCGCTTCCTCTGTGCCATTGTAGTACCAGTCCCCCAGCCCTGGCGTGTCGGTTATGTTGTGACGACATATCAACGCCTGCCCGTCCTCGTCCTGCCCGTCTGGGGATGTTCCGATGTCCGTTATGAGTATTAGTCCGCTCCCGTCGGTGGGGATGCTGTCGTAACCCGGCAACCTGAGGTCCAGAGCACCTGAATGCAATGAAGAGAGAGCCAACAGTGTGTGAGAATAGCTAGGAGATGTTGGCACTGCATTGGTTATGCACAGTGTGGCACTATGCGCACAAACGTAAACTGCAATGGAGCACACATTACGTGCGATGTATACGTTAGTCTGACGCTGCGAAGCTGACTTACCGCTAGACGCTCTGAAAAGCAACACTACGCATGCCGCAAGAGCGAGGGTTCGCTCGACCGTCAAAACTCCAGTGAACATGCTTGCTACTGTTAAAACCGACTAAGGCTGAACTGAAGCGGAGCTCTATATGTTGGATTTTAATGGAAGTTCCGCATGCCATTTTCTCAATGACATGTTAATTGCTGTAGTCCTGTCACGGTGATTACATATAAAAACTGATTCAAAGGCACATTGAGTTGAACACGTACATTACCAGCTACAGTGTGGCATACATAAATTATATGGCACACATTGTACACATCTAGCTCAAAAACGTATCGACATCTTCTGAACCTGTATTTGAACTGATCAAATTCAAATTCAAAATTCAAATTCAAATTGAATCATGAGGGGGTCTCCAGACAGGTATATATGTAGAGGCCGGAGGTCGCTCTAGCATACTGTAGAGTGTGTATGTGTTATTATGCATTTAATATTTCCTATACTGACACTGCAAGGATGGCTATGCAGCCTCGTCCCCTAGCGAAGTCGATACGCGGACTTTTGCAAGGGGTCAAAGGTCGCGCATCCGTAGTCGCTTGCAGCGTAGCTAGCTGTGCGCACATGTACATGTCCATCAGTGATCCACTCGTAGTAGTAGTAGTAGTAGTAGTAGTAGTAGCAGCAGCAGCAGCAGCAGCAGCAGCAGCAGCAGCAGCAGCAGCAGTAGTAGTAGTAGTAGTAGTAGTAGTAGTAGTAGTAGTAGTAGTAGTAGTAGTAGCAGTAGTAGTAGTAGTAGCAGTAGTAGTAGTAGCAGTAGTAGCCATACCTGTCCTGATACTGAGCTCCATACACTGATTCTTGACCCCTAACCTCCCACTGGAGGCTGGAGGTTGGAATGCTTCAGTGTGTACAACTGTCACTGACTTCTAAGGCCATTGTGGTCTAAAGGAAGCACCTTTACTGAAGCCATCATGTGTCTCGAGGTTGGCACCATAGGCTTGGTTGAGTGTGGTGTCCAGTGAGTCATACGAGGCCCCAAGGTTAGTTCACAGGAGGCTCCCTGTATCTAGCTAGTGGAACACTTGGCGAAGTTGAACTGACCATTTTGCTTATTGTACATCGAGTTATTCTGCATTTCACATACATTTCATTATGGAGGAACAGACCATAAAAGCACACAGCCACACATGCAGTCTGATGATACAATAGCCAGCTGGGACACACTGCCTGGCGAGGTATAAAAAATATCAAAAATGCTTGCAACACAAACTAGACACTAGATGTGAATAAATGTATTAACAACTGAATGCGACACACACACACACACACACACACACACACACACAGCTCAATGTATAGCCACTCCAGTACCTCCAAACATCCACTCCTACTCCTTTCCAGGCTCCACTTGCACGTAGCCATACTTGTCAGTGCTGGTGCGATTGCTCGACACCCTGGGAGCTCCGTACACAGGGTTCTTCACCCCTCCAGCTGGACTGGTGGGTGTGGCCACGGCAGGCCTCTTGGAGATGCTGTTTCGCGGGGGAGGAAGCTGAGGTCTGTAAGATGCATCCTTGCTCAGTAACTCAAGGTTGGCACCATAGGCCTGGTTGAGTGTGGTGCCCACTGAGTCGTACAGTGCACCGGATGAATGCTCTGAAGGTTGTTTGTATCTGTCATTGGCTAGGAGCTCAGCAGAGTTGTCATAGTGTTCAGCATGCTCTGGGTTCTCCGTCACTTCAGCTTCTTGCTTTGTGTGACTCACATCCTTTCTTTGGCTGCATGAAGGAAGGGAGGGAGGGAGGGAGGGGGGGGGGGGATAGAGGGAGGGAGAAAAGGAAGGAAAGTTGAAAGGAGGAGAGAATGAACAATACAGGGAGTAAGGAGAGGTTGGTGGTCTCATCATATCAGCCATTGCTGTTCCTCACCATTTCTTGATCATGTAGCAGAGTGCTAGCAGGACAAGCATGGCCGCCATCCCCAGCACAAAGCTCCCCACAGCCACCCCACCCAGCACCGCCACAGACATCCCACTGCTCATCTCCTCCGCCATGCTGGCTGGAGAGCTAGTCTTGGGCGTCTCCTCACTTGGCTGTGTAGGGGCCTCACACTCCATGTCCTCCACTGTGGCTATGGCTGGCTCACAGTTTGTGTCGATGGTCTTGTACTCGCTCACCCTAATTGAAGCCCCCCCTCTGACCCAGTCCTCCAGGTGGGTCAGCAGTGTGTCCACAGGCACAGTGGGTGGGGCATGCAGCCGACCACGGAAGGTGACGTATTGCTCAGCATCAGGGAAACAGTAGAACTCTGCCTCCTGTACTTGAGGGAGACAGTTGCACTGGATTTGGAGGAGCCAGGTCACCTCATCACCAATGTCAGAGAGCTTAGCGGGGCGACCCTTGGTCTGTGGGGGAGGGAGAGAGGAGAGGGGGGGGAGGAGGAGGGGTGAAGGGAGGGAGAGGGAAGAGAGACGAAAGAGTGAAGGAGAATGAGAGGAGAACAGCGAGGAAGGAAGGGGAGAGGGAAGAGAAAGGGGTAGAGAATAGAGGATTGAAATTGAAGGGTGAGAATAGAGACAGAGAGAGAGAGACAGTCCTCATGTGGATCAGCTTACTATCCACTCTGAGCAGTTCCCAACTCCACCGACAAGCAACTGGAACAGCACATCTGCCATGGAGGATAGGAGAACAGTAGACACAGGATCACAGCATATGGTCTATTAACACTGCATGTTGCTCCACACAGTGAGTATGTGGTAAAACTAGCTACACAGTATTGCCATGCATGATTGTGGGTGGAGCTGGGGTCGAATGTGGGTGGAGCTATGTCACATTCATGATGCTAGACCTATTCCCCACTTAACCATAACAGGTCGTCCATGATGGATGCATGCCCATCCATCCTCAACAGACTGTCCCCCTGGGAGTCACCCTACACCCATCACACAGTCAATGCTCATGTATATGAGGGTAATTGCCACAGGTCAGTGAACAGCACACTTGAGAGTGTGTTGTGACATACGCCATACCACCCTGAATACCCCCCTGAGCAATGCCAGCAGTACTAGCACTCCTGGACCTCCAGTACCAGTAAATTAACAGTCCTTCACTTTCAGTACTAGCTGTATATTTCTATACATGTGCAAAATGTTTTTCTTCGTTATCATAATTATGCTTGTTGTATATCTTTCACTATGACAAAAATATTAACACACACTACACAGGACAGAGTTTCTGACTCACAGTCAATGGCTGCAGTGATGGTGGCACTATCTCCTGGACCAAACACACTGTGGGCCTCCACAGAGAAGGTGTACACGTCTCCCTTTGCAGCTGTTATGGTCACGAAAGGACTCATGGTGTCCACCGTGATGATGTTGCTGCTGGGCAAGTCCACCTGCTGGTAGGTGACCTTGTACTGCAGGACAGCGTCAGTGGGGGCAGTGGGAGGAGACCAGGAGATGGTGATGCTGTCAGTGGTTACTGTGGAAACCAGCAACTGTACTGGACCCAGAGCTGTGTGTGTGTTGTGTGTGTCATGTTGAGTGTTAAAGGGGGGGGGGGGGGGGAGCAGAGAGAGAGAGAGAGAGAGGAAACAAGGAAACAGGTATATCCCCATCCACAGAGCCTAATGCTCATACAAGTACAGCCATCAGCCACTTATGAGGAAACAAGAGAGGTGGCAATACCTACAGCCATGCCGTCGTGTCGGTGACCCATAGCACTGTACACACACTGCAGGTCACACTGGGTGGGGGATGGACTGTACACTCCAGTGCTGATGTGGCATGTGAGCCACACCACAGGCCATGGTTTATTAGCTATGCAATTCTGTAATGAGCATTTGCTGATGGAGATATAACATCTCTTTCCCTCCCACTTTCATTTCCTTCATGTTTCCTTTACACACACACACACATACACACACACACACACACACTCACCCGTCATAGCAAAAACAGGATCCCCAAACAGGCACGTCTGGTTTCTGCTATCAACCAGAGCCATCTGGACTGAGTAGTTAGTGAACTGATCCAGCCCCACCAAATCCGGTATCGCTGCACTGTCCTCCACGAACAGCCTCACCACATCTCCCCCTGCCACAGGGCTGTAGTGGACCCAGCCTGCTATGGTGCCACTGAAGTGCTCTGGGGGCTCCCAGGAGAGGGAGAGGGAGGTGGAGCTGAGAGCCAGGACACTGACCTCAGGGACAATACCTGTGGGAGAATGAGAACAGTAACGAGTCAGATCAGTGTGCAGTGGTTATTGACATTCTAGAATTGTGTATGTAACAGAGAAAAATATAGATATCTTCATAATTATGGTGTTCACACAATTCTGTGAGAAATGGTGGCATGACATGAGATATAGTCACTGATATATAGCCACAGAATGAAGAGAGAATTGAGTTACATTACTCAGAGTGAGCTTTTGACACTAGAATAACTAATCTCTGTATTTTCCCTCGAAGAATTTGAATGTGTGTAGACATACGCTCACATAAAGACACACACAGTGGATGAGCATGCCACTCACACGGCTCAATAAAGGCTGCCACAGACACGCCAGACACATGCACAGACTGTGCCTCCACTGCAATGGTGTAGTTGCGGCCATCAGGCACCAGGCCATGGACCAGCACTGAGGTACTGTATTCGGAGGACACAGTGCCCGTATAGCCACCTCCTGTGTAGTGGACTATGTAGCCAGTCACTGCGGCTCCTCCAGTTGGGCTGGCCCAACTGACGTTGACTGTGGAGGAGGTGAGCTGCTCTATGGTGATGCCTGTGGGAGGGTCGGCAACTGGGGGAGGGAGGGAGGGAGGGAGAGATAGAGAGAGGGAGGGTTATAAAACTTAAGGGAAATCCAGTATTAGTACGTATATAGAAGGAGAGACGGAAGAGAAGCAAGGAAAGGATAGAGTAAATTATGTTCTTGGTGTTACTAGTTATGCTAAGTGTTCAATGAGCAAGGGCTATGTGAGAGTGTAGCCACACTTTCAGTATACAGGAATGGGAGACATATATCTACTATCTCTGTTCAATTAGTGCTCCCAAAGTATGAAAGACATCCATGAAGCTTAGAGTGGCTAGCTACATTAACCAAAAGCTTAATGAAAACAACATCATACAATAGGCATCACATTGTTGGAATTCTGTTTAAAGTGGTACGTATCACAACGGCTATAGCATAGTTTGCAGAACTGCTCTCCATAATTATTAAAATTGGTTTTATAATAAGTACAATACCTGAGAGGGTGAGGTTGGCTGTTAGACTGGACACTCCATTCCATACCATGCAGTGGTACATGTCTCCATCAGTCCCTCCAGTCCTGTTGGCAGTGATGGAGTAGTTGTCTCTCCCTCTCATGAGCTCCTCCAGCTCCAGAGGCCTCAGCTCCCCAAGGCCCTCCTCTGCTGGACCAGTGAAGGAGCTGTTCAGGACCGTCCCATTGGTTGACCTGCAGGTCACACTGTACTGCTGAGTCAGCGGAGATGTGAGCTGGAACAGGATCTCGAGGGCTGAGACTGAAAGGAGAGTCAATTTTCAGACACTGTTTATTCTAAGTATAGCCTAATTATGCAGATATAGCTGTACATAATAGATAGAAAGAAAGTAGCCCTAAGCCAGCTAGGGTAGGACTTAAAATTACAGAAAAGAGTTGGTGCTCTCAGCAGATTCACTAAACTAACAGAATAAAATATATATATTAATTTTGATTTCACCAGAGCTAGCTGGCTCAGGAGTAAGTATAGCTAGCGCTCATCATACAATCATGTCCCAACGACCCAACTCACTGTTATAGTACAGTCCCAAGGACACCACGTCAACGTCCACGCCTCTCTGCACCACACAGCTGTACACGCCCTCCACGGAGTCGCCTCGCTGAGGCGTGTCGCTGAGACTCCTCAGCCGCACCACCCCCTCCGCCTGTCCCCTGTTCCTCTTCCAGCCGAGGACGAGGTCAGTGCCGTCCACCACGTCCTCTTCCTCTGTGCCATTGTAGTACCAGTCCCCCAGCCCTGGCGTGTCGGTTATGTTGTGACGACATATCAACGCCTGCCCGTCCTCGTCCTGCCCGTCTGGGGATGTTCCGATGTCCGTTATGAGTATTAGTCCGCTCCCGTCGGTGGGGATGCTGTCGTAACCTGGCAACAGGAGGTCCAGAGCACCTGAATGGATGGATGTAGTGTAGTGACAGAGGCGACGGAGGCTCTATGGCATTGGCAAAAACACTCGAGTGCCGCTATGATAAAATCGCGCGAAGCGCGCCCTCTAGATGGAGGGGCATGCCAAGTTCCTCTAGAAATGTTGGATTTCGTGACTCAGTGCTACCTGAGAACCCCCAGAGCCTTCCTCCTTACCAGAGGCAATTTTGGGGTAAAATGCGATTGCGAGTGTCTGTGCTACGACTTCGTGCATGCACGTAATATTAGTCACTAAAACAAAACGTAGGCTGCTCAGATGTAGTGCACGAACCTTTCGGCGCAAAAGTTGGTCTAAACTGCAAACAGTGAAGCACATACATATAATTATATACGACTATACGTTAGTCAGTTTATCTGTGGTTAGAGCCGCTGCATGCGTGGCTCATGCCAACATGATCACTTACCGCTAGACGGTCTAGCTCTGAAAAGCAATTGCAACACTACGCATGCTGCAAGAGCGAGGGTTCGCTCTACCGTCACAACCCCAGTGAACATGCTTGCTGCTGCTAAAATAGACTATAAGACTCACTAGAGGGAACTGAAGCGGAGCTCTTTATGTAAGCAATAGAAGTTCCGCGTGCCAATTAATGCGTTCTCCGTTTTTGACTAATGATACTTAGTCTAATTAATTGCTGTGGATAGTCCTGTGATAGTACACTACATTGAGAGAAAGAACTAGATACATTCCTTTCACACAGACGCAGTTGCTCAATCTTTATGTGGTGTACATAATGCCATCCAATTATACATGTATATAGTATTCATGCATGGATCTCAGTACTGGAAAGAAGCTAAGTACACATCAGTTCTTCAGACTGGCCTCCACACAGTTTACTACGTTGTCATGTATCAGTGTCATGTAATCTCATGTATTCATCAATCATTGTCATGTAATCTCTTGTACTGCCTACTTTGACTCGCAACCATTGAGCTGCCTCAGTAGCTCAGAGGTAAGAGCACTGGTCTAGAGAGTACAGTGACATGGTTTGAGTCCCACCTCACTTTTTCTTCGAAAAGAAAAGACAGTGAGCCATCTCAGTTGGTGTAGTTGTGTTACCCTGCCTTGTTTGATGTGTCTCTGATGTAAAATGTTCAAAAGACATACATTTGATGGACCATAAAATGTCAAAGTGGCCACACACGCAGTGTGATGGTACAGTAGCTATATAGACATGACACTCACTGCGTGGTGAGGTATAAAAATTCTTGCAATACATACGATACACTGGACATGACATTGTATAAAAAGTATTAGCGATTGAAAGAAGACAACATATTATAATTTATACCCACAGCTCAGTGCAATACAACACTCACTATATACAGTGAAGGCACACTCAGTGCCAGGCTCTAGTCTTTGCCTTTCTCCACTTCTACATAGACATACTGGTCAGTAGTGCTAGTGTTGCTATGGCCACCTGATGCTCCATACACCGGGTTCTTCACTCCTCCCACCGGACTCCCCACTGAGGGCTGGAAGGTTTGGGTGTGTACAGCTGAGGCTGGTGTCCTGGAGAAGCTGTTCCCAGGGGAGAGTTGTAGCGGGGCAGAACCATCGTGACTTACACTCTCCATCCCTCCCACTGGACTGGTAGTGGGAGGCTGGAAGGTTGTAGTGCTACTGGGAGGCTGGAAGGTCATAGTGCTACTGGGAGGCTGGAAGGTCGTAGTGCTACTGGGAGGCTGGAAGGTCGTAGTGCTACTGGGAGGCTGGAAGGTTGTGGTGTGTGTGGCTGTGGCCAGTGTTTTGGAGAAGCTATTTCTTGGAGGAGGAAGCTGTGGTCTGAAAGATGTGTCCTTAGTGAAGCTGTCACGAGGCTCGAGGGGGGCACCGTAGGCCTGGTTGAGTGCAGTGTCCAGTGTCTCATAGGTTGCCCCGGGAAGAGAACGCACAGGAGGTTCCCTGTATCTGCCACTGAAACTAGTGGAGTGCTCAATGGGATTATCATTATGCTCATCGTACATTGGGTTTTTCTGCAGCTCAGCATCGTTGGAGGCTGGTTGATAGCCACCTTTTCTTCGGCTGCAAGGAGGGAGGGATGGGAGGGAGGGGGGAGGAAGGGAGGGAGTGAAGGGAAGGGGAGAGAGAAGGAAGGAGGAAAAGATAGAGGGAGGGAGGAAAGGAGTAGGGAGGGAATGAGGAAAAGAAGGAGAGAGGAGAGAGAAGGAGAAAGGGAATGGAAAAAATAGAGAGAGGAGAGGGAATGATGAGTGATACAGTGAGTAAGAACAGATGGCCAAAGGAGGAGATCTCATATCAGCCATTGCTGTTCCTCACCATTTCTTGATCATGTAGCAGAGTGCCAGTAGGACAAGCATGGCCGCCATCCCCAGCACAAAGCTCCCTGCAGCCACCCCACCCAGCACCACCACAGACACCCCACTGCCTGTCTCCTCCACCACCCTGGCTGGAGAGCTAGTCTTGGGCGTCTCCTCACTCGGCTGTGTAGGGGCCTCACACTCCATGTCCTCCACTGCGGCTATGGCTGGCTCACAGTCTGCATCGATGGTCTTGTACTCGTTCACCCTAATTGAAGCCCCCCCTCTGACCCAGTCCTCCAGGTGGGTGAGCAGTGTGTCCACACGCACAGTGAGAGGAGCGTACAGTTGGCCGCGGAAGGTCACATACTGTTCAGCGTCAGGGAAACAGTAGAACTCCGCCTCCTGTACTCGAGGGATGCAGCTGCACTGAGTCTGTAGGAGCTGAGTGACCTCGTCGCTTATGTCAGAGAGCTTTGTGGTGCGACCGTTGGTCTGTGGGTAGGGGGGAGGGAGGGAGGGAGAGAGGAGAAAGGGAGAGGGGGATTAATGGAGGAATTGATGTCAGAGGAAGAGAGAGGAGGAGAGAGGGAGACGCAGGAGAGACTCCACTGCCATGCACGGACTCACTATCCATTCTGAGCAGTTCCCAACTCCTCCAACAAGCAACTGGAAGAGCACATCTGCCATGGAGGATAGAAGAAGACACAGGATCACAGCACATGATCCAACACAGCATGTTACTCCATACAGTGAGTATGCTGTGATACAGCTATGTAATGCACAGCATCACAAGTATCGCAACACCAGGGCCGTTGGAAGCGGGGCAGCAGGGACGGCCTGGGCCGCTCCACTTTTGAAGGCAATGGAGGCGTGGTCCAAGATACTTTATGTACATGGGCCCGAATTTTTAGTGCTTCATGCACAAACATGATTGACCGCTGCATGTCCTTTTTTTATCCAATTGATGGCTGCTTCACCTTTCGTGAGCTTCAGATGGCCATGAACACAAGATGGTGGGTGGAGCTAGGATCACATGTGTGTGTAGCTAGGGTCACGAGTGGGTGTAGCTAGGGTCACAAGTGGGTGTAGCTAGGGTCACAAGTGGGTGTAGCTAGGGTCATGAGTGAGGGTCACGAGTGGGTCGGGCTAGGGTCATGAGTGGGTGGAGCTAGGGTCATGAGTAGGTGGAGCTAGGGTCGTGAGTGGGTGGAGCTAGGGTCACGAGTGGGTGGGGCTAGGGTCGTGTGGAGCTAGGGTTGTGAGTGGGGTCACGAGTGGGTGGGGCTAGGGTCACGAGTGGGTGGAGCTAGGGTCACGAGTGGATGGAGTAATTCCCCGTTTGCTATAGCAGATAATTACTCACTCCGCAGTGCCCATCCTTAACCTAACGCTCTTCCGCCTCACAAACGGACTATCCCACTGGGAGTAACCCACACCTGCCACACTGCCATACCTTGCGTAAGGTATAGCATCACACGGTAAGCTAATACAGTCCTGGCATGCATGAGGGTAGTCCCTCAGCTCAGCCAACTGCAAGCTGAGGATGGAGTGTGACACGCTATACCTCCTGCCCATCGGTCCTCCTCCTGGCAGTGCTGGATGTACTGTGCTCCCTACACTGCCACTGCCAGTGAATAGTACTCGGAAGGCTGCCCTAGCTATACCATTACTGCCATTGACCACACCCCCAGAATCTGGGCGGAGCCTGTTTTACACACTACATCGTGATCATACAACTTCTCGAGAGTATTGACGGAACTCACCACCATATGAATACCAGTAGCTATCATCCAACACACACTCCACACTACACTGCGTGGGTTCAAGACCCACAGGAGTCCACTTTTCCTCCCATTATCCTTCTTTCTTCCTCCCCATCATGGACAATATGGCAGTGAGTTCTCTCCCTCTCCCCCCCCCCTCACGGACCAACCAGGCTGTGTGCTGCTTTTGCCTGAGCAAACGTTTGCCTGATTAACAGTACCTAGCAGACCAGGCCATTCTCTCACTGTGTTGTGTTGGGTATGTAGAGATGGGATTGGGTGCAAGACTATTCGGGCACATGACATACATGTATGTAAGTGGAAAAATGACTTCTAACTAGGGGGGAAGGGTTCCTAGTGTTTTCTGAATGCTCAGAAATGCACACCTTTGACTAATATCATTCAGCAACTAATCTAGCTAGCACACCTCACATCACAGCTCGCTGAGTGGTGTTAGGGTTTGGTTGCCCCAGACCTTCCCAATCACTCTGTCTACTGTGGGGATATTACACGCACTATACAGGACAGAGTCACTGACTCACAGTCGATGGCTGCAGTGATGGTGGCACTATCTCCTGGGCCAAAGGCACTGTGGGCCTCCACAGAGAAGTTGTATCTGTCTCCATTCCCAGCTGTTATGGACAGGAAGGGATTCATGGTGTTCACCGTGATGATGTTACTGCTGGGCGTGTCCAGTTGCTGGTAGGTGACCTCGTAGTGCTGGACAGCGTCAGTTGGGGCATCAGGAGGGGACCAGGAGATTGTGATGTTGTTAGTGGTTACCGTGGAGACCAGTGACTGTACTGGACCCAGACCTGTGTGGGGAGAGAGAGAGAGAGAGAGAGAGAGAGAGAGAGAGAGAGAGAGACAAAGAAAGTGGTATCCCTCTCTCTACCTAACTACTACTCATAAGTGCAGCCATCAGCCACTCATGAGGACACAAGGAAGGTGGTGATGTCTACAGCCACATGCTGTTATGTCAGTGACCCATAGCACTGTACACACACAGTGCAGGTCAGGTTGGGGTGGGAGGTTGGACCACACATTCCAGTGCTGACATGGAATGTGACCCACACCACAGGCCATGGTTTTTGCATTAGTTAATTACACAATTCTGTAATAAGCTTTTGCTGACTGAGATATACATATGATGTCTTCTCCCTCCCATTTCAGTTTCTACACACACACGCACACACACACACACACACACACACACACACACACACACACACACACACACACACACACACACACACACACACACACACACACACACAC
Organism: bacterium; assembly: GCA_965213685.1. Classification (GTDB taxonomy): domain Bacteria; phylum UBA8248; class UBA8248; order UBA8248; family UBA8248; genus Bin107. Next base: position 164,867 of record CBDBZY010000016.1, read on the forward strand.
ACACACACACACACACACACACACACACACACACACACACACACACACACACACACACACACACACACAACAGTCACTTGCTGCTGTGGCTGTACAGAGATGGCTGGGAACCAGGGAAAGGGGTGGGTAGTTCAATATTCACCATCATGCATGTTTAATTAGAACAAAGTGATTCATATCTGAGAGCCCTCACAAGGCACAGTCAACAGGGTGAATATTGGAGTGTGCGTACAGTTGAGTGCCTGGTGTATTCATGAGTCAGCCCACCTACACCACGCCCCTCCCCCCCCCAGACAGACAGGGACCCTGTATACACACACACACACACACACACACACACACACACACACACACACACACACACACACACACACACACACACACATCCTCACCCGTCATAGCAAAAACAGGATCCCCAAACAGGCACGTCTGGTTACTGCTATCAACCAGAGCCATCTGAACTGAGTAGTTAGTGAACTGATCCAGCCCCACCAAATCCGGTATCGCTGCACTGTCCTCCACGAACAGCCTCACCACATCTCCCCCTGCCACAGGGCTGTAGTGGACCCAGCCTGCTATGGTGCCACTGTAGTGCTCTGGGGGCTCCCAGGAGAGGGAGAGGGAGGTGGAGCTGAGAGTCAGGACACTGACCTCAGGGACAATACCTGTGGGAGAATGAAGGTATTAATGAGATTAGCAAGCTTGTGGTTACTATTTATAGACATTCTGATGTATTAAAAACAACTACTGATTAACTGACTGACCATGTGTACATAGTATGGACTGATACAGGAAATACCTATCTTGATATGGTGATCACATGACAGTGCGTAGTGCGTGAGAAATGGTGGCATAACACGAGACGGTTAGTTGTTATTGAGCCACAGAACGAAACTGGTTTTGAGTTACAGTAAACAGAGTGGGACCTTTAACAGTAAAATACTGTGGCATGTCACACACACACACACACACACACACACACACACACACACACACACACACATGTACGCACACACGCACGCACGCACGTGTGCACACACACACACACACACACCCTACACCACTCCCCACTCACACGGCTCAATAAAGGCTGCCACAGACACGCCAGACACATGCACAGACTGTGCCTCCACTGCAATGGTGTAGTTGCGGCCATCAGGCACCAGGCCATGGACCAGCACTGAGGTACTGTATTCGGAGGACACAGTGCCCGTATGGCCACCTCCTGTGTAGTGGACTATGTAGCCAGTCACTGCGGCTCCTCCAGTTGGGCTGGCCCAACTGACATTGACTGTGGAGGAGGTGAGCTGCTCTATGGTGATGTCTGTGGGAGGGTCGGCAACTGGGGGGGAGGGAGGGAGGGAGGGAGGGAGAGAGAGGGAGGGAGGGAGGGAGGGAGGGAGGGAGAGAGAGGGAGGGAGGGAGGGAGGGAGGGAAGGAGGGTGGAAAGGAAAGAGGGAGGGAGGGAGGGTGGAAAGGAAAGAGGGAGGGAGGGAGGGAGGGAGGAGGGGAGGGTGGAAAGGAAAGAGGGAGGGAGGGAGGGAGGCAGGAGAGAGGAGGAAAGAAGAGGGGGAGGGAGGGAGGAAGGGAGGGCAGAGGGGGATAGAAAATTGACAGAACGAAGGAATAGTAGGGGAAGGAGGGGCAAGGGAAGGTAAGGAATGGTACAGCTCATTATGCTCTTGGTGTTATTATGTTATACTGAGTGTTCTGTAATGGAGGGCCATGCGAGACTGGTCTTTCCTGTAGTCTCACTTTCAGTAGGGAAACATGAAACGGGACATGCATGTCTCCTGTCCTTCTCTGTGTAACTGTGCTCCCAACACAAGTGGGACATTCCTCAGTTACCCTGTGGCTCAGGAGAGCAGCCACCAGAGCAAGCAAACAGCTCATACTGGAGTGGTGCAGACCAGTGGACCGGGTGATGTAATCATTACAGTACTACAGCCCTATCACTGTACGAGCATTGGGACATGTTTAAACTAATACATAGCAAAACATTTGCTAATTGGCATGGCCGTCTGGTGATAGTTGACACAGGCAGAGAAAGAAGACAAACTATTGTCCCAGGCACTAAACCTGGGCCCAGTGACTGGGAGTCCAGTGCACTGAGCACCAAGCCACCACCCCAGACAAAAATACGTCTCCCCATTCTTCCTTATGTACTGCCAGTGGTCGTGGACTATTCAGTCAACTTCCTACTTACTTAATCCTGCGCTGTCCAAAATGATTATTAAACCAAATTATAGAATTAAGTCACATATCAATACATACCTGAGAGGGTGAGGTTGGCTGTTAGACTGGACACTCCATTCCATACCATGCAGTGGTACGTGTCTCCATCAGTCCCTCCAGTTCTGTTGGCAGTGATGGAGTAGTTGTCTCTCCCTCTCATGAGCTCCTCCAGCTCCAGAGGCCTCAGCTCCCCGAGGCCCTCCTCTGCTGGGCCAGTGAAGGAGCTGTTCAGGACCGTCCCATTGGTTGACCTGCAGGTCACACTGTACTGCTGAGTCAGCGGAGATGTGAGCTGGAACAGGATCTCGAGGGCTGAGACTAAACAGAGAGTCGTGTGTCAGCTAATGCAGTGTGGTTGGATAGTGTTTCAACTCACTACAGAACACTAAACGCTGACTGTTAAGTTACAACTATGCAATAATGTATGTGTAGGTATAATATGATTCTGTTCATTACAACTAACTATTAAGCTGTGCAGAGAAATAATGAATGAGAGTTATGTTGCAGCTCACTGCACGCCACTGAGACAGTGGTCAACTGAGAAATTTAACTATAGCCTCTACACTTTAGTTCCACACATAAACCATACCCACTCATTATGTCAATGTCCACTCGCTATAGCAATCTCTGGGCCAGCTCTAGTAGGGCTCAAAATTTCATATAAAAAAGTACCAGTAACAAAATTATTACTCTAGCTCCCTGCATATTTATGCGCGTGGGTTAGTAGTAATGGACTATGGCAGGTATGTACATTTGCAGTGCGCTAGTGCGACGACCCACGTAGTGCACTTACTATTGTAGTACAGTCCCACGGACACCACGTCAACGTCCGCGCCTCTCTGCACCACACAGCTGTACACGCCCTCCACGGAGTCGCCTCGCTGAGGCGTGTCGCTGAGACTCCTCAGCCGCACCACGCCCTCCGCCTGTCCCCTGTTCCTCTTCCAGCCGAGGACGTTGTCAGTGCCGTCCACCACGTCCGCTTCCTCTGTGCCATTGTAGTACCAGTCCCCCAGCCCTGGCGTGTCGGTTATGTTGTGACGACATATCAACGCATCCCCGTCCTCGTCCGCCCCGCTTGGGGATGTTCCGATGTCCGTTATGAGTATTAGTCCGCTCCCGTCGGTGGGGATGTTGTCGTAACCTGGCAACAGGAGGTCCAGTGCGCCTGAATGGATAGATACAGTGTAGAGAATAATTGGCGGCACTTGGAAAATAGGTTGATTATGCATAGTGTAGTACAAACGTAAACCACACACGAAACAAGCACATACATTATGTAGAAATAGTCGCTGAGCGACTGAACATCGCGAGGCTGATGACTTACCGCTGGATGCTCTGAAAAGCAACGCTACGTATGCCAAAAAGGCGAGAGTTCTTCTCACCGTCCAGACTGCACACAACATGTTTGCTACTTATCGAAACGCCTACAACTATTAAACTGGAGCGGAGGTCTCTATGCATGAATACTTATACCACTCAACTATGCGAGTCTACATGCCTGCTCATGCATACCACGCTCTAAACGCGTTAGTTTATGCATACTACTGACTCTTGTGAATTAATTAATGAAACACGGTTAGCGAAACCAAAGCCCTCAGGTGTTCAGTTGGTTAATAATTAATAAATAATGCACGATCCTATGATATTACTTTAGCCTCTGTAGTTATATCTCGTTGACAAGACACACTGTAAGACCTATATAGTGCTGTACAGAGGAGTATGATGCTATTATGCTAGGAATGTGTAAGGGACGCAGAGGAGGAAACTCAATGCTTCCGCTGCGAGATGATTTGGATATCTATGAACGCGACTAGTGCAGTGAGCGTTACGAGACAGGTACAGTGGTTGGCTGTGCTTGTCATCAACCAAAAGTAGATTATCCTGGGTTCAGCCTACACTAGCGAAGGTCGCGTTATGCTTGTGCCAATGTGCTCAGCGAGTCAGCGTGAGTGCACGACAAAGAATTACTGCGCATGCGCGAAAGTAGCGCTTACGGTCTCCCTGACCACGGGAAGTGGTTGGATCATGGATGTGAGGACTAATCACGTGATAACTATGACCTTTGAACTGCGTGCTGTACTTGGGTGGGATCAATAGTCACAGTTGTGCTGCTATAATCACAGCATCGTGTACATAAATAAAATACTGATCATTATACACTGCGCACTTATGATAAAATCAACAGTGAAAACAGCCACCACCATCAGCAGCAGCAGCTACAAGCCTCTATGTCAGTCCAAATCATACAGCAGGTCATTAGTTAGCGATATCCCTTGCCCTCCTCCTCCTCCTCCTCCTCCTCCTCCTCCCTTCCCAACCACAGACCCTCCTCCTTCTGTCCCTCTCCCTCCCCCTTCAGGCCGGCTATCAGTCTCATTTCTCTGTCCTTTCTCCTCCTCGCCATTCACTGGCGGTGTCTCTAGTCTCACATACACAGACCCATCCTTCTCTGTGACCTCCAGCCTTCCAGGTGTCTCCACTGCTGAAGTCCCATTGGTCAGAGCTGGTGCACTGGAAGAGGTGTCTGTACCTGTGTCTGTCCCCACAGGGGTATAGTCAGGGGGTGTGGCCAGGTCTGAAAGGGTGGTTAACGTGTCTCCATTCAGAACTGGTATTGGTTTTGGTGGCGGCTGAGATGCTCCCACACTGGGGTCTGTGCCTTCCCTCTCACTCACAGGCAGCTGTCCTTTCTCAAGAGTATTTGGACCACTTTCGGTAGCAGCTGCTTCAACCTGGCACGGAGTAAGTCTGCTTGTCTCCTTCCCTCCTCCACCCACCTCTCCTTCTCCCTTCCCTCTTCCCGCTCCCTTCCCTCCTTCTCCTCCCTCTCCTCCTTCCCTCTCTCCTCCCACTGCCTTCCCTCCTTCTCCTCCCTCTCCTCCTTCCCTCTCTCCTGCTCCCTTCCCTCCTTCTCCTCCCTCTCCTCCTTCCCTCTCTCCTCCTGCTCCCTTCCCTCGTTCCCTTTCTCCTTCTTCTTTTCCTCCTCGTCCTCTTTTCCCCCTCACCTCCCTCCCTCCTCCTCTCTCCTCCCTTCCTCCATCACCACTCAACTCCACCACAAGTGGTCCAACAGCATCACCCTGAGTATCACCAACCCCCTCCCTCTCCCTCTGGTGCTCTTCTCTCTCCTCCCCCTTCTCCCCTTCCCTCTCCTCCTCCTCCCCCACCCCCTCCTCCTCTCCCTCCCTGTCATCACCACCAGCTACATCTTCACCAGTTGCCCCGACAACCATAAGGTTCAAAGACTGTCTCCGTGGCTCCACCTCCAGCACTGCACTGCTCCTCCTCCTCGGGCTGGTCTCTGCAACAGGAAGGGTTGTCTTCTTCTCCACCTCTTCCTCCTCCTTCACTCTCTCTCGCTCCTCCTCTGCCTCCCTCTTGTCTTCTGAAGGAGGTTGTTGCGGCTGCTCTGCTGGAGGTGTGTCCTCCTCCGTTGCTATGTCAACCACTAGAGCCTCACTGCTGGAGGATGAGACCTTCACCTCTGCTCCTTTTGTCAGAGTATTTACCTCCTAGAGGGAGGGGGGGGAGGGGGGGGAGGGGGGGGAGGGGGGAGGGGGGGTATAGCACATACAATCGTCATGTACATGTGTGTGAAGACATGACATTGTGTGTGAGTCAAATATTCATGTGACGACACACACACACACACACACACACACACACACACACACACACACACACACACACACACACACACACACACACACACACACACACACACACACACACACACACACACACACACACACACACACACACACACACACACACACACACACACACACACACACACACACACACACACACACACACACACACACACACACATGCACGCACGCATGCACAGACACCCACACCCATACCCACCCATACCCAGGGGTCTGGCTGTGTTCTCAGCTGCTCAACAACACTCAGAACATTGGCCTCTGTCAGAAACAACTTCCTCTGTAGACATGGAAAGGAAAACATGATCAAAGGAGGAGGAGGAGACTTACCTATCCCAGGAAGAGAGAGACCTTGTCTCCCTCCCTCCCTCCCTCCCTCCCTCCCTCCCTCCCTCTCACCTGCATACAGGTATTATTTATTCCAACCTCAAACTCCTCCCACATTCCACCACTGCTCTCCGCTTTGGTTGCTATGACAACAACATTGTCTTTAGAGATATCTACTTTGAATTGGGTAGTATCCATGCAGTTGTTGTCATGGAAACGAACAAGGAGGGAGCAATTGAGAGTCTTGTCAGAATCTTGTTCCAAACATGTGTACATCACCTGGAACTGAGGGAGGAGGGAGGGAGGGGGGGAGGGAGAAGAGAGAAGAGAGAGGGAGAAGAGAGAGGGAGGGAGAGAGGGAGAGAGGGAGGGAGGGAGGGAGGGGAAGAGAAAAAGGAGGGGAAGGAGGGAGGGCAAGACAGAGGAAAGGAGGGAGAGGAGTGAGAGAGTGGGAGGGAACAGGGTTAGAAAGGGTCAGAGGACAGTTGAGAGGAGGGAGGTATGCTTCCTTACCATGTGCTGGTCACAGTAGTTAACGAGGGATCTTGGCTTGGTCTCCCTTGAGTGAAGGACAAACACCACCCTCTCCCCATCCTGCCGGTAGCTGAAGGGCGGGGCTTGCCACGCCCCCGATGACATCCAGACCATGTGGGTTGAGTATGGGTCTGTATCTGCAACCTGATTGGTTGATTCATCAGTTGTTACCATGGCACTATTAGTCACACAATTATCTTCGTTTGGGAGGGTCTTCCCCTCTGCTCCCCCACTGACACTACTGCCTCCTGAGCCTGACTGAAGTTCTCTAGTGTCACATGACTCCACTTCTGCAAGCTCATTCGTCGATCCATTGACTTCCTCTTCCGCTTCCTGCGCTACTTCCTGTCTCATGCGTTGTTCTGAGACACTGTCGCTGTCTGTACCAGCTTCTGGTGCAATCTGATTGGTCATTTGATTCTTCTCATCACATGACTTGCTTGCATTGTCATGTGACTGGGTTTCTGAGTTCTGGTTGGTAGGTGACTGTGACTCAACTTCAGTGGCAAAGGTGTGAGGGGGGAGGGGTGAGGAGGGGAGGGGGAGGATGGGGAGGGTGATTGTGAGAGTCTTTTTGCTCTTGTCGAACTTTGCCCTCCCATTGAGTTGGTCTACTGGGTAAGAGAGGGCCAGCTGGAATGAGTTAAGGGAGGGAGAGGAGGGGAGGGAGGGAGGGAGGGAGGGAGAGGAAGGGAGGGGGAGGGGGGAGGGAAGGAGGGGAGAGCAGATGGAGAGAGAGGGAAGGGGAAGGAAGAAAGGGAGAGGAAGAGAGGGAGGGAAGGAGAGGGAGGGAGGGAGAAGGTAAGATGTTGCTTGGATACATCCAGGAGGTATGGTGGTGTTTTGTTCTGAAGTAGCAGCTGTTTC
>CBDBZY010000016.1:177500-182500 GCA_965213685.1 bacterium
ATAGCCTGTGTATTGTCTATACAGTATGGCGCTTATATTGAATTTCGCGCGAATTTGGAGGCGTTCGCGGAATTATTTCAACGACATTTTTGAGACTCCGCCCACCGAAAGGCATAATCACGCGAGCGCCGCGTCTTTAGCGCTAGCTTAGTTTAAGGCAGGACGACCCTAAGACATGATTTTGCCTGATTTATGTTTTATTGTATTCTCCTAATGATGTCTGTTAGCGAAATAACGTAGTTTTGCGTGATATGTCGGTTCATAGAATTATAAAATTTACGCAATATAAATATCGCTAATTATAGAAAAAAAATTTGCCAACAACGGCTAATGCTGCAGAGACGAAACTTCGGTGGATGATTACTAAGCATGTTGGCTATCTAAGTTTGCTTTAAAAATCCGTGCTAAATCTTTCTTTCTAGACATATAATCGTTTTCTTCGTGCTGCAGAATTTAGAAAAACGGTAGCAAATTCTGCCGTAAAGTAGCAAGCCAAGCCTCGAGCAACCCATTGCGCATAAACTAGTTCACTCCCCTTTGGCGAGCATCCACCTCTTCACCAGTTGGCGCCACACAGCGCCGCACGTCCAACGGTAGCAGGAAATATGAATTTTTTCCCAGCGAATTTGAAACCGCGCCAAAGAATTGCAGTCGTTTTAGCGTTGGTAAATGTAGGGGGAAAGCGACGGTAGAGTAATTGACGAAGAACGCAATCATGACTCGCCCTCCCTTAAAGCCCATGTACGTATGCTGAAAATACCGTGGTGATCACGCACGGTTGTTACAACCTCGGGAGTTGGCACGTGTGACAGCTTGCGCTAAAGCCGCCTACTTTTAGTAACTGGAGTATTAATATGCTCTGTCCTTAGCGCCTACCGTGGGGCTAGTGCTGAGCGTTTTCGCGAAATTATTTCAACGAAAATATCAAAAACAGCTTTTTTCGCGAGATTTAAGAACCGCGAAATATAAGCGCTATACTGTATGTCACAACGTACTTAACTATGACATCATCTCTATAATACTGTTTACTCCAATAATTACATGTATATAAGCATCATGGCTAATACTGACCAATCATATGCCATTATCCATACATGGGCACCATAATTCCACTTATGCTTAAAACATATCATGAATATGATGACATTTCTCCTATGCTCAGCAGTTACCATAGCAACATACAGAAAAACAGAGTCTTTCTTCTCTCTATTGCATTGCCTCACTGGAGCACCCCGGGAAGCCCACAATGGCCCAAAATCCAGACGTTCCCTCCCTCACCCCTCGACATGGAGACACAGTTGAGAAAGCTGCCTCCTCCCTCACCCCTCGAGACCTCATCCTCCCTGGTAGGTCCCTCCCTCCTGCCATGCCCCTCATCATCTCCACCCAAGACAGGTGGGACCCTCACAGCTGCAAGCTGGAGACTCACCAGCACAACAGCCAACCACAGCACCTACAGCTAGTCACAGACACTCTACAACTGCTGGGAACCATCAACAAGCCTGTGGCTGTCCTGTCCATCTGTGGCCCCTACCGCTCGGGGAAATCCTACTTCATCTCCCGACTGCTGGGCAGGCCTGGGGCCTTTCAGCTGGGCCACAGGATGCAAGCCTGTACACATGGAATCTGGATGGCCACCACTGTCCTGGAGTGTGAGCAGTTTGCCATAATCCTGCTGGACACGGAAGGCATCGATGCCATTGGAGCCTCCGAGACCATGGCCATGAGCTTGCTGACTGTCACCACACTCCTCAGCTCCTACCTCATCTACAACTCCAAGAAGGTGCCCCAGAAGGTGGACCTGGACAAGATGAGGTGCTTCACCCAGCTCTCCAGGTCTCTGCTCGTGCAGAAAGGGGAGTCCATGAAGGCAGAGGTCATGAGGAAGTTCTTCCCTCACTTTCTGTGGCTACTGCGAGACGTGACACTGAAAGTGACAGACAGAGTTGGCCAGACCATCTCGGCCACTGAGTTCCTGCACACTCGTGTGCTGGCATCCGAAGCTGGCCAGCCTACAGAGCTGGGCAAGGCTCTTTGCAGCCTCTTCCCCTCACTGGAATGCCACACTCTTCCCATGCCAAGCATCAACCCCAAAGTCATCAAGAACATTGTGGAGCAACAGGACAAGCTCAAACCAGCATTCAACAAGGCAGTGGATCAACTGATCCAGCGAATCCTGCAGCAAGTCACGCCCAAGAAAGCCATCGATGGAGTGAGTGTGGTGAATGGCCCGGCTCTAGCTGCTCTGACTCGTGGGTATGTGGATGCCATCAACACACCAGGAGCAATACCAGACCTGGAACAAGGCTGGCAGGCTGTCATCAAGTGGAAACTGAAGGAACTATCACACAAGCTAGTGGAGGAGTACAGGAGAGAGATGGAGGAATGTTTAGGAGACAATCTTCCCATGGAGGAGAGGAATCTGATGAGAATCCACCAACAGACACTGAGCAGGAAAAGGGAGTCACTGCAGCAGGAGATCCGTCGACTCAAGCCATTGAGTTCCACCTCTGGAGACAAAGACCCAGTCCTCAGTCAACTGGAGCAGGCAATCAGTCAGACAAACGAGGGGGGCGAGGTGATTGGGGGGGTCCTGTTCCAGTTCACCACTCACAACTACTCCAAGTCCAAGCTGCAGTGTGAAGAGGTGCTGATGGAAGCAGTGAAGAGCAGTGGAATTCACAAGAAGTGTCAGGAAGCCTTCATCAACTCACAGCCACTGGACATAATGGCAGAGATACAGGAGATTGACAGGCAATACCACAGGCAAGCTGTTGGACCAGCAGCCAGTGAAGTACTGGAGAAAGGCCACAGAGAACTGAACCAACTGGGAGACTCACTCAAGAGAATTCCTGGCCCACCTGGTGAGGTGAGGAACATTGGACGAGGATCTGATCGAGTGAAGCTGAGCTGGCAACCTCCAGAGAAGAACCCTGAGGCTGCTGAGAGCTATGTGGTGTGGAAACAAGAGGAGGGGAAGCAGTGGGAGAGGGTGAAGGAGACAAAGAAGACCAAAATCCTCATCACTGGACTCAAGTCAGACACAGGCTACCAGTTCAGAGTCACAGCCACTAATGACCTGATTAAGAGTGTGGCTACAACACAGCACTCATTGACAGAAGAGTCAAAAGCTAAGATGGGAGCTCTTGGTGGTGGTGTAGGAGCAGTTGTATTTCTATTAGCCCCACTGACAACTACTTATATGGCTAAGACTGATGAAGAGATCAGTACAGGAAAAATAGTAGCCATATCAGTCGCCACTGCACCAATCAGCCTCATATGTGCTCCAGTTACTGCTACTGTGGGTGGAGTTTGGCTTGCTAGGGAAATGATCAAGGACAGATGCTACAGTGGAGACCTGTCCCCAGAGAGTGATGATGAGACATCATGTGACTCCACAGAATGACATGACAATACTCTATGGCCAGCTATAGCTGCTCTTGTGTGTACACGTTCATGTACTCTCATACTTGCCACAAAAATCACAACATGCAATTATGCACATTTTGATATCATTATTATGGAGTGGATGTAACTCAATACAAGCTTTGTTACTATGACATTGTGTTGGCATGGCAACAGCAGACCCTGAGTGAGCATCCATAGTGTGGGTGGAGCCAGAGAGGTCACCAGTGGGTAGCACACACAGCAGTGATCATCACTGGTTGTCATGACGACATGGCCTCTGTCATTATTATGTAGTTGCCATGTCCCTATGACATGTCGCTGTCTGTACCGGCTTCTGGTGCAATCTGATTGGTCATTTGATTCTTCTCATCACATGATTTGTTTGCATTGTCACGTGACTTGGTTTCTGAGTTCTGGTTGGTGGCTAAATGGTGGCTGCTACTCAACTTCAGTGGCAAAGGTGTGAGGGGGGAGGGGTGAGGAGGGGAGGGGGAGGATGGGGAGGATGGGGAGGGTGATTGTGAGAGTTATTTTGCTCTTGTCAAACTTTGCTCTCCCATTGAGTTGGTCTACTGGGTAAGAGAGGGCCAGCTGGAATGAGTTAAGGGAGGGAGGGAGAGGGAGAGAAAGGAAGGAGAGGGAAGGAGAGAGAGGGAAAGGGAAAGGAAAAAGGGAGAGGGAGGGAGGGGGAAAAGGGAGAGGAAGAGAGGGAGGGAAGGAGAGGGAGGGAAGGAGAGGGAGGGAGGGAGGGAGAAGGTAAAATGTTGCTAGGATACATCCAGGAGGTATGGTGGTGTTTTGTTCTGAAGTAGCAGCTGTTTCTCAAACACATCCAATTCCACATCTGCTGCAGAGCTCTGTGTGTGTGTGTGTGTGTGTGCGTGCGTGTGTGTGTGTGTGTGTGTGTGTGTGTGTGTGTGTGTGTGTGTGTGTGTGTGTGTGTGTGTGTGTGTGTGTGTGTGTATGCATGTGCGTGTATGTGCGTGAAAAAGGAGAGAGAGAGGGAGGGAGAGAGAGAGAGAGAGAGAGAGAGAGAGAGAGAGAGAGAGAGAGCTCACCTCCCCCCACACAACCACCCTCCCCTCCACTCACCACTCCAGGCAGCTCCACACACACTACCATCTTCTTCGGTCTCCTCCCTCCCCTGGACACCCTGTCATTAGTGAGTTTTGGTGGGTGTCTTCTCTTTGGGAGTGCTGGGGAGGAAATTGGAAAGAGGAGGGAAGGGGAGGAAGGGAGGTGGGGGAGAGAGGGAGGGAGGCAGGGAGAGAGAGAGTAGGCGGGAGTGCATATGTACATGCATGATTGTGTGTTTGTGGAATATACACAATGTATGTAATAGAGTTGCTAGGTTACCACATGAGGTCACTCACTCTGTGCTGTCTGAGCTGAGGGGAGGGTATGGGATAGGGAATGGGAGGGAGGAGGAGGAGGAGGAGGTGGTGGGGGAGGAGGAGAAGGAAGGAGAGGAGGCACCTTTGGACTGGAGGAGAGAGAGAAGAGGGTCAGTCACTCACACACACACAACAATTCAAATGTAAGGCCTGATAGATGTGTGTATTCTATACATGTACCTTCTGAACAAGTAAATT
>CBDBZY010000016.1:185000-187500 GCA_965213685.1 bacterium
CTACGTATTCCTGCCATCTTTTCCTAACTCAATTCCTTATCCATATCTTCTTCTACACAGAAACAAGGTCGGTTGCCATGGGTTACATTGGACAAAGACCAACGAATGTTCTCCATCTCCAAATATGGGATAAAAGTAACGGACTCCCAAAGGCAGCGCGTCTTCGCCCGCCACCCCCTGCACCGAATAGTGAACATCACCTACTATGAGGACACATACAAGAAGCACATGCTGGCAGTGAGGGTGTCTGGAGCAGAGGACAGGCAGCAAGAGCTGCACATTTATGAGAGTGAGAGTGAGGTGAGGAGTGCAGGGAAACCCCTCTTATTAGGACACCCTTAATTAGGACACCTTGAGAGACAGGTCACTATTGCTATCCCATATACCATATCTGTGTTCATGCCAATGAGGACACCATTCTAGTGAGGACAGTCCTTTGTGCCAAGAGTGGTTTGATTAGAGGGGCTCTATGCTGTGCACCATGTTGCTTGCGTGCTATAGTGATCCAACTCACTCAGTTATGTTTTTTTCACCTGACGCTATCCCCAGACACAGGCCATCCTAGTGAGGACATTCCTTCTTGTGCCAAGAGTGGTTTGATTAGAGGGTTCTGTACTGTATACCATGTTGTTTACATGCTGTAGTGATCCAATTCATACAGTTATGTATGAACACTTTCACCATCCCTCCCTCCCTCCCTCCCTCCCTCTCTCCTTCCCTCTCTTGCCACCATCCCCAGGCACAGGCTAAGGATGTCTGCCTCACTCTGGCTCAGGCATTTGAGGCAGTCTACAACAAACTGCAGTTGGAACAGAACCTCCACTCCTCAGACCTCAGATAGCCTGTGTATTGTGCCGTTATCTGTACTACCACTATTACATCATGGTTTAAAATGACCACTATTACATCATGGTTTAAGATGACCAATCAAAACTCACTGCCCATATAAAGATGAAAAATTCCCCCTGCTGTTACAACCCTGACATGTAATTATGGTTTGCTATGCTCAGCAATTCCATAACGTGTAGCAAGAGAGAAGCACTAGAAATCACCACTTTCTCATTGCCTCACTCCAGTACCAAACAGCTACCAGCGATGGCTAAGAAGCAGGAAGTTCCCTCCCTCACCCCTCGAGACCTCACCCTCCCTGGTAGGTCCCTCCCTCCTGCCATGCCCCTCATCATCTCCACCCAAGACAGGTGGGACCCTCACAGCTGCAAGCTGGAGACTCACCAGCACAACAGCCAACCACAACACCTACAGCTAGTCACAGACACTCTACAACTGCTGGGAACCATCAACAAGCCTGTGGCTGTCCTGTCCATCTGTGGCCCCTATCGCTCGGGAAAGTCCTACTTCATCTCCCGACTGCTGGGCAGGCCTGGGGCCTTTCAGCTGGGCCACAGGATGCGAGCCTGTACACGTGGAATCTGGATGGCCACCACTGTCCTGGAGTGTGAGCAGTTTGTCACAATCCTGCTGGACACGGAAGGCATCGATGCCATTGGAGCCTCCGAGACCATGGCCATGAGCTTGCTGACTGTCACCACACTCCTCAGCTCCTACCTCATCTACAACTCCAAGAAGGTGCCCCAGAAGGTGGACCTGGACAAGATGAGGTGCTTCACCCAGCTCTCCAGGTCTCTGCTTGTGCAGAAAGGGGAGTCCATGAGGGCAGAGGTCATGAGGAAGTTCTTCCCCCACTTTCTGTGGCTACTGCGAGACGTGACACTGACTGTGACAAACAGAGCCGGCCAGACCATCCCAGCCACTGAGTTCCTGCACACTCGTGTGCTGGCATCACAGTCTGGCCAGCCTACAGAGCTGGGCAAGTCTCTTTGCAGCCTCTTCCCCTCACTAGAATGCCACACTCTTCCCATGCCAAGCGTCAATCCCAAAGTCATCAAGAACATTGTGGAGCAACAGGACAAGCTGAAACCAGCATTCAACAAGGCAGTGGATGAGCTGATCCAGCGAATCCTGCAGCAAGTCACGCCCAAGAAAGCCATCGATGGAGTGAGTGTGGTGGATGGCCCAGCTCTAGCTGCTCTGACCCATGGGTATGTGGACGCCATCAACACACAAGGAGCAATACCAGACCTGGAACAAGGCTGGCAGGCCGTCATCAAGTGGAAACTGAAGGAACTGTCAGACAAGCTAGTGGAGGAGTACAGGAGAGAGATGGAGGAATGTTTAGGAGACAATCTTCCCATGGAGGAGAGGAATCTGATGAGAATCCACCAACAGACACTGAGCAGGAAAAGGGAGTCACTGCAGCAGGAGATCCGTCGACTCAAGCCATTGAGTTCCACCTCTGGAGACAAAGACCCAGTCCTGAGTCAACTGGAGCAGGCAATCAGTCAGACAAACGAGGGGGGTGAGGTGATTGGGGGGGTCCTGTTCCAGTTCACCACTCACAACTACTCCAAGTCCAAGCAGCAGTGTGAAGAGGTGCTGGTGGAAGCAGTGAAGAGCAGTGGAATTCACAAAAAGTGTCAAG
>CBDBZY010000016.1:192500-237500 GCA_965213685.1 bacterium
AGCAAAGTTGCGCGACCTTGACCCCCGCGGCTTAGCTACCGTAAACACCGGTTGTTAGGCGCATGCGCCAATAGATGCAAACGGTAAGATAATATGCGCTTAATAACGGATATGCGCTAAACAATGAGATTTTCCGTATACATTCCGTATACCGCTGTTATAGTGTCCGTAAATTTACCCGCACCTTGTACGGTAGCGTTCAGCTTTCGAGTGTTGTACGTGGACACCACGTGTACAAAACTGTCACTAGCTTTAGCTTTTGTAGCTTTTACGCTTATCTGTGGGAGTCTATCCATCGTCAACGTTGTCTGCTCTGCCCATAGATATTTACCTTACGGTAAATATCTATGCTCTGCCGTTGTCCGCTGCCTTGTGACTACGAGCCGTGTATTTATCGCATGCGCCTAATAACGGGTGTGGCGGACGTCTAAAAACTATGCGCTTAACAGTGAAGTATACGCTTAATAACGAGGTGCGCCTAACAATCGGTGTTTACGGTATTTTCGGAGTTCAAAAATCACTCAACAATATCGCGCGTGTGGGTCTGAGGACGTGCTAATCCGAACATACACGAAGGTACTATATATATTTCGCCAGGTCGCTTACGTGGCCACTCGGGCCCCCGTATGAATGCGCGCGTGATACAAGTGTACAGCACTCAACTAGCTGGGTAAGAACTTTTTGGACTGTGCAAGTGCTCTTCAAACTCACCTTACTGCAAGAAATCAAAAGAGGTGGCTAACGTGCTGCGGTGGCTGACGGGATGTGATATCTTAGACGTGAGCAGTCACTGAGAGATTTTCGTAACTGAACATGCGCACCTTACATCATCATTACACAATATCACGTAAGCAATATCCGCCACAGAGAAGCGAACATACGTTACCATACATGGAGTACCACACTCCAAATACATCACACAGGACAGCTATAATTATGTGTACATGGCACTGCTAGACACATACATACAATATTGAGGAAGGTGAATTGACGTACATGTACAATACAACCTGCTCAGCTTACATTGTTAAACAATGGTCTGTTCAACTTCAACCCTCTTCAGACATAATTGTTATATCGTTTTTCACTTCACATGATCATGCAGCTCAAAGCATGTCATGTAACTGCAAGTTCATAACTCTCTGGCTTTTGCCTTGATGGGAGACAAAGTACCTGAACAAGTTCTGCCTGTCCATACTATGAGGAATAGCATATTTCCCTGCATGTATTCAGTAAACATGATAGTATGAGAGCACATGTATGTGTGTTACTACAAGATAAGAAGAGTTTCCATACAGCAGTCCTCCTTGTCAAAATCACAGAAGCAGCAGCTCTATAGCCTTGAGACTCAGCTATACTTTTGGAAACATTGCATGAATGAAGTATCCCACACAACAATATATACATACACTACTCCATTTTGGACATGCACATTGTACTCTACTCACTAGCTACTGGTGTCATGTGTACTGCAATGTATATACAGCCCAACTTCCATTCACAGCACAGGTAGTAGGGTAGCAGCCACTAATGACATGATTAGGAGTGTGGCTGCAACGCAAGATTCATGGACAAATGATTCAAAAGCTTCAGCAGTAGCTTATGGTGGTGTCATAGGAAGTTTGTGCTCACTGGCCCCAGCTACACTTGCTATTAGTAGGTTTGGGTTGAGTACAGGAGAAGCAGTGACCATATCAGTTGCCACTGCACCTATCAGCCTCATATGTGCTCCAGTTACTGCTCCTGTGTTTGCAGTTTGGGCTGCTAGGGACATGATCGAGAGAGAGTGTGACTGGGGAGACCTGTCCCCAGAGAGTGATGATGAGATGTCATGACTCCACAGAGTGACATGTCAATACTCTATGGCTAGCTATAGCTGCTCTTGTGTGTACACGTTCATGTACTCTCATACCTGCCACAATAAACACAATGTGCACATGTACTTATTATGAAGTAGATGTAACTGACAGTAACAGTAACTATTAGAATATTTATCAATACAGGCCTTGTTTTCGTGATATTGTGTTGGCATGGCAACAGCAGACTCTGAGTGAGCATCCTAGTGTGGGTGGAGCCAGAGAGCTCGAGGTCACCAGTGGATAGCACACACAGCAGTGATCATCACTAGCTGGTTGTCATGACAAGATGGGCCCCTGTCATCAACCACAATATTATTATTATGGAGTTGCCATGTCTCCAGGCACAGAGCAGTGCTAGCCTCATTCCCAGGCCTTCCCCCACATGCCAGCACAACACCACACCCAGCATGGTGGAGTGCTTGTGTGTGGGGGGCACTCTGGGAACAAGGCTAGAGTGATGTGAATTGATACATAGCAAATGACCGTAAACATCATAATAATTATACACTGTAGTGGTGAGTGTTATGAGCACTGCTAGTGATGATCATGACTTGTGTTTCTCTGTGGTGACTGAGGGTTGAGGTGATTGTGGTTCTCTCGGCCTGATCCACAGCAGCAGGAACATTCCAATCAAACATCTGATGATGATACCAGCACAGCGACCCTGAGATGAGGGAAGAGGAGAATGAGAAAGAGAGTAAGTAACCAGAGGAAGAGGTACATGTATGAGAGTGGAAGCAGATAAGCAGGCTGGCAGGCCAAAGGCAGGCAGACAGATACAGACAGACATGGAATTTTGACTCCATAGAATAACATGACAATGGCTCCTCTTGTGTGGTAGTACAACCTCTTGCACTCTCATACCTGCCATAATTATAGCCTCGTTCCCAGGCTCTTTTCGGGCCTGGATACGAGGCTAACCTAAACATCACATCAACCAGGTCCTTGCACCACCCCACCAGGCGGGCCACTGAATGTACCTGGCGTCCAACACTGTTGTTACGCTCAAAATATGCCATTTGCTGACTGAACTAAGTCAAACAATTACATGTACACAATGATCGTATACCCCAGCAGATGGCGGCGGTACTTTAGACCACAGAATATCAATGACTAGACATCATTAGCGTATTCTCACAAGCCTCCAATCTACCTGCATATTTACTAGAGATCTATGGACCAGCCAAGAATGCGGATAATTATATCACTGTTACCTACAATGTACTGCCCACTCGCTACTCGGTGCCCACTATTGAACACCAGCACCGTGTAGCGCCATATACGCTAAATATTGACGGTAGCTATTTGCTAAACACCAAAACTATTTACTAAACATCCACCCCTTTGCTATATCCCCTTAAAAAAAATTAGGGTTTTCAAATTTGGGCCAACAGCACCCCATAATTCTTTGAAGAGTAGTACGTCACAGCATAGATATCTATGGTCACGGCGGTGTGGGGGAAGTCCCTACGTTTAGAACGCGACGCACAGGTATTAGAGCCCACCAGTAGCTTTGCTCATCTGCATGGCTGCCTCTGGAGCCACAGCTGAGGATGTTAGTGCCTCCTCCCTCACCCCTCGAGACCTCACCCTCCCTGGTAGGTCCCTCCCTCCTGCCATGCCCCTCATCATCTCCACCCAAGACAGCTGGGACCCTCACAGCTGCAAGCTGGAGACTCACCAGCACAACAGCCAACCACAATACCTACAGCTAGTCACAGACACTCTACAACTGCTGGGAACCATCAACAAGCCTGTGGCTATCCTGTCCATCTGTGGCCCCTACCGCTCGGGGAAGTCCTACTTCATCTCCCGACTGCTGGGCAGGCCTGGGGCCTTTCAGCTGGGCCACAGGATGCAAGCCTGTACACGTGGAATCTGGATGGCCACCACTGTCCTGGAGTGTGAGCAGTTTGCCATAATCCTGCTGGACACGGAAGGCATTGATGCCATTGGAGCCTCCGAGACCATGGCCATGAGCTTGCTGACTGTCACCACACTCCTCAGCTCCTACCTCATCTACAACTCCATGAAGGTGCCCCAGAAGGTGGACCTGGACAAGATGAGGTGCTTCACCCAGCTCTCCAGGTCTCTGCTCGTGCAGAAAGGGGAGTCCATGAGGGCAGAGGTCATGAGGAAGTTCTTCCCTCACTTTCTGTGGCTACTGCGAGATGTGACACTGAAAGTGACAGACAGAGCCGGCCAGATCATCTCAGCCACTGAGTTCCTGCACACTCGTGTGCTGGCATCACAATCTGGCCACCCTACAGAGCTGGGCAAGTCTCTTTGCAGCCTCTTCCCCTCACTGGAATGCCACACTCTTCCCATGCCAAGCATCAACCCCAAAGTCATCAAGAACATTGTGGAGCAACAGGACAAGCTGAAACCAGCATTCAACAAGGCAGTGGATCAACTGATCCAGCGAATCCTGCAGCAAGTCACGCCCAAGAAAGCCATTGATGGAGTGAGTGTGGTGGATGGCCCAGCTCTAGCTGCTCTGACCCGTGGCTATGTGGATGCCATCAACACACCAGGAGCAATACCAGACCTGGAACAAGGCTGGCAGGCCGTCATCAAGTGGAAACTGAAGGAACTGTCAGACAAGCTAGTGGAGGAGTATAGGAGAGAGATGGAGGAATGTGTAGGAGAAAATCTTCCCATGGAGGAGAGGAATCTGATGAGAATCCATGAACAGACACTGAGCAGGAAAAGGGAGTCACTGCAGCAGGAGATCCGTCGACTCAAGCCATTGAGTTCCACCTCTGGAGACAAAGACCCAGTCCTGAGTCAACTGGAGCAGGCAATCAGTCAGACAAACGAGGGGGGTGAGGTGATTGGGGGGGTCCTGTTCCAGTTCACCACTCACAACTACTCCAAGTCCAAGCAGCAGTGTGAAGAGGTGCTGATGGAAGCAGTGAAGAGCAGTGGAATTCACAAGAAGTGTCAGGAAGCCTTCATCAACTCACAGCCACTGGACATAATGGCAGAGATACAGGAGATTGACCGGCAATACCACAGGCAAGCTGTCGGACCAGCAGCCAGTGAAGTGCTGGAGAAAGGCCACAGAGAACTGAACCAACTGGGAGACTCACTCAAGAGAATTCCTGGCCCACCTCGTGAGGTGAGGGACATTGGACGAGGATCTGATCGAGTGAAGCTGAGCTGGCAACCTCCAGAGAAGAACCCTGAGGCTGCTGAGAGCTATGTGGTGTGGAAACAAGAGGAGGGGAAGCAGTGGGAGAGGGTGAGGGAGACAAAGAAGACCAAAACCCTCATCACTGGACTGAAGTCAGACACAGGCTACCAGTTCAGAGTCACAGCCACTAATGACCTGATTAAGAGTGTGGATACAACACAGGACTCATGGACAATGGAGTCAAAAGCTAAGATGGGAGCTCTTGCTGGTGGTTTTGGAGCACTTGGATTTGCATTGTCCCCAGTTTTAGGTTATCAGGCTATAACTGATGGAGACATGAGTACAAGAAAAGTAGTAGCCATAGCAGTCGCCACTGCACCAATCAGCCTCATATGTGCTCCAGTTACTGCAACTGTGGGTGCAGTTTGGACTGCTAGGGAAATGATCAAGGACGGATGCTACAGTGGAGACCTGTCCCCAGAGAGTGATGATGAGACGTCATGTGACTCCACAGAATGACATGTCAATACTCTATGGCTAGCTATAGCTGCTCTTGTGTGTACAAGTTCATGTACTCTCATACCTGCCACAATACACACAACATACACATGTATTTTGATATAATTATTATGGAGTGGATGCAACTCAATACAAGCTTTGTTACTATGACATTGTGTTGGCATGGCAACAGCAGACCCTGAGTGAGCATCCATAGTGTGGGTGGAGCCAGAGAGGTCACCAGTGGGTAGCACACACAGCAGTGATCATCAATGGTTGTCATGACGAGATGGCCTCTGTCCTTATTATGTAGTTGCCATGTCCCTATGACATGTCGCTGTCTGTACCGGCTTCTGGTGCAATCTGATTGGTCATTTGATTCTTCTTATCACATGATTTGTTTGCATTGTCACGTGACTTGGTTTCTGAGTTCTGGTTGGTGGCTAAATGGTGGCTGCTACTCAACTTCAGTGGCAAAGGTGTGAGGGGGGAGGGGTGAGGAGGGGAGGGGGAGGATGGGGAGGGTGATTGTGAGAGTCTTTTTGCTCTTGTCGAACTTTGCTCTCCCATTGAGTTGGTCTACTGGGTAAGAGAGGGCCAGCTGGAATGAGTTAAGGGAGGGAGGGAAAGAGGGAGAGAGAGGAAGGAGAGGGAAGGAGAGAGAGGGAAAAGGGAAAGAAAAAAGGGAGAGGGAGGGAGGGATGGAGGGACGGAGGGAGGGAGGGAGAGGAAGGGAGGAAGGGAGTAGGAAAGGGAAGGAAGAAAAGGAGAGGGAGGGAGGGGGAAAAGGGAGAGGAAGAGAGGGAGGGAAGGAGAGGGAGGGAGGGAGGGAGGCAGAGAGAGAGGGAGGGAGGGAGGCGGGAAGAGATGGAGAGTAGGTGGCAGCGTATACATAATGCAGTCAAGTGTACATGATTGTGTGTTTGTGGACTGCACACAATGTACATGTGCAATACAACAATAATAGAGTTGCTAGGTTACCACATGAGGTCACTCACTCTGTGCTGTCTGAGCTGAGGGGAGGGTATGGGATCTATAGGGAATGGGAGGGAGGAGGAGGAGGAGGTGGAGGTGGGGGAGGAGGAGGAGGCACCTTTGGACTGGAGGAGAGAGGGAAGAGGGTCAGTCACTCACTCACACAAAAATTCCTCCTTCTCTATTGGGTCAAACGTAAGGTCTGATGCTGCATATTCCTACATGTACCCTTTGGTGCAAGCTTTCTAAATTTGGCAACAGTTGTATAGTAAATTTGGTAACACTACATCATGACAATGCTTTCCCTTCATAACTCACTTTTGAATGCTTTTTATTTTCCCTGATGATGGTTGGGTGTGGCTTGCCCTTATAAGGCATCTTGAGGAACTTCATTTGGCGGTGTCGACCTTTCCCCCGTCTTTTGTCTCTATGGCTTCAATCACCATGTCGATCAGCAGCTGCATGAACCAGGGATACTGGGGAGGGAGGGAGGGAGGGAGAGAGGGAGGGAGAGAGGGAGAGGGGGAGAGAGGGAGGGAGGGAGGGAGGGAGGGAGGAAGAGAGAAATTTGCAACACACCACAAAACTTGGTCAGTAGTGATGTGTACATGGATCACAGTGTTGAGCATGCAATGATCATGTGATGATCATATGGTGGTCATGTGATTCCTACCTTCTGCCCTCTCTTGTAGGTGTGTGGGTTGAACACCACGTCAATCACCACACACCTCTTCCCAGCTGCAGGGAGGGAGGGAGGGAGGGAGGGAGCAGCAGCTAAGAATAATCACCAGTGCACTCAGAAATACACCCCTCCCTCCCTACATCCATCCCCCTATCCCCACCTCCCTCCCTCACATTCTCCCCCCCCCCCTCCCTCCATCCCCTCTCCCACCCTCCCTCCCAACATCCCTTTCTCCCTCCCTTCCTCCCTCCCTCTCTCTCCTCCTTTCTCCCCCCCTCCCTCCCTCCCTCCCCCCCTCCCACACACTTGTCCAGGTCCTCTCTGCCAGGGGTGATGGAGTACGGGATCTGCCACTGCTGCCTACGTTTCTTACTGCTCCCTTTACCAGCCACACATGTTGCCGTAGAAACCACGTCACTCTGACAGACATTAATGAGTGTCTTGCGGTGACCAGGTTCAACAAATACCTTCATTACGAACCCAGGCTGTGTGTGTGTGTGTGTGTGTGTGTGTGTGTGTGTGTGTGTGTGTGTGTGTGTGTGTGTGAGAGAGAGAAAAGAGAAAAAGACAGAGCAAAACTATAAAAGAAAAGTTGGCCAAATGTCTGCCAAAGTTGGACAAACGATTCAGTCATATTTCTGTGACCCTTATCAGTGACAAAATAATTTATGGCCAGTGTACATTGATTAGTATTAAAGTTACAGTAACATACACAACTGCACATGAGGAAAGGCTTGGGAATATTTTTAGAGAACTGTGAAAAACCGGCAGCCACCCGGGATTGAACCGTGGGCCTCTGACTTTAGCTGTCAGTGCTCTAGCTACGGCCACCGGGTGACAGCCAGCCCTCACAATTCTCAATATCACTCCGTACATATATGTGCACATATCATGCACACACATCCTAACAGTAGGGGGTCGGCCCAGCACAGCCGGCGAGGCCGGTACTGGTGGGGGGTCAGCCCAGCACAGCCGGCGAGGCCAGTACTGGTGGGTGGGGGGTCGGCCCAGCACAGCCGGCGAAGCCGGTACTGGTGGGGGGTCGGCCCAGCACAGCCAGCGAGGCCGGTACTGGTGGGGGGTCGGCCCAGCACAGCCGGCGAAGCCGGTACTGGTGGGGGGTCGGCCCAGCACAGCCGGCGAAGCCGGTACTGGTGGGGGGTCGGCCCAGCACAGCCAGCGAGGCCGGTACTGGTGGGGGGTCAGCCCAGCACAGCCGGCGAAGCCGGTACTGGTGGGGGGTCGGCCCAGCACAGCCGGCGAGGCCGGTACTGGCATCCTGTGCACTGAGTGGCTCCTCAACAGCCTGGCCTGAGGGTTGCCATGGAGACCAGGGAGGTGTGGTTCTGTAATGCCCACGTACCAGTCTTGGCTAGTATGGCATGCCACACACCATCAGGTGATACCAGCACAAGCAGCAGAGCAGAGTGTGTGTGTGTGTGTGTGTGTGTGTGTGTGTGTGTGTGTGTGTGTGTGTGTGTGTGCAGGCGAGTGTCTGCCTCCCTCCCTCACTGTGGGGTTGATGAACTTGACCTCCTGCCCTCTCATCCTCTCCAGCTCAGTGATCTCATGTTCATAGCGCTGGAGATGAGAGAGACAAAGAAAGTAAGCTCTCTCCCTCTCTCTCTCTGTCTCCCTCCTTTCTTTCTCCACAAAACTCACTCTCCTGTTCTCTGGGTCCTCAATCTCTTTTGCATACTCCACAAGCAGCTTCCGAAACTCCTCCTTCTTCAGAGCCTCTTGGAAGGACTTGATCTCCTGTGGAGGCAGAGACTGGAGGTGGGGACATACTCGCTGGCCAGACAGAGACGTAAGGCATTTGGCTAACGGGCTAGCGAGACTACACGCAGAGGAACGCAGTGACGAGTGCAGCTGGAGGGAAATGCTGTTAGAAAAAGCTGTTGAAAATGTGAGTTCTTGTTCATGCGAGGTATGGCAACGGATACCCACTGACTGGTGCAGAACTGCAGTGGCATTCTAATTAAAGCACACCCGTAGCTATGCCAGTTGCAAGAGGTAAATACTCCTCCACAGCGCGCTCTACCTCTCCTTCGGTACGACCTCGCCAGTCTCACCTCTTCCGTCACCTTAAAGTCTGCCATAGCAGCGGAAGAATCGCCACACGGTCTGGGCAAACACGACAGCAAAGTATACTAACGTGTACGGTGAGTTGCTTCCGTGTATGTCGAGTATCCGGTAAATGGGTGGGGCTGTAGTACGAGTTGCAGCTCATAGTAGTGTGGCTTACTGAGCTAGAGAAAAGCGTAGCGATGCCGAAGAAAGGTCGCGGAAAGGAGGGCCCGCCTCCCAAGGGAGGGAAGAAGGGAGGGGCGGAGGCAATGCCACAAGTATGGCTTCCAGACCAGGTACGCAAACAAATGGGTGGGGCTACTCGTAGTGCACCCTTCACGCACACATACACACACACACACACACACACACACACACACACACACACACACACACACACACACACACACACACACACACACACACACACACACACACACACACACACACACACACACACACACACACACACACACACACACACACACACACACATACACACACACACACACACACACACACACACACACACACACACACACACACACACACACAGCCAAATCCGGAACTCCACATGGACCTCAGTGACAGTTTCCCAGATCTCTCCCATAATGAAGAGGGTCCTCCCCCTACTGATGAAGAGCAGCAACAAATGGCACTGCTCTGGGCCAAAGAGGAGGCCCAGGTGGGTGTGGATGCAGTTAATGTATGGTATATTACCTTATGGTAGTCTATCAAGCTAGACCCCACTCTGAGCACAAAGCTACTCGTGCTTCACACTCGGAGTAGGGTCTAGCTCAATAGACTAACCTCATGGAAGAACTGCATTGTCTATCATGTTGCAGACAGTCTATTGTCTATTCGCGTTCACCTGAGCCCCGGAAGTAGCTGTGGTTTACTCGCTTACGCAAGTGCGCGTCGTTATATGTAGTATATATAGTACATACGAGCCTGTACAGCCTCGTAACTGTGCACTAACTGTGTTATTATTGTTAGCGTGGCACTGCTGGAAGGATTGCTGCACACACTCTGCATTGTGATGTGCTGGCTGCTGAGTGTGTGGTGTGTGTGGTGTGCCATGTCTGCAGGCCCCTCGAGGATGGGACGAGGACCAGGAGCTGGACTACTCTGAGGTGGTGCGGAAGAGAGAGGAGAGAGAGAGGGAGGAGAGGGAGAAAGGTCAGTCAGAGACTATCACATGTCCCTGTAGTTCACCAAACTCAAATCAGCTTTGCCTACCTTCTCCCCCTCCCCCCACCTCATGTAGAGGAGACTCCTGACCTGTTCAAGTACTCTCAGTCCTCTGTCTTCTCAGTGAAGGCACTCGGCTTTGTCAGTGGAGCTGTGAGAGCTGAGAGCCAGACTAGCACACTGGAGACCATTGACACTGCACAGGTATCCCTGCCTCTCCTCTCTCTCTCTCTCTCTCTCTCTCTCTCTCTCTCTCTCTCTCTCTCTCTCTCTCTCTCTCTCTCTCTCTCTCTCTCTCTCTCTCTCTCTCTCCTCACTTACCTCCCTTATTTCCTCCCACACAGAAACAAGGTCGGTTGCCATGGGTTACATCTGACAAAGACCAACGAATGTTCTCCATCTCCAAATATGGGATAAAAGTAACGGACTCCCAAAGGCAGTGTGTCTTCGCCCGCCACCCCCTGCATCGAATAGTGAACATCACCTACTATGAGGACACGTACAAGAAGCACATGCTGGCAGTGAGGGTGTCTGGAGCAGAGGACGGGCAGCAAGAGCTGCACATTTATGAGAGTGAGAGTGAGGTGAGGAGTGCAGGGAAACCCCTCTCATTAGGACACCTTAATTAGAACATCTTGAGAGAAGGTCACTATTGCTATCTCATGTACCATATCTATGTTCATGCCAATGAGGACACCATTCTAGTAAGGACACTCCTTCTTTGTGCCAAGAGTGGTTTGATTAGAGGGGCTCTATGCTGTGCACCATGTTGCTTGCGTGTTGTAGTGATCCAATTCACGCAGTTATGCATTAACACTTTCACCATCACTCCTTCCTCTCCCTCTCCCTCCCTCTTCCCTCCCTCCCTCCCTCCCTCCCTCCCTCCCTCCCTCACTCTTCCCTCCCTCTCTCCTTTCCTCTCTTGCCACCATCCCCAGGCACAGGCTAAGGACGTCTGCCTCACTCTGGCTCAGGCATTTGAGGCAGTCTACAACAAACTGCAGTTGGAACAGAACCTCCACTCCTCAGACCTCAGATAGCCTGTGTATTGTGCCATTATCTGTACTACCACTATTACATCATGGTTTAAAATTACCAATCAAAACCTACTGCCCATATAAGGATCCCCTGCTGCTACAACCCTGACATGAATATAATTATGGTTTGCTATGCTCAGCAATTCCATAACGTGTAGCAAGAGAGAAGCACTAGAAATCACCACTTTCTCATTGCCTCGTTCCAGTACCAAACAGCTACCAGCGATGGCTAAGAAGCAGGAAGTTCCCTCCCTCACCCCTCGAGACCTCACCCTCCCTGGTAGGTCCCTCCCTCCTGCCATGCCCCTCATCATCTCCACCCAAGACAGGTGGGACCCTCACAGCTGCAAGCTGGAGACTCACCAGCACAACAGCCAACCACAACACCTACAGCTAGTCACAGACACTCTACAACTGCTGGGAACCATCAACAAGCCTGTGGCTGTCCTGTCCATCTGTGGCCCCTACCGCTCAGGGAAGTCCTACTTCATCTCCCGACTGCTGGGCAGGCCTGGGACCTTTCAGCTGGGCCACAGGATGCAAGCCTGTACACGTGGAATCTGGATGGCCACCACTATCCTGGAGTGTGAGCAGTTTGCCATAATAATGCTAGATACAGAAGGTATCGATGCCATTAGAGCCTCCGAGACCATGGATGCGAGCTTGCTGACTGTCACCACACTCCTCAGCTCCTACCTCATCTACAACTCCAAGAAGGTGCCCCAGAAGGTGGACCTGGACAAGATGAGGTGCTTCACCCAGCTTTCCAGGTCTCTGCTCGTGCAGAAAGGGGAGTCCATGAGGGCAGAGATCATGAGGAAGTTCTTCCCTCACTTTCTGTGGCTACTGCGAGATGTGACACTGAAAGTGACAGACAGAGTTGGCCAGACCATCCCAGCCACTGAGTTCCTGCACACTCGTGTGCTGGCATCAGAAGCTGGCCAGCCTACAGAGCTGGGCAAGTCTCTTTGCAGCCTCTTCCCCTCACTGGAATGCCACACTCTTCCTATGCCAAGCATCAACCCCAAAGTCATCAAGAACATTGTGGAGCAACAGGACAAGCTGAAACCAGCATTCAACAAGGCAGTGGATCAACTGATCCAGCGAATCCTGCAGCAAGTCACGCCCAAGAAAGCCATTGATGGAGTGAGTGTGGTGGATGGCCCAGCTCTAGCTGCTCTGACCCGTGGCTATGTGGATGCCATCAACACACCAGGAGCAATACCAGACCTGGAACAAGGCTGGCAGGCTGTCATCAAGTGGAAACTGAAGGAACTATCACACAAGCTAGTGGAGGAGTACAGGAGAGAGATGGAGGAATGTTTAGGAGACAATCTTCCCATGGAGGAGAGGAATCTGATGAGAATCCACCAACAGACACTGAGCAGGAAAAGAGAGTCACTGCAGCAGGAGATCCGTCGACTCAAGCCATTGAGTTCCACCTCTGGAGACAAAGACCCAGTCCTGAGTCAACTGGAGCAGGCAATCAGTCAGACAAACGAGGGGGGTGAGGTGATTGGGGGGGTCCTGTTCCAGTTCACCACTCACAACTACTCCAAGTCCAAGCAGCAGTGTGAAGAGGTGCTGGTGGAAGCAGTGAAGAGCAGTGGAATACGCAAGAAGTGTCAGGAAGCCTTCATCAACTCACAGCCACTGGACATAATGGCAGAGATACAGGAGATTGACAGGCAATACCACAGGCAAGCTGTTGGACCAGCAGCCAGTGAAGTGCTGGAGAAAGGCCACAGAGAACTGAACCAACTGGGAGACTCACTCAAGAGAATTCCTGGCCCACCTAGTGAGGTGGAGGTCATTGGACGGGGACCTGATCGAGTGAAGCTGAGCTGGCAACCTCCAGAGAAGAACCCTGAGGCTGCTGAGAGCTATGTGGTGTGGAAACAAGAGGAGGGGATGGAGTGGGAGAGGGTGAGGGAGACAAAGAAGACCAAAATCCTCATCACTGGACTGAAGTCAGGGACAAAGTACCAGTTCAGAGTCACAGCCACTAATGACCTGATTAAGAGTGTGACTATAACACAGGACTCACAGACATTGTGGTCAAAAGCTAAGATGGGAGCTATTGCTGGTGGTGCAGGAGCAATTGGTCTGTCTCTGATGCCAGTTGCACTTGCTATTCATGTTATGAGTGATAAAAAAATGAGTATAAAAATGGCAGTAGCCATATCAGTCGCCACTGCACCAATCAGCCTCATATGTGCTCCAGTTACTGCTACTGTGGGTGGAGTTTGGTTTGCTAGGCAAATGATCAATTTGTGCTACCACAGTGGAGACCTGTCCCCAGAGAGTGATGATGAGACGTCATGTGACTCCACAGAATGACATGACCATACTCTATGGCTAACTATAGCTGCTCTTGTGTGTACACGTTCATGTACTCTCATACCCGCCACAATACACACAACATGCACATGTATTTTGATATGGAGTGGATGTAACTGACAAGGACAGTTATTGCCAATACAAGCCTTGTTTATATGACATTGTTAGCATGACATTGTGTTGGCATGGCAACAGCATATAAATGAGAACCCATCAGTAGTGTGGGTGGAGCCAGAGAGGTCACCAGTGGGTAGCACACACAGCAGTGATCATCACTGGTTGTCATGATGAGATGGGCCCCTGTCATCAAATCAACCACAATTATTATGGAGTTGCCATGTCCCCAGCCACAGAGCAGTGCTAGCCTCATTCCCTGGCCTTCCCCCACATGCCAGCACAACACCACACCCAGCATGGTGGAGTGTAGTCTCGTGAACCAGACCGTATTCCATGAACGCGCTCGCGCATGCGCGTTCACGGAATACGGTCTGGTTCACGAGACTAGGTGGAGTGCTTGTGTGTGGAGGGCAGTCTGGGAAGAAGGCTAGAGTGATGTGGATTGAATGACCATAAACTAATTATTATACACTGTACATGTAGTGGTGAGTGTTATGAGCACTGCTAGTGATGAGTATCATGACTTGTGTTCCTGTGTTGACTGAGTGTTGAGGTGATTGTGGTTCTCTTGGCCTGATCCACAGCAGTGGGAACATTCCAATCAAACATCTGATGATGATACCAGCACAGCGACCCTGAGACGGGGGAAGAGGAAGATGAGAAAGAGAGTGAGTACATTAAAACACCAGAGAAAGGAAGGAGAGAGGCAGGCAGGCAGGCAGACAAGCAACCAAGCAAGTAGGCAGACAGACAGATAGACAGACAGACAGACAACTGTATCCACTTCAGGAGAGAAGCTTCATAGATGCCATAGGGTGGGTAGTATACACAACATTTTGGCTATTATGCCCCCCTCAGTGTGATGTACAAACACGAGATAGAGGTGCTCTATATTGAGGGTGACTATTAATGGCTGAGCCAGCATGCCAGGTACTACAGAGCAAGGTTAATTAGGATGCAGAGATAAAATTATGACAAGCATTGTAACATGCTGGACAGGAGTTGTGCATGTACAATGCATCACAGACTATCGACGCTGAGGTTCACGCCTGTGAGATGAGAGGTCCCCAGGAGCCTTTATATCCACTTGCTCTCCCTATAAAACTCCTGGAGACCTCTCATCCCAATGTGATAGCGAAGGAACCCCCCAGAGTGAAATTTGGGGTCCCCGGAATATCATTCTCTCCAGAGCGCTAGCAAGGCACACACACATCCACTGTAGCACGACTGCACCCCATGCCACAGTATCATACATGCCACAATAAACAGAACTCAGAACCACTAATCGTAACTGAAAGTAGTTTACCAAAAATTGCGAGTACATGGCCAAAAATTTAATCCCGATTCGAGGACGTAAACGTGCGCGATACGGTACGGAATTACAGTATCGGTACGTTCAGTTGGGGCAGTCCCATTGTATTTTTTGTATGGGGTCTGCCTTACAGCTCGAATCGACATGTAAACCCAGTGTCGGTTCGAGGCCCTAAGGGCCTTACGTGCTCGATTCGAGCTCCTCCTTGTCCTCGATTCGATACCTTACGGCAGTCGGTATCGAATCGAGCCCAATAATTTTTGGCTGTGTAGGGGCAGAGCCTGGGAACGAGCTAGGCTAACATGGCCTCCCTCTGCTCGAGCAAAGTTGCGCGACCTTGACCCCCGCGGCTTAGCTACCGTAAACACCGGTTGTTAGGCGCATGCGCCAATAGATGCAAACGGTAAGATAATATGCGCTTAATAACGGATATGCGCTAAACAATGAGATTTTCCGTATACATTCCGTATACCGCTGTTATAGTGTCCGTAAATTTACCCGCACCTTGTACGGTAGCGTTCAGCTTTCGAGTGTTGTACGTGGACACCACGTGTACAAAACTGTCACTAGCTTTAGCTTTTGTAGCTTTTACGCTTATCTGTGGGAGTCTATCCATCGTCAACGTTGTCTGCTCTGCCCATAGATATTTACCTTACGGTAAATATCTATGCTCTGCCGTTGTCCGCTGCCTTGTGACTACGAGCCGTGTATTTATCGCATGCGCCTAATAACGGGTGTGGCGGACGTCTAAAAACTATGCGCTTAACAGTGAAGTATACGCTTAATAACGAGGTGCGCCTAACAATCGGTGTTTACGGTATTTTCGGAGTTCAAAAATCACTCAACAATATCGCGCGTGTGGGTCTGTATATGCTGCATGAGCTTTCTCTCGAACTTCTCTCGAACTTCTCGGTGTTTTGGAAGGGTAGCCAGTGCTTTCTGCATTGTACGTGGAGAGAGAAACAACTTGTAACAGTGCTACATACTGGTAATGCTCTACATCAATTAGTCAAGAATCACAACTAGATGGGACCTATTGTACATGTACATGTACATGTACAGGTATGTGGTGAACTATAGGGCCTCCTTATCTTCAATGAGGTCGGTATAGCCGGGGCGGGGGGGGGGACTAGCACAAAGCTGTAGGTTGTTGACACACCCATACATGTAGATAACCGGGATTGGAAACTACTCACATAATGCAAAACCATAGATACTCAACTTTGCTATCTATAGTTGTAAGTACTAAGACATCAGACTATGTAGTGGAGCTATAGCTTGCCTTACTTCTGTCTGCCCAAAGACGAGATGAAGTGAGTTAGTCATGCATGTGATTATTGTGCTTGTCCTACTTTCCGAGGTACAGTCATCCTTACAATGCCATGGATTGTCAAAATTGAGTGTTCTATGATAGTCGACATATTTCAGTTTTAGGCTATAGTCTAAAATAGGGGGTATGTCTTGTTTTTAAAGGGAGTATGTGCTCTTTCTGTGAGAGGGGTACATCTTGTAGGGGATATGTCTTGTTTTAGTGTGTGTTCTGTAAGTGGGCGGGTTCTGTGGGAAGAGGTGCATGCATGTCTTGCTCCCTTCAAAACCAAGACATCCCCACTTTAAAACTAAGACATACATGTACTCCTCCTCACAGACAGAACACATACACTTGTACCTCCTACAAATGAAAAGCACTGAAGTGCAACCCTTCGGCACACAGTGGCTGCAATGGTACAACTCACTGCACAAGCACACTGAGGGTTAACAAGACATATCCCCTCACACAGAAGACGAGCCCATTTCCACAGAGCACATCTCCTATTTTAGCAAAACTAGAGCCTAAAAGTGAAATGTGTGGACTATCAATTTTGACACTGATCACCACCATACACATTCACATGTTGAATGTCCTACATTTATGTGTGCACAGTTATACCTCTTTTGCATGTTGTTCACCACTCCTTTCTTCTGCATTGTGTGTTCCAGGAGCCTGGATGAAACAAAGATAGACAAAAGAACATCGTTTGAAAGCACAAAGTTACACCTAGCATCCAATAGTTTTTGTAACACTTACATGTTGGTCTGCATTTCCCACAGTAAGTTCTTCCTGATGCCTCTCGCTGTTACTGTCATCTGAACTGCCATCTTCGTCTTGGCTGTCATCTCCATGTCCAACATCCTCTCTAGGAGGATCTTCTCCTACCCACCCTCTACGGTGCCATCATTTTCTTGCCCACCACTGTCTCTGTTGTGTTGGCTGTCATCTTCTTGCCCACCACTGTCTCTGTTGTGTTGGCTGTCATCTTCTTGCCCACCACTGTCTCTGTTGTGTTGGCTGTCATCCTCTTCTTGCCCACCATCCTGTCTTGTATTGTTACGGACTGTTGCATCACATATCCTGCCCTCTCCACTGTCAGAAGCCTGAGTGTAAGTATGTAGACAAACATCACTGACATGTACATGTACATGTACAATGCTTGTGTACACAATCATCTTCATAATTACATCAAAACATGTTTATTCCAAAGATTAAATCAAAGAAAGAAAGGAAGGAGGCAGGAAGAACACCAGGGTTTCATATAGGATTGATTGCTGGAAAACTACTCTAACAATATCATGTACACAAAATGTACACTACAACCCACCATGTTATTATTAACCAAGGACACATACAAAGAGGATGCCTAGCCTTGAGCAGATGTACACACGTATATGAGGTAATGTATCCCCTGAAGTAATTACCTCTCCCAGATCTTCTTCATCAATTTTCCCCCTCAGTTTTGTGTCCGGAATCACCAAGGATCTGGGGGGTTGTCCGAACACCAATTCATATGGTGTGTGCTTTGTTGTTTCATGCACTTGAGTGTTCAGAGTATCTAGGTGAACAAAGTTTCACAAAGTGACTGCATGGCCATCAGACACAGCCAGTTAATACATGAATGTACTTACAGGTAATATGGGGAAGCCAATCTGACCATGGAGGTTGTTGCATTCCACTTTCGGAAATCCTCGCACTCATCATCCGCTCCAGAGTGTAGTGAGCCTGCTCCACTAATCCTTGGGACTGGGGGTGGCGAGGCCGACCACTCACGAGTTGCACCTGTCCAGGCCAAGTCGCTACGACCTCTTCTATGAGTTTGTTAACAAACTCCCGGCCATTATCACTCTGGAGAATGCTGGGTAATCCCATGACTGGGAACACCCACTTCTCAAGTGCATTTGCAACATCCCTGGCAGACTTGGAGACCAGGGGGTAGGCAAAGTGGAATTTGGACCAGTGGTCCACTACATGTAGAATCCACTTGTAGCCATTGTGAGGCGCATGCCTCATGTCAATAAGATCAATCTAAAAGAAAAAATATGCCACATGGATTAGACACAATTCCCTGATGATGCAATCCAAAATTTTTTTGAGTTTCTACCTGCACACGAGAGAAGAGCCCATTAGTCAAAATGGGACGTAGTGGAGGCTGAGTAGCCTGAGGCTTGCGCAGGTTGCATGTAGGACACAGTTTCACGTACTGTTCGACCACGCTTCTTGGCAGGTGGGAGTACACACTTTGGATCTATCAAAGGAAAACATATCAAGTAAGTGATGCGAGATTAAAGAAGTGCAGGCAGGCCATACACATGTGAAAAAATTTCATGTTCAATGTCAGCTGATCCTACAAGACATACATGTAGAGTACATCGCAAATGTGAGAAAGTTCAGCAGCCAACATACCCTGGCAAAGGTTTTCTTGAGGCCAGCATGTAGGCAGTCCTTGTTATGGACTTGTTGCAAGATCCCATAAAACTCTTCTGCCACTGCCACTCTCCTGTAGCCACTCATCATGGTGCGGTCATTCTCATTCTGGAAGTAAACACAGGTGGTAAAAACAAAGAATTACAATGTGATATCCACTTGTGAGTAGTACTTTTCTGAAGCAAGTGTTGGCTTGATTTTAGAGGTGAACTACAAGTCTTAAACAGACACTACTTTATGCCAACATGTACGTGTACAGTTGTATATAACTGGTTTACTACTACATACACGCACCTTCTTCTCTTCTTTCACTCGAATCACCAAAGCGTCCCTAATCCCCACAGAAGGCAGATCGAGAAGTTCGAAACCGCTCTTCTTGACGAAGTGGCGAAATCCCTTGTCTGCGTCCTGCTGCTCGCCTTTAAGGTAGTTGACTATCTTCCGTGCAAAGGACTCTCTGACTATCGCACTCCTCGTACGCTTGCCATCACTTGGGAACGTTTCGTCCAGGTACGTCTGAAAGACAGTCTCGCTATCGTTGGCCATCGTGTACGCGTCACATCGACAGTTGACTGACGCCTCGACAGTACGTAAGACCGTAAATCCTCAGTGCGCAAACTTATTGTCCGGTTGATCAACCGGGCATCCGGTTGATTAACCGGATGTCCGGTTAATCAACGGGGCAGCGGTTGCGCATCCGGGCGGAACATATATATTTCGCCAGGTCGCTTACGTGGCCACTCGGGCCCCCGTACGAATGCGCGCGTGATACAAGTGTACAGCACTCAACTAGCTGGGTAAGAACTTTTTGGACTGTGCAAGTGCTCTTCAAACTCACCTTACTGCAAGAAATCAAAAGAGGTGGCTAATGTGCTGCGGTGGCTGACGGGATGTGATATCTTAGACGTGAGCAGTCACTGAGAGATTTTCGTAACTGAACATGCGCACCTTACATCATCATTACACAATATCACGTAAGCAATATCCGCCACAGAGAAGCGAACATACGTTACCATACATGGAGTACCACACTCCAAATACATCACACAGGACAGCTATAATTATGTGTACATGGCACTGCTAGACACATACATACAATATTGAGGAAGGTGAATTGACGTACATGTACAATACAACCTGCTCAGCTTACATTGTTAAACAATGGTCTGTTCAACTTCAACCCTCTTCAGACATAATTGTTATATCGTTTTTCACTTCACATGATCATGCAGCTCAAAGCATGTCATGTAACTGCAAGTTCATAACTCTCTAGCTTTTGCCTTGATGGGAGACAAAGTACCTGAACAAGTTCTGCCTGTCCATACTATGAGGAATAGCATATTTCCCTGCATGTATTCAGTAAACATGATAGTATGAGAGCGCATGTATGTGTGTTACTACAAGATAAGAAGAGTTTCCATACAGCAGTCCTCCTTGTCAAAATCACAGAAGCAGCAGCTCTATAGCCTTGAGACTCAGCTATACTTTTGGAAACATTGCATGAATGAAGTATCCCACACAACAATATATACATACACTACTCCATTTTGGACATGCACATTGTACTCTACTCACTAGCTACTGGTGTCATGTGTACTGCAATGTATATACAGCCCAACTTCCATTCACAGCACAGGTAGTAGGGTAGCAGCCACTAATGACATGATTAGGAGTGTGGCTGCAACGCAAGATTCATGGACAAATGATTCAAAAGCTTCAGCAGTAGCTTATGGTGGTGTCATAGGAAGTTTGTGCTCACTGGCCCCAGCTACACTTGCTATTAGTAGGTTTGGGTTGAGTACAGGAGAAGCAGTGACCATATCAGTTGCCACTGCACCTATCAGCCTCATATGTGCTCCAGTTACTGCTCCTGTGTTTGCAGTTTGGGCTGCTAGGGACATGATCGAGAGAGAGTGTGACTGGGGAGACCTGTCCCCAGAGAGTGATGATGAGATGTCATGACTCCACAGAGTGACATGTCAATACTCTATGGCTAGCTATAGCTGCTCTTGTGTGTACACGTTCATGTACTCTCATACCTGCCACAATAAACACAATGTGCACATGTACTTATTATGAAGTAGATGTAACTGACAGTAACAGTAACTATTAGAATATTTATCAATACAGGCCTTGTTTTCGTGATATTGTGTTGGCATGGCAACAGCAGACTCTGAGTGAGCATCCTAGTGTGGGTGGAGCCAGAGAGCTCGAGGTCACCAGTGGATAGCACACACAGCAGTGATCATCACTAGCTGGTTGTCATGACAAGATGGGCCCCTGTCATCAACCACAATATTATTATTATGGAGTTGCCATGTCTCCAGGCACAGAGCAGTGCTAGCCTCATTCCCAGGCCTTCCCCCACATGCCAGCACAACACCACACCCAGCATGGTGGAGTGCTTGTGTGTGGGGGGCACTCTGGGAACAAGGCTAGAGTGATGTGAATTGATACATAGCAAATGACCGTAAACATCATAATAATTATACACTGTAGTGGTGAGTGTTATGAGCACTGCTAGTGATGATCATGACTTGTGTTTCTCTGTGGTGACTGAGGGTTGAGGTGATTGTGGTTCTCTCGGCCTGATCCACAGCAGCAGGAACATTCCAATCAAACATCTGATGATGATACCAGCACAGCGACCCTGAGATGAGGGAAGAGGAGAATGAGAAAGAGAGTAAGTAACCAGAGGAAGAGGTACATGTATGAGAGTGGAAGCAGATAAGCAGGCTGGCAGGCCAAAGGCAGGCAGACAGATACAGACAGACATGGAATTTTGACTCCATAGAATAACATGACAATGGCTCCTCTTGTGTGGTAGTACAACCTCTTGCACTCTCATACCTGCCATAATTATAGCCTCGTTCCCAGGCTCTTTTCGGGCCTGGATACGAGGCTAACCTAAACATCACATCAACCAGGTCCTTGCACCACCCCACCAGGCGGGCCACTGAATGTACCTGGCGTCCAACACTGTTGTTACGCTCAAAATATGCCATTTGCTGACTGAACTAAGTCAAACAATTACATGTACACAATGATCGTATACCCCAGCAGATGGCGGCGGTACTTTAGACCACAGAATATCAATGACTAGACATCATTAGCGTATTCTCACAAGCCTCCAATCTACCTGCATATTTACTAGAGATCTATGGACCAGCCAAGAATGCGGATAATTATATCACTGTTACCTACAATGTACTGCCCACTCGCTACTCGGTGCCCACTACTGAACACCAGCACCGTGTAGCGCCATATACGCTAAATATTGACGGTATAGCTATTTGCTAAACACCAAAGCTATTTACTAAACATACTAGTAAATATCCCCTATGTACTAGTAAACATACTAGTACATAGGGGATATACCCTTTGCTATATCCCCTTAAAAAATTAGGGTTTTCAAATTTGGGCCAACAGCACCCCATAATTCTTTGAAGAGTAGTACGTCACAGCATAGATATCTATGGTCACGGCGGTGTGGGGGAGGTCCCTACGTTTAGAATGCGACGCACAGGTATTAGAGCCCACCAGTAGCTTTGCTCATATGCATGGCTGCCTCTGGAGCCACAGCTGAGGATGTTAGTGCCTCCTCCCTCACCCCTCGAGACCTCACCCTCCCTGGTAGGTCCCTCCCTCCTGCCATGCCCCTCATCATCTCCACCCAAGACAGGTGGGACCCTCACAGCTGCAAGCTGGAGACTCACCAGCACAACAGCCAACCACAATACCTACAGCTAGTCACAGACACTCTACAACTGCTGGGAACCATCAACAAGCCTGTGGCTATCCTGTCCATCTGTGGCCCCTACCGCTCGGGGAAGTCCTACTTCATCTCCCGACTGCTGGGCAGGCCTGGGGCCTTTCAGCTGGGCCACAGGATGCAAGCCTGTACACGTGGAATCTGGATGGCCACCACTGTCCTGGAGTGTGAGCAGTTTGCCATAATCCTGCTGGACACGGAAGGCATTGATGCCATTGGAGCCTCCGAGACCATGGCCATGAGCTTGCTGACTGTCACCACACTCCTCAGCTCCTACCTCATCTACAACTCCAAGAAGGTGCCCCAGAAGGTGGACCTGGACAAGATGAGGTGCTTCACCCAGCTCTCCAGGTCTCTGCTCGTGCAGAAAGGGGAGTCCATGAGGGCAGAGGTCATGAGGGAGTTCTTCCCTCACTTTCTGTGGCTACTGCGAGATGTGACACTGACTGTGACAGACAGAGCCGGCCAGACCATCTCAGCCACTGAGTTCCTGCACACTCGTGTGCTGGCATCACAGTCTGGCCAGCCTACAGAGCTGGGCAAGTCTCTTTGCAGCCTCTTCCCCTCACTGGAATGCCACACTCTTCCTATTCCAAGCATCAACCCCAAAGTCATCAAGAACATTGTGGAGCAACAGGACAAGCTGAAACCAGCATTCAACAAGGCAGTGGATCAACTGATCCAGCGAATCCTGCAGCAAGTCACGCCCAAGAAAGCCATCGATGGAGTGAGTGTGGTGGATGGCCCGGCTCTAGCTGCTCTGACCCATGGCTATGTGGATGCCATCAACACACCAGGAGCAATACCAGACCTGGAACAAGGCTGGCAGGCCATCATCAAGTGGAAACTGAAGGAACTATCAGACAAGCTAGTGGAGGAGTACAGGAGAGAGATGGAGGAATGTTTAGGAGACAATCTTCCCATGGAGGAGAGGAATCTGATGAGAATCCACCAACAGACACTGAGCAGGAAAAGGGGGTCACTGCAGCAGGAGATCCGTCGACTCAAGCCATTGAGTTCCACCTCTGGAGACAAACACCCAGTCCTGAGTCAACTGGAGCAGACAATAAGTCAGACAAACGAGGGGGGTGAGGTGATTGGGGGGATCCTGTTCCAGTTCACCATTCAGAACTACTCCAAGTCCAAGCAGCAGTGTGAAGAGGTGCTGATGGAAGCAGTGAAGAGCAGTGGAATTCGAAAGAAGTGTCAGGAAGCCTTCATCAACTCACAGCCACTGGACATAATGGCAGAGATATGGGATATTCATACACAATACTGCAAGCAAGCTGTTGGACCAGCAGCTGGTAAAGTGCTGAAAAAAGGTCACAGAGAACTGAACCAACTGGGAGACTCACTCAAGAGAATTCCTGGCCCACCTCATGAGGTGGAGGTCATTGGATGGGGACCTGATCAAGTGAAGCTGAGCTGGCAACCTCCAAAGAAGAACCCTGAGGCTGCTGAGAGCTATGTGGTGTGGAAACAAGAGGAGGGGAAGCAGTGGGAGAGGGTGAGGGAGACAAAGAAGACCAAAATTCTCATCACTGGACTGAAGTCAGACACAGACTACCAGTTCAGAATCACAGCCACTAATGACCTGATTAAGAGTGTGGCTGCAACACATGACTCATGTACAATGGAGTCAAAAGCTAAGATGGGAGCTCTTGCTGGTGGTGTAGGAGCAATTACATTGTCACTGATGCCAGTTGCAGCAGCTATTGCGAATGTGACTGCTGAAGACATGAGTGAAGGAAAAATAGTAGCCATATCAGTCGCCACTTTACCAATTAGCCTCATATGTGCTCCAGTTATTGCTACTGTGGGTGGAGTTTGGATTGCTAGGGAAGTGATCAAGGACGGATGCTACAGTGGAGACCTGTCCCCAGAGAGTGATGATGAGACGTCATGTGACTCCACAGAATGACATGACAATACTCTATGGCCAGCTATAGCTGCTCTTGTGTGTACACGTTCATGTACTCCCATACCTGCCACAATAAACATAACATGCACATGTATTTTGATATATTATGGAGTGGATGTAACAGAAATTGAGTTATTTATCAGTATAAGCTTTGTTACTGACATTGTGTTGGCATGGCAACAGCAGAACCTAAATGAGCATCCATTGTGGGTGAAACCAGATAGGTTACCAATGGGTAGCGATTCTAGTGAATATAGCAGTGATCATCACTGTTTGTCATGACAAGATGGGCCCCTGTCATCAACCACAATTGTTATGGAGTTGCCGTGTCCCCAGCCACAGAGCAATGCTAGCCTCATTCCCAGGCCTTCCCCCACATGCCAGCACAACACCACACCCAGCATGGTGGAGTGCTTGTGTGTGGAGGGCAGTCTGGGAAGAAGGCTAGAGTGATGTGGATTGAATGACCATAAACTAATAATTATACACTGTACATGTAGTGGTGAGTGTTATGAGCACTGCTAGTGATGAGTATCATGACTTGTGTTCCTCTGGGGTGACTGAGTGTTGACGTGATTGTGGTTCTCTCGGCCTGATCCACAGCAGCGGGAACATTCCAATCAAACATCCGATGATGATACCTGCACAGTGATCCTGAGACGGGGGAAGAAGAGAAAGTGAAAAAGTATAAGTATTCATTTGCAAGCATTGGATAGGAGTAAGCATAGAAACAAGGGCATTATCTTACATCTGACCAACAAATGTTCTCCATCTCCAAATTTGGGATAAAAGTAACAGACTCCCAAAGGCAGCGCGTTTTCACCCGCCACCCCCTGCACCGAATAGTGAACATCACCTACTATGAGGACACGTACAAGAAGCACATGCTGGCAGTGAGGGTGTCTGGAGCAGAGGATGGGCAGCAAGAGCTAGTAAGAGCATTCCTTCTTGTACCAAGAGTGGTTTGAATAAAGACACCTTGACAGATGGGTCACTACTGCTGTGCCCTATATACCACATCTGTGTATATCTGGAATGATGACACCTTCAATTCATAATATAGGCAGTCCTTCTTTCCCAAGGGTGTCTTGATTAGAGGTGCTCTATACTGTGCTGCTTGCAATCCAATTCACACAGTTAGGCATGAACACTTTCACCCTCCTCTCTCCCTCTCTCTCCTTTTTCCCTCCCCAGGCACAGGCTAAAAACGTCTGCCTCACTCTGGCTCAGGCATTTGAGGCAGTCTACAACAAACTGCAGTTGGAACAGAACCTCCACTCCTCAGACCTCAGATAGCCTGTACATGCCTACATGTCGCATGCATAATATATTGCTATGACATCATCTCTGTACTGTTTGCTTTACAAATGTGTAATTGTTATTTCAAACATTGCATCATGGTTAATACTGACCAATCATAGTAATTCCATTATCCACACATGGGTACCATCATTCCACTTATGCTTAAATACTTCTGTGTAGGCCATCATGGCTCCTCATCAATGAAATTTCTCACCAGTGTATTGTAAATAACTCAAAATGATGTAATAATTACAACTGGTGTATAAAACTCTGCTAAAAGCAGACAGGAGGCAATTGCGCAAGTAAATTGTAAATTGTGGAGGGGCATACTATATGGATAGCATAAAAAGGCATGGAGACAAGACCAGAATATAAAGTGCATGCTATAATGCACTGAGTTTCATGGGGACAACGATGACATGACGAGTGCGCCATGTCTGATTATGCAATGCAAGCCCTATATTGTTGACTAGAGCTGTATAGGGGCATCACATAGTTTGTATGACAATGAACTGTTAATTAAGTCAGTGCATGTATAGAGTGCTAGTAGACACAATACCTATATACATATCTTTCAATGTATTATCATACTGTATTAGTAGCTTCCTTTGTAGGTGGCAATTCAACAATATAGGGCTTGTATTGCATAATCAGACATGGTGCACTCGTCATGTCATCGTTGTCCCCATGAAACTAAGCACATTATAGCATGCACTCTAATTCAGGTCTTGTCTCCATGCTATCCCTGTATGCCCCTCCACAATTTACAATTCTTAATTTACTTGTACAACAAAAACTCAAAAGCTAACATCGATGGGAAGTAGATCTGTGCAGTAAGTAAGATAGACTTGCGTTAGGAAGTGTATGCTTCTCTCTCACTCTCTCCCTCTCTCTCTAACACCAAACCTTGAAATTGTGGATGGAAAGCTGTTACATGCTTTTCAAACCCCAGTCCACTTATGCACTCCTTTTGGCAGTTCTGGATAGGACAGAGAAAAGGGGAGTATGAATATGAGTGTGCTTCTTTTGTTCCACATTTTTATTGGACAGGTGGCCTTCTGTCTTTGCTGGACACAAAGCTCAGTCACCTTTCTCATATTTATGACAAACTTTGGTCTGGGACCAAACTGATGAATAGGACTAACGAATATTTACAAGGGGATGTGTTAAAAACTACAAGATGAGTTCGTGCTACCAAAGGATGCAGTCACTAGTTAGTAACAATCTTGATATCTTAGTCTCTGCACTGCATCATATTTGGTGGCTCCCAAGCACTTGAGGTTCCTGACATAAATTCTCAATTTATACAGAGAGGAAAAAGGTATGTAGCAATAGTTCCTCAAGGAACTTGCAGGTTTATGA
This sequence comes from bacterium, assembly GCA_965213685.1. Taxonomy (GTDB): domain Bacteria; phylum UBA8248; class UBA8248; order UBA8248; family UBA8248; genus Bin107. The sequence continues at coordinate 219,814 of CBDBZY010000016.1, forward strand.
TCCATATGTCTTCATATCATTTTGTGTATGGGGTGGGTTCAGAGCTGCACTATGGCCTATGCTATGTCATTAAATTCAGAGATACATGCCCAGTCTATCAACTGCATGTTTGCACATTACCTGTGGTATGAAACCATGCTGTAAAAGATAGATGAACATGCATGGGCACATAATGGCCTGACCTGTTCATTAATCGCAACAGCTGATGTAGATCACCTCAGCCAATAGCATCTGTTTCTGCACAAGTGACTGGTCATGTGCACATTTGTAGCAGTGCAAGTGACAAAACAGCTATGAAGCTCTCTGTCATAAGTATGCAAAGCTAGTTATTTGAGGAAATGTGTTTATATGCTAGTAGAGTAACATAAAAGGCCACCTGCAGTGGCTGATGTCAGGTCCAAATAAAGCTACAATTAATAGTGATAATACATGGTTGCTAACTTTCCCATGCTACATCACCTCACAGCAGAGCCAGGGACAAACACATTCTTCAGCATCCACACCCAATATTGTGGTTCCCAATGTTGTACAGCCCATCTCACTTGTATGGTACTGACCAGTCTTACACTCCAAAAATTGCCCACTGCTGTAGATTTGCCATAGGTACAATGGCTGCTTGTAGAGACACAGTTGAGAAAGCTGCCTCCTCCCTCACCCCTCGAGACTTCACCCTCCCTGGTAGGTCCCTCCCTCCTCCCACGCCAATCATAGCCATATACAGGTTGCCTCAAGGACAGTATGGCTACGACGGCATGTTATTAACATGTCCCAGGATGTAACATCGACTGAGCTACTTGCACCTGTTTGCCAGCGTAGTGAATGTAGAAATACAGAGCTCCTGCCATCAGGAGAGATCATTCTTTGTTAGATTGTTTGAAGATGACAAACTTCCATTCCAGAATTGCAGCTCTTCAGGTGTCAAAGTGTTCCACCTGCTTAGAGAGGTTCCCTGGATTGAACAGACAGTGACGATACTGAGTGTGTTCGTTGTAGGCAGGATAAGCACATCCCCAAGACCTACTCCTCTGGCAACAACATGGATCCTGGTCCTGTGCCATCTGAACTACAGGTACACATACAGAATACATACATGTACATGTATACATGTATGTTAATGTGCAGGTACGTACATGTGTATAAACTGTTGACTATACTATGTATATACACTATTTATGTGTAGTATGTATTTTCTGTAGGGATTATCACGGGTGGAAGAGATGCTAATTGCAGCTGTCATGCCCATCATGTCCATCTACCGTCTACCTCACGGACAGTACGGCTACAGTGGTCATGTGATCAACCTGCCCCAAGATAGAACTCTGTGTGTGTGCCTATCATCTACACCATCACCTGTATGTGTACAACTGTCACTTCCCATATCTTGCACTCTCATGCATATCACCTCCTGTATCCCACCACATCTACCACTAACACCTGTCTGTCTGCTACACGTATGCTATATATAACCTGTGTGCACGACTAAGGGCGAGTGAGACCTATGACTTTTGAGTGTCCAGTCAGCTGTAGTTTCGGGCCACGTATTACATGTTACATTCCCTTCAACTTCATTAATTGATTTCATTGAAATTAATGCTCGCTCAGGCTCGCCCCACTGATGCATTGCATCTATCCTAGTTTAGTAATGGGATGGGACGGAATAGTCTCGCGGGCCAGACCCTCTCGGCAAGCGGGAGAGGGTCTGGTGACATTCCTATACTAGAGTTGTGCAGACATGCCGGAATTTTTCCGGCGTGATAAGTGGCTGACAGGCCACAGCTTACTTAGTTCTAGCACCTGTACGGATTCTGTTTACTACAGGTGAGTCAGTTGGCCTTAGGCCTGCAGGTGCGGTGCCCGTGCAGTTGATCTGAAGTAGCTAGTGTCGCGATCTGAGTGAGAACAACTGCGCGTCCAATACTCTTAGTCTTGCGAGCCAGACCCTCTCGGCAAGCTTGCCGAGCCTCGGAGGGTCTGGCACGCGAGACTATAAACACGCTTCCTTCTGTTTATCTTTAAGCTGGTCATAGCCTAGGTCTTTTACACTCTCGCGTATACCTCTCTCTATATCCATCGATAGAGTATTGGACGCGCAGTTGCTCTCAGATCAGGACACTAGCTACTTCAGATGAACTGCACGCGCACCTGTAAGCCAACCGACTCACCCGTAGTAAACAGAATCCGTACAGGTGCTGCTAAGTAAGCTGTGGCCTGTCAGCCACTTATCACGCCGGAAAAATCCCGGCGTGTCTGCACAACTCTACTATAGGAATGTCACCAGACCCTCTCCCGCTTGCCGAGAGGGTCTGGCCCGCGAGACTAGGGACGGAACGGGACGGGACGTCCCGATCTCGGGTTTTAGTTAATCAGCCGCGCACGTGAGGGTCTGGGCAAGAGATCGAGACTAGGTTTTAGTAACACCCACAGCGGCGGTACTAGACCTAGCATATTCTCGGTCTCGACTCGTCTACCTGCACATATTACTAGACATCGATGTTCAAGTCTAAAGGCTGCTTCGCTTATCAAGAGACCAGCCAAGAACGTAAGATATATCACTGCTAGCCTACCCACTGCTACATGTACAGCCGTAGAGTGGTACGTCAGCAGTGTGGGGGAAGTACCTACCGTCGTTACGTGTGGACCGCAATGCGAAAGCTGATCAATTAGAGCCCACCAGTAGCTTTGCTCATATGCATGGCTGCCTCTGGAGCCACAGCTGAGGATGATAGTGCCTCCTCCCTCACCCCTCAAGACCTCACCCTCCCTGGTAGGTCCCTCCCTCCTGCCATGCCCCTCATCATCTCCACCCAAGACAGCTGGGACCCTCACAGCTGCAAGCTGGAGACTCGCCAACACAACAGCCAACCACAACACCTACAGCTAGTCACAGACACTCTACAACTGCTGGGAACCATCAACAAGCCTGTGGCTGTCCTGTCCATCTGTGGCCCCTACCGCTCGGGGAAGTCCTACTTCATCTCCCGACTGCTGGGCAGGCCTGGGGCCTTTCAGCTGGGCCACAGGATGCAAGCCTGTACGCGTGGAATCTGGATGGCCACCACTGTCCTGGAGTGTGAGCAGTTTGTCACAATCCTGCTGGACACGGAAGGCATCGATGCCATTGGAGCCTCCGAGACCATGGCCATGAGCTTGCTGACTGTCACCACACTCCTCAGCTCCTACCTCATCTACAACTCCATGAAGGTGCCCCAGAAGGTGGACCTGGACAAGATGAGGTGCTTCACCCAGCTCTCCAGGTCTCTGCTCATGCAGAAAGGGGAGTCCATGAGGGCAGAGGTCATGAGGAAGTTCTTCCCTCACTTTCTGTGGCTACTGCGAGACGTGACACTGAAAGTGACAGACAGAGCCGGCCAGACCATCTCGGCCACTGAGTTCCTGCACACTCGTGTGCTGGCATCCGAAGCTGGCCAGCCTACAGAGCTGGGCAAGTCTCTTTGCAGCCTCTTCCCCTCACTGGAATGCCACACTCTTCCCATGCCAAGCATCAACCCCAAAGTCATCAAGAACATTGTGGAGCAACAGGACAAGCTGAAACCAGCATTCAACAAGGCAGTGGATCAACTGATCCAGCGAATCCTGCAGCAAGTCACGCCCAAGAAAGCCATCGATGGAGTGAGTGTGGTGGATGGCCCAGCTCTAGCTGCTCTGACCTGTGGCTATGTGGATGCCATCAACACACCAGGAGTAATACCAGACCTGGAACAAGGCTGGCAGGCCGTCATCAAGTGGAAACTGAAGGAACTATCAGACAAGCTAGTGGAGGAGTACAGGAGAGAGATGGAGGAATGTTTAGGAGACAATCTTCCCATGGAGGAGAGGAATCTGATGAGAATCCACGAACAGACACTGAGCAGGAAAAGGGAGTCACTGCAGCAGGAGATCCGTCGACTCAAGCCATTGAGTTCCACCTCTGGAGACAAAGACCCAATCCTGAGTCAATTGGAGCAGGCAATCAGTCAGACAAACGAGGGGGGCGAGGTGATTGGGGGGGTCCTGTTCCAGTTCACCACTCACAACTACTCCAAGTCCAAGCAGCAGTGTGAAGAGGTGCTGATGGAAGCAGTGAAGAGCAGTGGAATTCACAAGAAGTGTCAGGAAGCCTTCATCAACTCACAGCCACTGGACATAATGGCAGAGATATGGGATATTCATACACAATACTGCAAGCAAGCTGTTGGACCAGCAGCTGGTGAAGTGCTGGAGAAAGGCCACAGAGAACTGAACCAACTGGGAGACTCACTCAAGAGAATTCCTGGCCCACCTCGTAAGGTGGAGGTCATTGGACGAGGGTCTGATCAAGTGAAGCTGAGCTGGCAACCTCCAAAGAAGAACCCTGAGGCTGCTGAGAGCTATGTGGTGTGGAAACAAGAGGAGGGGAAGCAGTGGGAGAGGGTGAGGGAGACAAAGAAGACCAAAATCCTCATCACTGGACTGAAGTCAAAGACCGACTACCAGTTCAAAGTCACAGCCACTAATGATCTGATTAAGAGTGTGGCTACAACACATGACTCATGTACAATGGAGTCAAAAGCTAAGATGGGAGCTATTGGTGGTGGTGGAGGAGCAGTTGCATTTGCATTGTCTCCACTTTTAGGTTATCAGGCTATAACTGATGGAGACATGAGTACAAAAATAGTAGCCATATCAGTCGTCACTACACCAATCAGCCTCATATGTGCTCCAGTTACTGCTACTGTGGGTGCAGTTTTGATTGCTAGGGAAATGATTAAGGAAAAATGCTACAGTGGAGACCTGTCCCCAGAGAGTGATGATGAGACGTCATGTGACTCCACAGAATGACATGGCAATACTCTATGGCTAGCTATAGCTGCTCTTGTGTGTACACGTTCATGTACTCTCATACCTGCCACAATAAACACAACATGCACATGTATTTTCATATAATTATTATATATGACATTGTGTTGGCATGGCAACAGCAGACCCTGAGTGAGCATCCATAGTGTGGGTGGAGCCAGAGAGGTCACCAGTGGGTAGTACACACAGCAGTGATCATCACTGGTTGCCATGACGAGATGGCCTCTGTCCTTATTATGTAGTTGCCATGTCCCTATGACATGTTGCTGTCTGTACTGGCTTCTGGTGCAATCTGATTGGTCATTTGATTCTTCTCATCACATGATTTGTTTGCATTGTCATGTGACTTGGTTTCTGAGTTCTGGTTGGTGGCTAAATGGTGGATGCTACTCAACTTCAGTGGCAAAGGTGTGAGGGGGGAGGGGTGAGGAGGGGAGGGGGAGGATGGGGAGGGTGATTGTGAGAGTCATTTTGCTCTTGTCAAACTTTGCTCTCCCATTGAGTTGGTCTACTGGGTAAGAGAGGGCCAGCTGGAATGAGTTAAGGGAGGGAGGGAAAGAGGGAGAGAGAGGAAGGAGAGGGAAAGGGAAAGAAAAAAGGGAGAGGGATGGAGGGACGGAGGGAGGGAGGAAGGGAGTGGGAAAGGGAAGGAAGAAAAGGAGAGGGAGGGAGGGGGAAAAGGGAGAGGAAGAGAGGGAGGGAAGGAGAGGGAGGGAGGGAGGGAGAAGGTAAGATGTTGCTAGGATACATCCAGGAGGTATGGTGGTGTTTTGTTCTGAAGTAGAAGTTCTCAAACACATCCAATTCCACATCTGCTGCAGAGCTGTGTGTGTGTGTGTGTGTGTGTGTGTGTGTGTGTGTGTGTGTGTGTGTGTGTGTGTGTGTGTATGTGTGTGTGCATGTGTGTGTGCGTGTGAAAAAGAAGAGAGAGAGAGAGAGAGGCTCACCTCCCCCCACACAGCCACCCTCCCCTCCACTCACCACTCCAGGCAGCTCCACACACACTACCATCTCCTTCGGTCTCCTCCCTCTCCTGGACACTCTGTCATTAGTGAAGTCCTTCATAGTAACCTCCCCTCTGTAGGTGAGGGTGTAGGATGGTTGGGGAGGGGAGGAGGAGGAGGGGGAGGAGGGGGAGGAGTGCTTTTTTCTTCTCTCTCTGTTCCTGTTGGTGGGTTTCTTCTCTTTTGTGGAGAAAATATAAAAGAGGAAGGAAGGGAGGGAGGGAGGGAGAGAGGGAGGCAGAGAGGAAGGGAGGTAGGGGAGAGAGGGAAGGGAGGTGGGGGAGAGAGGGAGGGAGGCAGGGAGAGAGAGTAGGTGGGAATATATACAGTTAGCATGATTGTGTATTTGTGGAATGTACAATGCAACACAACAATACTAGAGTTGCTAGGTTACCACATGAGGTCACTCACTCTGTGCTGTCTGCCCCTAGGCTGGCTAGCCTTAAAAATATGTGCTTCCCCTTATCCTGCCGCTAATAAGTACCAAGCTTCGGCTTGGTCTCCAAAGCAGACACAGGAATTCGAACTCTACCCTCAGGCCTCCCCCTTGGCAGAGTGGTTATGCGTTCCATCTGGTAAACAGATGAACGTGGGTTCGAATCCCGCAGTGGGAGCCAGTTTTTTTCCGGCAAGGAAAACTGGTGTCTGCTACAGATACGGAGCAGGAGTGGCCTTAGGTTCACAAAAACAGAGCATTTATGCCTAGTAGATTTAATTATAACACCCTGCATTTCATGCCTTCCATATGCACGTGAGCCCGAGGCCCGGCCCCTAGGCTGGCTAGCCTTAAAAATCTGTGCTGTCTGAGCTGAGGGGAGGGTATGGGATAGGGAATGGGAGGGAGGAGGAGGAGGAGGAGGAGGAGGAGGAGGAAGAGGTGGGGGAGGAGGAGAAGGAAGGAGAGGAGGCACCTTTGGACTGGAGGAGAGAGAGAAGAGAGACAGTCACACACACACACACACACACACACACACACACACACACACACACACACAATTTCTCCTTCTCTACTGGGTCAAATGTAAGGCCTGATGCCTACTAGACATGTGTGTAAATTCTGCATAATTATTCCTTTGGCACAAGCTTTCTAAATTTGGTAACAGTTGCATAGTACATTAAATCATGACAAAGCTTTCCCTTCATAACTCACTTTTGAATGCTTTTTCTTTTCCCTGATGACAGTTGGGTGTGGCTTGCCCTTATAAGGCAGCTTGAGGAACTTCATTTTGGCGGTGTCGACCTTTACCCCGTCCTTTGTCTCTATGGCTTCAATCACCGTGTCGATCAGCAGCTGCATGAACCTGGGATACTGGGGAGGGAGGGAAGGAGGGAGGGAAGGAGGGAGGGAGGGGGGAGGGGAAGGAGGGGAAGAGGGAAGAGAGGAGGAAAGGAGGGAGGGAGGGAGGGAGGGAGGGAGGGAGAAATTGGGGAAATGTGCAACACACCACAAAACTTGGTCAGTAGTGATGTGTACAGTTCTCAAGGCTAGGCACCCAGGGTCCTGCTTTCTTGTTTTGCCGTTTTGTATGTTGTGTCTTTTGTGTTTTATGTGTGCACATATCCCACCTTGTACATTACTGCCACAGAGTGGGAGGAGGGTATGAACCATAATTCCCTCCCCTAGGCAACTTGTACAACTTGTAGGAAGTTATGGCTCATAATTTCCTCATCATGTAAATTTTGTAATGGGTCAGTGTGTTATGATGTACATCATGTACAAAATGTAAATTATTTATGTACATCATGTAAAAATTATAATGGGCTGGCATTCTTTCATGTATACTATGTACAGGCCATGTAGGCTGCAGTGACCAATCAGGTGGGATATATAATAGTAAGAGCCCGGTTGCCATGGACTTAAGGTCTAAAGCCACCCGAGTCCGAGGCGATAGCCCGAGGACAAGGAATGGTTTTTAATGTACGTGTACAATGGCTTGAGGTTCTTTCTCTTCTTTCTAACTTTTCTGTAGCTAGGATGCTATACACATGTTTTTCCATGGATCACAGGGTTGAGCATACAATGATCATGTGATGATCACATGGCAATCATGTGACTCCTACCTTCTGCCCTAGCCCTCTCATGTAGGTGTGTGGGTTGAACACCACGTCAATCACCACACACCTCTTCCCAGCTGCAAGGAGGGAGGGAGGGAGATCAGGAGCAGCTGCTGAGAATGATCAAACACTCAGAAATACACCCCTCCCTCCCTCCATCCCCCTATCCCCACCTCCCTCCCTCACATTTTCCCTCTCTTCCTCCACCCTCCCTCCATCCCCTCTCCCACCCTCCCTCCCAACGTCCCTTTCTCTCTCTCCCTCCCTCTCTCCCTCCCTCTTCCTTCTTCCTCATTTTCTCCCTCTCTTCCCCCCCCCCCTGACTCCCTCCCCCCTCCTCACACCCTCCGATGCACCCTATCTCTCTCCCTCCCTCCCTCCTTCCCTCTTTCTCTCTCCCCCCCTCCCCCCCTCCCTCACACTTGTCCAGGTCCTCTCTGTCGGGGGTGATGGAGTACGGGATCTGCCACTGCTGCCCACGTTTCTTGCTGCTCCCTTTACCAGCTACGGATGTTGCCGTGGAAACCACAGCACTCTGACAGACATTAATGAATGTCTTGCGGTGACCAGGTTCCACAAATACCTTCATCATGAACCCAGGCTGTGTGTGTGTGTGTGTGTGTGTGTGTGTGTGTGTGCGTGTGTGTGTGTGTGTGTGTGTGTGTGTACATGTATACTACACATGTACCTTACGGAAGGTATAGTATCTATGGTACGTGTGTGTGCAGGCATGTGTCTCCCTCCCTCCCTCACTGTGGGGTTGATGAACTTGACCTCCTGCCCTCTCATCCTCTCCAGCTCAGTCATCTCATGCTCATAGCACTGGAGATGAGAGAGACGAAGAAAGTAAACTCTCTCTCTCTCTCTCTCTCTCTCTCTCTCTCTCTCTCTCTCTCCCTCCCTCCCTCCCTCCCTCCCTCCCTCCCTCCCTCCCTCCCTCCCTCCCTCCCTCCCTCCCTCCCTCCCTCCCTCCCTCCCTCCCTCCCTCCCTCCCTCCCTCCCTCCCTCCCTCCCTCCCTCCCCTCTCTCTCTCTCTCTCTCTCTCTCTCTCTCTCTCTCTCTCTCTCTCTCTCTCTCCCTCCCTCCCTCCCTCCCTCCCTCCCTCCCTCCCTCCCTCCCTCTCTCTCTCTCTCTCCCCTCTCTGCCTATATGTAATGTTCTCTCCTCCTTCAATCTCCCTCTCCCTTCACCTGCTGAAGGTTTGCTAACTTCCTTGTCTCTCTCTCTCTCTCTCCTTTCTTTCTCCACAAAACTCACTCTCCTGTTCTCTGGGTCCTCAATCTCTTTTGAATACTCCACAAGCAGCTTCCGAAACTCCTCCTTCTTCAGAGCCTCTTGGAAGGACTTGATCTCCTGTGGAGGGTGAGGGGGTGAGGGCAGGGAAGGGGCAGAGCTTGGAGGTGGGGACATACTAATGGTTTGCTGGACAGATCGACCGCGACGCAAGGCATAGGGCTAACGGGCTAGCGAGACTACACACAAGAGGAACGCAGCGACGAGTGCAGCTGGAGGGAAATGTTGTTAGAAAAATGTTGTTGAAAACGTGAGCTCTTGTTCGTGCAAGGCATGGCAACGGATACCCACGGGTGCACTGACGTGTACGGTGCGTTGCATTCCGTATATGTTGAGTATCCGGTAAATGGGTGGGGCTGTAATACGAGTTGCAGCTCTTAGTAGTGTGGTTTACTGAGCTAAGAGAAAAGCGTAGCGATGCCGAAGAAAGGTCGCGGAAAGGAGGGCCCGTCTCCCAAAGGAGGGAAGAAGGGAGGAGCTGAGGCAATGCCACAAGTATGGCTTCCAGACCAGGTACGCAAATAAATGGGTGGGGCTACTCGCAGTGCACAAACAAACACACCCCACAACACGCGCGCGCGCACACACGCACACACACACAGCCAAATCCAGAACTCCACATGGACCTCAGTGACAGTTTCCCAGATCTCTCCCATAACGAAGAGGGTCCTCCCCCTACTGATGAAGAGCAGCAACAAATGGCACTGTTCTGGGCGAAAGAGGAGGCCCAGGTGGGTGTGGCTTCATCACCATGGATGCAGTTAATGTATGATATATTACCTTATGGTAGTCTATCGAGCTAGACCCTACTCTGAGCACGAAGCTACTCGTGCTTTGCACTCGGAGTAGGGTCTAGCTCGATAGACTAACCTCATGGAAGAACTGCTTTGTCTATCATGTTGCAGACAGTCCAGTACACATGAACCTGTACAGCCTCATAACTGTGCACTAACTGTGTTATTATTGTGCATATTACTAGTGGCACTGCTGGGAGGATTGCTGCACACACTCTGCATTGTGATGTGCTGGCTGCTGAGTGTGTGGTGTGTGTGGTGTGCCATGTCTGCAGGCCCCTCGAGGATGGGACGAGGACCAGGAGCTGGACTACTCTGAGGTGGTGCGGAAGAGAGAGGAGAGGGAGAGGGAGGAGAGGGAGAAAGGTCAGTCAGAGACTATCACATGTCCCTGCAGTTCACCAAACTCGAATCAGCTTTGCCTACCTTCTCCCCCTCCCCCCACCTCATGTAGAGGAGACTCCTGACCTGTTCAAGTACTCTCAGTCCTCTGTCTTCTCAGTGAAGGCACTCGGCTTTGTCAGTGGAGCTGTGAGAGCTGAGAGCCAGACTAGCACACTGGAGACCATTGACACTGCACAAGTATCCCTACCTCTCTCTCTCTCTCTCTCTCTCTCTCTCTCTCTCTCTGTCTCTCTCTCTCTCTTCCCTTACCTCCCTTCTTTCCTCCTACACAGAAACAAGGTCGGTTGCCATGGGTTACATATGACCAACGAATGTTCTCCATCTCCAAATATGGGATAAAAGTAACGGACTCCCAAAGGCAGTGTGTCTTCACCCGCCACCCCCTGCACCGAATAGTGAACATCACCTACTATGAGGACACGTACAAGAAGCACATGCTGGCAGTGAGGGTGTCTGGAGCAGAGGACGGGCAGCAAGAGCTGCACATTTATGAGAGTGAGAGTGAGGTGAGGAGTGCAGGGAAGCCCCTCTTATTAGGACACCCTTAATTAGAACATCTTGAGAGACAGGTCACTATTGCTATCTCATGTACCATATCTATGTTCATGCCAATGAGGACACCATTCTAGTGAGGACACTCCTTCTTGTGCCAAGAGTGGTTTGATTAGAGGGGCTTTATGCTGTATACCATGTTGCTTGCGTGCTGTAGTGATCCAATTCACGCAGTTATGCATTAACACTTTCACCATCACTCCTTCCTCTCTCCCTCCCTCACTCTTCCCTCCCTCTCTCCTTCCCTCTCTTGCCACCATCCCCAGGCACAGGCTAAGGACGTCTGCCTCACTCTGGCTCAGGCATTTGAGGCAGTCTACAACAAACTGCAGTTGGAACAGAACCTCCACTCCTCAGACCTCAGATAGCCTGTGTATTGTGTCATTATCTGTACTACCACTATTACATCATGGTTTAAAATGACCACTATTACATCATGGTTTAAAATTACCAATCAAAACCTACTGCCCATATAAGGATCCCCCGCTGCTACAACCCTGACATGAATATAATTATGGTTTGCTATGCTCAGCAATTCCATAACGTGTAGCAAGAGAGAAGCACTAGAAATCACCACTTTCTCATTGCCTCACTCCAGTACCAAACAGCTACCAGCGATGGCTAAGAAGCAGGAAGTTCCCTCCCTCACCCCTCGAGACCTCACCCTCCCTGGTAGGTCCCTCCCTCCTGCCATGCCCCTCATCATCTCCACCCAAGACAGCTGGGACCCTCACAGCTGCAAGCTGGAGACTCACCAGCACAACAGCCAACCACAACACCTACAGATAGTCACAGACACTCTACAACTGCTGGGAACCATCAACAAGCCTGTGGCTGTCCTGTCCATCTGTGGCCCCTACCGCTCGGGGAAGTCCTACTTCATCTCCCAACTGCTGGGCAGGCCTGAGGCCTTTCAGCTGGGCCACAGGATGCAAGCCTGTACACGTGGAATCTGGATGGCCACCACTGTCCTGGAGTGTGAGCAGTTTGTCACGATCTTGCTGGACACGGAAGGCATCGATGCCATTAGAGCCTCCGAGACCATGGCCATGAGCTTGCTGACTGTCACCACACTCCTCAGCTCCTACCTTATCTACAACTCCAAGAAGGTGCCCCAGAAGGTGGACCTGGACAAGATGAGGTGCTTCACCCAGCTCTCCAGGTCTCTGCTTGTGCATAAAGGGGAATCCATGAGGGCAGAGGTCATGAGGAAGTTCTTCCCTCACTTTCTGTGGCTACTGCGAGATGTGACACTGAAAGTGACAGACAGAGTTGGCCAGAGCATCCCAGCCACTGAGTTCCTGCACACTCGTGTGCTGGCATCAGAAGCTGGCCAGCCTACAGAGCTGGGCAAGTCTCTTTGCAGCCTCTTCCCCTCACTGGAATGCCACACTCTTCCCATGCCAAGCATCAACCCCAAAGTCATCAAGAACATTGTGGAGCAACAGGACAAGCTCAAACCAGCATTCAACAAGGCAGTGGATCAACTGATCCAGCGAATCCTGCAGCAAGTCACGCCCAAGAAAGCCATCGATGGAGTGAGTGTGGTGGATGGCCCAGCTCTAGCTGCTCTGACCCGTGGGTATGTGGATGCCATCAACACACCAGGAGCAATACCAGACCTGGAACAAGGCTGGCAGGCTGTCATCAAGTGGAAACTGAAGGAACTATCACACAAGCTAGTGGAAGAGTACAGGAGAGAGATGGAGGAATGTTTAGGAGACAATCTTCCCATGGAGGAGAGGAATCTGATGAGAATCCACCAACAGACACTGAGCAGGAAAAGGGAGTCACTGCAGCAGGAGATCCGTCGACTCAAGCCATTGAGTTCCACCTCTGGAGACAAAGACCCAGTCCTGAGTCAACTGGAGCAGGCAATCAGTCAGACAAACGAGGGGGGTGAGGTGATTGGGGGGGTCCTGTTCCAGTTCACCACTCACAACTACTCCAAGTCCAAGCAGCAGTGTGAAGAGGTGCTGGTGGAAGCAGTGAAGAGCAGTGGAATTCACAAGAAGTGTCAGGAAGCCTTCATCAACTCACAGCCACTGGACATAATGGCAGAGATACAGGAGATTGACAGGCAATACCACAGGCAAGCTGTTGGACCAGCAGCCAGTGAAGTGCTGGAGAAAGGCCACAGAGAACTGAACCAACTGGGAGACTCACTCAAGAGAATTCCTGGCCCACCTAGTGAGGTGGAGGTCATTGGAAAGGCACCTGATCGAGTGAAGCTGAGCTGGCAACCTCCAAAGAAGAACCCTGAGGCTGCTGAGAGCTATGTGGTGTGGAAACAAGAGGAGGGGATGGAGTGGGAGAGGGTGAGGGAGACAAAGAAGACCAAAATCCTCATCACTGGACTGAAGTCAGGGACAAAGTACCAGTTCAGAGTCACAGCCACTAATGACCTGATTAAGAGTGTGACTATAGCACAGGACTCACAGACATTGTGGTCAAAAGCTAAGATGGGAGCTATTGCTGGTGGTGCAGGAGCAATTGGTCTGTCTCTGATGCCAGTTGCACTTGCTATTCATGTTATGAGTGATAAAAAAATGAGTATAAAAATGGCAGTAGCCATATCAGTCGCCACTGCACCAATCAGCCTCATATGTACTCCAGTTACTGCTACTGTGGGTGGAGTTTGGTTTGCTAGGCAAATGATCAATTTGTGCTACCACAGTGGAGACCTGTCCCCAGAGAGTGATGATGAGACGTCATGTGACTCCACAGAATGACGTGACAATACTCTATGGCTAGCTACAGCTGCTCTTGTGTGTACACGTTCACGTACTCTCATACCTGCCACAATACACACAACATGCACATGTATTTTGATATGGAGTGGATGTAACTGACAAGGACAGTTATTATCAATAAAAGCCTTGTTTATATGACATTGTTAGCATGACATTGTGTTGGCATGGCAACAGCATATAAATGAGAACCCATCAGTAGTGTGGGTGGAGCCAGAGAGGTCACCAGTGGGTAGCACACACAGCAGTGATCATCACTGGTTGTCATGACGAGATGGGCCCCTGTCATCAACCACAATTATTATGGAGTTGCCATGTCCCCAGCCACAGAGCAATGCTAGCCTCATTCCCAGGCCTTCCCCCACATGACAGCACAACACCACACCCAGCATGGTGGAGTGCTTGTGTGTGGGGGGCAGTCTGGGAAGAAGGCTAGAGTGATGTGGATTGAATGACCATAAACTAATTATCATACACTGTACATGTAGTGGTGAGTGTTATGAGCACCGCTAGTGATGAGTATCATGACTTGTGTTCCTCTGTGGTGACTGAGTGTTGAGGTGATTGTGGTTCTCTCGGCCTGATCCACAGCAGCGGGAACATTCCAATCAAACATCTGATGATGATACCAGCACAGCGACCCTGAGACGAGGGAAGAGGAGGATGAGAAAGAGAGTGAGTACATTAAAACACCAGAGAAAGGAAGGAGAGAGGCAGGCAGGCAGGCAGGCAGACAAGCAACCAAGCAAGTAGGCAGATAGACAGACAGACAGACAGACAACTGTATCCACTTCAGGAGAGAAACTTCATAGATGCCATAGGGTGGGTAGTATACACAACATTTTGGCTATTATGCCCCCCTCAGTGTGATGTACAAACACGAGAAAGAGGTGCTCTATATTGAGGGTGACTATTAATGGCTGAGCCAGCATGCCAGGTACTACAGAGCAAGGTTAATTAGGATGCGGAGATAAAATTATGACAAGCATTGTAACATGCTGACAGGAGTTGTGCATGCACAATGCATCACAGACTATCAACGCTGAGGTTCATGCCTGTGAGATGAGAGGTCCCCAGGAGCCTTTATATCCACTTGCTCTCCCAAAAAAACACCTGGAGACCTCTCATCCCAATGTGATAGCGAAGGAACCCCCCAGAGTGAAATTTGGGGTCCCCGGGAATATCATTCTCTCCAGAGCGCTAGCAAGGCACACACATATCCACTGTCACTGAGCACGACTGCACCCCATGCCACAGTATCATACATGCCACAATAAACAGAACTCAGAACCACTAATCGTAACTAAAAGTAGTTTACCAAAAATTGCGAGTAGGGGCAGAGCCTGGGAACGAGCCTAGGCTAACATGGCCTCCCTCTGCTCGAGCAAAGTTGCGCGACCTTGACCTCTGCGGCTTTGCTATTCTCCGAGTTAAAAAATCACTCATCAACATCGCGCGTGTGGACCTTGGGGACGGGGCTAATCCGAAGTAGCCTCGTTCCCAGGCCTGGGAACGAGGCTAAATTCGAAGGTACTATATATTTTCCCCAGGCCGCTTACGTGACCACTCGGCCCCCGCATGAATGCGCGCTGCGCGTCCTTGATACAAGTGTACAGCACTCAACTAGCTGGGTAAGAACTCTTTGGACTTGTGCAAGTGCTCTTCACACTCTCCTTACTGCAAGGAAAAGAGGTGGCTAAAGTGCTGCAGTGGCTGTTTTGACAGAATGGATGTGAGCACTCACTGGGAGATTTTCGTAACTGAACATGCGAACCTTACATCATCATTACACAATATCTCTACTTATGATAGTAGCAATATCTGCACAGAGAAGCAAACATACATTACCATACATGGAGTACCACACTCCAAATACATCACACAGGACAGCTATACATGACGTACATGGCACTGCTAGACACATACAATATTGAGGAAGGTGAATTGATGTATATATACACTGCAGCATTGTCACACAACATTCACTTCAATTTGAACCCTTTTCAGGCATAATAATTCCCATGATCATGCAGCTCAAAGCATATCATGTAACTAAGTATATAACTCTCTAGCTTTTACCTTGACAGAACACAAATTACATACTGCTGTGCTTGGCCATATACTATGAGGAATATTTCCCTATATTCAGTGAACATGATAACATGAGAGTGCATGTATATGTGCTATACAGCAGTCCTCCTTGTCAAAAACACAGAAGGAAAAGCTCCAGCCTTGAGACTCAGGCTACTTGTGGAAACACTGACTTACTCTCTATAGTATACCACACAATAATATACACACACTACTCCATTTTGGACATGCACATTGTGCTCTTCTCACTAGCTACCGGTGTCATGTGTACTGCAATGTTTATACAGCCCAATTTCCATTCACAGCATGGAGGTCACTGAGGTCATTCAGTGTATTAGATTACAGGGCAATTGGTGCTTGTATTGATCCACTGCTGTTAGCTTTACAATGGCTGCCTGTGGAGACACAGTTGAGAAAGCTGCCTCCTCCCTCACCCCTCGAGACCTCACCCTCCCTGGTAGGTCCCTCCCTCCTGCCATGCCCCTCATCATCTCCACCCAAGACAGGTGGGACCCTCACAGCTGCAAGCTGGAGACTCACCAGCACAACAGCCAACCACAACACCTACAGATAGTCACAGACACTCTACAACTGCTGGGAACCATCAACAAGCCTGTGGCTGTCCTGTCCATCTGTGGCCCCTACCGCTCGGGGAAGTCCTACTTCATCTCCCGACTGCTGGGCAGGCCTGGGGCCTTTCAGCTGGGCCACAGGATGCAAGCCTGTACACGTGGAATCTGGATGGCCACCACTGTCCTAGAGTGTGAGCAGTTTGCCACAATCCTGCTGGACACGGAAGGCATCGATGCCATTGGAGCCTCCGAGACCATGGATGCGAGCTTGCTGACTGTCACCACACTCCTCAGCTCCTACCTCATCTACAACTCCATGAAGGTGCCCCAGAAGGTGGACCTGGACAAGATGAGGTGCTTCACCCAGCTCTCCAGGTCTCTGCTCGTGCAGAAAGGGGAGTCCATGAGGGCAGAGGTCATGAGGAAGTTCTTCCCTCACTTTCTGTGGCTACTGCGAGACGTGACACTGAAAGTGACAGACAGAGCCGGCCAGACCATCTCGGCCACTGAGTTCCTGCACACTCGTGTGCTGGCATCAGAAGCTGGCCAGCCTACAGAGCTGGGCAAGTCTCTTTGCAGCCTCTTCCCCTCACTGGAATGCCACACTCTTCCCATGCCAAGCATCAACCCCAAAGTCATCAAGAACATTGTGGAGCAACAGGACAAGCTGAAACCAGCATTCAACAAGGCAGTGGATGAGCTGATCCAGCGAATCCTGCAGCAAGTCACGCCCAAGAAAGCCATTGATGGAGTGAGTGTGGTGGATGGCCCAGCTCTCGCTGCTCTGACCCGTGGGTATGTGGATGCCATCAACACACCAGGAGCAATACCAGACCTGGAACAAGGCTGGCAGGCCGTCATCAAGTGGAAACTGAAGGAACTATCAGACAAGCTAGTGGAGGAGTACAGGAGAGAGATGGAGGAATGTTTAGGAGGCAATCTTCCCATGGAGGAAAGGAATCTGATGAGAATCCACCAACAGACACTGAGCAGGAAAAGGGAGTCACTGCAGCAGGAGATCCGTCGACTCAAGCCATTGAGTTCCACCTCTGGAGACAAAGACCCAGTCCTGAGTCAACTGGAGCAGGCAATAAGTCAGACAAACGAGGGGGGTGAGGTGATTGGGGGGGTCCTGTTCCAGTTCACCACTCAAAACTACTCCAAGTCCAAGCAGCAGTGTGAAGAGGTGCTGATGGAAGCAGTGAAGAGCAGTGGAATTCACAAGAAGTGTCAGGAAGCCTTCATCAACTCACAGCCACTGGACATAATGGCAGAGATACAGGAGATTGACCGGCAATACCACAGGCAAGCTGTTGGACCAGCAGCCAGTGAAGT
>CBDBZY010000016.1:242500-310000 GCA_965213685.1 bacterium
AGTGGTGTGGCTGGTGCATGGCTGCACCACTTTTCTCGCTACTGCAGAGCTAGTTGGCCCAGTTTTGGCCATGGCCAAACGACTTTCATCGCTAACGCAGGTCCTGTTTTGGTCAGACCAATACTTTTGAAGAAAGTAGGCAGATCGATATTGTTCTTATGCGTCAACACTGAGTGCTAAGTGGCCTCCCCCCTTCCCCCCAGACAAACAATTTACACACTCCATGCTGTGATGGGAGAATTGCTTTGTCCATCATGTTGCAGACAGTCTAGCAGTAGCTAGTAACACATTAGCCCATACAGCCTCGTAACCTGTGCACTAACTGTGTTATGTGCAGCATATTTCTAGTATGGCATATGGCAATATGGTGCTGGGAGGATCGCTGCACACACTCTGCATTGTGATGTGCTGGCTGCTGAGTGTGTGGTGTGTGTGGTGTGCCATGTCTGCAGGCCCCTCGAGGATGGGACGAGGACCAGGAGC
This sequence comes from bacterium, assembly GCA_965213685.1. Classification (GTDB taxonomy): domain Bacteria; phylum UBA8248; class UBA8248; order UBA8248; family UBA8248; genus Bin107. The sequence continues at coordinate 242,984 of CBDBZY010000016.1, forward strand.
TGGACTACTCTGAGGTGGTGCGGAAGAGAGAGGAGAGAGAGAGGGAGGAGAGGGAGAAAGGTCAGTCAGAGACTATCACATGTCCCTGCAGTTCACCAAACTCTAATCAGCTTTGCCTACCTTCTCCCCCTCCCCCCACCTCATGTAGAGGAGACTCCAGACCTGTTCAAGTACTCTCAGTCCTCTGTCTTCTCAGTGAAGGCACTCGGCTTTGTCAGTGGAGCTGTGAGAGCTGAGAGCCAGACTAGCACACTGGAGACCATTGACACTGCACAGGTATCCCTGCCCCCTCTCTCTCTCTCTCTCTCTCTCTCTCTCTCTCTCTCTCTCTCTCTCTCTCTCTCTCTCTCTCTCTCTCTCTCCTCTTCCCCTGTCTATCTCTCTACGTATTCCTGCCATCTTTTCCTAACTCAATTCCTTATCCATATCTTCTTCTACACAGAAACAAGGTCGGTTGCCATGGGTTACATCGGACAAAGACCAACGAATGTTCTCCGTCTCCAAATATGGGATAAAAGTAACGGACTCCCAAAGGCAGCGCGTCTTCGCCCGCCACCCCCTGCACCGAATAGTGAACATCACCTACTATGAGGACACGTACAAGAAGCACATGCTGGCAGTGAGGGTGTCTGGAGCAGAGGACGGGCAGCAAGAGCTGCACATTTATGAGAGTGAGAGTGAGGTGAGGAGTGCAGGGAAGCCCCTCTCATTAGGACACCCTTAATCAGGACACCCTGAGAGGCAGGTCACTATTGTTATCCCATATACCATGTGCGTGTATGTGTGTGTGTGTGTGTGTGTGTGTGTGTGTGTGTGTGTGTGTGTGTGTGTGTGTGTGTGTGTGTGTGTGTGTGTGTGTGTGTGTGAAATGATGACACCATTCTAGTGAGGACATTCCTTCTTGTGCCAAGAGTGGTTTGATTAGAGGGTTCTGTACTGTATACCATGTTGTTTACATGCTATAGTGATCCAATTCATACAGTTATGCATTAACACTTTCACCATCCCTCCCTCCTCCCTCCCTCACTCTTCCCTCCCTCCCTCCCTCTTCCCTCCCTCTCTCCCTCTTCCCTCCCTCTCTCCTTCCCTCTCTTGCCACCATCCCCAGGCACAGGCTAAGGACGTCTGCCTCACTCTGGCTCAGGCATTTGAGGCAGTCTACAACAAACTGCAGTTGGAACAAAACCTCCACTCCTCAGACCTCAGATAGCCTGTGTATTGTCTATACAGTATGGCGCTTATATTGAATTTCGCGCGAATTTGGAGGCGTTCGCGGAATTATTTCAACGACATTTTTGAGACTCCGCCCACCGAAAGGCATAATCACGCGAGCGCCGCGTCTTTAGCGCTAGCTTAGTTTAAAGCCAATGTACGTATGCTGAAAATACCGTGGTGATCACGCACGGTTGTTGCAACCTCGGGAGTTGGCACGTGTGACAGCTTGCGCTAAAGCCGCCTACTTTTAGTAACTGGAGTATTAATATGCTCTGTCCCTAGCGCCTACCGTGGGGCTAGTGCTGAACGTTTTCGCGAAATTATTTCAACGAAAATATCAAAAACAGCTTTTTTCGCGAGATTTAAGAACCGCGAAATATAAGCGCTATACTGTATGTCACAACTATGACATCATCTCTATATACTGTTTACTCCAATAATTACATGTATATAAGCATCATGGCTAATACTGACCAATCATATGCCATTATCCATACATGGGCACCATAATTCCACTTATGCTTAAAACATATCATGAATATGATGACATTTCTCCTATGCTCAGCAGTTACCATAGCAACATACAGAAAAACAGAGTCTTTCTTCTCTCTATTGCATTGCCTCACTGGAGCACCCCGGGAAGCCCACAATGGCCCAAAATCCAGACGTTCCCTCCCTCACCCCTCGACATGGAGACACAGTTGAGAAAGCTGCCTCCTCCCTCACCCCTCGAGACCTCACCCTCCCTGGTAGGTCCCTCCCTCCTGCCATGCCCCTCATCATCTCCACTCAAGACAGGTGGGACCCTCACAGCTGCAAGCTGGAGACTCACCAGCACAACAGCCAACCACAACACCTACAGATAGTCACAGACACTCTACAACTGCTGGGAACCATCAACAAGCCTGTGGCTGTCCTGTCCATCTGTGGCCCCTACCGCTCGGGGAAGTCCTACTTCATCTCCCGACTGCTGGGCAGGCCTGGGACCTTTCAGCTGGGCCACAGGATGCAAGCCTGTACACGTGGAATCTGGATGGCCACCACTGTCCTGGAGTGTGAGCAGTTTGCCATAATCCTGCTGGACACGGAAGGCATCGATGCCATTGGAGCCTCCGAGACCATGGCCATGAGCTTGCTGACTGTCACCACACTCCTCAGCTCCTACCTCATCTACAACTCCAAGAAGGTGCCCCAGAAGGTGGACCTGGACAAGATGAGGTGCTTCACCCAGCTCTCCAGGTCTCTGCTCGTGCAGAAAGGGGAGTCCATGAAGGCAGAGGTCATGAGGAAGTTCTTCCCTCACTTTCTGTGGCTACTGCGAGACGTGACACTGAAAGTGACAGACAGAGTTGGCCAGACCATCTCGGCCACTGAGTTCCTGCACACTCGTGTGCTGGCATCCGAAGCTGGCCACCCTACAGAGCTGGGCAAGTCTCTTTGCAGCCTCTTCCCCTCACTGGAATGCCACACTCTTCCCATGCCAAGCATCAACCCCAAAGTCATCAAGAACATTGTGGAGCAACAGGACAAGCTGAAACCAGCATTCAACAAGGCAGTGGATGAGCTGATCCAGCGAATCCTGCAGCAAGTCACGCCCAAGAAAGCCATCGATGGAGTGAGTGTGGTGGATGGCCCAGCTCTAGCTGCTCTGACTCGTGGGTATGTGGGTGCCATCAACACACCAGGAGCAATACCAGACCTGGAACAAGGCTGGCAGGCCGTCATCAAGTGGAAACTGAAGGAACTATCAGACAAGCTAGTGGAGGAGTACAGGAGAGAGATGGAGGAATGTTTAGGAGAAACTCTTCCCATGGAGGAGAGGAATCTGATGAGAATCCACGAACAGACACTGAGCAGGAAAAGAGAGTCACTGCAGCAGGAGATCTGTCGACTCAAGCCATTGAGTTCCACCTCTGGAGACAAAGACCCAATCCTGAGTCAACTGGAGCAGGCAATCAGTCAGACAAACGAGGGGGGTCAGGTGATTGGGGGGGTCCTGTTCCAGTTCACCACTCACAACTACTCCAAGTCCAAGCAGCAGTGTGAAGAGGTGCTGATGGAAGCACTGAAGAGCAGTGGAATTTACAAAAAGTGTCAAGAAGCCTTCATCAACTCACAGCCACTGGACATAATGGCAGAGATACAGGAGATTGACAGGCAATACCACAGGCAAGCTGTTGGACCAGCAGCCAGTGAAGTACTGGAGAAAGGCCACAGAGAACTGAACCAACTGGGAGACTCACTCAAGAGAATTCCTGGCCCACCTCGTGAGGTGAGGAACATTGGACGAGGATCTGATCGAGTGAAGCTGAGCTGGCAACCTCCAGAGAAGAACCCTGAGGCTGCTGAGAGCTATGTGGTGTGGAAACAAGAGGAGGGGAAGCAGTGGGAGAGGGTGAAGGAGACAAAGAAGACCAAAATCCTCATCACTGGACTGAAGTCAGACACAGGCTACCAGTTCAGAGTCACAGCCACTAATGACCTGATTAAGAGTGTGGCTACAACACAGCACTCATTGACAGAAGAGTCAAAAGCTAAGATGGGAGCTCTTGGTGGTGGTGTAGGAGCAGTTGTATTTCTATTAGCCCCACTGACAACTACTTATATGGCTAAGACTGATGAAGAGATCAGTACAGGAAAAATAGTAGCCATATCAGTCGCCACTGCACCAATCAGCCTCATATGTGCTCCAGTTACTGCTACTGTGGGTGGAGTTTGGCTTGCTAGGGAAGTGATCAAGGACGGATGCTACAGTGGAGACCTGTCCCCAGAGAGTGATGATGAGACATCATGTGACTCCACAGAATGACGTGACAATACTCTATGGCTAGCTATAGCTGCTCTTGTGTGTACACGTTCATGTACTCTCATACCTGCCACATTAATCACAACATGCAATTATGCACATTTTGATATCATTATTATGGAGTGGATGTAACTCAATACAAGCTTTGTTACTATGACATTGTGTTGGCATGGCAACAGCAGACCCTGAGTGAGCATCCATAGTGTGGGTGGAGCCAGAGAGGTCACCAGTGGGTAGCACACACAGCAGTGATCATCACTGGTTGTCATGACGACATGGCCTCTGTCATTATTAGGGGCCACCGATGGACAGGACAGCCACAGGCTTGTTGATGGTTCCCAGCAGCTGTAGAGTGTCTGTGACTATCTGTAGGTGTTGTGGTTGGTTGTTGTGCTGGTGAGTCTCCAGCTTGCAGCTGTGAGGGTCCCAGCTGTCTTGGGTGGAGATGATGAGGGGCATGGCAGGAGGGAGGGACCTACCAGGGAGGGTGAGGTCTCGAGGGGTGAGGGAGGAGGCAGCTTTCTCAACTGTGTCTCCACAGGCAGCCATTGTAAAGCTAACAGCAGTGGATCAATACCAGCACCAATTGCCCAATATTCTAATACACTGAATGACCTCAGTGACCTCCGTGCTGTTAATGGAAGTTGGGCTGTATAAACATTGAAATTCACATGACAGCAGTAGCTAGCCAGACTAGCACACTGGAGACCATTGACACTGCACAGGTATCCCTGCCCCTCTCCCTCTCTCTCTCTCTCTCTCTCTCTCTCTCTCTCTCTCTCTCTCTCTCTCTCTCTCTCCTCTTCCCCTGTCCATCTCTCTACGTATTCCTGCCATCTTTTCCTAACTCAATTCCTTATCCATATCTTCTTCTACACAGAAACAAGGTCGGTTGCCATGGGTTACATGTGACAAAGACCAACGAATGTTCTCCATCTCCAAATATGGGATAAAAGTAACGGACTCCCAAAGCCAGCACGTCTTCACCCGCCACCCCCTGCACTGAATAGTGAACATCACCTACTATGAGGACACATACAAGAAGCACATGCTGGCAGTGAGGGTGTCTGGAGCAGAGGACGGGCAGCAAGAGCTGCACATTTATGAGAGTGAGAGTGAGGTGAGGAGTGCAGGGAAACCCCTCTCATTAGGACACCCTTAATTAGGACACCTTGAGAGACAGGTCACCATTGCTGTCCCATATACTATATCTGTGTTCATGCCAATGAGGACACTGTTCTATTGAGGACAGTCCTTCTTGTGCCAAGAGTGGTTTGATTAGAGGGGCTCTATGCTGTGCACCATGTTGCTTGCATGTTGTAGTGATCCAATTCACGCAGTTATGCATTAACACCTTCACCATCACTCCCCCTCCTCTCTCTTCCCTCCTTCTCTCCTTTCCTCTCTTGCCGCCATCCCCAGGCACAGGCTAAGGACGTCTGCCTCACTCTGGCTCAGGCATTTGAGGCAGTCTACAACACACTGCAGTTGGAACAAAACCTCCACTCCTCAGACCTCAGATAGCCTGTGTATTGTGGCATGCCTATATGCCACATGCATAATATATTGCTATGGCACCATCTCTGTACTAAATATCAAACATTACATCATACTGACCTATTCCATTATCCATATATGGGCACCATGATTCCACTTATGCTTAAAACATATCATGAATATGATGACATTTCTTTTGTGCTCAGCAGTTACCATAGCAACATACAGAAAAACAGAGCCAGCGTTGTTCTCTATTGCGTTGCCTCACTGGAGCCCACAATGGCCCAAAATCCAGACAGTCCCTCCCTCACCCCTCGAGACCTCACCCTCCCTGGTAGGTCCCTCCCTCCTGCCATGCCCCTCATCATCTCCACCCAAGACAGCTGGGACCCTCACAGCTGCAAGCTGGAGACTCGCCAACACAACAGCCAACCACAACACCTACAGCTAGTCACAGACACTCTACAACTACTGGCAACCATAAACAAGCCTGTGGCTGTCCTGTCCATCTGTGGTCCCTACCGCTCGGGAAAGTCCTACTTCATCTCCCGACTGCTGGGCAGGCCTGGGGCCTTTCAGCTGGGCCACAGGATGCAAGCCTGTACACGTGGAATCTGGATGGCCACCACTGTTCTGGAGTGTGAGCAGTTTGCCACAATCCTGCTGGACACGGAAGGCATCGATGCCATTGGAGCCTCCGAGACCATGGCCATGAGCTTGCTGACTGTCACCACACTCCTCAGCTCCTACCTCATCTACAACTCCAAGAAGGTGCCCCAGAAGGTGGACCTGGACAAGATGAGGTGCTTCACCCAACTCTCCAGGTCTCTGCTCATGCAGAAAGAGGAGTCCATGAGGGCAGAGGTCATGAGGAAGTTCTTCCCTCACTTTCTGTGGCTGCTGCGAGATGTGACACTGACTGTGACAGACAGAGCCGGCCAGACCATCTCAGCCACTGAGTTCCTGCACACTCGTGTGCTGGCATCAGAAGCTGGCCAGCCTACAGAGCTGGGCAAGTCTCTTTGCAGCCTCTTCCCCTCACTGGAATGCCACACTCTTCCCATGCCAAGCATCAACCTCAAAGTCATCAAGAACATTGTGGAGCAACAGGACAAGCTGAAACCAGCATTCAACAAGGCAGTGGATCAACTGATCCAGCGAATCCTGCAGCAAGTCACGCCCAAGAAAGCCATCGATGGAGTGAGTGTGGTGGATGGCCCAGCTCTAGCTGCTCTGACCCGTGGGTATGTGGATGCCATCAATACACCAGGAGCAATACCAGACCTGGAACAAGGCTGGCAGGCTGTCATCAAGTGGAAACTGAAGGAACTATCAGACAAGCTAGTGGAGGAGTACAGGAGAGAGATGGAGGAATGTTTAGGAGGCAATCTTCCCATGGAGGAGAGGAATCTGATGAGAATCCACAAACAGACACTGAGCAGGAAAAGGGAGTCACTGCAGCAGGAGATCCGTCGACTCAAGCCATTGAGTTCTACCTCTGGAGACAAAGACCCAGTCCTGAGTCAACTGGAGCAGACAATAAGTCAGACAAATGAGGGGGGTGAGGTGATTGGGGGGGTCCTGTTCCAGTTCACCACTCAGAACTACTCCAAGTCCAAGCAGCAGTGTGAAGAGGTGCTGATGGAAGCAGTGAAGAGCAGTGGAATTCACAAGAAGTGTCAGGAAGCCTTCATCAACTCACAGCCACTGGACATAATGGCAGAGATACAGGAGATTGACAGGCAATACCACAGGCAAGCTGTCGGACCAGCAGCCATTGAAGTGCTGGAGAAAGGCCACAGAGAACTGAACCAACTGGGAGACTCACTCAAGAGAATTCCTGGCCCACCTCGTGAGGTTAGGAGCATCGGATGGGGACCTGATCGAGTGAAGCTGAGCTGGCAACCTCCAGAGAAGAACCCTGAGGCTGCTGAGAGCTATGTGGTGTGGAAACAAGAGGAGGGGAAGCAGTGGGAGAGGGTGAAGGAGACAAAGAGGACCAAAATCCTCATCACTGGACTGAAATCAGAAACAGACTACAAGTTCAGAGTCACAGCCACTAATGACCTGATTAAGAGTGTGGCTACAACACAGAACTCATATACAAGGGAGTCAAAAGCTAAGGCAGTAGCTGAAGGTGGTGGTGGAGGAGCACTTCTATTTCTATTGGCCCCAGTTGCAACTACTATTTGGGCCGTCACTGATGAAAGCCAACTTACAAGAAAAGGAGTAGCCATATCAGTCGCCACTGCACCAATCAGCCTCATATGTGCTCCAGTTACTGTTCCTGTGGGTGCAGTTTGGACTGCTAGGAATGAGATCAAGGTCATGTGCTACTGGGGAGACCTGTCCCCAGAGAGTGATGATGAGACGTCATGTGATTCCACAGAATGACATGACAATACTCTATGGCTAGCTATAGCTGCTCTTGTGTGTACAAGTTCATGTACTCTCATACCTGCCACAATACACACAGCATGCACATATATCAACACACTATCCACATAATCATTTCTCAATGATAATCTCTAGTACTAAATGTATTTGTGTAACAGATCATCCACTGTGTGGGTGGGGCCAGTAAGGTCAATGTCACCAGTGGGTGGGGCCAGAGAGGTAATTAGTAGGATAATTAATTGCACCAATCAGTCTCATATGTGCTCCAGTTACTGCTACTGTGGGTGCAGTTGTGTTTGGTAGGGAAACGGTCAAGGAATGCTGCTACAGTGGAGACCTGTCCCCAGAGAGTGATGATGAGACGTCATGTGACTCCACAGAGTGACATGTCAATACTCTATGGCTAGCTATAGCTGCTCTTGTGTGTACACGTTCATGTACTCTCATACCTGCCACAATACACACAACATGCGCATGTACTGCCACAATAATTATACACAACATAAACATGTATATATTATAAAGTGGATGTAACTCAGTTATACAAGCCATGTTACTATAATATTGTGTTGGCATGGCAACAGCAGGACCTAAATGAACATCCATAGTGTGGGTGGAGCCAGAGATGTCACCAGTGGATAGCACATATAGCAGTGATCATCACTAGCTTGTTGTCATGACGAGATGGGCTCCTGTCATCAACCACATTATGGAGTTGCCAAGTCCCCAGCCACACAGCAGTGCTAACCTCATTCCCAGGCCTTCCCCAACATGCCGGCACAACACCACACCCAGCATGGTGGAGTGCTTGTGTGTGGGGGGCAGTCTGGGAACAACGCTAGAGTGCTGTGGATTGATACATAACAAATGACCATAAACATCATAAATAATAGTTAGACACCGAGACCAAGGGATCTACGGTATTTAGAAACCTGAAGGCCCTGGGCTGTAGCGTCCCGAGCGCAGCGAGGGCACTACTAAGGGCCTGAGGGTTTCTAAATACCATAGATCCTGTTGGTCGAGCATGTCTAACTGATTTAGACTATAGCAACAGTCACTACGTAACCACACACACCCTTGTAATAATAATGTAGACTTCTTGTTATCGCCTACAATTCTAACATGTTTACTTGTAAACTTTTACACTACTGTTACAATTCTAACACAATTTTAACAAGAAAAATGTTGGGGCACTAAGTTTATCTGTCTGGGTCAATAAGCTGAAAAACAGGGGACTAAGTAGCTTAGTGCCCTCAATTCAACCAATCAGATTAACCAAAAGGAGTGCACTATATATAGTCTAATTATTATTGTACACTGTCTCATTCCCAGGCCTTCCCCACATGCCAGCACATCACCACACCCAGCATGGCGGAGTGCTTGTGTGAGGGGGGCAGTCTGGGAACAAGGCTAGAGTGATGTGGATTGATACTTAGCAAATGACCATAAGCATCATAATAATTATACACTGTAGTGGTGGGTGTTATGAGCACCGCTAGTGATGAGTATCATGACTTGTGTTCCTCTGTGGTGACTGAGTGTTGAGGTGATTGTGGTTCTCTCGGCCTGATCCACAGCAGCGGGAACATTCCAATCTAACACTTCATTTTGGCAGTGTCGACCTTTCCTCCGTCCTTTGTCTCTATGGCTTCAATCACTGTGTCGATCAGCAGCTGCATGAACCAGGGATACTGGGGAGGGGAGGAGGGGGGGAGGGGAAGGAGGGGAAGAGGGGAGAAGAGAGGAGGAAAGGAGGGAGGAAGGGAGGAAGAAATTGGGGAGATGTGCAACACACCACAAAACTTGGTCAGTAGTGATGTGTACAGTTCTCAAGGCCGGGCACCCAGGGTCCTGCTTTCTTGTTTTGCCGTTTTGTATGTTGTGTCTTTTGTGTCTTATGTGTACACACATATCCCACCTTGTACATTACTGCCATAGAGTGGGAGGAGGTTATGAACCATAGTTCCCTCCCCTAGGCAACTTGTACAACTTGTAGGAAGTTATGGCTCATAATTCCCTCATCATGTAAATTATGTAATGGGTCAGTGTGTTATGATGTACATCATGTACTAAATGTTAAATTATTTATGTACATCATGTAAAAATTATAAATGGGCTGCCATTTTTTCATGTATACCATGTACAGGCCATGTATGCCAATCAGGTGGGATATATAATAGTAAGAGCCCGGTAGCCAGGGATTTATGGTCTAAAGCCACCCGAGTCCGAGGCGATAGCCCGAGGACAAGGAATGGTTTTTAATGTACATGTACAATGGCTTGAGGTTCTTTCTCTTCTTCTTTCTAACTTTTCTGAAGCTAGGATGCTATACACATGTTTTTCCATGGATCACAGGGTTGAGCATACAATGATCATGTGATGATCACATGGCGATCATGTGACTCCTACCTTCTGCCCTCTCTTGTAGGTGTGTGGGTTGAACACCACGTCAATCACCACACATCTCTTCCCAGCTGCAGGGAGGGAGGGAGGGAGGGAGGGAGCAGCTGCTGCTGAGAATGATCAAACACTCAGAAATACACCCCTCCCTCCCTCCATCCCCCTATCCCCACCTCCCTCCCTCACATTTTCCCCCTCTTCCTCCACCCTCCCTCCATCCCCTCTCCCACCCTCCCTCCCAACATCCCTTTCTCTCTCTCCCTCCCTCTCTCCCCCCTCTTCCTCCTTCCTCATTTTCTCCCTCTCTTCCTCCCCCCCTGACTCCTCCCCCCCCCCCCCCCCCTCCCCTCCTCACACCCTCCGATGCACCCTATCTCTCTCCCTCCCCCTCCCCCCCTCCCTCCCTCTCTCTCTCCCTCCCTCCCCCCCCCCCCTCCCTCACACTTGTCCAGGTCCTCTCTGTCGGGGGTGATGGAGTACGGGATCTGCCACTGCTGCCCACGTTTCTTGCTGCTCCCTTTACCAGCTACGGATGTTGCCGTGGAAACCACGTCACTCTGACAGACATTAATGAATGTCTTGCGGTGACCAGGTTCAACAAATACCTTCATCACGAACCCAGGCAGTGTGTGTGTGTGTGTGTGTGCGTGTGTGCGTGTGTGCGTATGTGTGTGTGTGTGTGTGTGTGTGTGTGTGTGTGTGTGTGTGTGTGTGTGTGTGTGTGTGTGTGTGTGTGTACATGTATACTACACATGTACCTTACGGAAGGTATAGTATCTATGGTACGTGTGTGTGCAGGCGAGTGTCTCCCTCCCTCCCTCACTGTGGGGTTGATGAACGTGACCTCCTGCCCTCTCATCCTCTCCAGCTCAGTCATCTCATGCTCATAGCACTGGAGATGAGAGAGACGAAGAAAGTAATCTGTTCTCTGGGTCCTCAATCTCTTTTGCATATCTCCACAAGCAGCTTCCGAAACTCCTCCTTCTTCAGAGCCTCTTGGAAGGACTCTCAGTCCTCTGTCTTCTCAGTGAAGGCACTCGGCTTTGTCAGTGGAGCTGTGAGAGCTGAGAGTCAGACTAGCACACTGGAGACCATTGACACTGCACAGATATCCCTGCCTCTCTCTCTCTCTCTCTCTCTCTCTCTCTCTCTCTCTCTCTCTCTCTCTCTCTCTCTCTCTCTCTCCTCACTTATCTCCCTTATTTCCTCCCACACAGAAACAAGGTCGGTTGCCATGGGTTACATCTGACAAAGACCAATGAATGTTCTCCATCTCCAAATATGGGATAAAAGTAACGGACTCCCAAAGGCAGTGCGTCTTCGCCCACCACCCCCTGCACTGAATAGTGAACATCACCTACTATGAGGACACGTACAAGAAGCACATGCTGGCAGTGAGGGTGTCTGGAGCAGAGGACAGGCAGCAAGAGCTGCACATTTATGAGAGTGAGAGTGAGGTGAGGAGTGCAGGGAAACCCCTCTCATTAGGACACCCTTAATTAGGACACCTTGAGAGACAGGTCACTATTGCTGTCCCATATACCATATCTGTGTTCATGCCAATGAGGACACCATTCTAGTGAGGACAGTCCTTCTTGTGCCAAGAGTGGTTTGATTAGAGGGGCTCTATGCTGTGCACCATGTTGCTTGCGTGCTGTAGTGATCCAATTCACTCAGTTATGTTTTTTTCACCTGACGCTATCCCCAGACACAGGCCATTCTAGTGAGGACATACCTTCTTGTGCCAAGAGTGGCTTATTAGAGGGTTCTCTACTGTATACCATGCTGCTTACATGCTGTAGCGATCCAATTCATATGAACATTTTTACCATCCCTACCTCTTCCCTCCCTCTTTCCTTTCCTCCCTCACTCTTCCCTTTCTTACCACCATCCCCAGGCACAGGCTAAGGATGTCTGCCTCACTCTGGCTCAGGCATTTGAGGCAGTCTACAACAAACTGCAGTTGGAACAGAACCTCCACTCCTCAGACCTCAGATAGCCTGTGTATTGTGCCATTATCTGTACTACCACTATTACATCATGGTTTAAAATGACCAATCAAAACCCACTGCTCATATAAAGAAGGCCCCTTGCTGTTACAACCCTGACATGAATATAAATATTTAGAGCATAGCTGTTACTAATACGCAAATCTTATTGGTCAGTAGGTAGTTACTGAATGGTGTAGTTACCCGGTACAATTAATTAATCTACAATATCTACAAGAAGTACAAGTAAGGAACCTACAATTTCTACAAGAAGTACAAGTAAGGAACCTATGCTCTAAACAACTTAGATACTGTGTCCAATGAGATCTACGGTATTTAGAAACCCTCGGGCCCTTAGTAGTGCCCTCGCTGCGCTCGGAACACTACAGCCCAGGGCCCTTGGGTTTCTAAATACCGTAGATCCCTTGGGCACAGTATCTAACTGTTATTTTGTCCATAGCATAGCAGGTGAGAACACTAGAATATTATCCCTCCATATTGCCTCCGTACAGTGGTAAACATCCAGCAGCAATGGCTGGATGTTCCCTCCCTCACCCCTCGTTATTATGTTGCTGTATATTTTTACTTTACATGATTATTGTGTAACTGCAAGTTCATAACTCTATTCTTTGCCCTGACAAGAAAGAGAGAACCTGAACAACTGTTTGTCCATACTATGAGAAATTGTGCATTTCCCTATATTCTGTAAACACGATAATATGAGGACGCATGATTGTATAGGTGTTCATACAGGAGAGGGTGGCCACCGATACAGCAGTACTTCTTGTCACAAACACAGAGAAGAAACTCTAGCCTTGTGACTCAGCTACTTGTGGAAACACTGATATATTGTCTATAGTATACCACACAATAATATAATCACACAGTACTCCATTTTGGACACGCACACTGTGCTCTACTCACTAGCTACTGGTGTCATGTGAATTTCAATGTTTATACAGCCCAACTTCCATTCAGAGACAGAGGTCACTGAGGTCATTTAGTGTATTAGAATACTGGGCAATTGGTGCTGGTATTGATCCACTGTTGTTAGCTTTACAATGGCTGCCTGTGGAGACACAGTTGAGAAAGCTGCCTCCTCCCTCACCCCTCGAGACCTCACCCTCCCTGGTAGGTCCCTCCCTCCTGCCATGCCCCTCATCATCTCCACCCAAGACAGCTGGGACCCTCACAGCTGCAAGCTGGAGACTCACCAGCACAACAGCCAACCACAACACCTACAGATAGTCACAGACACTCTACAGCTGCTGGGAACCATCAACAAGCCTGTGGCTGTCCTGTCCATCTGTGGTCCCTACCGCTCGGGGAAATCCTACTTCATCTCCCGACTGCTGGGCAGGCCTGGGGCCTTTCAGCTGGGCCACAGGATGCAAGCCTGTACACGTGGAATCTGGATGGCCACCACTGTCCTGGAGTGTGAGCAGTTTGTCACAATCTTGCTGGACACGGAAGGCATTGATGCCATTAGAGCCTCTGAGACCATGGATGCAAGCTTGCTGACTGTCACCACACTCCTCAGCTCCTACCTCATCTACAACTCCATGAAGGTGCCCCAGAAGGTGGACCTGGACAAGATGAGGTGCTTCACACAGCTCTCCAGGTCTCTGCTCGTGCAGAAAGGGAAGTCCATGAGGGCAGAGGTCATGAGGAAGTTCTTCCCTCACTTTCTGTGGCTACTGCGAGATGTGACACTGAAAGTGACAGACAGAGCCGGCCAGACCATCTCAGCCACTGAGTTCCTGCACACTCGTGTGCTGGCATCACAATCTGGCCAGCCTACAGAGCTGGGCAAGTCTCTTTGCAGCCTCTTCCCCTCACTGGAATGCCACACTCTTCCCATGCCAAGTATCAACCCCAAAGTCATCAAGAACATTGTGGAGCAACAGGACAAGCTGAAACCAGCATTCAACAAGGCAGTGGATGAGCTGATCCAGCGAATCCTGTAGCAAGTCACGCCCAAGAAAGCCATCGATGGAGTGAGTGTGGTGGATGGCCCAGCTCTAGCTGCTCTGACCCATGGCTATGTGGATGCCATCAACACACCAGGAGCAATACCAGACCTGGAACAAGGCTGGCAGGCCGTCATCAAGTGGAAACTAAAGGAACTATCAGACAAGCTAGTGGAGGAGTATAGGAGAGAGATGGAGGAATGTTTAGCAGACAATCTTCCCATGGAGGAGAGGAATCTGATGAGAATCCACAAACAGACACTGAGCAGGAAAAGGGAGTCACTGCAGCAGGAGATCCGTCGACTCAAGCCATTGAGTTCCACCTCTGGAGACAAAGACCCAATCCTGAGTCAACTGGAGCAGGCAATCAGTCAGACAAACGAGGGGGGCGAGGTGATTGGGGGGGTCCTGTTCCAGTTCACCACTCACAACTACTCCAAGTCCAAGCAGCAGTGTGAAGAGGTGCTGATGGAAGCAGTGAAGAGCAGTGGAATTCACAAAAAGTGTCAAGAAGCCTTCATCAACTCACAGCCACTGGACATAATGGCAGAGATACAGGAGATTGACAGGCAATACCACAGGCAAGCTGTTGGACCAGTAGCCAGTGAAGTGCTGGAGAAAGGCCACAGAGAACTGAACCAACTGGGAGACTCACTCAAGAGAATTCCTGGCTCACCTGGTGAGGTGGAGGTCATTGGAAAGGGATCTGATCGAGTGAAGCTGAGCTGGCAACCTCCAGAGAAGAACCCTGAGGCTGCTGAGAGCTATGTGGTGTGGAAACAAGAGGAGGGGAAGCAGTGGGAGAGGCTGAGGGAGACAAAGAAGACCAAAATCCTCATCACTGGACTGAAGTCAGACACAGACTACCAGTTCAGAATCACAGCCACTAATGACCTGATTAAGAGTGTGGCTACAACACAGAACTCATATACAAGGGAGTCAAAAGCTAAGATGGGAGCTCTTGGTGGTGGTTTTGGAGCACTTGCATTTGCATTGTCCCCAGTTTTAGGTTATCAGGCTATGACTGATGGAGACATGAGTGGAGGAAAAATAGTAGCCATATCACTCGCCACTGCACCAATCAGCCTCATATGTGCTCCAGTTACTGCTACTGTGGGTGCAGTTGTGTTTGGTAGGGAAACGGTCAAGCAATGCTGCTACAGTGGAGACCTGTCCCCAGAGAGTGATGATGAGACGTCATGTGACTCCACAGAGTGACATGACAATACTCTATGGCCAGCTATAGCTGCTCTTGTGTGTACACGTTCATGTACTCTCATACCTGCCACAATACACACAACATGCACATGTATTTTGATATATTATGGAGTGGATGCAACTCAATACAAGCTTTGTTACTATGACATTGTGTTGGCATGGCAACAGCAGACCCTGAGTGAGCATCCATAGTGTGGGTGGAGCCAGAGAGGTCACCAGTGGGTAGCACACACAGCAGTGATCATCACTGGTTGTCATGACGAGATGGGCCATGTCAATAATTACGTAGTTGCTATAACATGTCACTGTCTGTACCGGCTTCTGGTGCAATCTGATTGGTCATTTGATTCTTCTCATCACATGATTTGTTTGCATTGTCACGTGACTTGGTTTCTGAGTTCTGGTTGGTGGCTAAATGGTGGCTGCTACTCAACTTCAGTGGCAAAGGTGTGAGGGGGG
Source organism: bacterium (assembly GCA_965213685.1). GTDB lineage: Bacteria > UBA8248 > UBA8248 > UBA8248 > UBA8248 > Bin107. The sequence goes on from CBDBZY010000016.1 coordinate 258,934, forward strand.
AGGGGTGAGGAGGGGAGGGGGAGGATGGGGAGGATGGGGAGGGTGATTGTGAGAGTCTTTTTGCTCTTGTCGAACTTTGCCCTCCCATTGAGTTGATCTACTGGGTAAGAGAGGGCCAGCTGGAATGAGTTAAGGGAGGGAGAGGAGGGGAGGGAGGGAGGGAGGGAGGGAGGGAGGGAGGGAGAGAGAGGAAGGGAGGGAGAAGGAATGAGAGAGAGGAAGGAGAGAGAGGGAAAGGGAAAGAAAAAAGGGAGAGGGATGGAGGGACGGAGGGAGGGAGAGGAAGGGAGGAAGGGAGTGGGAAAGGGAAGGAAGAAGAGGAGAGGGAGGGAGGGGGAAAAGAGAGAGGAAGAGAGGGAGGGAAGGAGAGGGAGGGAAGGAGAGGGAGGAAGGGAGGGAGGGAGAGGGAGGAAGGGAGAAGGTAAGATGTTGCTAGGATACATCCAGGAGGTATGGTGGTGTTTTGTTCTGAAGTAGCAGCTGTTTCTCAAACACATCCAATTCCACATCTGCTGCAGAGCTCTGTGTGTGTGTGTGTGTGTGTGTGTGTGTGTGTGTGTGTGTGTGTGTGTGTGTGTGTGTGTGTGTGTGTGTGTGTGTGTGTGTGTGCATGAAAGAAGAGAGAGAGCTCACCTCCCCCCACACAGCCACCCTCCCCTCCACTCACCACTCCAGGCAGCTCCACACACACTACCATCTCCTTCAGTCTCCTCCCTCTTCTGGACACCCTGTCATTAATGAAGTCCTCCATAGCAACCTCCCCTCTGTAGGTGAGGGTGTAGGATGGTTGGAGAGGGGAGGAGGAGGAGGGGGAGGAGGAGGGGGAGGAGGGAGAGGGGGAGGGGGAGGAGGTGGAGGAGTGCATTTTTCTTCTCTTTCTGTTCCTTTTGGTGGGTGTCTTCTCTTTGGGAGTGCTGAGGAGAAAATTTGAAAGAGGAGGGAAGGAGAAGGAGGGAGGGAGGCACAGAGGGAGGGAGGGAGGCAGAGAGAGAGGGAGGGAGGGAGGCAGGAAGAGACGGAGAGTAGGCAGCAGCGTATACATAATGCAGTCAAGTGTACGTGATTGTGTGTTTGTGGACTGCACACAATGTACATGTGCAACACAACAATACTAGAGTTGCTAGGTTACCACATGAGGTCACTCACTCTGTGCTGTCTGAGCTGAGGGATAGGGAATGGGAGGGAGGAGGAGGAGGAGGAGGAGGAGGAGGAGGTGGAGGTGGGGGGAGGAGGAAGAGGAGGAGGAGGAAGAGGTGGGGGAGGAGGAGAAGGAGGCACCATTGGACTGGAGGAGAGAGGGAAGAGGGTCAGTCACTCACTCACACAAAAATTCCTCCTTCTCTATTGGGTCAAACGTAAGGCCTGATGCTGCATATTCCTACATGTACCCTTTGGTGCAAGCTTTCTAAATTTGGCAACAGTTGTATAGTAAATTTGGTAACATTACATCATGACAATGCTTTCCCTTCATAACTCACTTTTGAATGCTTTTTATTTTCCCTGATGATGGTTGGGTGTGGCTTGCCCTTATAAGGCATCTTGAGGAACTTCATTTTGGCGGTGTCGACCTTTCCCCCGTCCTTTGTCTCTATGGCTTCAATCACCGTGTCGATCAGCAGCTGCATGAACCTGGGATACTGGGGAGGGGAGGAAGGGGGGAGGGAGGGAGGGAGGGAGGGAGGGAGGGAGGGAGGGCGGAATGGGGAAATGTGCAACACGTAACAAAACTTGGTCAGTAGTGATGTGTACATGGATCACAGTGTTGAGCATGCAATGATCATGTGATGATCACATGGTGGTCATGTGACTCCTACCTTCTGCCCTCTCTTGTAGGTGTGTGGGTTGAACACCACGTCAATCACCACACACCTCTTCCCAGCTGCAGGGAGGGAGGGAGGGAGGGAGGGAGAGAGAGAGGGCAAGAGGGAGCAGCGGCTAAGAATAGTCACCAGTGCTCTCAGAAATACACCCCTCCCTCCCTCCATCCCCCTATCCCCACCTCCGTCCCTTCTTCCCCCCTCCCTCCATCCCTCCCTTCCTCCCTTCCAACATCCCTTTCTCTCTCCCTCCCTCTCTCCCTCCCTCCCTCCCTTCCTCACTTTCTCCCTCTCTCCATCCCTCCTTAACTCCCCCCCCCTCCCCCTTCTCTCTCCTCCCTCCCTCCCTCCCTCCCTCCCTCTTTCTCTCTCCCTCCCCCCTCCCTCACACTTGTCCAGGTCCTCTCTGTCGGGGGTGATGGAGTACGGGATCTGCCACTGCTGCCCACGTTTCTTGCTGCTCCCTTTACCAGCTACGGATGTTGCCATGGAAACCACATCACTCTGACAGACATTAATGAATGTCTTGCGGTGACCAGGTTCCACAAATACCTTCATTACAAACCCAGGCTGTGTGTGTGTGTGTGTGCGTGTGTGTGTGTGTGTGTGTGTGTGTGTGTGTGTGTGTGTGTGTGTGTGTGTGTGTGTGTGTGTGTGTGTGTGTGTGTGTGTGTGAGAGCACAGCTGGCGAGGCCGGTACTGGTGGGGGGCCAGCCCAGCACATGCAGCAGAGCAGAGTGTGTGTGTGTGTGTGTGTGTGTGTGTGTGTGTGTGTGTGTGTGTGCAGGTGAGTGTCTGCCTCCCTCCCTCACTGTGGGGTTGATGAACTTGACCTCCTGCCCTCTCATCCTCTCCAGCTCAGTGATCTCATGTTCATAGCGCTGGAGATGAGAGACAAAGAAAATAAGTGCTCCTTCTCTCTCCGTCTCTCTCTCTCTCTCTCTCTCTCTCTCTCTCTCTCTCTCTCTCTCTCTCTCTCTCTCTCTCTCTCTCTCTCTCTCTCTCTCTCTCTCTCTCTCTCTCTCTCTCTCTCTCTCCTTTCTTTCTCCACAAAACTCACTCTCCTGTTCTCTGGGTCCTCAATCTCTTTTGCATACTCAACAAGCAGCTTCCGAAACTCCTCCTTCTTCAGAGCCTCTTGGAAGGACTTGATCTCCTGTGGAGGGTGAGGGGGTGAGGGCAGGGAAGGGGCAGAGATTGGAGGTGGGGACATACTCGCTGGACAGACCGAGACGCAAGGCATATGGCTATCGGGCTAGCAAGACTACACGCAGTTACGAGTGCAGCTGGAGGGAAATGCTGTTAGAATATGCTGTTGAAAACGTGAGCTCTTGTTCATGCGAGGCATGGCAACGGATACCCACTGACTGGTGCAGAACTGCTGTGGCATTCTAATTAAAGCACACCCGTCACTATGCCCGCTGCAAGAGGTAAATACGCCACCAGAGCGCGCTCTACCTCTCGTTCGGTTCGGGCCTCGCCAGTCTTACCTCTTCCGTCACCTTGAAGTCTGCCATAGCAGCGGAAGAATCGCCACACGGTCTCGGCAAACACGACAGCAAAGTATACTAACGTGTACGGTGAGTTGCCTCCGTGTATGTCGAGTATCCGGTAAATGGGTGAGGCTGCAATACGAGCAGCTCCTAGTAGTGTGGTTTACTGAGCTAAGAGAGAAGCGTAGCGATGCCGAAGAAAGGTCGCGGAAAGGAGGGCCCGTCTCCCAAGGGAGGGAAGAAGGGAGGAGCGGAGGCAATGCCACAAGTATGGCTTCCAGACCAGGTACGCAAATAAATGGGTGGGGCTACTCGCAGTGCACAAACAAACACACCCCACAACACGCGCGCGCGCGCACACACACACACACACACACAGCCAAATCCAGAACTTCACATGGACCTCAGTGACAGTTTCCCAGATCTCTCCCATAACGAAGAGGGTCCTCCCCCTACTGATGAAGAGCAGCAACAGATGGCACTGTTCTGGGCCAAAGAGGAGGCCCAGGTGGGTGTGGCTTTATCTCCATGGATGCAGTTAATGTAGTGATACATGATCAATGGGAAGTGTTGTATGGGAGAACTGCTTTGTCCATCATGTTGCAGGCAGTCTAGTAACACATTAGCCCATACAGCCTTGTAGGGCCAACGGAAGTGGTGTGGCTGGTGCACGGCTGCACCACTTTTCTCACTACTGCAGAGCTAGTTGGCCCAGTTTTGGCCATGGCCAAACGACTTTCATCGCTAACGCAGGTCCTGTTTTGGTCAGACCAATACTTTTGAAGAAAGTAGGCAGATCGATATTGTTCTTATGCGTCAACACTGAGTGCTAAGTGACCTCCCCCCTTCCCCCCAGACAAACAATTTACACACTCCATGCTGTGATGGGAGAATTGCTTTGTCCATCATGTTGCAGACAGTCTAGCAGTAGCTAGTAGCACATTAGCCCATACAGCCTCGTAACCTGTGCACTAACTGTGCTATGTATGTGCAGCATATTTCCAGTATGACATATGGCAATATGGTGCTGGGAGGATTGCTGCACGCACTCTGCATTGTGATGTGCTGGCTGCTGAGTGTGTGGTGTGTGTGGTGTGCCATGTCTGCAGGCCCCTCGAGGATGGGACGAGGACCAGGAGCTGGACTACTCTGAGGTGGTGCGGAAGAGAGAGGAGAGAGAGAGGGAGGAGAGGGAGAAAGGTCAGTCAGAGACTATCACATGTCCCTGCAGTTCACCAAACTCTAATCAGCTTTGCCTACCTTCTCCTCCTCCCCCCACCTCATGTAGAGGAGACTCCGGACCTGTTCAAGTACTCTCAGTCCTCTGTCTTCTCAGTGAAGGCACTCGGCTTTGTCAGTGGAGCTGTGAGAGCTGAGAGCCAGACTAGCACACTGGAGACCATTGACACTGCACAGGTATCCCTGCCTCTCTCTCTCTCTCTCTCTCTCTCTCTCTCTCTCTCTCTCTCTCTCTCTCTCTCTCTCTCTCTCTCTCTCTCTGTCCTCTTCCCCTGTCTATCTCTCTACGTATTCCTGCCATCTTTTCCTAACTCAATTCCTTATCCATATCTTCTTCTACACAGAAACAAGGTCGGTTGCCATGGGTTACATCTGACAAAGACCAGCGAATGTTCTCCATCTCCAAATATGGGATAAAAGTAACGGACTCCCAAAGGCAGCGCGTCTTCACCCGCCACCCCCTGCACCGAATAGTGAACATCACCTACTATGAGGACACGTACAAGAAGCACATGCTGGCAGTGAGAGTGTCTGGAGCAGAGGACGGGCAGCAAGAGCTGCACATTTATGAGAGTGAGAGTGAGGTGAGGAGTGCAGGGAAACCCCTCTCATTAGGACACCCTTAATTAGGACACCATGAGAGACAGGTCACTATTGCTGTCCCATATACCATATCTGTGTGCATGCCAATGAGGACACCATTCTAGTGAGGACACTCCTTCTTTGTGCCAAGAGTGGTTTGATTAGAGGGGCTCTATGCTGTGCACCATGTTGCTTGCGTGCTGTAGTGATCCAATTCACGCAGTTATGCTTTTTTCACCTGACGCTATCCCCAGACACAGGCCATTCTAGTGAGGACATACCTTCTTGTGCCAAGAGTGGTTTGATTAGAGGGTTCTGTACTGTATACCATGTTGTTTACATGCTGTAGTGATCCAATTCATACAGTTATGTATGAACACTTTCACCATCCCTCCCTCCCTCCCTCCCTCCCTCCCTCCCTCTCTCCTTCCCTCTCTTGCCACCATCCCCAGGCACAGGCTAAGGACGTCTGCCTCACTCTGGCTCAGGCATTTGAGGCAGTCTACAACAAACTGCAGTTGGAACAGAACCTCCACTCCTCAGACCTCAGATAGCCTGTGTATTGTGCCATTATATGTACTACCACTATTACATCATGGTTTAAAATGACCAATCAAAACTCACTGCCCATATAAAGATGAAAAATTCCCCCTGCTGTTACAACCCTGACATGTAATTATGGTTTGCTATGCTCAGCAATTCCATAACGTGTAGCAAGAGAGAAGCACTAGAAATCACCACTTTCTCATTGCCTCACTCCAGTACCAAACAGCTACCAGCGATGGCTAAGAAGCAGGAAGTTCCCTCCCTCACCCCTCGAGACCTCACCCTCCCTGGTAGGTCCCTCCCTCCTGCCATGCCCCTCATCATCTCCACCCAAGACAGGTGGGACCCTCACAGCTGCAAGCTGGAGACTCACCAGCACAACAGCCAACCACAACACCTACAGCTAGTCACAGACACTCTACAACTGCTGGGAACCATCAACAAGCCTGTGGCTGTCCTGTCCATCTGTGGTCCCTACCGCTCGGGGAAGTCCTACTTCATCTCCCGACTGCTGGGCAGGCCTGGGGCCTTTCAGCTGGGCCACAGGATGCAAGCCTGTACACGTGGAATCTGGATGGCCACCACTGTCCTGGAGTGTGAGCAGTTTGTCACAATCTTGCTGGACACGGAAGGCATTGATGCCATTAGAGCCTCCGAGACCATGGATGCGAGCTTGCTGACTGTCACCACACTCCTCAGCTCCTACCTCATCTACAACTCCATGAAGGTGCCCCAGAAGGTGGACCTGGACAAGATGAGGTGCTTCACCCAGCTCTCCAGGTCTCTGCTTGTGCAGAAAGGGGAGTCCATGAGGGCAGAGGTCATGAGGAAGTTCTTCCCTCACTTTCTGTGGCTACTGCGAGACGTGACACTGAAAGTGACAGACAGAGCCGGCCAGACCATCTCAGCCACTGAGTTCCTGCACACTCGTGTGCTGGCCTCACAATCTGGCCAGCCTACAGAGCTGGGCAAGTCTCTTTGCAGCCTCTTCCCCTCACTGGAATGCCACACTCTTCCCATGCCAAGCATCAACCCCAATGTCATCAAGAACATTGTGGAGCAACAGGACAAGCTGAAACCAGCATTCAACAAGGCAGTGGATGAGCTGATCCAGCGAATCCTGCAGCAAGTCACGCCCAAGAAAGCCATCGATGGAGTGAGTGTGGTGGATGGCCCAGCTCTAGCTGCTCTGACCCGTGGCTATGTGGATGCCATCAACACACCAGGAACAATACCAGACCTGGAACAAGGCTGGCAGGCCGTCATCAAGTGGAAACTGAAGGAACTATCAGACAAGCTAGTGGAGGAGTACAGGAGAGAGATGGAGGAATGTTTAGGAGAAAATCTTCCCATGGAGGAGAGGAATCTGATGAGAATCCACCAACAGACACTGAGCAGGAAAAGAGAGTCACTGCAGCAGGAGATCCGTCGACTCAAGCCATTGAGTTCCACCTCTGGAGACAAAGACCCAATCCTGAGTCAACTGGAGCAAGCAATCAGTCAGACAAACGAGGGGGGTGAGGTGATTGGGGGGGTCCTGTTCCAGTTCACCACTCAGAATTACTCCAAGTCCAAGCAGCAGTGTGAAGAGGTGCTGATGGAAGCAGTGAAGAGCAGTGGAATTCACAAGAAGTGTCAAGAAGCCTTCATCAACTCACAGCCACTGGACATAATGGCAGAGATACAGGAGATTGAGAGGCAATACCACAGCCAAGCTGTTGGACCAGCAGCCAGTGAAGTGCTGGAGAAAGGCCACAGAGAACTGAACCAACTGGGAGACTCACTCAAGAGAATTCCTGGCCCACCTAGTGAGGTGGAGGTCGTTGGACAGGGACCTGATCGAGTGAAGCTGAGCTGGCAACCTCCAGAGAAGAATCCTGAGGCTGCTGAGAGCTATGTGGTGTGGAAACAAGAGGGGAAGCAGTGGGAGAGGGTGAGGGAGACAAAGAAGACCAAAATCCTCATCACTGGACTGAAGTCAAACACAAAGTACCAGTTCAGAGTCACAGCCACTAATGACCTGATTAAGAGTGTGGCTGCAACACAGGGCTCAGAGACAATGTGGTCAAAAGCTAAGATGGGAGCTATTGCTGGTGGTGCAGGAGCAATTGGTCTGTCTCTGATGTCAGTTGCACTTGCTATTGTTATGAGTGATAAAAAAATGAGTATAATAATGGCAGTAGCCATATCAGTCGCCACTGCACCAATCAGCCTCATATGTGCTCCAGTTACTGCTACTGTGGGTGGAGTTTGGTTCGCTAGGGAGTTGATAAAGGAGTGTGAATGGGGAGACCTGTCCCCAGAGAGTGATGATGAGACGTCATGTGACTCCACAAAATGACATGACAATACTCTATGGCTAGCTATAGCTGCTCTTGTGTGTACAAGTTCATGTACTCTCATACCTGCCACAATAAACACAACATGCACATGTAATTATTATGCACATGTATTTTGATATAATTATTATGGAGTGGATGTAACTCAACACAAGCTTTGTTACTATGACACTGTGTTGGCATGGTAATAGCAGACCCTGAGTGAGCATCCATAGTGTAGGTGAAGCCAGAGAGGTCACCAGTGGGTAGCACACACAGCAGTGATCATCACTGGTTGTCATGACGAGATGGCCTCTGTCCTTATTATGTAGTTGCCATGTCCCTATGACATGTCGCTGTCTGTATCGGCTTCTGATTGGTCATTTTTCAATTGTCATGTGACTGGGTTTCTGAGTTCGTTGTATAATGGCTAAAATGGTGGATGACTGCTACTTAACTTCAGTGGCAAAGATGTGAGGAGGGGAGGGGTGAGGAGGGGAGGGGGAGGATGGGGAGGGTGATTTTGAGTGTGTTGCTCTCCCATTGAGTTGGTCTACAGGGTAAGAGAGGGCCAGCTGGAATGAGTTAAGGGAGGGAGGGAAAGAGGGAGGGAGGGAGATGGAGAGAGTAGGAAAAGGAAAGGGAGAGGGAGGGAAGGAGGGAGGAAGAGTAAGAGGTTGCTAGGATACATCCAGGAGGTATGGTGGTGTTTTGTTCTGAAGTAGCAGCTGTTTCTCAAACACATTCAATTCCACATCTGCTGCAGAGCTCTGTGTGAAGGAGAGGAGGCACCAGTCCTGAGTCAACTGGAGCAAGCAATCAGTCAGACAAACGAGGGGAGTGAGGTAATTGGGGGGATCCTGTTCCAGTTCACCACTCAGAACTACTCCAAGTCCAAGCAGCAGTGTGAAGAGGCAACCTCCGGAGAAGAACCCTGAGGCTGCTGACAGCTATGTGGTGTGGAAACAAGAGGAGGGGATGGAGTGGGAGAGGGTGAGGGAGACAAAGAAGACCAAAATCCTCATCACTGGACTGAAGTCAGGGACAAAGTACCAGTTCAGAGTCACAGCCACTAATGACCTGATTAAGAGTGTGACTATAGCACAGGACTCACAGACATTGTGGTCAAAAGCTAAGATGGGAGCTATTGCTGGTGGTGCAGGAGCAATTGGTCTGTCTCTGATGCCAGTTGCACTTGCTATTCATGTTATGAGTGATAAAAAAATGAGTATAAAAATGGCAGTAGCCATATCAGTCGCCACTGCACCAATCAGCCTCATATGTGCTCCAGTTACTGCTACTGTGGGTGGAGTTTGGTTTGCTAGGCAAATGATCAATTTGTGCTACCACAGTGGAGACCTGTCCCCAGAGAGTGATGATGAGACGTCATGTGACTCCACAGAATGACATGACCATACTCTATGGCTAGCTATAGCTGCTCTTGTGTGTACACGTTCATGTACTCTCATACCCGCCACAATACACACAACATGCACATGTATTTTGATATGGAGTGGATGTAACTGACAAGGACAGTTATTGTCAATACAAGCCTTGTTTATATGACATTGTTAGCATGACATTGTGTTGGCATGGCAACAGCATATAAATGAGAACCCATCAGTAGTGTGGGTGGAGCCAGAGAGGTCACCAGTGGGTAGCACACACAGCAGTGATCATCACTGGTTGTCATGGTGAGATGGGCCCCTGTCATCAAATCAACCACAATAATTATGGAGTTGCCATGTCCCCAGCCACAGAGCAGTGCTAGCCTCATTCCCTGGCCTTCTCCCACATGCCAGCACAACACCACACCCAGCATGGTGGAGTGCTTGTGTGTGGAGGGCAGATTGGGAACAAGGCTAGAGTGATGTGGATTGAATGACCATAAACTAATTATTATACACTGTACATGTAGTGGTGAGTGTTATGAGCACCGCTAGTGATGAGTATCATGACTTGTGTTCCTGTGGTGACTGAGTGCTGAGGTGATTGTGGTTCTCTTGGCCTGATCCACAGCAGTGGGAACATTCCAATCAAACATCTGATGATGATACCAGCACAGCGACCCTGAGATGGGGGAAGAGGAGGATGAGAAAGAGAGTGAGTACATTAAAACACCAGAGAAAGGAAGGAGAGAGGCAGGCAGGCAGGCAGGCAGACAAGCAACTAAGCAAGTAGGCAGACAGACAGACAGATAGACAGACAGACAACTGTATCCACTTCAGGAGAGAAGCTTCATAGATGCCATAGGGTGGGTAGTATACACAACACTTTGGCTATTATGCCCTCCTCAATGTGATGTACAAACACGAGAAAGAGGTGCTCTATATTGAGGGTGACTATTAATGTCTGAGCCAGCATGCCAGGTACTACAGAGCAAGGTTAATTAGGATGCAGAGATAAAATTATGACAAGCATTGTAACATGCTGGACAGGAGTTGTGCGTGTACAATGCATCACAGACTATCGACGCTGAGGTTCATTCCTGTGAGATGAGAGGTCCCCAGGAGCCTTTATATCCACTTGCTCTCCCTATAAACTCCTGGAGACCTCTCATCCCAATGTGATAGCGAAGGAACCCCCCAGAGTGAAATTTGGGGTCCCCGGGAATATCATTCTCTCCATGCAGAGTGCTAGCAAGGCAAACACATATCCACTGTAACACGACTGCACCCCATGCCACAGTATCATACATGCCACAATAAACAGAACTCAGGACCACTAATCGTAACTGAAAGTAGTTTACCAAAAATTGCGAGTAGGGGCAGAGCCTGGGAACGAGCTAGGCTAACATGGCCTCCCTCTGCTCGAGCAAAGTTGCGCGACCTTGACCTCTGCGGCTTTGCTATTTTCCGAGTTCAAAAATCACTCATCAACATCGCGCGTGTGGACCTTGGGGACGGGGCTAATCCGAAGTAGCCTCGTTCCCAGGCCTGGGAACGAGGCTAAATCCGAAGGTACTATATATTTTCCCCAGGCCGCTTACGTGACCACTCGGCCCCCGCATGAATGCGCGCTGCGCGTCCTTGATACAAGTGTACAGCACTCAACTAGCTGGGTAAGAACTCTTTGGACTTGTGCAAGTGCTCTTCAAACTCTCCTTACTGCAAGGAAAAGAGGTGGCTAAAGTGCTGCAGTGGCTGTTTTGACAGAATGGATGTGAGCACTCACTGGGAGATTTTCGCAACTGAACATGCGAACCTTACATCATCATTACACAATATCTCTACTTATGATAGTAGCAATATCTGCACAGAGAAGCAAACATACATTACCATACATGGAGTACCACACTCCAAATACATCACACAGGACAGCTATATATGTACATGGCACTGCTAGACACATACAATATTGAGGAAGGTGAATTGATGTATATATACACTGCAGCATTGTCACACAACATTCACTTCAATTTGAACCCTTTTCGGGCATAATACTTCCCATGATCATGCAGCTCAAAGCATGTCATGTAACTAAGTATATAACTCTCTAGCTTTTACCTTGACAGAACACAAATTACCTACTGCTGTGCTTGCCCATATACTATGAGGAATATTTCCCTATATTCAGTGAACATGATAACATGAGAGTGCATGTATATGTGTTAAAACAAGAAAGAGTTGTTAGAGGAGTTGCTATACAGCAGTCCTTCTTGTCAAAAACACAGAAGGAAAAGCTCTAGCCTTGAGACTCAGGCTACTTGTGGAAACACTGACTTACTGTCTATAGTATACCACACAATAATATATACACACACTACTCCATTTTGGACATGTACATTGTGCTTTACTCACTAGCTACCGGTGTCGTGTGAATTTCAATGTTTATACAGCCCAACTTCCATTCACAGACAGAGGTCACTGAGGTCATTCAGTGTATTAGAATACTGGGCAATTGGTGCTTGTATTGATCCACTGCTGTTAGCTTTACAATGGCTGCCTATGGAGACACAGTTGAGAAAGCTGCCTCCTCCCTCACCCCTCGAGACCTCACCCTCCCTGGTAGGTCCCTCCCTCCTGCCATGCCCCTCATCATATCCACCCAAGACAGGTGGGACCCTCACAGCTGCAAGCTGGAGACTAACCAGCACAACAGCCAACCACAACACCTACAGATAGTCACAGACACTCTACAGCTGCTGGGAACCATCAACAAGCCTGTGGCTGTCCTGTCCATCTGTGGTCCCTACCGCTCGGGGAAATCCTACTTCATCTCCCGACTGCTGGGCAGGCCTGGGGCCTTTCAGCTGGGCCACAGGATGCAAGCCTGTACACGTGGAATCTGGATGGCCACCACTGTCCTGGAGTGTGAGCAGTTTGTCACAATCTTGCTGGACACGGAAGGCATTGATGCCATTAGAGCCTCTGAGACCATGGATGCAAGCTTGCTGACTGTCACCACACTCCTCAGCTCCTACCTCATCTACAACTCCATGAAGGTGCCCCAGAAGGTGGACCTGGACAAGATGAGGTGCTTCACACAGCTCTCCAGGTCTCTTGCAGAAAGGGGAGTCCATGAGGGCAGAGGTCATGAGGAAGTTCTTCCCTCACTTTCTGTGGCTACTGCGAGACGTGACACTGAAAGTGACAGACAGAGCCGGCCAGACCATCTCGGCCACTGAGTTCCTGCACACTCGTGTGCTGGCATCACAATCTGGCCAGCCTACAGAGCTGGGCAAGTCTCTTTGCAGCCTCTTCCCCTCACTGGAATGCCACACTCTTCCCATGCCAAGCATCAACCCCAAAGTCATCAAGAACATTGTGGAGCAACAGGACAAGCTGAAACCAGCATTCAACAAGGCAGTGGATCAACTGATCCAGCGAATCCTGCAGCAAGTCACGCCCAAGAAAGCCATCGATGGAGTGAGTGTGGTGGATGGCCCAGCTCTAGCTGCTCTGACCCGTGGCTATGTGGATGCCATCAACACACCAGGAGCAATACCAGACCTGGAACAAGGCTGGCAGGCCGTTATCAAGTGGAAACTGAAGGAACTATCAGACAAGCTAGTGGAGGAGTACAGGAGAGAGATGGAGGAATGTTTAGGAGACAATCTTCCCATGGAGGAGAGGAATCTGATGAGAATCCACCAACAGACACTGAACAGGAAAAGGGAGTCACTACAGCAGGAGATCCGTCGACTCAAACCATTGAGTTCCACCTCTGGAGACAAAGACCCAATCCTGAGTCAACTGGAGCAGGCAATCAGTCAGACAAACGAGGGGGGTGAGGTGATTGGGGGGGTCCTGTTCCAGTTCACCACTCACAACTACTCCAAGTCCAAGCAGCAGTGTGAAGAGGTGCTGATGGAAGCAGTGAAGAGCAGTCGAATTCACAAAAAGTGTCAAGAAGCCTTCATCAACTCACAACCACTGGACATAATGGCAGAGATACAGGAGATTGACTGGCAATACCACAGGCAAGCTGTCGGACCAGCAGCCAGTGAAGTGCTGGAGAAAGGCCACAGAGAACTGAACCAACTGGGAGACTCACTCAAGAGAATTCCTGGCCCACCTAGTGAGGTGAGCGACATTGGACAGGGACCTGATCGAGTGAAGCTGAGCTGGCTACCTCCAGAGAAGAACCCTGAGGCTGCTGAGAGCTATGTGGTGTGGAAACAAGAGGAGGGGAAGCAGTGGGAGAGGCTGAGGGAGACAAAGAAGACCAAAATCCTCATCACTGGACTGAAGTCAGAGACAAAGTACCAGTTCAGAGTAACAGCCACTAATGACCTGATTAAGAGTGTGGATACAACACAAGCTTCATGGACAAATGAGTCAAAAGCTAAGATAGGAGCTCTTGGTGGTGGAGTAGGAGCAGGTTTATTTCTATTGGCCCCAGTTGCAAGTACTATTTGGGCTGTCACTGGTGAAGACATGATTACAAGAAAAGGAGTAGCCATATCAGTCGCCACTGCACCACTCAGCCTCATATGTGCTCCAGTTACTGTTCCTGTGGGTGGGGTTTGGCTTGCTAGGACAGCGATCAAGGGTACGTGTGAATGGGGAGACCTGTCCCCAGAGAGTGATGATGAGACATCACGTGACTCCACAGAATGACATGACAATACTCTATGGCTAGCTATAGCTGCTCTTGTGTGTACAAGTTCATGTACTCTCATACCCGCCACAATAAACACAACATGCACATGTATTTTGATCTAATTGTTATGGAGTGGATGTAACTCAATACAAGCTTTGTTACTATGACATTGTGTTGGCATGGCAACAGCAGACCCTGAGTGAGCATCCATAGTGTGGGTGGAGCCAGAGAGGTCACCAGTGGGTAGCACACACAGCAGTGATCATCACTGGTTGCCATGACGAGATGGCCTCTGTCCTTATTGTGTAGTTGCCATGTCCCTATGACATGTCGCTGTCCGTACCGGCTTCTGGTGCAATCTGATTGGTCATTTGATTCTTCTCATCACATGATTTGTTTGCATTGTCACGTGACTTGGTTTCTGAGTTCTGGTTGGTGGCTAAATGGTGGCTGCTACTCAACTTCAGTGGCAAAGGTGTGAGGGGGGAGGGGTGAGGAGGGGAGGGGGAGGATGGGGAGGGTGATTGTGAGAGTCTTTTTGCTCTTGTCGAACTTTGCCCTCCCATTGAGTTGGTCTACTGGGTAAGAGAGGGCCAGCTGGAATGAGTTAAGGGAGGAAGGGAAAGAGGGGGAGAGAGGAAGGAGAGGGAAGGAGAGAGAGGGAAAGGGAAAGGGAGAGGGAGGGAGGGAGGGATGGAGGGACGGAGGGAGGGAGAGGAAGGGAGGAAGGGAGTGGGAAAGGGAAGGAAGAAAAGGAGAGGGAGGGGGAAAAGGAGAGGGAGGAAGAGAGGGAGGGAAAGAGAGGGAGGGAGAAGGTAAGAGGTTGCTAGGATACATCCAGGAGGTATGGTGGTGTTTTGTTCTGAAGCAGCAGCTGTTTCTCAAACACATCCAATTCCACATCTGCTGCAGAGCTCTGTGTGTGTGTGTGTGTGTGTGTGTGTGTGTGTGTGTGTGTGTGTGTGTGTGTGTGTGTGTATGTGTGCGTGCGTGTGCATGAAAGAAGAGAGAGAGCTCACCTCCCCCCACACAGCCACCCTCCCCTCCACTCACACCACTCCAGGCAGCTCCACACACACTACCATCTCCTTTGGTCTCCTCCCTCTCCTGGACACCCTGTCATTAGTGAAGTCCTCCATAGCAACCTCCCCTCTGTAGGTGAGGGTGTAGGATGGTTGGAGAGGGGAGGAGGAGGAGGGGGAGGAGGAGGGGGAGGAGGGAGAGGGGGAGGGGGAGGAGGTGGAGGAGTGCATTTTTCTTCTCTTTCTGTTCCTTTTGGTGGGTGTCTTCTCTTTGGGAGTGCTGAGGAGAAAATTTGAAAGAGGAGGGAAGGAGAAGGAGGGAGGGAGGCACAGAGGGAGGGAGGGAGGCAGAGAGAGAGGGAGGGAGGGAGGCAGGAAGAGACGGAGAGTAGGCAGCAGCGTATACATAATGCAGTCAAGTGTACGTGATTGTGTGTTTGTGGACTGCACACAATGTACATGTGCAATACAACAATAATAGAGTTGCTAGGTTACCACATGAGGTCACTCACTCTGTGCTGTCTGAGCTGAGGGGAGGGTATGGGATAGGGAATGGGAGGGAGGAGGAGGAGGAGGAGGAGGAGGAGGAGGAGGTGGAGGTGGGGGGAGGAGGAAGAGGAGGAGGAGGAAGAGGTGGGGGAGGAGGAGAAGGAGGCACCATTGGACTGGAGGAGAGAGGGAAGAGGGTCAGTCACTCACTCACACAAAAATTCCTCCTTCTCTATTGGGTCAAACGTAAGGCCTGATGCTGCACATTCCTACATGTACCCTTTGGTGCAAGCTTTCTAAATTTGGCAACAGTTGTATAGTAAATTTGGTAACATTACATCATGACAATGCTTTCCCTTCATAACTCACTTTTGAATGCTTTTTATTTTCCCTGATGATGGTTGGGTGTGGCTTGCCCTTATAAGGCATCTTGAGGAACTTCATTTTGGCAGTGTCGACCTTTCCCCGTCCTTTGTCTCTATGGCTTCAATCACCGTGTCAATCAGCAGCTGCATGAACCAGGGATACTGGGGAGAGGAGGAGCGAAGGAGGGAGGGAGGGAGGGAGGGAGAAGGAGAGGAGAAGGGGAAAAGGAAAGAAAGATGAGGAGGGAGGAAAAGAGGGAGGGAGGGAGGGAGGGAGGGAGGGAGGGAGGGTGGAATGGGGAAATGTGCAACACGTAACAAAACTTGGTCAGTAGTGATGTGCACATGGATCACAGTGTTGAGCATGCAATGATCATGTGATGATCACATGGTGGTCATGTGACTCCTACCTTCTGCCCTCTCTTGTAGGTGTGTGGGTTGAACACCACGTCAATCACCACACACCTCTTCCCAGCTGCAGGGAGGGAGGGAGGGAGGGAGGGAGGGAGAGAGGGCAGGAGGGAGCAGCAGCTGAGAATAATCACCAGTGCACTCAGAAATACACCCCTCCCTCCCTCCATCCCCACTTCCCTCCCTCATAAATACACTCCTCCCTCCCACCATTCCCCCATCCCCACCTTCCTCCCTTCTCCTCCCTCCCTCCCACCCTCCCCCCTCCCTCACACTTGTCCAGGTCCTCTCTGTCGGGGGTGATGGAGTACGGGATCTGCCACTGCTGCCCACGTTTCTTGCTGCTCCCTTTACCAGCTACAGATGTTGCCGTGGAAACCACGTCACTCTGACAGACATTAATGAATGTCTTGCGGTGACCAGGTTCCACAAATACCTTCATCACGAACCCAGACTGTGTGTGTGTGTGTGTGTGTGTGTGTGTGTGTGTGTGTGTGTGTGTGTGTGTGTGTGTGTGTGTGTGTGTGTGTGTGTGTGTGTGCATGTGTGTGTGCATGTGTGTGTGTCAGTGTGTGTGTGTGTGTCATTGTGTGTGTGTGTGTGTGTGTGTGTGTGTGTGTGTGTGTGTGTGTGTGTGTGTGTGTGTGTGTCATTGTGTGTGTGTGTGTGTGTGTGCATGTGTGTGTGTGTGTGTATGGAAGGTATAGTATCTATGGTACGTGTGTGTGCAGGTGACCGTCTGCCTCCCTCCCTCACTGTGGGGTTGATGAACTTGACCTCCTGCCCTCTCATCCTCTCCAGCTCAGTCATCTCATGCTCATAGCGCTGGAGATGAGTGAGATGAAGAAAGTAAGCTCTCTCTCTCTCTCTCTCCTTTCTTTCTCCACAAAACTCACTCTCCTGTTCTCTGGGTCCTCAATCTCTTTTGCATACTCCACAAGCAGCTTCCGAAACTCCTCCTTCTTCAGAGCCTCTTGGAAGGACTTGATCTCCTGTGGAGGGTGAGGGGGTGAGGGCAGGGAAGGGGCAGAGATTGGAGGTGGGGAGATACTAATGGTCTCGCTGGCCAGACCGAGACGCAAATCATATGGCTAACGGGCTAGCGAGACTACACACAGAGGAACGCAGTGACGAGTGCAGCTGGAGGGAAATGCTGTTAGAACACGCCGTTGCAAACGTGAGCTCTTGTTCGTGCAAGGCATGGCAACGGATACCCACTGGTGCAGAACCGGGCTGTGGCATTCTAATTAAAGCACACCCGTAGCTATGCCAATTGCATGAGGTAAATACGCCACCAGAGTGCGCTCTACCTCTCGCTCGGTGTGGGCCTCGCCAGTCTTATCTCTTCTGTCACCTTGAAGTCTGCCATAGCAGCGGAAGAATCGCCACACGGTCTCCGCAAACACGACAACAAAGTATACTGACGTGTACGGTGCGTTGCATTCCGTATATGTTGAGTATCCGGTAAATGGGTGGGGCTGCAATACGAGTTGCAGCTCCTAGTAGTGTGGCTTGCTGAGCTAGGAGAAAAGCGTAGCGATGCCGAAGAAAGGTCGCGGAAAGGAGGGCCCGTCTCCCAAGGGAGGGAAGAAGGGAGGGGCGGAGGCAATGCCACAAGTATGGCTTCCAGACCAGGTACGCAAATAAATGGGTGGGGCTACTCGCAGTGCACAAACAAACACACCCCACAACACACGCGCGCGCGCACACACACACACACACACACACACACAGCCAAATCCAGAACTCCACATGGACCTCAGTGACAGTTTCCCAGATCTCTCCCATAACGAAGAGGGTCCTCCCCCTACTAATGAAGAGCAGCAACAAATGGCACTGTTCTGGGCAAAAGAGGAGGCCCAGGTGGGTGTGGCTTCATCTCCATGGATGCAGTTAATGTATGATATATTACCTCATGGTAGTCTATCAAGCTAGACCCCACTCTGAGCACAAAGCTACTCGTGCTTCGCACTCGGAGTAGGGTCTAGCTCGATAGACTAACCTCATGGAAGAACTGCATTGTCTATCATGTTGCAGACAGTCTAGTACACATGAGCCTGTACAGCCTCATAACTGTGCACTAGCTGTGTTATTATTGTGCATATTACTAGTGGCACTGCTGGGAGGATTACTGCACGCACTCTGCATTGTGATGTGCTGGCTGCTGAGTGTGTGGTGTGTGTGGTGTGCCATGTCTGCAGGCCCCTCGAGGATGGGACGAGGACCAGGAGCTGGACTACTCTGAGGTGGTGCAGAAGAGGGAGGAGAGAGAGAGGGAGGAGAGGGAGAAAGGTCAGTCACAGACTATCACATGTCCCTGCAGTTCACCAACTCTAATCAGCTTTGCCTACCTTCTCCCCCTCCCCCCACCTCATGTAGAGGAGACTCCTGACCTGTTCAAGTACTCTCAGTCCTCTGTCTTCTCAGTGAAGGCACTCGGCTTTGTCAGTGGAGCTGTGAGAACTGAGAGCCAGACTAGCACACTGGAGACCATTGACACTGCACAGGTATCCCTGCCTCTCTCCCTATCTCTGTCTCTCTCTCTCTCTCTCTCTCTCTCTCTCTCTCTCTCTCTCTCTCTCTCCTCTTCCCCTGTCTATCTCTCTACGTATTCCTGCCATCTTTTCCTAACTCAATTCCTTATCCATATCTTCTTCTACACAGAAACAAGGTCAGTTGCCATGGGTTACATCTGACAAAGACCAACGAATGTTCTCCATCTCCAAATATGGGATAAAAGTAACGGACTCCCAAAGGCAGCACGTCTTCACCCGCCACCCCCTGCACCGAATAGTGAACATCACCTACTATGAGGACACATACAAGAAGCACATGCTGGCAGTGAGGGTGTCTGGAGCAGAGGACGGGCAGCAAGAGCTGCACATTTATGAGAGTGAGAGTGAGGTAAGGAGTGCAGGGAAGCCCCTCTCATTAGGAAACCTTAATTAGAACATCTTGAGAGAAGGTCACTATTGCTATCTCATGTACCATATCTATGTTCATGCCAATGAGGACACCATTCTAGTAAGGACACTCCTTCTTTGTGCCAAGAGTGGTTTGATTAGAGGGGCTTTATGCTGTATACCATGTTGCTTGCTTGCTGTAGTGATCCAATTCACGCAGTTATGCATTAACACTTTCACCATCACTCCTTCCTCTCCCTCTCCCTCACTCTTCCCTCCCTCTTCCCTCCCTCCCTCCCTCCCTCCCTCCCTCCCTCCCTCCCTCCCTCCCTCCCTCCCTCACTCTTCCCTCCCTCTCTCCTTTCCTCTCTTGCCACCATCCCCAGGCACAGGCTAAGGACATCTGCCTCACTCTGGCTCAGGCATTTGAGGCAGTCTACAACAAACTGCAGTTGGAACAGAACCTCCACTCCTCAGACCTCAGATAGCCTGCGTATTGTGCCATTATCTGTACTGCCACTATTACATCATGGTTTAAAATTATCTGTACTACCACTATTACATCATGGTTTAAAATTACCAATCAAAACCTACTGCCCATATAAGGATCCCCTGCTGCTACAACCCTGACATGAATATAATTATGGTTTGCTATGCTTAGCAATTCTATAACGTGTAGCAAGAGAGAAGCACTAGAAATCACCACTTTCTCATTGCCTCGCTCCAGTACCAAACAGCTACCAGCGATGGCTAAGAAGCAGGAAGTTCCCTCCCTCACCCCTCGAGACCTCACCCTCCCTGGTAGGTCCCTCCCTCCTGCCATGCCCCTCATCATCTCCACCCAAGACAGGTGGGACCCTCACAGCTGCAAGCTGGAGACTCACCAGCACAACAGCCAACCACAACACCTACAGCTAGTCACAGACACTCTACAGCTGCTGGGAACCATCAACAAGCCTGTGGCTGTCCTGTCCATCTGTGGCCCCTACCGCTCAGGGAAGTCCTACTTCATCTCCCGACTGCTGGGCAGGCCTGGGACCTTTCAGCTGGGCCACAGGATGCAAGCCTGTACACGTGGAATCTGGATGGCCACCACTGTCCTGGAGTGTGAGCAGTTTGCCATAATAATGCTAGATACAGAAGGTATCGATGCCATTAGAGCCTCTGAGACCATGGCCATGAGCTTGCTGACTGTCACCACACTCCTCAGCTCCTACCTTATCTACAACTCCAAGAAGGTGCCCCAGAAGGTGGACCTGGACAAGATGAGGTGCTTCACCCAGCTCTCCAGGTCTCTGCTCATGCAGAAAGGGGAGTCCATGAGGGCAGAGATCATGAGGAAGTTCTTCCCTCACTTTCTGTGGCTACTGCGAGATGTGACACTGAAAGTGACAGACAGAGTTGGCCAGACCATCTCAGCCACTGAGTTCCTGCACACTCGTGTGCTGGCATCAGAAGCTGGCCAGCCTACAGAGCTGGGCAAGTCTCTTTGCAGCCTCTTCCCCTCACTGGAATGCCACACTCTTCCCATGCCAAGCATCAACCCCAAAGTCATCAAGAACATTGTGGAGCAACAGGACAAGCTGAAACCAGCATTCAACAAGGCAGTGGATCAACTGATCCAGCGAATCCTGCAGCAAGTCACGCCCAAGAAAGCCATCGATGGAGTGAGTGTGGTGGATGGCCCAGCTCTAGCTGCTCTGACCCGTGGCTATGTGGATGCCATCAACACACCAGGAGCAATACCAGGCCTGGAACAAGGCTGGCAGGCTGTCATCAAGTGGAAACTGAAGGAACTATCACACAAGCTAGTGGAGGAGTACAGGAGAGAGATGGAGGAATGTTTAGGAGACAATCTTCCCATGGAGGAGAGGAATCTGATGAGAATCCACCAACAGACACTGAGCAGGAAAAGAGAGTCACTGCAGCAGGAGATCCGTCGACTCAAGCCATTGAGTTCCACCTCTGGAGACAAAGACCCAGTCCTCAGTCAACTGGAGCAGGCAATCAGTCAGACAAACGAGGGGGGTGAGGTGATTGGGGGGGTCCTGTTCCAGTTCACCACTCACAACTACTCCAAGTCCAAGCAGCAGTGTGAAGAGGTGCTGGTGGAAGCAGTGAAGAGCAGTGGAATACGCAAGAAGTGTCAGGAAGCCTTCATCACCTCACAGCCACTGGACATAATGGCAGAGATACAGGAGATTGAGAGGCAATACCACAGGCAAGCTGTTGGACCAGCAGCCAGTGAAGTGCTGGAGAAAGGCCACAGAGAACTGAACCAGCTGGGAGACTCACTCAAGAGAATTCCTGGCCCACCTAGTGAGGTGGAGGTCGTTGGAAAGGGACCTGATCGAGTGAAGCTGAGCTGGCAACCTCCAGAGAAGAACCCTGAGGCTGCTGAGAGCTATGTGGTGTGGAAACAAGAGGAGGGGATGGAGTGGGAGAGGGTGAGGGAGACAAAGAAGACCAAAATCCTCATCACTGGACTGAAGTCAGGGACAAAGTACCAGTTCAGAGTCACAGCCACTAATGACCTGATTAAGAGTGTGACTATAACACAGGACTCACAGACATTGTGGTCAAAAGCTAAGATGGGAGCTATTGCTGGTGGTGCAGGAGCAATTGGTCTGTCTCTGATGCCAGTTGCACTTGCTATTCATGTTATGAGTGATAAAAAAATGAGTATAAAAATGGCAGTAGCCATATCAGTCGCCACTGCACCAATCAGCCTCATATGTGCTCCAGTTACTGCTACTGTGGGTGGAGTTTGGTTTGCTAGGCAAATGATCAATTTGTGCTACCACAGTGGAGACCTGTCCCCAGAGAGTGATGATGAGACGTCATGTGACTCCACAGAATGACATGACCATACTCTATGGCTAACTATAGCTGCTCTTGTGTGTACACATTCATGTACTCTCATACCTGCCACAATACACACAACATGCACATGTATTTTGATATGGAGTGGATGTAACTGACAAGGACAGTTATTGCCAATACAAGCCTTGTTTATATGACATTGTTAGCATGACATTGTGTTGGCATGGCAACAGCATATAAATGAGAACCCATCAGTAGTGTGGGTGGAGCCAGAGAGGTCACCAGTGGGTAGCACACACAGCAGTGATCATCACTGGTTGTCATGATGAGATGGGCCCCTGTCATCAAATCAACCACAATTATTATGGAGTTGCCATGTCCCCAGCCACAGAGCAATGCTAGCCTCATTCCCAGGCCTTCCCCCACATGCCAGCACAACACCACACCCAGCATGGTGGAGTGCTTGTGTGTGGAGGGCAGTCTGGGAAGAAGGCTAGAGTGATGTGGATTGAATGACCATAAACTAATTATTATACACTGTACATGTAGTGGTGAGTGTTATGAGCACTGCTAGTGATGAGTATCATGACTTGTGTTCCTGTGTTGACTGAGTGTTGAGGTGATTGTGGTTCTCTTGGCCTGATCCACAGCAGTGGAAACATTCCAATCAAACATCTGATGATGATACCAGCACAGCGACCCTGAGACGGGAGAAGAGGAGGATGAGAAAGAGAGTGAGTACATTAAAACACCAGAGAAAGGAAGGAGAGAGGCAGGCAGGCAGGCAGGCAGGCAAGCAGACAAGCAACCAAGCAAGTAGGCAGACAGGCAGACAGACAGACAGACAGACAGACAGACAACTGTATCCACTTCAGGAGAGAAGCTTCATAGATGCCATAGGGTGGGTAGTATACACAACATTTTGGCTATTATGCCCTCCTCAGTGTGATGTACAAACACGAGAAAGAGGTGCTCCATATTGAGGGTGACTATTAATGTCTGAGCCAGCATGCCAGGTACTACAGAGCAAGGTTAATTAGGATGCGGAGATAAAATTATGACAAGCATTGTAACATGCTGACAGGAGTTGTGCATGTACAATGCATCACAGACTATCGACGCTGAGGTTCATGCCTGTGAGATGAGAGGTCTCCAGGAGCCTTTATATCCACTTGCTCTCCCTATAAAACTCCTGGAGACCTCTCATCCCAATGTGATAGCGAAGGAACCCCCCAGAGTGAAATTTGGGGTTCCCGGGAATAGCATTCTCTCCAGAGCGCTAGCAAGGCACACACACATCCACTGTAGCACGACTGCACCCCATGCCACAGTATCATACATGCCACAATAAACAGAACTCAGAACCACTAATCGTAACTGAAAGTAGTTTACCAAAAATTGCGAGTAGGGGCAGAGCCTGGGAACGAGCTAGGCTAACAGGGCCTCCCTCTGCTCGAGCAAAGTTGCGCGACCTTGACCTCCGCGGCTTAGCTATGGCGGACGTCAAAAACTATGCGCAGTGAAGTATGCGCTTAATAACGAGGTGCGCCTAACAACCGGTGTTTACGGTATTTTCGGAGTTCAAAAATCACTCAACAATATCGCGCGTGTGGGTCTGAGGACGGGCTAATCCGAACATACACGAAGGTACTATATATATTTCGCCAGGTCGCTTACGTGGCCACTCGGGCCCCCGTATGAATGCGCGCGTGATACAAGTGTACAGCACTCAACTAGCTGGGTAAGAACTTTTTGGACTGTGCAAGTGCTCTTCAAACTCACCTTACTGCAAGAAATCAAAAGAGGTGGCTAACGTGCTGCGGTGGCTGACGGGATGTGATATCTTAGACGTGAGCAGTCACTGAGAGATTTTCGTAACTGAACATGCGCACCTTACATCATCATTACACAATATCACGTAAGCAATATCCGCCACAGAGAAGCGAACATACGTTACCATACATGGAGTACCACACTCCAAATGCATCACACAGGGCAGCTATAATTATGTGTACATGGTACTGCTAGACACATACATACAATATTGAGGAAGGTGAATTGACGTACATGTACAATACAACCTGCTCAGCTTACATTGTCAAACAATGGTCTGTTCAACTTCAACCCTCTTCAGACATAATTGTTATATCGTTTTTCACTTCACATGATCATGCAGCTCAAAGCATGTCATGTAACTGCAAGTTCATAACTCTCTAGCTTTTGCCTTGATGGGAGACAAAGTACCTGAACAAGTTCTGCCTGTCCATACTATGAGGAATAGCATATTTCCCTGCATGTATTCAGTAAACATGATAGTATGAGAGCGCGTGTATGTGTGTTGCTACAAGATAAGAAGAGTTTCCATACAGCAGTCCTCCTTGTCAAAATCACAGAAGCAGCAGCTCTATAGCCTTGAGACTCAGCTATACTTTTGGAAACATTGCATGAATGAAGTATCCCATACAACAATATATACACACACTACTCCATTTTGGACATGCACATTGTACTCTACTCACTAGCTACTGGTGTCATGTGTACTGCAATGTATATACAGCCCAACTTCCATTCACAGCACAAGTAGTAGGGTAGCAGCCACTAATGACATGATTAAAAGTGTGGCTGCAACGCAAGATTCATGGACAAATGATTCAAAAACTTCAGCAGTAGCTTATGGTGGTATTATAGGAAGTTTGTGCTCACTGGCCCCAGCTACACTTGCTATTAGTAGGTTTGGGTTGAGTACAGGAGAAACAGTGACCATATCAGTTGCCACTGCACCTATCAGCCTCATATGTGTTCCAGTTACTGCTCCTGTGTTTGCAGTTTGGGCTGCTAGGGACATGATCGAGAGAGAGTGTGACTGGGGAGACCTGTCCCCAGAGAGTGATGATGAGATGTCATGACTCCACAGAGTGACATGTCAATACTCTATGTGTGTACAAGTTCATGTACTCTCATACCTGCCACAATAAACACAATGTGCACATGTACTTATTATGAAGTAGATGTAACTGACAGTAACAGTAACTCTTAGAATATTTATCAATACAGACCTTGTTTTCGTGACATTGTGTTGGCATGGCAACAGCAGACTCTGAGTGAGCATCCTAGTGTGGGTGGAGCCAGAGAGCTCGAGGTCACCAGTGGATAGCACATACAGCAGTGATCATCACTAGCTGGTTGTCATGACAAGATGGGCCCCTGTCATCAACCACAATATTATTATTATGGAGTTGCCATGTCCCAAGCCACAGAGCAGTGCTAGCCTCATTCCCAGGCCTTCCCCCACATGCCAGCACAACACCACACCCAGCATGGTGGAGTGCTTGTGTGTGGGGAGCAGTCTGGGAACAAGGCTAGAGTGATGTGAATTGATACATAGCAAATGACCGTAAACATCATAATAATTATACACTGTAGTGGTGAGTGTTGTGAGCACTGCTAGTGATGACTATCATGACTTGTGTTTCTCTGTGGTGACTGAGTTTTGAGGTGATTGTGGTTCTCTCGGCCTGATCCACAGCAGTGGGAACATTCCAATCAAACATCCAATGATGATACCAGCACAGCGACCCTGAGACGGGGGAAGAGGAGGATGAGAAAGAGAGTAAGTAACCAGAGGAAGAGGTACATGTATGAGAGTGGAAGCAGATAAGCAGGCTGGCAGGCCAAAGGCAGGCAGACAGATACAGACAGACATGGAATTTTGACTCCATAGAATAACATGACAATGGCTCCTCTTGTGTGGTAGTACAACCTCTTGCACTCTCATACCTGCCATATAGCCTCCCAGGCTCTTTTCGGGCCTGGATACGAGGCTAACCTAAACATCACATCAACCAGGTCCTTGCACTACCCCACCAGGCGGGCCACTGAATGTACCTGGCGTCCAACACTGTTGTTACGCTCAAAATATGCCATTTGCTGACTGAACTAAGTCAAACAATTACATGTACACAATGATCGTATACCCCAGCAGATGGCGGCGGTACTTTAGACCACAGAATATCAATGACTAGACATCATTAGCGTATTCTCACAAGCCTCCAATCTACCTGCATATTTACTAGAGATCTATGGACCAGCCAAGAATGCGGATAATTATATCACTGTTACCTACAATGTACTGCCCACTCGCTACTCGGTGCCCACTACTGAACACCAGCACCGTGTAGCGCCATATACGCTAAATATTGACGGTATAGCTATTTGCTAAACACCAAAGCTATTTACTAAACATACTAGTAAATATCCCCTATGTACTAGTAAACATACTAGTACATAGGGGATATACCCTTTGCTATATCCCCTTAAAAAATTAGGGTTTTCAAATTTGGGCCAACAGCACCCCATAATTCTTTGAAGAGTAGTACGTCACAGCATAGATATCTATGGTCACGGCGGTGTGGGGGAGGTCCCTACGTTTAGAATGCGACGCACAGGTATTAGAGCCCACCAGTAGCTTTGCTCATATGCATGGCTGCCTCTGGAGCCACAGCTGAGGATGTTAGTGCCTCCTCCCTCACCCCTCGAGACCTCACCCTCCCTGGTAGGTCCCTCCCTCCTGCCATGCCCCTCATCATCTCCACCCAAGACAGGTGGGACCCTCACAGCTGCAAGCTGGAGACTCACCAGCACAACAGCCAACCACAATACCTACAGCTAGTCACAGACACTCTACAACTGCTGGGAACCATCAACAAGCCTGTGGCTATCCTGTCCATCTGTGGCCCCTACCGCTCAGGGAAGTCCTACTTCATCTCCCGACTGCTGGGCAGGCCTGGGGCCTTTCAGCTGGGCCACAGGATGCAAGCCTGTACACGTGGAATCTGGATGGCCACCACTGTCCTGGAGTGTGAGCAGTTTGCCATAATCCTGCTGGACACGGAAGGCATTGATGCCATTGGAGCCTCCGAGACCATGGCCATGAGCTTGCTGACTGTCACCACACTCCTCAGCTCCTACCTCATCTACAACTCCAAGAAGGTGCCCCAGAAGGTGGACCTGGACAAGATGAGGTGCTTCACCCGGCTCTCCAGGTCTCTGCTCGTGCAGAAAGGGGAGTCCATGAGGGCAGAGGTCATGAGGGAGTTCTTCCCTCACTTTCTGTGGCTACTGCGAGATGTGACACTGACTGTGACAGACAGAGCCGGCCAGACCATCTCAGCCACTGAGTTCCTGCACACTCGTGTGCTGGCATCACAGTCTGGCCAGCCTACAGAGCTGGGCAAGTCTCTTTGCAGCCTCTTCCCCTCACTGGAATGCCACACTCTTCCTATTCCAAGCATCAACCCCAAAGTCATCAAGAACATTGTGGAGCAACAGGACAAGCTGAAACCAGCATTCAACAAGGCAGTGGATGAGCTGATCCAGCGAATCCTGCAGCAAGTCACGCCCAAGAAAGCCATCGATGGAGTGAGTGTGGTGGATGGCCCGGCTCTAGCTGCTCTGACCCGTGGGTATGTGGATGCCATCAACACACCAGGAGCAATACCAGACCTGGAACAAGGCTGGCAGGCCATCATCAAGTGGAAACTGAAGGAACTATCAGACAAGCTAGTGGAGGAGTACAGGAGAGAGATGGAGGAATGTTTAGGAGACAATCTTCCCATGGAGGAGAGGAATCTGATGAGAATCCACCAACAGACACTGAGCAGGAAAAGGGAGTCACTGCAGCAGGAGATCCGTCGACTCAAGCCATTGAGTTCCACCTCTGGAGACAAACACCCAGTCCTGAGTCAACTGGAGCAGGCAATCAGTCAGACAAACGAGGGGGGTGAGGTGATTGGGGGGGTCCTGTTCCGCTGGCAACCTCCAGAGAAGAACCCTGAGGCTGCTGAGAGCTATGTGGTGTGGAAACAAGAGGAGGGGAAGCAGTGGGAGAGGGTGAGGGAGACAAAGAAGACCAAAATCCTCATCACTGGACTGAAGTCAGACACAGACTACCAGTTCAGAATCACAGCCACTAATGACCTGATTAAGAGTGTGGCTGCAACACATGACTCATGTACAATGGAGTCAAAAGCTAAGATGGGAGCTCTTGCTGGTGGTGTAGGAGCAATTACATTGTCAATGATGCCAGTTGCAGCAGCTATTGCGAATGTGACTGCTGAAGACATGAGTGGAGGAAAAATAGTAGCCATATCAGTCGCCACTTTACCAATTAGCCTCATATGTGCTCCAGTTATTGCTACTGTGGGTGGAGTTTGGATTGCTAGGGAAGTGATCAAGGACGGATGCTACAGTGGAGACCTGTCCCCAGAGAGTGATGATGAGACGTCATGTGACTCCACAGAATGACATGACAATACTCTATGGCCAGCTATAGCTGCTCTTGTGTGTACACGTTCATGTACTCCCATACCTGCCACAATAAACATAACATGCACATGTATTTTGATATATTATGGAGTGGATGTAACAGAAATTGAGTTATTTATCAGTATAAGCTTTGTTACTGACATTGTGTTGGCATGGCAACAGCAGAACCTAAATGAGCATCCATTGTGGGTGAAACCAGATAGGTTACCAATGGGTAGCGATTCCAGTGAATATAGCAGTGATCATCACTGTTTGTCATGACAAGATGGGCCCCTGTCATCAACCACAATTGTTATGGAGTTGCCGTGTCCCCAGCCACAGAGCAATGCTAGCCTCATTCCCAGGCCTTCCCCCACATGCCAGCACAACACCACACCCAGCATGGTGGAGTGCTTGTGTGTGGAGGGCAGATTGTGAACAAGGCTAGAGTGATGTGGATTGAATGACCATAAACTAATAATTATACACTGTACATGTAGTGGTGAGTGTTATGAGCACTGCTAGTGATGAGTATCATGACTTGTGTTCCTGTGTTGACTGAGTGTTGAGGTGATTGTGGTTCTCTCGGCCTGATCCACAGCAGCGGGAACATTCCAATCAAACATCCGATGATGATACCTGCACAGTGATCCTGAGACGGGGGAAGAAGAGAAAGTGAAAAAGTATAAGTATTCATTTGCAAGCATTGGATAGGAGTAAGCATAGAAACAAGGGCATTATCTTACATCTGACCAACAAATGTTCTCCATCTCCAAATTTGGGATAAAAGTAACAGACTCCCAAAGGCAGCGCGTTTTCACCCGCCACCCCCTGCACCGAATAGTGAACATCACCTACTATGAGGACACGTACAAGAAGCACATGCTGGCAGTGAGGGTGTCTGGAGCAGAGGACGGGCAGCAAGAGCTGCACATTTATGAGAGTGAGAGTGAGGTGAGGAGTGCAGGGAAACCCCTCTCATTAGGACACCCTTAATTAGGACACCTTGAGAGACAGATCACTATTGCTATCCCATATACCATATCTGTGTTCATGCCAATGAGGACACCATTCTAGTGAGGACAGTCCTTCTTTGTGCCAAGAGTGGTTTGATTAGAGGGGCTCTATGCTGTGCACCATGTTGCTTGCGTGCTGTAGTGATCCAATTCACTCAGTTATGCATTAACACTTTCACCATCACTCCTTCTCCCCCTCCCTCACTCTTCCCTCCCTCTCTCCTTCCCTCTCTTGCCACCATCCCCAGGCACAGGCTAAGGACATCTGCCTCACTCTGGCTCAGGCATTTGAGGCAGTCTACAACAAACTGCAGTTGGAACAGAACCTCCACTCCTCAGACCTCAGATAGCCTGTGTATTGTGTCAATGTACCTATATGTACACATACTTAACTATGACATCATCTCTATAATACTGTTTACTCTGATTACATGACTGTGCATAATGATTATTTCAAACATTGCCATCATAGCTAATACTGACCAATCATATTCCATTATCCATACATGGGCACCATGATTCCACTTATGCTTAAAACATATCATGAATATGATGACACCTCCTATGCTCAGCAGTTACCATAACAACGTACAGAAAAACAAGGTCCTTGTTCTCCATTGCGTTGCCTTACTGGAGCACCCTGGGAAGCCCACAATGGCTCAAAATCCAGACGTTCCCTCCCTTACCCCTCGAGACCTCACCCTCCCTGGTAGGTCCCTCCCTCCTGCCATGCCCCTCATCATCTCCACCCAAGACAGGTGGGACCCTCACAGCTGCAAGCTGGAGACTCACCAGCACAACAGCCAGCCACAACACCTACAGCTAGTCACAGACACTCTACAACTGCTGGGAACCATCAACAAGCCTGTGGCTGTCCTGTCCATCTGTGGCCCCTATCGCTCGGGGAAGTCCTACTTCATCTCCCGACTGCTGGGCAGGCCTGGGGCCTTTCAGCTGGGCCACAGTATGCGAGCCTGTACACGTGGAATCTGGATGGCCACCACTGTCCTGGAGTGTGAGCAGTTTGCCACAATCCTGCTGGATACGGAAGGCATCGATGCCATTGGAGCCTCCGAGACCATGGCCATGAGCTTGCTGACTGTCACCACACTCCTCAGCTCCTACCTCATCTACAACTCCAAGAAGGTGCCCCAGAAGGTGGACCTGGACAAGATGAGGTGCTTCACCCAGCTCTCCAGGTCTCTGCTTGTGCAGAAAGGGGAGTCCATGAGGGCAGAGGTCATGAGGAAGTTCTTCCCTCACTTTCTGTGGCTACTGCGAGACGTGACACTGACTGTGACAGACAGAGCCGGCCAGACCATCTCAGCCACTGAGTTCCTGCACACTCGTGTGCTGGCATCCGAAGCTGGCCAGCCTACAGAGCTGGGCAAGTCTCTTTGCAGCCTCTTCCCCTCACTGGAGTGCCACACTCTTCCCATGCCAAGCATCAACCCCAAAGTCATCAAGAACATTGTGGAGCAACAGGACAAGCTGGAACCAGCATTCAACAAGGCAGTGGATGAGCTGATCCAGCGAATCCTGCAGCAAGTCACACCCAAGAAAGCCATCGATGGAGTGAATGTGGTGGATGGCCCAGCTCTCGCTGCTCTGACCCGTGGGTATGTGGATGCCATCAACACACCAGGAGCAATACCAGACCTGGAACAAGGCTGGCAGGCCGTCATCAAGTGGAAACTGAAGGAACTGTCAGACAAGCTAGTGGAGGAGTACAGGAGAGAGATGGAGGAATGTTTAGGAGACAATCTTCCCATGGAGGAGAGGAATCTGATGAGAATCCACAAACAGACACTGAGCAGGAAAAGGGAGTCACTGCAGCAGGAGATCCGTCGACTCAAGCCATTGAGTTCCACCTCTGGAGACAAAGACCCAGTCCTCAGTCAACTGGAGCAGGCAATCAGTCAGACAAATGAGGGGGGTGAGGTGATTGGGGGGGTCCTGTTCCAGTTCACCACTCACAACTACTCCAAGTCCAAGCAGCAGTGTGAAGAGGTGCTGATGGAAGCAGTGAAGAGCAGTGAAATTCACAAGAAGTGTCAAGAAGCCTTCATCAACTCACAGCCACTGGACATAATGGCAGAGATACAGGAGATTGAGTGGCAATACCACAGGCAAGCTGTCGGACCAGCAGCCAGTGAAGTGCTGGAGAAAGGCCTCAGAGAACTGAACCAACTGGGAGACTCACTCAAGAGAATTCCTGGCCCACCTCGTGAGGTGAGGGACATTGGACGAGGACCTGATCGAGTGAAGCTGAGCTGGAAACCTCCAGAGAAGAACCCTGAGGCTGCTGAGAGCTATGTGGTGTGGAAACAAGAGGAGGGGAAGCAGTGGGAGAGGGTGAGGGAGACAAAGAAGACCAAAATCCTCATCACTGGACTGAAGTCAGGGACATACTACCAGTTCAGAGTCACAGCCACTAATGACCTGATTAAGAGTGTGGATACAACACAGCGCTCAGAGACAAATGTGTCAAAAGCTAAGATGGGAGCTATTGGTGGTGGTTTTGGAGCACTTGGATTTGCAGTGTCCCCAGTTTTAGGTTATTTGGCTATGACTAATGGAGACATGAGTACAAGAAAAATAGTAGCCATATCAGTCGCCACTGCACCAATCAGCCTCATATGTGCTCCAGTTACTGCTACTGTGGGTGCAGTTTGGTTTGCTAGGGAAGAGATCAAGGACTGGTGCTACAGTGGAGACCTGTCCCCAGAGAGTGATGATCTGTCCCCAGAGAGTGATGATGAAACATCATGTGACTCCACAGAATGACATGACAATACTCTATGGCTAGCTATAGCTGCTCTTGTGTGTACAAGTTCATGTACTCTCATACCTGCCACAATACACACAATGTACACATGTATTTTGATATAATTATTATGGAGTGGATATAACTCAATACAAGCTTTGTTACTATGACACTGTGTTGGCATGGCAACAGCAGACCCTGAGTGAGCATCCATAGTGTGGGTGGAGCCAGAGAGGTCACCAGTGGGTAGCACACACAGCAGTGATCATCACTGGTTGTCATGACAAGATGGGCCCCTGTCAATTATTATGTAGTTGGCAGGTCCCTATAACATGTCGCAGTCTGTACCGGCTTCTGGTGCAATCTCATTGGTCATTTGATTCTTCTCATCACATGATTTGCTTGCATTGTCACGTGACTGGGTTTCTGAGTTCTGGTTGGTGGCTAAATGGTGACTGTGACTGAACTTCAGTGGCAAGGGTGTGAGGGGGGAGGGTAAGGAGGGGAGGGGGAGGATGGGGAGAGTGATTGTGAGAGTCTCTTTGCTCTTGTCAAACTTTGCCCTCCCATCAAGTTGGTTGGTAGGAGAGGGCCACCTGGAATGAGTTAAGGGAGGGAGGGAAAGAGGGAGAGAGAGGAAGGGAGGGAGAGGGAAGGAGAGAGAGAGAGGGAAAGAGAAAGGAAAAAGAGAGAGAGGGAGGGAGGGAGGAAGGGAGAAGGTAAGATGTTGCTAGGATACATCCAGGAGGTATGGTGGTGTTTTGTTCTGATGTAGCAGCTGTTTCTAAACACATCCAATTCCACATCTGCTGCAGAGCTCTGTGTGTGTGTGTGTGTGTGTGTGTGTGAAAGGAGAGAGCTCATCTCCCCCCACACAGTCACCCTCCCCTCCACTCACCACTCCAGGCAGCTCCACACACACTACCATCTCCTTCGGTCTCCTCCCTCTCCTGGACACCCTGTCATTAGTGAAGTCCTCCATAGCCACCTCCCCTCTGTAGGTGAGGGTGTAGAATGGTTGGGGAGGGGAGGAGGAGGAGGGGGAGGAGGAGGAGGGGGAGGGGGAGGGGGAGGAGTGCTTTTTTCTTCCCTCTCTATTCCTTTTGGTAGGTTTCTTCTCTTTGGGAGTGCTGAGGAGAGAGTTTGAAAGAGGAGGGAAGAGGAGGAAGGGAGGGAGGCAGGGAGAGAGGGAGGGAGGGAGGCGGGAAGAGAGGGAGGGTAGGCAGCAGCGCATACATATACAGTCAAGTGTATATGCACGATTGTGTGTTTGTGGACTGCACATGTACATGTGCAATACAACAAGAGGGAGGAGGAGGAGGAGGTGGAGGTGGGGGAGGAGGAAGAGGAGGAGGAAGAGGAGGAGGAGGAAGAGGTGGGGGAGGAGGAGAAGGAAGGAGTGGAGGCACCTTTGGACTGGAGGAGAGAGGGAAGAGTCAGTCACACACACACCGCAATTCCTCCTCCTCTAATTGGGTCAAATGTAAGGCCTGATGCCTACTAGATGTGTGTGTAAATTCTGCATATTCCTACATGTACCTTCCACGAAGCTTTCTAAAAATTTGGTAACAGTTGCATAGTAAATTTAGTAACACATTATATCATGACAAAGCTTTCCCTTCATAACTCACTTTGGAATGTTTTTTCTTTTCCCTGATGATGGTTGGGTGTGGCTTTCCCTTATAAGGCATCTTTAGGAACTTCATTTTGGTGGTGTCAACCTTCCCTCGTCCTTTGTCTCTATGGCTTCAATCACCATGTCGATCAGCAGCTGCATGAACCAGGGATACTGGGGAGGGGAGGAGAGAAGGAGGAAGGGAGGGAGGGAGGGAGGAGGAGAGGAGGAGGGGAAGAGGAAGGAAAGATGAGGAGGGAGGAAAAGAGGGAGGGAGGGAGGGCAGAATGGGGAAATGTGCAACACATAACAAAACTTGGTCAGTAGTGATGTGCACATGGATCACAGTCTTGAGCATGCAATGATCATGTGATGATCACGTGGTGGTCATGTGATTCATACCTTCTGCCCTCTCTTGTAGGTGTGTGGGTTGAACACCACGTCAATCACCACACACCTCTTCCCAGCTGCAGGGAGGGAGGGAGGGAGGGAAGGAGCAGTGGCTGAGAATGATCACCAGTGCACTCAGAAATAGGTGCACCCCTCCCTCCCTACATCCCTCCCACTATCCTCACCTCCCTCCCTCACATTCTTCCTCTCTTCCTCCCCCCTCCCTCCATCCCTCTCTCTCCCACCACCTCTTCCCAGCTGCAGGGAGGGAGGGAGGGAGGGAGGGGGTGAGAATATAATCACCAGTGCACTCAGAAATACACCCCTCCCTCCCTCTATCCCCACTTCCCTCCCTCCCTCTCCCCCTCCCTCCCTCACACTTGTCCAGGTCCTCTCTGTCGGGGGTGATGGAGTACGGGATCTGCCACTGCTGCCCACGTTTCTTGCTGCTCCCTTTACCAGCTACACATGTTGCCGTGGAAACCACATCACTCTGACAGACATTAATGAATGTCTTGCGGTGACCAGGTTCAACAAATACCTTCATCACGAACCCAGGCTGTGTGTGTGTGTGTGTGTACGTGCATAGATACTATACCTTATGGAAGGTATAGTATCTATGGTACGTGTGTGTGCAGGCATGTGTCTGCCGGCCTCCCTCCCTCACTGTGGGGTTGATGAACTTGAGTCCGCCATAGCAGCGGAAGAATCGCCACACGGTCTCGGCAAACACGACAACAAAGTATACTGACGTGTACGGTGCGTTGCATTCCGTATATGTTGGGTATCCGGTAAATGGGTGGGGCTGCAATACGAGTTGCAGCTCCTAGCATAGATAGTATAGACAAGTAACCTATTACTTACTAGTTACTTGTCTATACTATCTATGCTCCTAGTAGGGTGGCTTACTGAGGTAAGAGAAAAGCGTAGCGATGCCGAAGAAAGGTCGCGGAAAGGAGGGCCCGTCTCCCAAGGGAGGGAAGAAGGGAGGGGCGGAGGCAATGCCACAAGTATGGCTTCCAGACCAGGTACGCAAATAAATGGGTGGGGCTACTCGCAGTGCACAAACAAACACACCCCACAACACGCGCGCGCGCACACATACACACACACACACACACACACACACACAGCCAAATCCAGAACTCCACATGGACCTCAGTGACAGTTTCCCAGATCTCTCCCATAACGAAGAGGGTCCTCCCCCTACTGATGAAGAGCAGCAACAAATGGCACTGTTCTGGGCGAAAGAGGAGGCCCAGGTGGGTGTGGCTTCATCTCCATGGATGCAGTTAATGTAGTGATACATGATCAATGGCATATTACCTTATGGTAGTCTATCAAGCTAGACCCTACTCTGAGCACGAAGCTACTCGTGCTTCGCACTCGGAGTAGGGTCTAGCTCGATAGACTAACCTCATGGAAGAACTGCATTGTCTATCATGTTGCAGACAGTCCAGTACACATGAGCCTGTACAGCCTCATAACTGTGCACTAACTGTGTTATTATTGTGCATATTACTAGTGGCACTGCTGGAAGGATTGCTGCACGCACCCTGCATTGTGATGTGCTGGCTGCTGAGTGTGTGGTGTGTGTGGTGTGCCATGTCTGCAGGCCCCTCGAGGATGGGACGAGGACCAGGAGCTGGACTACTCGGAGGTGGTGCAGAAGAGGGAGGAGAGGGAGAGGGAGGAGAGGGAGAAAGGTCAGTCAGAGACTATCACATGTCCCTGCAGTTCACCAAACTCTAATCAGCTTTGCCTACCTTCTCCCCCTCCCCCCACCTCATGTAGAGGAGACTCCTGACCTGTTCAAGTACTCTCAGTCCTCTGTCTTCTCAGTGAAGGCACTCGGCTTTGTCAGTGGAGCTGTGAGAGCTGACAGCCAGACTAGCACACTGGAGACCATTGACACTGCACAGGTATCCCTGCCTCTCTCTCTCTCTCTCTCTCTCTCTCTCTCTCTCTCTCTCTCTCTCTCTCTCTCTCTCTCTCTCTCTCTCTCTCTCTCTCTCTCTCTCTCTCTCTCTCTCTCTCTCTCTCTCTCTCTCTCTCTCTCTCTCTCTCTCTCTCTCTCTCTCCTCTTCCCCTGTCTATCTCTCTACGTATTCCTGCCATCTTTTCCTAACTCAATTCCTTATCCATATCTTCTTCTACACAGAAACAAGGTCGGTTGCCATGGGTTACATCTGACAAAGACCAACGAATGTTCTCCATCTCCAAATATGGGATAAAAGTAACGGACTCCCAAAGGCAGCGTGTCTTCGCCCGCCACCCCCTGCACCGAATAGTGAACATCACCTACTATGAGGACACATACAAGAAGCACATGCTGGCAGTGAGGGTGTTTGGAGCAGAGGACGGGCAGCAAGAGCTGCACATTTATGAGAGTGAGAGTGAGGTGAGGAGTGCAGGGAAGCCCCTCTCATTAGGACACCCTTAATTAGAACATCTTGAGAGAAGGTCACTATTGCTATCTCATGTACCATATCTATGTTCATGCCAATGAGGACACCATTCTAGTGAGGACACTCCTTGTGCCAAGAGTGGTTTGATTAGAGGGGCTTTATGCTGTATACCATGTTGCTTGCTTGCTGTAGTGATCCAATTCACGCAGTTATGCATTAACACTTTCACCATCACTCCTTCCTCTCCCTCTCCCTCACTCTTCCCTCCCTATTCCCTCCCTCCCTCCCTCCCTCTTCCCTCCCTCTTCCCTCCCTCCCTCACTCTTCCCTCCCTCTCTCCTTTCCTCTCTTGCCACCATCCCCAGGCACAGGCTAAGGACGTCTGCCTCACTCTGGCTCAGGCATTTGAGGCAGTCTACAACAAACTGCAGTTGGAACAGAACCTCCACTCCTCAGACCTCAGATAGCCTGTGTATTGTGCCATTATCTGTACTACCACTATTACATCATGGTTTAAAATGACCAATCAAAACCTACTGCCCATATAAGGATCCCCTGCTGCTACAACCCTGACATGAATATAATTATGGTTTGCTATGCTCAGCAATTCCATAACGTGTAGCAAGAGAGAAGCACTAGAAATCACCACTTTCTCATCGCCTCACTCCAGTACCAAACAGCTACCAGCGATGGCTAAGAAGCAGGAAGTTCCCTCTCTCACCCCTCGAGACCTCACCCTCCCTGGTAGGTCCCTCCCTCCTGCCATGCCCCTCATCATCTCCACCCAAGACAGGTGGGACCCTCACAGCTGCAAGCTGGAGACTCACCAGCACAACAGCCAACCACAACACCTACAGCTAGTCACAGACACTCTGCAACTGCTGGGAACCATCAACAAGCCTGTGGCTGTCCTGTCCATCTGTGGCCCCTACCGCTCGGGGAAGTCCTACTTCATCTCCCGACTGCTGGGCAGGCCTGGGGCCTTTCAGCTGGGCCACAGGATGCAAGCCTGTACACGTGGAATCTGGATGGCCACCACTGTCCTGGAGTGTGAGCAGTTTGTCACAATCCTGCTGGACACAGAAGGCATCGATGCCATTAGAGCCTCCGAGACCATGGATGCAAGCTTGCTGACTGTCACCACACTCCTCAGCTCCTACCTCATCTACAACTCCATGAAGGTGCCCCAGAAGGTGGATCTGGACAAGATGAGGTGCTTCACCCAGCTCTCCAGGTCTCTGCTCGTGCAGAAAGGGGAGTCCATGAGGGCAGAGGTCATGAGGAAGTTCTTCCCTCACTTTCTGTGGCTACTGCGAGATGTGACACTGAAAGTGACAGACAGAGCCGGCCAGACCATCTCAGCCACTGAGTTCCTGCACACTCGTGTGCTGGCATCACAATCTGGCCAGCCTACAGAGCTGGGCAAGTCTCTTTGCAGCCTCTTCCCCTCACTAGAATGCCACACTCTTCCCATGCCAAGCATCAACCCCAAAGTCATCAAGAACATTGTGGAGCAACAGGACAAGCTGAAACCAGCATTCAACAAGGCAGTG
The DNA here is from genome assembly GCA_965213685.1 of bacterium. Classification (GTDB taxonomy): domain Bacteria; phylum UBA8248; class UBA8248; order UBA8248; family UBA8248; genus Bin107. The sequence goes on from CBDBZY010000016.1 coordinate 297,039, forward strand.
GATGAACTGATCCAGCGAATCCTGCAGCAAGTCACACCCAAGAAAGCCATCAATGGAGTGAGTGTGGTGGATGGCCCAGCTCTAGCTGCTCTGACCCGTGGCTATGTGGATGCCATCAACACACCAGGAGCAATACCAGACCTGGAACAAGGCTGGCAGGCCGTCATCAAGTGGAAACTGAAGGAACTGTCAGACAAGCTAGTGGAGGAGTACAGGAGAGAGATGGAGAAATGTTTAGGAGACAATCTTCCCATGGAGGAGAGGAATCTGATGAGAATCCACAAACAGACACTGAGCAGGAAAAGGGATTCACTGCAGCAGGAGATCCATCGGCTCAAACCATTGAGTTCCACCTCTGGAGACAAAAACCCAATCCTGATCATGAGTCAACTGGAGCAGACAATCAGTCAGACAAACGAGGGGGGTGAGGTGATTGGGGGGGTCCTGTTCCAGTTCACCACTCAGAACTATTACAAGTCCAAGCAGCAGTGTGAAGAGGTGCTGATGGAAGCAGTGAAGAGCAGTGGAATTCACAAGAAGTGTCAGGAAGCCTTCATCAACTCACAGCCACTGGACATAATGGCAGAGATATGGGATATTCATACACAATACTGCAAGCAAGCTGTCGGACCAGCAGCCAATGAAGTACTGGAGAAAGGTCACAGAGAACTGAACCAACTGGGAGACTCACTCAAGAGAATTCCTGGCCCACCTAGTGAGGTGGAGGTCATTGGAGAGGGATCTGATCGAGTGAAGCTGAGCTGGCAACCTCCAGAGAAGAACCCTGAGGCTGCTGAGAGCTATGTGGTGTGGAAACAAGAGAAGGGGAAGCAGTGGGAGAGGGTGAGGGAGACAAAGAAGACCAAAATCCTCATCACTGGACTGAAGTCAGGGACAGTGTACCAGTTCAGAGTCACAGCCACTAATGACCTGATTAAGAGTGTGGCTACAACACAGTGCTCATTGACAAAGGAGTCAAAAGCTATGATGGGAGCTATTGGTGGTGGTGCAGGAGCACTTGCATTTGCATTGTCCCCAGTTTTAGGTTATGTGGCTATGACTGAAGGAGGCATGAGTACAAGAAAAATAGTAGCCATATCAGTCGCCACTGCACCAATCAGCCTCATATGTGCTCCAGTTACTGCTACTGTGGGTGGAGTTTGGGCTGCTAGGGAAATGATCAAGGATGAGCGTGACTGGGGAGACCTGTCCCCAGGGAGTGATGATGAGACGTCATGTGACTCCACAGAATGACGTGACAATACTCTATGGCTAGCTATAGCTGCTCTTGTGTGTACAAGTTCATGTACTCTCATACCTGCCACAATACACACAACATGCACATGTATTTTGATTTAATTATTATGGAGTGACATTTACAAATCAATACAAGCTTTGCTACTATGGCATTGTGTTGGGCATAGCAACAGCAGAACCCAAAAAGAGCATCCATAAATAGTGTGGGTGGAGCCAGAGAGGTCACCAGTTGCCACATGCCAGCACAACACCACACCCAGCATGATGGAGTGCTTGTGTGTGGGGGCAGTCTGAGAACAAGGCTAGAGTGATGTGAATTGATACATAGCAAATGACCGTAAACATCATAATAATTATACATAGTGGTGAGTGTTATGAGCACTGCTAGTGATGATCATGACTTGTGTTCCTCTGTGGTGACTGAGTGTAGAGGTGATTGTGGTTCTCTCGGCCTGATCCACAGCAGCGGGAACATTCCAATCAAACATCCAATGATGATACCAGCACAGCGACCCTGAGACGGGGGAAGAGGAGGATGAGAAAGAGAGTAAGTAACCAGAGGAAGAGGTACATGTATGAGAGTGGAAGCAGATAAGCAGGCTGGCAGGCCAAAGGCAGACAGACAGATACAGACAGACATGGAATTTTGACTCCATAGAATAACATGACAATGGCTCCTCTTGTGTGGTAGTACAACCTCTTGCACTCTCATACGTGCCATATAGCCTCGTTCCCAGGCTCTTTTCGGGCCTGGATACGAGGCTAACCTAAACATCACATCAACCAGGTCCTTGCACCACCCCACCAGGCGGGCCACTGAATGTACCTGGCGTCCAACACTGTTGTTACGCTCAAAATATGCCATTTGCTGACTGAACTAAGTCAAACAATTACATGTACACAATGATCGTATACCCCAGCAGATGGCGGCGGTACTTTAGACCACAGAATATCAATGACTAGACATCATTAGCGTATTCTCACAAGCCTCCAATCTACCTGCATATTTACTAGAGATCTATGGACCAGCCAAGAATGCGGATAATTATATCACTGTTACCTACAATGTACTGCCCACTCGCTACTCGGTGCCCACTATTGAACACCAGCACCGTGTAGCGCCATACACGCTAAATATTGATGGTAGCTATTTGCTAAACACCAAAGCTATTTACTAAACATCCACCCCTTTGCTATATCCCCTTAAAAAATTAGGGTTTTCAAATTTGGGCTAACAGCACCCCATAACTCTTTGGAGAGTAGTACGTCACAGCATAGATATCTATGGTCACGACGGTGTGGGGGAAGTCCCTACGTTTAGAACGCGACGCACAGGTATTAGAGCCCACCAGTAGCTTTGCTCATCTGCATGGCTGCCTCTGGAGCCACAGCTGAGGATGTTAGTGCCTCCTCCCTCACCCCTCGAGACCTCACCCTCCCTGGTAGGTCCCTCCCTCCTGCCATGCCCCTCATCATCTCCACCCAAGACAGGTGGGACCCTCACAGCTGCAAGCTGGAGACTCACCAGCACAACAGCCAACCACAATACCTACAGCTAGTCACAGACACTCTACAACTGCTGGGAACCATCAACAAGCCTGTGGCTATCCTGTCCATCTGTGGCCCCTACCGCTCAGGGAAGTCCTACTTCATCTCCCGACTGCTGGGCAGGCCTGGGGCCTTTCAGCTGGGCCACAGGATGCAAGCCTGTACACGTGGAATCTGGATGGCCACCACTGTCCTGGAGTGTGAGCAGTTTGCCATAATCCTGCTGGACACAGAAGGCATTGATGCCATTGGAGCCTCCGAGACCATGGCCATGAGCTTGCTGACTGTCACCACACTCCTCAGCTCCTACCTCATCTACAACTCCAAGAAGGTGCCCCAGAAGGTGGACCTGGACAAGATGAGGTGCTTCACCCAGCTCTCCAGGTCTCTGCTCGTGCAGAAAGGGGAGTCCATGAGGGCAGAGGTCGTGAGGGAGTTCTTCCCTCACTTTCTGTGGCTACTGCGAGATGTGACACTGAAAGTGACAGACAGAGCCGGCCAGACCATCTCAGCCACTGAGTTCCTGCACACTCGTGTGCTGGCATCACAGTCTGGCCAGCCTACAGAGCTGGGCAAGTCTCTTTGCAGCCTCTTCCCCTCACTGGAATGCCACACTCTTCCCATGCCAAGCATCAACCCCAAAGTCATCAAGAACATTGTGGAGCAACAGGACAAGCTGAAACCAGCATTCAACAAGGCAGTAGATGAGCTGATCCAGCGAATCCTGCAGCAAGTCACGCCCAAGAAAGCCATTGGTGGAGTGAGTGTGGTGGATGGCCCAGCTCTAGCTGCTCTGACCCGTGGCTATGTGGATGCCATCAACACACCAGGAGCAATACCAGACCTGGAACAAGGCTGGCAGGCCATCATCAAGTGGAAACTGAAGGAACTATCAGACAAGCTAGTGGAGGAGTACAGGAGAGAGATGGAGGAATGTTTAGGAGACAATCTTCCCATGGAGGAGAGGAATCTGATGAGAATCCACCAACAGACACTGAGCAGGAAAAGGGAGTCACTGCAGCAGGAGATCCGTTGACTCAAGCCATTGAGTTCCACCTCTGGAGACAAAGACCCAGTCCTGAGTCAACTGGAGCAGACAATCAGTCAGACAAACGAGGGGGGTGAGGTGATTGGGGGGGTCCTGTTCCAGTTCACCACTCACAACTATTCCAAGTCCAAGCAGCAATGTGAAGAGGTGCTGATGGAAGCAGTGAAGAGCAGTGGAATTCACAAGAAGTGTCAGGAAGCCTTCATCAACTCTCATCCACTGGACATAATGGCAGAGATATGGGATATTCATACACAATACTGCAAGCAAGCTGTTGGACCAGCAGCTGGTGAAGTGCTGAAAAAAGGTCACAGAGAACTGAACCAACTGGGAGACTCACTCAAGAGAATTCCTGGCCCACCTTGTGAGGTGGAGGTCATTGGATGGGGACCTGATCGAGTGAAGCTGAGCTGGCAACCTCCAAAGAAGAACCCTGAGGCTGCTGAGAGCTATGTGGTGTGGAAACAAGAGGAGGGAATGCAGTGGGAGAGGGTGAGGGAGACAAAGAAGACCAAAATCCTCATCACTGGACTGAAGTCAGACACAGACTACCAGTTCAGAATCACAGCCACTAATGACCTGATTAAGAGTGTGGCTGCAACACATGACTCATGGACAATGGAGTCAAAAGCTAAGATGGGAGCTCTTGCTGGTGGTGTAGGAGCAATTACATTGTCACTGATGCCAGTTGCAGCAGCTATTGCGAATGTGACTGCTGAAGACATGAGTGGAGGAAAAATAGTAGCCATATCAGTCGCCACTTTACCAATTAGCCTCATATGTGCTCCAGTTACTGCTACTGTGGGTGGAGTTTGGATTGCTAGGGAAGTGATCAAGGACGGATGCTACAGTGGAGACCTGTCCCCAGAGAGTGATGATGAGACGTCATGTGACTCCACAGAGTGACATGTCAATACTCTATGGCTAGCTATAGCTGCTCTTGTGTGTACACGTTCATGTACTCTCATACCCGCCACAATAAACACAACATGCACATGTATTTTGATATATTATGGAGTGGATGTAACAGAAATTGAGTTATTTATTAGTATAAGCTTTGTTACTATGACATTGTGTTGGCATGGCAACAGCAGAACCTAAATGAGCATCCATTGTGGGTGAAGCCAGATAGGTTACCAATGGGTAGCGATTCTAGTAAATATAGCAGTGATCATCACTGCTTATCATGATGAGATGGGCCCCTGTCATCAACCACAATTATTATGGAGTTGCCGTGTCCCCAGCCACAGCGCAATGCTAGCCTCATTCCCAGGCCTTCCCCCACATGCCAGCACAACACCACACCCAGCATGGTGGAGTGCTTGTGTGTGGGGGGCAGTCTGGGAACAAGGCTAGAGTGATGTGGATTGAATGACCATAAACTAATTATTATACACTGTACATGTAGTGGTGAGTGTTATGAGCACCGCTAGTGATGAATATCATGACTTGTGTTCCTCTGGGGTGACTGAGTGTTGACGTGATTGTGGTTCTCTTGGCCTGATCCACAGCAGCGGGAACATTCCAATCAAACATCCGATGATGATACCAGCACAGCGACCCTGAGACGGGGGAAGAGGAGAAAGTGAAAAAGTATAAGTATTCATTTGCAAGCATTGGATAAGAGTAAGCATAGAAACAAGGGCATTATCTTACGTCTGACCAACGAATGTTCTCTGGGATAAAAGTAACGGACTCCCAAAGGCAGTGTGTCTTCGCCCGCCACCCCCTGCACCGAATAGTGAACATCACCTACTATGAGGACACGTACAAGAAGCACATGCTGGCAGTGAGGGTGTCTGGAGCAGAGGACGGGCAGCAAGAGCTGCACATTTATGAGAGTGAGAGTGAGGTGAGGAGTGCAGGGAAACCCCTCTAATTAGGATACCCTTAATTAGGACACCTTGAGAGACAGGTCACTATTGCTATCCCATATACCATATCTGTGTTCATGCCAATGAGGACACCATTCTAGTGAGGACACTCCTTCTTGTGCCAAGAGTGGTTTGATTAGAGGGGCTCTATGCTGTGCACCATGTTGCTTGTGTGCTATAGTGATCCAATTCACTCAGTTATGTTTTTTCACCTGACGCTATCCCCAGACACAAGCCATTCTAGTGAGGACATACCTTCTTGTGCCAAGAGTGGCTTATTAGAGGGTTCTGTACTGTATACCATGCTGCTTACATGCTGTAGTGATCCAATTCATATGAACATTTTTACCATCCCTCCCTCTTCCCTCCCTCTTTCCTTTCCTCCCTCACTCTTCCCTTTCTTACCACCATCCCCAGGCACAGGCTAAGGACGTCTGCCTCACTCTGGCTCAGGCATTTGAGGCAGTCTACAACAAACTGCAGTTGGAACAGAACCTCCACTCCTCAGACCTCAGATAGCCTGTGTATTGTGCCATTATCTGTACTACCACTATTACATCATGGTTTAAAATGACCAATCAAAACCCACTGCTCATATAAAGAAGGCCCCTTGCTGTTACAACCCTGATATGAATATAAATATTTTGTCCATAGCATAGCAGGTGAGAACACTAGAATATTATCCCTCCATATTGCCTCCGTACAGTGGTAAACATCCAGCAGCAATGGCTGGATGTTCCCTCCCTCACCCCTCGTTATTATGTTGCTGTATATTTTTACTTTACATGATTATTGTGTAACTATTCTTTGCCCTGACAAGAAAGAGAGAACCTGAACAACTGCTTGTCCATACTATGAGAAATAGTGCATTTCCCTATATTCTGTAAACACGATAATATGAGGACACATGATTGTATAGGTGTTCATACAGGAGAGGGTGGCCACCAATACAGCAGTACTTCTTGTCACAAACACAGAGGAGAAACTCTAGCCTTGTGACTCAGCTACTTGTGGAAACACTGACATATTGTCTATAGTATACCACACAATAATATAATCACACACTACTCCATTTTGGACACGCACATTGTGCTCTACTCACTAGCTACTGGTGTCATGTGAATTTCAATGTTTATACAGCCCAACTTCCATCCACAGACAGAGGTCACTGAGGTCATTCAGTGTATTAGATTACAGGGCAATTGGTGCTTGTATTGATCCACTGCTGTTAGCTTTACAATGGCTGCCTGTGGAGACACAGTTGAGAAAGCTGCCTCCTCCCTCACCCCTCGAGACCTCACCCTCCCTGGTAGGTCCCTCCCTCCTGCCATGCCCCTCATCATCTCCACCCAAGACAGGTGGGACCCTCACAGCTGCAAGCTGAAGACTCACCAGCACAACAGCCAACCACAACACCTACAGATAGTCACAGACACTCTACAACTGCTAGGAACCATCAACAAGCCTGTGGCTGTCCTGTCCATCTGTGGCCCCTACCGCTCGGGGAAGTCCTACTTCATCTCCCGACTGCTGGGCAGGCCTGGGGCCTTTCAGCTGGGCCACAGGATGCAAGCCTGTACACGTGGAATCTGGATGGCCACCACTGTCCTGGAGTGTGAGCAGTTTGCCACAATCCTGCTGGATACGGAAGGCATCGATGCCATTGGAGCCTCCGAGATCATGGCCATGAGCTTGCTGACTGTCACCACACTCCTCAGCTCCTACCTCATCTACAACTCCAAGAAGGTGCCCCAGAAGGTGGATCTGGACAAGATGAGGTGCTTCACCCAGCTCTCCAGGTCTCTGCTCGTGCAGAAAGGGGAGTCCATGAGGGCAGAGGTCATGAGGAAGTTCTTCCCTCACTTTCTGTGGCTACTGCGAGATGTGACACTGAAAGTGACAGACAGAGCCAGCCAGACCATCTCGGCCACTGAGTTCCTGCACACTCGTGTGCTGGCATCACAATCTGGCCAGCCTACAGAGCTGGGCAAGTCTCTTTGCAGCCTCTTCCCCTCACTGGAATGCCACACTCTTCCCATGCCAAGCATCAACCCCAAAGTCATCAAGAACATTGTGGAGCAACAGGACAAGCTGGAACCAGCATTCAACAAGGCAGTGGATGAGCTGTGTAGTATATTGCAGTGTAATCATCTCTCATTGTGATGTCACGTTTGTTTCCTCTATTATGCATGTCTATTTCCTGTATTGCATTTGTACTGTATATAAGTGCTGTGTTGTATTGTTGTAGTGGGAGTTGTCATAAGTCAGTTGTCAGTCCTTGCGCGCTCCTAGCTGCCAACGAACGAACCCGAGTACACGACATATTGGCGACGAGGATGGGATGGCAGCTACCTTCGGCAAGGTAGAAGAGTTCGACAGCGGCAAGGAAGACTGGCAACAGTACGTGGAGAGATTGGGCCATTTCTTCGCGGCGAATGGCATAACGGAAGCGGAGAAGAAGCGAGCTGTGTTTCTCTCGGTGATAGGCCCAGCCGCGTACAAGCTCCTGCGTAACCTTGTGTCTCCGGAGAAGCCGGGAGAGAAGGCCTATGCCGACCTTGTGGAGGTGCTGTCGAAGCACTTTAAGCCGACTCCGTCAGAGATCGTGGAGCGCTGTAAGTTCCATAGCCGTTTCAGGAAATCGGGCGAATCGGTCGCCACGTTCGTGTCAGAGCTTCGCTGTCTCTCGGAATACTGCAATTTCGGCGACTCTCTCGAAGATATGATCCGAGATCGCCTAGTGTGCGGCATTAACGACGAAAGCATCCAGAAGCGCCTTCTGGCAGAGCCGAAGCTGACGTACGCTAAGGCGGTGGAGCTGTCGCAGAGCATGGAGACGGCTATCCAGAACGTGAAGGAGCTCAAGGTCAGGTCCGAGGCATCACGCCGTGATCCGGAAGAAAGCGCCTCACAGTCGCACCCTCGTAACCTGGACGTGCACACGGTGTCTAACTCGCAGAGCAAGAAGGGCGTCCCTACCTGTTATCGTTGTGGCAAAGTAGGCCATGTTGTGGCCAACTGTCGGGTCAGCAAGGACATAGTCTGCCACCAGTGTGGGAAGCCAGGACACTTGCGGAGAGCGTGCAAGAGCCAGCGGAGGGGCAACAAGCAGAAGAGGTCTAAGTACCAATCAAGAGCTGTGTGCAGAGTGCAAGAAGGAGACGAGTCTGACTCTGGACAGTCAACCTTATGCCAGGTGAGGTCGCATGGCATGAGTAATGCACCCCCAATTGAGGTCAAGGTTCAGGTGGATGACTGCCTTATCAAGATGGAGGTAGACACTGGCGCCTCTATGACTTTGATGTCTGAGAGCACCTTTGGGGAGTTGTGGCCAGGGAGGAGCCTAAGTACCAGCGAGGTTAGGCTTCAGTCCTACTCCCAGGAACCTATCCCTGTAGTGGGATGTTGCTATGTAAACCTTGACTACAATGGTCAGACTGCTGTGAATGTGCCCTTGATTGTGGTAGAAGGATCTGGCCCTAGCCTGCTTGGCAGGAATTGGCTCAGCCTTATCCGACTGGATTGGAAGCAGATCCACCATGTCCACTCGAATTCATTGCAAGCAGTACTGGATAGGCACCCAGCTGTCTTCCAGGAGGGACTAGGCACGATGAAGGGGTTCAAGGCCAGAATCCATGTAGAGCCCAATGCCACACCAAGGTTCATTCCAGCCAGGTCTGTTCCGTATGCACTGCGGGACAAGGTGGACAGGGAACTCACAAGACTTCAGGAAGAAGGGACCCTGGAGCCTGTGGAGGTATCGGAATGGGCTGCTCCAATTGTCCCTGTGCTTAAAAGTGACAAGCAGAACGTCCGCATTTGTGGAGACTTTCGCCTTACCGTAAATCCAATCTCGAAGCTCGATAGGTACCCCATTCCAAGAGTGGAAGACCTATTCGCTAAGCTGACCAAGGGAAGGCTCTTCACAAAGTTGGATCTCAGCCAAGCGTATCAGCAGCTACCACTAGATGAAGAATCGAAGCGTTTTGTGGTAATCAACACACACAAAGGGCTGTTCAGATACACAAGACTACCTTTCGGAATCTCCTCTGCTCCGGGAATCTTTCAGAGGGTGATCGAGAGCCTCTTGCAAGGCATTGAGGGAGTGGTGGTTTATCTCGATGATATCCTCATCACTGGAAGCACAGAACAGAAACACCTGGAGACTTTGGAGGAAGTGCTGAGTCGTCTGGACAAGTTCGGGTTGAGAGTGAAGTCCAAGAAGTGTGAATTCATGAGAAGCTCCGTGACTTACCTTGGTCACAGGATCGATGCAACTGGACTCCATCCACTACCAGACAAAGTACAAGCCATCAAGAATGCCCCAGCCCCTCGATCAGTCCAAGAATTGAAATCGTATCTGGGGATGCTTACGTATTACAGCAAGTTTCTTCCAAATCTCTCAACGACTCTTCACCCACTTTACCACCTTCTCAAGAAAGATGTTCCGTGGAAGTGGGGGACAAAACAGAAGAAGGCATTCGCTGCCTCGAAAGACCTCCTGACTTCCACCAAATTCCTCGCACATTTCGATTCCAACCAGGAGTTGACACTGGCATGTGACGCCTCAGACTACGGTCTGGGAGCTGTCCTAGCTCACAAGATGCCAGACGGGTCCGAGAAGCCCATAGGCTACGCCTCTCGAACGTTGACTAAGTCAGAGCGAAACTACTCGCAACTGGAGAAAGAGGGCTTATCGTGTATCTTTGGAATCAAGAAGTTCCATGATTACGTCTTTGGTCGTGCATTTGAGCTAGTGACGGACCACAAGCCACTGCTTGGTCTACTCAAGGAGGACCGCCCTACATCACCCCAGGCTTCAGCCCGAATTAAACGATGGTCCTTGTTTCTCTCTGGATACGAGTACACCCTGAAATTTCGAAATACGAATGCCCATGCAAACGCCGACGCACTGAGCAGGTTACCACTACCAGTGGAACCAGCCACTGCAGAACAGGTGCCAGAGCTGGTGTTGCTAGCAGAGCATCTAGCTGACTCACCTGTGACTGCAGATGACGTTCGTACCTGGACTCAGAGAGATCCCAAGCTAGCAAGAGTGTTGCAGTACATCCAGCAAGGATGGCCATGTGAAGTTGAAACAGATCTGGAACGGTACTCGACAAAGTGCCTGGAACTCTCTGCCTATGAAGGATGTATCCTGTGGGGCAACAGAATCATCATTCCAGGGCCAGGGCGAGAAGCAGTACTACAGGAGTTGCATGAAGGGCACCCCGGGATCACACGGATGAAATCCCTAGCCCGAATGTACGTGTGGTGGCCTGGGATCAATGCTGACATTGAGAAGTCAGTCAGACTGTGCACTGAATGTCAGGAAACACAATCAGTACCCCCTGCTGCTCCTCTACACCCATGGAAATGGCCATCGAGGCCATGGGCTCGTCTTCATGTGGACTTCGCCGGTCCATTCTTAGGGAAGACATTCCTGATCACAATCGACGCACACTCGAAGTGGATCGAGGCAGTGTGCACGCAGTCAATGTCTTCCACAGTTGTTATCGAAGAGCTCAGAACAGTGTTCGCTAAATTTGGTTTACCAGAAACCATTGTTTCGGACAATGGCCCTGCATTTGTGAGTGAGGAGTTCGAGCTCTTCACGAAGAGCAATGGAATCAAACATTTGAAGTCTGCACCCTACCATCCAGCCTCCAACGGGCTGGCAGAGAGGGCGGTACAAATTGTGAAAAGAGGATTGAAGAAGGTGAGGTCAGGTAGTATCAGTACAAGATTGGCAAAAGTCCTGTTTACGTACCGAATCACCCCACAAGGCACAACAGGTGTGTCTCCGGCAGAATTGTTGCTTGGAAGAAGACCTAGGACGAGACTAGATCTTCTGAAACCTCACACTGCGGAGAGGGTAGAAGCAAGACAGTTGCAGCAGAAAGCCAAGCATGATGCTACAGCCAAGTTTCGTTCGTTTCGTGTGGGTGATGCTGTGTTCGTGAGAAACTACAGCACAGGCAACAAGTGGTTGCCAGGAAGGATCAGCAGTTCAACTGGCCCAGTTTCATTCTCCGTACAGTTGGAGGATGGCCGAGAGAGACGATGCCATGTGGACCAGTTGAAACGGAGAGCAGTTGACGATACTCCTGACATGTCTGAAATGGTTTTGGACGATACCATTCCCCTTCTTCCTTCGACTGAACCCACTGAGAACAGTGGAGCACAGAATGCAGGCCCTGCACAAAACATTCAGCAACCTCAACCGATCGTTCGTACGTATCCTCGCAGACAACGTAAACCTCGAGAATGGTTTGACCCAGGAACAAACTAACATTGATATTGTAAGGTACTGTTAAGCATGACATTGATGCATTCATTTGTTTTGTTTTATGTAGTCATGCATGTGTTGCTTATGATGTATGTGCATATGCAGGATGTAACTCCTTAAGGAAGGAGGAATGTAGTATATTGCAGTGTAATCATCTCTCATTGTGATGTCACGTTTGTTTCCTCTATTATGCATGTCTATTTCCTGTATTGCATTTGTACTGTATATAAGTGCTGTGTTGTATTGTTGTAGTGGGAGTTGTCATAAGTCAGTTGTCAGTCCTTGCGCGCTCCTAGCTGCCAACGAACGAACCCGAGTACACGACAAGCTGATCCAGCGAATCCTGCAGCAAGTCACACCCAAGAAAGCCATCGATGGAGTGAGTGTGGTGGATGGCCCAGCTCTAGCTGCTCTGACCCGTGGCTATGTGGATGCCATCAACACACCAGGAGCAATACCAGACCTGGAACAAGGCTGGCAGGCCGTCATCAAGTGGAAACTGAAGGAACTATCACACAAGCTAGTGGAGGAGTACAGGAGAGAGATGGAGGAATGTTTAGGAGACAATCTTCCCATGGAGGAGAGGAATCTGATGAGAATCCACCAACAGACACTGAGCAGGAAAAGGGAGTCACTGCAGCAGGAGATCCGTTGACTCAAGCCATTGAGTTCCACCTCTGGAGACAAAGACCCAGTCCTCAGTCAACTGGAGCAGGCAATCAGTCAGACAAACGAGGGGGGCAAGGTGATTGGGGGGGTCCTGTTCCAGTTCACCACTCACAACTACTCCAAGTCCAAGCAGCAGTGTGAAGAGGTGCTGATGGAAGCAGTGAAGAGCAGTGGAATTCACAAGAAGTGTCAGGAAGCCTTCATCAACTCACAGCCACTGGACATAATGGCAGAGATACAGGAGATTGACAGGCAATACCACAGGCAAGCTGTCGGA
>CBDBZY010000016.1:315000-375000 GCA_965213685.1 bacterium
GGTGTGGCTAGTGCATGGCTGCACCACTTTTCTCACTACTGCAGAGCTAGTTGGCCCGGTTTTGGCCATGGCCAAACGACTTTCATCGCTAACGCAGGTCCTGTTTTGGTCAGACCAATACTTTTGAAGAAAGTATATAGGCAGATCGATATTGTTCTTATGCGTCAACACTGAGTGCTAAGTGACCTCCCCCCTTCCCCCCAGACAAACAATTTACACACTCCGTGCGGTGATGGGAGAATTGCTTTGTCCATCATGTTGCAGGCAGTCTAGCAGTAGCTAGTAACACATTAGCCCATACAGCCTCGTAACCTGTGCACTAACTGTGTTATGTATGTGCAGCATATTTCCAGTATGGCATATGGCAATATGGTGCTGGGAGGACTGCTGCACACGCTCTGCATTGTGATGTGCTGGCTGCTGAGTGTGTGGTGTGTGTGGTGTGCCATGTCTGCAGGCCCCTCGAGGATGGGACGAGGACCAGGAGCTGGACTACTCTGAGGTGGTGCGGAAGAGAGAGGAGAGAGAGAGGGAGGAGAGGGAGAAAGGTCAGTCAGAGACTATCACATGTCCCCGCAGTTCACCAAACCCTAATCAGCTTTGTCTACCTTCTCCCCCTCCCCCCACCTCATGTAGAGGAGACTCCGGACCTGTTCAAGTACTCTCAGTCCTCTGTCTTCTCAGTGAAGGCACTCGGCTTTGTCAGTGGAGCTGTGAGAGCTGACAGCCAGACTAGCACACTGGAGACCATTGACACTGCACAGGTATCCCTGCCCCCTCTCTCTCTCTCTCTCTCTCTCTCTCTCTCTCTCTCTCTCTCTCTCTCTCTCTCTCTCTCTCCTCACTTACCTCCCTTATTTCCTCCCACACAGAAACAAGGCCGGTTGCCATGGGTTACATCTGACAAAGACCAACGAATGTTCTCCATCTCCAAATATGGGATAAAAGTAATGGACTGCCAAAGGCAGCGCGTCTTCGCCCGCCACCCCCTGCACCGAATAGTGAACATCACCTACTATGAGGACATGTACAAGAAGCACATGCTGGCAGTGAGGGTGTCTGGAGCAGAGGACGGGCAGCAAGAGCTGCACATTTATGAGAGTGAGAGTGAGGTGAGGAGTGCAGGGAAACCCCTCTCATTAGGACACCCTTAATTAGGACACCCTGAGAGGCAGGTCACTATTGCTGTCCCATATACCATATCTGTGTTCATGCCAATGAGGACACCATTCTAGTAAGGACACTCCTTCTTTGTGCCAAGAGTGGTTTGATTAGAGGGGCTCTATGCTGTGCACCATGTTGCTTGCATGCTATAGTGATCCAATTCACTCAGTTATGCTTTTTTCACCTGACGCTATCCCCAGACACAGGCCATTCTAGTGAGGACATTCCTTCTTGTGCCAAGAGTGATTTGATTAGAGGGTTCTGTACTGTATACCATGCTGCTTACATGCTGTAGTGATCCAATTCATATGAACATTTTCACCATCCCTCCCTCCTCCCTCCCTCCCTCTTCCCTCCCTCACTCTTCCCTCCCTCTCTCCTTCCCTCTCTTGCCACCATCCCCAGGCACAGGCTAAGGACGTCTGCCTCACTCTGGCTCAGGCATTTGAGGCAGTCTACAACAAACTGCAGTTGGAACAGAACCTCCACTCCTCAGACCTCAGATAGCCTGTGTATTGTGTCATTGTCTGTACTACCACTATTACATCATGGTTTAAAATGACCAATCAAAACTCACTGCCCATATAAAGATGAAAAATTCCCCCTGCTGTTACAACCCTGACATGTAATTATGGTTTGCTATGCTCAGCAATTCCATAACGTGTAGCAAGAGAGAAGCACTAGAAATCACCACTTTCTCATTGCCTCACTCCAGTACCAAACAGCTACCAGCGATGGCTAAGAAGCAGGAAGTTCCCTCCCTCACCCATCGAGACCTCACCCTCCCTGGTAGGTCCCTCCCTCCTGCCATGCCCCTCATCATATCCACTCAAGACAGCTGGGACCCTCACAGCTGCAAGCTGGAGACTCACCAGCACAACAGCCAACCACAACACCTACAGCTAGTCACAGACACTCTACAACTGCTGGGAACCATCAACAAGCCTGTGGCTGTCCTGTCCATCTGTGGCCCCTACCGCTCGGGGAAGTCCTACTTCATCTCCCGACTGCTGGGCAGGCCTGGGGCCTTTCAGCTGGGCCACAGGATGCAAGCCTGTACACGTGGAATCTGGATGGCCACCACTGTCCTGGAGTGTGAGCAGTTTGTCACAATCTTGCTGGATACGGAAGGCATTGATGCCATTAGAGCCTCCGAGACCATGGATGCGAGCTTGCTGACTGTCACCACACTCCTCAGCTCCTACCTCATCTACAACTCCATGAAGGTGCCCCAGAAGGTGGATCTGGACAAGATGAGGTGCTTCACCCAGCTCTCCAGGTCTCTGCTCGTGCAGAAAGGGGAGTCCATGAGGGCAGAGGTCATGAGGAAGTTCTTCCCTCACTTTCTGTGGCTACTGCGAGACGTGACACTGAAAGTGACAGACAGAGCCGGCCAGACCATCCCAGCCACTGAGTTCCTGCACACTCGTGTGCTGGCATCAGAGGCTGGCCAGCCTACAGAGCTGGGCAAGTCTCTTTGCAGCCTCTTCCCCTCACTGGAATGCCACACTCTTCCCATGCCAAGCATCAACCCCAAAGTCATCAAGAACATTGTGGAGCAACAGGACAAGCTGAAACCAGCATTCAACAAGGCAGTGGATCAACTGATCCAGCGAATCCTGCAGCAAGTCACGCCCAAGAAAGCCATCGATGGAGTGAGTGTGGTGGATGGCCCAGCTCTCGCTGCTCTGACCCGTGGCTATGTGGATGCCATCAACACACCAGGAGCAATACCAGACCTGGAACAAGGCTGGCAGGCCGTCATCAAGTGGAAACTGAAGGAACTATCAGACAAGCTAGTGGAGGAGTACAGGAGAGAGATGGAGGAATGTTTAGGAGACAATCTTCCCATGGAGGAAAGGAATCTGATGAGAATCCACCAACAGACACTGAGCAGGAAAAGGGAGTCACTGCAGCAGGAGATCCGTCGACTCAAGCCATTGAGTTCCACCTCTGGAGACAAAGACCCAGTCCTCAGTCAACTGGAGCAGGCAATCAGTCAGACAAACGAGGGGGGTGAGGTGATTGGGGGGGTCCTGTTCCAGTTCACCACTCACAACTACTCCAAGTCCAAGCAGCAGTGTGAAGAGGTGCTGATGGAAGCAGTGAAGAGCAGTGGAATTCACAAGAAGTATCAGGAAGCCTTCATCAACTCACAGCCACTGGACATAATGGCAAAGATACAGGAGATTGAGTGGCAATACCACAGGCAAGCTGTTGGACCAGCAGCCAGTGAAGTGCTGGAGAAAGGCCACAGGGAACTGAACCAACTGGGAGACTCACTCAAGAGAATTCCTGGCCCACCTAGTGAGGTGGAGGTCATTGGACAGGGACCTGATCGAGTGAAGCTGAGCTGGCAACCTCCAGAGAAGAACCCTGAGGCTGCTGAGAGCTATGTGGTGTGGAAACAAGAGGAGGGGAAGCAGTGGGAGAGGCTGAGGGAGACAAAGAAGACCAAAATCCTCATCACTGGACTGAAGTCAAACACAAAGTACCAGTTCAGAGTCACAGCCACTAATGACCTGATCAAGAGTGTGACTATAACACAGGACTCAGAGACAATGTGGTCAAAAGCTAAGATGGGAGCCATTGCTGGTGGTGCAGGAGCAATTGGTCTGTCTCTGATGTCAGTTGCACTTGCTATTGTTATGAGTGATAAAAAAATGAGTATAATAATGGCAGTAGCCATATCAGTCGCCACTGCACCAATCAGCCTCATATGTGCTCCAGTTACTGCTTCTGTGGGTGGAGTTTGGTTCGCTAGGGAGTTGATCAAGGAGTGTGAATGGGGAGACCTGTCCCCAGAGAGTGATGATGAGATGTCATGTGACTCCACAGAATGACATGACAATACTCTATGGCTAGCTATAGCTGCTCTTGTGTTGTACACGTTCATGTACTCTCATACCTGCCACAATAAACACATGTATTTTGATATGATGTAACTGACAGTGATAATAGTTATTAATACAAGCCATGCTACTATGACATTGTGCTGGCATGGCAACAGCAGACCCTGAGTGAGCATCCATAGTGTGGGTGGAGCCAGAGAGGTCACCAGTGGGTAGCACACACAGCAGTGATCATCACTGGTTGTCATGACGACATGGCCTCTGTCCTTATTATGTAGTTGCCATGTCCCTATGACATGTCGCTGTCTGTACCGGCTTCTGATTGGTCATTTTTCAATTGTCATGTGACTGGGTTTCTGAGTTCTGGTTGCATAATGGCTAAAATGGTGGATGACTGCTACTTAACTTCAGTGGCAAAGATGTGAGGAGGATGGGGAGGGTGATTTTGAGTGTGTTGCTCTCCCATTGAGTTGGTCTACAGGGTAAGAGAGGGCCAGCTGGAATGAGTTAAGGGAGGGAGGGAAAGAGGGAGGGAGGGAGATGGAGAGAGTAGGAAAAGGAAAGGGAGAGGGAGGGAAGGAGGGAGGAAGAGTAAGAGGTTGCTAGGATACATCCAGGTGGTGTTTTGTTCTGAAGTAGCAGCTGTTTCTCAAACACATCCAATTCCACATCTGCTGCAGAGCTCTGTGTGAAGGAGAGGAGGCACCAGTCCTGAGTCAACTGGAGCAAGCAATCAGTCAGACAAACGAGGGGAGTGAGGTAATTGGGGGGATCCTGTTCCAGTTCACCACTCAGAACTACTCCAAGTCCAAGCAGCAGTGTGAAGAGGCAACCTCCGGAGAAGAACCCTGAGGCTGCTGAGAGCTATGTGGTGTGGAAACAAGAGGAGGGGAAGCAGTGGGAGAGGGTGAGGGAGACAAAGAAGACCAAAATCCTCATCACTGGACTGAAGTCAGGAACAAAGTACCAGTTCAGAGTCACAGCCACTAATGACCTGATTAAAGAGTGTGACTATAACACAGGACTCACAGACATTGTGGTCAAAAGCTAAGATGGGAGCTATTGCTGGTGGTGCAGGAGCAATCGGTCTGTCTCTGATGCCAGTTGCACTTGCTATTCATGTTATGAGTGATTAAAAAGTGAGTATAAAAATGGCAGTAGCCATATCAGTCGCCACTGCACCAATCAGCCTCATATGTGCTCCAGTTACTGCTACTGTGGGTGGAGTTTGGTTTGCTAGGCAAATGATCAATTTGTGCTACCACAGTGGAGACCTGTCCCCAGAGAGTGATGATGAGACGTCATGTGACTCCACAGAATGACATGACCATACTCTATGGCTAGCTATAGCTGCTCTTGTGTGTACACGTTCATGTACTCTCATACCTGCCACAATACACACAACATGCACATGTATTTTGATATGGAGTGGATGTAACTGACAAGGACAGTTATTATCAATACAAGCCTTGTTTATATGACATTGTTAGCATGACATTGTGTTGGCATGGCAACAGCATATAAATGAGAACCCATCAGTAGTGTGGGTGGAGCCAGAGAGGTCACCAGTGGGTAGCACACACAGCAGTGATCATCACTGGTTGTCGTGATGAGATGGGCCCCTGTCATCAACTACAATTATTATGGAGTTGCCATGTCCCCAGGCACAGAGCAGTGCTAGCCTCATTCCCAGGCCTTCCCCCACATGCCAGCACAACACCACACCCAGCATGGTGGAGTGCTTGTGTGTGGGGGGCAGTCTGGGAACAAGGCTAGAGTCATGTGGATTGATGCATAACAAATGACCATAAACATTATACACTGTAGTGGTGAATGTTATGAGCACTGCTAGTGATGAGTATCATGACTTGTGTTCCTCTGTGGTGACTGAGTGTTGAGGTGATTGTGGTTCTCTCGGTCTGATCCACAGCAGCGGGAACATTCCAATCAAACATCTGATGATGATACCAGCACAGCGACCCAGAGACGGGGGAAGAGGAGGATGAGAAAGGGAGTAACCAGAGGAAGAGATACATGTATGAGAGTGGAAGCAGATAAGCAGGCTGGCAGGCCAAAGGCAGGCAGACAGATACAGACAGACATGGCATTTTGACTCCATAGAATAACATGACAATGGCTCCCCTTGTGTGGTAGTACAACCTCTTGCACTCTCATACGTGCCATATAGCCTCGTTCCCAGGCTCTTTTCGGGCCTGGATACGAGGCTAACCTAAACATCACATCAACCAGGTCCTTGCACCACCCCACCAGGCGGGCCACTGAATGTACCTGGCGTCCAACACTGTTGTTACGCTCAAAATATGCCATTTGCTGACTGAACTAAGTCAAACAATTACATGTACACAATGATCATACCCTAGCAGATGGCGGCGGTACTTTAGACCACAGAATATCAATGACTAGACATCATTAGCGTATTCTCACAAGCCTCCAATCTACCTGCATATTTACTAGAGATCTATGGACCAGCCAAGAATGCGGATAATTATATCACTCAAGCCCGTAGGCAGCAAACGAAGTGGGCGGGTGCTTTTTTTGATTAAGTGGACCTTAAATAAGGCTAACTTACTCATTCAGAGAATGTTACAATTACATGAAGTAGTGTGTCATACACTTTTCAAAGGTGGTGTACACTTACAAATTTTTTACAATAAACTGTTAAGTATCGGGGGTGACTCCTGAACAAAAGTTGAGTGGTTTCTAAGGGCTAAGAATTTGCTGCAGACAAAAGACTGCAGTAGTTAGGGGGGTAGTCTCGCGAGCCATACGTATTTTCAAAACGTAGGCGACGCGCGCGAGACTACTTAGGGGGGTCTGGGGGCATGAGCCCCCAGGAAAAGTTTGAAAATCAGGCCTCCAGAGATTGAATCTGAGCCATATATTGAGCAGTTGTGCAAACAAAATCAAAATTAATGTCACCTTGAATTCTCACCGCTAATAATCAGTACGCACGAGTAGCGCTACGCTCGGCGGTAAAAATTAATGGCGGGCAAAGTTTGACCAGTTTCCAGAACCCCCAGAAACCCCCCAGGAGCCGCCACTGAGTATCGTACACACAGACGTATAATGCTACTTATATGCGCAAAGACTCTAATTCAAGCATCATTGGTTCACGTACTCACGCAGTACAGTAAGCATGTGGGTAGTCTCGTGAACCAGACCGTATTCCGTGAACGCGCATGCGCGAGCGAAAGGGGGAGGGGAGGAAGGGCTATACTTTCGCTCGCGCATGAGCGTTCACCGAGTACAGTCTGGTTCACGAGACTACATGTAGCATGTGGGCAAACATGCGTATAATTGTATTACTCAATGCTTTGAAAGTAGGCTCGCTCCGCACGCGTCAAATGCTCAAGGTGGACCTCTGTGCAAACGGGGCGGGTGCGTACGCACCCTACGCACCCCCCCTGCCTACGAGCTTGTCACTGTTACCTACAATGTACTGCCCATTCGCTACTGCCCGCTATTGAACACCAGCACCGTGTAGCGCCATATACGCTAAATATTGATGGTAGCTATTTGCTAAACACCAAAGCTATTTACTAAACATCCACCCCTTTGCTATATCCCCTTAAAAATAGGGTTTTCAAATTTGGGCAAACAGCACGTTACAGCATAGATAGCTATCTATGGTCGCAGCAGTGTGGGGGAAGTCCCTACGTTTAGAACGCGACGCACAGGTATTAGAGCCCACCGGTAGCTTTGCTCATCTACATGGCTGCCTCTGTAGCCATAGCTGAGGATGTTAGTGCCTCCTCCCTCACCCCTCGAGACCTCACCCTCCCTGGTAGGTCCCTCCCTCCTGCCATGCCCCTCATCATCTCCACCCAAGACAGGTGGGACCCTCACAGCTGCAAGCTGGAGACTCACCAGCACAACAGCCAACCACAATACCTACAGCTAGTCACAGACACTCTACAACTGCTGGGAACCATCAACAAGCCTGTGGCTGTCCTGTCCATCTGTGGCCCCTACCGCTCGGGGAAGTCCTACTTCATCTCCCGACTGCTGGGCAGGCCTGGGGCCTTTCAGCTGGGCCACAGGATGCAAGCCTGTACACGTGGAATCTGGATGGCCACCACTGTCCTGGAGTGTGAGCAGTTTGTCACGATCTTGCTGGACACGGAAGGCATTGATGCCATTAGAGCCTCCGAGACCATGGATGCGAGCTTGCTGACTGTCACCACACTCCTCAGCTCCTACCTCATCTACAACTCCATGAAGGTGCCCCAGAAGGTGGATCTGGACAAGATGAGGTGCTTCACCCAGCTCTCCAGGTCTCTGCTTGTGCAGAAAGGGGAGTCCATGAGGGCAGAGGTCATGAGGAAGTTCTTCCCTCACTTTCTGTGGCTGCTGCGAGACGTGACACTGAAAGTGATAGACAGAGCCGGCCAGACCATCTCAGCCACTGAGTTCCTGCACACTCGTGTGCTGGCATCACAATCTGGCCAGCCTACAGAGATGGGCAAGTCTCTTTGCAGCCTCTTCCCCTCACTGGAATGCCACACTCTTCCCATGCCAAGCATCAACCCCAAAGTCATCAAGAACATTGTGGAGCAACAGGACAAGCTGAAACCAGCATTCAACAAGGCAGTGGATGAGCTGATCCAGCGAATCCTGCAGCAAGTCATGCCCAAGAAAGCCATCGATGGAGTGAGTGTGGTGGATGGCCCAGCTCTAGCTGCTCTGACCTGTGGCTATGTGGATGCCATCAACACGCCAGGAGCAATACCAGACCTGGAACAAGGCTGGCAGGCCGTCATCAAGTGGAAACTGAAGGAACTATCAGACAAGCTAGTGGAGGAGTACAGGAGAGAGATGGAGGAATGTTTAGGAGAAAATCTTCCCATGGAGGAGAGAAATCTGATGAGAATCCACCAACAGACACTGAGCAGGAAAAGGGAGTCACTGCAGCAGGAGATCTGTCGACTCAAGGCATTGAGTTCCACCTCTGGAGACAAAGACCCAATCCTCAGTCAACTGGAGCAGGCAATCAGTCAGACAAACGAGGGGGGCGAGGTGATTGGGGGGGTCCTGTTCCAGTTCACCACTCACAACTACTCCAAGTCCAAGCAGCAGTGTGAAGAGGTGCTGATGGAAGCACTGAAGAGCAGTGGAATTTACAAAAAGTGTCAAGAAGCCTTCATCAACTCACAGCCACTGGACATAATGGCAGAGATACAGGAGATTGACAGGCAATACCACAAGCAAGCTGTTGGACCAGCAGCCAGTGAAGTGCTGGAGAAAGGTCACAGAGAACTGAACCAACTGGGAGACTCACTCAAGAGAATTCCTGGCCCACCTCATGAGGTGAGGGACATTGGACGAGGATCTGATCGAGTGAAGCTGAGGTGGCAACCTCCAAAGAAGAACCCTGAGGCTGCTGAGAGCTATGTGGTGTGGAAACAAGAGGAGGGGAAGCAGTGGGAGAGGGTGAGGGAGACAAAGAAGACCAAAATCCTCATCACTGGACTGAAGTCAGACACAGACTACCAGTTCAGAGTCACAGCCACTAATGACCTGATTAAGAGTGTGGCTACAACACAGGACTCATGTACAATGGAGTCAAAAGCTAAGGTGGGAGCTCAAGGTGGTGGTAAAGGAGCACTTGCACTTGCATTGTCCCCAGTTTTAGGTTATGATGCTATGACTGAAGGAGACATGAGTACAAGAAAAGTAGTAGCCATATCACTCGCCACTGCACCAATCAGCCTCATATGTGCTCCAGTTACTGCTACTGTGGGTGCAGTTTGGGCTGCTAGGGAGTTCATCAAGGAAGAGTGCTACAGTGGAGACCTGTCCCCAGAGAGTGATGATGAGACGTCATGTGACTCCACAGAATGACATGACCATACTCTATGGCTAGCTATAGCTGCTCTTGTGTGTACACGTTCATGTACTCTCATACCTGCCACAATACACACAACATGCACATGTATTTTGATATATTATGGAGTGGATGCAACTCAATACAAGCTTTGATACTATGACATTGTGTTGGCATGGCAACAGCAGACCCTGAGTGAGCATCCATAGTGTGGGTGGAGCCAAAGAGGTCACCAGTGGGTAGCACACACAGCAGTGATCATCACTGGTTGTCATGACGAGATGGGCCATGTAAATAATTACGTAGTTGCTATAACATGTCACTGTCTGTATCGGCTCCGGGGCAATCTGATTGGTCATTAATAATAATTTTGATTCTTCTCATCACATGATTTGCTTGCATTGTCACATGACTTGGTTTCTGAGTTCTGGTTGGTGGCTAAATGGTGGCTGCTACTCAACTTCAGTGGCAAAGGTGTGAGGGGGGAGGGGTGAGGAGGGGAGGGGGAGGATGGGGAGGGTGATTGTGAGAGTCTTTTTGCTCTTGTCAAACTTTGCTCTCCCATTGAGTTGGTCTACTGGGTAAGAGAGGGCCACCTGGAATGAGTTAAGGGAGGGAGGGAAAGAGGGAGAGAGAGGAAGGGAGGAAGGGAGGAAGGGAGGAAGGGAGTGGGAAAGGGAAGGAGAAAAGGAGAGGGAGGGAGGGGGAAAAGGGAGAGGAAGAGAGGGAGGGAAGGAGAGGGAGGGAGGGAGGGAGAAGGTAAGATGTTGCTAGGATACATCCAGGAGGTATGGTGGTGTTTTGTTCTGAAGTAGCAGCTGTTTCTCAAACACATCCAATTCCACATCTGCTGCAGAGCTGTGTGTGTGTGTGTGTGTGTGTGTGTGTGTGTGTGTGTGCATGTGTGTGTGTGTGTGCGCACGTGTGTGTGTGTGTGTGTGTGTGTGTGTGTGTGTGTGTGTGTGTGTGTGTGTGTGTGTGTGTGTGTGTGCGCACGTGTGTGTGTGTGTGTGTGTGTGTGTGTGTGTGTGTGTGTGTGTGTGTGTGTGTGTGTGTGTGTGTGTGTGTGTGTGTGTGTGTGTGTGTGTGTGTGTGTGTGTGTGTGTGCATGAAAGAAGAGAGAGAGCTCACCTCCCCCCCACACAGCCACCCTCCCCTCCACTCACTCACCTGGACCACTCACCACTCCAGGCAGCTCCACACACACTACCATCTCCTTCGGTCTCCTCCCTCTCCTGGACCCCCCGTCATCAGGCCTGTAGCCAGGGGGGGGGGGGGTTCGGGTGGTTCGATCGAACCCCCTAAATAATACTCGCCCACAGTGACTTCTCTTACACGATGCATGCGTACGCGCTACGCGTAGAGTAAAGATGGCTAGTGGAGCTATGTCCATGGAGACTTCAACTTAGTAGCGTACTTTTAGGGTCAAATATCATTTTTCATTGTACTGTTGCATTTGGAATGTCGTCAATTGCGGGGCAGCGAGGGTGGGCGGGGCAATGGGTGGGACTTATAGAACCCCCTAAGCTGGGAGGTTGGCTATGGGCCTGGTCATTAGTGAAGTCCTCCATAGCAACCTCCCCTCTGTAGGTGAGGGTGTAGGATGGTTGGGGAGGGGGGGAGGAGGAGGAGGGGGAGGAGGTGGAGGAGTGCTTTTTTCTTTTCTCTCTGTTCCTTTTGGTGGGTTTCTTCTCTTTGGGAGTGAGAAATTTGAAAGAGGAGGGAAGGAGAGGGAGGGAGGGAGGCACAGAGAGAGGGAGGGAGGGAGGCAGGAAGAGAGGGAGAGTAGGCGGCAGCGTATACATAATGCAGTCAAGTGTACATGATTGTGTGTTTGTGGACTGCACACAATGTACATGTGCAATACAACAATAATAGAGTTGCTAGGTTACCACATGAGGTCACTCACTCTGTGCTGTCTGAGCTGAGGGGAGGGTATGGGATAGGGAATGGGAGGGAGGAGGAGGAGGAGGAGGAGGAGGAGGAGGAGGTGGGGGAGGAGGAAGAGGAGGAGGAGGAGGAGGTGGGGGAGGAGGAGAAGGAAGGAGAGGAGGCACCTTTGGACTGGAGGAGAGAGAGAAGAGGGTCAGTCACTCACTCACACAAAAATTCCTCCTTCTCTATTGGGTCAAACGTAAGGCCTGATGCTGCATATTCCTGCATGTACCCTTTGGTGCAAGCTTTCTAAATTTGGCAACAGTTGCATAGTAAATTTGGTAACATTACATCATGACAATGCTTTCCCTTCATAACTAACTTTTGAATGCTTTTTTTATTTTCCCTGATGACAGTTGGGTGTGGTTTGCCCTTATAAGGCATCTTGAGGAACTTCATTTTGGCGGTGTCGACCTTTCCCCCGTCCTTTGTCTCTATGGCTTCAATCACCGTGTCGATCAGCAGCTGCATGAACCTGGGATACTAGGGAGAGGAGGAGGGGGGAGGGGAAGGAGGGAGGGAGGGAGGAAGAGAGGGAGGGGAGGAGGGGAGGAGGGAGGGAGGGAGGGAGGGAGGGCGGAATGGGGAAATTTGCAACACACCACAAAACTTGGTCAGTAGTGATGTGTACATGGATCACAGTGTTGAGCATGCAATGATCATGTGATGATCACATGGTGGTCATGTGACTCCTACCTTCTGCCCTCTCTTGTAGATGTGTGGGTTGAACACCATGTCAATCACCACACACCTCTTCCCAGCTGCAGGGAGGCAGGGAGGGAGGGAGGGAGCAGCGGCTGAGAATGATCACCAGTGCACTCAGAAATACACCCCTCCCTCCCTACATCCCTCCCACTATCCTCACATCCCTCCCTTACTTTCTCCCTCCCTCCCTCCCTCCCTCCCTCCCTCCCTCCCTCCATCCCCCTATCCCCACCTCCCTCACATTCTCCCTCTCTTCCTCCCCCCTCCATCCATCCCCTCTCCCCCCCCTCCCTCCCAACATCCCTTTCTCCCTCCCTTCCTCCCTCCCTCTCTCTCCTCCTTTCTCCCCCCCTCCCTCCCTCTCTCTCCCCCTCCCCCCCCTCCCCCCCTCCCTCCCTCCTTCCCCCCCTCCCACACACTTGTCCAGGTCCTCTCTGTCGGGGGTGATGGAGTACGGGATCTGCCACTGCTACCCACGTTTCTTACTGCTCCCTTTACCAGCCACACATGTTGCCGTAGAAACCACATCACTCTGACAGGCATTAATGAATGTCTTGCGGTGACCAGGTTCAACAAATACCTTCATTACGAACCCAGGCTGTGTGTGTGTGTGCGTGTGTGTGTGTGTGTGTGTGTGTGTGTGTGTATGTATGTGTGTGTGTGTGTGTGTGTGTGTGTGTGTGTGTGTGTGTGTGTGAGAGAGAGAGAGAGAGAGAGAGAAAAAGAGAGAGCAAAACTATAAAAGAAAAGTTGGCCAAATGTCGGCCGAAGTTGGACAAGCGATTCAGTCATATTCCTGTGACCCTTATCAGTGACAAAATAATTTATGGCCAGTGTACATTGATTAGTATTAAAGTTACAGTAACACACAACTGCACATGGAGAAAGGCTTGGGAATATTTTTAGAGAACTGTGAAAAACTGGCAGCCACCTGGGATTGAACCGGGGGCCTCTGACTTCTGTCAGTGCTCTACCACCTGAGCTATGGCCACCGGGTGACAGCCAGCCTTCACAATTCTCAATATCACTCCGTACATATATGTGCACATATCATGCACACACGTCCTAACAGTAGGGGGTCGGCCCAGCACAGCCAGCAAGGCCGGTACTGGTGGGGGGTCGGCCCAGCACAGCCGGCGAGGCCGGTACTGGTGGGGGGTCAGCTCAGCACAGCCAATACTGGTGGGGGGTCAGCCCAGCACAGCCGGCGAGGCCGGTACTGGTGGAGGGTCGGCCCAGCACAGCCGGCGAGGCCGGTACTGGTGGGGGGTCGGCCCAGCACAGCCGGCGAGGCCGGTACTGGTGGGGGGTCGGCCCAGCACAGCCGGCGAGGCCGGTACTGGTGGGGGGTCGGCCCAGCACAGCCGGCGAGGCCGGTACTGGTGGGGGGTCGGCCCAGCACAGCCGGCGAGGCCGGTACTGGTGGGGGGTCGGCCCAGCACAGCCGGCGAGGCCGGTACTGGTGGGGGGTCGGCCCAGCACAGCCGGCGAGGCCGGTACTGGTGGGGGGTCGGCCCAGCACAGCCGGCGAGGCCGGTACTGGTGGAGGGTCGGCCCAGCACAGCCGGCGAGGCCGGTACTGGTGGAGGGTCGGCCCAGCACAGCTGGTGAGGCCGGTACTGGCATCCTGTGCACTGAGTGGCTCCTCAACAGCCTGGCCTGAGGGTTGCCATGGAGACCAGGGAGGTGTGGTTCTGTAATGCCCACGTACCAGTCTTGGCTAGTATGGCATGCCACACACCATCAGGTGATACCAGCACAAGCAGCAGAGCAGAGTGTGTGTGTGTGTGTGTGTGTGTGTGTGTGTGTGTGTGTGTGTGTGTGTGTGTGTGTGTGTGTGTGTGTGTGTGTGTGTGTGTGTGTACAGGTGAGTGTCTGCCTCCCTCCCTCCCTCACTGTGGGGTTGATGAACTTGACCTCCTGCCCTCTCATCCTCTCCAGCTCAGTCATCTCATGCTCATAGCGCTGGAGATGAGAGAGACAAAGAAAGTAAGCTCTCTCCCTCTCTCTCTCTGTCTCCCTCCTTCCTTTCTCCACAAAACTCACTCTCCTGTTCTCTGGGTCCTCAATCTCTTTTGCATACTCCACAAGCAGCTTCCGAAACTCCTCCTCCTTCAGAGCCTTTTGGAAGGACTTGATCTCCTGTGGAGGCAGAGACTGGAGGTGGGGACACACTCGCTGGCCAGACAGAGACATAAGGCATTTGGCTAACGGGCTAGCGAGACTACACGCAGAGGAACGCAGTGACGAGTGCAGCTGGAGGGAAATGCTGTTAGAAAAAGCTGATTAAAATGTGAGTTCTTGTTCATGCGAGGCATGGCAACGGATACCCACTGACTGGTGCAGAGCTACAGTGGCATTCTAATTAAAGCACACCAGTAGCTATGCCAGTTGCAAGAGGTAAATACTCCTCCACAGCGCGCTCGACCTCTCGTTCGGTACGACCTCGCCAGTCTCACCTCTTCCGTCACCTTAAAGTCTGCCATAGCAGCGGAAGAATCGCCACACGGTCTGGGCAAACACGAAAGCAAAGTATACTAACGTGTACGGTGAGTTGCTTCCGTGTATGTCGAGTATCCGGTAAATGGGTGGGGCTGTAGTACGAGTTGCAGCTCACAGTAGTGTGGCTTACTGAGCTAGGAGAAAAGCGTAGCGATGCCGAAGAAAGGTCGCGGAAAGGAGGGCCCGTCTCCCAAGGGAGGGAAGAAGGGAGGGGCGGAGGCAATGCCACAAGTATGGCTTCCAGACCAGGTGCGCAAACAAATGGGTGGGGCTACTCGCAGTGCACCCTGCACGCACACATACACACACACACACACACACACACACACACACACACACACACACACACACACACAGCCAAATCCAGAACTCCACATGGACCTCAGTGACAGTTTCCCAGATCTCTCCCATAACGAAGAGGGTCCTCCCCCTACTGATGAAGAGCAGCAACAGATGGCTTTGTTCTGGGCCAAAGAGGAGGCTCAGGTGGGTGTGGTCACATCTCCATGGATGCATAGCTACTGTAGTGATACATGATCAATGGCATATTACCTTATGGTAGTCTATCAAGCTAGACCCCACTCTGAGCACGAAGCTACTCGTGCTTCCCACTCGGAGTAGGGTCTAGCTCGATAGACTAACCTCATGGAAGAACTGCTTTGTCTATCATGTTGCAGACAGTCCAGTACACATAAGCCTGTACAGCCTCATAACTGTGCACTAACTGTGCTATTATTGTGCATATTACTAGCGTGGCA
Source organism: bacterium (assembly GCA_965213685.1). Classification (GTDB taxonomy): domain Bacteria; phylum UBA8248; class UBA8248; order UBA8248; family UBA8248; genus Bin107. Next base: position 330,762 of record CBDBZY010000016.1, read on the forward strand.
CTGCTGGAAGGATTGCTGCACGCACTCTGCATTGTGATGTGCTGGCTGCTGAGTGTGTGGTGTGTGTGGTGTGCCATGTCTGCAGGCCCCTCGAGGATGGGACGAGGACCAGGAGCTGGACTACTCTGAGGTGGTGCGGAAGAGAGAGGAGAGAGAGAGGGAGGAGAGGGAGAAAGGTAAGTCAGAGACTATCACATGTCCCTGCAGTTCACCAAACTCTAATCAGCTTTGCCTACCTTCTCCCCCTCCCCCCACCTCATGTAGAGGAGACTCCTGACCTGTTCAAGTACTCTCAGTCCTCTGTCTTCTCAGTGAAGGCACTCGGCTTTGTCAGTGGAGCTGTGAGAGCTGAGAGCCAGACTAGCACACTGGAGACCATTGACACTGCACAGGTATCCCTGCCCCTCTCCCTCTCTCTCTCTCTCTCTCTCTCTCTCTCTCTCTCTCTCTCTCTCTCTCTCTCTCTCTCTCTCTCTCTCTCTCTCTCTCTCTCTCTCTCTCTCTCTCTCTCTCTCTCTCTCTCTCTCTCTCTCTCTCTCTCTCTCTCTCTCTCTCTCTCTCTCTCTCTCTCTCTCTCTCTCTCTCTCTCTCTCCTCACTTACCTCCCTTATTTCCTCCCACACAGAAACAAGGTCGGTTGCCATGGGTTACATCTGACAAAGACCAACGAATGTTCTCCATCTCCAAATATGGGATAAAAGTAACAGACTCCCAAAGGCAGTGTGTCTTCGCCCGCCACCCCCTGCACCGAATAGTGAACATCACCTACTATGAGGACACGTACAAGAAGCACATGCTGGCAGTGAGGGTGTCTGGAGCAGAGGACGGGCAGCAAGAGCTGCACATTTATGAGAGTGAGAGTGAGGTGAGGAGTGCAGGGAAGCCCCTCTCATTAGGACACCCTTAATTAGAACATCTTGAGAGAAGGTCACTATTGCTATCTCATGTACCATATCTATGTTCATGCCAATGAGGACACCATTCTAGTAAGGACACTCCTTCTTTGTGCCAAGAGTGGTTTGATTAGAGGGGCTTTATGCTGTATACCATGTTGCTTGCTTGCTGTAGTGATCCAATTCACGCAGTTATGCATTAACACTTTCACCATCACTCCTTCCTCTCCCTCTCCCTCACTCTTCCCTCCCTCTTCCCTCCCTCCCTCCCTCCCTCCCTCTTCCCTCCCACCCTCTTCCCTCCCTCTCTCCTTTCCTCTCTTGCCACCATCCCCAGGCACAGGCTAAGGACGTCTGCCTCACTCTGGCTCAGGCATTTGAGGCAGTCTACAACAAACTGCAGTTGGAACAGAACCTCCACTCCTCAGACCTCAGATAGCCTGTGTATTGTGTCATTATCTGTACTACCACTATTACATCATGGTTTAAAATGACCAATCAAAACCTACTGCCCATATAAGGATCCCCTGCTGCTACAACCCTGACATGAATATAATTATGGTTTGCTATGCTTAGCAATTCTATAACGTGTAGCAAGAGAGAAGCACTAGAAATCACCACTTTCTCATTGCCTCGCTCCAGTACCAAACAGCTACCAGCGATGGCTAAGAAGCAGGAAGTTCCCTCCCTCACCCCTCGAGACCTCACCCTCCCTGGTAGGTCCCTCCCTCCTGCCATGCCCCTCATCATCTCCACCCAAGACAGGTGGGACCCTCACAGCTGCAAGCTGGAGACTCACCAGCACAACAGCCAACCACAACACCTACAGATAGTCACAGACACTCTACAGCTGCTGGGAACCATCAACAAGCCTGTGGCTGTCCTGTCCATCTGTGGCCCCTACCGCTCAGGGAAGTCCTACTTCATCTCCCGACTGCTGGGCAGGCCTGGGACCTTTCAGCTGGGCCACAGGATGCAAGCCTGTACACATGGAATCTGGATGGCCACCACTGTCCTGGAGTGTGAGCAGTTTGCCATAATAATGCTAGATACAGAAGGTATCGATGCCATTAGAGCCTCTGAGACCATGGCCATGAGCCTGCTGACTGTCACCACACTCCTCAGCTCCTACCTCATCTACAACTCCAAGAAGGTGCCCCAGAAGGTGGACCTGGACAAGATGAGGTGCTTCACCCAGCTCTCCAGGTCTCTGCTCGTGCAGAAAGGGGAGTCCATGAGGGCAGAGATCATGAGGAAGTTCTTCCCTCACTTTCTGTGGCTACTGCGAGATGTGACACTGAAAGTGACAGACAGAGTTGGCCAGACCATCTCAGCCACTGAGTTCCTGCACACTCGTGTGCTGGCATCAGAAGCTGGCCAGCCTACAGAGCTGGGCAAGTCTCTTTGCAGCCTCTTCCCCTCACTGGAATGCCACACTCTTCCCATGCCAAGCATCAACCCCAAAGTCATCAAGAACATTGTGGAGCAACAGGACAAGCTCAAACCAGCATTCAACAAGGCAGTGGATGAACTGATCCAGCGAATCCTGCAGCAAGTCACGCCCAAGAAAGCCATCGATGGAGTGAGTGTGGTGGATGGCCCAGCTCTAGCTGCTCTGACCCGTGGCTATGTGGATGCCATCAACACACCAGGAGCAATACCAGACCTGGAACAAGGCTGGCAGGCTGTCATCAAGTGGAAACTGAAGGAACTATCACACAAGCTAGTGGAGGAGTACAGGAGAGAGATGGAGGAATGTTTAGGAGACAATCTTCCAATGGAGGAGAGGAATCTGATGAGAATCCACCAACAGACACTGAGCAGGAAAAGAGAGTCACTGCAGCAGGAGATCCGTCGACTCAAGCCATTGAGTTCCACCTCTGGAGACAAAGACCCAGTCCTCAGTCAACTGGAGCAGGCAATCAGTCAGACAAACGAGGGGGGTGAGGTGATTGGGGGGGTCCTGTTCCAGTTCACCACTCACAACTACTCCAAGTCCAAGCAGCAGTGTGAAGAGGTGCTGGTGGAAGCAGTGAAGAGCAGTGGAATACGCAAGAAGTGTCAGGAAGCCTTCATCACCTCACAGCCACTGGACATAATGGCAGAGATACAGGAGATTGACAGGCAATACCACAGGCAAGCTGTTGGACCAGCAGCCAGTGAAGTGCTGGAGAAAGGCCACAGAGAACTGAACCAGCTGGGAGACTCACTCAAGAGAATTCCTGGCCCACCTAGTGAGGTGGAGGTCATTGGAAAGGGACCTGATCGAGTGAAGCTGAGCTGGCAACCTCCAGAGAAGAACCCTGAGGCTGCTGAGAGCTATGTGGTGTGGAAACAAGAGGAGGGGATGGAGTGGGAGAGGGTGAGGGAGACAAAGAAGACCAAAATCCTCATCACTGGACTGAAGTCAGGGACAAAGTACCAGTTCAGAGTCACAGCCACTAATGACCTGATTAAGAGTGTGACTATAACACAGGACTCACAGACATTGTGGTCAAAAGCTAAGATGGGAGCTATTGCTGGTGGTGCAGGAGCAATTGGTCTGTCTCTGATGCCAGTTGCACTTGCTATTCATGTTATGAGTGATAAAAAAATGAGTATAAAAATGGCAGTAGCCATATCAGTCGCCACTGCACCAATCAACCTCATATGTGCTCCAGTTACTGCTACTGTGGGTGGAGTTTGGTTTGCTAGGCAAATGATCAATTTGTGCTACCACAGTGGAGACCTGTCCCCAGAGAGTGATGATGAGACGTCATGTGACTCCACAGAATGACATGACCATACTCTATGGCTAACTATAGCTGCTCTTGTGTGTACACATTCATGTACTCTCATACCTGCCACAATACACACAACATGCACATGTATTTTGATATGGAGTGGATGTAACTGACAAGGACAGTTATTGCCAATACAAGCCTTGTTTATATGACATTGTTAGCATGACATTGTGTTGGCATGGCAACAGCATATAAATGAGAACCCATCAGTAGTGTGGGTGGAGCCAGAGAGGTCACCAGTGGGTAGCACACACAGCAGTGATCATCACTGGTTGTCATGATGAGATGGGCCCCTGTCATCAAATCAACCACAATTATTATGGAGTTGCCATGTCCCCAGCCACAGAGCAGTGCTAGCCTCATTCCCTGGCCTTCCCCCACATGCCAGCACAACACCACACCCAGCATGGTGGAGTGCTTGTGTGTGGAGGGCAGTCTGGGAAGAAGGCTAGAGTGATGTGGATTGAATGACCATAAACTAATTATTATACACTGTACATGTAGTGGTGAGTGTTATGAGCACTGCTAGTGATGAGTATCATGACTTGTGTTCCTGTGTTGACTGAGTGTTGAGGTGATTGTGGTTCTCTTGGCCTGATCCACAGCAGTGGAAACATTCCAATCAAACATCTGATGATGATACCAGCACAGCGACCCTGAGACGGGAGAAGAGGAGGATGAGAAAGAGAGTGAGTACATTAAAACACCAGAGAAAGGAAGGAGAGAGGCAGGCAGGCAGGCAGGCAGGCAAGCAGACAAGCAACCAAGCAAGTAGGCAGACAGACAGACAGACAGACAGACAGACAACTGTATCCACTTCAGGAGAGAAGCTTCATAGATGCCATAGGGTGGGTAGTATACACAACATTTTGGCTATTATGCCCTCCTCAGTGTGATGTACAAACACGAGAAAGAGGTGCTCCATATTGAGGGTGACTATTAATGTCTGAGTCAGCATGCCAGGTACTACAGAGCAAGGTTAATTAGGATGCGGAGATAAAATTATGACAAGCATTGTAACATGCTGGACAGGAGTTGTGCATGTACAATGCATCACAGACTATCGACCCTGAGGTTCATGCCTGTGAGATGAGAGGTCTCCAGGAGCCTTTATATCCACTTGCTCTCCCTATAAAACTCCTGGAGACCTCTCATCCCAATGTGATAGCGAAGGAACCCCCCAGAGTGAAATTTGGGGTTCCCGGGAATAACATTCTCTCCAGAGTGCTAGCAAGGCAAACACATATTCACTGTAGCCCATGCAACAATATAGGGCTTGTGTTGCATAACCAGGCGTGAGGTACTCCACATTTCATCATCATTCCCATGACAACTGGTTACAATATAGCGTGTACTTTGCATCCAAGCCTTGTCTCCGTACCTTTTATGCAATCCCTATATTCCTTTCTAAAATTAAATTTTTTAAATTTACTAGTATATATTTCGCCAGGTCGCTTACGTGGCCACTCGAACCCCCGCATGAATGTGTCTGCCCGCATGGCGCGTCCTTGATACAAGTGTACAGCACTCAACTAGCTGGGTAAGAACTCTTTGGACTTGTGCAAGTGCTCTTCAAACTCTCCTTACTGCAAGGAAAAGAGATGGCTAAAGTGCTGTGGTGGCTGTCTTGACAGAATGTGATATTTTGGATGTGAGCACTCACTGGGAGATTTTCGTAACTGAACCTTACATCATAATTACACAATATCTGTACTTATGATAGTACAATATCCGCACAGAAAAGCGAACATACGTTACCATACATGGAGTACCACACTACAAATACATCACACAGGGCAGCTATACATGTACATGGCACTGCTAGACACATACAATATTGAGGAAGGTGAATTGATGTACACTGCAGCAATACAACCTACTCAGCTTTCATTGTTACACGACATTCAGTTCAATTTGAACCCTCTTCGGGCATAATTATTATGTTTTCTACTTCCCATGATCATGCAGCTCAAAGAATGTTGTGTAACTTTAAAACTCTAGCTTTTACCTTGACAGAGCACAAATTACCTACTGCTGTACTTGCCCATACTATGAGGAATATTTCCTTATATTCAGTGAACATGAAAACACAAGAGTGCATGTATATGTGTTAAAACAAGAAAGAGTTGTATGAGAGGAGTTGCTATACAGCAGTCCTCCTTGTCAGAAACACAGAAGGAAAAGCTCCAGCCTTGAGACTCAGGCTACTTGTGGAAACACTGACTTATTGTCTATAGTATACCACACAATAATATATACACACACTACTCCATTTTGGACACGCACATTGAGCTCTACTCACTAGCTACTGGTGTCATGTGAATTTCAATGTTTATACAGCCCAACTTCCATTCACAGCACGGAGGTCACTGAGGTCATTCAGTGTATTTGAGTCTGGGCAATTGGTGCTTGTATTGATCCACTGCTGTTAGCTTTACAATGGCTGCCTGTGGAGACACAGTTGAGAAAGCTGCCTCCTCCCTCACCCCTCGAGACCTCACCCTCCCTGGTAGGTCCCTCCCTCCTGCCATGCCCCTCATCATCTCCACCCAAGACAGCTGGGACCCTCACAGCTGCAAGCTGGAGACTCACCAGCACAACAGCCAACCACAACACCTACAGATAGTCACAGACACTCTACAACTGCTGGGAACCATCAACAAGCCTGTGGCTGTCCTGTCCATCTGTGGCCCCTACCGCTCGGGGAAATCCTACTTCATCTCCCGACTGCTGGGCAGGCCTGGGGCCTTTCAGCTGGGCCACAGGATGCAAGCCTGTACACGTGGAATCTGGATGGCCACCACTGTCCTGGAGTGTGAGCAGTTTGCCACAATCCTGCTGGACACGGAAGGCATCGATGCCATTAGAGCCTCTAAGACCATGGATGCAAGCTTGCTGACTGTCACCACACTCCTCAGCTCCTACCTCATCTACAACTCCATGAAGGTGCCCCAGAAGGTGGACCTGGACAAGATGAGGTGCTTCACCCAGCTCTCCAGGTCTCTGCTCGTGCAGAAAGAGGAGTCCATGAGGGCAGAGGTCATGAGGAAGTTCTTCCCTCACTTTCTGTGGCTACTGCGAGACGTGACACTGAAAGTGACAGACAGAGCCGGCCAGACCATCTCGGCCACTGAGTTCCTGCACACTCGTGTGCTGGCATCAGAAGCTGGCCAGCCTACAGAGCTGGGCAAGTCTCTTTGCAGCCTCTTCCCCTCACTGGAAGGCCACACTCTTCCCATGCCAAGTATCAACCCCAAAGTCATCAAGAACATTGTGGAGCAACAGGACAAGCTGAAACCAGCATTCAACAAGGCAGTGGATGAGCTGATCCAGCGAATCCTGCAGCAAGTCACACCCAAGAAAGCCATCGATGGAGTGAGTGTGGTGGATGGCCCAGCTCTAGCTGCTCTGACCCGTGGCTATGTGGATGCCATCAACACACCAGGAGCAATACCACACCTGGAACAAGGCTGGCAGGCCGTCATCAAGTGGAAACTGAAGGAACTATCAGACAAGCTAGTGGAGGAGTACAGGAGAGAGATGGAGGAATGTTTAGAAGGCAATCTTCCCATGGAGGAGAGGAATCTGATGAGAATCCACCAACAGACACTGAGCAGGAAAAGGGAGTCACTGCAGCAGGAGATCCGTCGACTCAAGCCATTGAGTTCCACCTCTGGAGACAAACACCCAGTCCTCAGTCAACTGGAGCAGGCAATCAGTCAGACAAATGAGGGGGGTGAGGTGATTGGGGGGGTCCTGTTCCAGTTCACCACTCACAACTACTCCAAGTCCAAGCAGCAGTGTGAAGAGGTGCTGATGGAAGCAGTGAAGAGCAGTGGAATTCACAAGAAGTGTCAGGAAGCCTTCATCAACTCACAGCCACTGGACATAATGGCAGAGATACAGGAGATTGACCGGCAATACCACAGGCAAGCTGTCGGACCAGCAGCCAGTGAAGTGCTGGAGAAAGGCCACAGAGAACTGAACCAACTGGGAGACTCACTCAAGAGAATTCCTGGCCCACCTCGTGAGGTGAGGGACATTGGACGAGGACCTGATCGAGTGAAGCTGAGCTGGAAACCTCCAGAGAAGAACCCTGAGGCTGCTGAGAGCTATGTGGTGTGGAAACAAGAGGAGGGAAAGCAGTGGGAGAGGGTGAGGGAGACAAAGAAGACCAAAATCCTCATCACTGGACTGAAGTCAGAGACGGACTACCAGTTCAGAGTCACAGCCACTAATGACCTGATTAAGAGTGTGGCTACAACACAGGACTCGGAGACAATGATGTCAAAAGCTAAGAGGGGAGCTCTTGCTGGTGGTGTAGGAGCAGTTGTATTTCTATTAGCCCCACTGACAACTACTTATATGGCTAAGACTGATGAAGAGATCAGTACAGGAAAAATAGTAGCCATATCAGTCACCACTGCACCAATCAGCCTCATATGTGCTCCAGTTACTGCTACTGTGGGTGGAGTTTGGCTTGCTAGGGAAGTGATCAAGCAAGGGTGCTACAGTGGAGACCTGTCCCCAGAGAGTGATGATGAGACATAATGTGACTCCACAGAATGACATGACAATACTCTATGGCTAGCTATAGCTGCTCTTGTGTGTACACGTTCATGTACTCTCATACTTGCCACAATAATCACAACATGCAATTATGCACATTTTGATATCATTATTATGGAGTGGATGTAACTCAATACAAGCTTTGTTACTATGACATTGTGTTGGCATGGCAACAGCAGACCCTGAGTGAGCATCCATAGTGTGGGTGGAGCCAGAGAGGTCACCAGTGGGTAGCACACACAGCAGTGATCATCACTGGTTGCCATGACGAGATGGCCTCTGTCCTTATTGTGTAGTTGCCATGTCCCTATGACATGTCGCTGTCTGTACCGGCTTCTGGTGCAATCTGATTGGTCATTTGATTCTTCTCATCACATAATTTGTTTGCATTGTCATGTGACTTGGTTTCTGAGTTCTGGTTGGTGGCTAAATGGTGGCTGCTACTCAACTTCAGTGGCAAAGGTGTGAGGGGGAGGATGGGGAGGGTGATTGTGAGAGTCTTTTTGCTCTTGTCGAACTTTGCTCTCCCATTGAGTTGGTCTACTGGGTAAGAGAGGGCCACCTGGAATGAGTTAAGGGAGGGAGGGAAAGAGGGAGAGAGAGGAAGGAGAGGGAGAGGGAAGGAGAGAGAGAGAAAGGGAAAGAGAAAGGGAGAGGGAGGGAGGGATGGAGGGACGGAGGGAGGGAGGGAGGGAGGGAGGAATGGAGGGAGGGAGGGAGGGAGAGGAAGGGAGGAAGGAAGTGAGAAAGGGAAGGAAGAAAAGGAGAGGGAGGGGGAAAAGGAGAGGGAGGAAGAGAGGGAGGGAAAGAGAGGGAGGGAGAAGGTAAGAGGTTGCTAGGATACATCCAGGAGGTATGGTGGTGTTTTGTTCTGAAGTAGCAGCTGTTTCTCAAACACATCCAATTCCACATCTGCTGCAAAGCTCTGTGTGTGTGTGTGTGTGTGTGTGTGTGTGTTTGTGTGTGTGTGTGTGTGTGTGTGTGTGTGTGTGTGTGTGTGTGTGTGTGTGTGTGTGTGTGTGCATGCGTGTGTGTGTGCGTATGAAAAAGAAGAGAGAGAGAGAGGCTCACCTCCCTCTGAGTGCTGGGGAGAGCATATAAAAGAGGAAGGAAGGGGAGGAAGGGAAGGAGGGAGACAGAGAGGGAGGGAGGGAGGGAGGTGGGGGAGAGAGGGAGGGAGGCAGGGAGGCAGGGAGAGAGAGTAGGCGGGAATACAGTTAGCATGATTGTGTATTTGTGGAATGTACAATGCAACACAACAATACTAGAGTTGCTAGGTTACCACATGAGGTCACTCACTCTGTGCTGTCTGAGCTGAGGGGAGGGTATGGGATAGGGAATGGGAGGGAGGAGGAGGAGGAGGTGGAGGAGGTGGGGGAGGAGGAGAAGGAAGGAGAGGAGGCACCTTTGGACTGGAGGAGAGAGAGAAGAGAGACAGTCACACACACACACACACACACACACACACACACACACACACACACACACACACACACACACACACACACACACACACACACACACACACACACACACACACACACACACACACACACACACACACACACACATTTGTAAGGCCTGATGCCTATATAATAGACATGTGTATAAATTCTGCCTAATTATTCCTTTGGCACAAGCTTTCTAAATTTGGTAACAGTTGCATAGTACATTAAATCATGACAATGCTTTCCCTTCATAACTCACTTTTGAATGCTTTTTATTTTCCCTGATGATGGTTGGGTGTGGCTTGCCCTTATAAGGCATCTTGAGGAACTTCATTTTGGTGGTGTCGACCTTTCCTCCGTCCTTTGTCTCTATGGCTTCAATCACCGTGTCGATCAGCAGCTGCATGAACCTGGGATACTGGGGAGGGGAGGAGGGGGGGGAGGGGAAGGAGGGGAAGAGGGAAGAGAGGAGGAAAGGAGGGAGGGAGGGAGGAAGAAATTGGCAAAACTTGGTCAGTAGTGATGTGTACAGCTCTCAAGACTGGGCACCCAGGGTCCTGCTTTCTTGCTTTGCCGTTTTGTACGTTGTGTCTTTTGTGTCTTATGTGTACACATATCCCACCTTGTACATTACTGCCATAGAGTGGAAGGAGGTTATGAACCATAATTCCCTCCCCTAGGCAACTTGTACAACTTGTAGGAAGTTATGGCTCATAATTCCCTCATCATGTAAATTATGTAATGGGTCAGTGTGTTATGATGTACATCATGTACTAAATGTTAAATTGTTTATGTACATCATGTAAAAATTATAATGGGCTGGCATTTTTTCATGTATACTATGTACAGACCATGTATGCCAATCAGGTGGGATATATAATAGTAAGAGCCCGGTTGCCAGGGATTTATGGTCTAAAGCCACCCGAGTCCGAGGCGATAGCCCGAGGACAAGGAATGGTTTTTAATGTACGTGTACAATGGCTTGAGGTTCTTTCTCTTCTTCTTTCTAACTTTCTGTAGCTAGGATGCTATACACATGTTTTTCCATGGATCACAGGGTTGAACATACAATGATCATGTGATGATCACATGGCAATCATGTGACTCCTACCTTCTGCCCTCTCTTGTAGGTGTGTGGGTTGAACACCACGTCAATCACCACACACCTCTTCCCAGCTGCAGGGAGGGAGGGAGGGAGGGAGGGAGCAGCTGCTGAGAATGATCGAACACTCAGAAATACACCCCTCCCTCCCTCCATCCCCTTATCCCCACCTCCCTCCCTCACATTTTCCCCCTCTTCCTCCACCCTCCCTCCATCCCCTCTCCCACCCTCCCTCCCAACATCCCTTTCTCTCTCCCTCCCTCTCTCCCCCCTCTTTTTCTCCCTCTCTTCCTCCCCCTTTGACTCCCCCCCCCCCCCCCCCCCCCCCCCTCCCCTCCTCACACCCTCCGATGCACCCTATCTCTCTCCCTCCCCCTCCCTCTTTCTCTCTCCCCCCCTCCCCCCTTCTCTCACACTTGTCCAGGTGCTCTCTGTCGGGGGTGATGGAGTACGGGATCTGCCACTGCTGCCCACGTTTCTTGCTGCTCCCTTTACCAGCTACAGATGTTGCCGTAGAAACCACATCACTCTGACAGACATTAATGAATGTCTTGCGGTGACCAGGTTCAACAAATACCTTCATCACGAACCCAGGCTGTGTGTGTGTGTGTGTGTGTGTGTGTGTGTGTGTGTGTGTGTGTGTGTGTGTGTGTGTGTGTGTGTGTGTGTGTGTGTGTGTGTACATGTATACTACACATGTACCTTACGGAAGGTATAGTATCTATGGTACGTGTGTGTGCAGGCATGTGTCTCCCTCCCTCCCTCACTGTGGGGTTGATGAACTTGACCTCCTGCCCTCTCATCCTCTCCAGTTCAGTGATCTCATGCTCATAGCGCTGGAGATGAGCAAGACGAAGAAAGTAAGCTCTCTCTCTCTCTCTCTCTCTCTCTCTCTTTCCCCTCTCTGCCTATATGTAATGCTCTCTCCTCCTTCAATCTCCCTCTCCCTTCACCTGCTAACTTCCTTGTCTCTCTCTCTCTTCTTTCTTTCTCCACAAAACTCATTCTCCTGTTCTCTGGGTCCTCAATCTCTTTTGCATACTCCACAAGCAGCTTCCGAAACTCCTCCTTCTTCAGAGCCTCTTGGAAGGACTTGATCTCCTGTGGAGGGTGAGGGGGTGAGGGCAGGGAAGGGGAAGACATTGGAAGTGGAGACATTCTAATCATCTCGCTGGCCAGACCGCGACGCAAGCTATACGGCTAACCGGCTAGGGAGTAGACGAACGCAGCATCTATGAACGCAGTGACGAGTGCAGCTGGGGGAGAAATGTTGTTAGAATATGCCGTTGAAAACGTGAGCTCTTGTTCATGCGAAATATGGCAACGGATACCCACTGACTGGTGCTGTGGCATTCTAATTGAAGACCTCCGGTCAAAAAGGGCATTAAAACACTTCGAGGTAAAAAGACGACTTTTACATGAAAAGTAACGGAATATGACTCTAACTATCTGCTGCCGAAGTATTACAGTCTAAATATTTGCCTTGCGTGATTTATAACCTTCAACCTCCGACCAAAAGGGCCTTGTCATATACTTTCACCTCTTTCTGCATTCGCCGCATGGGTAGTTCGCGATATTCGTAGTCTAGAAAGCGCCTTGAACCCCCCAGAAGGTATAGCAAACAGAAGAAACCTTCGTGGACAACTCCTAGGCCTCCAAAGAAACATTTTCATTCGTATATTTAAAGAACAAAACCCGTAAACTAAACCCTAAATCTTTCAATGGCCGTTTTCTCGACGTATACGAACGTCGTTTTAACGCCCTTTTTGACCGGAGGCCTTCAATTAAAGCATAGATATTTAACCTCACGGAACGGGATTGGAAACGGGCGGCGCGCGCGCTACGTTCCGCGTTGTTCCGGAAGCGCCGAGGCCGGTTACAAATCGGTTACAAGATACACAAGTATGATACAAGATAAACAATATTTCTACAGAATATACAAATGTGTTTACAGATTGGAAGTTTCGGCACTTTGGGCACTTTTCTTGATATTATTTCTTTACAAAAACACTCAGAGAAGGGAAGAAAATCATCAAATCATTGAGGTAATGACGTATGCTGAAAGTTGAACCATTGCTGAACATTCAACCAAGGTCAACAGCACAAATCCATAGCACGTTGCTAGAACAGTGCAGCATAAACTGTGGGATTGATTATGAATAAGTTGAAGGTGATATCAACCAGCTCAAGGGCTGTGGTGGGCTGTTACTCTTCTGTCATGATGTGGTCTGTCAAGCTCACTAGCAGAGATCACTGCTTAGTCCTCATTGGCTATGCTAGAAGGTGGTGGAGTCTACCCATGAGTGGCGAGTGGTGACACAACTGGATTGATCAGAGCACTAACAGTCCCAGGAGTGGATGGAAGGTAGATAGTGGTAAGAGGAATGAATACAGCATGAGCTGGTACTCCATAATCCATTGTTTTAGTGGTAATACTTCTGCTGTTTTTCAGTATCTGTAGGTAAGTGTTTCACAAGTTAAAGCAGATGTAACTCTAAGTTGAAATGTTCTATGTCTTTAAAACAAACACCATGCAAACGAACTGCTCTTGGTGAACACATTGAACTGTAACACGGATTTATTTGGTATGGCATGGGAGAAATTCAAGCTGACAAAACGGACCCATTATTCGAGGCCGCAACACGGAGTATCGTCGGCCTAACTTAGTCATGCATGCACGTATTGAAACCAAACAAACTCCATGCAAAACTTCAGCTTTCGAAGAAGGAGGAGCCGTAGTTTCCAAGGTCATTCTTCGGTCCATAGCGCTACTAGGGCCTGACAAAAAACGCTGGTTGAGTCGCCATTACGTATACCGCGGCACAAACCACATAACTGTTCGAAAAACACACAACTGTGCTAAAAACATTTGTTACGCTGTTGACTAACCTTCAACTGTCACTTGAGTGTAGTGTAAGGGAGCTTTGTGGTGCTCTTCTTCCTCGCCTGGGCGCTTACGCCAAAAACGGGTGCGCGAGGTAACAACGGGGAGTGTCTCAACCATAGATATTTAACCTCACGGAACGGGATTGGAAACGGGCGGCGCGCGCGCTACGTTCCGCGTTGTTCCGGAAGCGCCGAGGCCGGTTACAAATCGGTTACAAGATACACAAGTATGATACAAGATAAACAATATTTCTACAGAATATACAAATGTGTTTACAGATTGGAAGTTTCGGCACTTTGGGCACTTTTCTTGATATTATTTCTTTACAAAAACACTCAGAGAAGGGAAGAAAATCATCAAATCATTGAGGTAATGATGTATGCTGAAAGTTGAACCATTGCTGAACATTCAACCAAGGTCAACAGCACAAATCCATAGCACGTTGCTAGAACAGTGCAGCATAAACTGTGGGATTGATTATGAATAAGTCGAAGGTGATATCAACCAGCTCAAGGGCTGTGGTGGGCTGTTACTCTTCTGTCATGATCTGGTCTGTCAAGCTCACTAGCAGAGATCACTGCCTAGGCCTCATTGGCTATGCTAGAAGGTGGTGGAGTCTACCCATGAGTGGCGAGTGGTGACACAACTGGATTGATCAGAGCACTAACAGTCGCAGGAGTGGATGGAAGGTAGATAGTGGTAAGAGGAATGAATACAGCATGAGCTGGTACTCCATAATCCATTGTTTTAGTGGTAATACTTCTGCTGTTTTTCAGTATCTGTAGGTAAGTGTTTCACAAGTTAAAGCAGATGTAACTCTAAGTTGAAATGTTCTATGTCTTTAAAACAAACACCATGCAAACGAACTGCTCTTGGTGAACACATTGAACTGTAACACGGATTTCTTTGGTATGGCATGGGAGAAATTCAAGCTGACAAAACGGACCCATTATTCGAGGCCGCAACACGGAGTATCGTCGGCCTAACTTAGTCATGCATGCACGTATTGAAACCAAACAAACTCCATGCAAAACTTCAGCTTTCGAAGAAGGAGGAGCCGTAGTTTCCAAGGTCATTCTTCGGTCCATAGCGCTACTAGGGCCTGACAAAAAAAGCTGGTTGAGCCGCCATTACGCATACCGCGGCACAAACCACATAACTGTTCGAAAAACACACAACTGTGCTAAAAACATTTGTTACGCTGTTGACTAACCTTCAACTGTCACTTGAGTGTAGTGTAAGGGAGCTTTGTGGTGCTCTTCTTCCTCGCCTGGGCGCTTACGCCAAAAACGGGTGCGCGAGGTAACAACGGGGAGTGTCTCAACGGGGATGTACATATCGCAATGAGTGCACGTGACCCGTTTCCAATCCCGGTTACGTAGTCTTTACAATCTATGGTCTCAACGGGGATGTACATATATATCGCAATGAGTGCACGTGACCCGTTGCGGAGAGAGTCTGGCTAGGCTACGCGAGACTACGGTCTCGACAAATACGACAAGCAAAGTATACCAACGTGTACGGTGCGTTGCTTCCGTATATGTTGAGTATCCGGTAAATGGGTGGGGCTGCAATACGAGTTGCAGCTCCTAGTAGTATGGCTTACTGAGCTAGGAGAAAAGCGTAGCGATGCCGAAGAAAGGTCGCGGAAAGGAGGGCCCGTCTCCCAAGGGAGGGAAGAAGGGAGGGGCGGAGGCAATGCCACAAGTATGGCTTCCAGACCAGGTAAGCAAATAAATGGGTGGGGCTACTCGCAGTGCACAAACAAACACACCCCACAACACGCGCGCGCGCACACACACACACACACACACACACACACAGCCAAATCCAGAACTCCACATGGACATCTCTCTCACATCTCTCTCTCTCTCTCTCTCTCTCTCTCTCTCTCTCTCTCTCCTCTTCCCCTGTCTATCTCTCTACGTATTCCTGCCATCTTTTCCTAACTCAATTCCTTATCCATATCTTCTTCTACACAGAAACAAGGTCAGTTGCCATGGGTTACATCTGACAAAGACCAACGAATGTTCTCCATCTCCAAATATGGGATAAAAGTAACGGACTCCCAAAGGCAGCGTGTCTTCGCCCGCCACCCCCTGCACTGAATAGTGAACATCACCTACTATGAGGACACGTACAAGAAGCACATGCTGGCAGTGAGGGTGTCTGGAGCAGAGGACGGGCAGCAAGAGCTGCACATTTATGAGAGTGAGAGTGAGGTGAGGAGTGCAGGGAAGCCCCTCTCATTAGGACACCCTTAATTAGGACACCTTGAGAGACAGGTCACTATTGCTGTCCCATATACCATAATTATCTGTGTTCATGCCAATGAGGACACCATTTTAGTAAGGACACTCCTTCTATGTGCCAAGAGTGGTTTGATTAGAGGGGCTCTATGCTGTGCACCATGTTGCTTGCGTGCTGTAGTGATCCAATTCACTCAGTTATGCTTTTTTCCCCTGACGCTATCCCCAGACACAGGCCATTCTAGTGAGGACATACCTTCTTGTGCCAAGAGTGGCTTATTAGAGGGTTCTGTACTGTATACCATGCTGCTTACATGCTGTAGTGATCCAATTCATATGAACATTTTCACTATCCCTTCCTCTTCCCTCCCTCTCTCCTTTCCTCTCTTGCCACCATCCCCAGGCACAGGCTAAGGACATCTGCCTCACTCTGGCTCAGGCATTTGAGGCAGTCTACAACAAACTGCAGTTGGAACAGAACCTCCACTCCTCAGACCTCAGATAGCCTGTGTATTGTGCCATTATCTGTACTACCACTATTACATCATGGTTTTAAATGACCAATCAAAACCCACTGCTCATATAAAGAAGGCCCCTTGCTGTTACAACCCTGACATGAATATAAATATTTTGTCCATAGCATAGCAGGTGAGAACACTAGAATATTATCTCTCCATATTGCCTCCGTACAGTGGTAAACATCCAGCAGCAATGGCTGGATGTTCCCTCCCTCACCCCTCGTTATTATGTTGCTGTATATTTTTACTTTACATGATTATTGTGTAACTATTCTTTGCCCTGACAAGAAAGAGAGAACCAACTCAACAACTATTCTAAAACAACTGCTTGTCCATACTATGAGAAATTGTGCATTTCCCTATATTCTGTAAACACGATAATATGAGGACGCATGATTGTATAGGTGTTCATACAGGAGAGGGTGGCCACCGATACAGCAGTACTTCTTGTCACAAACACAGAGGAGAAACTCTAGCCTTGTGACTCAGCTAACACTGACATATTGTCTATAGTATACCACACAATAATATAATCACACACTACTCCATTTTGGACATGTACATTGTGCTCTGCTCACTAGCTACTGGTGTCATGTGAATTTCAATGTTTATACAGCCCAACTTCCATTCAGGGACAGAGGTCACTGAGGTCATTTAGTGTATTAGAATACTGGGCAATTGGTGCTGGTATTGATCCACTGCTGTTAGCTTTACAATGGCTGCCTGTGGAGACACAGTTGAGAAAGCTGCCTCCTCCCTCACCCCTCGAGACCTCACCCTCCCTGGTAGGTCCCTCCCTCCTGCCATGCCCCTCATCATCTCCACCCAAGACAGCTGGGACCCTCACAGCTGCAAGCTGGAGACTCACCAGCACAACAGCCAACCACAACACCTACAGATAGTCACAGACACTCTACAACTGCTGGGAACCATCAACAAGCCTGTGGCTGTCCTGTCCATCTGTGGCCCCTACCGCTCAGGGAAGTCCTACTTCATCTCCCGACTGCTGGGCAGGCCTGGGGCCTTTCAGCTGGGCCACAGGATGCAAGCCTGTACACGTGGAATCTGGATGGCCACCACTGTCCTGGAGTGTGAGCAGTTTGTCACAATCCTGCTGGACACGGAAGGTATCGATGCCATTAGAGCCTCCGAGACCATGGCCATGAGCTTGCTGACTGTCACCACACTCCTCAGCTCCTACCTCATCTACAATTCCATGAAGGTGCCCCAGAAGGTGGACCTGGACAAGATGAGGTGCTTCACCCAGCTCTCCAGGTCTCTGCTCGTGCAGAAAGGGGAGTCCATGACGGCAGAGGTCATGAGGAAGTTCTTCTCTCACTTTCTGTGGCTACTGCGAGACGTGACACTGAAAGTGACAGACAGAGCCGGCCAGACCATCTCAGCCACTGAGTTCCTGCACACTCGTGTGCTGGCATCACAGTCTGGCCAGCCTACAGAGCTGGGCAAGTCTCTTTGCAGCCTCTTCCCCTCACTGGAATGCCACACTCTTCCCATGCCAAGCATCAACCCCAAAGTCATCAAGAACATTGTGGAGCAACAGGACAAGCTGAAACCAGCATTCAACAAGGCAGTGGATGAGCTGATCCACCGAATTCTGCAGCAAGTCACGCCCAAGAAAGCCATCAATGGAGTGAGTGTGGTGGATGGCCCAGCTCTAGCTGCTCTGACCCGTGGCTATGTGGATGCCATCAACACACCAGGAGCAATACCAGACCTGGAACAAGGCTGGCAGGCCGTCATCAAGTGGAAACTGAAGGAACTATCAGACAAGCTAGTGGAGGAGTACAGGAGAGAGATGGAGGAATGTTTAGGAGACAATCTTCCCATGGAGGAGAGGAATCTGATGAGAATCCACCAACAGACACTGAGCAGGAAAAGGGAGTCACTGCAGCTGGAGATCCGTCGACTCAAGCCATTGAGTTCCACCTCTGGAGACAAAGACCCAGTCCTGAGTCAACTGGAGCAGGCAATCAGTCAGACAAACAAGGGGGGTGATGTGATTGGGGGGGTCCTGTTCCAGTTCACCACTCACAACTACTCCAAGTCCAAGCAGCAGTGTGAAGAGGTGCTGATGGAAGCAGTGAAGAGCAGTGGAATTCACAAGAAGTGTCAGGAAGCCTTCATCAACTCACAGCCACTGGACATAATGGCAGAGATACAGGAGATTGACAGGCAATACCACAGGCAAGCTGTCGGACCAGCAGCCAGTGAAGTGCTGGAGAAAGGCCACAGAGAACTGAACCAACTGGGAGACTCACTCAAGAGAATTCCTGGCCCTCCTGGTAAGGTGGTGATCATTGGACGAGGATCTGATCGAGTGAAGCTGAGCTGGCAACCTCCAGAGAAGAACCCTGAGGCTGCTGAGAGCTATGTGGTGTGGAAACAAGAGGAGGGGAAGCAGTGGGAGAGGGTGAGGGAGACAAAGAAGACCAAAATCCTCATCACTGGACTGAAGTCAAACACAGACTACCAGTTCAGAGTCACAGCCACTAATGACCTAATTAAGAGTGTGGCTACAACACAGAACTCATGGACATATGAGTCAAAAGCTAAGGTGGGAGCTATTGCTGGTGGTAAAGGAGCAGTTGTATTTGCATTGTCCCCAGTTATAGGTTATGAGTCTATGACTGGTAGATACATGAGTGTAAGAAAAGTAGTAGCCATATCAGTCGCCATTGCACCACTCAGCCTCATATGTGCTCCAGTTACTGCTACTGTGGGTGGAGTTTGGGCTGCTAGGGAAGAGATCAATCAAATCAGATGCTACAGTGGAGACCTGTCTCCAGAGAGTGATGATGAGACGTCATGTGACTCCACAGAATGACATGTCAATACTCTATGGCTAGCTATAGCTGCTCTTGTGTGTACAAGTTCATGTACTCTCATACCTGCCACAATACACACAACATGCACATGTATTTTGATATAATTATTATGGAGTGGATGTAACTCAATACAAGCTTTGTTACTATGACATTGTGTTGGCATGGCAACAGCAGACCCTGAGTGAGCATCCATAGTGTGGGTGGAGCCAGAGAGGTCACCAGTGGGTAGCACACACAGCAGTGATCATCACTGGTTGCCATGACGACATGGCCTCTGTCATTATTATGTAGTTGCCATGTCCCTATAACATGTCACTGTCTGTACCGGCTTCTGGTGCAATCTGATTGGTCACTTGATTCTTCTCATCACATGATTTGTTTGCATTGTCACGTGACTTGGTTTCTGAGTTTTGGTTGGTGGCTAAATGGTGGATGCTACTCAACTTCAGTGGCAAAGGTGTGAGGGGGGAGGGGTGAGGAGGGGAGGGGGAGGATGGGGAGGGTGATTGTGAGAGTCTTTTTGCTCTTGTCGAACTTTGCTCTCCCATTGAGTTGGTCTACTGGGTAAGAGAGGGCCAGCTGGAATGAGTTAAGGGAGGGAGGGAAAGAGGGAGAGAGAGGAAGGAGAGGGAAGGAGAGAGAGGGAAAGGGAAAGAAAAAAGGGAGAGGGAGGGAGGGATGGAGGGAGGGA
The DNA here is from genome assembly GCA_965213685.1 of bacterium. Taxonomy (GTDB): domain Bacteria; phylum UBA8248; class UBA8248; order UBA8248; family UBA8248; genus Bin107. Next base: position 350,748 of record CBDBZY010000016.1, read on the forward strand.
GAGGAGGGAGAGGAAGGGAGGAAGGGAGTGGGAAAGGGAAGGAAGAAAAGGAGAGGAGGGAGGGGGAAAAGGGAGAGGAAGAGAGAGAGGGAAGGAGAGGGAGGGAGGGAGGGAGGGAGGGAGGGAGAAGGTAAGATGTTGCTAGGATACATCCAGGAGGTATGGTGATGTTTTGTTCTGAAGTAGCAGCTGCTTCTTAAACACATCCAATTCCACATCTGCTGCAGAGCTCTGTGTGTGTGTGTGTGTGTGTGTGTGTGTGTGTGTGTGTGTGTGTGTGTGTGTGTGTGTGTGTGTGTGTGTGCGTGCGTGTGTGTGCGTGTGTGTGTGTGTGTGTGTGCATGTGTGTGTGTGTGTACGTGTGCGTGTGCATGTGTGTGTGTGTGTGTGTGTGTGTGTGTGTGTGTGTGTGTGTGTGTGTGCGTGCATGTGCATGAAAGAAGAGAGAGAGCACCCACACAGCCATCCTCCCCTCCACTCACCACTCCAGGCAGCTCCACACACACTACCATCTCCTTCGGTCTCCTCCCTCTCCTGGACACCCTGTCATTAGTGAAGTCCTCCATAGCCACCTCCCCTCTGTAGGTGAGGGTGTAGGATGGTTGGGGAGGGGAGGAGGAGGAGGGGGAGGAGGAGGGGGAGGAGGGAGAGGGGGAGGGGGAGGGGGAGGACGAGTGCTTTTTTCTTCTCTCTCTGTTCCTTTTGGTGGGTGTCTTCTCTTTGGGAGTGCTGGGGAGGAAATTGGAAAGAGGAGGGAAGGGGAGGAAGGGAGGTGGGGGAGAGAGGGAGGGAGGCAGGGAGAGAGAGAGTAGGCGGGAGTGCATATGTACATGCATGATCGTGTGTTTGTGGAATATACACAATGTATGTAACAATAATAGAGTTGCTAGGTTACCACATGAGGTCACTCACTCTGTGCTGTCTGAGCCGAGGGGAGGGTATGGGATAGGGAATGGGAGGGAGGAGGAGGAGGAGGAGGAGGAGGTGGGGGAGGAGGAGGAAGAGGAGGAGGAGGAGGAGGTGGAGGAGGAGGAGAAGGAAAGAGAGGAGGCACCTTTGGACTGGAGGAGAGAGAGAAGAGGGTCAGTCACTCACACACACACACAACAATTCAAATGTAAGGCCTGGTAGATGTGTGCATTCTATATACATGTACCTTCTGAACAAGTAAATTTAATAACACATTACATCATGACAAAGCTTTTCCTTCATAACTAACTTTTGAATGCTTTTTCTTTTCCCTGATGATGGTTGGGTGTGGCTTGCCCTTATAAGGCATCTTTAGGAACTTCATTTTGGCGGTGTCGACCTTTACCTCGTCCTTTGTCTCTATGGCTTCAATCACTGTGTCGATCAGCAGCTGCATGAACCTGGGATACTGGGGAGAGGAGGAGCGAAGGAGGGAGGGAGGGAGGGAGGGAGGGAGGGAGGGAGGGAGGGAGGGTGGAATGGGGAAATGTGCAACACGTAACAAAACTTGGTCAGTAGTGATGTGTGCATGGATCACAGTGTTGAGCATGCAATCATCATGTGATGATCACATGGTGGTCATGTGACTCCTACCTTCTGCCCTCTCTTGTAGGTGTGTGGGTTGAACACCACGTCAATCACCACACACCTCTTCCCAGCTGCAGGGAGGGAGGGAGGGAGGGAGGGAGCAGCTGCTGAGAATGATCGAACACTCAGAAATACACCCCTCCCTCCCTCCATCCCCCTATCCCCACCTCCCTCCCTCACATTTTCCCCCTCTTCCTCCACCCTCCCTCCATCCCCTCTCCCACCCTCCCTCCCAACATCCCTTTCTCTCTCTCTCCCTCCCTCTCTCCCCCCTCTTCCTCCTTCCTCATTTTCTCCCTCTCTTCCTCCCCCCCTGACTCCCCCCCCTCCTCACACCCTCCGATGCACCCTATCTCTCTCCCTCCCCCTCCCTCCCTCCCTCCCTCTCTCTCTCCCTCCCTCCCCCCCTCCCCCCCTCCCTCACACTTGTCCTGGTCCTCTCTGTCGGGGGTGATGGAGTACGGGATCTGCCACTGCTGCCCACGTTTCTTGCTGCTCTCTTTACCAGCTACGGATGTTGCCGTGGAAACCACGTCACTCTGACAGACATTAATGAATGTCTTGCGGTGACCAGGTTCCACAAATACCTTCATCACGCACCCAGGCTGTGTGTGTGTGTGTGTGTTTGTGTGTGTGCGTGTGTGTGTGTGTGTGTGTGCGTGTGTGTGTGTGTGTGCGTGTGTGCGTATATGTGTGTGTGTGTGTGTGTGTGTGTGTGTGTGTGTGTGTGTGTGTGTGTGTGCGTGTGTGTGTGTGTGTGTGCGTGTGTGCGTATATGTGTGTGTGTGTGTGTGTGTGTGTGTGTGTGTGTGTGTGTGTGTGTGTGTACATGTATACTACACATGTACCTTATGGAAGGTATAGTATCTAGCTATGGTACGTGTGTGTGTGCAGGCATGTGTCTCCCTCCCTCCCTCACTGTGGGGTTGATGAACTTGACCTCCTGCCCTCTCATCCTCTCCAGCTAAGTGATCTCATGCTCATAGCACTGGAGATGAGAGAGACGAAGAAAGTAATCTCTCTCTCTCTCTCTCTCTCTCTCTCTCTCTCTCTCTCTCTCTCTCTCTCTCTCTCTCTCTCTCTCTCTCTCTCTCTCTCTCTCTCTCTCTCTCTCTCTCTCTCTCTCTCTCTCTCTCTCTCTCTCTCTCTCTCTCTCTCTCTCTCCCTCTCCCTCCCTCTCTCCTTCCCTCCCTCTCTCTCTCTCTCTCTCTCTCCCCTCTCTGCCTATATGTAATGCTCTCTCCTCCTTCAATCTCCCTCTCCCTTCACCTGCTGAAGGCTTGCTAACTTCCTTGTCTCTCTCTCTCTCCTTTCTTTCTCCACAAAACTCACTCTCCTGTTCTCTGGGTCCTCAATATCTTTTGCATACTCCACAAGCAGCTTCCGAAACTCCTCCTTCTTCAGAGCCTCTTGGAAGGACTCTCAGTCCTCTGTCAGTGGAGCTGTGAGAGCTGAGAGTCAGACTAGCACATTGGAGACCATTGACACTACACAGGTATCCCTGCCCCTCTCCCTCTCTCTCTCTCTCTCTCTCTCTCTCTCTCTCTCTCTCTCTCTCTCTCTCTCTCTCTCTCTCTCTCTCTCTCTCTCTCTCTCTCTCTCTCTCTCTCTCTCTCTCTCTCTCTCTCTCTCTCTCTCTCTCTCTCTCTCTCTCTCTCTCCTCACTTATCTCCCTTATTTCCTCCCACACAGAAACAAGGTCGGTTGCCATGGGTTACATCTGACAAAGACCAATGAATGTTCTCCATCTCCAAATATGGGATAAAAGTAACGGACTCCCAAAGGCAGTGCGTCTTCGCCCGCCACCCCCTGCACCAAATAGTGAACATCACCTACTATGAGGACACATACAAGAAGCACATGCTGGCAGTGAGGGTGTCTGGAGCAGAGGACGGGCAGCACATTTATGAGAGTGAGAGTGAGGTGAGGAGTGCAGGGAAACCCCTCTCATTAGGACACCCTTAATTAGGACACCATGAGAGACAGGTCACTATTGCTGTCCCATATACCATATCTGTGTTCATGCCAATGAGGACACCATTTTAGTGAGGACACTCCTTCTTGTGCCAAGAGTGGTTTGATTAGAGGGGCTTTATGCTGTATACCATGTTGCTTGCGTGCTGTAGTGATCCAATTCATGCAGTTATGCATTGACACTTTCACCATCACTCCCCCTCCCTCACTCTTCCCTCCCTCTCTTGCCACCATCCCCAGGCACAGGCTAAGGACGTCTGCCTCACTCTGGCTCAGGCATTTGAGGCAGTCCACAACAAACTGCAGTTGGAACAGAACCTCCACTCCTCAGACCTCAGATAGCCTGTGTATTGTGCCATTATCTGTACTACCACTATTACATCATGGTTTAAAATGACCAATCAAAACCCACTGCCCATATAAGGATGAAAAATTCCCCCTGCTGTTACAACCCTGACATGTAATTATGGTTTGCTATGCCCAGCAATTCCATAACGTGTAGCAAGAGAGAAGCACTAGAAATCACCACTTTCTCATTGCCTCACTCCAGTACCAAACAGCTACCAGCAATGGCCAAGAAGCAGGAAGCTCCCTCCCTCATCCCTCGAGACCTCACCCTCCCTGGTAGATCCCTCCCTCCTGCCATGCCAGGATAGCCACATTCAGAGATAAACACATTCTTCAGCATCCACTTCCACTATTGTGGTTCCCAATGTTTGTACAGCCCATCTCACTTGTATGGTACTGACCAGTCTTGCACTCCAAACAGTGCCCACTGCTGTAGTTTTGCAATAGGTGCAATGGCTGCTTGTAGAGACACAGCTGAGGATGTTAGTGCCTCCTCCCTCACCCCTCGAGACCTCACCCTCCCTGGTAGGTCCCTCCCTCCTGCCATGCCCCTCATCATCTCCACCCAAGACAGGTGGGACCCTCACAGCTGCAAGCTGGAGACTAACCAGCACAACAGCCAACCACAACACCTACAGCTAGTCACAGACACTCTACAACTGCTGGGAACCATCAACAAGCCTGTGGCTGTCCTGTCCATCTGTGGCCCCTATCGCTCGGGGAAGTCCTACTTCATCTCCCGACTGCTGGGCAGGCCTGGGGCCTTTCAGCTGGGCCACAGGATGCAAGCCTGTACACGTGGAATCTGGATGGCCACCACTGTCCTGGAGTGTGAGCAGTTTGCCATAATCTTGTTGGACACGGAAGGCATCGATGCCATTGGAGCCTCTGAGACCATGGCCATGAGCTTGCTGACTGTCACCACACTCCTCAGCTCCTACCTCATCTACAACTCCAAGAAGGTGCCCCAGAAGGTGGACCTGGACAAGATGAGGTGCTTCACCCAGCTCTCCAGGTCTCTGCTCGTGCAGAAAGGGGAGTCCATGAGGGCAGAGGTCATGAGGAAGTTCTTCCCTCACTTTCTGTGGCTACTGCGAGACGTGACACTGAAAGTGACAGACAGAGCCGGCCAGACCATCTCGGCCACTGAGTTCCTGCACACTCGTGTGCTGGCATCACAATCTGGCCAGCCTACAGAGCTGGGCAAGTCTCTTTGCAGCCTCTTCCCCTCACTGGAATGCCACACTCTTCCCATGCCAAGCATCAACCCCAAAGTCATCAAGAACATTGTGGAGCAACAGGACAAGCTGGAACCAGCATTCAACAAGGCAGTGGATGAGCTGATCCAGCGAATCCTGCAGCAAGTCACGCCCAAGAAAGCCATCGATGGAGTGAGTGTGGTGGATGGCCCAGCTCTAGCTGCTCTGACCCGTGGGTATGTGGATGCCATCAACACACCAGGAGCAATACCAGACCTGGAACAAGGCTGGCAGGCCGTCATCAAGTGGAAACTGAAGGAACTGTCAGACAAGCTAGTGGAGGAGTACAGGAGAGAGATGGAGGAATGTTTAGCAGACAATCTTCCCATGGAGGAGAGGAATCTGATGAGAATCCACAAACAGACACTGAGCAGGAAAAGAGAGTCACTGCAGCAGGAGATCCATCGACTCAAGCCATTGAGTTCCACCTCTGGAGACAAAGACCCAGTCCTGAGTCAACTGGAGCAGGCAATCAGTCAGACAAATGAGGGGGGTGAGGTGATTGGGGGGGTCCTGTTCCAGTTCACCACTCACAACTACTCCAAGTCCAAGCAGCAGTGTGAAGAGGTGCTGATGGAAGCAGTGAAGAGCAGTGGAATCCACAAGAAGTGTCAGGAAGCCTTCATCAACTCACATCCACTGGACATAATGGCAGAGATATGGGATATTCATACACAATACTGCAAGCAAGCTGTTGGACCAGCAGCTGGTAAAGTGCTGAAAAAAGGTCACAGAGAACTGAACCAACTGGGAGACTCACTCAAGAGAATTCCTGGCCCTCCTGGTAAGGTGAAGGTCATTGGGCAGGGATCTGATCGAGTGAAGCTGAGCTGGCAACCTCCAGAGAAGAACCCTGAGGCTGCTGAGAGCTATGTGGTGTGGAAACAAGAGGTGGGGAAGCAGTGGGAGAGGGTGAGGGAGACAAAGAAGACCAAAATCCTCATCACTGGACTGAAGTCAAAGACCAACTACCAGTTCAAAGTCACAGCCACTAATGACCTAATTAAGAGTGTGGCTACAACACAGTACTCATGGACATATGAGTCAATAGCTAAGGCGGGAGCTCTTGGTGGTGGTAAAGGAGCAGGTTTGATTGCACTGGCCCCGGTTGCAGCTGCTATTTATATTATGCATGATGGGGAGTTGAGTACAGGAAAAGTAGTGGCCATATCAGTCGCCACTTTACCACTCAGCCTCATATTTGCTCCAGTTATTGCTCCTGTGGCTGCAATTGGTGGAGCTATGTTTGCTGCGGAGGCGATCGGTGATGAGTGCAATGTATGTGATGAATTTGAAGACCTGTCCCCAGAGAGTGATAATGAGACGTCATGACTCCACAGAATGACATGACAATACTCTATGGCTAGCTATAGCTGCTCTTGTGTGTACAAGTTCATGTACTCTCATACCTGCCACAATAAGCACAACATGCATAGACAATCTATGTAATTATTATGGAGTATATAGATGATGAGAGAGATGTAACATTATATCCATACAAGCTTTGTCACTATGACATTGTGTTGGCATGGCAATAGCAGACCCCAAGCGAGCATTTGTAATGTTGGCACGGCCAGATTGATCACCAGTGGCTAACAAATAGAGCACTGATCATCACTGGTCATCATGACAAGGGCCATGAATTCGAAATTATTATGGGCCCCTGTCATCATCTGGAGTTGCCAGCCACAGAGCAGTGCTAGCCTCATTCCCAGGCCTTCCCCCACATGCCAGCACAACATCACACCCAGCATGGTGGAGTGCTTGTTTGTGGGGGGGCAGTCTGCACGGGAACAAGGCTAGAGTGATACATAACAAATGACCATCAGCATCATAATAATATTATTATACACTGTAGTGTTATGAGCACTGCTAGTGATGAGTATCATGACTTGTGTTCCTCTGTGTTGACTGAGTGTTGAGGTGATTGTGGTTCTCTCGGCCTGATCCACAACAGCGGGAACATTCCAATCAAACATCCGATGATGATACCAGCACAGCGACCCTGAGACGGGGGAAGAGGAGGATGAGGAAGAGAGTGAGTACATTAAAACACCAGAGGAAGAGATATTGAGAATGGAAGGAGAGAGGCAGGCAGGCAGGCAGGCAGGCAAGCAAGTAGGCAGGCAGACAGACAGACAGACAGACAGACAGACAACTGTGTCCACTTCAGGAAAGAAATTGCATACCCAGTAGATGTCATAGGGTGGGTAATAATGTACAATGCATCACAGACTATCGACGCTGAGGTTCATGCCTGTGAGATGAGAGGTCTCCAGGAGCCTTTATATCCACTTGCTCTCCCTATACTCCTGGAGACCTCTCATCCCAATGCGATAGCGAAGGAACCCCCCAGAGTGAAATTTGGGGTCCCCGGGAATATCATCCTCTCCAGAGCGCTAACAAGGCAAACACATATCCACTGCATGTAGCACGACTGCACCCCATGCCACAGTATCATACATGCCACAATAAACAGAACTCAGAACCACTAATCGTAACTGAAAGTAGTTTACCAAAAATTGCGAGTAGGGGCAGAGCCTGGGAACGAGGCTAACAAGGCCTCCCTCTGCTCGAGCAAAGTTGCGCGACCTTGACCCCCGCGGCTTTGCTATTTTCGAGTTCAAAAATCACTCAACAATATCGCGCGTGTGGGTCTGGGGATGGGGCTAATCCGAACATACACGAAGGTACTATCATACCTACGGTAGTAGGTGTATATAGGGATTGGCCGGGGTGCTCAGCATTAAACCTGTACATTACAAAAATGCAGCTTTCACTTTCAATATGCAAGCAACATGATCTGTAGTAGTGTCCTGGTAAAGAGTATGCAAAATGTAAGTTGTACCTCAAAAAGTAGGAGATAATAATACATCATGTGTGTGATACATGCAAAAGATAATTTTCCAAATTGTCCATGTTCTCCTTCTTCTTCTTCTTGTTGTTCCAGTTGAAGAAGCGAAACTCAATAACTGTAGTACCATTAACCATGATAATGCACATGCAGGTACATGGCATTGGTGGCTAGTGCATAGGCATAATTTTTTTTCGTTAACCCCTTCACTTCTTGAGATATTGATGATTATCTAGAATCTCCATGTACTTTGTGTATTGAAGAACATTATAAATTCAAATGAGGGTAACTACGCGCGCTTTAATGAGCGCTTAAATACACAATTTTTGCACTTGACGTCTTGGATACGGTACATAGATACTTAAGTACTTGAAATCCACTTACACGCATACGTCGCGTGGTCACTGGCCGGCCGGCAGTTGTTGCGCGCGCCGCATGCTCACGTGCACGTGCGCAGCGCCGTTCGAACCGGCCGGCCCCTACACAGCCAAAAATAATTGGGCTCGATTCGATACCGACTGCCGTAAGGTATCGAATCGAGGACAAGGAGGAGCTCGAATCGAGCACGTAAGGTCCTTACGGCCTCGAACCGACACTGGGGTTACATGTCGATTCGAGCTGTAAGGCAGACCTCATACAAAAAATACAATGGGACTGCCCCAAATGAACGTACCGATACTGTAATTCCGTACCGTATCGCGCACGTTTACGTCCTCGAATCGGGATTCAATTTTTGGCCGTGTACGCAGCTGCCAACTTCTGACCTGCGTTCGATTGTGATATGTGTTGAAGTTACTATCAGGTCTGTGTTTGGTGGACTCGGAAGCTAAAAAGGCGTGCTCAACACAGGCTGATACGAACCAGAGACGTCTATATGCACCGGCACTGCACTGCTGTATTAATTATACATGTACTCTGCATCACGTGCATATCACAGTGCACTGTACTAGCTCAAGTAGTTCTTCCTGCATATATCATAGCACCTGTTAAAACTCTACACTACTGACTGCACATTAGTTGCTGCTCTTAGTATATAGACACCATTAACTTCATTTAACACTCATAATTAATTGTATTGTGTCACACTTAGGTTCATTGCTGTTATTTATGAAACCTGTGTATTGGTTGATTATCTATTGCTGTCATTCATGAATCTACCATACTTATTGCCACAGCTTATGAGCATTCACCTATTGCAATTCATGCACAACTGAAAGAAGTTCTATAATCAGTGGAGTAATGCTGTATGTTATATTTGGTTAGTGACAACATCTTTGCTGAAAGCAGCAAAAAATGTGAGGAGACTAGTAAATTAAAAAATTAAATTTTAGAAAGGGATATAGGGATTGCATAAAAAGGTACGGAGACAAGGCTTGGATGCAGAGTACACGCTATATTGTAACCAGTTGTCATGGGAACGATGATGAAATGTGGAGTACCTCATGCCTGATTATGCAACACAAGCCCTATATTGTTGAGCTGAGTTTCATGGAAACACCGGAATCAATCAATGAAGGATCATCGATAACCATGGAGGGACCATCCCAGACCAATGCGGTACTTGAACCATTGCATGATGTCACATGTAGAAACCATCGGACAGAATTTAAGTCTGATATATCACTAAACTATGCCCAAGCACTGAAAATGAAGACATGCATACTTGCATACTTTTTGTAGTGATAATAGCTTATGAAGGGAAGTGGTGGTGGCTGCTCAACAATATAGGGCTTGTGTTGCATAACCAGGCATGAGGTACTCCACATTTCATCATCGTTCCCATGACAACTGGTTACAATATAGCGTGTACTCTGCATCCAAGCCTTGTCTCTGTACCTTTTTATGCAATCCCTATATTCCTTTCTAAAATTTAATTTTTTTAATTTACTAGTATATATTTCGCCAGGTCGCTTACGTGGCCACTCGAACCCCCGCATGAATGTGTCTGCCCGCACGGCGCGTCCTTGATACAAGTGTACAGCACTCAACTAGCTGGGTAAGAACTCTTTGGACTTGTGCAAGTGCTCTTCAAACTCTCCTTACTGCAAGGAAAAGAGATGGCTAAAGTGCTGCGGTGGCTGTCTTGACAGAATGTGATATTTTGGATGTGAGCACTCACTGGGAGATTTTCGTAACTGAACGTTACATCATAATTACACAATATCTGTACTTATGATAGTACAATATCCGCACAGAGAAGCGAACATACGTTACCATACATGGAGTACCACACTACAAATACATCACACAGGGCAGCTATACATGTACATGGCACTGCTAGACACATACAATATTGAGGAAGGTGAATTGATGTATACACTGTAGCAATACAACCTACTCAGCTTTCATTGTTACACGACATTCAGTTCAATTTGAACCCTCTTCGGGCATAATTATTATGTTTTCTACTTCCCATGATCATGCAGCTCAAAGAATGTTGTGTAACTTTAAAACTCTAGCTTTTACCTTGACAGAGCACAAATTACCTACTGCTGTACTTGCCCATACTATGAGGAATATTCCCTTATATTCAGTGAACATGAAAACACAAGAGTGCATGTATATGTGTTAAAACAAGAAAGAGTTGTATGAGAGGAGTTGCTATACAGCAGTCCTCCTTGTCAGAAACACAGAAGGAAAAGCTCCAGCCTTGAGACTCAGGCTACTTGTGGAAACACTGACTTATTGTCTATAGTATACCACACAATAATATATACACACAATACTCCATTTTGGACACGCACATTGAGCTCTACTCACTAGCTACTGGTGTCATGTGAATTTCAATGTTTATACAGCCCAACTTCCATTCACAGCACGGAGGTCACTGAGGTCATTCAGTGTATTTGAGTCTGGGCAATTGGTGCTTGTATTGATCCACTGCTGTTAGCTTTACAATGGCTGCCTGTGGAGACACAGTTGAGAAAGCTGCCTCCTCCCTCACCCCTCGAGACCTCACCCTCCCTGGTAGGTCCCTCCCTCCTGCCATGCCCCTCATCATCTCCACCCAAGACAGCTGGGACCCTCACAGCTGCAAGCTGGAGACTCACCAGCACAACAGCCAACCACAACACCTACAGATAGTCACAGACACTCTACAACTGCTGGGAACCATCAACAAGCCTGTGGCTGTCCTGTCCATCTGTGGCCCCTACCGCTCGGGGAAATCCTACTTCATCTCCCGACTGCTGGGTAGGCCTGGGGCCTTTCAGCTGGGCCACAGGATGCAAGCCTGTACACGTGGAATCTGGATGGCCACCACTGTCCTGGAGTGTGAGCAGTTTGTCACAATCCTGCTGGACACGGAAGGCATCGATGCCATTAGAGCCTCCGAGACCATGGATGCGAGCTTGCTGACTGTCACCACACTCCTCAGCTCCTACCTCATCTACAACTCCAAGAAGGTGCCCCAGAAGGTGGATCTGGACAAGATGAGGTGCTTCACCCAGCTCTCCAGGTCTCTGCTCATGCAGAAAGAGGAGTCCATGAGGGCAGAGGTCATGAGGAAGTTCTTCCCTCACTTTCTGTGGCTACTGCGAGATGTGACACTGACTGTGACAGACAGAGCCGGCCAGACCATCTCAGCCACTGAGTTCCTGCACACTCGTGTGCTGGCATCACAATCTGGCCAGCCTACAGAGCTGGGCAAGTCTCTTTGCAGCCTCTTCCCCTCACTGGAATGCCACACTCTTCCCATGCCAAGCATCAACCCCAAAGTCATCAAGAACATTGTGGAGCAACAGGACAAGCTGAAACCAGCATTCAACAAGGCAGTGGATCAACTGATCCAGCGAATCCTGCAGCAAGTCACGCCCAAGAAAGCCATCGATGGAGTGAGTGTGGTGGATGGCCCAGCTCTAGCTGCTCTGACCCGTGGGTATGTGGATGCCATCAACACACCAGGAGCAATACCAGACCTGGAACAAGGCTGGCAGGCTGTCATCAAGTGGAAGCTGAAGGAACTGTCAGACAAGCTAGTGGAGGAGTACAGGAGAGAGATGGAGAAATGTTTAGGAGACAATCTTCCCATGGAGGAGAGGAATCTGATGAGAATCCACAAACAGACACTGAGCAGGAAAAGGGATTCACTGCAGCAGGAGATCCGTCGGCTCAAACCATTGAGTTCCACCTCTGGAGACAAAAACCCAATCCTGAGTCAACTGGAGCAGACAATCAGTCAGACAAACGAGGGGGGTGAGGTGATTGGGGGGGTCCTGTTCCAGTTCACCACTCACAACTACTCCAAGTCCAAGCAGCAGTGTGAAGAGGTGCTGATAGAAGCAGTGAAGAGCAGTGGAATTCACAAGAAGTGTCAGGAAGCCTTCATCAACTCACATCCACTGGACATAATGGCAGAGATATGGGATATTCATACACAATACTGCAAGCAAGCTGTTGGACCAGCAGCTGGTGAAGTGCTGAAAAAAGGTCACAGAGAACTGAACCAACTGGGAGACTCACTCAAGAGAATTCCTGGCCCACCTCGTGAGGTGGAGGTCATTGGATGGGGACCTGATCGAGTGAAGCTGAGCTGGCAACCTCCAAAGAAGAACCCTGAGGCTGCTGAGAGCTATGTGGTGTGGAAACAAGAGGAGGGGAAGCAGTGGGAGAGGGTGAGGGAGACAAAGAAGACCAAAATCCTCATCACTGGACTGAAGTCAGACACAGACTACCAGTTCAGAATCACAGCCACTAATGACCTGATTAAGAGTGTGGCTGCAACACATGACTCATGGACAATGGAGTCAAAAGCTAAGATGGGAGCTCTTGCTGGTGGTGTAGGAGCAATTACATTGTCACTGATGCCAGTTGCAGCAGCTATTGCGAATGTGACTGCTGAAGACATGAGTGGAGGAAAAATAGTAGCCATATCAGTCGCCACTTTACCAATTAGCCTCATATGTGCTCCAGTTACTGCTACTGTGGGTGGAGTTTGGATTGCTAGGGAAGTGATCAAGGACGGATGCTACAGTGGAGACCTGTCCCCAGAGAGTGATGATGAGACGTCATGTGATTCCACAGAATGACATGACAGTACTCTATGGCTAGCTACAGCTGCTCTTGTGTGTACACGTTCATGTACTCTCATACCCGCCTCAATAAACACAACATGCACATGTAATTATTATGGATATGTCATGTATTTTGATATATTATGGAGTGGATGTAACAGAAATTGAGTTATTTATTAGTATAAGCTTTGTTACTATGACAATGTGTTGGCATGGCAACAGCAGAACCTAAATGAGCATCCATTGTGGGTGAAGCCAGATAGGTTACCAATGGGTAGCGATTCTAGTAAATATAGCAGTGATCATCACTGCTTATCATGATGAGATGGGCCCCTGTCATCAACCACAATTATTATGGAGTTGCCGTGTCCCCAGCCACAGAGCAGTGCTAGCCTCATTCCCAGGCCTTCCCCCACATGCCAGCACAACACCACACCCAGCATGGTGGAGCGCTTGTGTGTGGGGGGCAGTCTGGGAACAAGGCTAGAGTGATGTGGATTGAATGACCATAAACTAATTATTATACACTGTACATGTAGTGGTGAGTGTTATGAGCACTGCTAGTGATGAGTATCATGACTTGTGTTCCTGTGGTGACTGAGTGTTGAGGTGATTGTGGTTCTCTCGGCCTGATCCACAGCAGCAGGAACATTCCAATCAAACATCCGATGATGATACCAGCACAGCGACCCTGAGATGGGGGGAGAAAAGAAAGTGAAAAAGTATAAGTATTCATTTGCAAGCATTGGATAGGAGTAAGCATAGAAACAAGGGCATTATCTTACATCTGACCAACGAATGTTCTCCATCTCCAATATGGGATAAAAGTAACGGACTCCCAAAGGCAGCGTGTGTTCGCCCGCCACCCCCTGCACCGAATAGTGAACATCACCTACTATGAGGACACATACAAGAAGCACATGCTGGCAGTGAGGGTGTCTGGAGCAGAGGACGGGCAGCAAGAGCTAGTAAGAGCATTCCTTCTTGTACCAAGAGTGGTTTGAATAAAGACACCTTGACAGATGGGTCACTACTGCTGTGCCCTATATACCATATCTGTGTATATCTGGAATGATGACACCTTCAATTCATAATATAGGCAGTCCTTCTTTCCCAAGGGTGTCTTGATTAGAGGTGCTCTATACTGTGCTACTTGCAATCCAATTCACACAGTTACGCATGAACACTTTCATGCACCCTCCTCTCTCCCTCCCTCTCCTTTTTTCCTCCCCAGGCACAGGCTAAAAGCGTCAGCCTCACTCTGGCGCAGGCATTTGAGGCAATTTGTACAGAGAGGAAAAAGGTATGTAGCAATAGTTCCTCAAGGAACTTGCAGGTTTATGATCCATATGTCTTCATATCATTTTTGTGTATGGGGTGGGTTCAGAGCTGCACTATGGCCTATGCTATGTCATTAAATTCAGAGATACGTGCCCAGTCTATCAACTGCATGTTTGCACATTACCTGTGGTATGAAACCATGCTGTAAGACAGATGAACATGCATGGGCACATAATGGCCTGACCTGTTCATTAATCGCAACAGCTGATGTAGATCACCTCAGCCAATAGCATCTGTTTCTGCACAAGTGACTGGTCGTGTGCACATTTGTAGCAGTGCAAGTGACAAAACAGCTATGAAGCTCTCTGTCATAAGTATGCGAAGCTAGTTATTTGAAGAAATGTGTTTATGTATGCTACTAGAGTAACATAAAAGGCCACCTGCAGTGGCTGATGTCAGGTCCAAACAAAGCTACTTTTTTGTAATTAATAGTGATAATACATGGTTGGTAACTTTCCCATGCTACATCACCTCACAGCAGAGCCAGGGGTAAACACATTCTTCAGCATCCACACCCAATAGGAGTTCCCAATGTTGTACAGCCCATCTCACTTGTATGGTACTGACCAGTCTTACACTCCAAAAATTGCCCACTGCTGTAGTTTTGCAATAGGTGCAATGGCTGCTTGTAGAGACACAGTTGAGGATGTTAGTGCCTCCTCCCTCACCCCTCGAGACGTCACCCTCCCTGGTAGGTCCCTCCCTCCTGCCACGCCAATCATATCCATATACAGGTTGCCTCAAGGACAGTAGGGCTACGACGGCATGTTATTAACATGTCCCAGGATGTAACATCATTTGCTCATAGACGTTCTTGGCTATCCTCTGAGCTATATAGACATCCTTATTGTGAGAAAGCAAGGTACCAATCACTCACATCAGGACTTTTGTATCTGCCGAGCTGTAGTTGACCTAGCTCTTCAGTGGTTGGTAACTCACAACAATTGAACATGTACTACTGTGCCAACCATATTTGTATCAATCAGAATGTACATGCCTGACAGCCACAAGATAGCAATCTCTCAAATCTTGCCTCCGCACTAGACAGCCCTGAAGAAAGTGACCAGCCAGCAGCAGATGACCTTGCAGTTGACCCCTACAAGTCTCATCTTTCACAGTCATTTGTACCTGTTGCTACCTGGAGCAAGAGACTGTCAGCCATTCAGTTCGGCAGTGGCAGTCCAGCCAACCTGCACGTACTTGATCTACAACACACATATGGCCATCTATTGGAGGAACTCCCATCAATGAGTTCACTACTGAAGACTACTTCTCCTGTGCCTTCCTCACTGTCTTCCCCACTGGTGCAGCTGAAGAAGAAATGGAGGATGGCAGCTAGCAACAATAAGTAAATTATGTTCACACATCTCGTTAGCAGTCTATACACACAATTTATCTGTAACCATGGACATTAACTTTGTTTCTGTACAGCCACCAAAAGGCAAGTTTAAGAAACGTGCATGTGATCAATCAAGGTGCAATGATTTAACCATTTCAAAATGTCGATGGAGGTAGATAATCTCATTACAGGCAGGGTTCTATCCACTGGGGGGGGGGGGCAGGGGGGAAGCTTCCCCCCCAAACTCCCAAGCTTCCCCCCCAAAACTTGGTCACTGATCATGGCATCCAAGAGATCTTGGTCTAAATCGCATCAAAAGTGACTTAAAGACACCTCAAAATCAGAAAATTTCCTGGGGGATACTCCCCAGACCCCCTACACAATGTGTACTTCTGTAGTAAGCTACTATAATCATTGCACTGTAAGATGCTTCCCCCCCAAAAGTACTTTTCTAGATAGAACCCTGACAGGAGCTGGGTCGCTCCTGCTCGCCCACAATGCTCTGCATTAGCCTAGTTATTTATTATCTGTGCTGTTACCTACTGCTCATTTGCTATATTACCCGCTACTGAGCACCAGCACCGTGTAGCGCCATATACGCTAATATTGATGGTATTTGCTAAACACCAAAGCTATTTTATTAAACATCCACTCCTTTGCAATGTCCCTCTTTAAATAGGGTTTTCAGGGGTGTTACTAAAACCCGGGACTTACTAAAATACGGGGCGAATGCATACACTGATATGGTCGATATGCACTCGAAATGTGGAAGTAGATCGCTTAGAAACGTCCTGGAAGCTGAATATCGTACTTCCAAGCTAGGGTTATGAGTTCACATCGTCTAAGCAGACCATTTCGCCTACACGCAAGCAATAGATCCGACTGAGCTACTTGCACCTGTTTGCCAGCGTAGTGAATGTAGAAATACAGAGCTCCTGCCATCAGGAGAGATCATTCTTTGTTAGATTGTTTGAAGATGACAAACTTCCATTCCAGAATTGCAGCTCTTCAGGTGTCAAAGTGTTCCACCTGCTTAGAGAGGTTCCCTGGATTGAACGTTAAACCAGTTTTTCCAGACAGTGACAATACTGAGTGTGTTTGTTGTAGGCAGGATAAGCACATCCCCAAGACCTACTCCTCTGGCAACAACATGGATCCTGGTCCTGTGCCATCTGAACTACAGGTACACATACAGAATACATACATGTACATGTGTTAAGTGCAGGTACATACATGTGTATAAACTGTTGACTATACTATGTATATACACTATTTATGTGTAGTATGTATTTTCTGTAGGGATTATCACGGGTGGAAGAGATGCTAATTGCAGCTGTCATGCCCATCATGTCCATCTACCGTCTACCTCACGGACAGTACGGCTACAGTGGTCATGTGATCAACCTGCCCCAAGATAGAACTCTGTGTGTGTGCCTATCATCTACACCATCACCTGTATGTGTACAACTGTCACTTCCCATATCTTGCACTCTCATGCATATCACCTCCTGTATCCCACCACATCTACCACTAACACCTGTCTGTCTGCTACACGTATGCTATATATAACCTGTGTGCGCGACTAAGGGCGAGTGAGGCCTATGACTTTTGAGTGACCAGTCAGCTGTAGTTTCGGGCCACGTATTACATGTTACATTCCCTTCAACTTCATTAATTGATTTCATTGAAATTAATGCTCGCTCAGACTCGCCCCACTGATGCATTGCATCTATCCTAGTTTATGGGACGGGACGGGACGGGACGGGACGGGACGGGACGGGACGTCCCGATCTCGGGTTTTAGTTAGTCAGCCGCGCACGTGAGGGTCTGGGCACGAGATCGAGACTAGGTTCTAGTAACACCCACAGCGGCGGTACTAGACCTAGCATGTTCTCACACGTCTCGACTCGTCTACCTGCACATATTACTAGACATCGATGTTCAAGTCTAAAGGCTGCTTCGCTTATCAAGAGACCAGCCAAGAACGTGAGATATATCACTGCTAGCCTACCCACTGCTACATGTACAGCCGTAGAGTGGTACGTCAGCAGTGTGGGGGAAGTACCTACCGTCGTTACGTGTGGACCGCAATGCGAAAGCTGATCAATTAGAGCCCACCAGTAGCTTTGCTCATATGCATGGCTGCCTCTGGAGCCACAGCTGAGGATGTTAGTGCCTCCTCCCTCACCCCTCGAGACCTCACCCTCCCTGGTAGGTCCCTCCCTCCTGCCATGCCCCTCATCATCTCCACCCAAGACAGGTGGGACCCTCACAGCTGCAAGCTGGAGACTCACCAACACAACAGCCAACCACAACACCTACAGCTAGTCACAGACACTCTACAGCTGCTGGGAACCATCAACAAGCCTGTGGCTGTCCTGTCCATCTGTGGCCCCTACCGCTCGGGGAAGTCCTACTTCATCTCCCGACTGCTGGGCAGGCCTGGGGCCTTTCAGCTGGGCCACAGGATGCAAGCCTGTACACGTGGAATCTGGATGGCCACCACTGTCCTGGAGTGTGAGCAGTTTGTCACAATCCTGCTGGACACGGAAGGCATCGATGCCATTGGAGCCTCCGAGACCATGGCCATGAGCTTGCTGACTGTCACCACACTCCTCAGCTCCTACCTCATCTACAACTCCATGAAGGTGCCCCAGAAGGTGGACCTGGACAAGATGAGGTGCTTCACCCAGCTCTCCAGGTCTCTGCTCGTGCAGAAAGGGGAGTCCATGAGGGCAGAGGTCATGAGAGAGTTCTTCCCTCACTTTCTGTGGCTACTGCGAGACGTAACACTGACTGTGACAGACAGAGCCGGCCAGACCATCTCGGCCACTGAGTTTCTGCACACTCGTGTGCTGGCATCAGAAGCTGGCCAGCCTACAGAGCTGGGCAAGTCTCTTTGCAGCCTCTTCCCCTCACTGGAATGCCACACTCTTCCCATGCCAAGCATCAACCCCAAAGTCATCAAGAACATTGTGGAGCAACAGGACAAGCTGAAACCAGCATTCAACAAGGCAGTGGATCAACTGATCCAGCGAATCCTGCAGCAAGTCACACCCAAGAAAGCCATCGATGGAGTGAGTGTGGTGGATGGCCCAGCTCTAGCTGCTCTGACCTGTGGGTATGTGGATGCCATCAACACACCAGGAGCAATACCAGACCTGGAACAAGGCTGGCAGGCCGTCATCAAGTGGAAACTGAAGGAACTATCAGACAAGCTAGTGGAGGAGTACAGGAGAGAGATGGAGGAATGTTTAGGAGGCAATCTTCCCATGGAGGAGAGGAATCTGATGAGAATCCACAAACAGACACTGAGCAGGAAAAGGGAGTCACTGCAGCAGGAGATCCGTCGACTCAAGCCATTGAGTTCCACCTCTGGAGACAAAGACCCAGTCCTGAGTCAACTGGAGCAAGCAATCAGTCAGACAAACGAGGGGGGTGAGGTGATTGGGGGGGTCCTGTTCCAGTTCACCACTCAGAACTACTCCAAGTCCAAGCAGCAGTGTGAAGAGGTGCTGATGGAAGCAGTGAAGAGCAGTGGAATTCACAAGAAGTGTCAAGAAGCCTTCATCAACTCACAGCCACTGGACATAATGGTAGAGATACAGGAGATTGACCAGCAATACCACAAGCAAGCTGTTGGACCAGCAGCCAGTGAAGTGCTGGAGAAAGGCCACAGAGAACTGAACCAACTGGGAGACTCACTCAAGAGAATTCCTGGCCCACCTGGTGAGGTGGAGGTCATTGGACAGGGACCTGATCGAGTGAAGCTGAGCTGGCAACCTCCAGAGAAGAACCCTGAGGCTGCTGAGAGCTATGTGGTGTGGAAACAAGAGGAGGGGAAGCAGTGGGAGAGGGTGAGGGAGACAAAGAAGACCAAAATCCTCATCACTGGACTGAAGTCAGAGACAAAGTACCAGTTCAGAGTCACAGCCACTAATAACCTGATTAAGAGTGTGGCTACAACACAGGACTCATTGACAGGGGAGTCAATAGCTAGTAAGGCGACAGTTTGTGCTGGTGGTTTCGGAGCACTTCTATTTCTATTGGCCCCAGTTGCAAGTACTATTTGGGCTGTCACTGGTGAAAGCCAAAATACAAGAAAAGGAGTAGCCATATCAGTTGCCACTGCACCAATCAGCCTCATATGTGCTCCAGTTACTGCTACTGTGGGTGCAGTTTGGACTGCTAGGTGGTGGATCAAGTTAGGTTACTATGGAGACCTGTCCCCAGAGAGTGATGATGAGACGTCATGTGACTCCACAGAATGACGTGTCAATACTCTATGGCTAGCTATAGCTGCTCTTGTGTGTACACGTTCATGTACTCTCATACCTGCCACAATACACACAACATGCACAATCGTCATGTATTTTGATATAATTATTATGGAGTGGATGTACAGACATTTACAGTTACTTTTTAACCAATACAAGCTTTGTTGCTATGACATTGTGTTGGCATGGCACAGCAGACCCTGAGTGAGCATCCATAGTGTGGGGCCAGAGAGGTCACCAGTGGGTAGCACACACAGCAGTGATCATCACTGGTTGTCTTGAAGAGATGGGCCCCTGTCATCAACCACAATTATTATGGAGTTGCCGTGTCCCCAGCCACAGAGCAGTGCTAGCCTCATTCCCAGGCCTTCTCCCACATGCCAGCACAACACCACACCCAGCATGGTGGAGTGCTTGTGTGTGGGGGCAGTCTGGGAACATGGCTAGAGTGATGTGGATTGATACATAATAAAATAAATGACCATAAACATCATAAAGTTTAACATTATACACTGTAGTGGTGAATGTTACGAGCACTGCTAGTGATGAATATCATGACTTGTGTTCCTCTGTGGTGACTGAGTGTTGAGGTGATTGTGGTTCTCTCGGCCTGATCCACAGCAGCGGGAACATTCCAATCAAACATCTGATGATGATACCAGCACAGCGACCCTGAGACGGGGGAAGAAGAGAATGAGAAAGAGAATGAAAGTCACCAGAGGAAGAGATTATAAGAGTGGAAGGAGATAGGCAGGCAGGCAGGCAAACAAGCAAGTAGGCATGCAGACAGACAGACAGACAGACATGGTTTGTATCGACTGTGGTAGGCTCACAACAACAACAGCTGGCACTGGGCAGTCGCAGTCAGGCACCAGTTGTGGCTCACAACTAGCTCTTCAAGTCAAATTTTAATGGACTGAACTGCAGAAAATGCAGACAGACAGACAGACAGACAGACAGATAGATCGATCCGACAGACAGACAGACAGACAGACAAGTGTATCCACTTCAGGAGAGAAGCTTCATAGATGCCATAGGGTGGGTAGTATACACAACATTTTGGCTATTATGCCCTCTTTAGGTGTGATGTACAAACACAAGAAAGAGGTGCTCTAGATAGAGGGTGACAGTGGCTGGAGGCAGCATGCCAGGTACAACAGAGCAAGGTTAGGATGCGGATCGAGATAAGATGGTATAAATTATGACAAGAGTTTTAAGATGTTGACAGGAATTGTACATGTAATGCACAATGCATCACAGACTATCAACCCTGAGGTTCATGCCTGTGAGATGAGAGGTCTCCAGGAGACTTATCCACTTGCTCTCCCAAAAAACACCTGGAGACCTCTCATCCCAATGTGATAGCGAAGGACCCCCCCAGAGTGAAATTTGGGGTCCCCGGGAATATCATTCTCTCCAGAGCGCTAGCAAGGCACACACATATCCACTGTAGTACGACTGCACCCCATGCCACAGTATCATACATGCCACAATAAACAGAACTCAGAACCACTAATCGTTTATTGAAAGTAGTTTACCAAAAATTGCGAGTACCGTGCGCTAGGGGGAGAGCCTGGGAACGGAGCTAACAAGGCCTCCCTCTGCTCGAGCGAAGCGACCTTGACCCCCCGGCGGCTTTGCTATTTTCCGAGTTCAAAAATCACTCATCAATATCGCGCGTGTGGGTCTGGGGACGAATCCGAACATACACGAAGGTACTATATATTTCGGAAGGCCGCTTACGTGACCCCCCGCATGAATGTGGCTTGTCCACGCGGCGCGTCCTTGATACAAGTGTACAGCACTCAACTAGCTGGGTAAGAACTCTTTGGACTGTGCAAGTGCTCTTCAAACTCTCCTTACTGCAAGGAAAAGAGGTGGCTAAAGTGCTGCCGTGGCTGTCTTGACAGAATGTTATATTTTGGATGTGAGCACTCACTGGGAGATTTTCGTAACTGAACATGCGAACCTTACATCATCATTACACAATATCTCTACTTATGATAGTAGCAATATCTGCACAGAGAAGCAAACGTACATTACCATACATGGAGTACCACACTCCAAATACATCACACAGGACATAGCTATATGTGTACATGGCACTGCTAGACACATACAATATTGAGGAAGGTGAATTGATGTATATATATACACTGCAGCATTGTCACACAACATTCAGTTCAATTTGAACCCTTTTCGGGCATAATACTTCCCATGATCATGCAGCTCAAAGCATGTCATGTAACTAAGTATATAACTCTCTAGCTTTTACCTTGACAGAACACAAATTACATACTGCTGTGCTTGTCCATATACTATGAGGAATATTTCACTATATTCAGTGAACATAATAACATGAGAGCGCATGTATATGTGCTATACAGCAGTCCTCCTTGTCAAAAACACAGAAGGAAAAGCTCCAGCCTTGAGACTCAGGCTACTTGTGGAAACACTGACTTACTGTCTATAGTATACCACACAATAATATACACACACTACTCCATTTTGGACATGCACATTGTGCTCTTCTCACTAGCTACCGGTGTCATGTGTACTGCAATGTTTATACAGCCCAACTTCCATTCACAGCATGGAGGTCACTGAGGTCATTCAGTGTATTAGATTACAGGGCAATTGGTGCTTGTATTGATCCACTGCTGTTAGCTTTACAATGGCTGCCTGTGGAGACACAGTTGAGAAAGCTGCCTCCTCCCTCACCCCTCGAGACCTCACCCTCCCTGGTAGGTCCCTCCCTCCTGCCATGCCCCTCATCATCTCCACCCAAGACAGCTGGGACCCTCACAGCTGCAAGCTGGAGACTCACCAGCACAACAGCCAACCACAACACCTACAGATAGTCACAGACACTCTACAACTGCTGGGAACCATCAACAAGCCTGTGGCTGTCCTGTCCATCTGTGGCCCCTACCGCTCGGGGAAGTCCTACTTCATCTCCCGACTGCTGGGTAGGCCTGGGGCCTTTCAGCTGGGCCACAGGATGCAAGCCTGTACACGTGGAATCTGGATGGCCACCACTGTCCTGGAGTGTGAGCAGTTTGTCACAATCTTGCTGGACACGGAAGGCATTGATGCCATTAGAGCCTCCGAGACCATGGATGTGAGCTTGCTGACTGTCACCACACTCCTCAGCTCCTATCTCATCTACAACTCCATGAAGGTGCCCCAGAAGGTGGATCTGGACAAGATGAGGTGCTTCACCCAGCTCTCCAGGTCTCTGCTCATGCAGAAAGGGGAGTCCATGAGGGCAGAGGTCATGAGGAAGTTCTTCCCTCACTTTCTGTGGCTACTGCGAGACGTGACACTGAAAGTGACAGACAGAGTTGGCCAGACCATCTCGGCCACTGAGTTCCTGCACACTCGTGTGCTGGCATCCGAAGCTGGCCAGCCTACAGAGCTGGGCAAGTCTCTTTGCAGCCTCTTCCCCTCACTGGAATGCCACACTCTTCCCATGCCAAGCATCAACCCCAAAGTCATCAAGAACATTGTGGAGCAACAGGACAAGCTGAAACCAGCATTCAACAAGGCAGTGGATCAACTGATCCAGCGAATCCTGCAGCAAGTCACGCCCAAGAAAGCCATCGATGGAGTTAGTGTGGTGGATGGCCCAGCTCTAGCTGCTCTGACCCGTGGCTATGTGGATGCCATCAACACACCAGGAGCAATACCAGACCTGGAACAAGGCTGGCAGGCCGTCATCAAGTGGAAACTGAAGGAACTATCAGACAAGCTAGTGGAGGAGTACAGGAGAGAGATGGAGGAATGTTTAGGAGGCAATCTTCCCATGGAGGAGAGGAATCTGATGAGAATCCATGAACAGACACTGAGCAGGAAAAGGGAGTCACTGCAGCAGGAGATCTGTCGACTCAAGCCATTGAGTTCTACCCCTGGAGACAAAGACCCAATCCTGAGTCAACTGGAGCAGGCAATCAGTCAGACAAACGAGGGGGGTGAGGTGATTGGGGGGGTCCTGTTCCAGTTCACCACCCACAACTACTCCAAGTCCAAGCAGCAATGTGAAGAGGTGCTGATGGAAGCAGTGAAGAGCAGTGGAATTCGAAAGAAGTGTCAGGAAGCTTTCATCAACTCACATCCACTGGACATAATGGCAGAGATATGGGATATTCATACACAATACTGCAAGCAAGCTGTTGGACCAGCAGCTGGTAAAGTGCTGAAAAAAGGTCACAGAGAACTGAACCAACTGGGAGATTCACTCAAGAGAATTCCTGGCCCACCTCGTGAGATGAGGGACATTGGACGAGGATCTG
>CBDBZY010000016.1:380000-392500 GCA_965213685.1 bacterium
AGAGGGAGGGTAAGAAGAGGATAGAAATAGAGGGAGGGAGAAATTTAAAGGGAGGGGAGAGAGAGAGAGGGAGGGAGAGAAGGGAAGGGGAGAGCAGAATGAGAGGCTCAAAATGGAGAAGTGATATATAAGAGGAGCAGGAGGATGAAGTTGAGTGAGGAAAAGGGAAATGAAATGAGATTTATATGGCCATAGATTATATAATACCTGTGGAATGCTATGGCACACTACAATTTGTCCCTCCCTCCCTCCCTCCCCCTGCCTCCCCCCCCCTCCCTCACTCCCTACCTCCCCTCCCCCCCAGGCTGATGCTGAGGAGGTGTGCAGCATCCTCCAGCAGGCCTTCCAGCTGGTCTACACGGAGGCCACCATGCAGCAGCTCAATGAGTCCATCACTGCCGGGGAGGGAGGGATGGGTCAAGGGTCGTCGCTTAGGAGGGAGCAGAAGAGGTCTCAGAAGCCTTCTAAAGGTTTGTTAGAAACCAGGGAAACCGTGTCCATTGCAACCATGAAAACAGAGCATGCAGTCCTTATGAATGTGGGAGGTCATAAAATTTCTTCCTTACTTGTTTTCTTGTCTCCATGGAGACAGGGTAAGACTTCGAATCGATCACAAGCAAACCAACTCCTGATTATGTACAATCAAACCACACAGCCCAGTGTGACCAACAAACACATTGTGTTATTCTCTTGTACCACGAGGTATACACTATACATCTCTCACTCTCAATGTGCCACCCTCCCCCCTCCTCCCTCCCTTTTCCTTTCTCTCCCCCCCCTTTCCCCCCTCCCCCTTCAGGACCATCCACAGCAGCCTCACCCAGTGGTGGTGGAGGTGTGGAAGGAGATGAGATCGAAGAGGAAGAGGAAGAGGAGGAGGAGGAGGAAGGGATGACAGCAGAGGAGCTGGTCCAGAAGTACATGGAGAGGGTGAGCATATCTTTGTCTCACTTCACACCTTCTCTTCTCCCCTCAAGAGATTCACTGTCACTCCACCACAACCACTGCTCACTTTCTCCTTAGCACTATCCTCATTCCTCTCTCTCCCTCCCTCCCTTCCTCCCTCCCTCCCTCCTTCCCTCCTTCTCTACCTCCTTCCCTCCCCCTCTCCCTCCCTCAACAGCTTCACAAACTGTTGGACTTCAAGGAACTTCGTGAATTCGCCACTCTCTTGAAGCGTTACCGTGACGACCTTCCAGTTAGGGAGTTCCTTAGCAAACTAAAGGAATTGTATGGACCTCAACGAAGCTTTCTCATACCAGGTGAGGGGTGGTGTGTGTGTGTGTGTGTGTGTGTGTGAGACAGACAGATGCCTAGTGGTGAGGACTATGCTCCCTGCCATGAGGTACACAAACCACAGTATCCAGTAGTGAAAACCACCACAGCCATGCACATACTAGGACGACCATTGCAGGAGTACACAATCTCATGTAACATACACAGTGAGGTGACCTTATAGCAAACACAGTACAGTACACACAGTCATGTGACATCACATGATAGTCACAAGCCTACAGAGATCTCTAGTTGCAAAGTCTCTGAAACACGCTTGTTTCCCCTCTTTAACCTGCATGAGAGAAAGTGATCACGTCCACTAATTTTCAGTCACTCCCTCCCTCTCTCCCTCCCTCCCTCTCCCCCTCCCCCTCCCCCTCTCCCTCTCCCTCTCCCTCCCCCTCCCCCTCCCCCTCCCCCTCCCCCTCTCCCTCTCCCTCTCCCTCTCCCTCTCCCTCTCCCTCTCCCTCTCCCACTTCCTCCCTCGTCACCTCACCTCTCTATTTGTCGGTCTGTCTCTCCTCCCCCCCTCAGACATGAGGTCATTCATTCCAGAGGAAGACAGAGCATACTTTGAGGCCTTCCTTATCGAGAACAATCTCCCTGTCAACCAATCAGGTTCCTCCACCAGAGCGAAACCACACCCACCTCCTCAGGGCAAAGCTATGGGGGGAGCAGGTGTGAAAGAGGAGAGTGGGAAGGTGGGAGGGGGAGAGGGGAGGAGGGAGGGGGAGGGAGAGGGGAGGGGGCGAAGAGCAAAGAAACATGTTGGACATATAGCCGATGTGGACAAGTTCCTAGCAGACATTGATAGTCAGATGGACAGCATGCTAGACTCCACTAACTTTTAATAAACACACTAGTTAATTAACTATTGCACCAATGTCCTTTTGTATTCTAAATTATTGCCATACATGCCATTATATCACTTATTAATTTCTTAATAACTTCTGAATAACTTGATTCATGGACGTATTAAATCACATACCTTAGTGAAGGGATTAGCTGATCCGGTGTTAGTGAGCGCAGTGAGGCTACACACAGCCTGGCTCACACACAACACTCCTTTTGATGTATGATTGTTATCGTAATGTATCAGCTGGTTTAGTAACCATGGTTACTAGCCATGCTCAGTAATTGTTATACTTCCTTCACTGGATGTGTGGTTTCCTTTGTTTCTATGGAAACTGGTGTACACACCAAAATGAAGCAATGTGTTTGTCACCATCACTCCAGCAGACAGGCTTAGCATGTTGCACAGTTATCAGAGGATATATATAGCGTCACGTGGTTACGTCAACAGTCCTGACAGCCATGCAAGCTATGGTGTACCTTAATCCAGTGATTAGCTGATCCTGCATTCAGTGAGCACAGAGCAGCTACACGCAACCTGGCTATGATTGCTACTGTAATGTACTGTACATTGAAAGCAGCTGGTTTAGTAACCATGGTTACAAGTTTACATCTGTTATTGTCTGTAACTACATACATGCTAAGTAGTTAGTTAGTCATCCTCTTCTCCAAATACATGCGATTTCCTTCATCTTTTGGACAACTGACACACACACTCACACCAACTGATGTGTGTGTGTGTGTGTGTGTGTGTGTGTGTGTGTGTGTGTGTGTTATCCTGCACCCCAACAATCAGGCCTAGTGTTCCAGAGCTACGAGAGGGTTGCAGGTGGTCCGGACACCAAACAGTCCTGACAACCACAGAGCTACCAAGCTGCCCATGCATGCAAGTATGGCTTGCACTCAATGCTACATCTCTGCAGTATTACAGAAGGTTGAGACCGTGCAGGAGCTGACAGCTATTCTTGAGGTGCATGAAGCATGAAGAGTGTCCGGCTGTCTTGGGTCGGAAGCCAGACACACTAACGCGAGGTGAACTACCTTAGTGTTAGCCATCCTCTGCACCCTGGCACCATGGCAACCATGCTGCATGTGCCGATCTCCACTGAGTGTAACTATGGTTACAATTAATCACATACCAAGGGGGGCAGCACATATCCAGGTTAATCAAGCAGGCAGGTGCTAGGCTACCATTACAGCTGTACTCCATAGCACTCCCTCTATTGTCTATTCGCGTTCACCTGAGCCCCGGAAGTAGCTGTGGTTTACTCACTAACGCAAGTGCGCGTCGTTATTACAACTCCCCTCATATTTGTGGGTAATGGAATGCGCGGGCATCTGGGCGTGGTCTGAGCTGTGTATACGCGCGAGACTCCGAGTAGATCTGCTTTCTACCCTTGCGCTGCCTTTGCAGGAGGTTAGTACACACCAAAATCCTTCCTGACCTTCATAGCCTGCGTTTCTTCCTCTGGAAGTGAGAACGCAAGTGCGAAGTAGCATGCGTGAGGGGTGCACGCATTCTGTTAACTTAGGTCACGCGGACTAAATTCCTTGTGGTCAGTGGTATCTACATACTTTCTTTATGGGACATACAGCTAACATTTGAATGGGAAAAGTTTCACGTTTAGTGAAGGATATCATCAGAGCGGGAAAGTTGCAAGGATTCTAGCATTTTTTAAAAGTAAACAAGTTAAAACAATTTTTCGAGGGCTCAGGTGAAGTCAAATAGACTATAGTAGCTAGTGTGTGTAGCTTGCAGCATGTGGTGACCATGACAACGAGCAGTACGAATGTGACCGGATCTGTGAAAACCCACCACTTGCGCTATCTCAATTTCCATTGCAGGAGCACAGTGACTGGCTTTGCAGATCCGGTCACGTATCTCCTAATAAATGTATGTTGTTAGAGAAGCTGGTGTGGTATTGGTAACCATGGTAACATGCTACGGCCTCTTAGCCAATCACTGCCACAACATGCGCTATTGAGAACATTGAATTATTACCAGTTATTGAAGTTATCTTTTTACCAACTTTGTGCATGATCCTTGCTTTATTTCCACGGCAAGTATGCCAATCATTATTATTTTAACTGATAACTTGATAATTATCTCTTGTCACATTTTAATCATTTGAAGGAAAAGGTTTCATTTCATAACACAACACCAGCTGGCGAGTGAGTGATGGTTAGTGATGGGTTGGTTAGCTGGTAACAGACAAGGATTGTTTGTGGGTAACACGTTTAATGGTTAGTTAACAATGAAAGTGAAAAAATTTCAGTTTGTTGTTTGTTGTTGTTTCTCCAACTTTAGTGGTTTCATTTTTGGTTCCGGCAGGGGAGAGAAAACAATGGATGAGCAGACATTAACAATTATTAAAGTTAGTTATTATTTTTGTTTTCCCCCAGACCTGCCTCCTTCCACTCAACCTCACCTTGCCTCAGTACAACCACACAAGCCTCGTCTCTCTCCTCTTCCTCATCCCTCTCTCTCCTCTTCCTCCTCCCTCTCCTCCCCTCTCTCTCCACTTCCTCCTCCTCCCACCTCTCTCTCCTTCCCTTTCTACCCCCGCCCCCCCCCTCCCTTCCTTCCTCCTCCTCCTCTTCCCTCTCTCCCACTCACTAGGGTGTGTGTAATTGCTGGACAGGATGCACACTACACAGGTGCAATTTTGGGTTTTTAAACATTTTCCCGGTATTACATTTTGCTCTTTTCACTTGTTAGAGTGAGGATATTCACAAACATAAGTTAGAGTGATGGATAAATTTTTTGAGAGTGATAGATAAATTTTTTGTTTGCCTGTACAAAATTTTTGTTTCGCAACATTCGTAGTGGTAAAAATAGTCACAGTAAGGTATCTCTTCCATAGTGAATTACACACTGTCTCTGGGGTCAGAGGTGAATCCAGTCCAGCAACTACAGACAGCTCTCACACTCTCTCTCTCCATCTCACTCTGTCTCCCAACTCCTCTCCCTCTCTCATCTCCTCCCGCGCTCTTCCTTCCCTCTCTCTCACATTCTCTCCCTCCCACACACACACACACACCCTCTCTCCCATGAAAGTGGCAACTGCCACTGCACTAGTGCCACTATCAGCAAATCTCTTGGCCACACCCACTCTATGGTAGAGTCAGTCAACAGCTGCTTTGCCATGCAAGTTTGAGTTGAACATATCCAACAGCAGCACTACGAACTCCAAGGCTCATGATAACAGGGCAACCACACATAATATTCAACCAATGGCAATCAAGGTAGCCAAGGCAGTCATTTCCCATGGCCACATGGCACACATCCTATTTAAAGCCCACCAAAAGATTTGCTGCTTTCTGCACCAGACACTTTACATCTTCCTCACTACCCCTCTCTCCCTCTCTCCCTCCCTCTCTCCCTCTCTCCCTCCATCTCCACTTCCACCTTCTCCCTCCCCCCTCGTCCTCCTCTAGACTATCTTCCTTTCTCCTCCTCCTCCTCCTCCTCTTACACTCTCTCTGTCTGTCTCCTCCCTACCTAGTAGTATGTTCCGCTGCTCTGGTAGGGATGGAAACGGTTGTCACCTCTTTTCATGGACCTGGGGGGAGGGTTGTTCCAATCCCTCTCACCACCGGAGGGAGCTTGAGGGAGGGAGAGAAGGAGGGAGGGAAGGGGGGAAGAAGGGAGGGAAGGAGGGAAGAAGGGAGGGAAGGAGGGAAGGAGGGAAGGAGGAGAGTAAGAGATGGAGAGGGAGGCAGGGAAGGAAGGGAGAGGGAGAGAGAGAGAAGGGGGGAAGGAAAGAAGGGACAGAAGGGGGAGGAGGGTGGGAAGAGAGAGAGGGAGGGAGGGAGGGAGGGAGGAAAGGGAAGGAGGAGAGATGAAGAGGGAAAGAAGGAAGGAGGGTGAAGGGGGGAGGAAGGATAGAGAATAGGGGAGAGGGAGGGAGGGAGTGTAAAGAAAGGGCAGAGAAGGTAAAGGCAAGAAGAGAGAGCAACACTATACATCATGTGCTCAGATGTGAGGGGAATGGAGACACGGTGACATGGGAATGGGCACAGTGTACTATGACCCCTGTCACTCTCAGGCAGGGGGGAAGGCAAACACATCGCCATGGAGATAGAACACCTCCGTCAGCTAGTGTGAGGGACTGAGGGGGTAGGGTCAGCTGCCTTCCTCCCGGCCTCCTCCTTCCCTCCCTCCCTCACTCCTCTCCACCCTTCCCAATTCTTGAGTGTCTCTGATGTCTTTCAACGCACCCAACTCTCTCTCCTTTTATCTCTCCCTCTCTCATCTACCCTCCTCTCTCCCTCCATGTCTCCATCTTTTCTTTCTACTCTCTACTTTCCACTCTCTCCCCATCTCTGTCTCTCTCCCTCCCTTCCTCCCCCTCCCTTCATAATCTCCCCCACATACGATTGTCAGAGAAACTACTGTAGTATTGGTCATCAGCTCCAATGGTGCTGTAGGGGTCAGAGGTCGTGAACCTTGAACTTTCACCTCCCATACTGCTGTGTGAAAGTAACATGGGGAGAGAGAGGGGGGTGACAGAAAGTGAAAGGGAGGAGAGAGAGAAGGTTAGTTGCAGTTCAGAAAACAAAGAGAGAGAGAGAAGGGTTTCTGACCTTTCATGTCCATAGCCACTGCAGAGTTGATGTGGACAAAGGTTGGAAGGGGGCAGTGAGGGAGAAGGGAAGAGGGGAGGAGGGGAGGAGGGAGAGAGAGGAGGGAAGGAGGGGGGGAGGGAGAGAGGGAAGGAGGGGAGGAGGAAAGAAGGGGAGGAAGGAAGAAGGGGAGGAGGGAGAGAGAGGGGAAGGGGGAAAGAGGTGACATACATTAGGACTCTCAAAGACAGATTTCTAGAGTGAGAGAGCACAAAGATTGGAACATGGAGGGAGGGAGAGGGTAACCAAGCAACTACTGGTGGGAGATGAAACGGGAGATGACCCTCTCACCTTCCCTTCTCAGAACCACTGGAAGGTCTGAGAGAGAGGGAGGGAGGGAGGAAGGAGGAGGGAAGGGAGGGAAGAGGAAGATAGGGTGAAGTGTGAGGACACAGTGAACTGAGATTGAGAGTGGATATTCTTGAAGTAACAACACACAAGGCACTTTGAACGATGGGTGCGGGGATAACCCTGTAATTACCTTGAGTCCCCGTAGCCGACTGACATGTCATGCTCAAACCCGCCTCTCATTGGACCACCGGGTCCACCTGGTCCTCCTCCTCCTCCTCTTCCCCTTCCTCGACCACCTCCCCTCATCCCACCACCTCCACGCCCTGCAGAGAGAGAGAGAGAGGGGGAGAGAGAGGGGGAGAGAGAGAGAGAGAGAGAGAGAGAGAGAGAGAGAGAGAGAGAGAGAGAGAGAGAGAGAGAGAGAGAGAGAGAGAGAGAGAGAGAGAGAGAAATAGTAAGTGCACACAAAAGCAGAGCATGCCTACTCTTAATAGAGCTCACCTCTTCCACCTCTCATTCCTCCTCCTCCTCCACCCATGCCTCCTCCTCTTCCACCATCACGTCTCATCCCTCCTCCCCTCCCCCCTCCCCCCATCCTCATCCCTCCCCCACCTCCTCCTCCTCCTCCCCCCCTCATCCCACCTCCCCTACCACCACCCCTCATCCCCCCTCCCCCTCTCCCTCCACCCATCGGAGACCGCATTCCCCCACCCCCCATCATCCCTCCCCCTCCTCCTCCCCTCCCTCCTCCCCCTCCCTCCATCCTCGGCTCGATCATGTGCCCGTACATCTGCTGCTCTTCTGGAGTGAGGAACTTGAAACCCATTGGGTCAGGTTGGCCCCTCTCCTGCGAGAGGGAGGGAAAGAGAGAGGGAGAGAGGGAAGGAGGGAGAGAGGGAAGGAGAGGGAGGGAGAGAGGAGAGGGAAGGGAGAGGAGGGAGGGAGAGGAGGGAGAGAGAAAGAGGGAGGGAGGGTGGGAAGAAAGGAGGAAAGAAAATGAGGGAGGGAGGGAGGGAGGGAGGGAGAGATTAGGAGAGAAAGGAAGGAGAAAAAAGAATACATGACGTGAAGACAGAACAATAGTGCTACAAAACTCCAGAATATGCAGTATCAAAAAGTCTTTTACTAACTCCCTCCCCCCTCCCTCCCTGCCTCCCTCCCTTCCTCCCCCCTCTCCCTCCCCACCTACCACAGGTATCATCATCTTCCTCACTTCAGCCACACCGGCCAACAGCTTAGAATCAGAAAACGGTCCGGGGGCTTCAATTAGAACATGCAGATCATCGTTCAGGTGAGCATAAAGAGGGTCACTGGCGGCTCTCAGCTCCTCCTCCTTCTTCTTGTCCCTCATGGACCCCCTGCCGAGGATGGTCATCTTGGTCTGGGTCTCTGCCTGCATGCGCTTGAGGGTCAGCCCTTTTGGGCCAAGCAGCCGACCGACCAGGTTGTACTGAGTGTGTGTGTGTGTGTGTGTGTGTGTGCACGCGTGCGTGTGTGTGTGTGTGTGCACGCGTGCGCGCGTGTGTGTGTGTGTGTGTGTGTGCATGTGTACATGGTGTGTGTGTGTGTGTGTGTGTGTGTGTGTGCGTGTGTGTGTGTGTGTGTGTGTGTGTGTTAGGGCGTAAGACATGCCTTCATGCACATGTAAACACATGTTAGAACATAACACACACAGACATGAGATCAGCACTGTTGATTCCACTCCCAACACACACACACACACAGAGAGTGGCATGACCGCCACTACCTCCGCACAGCACAGGCACTGGTAATCCTTCACAAGCCATAGGCAGAGAAGTACTGAACACACTGTGCATTAGCCACCATATAAAATAGTACGACATACATGTAGGGAGCCTTAGAAGCCAAGAGCAGGTAGTATTGAACATCCAACCACCACATAAAATAGTACAGGCTTATGGAGACTGTGGTGCCTATACTGATACGTACATCAACAGATGGGGAGAGTTGAGACAGTATTTACATGCTCATGAATGAGTTGCTATAGAAACTACTTGTACACAAGTGCAATGGTTAATTAACCAGCAGACTGACCTACTCGTTTACCACTTGACCTACTTGAAACTACACTGTACTTTTATACAAGTGTAATGGTTAATTAACCTTCCTCTGGTCCTCTGCTGGGATGTAGATCTTCTCAGATTGCTTCATGTTTGGGTCTGTGGACATGGGCATGGGCACATGGGAATGGGACTGGGGGTTCTGCATCCTCTGGATTTCTGAGTGGAGAGAGGGAGGGAGGATGGGAGGAAGGAAGGGAGGGAGGGAAGAAGGGAGGGAGGATGAGGGGAGGGAGGGAGGGGGGAAAGGATGGGAGAGAGCGGAAACAAAGGTGAGTGGGCAAGTGTTGGAGAATTGAGTGCAAAAGAGATGGGAAGGAAACAGACAGGAGGGGGAGGAAAAGGTGAGAGAAAAAAAGACACAGTGTTGCAGACAAGGCTTTTGAGAATGAGGACTGGGGAGAGGGGAGACCTTCGTCCAGGAGCCTGGAACAGTGCTTGAAGGATGAGTCTAGTGCCTCTTTCTCTGCCATCATCTCAAGGATCTCATCCCTTTGGGAAGAGCTTATACCCATTTGGTCACCAAACGGCAGCTGGAGGCAGGAAGGGATGGAGGGAGGGGAAGAGTGAGCAGGAGGGAAAACAAAAACGTGCATGCAAAACGCTCTCGCACTACTGCATTCTATTTAATGCCTCCCATCTTGCAGCCTGCTCTCCGCGGCCGCGTACCTGGGGCTCTGTCTTGACCGTGTTCCAGTACTCCTTCACTTTGTTTCCGAAGTTAGCCAGCTCCTCTCCCCTGCCCTCGCCCACCATGGCTCCCAGCAGCTGCTGTCCGCTCAAATCCATCTCGCACGCTCTCCTCGCTCGAAGAAAATGTGCGCTATCTACTGCGCATGCTCGGTTAGCGAGCAAGCGTGCATGGGTGTGTCACAACTCGCCCTCTGAAAGCGCGACGCCGCCGTACTCGCCCCCCTCTGCCTCCCCCTTGCGTACTGCGCCGTGTGGCTACGAAAATAGCTCAGAATGTCAGTGAAGAAGATCTGCTGCTTGGGCGCAGGCTATGTAGGCGGCCCCACCTGCAGCGTCATCGCGTACAAGTGTCCCGACATCCAGGTAACCAGATGGGGCCTGTGGGTGGATGCGTCTCTTCGCATGTGGTATGCTCACATTCTTATTACGTACATGCCTCGCCTGGTACGCGGGAAATTATAATAAGACAGCTGGTTGTAATACTATTGTACACGCACGAAGCAGTAGCCTCCTCCCGCACGCTCCTCTCTCTCCCCACCTTACCTATATACCTCTCTCCCTTCCCTCCCACTCTCTCTCCTTTTATTCAAAGGTCACAGTTGTTGACCTCAGCCAGCCTCGTATTGATGCATGGAACTCGGACACTCTCCCCATCTATGAGCCCGGCCTCTACGACATCGTCAAGCAGGTTCGGGGGAAGAACCTTTTCTTCTCGACAGACTGCGACACGGCCATCGTGGAAGCTGACCTCATCTTCATCTCGGTGAACACACCCACAAAGACATTTGGTGTGGGCAAGGGGAGGGCCCCAGACCTGAAATTTGTGGAGAGCGCTGCCCGAAAGATTGCTGAAGTTGCCACAATGCCCAAGATTGTGGTGGAGAAGAGCACAGTACCTGTGAAGGCTGCGGACAGCATTAAGAAGATATTCTCATACTGCTCTCCGACTGTACCTTTCCAGGTACTCTCAAACCCCGAGTTTCTGGCCGAGGGGACGGCCATACAGGATCTCCTCCATCCTGACCGCGTTCTGATTGGTGGAGAGGAGAGCGAGGCTGGCCACCGAGCTGTGGAAGAGCTGAGTCTGATCTACCAGCACTGGGTCCCGAAGGAGAGGCTCATCACCACCAACACCTGGTCCTCGGAGCTGTCGAAACTGGCTGCAAACGCGTTTCTTGCTCAGCGAATATCGAGCATCAACGCCATCAGTGCCGTGTGCGAAGCAACTGGAGCTGACGTTGAGGAAGTGGCTCACGCCATTGGACGGGACTCACGAATAGGGAACAAGTTCCTCAAGGCTAGTGTCGGATTTGGAGGCAGCTGCTTCCAGAAGGACGTCCTGAACCTGGTCTACCTCTGCGAGGCCCTGAACCTCCCGCAAGTGGCCGAGTACTGGCACCAAGTCATAGCCATGAATGACTTCCAAAGAAGCCGCTTTGCAAAGCTCATTGTCGACAAGCTCTTCCAGACAGTCACCGGGAAGAGGATCGCTATTTTTGGTTTCGCCTTCAAGAAGAACACGGGAGACACGAGGGAGTCGTCCAGCATCTACATCAGCAAGCACCTGATGGATGAGGAGGCACACCTGATCATCTATGACCCACAGGTGACAACCGAGCAGATGAAGATGGACCTCACTGATCCCTTCATCATGCCAAATCCGGATCGGTTTGAGAAGCTAGTCACCATTGCTAAAGACCCCTACCAGGCGGTGAAAGGAGCACATGCGATTGTGGTTTGCACTGAATGGGACGAATTTGTAACGCTAGACTACCAGCGCGTGTACGATGCCATGGAGAAACCAGCGTTCATTTTCGACGGTCGACTCATCCTTGACCACCAGAAACTACTGGAGATAGGCTTCCAGGTGGAGGCCATAGGGAAAGTAGTGAAGAAGGTCACACCTAAAATACCATGACCTTTCATTGTACATGTACCTATATAGGAGGAACAGGCACTAACTTGTTCTAATTTTGCATTATTTCAAATTTTCATTGTAAGTTAACAGTGACATTCATATT
This sequence comes from bacterium, assembly GCA_965213685.1. GTDB lineage: Bacteria > UBA8248 > UBA8248 > UBA8248 > UBA8248 > Bin107. The sequence goes on from CBDBZY010000016.1 coordinate 391,840, forward strand.
CTTCAACATCCAATTCACTGTGTTGGCAGTTCTGGTGTTGTCATGGAAACTGCCAATCAGGGGTCAGCGATGGTGACCTCCACCTCCACACCAGGTTCAATGCTGATGGATGTCTGGACAGAGTGAAGGAAGAAGAAAGCCTCTCCCTAACAAAGGTTCCACTGAAGAGAGGGAGGAGGGAGGAGGGAGGGAGGGAGAAGGGATGAAGAGAGAGAGAGAGGGAGGGAAGGTGGGAGGGAGAGGGCAAGAGAGAGATGCTACATGATGAAGGATACAATCTGCTTCACTGTCTCGGCTGCGCTGTGCAGGTCAATCACTCTCTTGTGGATCCTCATCTCGTAACGGTCCCAGGTCTTGGAGCCCTCTCCACAGGGGGTCTTGCGGCAGGTGATACGGAGGGTCTTGGTGGGCATGCGGATGGGACCCTTCACCCTCAGCTGAGACTCCTTGGCCCTGTTGATGAGGTCACTGCACACTGCAGGGGGGGGGAGGGGGGGGGGGAGGAGGGGTGAGAAGGGAAGGAGGGGTGAGAAGGGAAGGAGGGAGGAGAGGGAAGGTTGAAAAGGAGGGAGGGAGGAAGGGAGGGAGTGAGGAGGTAGGGAGGAGTGAAGGGAAGGAGTAGTGTGGAGGAAGATGCCAGTGGGTATGGGGAAGTGAACAG
>CBDBZY010000016.1:397500-425000 GCA_965213685.1 bacterium
TAGCTGGCTGGCGAGCTACTCCGAAGCTATCTATGGCCAAATATAAAAGCGGTAGCATCGCGTAAATGAGCGACTTTCCATCATACCTGGTAGGGAACACCACAAACGTGTCACGGCCGCTTAGGAAGGTTAGTAGAGCTTCCCTTTGTTTCTCCTTCAGACTTGCCGCACCAATCTCTCTGAAATCGCTGCATCTGTAGCCATAGCTTGCTGGCGTTCTGGGTACAAAGTAGCAGCTGGGCCGTCCGTTTACTATTGACGCATACGTAATGTTGACATTGCGGCCTGTCAGCCACTTGACACCCCCAGAATTTCTGGGGGTGTCAAGAACGGGTCTTATATGGGCAGTTGACCAGACTCTCTCCCGCTTGCCGAGAGAGTCTGGCTACGCGAGACTAAGGGGCTTGAGCGGCACTTGTTTCACAAAAATAAAAAGGCGTTTTCTCTAAAACTGCTTCGTTAGAAAGTTAGAAGCGTTACAAGCTTACCCGGGACCAAGCCAGCTCGAGTCCGCTATTTTGTTCACGTTGCAATGTTTTGTATACTCTCCGTTTCACGTCCGTACAGCTAGTGTAATAATGGTCCCGCGTAAGCGCATGCGTGTAAGGGGCTACGTATGCAAGCGTATGTGCACAGCTCCCGCAACATGCACTACGCACGCAATACTACACTCCCATGCATCACAACAACATTATAATGAGTTTGTGCTCGCTGTGCAGCACATCAGATCCTCGCCTGCCACACCTCTTTAGATCTACATGCAATTCCTTGTGTCAAATGAAAGAAAATACATATCCTACAACATGCAAGACAAGACAGGACACTAGACTATAGCCCAATTGAGTGGACCTACACCAACAATGCATCATCTCTGTAGTCTGTTGTAGCATGCAATCCAATTGCGCCGAGGGTTTGCACTTTAGTGCTTTCATTCTAACTAGTTTCTTAGTGTCTGCAAGCTGCCATCCAACGCCAAAGCGCCATCATGCCTAGCTACAAGAGTTCACGGTGTTAGCTTGCTAGCTAGCTATAGGGGTTGTACCTAGTTAGTCTCGCAAGCCAGCCGTAATTTTTCATTTACGGCTGGCTTGCGAGACTAGTACCTAGTCTGGCGTAGCCACACGGAGAGGGTGTGGCTACGCCAGACTAGGTTGTACCAGGCACTGTAGGTATCAGTCGGTGAGGTATGCACGCACAGTCACAAAGCACACACATACACACGCACACTTTTCAAGCTAGTCGTCTCTTGATCGCCAAAAAGCTGCCATCCAACGCCTAGTCTCGCGAGCCAGCCTCTCGGCAAGCGGTTTGCCGTGAGAGTCTGGCTCGAGACAATCCAACGCCTAAGTGCCACCATACCCAACTGGCAAAGGTTTATACTGCATGTGCAAACTACCTGGTTGAAGTCGAAGGGTACTGCAGCAAATAGCAAGGCTATACAGCAGGCTAACCCAACTCTGCAGCTATAGGCTTGGTGGCGCTTCGGCGTTCATTGGCAGCTTGCAGACAATAAAGAGCGACTATGCTTCTGAGACTGATGAAACGTGTGCATGTGTGCGAGTGCGTTTGGTAACCACTAAGCTACATAGAGCGTTAAGTCTCAGCGCTTACGACGTAATGCCGTGACGTAAGAGCGAGATCCTGTAATCTCGGGTGCGGCTTTTACTCTGCACCTAGCAAGAACGGTTTAAGCCGTGCTTTCGAAGCGATTATGCACTTCTAGTCTTAGATACTGTACACATAAGTATCTAAGAGTTGGGTAGGTCTTAGTTCTTGTTTGGAAGTCAGAGTTGCTTCGGACCTGTAGATATCTATAGTATTAGGCGTACCCAAGCCTGAACAAATGAGGTACAAAGGTTGCCCTGACCGGACTATGAGTCTGTGCTTCGCAGGGTACGTAGAAAATAGATATATACATATGTGTATACACTTTCGTGTTGTTCTGAAAGTTGCTTCTCATGCTACAGAGGAGTGAATTTAGGTAGAAAATTGCGCGAAGAACGATGCGTTTAAGTATCTGGAAGCACCAGGTGAGTAGCTACGGTCTTACATAACCACTCACTAAGTACACTGAAGTATGGTACACGTTATGCAACCTTTAAAATACATAGATTGGAAGAATGACAAGTAGTGGAGTACACCAAAGGAAAAAACGTGTCCCTAGCAGACTGTATGGTCTTCTCAGATGCACACAAAGGTAGGGCATGATTTCCATGTACTCTATGCCATGAGTTGCAGGCACAGGAAAACACATGGAACTACTCCCACCACTCCCTGGTACTAAGCTGTATTCTTATATAATATTTTATCATGACAGCTTTTAGGGGTCTGCTGTGGCCACATGATAAGGCAAGGTTATGAAAGGTTATGTCACATGTCAAAACCTGCCTTTATGCCTATTACTTAAACGTTTTCATACATGTTGTACCGCTGCTTTACTTCTGGCTCCTGAGCCGGTGACAGCCAAAAAGTAGTTTCAAAACACATAACAAGAAGTAAAGCAGCGGTACAACATGTATGAAAACGTTTTAATAGAACAAATATTTTCTGGGACCCCCATTGACACTTCCTTACACTACTAACTTGGCCTCTCCACTTTTGATTGGATTCCTACACCACTGATACCAGATGTCCCCAGAGTAATAGGCGTAAAGGCAGGTTTTGACATATGACAAGCATAAGCATCACATCTGTCATGCACTGTCATTAAGACCCAATATAAATGGATTGAGGAACTACACTGCAAAAAGAGAATTGTTTCAACAAAGACCTTATAGTTATGTGAGTCACACATCTGTACCCCTGTCCATACTTCCCTGCCACTTACTGCACTTTCATAACCTTGCCTTATCGTGTGGCCACAGCAGACCCCTAAAAAGCTGTCATGATAAAAATAATATTATATAAGAGTACAGCTTAGTACCAGGTGTTGGGCACAGCACCAATTATGGTATTTAGGGAGTATCCTACACCCTCTGTCCCAATTAGTACTATCTACCTACTAGTAGTAGTATTCCTTATACACCTATCTGTTTAGTACCAGGTGTTGCGCACAGCACCAATTATGGTATTTAGGGAGTATCCTACACACTCTGCACATTCCTTTTTGCTGTGAAACAGCTGCTCAGCAGGGCTTAGCTTGTTGGGGTTGGTTCTTGTACACATGTTTACAGCAAAAATAGCTATAATTGTTCCTTGGACAGGTATTCTTGTTATGTGTTTTGAAACTACTTTTTGGCTGTCACCGGCTCAGGAGCCAGAAGTAAAGCAGCGGTACAACATGTATGAAAATATTTAGTAGAACAAATATTTTCTGGGACCCCCATTGACATTTCCTTACACTGCTAACTTGGCCTCTCCACTTTTGATTGGATTCCTACGCCCCTGATATCAGATGTCCCCAGAGTAATAGGCGTAAAGGCAGGTTTTGACATATGACAAGCATAAGCATCACATCTGTCATGCGCTGTCATTAAGACCCAACATAAATGGATTGAGGAACTACACTGCAAAAATAGAATTGTTTCAACAAAGACCTTATAGTTATGTGAGTCACACATCTGTACCCCTGTCCATACTTCCCTGCCACTTACTGCACTTTCATAACCTTGCCTTATCGTGTGGCCACAGCAGACTCCTACAAAGCTGTCGTGATAAAAATTAGTAGTATATAAGAGTACAGCTTAGTACCACAGCACCAATTACGGTATTTAGGGAGTATCCTACACTCTCTGTCCCAATTAGTACTATCTATCTACTAGTAGTAGTATATATATATCCTACACACTCTACACATTCCTTATACACCTATCTGTTTAGTACCAGGTGTTGGGCACAGCACCAATTATGGTATTTAGGGAGTATCCTACACACTCTGCACATTCCTTTTTTGCTGTGAAACAGCTGCTCAGCAGGGCTTAGCTTGTTGGGGTTCTTTCTTGTACACATGTTTACACCAAAAAGTGCTACAATTGTTCCTTGGACAGGTATTCTTGTTATGTGTTTTGAAACTACTTTTTGGCTGGCTATAGTAACATTACTTGTAGCCACGAGATGCTTAGCCACAAGTCACTATGTGTGGAGGAAAAGATGAAGGCATTTCCCAGGCTGGGCAGCTTTTCTTTTAGTAAAACACAAGATATTGCAGAAATTCTGAGAATAGATTTCCTTTGCACTAGAAGAATGCCCTGGTTGTGTGGAACATGAAACTCTTTTCCTGTGTGGTCATCACAACATTCCAAACCTCTGTTCTGGCAGCACAAAGCAAGATGGGTAATGGATAAGGGCCGATCCTTGAGATGCTGCATACCATAAAACAAGTATCATTGTTAAAGTAACAGATTCTTTCTTGCTGTGTACATGTACAAATTGTCAATGATACAATTCTTTTGGATCAACGCCAATTGCACGCAGGTAAATATATGTGGCTTCAAGAAGACTTATTACCGTATAGCGAGAAAGTTTGTCGAGCATTAAATTTGGTGAAATGGCGAAAAACGAGCAAAATTTTATATTGGCGAAATTTAAATTTGGCGATTTATACTTGGCGCATGACGTAATTCTATATACCACGTGATGGATCGTGCACGCGCTAGCTGAGTACGAGTACGAGTTAGGTGCAGGATCTGGATCAAGCGGGGATGGAGACGCCAATTAAAGTCCTCGCTAAATATTCCCGCTAATATCAGGGGCGACGGAACCACGGGGGCTACGGGGGCTGTAGCCCCCCCTAAAGTATATCATTCGTTTCTTGGCTAGCCGTGATGGGTAGTGTGTAAATACATCAGTGTACATGTGCACGCACCCGCAGTTAGCCACAACTTTACATTGCCTTGCACTGCGGCTTTCGAATACTGCGTTACTGCGCATCGAGCCCTACACGGCTATCTTTGTATGCTCTCGTTGGTCTGCCTAAGCGGAGACTGAGAAGCATTGCCTTGCCACGTACGCAAAGTCTACAGTCGCACACTTGCAGTTGAAGAAGGGTTAACTTACCCAAGTTGCTTGACCTTTGTACTAGTTCCACGTGTTCCGATGTGCCAAAAGAAACAGTCGCCGGAAATATTTTAATGCTGCTCTGTCTATGTATGTTGTATATTTCATTGCTGTGATACTATATACTACAAATACATTTCAGTGTTTCACTACTTTCCAAACCATCATTATGATTGTACAAACTTAGAAGTGAGCTCTAGGGTTCATTCTACCTACCAAGCAGCCCCCAAAATATATAAGGGTTTCCTCCGTCACTGCTCGCTATACGGTACTCACAACATACCGTATAGCGGGTATTTTTCGGGGGGGACAATTTTCGTGAGCAGTGAATTTTTGGCCAGTTCGTGGAAACATTTTCGTGGTCGCGATATACTAAACCACACTCCGGTACTATGCGGTACTCTTTCATGGGTATAATTTTCGTGGTTCGCCTCTCAACTACGAAAACCACGAGAATTCCCCCCCCCCCCAAAATACCCGTTATACGGTAATAATTATGGTGCTGCCACAGAGCCCACACAAGCCCTCCTAAGTGCCCATTCTAGCATCACGTGACATGTACTGCTGCTCATTAGCTTGGGTATAAAAGTAGTCGCCTTGCGCCTCTAAACACAACTTCAGCGCAGTTCTAACAACCAGCCGCAACATGCGAGCTCACGTTCTGCTAGGGTTGGCCGCACTCGCTGCAACCATCGGACTCTGTGCCGCCGGAAGTTTCACAAGAACAGGACCTTGCCAGGTATGCTTTGATTCAAAGTATCTGCATGCAGTCTGAATTCATCCATGTTCTTTAACGCGTATGTGTGCATACTAACCTGCCCCATGGGATAGCATGTTCCTTTATTTTGACTGTGCATACGTGTACGCGTGCATACTGTATGTTCCTATGCGTGCAAGCGTGCAAATATACTTGCCTGCCCATGACGTTTTCCTACTAGGATGCGTATGAGAACATCTACCAGTATAAAGCGACTCAATCTGAATTTAATGGAGACAACGAGGAGAATGTGGAACTATCGTGCATTGTGAAGATCATCTGTGAAGCCAGTAAGCTGTTGTTAGTATAATTTGTATGTATGCTTCTATTCTCTAATTACTGGAAAATATTCCACTTACTTCTCCCTTTGCTACATGTACAATACGTGTGTGCATGATTACAATATGCATATACATGTTCTCCACTGCTGCTCTGTAACCTGTTTCAATTTGATTCTTCTGTCCAGTTGGTACATATGGAAGCAAACGAGCTCGTCTATATAACATGGAGATTGTCAACACACAAGCTGGAGGAAATTTGTTTGACAAAGCAGAAAAGGAGGGGCCACAGATGAGTGAAAGTATTGAAGACCTCACCGATGATGATGACGAAGACACACCTGTGCGGACATTTGATGATCTCGTGTCCGGCTGGTTCAAATTTGTTCAGACAGAAGACGGATCCATTCCATCTGTGTATCACGCACATGAAGAGAGCAGTGAGACTGTTAACTTTAAGAAATCCATTTCAGCAGCTTTTCAAGCCAATTTTGAGGGAACTAATGCCAAAGTGGAGGCTGACCCACAGTCACTTCATGTTGCTAAATACACGTAAGAACTTAATGGCTACGATTGCTGTAATGTGTGTATATTGGCTATGTGCTGTTACAATCCTTCATGTATGCACCAACTTTGTACATGCAGATATGATGCTAGTGCTCAAAGTGAGGAGGGAACAGTTAGAATGCACCGCAGAGTCACATCGGCTGATGTGGAGGACTATGCATCCCACATTCCTGGAGACAATGTTGCCTTATCCAAAGACGAAGACATTGAATACAAGCACGGAGTGATGACCCACTCCAAGGGTGTTACTACAGCCAAGATTATGCCACAGGTATGAAACTACTTAAACTGCTGTGCCTTTGTATGTGCTACTAATGTAATGAAACATTGCAGGATGAGGTTCCTGCAAGCCAAGACATTGAGGGAGACAGTCTGGAGGCCGAAGTGGAGCAGAGTCGTGACAGAAGGAATACAGAAATGTATGCCTACCCCAACATGATGTCTGGACCAGTGGGTCCTGATAGTCCTGCTATGCCAGCATCAGATGGTTCAGATGTCCCAGACTCTGATATGCCAGCCTCTGATATGTCAGATGATTTAGATATGCTAGTTTCTGACATGGCCGATGATCTGGATGTGCTGGCCTCGGATATGTCTGAAGAGCAAACCTACAATCCTGACATAGACTTGGGTCAAAACTTTGAAGCAAAGGGTTCCTACTCACTAGACTTGGTTGGACAACGTAGACTTGTTCGCTATGCTAGGAGCATAGTAGACCATCTCCAATTGCCTGAAGCAATGGAAAGCAGCCTTCTAGCTTATATCAACCACAGTGAGTAACATGGCATATGTGCATGGCACTCTAAGAATAGGAAGTTATTTGCATTCACTGTATTGATTTTCAGCTCATGAAGATCTGGAGCACCTAAATACACTTCGTTCTGAATTGGGAAACTTGAAAGATGCATTGGATGCCATTCACAAAGATTCTGCTGCTACCTCCACTGGTAGGGCTGACAGAAGTTCTATATTGCTGCATTTCTAGCAATGCACTCTGTATTACAGCTCACAAAATTGCGGATTTGCTGGAATTAGAAGCAAAGTATGGACCACTTCCTGGATTCACACCTGCTATTGATGATGTACTCAACTATCTTAGACAGGTAAAGCAAATATTTGTATAGCTTTGGAACCACAAACCTCTTGGTAGAATTTATTCATGAAACTAAGCGTATGATGCTTTTTCTTGCATCTTTCATAGCTACTTCATTCTGATGATGAAAAGGACATTGCCATGAGAATTATCATTTACTTCATGATCAGCCCAGAGGGAAGCTTGCAATCACAAATGGTAATTGGATTATGACTGTACTCAAGCAAGTACAAAAGTGTAGCATTCAAAAGTGGTTTTGATGTATACTGTATAATCCATGATAATCTTCATTTGTATTTTCAGGCTCTTCTTGATGCCCTTGACAATGCCGTGAATGAGGAAGAGCAGCAAAGTGCAATTATGTATATAGCATTTGCAGAGAACCCTCAACCACAAATGGTCTCCCATTTGGAGAGCATGATTGACTCTAATTCTCTCTCTGCTGATCCTCTGCTGCTGGCCTATGGTGCACTAATCTCTAAAGCTTCTCCAGAGCTCCAGAACCGCATGACCCTTTTCCTTCTGAAACAGCTGCCACGTGCTGAGACTAACAGCTCTTCCCTCATTCATCTGCTCCTCTCTCTTGGCAACACAGAATCCCCACATGTAACAGGTTCCATTGTTGACTACCTGCAGCACCCTGAACTTGATGTTCAGCTGAGTGCTATCTATGCATTGAGGTATATGACCAATGATTTTCTGGTCCAGAAAGCCCTCACTGCATTTCTCAGTCAGCCTGACATGTCTGAAGATCACTTGGCAGTAGTAACACAGTCACTTCTGTACGGCATTGAGCATGCACAGAACAATTACCAGGAGAAGCCTTTCAGCAATGAGCTGGCTACTGTGCTTGCTTTATCGGCTATAGACATGGAGAATGCTGAGCTTCACTTTGCAATTGTGGACTATCTTAAGAGCTTTGACACACCCAGGTCAAAGCAACTAGTTGAGCTCTTGAAATCTGCTCGAGTAACAGAGTTCAAGGACCTTAACAATGGCACACGATTCACAAGGGGCACTAACTGGGCTGAGAGCAATTCGGTATATGATTTGGTGCAGCCTCTTTCAACACGTAGTGCAGATGTGAAGCAGTATGGCTATCGCAAGTCGTACATATGGGGCAAGAAATTTGGTGTGAATAAAGGCAATGTTCAGATTGCTGCTGGTGGGTTTATTGGAGTAAGCAGAGCTGGAGACTACAAACTGTTTGGGCGTGCAAAGGCAGTAGGTCATGCATTTGGCAAAACCAAAACTGCACTAGACTTATTAGTACTCCGTGAGAAGAGCAGCAGGTCCACTCGCAGCAAGCTCTATGCCAATATTATTGGAAAAACCCTTATTAATGTGGATGTGACACAAGAAAGCTCAGTGTGCATGAGGCACAGCAAACCTCTGTACAGTTCCAAGTCCTACCAGCTCTTCAGCCTTCAACTCTCTGTATTCATCTATGTTGGCACTCTCAAGTTTTCTTTGAGTGGCTATGTCAAGTTGAACACTGATATGTACGTACAGTTCTGTGAAAACAGAGGAAGTATAACTGCTGCTGCTGGACTCACTCCTACCATCACAATGACACTTAGTGCTAGTGGTACAGCAAATATCCTAGTGAGTTGAGTAGTTTCCTCATAGGCTCATACCTTGCCATAATACAAATTTATTAGTATTATCATTTATATGAGTCCTTTATCTACTACAGGCAGCCGTCAGGGGAGGGATAACAGTCAGTGCTGTGTTCAACTACCAGTTGAATCCAGAGCTGTCAACTACATTCTGCTACCAAAACTACCAGATCAGGGTTAAGAACTGTGCTGCCATTTACCACCAGTGGGCCAACAACAGGATTGTGTTGGATGCCTGGTATCAACTAAGCAAATGGGGCAAAAAGAGGAACTGGAATAAGGTCTCCACTAGCTGGAACTTTCCCAGCAGTGAGAAGAAGACTCTGTGGAGGTTGTGTGATGGCAGCATTTCTTGCAGGAGTACTCCTGTGTAGCCATCTATGGACCCCCTGGGAGACCAAGTGGCTAGACTGCCATTGAGTGAACATATTGTGTGTCTCAACCAATAACATTGCTGCATTTGTCATCATTGTAGGTACACATGCAGTGTTAGACATTTACATGTATGCATGGCTGTATTGAATGCATAAATAATATGAGTTGAAATGCTGCTTCCAAACCTTCTTTATGCAATACACAATCTCCTTGTGTATCACACCTACGGTAGTAGGTGTATATAGGGATTGGCCAGGGTCCTCAGCATCAAACCTGTACATTTGAAATTTGCAATTTTCACTTTCACTATGGAAGAAATCTAACTTCTAATGGTATCTAAGTTAAGAGTATGCAAAATGTTAACTTTACCTTAAAAATTGTGGGAAAATACTATATGAGGTGTGCTTTGTATACAAAAATGCATTTCACAAATTGTCCATGTTCTTCTTCTTGTTCCAGTTGAAGAAGCAAAACTCAATAACTGTAGTACCATTAACCATGATAATGTACATGTAAGGTACATTGGTGGCTAGTGCATAGGCATAATTTTTTTCGTTAACCCCTTCACTTCTTGAGATATTAATGATTATCTAGAATCTCCATGTACTTTGTGTATTGAAGATACATTATAAAATGAGGGTAACTATATACGCGCGCTTTAATCACCAATTTTTGCGCTTACGTCTTGGATACGGTACATAGATACTTGAAATCCGCTTACGCGCATTCTTGCTAGGTGCAGAGTAAAAGCCGCACCTGAAATTACAGGCTCTCCCTCTTACGTCATGGAATTACGATCAGCCATCGCTCACATGTACACGTAGTTACTGTTACGAAACGCACTTGTGCACAAACGAACAGGTTTCTTCATTCTAACTAGTTTCTTAGTGTCTGCAAGCTGCCATCCAAGGCCAAAGCGCCATCATGCCTAGCTACAAGAGTTCACAGTGTTAGCTTGCTAGCTAGCTATAGGGGTTGTACCTAGTTAGTCTCGCAAGTCAGCCGTAATTTTTCAATTTACGGCTGGCTTGTGAGTCGCAAAGCATACACATACACACGCACACGTTTCAAGCTAGTCGCTTCTTATTGTCTCTTGATCGCCAAAAAGCTGCCATCCAACGCCGAGTCTCGCGAGCCAGCCTCTCGGCAAGCGGTTTGCCGTGAGGGTCTGGCTCGAGAATATACAACGCCTAAGTGCCACCATACCCAACTGGCAAAGGTTTATACTGCATGTGCAAACTACCTGGTTGAAGTCGAAGGGTACTGCAGCAAATAGCAAGGCTATACAGCAGGCTAACCCAACTCTTGCACCATTGCCGCAGCTAGGCTTGGCGGCGCTTCGGCATTGGCAGCTTGCAGACAATAAAGAGCGACTAGCTTCTCAGACTGATGAAACATGTGCATGTGTGCAAGTGCGTTTGGCAACTACTAGAGCGTTAAAATACATAGAGTGGAAGAATGACAAGTAGTGGAGTGCACCAAAGGAAGGTCCCTAGCAGACTGTATGGTCTTCTCAGATGCACACAAAGGTAGGGCATGATTTCCATGCACTCTATGCCATGAGTTGCAGGCATGATATACCCATCCAGTTAGTTGGAAGAATCCCTTTGTTAATAAAGTATGTGGTGAGGAGGCCATCCATCCAGATAGCTGTATCTGCTGGAATTGCTGTGACAACATTGGGCTAGGGATGAAAAATCCAGCTATGTTCAAACCTAGATGGGAGAAGAGAAGAGAAGATGGTTGCTATGTGCATGGATGTAATGAGAGAGCATACAAGCAGACCAAACTTGCAACAAGGGGCTCTGTCTGACACCGAGGGAGATGAAATGTTCCAGCTGGGATTCTTAGCCTTTTTACATCTAGTTGGATGTGCATACATGAACAAAACATTCTGCTGTTTTTCAAGGCCTAACACCAGCATCCTCTCTGGGGCCATGTCTGTCAGCAAAGATGCACATACACTGGCTAGACAGACTGCGGAAATCTATATGGGATAGAATATGCTTTGAAGATGAAATGATCACATCTATTGAGGCACTGAAATGTCACTGGATGCGGAGTTGTTGGGTGATACTCATTTGGTCACAGGCACAGGAAAACCACATGGAACTAGTCCCACTTCATGAGAATGGATGGGTTGTGAGGGATAATTAGCTCCGTATTGACTGGGACAGTGCAGAAAACATAAAGGCGGATCCTAAAGGGATGTTCATGCAAATCAGGATGTGAAACTAGACGATATGGATGTAGGTGGAAGGAGATTACATGTGGCCCTGGGTGTCACTGCACCACTTGTCATATAGTACACAAATAACCAAGAAGCAAATCATGTGTTTGTAGACATTTAAATTTGGCGAAATGGCGAAAAACGAGCAAAATTTTATATTGGCGAAATTTAAATTTGGCGATTTATACTTGGCGCATGACGTAATTCTACATACCACGTGATGGATCGTGCACGCGCTAGCTGAGTACGAGTAAGAGTTAGGTGCAGGATCTGGATCAAGCGGGGATGGAGACGCCAATTAAAGTCCTCGCTAAATATTCCCGCTAATATCAGGGGCGACGGAACCACGGGGGCTACGGGGGCTGTAGCCCCCCCTAAAGTATATCATTCGTTTCTTGGCTAGCCGTGATGGGTAGTGTGTAAATACATCAGTGTACATGTGCACGCACCCGCAGTTAGCCACAACTTTACATTGCCTTGCACTGCGGCTTTCGAATACTGCGTTACTGCGCATCGAGCCCTACACGGCTATCTTTGTATGCTCTCGTTGGTCTGCCTAAGCGGAGACTGAGAAGCATTGTCTTGCCACGTACGCAAAGTCTACAGTCGCACACTTGCAGTTGAAGAAGGGTTAACTTACCCAAGTTGCTTGACCTTTGTACTAGTTCCACGTGTTCCGATGTGCCAAAAGAAACAGTCGCCGGAAACATTTTAATGCTGCTCTGTCTATGTATGTTGTACACTGTAAAAACTGTAGTGTGCTAAGCACACCAAATTCTTCCCACACCAGCGGTGTGTTAGCACACCTCGAGTTGAAAGGTGTGCTATGCACACATTTGGGTTGGTGTGGTTTCACACTTCCTCTGGTAATTGTAAGTGTGCTAAGCACACTGCTGTAGTAGTGTGGCTTCACACCAGTCGGGGCGCTACGTAAACAGCGTGGTGTTAATTATGATCTTTGACCTTTTTGGTTAAGGCGCCAAATCCAGTTGACAGTCGGATTGCGGATGGTCACTGAGCAGACGGTGAGTTGGGCTGTATTGCAGGCATTTGATGCCTCTATTTCTGTCCTACATCAGTATGTAAGGCCCTCAAAGGGTCGGGCTTAGCTGCGCAGCTGTTCAGTAGTCTGAGCGTGCGTCATCAGTATGTACGGCCCTGAAAGGGTTGGGATTTGTAGCTGCGCGGCTGTTCAGTAGTCCTGTCACGCGATAATTGGTCCCCCCGGACCGTCCACGGCAGAATACTTGGTCCCCCCGGACCGTCCGTGGCGCCGTAAGTGGTCCCCCCTCGCCACCGACGGTCCCCCCCCACCCTTGTATCAAAAGCTCGTTCATTCTTACTGGAGCTTCTATGTGGCAGTCACGTACCCCATAAAGGCTGCTCATTATTATTAGTATAGCATGAGTTGCCAGTTATTTATATTAATGTGAACCTACTATGTAGTTACTTGATCATAACTCGTTAATTAATGAATTGTAGAGTTTGTAAGTCATATGCAACATTTACCACTACAACAACTGTAGGTTACAAAAGCAATCACTTCCTTTGTGAACATGCTCAGGTGTTTTCCACACAAAAGATGAGACATTAACACAGTGTTCATGAAACCACTCATAACAAGAATTGCACTCTATCATCTTTCCCTCTTCTGGGAGCCTACAAATGCAGTATACGCAGAAATTTTCCACTCTCTGAAATTTTACTTGTCTTCTCCTCCGCTTTGTCTGGGGAAAACTGGAAAACTCTGTCCACCAGGCATTGTCAAAGGTGCTTCCTAAACTGGTGCTGTATAAAGTGAGTTTGTTCTGGATTTTGTCCACAACAGAGGGAAACAGCAAAAGCTATTGCAAAAAGGCCACAATCAGCACTTCCATGCTGTTGTTGGACATGCTGGAGTTGTAGGGTGATGGTGTTTTCTTGGGCACAGAGAAGGGATGCTATTTGTTCTTTTGTGCGTGAAGGAATGTTGACATTTGGAAGGCTGTCATAAATGCTGACAGTTCCAGGCTTACAACCAATGTTTGAGACCGTGATCCAGTGACTTCCAGCTGTGTTAAGCACTTGAACAAACTCTCCTCTCTGAACAGAAAATGCTAGGGTCTCACCCAGTGCAACAGACTCTAGACCTCCAACATAAGGGTGTGCTTTCTTCAAGAGGGCCTGAGCTGCATCAATAACATTGTCTGTAAGCCATCTTCCATCTTTCAAGCACTTCTCATCTGCCTCATAGAGACCAAGGTCTTCTAGCCAGTACTTATTTGGCTTATCTTGGAGCACATGGGTTGTCAAATCTATGCATTCTGTGGAGGTTGCATGAGTGGATATGGGAGAGAAAGTGTAATAGGTATGTGCCCTGCAGTAGACAAGCAAAATGTAACAAACCTTCTGGTTTGTCTAGTAAGTTCTGATGCTTTTGCTTCCGTCGGTTTAGATCCTTGACGGCAGCCAGGGTCATTTTTCTTTTGCGAGTCTGTGGATGTACATCTTTTGGGCGAGTCTGAATCTGTGGTGGTTGTTCCTTCCCTGGACCCGAATCTACAGAGACAGTAGAGTAGGTGATAGGGAGAGGCTTAAAAAATTCAGAAAGGTGAGTGATGAGGGGAGAGGAGCATGGTTGAACTGTGACCCCTCTAAATTTATACCTGATAGAATTTGATCCTCCACTTGCAAACTCAGAGTAACAGTTCCAGCAATGGGAGAGAGGGGAATATTCAACTCAGGGAAGAATCCTCCTGATTGCACAAGGGTACTTGAGAGCATGTCACTAGCCCCTACATATGAAGAGCCTTGGGAAAGAGAGGGTTCTGTCATCTGTCTCGAGCAAGTTTCCTTGGGGGAGGGACTTGGGGCGGGGAATTGGTTCTCTGCACAATGCAATTTTCCTCAATAAGTAAATTACTTTGTCTTGAGGGCTGAAGACTACACACATATGCTATGAAGTTCCATTATGCTGGTCTACACTATTACATGCTACAGGTTACCCTCAACAATACATACCTGCTTTAGAAGATACTTCTTTAAGTGCACACCATTCACTCTAGTCACAATCTTTGTAGGGTTCTGAACTTCTTGAAGCCTGTAAAGACCTCTTCCCAGTGCACAAGAAATCCTGTATGGACCAGTCCACCTGTAATCTAGCTTCCCACCAGCATGCTTCTTGCGAGTGAAGTCCTTCTTAAGGACTAGAGCACCAACAGCAAAGACTTCTGGGTTGGAATGTTTGCGATCATATTGTTCCTTCTGCCTCTTCTGAGCTGTTACAATATTGGCCTTTACAGACTCGAGCCTCTCTCTCTTCTCTTGCATGATTCTTCCTAAATCTTCTTCAGCAGCATAATCCATTACCAACATCTCCTCCTCGCAAGTGCGCTGCATGAGAAATCGGAGAGTGAAAGTCATGCGATAGAAGTTAATTTGAAGGGTTCTAATACATTATCTGGAAATTCCTGTTCTGTAGTATGCCATACCTTATTCTCAGCAAGGTCAACTGGTAGAACAGCTCGTCGTCCAAACATAACCTCGAAGGGACTGTACTGAGATGACTCATGCCTGGAAGAGTTGTACGCATACACACATGTATCCAGGTACTCTTCCCAGCTCTCCTGCTTATCAGCGACAAATTTAACCAGCATGTTCTGAAGAGTCTGGTTAAATCTTTCAACCAATCCATTGGCCTGAAAGTGTCATGATACATATAAATTTACCTAATCATGATCAATTTAAGATTTTGGTTCTATGAATGGTCTAGAGATCTATAGACATATGCACTGTGATGTACCATCTGACCTGAGGATGATAGGGTGTGGTGAGGTGATGATCAATGCCCATCAGTTTCATCAGTTCA
Source organism: bacterium (assembly GCA_965213685.1). Classification (GTDB taxonomy): domain Bacteria; phylum UBA8248; class UBA8248; order UBA8248; family UBA8248; genus Bin107. The sequence goes on from CBDBZY010000016.1 coordinate 413,262, forward strand.
CTGTCTAGATCATTATTAAATTCACCTCCTTGATCAGATGTTATCACCCTTGGCAACCCAAATGTCATGAAAAGCTACACCAGGAAAAGATATTGGGAACACAGTAAATACAATCAGCAATGCACACAAAAACTAAGTTGGTATGTGCATGTACAATATGACATTCCATACCTTGAAAAGGGCACCAGCAACACCAGGAGCATGCTTGGATTCCATCGCATACGCCTGCACAAATTTGCTGAAGTAGTCGCTAATGGTGAGGATATAGCGACGTCCTTGTGTACTAGGAGTGAGAGGGCCAACAAAATCAATGCCGATATGATGCCATGGTGACACAACTGGCACAGGATGGAGCTCTGGAGCTGCCTTGCTTATCTTCCTGCCAGTTCTTTGACACACATCACATGTCTCAACCTAATATGAGGGAGTGAATTTCTCATGTATAGTCAGGCTGTTATTATATACTATACAGATATAAATGATCAGTTAGCACTACATGTACTAACTAAAGGACTGGGGCATGATGGAATTAAGCTCTTGACATTGAACTTTACTGTCACTTCCCGACAGAAAGCTACTTGCTCCACAGTGTGCAGTTCTTCACTTCCTGATTCAAAAACATATCATCAGAATCTTAAATTTTTTTAATCAGGAGGTGAAGAACTGCATACTGTGGAGTAAGTAGCTTTCTGTCTGATACATATTAAGTCACTCACAAGACTGTAGACATCTTTTGTGACACCTGGCCATATGAATCTTTCAGTTATGCGAGCCAGCATCCTCTTACTGCCCATGTGCCCCGATGTTTGGTCTCTGTGGCATGACTCTAGGATTCTTTGACGTTCCTTTTTGTCCACAACAAACCTCACCTAGGAGAATACAGAGCAATATCAGCAACAGAAGCAGATATAGCGCAGTACAGCCACAGAACTGACAACCAATAGCTGCGTGATATGTACATGTAGATGAGGGGCCTTGCAAGGTACATACAAGGCATAAAAAATACCTCATGTCCACTTTTCTTCTTGTAATAAAGTACTCCCTCTTTCACCACCAGTGTCTGTGCTTTCTTCCGTATACATCGCTTCTCATTCTTGGAGCAGCTTTCGGGATACTTCTTGTCGGTGAGGTATACGAAAGCATTCTGCAGCAACTCTGTCTCGGCATCCATGACTGGATCTTCAGTAAAGTGAAGAGGTGTGAGGCACCAACGGTATTAGAACTTGTGCCTGGGATCATCGTGGATCTCATTGGATCGCTTCTACCTTTGACCTAGCCTTTCGCGGTACGGCTGACATGCATCGGTTGCGTTCGGTTGTTAGGGAAAACATTATCAATGTAGGCAGTACAAGAAACAAACGGTATAACAACACAACACGATCCAAAAGACAATATTATAAAGCCTTATTAGAAAATAGGAGGGGAGGACCAAGTACGGCAAGAGGGGACCAGATACGGCAGCCACGGATGGTCCGGGGGGACCAATTTTGGCGGGGGAACATCTACGGCGTGACAGTCCAAGTGTACGTCATTAGTATGTAGGGCCCTCAAAGGACTCGGCTTTGTAGCTGCGCGGCTGTTCAATAGTCCGAGTGTGCCGTAGTCCTGTTTAACGGTGTGATACATGTACGTTGAGCCGCTCTGTTACTGCTTGGCTGTTAGTCTGATATGTTGGGCTTTGTGGCCGTATGGCTGTCAGTCTGATATGTTGGGCTTTGTGGCCATGTGGCTGTCAGTCTGATATGTTGGGCTTTGTGGCTGTATGGCTGTCAGTCTGATATGTTGGGCTTTGGTGGCCATGTGGCTGTCAGTCTGATATGTTGGGCTTTGTGGCTGTACGGCTGTCAGTCTGATATGTTGGGCTTTGTGGCTGTATGGCTGTCAGTCTGATATGTTGGGCTTTGTGGCCATGTGGCCATGTGGCCGTCAGTCTGATATGTTAGGCTTTGTGGCTGTATGGCTGTCAGTCTGATATGTTGGGCTTTGGTGGCTATGTGGCTGTCAGTCTGATATGTTGGGCTTTGTGGCCGTATGGTTGTCAGTCTGATATGTTGGGCTTTGTGGCCGTATGGTTGTCAGTCTGATATGTTGGGCTTTGTGGCCATATGGCTGTCAGTCAGATATGTTGGGCTTTGTGGCTGTATGGCTGTCAGTCTGATATGTCTATGCTGGCATCCTCAAGTTTTCTTTGAGTGGCTATGTCAAGTTGAACACTGATATGTACATACAGTTCTGTGAAAACAGAGGAAGTATAACTGCTGCTGCTGGACTCAATCCTATCATCACAATGACACTTAGTGCTAGTGCTAGAGCAAATATCCTAGTGAGTTCAGTAGATAGGCTCATTCCTTGCCATAATACAAATTTATTAGTATTATCATTTATATGAGTCCTCTATCTACTACAGGCCGTCAGGGGAGGGATAACAATCAGTGCTGTGTTCAACTACCAGTTGAATCCAGAGCTGTCAACTACATTCTGCTACCAAAACTACCAGATCAGGGTTAAGAACTGTGCTGCCATTTACCACCAGTGGGCCAACAACAGGATTGTGTTGGATGCCTGGTATCAACTAAGACGTTTTTTCAAATGGGGCAAAAAGAGGAAATGGAATAAGGTCTCCACTAGCTGGAACATTCCCAGCAGTGGGAAGAAGACTCTGTGGAGGTTGTGTGATGGCAGCATTTCTTGCAGGAGTACTCCTGTGTAGCCATCTATGGACCCCCTGGGAGACCAAGTGGCTAGACTGCCATTGAGTGAACATATTGTGTGTCTCAACCAATAGCATTGCTGCATTTGTCATCATTGTAGGTACACATGCAGTGTTAGACATTTACATGTATGCATGGATGTATTGAATGCATAAATAATATGAGTTGATGCTGCTTCCAAACCTTCTTTATGCAATACACAATCTCCTTGTGTATCACACCTACGGTAGTAGGTATATATAGGGATTGACCAGGGTCCTCAGCATCAAACCTGTACATTTGAAATTTGCAATTTTCATTTTCACTATGGAAGAAATCTAACTTCTAATGGTATCCAAGTTAAGAGTATGCAAAATGTTAACTGTACCTTAAAAATTGTGGGAAAATACTACATAAGGTGTGCTTTATATACAAAAAATGCATTTCACAAATTGTCCATCTTCTTCTTGTTGTTCCAGTTGAAGAAGCGAAACTCAATAACTGTAAACCATGATAATTAACATTAACCATGATAATGTACATGTAGGTACATGGCATTGGTGGCTAGTGCATAGGCATACTTTTTTTTGTTAACCCCTTCACTTCTTGAGATATTAATGATTATCTAGAATCTCCATGTACTTTGTGTATTGAAGATACATTATAAAATGAGGGTAACTGCGCGTGCTTTAATCACCAATTTTTGCGCTTATGTCTTGGATACGATACATAGATACTTGAAATCCGCTTACACGCATTCTTGCTAGGTGCAGAGTAAAAGCCGCACCTGAAATTACAGGCTCTCCCTCTTACGTCATGGAATTACGATCAGCCATCGCTCACATGTACACGTAGTTACTGTTACGAAACGCACTTGTGCACAAACGAACAGGTTTCTTCATTCTAACTAGTTTCTTAGTGTCTGCAAGCTGCCATCAAACGAAGAGCCATCATGCCTAGCTACAAGAGTTCACGGTGTTAGCTTGCTAGCTAGCTATAGGGGTTGTACCTAGTTAGTCTCGCAAGCCAGCCGTAATTTTTCAATTTACGGCTGGCTTGCGAGTCTGGCGTAGCCACACCGAGAGGGTGTGGCTACGCCAGACTAGGTTGTACCAGGCACCGTAGATATCAGTCGGTGAAGTATGCACGCACAGTCGCAAAGCATACACATACACATGCACACGTTTCAAGCTAGTCGCTTCTTATTGTCTCTTGATCGCCAAAAAGCTGCCATCCAACGCCTAGTCTCACGAGCCAGCCTCTCGGCAAGCGGTTTGCCGTGAGGGTCTGGCTCGAGAATATACAACGCCTAAGTGCCACCATACCCAACTGGCAAAGGTTTATACTGCATGTGCAAACTACCTGGTTGAAGTCGAAGGGTACTGCAGCAAATAGCAAGGCTATACAGCAGGCTAACCCAACTCTTGCACCATTGCCGCAGCTAGGCTTGGCGGCGCTTCGGCATTGGCAGCTTGCAGACAATAAAGAGCGACTAGCTTCTCAGACTGATGAAACGTGTGCATGTGTGCGAGTGCGTTTGGCAACCACTAGAGCGTTAAAATACATAGAGTGGAAGAATGACAAGTAGTGGAGTGCACCAAAGGAAAAAAACGTGTCCCTAGCAGACTGTATGGTCTTCTCAGATGCACACAAAGGTAGGGCATGATTTCCATGCACTCTATGCCGTGAATTGCAGGCATGATATACTCATCCAGTTAGTTGGAAGAATCCCTTTGTTAATAAAGTATGTGGTGAGGAGGCCATCCATCCAGATAGCTGTATCTGCTGGAATTGCTGTGACAACATTGGGCTATAGGGATGAAAAATCCAGCTATGTTCAAACCTAGATGGGAGAAGAGAAGAGAAGATGGTTGCTATGTGCATGGATGTAATGAGAGAGCATACAAGCAGACCAAACTTGCAACAAGGGGCTCTGTCTGACACTGAGGGAGATGAAATGCTCCAGCTGGGATTCTTGCCTTTTTACATCTAGTTGGATGTGCATACATGAACAAAACATTCTGCTGTTTTTCAAGGCCTAACACCAGCATCCTCTCTGGGGCCATGTCTGTCAGCAAAGATGCACATACACTGGCTAGACAGACTGCGGAAATCTATATGGGATAGAATATGCTTTGAAGATGAAATGATCGCATCTATTGAGGCACTGAAATGTCACTGGATGCGGAGTTGTTGTGTGATACTCATTTGGTCACAGGCACAGGAAAAGCACATGGAACTACTCCCACTTCATGAGAATGGATGGGTTGTGAGGGATAATGAGCTCCGTATTGACTGGGACAGTGCAGAAAACATAAAGGTGGATCCTAAAGGGATGTTCATGCAAATCAGGATGTGAAACTAGACGATATGGACGTAGGTGGAAGGAGATTACATGTGGCCCTGGGTGTCACTGCACCACTTGTCTTATAGTACACAAATAACCAAGAAGCAAATCATGTGTTTGTAGGCATTAAAATTTGGCGAAATGGCGAAAAAAGAGCAAAATTTTATATTGGCGAAATTTAAATTTGGCGATTTATACTTGGCGCATGACGTAATTCTACATACCACGTGATGGATCGTGCACGCGCTAGCTGAGTACGAGTACGAGTTAGGTGCAGGATCTGGATCAATTAAGCGGGGATGGAGACGCCAATTAAAGTCCTCGCTAAATATTCCCGCTAATATCAGGGGCGACGGAACCACGGGGGCTACGGGGGCTGTAGCCCCCCCTAAAGTATATCATTCGTTTCTTGGCTAGCCGTGATGGGTAGTGTGTAAATACATCAGTGTACATGTGCACGCACCCGCAGTTAGCCACAACTTTACATTGCCTTGCACTGCGGCTTGCGAATACTGCGTTACTGCGCATCGAGCCCTACACGGCTATCTTTGTATGCTCTCGTTGGTCTGCCTAAGCGGAGACTGAGAAGCATTATCTTGCCACGTACGCAAAGTCTACAGTCGCACACTTGCAGTTGAAGAAGGGTTAACTTACCCAAGTTGCTTGACCTTTGTACTAGTTCCACGCAAGACCTTGTCTAACTCCCCGAGTTCCACGTGTTCCGATGTGCCAGTCGCCGGAAACATTTAATGCTGCTCTGTCTATGTATGTTGTATGTTTCATTGCTGTGATACTACTACAAATACATTTCAGTGTTTCACTACTTTCCAAACCATTATTATGATTGTACAAACTTAGAAGTGAGCTCTAGGGTCCATTCTACCTACCAAGCAGCCCCCCAAATATATAAGGGTTTCCTCCACCATTGCCCGCTATACGGTAGGGTAAAGTGGTCTAACTCCGTACACTCTTTACCCCTCGTTACGTATTTTGGCTTGTAAGTGAGCAATTCAAATCAAACTTTCAGGATGAAAGCTTTGCTCCCTCTACTTTCTTTGCTCCTAATCTCACTGCTTTGCGTTGAGCAGTTTCTGCGCAAGAGCCAGTTACCTCACTGTGGTACAAAATCAGTGGGCGGGGTAACTCCGCACATAGCAGTGTACAAGCAACTGTAGAGGGTTAGCTTGATTCAAAGTGGAACTGCAGCAGCTAGGGTACTTCCATGGCTCATGCTAGTGAGTTTGAAGAGGCTCAGTGTACAGTGTACAGTCGTCACGTTTCTCCACATGACATAGTTATGCGCGCGGTCAATAGAGTATACGCAGCATTTACGTAGAACTGAGGCTCGGTAGGGCATCTAATTGTCCTTTTGTGGTGCTAAAACGCTGTGTAGTCTCTTAGTGCATGTAGCTTGTGCTTATTTTCATGTATGTCGTTGAGCGCGAGCACAATCAAAGTTTTGGTGCCGTATTTGCGTGAACAGCATAAAGTCAACGCCGCCTAAATCCCTAGCAAATACAGCAATCCATCTCCTTTTCTGTGAAGAGAAAGGAAACTCCTAGAGCATCATTTTCACCAAGTTGGAAGGCTATCGGCTACTTCGTTCCAGAGATACACAGCTCAGAATACGAAGTGTACGGATTTACCCACCATAACGGAGTTGCCCCGCCCTACCTTACTTACTAGAGATACGTATACGCAGTGTAGAGCCTCGCGCAGTTGATGCAGCACTTGTATTTGTCAATGGTCATGACACCGATGACCTTGCAATTGGGAACCCAGGGAGCTATTCAACTATGGTGGCAGACGTACTTCGACGTTTAGCTATCGACTTTTACGGTGTATTTCCCTTGCTGCGCTGCTGGTAGGAAGTCGTAGGATCTTGTTATTGTCGCGAGAGGAGGCTCTATCTTGCTCCTGGCATTCTTAAGCGTTACACGGGGAGGCGCCGCGCTCCCAGGCTAGTATCACTCCTCGGCTGGTAACTCCCTAGGCGAGAAGACCTTGATAAAGCTGGCCGGGATCACGGAGACGGTCGCTCACATGCAGGAAGCCTGCAGTAGGAGTAGGCCGTATACTTGTAGGCGCCCTCGACTTAGCCGTTTTGCTACCGTTCTTGCTAGGTGCAGAGTAAAAGCCGCACCCGAAATTACAGGATCTCACCCTTACGTCACGGCATTACGGCGTAAGCTCTCTCTAGTTTAGAAGCTAAGTTGTTCATGATGCGCACTCGCACACATGCGCATGTTTAATCAGTCTGAGAAGCTGGTCGCTTTTTTTATTGTCTGCAAGCTGCCAATCAATTCGAAGCGCCACCATGCCTAGTTGCAATGGTGCAAGAGTTGCTGTATAGCCTTGCTATTTGCACTACAAAAGTTTGCTGCAGTACCCTTCAATTTCAACTGGGTAGTTTGCACATGCAGTATCAAGATATAGCTAGCAGACACACTGACGTTTACCTTTGCCAGCTGAGTATGGTAGTACTTATATATGCGTTAGATGGTCTCGCGAGCCAGACCCTCACGGCAAACCGCTTGCCGAGAGGGTCTAACTCGCCGCGAAACTAGGCGGGAGTTGGATGGCAGCTTTTTGGCGATCAAGAGACAATAGGAAGCGACTAGCTTGAAATGTGTGCATGTGTATGTGTATGCTTTGTGACTGTGACCACTATAGGCTAGCTAGCAAGCTAGCACCGTGAACACTTCTATCTTTGTAGCTAGGCATGATGGCGCTTTGGCGTTGGATGGCAGCTTGCAGACACTAAGAAACGACTAGCTTGTTAGAATGAATACGTTTGACAAATTGTGCACGAGTACTACAGATGGCTGATCATACATAGATGATGATGAGCAGTAATTCCATGACGTAAGAGGGAGATCCTGTAATTTCAGGTGCGGCTTTTACTCTGCACCTAGCAAGAACGTTTTGCTACACTGGCGCACATGCACGTACGTTTGCGCGTAGCGCGCGAAATAATTGCATTCCTAAGCGCGACGGATATATACTTACAAACATACATACATACATAGAAACTATTTCTGAGATGCGATGCGGAATTAGTTGCCTCGCGCTAAGGCGCTCGGCAACTACGTAGTAATTATGGTGCTGCCACAGAGCCCACACGAGCGCTCCTAAGTGTCCATTCTAGCATCACGTGACATGTACTGCTGCTCATTAGCTTGGGTATAAAAGTAGTCGCCTTGCGCCTCTAAACACAACTTCAGCGCAGTTCTAACAACCAGCCGCAACATGCGAGCTCACGTTCTGCTAGGGTTGGCCGCACTCGCTGCAACCATCGGACTCTGTGCCGCCGGAAGTTTCACAAGAACAGGACCTTGCCAGGTACGCTTTGATTCAAAGTATCTGCAGTCTGAATTCATCCATGTTCTTTAACGCGTATGTGTGCATGCACAGCAAAGAGATGGTTATTTTAACCTTAGGCCAAGTAAAGTAAATTGTTAGTTTCTTATCGCCGTGCGCGCGCTCTTTTGGCCAGCATGCGCTACGTTTTAATCGGTTTGTAAGCAATAACGTAGTTATAAATACAGTGGTTTCAGATCTAAAATTTGCATTAGGGGGACTCTTAATCCAGCGATAGTCCATGTAGCGACTCCGCCGAGTGTGCGTGCCACCAATCCATACTGCTACAGTCGAACCTCCGAACAAAGGACACCTTGGGAACGGGCCTTTTGTCCTTTCTTCGGAGGTTGTCCCTATCTCAGAGGCTCGCTGTATTTTGATTTTATATCATCCCCAGAATGTTAAATTGGGTAGATAATATGAGAAATACTTAACTATAACATTGAATGCTCACAAGAGTAAATAGAAATGGGTGATTAAGTGTTGTGGGTTTGCTGTGGATGAATCAATTTAACAAAAGTCAAGTTTTTGCATGTGGTTATCATTGTTAGTGAGGGAAATAGTCATGTAGTGCTGTCTGTCTTGCTGATGCATGCTTTAGCATGTCAGTTCAATGTGCAACCAATAGAGACTCCCCCGTGTCCTTTAATTAAATTCCAAAATCGGGACACTCCTTCCAAGATGAAAGAATTAGTAGATTCATTGATAACGTCTTAAATACTTGTATATACGTATATCTACACTGCACAGGCCATACATCTGATCGTTGTAAATTTAGGCGCGTGCGTGTGGTTTGTCCCGAAACGTGTGTAGGGACATTGCACGTATGGTGCAATTTAAAGGGTGTGGTTTCGTGTGTGTCCGTTATTTAGAGGCAATTTTGTATTGAAAAGTGCCGTTGGGAGTTTGGATCTTGTCCGCTGTCCGGAATCCAGAAGCGTCCGCTTCTCGGAGGTTGTTTAAGTGTTATAACTATGGTAATTTCAATCCGTAACACGGAGTGTGTCCGCTGTGGGGAGGTTGTCCACTTCTCGGAGGGTCCGTTATCGGAGGTTCGACTGTATTACTGCCTAAGCACTACTGCGTTTATTGTCCTCCGCAATCGTTTAACAAATTCCGACGGCAAAAGTGCTTAGGCAGTACGCTGTGTAATCAAACGGTAAATAACAAAAATAAAATTCCTCTCTGCGTCCCGCTTTTGGATTCTTAAGTGGATGAGAAACTAATAATATACTTTACTTGGTCTTACTATGGTTATCTCAGTTGCACTTGAATGACATCATATCACTCCCACATTGAGTATTATTTCTCATATACTCTTGAGGCTGAATGCATGTGTGCAGCGTGTAGGGTGTCTCCTGAGGAACATGGTTATGAGAGGAACTTGGCATGCGATGGGTAAAGCCCATTAGTGATCTCTGCTATGCCATGCTTAATGGACTAAAAGACTCTCATTAAATAATTATACTTATTAGTCTATCACTCAATCTCTTAGTCCTTTCTTGGAGGATATCCAAGTTGAACATAATAGTCATGTCATTATACACATTCTTTACATCTGTTCAGTGCCAGATGTTGAGATATCAAACATGCAACTGAGATAACCCATAGTTCCGGGTTAAAATGACCATGGACTTTATGCAGTGTACTTACCTGCCCCATGGGTTTTTGTACAAAGCATGTTCCTTTATCTTGACTGTGCATATGTGTACATGTGCATACTGCATGTTCCTTTTCCACGTGCACGCGTGCAAATATACTTGCCTGCCCATGACGTTTTCCTACTAGGATGCGTATGAGAACATCTACCAGTATAAAGTGACTCAATCTGAATTTAATGGAGACAATGAGGAGAGTGTGGAACTATCATGCATTGTGAAGATCATCTGTGAAGCCAGTAAGCTGTTGTTAGTATAATTTGTATGTATGCTTTTATTCTCTAATTACTGGAGAAAATATTCCACTTATTTCTCCCTTTGCTACATGTACAATACGTGTGTGCATGATTACAATATGCATATACATGTTCTCCACTGCTGCTCTGTAACCTGCTTCAATTTGATTCTTCTGTCCAGTTGGTACATATGGAAGCAAACGAGCTCGTCTATATAACATGGAGATTGTCAACACACAAGCTGGAGGAAATTTGTTTGACAAAGCAGAAAAGGAGGGGCCACAGATGAGTGAAAGTATTGAAGACCTCACCGATGATGATGACGTAGACACACCTGTGCGGACATTTGATGATCTCGTGTCCGGCTGGTTCAAGTTTGTTCAGACAGAAGACGGATCCATTCCATCTGTGTATCACGCACGTGAAGAGAGCAGTGAGACTGTTAACTTTAAGAAATCCATTTCAGCAGCTTTTCAAGCCAATTTTGAGGGAACTAATGCCAAAGTGGAGGCTGACCCACAGTCACTTCATGTTGCTAAATACACGTAAGAACTTAATGGCTACGATTGCTGTAATGTGTGTATATTGGCTATGTGCTGTTACAATCCTTCATGTGTGCACCAACTTTGTACATGCAGATATGATGTTAGTGCTCAAAGTGAGGAGGGAACAGTTAGAATGCACCGCAGAGTCACATCGGCTGATGTGGAGGACTATGCATCCCACATTCCTGGAGACAATGTTGCCTTATCCAAAGACGAAGACATTGAATACAAACACGGAGTGATGACCCACTCCAAGGGTGTTACTACAATCAAGATTATGCCACAGGTATGAAACTACTTAAACTGCTGTGCTTTTGTATGTGCTACTAATGTAATGAAACATTGCAGGATGAGGTTCCTGCAAGCCAAGACATTGAGGGAGACAGTCTGGAGGCCGAAGTGGAGCAGAGTCGTGACAGAAGGGATACAGAAATGTATGCCTACCCCAACATGATGTCTGCACCAGTGGGTCCTGATAGTCCTGCTATGCCAGCGTCAGATGGTTCAGATGTCCCAGGCTCTGATATTCCAGCCTCTGATATGTCAGATGATTTAGATATGCTAGTTTCTGACATGGTCGATGATCTGAATGTGCTGGCCTCGGATATGTCTGAAGAGCAAACCTACAATCCTGACATAGACTTGGGTCAAAACTTTGAAGCAAAAGGTTCCTACTCACTGGACTTGGTTGGACAACGTAGACTTGTTCGCTATGCTAGGAGCATAGTAGACCATCTGCAATTGCCTGAAGCAATGGAAAGCAGCCTTCTAGCTTATATCAACCACAGTGAGTAACATGGCATATGTGCATGGCACTCTAAGAATAGGAAGTTATTTGCATTCACTGTATTGATTTTCAGCTCATGAAGATCTGGAACACCTAAATACACTTCGTTCTGAATT
>CBDBZY010000016.1:430000-526799 GCA_965213685.1 bacterium
GCGTGTGCAGATCTTGCAATGTCTTACTCTTATGAAACCTACCCCAGAAACAAAAAAGGAACTTGAAAGCCTCCATGTGTAAACTGAAGCATGATCAATCTCGTACATGTATATGGAAATTAAACAAGGAAAGCAAGTAAGGCAAAGTCCGAAGGCAGACAGTAAAAAAACACTGAGCTGCCTCGGACGGGATTCGAACCCGTGACCACCAGGTTGCTAGTCGAGTGCTCTACCAACTGAGCTACCGAGGCAGCCCAGTTGGCCTGGTTCAAATCTATGGTAATATAGGCAAGGTAAGGCAAGGCAAGCATATACAATGTACATCCAGCCTGATGAACAGGCTAACTCTACACAGCAAAAAAGGGATGGTTATTTCAACCTTGCTAAGGCTATCTCAGTTGCAGCTGAATGACATCATGTCACTCCCACACTGAGTTTTAATTTCCCCTATACTCTTGAGACTGAATGTATGCATGCAAATGTGTAAGGTGCCTCTAGAGTAATGAAACGAACTTGACATGTAATGGATAAAGAGTTCATAATGGGTAAACAGTCCATAATGGGTGTTCACCTCCAGGTTGTACACAAGGGAGTAAGGGACTGTCATTCACTCTATCCTCAATCCCCCACACTCCTTCATACACATTTTGCACATTCTTTACATCTGTTCAGTGCCAGGTGTTGAATGAAACTGAGATAACCATATTCAAGGGTTAAAATAACTATGGACTTTTTGCAGTGTAACTTAGTTATTTGGAATATGATTAGAATGGTTTAGCCATTGGAATGACCTACAACCTATTTCATGTCATACATGTATATTAAATGAATGGGATATATGAACCACACAGAAATAAGTTAGCAATATAGAGCTGGTAGGTACAAAGGTTCCTTATTCAATTAGAGATTGGAAAACTAGACTGTCGTGTATCACATGTACGTTTTGACAATGATCGGAACAACGATGGCAACAATGATGGGGTAGACAAGGAGGAGGAGAGCCATGACAATAATTATCACAAACCCTCTCTTCTCTGACGCAAGAGAGCTCACATCTGCCCCAATGAAGGGTGAGGTTCCTAAACCAACCTGATGTACGAAACTTCCTCGAAAGTGTCCCAACACTGAGGCCAGTAGCAGAGGCCTCTTTGATGCAACTGGACACCTGCCCCTCCAGCTGCTTCCAATTGCTGCAGTAGCTGAGCAGAGCCACACAGATCTCCTTGGAGAACTCCACACAGTCACTGAGGATAGCGATGGGGGGGCTGCTCGCAGAGCCGCAAACTGCAGTGCTATTACTGCCATCCCCTTGTATGACCCTCTATAGTAGGACTTGTCAATCTTCACTTTGATGTCTTTAAAGAGAGCATATTCCTTCCTGATTTTGTACATTCGGAGTTTCTCATTCTCAAAGCAGAGTTTGAGTCTCCAGCACAACCAACTGTAACTCAGTCAGGGATATCGAAAGGGTCTTTGCTCAAAGCGTCACAGAGAGGAATTCAAAAAGCATTCAACCCCGTCCGTACATGCTTTTCACACTATATATATATATATACAAGTATATAAAACATTTTCAAAAAATGTATAGGGATGTAGGGATGGCCATGCCAAAAACTACAGAAACTAGGTGTAGGGATGGCAGTGTGCAGGGAAGACATGTTATACAAAGACTACACAACTAACCCCATCCCTACATCTTTTTTTATATCTGAAATCATTCTGCAAGTTTTGCTACAAGATTACTGGGAAGAGCAATTTTTGAACCAAAAAAAAAGATGTAGGGATGGGGTTAGTTGTGTAGTCTTTGTATAACATGTCTTCCCTGCACACTGCCATCCCTACGCCTAGTTTCTGTAGTTTTTGGCATGGCCATCCCTACATCCCTATACATTTTTTGAAAATGTTTTATATACTTGTTTGCATCCCTTTTTTAGCACAAGGGTACCATTAAAAGGTAGATTGTTTTTGCCACTGAAGCTTCTTTCAGATTCCAGCAAACAAATCAGTGGTCATAAGAGCCATTGCTAAGGCGGGGCTTGAACACCATCATTTCTGAAGTTGGGGGGCTGAGCCCCTCTAAAAATTCTTGAGCTAGAGTAGCTACATGTGTACCTCACTGTATCTAACTGGCCAACTCATCCCCGCTACATAATAGTGTAGTGAAGTAAGACGCAGCTCGAACGCGCCGTCAGATATGAAGCAGCCTTTGCTACGTCTCGCGAACCTATAATTAATAGGCGTGGCTTCGCGAGGCCCGCCCTCACGTGCTTACCGTTTGCGCCACGTGACAGTAACTATTACAAAATGGTTTCCCAAATATGGGAAGTTGTCGGGGACTTCTAGTTTCTGCCCATTTGGGAACGTACTAAGAGTTTTATTAGCACAGATCGTACTTGGTAGTGATTACAGTGGATCCGTGAAAGAACTACGGTGATTACTTCAGCCAGTTTTGAGATACGTTAGTCTAAAGAAATCTCTTAAGAAGAAGAAGAATAGGAAGAAAGACAAAACGACCTTTGGAGAGTTTTCTGGTAGTAAGTCAAGGGATGCATTTTAGCTACCTGGGGGGTATTGTTGGGTAGCGAACCACTGGAATAGAATAGCTAGGGGCCCAGAAAGGCTTAGAACGCGAGCGTTCGCGAGTTAAGAAGGCTTTCCTATGTACACGCACTATGGGCGTGTCGACGCCATCCCTACATAGAGAGTCTACCGACTCTCTGATAATACTCAAGAGGCTGCCCTAGAAATCCTGCCATTGACCATGCGCCCAGAGTAGGCGGAGCCAGTTTTACATGAATCATCAGTTATACGTGTAGATAACTTACCAGTCACTCTCCCTGAGTGACTAAACTTACCAAACTTACCTCTTCTCTGCACAACAACCACAGTGCCATCCCTCGGATCCCCAGCCGAGGACTGAGACTGAGGCTGGGTAGAGCATGTTTCTCCATATAATTTGATCTTCCTAACCTCCCACACATCGATTATGTACTCCTTCACTAAAGCAAGCATAGAATCGAAATTCTCTGTCCAAAGCTCACAACCTAACACAAAAGAAGCCCTTTCAATATTATCTAATGCTTCAAAGTCTTTAAAAGCCTCTCCTAATGTGGACCTGAGCTTAATCATGAACTCTTCCCTACTATCCTTGTAAGCAGGACACTCCCATAAAACATGGACAACACTCTTGCACTCATTGCCACATAAAACACACTCAGTCCTGCCATTCCTTCCCCTATGCCTACCTAACTCCTCATTCAAACCATGTGTTCCTGACCTAAATTTAAACAAGAGTCTAGTTCCAGCATCACTAACCCCATGGAGGTACCTTTTGAACTCTACTTCCTTACTAAATGCTTTATACAACCCTAACTTAACCTTGCTATTCAATCCTTCCACATACTCTTTATTTTCTCTATTACTTACACAGTCATTCACATTCGACATGCTTTTCACACTGTTCTTTTGCAAACAGCTAGAACTCTGCTGGTTGTGATGCTATTCCCAAGAGATTAGTGAAACAACATGGTACAGTGAAAGTAGGCACGGGGTTACTTGTACGTGTTTTGCTCTTGCTGCATACTGCTATTCCTATATTCTCCAACATTTTGTTTCTAATGCATGTGTGTAGCCTTTTATTGTACAGTAGAAGGACGTAAAACTCTACCTTCAAGTAAGCATGCATGATTATTAATAGGTGTGGCTTTGCAGGCTGCGCCTAGGTGGCGCGCGCAGGGCACAACCTCACGTGCATAAAACTGTGCCACGTAGAAATGCAGAAGGATGTAGGGAGGGCAGTGGCAAAATCAAAGAGACTAGGTGCATGAGTAGCAATATGTAAGGAAGGCTGACAGGAATTAAAAAAAAAATTCAACCCCATCTGTACATGCTTTTCACACAGTTCTTCTGCAAACGGTTAGAACTCTGCTGGCTGTGATGCTATTCTCAAGAGATTAGTGAAAACAACACGGTACAGTGAAAGTAGGCACGGGGTTACTTGTACGTGTTTTGCTCTTGCTGCATACTGCTATTCCTGTATTCTCCTACATTTTGTTTCTAATGCATGTGTGTAGCCTTTTATTGTACAGTAGAAGGACGTAAAACCATAGATATTCCGTTAGCAATAATATCTATGGTAAAACTCTACCTTCAAGTACATATAAGCACACATTATTATTAGGTGTGGCTAGGCGGCGCGCGCAGGGCACAACCTCACGTGCATAAAACTGTGCCACGTAGAAACGCGTACGCACAACTGTTTCCCCAGCGCTGTCCTTCTGTTCATCAAGGCTTGGAAAGTTGCAGGATTATTGATAGTGTTTCAGAATTAATTTTGGTGTTAGATACATGCCGTATATCAAGTACTGTGCAAGGTGACAGTTGATTTGACATTGAGACGGCAGTTAGAGGTGTTCAACCCATACAGATATGCAGACAGAGAGACATACAGACAAACAGAAAGAAAAGAAGAAAGAAACAAAGAAAGGAAGAAAGACACAGACATACAGACATACAGACAGAGAGACAGACACTGACAGGCAGACACTCATGTCAGGTGGACGAATGGACGGACAGGCAGGCAAGCAGGCAGAGAGAGAAATAGACAGATCAGACATGAGTTAACCCCATGTCATTGCTCCCACTCAGAGTGTGGCAATTAGTGCAGGGTCAAAAGGTTAGGCCACTGACATTCTATGGTGCACCCCTGTGGCAGCTATCCAACAAA
This sequence comes from bacterium, assembly GCA_965213685.1. Classification (GTDB taxonomy): domain Bacteria; phylum UBA8248; class UBA8248; order UBA8248; family UBA8248; genus Bin107. The sequence goes on from CBDBZY010000016.1 coordinate 434,727, forward strand.
GCTTTGAAGACATTGGAAGTTTCCTTCAATAAGATTTAACTGGATACTCTAGGTGCTCTTCACTTATTCACCGTGCTTGTAACTCTTCATCATATGTTGTCAGTTCCTCAAGCTCTTGGTAATTGTCATTCTTTTTGTGGTTTCAATTACATGTATGGCAGTCGCTTTACTAGAGTCTACTCCAATATTGATATGTCGTAATTATGGTGACTTTATTCGCTTTCTTCATCTCTTTCACATGTCTTTTACTTTTTCATGCAATGTACATGATCTTATCTCTGTTCTTTCAAGACATTAGTTCCATTCTTTTTTTTAGTGCACCTTCACTGTGTGTGCAATAATAATAATGAAAAGCACTAAAGTGCAAACCCTGGCGCAGTTACATAGCACGCACACACACACACGCACACACACACACACACACACAGGACAACTACTGTAACCCTCGCTGCGCATGCACACCGAGGGTTAATGATACATACATGTACAGTGTGATGAAGGACCACATACATAGCATTTTATATACAATACATAGCAGATACACACACAGCAGACACACCCGTACATTGTCTTCAGGTGTGGTGTATGATATGATAGGAGGTATGCAACTATTACATAACAGTTCATAATCACATGTGTCTGACTTGGACAACATCGGGAAATGTGGCCACTTCATCCGCACTATAGTCCTCCAGTCTCTTGTACACTGGGCATGGGCCGGGGAGGTGGTGGGAGATGTTGGGGCCGTAGGGGTGGGCCTCATCGGGGAAGAGGTGGAGATGTCGCAGTCTCTTCTTGCGGAGGATGTTCTTAGGTAGCATTCCATTTACAGCCTTCCATAGTATCTGTGGGAGGGATTGAGAGGGAGGGGAGGGAGGGAGGGAGGGAGGGAGGGAAGGAAGGAGGGAGGGAGGGAAGGAGGGAAGGAGAGAAGGAGGGAGCGAGGGAGAGTCAAATTATAATACAGTAAAGGTATCACTAATTGGATCCACACATCTAGCTGGTAACACACTTTGGTTGGGTCTTTCTCATGAACACGTTTGGCCACAATCTCCTTCAGTCCTCCTGGATACCTGCAGTGGAGGAGAGAACACCAGCAGTGAAGATCTAGTTGGCACAGTATGTAGGCACAGTGATACGCAGTCACATGTAGACTGATGACCCACCCCATATGATGACGGCCCACCCTGTGTGATAATGGCCCACCCCATGTGATGACTCACCCCATATGATAATAACCCACCCCATGTGATGATGGCCCACCCCATGTGATGACCCACGGTTCCCACCCCATATGATGATGGCCCACCCCATGTGATGGCACACCCTGTGTGATGATGACCCACCCCATATGATGATGGCCCACCCCATGTGATGACCCACCCTGTGTGATGATAGCCCACCCCATATGATAATGACCCACCCCATATGATGATGGCCAACCATGTGTGATGACCCACCCTGTGTGATGATAACCCACCCCATATGATGATGGCCCACCCCATGTGATGACCCACCCTATATGATGATAGCCCACCCTGTGTGATGACCCACCCCATATGATGATGGCCCACCCTGTGTGATGGCGGTACAGTTTCTTGTCCCACTTGTTGCCTGTTAAGACAATGTGACGAGTGTTTATCACGACCACGTGGTCACCCATGTTGACTGGCAATGGGATGAGGGGGAGAGAGAGGGAGAGAGAGAGGGAGAGAGATAAAGTGAGGGAGAGAGAGAGAGGGAGAGGGGGAAGGGAAGGATGGGAGGAGGGAGGCAGAAGGTAAGAAGGGGGAATGGAGATAGGAGAGGGAGGTTCGGTCAGCAATATATTTAATACACGTAATGAGGGACAAGTGAACTGGCCAGAGAGAGGCTAAAGGTAACCTGTGATAATAGCAATAATAATAACATTCAGCCTAGCAAAATGTGCTATATCATCTAATCAATAAATGTAGCAATAATTACTGCACCTGTATACATGTACTTCATAATGCATTTGTGAGCCGTTGGGAGGCTGCGGGCTACGGACGCTGTAGATGCTGTACATGTGAAGCTAGTATCACACTCACTGGCTGGGTGGTAGATAGGCTTGGTCTTGCCTTGCAGCAGCAGCGCGAGCATGGCTGCCAGCCTCCCGGCCACCTGGTTCCTAGCGTCCACTAGGTACCACAGCTTGGTGTGCGTGCCGATACTCTGCATGGTATAGCGAACAGCGAAGGGCATCAATTAGAGTCACTCGCAGTAGAGCTGCCCATATCAGTATATGCTGTCGTACATGCACACGCGGTCTACTACATGGTATTTTCTCCTCCAACAGCAGAGGATAGTGCTCCCTCTACCCACTCACGTGGCTTAGTTTGCTGGCCATTCTTTATACAAGCGGCTAGGCACGAGAAAGAAACCACGCGCACAATCGTCTCTATAGGCGCATGCGCTTAGGGGAAACGGTCTGGGAACCAGACTGGTTCATACGGAAGGAAGGCTCGTACCCGCACCAGGCACCACCCACTATGCGGGGTGGGGCCAGCTCGCTATGGCGAGAATCAATGTTCGGCTATATATAACAAAATTTGTGCCTGGACTGTCGCAAGCAGTGGATGGCCGAGTGCTATACGCGAGTGTGCTTGTGATGCGCTAGGTCCCGGTTCGAATCCGGCCTCGACTCCTTTCTTTTCTTTCCTTTTTCGCTGAATAACAGGTTCATGGGTATATATAGAAGGACTTTTACATTACTTTCCGACCAGGGCCTGGTAGCCAAGTCGATTGGCTAGCAGTAGTCCCAAGTGACTTATCTCAGCGTGGGAACTAGACGGCATAGGTTCGAACCCCGGAGGGTTGGCGGACTGAAACCGGCTAGAGGATCAGAGCAATACGGGCTGGCAGCTCGGTATGGTCTGGGGGCCGCTCTGACTCCTCCCCTTAACCCCACCAGAGAGTTGCGGAGGATCGCGGTTAGGGGTGTCAGCCGCCAGCTGCAAGGAGGAGGGGTGCTCTAGCTCTGCCACTCCCTGCTCACGCGGGGATAACATAGTGGTAACCTAATCACCAAGACCTCACCTCGTAGGCCGTCCCTTTTGCTTTTCTTTTTCTCTTTTTCTTTTTTCTTTCTCTTTTTTTCTTTTTTCAACTTTTCCCTGTTTTCATTTCCTTTTGTTTTTTCTGTTTTTCCATTTCTTTTCTTTTTCTTTTTCTTGTTCTTCTTTTTTCTTTGGTGTTTTTTTCATTTTGTCTTGCTTTATGTTTCCTTTTTCTTTCTGTCTTTTTTAAAAATCTTATATTAGCCTTTTTGTCTCACGCGGGGACAACATAGTGGTAACCTAATCACCAAGACCTCACCTCATAGGCCGTCCCTTTTGCTTTTTCTTTCTTTTTTTCAACTTTTCCCTGTTTCCATTTCCTATCAGTTTTTTTTTTTTTTTTCCATTTTTTTTCTTTTTTCCTTTTTCTTTTTTCCATTTATTTTCTTTTTCTTTTTCTTTTTCTTCTTTTTTCTTTTCCTTTTCTTTTTCTTTTTTTTTTCATTTTGTCTTGCTTTATGTTTCCTTTTTCTTTCTGTCTTTTTTTTTCTATCTTACATTTGCCTTTTTTTTCCCTGCCCTTCTACAATACTCCCATAAGTTATGGTAGGACATTGCTTTTCTATTGATTATTTCAGATAGAGTGGCCTAAATTGGTATTCTTCAATGTAGTTATGCTCCAAAATTAAAGATGAAAAGATCCTCTACTCAGTAAGTACTGACTTGTCATGAACATGAGTATAAAAGCACTTCACAAACAGCACTATAGCGCAATTTAGGTAAATGGTCAATTGTTCTTTTCCTGTCCCTAGTCAATTGTTTTCTTCAATTCTCTGCATGATGAAATACGAACATGCATGCGCACTGTGATAGCAAACCACCCGCTATATCCTGTAGCAATCCACTGATTAATAGAAAAGTATCAGCATTAATTTTGTACAAAAGGGGAATTGGAGGCATAAGACAACCAGTAGCTACCTGTGTCAGACTGAGGAAACAAAACATATGTACATACAACAAGAACTACAGGGCAATGTGGGGGGTGAGAAATTTCCACAAGCTACTAGAGCTCGGTTATGTTTGAGGGTGTCTTGGATTGTGGGGCCTGAACGCTGCTGTGGGTGTGGCGTCTCTGTTTGAACAGACTTCCAGATTTTCGTCCATCTGTCTGGTTGAGGGTGTGGTAGTGGTGGTGATCGGTGGGATGGTGAGGATGGGGATGGTGACTGAGGTGAGCATGCTCAGAGGAATGGATGGCTCCATTTGGTATTGGCTGATCAAATCTTGGCTCCTTAACACTGTTCAAACCTTGATCTGTATATGTTGGATAAGGTCTTGCAGATGGGTTGGCAGACACGCTACGGTACCTCTTTTTCGGCTGCGACCTCTCACCTCCAGTGAGGGGGTCCACCTTCAGATTTTCATGTGACCTCACAATGACCCTGGAGTGCTGTGGAGAGATGTGGTCATGTGCCATTATGTGTGACCCCTCCGGTGATATCAGACGCATACTCTCTTGTGGTGAGACTCTCGTACTGCCATGCGGTGAGACACTCGTACTGCCATGCGGAGACACCCGAGTACTCCCCTGTGGCGATATCCCCTTGGAGTCAATACTGAAGAGCTCTGGCTTTATATCCACAGAGGTAACAGATCCATTGGGCACATCCCCCAATACAGAAATATCCTGCACTGAGTGGTATGGAGATGTGGGCAACTGTCTTCGCATGAGAGCTTGTATGTCTTTGGACCTCCGAGGCAGAGAGCCCATCTGACTGTGACTGGACCAGCCGAGAATTGGCTGCTGCTCGCTGTGGCGTATGGGGCCGACCTGGCTGTGACGGCCGCCCTTTCTGGAGGCACTCCCACCCTGAAATGATCTAGGATCACTGACTTGGTGTGGGGCTGTGTCTAGGTCAGCGTCCATTGACGCCGATATCTTCTTGCTGAGCGTTTGGCCAGAAATTGGCCTCACTGGCCGCAAAAACCCGCCAGATTTCTTTTTAGTGCCCTTTGGGCCAATCTGAGAGAGAGGAGAGACGAGGGGAGGCACCACAGGCTGGGTGAGTGTGTCGTTCACCTCTGACATGGCCATAGGCCTGCGTGAGTGTGGGGGACTGGAGGTGGGGGAGGTGGCGGAGAAGGGGGAGGTGGTCCCTGAGCCGCTGCCCCTGTTGTGGGTGTGGAGCTGGTTCTTGGTCATGATGGCTGGTCGCCATGGAATGGGGAGGGGGCTGGGCTCCGATTCTGCCCTGGAATGGGGACGGTGGGGCGTGTGCGGGGGACGCTGGAATGGCTCCTCATTGGGTGTGACTGGCAGTCTCCGCCCACGAGAGGTGGTAGGGAGCTCCTAAATGGGGTCAAAGGGCAAAAGAATTATAACTAAAAGATTAATGTGACAAACAGATAATTATTGCATGCATGGGTAAAAATGTTAAAAGCTGGAAGATTTTTACTGGACTACAAACTCTCCCTCACTTATGTATGGGCAATGGGTTGGCAATTTTTAAAATTAACAGGTAAGTACAGGGTCTCCCTCACTTGTGGTTGGAAGAGGGTCAATAAAACAAGAAACTTTCAGATTGACTAGATCATTAATAATTATTACAGGGTCTCCCTCACTTGTGGTTGGGGGATGTGAGCTGGCTGGCTGAGACTGTCTCCTGGGAGGGGCTTGTAAGGAGTGTGGATTTGGGCAGTTGCAATAGAAGCCCGTCTCATGGATGGTGGCGGCTGGACGGGATTGAGGGGGTGTCGGGTGGTGGCCAGGGGGCGGGGCTCCTGCAAATGGTGCCGCTTTTTCTCGTGTTTGGTGAGGGGGAGGGTGGCAGAGGGATAGGGGTCAGGGCTGGTGGCTGGGTGAGGGCCAGACTGTGGACGGGAGGAAGGGAGGGAGAGAGGAAGAAAAACAGAAAGGGAAGGAGAGAATTAAAGGAGGGAGAGAGGGAGAGAGAGGGGGATACAGGGAGGAAGGGAGGGAAGGAGAAAGGGAGGGAGAGAGTGGGAGGAATGAAAGATTGGAGGGATGTAGGGCAAGATGGATAAGAGGAAAGAGGGAAGGAGTAAGGAATGGAAGAGTCATACTGTCACAACACACACATAGAGATCTCAACTGCATCACACTAACTCAGTAGCACAAAGCAAGGTCATAAGGTACGTGCATATATACCTCATGCACTTGATCACAATGTACTGATACATGTAATGTTCGTACATTAAATTTGCCATGTGAAGCTCAGTAAACTCGTGGTGTAGTGCACTCACCACGCTGTGCCGGTAGTGGGCCCTGGTGTGGGTGCCCTGGGCCACTGAGGCCGTGATGGCATGGGCCACATCCGCTGGGGTCTGGTCCAGGGCCTCTCCCTGGGAGAGGCGGAAGTGTTCCATGGAGCCCTGGTAGTGAGCTGCGTCCACCAGCTGCTCCTCCGGACCTGCAGTCAGCAACCTGGCAGAGGCACAGGGAGGGGCGTGGTCACTGTGTGTGAACTGTGCTGTTACCATAGCTACTGGATATGACACTGTAGAGTGACCATCTGTCTTGTATTATCTTATTAATTGGTTTGTTTGTCTGTCTGTCCGTGCATCCATCCATCTGTCTGTCCAACCATTTGTCTGTCTGTCAGTCTATCTGTCTGTTCATCCATCCACCCATTCATCTATCTGTCTGTCTGTCTGTCTGTCTGTCTGTCTGTCTGTCAACTTTGCCTGCTGGCTGGGCTCTTTAGCTCAGTCAGTAGAGTGTCAACATGTAAAGCTGAGAGTCATGGGTTCAAGTCCCACAGGAGTCCACCTTTTTTTTCCATCAATATGTCTGTCTCTCTGTCTGTGTCTCTGTCTCTCTGCTTGTCTGTCTGTCTGTCTCCCTATCTGTCTGTCTGTCTGACACTACAGAGGCATGGCACACACAACTCTTCAGTGATCACCTCTGCAGCACGACCCGGCCGTCCGGCTGGTCCATGAGGAGGTTGTAGATGGCGGCCACCCAGTCACACCTGTCCCTCCTCACCGCCTCCCTGATCTCTGAGTGGCTCACCTCCAGCACCGTGGACATGAGCTCCATCACCTGAGGGAGGGAGGGAGGGAGGGAGGGAGGGAGGGAGGGAGGAAGGAAGGGTGGGGGTGAGGGAGGGAGGGAGGGAGAGAGAGAGGGGGGGAGGGGGGGAGGGGGGGAAGGAGGGAGAGAGGGGGGGAGGGGGGGAGGGAGGGAGGGAGGGAGAGAGGGGGGGAGGGGGGAGGAAGGGAGGGAGGGAGGGGGGGAGGGAGGATGGGAGCGAGGGAGGGAAGGAGCGGACAAAGGAGAAAAAGGGGAGAGAAGAAGGAGAAAGGAAGGAGGGAGAGGTGAAGGTACGCACAAAAACTAGTAATCCTCTAAGTATCCAGCTTTGTATTATGCTTGTTGGCTGTAAGTCTGCACTTTCAAGTGACCCATCACCTAACCCCTGAGCTAGTAGCCCTGGGGTGATACAGCAGCAGAGGATGACCTCAAATGCACTTTGAACTATTGCAGTGCACTGACCTGCCAGCCCTTTCATCTATAGGCTATTACCACACCATTTATACACCTCATACCACACGCAACATGTCCAGTAGGTATTCACAGTACTTTAGGGGGCTATTTATACTGTAGGAAGCTATTTATAAGTCTGACCTAAGTGTATTCATGGCCATAATTGCATTCCACAGGTGTGTGGCAGTACATAACCCCACACAGGTCGTAATCAGTCTGGATATGAATGATGGTGAGGAGTGTGTTATATGGCATTGCCGTGGAGCGGTAGGCCAGGAATGAATATTGTGGAGGTGCTTTATAGAGTGCTAGGCTCAGACTAAACAAAGACCTCTCCAGTCTGTGGTGGGGCATGGGATGGGCCGAGGGGTGGGGGAAGGAGGGAGATGACTATCTACATAGGCAGTGAAGCTGGAGGGGGGGCATTCATCCCCACAAAATTTGAGGGAGGCCAGGGGGGATTTGCCTCCACAAAAATTTTCTTGTGGCGGCATTGTCCCCACAAAATATCTGTCAAGCAGTTACTGACAGCCACGTTAACAACTTAATCCATGCTCAAAGAGACAATGCGAGATTGTAGTTTGCCCATGAAACAGGCTAGTTGTTTTGGACTAATAATCACAAGGGGTAACACTCTCTTCCTTGCGTTACTAAGTAGCACATGTGCTGTTAGCCTAGTTCCTAGGTGTTGGTTGGGGGAAAGAAACTAGGCTAATGTGCCGTCTGATTAAAAAACCAACCTGCACATACATATCTATGCATTATGCATCACCTGGAAGTGTGTGTGTGTGTGTGTGTGTGTGTGTGTGTGTGTGTGTGTGTGTGTGTGTGTGTGTGTGTGTGTGTGTGTGTGGTGCCCGCTGGTCTCACCGAGTGCTGCGTACTCTGGTCTGGAGGGATGTACTTGTAAGGGTAGAGAGGCTGGGACCCGTCCTTGGTGATCCAGGGGTGCTCCATCACCTCCTTCAGCTTCACCCTCCTCTGGGAGCTGGTCTCGAGAAGCTTGCCTGAGAGGGTGTTGGATACGTATATTATGCAGAATTACGCAGTATGCAGTGGGTGGTTGAGAGGACAGTATAGTGAAACTATTGTAGTAGAAACTCATCAGAGTGAATCAGTGAACACTATTGAAGTGAAACCTGTAGTTTGAACACTTCAGAAGTCCCACTCCATAAGAACATAGTAAACACAACTCCTTTTAGCATGAAACTGAAAAACATAATGCTAGAGTTGTCCCACAGAGGGTATTTTCATTGTACATTTCTAGCCATCACACACAACAGCAGAGAGGAAGCAGCTGCACACTGAGCATCAGCAATGGTATATATTGTACAACAGCCACGGCAGTGCCAGAGCAGGCCAGTAATGGTATATAGGTATGGGTCAATGTGATGCATATTGGTAGTAAAGACGTAATTAAACTCTTAGTGTAAATACATATATGTATTATCATGAAGGATGCTCAGTAGATGACATGTGTAAAGAATGCTTTGACTCAGGTAAACAGATTTTCAAACTTGTACAAACTAAGGCATGGCTCTAACTGTAGTCAAGCAACACACACACACACACACACACACACACACACACACACACACACACACACACACACACACACACACACACACACACACAAGCAGCACATGATGTCTCCCTCAGCTTACCGATGAGGTCTTGGCCTTCTCTGGTGACATGGATCATCTCCTTCTCGTGGCCCTCAGAGAGCCCGGCCTGAATCTGCTCCAGGAGCTTCTGCCTCTTCTTGGTGCCCTGACGAGGGGAACGGAATGGGAGCTTACCCACCAGCATGGCGTACATGTTGACACCCCTGGGGAGGGAGGGAGGGAGGGAGGGAAGGAGGAAGGCAGATTGTTAGAGGGAGGAGAGAAGGAGGGAGGAATGAAACAAGAGAAGAATGAAGGGAGGAAGACAGGGAGGGAGGGAGGGAGGGAGGCAGGGAGGGAGGGAAGGAGGCTGGCAGGGAGAGAGAGAGAGGGAGGGAGGGAGGGAGACAGGGAGGGAGAGAGAAGGGAGGGAGGGAGGGAGGGAGGGAGCAGAGGAGAGATGACATCACATGTCAAGGGGGGCGGGGCACTCACAGGCTCCACACATCAACCTCTGGCCCATACTCTCGTCCGGGGATGAAGAGCTCGGGAGCAGCGTACTCTGGACTGCCGCAGTGTGTCTGCAGCAGACTACCAGGCCTCTGGTGGTTGCTCAGACCAAAGTCTGCATGGCAGGTGGCCATCGCAAGAGAGGGAGTATAGGAGCTAGTATGATGCTGCTAATTTGGAAAAGATTTGATCAGCAACTTACCAACTATTTTGATGTTCTTCTTCTTTCGATCCAGTAATATATTCTCCATCTTCAAGTCCCTGTGGTGGCACAGGAAGTGTGTGCATCAACTCCAAAGTTGGCACAGGGAAATAGTCATATTTCCAATCCCTAAACTTCCCTTCACAGCCAAACATTGCACAGGTATACTGTGTATATACAGTGCTGTATGTTGGGGAAGGCTCTGTACTGAGGTATTACAGCATTGTACCCAGACTCTCCCCCTAACACGGGCATATGACCTTTGACCCCACAAGAATCGATAGTTACTCAACAAGCAGTGTAATTTGCACGGTGTGACGGACATACCTGTAATTACTATAAGATGTGCTCCCCCTGATGACCTGTATCGTACTCCCCACGAGTGTGTGCATGTACATGTATTTTCGTAGCTCTAGTAACACATGTGCTAAGAGGAGAGCCTGGGAACGTGGCTATATAGATGTATTGTGCTGGTGAAGTATTGAATAATCATTGCCTCAAATATCAGTGCAATTAGTAGGCTAATGAGATGAAGAGCATTAGTGGGTATGGCAGTGAATGTCAGTAGTACTGCTCTCTGTGTTTGCTGCCACCCACAGCTGATATGAATATACCTACCAACACTGGCCTACAGGGCATGAGATGATGAAATGACAACATTCATAGCAACTAAGGGAACACACACATGTGCACACACACACACACACACACACACACACACACACACACACACACACACACACACACACACTCACACACACACACACACACACACACACACACACACACACACACACACACACACACACACACACACACACACACACACACACACACACACACACACACACACACACACACACACACACACACACACACACACACACACACACACACACACTCACCGGTGCACAATCCCAGAGGTATGCAGGTGGTGCAAAGCCGACACCAGCTGTCTGATGAACGGCCGTGCAGTAGCCTCCGGAAGCCTCTTCTCCTTGAAATCACTCCTCACGTGAGAGAGAAGCTCCCCTCCCTCCGCCACCTCTGTCACCAGACAGTACAGATTGTTGGTCTTCATCGTCTCGTAAAGACGAATGATGTTTGGATGACGGAGTCTCCGCATGAGCTGCGCTTCGCGGAGAAGATTCTTACGGACATAATCCTCCTTAATCTTATCTGTCTCAATGATTTTGATTGCCACCTGTAAACAATGACCAATTTACTATAAACAATACAGCAATGAACTTTAAGAGCACATAATGTATTACGTTAAAAGATAACAATTATTGCATTTGAGAGATAAACTTATAGAAGGCACATATTATACAAGAATTCTGGTATGGGATGCTGTATTGCTGATGATTGTCTCTCCGTGTGGCCGATATAGTGATAATGATGCATGTTGACACGCTCATTATGGTGGATGACATGCTGACATATCGTAGTGAATATCACGAGGACACTCTTACCTGGATTGCAGCATGTGTTACTAGCACAGTCTCCGTAAGAGTTTCAACAGAGGCACGGTGGAATGGAATCAGCTACACGTCTAATACTCCATGCATGATGCTGCTATCACTCACGTGCTTACAGCATGACAGCGTATCGCCCTTTAGTAATATCACTACACCGACGTGGTGGAGGGACTGAGGCCTCAGTGAACAGTCAAGGCGTTGGGTTTCAATCAAAACTACACGTCATGTACTCACTGATGCTGTATACAACACGCAAAATAAGTGTTTGCGACTCCAAGGCATGCTCACAGCAACTACGACGCGCCCTCAATTTTTGCGGTACGAAGTAATACGCAAGTAGTCTGCTACACAAGAGTAGCATTAGTACATGCTTATTCCAGCCATAACGCCGCATGCGCTAGCAGTAGCTCTACACCAGTGGCCGCACCTTGGATCTGCTGAGGGTGTGCACGGCGGCCTCCACGCGTGCGAAGTTTCCCTTGCCCAACGTGGTCCCAGTGAGGACGTAGCGTCCGATGCACCTCACGTGCTTGCTGGAGCCGGAGCCGCTGCTGGTGCTGCTGGCCGACGAGGCCGGGCGGGGGCCGCGAGAGCTGCCATTACTGCCGTGGGTCATGTTCTGCATGAGAGGACTCTTTGGAGAGAAGGTTCACTGTGGGACAAGTCTTGAATCAAGTGCTAGAATCTCTCTTGGAAACCTATGACTATGTAGTTACTACTAACGTTTCTGCCTTTTCAGCCTGTGTATGTGTGTGGCAGGTACGCCCCCTTCACCGTGCACGCGCACGCACCTTTGCCCAGATCCACCCCCCAAACCGTGAATACGCACACCTAACGGAAAATATTGTGCGCATGCGTCGACGAAAACCACGCCCCTTAGCACCGGCGGGGAGGAAAATACAAACAATGGCCGAAGTACACGTTATCGGTGAGCTGGTGGGAGGGAGCGATTTCCCCTCGGGAGACCTCTTCTGCCGGTGGGGATTGAGCCACGGGAGCGGGTGGAGAGTGCTGGAGGGGCTGAGCGAAGGGCAGACTCAAATAGACCACCCACAGGTATGTATTGTCACTGGAGCCATAGATACTATAGTATCTATGCCGGCGCAGAGTGCAGCGCTGGCCTCCTCGACGTGGTGCAAGTAACGCTTGTATTACTGGCTGTTGCTACTTGCACTGTGTTTGGCCAAACGCCTTGCAATAGCTACACAGCCACTGGTACTTCATGGTGTGTTGTGTCTGCTGTTAAAACAATCATCTTCATTTTCCTTGTCAGGATGGAAAGTTTGCTAAATGGTCGCACCCCATTGGTGAGTATGTTGCACGTGACACACATGGGAGCTGAACTGTACTGTTATATTTACACACAGTTAATGTGTTACCTCTCACTCATCAGAAATGGACACTCTTTCTCTCTTGCTCCATCACTTCTCCTTCAATCCTCTCCTCTTCCTTCCTTCATTCCCCCTCTGCAGACATCCACCTTGCCACAAAGGGCCTGCAGGGGTGGCCAAAGCTGTACTTCCAAGTGTGGCACGAAGACATATTCAACAGACATGAACTGTGTATGTTTCAAGCTGCCCACCTTGTTGCACCTTATGTGACTAGCTGTGCACGTTTATGTCCACATTTCCTCTTGCCTTCCCTCCCTCCCTCTTCCCTTTTCCCTCCCTCCCTCCCTGCTCTCCTCCCTTTCCCTACTTTCCTCCCCCTGTCTCTCCCTCCTTTCCTCCATCTCTCTCCTTCCCTTCTCTTCCTCTCTCTCACCCTCCCCTCCCTCCTTCCTTCCCTCCCTCTCTCCCTCCCTCCCTGCCTCCCTCCCTTCCTCTCTTACTCCCTCCTCCCTCCAGATGGGTATGGGTACTGTAATGTTCCCACGGTCCCTGGCATTCACACAGTGGACTGTGTGACATGGAAACCTACAGGATCATTCAGAGAGCAGTTTACATGTAAGCAAGCACAAGATGTATGCATGCGTAGTAATAATAGTAATAATGCATGGTATAATCTTTTGTGACTGTGATATAAAATGGAGTCTAATATCACACATAATTATATCACATGCTACCATTTTTGCTCCCACCTTCCCTTCCTCCCTCCCTCCATCCCTCCATCCCTCCCTCCCCTCCCCTCCCCTCCCTCCTACCCTACAGCCTTCTTCCTTGGTGGCAGTCCAGAGCTGACCACAGACTCCCTCATCTACACCAGCAACGACAGACAACACTTACGCACTGAAGCCATGGGCACAGTCCACCTCAGACTGGCTGTACTGCTGAGAAACTTTGAGAAATTTGGAGTTGAATTCACATAACTATGAAGTATGAAAACGTCACGTTTGATTGTGATACGTGGCACGTGGGCAGTCGCGGGGAATTACCCGCGTATTACTACCGAGAGATAGGGGACTAACCCACACACTCGGTGCTAAAAATACCTCTATCTCTTGACAGTCGAACACAATAATTTTCCCCAAACCGCTGCCTGGTCCACTTTCCTGGCGTCCTGCACTGAATGCCGGTTCAATTCAGTCTGCAGCGTGTCTGCGCAGTTCCGGACGCATACGTAGTCTGGTAATTGTTGGTCATGGGTGAAAGGTCTAAGGCATATTCTACTCCACCCATAAAAGGCTATAATTTATACGCGCTGCTGCGTGCACTCAGACAATGCATAACGAGTAGCATAGTGAAATATTTCCGCTTTAGCTTAAAGAAAGACCCACGAGCCCTGTGACTACTTGTGAGGAGCCACCGAGCCGCTTTTGTTAGGTAAGTCTTTGACAATGCATCCCAGAGAACGGTACCGGTATATAGACACTGCCATCACTCTGCATGGGTTGTGCTAGTCATGTACGTAGTATCATACTCACGGTTGGTCTTGCCCGGTACAGCGTGGCTGGCAGATGAACCGAAGTTAAGAGGTTCAAGTCTGAATTAGAGCTAAATTTGATCCTACAGGGTGATTGACAGATGAAGCTGAACTCACTGCACTCTCTTCCTCTGGTGCTGCTTGCCATCTGCATCTCTGTGGCTGCATATGGAGAACCACTACTGCTGGAGTCATATGAGCACACAGTGTATGTGGACTGTAGCAACCCCAATGCCACTGATGATGCCACTTGTGGAAGCCACACCCACCCTTGTTGTACCTTCTCCTATGCTGTGAGTGAGCGAGTGCTGAACTCCACTCAGGTGGTGGTCAGCAGTGGAAACTACTCACTGAACTGCACAATCAGCTTGTCTGGGCTTACCAATATAGCCCTGATTGGTATTGTGAATGGGTCATCCCAACCTGTGGTGACAGTGACATGTGAATCTGGGGCAGGCCTCAGCTTTGTCCACTCCAGTGGCATCACTATCCAGAATGTGCACTTCTCTGGCTGTGGGGCTCTGCAGAACAGCACGAGCCGTAACTTCAGTGACCACAGCTTCTCCTTCATGCAGTTTCCTGTGGGCATGTACTTCCTGTTCTGTCAGCGCATCAACCTGACCGGAGTGAGTGTCACCAACAGCACAGGGACAGGAATGGCTGTGTATGCTACTGGTGGACTCAACTACATCCACAACTGCAGTTTCCTCTATAACAGACCCCCCAACAACAACTGCAGTTTCCTAGAAAATACGCCATCAAGGTTTGGTGGGGGAGGTCTTTATATCGAGTTTCCCTACTGTTCACCCACAAATCAAACGAGTTGTACCACTATCCAGGATAGTGAGTATAACTCTAATGCATCCTACAATATATCCGAATCATTGTTCAGTGGGAACGTTGCACTAGAAACAGAGGCAAGCATTCATGAAAGCCAGTACAATTTTCTGCCCCCTGACCCCCACTATCACAACACTGCAGGGCATGGTGGTGGTATAGCACTGTACCTGTGCAGGGCAAATGATATTCATATCTCAGTCACTGAATGTAAGATAGAGCGTAACAAGGCCTACTTTGGTGGTGGTATTGTAGTAAGTTTTGAAGAGTACAGTGTGAACAATAGAGTAGAAGTGTTTGGTAGTACTTTCAGTGACAACCACTGTGTATACCGCAGTGCCTTTGGTGGTTCTGGTGGAGGGATGACAGTACTCTTCAAGTTCTCCTACCAAGCAAGCCACACACACAACAGTATGTCTGCGAACCACTCCCACTTTGCAAATAACACGGCATATTTTGGAGGGGGATCTGTCATCAAAGCATCTCCCGAGATGGAACAGACTGACCCCACAAACAGTGTGTACTTCAATGAGTGTGTCTGGACTGGGAATTACGGGACAGTGGGAGCTGCTCTGTTAGCCTCAGCCTACAACATATCTGCCAAAAGAGGTGCCCTATTGAAACCTGTTTTTGAGAGCTGCACTTTTGAGAACAATACTGGGGACATCCCTGGCATTGTCACAGCAGATTACCTTCCAATTGCATTCAGTACTAATGTTAAGTTTCTTAACAATGGAAATAGTTCTCAGGCTTCTTCCCCCCTCACTATTGACCAAACCCGTGTAGATTTCTTAGAGAACTGCCAGGCTACCTTCCATCACAACAAGGCAGCGTATGGTGGTGCCATATCACTTCATGGGTATGCCTTCATAATAGTACACAGAAATACTTCTCTAAACTTCTCACGCAATTATGCACAGCGAGAAGGTGGAGCAATTTACCAGGATCCTACCAATACCGGACTCCTAACCAGTGGAAACTGTTTTGTGCAGTATATAAATAGTTCTGTACATCCCAAAGACTGGGAAACCAACTTCATATTTGATTTTAATCGAGAAAATGTTCATACCTCTAACCCCGAGTGCAATGCAATGGTACTGGGTTCATTAATTCCATGCATTTGGAATGGCTACACATACAGTCGATCTCAGAATGAGATGGTCTTGAGCAAAGTGTTCTGCAGTGATCGCAACAACTGGACATTTCGATCAAACTCTACTAATTGTAGCTGTAGCAATCAGACACGAACCTTACCAAACAGAATGACAAATAAATCATTGAATGTGATCCCAGGGCTTCGCAGTCCTCTCAACATAACACTGCTTGATGACTACAGCAAAAATGTGACAAAATATGCAGTCCTCAATGTGTGGCCTGCCACTAACAGTGCCATAAGCTTACCTCCAAACGCCTTGTATGTAACTGATGACTCTCTAGTAATGTATGGTGAAAGCATGCATAATGGAACATTGGATGTTGACACTCTGCCTCCTCGCCATCTCTTTGCCTCTGTTCCTGTTCATTTCCAGCAGTGCCCACCTGGCTTTGTGCAGACCAATACTACTGATGGACACAAAACCTGTAGCTGTGAAAGAGGAGGTTTTGAAGGCAGTGTGCAGTGTGATGGCAGTGGCAATGCCAACCTAAGACGAGGCATGTGGATAGGCAAGGTGAGAAGCTCTGATGACTACGTAGTTGGGCAGAGCCCTCACATCAGGTCTGGTGCTTACTCAAGTGTAGTCCTTCCTCAGAACAATGTATCTGCACTAGATGACCTGTTATGTGGGCAGCTGAACCGTGAGGGAACCCTGTGTGGTCGTTGCAAAAAAGGGTACGGTTTTGCAGTTAGTACATACATCTGCCACCATAAATGTGTTCACTGTAAAGGCAATTCTCCTAAATACGGCTGGACATATGTAGCATTCGAACTCATACTTATCACAGGGTTTTTTCTTATTGTAATGACATTCAACATAAGCGCCACTTCTGGTGCTATGAATGCCTTTGTGTTCTTTGCTCAGGTAATGGCAGGGAGCTTCTCTATTAATGCCTCTGGTGATATTCCACTTGAGACAATCACCCATCGTTCTGACAGCTTGGTAGAAATATATGCTTCGCTCTATGGTATTTGGCGTCTAGACTTTATCTTCCCCAACCTTTGTTTGTCTCCACATCTCACAGCACAAAACGCATATCTCTTGCTCTACTTCAAAGCAATCTATCCAGTCTTTTTAATTTTGGTTTTCCTTGCTGTGGTGTGGCTCCATGACCACGGAGTTCAGCCGTTCTACAGCTGTGGTAAGTGGGTCAGCAGGCAGCTGCGCAGGCTACGAAAACCATGGACAGTTCAGAAAACAGTGATACATGCACTAGCAACCTTCCTTGTGCTCTCCTTCACCAAATTCACAGAACTGTCATTCTTCATCCTAGCTCCAGCACGACTTATTCACCATGATGGCTCTATAGTCACCTGGGTACCACGATACTATGGAGAGCTCAAGTATCTTAGTGCTGTTCACATCCCATACTTTCTTGTTGCCACACTTTTCCTCATACTCTTTGTAATACTTCCAACTCTACTTCTTCTCTTGCTTCCTGCTAGGACGAAGTGGGGCAAGCTGTTCTTTAACAAGGCTTTCAAAATTCTTCATATTAATCCAGATGGACGCTTGCACATTTTCTTGCAAACCTTCCAGGGGAGTTTCAAGGACGGTTCAGGCTCAAAGGGTGAAATAAATTGCCAAATATTTGCTGGCATTTATTTGCTACTCCGATTTGTCATCTTCATGCTTGCATCACTGCTCCCATCAAGAGACTATCTTATCTACCAACAGTTTGTATGCAGCATAGCCATATTGCTCTTTGCTATCTTCAGGCCTTACCGCGAGAACCGCTACAACATCTTAGATATCAGTGCATTCACACTCCTCGGTACAATCAACCTACTCACCATATTCAACAGCCTCCTTGTGGCAGTGGATGTGGAGTTGTCTCCTGTGCTCTTCACTGTCCAGTATGTACTTGTCTTTGTGCCACTTATCATCATGATCATCTGGTTCTCGTACACTATCATCAAACACTGTTGTGGCAAACATATCAAACTGAAGAGTTTCCAATCGACTGACACACCCTCCACAATTGATTCTGCTTTCTTAGATTTCAGGAGAGATGCAAGTCTACGAGAAGGAGAGAGCAGACACAGGAATCGCTGCATCAGTGCCAGGAAGAAGACACTTGAGTCCTATAATGTTGTGCATGACTCAGCTGGAGGAGAGGAAGAGTGTAATGATGAGTCATCGCCACTGATTGCTAGTGGACCAACATATGGTGCTAATCAGCACTAGTACCTCAACTCTACCTCCTGTTATTCTTGCATTGTCCTTTCTAGTATTGTTGCTTTTGTATTGTAGCATTAAGTGTATGTATTAATGTAGAATACATTCCTGTGTTTTTCCTATGGGATATCAATGTTGTGCATAATTTACCCCCTTTGTTTAGCCTATACTGAGTGATGAGATTCTGCACTAATAGTTCACAGTTTGTTGAACTTACTGTATGCATTACCTGCAAAATTTTGATGATACAAATACACTGCAGAAGAGCTCGAGTGTATTGTGTACATATTGCACGCAAAGTCTATATAGTAACAGCTACTCCCATATAATACAGCTATTTTGGGCTATGCTATGATAAGGAAGTGTTGTGATTGTGTAGCACATGGAAGGGAACCGTGGGCACTGCTACACAGGTACAACTCACATAACAACGGTCTCTGAAAGGAACAGCTCTGTTACAATACCGTATGGCGCTTAGGTCTTTATCTTTGCGAATTTCGCGAACCTTGGAGGCATTCGCGAAATTTTGAGACTCCGCCCACCAAAAATCCGATCTCGCAAGCATTCTGAAGCCACGCCTTTAGCTAGCGTTAAGCGAGTTGCAAGCTGCTAGATGCAAATATCTGATGAACACGGTATTGTAATCACGCACCGTTGCTGTAACCTCGGGAGCTGGCACGTCTGACAGCTTGCACTAAAGTTAGTATGTTCCGCCCACACTATCGTGCCTGGGCGCGTAGCATCTAGCGCCTACGAGCGTGGGTGTGCTGAGCGAAATTAAAATGTCCAAAACAGCTTTTCGCGAAATTTTAGACCCACGAAATACAAAGCGCCATACGGTATACGCTTCACTCTATGGTAGACTATTTGGTGTCTAGACTTCAGCATTTGTTTGCATCCACTACTCACAGCGCAAAACGCATATCTTTTGCTCGTTCACCAAATTCACGGAAGTTTCTTTTATCATCTTAGCTCCAACATCGCTAATTCACAATGATGGTTCTATAGTCACCTGGGTACCATGGTATTCGCTGGCATTTATATGCTCCTCTGATTTGTCATCTTCATGCTTGCATCACTGCTCCCATCAAGAGACAATCTTATCTACCAACAGTTTGTATGCAGCGTAGCCATAATTATTTCTTTGCTATCTTCAGGCCTTACCGCGAGAAATGTTAAAACATCTTAGATATCAGTGCATTCACACTCCTCGGTACAATCAACCTACTCACCATATTCAGCAGCCTCCTTGTGACAGTGGTGGGTGTGGAGTTATCACCCATACCTATACTCTTCACTGTCCAGTATATGTACTTGTGTTTGTGCCACTTATCATCATGATCATCTGGGTCTCGTACACTATCATCAAACACTGTCTGTCTCGATGTATGGGTTCCAATGCATCTGAGAGGTCACCACTGGTGCCCTTCCCTAAAGACACAGATGATGAGACATCTGAAGCCCCTCCGTTGTTGTCTGCTGATGAGGAATACTGACTCTTTGTGAAGCAACACTAAACCAGTCCTATGGACAGTCAACCAGCTGAACATATGGAACCAATAGCAGTGACAGTTAAGCTGTTACTAGACTGTGTGTGCAATATGTGCACAATACACTCTTCTGCAGGTATATTTTTTCTGTTTTTGTTAGTGCGTATATAATTTTGCAGATAATGCGTACAGAAGTTCAACGAATCTCATCACTCAGTATAGGCTAACAAAGGGGATATATATATATCAGAGAGTCGGTAGACTCTCTATGTAGGGATGGCGCCGACACGCCCATAGTGCGTGTACATAGGAAAGCCTTCTTAACTGGCGAACGCTCGCGTTCTAAGCCTTTCTGGGCCCCTAGCTATTCTATTCCAGTGATTCTCTACCCAACAATACCCCCCAAGTAGCTAAAATGCATCCCTTGACATACTACCAGAAAACTCTCCGAAGGTCGTTTTGTCTTTCTTCCTATTCTTCTTCTTCTTCTTCTTAAGGCAGGACGACCCTAAGACATGATTTTGCCTGATTTATGTTTTATTGTATTCTCCTAATGATGCCTGTTAGCGAAATAACGTAGTTTTGCGTGATATGTCGGTTCATAGAATTATAAAACTTACGCAATATGCATATCGCTTATTATAGAAAAAAAATTTGCCAATAACGGCTAATGCTGCAGAGACGAAACTTCGGTGGATGATTACTAAGCATGTTGGCTATCTAAGTTTGCTTTAAAAATCCGTGCTAAATCTTTCTTTCTAGACATATAATCGTTTTCTTCGTGCTGCAGAATTTAGAAAAACGGTAGCAAATTCTGCCGTAAAGTAGCAAGCCAAGCCTCGAGCAACCCATTGCGCATAAACTAGTTCACTCCCCTTTGGCGAGCATCCACCTCTTCACCGGTTGGCGCCACACAGCGCCGCACGTCCAACGGTAGCGGGAAATATGAATTCTTTCCCAGCGAATTTGCAACCGCGCCAAAGAATTGCTGTCGTTTTAGCGTTGGTAAATGTAGGGGGAAAGCGACGGTAGAGTAATTGACGAAGAACGCAATCATGACTCGTCCTCCCTTAAGAGATTTCTTTAGACTAACGTATCTCAAAACTGGCTGAAGTAATCACCGTAGTTCTTCAACGGATCCACTGTAATCACTACCAAGTTTTTTTTTTTTTTTTTTTTTACTGGAGAAAGGACAAATAACAAATGCAAGGATGAGGCGAATACCATACAGAGCAAATAAAGCCATTCAAAACAAACAAAAAAAATAAGTATACAGTATATGAAACTAAACTGTTCACGCATGACACACAAAGGTTTACAAATGGCAGGAAAGACCTGCCTCAGAAGTAACAAGGTCAATAAGAGGAACCGGCTGCCTCATCGCGTGGCCAACAGTAGAACGAGCACCTCTAATACACCGGATGGATGATCGTAGGAGGGAAAAAGAGAGAGCACATCTGATCCAGGCAATAGTGGAGCTGTAGGGCTGGTCATGTTTGGAGGAGAGCATGGAGGCAAGCCTCTTGTAACAGACAGTGGCAACTTTTCCCAAACCTCCAGTGAGTGACAGGACGAGTGGAGTGAATGAGCTGTGCTCAATTTCACGGACCCTCTGTTCATAGGCACGTTTTTTTATGTTCTCATGCTTTCTGTAGCAAGTAGCAAGAGGTTGCCTGTTTGAGGGAGCATATGGGTTAAAAACCCTTACATCAAAGAAAGCTCTCTCATACTGGCCTCCCCAAAAGCCACTGGCAGCCACATCCAATCTGGCACCGTCCTCAGTGATGGCAGAGGAACTGGCGAAAGTTTCCCCAGTGAGTGGCTGAAGGGAAGGTTCTATTGAGACGTCATGGCAGACTTCTGACAGTAGGTTAGCAGTGAGGTCTCGGATCTCATTGTGTCTTAAGGTAGGGAAGCCACCTTTCTGACAGGAGAGGACATGCTCCAGGGAGAAGTTGACACCACAGGCACAGATTGCAGGGGTATTCAGTGGTTGCCAGCCATACCGGATGGCAATGGCATCTCTGAAAGCTCCCTTGTGGAGAGTGAATCCAAATTCTTCCAAAGGGAGGGCCGTGAGCCAGCTAGAGGCTCCTTTTTCCTGGGCAAGGTCTATTGCACGTTGTGTAGAAGTATCGACAGTAGCTCTGAGAGTTGCTGCGGTAGCCTTTGTTCTCTCACGATTTTGCTTGTGAACTTCTATCTTGGCTGTCAGTTGTGCCTCAATGCACTCAAGGGGGTATTCAGAACATTGTTGTAATATGAGGTCTTTCAGTGGTGCAGCTATCTTAGTGGATGAAAGATATTCGTGGGTCAAGAGAAGTGTGGGATTAGTAATGCCAAGGCCACCCAGTCTCACAGGCAGAGAAAATAACTCACGATCAGTGTCATTGGAAGGAGCTCTACCAGTTAGAACAGGGATGAAATGGAATCTAATGTATTCTTCCAGGGGCTGCAGCAGCAACTCAATGTTGGGGGTAGTTCTACACAGATATGAGAATTTGTGCACATAGCCATGTGTGTAGGCTGCAAAAGCCACATGTGGCTGAACTCTGGCAACATCAACTAGTTGTGTTAGCTCTTTCTTCCACTGCTGAACTTTTTCAATGACAAAACTGTTGGTAAACTCATCTGAACCTATAGCAGACCCAAGATATGCTCTGCCATCTGAAGTGATATTAACCTGCGTATCCTGAAAAATATTTCTAGCATTTTCAAGGTGTGTGTCCTTCGTCACAAGCCAGGTTTTCTTGGCATTCCCAAAGTAACTAAAGGCAGGTCCAGCGGAAGTGAGGTTATCCCACCAAACACGTAGGGATGTCAGTGATCCTGAAGCGGCAGCATCATCTGCATACCAGACCTGCATATTACTGGATGTACTGCTCAAATACTTGATAAGTGGAATGGTTGCCAGGGCGTACATGGGCATTGCCAGAGGGTCTCCCTGGGTAGTGCCCTCCTCTGAGAGCAGGGTGTGCCCATCCACATAGAGATCAGAAGAATCACGGTAGATGTTGATGAGGATGGTCGCTAAGGCAGGACAAAGATATCTGATGTTGTGCAAGGCAGATTCACGGTTGAGGGCATTGAATGCGTTGGTTGCATCAACAAGCAGAACAGCTTCTGTTTCCTCCTGTTGAAAGAAGGCTCTCAAAGCATGAATGGCAGCTTCTGTTCCAGCTGTTTGCCCAGCACATAGCTGTAGTGGCCCTACTGCCTCTTGTAGATCTGCTCTGGTGATAAGGAGGACTGCTTTGGAAACGATTCGTCTTGCAGTCTCACAAATGCCAATTGGCCTCACCCCAGGGCACTTGTCCAATGCAATGAGACGACAAGCAAGAAACGCAGCCAGGCCCTTCGGGTCTACAAAAGTGGAGCATATCCTTCTAGCCAGCAGGGCAAGGGAGAGACATAGGTCCTGTGAGGCAGACTTAAAGGAGGTGCAAAGCCTCCTCCAGCAATGTGCATCAATCCCAGAGGGACCGGCTGCACCTCTGGTGCGAAGGGCCGCAGAGCGAATTGCAGTAGCATCGATCTGATCAAACACTACTGGGTGAAGTAGGGGTGCATCACTACCAAGTACGATCTGTGCTAATAAAACTCTTAGTACGTTCCCAAATGGGCAGAAACTAGAAGTCCCCGACAACTTCCCATATTTGGGAAACCATTTTGTAATAGTTACTGTCACGTGGCGCAAACGGTAAGGTAGGGGCGGGGGTTTCTGGAAGGGGTGGGGTTCCCGGACACTGCCACTGAGTTTCTCTGAACGAATAAGCTTTCGGTCACCGTTCTTGGTACAAACATAAGAGTGTTCACTTAGCTCTGGCCCAGTGCTGTCTCCCTTGACCGTCTTTCAGAGATGCACGGAGAAAATCACGGCATGGATATTATAGACTACGTAATCTACGTAGCTTTTCCGTGTTATCTCTGAAAAAACGATCGAGGGAGACGGCACTGCACCATTGCAGAAGAGCTAAGTGAACGCCCTTATCTTTGCGCGTAGTCTATAGTATCTAGGGTTGTGGACTTTCAAAAGCGAGAGTGTCCGGGAACCCCCGCTGTTTTGATTTTTGGGAAATCTAGAACAACGGCCCAACAACGCTGAGCTGAAGTTCTAGATTTGCTTCAAACTTGGACCGTAAGTAGCCCACTCATACACGAGCTTATAAATAGCAGTAGCACTACTGGCTTCAAAGTACACTTGAAATATAGGGCTTAATACGGAAGCCACTACAAAGTTTGTCCGGGAACCCCCGCCCCTCCCTTAAGCACGTGAGGGCGGGCCTCGCGAAGCCACGCCTATTAATTATAGGTTCGCGAGACGTAGCAAAGGCTGCTTCATATCTGATGGCGCGTTCGAGCAGCGTCTTACTTCACTATACTATTATGTAGCGGGGATGAGTTGGCCAGTTAGATACAGTGAGGTACATATGTAGCTACTCTAGCTCAAGAATTTTTAGAGGGGCTCAGCCCCCAACTTCAGAAATGATGGTGTTCAAGCCCCTCCCTACCCGCCTTAGCAATGGCTGTTATGACCACTGATTTGTTTGCTGGACTCTGAAAGAAGCTTCAGTGGCAAGAACAATACTTTTTAATGGTACCCTTGTGCAAAAAAAGGGATGCAAACAAGTATGAAAAACATTTTCAAAAAATGTATAGGGATGTAGAGATGGCCGTGCCAAAAACTACAGAAACTAGATGTAGGGATGGCAGTGTGGAGACAAGACATGTTATACAAAGACTACACAACTAACCCCATCCCTACATCTTTTTTTTTTGGCTCAAAAATTGCTCTTCCCAGTAATCTTGTAGCATAACTCGCAGAATGATTTCAGATAATTATAAAAAAAGATGTAGGAATGGGGTTAGTTGTGTAGTCTTTGTATAACATGTCTTCCCTGCATACTGCCATCCCTACATCTAGTTTCTGTAGTTTTTGGCACGGCCATCCCTACATCCCTATACATTTTATGAAAATGTTTTTCACACTTGTATATATATAATACAACATTGATATATATCCCAAAAATGTATCCTAAATACAATACTAGGAAGGACAATTCAAGAATAACAGGAGGTAGAGTTGAGGTACTAGGGCTGATTAGCATCGTATGTTGGTCCACTAGCAATCAGTGGTGATGACTCATTATTACACTCTTACACACCACCAACACCAAACCAGTCCTATGGACAGTCAACCAGCTGAACATTATGGCAGTTACTATATAGACTGTGTGTGCAATATGTACATAATACACTCTTCTGTAGGTTTACCTTTATTCTAATGTATTGTATTTTGTTAGTGAATATCAAAATTTTGACCATGAATGTATACAGTACGTTCAACAAACTGTGATATTGGTACAGAATCTCATCACTCAGTATAGGCTAATTATAAACAAAGGGGTATACACACAAGATTAATATCCCATATGAAAAACAGAAGAATGCATGCTAAATACAAAGCAACAATACTAGAAAGGACAATGCCAGAATAACAGGAGGCAGAGTTGATGTGCTAGTGCTGATTAGCACCATATGTTGGTCCACTAGCAATCAGTGGCAATTCATCGTTACATTCTTCCTCTCCTCCAGCCAAGTCTGGCACAACGTTATAGGACTCAAGTGTCTTCTTCCTGGCAATGGTGCAGCGATTCCTGTGCCTGTTCTCTCCTTCTCGTAGACTTACATCTCTCCTGAAGTCTAGGAAAGCACAATCAATTGTGGAGGATGTGTCAGTCAATTGGAAACTCTTCAGCTTGATATGTTTGTCACAGCATGACTTGAGAGACTGTTTGTTGTTCTTGACTATTCGATATATTACATAACAGATCATGTAGAAGAGAGGACAGAAGATGAGGATATACTGAAGTGCAAAGGCCCAACTAGAGAGTGGAATGCCTATTGCTGTGTGATACATGTTGATCATACTGAGAACATTGATCAGTGCAAGGATTCCAAGAATTGTGGCATCAACATTATTGTAAAAGTCTTTCTTGTATGGTCTGATGACAGTAAATAGGAGAATTCCAACTGTGCACACCATCTGCTGGACAACATACTGGTGGAACCAGATGCCAGTATACATGAAAGAGGTGAATATTATTGTGCGCAGAAGGAAATAGAGCCCAGCAAAGTATCGGCAATCTCTTGTTCCATTTGTTCCATCTTTAAAGCAACCTTGGAATGTATCGAGAAACATCTGCATACGTCCACCAGCTTGGAAAAACTGCCCACAGCAGCCAAACCTTATAGTCAGACTCTCTAATAACTTTAAGGGGTAGACAAAGAGGATCAGAGGTGGGAGTAGTACGAATGTGATCATCACAAACATGGCCATTATGAAACATGGGATGTGCTCCTTGCCAAGGTATTCTGTGCCTCCTTGAAAATAGAGATGATTACCTGCTCTTGGTCCTGTGGAGTCCTGCACAGTTGTAGGAGTGAGCAGGTAGGTAGAAACCACAGTGAACTTGGTATATGAAAGGACAAGAAATGTGGAAAAAGCGTCAATGGTGGATCTATTCAAGTTCCAGCGTCGTTGGAATGAGCCAAAAATACGATGCACTGGTTTACAGAGACAGAAGATTGGCTGTATGCCACGTTCATACAGTGACACTGTGCAGTAGAATACCAGTATCAGAAGCAGAGGATAAACAGCAAGGACATAGTGTAGAGACAACACTCCTAGGGTGTCTACATCAGGGCTGATGCAGAAAGGTGGCACAACGGAAGTGAAAAAGTTCAGATTCCAAATGTCGTATGGTACTTCATAGATCTTTTGCAGAGTAATGGCACTGCTAGTGACGTTTCTTATAGGGACAGTCTTATCTCCATCTATATCGAATGTTGTTGTTAGCAGTTGAGCAAAAAAGATGAAGCCATTTGCGCTGCCTCGAGTAACACTGATGTGGAAGAGGACAACAATGAAGAAGAATATAGTGATAGGGAGGATCTCTAACAGCAGGTAATAGACCCAGTGGTACAGGGCCTGCTTGTGAGTGCACTTCACACAGTCAAAGGTATTTGAGTTGATGGCAGGGGCATACCCTTTAAGACACTGTCCACAAAACATTCCTGTCCTGTTAACAGGATGGCAGAGCACTTGATCTAGCTCAGAACTTTTGTTGGGTAGCTTCACATACTCCTCCTCCATATGCACAGCAGTGTAGGGGCACATCCCCACAACAAGCTGGCCAGACGACTCGTCTATCCCCATCCACTGCCCTCTCCTCAGTTTCACTGAGAAATCCGCCTGATTGCACCTCACCACTCCACCATAGTTACCAGTACACACACACCGTGTGTTGTTGTGTGTGTCATTCTGAGGGGAAAATCCCGGGGGGCAGGGAAGAATTTCTACTACAATTTCAGTGTAGAGCACCCGAGGATTGATTGTTTCTATTGCTAGCAGAGCAGTTGAGTTTGGTTCTCCAGTTAGCTCAATAGTATTGTCGGAAACACAGGTATAGGCACTTGGAATCTGCGCAGTGTCTGGAGAGTGTGACCTCAACAAGAACACAGCATGAGCAGTTTGGTTTTTCATATTGTCCCCCAAAACCTCAAGAGGCATCAACTGTCTCTTCCCCAGTATGACCTCTATATGGTAGGATGAATCATTCTCTGTGTTATTGAAGGCAGCTGGAGCGCTAGATATAGCGTCTGAACAGTTACCTCCGTCATGCTTCCATGTATCATTCCAACAAAACACATCTTTACGAGGATCTGAGATCACTTTCGTGGACATTGGGTTATGGTATCCCCAAAGACAGGGAAGAAGAGATGTGCTATATATAGCATTCCCACCATCGCTGTACAGAGCAGTATTTCCCCTGAAGTAGAAAGTGGCTGTCCAGCTCCACGGCTGTAGTAGAGGGTCACTGTACTGGATGAAGCACATGCCAAACAGCTGCTGCATATGCTGCCCAACAATGTAGGAGTATATGGCGCCACCATACTTGTCAGCTTTGTTGTCAATGAATATCATTTGTGTGTAGTTGTAAACACGAATGTAGGAGGAGCTATAGAGGGCAATGGCACCGCCAGTCCTGCCCTGGTTTCCAGTGAAGTTAGCGATGCAGTTATCTAAGAAATGCACACCACTGTCAACAACAGCCAAAGCCGATCTGTTATTGTTTTCAAAATGGACACTATTATTAAAATGTAGAGGAAGTTTCTGTGTGTTAATTGTACCAACACCTATGGGCTCCCCGAGTATGGACACCACACTGGGATAGTCAGTATTCCCTATGAATATGCAGTCAGTGAAAACTGGATTTGTAATGGCGCCTGTCCAATCTACTGACCGCTCTGATAAGTCCATTGCACTACCAACTCTGCCAAGGTTGTATAGCCATGAACAGTTGTAGAACAGTAATCTGTTGGTAGCCAGGCTCCTGCTTCTCTCTCTGGCTGTGTCGAAGTATACCCCTCCCCCCCAGTACGCCCAGTTGTGTTGGAAAGTGCAGTTTTGAAAGAGCATGTTATTGAGGCTCATACGGGAATCGTTACTGAAATGGAACCCAAGTTTCATTCCTCCACCACCTGTAGCTTGGCCAGTTGTTGCAGTAGCGTTGTAGAGGTATGCAGTGTTGTTATATATTATACAGGAGTCCATTGTGAATGTGCTGTTCCAACTCAGATGCTGGAACTCTACAAACACTCCTCCTCCCCACTCCGCCTCATTGTTCTCAAACACACACCTTTCCACTGCCACTGAGCTGTTCTCAACTTCACTGAAGAACACACTCAGGCCTCCTCCGTGACCGAATGTCAGGTGGTTCGTGTCCTGGGGCAGGAGGTAGATGTACTCCACTGGGTGCCACATGTGCCCACGATTGCCCCCAAACACACACTCACTGATCCTGTACTCCACTCCTGTGCTGTACTGTGGGGGGATGGAGGTGTTGCCTGCGTCACAGTCGCTAGGGAGTTGGGGGTCACAGAAGGGAAATTCGATGTATAGACCCCCTCCACTAGGAACCATTTCATTGTTGGGGGGTCTGTTATAGAGGAAACTGCAGTTGTGGATGTAGTTGAGTCCACCAGTAGCATACACGGCCATTCCTGTCCCTGTGCTGTTGGTGACACTCACTCCAGTCAGGTTGATGTGCTGACAGAACAGGAAGTACACGCCCACAGGAAACTGCATGAAGGAGAAGCTGTGGTCACTGAAGTTACGGCTCGTGCTGTTCTGCAGAGCCCCACAGCCAGAGAAGTGCACATTCTGGATAGTGATGCCACTGGACTGGACAAAGCTGAGGCCTGCCCCAGATTCACACGTCACTGTCACCACAGGTCGGGATAACCAATTTACAAATGGGTCAACACCAGTCAGGGCTATACTAGTTAATCCAGATAAGCTAATCATGTGGTTCAGTGAGTAGTCTCCACTACTCACCTCCACCTGAGTGGAGTTTAGCACTCGCTCACTCACAGCATAGGAGAAGGTACGACAAGGGTGGGTGTGGCTTCCACAAGTGACATTGTCACTGGCATTGGGGTTGCTACAGTCCACATACACTGTGTGGTCATAGTGAGCAAAGGAGAGGGCACTATGCAGCACAGCTGCCACCAGCAGCCAGAACAACCTCTCAGATGTCATCACGCTCTTTTTCAATCTAGCAGGACAACAAGAGTAGGGCTGATATATGCAATACATTAGCCACTGTATGTGTAAAGCTATATGCACACGTATTACTGCTAATGTCACACTCTCTGAATACAGCGAAAACAGAACTGTTCTCTTCATAGACGATTGTTGTGTGAGTTGCACCTGTGTAGCAGTGCCCATGGTTCCCTCCCACGTGCTACACAATCACAACACTTTCTTTCTCATGTGGCCCACAGCACAGCTCAAAATAGCTGTATTATTTGTATTATATGTTGCCCTGCAACTTGTATGGCAAAGGCCTTTGTTAAAGGAACAATGTCAGTTGCTGTAAATAACATAGTCCGTATGTATAATACCTAAAAGTGCATGGTTTGCTATACGTGACGTATGCTACTTTGTTCTGGGCTAATGCTCACCTGCTGTGTGTTGAAACGCTCCCTTTTCACGCTGCGTATACACACGTACTGCAGCTTGTAAACTAGCTACTCAGTCCAGTTGAGCCTTATAGGTATTTCCCACAGAAAGGTGTGAAGGAATGTTAATTAGAAATTTAGTTCCGCTTAACTGCGGAAGCGGATGTGCCACGCCCCTTGGAGGGCTATCGCGAGCCTTAGTAACGTTGTGATGTTGGCCTGTGTAGCAAAAACTTTATTCGCGGTGCGAAAATGAGCGACTCTCTCCTTAGTTTGACTACAACGGTGAAAGCTTGCAAGCTCTCTACGTTGGGGCTTAAAGAAAAACGACGATCCCTACGCTGCACACCACCGTGCCACTGACTTCGTGAATCAGTGACATGTCGATGTGGCCCAACACGCAGGGAGGCAGAGGTGAGAGTGCTTCGAGTCAGCGGTACTAGCCGTCTTCTGACAGCAAGAGTTAACTTTGAATGCTCACTACATTCATAGATACCTTACGTTCCGTAAGGTATAGTACCTATGCTACAATTCCGGAGGCTTCCGAGCCCGGCCAGTCCTACCTGCTCATTGCAGCTCCTCGACTTATCAGAGAGCAAACTCCAGCCGAACTTGTTATGGCAGCCTACAACACAGCAGTTGTTCACCATGACAGCTTAGTCGCGAAAACCCTGTGTACAGCGTTCGCCAGCGCGGCACTCGCACTTGACCCGTCCCTATCGAATCGTGTTACTAAGGCTTGGCGGTGGCCCTCCAAGGGGCGTGGCACATCCGCTTCCGCCTTTAACCGGAACTACATTTTTAATTAACATTCCTTCACACCTTGTCGTGGGAAATACCTATAGAGGCCTTGCACCGGAAGTAAATTTGGGGGTGTGTCCGTAGCAACCGTTGCTATCCGCCATCTTTGGGGGCATCTGCTGTACATCGAATAGTGCGTACGTAGAACGAACTGCCGTGCTCTCATCCGTCCTCCTATTCTGAAGGAAGATACAAAGCAAAGTTGCCCTTGCAGGACCTAAGAGAGATCGATGTAGTACTTAGTAGCGAACTTAGATGCCTGACTGGAGCTATATGATAGTAGCCGTGAGTTCATATATCTAAGCCTGGAGGCATCACTGATGTACACACCATCAACGAATAGAGAAAATTGACGTAGAGAAACTCCAAATGAGAATCTACATTGGTATGCTCGATGGTGATAGCCTCCCTGAACAGGTTCATAGCAAGTTGAAGCCGAGTTTAGCCTGCCTGAACTTGATTCACCCTTACATGTATGTGAGGATAGGGTGTAAACTCAGCTGCTGTGCTTCACTATCTAAATTCCCCCTCAGCATCACATATTAGGTGAGCATAGATATTAGAGACTGTAAGCTTACCTCCATGGCTGGCACACAGATAGCATTATAGCAAGTAGTTTAGCATTTGACATGCACATAAATTGCACAGAGATGTGCACATCATCGTCAGCATGGGAAAGATCAGTCGAGTCTCACACTAGTTGCACTTGTAACCATGTTGAACCATAAATTTATGACCAGATTTACTTTGGAGTGAAATGAATGATTGCACTTTCCATGATAAAATAACATCTCAGACCATAGATATTATACACGGAACTATAACGTATAATATCTATGCTCAGACTCACTCACTCCATGTTAACTAAACCCCTAACATCATACAGTATCCTGTACTCGCATAACAGACGCAGGTATGGGTGTCAACATAATACATATCGAGCAAGAAGCGTTCTGAACAACTGCGAGATGACTACTCAAAACGGCATACGATAATCCTTGCTACGGTCCTCGCCAGACGCCGCTTGAGCTATGAATCTTTAGTTTATGCTGCACGGCAGGTAGAGAGAGGAGATCAACGGTCTTGTCCCTTCCTGAACTCTTGGCGTAGCTCGAAACACAGCGTGTACTCTACAAAGTCGCCTACAAAGGAACTGCCGCTTGCCCCCAAAGATGGCGGCTTCCGGTGTATCACATGACCTCTGACGTCTCGTGCAAGGCCTCTATAAAATTTCAGTCGTGAACTCCGAAGATTCACATGCCAATCACCCTCTCAGTACCGGCAGGACAAGTAGCTTTTGCACCATCCTAGCCTCGTTCCCAGGCTCTTGCGTACAAGGCTAGTACCACCCATGCGCAGCTATAGTGGCGGTGTCTACCGTTCTCTGCGCCACCCATGCGCAGCTAGTTGTGTGTCTACCGTTCTCAGCGCCACCCATGCGCAGTTAGTGGCGGTGTCTACCGTTCTCTGCGCCACCCATGCGCAGCTAGTGGCGGTGTCTACCGTTCTCTGCGCCACCTATGCGCAGCTAGTGGCGGTGTCTACCGTTCTCAGCGCCACCCATGCGCAGCTAGTGGCTGTCTACTGTTCTCTAGGATGTGTATTCAAAAACTTACCTAACAAAAGCGGCTGAGTGCCTCCTCGCAAGTAGTTAGTCTCGTGAGTCTCTCTTGAGCGCTGCCAGAAATACTTCACTAAGACACTCGCTGGGTGCTGCAATGGCTACATGTATAAACTGAACTTCCGCGGTGGTTTATAGCAGCGCACAAACAATTATAATTATGGCGGAAACAGTATTGTTTTCACCACGCTGTTCATTGGCTATTGTAATGGTTCGCGTATAAACCCGCGCGTGACGGCTACACTTCCTTATCGTGTGGCTCACAGCACAGCACAATTGTGAAATAGTAGGAAACGGAACAAACGGACCGGAATAGTGAGCACATGCAAAGTCAAAGTCAAAGTTCATCATTAATGCTTTCCAAGGGGTTCCAAGGGGCACAAACACGCATACACAAAAGTACTACACAAGCAGGGTAATAAACTCAAAAAAGGAGATAAAAGTGAGCAATATCTGAAAAAATATCATTACAAATAGAATGAAGAGTGGACTCAGGTGTGGAGTGTTCAGGGATCCACAGCAGCCTGTAGTGTGCACTGATGACATGCTCTAGGAGAGGGACTTCACAGCTGTCACAGTAGGGGCAAGGCTTCTTCCCTCTTCCATGGTGCTCATTAGCCTTGTGAGGGCTTGCACACATTTGGTGTATCTGCCACCACACTCAAGGGCACTATCCCAAATCCTAGGCCACCTTGACCTCTCTGCTACGGCTGCAATCATATAGGCTTTTTCCTTGCATTTCTCAACTGACAACATATAGCCCTAGCCCTAGCCCATCCCCTTCCCTCTCCTGCCCTCCCCTCCCCTCCCCTCCCCTCCCCTCCCCCTCTCTTGTTCTAGTTTTATTAAAAAACAGGATTACATGCATTTTTACAGCTTTACACAAAGGGCTAAGAAACCTACCACAAATCAAGGCAGTCTCATTGATCATATATACACAAGGAACATCTCAGTACAGCTACATGTAGAAGTATCACCTCAGAAATATAATTACACTATATCAGCTCAGTGTTAGATGTTTGAGTAGGAACAGAAGCTCGCTTGGGCTTGAGCAGCCCAAGAACTTACACTTCTCCAATAGGTGCACACCCAAGAACTAGCTAGGCTTACCGCTTTGGCTGGACACATGTGAGCCGAAAAGCTCCCAACCGCGTATGTGACACCAGATCGTACTGTTTGTACTTCCACTCCACTAGTAGCTAATGGAACCTTGAAAATGCGAGTTTACACAGCCTCGAAAAGTTATAATACTTTCGCTCACCAATAGCCTCACCATCAACCGAGCGGCTCCAGAGTTCACGAGTTCTGAGAGACTACGACGCTTCTCCTGTTCTCCAACTTTGAAGAGCGCAGCTTCTACCGTTACGGAGAAAATCCGGTCATGTCTGGACACACACACACACACACACACACACACACACACACACACACACACACACACACACACACACACACACACACACACACACACACACACACACACACACACACACACACACACACACACACACACACACCGAGTACAATAACCCTCCGCGCGCATGCGCGCGGAGGGTTAATAATAGTAATCTCTAGCACCTAAATGGGTGTCTCCTTTGTTTAACCTATACCAAGTGATGAGATTATGTACCAATAGGTCACAGTTCATTGAACCTACTGTATGCAAAATTTCTATATTTTATGCACTAACAAAAATATTATACTTGCAGAAGAGTGTATTGTGTACATATTGCACACACAGTCTAGTAACAGCTTAACTATCACTGCTATTGGTTCCATATGTTTGGCTGGTTGACTGTCCATATATAGGACTGGTTTGGTGTTGGTGGTTTTCTCTGAACCAGAGGAGACTGGTCTGAGCTCCCTCTTGTGCTGGTCTTGGTGACACTCTGCTGTGTTGAAGAGCGTGCATAGCTCTGTGAGCTGCTCTGAGCTTCTTCACTTGAGTTGGTGCTGGTGGTGGAGTTAGTGTGCTTGGGTCGGTAGCGATTCCTCTCGCGGTCCCTCCCAAAAGCTTCCACGCCCTCCACAAAGAGTCGGTATTCCTCATCAGCAGATGACAAAGGAGGGGCTTCAGATGTCTCCTCATCTGTGTCTTTAGGAAAGGGTACCAGTGGTGACCTCTCAGATGCATTGATACCTATACATCGAGACAGACATGACCTAAAAGACAGTTTGCTGTTCTTGGCTATTCGGTATATTACATAACAGATCATGTAGAAGAGAGGACAGAAGATGAGGATATACTGAAGTGCAAAGGCCCAACTAGATAGTGGAATGCCTATTGCTGTGTAATGGATGTTGTTCATACTGAGAACATTGATCAGTGCAAGGATTCCAAGAATTGTGGCATCAACATTATTGTAGAAGTCTTTCTTGTATGGTCTGATGACAGCAAATAGGAGAATTCCAACTGTGCACACCAACTGCTGGACAACATATTGCTGAAAATATGTGGAAGTATAGATATAGGAAGTGAATATTACTGTGCGCAGAAGGAAATAGAGCCCGGCAAAGTATCGGCAATCTCTTGTTCCATTTGTTCCATCTTTAAAGCAACCTTGGAATGTATCGAGAAACACCTGCATACGTCCACCAGCTTGGAAAAACTGACCACAACAACCAAGCCTTCTAGTCAGACTCTCTACTAACTTCAGTGGGTAGACGAAGAGGATCAGAGGTGGGAGTAGTACGAATGTGATCATCACAAACATGGCCATTATGAAGTATGGGATGTGCTCCTTGCCAAGGTATTCTGTGCCTCCTTGAAAATAGAGATGATTACCTGCTCTTGGTCCTGTGGAGTCCTGCACAGTTGTAGGAGTGAGCAGGTAGGTAGAAATCACAGTGAACTTGGTATATGAAAGGACAAGAAATGTGGAAAAAGCATCAATGGTGGACCTATTCAAGTTCCAGCGTCGTTGGAACGAGCCAAAAATACGATGCACTGGTTTACAGAGACAGAAGATTGGCTGTATGCCACGTTCATACAGTGACACTGTGCAGTAGAACACCAGTATCAGAAGCAGAGGATAAACAGCAAGGACATACTGTAGAGACAGCATTCCTAGGGTGTCTACATCAGGGCTGATGCAGAAAGGTGGCATAACAGAAGTGAAAAAGTTCAGATTCCAAATGTCGTATGGTACTTCATAGATCTTTTGCAGAGAATTGGCACTGCTAGTGACGTTTCTTATAGGGACAGTCTTATCTCCATCTATATCGAATGTTGTTGTTAGAAGTTGAGCAAAAAAGATGAAGCCATTTGCGCTGCCTCTAGTAACACTGATGTGGAAGAGGACAACAATGAAGAAGAATATAGTGATAGGGAGGATCTCTAACAGCAGGTAATAGACCCAGTGGTACAGGGCCTGCTTGTGAGTGCACTTCACACAGTCAAAGGTATTTGAGTTGATGGCAGGGGCATACCCCTTAACACACTGTCCACAAAACATTCCTGTCCTGTTAGCAGGATGGCAGAGCACTTGATCTAGCTCAGAACTTTTGTTGGGCAGCTTCATGTACTCCTCCTCCATATGCACAGCAGTGTAGGGACACAGCCCCACAACAAGCTGGCCTGATGACTTGTCTATCCCCATCCACTGCCCTCTCCTCAGTTTCACTGAGAAATCCGCCTGATTGCACCTTACCACTCCACCATAGTTACCAGTACACACACACTGTGTGTTGTTGTGTGTGTCATTCTGAGGGGAAAATCCCGGGGGGCAGGGAAGAATTTCTACTACAATTTCAGTGTAGAGCACTCGAGGATTGATTGTTTCTATTGCTAGCAGAGCAGTTGAGTTTGGTTCTCCAGTTAGCTCAACAGTATTGTCTGAAACATAGGTATAGGCACTTGGAATCTGCGCAGTGTCTGGAGAGTGTGACCACAAGTTGAACACAGCATGAGCAGTTTGGTTTTTCATTCTGTCACCCAAAACCTCAACAGGCATCAACTGTCTCTTCCCCAGTATGACCTCCATGTGGTAGGATGAATCATTCCCTGTGTTACTGAAGGCAGCCGGAGCGCTGGATATATCGTCTGAACAGTTACCTCCATCATATTCCCATGCACTGCTCCAACAAAACACTTCCTTGCTGGGGTCGGGAACATTTTTCTTGGACATTGGGGTATAGTATGCCCAAAAACAAGGTACAAGAGATGTGCTATATATTGCATTCCCACCATCGCTGTACAGAGCAGTATTCCCCCTGAAGTAGAAAGTGGCTGTCCAGTTCCACGGCTGTAGTAGAGGGTCACTGTACTGGATGAAGCACGTGCCAAACAGTATTAACATATGCTGCCCAACAATGTAGGAGTATATGGCACCACCATACTGGCTGGCTTTGTTGTCAATGAATATCATTTGTGTGTAGTTGTAAACACGAATGTAGGAGGAGCTATAGAGGGCAATGGCACCGCCAGTCCTGCCCTGGTTTCCAGTGAAGTTAGCGATGCAGTAATCTAAGAAATGCATACCGCTGTCAACAACAGCCAAAGCCGATCTGTTGTTGTTTTCAAAATGGACACTATTATTAAAATGTAGAGGAAGTTTCTGTGTGTTAACTGTGCCAACGCCTATGGGTTCCCCGAGTATGGGCACCACACTGGGATAGTCAGTATTCCCTATGAATATGCAGTCAGTGAAAAGGGGAATTGTGATGGCACCTGTCCAACCTAATGACCACTCTGATAAATGCACAGCACTTCCTACTCTACCCAGATTATGCAGCCACAAACAATTGTGAAACAGCAATCTGTTGGTAGCCAGGCTCCTGCTTCTCTCTCTGGCTGTATTGAAATATACCCCTCCCCCCCAGTACGCCCAGTTGTGTTGGAAAGTGCAGTTTTCAAAGAGCATGCTATTGAGGCCCATACGAGAATCATTAGTAAATTTGTATGAGAGTTTCATTCCTCCACCGCCTGTAGTTTGGCCAGTTGTTGCACTAGCGTTGTGGAGGTATGCAGTGTTGTTATAAACCCTACAAGAGTCCATTATGAACGTGTTGTTCCAACTCAACTGCTGGAACTCTACAAACACTCCTCCTCCCCACTCTGCCTCATTGTTCTCAAACATACACCTTTCCACTGCCACTGAGCTGTTCTCAACTTCACTGAAGAACACACTCAGGCCTCCTCCGTGACCGAATGTCAGGTGGTTCGTGTCCTGGGGCAGGAGGTAGATGTACTCCACTGGGTGCCACATGTGCCCACGATTGCCCCCAAACACACACTCACTGATCCTGTACTCCACTCCTGTGCTGTACTGTGGGGGGATGGAGGTGTTGCCTGCGTCACAGTCGCTAGGGAGTTGGGGGTCACAGAAGGGAAATTCGATGTATAGACCCCCTCCACTGGGAACCATTTCATTGTTGGGGGGTCTGTTATAGAGGAAACTGCAGTTGTGGATGTAGTTGAGTCCACCAGTAGCATACACGGCCATTCCTGTCCCTGTGCTGTTGGTGACACTTACTCCAGTCAGGTTGATGTGCTGACAGAACAGGAAGTACACGCCCACAGGAAACTGCATGAAGGAGAAGCTGTGGTCACTGAAGTTACGGCTCGTGCTGTTCTGCAGAGCCCCACAGCCAGAGAAGTGTACATTCTGGATAGTGATGTCACTGGACTGGACAAAGCTGAGGCCTGCCCCAGATTCACACGTCACTGTCACCACAGGTTGGGATAACCAATTTACAAATGGGTCACCAGTCAGGGCTATATTGGTAAATCCAGATAAGCTAATCATGTGGTTCAGTGAGTAGTCTCCACTACTCACCTCCACCTGAGTGGAGTTTAGCACTCGCTCACTCACAGCATAGGAGAAGGTACAACAAGGGTGGGTGTGGCTTCCACAAGTGGCATTGTCAGTGGCATTGGTGTTGCTACAGTCCACATACACTGTGTGGTCATAGTGAGCAAAGGAGAGGGCACTATGAAGCACAGCTGCCACCAGCAGCCAGAACAACCTCTCAGATGTCATCACGCTCTTCTTCAATCTAGCAGGACAACAAGAGGAGGCTGATATACAATACAGTAATTAGCCACCCTATGTGTAAGGCTCCATGCACACTCTGCTAATGTCACACTCAACACAGTAAAAACAGAACTGTTCTCTTTAGTGTTATGTGAGTTGTACCTGTGTAGCAGTGCCCATGGTTCCCTCCATGTGCTACACAATCACAACACTTCCTTATCATGTGGCCCACAGCACAGCCCAAAACAGCTGTGATGATATGTATTACCATGCACGGATAGTTTACTATCCCATGGTATTACATGGCGTAAAGGTATTTGCTAAAGAAACAATGCCATTTTTGCTGTGAATACCATAGTCCGTATGTAAAGTGCATGGTTTGCTATACGTGACGTATGCTACTTTGTTCTGGGCTCACCTGCTGTGTGTTGAAACGCTCCCTTTTCACGTTACGTACACACGTACTGCAGCTTGTAAACTAGCTACTCAGTCCAGTTGAGCCCTATAAAATTTCAGTCGCGAGAACAAGAAGTTATTGTACATGTCACAAGTAGAACATACAAAACATGGAGTACGCAGCGACGTTGAGTATGCATGCGATGAGAGGCTGCAACGCGTAGAGTCTACATGTACTTTGCTTACCTACCAAGTACGACTCGTTTATGCTGAGCCTCTTTCACTGTGCAAATTCTGGCCCTCTTGAAGCACTGGTATGCGTTTGCAAGTTGAATGGTGCGCCTAGAAGTAGCACACCGCCATACCATACCGCACCCTTTTGGTTGGAATTGGAATCGGAAACAAACGGAAGTGATTCCGGAATATTGAGCACAGTGCGCGCGCGATGCACGCTAGTGGCATGCGGTACTAGCTACAGTGGCAACTGCTATAAAGTACCCTTTGTTTAGCCTACCAAGTGATGAGATTCTGCACCAATAGCTATAGGTTACAGTTCATTGAACCTACTGTATGCATTATGTGCACACTTTTTATATGCACTAACAAAAATGATAGAAATACAATCAAACCTGCAGAAGAGTGTATTGTGTACATATTGCACACACAGTCTAGTAACAGCTTAACTATCACTGCTATTGGTTCCATATGTTCGGCTGGTTGACTGTCCATAGGACTGGTTTGGTGTTGGTGGTGTTC
The DNA here is from genome assembly GCA_965213685.1 of bacterium. GTDB lineage: Bacteria > UBA8248 > UBA8248 > UBA8248 > UBA8248 > Bin107. The sequence continues at coordinate 474,144 of CBDBZY010000016.1, forward strand.
TCTGAACCAGAGGAGGCTGGTCTGAGCTCCCTCTTGTGCTGGTCTTGGTGACACTCTGCTGCGTTGAAGAGTGTGCATAGCTCTGTGAGCTACTCTGAGCCTCTTCACTTGAGTTGGTGCTGGTGGTGGAGTTAGTGTGCTTGGGTCGGTAGCGATTCCTCTCGCGGTCCCTCCCAAAAGCTTCCACGCCCTCCACAAAGAGTCGGTATTCCTCATCAGCAGATGACAAAGGAGGGGCTTCAGATGTCTCATCATCTGTGTCTTTAGGAAGGGGCACCAGTGGTGAGCTCTCAGACACATTGGTACCCATACATCGAGACAGACATGACCTAAAAGACTGGTCGTTGTTCTTGGCAATTCGGTATATTACATAACAGATCATGTAGAAGAGAGGGCAGAAGATGAGGATATACTGAAGTGCAAAGGCCCAACCAGAGAGTGGAATACCTATTGATGTGTAGTGGATGTTGTACATACTGAAGACATTGATCAGTGCAAGGATTCCAAAAATCGTGGCATCAACATTATTGTAGAAGTCTTTCTTGTATGGTCTGATGACAGCAAATAGGAGAATTCCAATTGTGCACACCAACTGCTGGACAACGTATTGCTGAAACCATGTGGAAGTATAGACATAGGAAGTGAATATTACTGTGCGCAGAAGGAAATAGAGCCCGGCAAAGTATCGGCAATCTCTTGTTCCATTTGTTCCATCTTTGAAGCAACCTTGGAATGTATCGAGAAACACCTGCATACGTCCACCAGCTTGGAAAAACTGACCACAGCAGCCAAACCTTATAGTCAGACTCTCTACTAACTTCAGTGGGTAGACGAAGAGGATCAGAGGTGGGAGCAGTACGAATGTGATGATCACAAACATGGCCATTATGAAGTATGGGATGTGCTCCTTGCCAAGGTATTCTGTGCCTCCTTGAAAATAGAGATGATTACCTGTTCTTGGTCCTGTGGAGTCTTGGATGGTTGTAGGAGTGAGGAGGTAGATAGAAACCATGGTGAATTTGGTATACGAAAGGACAAGAAATGTGGAAAAGGCGTCAATGGTGGATCGATTCAAATTCCAGCGTCGTTGGAATGAGCCAAAAATACGATGCACTGGTTTACAGAGACAGAAGATTGGCTGTATGCCACGTTCATACAGTGACACTGTGCAGTAGAACACCAGTATCAGAAGCAGAGGATAAACAGCAAGGACATACTGTAGAGACAGCACTCCTAGGGTGTCTACATCAGGGCTGATGCAGAAAGGTGGCACAACAGAAGTGAAAAAGTTTAGATTCCAAATATCGTATGGTACTTCATAGATTTTCTGTAGAGTAATGGCACTGCTAGTGACATTTTTTAAAGGGACAGTCTTGTCTCCATCTATTTCAAACGTTGTTGTCAGCAGCTGAGCAAAGAAGATGAATCCATTAGCGCTGCCTCTGGTGACACTGATGTGGAAGAAGATGGCGATGAAGAAGAAAATAGTGACAGGGAGGATCTCTAACAGCAGGTAATAGACCCAGTGGTACAGGGCCTGCTTGTGAGTGCACTTCACACAGTCAAAGGTATTTGAGTTGATTGCAGGGGCATAACCTTTTTGACACTGTCCACAAAACATGCCCTGCCTGTTGACAGGATGGCAAAAGAACTCATCCAGCTCAGTGCTTCTGTTGGGCAATTTCACATACTCTGCATTTGTCACCATGGTAGTGTAAGAACTTGTTCCAACCACAAGCTTGCCAGTTGATCTATCTACCCCCATCCACAGCCCTCTCCTCAGTTCTGCTGTGAAGTCTTCCTGGTTACATCTTAATACTCCACCATAGTTACCAGTACACACACAGAGTGTGTTGTTGTGTGTGTCATTCTGAGGGGAAAATCCCGGGGGGCAGGGAAGAATTTCTACTACAATTTCAGTGTAGAGTACTCGAGGATTGATTGTTTCTATTGCTAGCAGAGCAGTTGAGTTTGGTTCTCCAGTTAGCTCAACAGTATTGTCTGAAACATAGGTATAGGCACTTGGAATCTGCGCAGTGTCTGGAGAGTGTGACCACAAGTTGAACACAGCATGAGCAGTTTGGTTTTTCATTCTATCGCCCAAAACCTCAACAGGCATCAACTGTCTCTTCCCCAGTATGACCTCCATGTGGTAGGATGAATCATTCCCTGTGTTACTGAAGGCAGCCGGAGCGCTGGATATATCATCTGAACAGTTACCTCCATCATATTCCCATGCGCTGCTCCAACAAAACACATCCCGTTGAGGGTCGGGAACTTTCTTCTTGGACATTGGGGTATAGTATCCCCAAAGACAAGGTACAAGAGATGTGCTATATATTGCATTCCCACCATCACTGTACAGAGCAGTATTCCCCCTGAAGTAGAAAGTGGCTGTCCAGTTCCATGGCTGTAGTAGAGGGTCACTGTACTGGATGAAGCATGTGCCAAACAGCATTAACATATGCTGCCCAACAATGTAGGAGTATATGGCGCCACCATACTGGCCAGCTATGTTGTCAATGAATATCATTTGTGTGTAGTTGTAAACACGAATGTAGGAGGAGCTATAGAGAGCAATGGCACCACCAGTCCTGCCCTGGTTTCCAGTGAAGTTAGCAATGCAGTAATCTAAGAAATGCACACCGCTGTCAACAACAGCCAAAGCCGATCGGTTATTGTTTTCAAAATGGACACTGTTATTAAAATGTAGAGGAAGTTTCTGTGTGTTAACTGTGCCAACGCCTATGGGCTCCCCGAGTATGGACACCACACTGGGATAGTCAGTATTCCCTATGAATATGCAGTCAGTGAAAAGGGGAACTGTGATGGCACCTGTCCAACCTAATGACCACTCTGATAAATGCACAGCACTTCCTACTCTACCCAGATTATGCAGCCACGAACAATTGTGAAACAGCAATCTGTTGGTAGCCAGGCTCCTGCTTCTCTCTCTGGCTGTATTGAAGTATACCCCTCCCCCCCAGTACGCCCAGTTGTGTTGGAAAGTGCAGTTTTGAAAGAGCATGTTATTGAGGCCCATACGAGAATCATTAGTAAATTTGTATGCGAGTTTCATTCCTCCACCGCCTGTAGTTTGGCCAGTTGTTGCAGTAGCGTTGTAGAGGTATGCAGTGTTGTTATAAACTCTACAAGAGTCCATTATGAACGTGTTGTTCCAACTCAAATGCTGGAACTCTACAAACACTCCTCCTCCCCACTCTGCCTCATTGTTTTCAAACACACACCTTTCCACTGCCACTGAGCTGTTCTCAACTTCACTGAAGAACACACTCAGGCCTCCTCCGTGACCGAATGTCAGGTGGTTGGTGTCCTGGGGCAGGAGGTAGATGTACTCCACTGGGTGCCACATGTGCCCACGATTGCCCCCAAACACACACTCACTGATCCTGTACTCCACTCCTGTGCTGTACTGTGGGGGGATGGAGGTGGTGCCTGCGTCACAGTCGCTAGGGAGTTGGGGGTCACAGAAGGGAAATTCGATGTATAGACCCCCTCCACTGGGAACCATTTCATTGTTGGGGGGTCTGTTGTAGAGGAAAGTGCAGTTGTTGATGTAGTTGAGTCCACCAGTAGCATACACGGCCATTCCTGTCCCTGTGCTGTTGGTGACACTCACTCCAGTCAGGTTGATGTGCTGACAGAACAGGAAGTACACGCCCACAGGAAACTGCATGAAGGAGAAGCTGTGGTCACTGAAGTTACGGCTCGTGCTGTTCTGCAGAGCCCCACAGCCAGAGAAGTGTACATTCTGGATAGTGATGTCACTGGACTGGACAAAGCTGAGGCCTGCCCCAGATTCACACGTCACTGTCACCACAGCTTGGGATAACCCATTTACAAATGGGTCAACACCAGTCAGGGCTATATTGGTAAATCCAGATAAGCTAATCATGTGGTTCAGTGAGTAGTCTCCACTACTCACCTCCACCTGAGTGGAGTTTAGCACTCGCTCACTCACAGCATAGGAGAAGGTACGACAAGGGTGGGTGTGGCTTCCACAAGTGGCATTGTCACTGGCATTGGGGTTGCTACAGTCCACATATACTGTGTGCTCATAGTGAGCAAAGGAGAGGGCACTATGCAGCACAGCTGCCACCAGCAACCAGAACAACCTCTCAGATGTCATCATGCTCTTCTTTAATCTAGCAGGACAACAAGAGGAGGGCTGATATATACAATACAGTAATTAGCCACTCTATGTGTAAGGCTCCATGCACACTCTGCTAATGTCACACTCAACACAGTAAAAACAGAACTGTTCTCTTTAGTGTTATGTTGTACCTGTGTAGCAGTGCCCATGGTTCCCTCCATGTGCTACACAATCACAACACTTCCTTATCATGTGCCCCACAGCACAGCCCAAAACAGCTGTGATGATATGTATTACCATGCACGGATAGTTTACTATCCCATGGTATTACATGGCGTAAAGGTATTTGCTAAAGAAACAATGCCATTTTTGCTGTGAATACCATAGTCCGTATGTAAAGTGCATGGTTTGCTATACGTGATGTATGCTACTTTGTTCTGGGCTCACCTGCTGTGTGTTGAAACGCTCCCTTTTCACGTTACGTACACACGCACTGCAGCTTGTAAACTAGCTACTCAGTCCAGTTGAGCCCTATAAAATTTCAGTCGCGAGAACAAGAAGTTATTGTACATGTCACAAGTAGAACATACAAAACCAAACATGGAGTACGCAGCGACGTTGAGTATGCGATGAGAGGCTGCAACGCGTAGAGTCTACATGTACTTTGCTTACCTACCAAGTACGACTCGTTTATGCTGAGCCTCTTTCACTGTGCAAATTCTGGCCCTCTTGAAGCACTGGTATGCGTTTGCAAGTTGAATGGTGCGCCTAGAAGTAGCACACCGCCATACCGCACCCTTTTGGTTGGAATTGGAATAGGAAACAAACGGAAGTGATTCCGGAATATTGAGCACAGTGCGCGCGCGATGCACGCTAGTGGCATGCGGTACTAGCTACAGTGGCAACTGCTATATAGTACCCTTTGTTTAGCCTACCAAGTGATGAGATTCTGCACCAATAGCTATAGATTACAGTTCATTGAACCTATTGTATGCATTATGTGCACACTTTTTATATGCACTAACAAAAATGATAGAAATACAATCAAACCTGCAGAGGAGTGTATTGTGTACATATTGCACACACAGTCTAGTAAGAGCTTAACTATCACTGCTAATGGTTCCATATGTTCGGCTGGTTGACTGTCCATAGGACTGGTTTGGTGTTGGTGGTGTTCTCTGAACCAGAGGAGGCTGGTCTGAGCTCCCTCTTGTGCTGGTCTTGGTGACACTCTGCTGTGTTGAAGAGTATGCATAGCTCTGTGAGCTACTCTGAGCTGCTTCACTTGAGTTGGTGCTGGTGGTGGAGTTAGTGTGCTTGGGTCGGTAGCGATTCCTCTCGCGGTCCCTCCCAAAAGCTTCCACGCCCTCCACAAAGAGTCGGTATTCCTCATCAGCAGATGACAAAGGAGGGGCTTCAGATGTCTCGTCATCTGTGTCTTTAGGAAGGGGCACCAGTGGTGACCTCTCAGGCACATTGGTACCCATACATCGAGACAGACATGACCTAAAAGACTGGTCGTTGTTCTTGACTATTCGGTATATTACATAACAGATCATGTAGAAGAGAGGACAGAAGATGAGGAGATACTGAAGTGCAAAGGCCCAACTAGTGAGTGGGATATCCATTGCAGCATAAAAGATGTTGTACATACTGAGGACATTGATCAGTGCAAGGATTCCAAGAATTGTGGCATCAACATTATTGTAGAAGTCTTTCTTGTATGGTCTGATGACAGCAAATAGGAGAATTCCAATTGTGCACACCAACTGCTGGACAACGTACTGCTGGAACCAGATGCCAGTATAAATGAAAGAGGTGAATATTATTGTGCGCAGAAGGAAGTAGAGCCCGGCAAAGTATCGGCAATCTCTTGTTCCGTTTGTTCCATCTTTAAAGCAACCTTGGAATGTATCGAGAAACACCTGCATACGTCCACCAGCTTGGAAAAACTGACCACAACAACCGAGCCTTCTAGTCAGACTCTCTACTAACTTCAGTGGGTAGACGAAGAGGATCAGAGGTGGGAGCAGTACGAATGTGATCATCACAAACATGGCCATTATGAAGTATGGGATGTGCTCCTTGCCAAGGTATTCTGTGCCTCCTTGATAGTAGAGATGATGACCTGTTCTTGGTCCTGTGGAGTCCTGCACAGTTGTAGGAGTGAGCAGGTAGGTAGAAACCACAGTGAACTTGGTATACGAAAGGACAAGAAATGTGGAAAAAGCATCAATGGTGGATCTATTCAAGTTCCAGCGTCGTTGGAATGAGCCAAAAATACGATGCACTGGCTTACAGAGACAGAAGATTGGCTGTATGCCACGTTCATACAGTGACACTGTGCAGTAGAACACCAGTATCAGAAGCAGAGGATAAACAGCAAGGACATAGTGTAGAGACAGCACTCCTAGGGTGTCTACATCAGGGCTGATGCAGAAAGGTGGCACAACGGAAGTAAAAAAGTTCAGATTCCAAATGTCGTATGGTACTTCATAGATCTTTTGCAGAGTAATGGCACTGCTAGTGACGTTTCTTATAGGGACAGTCTTATCTCCATCTATATCAAATGTTGTTGTTAGAAGTTGAGCAAAAAAGATGAAGCCATTAGCGCTGCCTCGAGTAACACTGATGTGGAAGAGGACAACAATGAAGAAGAATATAGTGATAGGGAGGATCTCTAACAGCAGGTAATAGACCCAGTGGTACAGGGCCTGCTTGTGAGTGCACTTCACACAGTCAAAGGTATTTGAGTTGATGGCAGGGGCATACCCCTTAACACACTGTCCACAAAACATGCCTTGCCTGTTGACAGGATGGCAGAGCAGTTCATCCAGCCCAGAACTTTTGTTGGGCAGCTTCACGTACTCCTCCTCCATATGCACAGCAGTGTAGGGACACATCCCCACAACAAGCTGGTCAGACGACTCGTCTATCCCCATCCACTGCCCTCTCCTCAGTCTCACTGAGAAATCCGCCTGATTGCACCTCACCACTCCCCCATAGTTACCAGTACACACACACTGTGTGTTGTTGTGTGTGTCATTCTGAGGGGAAAATCCCGGGGGGCAGGGAAGAATTTCTACTACAATTTCAGTGTAGAGCACTCGAGGATTGATTGTTTCTATTGCTAGCAGAGCAGTTGAGTTTGGTTCTCCAGTTAGCTCAACAGTATTGTCTGAAACATAGGTATAGGCACTTGGAATCTGCGCAGTGTCTGGAGAGTGTGACCACAAGTTGAACACAGCATGAGCAGTTTGGTTTTTCATTCTGTCACCCAAAACCTCAACAGGCATCAACTGTCTCTTCCCCAGTATGACCTCCATGTGGTAGGATGAATCATTCCCTGTGTTACTGAAGGCAGCCGGAGCGCTAGATATATCATCTGAACAGTTACCTCCATCATATTCCCATGCACTGTTCCAACAAAACACATCCCGTCGAGGGTCGGGAACTTTCTTCTTGGACATTGGGGTATAGTATCCCCAAAAACAAGGTACAAGAGATGTGCCATATATAGCATTCCCACCATCGCTGTACAGAGCAGTATTCCCTTTAAAGTAGAAACTGGCAGTCCAGTTCCACGGCTGTAATGTAGGGTCACTGTACTGGATGAAGCACGTGCCAAAAAAGAATAACATATGCTGCCCAACAGCATATGAGTATATGGCACCACCATACTGGCCAGCTATGTTGTCAATGAATATCATTTGTGTGTGGTCGTAAATACGAATGTAGGAGGAGCTATAGAGGGCAATGGCACCGCCAGTCCTGCCCTGGTTTCCAGTGAAGTTAGCAATGCAGTTTTCTAAAAAATGCACACCACTGTCAACAACAGCCAAAGCTGATCTGTTATTGTTTTCAAAATGAACACTGTTATTAAAATTCAGAGGAACAGTGTGTGTGTTAACTGTGCCAACACCTATTGGTTGACCAAGAGTCGACACCACACTGGGATAGTCATTGTTTCCTATGAATATGCAGTCAGTGAAAACTGGATTTGTAATGGCACCTGTCCAACCTACTGACCACTCTGATAAGTCCATTGCACTACCAACTCTGCCAAGGTTGTATAGCCATGAACAGTCATAGAACAGTAATCTGTTGGTAGCCAGGCTCCTGCTTCTCTCTCTGGCTGTGTCGAAGTATACCCCTCCCCCCCAGTATGCCCAGTTGTGTTGGAAAGTGCAGTTTTGAAAAAGCATGGTATTGAGGCTCATACGGGAATCGTTACTGAAATGGAACCCAAGTTTCATTCCTCCACCACCTGTAGTTTGGCCAGTTGTTGCACTAGCGTTGTAGAGGTATGCAGTGTTGTTATAAACTCTACAGGAGTCCATTATGAACATGTTGTTCCAACTGAACTGCTGGAACTCTACAAACACTCCTCCTCCCCACTCTGCCTCATTGTTCTCAAACACACACCTTTCCACTGCCACTGAGCTGTTCTCAACTTCACTGAAGAACACACTCAGGCCTCCTCCGTGACCGAATGTCAGGTGGTTCGTGTCCTGGGGCAGGAGGTAGATGTACTCCACTGGGTGCCACATGTGCCCACGATTGCCCCCAAACACACACTCACTGATCCTGTACTCCACTCCTGTGCTGTACTGTGGGGGGATGGAGGTGGTGCCTGCGTCACAGTCACTAGGGAGTTGGGGGTCGCAGAAGGGAAATTCGATGTATAGACCCCCTCCACTAGGAACAATTTCATTGTTGGGGGGTCTGTTATAGAGGAAACTGCAGTTTTGGATGTAGTTGAGTCCACCAGTAGCATACACAGCCATTCCTGTCCCTGTGCTGTTGGTGACACTCACTCCAGTCAGGTTGATGTGCTGACAGAACAGGAAGTACACGCCCACAGGAAACTGCATGAAGGAGAAGCTGTTGTCACTGAAGTTACGGCTCGTGCTGTTCTGCAGAGCCCCACAGCCGGAGAAGTGCACATTCTGGATAGTGATGTCACTGGACTGGACAAAGCTGAGGCCTGCCCCAGATTCACATGTCACTGTTACCACAGGTTGGGATGACCCATTTACAAATGGGTCGACACCAGTCAGGGCTATATTGGTAAGTCCAGACAAGCTGATCATGTGGTTCAGTGAGTAGTCTCCACTGCTGACCACCACCTGAGTAAAGTTCAGCACTCGCTCACTCACTGCATAAGAGAAGGTACAGCAAGGGTGGGTGTGGCTTCCACAAGTGACATCATCAGTGGCATTGGGGTTGCTACAGTCCACATACACTGTGTGGTCATAGGCCAATGCCAGAGACAGAAGCAATGGAGTTAGAAATATTGTGGCCACCCAAAAAGTGTGCACTGTTTGTACTGCTGCCATCAAGCGCTTCCTGCAGTAGCAAACAAGAGATGATATCTTCACGCAACACCCTACTGGCCATACAAACTACAAGTACATGTACATTGTGTCCTGTGAGTAGCGCATGCATCCTGTGAGTACGGCGGCGGCATAGACTTAATACCTCAGTAGGCTCCTGGTTGTAGATACTTTGACACGCACTAACTCAACTGACAGCAACGCAGCGGTCTCTCGGTGACAGAGCAGACAGGAATGGGCTTGTAGGTCCGTGCGGTGCCGTATTTCAGTAGAGTGTAGCCGGCTGCTTGCGCTGTACTAGACTCTACTCGTTTATCATGAACTGAAAGTAGCCTATCACCTACCGTCTGACTCCCGGAAAGAGCAGGGGAGATGTAGCTAGCTACACTGCCGGTGCCAGCTGCTCGCCCACGCGCCCACCACAAGACACACCGCTATAGCGCGCTATGTACACAGGATACGTCATACACAGTTTTACACTGTGTAGATCTAGCTAACGTACGCGGAAAATTTTGGCGCCCCAAACATAAACAGAAACTAGTTCCGCGAAGAGTACCGTGCTGCGGGTGTTGTTTCGGTTTCATTTTACGACACGAAGCTCAGGCAAGGCTGTAGGTGCCTGCCCGTGTAATACCCAGGCCGTACCTGGATACTAGAGCCTGGACAATGGTTACGTGCCTCTAATATTCATGGCCAAGACTAGCTCCAGTTTACACAGTAAAAGGTCACTTCGTAATACGTCATGAGGCAGGCAGGTAGTATAGTAGTGTTACTTCCGGACGTCACGGTAAGTCCCCCTGCACCGGTCGAAAGGGTAAAGTTCACTACTAGAACTCTGGATGTATAAACCACATCAGCACTTGAAGAGGGCCAGAGTTTGCACGGCGAAGGAACGCGAACGAGTCGAGATTGCGTGTTGTACCAATTCAAGGTAAATGTTTAGCAACTTGGAAGTCCGCAGCTTAGCATCTCTGTGTATATAGTCACAGTGTAGTTTGTACGTGCAGATATTTTATTCATGACATGCACAATAACCGCTTCCTCTCACGACTGAAACTCAGGACCTTGCCGGACTTAGTGAATAATTTTCAGGCTGCGTTCAGTGCAGTGTACGTGTGTCGGTGTCTGCACGTGACGTGGAAAAGAACCATTTCTACGCACGACAGGTGAGCTCAACTGAGACATTCATCACACAGAGCAAAGCACGCACCTTCAGGTACATGTGGTCCACAGTGTTGAGTGCGCATTCAGCTATGGCAACAATACTACTATAGCTCAATACATACATACAGTACCAAGTGTATTGAGTGTCAGCTCTTCTCTCGTTTGTTATCCTGCTAGGTTAAGGAGCAGGGCCATGACGTCTGAGAGGTTGTTCTGGCTCTTGTTGGCGATTATGCTGCATAGTGCCCTCTCCTTTGCTCACTATGAACACACAGTGTATGTGGACTATAGCAATCCCAATGCCACTGATGATGCCACTTGTGGAAGCCACACCCACCCTTGTTGTACCTTCTCCTATGCTGTGAGTGAGCGAGTGCTGAACTCCACTCAGGTGGTGGTCAGCAGTGGAAACTACTTACTGAACCACACGATCAGCTTGTCTGGACTTACCAATATAGCCCTGACTGGTGTCGACCCATTTGTAAATGGGTCATCCCAACCTGTGGTGATAGTGACCTGTGAATCAGGGGCAGGCCTCAGCTTTGTCCACTCCAGTGACATCACTATCCAGAATGTGCACTTCTCTGGCTGTGGGGCTCTGCAGAACAGCACGAGCCGTAACTTCAGCGACCACAGCTTCTCCTTCATGCAGTTTCCTGTGGGCGTGTACTTCCTGTTCTGTCAGCACATCAACCTGACTGGAGTGAGTGTCACCAACAGCACAGGGACAGGAATGGCCGTGTATGCTACTGGTGGACTCAACTACATCCACAACTGCAGTTTCCTCTATAACAGACCCCCCAACAATGAAATGGTTCCTAGTGGAGGGGGTCTATACATCGAATTTCCCTTCTGCGACCCCCAACTCCTTAGTGACTGTGACGCAGGCAACACCTCCATCCCCCCACAGTACAGCACAGGAGTGGAGTACAGGATCAGTGAGTGTGTGTTTGGGGGCAATCGTGGGCACATGTGGCACCCAGTGGAGTACATCTACCTCCTGCCCCAGGACACGAACCACCTGACATTCGGTCACGGAGGAGGCCTGAGTGTGTTCTTCAGTGAAGTTGAGAACAGCTCAGTGGCAGTGGAAAGGTGTGTGTTTGAGAACAATGAGGCAGAGTGGGGAGGAGGAGTGTTTGTGGATTTTCAGGAGCTGAGCAGAAGCAACCATTTCTCAATATCTTCCTCAGTCATCCGAAACAACACCTCTTTCTTCAAGAAGGAGAGCTATTCCACGCAGACCACAGGAGGTGGTGGTATGAGATTGGAGTACATGTTCACCGATGACTCAGAAATGGAGAACAACAGTATAGTGGTCGATAGCTGCCTGTTCCAACACAACAGAGCATACTGGGGAGGCGGGGTGTCCTTCAGCACTGCCCGTGAGAGAAGGCACAGCACGGCCTCAAACTCCCTCACATTTTGTAACTGTACTTGGGACTCAAACTATGGGAGGACTGGCAGTGCCATTGACCTCTCCATTTGGAACAAGGCGTCAGAAGGAGCCACCGTGACTCCTGTATTCAGCGACTGTGCCTTCGTCAACAATAACGACAACAATACTAATTATAGTAACGTTATTGGTGACATCATTGGAGTGGGTACTTTGTATACAAGTTGCGTGTCAATCATATTCGAGCACTCTGTTGTTTTCGAGGACAACAACTCCTCCGCTCTGGCATCTGTTGATGCTTCGCTCGATTTCATGGACCACTGTGATGCAATTTTCTACAGGAACAGTGGCAGAAGTGGTGGTGCCATATCTCTATTTGGGTCGGCCTATATCAAAGTGCACAACTACACGAACATGCAGTTTATTAACAACTCTGCATCACAGTATGGAGGGGCCATCCACTGCTACGCCATTGATCAACACACACTTGCCATGTTTGGCAATTGCTTCATCCAGTATCAAGATATCCTCACTGAGCCATGGAACTGGACAGCTAGGTTCTTCTTCAAAGGAAACACGGCCACCTACAACGGAGGAAGGAACTCAATCTCGGCCGTGTCTCTGTACCCCTGTCTCTGGGACTACTATAGCATGCAGCCTTCAACGCAAGTCCCCAGTCCATCCCAGCAGCTGTTCTGCTGGAATGAGAACTGGGTGTACGACGAAGGCTCCTGCGAGGACGAGATATCCAGTGCACCAGCTGCTTTCAACACCTCAAAGAACGGCTCGAGACACATGGAGCTCATTCTGGGGAGGCCCCAGGCAATGCCAGTGGAGGTTCTTGACGATAAGGGAGTCAATGTGAGTGAGCGTGTCGTATACACTGCACGCTCCCTGACCCCTGACCTTGCCCAAGTGCCTAATAACTCATTCTACATATCTGATAGTGCTTTGAATTTGGTGGGGATTCCCAACAGCACAGCTGCTATTCAGCTCGAGACTCTTGGCCCCCGGGTGCTGACCTGGGAGCTAGACGTCACTGTCCTCCCCTGTCCCCCAGGGTTTGCCCCCCAGACTTCTGAAAATTCCTCCCTGGCCAAGTGTGTGTGTGATGAGAGTTATGGAGGGAGAGTGAAGTGTAACGAGGCTTCCTTTACTGCCAAGTTGCAACGAGGGCATTGGATGGGAGTGGACTCTAGTTTGGAAGGGGATCTCTCTAAGCAGCTTCTGGTTGGTATGAGTCCTTACACAGCTAGTGCTATGGACTCACAGTATGTTGAGCTGCCAAACAAGACGGCGGATCTCGACGGACAGTTGTGTGAGCCAGTGGGGAGGGAGGGGATTATGTGTGGTCGCTGTCGCCAAGGTTACGGTCTGGCTGTGAACACTAAACAAATCCAGTGTGTGCGATGCTCGGACAGCCAAGCCCACTACATGTGGGTCTTTTACATCCTCTCCCAATTACTGCCCATCACAATAATGTTCCTGATATTTGTCCTACTTCACGTCAGCACCACCACTGGCCCTGCCAATGCCTTCATTTTATTTGCACAGCTCTTGACAACCACTTTCAGCATTGAAGGAGACGAAACAGTCCACATAGACAGCGTCACCTCACACTACGATGCGCTGCAAAAAGCCTACACCATTCCCTACGATATCTGGAACCTCAATTTCTTCTTCTTCCCGCCCACCTGCCTCAGCCCCCACCTCAGCACTCAAGCATTCTTATCGCTAGACTTCCTCGTGGCGGCCTATCCTCTCATTCTCATTGCCCTCTTCTATGGTGTGGTCTCTCTCTATGATCGAGGTATCCAACCTGTTTACTGCCTGTGTCGTCCCCTGCATAACCTGTTTGCCCGGTTTCAACACCAGTGGAACCTCCAACACTCAACCATTGACGCCTTTGCGACATTTCTTGTTCTCTCCTACAATAAGTTCACCGTGACCTCTGTGTACCTCCTGACCTCTGACCCCTTGGTGGACAGCTTGGACAAAACAGTGACCAATGTGTTGTACCTTGATGGCAATGTCCATTTCCTTAGCAACGAACACCTTCCCTACTTCTTCCTAGCTCTCTGCATTCTTCTGACCATAGTGACACTGCCTCCTCTCCTCCTCCTCGTCTACCCACTCAGACTGATTCAGAGGTTGTCAAACTGGTTTGGCTGCAAGAAAACCTGTTGTAAGATCAACACTGGCGGCCGAATGCAGATGTTCCTCGACACATTCCAAGGCTGCTTCAAGGACGGCACCAATGGGACAAGAGACTACAGATACTTTGCTGGTGTCTACTTCATCCTTCGCATCCTCTTCTTCACACTCTATGCCTACACAGGTATGTGGATACGGCAGTACTTCATACAGCAGCTGTTCTGCACAGTGGCTGTGCTTCTCTTCGCAGTGTTCAGACCTTACAAAAAGGACTTCTACAATAACCTCGATGCGACCATATTTGGTGTGTTAGCCCTCATTAACGCTGTGAGTATGTACAACATATACTTCACATCGCTGGATCAGCCTGCGTCCAAATGGGCTTTTGCCATACAATATATCCTGATATTCTGTCCTCTGGTGTACATGGTGGTATATGTCATGTGGGCAGTGATCAAGAACAATCGGCAGAAGCTGAAGAAATTTTTCCGTTTTGGATCCGTTGATGAGAATACTACGCTTCTCTCTAGTCACCATGACGACGGCAGTTTGGATGCTGAGTTTCTGGCATTTGCAGCTGTTATGGATGATCAGTCACACCAGGTTATTCACATCACACCACCAAGGGGGCGTAACACAGGGAGAAATTCTGGTCCCCAGGGGGCCGGCTTGGATCTGTCCACTAGCCCAACTTCGTCTCGTGGCACTTCTGGTGTCATTCGTATCCATGACTACAGCTACGAGAGGAATGAGGGAGGGAGGAGGTCAGAGGGCGAGCACAGGACTGACCACCTCACAGAGGGAGAGGGACAGGGCAGTGGAAGGGAAGAAGAGAGGGGAGAGAGAGGTGGGACGGAGGGCAGAGGAGGGAGGGGGGACAGTGAGGTCGGTCCATCAAGAGATGGCCACCATCAACACAGGGACAGGCAGGACATAGATGAAGACCACATCCATGACAACTAACAAGCTACTACATCTAGCATGATAGCATGGAATGACTCCACTACTGCAGAGTACTACTCTGTACCACATGTATAGTGCTCTATTTGAAGGTATTTTCATTTTACTTTATGTATACAGTGGTATTGTAGCTATGGCCAATGTATATACTGTGTGTGAATTTATATGGCAGTACAAAGTGAAAATTCAGTGATAATTAATATAGTAGTGATGAGCATGCACAGTATGGTAGTGGGTGTGGTCACAGTATGGCAGTGGGTGTGGTCACATATTCTCCTGATGATGGTGTTCTGCAGTTTGACAATTAACGTTCTTGGCTTGCAGTAGGAGGGGTAGGTCCAATGGTGTGACTGCTGCAGACAATGCATCCTAGGGAGGGGAAGTGAGGGGAGGTGCTTAGAGAGGGTACATACTATTCCCAGTACATGGCAACCAGATTTGTAGCCCAGGGAGCCATTAAGATGAAAGTTTAAGCTTATGAAATGTGAGCAGCTAACAGTTGTGCACGGCTTACATCATAGTTATAGTCGCTGATGCTGCAAGGTATATATACCGCTAATGTGCAGTCCGTGCAGTGCGGGGGAACAACCGCGTAAGGTCGGCTAACATTACGGGAAATTTATGCACGTTGTGGGCACGAGTAGCGGCCGCTGATGCTGCACGGTATATAGAGTAAGTTATCGATGATCGGACGCCATCTATTTTCGGACGCATTTGCGAAGTCTGTGTGTAATTAAAGTAGTTAATTTTTGCGACAAAATGTAGTCCTGAGTCACAAACCTTTGTAGAAAAAAAATCGTTTTTATCAAAGCTTCAAGGCCTGAATTATGTGGCGATAAATGACCGTCCGAAAGTAATGCATTAGCAGACAAAAGTATCATTCTTCGGACGCCTCTTCCAAAAACTACGTAATGTAGGGGATTCTATCGAAAGTATGCTTCATACATAATGTTATCCTTTGGCTATCCAGCGAACTATAGTTTGGCTACTTTCGTCTTCATTGCTTCCCACGTCATCGCTGTAAACATGTCAAAGTCACGTAATCAATATTCGGACACAAAAAATGGATTTTGCCTTATTCCGCCTGAGACACGTAAGTAATTCTGATTCCAAAATTTTTACACATGCTGCTGGTGCTTTTACAAGAAAACTACACCACTATTTTTTGCTTTTGCAAGATTTGAAGTTTTTAGGTAATTAAATACTAAATTATTTTTTAAAAGACCAAAAATCAAAATCAGGTATAATCAAAAAAGGTGGTGTAGGTATTCTGTACACGACCAGTAGCACCTGAAGAAAGTATTGAAAGCAGACGTTCTCGCTTGCCTTAGGTGCAAGAGAGCAAAAACCGTTCATCGTGTCCGAACATTGATTAGGTGACTTTGGTATGTTTGACGGGGATGGCGTGTGAAGCACTTAAGATGAAAATGAACAAACTATAGTTCGCTGGATAGCCAAAGGATAACACTGTGTATGAATCATACTTTCGATAGAATCCCCTGAATTATGTAGTTTTTGGAAGAGTCGTCCGAAGAATGATACTTTTGTCCGTTAATGCATTACTTTCAGACTGTCATTTATCGCCACATAATTCAGGCCTTGAGGCTCTGATAAAGGCGAATTTTTTTCTACAAAGGTTTGTGACTCAGGACTACATTTTGTCGCAAAAAGTAACTAGTTTAGTAACACACAGACTTCGCAAATGCGTCCGAAAATAGATGGCGTCCGATCATCGGTAACTTACTCTATACCGCTAATGTGCAATCCGTGCACTACCGGGGAACGGCGTAAGGTCGGCTTATATTACGGGAAATTAATTCACGTTGTGGGCGCGGGTAGCGGATATATTACGCGCAGTGCTTTCACTTACGGCTTCCTGGAAGGCTCGTCGGCTACCCTTGCTAGCCACACTATTAGCTCTGCCTGGAGTGTGGAGCAGCTCTGCTCCATGATGTCTCTGAACTTTCACGAAAAAACCCCATAAAAAACAAGCCAGAGGTGTTATACTGCTTCCGCCCGTGGAACGCATCAGTTATATAAGATAGATATAAGTTCTGTCCAGGTTTACATCCAGGTTTACATCATAGTTTACGCTATCTATAGGGATCTGACTATCACAACCATTCCGGAAACGTTTATTGTCCCAGCGTAAACGCGGTGAGACACACAGTCTGATACGGTACTGAAATTTGGACCAGCGCTTCCTCGAAAGAGCACAATGTGTTGAGATTGCGTGCTAGCTGTACCAATCCCAGGTAAGTGGCGCGTTGTAGTTTCAACGTCGCTGCGTATATATATAAGCTTACCACACGCTCAGTTTTGTATGATTGTGCAGATACATTGGTGACGGACTGAAATTTTATAGGTCTCAACTGGACTTGGTGAGTAGCTAGTTTACAAGGTGCAGTGCGTGCGTTCGTGTCTGCACGCTGCGTGATACTTCTTCACACTGCAGGTGAGTTCAGTTCAGGTATAAGTAGCACTGTTTGTGTATATCCATTGCCTGTATTTGGTCGCCCTTTGTATGTGCTTCTATTGTCTATTTGTACGCAAGCAGGTATAAGTAGCACACACCACGCAGAGCAAAGCATGTAATAGGGACCACTTTATATGGCGACATTAACAAATTGTTGGTGCATTGTGTGTCAGCGTTTCTCTTGTTTGTTATTCTGCTAGACAAAGCCATGGCATCTGAGAGGTTGTTCTGGCTGCTGGTGGCAGCTGTGCTGCATAGTGCCCTCTCCTTTGCTCACTATGACCACACAGTGTATGTGGACTGTAGCAACACCAATGCCACTGACAATGCCACTTGTGGAAGCCACACCCACCCTTGTCGTACCTTCTCCTATGCTGTGAGTGAGCGAGTGCTGAACTCCACTCAGGTGGTGGTCAGCAGTGGAGACTACTCACTGAACCACACAATCAGCTTGTCTGGACTTACCAATATAGCCCTGACTGGTGTTGACCCATTTGTAAATGGGTCATCCCAAGCTGTGGTGACAGTGACATGTGAATCTGGGGCAGGCCTCAGCTTTGTCCAGTCCAGTGGCATCACTATCCAGAATGTGCACTTCTGTGGCTGTGGGGCTCTGCAGAATAGCACGAGCCGTAACTTCAGTGACCACAGCTTCTCCTTCATGCAGTTTCCTGTGGGCGTGTACTTCCTGTTCTGTCAGCACATCAACCTGACTGGAGTGAGTGTCACCAACAGCACAGGGACAGGAATGGCTGTGTATGCTACTGGTGGACTCAACTACATCCACAACTGCACTTTCCTAGAAAATAAGCCATCAAGGTTTGGTGGGGGAGGTCTCTATGTCGAGTTTCCCTACTGTTCACCCACAAATCAAACGGGTTGTACCACTATCCAGGATAATGAATATAACTCTAATGCATCCTACACTATATCCGAATCATTGTTCAGTGGGAACGTTGCACTAGAACCAGAGGCAAGCATTCATGAAAGCCAGTACAATTTTCTGCCCCTTGACCCCCACTATCACAACACTGCAGGGCATGGTGGTGGTATAGCACTGTACCTGTGCAGGGCAAATGACATCGTTATATCACTCACTGAGTGTAAGATAGAGCATAACAAGGCCTACTTTGGTGGCGGTATTGTAGTAAGTTTTGAGGAGTACAGTGTAGATACTAGAGTGAATATAGTCAGCAGCACTATCAGTGACAACCACTGTGTATACCGCAGTGCCTTTGGTGGCTCTGGTGGAGGAATGATGGTACTTTTCAAGTTCTCCTACCAAGCAAGCCACACACACAACAGTATGTCTGTGAGCCACTCTCACTTTACCAAAAACACAGCATATTTTGGAGGGGGATCTGTCGTCAAAGCATCTCCCGAGATGGAACAGACTGACCCGACAAACAGTGTGTACTTCAATGAGTGTGTCTGGAGTGGGAATTATGGGACAGTGGGAGCTGCTCTGTTAGCCTCAGCCTACAACATATCTGCCAAAAGAGGTGCCCTATTGAAACCTGTTTTTGAGAGCTGCACTTTTGAGAACAATACTGGGGACATCCCTGGCATTGTTACAGCAGATTATCTTCCAATTGCATTCAGTACTAATGTTAAGTTTTTTCATAATGGAAACAGTTCTCAGGCTTCTTCCCCCCTCACTATTGACCAAACCAGTGTAGATTTCTTAGAGAACTGCCAGGCTACCTTCCATCACAACAAGGCAGCGTATGGCGGTGCCATATCACTTCATGGACATGCCTTCATGACAGTGCATAGAAATACTTCTCTGACCTTCTCACACAACTACGCACAGCGAGCAGGTGGAGCAATTTACCAGAATCCTACCAGCACTGGACTCCTGAGTAATGGACACTGTTTCGTGCAGTATATGGATGGTTCTGTACATCCCAAAGACTGGGAAACCAACTTTGTATTTGATTTTAATCGAGAAAATGTTCATACTTCTGACCCTGAGTGCAATGCAATGGTACTGGGCTCACTGATTCCATGCATTTGGAATGGCTACACATACAGTCGATCTCAGAATGAGACGGTCTTGAGCAAAGTGTTCTGCAAGGATCGCAACAACTGGACTTTTCGGTCAAACTCTACCAATTGTGGCTGTAGCAATCAGACACGAACCTTACCTAACAGGATCATGGCAAATATTTCATTGAATGTAATTCCTGGACTTCGCAGTCCTCTCAACATAACACTGCTCGATGACTACAGCAAAAATGTGACAAAATATGCAGTACTGAATGTGTGGCCTGCCACTAACAGTTCCATAAGCTTACCTCCAAACTCCTTTTATATAACCGATAATTCTCTAGTAATGTATGGTGAAAGCATGAATAATGGAACATTGGATGTTGACACTCTGCCTCCTCGCCATCTCTTTGCCTCTGTTCCTGTTCATTTCCAGCAGTGCCCACCTGGCTTTGTGCAGACCAATAAGGATGGACACAGACCGACCTACTCCAGTGTAGACCTCTCCCAGAATGTGCGCGAGCTGGCCAAGTGTGTGTGTGATGAGAGTTATGGAGGGAGGGTGAAGTGTAGTGAGGCTGCCTTTACTGCCAAGTTGCAACGAGGGCTCTGGATGGGAGTGGACCCTAGTTTGGGAGGGGATCTCTCTAAGCAGCTTCTGGTTTGTATAAGTCCTTACACAGCTAGTGCTATGGACTCACAGTATGTTGAGCTGCCAAACAATACGGCGGATCTCGACAAGCTGCTATGTCAGCCAGTAGGGAGGGAGGGGATTATGTGTGGTCGCTGTCGCCAAGGTTATGGTCTGGCTGTGAACACTAAACAAATCCAGTGTGTGCGATGCTCGGACAACCAAGCTTACTACATGTGGGTCTTTTATATCCTCTCCCAATTACTGCCCATCACAATAATGTTCCTGATATTCGTCCTACTTAATGTCAGCACCACCACTGGCCCAGCTAATGCCTTCATTTTATTTGCACAGCTCTTGACAACAGCATTAGACATTGAAGGTGATGGAACAGTCCACGTGGACAGCATCACCTCACACTACGATGCGCTGGAACAAGCCTACATCATTCCCTATGATATCTGGAACCTCAACTTCTTCTTCTTCCCACCCACCTGCCTCAGCCCCTACCTCAGCACTCAAGCATTCTTATCGCTAGACTTCCTCGTGGCAGCCTATCCTCTCATTCTCATTTTCCTCTTCTATGGTGTGGTCTCTCTCTATAATCGAGGTATCCAGCCAGTCTACTGCCTGTGTCGTCCCGTGCATAACCTGTTTGCCCGGTTTCAACACAAGTGGAACCTCCAACACTCAACCATTGACGCCTTTGCGACGTTTCTTGTTCTTTCATACAACAAATTCACGGCGACCTCTGTGTACCTCCTGACCCCTGAGCCCTTGGTGGACAGCTCTGGCAATGGGGTGACCAATGTATTGTATCTTGATGGCAATGTCCATTTCCTTAGCAATGAACACCTTCCCTACTTCTTCCTAGCTCTGTGCATTCTGCTGACCATAGTGATACTGCCTCCTCTCCTCCTCCTCGTCTATCCACTCAGACTGATTCAGAGGTTGTCAAACTGGTTTGGTTGCAGAAGAGCTTGTTGTCAGATCAACACTGGCGGCCGAATGCAGATGTTCCTCGACACATTCCAAGGCTGCTTCAAGGATGGCACCAATGGGACAAGAGACTACAGATACTTTGCTGGTGTCTACTTCATCCTCCGAATCCTCTTCTTCACACTCTATGCCTACTCAAATACTTGGATACAACAGTTTTTTGTACAGCAGCTGCTCTGCACGGCGGCTGTGCTCCTCTTCGCAGTTTTCAGACCATACAAAAAGGACTTCTATAATAACCTCGATGCGACCATATTTGGTGTGTTGGCCCTCATTAATGCTGTGAGTATGTACAATATATGCTTCACCTCACTAGATCAGCCGTTGTCCAAGTGGGCATTTGCCATGCAATACATTTTGATATTCCTTCCTCTGATGTACATGGTGGCCTATGTCATGCGGGCTGTGGTGAGGAATAACAAGCAGAAGCTGAAGAAGTGTTTTAAAAAGGTTTTCCGTTTCAGTTCTACTGATGAAAACACTCCTATCCTCACTAATCAGCGTGATGAAGGAACTTTGGATGCTGAATTTCTGGCATTTGCAGCTGCTATAGACGATCAGTCTCACCAGGTTATCTGTGTCACACCACCAAGGGGGCACAACACGGGGAGAAATTCTGGTCCCCAGGGGGCTGGTTTGGATGTGTCTACTAGCACAACTTCATCTCATGGCACTACTAGTAGTACTGATCTCTATTGTGAGAGAGGTGAGGGAGGAAGGAGACCAGAGAGTGAGCACAAGACAGACAACCTCAGGGAGGGAGAAGAGCAGAGCATTGGAAGAGGAGGGGACAGCGGAAAGAGAGGAGGGAATAGGGGTCATGAGGCGCGGAAGGATGGTGAGCTCTCTCCATCAGGAAGTGGCCATAATCAAAACAAAGATGGCAAAAGCACTGATGAAGATCCATGACCATTGAAAAATTACCACATCTAGGATAATGAACGCTGTAGAGCACTGCTGCATATCACTGTATGCCACATGCACAATCATAGTCTCGGGTCCCAGCGTCCCGCGTATATAAATTACGTCTGGTTTACATTGAAACTTTTTGTGTACTGCGCTCAAGTACTGTTGATCTAACGCACATTGTTAATTAAATTTCGTGTACCCTGGTGTATAGTTTGGGGGTATCGCATGCGCGCTGGGCGCAGTTTACAGGTCTAAACGATCTCTAAGCAGCCTCGCAAGCCATCCCCCGCGAAAATTACGACTAACTTGCGAGGTAGTCTCGCGTAGCCAGACTACTTGCGAGGCTGCTCTGCAGGTCACCTAGGCTACCCGCAGTACGCGCATCATTCCGGCAAGTCATTAGGGATCCTTAGCGTAGCCTTTATGCGTAGAGTATGCGCAGATTCCAGACAGTAACAGGCCACGTGAGGAGATATAATTATGGCAGTACAAACTTAAAACCAGTGATTAGTGATGGACACACAGAAAACATGGCAGGGGGTGTGGTCATGAGTTCTCAATGCCATCTTGCAGTTTGACAATGTTCTCCGCCTGCAGCAGAAGGGGCAGATCGATCATGTGGCCTTGGTACACAAACGCACCCTAGAAGAGGAGAGAGGGAGAGAGGGCATGTGAGGAAATAGAAAAGAGGTAACATGCACACATGTTCTCTCTCTGTCATCCACACACACGCATGCACGCATGCATGCACACACCCACATGCACACCCCCCACCCACCCACACACACCCACATGTATACCCCCCCACCCACCCACACCCACCCACACACCCCTACCCACCCATACCCCCCCACCCACCCCCACTCACACCCACACACACCTTCCCCGAGGCCTGGTGCTGATGGAAGGCCTCTATCAGACCCCTGGCCCACTCCACCACCCCTGGGGAGGGTGTGAAGGCCTCCTGCACTACAGGGACCTGGTCCGGGTGGATGACCTGCTTCCCTGTGTAGCCCATTCTGGCAGCTGCTTCTGCTTGCAGTCTGAGGCTGTCTAGATCTGTGTGTGTGTGTGTGTGTGTGTGTGTGTGTGTGTGTGTGTGTGAGTGCATCACTAAGCAACAAGTGTATCCACCAATCACAGCACACCACAGCCTGCCCCCCTCCCCCCCCCCCCAAGGGAGCATCCCCTTGGAGGCTCAGCTAATGAGGTGTTCTCAGAGCCATTCATCACACAATGCCTGGCCTCGTTAGCCCTGCCTGGCTGACAATGAGGTGTGGGGCAGCTATGGTTCTCTGAAGTCTCTAAACTCTCACAAACCACAGACAAGGCTAACGGGCCTGACTGGATGCATGCATTACTGTTCAGTGTAACTTCTTTAGAGACTATATAGGCATGTTGGTACTGAGTTTAGAGTAACCCTTTCTGACAGGGAAGAGATGCCTTTGCCGTTGTATAAACCATAAAGATTTGGCCCGCCCAGCTGGGCTGCCTTGGTGGCTCAGCTGGTAGAGTATCTCAGCGGTATGCAGGATGTCGTGGGTTCGAGTCCCGCCTGAGGCAGCTTTTTTTTCTCTGGAAAGAAAGAGCCGTCTTCAGGTGTAGTTGCCTTCCTTGGCCTTGTCTCTATGACTGATCGATCATGTATCCACAGTAGTTCGTACTGAGGCAATTATGCTATCAACTACCAGTATATCAGGCATACATGTAGGCTGGGACACATTGGCCATTATGAAGCTGCTGAGGTGTTTTCAATGAATATTCATGAGTTAAGACAACCAAAAAACATGACATACATGCACCCCCTTCGAACACACACACACAGTAGCCTCTCACTCCTGACCTTTGAAGTTGGTGTCCACCATATCCACTGCATCCAGTCCAAAAGCCTTTGACTGGGAGACCATGCTCTGCCTGGCGTAGAGTATCTCTGTGGTATCCTTGGATCTCACACCCCCTGAAGGAGGGAGGGAGGGAGGGAGGGAGGAGGCAGGGAGGAAGAAAGAAAATGAAGGGAGAGAGGGAGGAGGGAGGAGATGAGGAGAAAGAAAGAAGGGAGGGAGGAGGGAAGGAGGTGAGGGAATAAACCCAATAGCCTACAAATTCTTCCTCCATTGTCAGAGATACCACAACTATTCCCCCTCCTCCAACTGCAGTTGTGGTCCCACACTGCAGGAGGGAGAGGTGCCCCTCTAGCACAGGACACATCCAATTACATTCCTTCACCCATACCCTTAGTAGATCACGTGGCATGCTAGGCTGTCACAGTTATTGAGTTGGGA
The DNA here is from genome assembly GCA_965213685.1 of bacterium. GTDB lineage: Bacteria > UBA8248 > UBA8248 > UBA8248 > UBA8248 > Bin107. Next base: position 498,554 of record CBDBZY010000016.1, read on the forward strand.
TCACCAGCCAGAATTAATTGTGGTTTCAACAAAAATTTTACTAGCAGCAGTGACAGACCAAGTGGTATTATTTCTTCCCCTCCCATCCCTCTTTCCCTCTATCACTCTTTCCTCCCTCCCCCCCCCTCCACCCCCCTCCCCTCCCCTCCCTCCCCTCCCCTCCACCCCCCTCCCTCGTACCCAGTCTGGCTAGAAAGTCGTCTGACCCAAACACCACCACCCCCAGCCTGAGATGGGTGGCTTCGTCTGCGGCAAACTGGCAGATGTCCTTCAGATTGAGCAGAGCCGTGGGGCTCTCGACGATGATGAAGAGAGGGATGGGAGGGAGGGAGGGGCCGCGATAATAGGCAAGAGAGAGATCCAGCTGAGGAGGGAGGGAGAGGGAGGGAGGGAGAGGGAGGGAGAGAGGGAAGAGGGAAGGGAGAGAAGAAAGAGGGAGGCAAAAGGGAGGGAGAAGGGAGGAAAGGAGAGAGGCAGGGAGGGGGGGGGGGGAGGAGGGAGGGAAGGAGGGAGGTAGGGAGGGAGGAGGGGGAAGAGAGGGAAGGAGGGAGGCAGGCAAGGAAGGAGGGAAAGGGAAGGAGGGAGGTGGAGTGGGAGGAGAGAGGGAAGAGAGGTGACACTACACTAACATTGCAAGAGAAAGGAAAAAGGTCAGGATACCAGAGCAGCTACTGTTACGAGCCTCTCTCTCCCAACTGCACTAGTATATGTACATACTTTACCTCTGCAATATGCTCCACCGAGTCTGCTTTGGGTAGCATGATAGCATCAGGTGATCCACCATGGTGGTCATGTGACTGATCATGTGATCCAGGCCTGAACACAGCAGCAAGGTCAAGGTGTAGCAGGCCACTCTCCACTCCGTTCACCCTCACCACATGCTCACTGTGAGCCGAGAGGCTGTCGGCACGACGACACGCTTCTATGGCAGCGTAGACTGATTGCCTGGCCTTCTCCTGTGAAGGTAGAGGAGGGAGGAGGAGAGAGAGACATCTATCCTCTGCTCGGCAATTCTACAACTCGACATGTCACCACAGCAACAATGCCAATGCTGTATAACACAACTCCAATGAATTGTTACTTAACACCTGAGCTTTGGACAGAGAATTTCGATTCTATGCTTGCTTTAGTGAAGGAGTACATAATTGATTACTGGCTCCACCTACACTGGGCACGTGGTCAATGGCAGGATTGCTAGGGCAGCCTCTTGAGTAGTATTATTGTTACTTAACACCACAACACAAATGTACCTCTCTGGTTGACTGCCTGCCTCCCTCCCTCCCTTCTTCTTTCTTTCTTCCTTCCTACCCTCCCTCCCTTCCTCCCTTCCTTCCTTCTCTCCCTCCCTCTCTCTCTCTCCACCTTCTGGTTCACTGCCACTCCATCCTCCAGGTCAAACACCACAGTATCAATCTTCAGTGAGGCACTCTTCTTCAGCTTGCGCTCATCAGACGCCGGTATGTACATGACTGCCCTGCGCGGATGATAGTTCCCGCGGTTGGAATACTTGATATGGTAACCCTTCGAGCACCGCGAGGAGGAGGTGGAGAAAGCGCGGGTAGTTGTCTCCCTCGTCCTCGCCCCCTGGCAGAGATGGCTGGTGAGACGAGGGCACTGGAGCCCCTGTGCTCGTCCAAAGTTATTTCTGGTCGCGCTGTAACGGCTCCTGTCCACTGCAGCAGCACATGACGTAGTCCGCGCTAAGTGTAGTCTTGGGATGATGGCGTTTGTGGTCCCACACACACTGGCTACCTGTTCTGAGCTATTTAACGCTACCTCTGGCCTTACTAACCCCACCCATCGCCACACAGGACCCCGACTGAAGACTAGCGCAGCCATAATTGGTTGCAACTAGGCTTGGTGCGCATCAACTAGAACAGAGCTTGCGCCCACTGCGCGTGCGCAGAAACCCACCCTCCCACACCACACTTCGTACTTTTCCCGAAAAGAACACGCCCTCCAAGCTCGTATTCCATATTTGCAGATTTCCACGATCGGCAGGAAACCCACTGTCACGGTCACGATACACCCAGCCAACCGTGCAGGGAAGGCGGAGAAACCGGCAGACGAGGGGGCAAGAGAGCGGTCGGGGCAGCCAGCGAGCCAAAGAGTGGTACATGTTGCTCGCTCTGACAAGTTTAAAAAGTGAGTGTTGTGTAGTCTCCCAAATTTGGACTGCTGGCTTGAGAGCTAGAAAGGCTACGTGTGTTGTGCGTCGTCTAGGAACGTGTGGAAGGGTTCATTGGATTAGCAAGCGCGTGGGGTGTGCGAGTGTGTCTTGTGTCTCGCTGCGAGCCTTGGCCAGTGGAAGCGCGTTGTAGTGGCATGTGGCGGGGTGTGTCGCTGCACAAGGCTTCTGTATATACCGTAGTACTAGGTTTTGAGGGCAGGAGGAGGTAGGGAGGTTGGGAAAGAGGGAGAGAGAGAGAGAGAGAGAGAGAGAGGGAGGGAGAGAGGGAGAGAGAGAGGGAGAGAGAGTGTTGAAGACGGGGTAAGAAAACAAGAATGCTCTCCATGTGTATTCACAAAAGAAAAAAATCTAACCATTCTGACGTTACTGCATACTTAGAATAATACATTTTTAGTTACATGTTGTTCAGGATGTACATTTTCATGTAGCGTTGTTGTCTACTTAGCATGTTGTTTATTCCCATGTTGTTTATGTACATGTTGTTAACATGCATGTTGTTCATGTAATCTACCCTTGTAGCTGTTGTTGTTCAGTTACATGTTTTAGTAGCTGTTACATTCTCTGCTGTTCTTGTGTGCATTTCACATTATTTTTTGCATTTAATTACCTCGTTGCCATGACAAAGGCTGACTATTCTGACCAATTATGTGGGAGATGATAGTCCTGCCTAACTGTGTGTGTGTGTGTGTGTGTGTGTGTGTGTGTGTGTGTGTGTGTGTGTGTGTGTGTGTGTGTGTGTGCAAGGTGGGAGTGTGGCAGGTAAACAGGTTTAGACAGGTTTGGTCAGGTGAGGTAGGACTCTAAGGGGTGTTGTGTGGTTGCTAAGCCAACATTCATGTGTACCATCCATTTGGGGCAGGACGGGAGAGAGGGAGGGAGGGAAAGGGTGGGAAGAGAGGGAGAGAGAGGGAGGTAGTGTGCTAGGTTGAACAAGGGGAATTGGAGGGACGGGGAGATTTGTGCCATCAAGAAAGTGCTCAGCTTATTAAGGGTTGTCCTTGCTAGGTTGTGCGTTCACCTAATGCACTAGCAACAGTGCTGTTGCTCTGGGCAACCACCATACTGACATCAGCAGCCCTGTGTCAGTAGGGTGAGTGTGGAGTGCAGAGCCATCCTGGGATGGGCCCAGTGCTATGTCTCCTGTGCAAGGCCTCTGCCTTGCAAAACCTGTTCCTGTAACCCGTTCTGTTGTTATCTTTATGTCAAATGCTACTAGGCCCTGGTGTGTGTGTGTGTGTGTGTGTGTGTGTGTGTGTGTGTGTGTGTGTGTGTAATTGTCAAGCAGATGTGACGGGAAGATTGGGGGAAGGTAGGATGAGAGAGATGGGGGGGGGGGGGGAGAGAGAGAGAGAGAGAGAGAGAGAGAGAGAGAGAGAGAGAGAGAGATGGCCGTACATACATTTGTACATGTACAGAGCACAAGCATGTTGCCATGGGAATGGCAGCAGATGGTCACTTCACACCCAACTATGCACACACAAGCCCCCGGAATGTTTACCCAAGCTCTGCTAGGCCCTGGACTCTCTCCTAAGTAACCATCTTCTTCCCCCGTGGTGTGTGTGCAGGGGCTGCTAAAACCTTTCCTTTCATGCTTGTCAGCTTTGCTTTGTGGCTGTCATGGGTACTTAGAATAACAGAGCTGACTCAGCTGTTAACTCAGGTGATGTGTTAAGGAGACAGACTGATGGACAGACAGACAACGGACAGATTGATGGAGAGATAGACGTGCCGGCATGCAGGCAGACAGACAGGCAGACAGGTAGGCAGACAGACAGACAGACAGACAGACAAGCAGGCAGACAAACAGATGTACAGGCAAACAGACAGACATACCATACTCCATCCAATGCTCACCATCCTTGGCCAGCAGCTGTTTCTTGTTACCATAGCAACATCCTCCAACAGCCCCTAACCTCAAACAGTCAGCTCATCAAGATAATCACATTACTCTCCTGTGAGGGCAACAATGCCTCCAGTTGCCGGGGCTCCCTTACAAGGCCGACTGTGGTTATTTAAATGCTGTTCGGAGGAAGATTTGCTGTCTCTTTGGCCAGAATTGATCATTGGGTGTCGCCTTAGTGCCAGCTCGGCCATTGTGTGAGCGGTGTCAGCAGGTTTCAGCACTTTCGGGGAGAGATGGAGGAGGAGGGATGGAGGAGGAGAGATGGAGGAGGAGGGGAGTAGCCTGAGGGTATGTGTGTGAGGGATGGGAGGGTACGCTGCGTTTCTGTGGTACCATGTGATGGTCATGTGATAGTCTTGTGATGTATGTATGTGGTGGTACTAGCTGTACATCTGTTTTTATTGTTGAGTGAAAAGTAAGTTACGTTCTGTTCAACTGTTATTCCTCTTCCTTCCTTCCCCCCTCTCCTCCCTCCCTCCCTCCCTCCCTCCTTCACTCCCTCCCTCCTCCCCCCTGTCTCTCTCTCCCCCTGTCTCTCTCTCCTCCTGTCCCTCTCTCCCTCCTCCCCCTTCCCCCCTTCTCTCTCCCCTGCACAGGTCACGATGGGTAACCTGCTGAGAGTCCTCAACGAAAGAGGCTCAGTCCCAAAAATCGATTTCTTTGTAGACTTTGAAAGTGAGTGCAAACTAGTAACAGGATGTGCTGTGTAGTTGTCCCTGTGCTGCCTCCTCCCAATGTTGCTCTCTCTCTCTCTCTCTCTCTCTCTCTCGCCTCTCCTCCCTCCCCTCCCTCCCTCCCTGCCTCCCTCCTCTCTCAGGGGCTGAGCCCACCCCTCCAGAGCTGGAGGTGCATGTGAAGGTGGCCACTGTCCTGGCCAGAGCTCCCGAGATCATCGCTGACCTCAAGGGCTACAAGGGGGCGGGAGAGCACATCAGAGAGGTCAGAGGTCGATCTGAAGCAGCTGCTTTGTGTGTGTGTGTGTGTGTGTGTGTGTGTGTGTGTGTGTGTGTGTGTGTGTGTGTGTGTGTGTGTGATTCCAAAGGACCTACTGTATCAGTGTGTGCTCATGCACATGTATGGTGGCCTGCACTCTTCCTCTGGCTCCACTGGCAATACCTGGCATTTTCTAGATAATCAAATCATTTCAGTTTACACTCCATTTCCTGTCTCTCCTTCCCTCCCTCCCTCCTCCTTTTCCTCTCTCTTACCTTCTCTCTCTCCTCCTCCTCTCTCCTTCCCTCCTTTCCTCCCTCCCTCTTTTCCTCTCTCCTATCTCCTCCTCTCTCCCTCCTCTCTCCTCTTATCTACCGCTCCTTCTCTCCTTCCCTCCCTTCCTTCCCCCCTCCTTCCCTCCCACTTCCCTCCCACCTCCCTCCTCCTCCTACCCCCCAGGCTATCAGTAACCCAAAGAGTGAAGAGCATCAAGACATCGCGTGGAAAGCTGTCTGTCCGTCCGTTCTTCTCCTGCGGAAGTTCTATGAGTTTGCCCTGGAGCTAGAGAGTGCCCTCTGCGAACTGCTCACAGTCCTATGCAGCCCGGAGATTGGAGCACTGCAACACTTGGAGAAGGAGCAGGTGAGGGAGGGGAGAGAGGGAGGGGGGGGGCGAGGGAGGGAGGGAGAGAGGGAGGGGGGGGGGGGGGGCGAGGGAGGGAGGGAGAGAGGGAGGGAGGGAGGGAGGGAGGGAAGGAAAGGGGGGGGGGGGGGGGGGGCGAGGGAGGGAGGGAGGGAGGGAGGGAGAGAGGGGATGATTGATTGACTTGCTCCTTGGGAGAAGACATACGTGTTACTGGCTGTATCTCCTCAGGCATGAGGTGGCTTCTCCCCTGGCAGCTGCTACCAATGACAGCAGAGCTTCTCATTGCCAGGCAGCCTGTAAGCCGACCTATCCTGTTTTAACAAGCCACCCTGCCAACCTTAGGGAGTGACGCTGGCTGCTATGTGAGGGGTCAACCATGTGCTTGTCTGGTGGAGGGTGTTTCCGAGTTAGGGATGACCCTGTGCAACCATTATCCTATTATCCCGTCCTGCTTGGTCTTGTTACCTAGCAACTTGTTGCTATGTAGTATGCATTAGTTACATGTACATATGAGGGAATTGTTACAGAGAGGGAGGGAGGGAGGGAGGGAGAGAGTTTAGGTACAGCCACGTGAGACATCCAGACCACTGGTTGCCATAGTTATACTACAGCTTTGCTGATCACTAGTTTTGTTCTGGGCCGTTGACTCCGCCCACCTCATCAGTAATGCTCTTAAGTACTAACATGAGAAACATAACGACATTGCCTTGTTCTGCAAATATACTCCCATCACTCTGGTTGCTATGGTGATTCCAGTGCTTGTGATGTCATGCCTTATAAGGCAATGTTATCTTTTGGGGCAAGAGTTCGTCTTGCACATACAATGCAGTGATGTATTTCCTGGTATGTGTTCTATTTTTAGTAGTGCTAATTTTAATTCCACAGGCCATTACTAAGCAGTTTGCTGAAATCCTACACTTCACTCTGTCATTCGATGACCTAAAGGTATAGTGGGGATTAATTAGAGAGTATGGGCTCAGCAATGCAGTTTAATTATATCAAGTGAACAAACATGAGCTGTGCTATGTACACACACACACACACACACACACACACACACACACACACACACACACACACACACACACACACACACACACACACACACACACACACACACACACACACACACACACACACACACACACACACACACACACACACACACACACACACACACACACACACACACACACACACACACACACACACACACGCACACACACACACACACACACACAGATGACTAATCCTGCCATTCAAAATGACTTCAGCTACTATCGGAGGACACTCAATAGAAGAAGAATGGTAGGGGGGAGAGAGGGGGAGAGAAGGAGTAGGAGAGAGAGAGAGAGGGAGAGAGAAAGGGGTGGGAGGAAGGAGAGAAGGAGGGAGGGATCCATAACCTGAGTGTCTTGCTGATTTGCCTCTTTGCTCTCTTTGCTTCCCTCTTCTTGCCCTCCCATTTCACCCTCCCTCCCTCCCTCTGTCACCACTGCCCTTCCCTTCCCCCTCCCTCCATCTCTCTCCCCATTCTCTCTCCTCTGATCTATCGCTCCCTCTCTCCCCCTCCTCTCTCCCCCTCCCTCCCTCCCTCCCTCCCTCCCTCCCTCCCTCCTTCTCTCCCTCCCTCCGCCCTCCCTCCCTCCCTCCTTCTCTCCCTCTCTCCCTCAGGAAGAGGCAAGCTCAGACATACCTCCCAGTGATGGAATCGATCTTCCCGATGACGTGGCCAATCGCATGTCCCTGTTCTATGCCAACCCCACCCCGATGCTGAACACCCTCAGCGGAGCGGCTGAGAAACTGCTTCAAGAGGTAGACTGGTGTGATTGTGTGATGTGTGATGGTGTGGTTTGTGGATTTTTTATCCCTCCTCTCTCTCTCTCTCTCTCTCTCTCTCTCTCTCTCTCTCTCTCTCTCTCTCTCTCTCTCTCTCTCTCTCCCTCTCTCTCCCTCTTCTCTCTCCCTCTCTCTCTCTCTCTCTCTCTCTCTCTCTCCCTCTTCTCTCTCCCTCTTCAAGAGGTAGACTGGTGTGATTGTGTGATGTGTGATGGTGTGGTTTGTGGATTTTTTATCCCTCCTCTCTCTCTCTCTCTCTCTCTCTCTCTCCCTCTCTCTCTCTCTCTCTCTCTCTCTCTCTCTCTCCCTCTCTCTCCCTCTTCTCTCTCCCTCTCTCTCTCTCTCTCTCTCTCTCTCTCTCTCTCTCTCCCTCTTCTCTCTCCCTCTCTCTCTCTCCCTCTCTCTCCCCTCTCTCCCCCTCTCTCCCCCCCTCTCTCTCTCCCCTGCGCAGAACCCCTCCCTGACACTAGAGAACATGACCAGCTGTTTTTCCACAATGGCATCTGTCTGCAGAGTCATTAACGAGAACTCGTAGGTCTCCTTTCTTACTCTAACCCTCCTCCCTCTCCCCTCCCTCCTCCTCCTCCCCCTCCCTCGTCCCCCTCCCTCCTTCCTCCCCCCCTCCCTCCTCCCTCCTCCCTCCCCCCCCCCTCCTCCCCCTCCCTCCTCCCTTGCCTCTTCTCCCAATACCCTGATCCATCCTCTCCTCCCCCCTCCCCCACCCCACCCCCAGAGAGTACTATAGTCGTTTCCAGAATGAGGAGACGCAGCTGTTCTGCCTGAGAGTTATGGTCGGTGTTATCATTCTCTACGATCATGTCCATCCTGTAGGAGCCTTTGCCAAGAAAGCAGCTATTGATGTGAGCGCAGCCTATCTTCCTATCTACATGTATCTGTCTGTCTGTCCATCTGTCTGTCTAGACACATGTGGTAACCCCTCAATCCACAAAGTGGTTAATAAAGTCTGGGGCAACCAAACCCAGCCCAGCCTGGTTAGTGTATGAGGGGGAAAACTCACTGCGGTATCATCTGAGTGATGGAAAGAAAGAGGAAGAAAAAGTGGACTCCTGCGGGACTCGAACCCACGACTCTCAGCTTTATACGCTGATGCTCTACCGACTCGTGGATTGAGGGGTTACAATGTGTCTATACTTTAAAAAAACCAGACCCTTAATGGGTCTCCTGCTTCAGCCACCGCCCCACTGACTAACTAGGCTGGGCTAGGTTGGTTGCCCTAGACTTTAATAACCATCCTGTCTGTTGGGGCAGCAGGGAGCTTCATTGCAGACCAGCAGAGGCTGTTGTTAGGATATGGTTTCTCACTGCCCTTTGGAAGAAAAAGTGTTCTCTATAAGGGAACAGCCTATTGACTTTGCCTGCTGGCTGGGCTCTTTAGCTCAGTCAGTAGAGCGTCAGTGTATAAAGCTGAGAGTCGTGGGTTCGAGTCCCACAGGAGTCCACTTTTTCTTCCTCTTTCTTTCCATCTGTCTGTCTGTCTGTCTGTCCGTCCATCTGTCTACCTGTCTGTTTGCCTGCCTGCCTGCCTGATGTTATCTCTCTCTCTGCATGCCTGCCTCTCCCTTCTCCCTCTGCCTGTCTGCCTCCTCCTCTCTCTCCCTCCCCTCTCCTCTCCAGATGAAATCGTCGATCAAACTGATCAAGGAACATCCAAAGATTGCAGAATCACTGCTCAACGCACTAAGGTCAGCTGCCCAGCTCCTCTTCACCCGTGCCACTCCCTGTGGCGTGGTAGCTCTCTCTCGCTGAGGCATGCAGCTGTTGTTGACCTTTGTCCCCCCCCTCACTCCCTCTGCTCCTCTTTTTCTACCTCTTTCCCTCTCCCCGTCCTCCCTCCCTCCCTCTCTACCTTCCTCCCTCCCTCCCCTCTCTCCCTGTCCTCCCTCCCTCCCCTCTCTACCTTCCTCCCTCCCTCCCCTCTCCTCCCCCCCCCCCCCCCCTTCCTCCCTCTCTCCCTCCCTTTTTCACCCCCTTTTTTCTCTTCCCTTCTTCCCTCGTCCTTCCTCCCTCTCTCCTTTCCTCCCTTTCTCCCTCCCTCTCTCCCTCCCTCCCTCCCTCTCTCCCTCTTTCCCTCCCTCCCCCCTCCCCCCCTCCCTCCCTCTCTTCCTCCCTCCCTCTCTCCCTCCCTCTCTCCCTCTTTCCCTCCCTCCCTCCCTCCCTCTTTCCCTCCCCCCCCTCCTCCCCCCTCCGTCCCTCCCTTCCTCAGGTATAGCACTAAGCACTTCAATGAGGAGACAACACCGAAAGCCACAAAAGACCTCCTCTCTCAATGAACCTAGTTGCCCCTAGCTACCGGTCCTGAACATACATCCACACATATACACGCACTCTACACATGGCCTCACACATACTGAATGACTGTGCTAGTGCATTAATTAGAAATATAGTCTTTGTATGGTGCATTGGGTGCTGTACTGTCTGTCGTTTCTTAATGTACATGTATAGTATTATACAGTCCGAGTTTCATGGGGGGACCCTGGGATTTTCCCCCCAGTTGAAGTTTCCCAACACCAGCCATGGCCCCATGCCATGTAATTATATTAATGAGACAGGGGGAGGGAGAGGGAGGGAGAGAGGGAGGAAGGGAGGGAAGGATGGATGGATGGAGAGAGAGAGTATCATGATGTACTGTAAAGCTGGCTCCTCCCAGATGTCTGGGGGCGTGGTCAATAGTAGTGTCATTAGGGCAATCCATTATATGTGCGTGTGAGCTAGTGCATGCTGCAACAGGCGGAGGTGAAAGAAGTAGATGATGTTTCAACTACATGATAGGGAACTGTGAAAAACTGGCAGCTCCAGGATTGAAACAGGAGTTCTCTCACTTAAGCTGCCTGTGCTCTATATACCAGCTGCATGAGCTATGGCCACTGGGCGACAGCCAGTTCTCAATATCACTCTGTATGTATTATTGTTATTAGGAAAACTGGTGTCTGCTACAGATACGGAGCAGGTGTGGCCTTACATGTAGGTTCACAAAAACAGAGCATTCGTGCCTAGTAGATTTAAATATAACACCCTGCATTTCTTGCCTTCCATATGCACGTGAGCCTGAGGCCCGCCCCCTAGGCTGGCTAGCCTTATTAATATGTGCTTCCCTTATCCTGCCGCTAATAAGTACCAAGCTTTGGCTTGGTCTCCAAAGCAGACACAGGAATTCGAACTCTACCCTCAGGCCTCCCCCTTGGCAGAGTGGTTATGCGTTCCGTCTGGTAAACGGATGAGCGTGGGTTCGAATCCCGCGGTGGGAGCCGGTTTTTTCCGGCGAGGAAAACTGGTGTCTGCTACGGATACGGAGCCGGAGTGGCCTTAGGTTCACAAAAACAGAGCATTCATGCCTAGTAGATTTAAATATAACACCCTGCATTTCTTGCCTTCCATATGCACGTGAGCCTGAGGCCCGCCCCGGCCCCCTAGGCTGGCTAGCCTTATTAAATATATGCTAATAGTACTATTTTGACATATGCTAGCCATAAGATTTGTTGCTAAAAACAACTTTGTTGCCAAACACTTTGGTCACCTTTCTGCAACCCTCATCAGTGGCAGAGGCCGTGTACTGCACTTCCATGTAAAATCATAGTTCTGTATTAGTATAATCATTGCAATATGGGAACAATATTGTGTTGCTTGTTAGTATTTCGAACAGAAGTCCTTAGCCCGCTACTGCGCATGCGCAAATAGGGGACCGTGTACGCGCGCCGCGCTGTTAGTGACCACGTGGAGAATGTTTTTTCGCCACGCGGGAAGGCCCAGGATCGTGAGAAGTCCGGGGCAGCCGCACACCTCCTTCGCCTTCTCTCTCCCTCTGATCCTTCAACGATGGCAGTAGCTCAGCTGGCCATGAAGCAGGAGGCAGAGACGCCCCCTCCTCCCTCCTTCCCACCCTCCTCTGCCCCCGACACGGCCGACCCCCTGGGCCTGGAAGAGAGGATACTGACGCTCTGCTCGCAGCACGCCAAGGGCATTACGGATGACGTCATTGTCAAAGACCAGCCGTCCATTGATGCAGAGAAGAGAAGAACAGCACTGCAGAGACTTCTTTCTCAGGTGTGGGCGGGGCTACTAATTATTAATAGTTAGTAAGAATGGCCCACATGTACATGCATGCTGTGTCAGTGGGTATTGGAATGAGAGGGAATAGTCCTTTCGTACACGCTCATGCTTCATCTCCCTTACTCTCTTCCTCCTCCCTATCCTCCTCCTCCTTTCCTCCTCCTCCTTATCCTCCTCCCTCCCTCCTCCCTCCTCCCTCTTCCTCCTCCTCCTCCTCCTCCTCCTCCTCCTCCTCTTCCTCCTCCTCCCTCCTCCCTCTTCCTCCTCCTCCTCCTCCTCCTCCTCTTCCTCCTCCTCCCTCCTCCTCCTCCCCCTCCTCCTCCTCCTCCAGGGTAAGCTAGAGCTCCTGAAACAAGGACACACACTAATTTATAAACTGAAGGCCACCTCTGCAACTCCAAGGTATGGGCGAATGAGAACATGAATGTGAGAGCATTGCTGTATGAGTATGGGTGAATAGGAACAGCTAATGGCTGTATGTACATGTACATATAAGAAGTGTAATGTATGTACGTGCACAGACACATATATGTACATGCACACACACACACACACACACACACACATGCATATGCACACACACACACACACACACACACACACACACACACACACACACACACACACACACACACACACATGCATATGCACACACACACACACACACACACACACACACACACACACACACACACACACACACACACGCAGCAAGACCAGAGGGTTTGAGAGGGAGCAGCGACTGATCTACCAGATCATCGAGGACGCTGGCAACAAGGGCATCTGGATGAGGGACATCCGCGTCAAGTCCAACCTCCCACAGAGCGAGCTCACCCGATGTCTGAGGACGCTGGAGAGCAGGAAGCTGATTAAGAGTGTGCGATCAGTGCAGGCAGCTAGGAGGAGGGTGGGTGAGGGAGGGGGAGGGGAGGGGGAGGGAGAGGAGGGGGAGGGAGGGAGGGTGAGGGAGAGAGAGCTCACTTGATGTCTGAGGACGCTGGAGAGCAGGAAGCTGATTAAGAGTGTGCGATCAGTGCAGGCTGCAAGGAGGAGGGTGGGTGAGGGAGGGAAGGAGGGGGAAGGAGAGAGGGAGGGGGAGGGGGAGGGGTAGGGGGGAGGGAGGATGAGGGAGAGAGAGCTCACTCAATGTCTGAGAATGCTGGAGAGTCAGAAGCTGATTAAGAGCGTGCAATTTATGCAGGCAGCAAGGAGGAGGGTGGGTGAGGGAGGGGAGGGGAAGGGGAGGGGGAGGGAGAGAGAGTTCACCTGATGTCTGAGGACGCTGGAGAGCAGGAAGCTGATTAAGTGTGTGCAATTTGTGCAGGCAGCAAGGAGGAGGGTGGGTGAGGGAGGGGGAGGGGAGGGGGAGGGAGAGGAGGGGGAGGGAGGGAGGGAGGGTGAGGGAGGGAGAGAGAGCTCACTTGATGTCTGAAGACACTGGAGAGTCAGAAGCTGATTAAGAGTGTGCGATCAGCGCAGGCTGCAAGGAGGAGGGCAAGTGAGGGAGGGGGAGGGGGAGGGAGGGAGGGGGGAGTGGGGGAGGGGGGAAGGGGAGGGAAGGAGGGAGAGGGAGGGGGGAGGGGGAGGAGTAAGGGGGAGGGAGGGAAGGGGAAGGAGAGAGGGAGGGGGAGGGGGAGGGGTAGGGAGGAGGGAGGGTGAGGGAGAGAGAGCTCACTCAATGTCTGAGAACGCTGGAGAGTCAGAAGCTGATTAAGAGTGTGCAATTTGTGCAGGCAGCAAGGAGGAGGGTGGGTGAGGGAGGGGGGGGGGGGGGGGGAGGATGAGCTCACCCGATGTCTGAGAACACTGGAGAGTAGGAAGCTGATTAAGAGTGTTTGATTGGTGCAGGCAGCTAGGAGGAGGGTGGGTGAGGGAGGGGGAGGGGGGGAGGGGGGGAGGGGGGAGAGGGAGGGAGGAGGAAGAGGGGGTGGGGGAAGAGAAAGGGAGGGAGGGAGGGAGGGAGGGAGGGAGAGGGGGAGGAGGGGGAGGAGTAAGGAGTGGGAGGGAGGGAGGGTGATGGAGGGGGAGGAGGGAGGAGGGGGGAGGGAAAGGGAGGGGGAGGGATGGTTGATAGGCTTGCGTAAATTATGCCGGCATAATTTCGGGAATAATGGACCCTATTTTTAGCGCAAGGAATTATGCCGGCATAATACAGGATTTGTTCGGAATATTCTGAACAGTGCACTAATTAGAACAGCGTTTGTGCACGGGCCCGTGCGTACGAGTGCTTGCGAGTGTTCAAGACGGTGGAATGGCTGGAGAACTTATCCAAAAATCTACTTCTAGTATCTGTCTCAAAAATCTATCTGTCGATGGCAGAACTTTGTCCGAGAAGCGTGATTCGCGTGAAATGAGCGGACAGTGTGAGCCAATACTATTATAGTGGCCTGCGAGTTCCTGAACGCCGGAAATCGCAAGGTACTGAACAGAAAACTCAAGGTCCTGAGTTTCCGTGCACATGGTCGCTGTAGCAAACGTCGTCTTTCTGTTCTGTACAATCATATTTTATATCGCTTTAACGTCTCCTTAAATGCAATTCTACATCATCATTGAAGATAACTATGGGTTATAACTTATCATTCTGATAAGCATAATCAAAAATCAGTGAGCATAATTCTGGGAACTGATGGGCATAATAATAAAATTTATAGGAATTTCCAAAAAGAATAATGCTCAAAAAAGGGAGCATAATTTACTCAAGCCTAATGGTTGAGATTTGTGTGATTGAGAGTGAATGGAGTGGTGGGTGAGAGGAGGAGGTGGAGGTGGTTGTGCTGGGCACCATCTTGACTTCATCTTCCCATCATTACTCTCCTCGCCCTTCTTCCTACCCTCACTCTTTCCTTCCTCCATCTCTCTCTTCCTCCTGCCCTCCCTCCCTCCCTCCCTCCCTCCCTCCCTTCTCTGTCCTTCTCTCCTCCTCCCTCTCTCCCTTCTCCTCCTCCCTCCTCTCTCTCTCCACATCTCCCTCCCTCCCTCCCTCCCTCCCTCCCTCCTCTCCCCCCCCTCCCCCCCTCTCTTCCAGCTCTACATGCTCTACGACCTCACCCCCGACGAGTCCATCACTGGGGGGGCGTGGTACAGCGACCAGGACTTTGAGGGAGAGTTTGTGGAAGTTCTGAACAACTACTGCCTCAAGTTCCTGGAACAGAAGGTGGGGGGGGAGAGGGAGAAGGAGAGGGAGAGGGAGAGGGAGGGGGGGGGAGGGGGAGGAGAGGGAGAAGGAGAGGGAGAGGGAGAGGGAGAGGGGGAGGAGGAGGGGGAGGGGGAGGAGGAGGGAGAGGGAGAGGGGGAAGAGGAGGGGGAGAGGGGGAGGGGGAAGGGGAGGGGGAGAGAGGGGAGGGAGAGAGATATGGTGTGTATGTGAATGGGTGGACGTGGAGTGGTGTCATCTATTGAAACATGGAATGTAGTCACAAGGAATGGAACCATGCCGGAAAGACCGCATTCTTCCTCTTCCTCACATCTGCTCAACCTTCCATCTACCCCTCCTCCTTTCTCTCTCCTCTTCCTCCTCTCCACCCTCCTTTCACTCTCTTCACTTACACTTCCCCCCTCTCCCTTCACCATACCTCCTCCCCTCCCGTTCCCTCCCTCCCCTCCCTCCTTCCCTCCTCCCCTCCCCCCCACCTCTCCACTCCTCTCTCTCTCAGGCAGAGAGGGCTGGCATTATGAACTCTGACCCCTTGTCCAAGAAGACAGCCTCTTGTGCCACACCTGAGGAGGCCTGTGCGTTCATCACCGAGTCTCGTGTCAGCAAGGTAGGATGATGTCATCGCCTACATTAGGAATGTATGGGCAATATTTCCTATGATGTAATCTTCCTCTTACACCACACCTGTATGCTCATCACCATGTCGCTTATCAGCCAGGTAGGATGATGTCATTGCCTACATTAGGAATGTATGGGGAATATTGCCTATGATGTAATCTGAGCCTTGACCACTGTAGGCACTGTATGATGATGTCATCACCTACATTAGGAATGTATGGGGAATATTTCCTATGATGTAATCCCTGATGTTGCCGCACATCAGAGGGAAGGGAGTGAGATGACCGCCATTCCTTCCATTGAGAATGTACAGGAACACATATAGCTTCGTGTTAGTGCAACTGTTATGGGAAGGAGAGAGGGAAGAGAGGGAGGGAGAGAGGGAGGGAGGGAGGGAGGGAGGGAGAGAGGGAAGAGAGGGAGGGAGAGAGGGAGGGAGGGATGGAAGTGACTAGCCATGTGTTGCACATGGACTACAATACCCACACTCCCGGTCATCCCAGAACAGCTGATGAGGCCTGGTATTCATATCCTGTGCATTAGGTGACCTTAAAATCTAGGCTGTTCACTCTTCACTCCTCACCCCTCCCTTCTCACCCCTTATCCCTCACCCCTCACTCCTCCCCCCTCCCTCCTTACTCCTCACCCCTCACTCCTCACCCCTCACCTCTCACCCCTCCCTCCTCCCCCCTCCCCCCTCACTCCTCACAGATACCGCTGACTCCCAGTAATATCGAGACAATACTCAACACTCTTGTTTATGACGGGAAGGCAGAGATGACGACTGTGAGCGGGAGAGGGGTGGAGGGGGAGGGGGAGGAGGTGACGAGGCTGTATCGTCTCACCAAGCCATTGCTAGGCAGCACTGGACTGAACAGGATACCCTGTGGAGTGTGTCCGGTGAGGGAGGAAGGGAGGGAGGAAGGAGGTGGGAGAGGGAGGAGGAGGGAGGGAGGAGGGAGGGAAGAAGAGACAGAGGGAGGGAGTGAGGGAGGGAGGATGGGAGCAAGGAAAGGTTATCCTGCATCAGTAGCCCTCCTTTTTGCACAGAAAGGTTGCTCTGGGGGGGGGGGCAATTCAATTTTTATTTGGTCCCCCACACTGCTTGCAATGGCTGATTAGTTAACAACTTCCTTCCTGTGGTGGTTGCCATGGAAATGGTGTTGCCCCATACCTCTTTGTGGTTTGCTCTCTTTCCTATCCGCCATCGCTGGGTTGTGGCCACAGCCAGTAGCTCCTCCTGCCTGTAGTGATAGCACACCGCTGTGGTTTCCATAGCCACCCGCTGTGGGGACTGCTGCCCACTCATGCTGCTGATTTCATGCTTTGACCTTTGTACTCTGGTGTTGGGTGGGTGAGGGGAGTCACTCTGTGGCTTGTGAGTGTGTCTCATTGACCTCCATTGCTGCCTCCTGTCTGTCTGTCCTTTCTCCCTCTCCTCTCTCCCTCACTACCTTCTCCCTCCCTCCCTCCCTCCCTCCCTCCCTCCCTCCCTGCCTTCCTTTTCCTTCTCTCTCTTCTTTTCTCCCCTCCTCCCTCCTCTCCTTCCTTCCCTCCCTCTCTTCCTCCCTCCCTCCTCTCCTTCCCTTCCTCCCTCCCTCTCTTCCTCCCTCCCTCCCTCTGTTCTAGGCAATAGCCTCCCCCCCAGTTTCTTCTCTCTCCAGTCTCTCTTCCTCACACACACACACACACACACACACACACACACACACACACACACACACACACACACGCATGCGCACGCACACGCACACGCACGCGCACGCACACACACACACACACACACACACACACACACACACACACACACACACACACACGCATGCACACATGCACGCACACACGCACACACACACACCAAGTGCTCCCATACCTAGGCCCTGACACTCACCACTCACCACACACCCACGCCATCCTTGGTCCAACCCTCTCCCCATGCCTGCAGACTGCAGTGAGGCAAGGCTATATGTCCCCAGAGGAGTTTGGAAGCAGCGATGAAATCATGTGACCTAGACCCCACCCATAACCAATACTATACCGAGCTTATTTAGCATACCAGCCGAGTTGGTAGGTTTGTGAAAGCGCTCCTACAGCTATGCGTATCTGGTCGGTATCGTTGCTATCTTCTACACTGGCCCTAGGTGCTACCTGCTTATAATTGCTGAAGCTCTGTCGTGCGTTGTGCCGTAACTCGTCAATTACCCAGGGGTTGGAAGAGGTTGATGGCCCGAAAGCATTCAGGTTCACTTTCCCTTGTAGGGTGCAGTCTTCTTTCCTTTCGTCATCCCGAAATAACGTCAAATGCTTCTCAATGGGCACAATGTAGACGGCTTGGGCGATCATGTGACCACTTCCAACCTCCTCTGATATAGCCCTACTGACCTATAGGGGCCACCATGTTGGTAGCGTTGCTAAGGCAACGCAGTGTCTATTACTACCTAATCCCACATCCTGCACAAGAGTTAATTTGGGGTGCAGAGAAAGGCTTTCCTCCTGTTACTGGGTGGAGCACATGCCTTACCTCTGTGCAAGAGAGAGGGTCAGAGGAACAGGTCCGTCCCCCCCTCTTCACAGCCAGCTGCCTTCCTTGAAAGTACCTCTATGTGGTGTTCCTCCCCACCTCTCCGTCCCCACCCCTCCCCTCCCCTCCCACCCACACACACACACTCTCCCTATACTGACATACTTAACTTATGCCTATATAGGTTGCTAAGAGACCAGCTGTCTTCCTCTAGGTCTAGCTCTCCAATCGCTTGCCTGTATATAGTGCTCCCGCAAAGGCTCTATACTGACAGTATTTCTTTCAGGGATATGGAGGGAGGGGGGGGTGGGAATTGAGTGAGCAAAAAGTATGGGGGGCCATAAGTAATACAAACGTACATGTAGGTGTGTGTGCGCACCCCAATGCAACCTAGGGGGTCTGGGGATGTGTATGTCCAGGGGGGCAAATGCAGAGGAGAAAATTCCCCCGTCCCTCCTGAAGGAAGCCCTGTTGATGTACATGTGCATGTGCTCAAATTGTTCCCTCCTTGGAGATTATGTGAAAAGGTTGCTAAGGTGTCTAGAGGTTGCCACAGGAAAGGTTTCCTGCCACTTGGTGCACACCTGTGTGTGTGTGTGTGTGTGTGTGTGTGTGTGTGTGTGTGTGTGTGTGTGTGTGTGTGTGTGTGTGTGTGTGTGTGTGTGTGTGTGTGTGTGTGTGTGTGTGTGTGTGTGTGTGTGTGTGTGTGTGTGTGCGTGTGTGCGTGCGTGTGTGTGTGCGCGTGTATGCTATTGCTAGGGTGATGTCATCAACAGCAGTTACCACGGTCACCACCAACTGAATGCTCCAGAGGACCTCCATCCAATAGCTGCCAGTTACCATGGAGCCAGTCCAACACCTCACAATGCAGCTGGCCCCCTCCCATTGAGCTCAAAGCCTCTCTCACTCCTGCCTCCATTGAGCTCACCCCTTCAGGGACAAACTTCCCAGCTTCCATCCATCCATTCACACGCTTAGTACCTTTCCCTCGTTACCCCCTCCCTTTGAAGGACTCTCCCTCTCTCTAGTGCCCTGAGCTAAGTGGCCATTACTCCACCCAGTGAATGCTTCAGGGCAGTCTGGACCACTTTTTCCCACCCTGTTTGGAGGCGCTCTCATCTGCTTTGTGGGGAAGGTTAAAAGGTACGATTCATGAGCCTACAAACTGCCCTTTTCGCCTTCCCAAATGGTTCATCTCTCTCCTCCTCTCTCTCTCCCTTTTCTGCATCTTGTGTTCTTGTGTTGCTCTTTGTCTGAGCCACTCTCTCCAGTTTGTCCACCAGACGGTCTCTCTCTCTTTCCTTGCTAGTCTGCCAGTCTGTCTGTCTGTCTCTGTCTGTCTTTTGTGGTCTCCTCTCCGGCTGTGTTCAACTGATTGCTGCGGCTATTTTTGGTGAAGTGGATGTACATGTGTGTCCATCTGACATCATTGTACCCCCTCACCCCCCTCCTCCCTCTCTCTCTCTCTCCCTCTCTCTCTCTCTCTCTCTCTCTCTTTCACTCTCTATCTTTCTCTCCCCCCCCCAACCCATTTCTCCATTTCTGAAATTTAGGACTCTGCTATGACATCATTTGATTTAAATCAAGTGTATATGGGTTGTGATAGCAGACCAGAATTGGTATAGCATCTGTTTCCAGGAGAAAAATTGCTGCGCATGTGTCAGTGCAGGTTAGCTTACAGTCCATACAAGTTGTGGCACTGCAGAAAGTGTTATACAATTTGCATAATATTATAACTAGGCTGTGAAATTCTACAACATCCCCCCCCATTATCCCCCATAAAATCCAGCAGAAAAATCCCCTGATAATATTATTAGATTTCACACTCCACTGAGCTGTATCTGTATCTGTACCCATCTCCACTCCTTATTCTAACCAATGCCCACTCCCTCCTTATCGCTACAAGAGAACATATGTTCATGTGTACACAATGCGTGACTTAATAATCTCCTGTACAAACTATTTACAGAGCTAACAGAAGTAACAAACTCACCGCAAGATAGGTCGATAAGGCTTCCTTGGTGCATCATATTACATCATACTACACCACTAGCGCGCCATTGACCTTAATTAGTGGCAGCTGCTTCAGCCAACTGTCTGGAGAAAAGGTGTCAAGTCTGATTCAACACAAGAGGTGATTGCCTGAGCACACCTTTAGCTTATCAGCATACAGATACAGAGGGAGACAGTTCAGTATATAGCTACCAGAGACCAACTTCTCTTCCCATCCACTGCCACAGGCCATATTGAACGTCAAGTGTATCAAAACCTGCACGTATCAATAAGCTTTAACAAGGAAAGGAAAACTGTCTCTCCACCACCATTCCAACTGCCAACCTTTTTCTACTAGTTGCCATTCACGCACACTACATGTATACCCCAAACATTGTGTGATGGCAGTAGAAGATGATCTCAAGGGCCCGAGCTAGAGCCTGCATGATACTTAGTTTAGCTGCGGGGTAGGTTAGCTGTGCCAAGTGGCCCCTCATCCCATCTCTGCCCCATCTCTGCATGCACACACAGTGAGTATATCAGTATGCCTCAATGGGATTCATGGCTTAGTGCTAAGTGCAGCCGTAGCCCAGTATGGTGGCCAGGCAGAAAGGCTGTAACACAGGCCCATCGTACTCCTTTGACTTCTTAAGTCCTTCACTATGCCAGATAACATTGCTGAGTGCTGTGCAAGTTATTTGTAGGTTCATGATGTAGAGCCTTTGATGCAGCGTTTCTGTGGCAGGTATCCATGGCAACTGCCTGTAGTTTGAGCCAATAGCAGAATTACAGGATGTTAAGTACATACAGAGTAGGCTAATGGTTGGCTATTCCTAGTAAGCTTCACATTTAGTGGTCATAATTATATAGGACTGTTGACTTCATGTTCTACAAACCAGATTTCTCCTTGTGAAACACCCAGAGGGAAAGAGGTATCTCCATGAGTTGGGCATATCTCACAGCAAGGTGTGTGGTCAGTGGAAGGAATGCTAAGGCAACCGTCTTAATCATGGAGGACATGAGGCAGCTCTGCAGGTGGGAACTCTGAGGCAGGAAGGGGCTGGAGGAAAGTTGCTCACACATCTTCAGGACCAACTGATTCACGGCAGTATTGCTAAGGTGTCCTTCTAAGTATGGAGGGTTTAAGGCAACTCTGCAGGAGGGAATGAGATTGAGGAAGGAAGGAGCCTGAGGAGGTCTCTAGGTGTGTGGTTGATGACTGTAATGGCAGCCTTTGAGAATTTGAAGGGAGTTCACAGGAGGGAGCGTTGAGGGAGGAAAGAGGAACGTCCTCAAACCAGTAGCAGAGGCTTTTCTCATCCATCTGGTTCATGGCAGTAAGGGCAACCTTTTCATTATGGAGGATTTGAAGCAATTCTGCAGGAGGGAGCGTCAAGGGAGGGAAGAAGGGAGTTCCTCACACCCTCAGCACCAGTAGAGGTGGTCTCTCCCATCCTCCCACCTCACTGGGTAGGAATGCACACAACCACTGAGGTTCCTAGGCAACCATACAGTATATACCTTGTCCAATCAATTCTCCCTCCCTTCCTTCCTCTCTGATCTGCTGCTCTGAAATTGTGGCAGTGGAGTTATGGCAGCTGAGGTCCCTTGAGAATTGAACAATGTTTCGGGAGACTGTCTGGTGTGTGAGTGGTAGTGTGTCATCTGTTGTGGTGGTAAGGGTCACTCTTCCAGTGACCTCCCTACTGTCTCTCTTCCTGTGTGGCTACCTCAGTGTGGGTGGCTGTTTGTAAATTGAGCAGTGACAGCAGAGGGTGTAATTGGGCGATGAGATAATATGTATGACCTGCTGATGGATAAATTGATAACTCAAGTGAAGAAGAATAGTAAAAATAATTAGATATATTATATGGTTTGTTTGGGAAACTTGTGTGGTGTGTTTAAGCTTATTACTGGAATTTATAAGCTTGTTACTAGGGAAGAAAGGAAGGGGAGGGAGAGTAGGAGAAACTGTGATATAGTATGTCGTTGGTAAGTTGGTGTATGTGTGTGTGTGTGTGTGTGTGTGTGTGTGTGTGTGTGTGTGTGTGTGTGTGTGTGTGTGTGTGTGTGTGTGTGTGTGTGTGTGTGTGTGTGTTGCCACCCACCTCCCCAACCTGTACATGCAATTAATACCCCACATCCTGTTGCGACAGGCAACCACAAAACCTCTCTGACTCACTCCTCACACCCTCTCTGTCTCCCCATCATCAAAAGGTCATAAGTTCCCCTCTGTCACCCAGTGGCTACAGTAACTCCTTCCTGTGTGTGTGGGTTGGAATGACAGAGGAGGTTAGGGTGGCCACCTGCCCTTCTCACTTCCTTCTCTGACTGATTGAGGGGTGGGATGAAAAGGGTGAGGGGGTGGAGGGCAATTGTTATGGTTACCAGCTGGTGTGTGATGAGGGATGGTGAATGAGTTTTGTTGATGTGCTTTGGTAGAGTGGTGAGGAGAGGAAGTGGAAAGAGGAAGAGAGAGAGAGAGAGAGAGAGAGACAGAGACAGAGACAGAGACAGAGACAGAGACAGAGACAGAGACAGAGACAGAGACAGACAGACAGACAGACAGACAGACAGACAGACAGACAGACAGACAGAGACAGAGACAGAGACAGAGACAGAGAGACACAGGGACAGACAGATTGAGAGACAGACAGACTGAGCGACAGAGAGACAGTTAAGATGGCATGGTGCACAGAGTCAACCATGGCTACCCACTAAGTGGGGCCACTCCAACACCCAGTGAGGCGTACCACCCACAAAACAACGCACACTCTCCCTCCCTCCCTCCCTCCCTCCCTCCCTCCCTGCCCTGGAGGTGAGTTGTGTTTGGTATCTGGGTATCAGGTCAAATCTCTGGGATAGTTTCCATAGCACTCTCATTTCTGCTGCCAGGGGAGAGCTTGTGTACACCACCCCTTACCAGGAACTGTCAGTCACGCCAATGGCCGGTAGGAGAGGAGTAAACACTGCAGGGAGCATTCCCTCCCCTCCCCCTTTCTGTCTCCGTACTCCTTCTCTCTCTCTCTTCCTCCCCCTCTCTCCTCTTCTGCTGTCCCCTACCTCTCCACCTCCCTCCCGTCCTCTTTTGCTTGTCCTCCCTCCCTCCCTCCCTCCCTCCCTCCCTCCCTTCTTCGCTCCTTCCCTCCAATCCTCCCTTCCTCCTCCCTTTCTCCTTCCTCTGTCCCTCCTCTCTCCCTCCTCTCCCTCCTTTCCCTCCTTTCCTCCTCTCTCTCTCTCCCTCCTCTCTCTCCCGCAATCTCCGAATCGCCACATGCCATACACAAGACATTCTCCTCCTCCACTCCATACTCTTCCCCCACACACTCCCTGCACTGATCGTATCCCTACCAACATCGCTGCTCTACCTCCAACGGAGAGGTCTTCCTGAACACACACTGACTAGCTCAGTGCACCCACCCATCCAGATAGGTTTGAGGATGTACAATGCAGAACGTCGCAGGTTCAAGTCCCGCCTGAGGCAGCTTTTCTTTTTCTCTTGAGAAAAAGGGAGTTCTCTTCAGGCGTAGTTGCTTTGCTTTGCCTACTCTCAATGACTGATCATTCATGCTTATTAAGGGGGTCATACGGGGGGGGACCTGATATATCCTCTCCCCCCCCCCCCCAAGAACTTTGAAATAGAATGAGTTCCATACTGCCTCAAAATCAATCTCAGAGCAGCTATTTTTCAAATTTTCTGGGGGGTTAGCCCCCAGACCCCCCTAGTGGGGGGCATGCTAAAGTGTGCCCTCCATGTCAACGTCAAATTTTGGGGTCTCTCTCCCCCCCCCTCCAAACTCATAATCCTGTATGAACAGTGTGTGTGTGTGTGTGTGTGTGTGTGTGGTTAACACTTTTCCAGTTTCTCCCCCCCTGTCTCCATGCTCACTCACATGTGGTTTTGAAGTGACCTGTGGCCATTTTGATCAGTGATACCATACTGTGTATTAATTATTATTAGTGAAGCCACTAATTAATTATGACTTCCTCTTCTGCATAACGTGTGCCACTATGGCTTCTCTCTCCTGTAAGTCTTCCTCTGTGGCCTGCTTGAAGCACTTTGTTAGGGTAACATGATGCTACTTGAGAAAGAGAGGGTAATTGTCTGACTCCCTGTTGTTAGGGAGTGCCACTGGAGGGAGATGTGTTGCCATGGCACCTGCACACACACACACACACACACACACACACACACACACACACACACACACACACATACACATACATGTATACACACACATGTACAATGTCATATGCTACATTGTCTTTGGCTGAGTTATGTAAGTGCCTGACTCTCACAACTGTTTCTACGTCTAAGAGGGTCACTACTCTCTCTCTCTCTCTCTCTCTCTCTCTCTCTCTCTCTCTCTCTCTCTCTCTCTCTCTCTCTCTCTCTCTCTCTCACCTCTGAATTCCCTTGGGACTGCTTCATGAGTGTGCCTGGTTACTGGAGTGGACTCTGGTAGTGTTTCTTTAGGAATACGGTCCAAGGGTGCAGGGGAGAAATTGACTGAGGAGGGAATATCGGAGGCAAAGGAGTAATGGATGTGTGCTGAAACTATACTTGAGGGGGGGGAGGCAAGTATTTTCAAGAAGGGATGAATGCCCCCCTGTCCCTCCCCACCCCCTGTTCAAAAATCCCAGCTTGCTAAAGTCAAGACCTCACCAACCACCTCTCCCAAACATTAACAATCATGCACTGCAAACCACGGAAAGAAAACAAGAAGAAAGAAAGGAAAATTGCATTTTACAAGACAATTTCTGCCTGAGGCTGTCATTTACGCAAACAGATAATTATGGATTTGTGGGTAATGGGTTTATGCAAGAATCGCCATGACAATCCCTCTTAAGGGGACACCCTGAAATAAGGGCACCTTGACACCATTCCTACCCCCAAATACCATAT
This sequence comes from bacterium, assembly GCA_965213685.1. GTDB lineage: Bacteria > UBA8248 > UBA8248 > UBA8248 > UBA8248 > Bin107. The sequence goes on from CBDBZY010000016.1 coordinate 523,324, forward strand.
TGTGTACATTTGACCCCTGAAATGAGGTCACCCCTCCAATGAGGACATTCTTTCCTGACCCTGATTGGAGGATTCCACTGACATTCCTGGTTTGTTTACAAGAGTGTGACATCACCTCTTGGTATCCATGGAAGCCAGACAGTGGTGTGCTTGTGTGGCCTCTCCCAGCCATGGCTGGTGGCTGGTTCTGGAAGTCCTTGGACCTCCTCAGATGTGGCACTCTCCGGCTGACCGGCTGACCTCCCTCCTGTGTCTTGGCTGCTGGTGGCTTCTGGTCTCTTCTGTGTTGTGTTTGGGACTAGGCTAGTCTGGTAGCAGTCAGGTAGTTGCCATACCCCCCGGGGGGTCAATTTTGCACCATGTTTCAAAGTGTAGGTATACTCTCCCGCACTCTTAGACACGAGAATCTTAGACATGAGAATCACAACTCCCTAGGCCACAAACAGCCCTCAGGCCTAGATGTTAAACTGTCACCCAATTCACAGGACACATTTTCAGCCAATACCAGGCCTCGTCAGCTGTGCGGCACTGTGACGTGGGTACCATTGTACCGTTTGCATTTTACAAGACAATTTCTGCCTCGAGGCTGTCAGATAATTATGGATTTGTGGGTAATGGGTTTATGCAAGAATCGCCATGACAATCCCTCTTAAGGGGACACCCTGAAATATGGGCACCTTGACACTATTCTTACCCCCAAATACCATATTGTGTACATTTGACCCCTGAAATGAGGTCACCCCTCCAATGAGGACATTCTTTCCTGACCCTGATTGGAGGGTTCCACTGACATTCCTGGTTTGTTTACAAGAGTGTGACATCACCTCTTGGTATCCATGGAAGCCAGACAGTGGTGTGCTTGTGTGGCCTCTCCCAGCTATGACTGGTGGCTGGTTCTGGAAGTCCTTGGGCCACCTCAGATGTGGCGCTGACCGGCTGACCTCCCTCCTGTGTCTTGGCTGCTGGTGGCTTCTGGTCTCTTCTGTGTTGTATTAGGGACTAGGCTAGTCTGGTAGCAGTCAGGTAGTTGCCATACTCCCCGGGGGGGTCAATTTTGCACCATATTTCAAAGTGTAGTGCACTCTCCCGCACTCTTAGACACGAGAATCACAACACCCCAGGCCGCAAACAGCCCTCAGGCCTAGATGTTAAACTGTCACCCAATGCGCAGGACACATTTTCAGCCAATACCAGGCCTCATCAGCTGCGCGGCGCTGTGACATGGGTACGTATGTCACATCATGCAGCACTAATGGCTGGTATACCAAGTAATGTGTGCAGGCTGTGTCCTCCTTGAGGCCCTTCTCCCCTCAGGTTACACTCCCATCAAACCAGGTTGGCTGTTTTACCATTTGCATTTTACAAGACAATTTCTGCCCCGAGGCTGTCATTTATGCAATTATGGATTTGTGGGTAATGGGTTTATGCAAGAATCGCCATGACAATCGCTATGGCGATCACCTTACTCAATATGGGACACCTGTACTGAGAAATACACTGCACATCACTTTGGCAGTGCTATGGGCTGGAGGTGTCATGGCAACCTCTATTACCATAGCAACAGACATTTATTTACCATGGCAACTCGTACTTACCAGGAAAATACTTACACAACCAACCTCAAAAAAGTAAGAGGTAAAAGTAAGAACAGAGGAACTCTATTTTTCTCTGAAAAGTCCACTTTAAATGATCCCAGATGAAGATAATCGCCATGGTATCTCATTACATGTACTTGTGCTGGGCCACTTCACTTTGGCAGTGTTATTTTGCATTATTGTGGTAACAAGTATTACCATGGCAACATACAGCTACATTACCAAGGTTACCTACGTACATGTAGCTGGGGATGTAGAGGTGTAGTCCTGGTGCCTCATTGTCTCCCTGTGCATGTTCCTTCTGTAGCTGTGGATGTGTAGTGTGTGTGGGGTGGGTGGCCATACTCTCCTCCCCATGGCCAGACCTTACCATCTGCTCTACTCCTCTGTCTCTCTTCCCTTCTCTGCTCTTGTTTTTGTCGACTTCTACTCCCCTCTTCCTCCCTCCCTCTCTCCATCTCTGTCTTCCCTCCCTCACTCCCACTCCCCCTCCCACCCCCTCTCTTAATTGTGGTGGTACCAGGTATCTTCCCCTGGCCTCTCTTCTGGGCTGCCATTTCTCTCTCTGTAGTAAACATCATCTTTGTGGTCATTTGTGGAGAAATCCTATACCACGTTTTTATTACCTCATTCCCTTTTCACTCTGCAGCCCTAATTTCTCCCTCTCTTTTCTTCATTCTTTCTCCTCCCTCTCCTTCTCTTTCTCTCATCCCTTCCTCCCTCCCTCCCTCCCTCCCTCTCCCTCCCTCCCTCCCTCTCTCTCTCTCTCTCTCTCTCTCTCTCTCTCCCTCTCTCCCTCCTCTAGGTCATCAATGAGTGTCGAGACGGCTCCTCCATCTCTCCCTCCTCCTGTCAGTACATGAAGCAGTGGTTACAATTCTAGCAAGTTTATTGCCATAAGAAAGTGTAGAAATAATCACCTGCACACATACTAACTTTGTCACCATACTCTGTGTGTCGATAGATATGCTTTCATATGTATTTGCCTCAGAGAACCTCTTGTTGAACTGGAGGGAAAATTATCTCAACCTGTTGAATATGTTCATTTGATGTTAATTGTGTAATTGTTTATGTTGATTGTGCAATATGCTTTGTTTATTTGTTATTCATGTACCATGTGGCATGTTGGGCAGATGTTAATCTTGTAATCATCTTGTAATGGTTTGTGTTGTGGTCATGTCCAGTATCCACTACTAGACTGCTGGGACATCTCTTCCTTCCTCTCTCTCCCTCCTCTCTCTCCCTCCTCTCTCTCCCTCTCTCTCTCTCTCTCCCTCTCTCTCTACACATGCTGCACTTAAGTCACTCTCCTCTTCATTGTTTCTGAGTCATGAATGAGATAATGGCTATCACATCTTCCTGGAGGTGCCCAAATATAGTGAGGTTTTCTGTCTCTGTTCCCAGCTGCTGCCCTAGTTGACATGCCCTGGGCCTGTCAAAGCTACATGTTTGGACTGTTAATTACTCTCTTTCTTGTAGCTAACTCTTTCACTCTATCCTTCACCACTCTCCCTCAATCCCTCCCTCCTCCCTCCTCCCTCCTCTCCCTACTTCCCTTCTTCTGCATTCTCCCTTCCCTCCTCCCTCCCTCCTTCCCTCCCTCCCTCCCTCCCTCCCTCCCTCCCTCCCTCCTATTTGTTAGCAGTGGTATATACAATCCTTTCCAAGTAGTCCCCTCACACACAGTCCCTATGGGGGGAAGGGGGGCATGAAATATTTAGCTAAAGTTGACCCCTCCCATTTTGCTTGCATGTAGATAGCTGGTCTTAATGAGCTGAAGGTAGTGTTCCTGGAAATGGTAACCATGGATACTAATGGAGATAACAGGTGCCAGGTCAGCATTTTCTTAGGAAACTAGCTTGATTATTCAAATGATGCAAT
>CBDBZY010000017.1:0-14563 GCA_965213685.1 bacterium
ACAGGAGGCTGTCCAGGCAATCGGCGGGAACGCCATCGCGAAGCATGTGCGCGCCGAGGACCGCGAGTACCTCGAGGGTGCGCGCGAGGGGATGGAGGTGGGCGGCTTCACGGGTGCGCTCCTCGGGGCCCTCGTTCCGGGCCGGGTCCGAAAGAAGGACCCCAAGGAGTCGCAGGAGGCCTTCGTCGATGCTGCAGCGGAGTCCGGCCTTTCAGACCAGGAGATCGAGGCGGCGGTCCAGTGGATCGGCGAGCAGCAAGATCCCGAGCTCGCTTCCGTTGAGGCGATCAGCGCGCTTCCTGCCCGGGAGGCGCCGGAATTGCCTTCGCTCCGCCAGGAACTCGAGGGAAAGCTCGAAGCCGGCGAAGAGCTCACCCCCGCACAGGAGCGGGCGCTCGAGATTGTCCGGGAGGATGAGGGCGACCCCCCCCACACCCCGGAGGAGCTCCAGGCCTCCAGGACGGCCCGTGCGCGCGAGTTGTTCGCGGGCGAGGTGACAGAGGAGGAGGATGGCGATCCCCTGGCAGGGCTCAAGCCAGACGTCCGGGAGGCCCTCGAGGCCAGCCAGCGGGAGCGGCAGCTCCGAGACCGGGCTGGGGAGAACATGCGGCCCCTCCTTGACGCGATGGAGATCGCCGAGGGTCCGGACAAGGAGGTCCTCTCGTCGCTCGTCTTCGGGGCGGTCTCGAATCAGGAAGAAATTTCCGACCTCGACGCGGCGGAGGCGGCCCTTGAGGACGTGGCGTCGGGCGAGTTCTTCCGGCGCCGGGCCATGGAGGAGGAGCCGAAGGCGGTGGCGAAGGCCGAGGACGTCATGGACGATCCTCTCGCGCGAGCTCGGCGGGGCACTCCGAAGGACAAATCCACGCCCCAGGAGCCACCGACAGAACCGACAGAACCGGCGAAAGCCCCCAAGCAGCCGAAGAAGAAGGAGACCCCGAGGGCGCGGCGGAAGAAGAAGGCCCTCGCCGGGGAGCTCGGCCTCCAGGCGTTCGTCCGGGCTCAGGGTGGGCTGAAACCCTCCGGGGAGTCGGCGCGCTACTCCCGGAAGGAATACGACCTCGGGGAGGGGAAGGAGTTCGGCCCCCTCGCGAGGACGAAGGACGGAGGGCGGAACATCGACGACCTTGCGGAGGCCGCATGGGAGGCGGGCTTCTTCGCCGAACGGCCCACGGAGGCGGAGTTCCTGGACGCGGTAGAGGGGAACGCGAACCTCCTCGGGGCCGAGCCCGCGGCAGCCCTGCCCGGGCCCACGGAGGTCCACGGGTCCATTACGGACGCGGCGCTAGGCTTCAAGAAGGACCCCGCCCCCGACGCCATCCTCGAGCAGGCGGAGAAGGAGGATCCGGACATCGAGGGGTTCCCCTGGGAGTCCCGGAAGGATGCGGACCTTATGTTGTCCGGAACCCTGCCCCTCGTGAGCATCGACGGGTCGCGGCTCTGGGAGGGCACCAAGAAGTTCGTGCGGCGCAACTTCGCCTCCAGGGGGCACCTCCCCGAGCCCGCGTTCATGCGCAAGGTGCAGCGGGACGGAAAGGTCCAGCGCGAGCTCCAGCAAACGAAGATTCTCCTCAGCGACTTCGACAAGGCCGTGCGGAAGGCCTTCGACCGAGGCAAGCCCACCGAGGAGTCCATCCGGAAGATCGACGAGGCCTTCAAGAACGAGAGCAAGATCAAGCATCTCCCCGAGCCCCTCCGCGCCCCCGTGCGCGCGATGCGGGAGCATGTGGACACGCTCTCTCGGCGCATGATCGACCTGGGTGTCGTTGAGGGCGACCTCGCGGCCCGCGTGACGGACAATCTCGGGTTCTACGCGACGCGGACCTACAAGGTTTTCGAGGATCCGGACTGGCACAGGAAGGTCCCGGTGGAGGTGCGCAACCGGGCGAAGGCGTTCTTGCGCGCGGAGCATGGGATCACCGACTCCCAAGCCGACAAGCTCATCGAGAACATCCTCATGCACGGCACCGCGGCGGAGAACCCGATCGCGTTCCTTGCCGGCGGGAAGCTGGGCGCGAAGGACCTCTCGATCCTGAAGCGTCGGAAGACGATCCCCCGCGTGCTGCGCGAGCTCATGGGGGAGAACAAGAACGCCCGCACGAACTACGCGAACAGCGTCCTGAAGATGGCCCACCTCGTGGAGAACCATCGGATGCTCCACGAGTTCAAGCGGGCGGGAATGGGCAAGTGGCTGTTCGAAGCGGACGACCTCGACCGCCCGGACGGGTTCACCGCGAAGATCGCCTCCGAGAAGTCCAAGGTGCTCGAGCCCCTCAACGGGCTCGTGACCACGCCGGAGATCCTCCAGGCGCTCGAGGACTTCACCGGACCCGGGTCTCCCGTTGAGGGTGTGGCGAAGGCCATGCTCAAGATCAACGGCTTCGCCAAGGGTGCGAAGACGATTGGTTCCGTGCAGACGCACATGCGGAACCTGATCGGCAACGCGGGATTCGCGACGGCAAACGGCCACTGGAACCCGACGAAGTTCAAGGACGCGATGGCGCAGCTTGCGAAGCGCACGCCGGAGAACCGCAAGCGCTACCTTCGCGCGGTCGAGCTCGGCGTCGTGTCGGAGTCGACGCACGCGGGCGAGCTCCGGGACATCGCGAAGGACGCGGGCTTCATGACCCAGGAGGAGTACCTCACGGACACCTCCCGGAAGGGCCTCAAGAAGCCATTCGATTGGGCCGCGAACCTGTACCAGGCGGAAGACGACCTCTGGAAGCTCTACGCGTGGGAGAACGAGAAGGCGCGGTATCGGAAGGCCTTCCCCAAGAAGAGCGAAGCGGAGATCGAGGAGCTCACCGCGAAGATCGTGCGGGACACCTACCCCACGTACTCCCTCGTTCCCCGCGGGATGCGACTCCTCCGCCGCAACTGGCTCGTTGCCCCCTTCGTCTCGTTCCCGGTGGAGGTGATCCGCGTCACGAAGAACACGGCGCAGCTCGCCTACAGGGAAATGCAGAGTCCGGAGACGCGGGCAATCGGCATGCAGCGCGCGGTAGGCATGGCAATGGCCGCCACGCTGCCGAACGTCGCTGCACTGTGGCTCCGCGCTCTCGCGGGGATGACGGCCGACGACGAAGAGGACGCGCGCGAGTTCTTCCCGCCGTGGTCGAAGAACTCGACGGTGCTGTGGCTCAACAACAACTCCCGGGGTCAGCGCCGCTACATCGACATCAGCTACACGGACCCGTTCTCCTACATCAAGAAGCCCGCGATGGCGCTGTGGCGTGGTGAGGATCCGGTGGACATCGCGCTATCCGCAGCCAAGGAGGCGTTCGATCCGTTCATCTCCCCGGAGATTGTCACGCGGGCCGCGGTCGAAGTGGTGACGAACAAGAAGGAGACGGGCGGCAAGGTGTGGAACGAGTCGGGCTCTCCCAAGGAGATCGCGGCCGAGATGCTCACCCACATCGGCAAAGCCCTCGAGCCGGGAACCTCAGCGAGCATCCGCCGGATCTGGAAGGGCCTCAACGATGAGGTGACCCTCTACGGCAAGGCGTATGACCCGAAGGTGGAGGCGCTCGCGATGCTTGGCGGTCAGCGCGTGACGACGCTCGACCTCCGCACGGCGACACAGTTCAAGGGGTACGCCCTGAGCGACTCGTTCTCGAACGCTCGGAAGAAGATCAGCGAAGTGGCCCTCAAGTCCGGATCCGTAACCGAAAACGAAGTGGAGGAGGCATGGGAACGTTCGGAAGCAATTCGCCGCAAGGCGTTCGACGAGATGGCCTCCGCGGTGCGGGCCGCCCAGAAGCTTGGGCAGAGCCCCGAGGACATACGTGCGGCGCTCGATGGCGTCCTCTCGAAGGAGGAGACGGAGAGGCTCCTCCGCGGGGACTACCGGCCGTACCGCCCCTCGTCGTCCTTCATGGCGAGCGCGATCAAGAAGGCTCCGGAGTCGCTGCGGGAGGGGCTCAACCGGAGGAGGGAGCAGATCCGTCGTCTCGGAGCTGGGAAGAATTGACACTCCGTGCGGGATGTCCAGACATGGGGAGCCTAGCCTCATGACCTTGGAAGAAATTCTGCGGGAGCTCGCAACGCAGGTTCCTTCCCTGGGAGTCCTCACGTGGCTCGTGTGGAAGGGACTGTCTACTGCACAATCACAGGCCGCCGCGTTCCTTGAGCACCTCAAGGGGCGTGACGAGTCGTTCTCTGGCGTCCTGAAGGAGATCGGGAAGGACTGCCACGAGCACTCCTCCGACCTCACCGAGCGGTATCGGGCGGCGATGGAGCGGCAGACGCAGATATCCGAGCGCGTGGGGGAGAAGCTCGACAAGAACACGGAGATGCTCGGCCGCGTAGCGTCGGCCCTTGCCCGAAGGGAGTCAGCATGAGCCAGGAAGCCGCCCGCCCTGTAGGCCCGCAGCAAATGCGCCAGTGGAGCCCGCTACTCCTCCTCCTCGCGGGGGCAGGGGGCTATTTCGAGCTCCGGGCGACCCCTCAAATGGCCGAGGCGATCGGGCAGCAGCTCGACCGCCACGAGCGCCGGGGGCATGAGGACCACCCCACCCGTGCCGAGCTCGACGCGCACCTCGAGAAGCACACCGCCATCGCCGAACAGATCCAGCGGACCCTCGAGCGGATCGAGGACCGGATGGACGAACTCTCGAAGGACTGACCCCATGCGCAGACTCCTCGCCCTCCTCGTGCTCGCCCTCGCCCCCGCTTGCAAGACCGCCCCGGACGGGACGGTCACCTTCGACCCTGAGGCCGCGAGCCTCGCCATGAGCATGGCTCAGGTGGAGATCGAAGCCGCCCGGATGGACCTCGCGGACTACCGGGTCCTCCGCCCTGAGGCGGAGTGGGTGGACGACGTGGACCAAGCCCTCAACGCGGTCTCCCTCGCGATCAACGCCTACCTCACGGCGACCGACGCCGGAGAGGAGGGGGAGATGGAGCCCCTCCGGGCGGCCCTCGAGTTCGCCCTGGGGGCCACCGAGCCCCTCGTCGCTGACGAAAAGATGGGGCCCGAGATCATGCTCCTCCGAGGGATTCTGCGAAGAGCCCTGCTCTACACGGAGTAGCCGACCCCGGGCCCCGGGGACCCCCCCCACCCCCAAGGGACACCCCGACGGTGTCCGGGAAGGGGTGTCGGCCCGCCGAACGTCGAGGTACGGGCTGGGAAAGAGGGAAGCCCGGCCTCTCAAAGGTTGCGGTTTCTGACGAGTTGGAGGAGGCGTCAGAGCTAGCCCCGCTCGAACGAGCCGACGGCGGAACTATGCCCTTGCGCTCCCGACCTGTCCACCGCAGAATTCTAGAACCGTGGCAAGTTCTAGAAACAGGGAATGGAGTCCGGGAGCCTTCGCGCGCCGGCTCGATCAGGTGGGAATGACCGTTGCCGACCTCCACAGGCGGCTTTCGAGGGACCTCCCAGACCCGCCCAGCGTGGCGACCGTGTACTCCTGGAGGAAGGCGGGCTCTCGTGGCCCGCGGTTCCAAGCGTGGGGGGCTGCGGTTGCCGCCGCCCTCCGCTGCCGGCTCGGGGTATTGTTCTCAAAGTGAAAGCGGAGAGTGCCCAACGCGCACGGGCGAGAGCTCCCAAACCAGTCGAATCAGGGGGCCGCGCCCCTGGAGAGCGCCGAGCGGGGTGAGAGGCCCGCGTCCCCCCCATGATCGAAAAACTCGAGCTCGAGGTCCCCGGTGAGGGCTCCCTCCGCCAAGAGGAGCGCGAGCGGTGGCTCGAGGCCCGCAAGGGCACCCTGGGAGGCTCTGGCGCCGCGGTGGCCGTCGGCATGGGCCGGCACGGGTCCCGGATGCGTCTGTGGGCCGAGATGACGGGCAAGGTCCCCCCGGAGGACATCAGCCGGAAGGAATACGTCTACTGGGGCAACGCCCTCGAGGGCACCGTCGTGGAGGAGCTCGGCCGGCGGACGAAGTTCCGCCCCACGGACTGGAACGAATCGCCGGATCCCCCCTGGCGGGGGTTCATGGAGGACGCGGAGCACATGGGGGCCTTCGATATCAAGGCCGACGCGCGCGACCGCTATCAGCACCTCTACCGCTCCAAGGCCCGCCACTGGCAGACGCTCTCCCCCGATGCCTTCTGCAACCACCCCGAGCATGGGCTCGGCCTCGTGGAGGCGAAGACCGTAGGTGTCCGCTCGTCGCCCGACTGGAGGGACTCGCCGCCCGAGTGGGTGCAGCTTCAGATTGCGCACGGCCTCGCCGTGACGGGGCTCCCCTACGGCGTGATCGTTGCCCTCGTCGGGGGACAGCAACTCCTCGCCTACATGGTCGAGCGCGACGATGAGCTGATCGAGCTCCTCAACGAGCGCGAGGCGGACTTCATGGAGCTCGTGGAAACAAAGGTCCCCCCGGAAACGGACGACCACCCCGACACGCTTGCGACCGTGAAGGAGCTCTATCCCACAGGGAACAAGCGACGGGTTGTCTTGCCCGAGAGCGCGCTCCACTGGGATGAGGTGCTGCAGCAAGCGAAGGCGGACGCGCGCGTTGCCGAAACCCTCGTGAAGGGGCTCGAGGCACGAATGCGCGCCATGATTGGGGAATACGAGTACGCTGAGATTCCAGGGGGAGAGTTCGAGTACACGCTCCGCACGCAGACCCGACCGGAGAGGATCACGGAAGCCTACTCCTACCGTGAGCTCCGCAGACGCAAACGCAGGAAGCCCCGCAAGTAATGGACAGCGAAGAACAAGTCGAGGCCCTCGCAGGCCTACCGCGCGATCTCGCGCTCATGAAGATGGAGAACGACACGATCGTCTCCATGGCAGCCGCCCGGCCGCGCGACTACGCGAAGATCCTTGACGATCTCGTGGCGCAGCTCGAGGCCTACCCCTCCTTTGCGGAGGGCGCGATCTACTGCAAGCCCGTGGGGAAGGATCGCTCTGGCGTGATGCAGTTCGCCACGGGCCTATCCGTGCGCGCGGCAGAGGCTCTATCCGAAGCGTACGGATTCAATCGAGTGAGCACGCGCGCGGAGCCTGTGGAGGGCACGGAGTCCATGCGCGTCACCGCGTCGTTCACGGACTACCAGCGGGGCCGCGTGTGGGAGGACTCGATCGTTGCGTCTCCCTACTACACAGACCGGAACGGGAACATGCGCCGCAACAACGACGATCGGTTTCTAAACGTCGTCCTGAAGGCGGAGCGCTCGAAGCTCGTGCGCGAGGTGATCCTCCGCTCGGTCCCCGCCGGCCTCAAGAGCGAGCTCGAGGCGGCGGCTGCGCGTGCGCAAGAGCAGGGGCTCACCGAGGAGCAGGCGCAGAAGATCATCGCGGCATGGGAGGGCAAAGGCGTCCCGCTTGCGGACCTCGAGGCCCTCCTAGGGAAGGCCCGTGCCAACTGGAGCAAGGCGGAGCGTGCGCGACTCCTTCACCTCTGGCAGTCTGCAGAGGATGGGGAGCTCTCCGCGTCTGAAGTGGTCGCAGCCGCAAAGGAGTCCGCCGCATCGGATGGATTCGTGGCGGCCGAGGGAGAAGAGAAGGAACCCGCCACCCTTAAGGACAAGCTCCGCAAGGAAGAGGAGCCGGAGGAGAAGGCGCCCGCCATCCCCGACGAAGAGAACCCGTTCATGGGGGTGGGGCAGTGATATTCACGGTAAGCCAACCGCGCCGAATTCCGACCGCACACGCCATGGGCTGGTACGAGGAGGGCGAGCTCGGGTGGTTCCTTGCGTTCGATCAAGAGCGCTTCGTCCAGCGGATATTTAGGGCGGTGGCCCACACGCGTATCTATATGTGGAACATTGTGAGCTACGCGGCAGACAGGCCCATGCGCCGACTGGGAAACGGGGAGATCATAGCGGACCTCCGCCTGTGGCTCCTCGAGCTCGGCACCGACGAGGAGCTCGTGCTCCAGCTCTATTCAGATCGAGAGATCGTTGGCGCGGTGCGTGAAGCGCTGGACGCGGGCAGCCATCGGATGCGCGGATGGACCACGCAGATGGCCGAGGTTCCCCGTTTTGAGGAGCGATACCCCAATGAGTGAGCACAAGCCGAAGTCAACCGTTACCAAGTACGAAATGCCCCTGACCTGGCGGGAGTTCACGGGCAGGCTTGGGGTTCCCGAGGGGACGGACACGGTGTCTATTAGCGACGGAAGCTTTGGGCGTGCGTTTGTATGTGAGACGAAGGAAGGAATCGTGATCGCATGGGATAGGGAGGAGCGCCACGATGTCTGATAAGCCGCACACCTTGAGGAAGCGCATTGAGACCTACTCGATCGGAATCGCCGGCGAGCGGCACGCGACGACATGCGAGAAGCACGCGCTCACCGTGGAGGGCCACGAGTTTCTCAGGGCCCTCGGGCTTCCGAGCGACATTAGCGGGCCTGTTTGGATCCGTGTCTACGACGCCAATCGCTGCTTCGAGCCGGAGAAATCCATGGAGTGCTATCTGCCGTCCCCGCGCGGGTTCGTGCAGTTCTCGTGGAGCCGAGTGGCGCACCACTAATGGCTGACCTCGACCTGGCCGACGTCGCTTGCCGAATGCTCTCGGATCTCGTGTGTAGAGAGGTCCTCGAGACTCCGCGCCTTGCGCGCACCTACGTGGCGTGGGACACGAGTGATGTCCTGCGCTACCCAACCGCAGAGGAGGCACGCGAGTATCTCGTGGAGAGCCGAGATGCCGAGGAAGCGTAAGCGAGTCCTGGCGGAGAATTTCGGCGTAAGCCGGTTTGCCATTCAGAAGGTGGCCACCGGCGCACGCTGGACCCACATCCCCTGGCCTAATGAGACGTAAGCCGCGCCATAAGTTCCATGCGCAGCCCACGGAGCGCGACGGACAACGATTTGACTCCAAGCTAGAGGCCCGCGTTTACGACCGCCTGAAGCTGCAGCAAGGCGCCGGAGAGGTGGTGTTCTTCCTGCGACAGACGCGCTTTGATCTCCCCGGCGGGGTGACCTACCGCTGCGACTTTCAGGTCTTCTACGCCGACGGCACAGTGGCCTTCCTGGACGCAAAGGGGTTCCGCACGCCACAGTACGTGCGCTCTAAGAAGCAAGTCGAATCGCTGTACCCGGTCACGATTGAGGAGGTCACTCGCTAGATGAAGCTACTACTGCTCGCGTTCTTGGCCCTTTGGGCCCCGCAGGACACAGACATTCCCCCGACGAAGGAGGTGATTGAGGAGCTCGAGTCCGGGCAGCCCCCCGCCCCTCCGGACGTCAGCGAAACCCTCGAGGCCGTGGTCAAGGGCGCGCGGGGGAAGAATCTCAAAGAGATCGACCTCTCGGTCCGGCCTCCGGGCGAGGTCGGGGGGATGGACTTCAACTGGCCCGGGTGGACGGGCAACCGCACGAAGATCAACACGGAGGGATACGACGGGGTGCGTATCCTCGGGCAGGGCGTCAACGCGACGGTTATCACGCCCGGGTACGAGGCCGCGTTCGTCTTCGGGCAGGGGACGGGGTTCGTCGAGATCTCGAACCTCACGATCGTTTGCGGCAAGTCCTTCGGGATCAAGTGGGGTACGGCCCGGGGTGAGTGGGTCGACGACGGAAAGGGGGGCCAGCGGTACGTCGAGCGCCGCGACACGCACTACCCCAACGACTTCCTCAGCCTCCGGAACGTTCGGGTTATCACCTCCGATCCGCCGCCGACAGGGCCGCGTACGACCACGAAGTGGGGCGTTCACACGATCAATGTGGACATTCACTTCCGAAACGTCGTTTTCGACATGCCCTATTCCGCGGAGCACGCGCTCTATGCGCACGGCTTCGCCAAGTACGGTGCCCTGTGGCGTGACGTCGTCATCGAGGCCGTGGGGGCGGAGGGCTTCAAGGCCGCATCGCGCCCCTGGGAGTGCTTCTGGGCGCCAGAGGCGCAGATCTTCATCGACCGTTGCGAGTTCCGAAACTTCAACCAGCCTTGGAGCTGGCGGGGTGGCGCGGGGATCGCTCTTGCGGGAAGTGGTGCGCAATACATCCACGTGAAGCGCTGTCTCTTTGTGGGGCGCCCCAACGAGGAGCCGGGCGGCCCGCCGAAGGATCAGCTCTTCATGATGAGCGACGGTCTCTCAACGATTCAGAGCGCGGAGAACAACCGCATGCGCTACTACGACCACAACGGGGTCCCCGGGGGTCCTGGGAGCGCGAATGGGCACGTTCTGATCGAGGATTCGGCCTTCCAGGGGTACGGAGGCGGGAACCGCGAGAACATCCGCTTGGGGACGCTCTACCCGGGCTACGAAGAGCTCGGACTTCCTCCCCACACAATCGCGCAGAGCTTTACCATGCGTCGGTGCGCGTTCTACGGGCCCCCCTTCATGGGCAACCGAACGAGGGCATCGATCATGGACGTCGCGTTCGACAGGATCCACGTCCGTGAACAACAACACCGAAGACCTCAAGACCCTGGCGGAGGAGGAGCTCGGGTTTGACACGCAGTTCGAGGGGTGGCTCTACACGGAGAGCGTGAGCCGACCTTTCAGTGAGGGCACGCGGTGAGGGCCCTTGTGGGCGCGCTCCTGCTGGGCACCGCGTTCGCGGTCCTGGCGCTGAGGGAGGAGCCCGCCCGGGAGCGCGAAGCTCCCACGGTGAGAGAAGAGCAGCGGGGAGGGATTCCGAAGGACCGTCCGTCAGTGGTGGCGGCTCCAGAGGAGGAGACTCCGGGGGGATTCTCTTCCCTCCCCGCTCACCCCGCCCCCGAGCCCACGTTTGAGGAGCTCCTGCTCGCCGAGATCGAGCTCCAGGGTGCCGAGGATGAGGCGGGGCTCTGGTTTGACGCAGAGGCGGAGATCCTCAGCGACACGGCGCGGTACGCCCCCACGCGGGAGAACCTCGTGCAGCGTCTCAAGGACCTCCAGCTCGAGGCCCACCTCCTCGACCTCGATCTCGACCGCATCCTCGAGAGTATCGAGCTCCAGGAGTGGCTGTACGCCGATGCTGCAGCCAACGCCGTTCAAGGGCTCTTCCTCGACACGGAGGAGACCAACGAAACGCTCCTGCGACTCCGGGAGGAGCTGTCGCAGGTGCAGAGGGAGGCTTTTCGCCGTGTCCTCTTGGTCGATCGGCAACATGGGCCGGTCGCTCTCGAGGACTATCTCGCCACCATGTTTTCCGAGGAAAGCGAATGAGGAAGCTACTAGCGACGCTGTGCGCTGCGCTGCTCCTGAGCGGCTCGGCCCTTGCTCAAGGGGTGAACTCCCCTTCCGTCAACAACGGCTCTCGTTGGGTCCACGAGGGTGGATACGAGGTCACGTTCAACGTGAAGGCCGATCATCTTCACAACTGCGGGGACCTCTCCGCGCGTGACTCTACGGGGAAGTCCGGGAAGGTTGGGATCACCCCCGGCCCGGGGGACTCTGCGAAGAAGTCTGGAATCGTCCACACCCCCGGCGGCAACTCCTACCGCGTGCGCGCGGGGAAAGCCCAAGTGAAGACACCCACGGGCTGGCAGAACATGAAGCCGGGCTCGGACGACGTCACCACCTCCCCGCTCGAGAAGGAGAAGGGCGGGAAGGAGTCCTCCCCGCCAACCCCGGGGTAGGTTTCTCCAGCCCGCGCGCGGGAACCGTCACTCTTGGGGGCAAGAGGGCGCGCGGGCTTCGCACTCTCACTACCTCTTGCGCCCTCCCCCTTGGGCCCCGCCGCGTACGGGCATTCGCGCGGCGGGGCCCTCTTCGTGGAAAAGAGGGAGCCCGAGAGAGGTCGCCGAGTCTCGGGCTCCCAGGTGCCGTGGGTTGTGGGGTCGACCGAGGGGGGGCACAACCCGTTGGGGCACCGCGCAGGGGGATCGTACCTGAAAAAGCGAAGGCCGCCCCACCGAGGCGGAGAGGGCGACCTTGCCGTGTCGAAGCCCGTGACATAGGCTCCAACGAATGAAGTTGGCATCTTCGAGAGCAGTGTAGCCCATGAGCCGCAAGGGTAAGCCTGTGGCTTTCCAGTTCTACGCAGCGGACTGGAGGGGGGACCCACAGGTGCAGCGGATGACTTTCGCGGCGCGCGGGGTCTACATCGAGCTCCTGGCGTGTGCGTTCCAGGACCGGGGCCGCCTCCCTGGGGATCCAGAGGAGATCCGTCGGGTGGCTGGCGTGGACCGCGACGAGTGGCTCGAGGTGTGGGGGCAGCTCGAGCGCCACTGGCCCGTGATCGACGGCGAGCGCCACAACCCGAAGTTGACGCGAGTCATGGAGGAGCAGACGGGAGCACCGGGAAAAAAGGTCCGAGGCGGGCAAGGCGGGAGCGGCGGCCCGATGGCAATCGCATAGCGATCGCAATGCGGACGCAATGCCAAGGGGTATGGCAAACGATAGCTCTCCTTCTCCTTCTCCTTCTCCTTCTCCTTCTCCTTCTCCTACTCCAGGAGCAGAAGAACCCGCGCGTGCGCGCGAGGGGGGGGCTTCGCCCCCGGAGGCTTCGCCTCCCCCCCCTGCCGCTGCTCCTCGATCGAAGGCGGTCTCTTGGGAAGAGGCTCTGTCCAGCCACCCGGAGCTCTTGGGGGCCCCTGGGGTGCTCGAGGCCCTCCGGGACTGGCAGGACATGAGGCGGCGCAAGAAGTGTCCGCTCACTCCGCTAGGCGCCGCCCGAGCGGCCGCCACCCTCGCGCGGATTTCCCCGACCCCCGACGCGGCCGTGAGGTACATCCAGGTGGCGACCGATTGCGGCTGGAGAAGCTTCCACGTCCCGAAGGGTGAGCAGGGGCGAGAGGAGTTCTCTCTCCGTGGCCCAGAGGTCGTCGGGAATCCATTTTTGACCCGCAAGCTCCGTGAAGAGGCGGAGGGTAGCTATGGGCCAGGTTGAGGCAGAAATGACCATGTGGCAGTGGATCGAGGCCTTCTTCGCTCGCTACGACGGGAAACGGGAGAAGCTCATAATGCGCGAGGCATTGCGCGACCTGGACGACAACTCCTGGATGGCTCTCCGTGCGATGAGCGAGGAGTTTCCCCCCTCCACGCTGCCCTACGCGGAGCGCAAGCGCCGCGAGAGCATGCTCCAGGCCGTCCTTGCGCGTATGCCCAAGAAGCGCCACGGGGACATAGAGTGGGCCCACCCGTACAGCGAGACGTTCGCCCTTGAGGCCCTCCGGTGCGACCGAGAGGCCGACCCCGGGCCCTACCGGGGGAACGCATCGAGCTACGAAGAGTTCCGGCTGCGCCCCTGGAGGGTTGAGGCCCGGCGGGGCGGCTGCGTCAATCGCGACCTCAGCGAGTACGCAAGGACCGTTCGAGCCGCCTACGCGGCGTGGAGGGGAGCGCGATGAGCGACCGCCCCACCCTCGAGCGCCTCAGGGACCTCCACCGCCGCGAGGCCCTGTCCCACTGGCGCAAGTACCGCAGCTATGTCGCTGCGCTGGCTCTCCTGCGCCCTGCTGGCGAAACGGAGCCAGAATCGACCGGAGACCCGTCCAGCCAAGAAACGCCAGCACAGGGCAACATAGAGCCCCTCAGGGGTAGGAAAGTTTTTCCGACATGAGCAACGAAACGCAGAAGAAGCCGATCCTCCTTTGCGCGGGCCAGAATGGGCGCGCGCTCGTCTACGGGTACGTCTCCGAGGAGCCCTCCCCGGGGGAGCCTGTGGAGCTGGGGAGGGCCCGGATGGTGATCAGCTACCCATCGGGGGGGACGTTTGGGCTGGCCGCTGTGGGGCCCCCGGAAGGGTCGAGGGTGACGCACGCCGTGTCGCGGGTAGTTGAGACGGCGTGGCAGGAGTGGCTCGAGGTGAGCCCAGCGGCGGCGGAGGCTTTCGATGGCTGGACTTAGCGGATCCAGGCTCGGGTCCGGGTACGGGTACGGGGACGGGTACGGGGACGGGGCCGGGTTCGGGTCCGGGTGCGGGACCGGGCTCGGGTCCGGGTACGGGGACGGGGACGGGTACGGGGACGGGTTCGGGGACGGGTCCGGGCTCGGATTCGGGTTCGGGGGCGGGGACGGGTCCGGGCTCGGATTCGGGTTCGGGGGCGGGACCGGGCTCGGATTCGGGTTCGACGGGCACGGGGACTTCGCTGGGACGCTAGGCGACTACAGCGTCATAGTCTTCCCGCCCTGGGGTTACGTTGCCGTCGGGTGCGAAGTGCACCCTCTCAGCTATTGGCTTGTCGCTCTCGATGAGATCGCAAAGCGGAACAAGGAGGAGGGCCTTATCGAGGAGGCCGATGAGCTGCTAAGGTCAATCGCAATCAAACTAGAAACAACATGAAGAAAGCCACACTACTCGCCCTCTACTTGACCGCCCTCTGGGCATGCGACCGCACGCGCCCGCAGGCCCCTGCGCCGGCTCTTGAGCGGGCTTCAGTCGTCTCCGAGGACGGCTTCAAGATCCGCCTCCGGGAGCCATGCTTCTCGTGCGAGGAGGAGCTCTTCGGGGACCAACTCCGCTATGGGTACTGCGAGCCGTGCTGCTCTCCGGAGCTCCGTGAGCGCGTACGTGTCGACAAGCTCCCGCGTCCGGAGTGGGTTTCGATGCAGATCGAGCTCGAGTCCATGCCGGAGGAGGGGTTCCTCTACGTCGGCCGTAACCACGAGCTCTCGAAGTGGTCGACGCTCTACAGCCTGGAGATGCTCGAGGAGCCTGTGTTCGGTGAGTGAGCCGAAGCCGCTGACGGACGAGCCGCTACGCCCGTGCCCGTTCTGTGGGGAGACGCCCGCACTTGTGGCG
>CBDBZY010000018.1:0-37500 GCA_965213685.1 bacterium
TAGCTGTTGTGCTATTTGCACTTCATAAAAATACAGTAGGAGCAGGTACTGTTGTGATCTGCTATGCTTTGCTTATAACTGTATACCTCATTAATTCTTGTGCATGTGAACATAGTAGTGTGTGTGTGAGTGTGTGTGTGTGTGTGTGTGTGTGTGTGTGTGTGTGTGTGTGTGTGTGTGTGTGTGTGTGTGTGTGTGTGTGTGTGTGTGTGTGTGTGTGTGTGCACGCATGCGCGTGCATGTGTGTGTGTGTGTGTGCATGCATGCACGTGCGTGTGTGTGTGTGCACACGCGTATGTGCGTGCGTGCATTTGTGTGTGTGTATGTGTGTGTGTGTGCGCGTGCATATGAGTGCTTGTGTGAAGGAGTAATTGCATGTTGAGTCACGCACACAACTGGAAGCCATTTACTGCAAACAGATTGTAGCTCTTAGTTGGATATGTACTTATCACAATGATGCATCGAGTTTGTGGTGTGAGCAAACGGACACTCCGAGAAGCGGACAACCTCTGTAGAATGGACAAACTGCCAATATACCATCACTACACTTCTACCTCCGAGACACGGACAACTTCTAATCTCCGCCAAACAGACTAATCTCATGCCACATGCACACAAATAAATACATTTTCCAAATATTTAGAGGAATGTTTGGATGGGAGTGCCAAAAACTACACAAACTAGATTCTATGGATGGCAGTGTGCAGGCAACCCAGGGCATAGGAGGACTACACAAGTACCCACCCTATGTCTTCTTTTTTATTTTCCTTACTGACACAAAGCTGTTTCCAGCAATCTCACAGCAAAGCTTAAAGATAAATGTTGCATTCAAAAGAAACAAAAAAGGTGTAGGGATGGGATTACTTGAGTATATACTCCTATGCCCTGTGCTCCCTGCACGCTGCCATCTACGTGTCTAGCTTGTGTGGTTTTTGGCACTGCCATCCATACATCCCTCTACATGTTTGCAAAATGTGTTTCATACTCATTTTTGTGCTTCAAATCTCTTAAAGATGAATCTAATAGAAAAAAAATAGAGCGATTTGGTGGTTTAGTCATTTTCTGGCAATAATACTCTTTAGCTACTTGGGAGGTGTTTTTGGGTAGAGAAATGCCTGAATGAGGTTGCTAAGTGCCTAAACATTCTTAGAATGCTAGTAGGAGTGAGTTTAGGAGGCTTTTGTGTGTACACACATACTATGGGTGTGTGGGTGCCATCCACACACAGAGAGTCTACAAAATTAATAACTAGCAGAAGAGGGAATGTAACACAATTTTAGTAGGATGAAGAGTAATTTGCTTTCATGTACATGTGTTTAGATGCAATGAACAACACTGTTCACAGCAGAAAAAAAAATACCCAATAATTGTTTATGGAATAATAATCATGCCATAAGCATTGCACAATTTGGGGGAGTTACTTGTGTATATCCTCTTATGCATATCCTCCTGGGTTTACTTGTGTATATCCCATGTATATCTTCTTATGCCCTGTGTTTCCTGCACATTGCCATCATTGTGTCTAGTTTGTGTTGTTGTGGCCTGCCATAATTATTATGGCAGGCTACAATGAATGAAAATATACACATGCAATGCTAGTCCAAAGAAGAGCAAATCTCCTGTGCTTAGCTCAACAGATCCTATCCATCTACCAAAACAGGAGAAAAGTCTTCAGTACCTTAAGATGACTATTTTTTACAGGTACATTTTTTGGCGATTTGGGGATTATTATCATTTTGCAGGTACTAAATTTTGCTATTTTCACTTGTGAGTGAGATGACCAATCATTCAAATATATTGTTGAGAAGACTACATGCTAGTAAAACTTTTGTTTGCGTGTACAAAATTTTGCATTTTTGTGCCAATCCGCAAAAATGTCAAACATTCGTACCCGCAAAAAATAGTCACCTTAAGGTATATTTGAAGTGTCTAATTCTATTGTGATTGCATAGCACAAGATTTCCAATGACAATATTATGCTGCCAATGTATTGCAAAATGCAGTCACAATATTATTACATTGCTTGAGCTTTCAATTACAAAAACTGTAAGTCATAACGAGCTGTAGCTCTAATACACAATTATTCTAATAGATACGTGAGTTCACTCTTCCAAGGGGTATATACTTGCATCGAAATAGTATTATGCCTCATGATAACATTGTGTAGCACTCTTATGAGAATGGCCACATCATCAGGCAGTGTAAATTGCAATCATGACAAATTCAGAATGCAGTTCAACATGGAACGTATGAAACATTATATCCAATGAAGATAATATGGCTATATTGTCTGTGCCCATAATCAGTTCAGCTTGAAAGTTGTTTGTTAACATTTTCAACTTCACAAGTAGTCATGTGAAAATAATTGTTATGAACATATTATTTCTTGTGCAGCTACACCACAGAAAGAACATTATATGCATTTCGTCACTGTAGTTTTAATATCACTGATAGTAGGGGTGTTCATGGCTCTGGCCAGCATACTGCTAGAGCCATTGCATGCAGGGATCATTAACTGTGCTTCTATACTTCCAGAGTGTGGTGTACCACTTAGTGACCGTTTTGTTGTGGCAGAGTAGCCACAAAGTTGTTCAGGAATCATGGAATCACTATTGCTTGCTTGTGCAGAATAGAGATGCTTATAGATGCTTATAGGCTTGTCTTTTCCTAATCAAAATCCATCTACAGATACATGAATGTACTTTTCTAGTGACATGGCCTTCCCACAGAGCAGACAGTGAAGAGTAGTGGTTACTTTCAAGTGTATTTTTGGGGTACTGACTAAGGGAAGAGAAGAATTAGGTGGCAGTATAATGGATACATGTACAAAAGATGTTATACAGTGAACTTAGTATATACTACAAGGAGGTACAACAATTACACAATGACTTCAACAAGAAGAACAACAAAGTGTACAAATTATGTAAAGATAGTTGATACTTCAATGAAAGATGTTGCGTAGCTACCTTGTACACCAAGAAACATAGCATGACTAGCAATACTTACACCAATATTTGATTACATTTGTGTACATAAAGAACAACAAGCACACATAAACACATAAACAAAACAAAAGACACACAAAGCACAAAGGGCCACTTAAAGGCTGCACGTGATGGAATCCGTGGGAATTCCTGTGAATGAAGTGAGAAGAGCCCATTGATTTATGTATGTATGCTAAACACACATACATGCAAACAAATTTAGTGCATGTAGTGAATGTTGACATAAATACTCCAAACCCCAAAACCTTGCAGTGTTTGTACGCTATTATCACAGCAAACTTTCATTATGTGTTTGTTAACACAACGTCAGAAAACATAAGGCCACAGATGTAGTGGAGCAATGATAGCAAGGTGCACATGAATGGAAACATAAGGAATACAGATGATCCATTTTTGAACTTAGGAATAGTCTCCTTACATCAAGCTGAGTGCCACACTAACATAGCAATTTATCATTGCATGTGTTGGCCATGGGAATATTTTCTCCACATTCTGGTAAATGCAGGCCTGCACCATTCAACAGACTAATGCAAGTGTAGCTACAAATGCCCTTATGGTATACTCGCAGGTTTGCTAATGTTGCACCTAGTGTGGAGCCACACCTTCTCATTAGCAGAAGGGAATGCCCCCTTCCATTAATATTCTAACAAAAGATATATTTTCACAGCAAATAGTATGAAAAACATTTTCCAAACATATAGAGGGCTGTATGGATGGCAGTGCCAAAAACCATAGAATGTAGGTGTAGGGATGGCAGTTTACAGACAAGACAAGTTATACAAAGACTACTACACAAGCAACCCAATCCCTACATTGTTTCTTTACCACATGGTATTGATGTTCCCAGGATTCTCATAGCTAAACTCACAGAACAATTTTAAGTAAAAAAAATCATGTAGGGATGGGTTGTTTGTGTACTCTTTGTATAACCTGTCTTGCCTGTAAACTGCCATCCCTATACCTAGTTTCTATGCTTTTTGGCACTGCCATCTCTACACACCTGTACAATTTTTTCATGCTTGTTTGTGTACTATTTTTTGTACAATAGTACACAAAACGTTCTTGCAAGCTTCTTCAGTGATCAGAGCAGCCATTGTTACCAGCCAGCAGCAGAGATACGGAGGGTAGAGTGGGCATTGAACCTCGTCATCAGTCACCTTTGAAGTTGGGAGGCTGAGCCCCTCTAAAAAGTCCTGAGCTACAGTAGTTTCCTCACTGTATCTGACTTTCTAACTCATACTAGTTACATTAATGTTCATTGTACAACTGTACAGCGAAGTAAGATGCTGCTCGAACGCACTCCTTCACTGAGACAGTAACCTTTGGCACGTCAAGCCATTGAGAAATTAATTGGTGTGGCTTCGCGAGGTCAACCCCTCACGTGCATACAATTTGCACCGCATGACAGAAAATGGCTTCCAAATAATTATGGTAAAGTTGTTTGAGACTTCTAGATTCAGCTCATAGTAGAGAAGATACTAACATGTTATCGTAGATCACACTTGGTAGTGATTGCAGCGGATCTGTGAAAGAACTACGGTGATTACTTCAGCCAGTTTCAAGTAAAGTCATTTGAAAAAAATCTCGTAAAAAGAAGAATAAGAACAACAAACAAAATCACCTTTCAGCCATTATCTGGCAGTAAGTCAAGGAATGCATTTCAGCTACTTGTGGGATATTGTTGGGTAGAGAAGCGGTGGAATAGCCCATTTGCGTGCTGAGAAAGGCTTAAAACGCAAGTATTCTCGAGTCAAGAAGGCTCTCCAATGTACACACACTACGGGAGTGTTGGTGCCATCCCTACATAGAGAGTCCACAAGGTACATAGAATGCCGTAGTAGAGTTTATATGCCACAATTACATTCACTCACCCTTCCCATTATGTGATTGATACAAAATGTGTGCAAGCAGTGCAGAAGGATTAAATCTGATGAGTTTTGCCACTTGCACATTGAATTACTATTGTTTTACTAATATTGCTCCACATAGAGCATTATAGATACCTATAGTTCAACAAAACAGAGGTGTGTCAGAAGATACTTACCATACTTCGTGCAGATATCAGTGGCTACTCTGTTTTCATTTGCCAGGAAGAGCGCCCTTGCCAGGGTCTGGTAGGAGGGGCTGCAATCAGAATGAAGCCACAAGGTGAACATTTTTCTCTTTTGTGTACCAAAATCTGAATGTGACATTTCAATTGCATCAAGAGCATTATCGTCCAGGTCCAGTTGAAGGCCAACATTGTACCAGTCAGTTACCTTCAGTCTCATAAGATCCTTCAGTTTGGGTTCAGGCATATCTGCAGACATGATAGATATCCTTTGGTGATACAGTGATACAGTGTAAGGTGCCTTGGTGGGATTAGGATTTAATGAGATTTCTACTAACGGTAGCAAGATACCACTTCAGAACAAATACTGAATAGCACAGAGATACAGAGAGGGAGAGAGAGAGAGAGAGAGAGAGAGAGAGAGAGAGAGAGAGAGAGAGAGAGAGAGAGAGAGAGAGAGAGAGAGAGAGAGAGAGAGAGAGAGAGAGAGAGAGAGAGAGAGAGAGAGAGAGAGAGAGAGAGAGAGAGAGAGAGAGAGAGAGAGAGACAGGCAGACAGACAAACAGAGGGAGACAGACAGACAGACAGAGAGAGACATAGTCTCACTCCCAGACCCTCCACTCTACCGTTACTAGCTACCCATTACGTTCGGAAAATGCAAGAGGAGGGTCTGGTACAGTTGGTACAAAATCATTAGTACTGCCCAGAATTGGTTGATTGGCTAGAAATTACATTCAGAATGTTCATGCCCGGACACCTGGGCACATGCAAGTGGAGATAGTGAAGAAGTGGAGCAACGAGGACACTGAGGCAGCAATTGCAGCAGCATTTAGCCAACTTGGCTATCCAGTGCTAAAGGCAGAACAGCTGGAGGCCATGAGAAAGTTCATGAAGGGCCAGAAGACGTCTTTGTATCGATTCCAACTAGCAATTGAAAGTCGCTGTGCTACGAATGGGCATTTGCAGTAGCACTATAGCCATATTGAATGCTGCAAGGACTTGGGCCTCAAGGCTTTTGAGCTAGTGCAGTAGCCATTGGACTAACTACACTGATCGCTGAACCACAGTTTTTCACACATACTTTGCGCCTTCAATTACCACTCCCAACAAGCCATAGACATGCTGCATCCCATAGAGCCCTTCTGTACTAACTGTACCAGACCCTCCTCTCCCATTTTTTCTTTCTTTCACTTTTTTAATGGGAGAACTGATGGTCTGGGAACGAGACTAAGAGAGACAGAGAGAGAGACAGAGAGAGAGAGAGAGAGAGAGAGAGAGAGAGAGAGAGAGAGAGAGAGAGAGAGAGAGAGAGAGAGAGAGAGAGACAGAGACAGAGAGAGAGAGAGATGCTATATGCCTCCATGCTCCTATTTACTTTGTTTGACAAAGTGGCTGGACGTATGGGCTCCATCCAAGTGTGCCAATGACATCACATCTTGTGCTCCACTTGAGTCACTAGCAGGGTCACTGCCACCTGGATAGTTCAACTGGATCATTAACTGTGCATATAACATGTACACTACAAATTCCACATACCACGCTTCAAGGTTTGAACGACTTTAGGTGCAGAAGGAGAGATGAGGTTTAGCATCAATTGTAGTTTCTGATCAATTCCTTTCACCTCCAGAAAGCAGTAAGACTCTCCAGCACATGGCTTAGTAAGTGACACATGCAACTTAATTAGAGGAGGGTATGTTGATGAGGACCTATAATCTGGATTGAGCAGGGGTAGGTCCACTTCCCTTTGTGAAATCTAGTGAAGAAGTGATTCCATGAAACAATGATCAGAGATAGACAATAATCACAAACTTACAGCAGTGGGCAGTCTGTTTGGAACGATGTCTTTATCAGGTGTCTTTTCTGGAATAACTAGAACCACTTCTGACTCAAGTATTCTTCGGGGTTGTACAACACTACCTTCAAACTTCATACCAGGAAACATTTCCGCCAGCAACTTTTTCAGGCTCTGTAGAGAGATTAAGATAGTCCTCATAACATGCATACTTCAGTGCCCCATTATGTACTCTTTTGAAAGTCTAATGAACATACCTCGGCATAAACAGGTTGACACAGCGATACTGAAAACACAGCCACATGCAAATCAGATGCTACATTGCTTTGGTACAACTGGATGGAGTAATCATTGACAGGATCTGTAGGAGATATTGCAGAGGATTGCAATGCAATAATATTTTCATGAAGCAGTGCAGTAATCAATTTTCATGCGTACTTACCATTCTTAGCTTCGGACTGGGTCTCTGCAACACTGGTGGCACTTGTCTGCTTGGCAGCTCCCGTAAGGCAGAAGTGCTTCAAATATATTACACCATGATGCTCCTTCTTCTCAAAGACCCCACCACTCAATACTTTAAAGACATACTTGGCTTGTGGGTCATATTTTGGCTTGGAAGATGATGTGATGAATGTCATGGAATCACAGTCACTACTGCTGTCCAAACCAGCAAAGTGAGCTATGGACAGTCTCACATCTTTTATGAACTCAAACGCTGGTGTGATCAGATAAACAGGACTGGCCAGCTGGTGCTCTCTGGGTAGATGGAAAGGTCCACTTAGACATGGCCGCACCCTCAATTTCATGGTTGTCCCTTCAGGCACAGCTCCAGGAGGAATGTGCATCTCAAACCCAATCTCCTGCCATGATATGGTCCCCCCATCTGAGGTCACAGTCTCCTGCCAGGGGTCACCCAGGAAGCATATTCCAGGGTGTGATGAGTCAAACTTGTGGTGGGACAAAACTGCAAAAAAGGCAACACATGTAAGTATTGCAAACGTACAGTAAATTGGAACACAGCACTCAAAAGCAATAATGAAAGTACACTATAGAAATATATACCAACCTGTCTCCAGGTCTGCCTGGACTGGCAACCATAGCTTCTGCTTGTGGGTGAGTGTGCCTGTCACACTTGCATCTTCTGAGCACACCCATGACTTGTGGTCAGGGGACACCACTGCCAGGTGAGGGGATGGCTTGTCACACAGACACTCGAAGCCCATTCTGTGTGTTACAGTTAAAGAAAGCTCCCTACACACGTCACTTATTCCCTGGCTTATGTCATCCCAGATAAGAGGTAGGAGCTCGGGAGAGATGTCACCATCCACATACAGAGAGTAGTGTGTGTTGTCATTGATTAGAGTTATCCCGCCACCATACTCGGCCAGTGTGAAGTGGAGATCATTCTTGTAGAGGTGGGTTGGTTCTTCTGCGTGGTGAAGGGGAATCTGCCACTGGAATATGCCACGAGAGGACCTCATGTACACTATCAGGCAGCACAGGACACCACTAGGAACATGTCGACTGGAGAATTTGATCCTTAGAGTAGCGGCAGCACCACCACTGGGCCTCACGATTTCACTGGAATCACGGCTGTCCAACAAGGAGGGCATGAAATACTTGGTGTCACTTTCCTCCTGGATAGGGGCAATGATTAACAAGTGCTCCAGCACTTTAATAAGTGTATCCACTGCCACACTTTCACCTTCACTCGTGATCTCTGATTGCAGGGATTGAAGGAAACTGGATGTGATCAGGGCCTGGTTTCGGAGTCTTATCATCTCTTCTGATTGAACGTCACCTTCTGGAGCATCCATGGTTTCCAGGCTTGTCTCAAATACGTTTGTCATCCAGTCAAGTAGAGCCATGGGGTCAACAAATATCACTTCCTTCTGTACTGTGGGGAAGTAGAACATCAGGTTGACGGCATGAAAAAAGTGCAGGGCTACCTCCATGGCTTCCTCGGATTCAAACATGAGCTGCTGAGCAATGGCCCAACATCTTTCTCTGCTCACAATTCTGCCTGCTCTCCGCAGTTCCACCTCCAGCAGGTAGTAGCCCAGGGGGTACTTGAGTCGTATGCTCTGCCCACAGCTTTCAATCATCTGCAGGAGCTCTTCTGCCATTGGGTCTCTTGGGACTTCTGGACCAGATCCAGCATTGTTAACAGCATGGATGATCTCATTGGGGGAATACTTAATGAGATATTTCTTGAATCTTTCCAACATTGTTGCCAGCTTACGATTCTTGTCTTCAAGCGATTCACCTGATGGAAGCATTGTATCCTTGAATGTGCCGATCACCATGCTCTTTGGGTGCTCTGGCTGCTTCTCAATAAAGGACATTGGTAGCTGTGAGTGCTGACACTGTGTCATTTGCATGCCTCGCATTATTAGCTCTGCATTTGTCAGAGTGAAGTGGCCAAGACTGTAGTTGGCTCCATTCAGTGCAAAATAGTCCACAGCTGGGCGATCATCTAGCTTATCAGAAAGCTTGAACAATTGTAGTCGAAGAAATGCATTCTTCATCAGAATAGGGATCATCTCCATGAATTGTGGTTGGCCACCGCAGTCCACAAACAGGAGGAAGTGGGTCTTGAGTACCTCCCTGGACTCCTTCATCTTTGTCATCTTTCGGGCAATCTCAGCTGTGCGTGGGAGAATCTCTGCTCTGGAAACTGCAGAGGGTGTGGCCTCCATTGGAAATGGTGCAGACACACCTTCACTTTGACCACTGCTTGTTGCTTTCATTTCTCTTCCCTCCATTGGTGGCTGCTGAACTCCTGCTTCGGAAGCTGCTTCTCTTTCCACCTTAGGTGGCTGTTGAGGCTCAGCCTGTGACTTGTCACCACTAGACTCTGGCTGGCCAGTGTGCTGACTGGTTATTTGTGTTTCTAGCTTCTTATCTGTGATGGAGACACCAGCTGAAAGGTTCTCGGCTATCATGTCGATCATATCTGAGGGACTTATCAGCCGACACCTCCGACCTTGCCCATTCTTGACTTCTATGATGAACCTCTTGGCCTGTTCCATGCAGGCTGTGCTGGTACGAGCAGGTGGTAGGGTCTCGTTGCATAGGAAATGCCCCAGAGACGTCTTCCCCACACCAGGAGCACCGCTAACAGCGCATATGGTGTAGTCTGCCAAAACGTGGCCCTTTTGTAGTTGTCGCAGCAACTCCTGAGTGAATATGCCTGTTCACGTAAAAGCAAGTAGCAATAGTAACAGTAAGGGCAATCAAAAGCCAGTATGACTGCTATATAAGTGTATAAGCAGATGCGGCACTGCCTGCACTTTACATTCGCACTATAATCTTTTTTGTGGGGGGTTATTGAATGTCCTAGTATTGTGTTTACAGCGCAGTAGTGTGATTGTCCGCCGTTCCTGCATAACGCTTCGCACGGTCGTATAAGAGCGTTCGTACTCGCGGCCTTCCGCAGGCTGGGCGTGGCTTACTTTGGCCTCTGCCTTTGCAGCTGCGCCTTTGGAAACGCTTACGATAAATTTGAGAGCTTCACGTCTCACGACGTGTGCATCACGATATCAGGCCAGCAATATATACATGTACATAGCGGAATAAGGTTGCACGTGACACACTTGAGCCTCATTTCCGCTCATGCGCATGCAGGCACTAATTCCGGGTATTGCATATTGACCACACCCGTGAGGGTCAAGGTTCACAATTAAGACCATCCTGTAGCTGGAGAAACAGCTGTTCACATGAAGATCAGGTGAGGGTGCCAAGCAACGTGAAGACGCACGATCACGCGCTTCATGAGCGGCCAGAATGATTACTGACGCTGAACTCAGAACGACTGAAGGTACGGACAATGGACTGCCTTTATCCGAAACCCTCACAGAGCATGATTACGTGGGAACTTATTAAGGGAGGGCGAGTCATGATTGCGTTCTTCGTCAATTACTCTACTGTCGCTTTCCCCCTACATTTACCAACGCGAAAACGACAGCAATTCTTTGGCGCGGTTGCAAATTCGCTGGGAAAAAATTCATATTTCCCGCTACCGTTGGACGTGCGGCGCTGTGTGGCGCCAACCGGTGAAGAGGTGGATGCTCGCCAAAGGGGAGTGAACTAGTTTATGCGCAATGGGTTGCTCGAGGCTTGGCTTGTTACTTTACGGCAGAAATTGCTACCGTTTTTCTAAATTCTGCAGCACGAAGAAAACGATTATATGTCTAGAAAGAAAGATTAGCACGGATTTTTAATTTTTATTTGGCTCTATGTGTATGTGGCAGTTAAAGAGTTCCTGTAAGCTATCAGTGTGTGTTTGAATGTTGTGATACTCTGATACATGTATCTGTACATGCACATGTATATGCTTCGCTGTGCAATTTTCAACCTGCATCTCTCTCTCTCTCTCCCTCTCTCTCTCTGTAACGAGATAAGCCGAGTGGATGAACTGGCTCAACTCATAAGCCTTACAGACTGAGACAAGACAAAGGTACAGATAACCATGATAAAGGTACAGATAACCACACCCACTGCGTGTAGTCAAGATGGATCGAGGGCCATCTGCAGTGATAGAGCTTCCTTCCTTTCATTGCTGAGTTCGTTTCTCCCTCCCTTGCTCTCTTCTCCCTCTCCTCCCCCTCTACTCCCTCAGGTGTTCCAGAAGCACTCATTCTCCAACCTCTGCCAGCTCAGAGGTGAGTGGTAGAGCATCCCCCTACTTCTTTACCTGTCCTCCTCCCTTCCTGCCTCCCTCCCTCCCTTCCTGCCTCCCTCCCTCCCTCCCTCCCTCCGTCCCTCCCTTCCTGCCTCCCTCCCTCCATCCTTCCCTTCCTGCCTCCCTCCCTCCCTCCCTTCCTGCCTCCCTCCCTCCCTCCCTTCCTGCCTCCCTCCCTCCCTCTCTCCCTTCCTGCCTCCCTCCCTCCATCCTTCCCTCTCTGACTCAGGCTTCGAAGTCTCTCTCCCCTACCCCTACTCCACCACTTGGAGTGGCTCTACCTGGGAGGAAACAAGATCCAGGTAGCCACCCACCTTCCTTCCCACACTCTCCCTCCCTCTCTCCCTCTCCCTTCCCTTTTTCTTTCTGTCCTTTCCTCTCTCTCTCCCTTCCTCCCTCCCTCCCTCCCTCCCTCCCTCCCCCCCTCCCCACCTTCACCCACACAAACTCGCCACATACATGTATGACAATTCCTAAACCATAATATTATGACAAGTCCTAAACCACAAGCCACCTGTACCACTCTCTCCCTAATAAGGCACACCATGCAGCCACCAGTTGTGTGTGTGTGTGTGTGTGTGTGTGTGTGTGTGTGTGTGTGTGTGTGTGTGTGTGTGTGTGTGTGTGTGTGTGTGTGTGTGTGTGTGTGTGTGTGTCGCGTGCGTGCGTGCGTGTGTGTGTGTATGTGTCTGTGTGCATGGAGGAAACAGAGGTGGGATATGTACTTTTACATAGGCCTCTTCCTACTAGGCGTGCTAATCTGTCCTCATGCACTGCACCATACAATGAATATTGTTTGCATGGGTGGGCTGATCTATAATGAGTTATAGTGTGCACGGTTATTGTGTTTGAGGGTTATGAAGATTGTGGTGAAACTGAGTTGTTGACTGAGGTTTGAACTCTAGCCTTAGGATAGTACCATCAATCCTGCACTCCTCTGCCACCAGACACCCAGTGGCTCAGTAGTAAGAGTGTCTGATTAGTATTCAGAAGGTCCTGGGTTCAAATCCCAGCTAGGTCCTGACTCTTTCAGGACTTCTTCAACAACTCAGTTTGACGTAGACGAATACCTCTAATTCCATCATGTCTCTCTCTCAAGTGAGCTCTAAATGGTGAGTCTGGTTCCCAGACCAGTGCTCTCCATTCGTGGACCAAGTTCTTCTCATAGTGCATGCATGTGCACCATGTCTGGAAACAAGTGCAAAGTCTGAGAATGAGGCTGCAGAGGGTGATCAGAGTGGGCATTTCGTGATGGCAAGTCTTCCAGTGTTCTCCACAGAGTCACTCTCTCAATATGTGTGTACATGTATGCTTAATTAGCTAGTCAAGTATTCCAGTTGAGTCCAGTGTTTCTACACTTCCGTTCTGTCTGCCTGTCTGTCTGTCTCTGTCTCCCCGTCCATCTGTTTGTCTGTTCTGCTGTCCCTATTGGAACTCCCTCTGCCTTTCATATTTCTTTTCCTTCTCACCAAAGAACAAGTATAGATGTGCCACTTCATTTTGATGGTGGGTCAGTGGAATCTCCCGACTACAAGTGTGGCTACAAGTACACTGCAGGCAAGTATAGCAGCTTTTCATGCAGCCACAGAGAGCAAGTGGTGGCTATCCTCTCAGAGTGAGTGGTTCTGGTGCGATACATGTTCACTGCACACCTCAATCACTGATACTTGTCCACTGCAGTGGCTGTTCTCAGCTGCGTTGATGGGTGGGAAGAGACAGTGAGGAAGGAATTGCTGAAACTCAGACAAGCAACATTGCTGACATCATGACTGCTTTTAAATTCATTGTGAATGTATGCTGTTATGTACATGTACATGTAATTAATTTTCTTCAGCCACTTCCTGCGCAACATACCGCGTATAAAGGGCTCACAGTGGCGTTTAACTCCATGAGTACAGATATACATGTACATGTGCCATAGATATCCCATGGATGGGACTTTGAACTCGGGTGAATAGCAGATCCTTTGGTACGTTTGTTGATGCGTAGTTCCACGGACGAAGAGGGAAAGGTCGACATAAAAACGATGGCCGTTTCGAAAAAGATCAACGTGTGAAGACGTGCGTTTCCAAGACGTTAGAGACTTACATGTACGCGTACCGCGTACTGCCGCGGGTGAGCTGCATAAGATCTTCCAGCTTGCTGGACACAAAGGCAGAAGCAGCATTTCAGGAAGCGAGCAGTGAGTGTGTGCTCTCCCTCTCACGCTGTTGACAGTCTCTCTCACTGACGGACGTTAGACATTAGACAGTGATGGTGCCAGTCTTATACATGTCTACTCACTTGCTCTGCATACGCACATTATGCATACATATTGCTGTACATGTACATGTTACGTTGTCTCTACTACTGCTACATGTACCATCTTTCATTTCTTGTTATACCTCATTCCTCTACCTCAAACTTTGTCTATTCTATTCCTATTCCTATCACATATTGAGAGCCGCTAGTTATATGCACGTCTTGCATATGCATGCACATTTCTATTTACTCTCCCTCCCTCCCTCCCTCCTCATTATCTCTGTCCTTCTCATTGACAAGGACATTTTGATATTTTAGTATTACTGCCAGTCAAAAGAATGTTCCAACATACACATATACATGTAAATCCTGTTGGAGAACAATGCTCTCTTGTCAGACTGTACTAACTGTTGTTAACTGTGATGTCATCTGTGTGTCTCTTTATAGCATGTATAGTGATGTAATGGTGTAGGCTTATTTAGAACTTTGTGTTGGCTGTGTAGTTCCAGCCACATGTTCATAAGAGTCAGTGCAATCACTTATTGTCAAAGCCGAGTCAGTCGCAAGTGCTTCTCTTTGCAACATACCCATCCCTTAATTACACCATTCACATTTCACTTGGTATATTCCTTCCCCACAACCACATGCGTGCACACACACACACACACACACACACACATACAAGATACAACCCCCTGTGACACCTTACCTTTTACCTTCACCTTCAGCTGATACCAATTATTCCTCTTCCTTCCCCCACTTCCCCCCTTTGTTCCTCATCCTTACCTTTCTCCCTCTCTTGCTCACCCACCAAGATAAGATACTATTCCAACTATGTCCCTGCCCCATGCTGTGATGAGCTAGTGAGGTAGTGCCTACCTTCACTCTCTCTCCTCTGCCGTTCTTCCTCCAACTTGGACCCACTCAGGACATTAGTTAGTGTCCACTTCTCTCCATCTTCACACTCTGCAGTGGAGGCAGAGATACATGTGCAGTTACCTAGGCAACACTCTTGCCAGTAATTAGTGGAGCACTCCTCCCTCTGCCCACAGAGGAGATCACTACATCATCCACTCACACCTGACATCCTGTGCATAGTGCACTATGTACCCACAGGGAGGACATGCCACAGCCTTGTACATGTACATACAATCTCACCACATCTCCTACTGCTACTGCTGCCCACAGCATCACTCCACAGTGAGCAGTGTGGCCAGTCCCCCACTCCACTCACTGCCACAGTGCCCATCATGCTGCCTACCACACTCACTCCACTCACCAAACTCCAGGACTGTGGTGTCTGAGAGCAGCAGAAAATCATGTGGTGAGGTATACTTGGTAAGCTTATTGGAGACTCCAGCCACAGCCACTACCAACTTCTTTGTAGGAGTGAGGTGGATCACTCCACCACCATGCCCCCACCGTGGAGTCAGGGATCCTGGGGGAAGGAGTACCTGTAGGGAGGGGAACAAGAGAACACTCAAATGTACAGCAGTCCACACAATTATCTGCTACTCCACTGCTTACTGTTGGCTGTCAGTGGAAGTGTGTTGTGTATTATCTCAAAGGCTGCACATCACCTCCTACACACCCACTGCACTCACTGCTGTCCAGTAATGGAGCAGCCCATTCCTCACTACTCTCTCCCTCTCCATACCACACAACTCTACACCACATGACTTCTCTATATGCACTGCACACACTGCCATATGCTCTGCACATGCCAACCTCTGACATGCCACACCTACTCACCTGGGTTGGCTGCACAGGACAATACCACACACACACCACCACACACCATCACTACTGGTATAGGGGCAGGCTTACAAGGGGAAGTGTTCAGCTGCCACACATGCAGTGTGAAGGTCATTGCCACACAACAGCTCCACTAAGGGGACATCAACACACTCACTGCCTCATGAACTCACAGCTCACTCACCTCCTCCCACTGGATGGCATTAATATTGAAGAGCCACACATCTCCCAGTGGCTCGCCTGTATCGGTCACACCTCCCACCATCACCATACATGGATGAAGTGGGTCTGTGTCTGGATCCCACAGACTGTAGGCTGTGTGGCTAGCCCTCTCCTCAGGCCATGGCTGGCCTGTCTGAGGTAGCACTGGTCCAGTCCAGTGCTGGAGAGGGAAAATAATTTGAGAACACTTTGAGTTCATGTAATCCACTCACATATGCACATGCTCCAGCTCAGTAAGGCACCCTCTCCTCTCTACACTGCCTGTATGGACTCACACTACTAGCTAGCCACACATGCCAGCCCATGTACATGGAACATGTACCTGCAAACCTCTTCTCCCATGCACACTAACTGGCATGTACACTGTACATACATGTACACTGTATGTAGTCTACATGTAGATTCTGTCTCATCTTGATAAGTACAACATCTTGTCCACTACTCTATCAGTTACTATGCATGTACAGGCCACTATTGGGTCCCACCAGAGACAATATATTACTGTATGTATGCCCATATTCACGTGTGTATGCTCATATTCATGTACATGTGTGTGCATGTGATGGTGTCTTGTGCAGGGGACAGTGTCTCCTGTAGCACTGCTCTACATGTATGTACTGCCAGACCTGCCACTCCTCATTCCAACTCACAGGCCATGCTCCCCTCTCTACACTGGCTCATGGCTGATGACTGAACACACACTGTCTTCCCTGCACTGACTCATACCAGGTATCTAGGCCCACACTAGCCTCACATCACATCATTGCAATCATATTACACTGATAGATAAATGTACACACATGGAGAAGGCACTAATTATGTGTTTTATTGTTCAAACAACTGAACTACATAAGCAGTAGGCCACAGGTGATCTCAGACAGTACATTATTAATTAGGTACAACTATATCTCAGCCACTCACCCATGCCACAGTGTCCAGGATGAACACTGCATTTGTCCTCCTCATCCTCTCCCCATTCCGCCCACCAAACCACACGACTCTCCTCCTGTCCACTCTAGTGAGGGTCATGCCACCAGATGGAGGAGGGGTCCTACCAGTGGTGGGTGGAGTGGACCACTGACCTGGGGGGGAGGGAGGGAGTGGTCTGGGACTAGCCACACCCACTGGCCAGGGGACACTGCTCACATGATCCACCAACACCCACCAGGCAAGGCACAAGGCACTCTGCTCTTCACAACCGTCTACACCACTACATACTGACATGTACTAGTCAACATGTGAGGAGCTCTGCAATGCTCTCACTGTACTTGCTCTATTTGATTCTTTTACCATAAAATCGAACTCTGTTGCTGTTGGGGTAGGCGAATGGGAAATATGTAAACAATTAACTTCTTATTCACAGACTGTAGTGGTATTGTGGGCATGGGAGTGAATACAGTTCATAGTTGACGCAGAAGAGGTGCCTGGCTCTGCAATGCTCTGACTGTACTTCATTTGAATATTTTACTATGAAATAATTTGTTGGGGCCAATGGGAACTATCTCAAATAAGTAAACATTGAAACTTTCTGTTTATCATAGACAGTGGTGTAGTGGTATGGTGGGCATGGGAATGAATACAATTCATAGTTGACACAGAAGAGGTGCCTGGCTGACTGTCCAAACATGAGCATGCCAGGCTGATTGCCTGACATGATACAGGTACATACATGTACATAGCAGAGGGTGAGGGATGTGACTTGTGTAGAGCAGCATACATAGTCACATCATTTGCATGCCCACCTCATGTGGTGAGAGGTAACATGTCTGTGCATATATGTATGCTAGAATACCTGACATGGTTACCATGTACACAGGAGGAGAGAGTGCTTCCTTATTAGGAAGCATACTATTACCATGCCTGGCCAGGCTGTGTGGGTGTTTCCCAACTGTCTGTGATGGGGCACAGAGACCACCTCCACCCTAACTAACAGCTCCTCCTCAAGCAGCCACTGCTAGAGAGGCAGCACTGCAGCACAGAAGAGACAGCCTAGCACCAAACATTACTAACTAGAGGAGTGATGCAGCCGAGGAGGGCCTTGGAAACAAGAGAGACATGTCTACAGCAGATGAGCTTATATCAGCTCCCACGACTGCTCCTGAGACTGCACTGGAGGGAGAAGCTCGGCTACAGTAAAGACACATTATATATAATTGCTTAAAAATAGATTGGCCTCTGAGACAATAGACAGGAGAGAGGTCCAGCTATGTAGTCCAGTTAGAGGTGATAACAACTCCTCAGCATGAGAGATTGCTCAGTGATAGTACTAGACAGAGGGAGCTGCAGAAAGTCACAGCTACAAGAAGCTCAGGTGCAGTAGAGAAACGGATTGCTTTGAGGCTGTTACTTAATGGCCTTTGAGAGAGTAGAGACAGTAGAGAATGGAGAGGTCCAGCTGTACAGTCCAGTTAGAGTTAAGAGCAACTCCTCAGCATGAGATATATCTCACTGACAGTACCAGACAGAGGGAGTTGCAGAAAGACATAAACTACAGTGCATGTGTACATGTACATAAGGGTTAACTCAAAGTTTGCCATTCATATGGAGGGCACACTCCCACTAGAGGGTCTGAAAGAATGCCACTGAGTAAATTATTGAAGTACAGACACTCTCAGATGGATTCTGACGTATTCTGCAAGTAGTCATAGCCATTCCCATTATTTTGTTGGGGAGGGGGAGGGATGAAGTTGCTTTCTTGTGGGAGGGGGTGATATTCTAGGCCTTTTCCTCCCCCTGCATGAACCCCTGCTGATTTTGCAACACAACTGTACCCCATACACATGGCCACATGTACAATCATGCATACCTTACTGCACCTAATGATATCCTAAAATTTGAGGTACATAGGAGAGTGCAAAGAAAAGGTATAACTGATCTGCAGCACACACTGTAAAAATGGGGTGTTATCAGAGCACCAGGGTGTCAAATTTCTGTGTGTTATGCAGACACCTAAGTGTTCCCACAACACTCCAATGTCAAGATAACACCAATGGGGTGCTAATGGAGCACCCCTTGTGCTGTCTCAGCACCTTGATTTCAGGTATCAAAGCTAGGAGTGCTTTTGCAACACCCTGGTGGTTACAGCAACACTGTGACACTCATACCTGGGGTGTTACCTTAACATGCCAGGTGTCCAGGCATGTAGCACCTGTGGTCATCTTAGCACCCACAAGGGGGTCACAGCCAATTTTGATGTCTACGGTACCATATGTAACCTATACGTATGTGAACATCATGCAATAATAACTACACAATGGTCATTGAAAGTGATGTCTCATGATTATAACAATTGTAATAATAATAATTATTATATTCACATAATGTATATAATACTGTGGATTTGTTTAAATGTATAGAAAAGAAAGAGGAAAGTTTACACCACAGGAAACCTACCAACATCCCATCAAAGAGGAGTGAGAAAGTAAATGTGAATGCAACACCAATGAGAGCTCGATTTGTTCACAATAAAGTCGAGAGCTGCCCATCAAAAGATGTGCTATCTTGACAGCTATAATTGAAGATATTTTTAGTGTCATGGAGCATGCATATGAGAGTATTAAGAACAAAGATTGGAATGAGCAAATCCAGGTAGCTAAATTACGGATGAAAATAGCCTGTACAAATGAGAGAAAAGTCACAAGAAAGGAGAAAGGACAATAAGCCATACAAATGCATTTTACACTCACATTCCACAGGTTGAGGAAGTGAGATCATTAGTCTGGCATCAGTTATGGGTCACAGTGTGGAGCAGAGATTTGTACTCTATCACTTTACCTTCTGCCTTCTTTGTATATTAAATATTTCATGTTAGTGTTGACCTATATGTGTTTTCTGAAACTTACAAATGTAGCTGATAGTATTAGTGTAAATACACATAATTAATAACAAAAATTAATACAGTCCATGGAAACAACCAGAATATAATTCACTCTAAGGTAAGGTCATCAGCCACAAGGCCCAACATATCAGACAAACAGCCACACAGCCACCAAAGCCCAACATATCAGACTGAGAGCCACACGGCCGCCAAAGCCCAACCTATCAGACTGACAGGCACACGGCTGCCAAAGCCCAACATATCAGACTGACAGCCTCACGGCCGCCAAAGCCCAACATATCAGACTGACAACCACACGGCCACCAAAGCCCAACGTACCAGACTGATAGCCACACGGCCACCAAAGCCCAACATATCAGACTGACAGCCACATGGCCACCAAAGCCCAACATATCAGACTGACAGCCACACGGCCACCAATGCCGAACATATCAGACTGACAGCCACATGGCCACCAAAGCCCAACATGTGAGACTGACAGCAGCACAGCCAAACATACAATGTACAATGTATCCAACCGTCAACACACAGCCACACTGCCACAACTCTAACATATCAGACTGACAGTAACAAAGGCAAACATATCAGACAGACAGTCACACTGCCACAAAGTCCAACACATCAGACTGACAACCGTACAGTCACATATGTGGCGGACGGGTACAAACTTAGACAACATAAATCAGCATGCCTTTTATACGAAGAGATTAGGCTACGCAGGGGTAAAGACTAGCGTTTAGTAATAAACTCACTGGTCTCCTCCAGCAATCGCCACACATGTCTAGGTTTGCCGCTACTTGTCTTAGGACTCCTTTTCCATCCCACGTCCCAAGGACAGTCAGGACATCCCAGGGTAGCCCTGTCTGTCCCATTGAGGGCCCAAATCACACTGTCCTTCCCATCCCACGTCCCAAGGACACTCAGGGCATCCCAGAGTAGTCCTGTCTGTCCCATTGAGGGCCCAAATCACACTGTACTTCCCATCCCATGTCCCAAGGACAGTCAGGACATCCCAGAGTAGTCCTGTCTGTCCCACAGAGGGCCCAAATCACACTGTACTTCCCATCCCATGTCCCAAGGACAGTCAGGACATCCCAGAGTAGTCCTCTCTGTCCCATTGAGGGCCCAAATCACACTGTCCTTCCCATCCCATGTCCCAAGGACACCCAGGACATCCTAAATTGTCATGTCTCTCCACATATGAACCCAAAATCACTCTGGCGTCTCATCCCATGTCCTGAGGACTGTCAGAGTGCAGTCCTGTCTGTCACACTGATGGCATAAAATTAATAGCACTGTTCTTTTCACCCCGATCCCAGGGAAGTTGGGGCATCCCATGATAATCTTATTTGTTATAGTGGGTGGCATTTGGCACTTTATCCCAAACATTTTATTTGTCCTTTTGGGTGATACTATGCATATAGCATCCTTGAAGACAATAATTTAGTTGTAGCACATTTGAAAAAGAATCATCACTTCATACTATATGAGATAAGGTACATGCATTTTGGCTACTAAATGCTATGAATCCTTGATGTTGAGGAATAATGAATGGTATGGGAATAATGAATGCTTGATATCTGGGAATAATAGTTATCTGGGAATAATAAATGCTTGATATCTGGGAATAATGAATGAACCATAACCTGATCAGTGGATAAATGAAAAGATGCATGTGATTAAGATTAGTTTTTGGATGGTGAAGCCCTTTCTGGACTGAACTTTCTTGGAGACTTTCGCACAGGAGGTTCATAGTCCAGCATGCACTTTTTTTCCTTTCACTCCACTAAAGAACAGAGATACCTATTGTAAAGCACACAGACTTATGAACACATCAAAGAGTAGAGGCATGTGGCTTTCACTCTACCTGCACACGAGGTTAATTACAATGTTCTTATAATATTATTGTTAGGCAACAGCACAAGATCACCTCTCTGTATAGACTAAGAGTCAGTATTAAATGATACAGAGAGGGAAAATGGTGGCTGCTACATTGTGGTAACTGATGTTGGTACATGTAGGTATGAGGTGGAAATCTTCATGCATGCATTCGCTATGACCTCACCCTTTGATTTCAGGTTGCTCAAGCTGTTGTGAATACTGGAGCAAGGACACTTTGTATTTCATCAATGCTTTAGCTAGTGAGCCTCGTTCCTCATCAGTCTCTGGTATGCTGGTTTTTACAAACCTGTAGTGCTATCAGAGGTGTGACATTCACATATGTGTGAATGAAACCTAGAGTGCCTTTAAAACATGCGCCCCTATAATATCCACATTAAAATATACCGGATTTTCTCCTTCCAACTTTCCTTGCCCATCACTCTGCAGCTTCCAGAATGCTGTCAAGGTACCTTCTTTGTTCCCTCTATTTCGGAACTTCTTTGCCAGCAGAAGGCTTGGCAAATGAAGTTCACGCCCAGGCAAGGTAAGGCAAAATGCCTCAATACTAGCTGGGGCTTTCACAGATGGTCTGTTTTCCTGCACAGTACAGTAGAATACCATAAACAAAAGTTATAATTATTACTTTGTGGTGAGCCATTCACAGTACACAAATGTAGTGCTTGGTGACAAAATGAACCAGTTACAATGTAGGTTTAGCTAGGGTAACTTTCACAGGCACAATTATACATGCATGCCTATGTACATCTGTTCATACATCCCTAAACCCACATAAAATATATATGCACCTGCTTCGATCAGTTTTATTTCCTTTTCAATCTCACCACGACCTGCAATGTATGCTGTCTGTTGACAACAGACCTCTACAAAGTCAATGGCTGCTATTACAGCCTGTTCCGAGATAACATCTGGGAGTGACTCTTGTGATGTATCAGACAGTAAGTGGAAGAGGACGTGAAGAGATGCTGCAACTCGTAATGTCTGCCCTAAAGACTTGCTCAACATACCTATAAGGAGTGATAGTCATTGTACATGAAAATTTGAGAAGTTAATGTAGCCATACCAGCCAGAAGATCATCTAAGGCAGCCAAGGTTTCCAACTGCTCTTGAACACTATCATACTTAGTTGTGAAAGCATCCAGTCTTGATGGTACATGGAAAATCCATTCATTCAGGCCTCCATCTCGTGGTTTTTACCTCCACAGTGAAGCAATGCTCACTGCAACAGTGCACATAACACAACAAAGTAATAGTGCCCTATCTACATTGTTCATAATCAAAAACGTTTAGGGAGTCTAACATTAC
This sequence comes from bacterium, assembly GCA_965213685.1. Classification (GTDB taxonomy): domain Bacteria; phylum UBA8248; class UBA8248; order UBA8248; family UBA8248; genus Bin107. Next base: position 22,792 of record CBDBZY010000018.1, read on the forward strand.
CATGCAAAAGTGCAGGCAATGCTATTCTTCAATCATGTATGGGAGTGGTCTTTGCCACAGTGTTCAGTGCATGATACTACCAAGGATTCAACAGTAATGACATACATGTAGAAGCATAAAAGTACCCAGTAACATGTTAAAATTTTGCATTTGTACTGTTATTTTTACACGTACCTATTTTGTCACTAAAGTCTTTCCTAATTGGCTCCAATGAGTCAAATTTGCCATACAAAGGTTTTGAGAATATCCACAAAAACCGCTGCGAGAGGCCTTTCTCTGCGTTACCAGGCATTTCAATGAGAGCACGTGCAAATGACGGCTGGTTGAATCCTCCAACTGTAAGACTAGTTTTCGCATTGAAAAGTTAGCATCTCCAGTTACTGCATAGATACATACATGTGTATGTATTTACAAAAGCTAAATTATTAGTACTTGGATTAAAACATACCCGTGCTCCTTGACTATGGATTAGCATTGTATAGTTCTAAAAACATAGCTAATTCATGGGAATCGGAAATTCCTCTTCCTCGGAAAATGTTCAGCTTTCCAAGAAAAGATGACAATTCATCGTACATCCCGAGCAGGCAACCCCCATTAGCAGCCATTAGTGCCTCCATCTTTTCAAAGGATGCATCCTGCAATAGCCACACACTCTCATTTATCAAAAGATGTGGGATTGATCAAACACAGCACCTGAGAATGTACATAGTATCATCTCCATTTTCAGGCTATCCTATCACACATAGAAACTTAACCAGCACCAGCCTATGCCTACATTACATATACTTCATCTCCCCTAAGAATTAGGAGGCCTACTGGTCAGCCCAAGAGTTGCATACTTCTGTATGTGATACCCTGGAGAGCTTGGCAATGGGGGCTAATATATGTAATACCTCTGCAATCAATCCGTGTCTTAGCAGTCCTGATGAGGTTGAGCAGGTACTAATGCATTGTGGACTTACGACTCCCTGTTTGCATACATATCATAAGCCAAATGAATGCTGGCTCTGCCCAGTCAGTGGAAGGTACACGCACGACTGCAGGTGACAGTACAAAGCTTGTGAGGATAAGCAGCCCTCCTAGTACAGCAGCAGCAGGTACACTAATGGCTTTAGCAACTTGATGACATCCCTAATAAATTATAGCATACAACTTATACTTTGAGTTGGAAACACATAGAGATATATATATATAACTACCAGAATGGGTACTATGACATTAAGAAGAAATATCACACAGCAGAGGGTCCTACACCTGAAGTATCAAGGTTTGTTAGTGAAACACGATTTTACACTCCCCAAGCACATCGCAAGCAATAGTTGTTAGTACTTTACTTTTAGTGGCTCATGCACTGAATATGGGGAATGGTATTTACAATGTACGTACATACCTCCAGGTGTATGTATACATTACAGGAGTCTACAGGCTAACATACAACTGTAGGTGTAAATCATATTCGGGCCAAGTGCACATGCTAATTTGATCTATTGTACATGTACATGCACCTTGCTCAGAGTGTAAATAAAAATATGATGCAATTTCACAATTCACAGGGAGCTGTTAGAGCGAATGAAGATGGATCGTTGAAGGCTAGAATCAGCACACTTGCGGTTTGCTGCATTAAAAGTGTGTTCAAAGTATGGTGCTGTAAGATCCCTGTCTGCCAACACAGTACACGCCGATATTCAACAAACACTAGCTAAAATCACTCCCATGTTTTTCACTGTCTTTAGATCTACTTATGCAGGTATGTACATGTATGATAGCATAACATGAGCATGCAATTGTACTTGTGAAAGTATATACAGCAGATAGATGCATGCTGGCAGAATTAACAGGGTATGTATAAGTATGTATAATTCTTCACCAGTCTCTTTAACTATTACTGTCACATAATGTTTACAGAACATTGCTGTACATATCCTGGATGCGGAACAGTGCTAGTGCTGGATGGCAATCTCAATAACCAGTGGGAAGTATGCATGGCAAAAGATGCTGGCTTCACTGAGTTTGCTGGGTCTACCAGGGTCGATAAGAACAGGGTGTCCACGTACTCCTGCCTTTAAATGTCGGTATTGTACAGAGCACATGAACCAAGCATGTACATCTCAACCAGAATGTGGAAGTGCTGAAAGTAGTGAAGGAGAGTCTATAATTGAGGTTATTCTTGCCAAAAAGGTTACACGTAGTGAGACATACTATCAGGTACGTCGCACTAACTGAAGTAATTCCTGTTACTGCCCCCCTATGATTCCATTCATTGCTTCCTATATTCTTTTAAGGTTTTGTGGCTTGGTCAACCTCAGTTGAAGACAACTTGGCTTGGTGCATCATCACTTCCTGCTACTGCCATTGAAGAGTATGAGAATGGTGTATCCACAGAAGCAATAACGACTACAGGTCATTCGTATGGTCAGGTGTCTAGTACACTATCTGTTACAAAACGAAGCAAGACAGGACCTGATTCAAAATGTGCAAAGACAGTCCGACCAGTAGTTGCAATAGCTGAGGGGTAAGCACTTCATGTTTATCATAGTTTGTTCCCAAACTATTTGTGGATGCCTACAAATGAATGAATTGACATATCCATGTTACTTCTCTGTCATAATAGAACAAGTATTATTTCAGGGTGCAAGTAGCTGATATATTTACTACTCGGGGTTTTCAAGGAAACACAAGAAGAACACAGTGTAAAGCCTAAATGCGGAACAGAAAAAGACAAGGGCATAAGACTGAATGCACGAACTGCTGGTATGAAAGCAAAATGCACAACTCTACCTCTCTTATAAATACATTCTACCTTAAACCCTGAGAAACCTTGGCAGAGACACTGTTGTTAGTAACTGTTATGGTTGCCAGGCAATGGCACGATACCAGTGTACACAGCTGAGCAATCCATGTATCCCACATTCCCTTTGGTTACATCAGTTCTACAAACTATTACACAACTACTAGTAACAGTTTCCACAAATGACTAGATGTTAATTATAACATTCCCATTTTTGTTAAACCTGGTCTGGCCAAATATCTACCCTCTGTCCTCCAACATTGTGCACTTTTAGGTATCAGGGCATGTATGCAACTCAAAAGGGGTGTCTATAAGTATGACAGAAATTTGCATATATAGTACCTATTCTACAATAAGTGTTATACGTATGTATGCTTACGTTCTTCTTTAAGCACAAACTTACCCTTCCATGTGCTATATATTTGTATTATATATCTGCCACCAATCTCAGGCATCCTCGCTGCAATGTGGTCATGTGGAATCATTATGCATGTTTCAGAGCTATTCACCGCTGAATCAAAATCTCAGGTTTATGGACAGCTACATGACCTGCTACAAACAGAAAGTGCCATTGCAACTACTTTAAAGTGCGTTCATACATGTACATGTGGATCAAAATTCATTATAAAAATATTCATCACACTCTTTTCCTTCTTTTGTACATGGACATGGAGAATTTGTCTGTATGATGACGGATGTCACCTTAGAAAGTTTGCCCAAAATCCCTGCAGAAAAGATGCTACTCCTACAGCAACAGTTATTTCAGGGTTAAACATTGTAGTAGATAAACTTCACATGAAAGGTCATGTAGACCCTTGGTGCAAAGCAAACTCTGATGCCAAAAGTTTCACAGACCTTGACAATGTAAGGTGGAAGGTTAATAAGATTCAAGATTGAATTCACTCTTATACTCTCTTCTCCACATTTTAACGCAGGTGAACACAGAAATTTGCGAGCAGACATTTTCATGGCTGTCAAGATACAGTAAAATCACAAGAAAGATGTCACGTCACACCTTCTTTTCTTCGTGCTCTATTTATGTGACCTCCATAACCAATGAGAAATTCGCAAGCTCAAAAATAGCTCATTAATGTGACAATGTTTTCTGAATATTGTGATTTTCTCACTGTCTCTTAAAGTACATTTACATAGATGACTCAATACACATACATTTTATAAAATGTCCATTAAATGCATTGGTTTGGTGGGATGAACAACAATGTCTTGACTGGCCTTGGGACTCCAGAAAAGTGTCACTGAGTTGGACAGATGGGACTATCTTGGGGTGTCCCAAATTGTCCTGAGGACACAGAAAGTGGGATCAGTGGGATTATCCTGGGATGTCCCAATTGTCCCAATTGGGACACAGGATGGGAGGGACAGTGGGATTTGGGCCACCCAGTGGGACAAGTGGGATTGTCCCGAGATGTCCCAATTGTCCTTGGGACACAGGATGAGAAGGACAATGGGATTTGGGCCACCCAGTGGGACAAGTGGGATTGTCTCGAGATGTCCCAATTGTCCTTGGGACACAGGATGGGAAGGACAGTGGGATTTAGGCTACCCAGTGGGATGAATGGGATTATCCTGGGATGTACCAATTGTCCAAATTGTGCCAATTGGGACACAGGATGGGAAGGACAGTGGGATTTGGATGACCCAGTGGGACAAATGGGATTATCCTGGGATGTCCCAATTGTCCTTGGGACACAGGATGGGAAGGATAGTGGGATTTAGGCTACCCAGTGGGACGAATGGAATTATCCTGGGATGTCCCAATTGGGACACAGGATGGGAAGGACAGTGGGATTTGGGCCACCCAGTGGGACAAATGGGATTATCCTGGGATGTCCCAATTGTCCTTGGGACACAGGATGGGAAGGACAGTGGGATATGGGCCACCCAGTGGGACAAATGGGATTATCCTGGGATGTCCCAATTGTCCTTGGGACACAGGATGGGAAGGACAGTGGGATTTGGACCACCCAGTGAGACAAATGGGATTATCCTGGGATGTCCCAATTGTCCTTGGGACACAGGATGGGAAGAACAGTGGGATTTGGGCCACCCAGTGGGACAAGTGGGATTGTCTCGAGATGTCCCAATTGTCCTTGCGAAAAAGGATGGGTAGGACAGTGGGATTTGGGCCACCCAGTGGGACAAGTGGGATTGTCTCAAGATGTCCCAATTGTCCTTGGGACACAGGATGGGAAGGACAGTGGGATTTGGGCCACCCAGTGGGACAAGTGGGATTGTCTTGAGATGTCCCAATTGTCCTTGGGACACAAGATAGGCCACTCAGTGGGACAGATGGGACTCTTTTAGGATGTCCCACTTGCTCTTTACATTTTGGAGTCATTAGAAAGAATGACAATAGGCTCAATTCTTGTGCCATTATTATAGCAAGAACAGGATGGTCTCAGGATATCCTAGGCAGTCCAAAAAATGGGACATGCAAAGAATCCTAGGACTAGTGGTGGCAAACCGGGACAACACTGGCAATCGCAGAGTGATGCATGTAGAAACAGCCCCTCATGGCTCCCAACACATCATGCACTTTCTGTGTCAAGGTCAACTGCCACTTGGCCGTCGCGCCCGGCCGAGTGCATGCCCAAAACGACGTGCGCCTGCGCACAAAAAAAAGCGCGGTGCATTCGAACGTGAGCAGATACTTCAGCCATGATTTCTTCAAAGCGCATGTTCCCATCATATTTAGAGGGCAGTGAAAATCACGGATTGATGGCAGAGTTACCATGAAGTTCAGTTAAAACCTCCCACGTGAAAACAATACCCGGCCTGAGATCGGTGCTACTGAGATCAGTGGAAGATAAACAAGGCAAGATTGTACTTTTATCTCTCATTGTGCGTGCTTCGGTGAGCTCTGGGCAAGCATGAACTTTCGTAAGCCATATATTCGTTTTTGTGTTCGAAGTATGTCCCTTGTCATGTTTTATAGAGCACTCCTATCACCTCAAACTAGCGCTATTAAACACGAGCTGTGTAACCCTACCCCTCCCCAGAAGACCTGCCTGTCAACTACCTCAACTGGCACGAAGCTTTTTTGCATGAAGGTAAGGGGGAAAGCGCCATATATTGTGAACAAACATGTACACTTGCATGACTCTCCTTCCCTCTCCAGATGTTGGCAATGAATTGGCCACATCCTGTCTTGTGGGTATCATGTATGGTGTGACAACTCAGGAAGCACTCTAAGTCTTCCCATTTATGTGTTTTCCTTAGTGAGTAATGATGAAGTGATATCTAGTTTTTGAATGCAAGAACTTGTCTTTTATAGAAGTGTAGAAGTGAAGAAGAATTGAAGCCTATAACTGTACTGTGTGGTACATTACCTATAAGAACATCTAACACATTACCATGTAACTACCATGACTGGACTCTCAGGGAGGTATGCTTCTGTTAGAAGTCCCATAATACAAATGTGTGATATGTACTTTTTCATCCTTCATTGCAGAATTCATTGAAGAAGTTTTATACTTTAACCTGAGGAGCATCACTATTATGGTAAGTGTTGAGGTAGTTAACCCTACAAAGCAACATCTTGCAGCCTATAGCTACTTGCATGTATTATGTTGTATCTATTTTATGTCCACATATTTCAGACCATATATATCAGTTCATCCATGAAGTTAACATAGGTAAGTATTTAGATGCCCTCTTACAAAAGTATAACTAAAAAGAGATGGTTATTTCAACCTTGCTAAGGTTATCTCAGTTGCAACTGAATGACATCATGTCACCCCCACACTCACCCTCCACACTGAGTTATCCTATACTCTTGAGACTGAAGGCATGTGGGCAAAGTGTAGAGTGTCTCCAATAATACATGAGTAATTGTACAGTTAAAAAGAATTTGTTGGTTTGACAATGATGTTTGTTATGTGGGGTTTGTTGTGTCAAGGCCTGGCTTTCATCCACCATAAGCACCTTTTGAGCAGTCAAACCTGTATTCTGGAATGTTATTGACAACATACAGGAAACTTCTACCTATGCTTCAGGCTGCCACCATACAGTATATGACCCCGGAACAAGGAAAGAATCCATAGTCTAATAGGCTGTGGGAGTCTTTCTCAGCTGTAGACATACACTCTGTAAAACAGAATAATTCCTGTTGAGGCTGCAGCACAAGTAGTGCTTTTGTTTGCAGTGTAAGGTAGCCAGAAGTAAGAGAAATGCACATAACAAGAATTCCGTTTTGCAGGGGGTATCTCCGTGGTTGAGAGAAATGTCAACAGCTAATTAGACTACCCATTGAGAGCATCCTTTCAATGTACCAGGATCATTTCCTGCATGGTTGCAATTTGAACCATAGAGCTACATAGAGTTTCCTAAACACCCTCACCACAACACTCCCAAACATGGTTCTGACAGCACAAAAAGATACTTATGGTGGATAAATGCTAATCCTTAACTTAATGAATCTCACATAACGTACATCATTATCAATCCAACAAATTCAGTTTTAGCTGTGTCGGTGTTGTAAAAGTAATTGTGTGTTATGACAAGAATTTGACAGGGGATGCGTAAACAGCCCATGATAGGTGGTCAATCCTCTGTCATGCTCAGTAGACTAATAGACTGTCATTTACTTTACCGCTCAATCCCTCCTGGGTAATATCCTACACATCTTACACATTCGTCATACCTCTATTCAGTATTGGCAGAACAAATGTGCAACTGAGATAACCATTTCTATTGGTTAAAATAACCATGGAGTTTTTGCAGTGATATATACACTGCTCCTGCTATGTTTTATGTACAGAGTCCCTTAATCAACACTGAAGAAGCTCTGGACAGTGTGGATTGGAATCCCATGTGTATTCACTCAATATGGATGCCTTTACGCCTTTACGCCTTTGAATTGGTACCTCATTGAGTTTTGCATGTATTGTCACCACTTCCAAGTGTACTGTATATGCACTGTTTCTATCATAATTATTTTTACTACTGACAATTTTGTAAAGAAAAGGGGTGTAAAAAATGTACCACTGTGGTGTAACTACAACACAGCAGGAGTGTCATATTGAGACAGAAGTGGGGCGTAGTCGAGACAGAGTAGGGGTGTAATTGTAACACTACTGGGGTGTACCTAAAGCACCAGTGGGGTAAGAAAGGTGTGTGGTGAAGACATCTGTAGGGTGTGGTATAGAAAAAGGAGGAGTGCAGTCATGACACCAATGGGGTGCTCTGTAGAGAAACCAGAGTGTAGCGCTAACACTCTAAGGTGTGTTATTATGACACCGACCTGGGTGTCCTGCATTTGACACCTCAAAGGTGATGTCGTTCTCGCACAACCATTTAACACCCAAAATTGGTGTCACCATGACACCCTTGTTTTTACAGTGCATGACCACACTTATGCATATTACATGATGAATTACCGGTAATTGGTTTCTAATCCTCAAGTACACATACTTTGAGTAAGGATGTCATGCTCTGGCAGCAATCAGTTGTCTCTATCTGCACTGAGTTTGTGGTCTGTGTCTGGTGTTATTACATGAGGCCGTGTGTAGAGGTCAGCTTATACATGCAGTGGACCAGTTGTAACCTCATGCACAGCATGTGAGGCAGAGTAAAGGTACTGACAGTCCATTCACACACCTGACCCAGAGTTGTAGTACAGGAGCTGATTAGTCCATCCTCTATCTTTCCTGTTCCCTGGGCCAGGAATGAGGCCTGTCATTGGTTGGTGGGTAGGACGTTCTGCGTACCCTCCAGCATTGAGTAGATCTCCACTGGGCAACGCGACAAGACCAGAGTTCGCAGTGTGTAGCATTTGGCCAGAGCTGACAATTCTCCTCCATACAAAGTTTTGGGAGTTGAAAACAGAGAGATCATTGCAGAAGCCTGGGTCACCCATGTTCCCACCCATGAAGTACACGTGTGTGTGGTACGAGGTGACTGCAGCAGCTTGGAACCATGATGGCAGCTCACCAGATGTCGAATATTTCTTCCATGATAAGGTCACACCATCAAACATCTCCACTTCTCGTGGTAGCGTGAACATGCTTTTGTGCTGGAATGACTTAAGCATGCCCCTAAACATAAAGAGTTGTGAGCCAATTGAAAAGGTTGGAGCATTATAACGTTCCTCAGGATGGTATGGGCCAGTTGGCTGTTCAGGAGGCTCAGCCATGGCTGGATCTGGGGAGAGGGGGGAGGGAGAGATAGCCACTGAGTGAAGTCTCAGCCATGACAATACATGATTGAAAACACTCTTAGTTGGCTATGATAACTCATAATTCTAGGTACTCAACAAACACTAGCCGCAAATTTGCTGTTCAAAAACAACTTCCTCGCGACCTACTGATGACTCACACACCAAGAAGCGTGTGGTTATACCATACGTCAGAGGCCTGTCGGAGGCAATCCAGCGTGTGTTGTTAGATGTAGGTGTGAGAGTTATGTTTCGACCACACATGACTCTCAGACAACAGCTTGTCCACCCAAAGGACCCTGTTCCATCCTCAATGAAGTCTGGTGTGGTGTATTCCATTCCGTGTAGCACTTGCCCTGCAGTGTATGTTGGACAGACCTCCAGGTCTCTGGAGACTCGTTTGAAGGAGCACAAGGCAGCGGTAAGACATGCAAAGACTGAGGTGTCGGCTGTGGCAGAACATGTATGGAAGGAGAACCACCAAATGGACTTCCAACAGGCATCCATCTTAGCACAGGAGCCTGACACCTGCCAGCGATGTTTGCTTGAGTCATGGTTCATACAGACTGAGAAACATACGATCAACAGGGAAGTTGGATCACTTGCACCAGATTATAGGAGTGTTTTTTAGTTTTTTAATTTTTTGTATAATTTTTTGTCTCTTAATGTTACTATAATTTTTATACTTGTTTTTTATTTTTTATTCTTTATTTTTTATTTTTATATCTACTTATTTATTTATTTTTTATTTATTTATTTTTTCCCTTTTCTATTTCATTTGTTATGCTTTGTGTGTTTTTTGAGTACTGTTTCCTGTTGAGGTGTCTGCATATCTTTTGGTCTGTTGTTTACTCTCCTTGTCTTTGGGCCTCTTCTTTGAGTCATTGTCCATGTATTGTGCCCTCATTATTGTTCATGGAACTGTCTTCTTTTGTTCCCTTGGTTACTTAGGTATGTCTTGGTTGCTTTGCTTTCTGCTTCCCTAGTGTATAAAGAGCCACTGCATTGCCTTTGTTTGTGTACTTGCCACTGAAGAAGGTCACAGATCAGTGACCGAAACGTTTGGCATAAAGAGTTGTTTTTGAACAGCAAATTTGCAGCTAGTGTTTGTTGAGTACCTAGAATCATGACAATACATATTTGTAGAAGTACACATGTATATGTGAACATTTTTCAGGTCTGATTTGATACAGTGGCACAAGATTGTAAGCTACAAACACGTGCAGCATGTGCAGTAGACATATCTCAACACGTTGGTATCAGTACACTGGACAGTGCTTCAAACTGTGTAAGGAAAACTAGGCAAGTACAGTCCAGTGTTGTGGCCAGGCTCACACCACTTGCAAGAGGTTGCTAGACTGAGAGGAGAAACCCCTTTATGTAATGTAGCCTTACCATCTAACTACATACTGAGGTTTCTATGCACATGCAGTGAGGGAAATCCCATGATGTATTGTACATGTCCCATCATGTGATGGATTTCATGGCTGCACACAAGTACATTCTGGAGCCATCTTATGCTGCTTTATGTCTGACCTTTATCACTCTATGCAAATGCTAGACATGTACCTCAAAGGGTGAAGTTCCCATGAAGATACTATGTGTATACTGTCCACAGACCATTACAGTTGCTGACATGAGGAATGAGGAGCAGGAATTTTGTGCAGTGGGTGGAGACATGATGCAGCAATGAGTGAAATGCCATGCACATTGAAGGAATGGCAGCGCACATGATAGTGAGACCTGGCATGTAGGGGTGGGAGTATGGAGCAAGGAATGGTGCACTAAAAGTAGCGGATTCAAGTCATAGAAACGTGTCATTAGAAACCAAGTCAAGGGGTGACGGCTACTCTGAGCGTTACAGTCCTACTGTTAGGGCAGGGGCTTGCTATGGTACACAAAGAGATGTATTCTGAGCCGAGGACTGTCCGCTGAGCAGGGCAAAGGCTAGGGCCGCGCTTGTATGTGTGGGAAAGCAGGTGACGCTCGGACTGGCAACGGGGAAAGGATACCCGGATCATCCGATGTGTGACGGGACAGGGTCTGAAAGCTAGGCTTGACACTACTCTAGTCCTACCATGCAATCACAAAATGTCTAAAGGCTCTTGCCACTTGTTCCCACAGAGATACACATTGTGGCTTCGCGATCGCTGCCGGCCGCAGCGCTTATGATGTATGCTATACTCCGTGCAATGTCTAAGCCTTTGGCTGTAAACGTATTATGGCTCACTCTTTTCTGGGTTCTCCTAGCCAGTTGAATGCTCCCTTTGTTTTATCTTGCACGGCGAGGTTCACTCCGATCTGCCCCACCTTTTGCTCGATAGTTTCCTCTTAGTATACGGATATACGCGACGTTGAGTCTCATGCAAAACCGGAAGTTCCGTGGGGAATATTGCTCAGCTCACATGAGGGCGAGAAGCCAGCAATTCGAAGGCGCCAGCAAAACGCTGTGTTTCTGAGGTGAATATTGAGCTATGGCGTCCAAGACTGTCACTTTCTACTGTCTCTCTACTGTATGGCTCGATGTGTTGTCTTTTATTCATTTGTCACCCACGAACATGGAAGCGTCGATCCTATAGTCTCTTTTCCCAGCACTTTTGACAGCTATTGTTTTACGGCATCTCTCGCTTTTTTAGATGCTCCAGATTCCCCCCCCCCCCCACACACACACATGCACACGCATGCACACACACTCACACTAGGCCCTGGCATAAATTGCTCTGCATTTGGGGGGAAAAATGGGTAGACATTAGCAATCAAGAAATATGGGCTACCTTGTTGGGAAATTTCGGTAATAACTGGAGACATCTTGAGCAAGGATTGGTCCTTACTGTTCTCCCTGTACACGCCAAGTATCAACTAGCTGACTCATCGACTAGCCACGTGCACGTTAACAATTCTTCCTTTTAAATAACAGCTTTAACACTAACCAGGAATCTGCCATGGAAGACTTTGAACGTTCAGTAATGATGCAGTGCAACAATAGATGAAGATGACTTTAACCATGACGTATCGTATTTTGCACTTTTGACTATGTATATATGTATGACGTTTGTCTTGGGTGTGGTGGAGAGTTCACCACTAGGTTAGGATGATCTGTGGGAAATTTAGGGAAGAAATGTGGGAAAAAAAGAAAAGAAATTTGGGTGAATTTTCCGAGCAATTTGTGCCAGGGTCTAACTCACACACACATTTTCGCCATCCACGCCTACTAAAGAGACACGTGAGTTACTCAGTACACGAATCAGGCGGAAAATATTCGCAGCGCCTAGTGTAGCCCGCCTCCTATCAAGAAATTATTGCTAAGCATAGTTGAGCGAGCCGGACGTATTTCCGTGTACGCATGTGCGCGAAAAGGGAAATGAATCCCAGAACCTTTGACGTTTGCACAACGCATTAACGGTGGACCACGCCTCTGCGACTAAGTCTCGCGTAGCCAGACTCTCCGCAGAGAGAATCTTGGTACGCGAGACTAGGATAGGTAAGCTGTACACTACGCTGTGTATGTGAATGTCACTGGTTGATAAAAAAGGGGATCGTCGTCCTACTACTGCAGAGATGATTGAAGAAATAGCGTATACCTGCAATGTAGGTGTGTGAATGGATCGCAATCAGTTAATCACCACGGCTGGATTAGTGAAGAGGACCATTTCCTTTAAGAGGGTGAATGTTGAATGAGTGAGGGGACATTCTATCGGTAGTCTGAAAGTATGTTGCTAGCTACTATAGCTCAAGGTCTCTTCCACACCAAGAAGGCTCCATCACATCTTACATGGTATCTGGTTGACTGTTGGGAATTCAAAGATACATGTAGCTTGTGAACAGAGATGTATTGCAGTTTCAATGACTGAAAAAGTGATGGTTCTCGATACTGATTGCACTTCTTTAACTGTGTGGTCAAATTTCTCCAAATACTTTCACTATAAGGACCAATTCCTCACCCTAGACAAAGACATGTACACTTCATGCTGCTCACTGTATAATACCTACCACACTTGCTTTTGGAGCCTATAGGCCTTAAATTGAATTGGGATTAGCTTTCTGAAACCCTCGTACTTCATACGAGAGGTATAATGGGCCCTCTTTGGTGAGGAACAGACAGAGCTCCTAGCTTTGGCAACGTATAATTTGACTAACATCCCCTCAAACTCGCTTTACCGGGAGATCATTAGCACTCAAATGGTCCTCTTTCCTCTCCAATCGTGGTGGATAGTCTTATGCTTAGAACTACAGTACATTCAGGGTGTACACTGTCGTTGAATCATCTCTGCAGTAACAGGACAACAACTTTCAACCGCCTCTTCTATTCCAACCAGTGACATTTACACAGATCGTGTTGTACAGCATCATCGTGTCTAGAAAGCGTGCTCTAACGGGCGTGGTCCACCGTATAACGCGCGATATCCGTGCGCAAACGTCAGGGTCAAAGGTCGTAGGATGTATTAAAAGCTTATATCTGTCACTGAACTCTTCTAAATGTAAGTACATCATTGCATCACGAAAGAGACAGCCTACACTACCATCTTCAGGGCTACATCTGAATGGTGAAGCTCTGGAACATGTTAGGAGTTATCGGTACCTGGGCATACTTGTCACTGAAACTCTTACTTGGTCTGAGCACATACAGCAAGTGTGCTCAAAGGCAAGAAAGCTAATTGGAATGATGTACAGGCAATTCTACTTCTGGACAAACACATCTGTTCTTTGATCCATATACATAACATGTATTCGCCCTCACTTGGAGTATGCTGCTCAGCTGTGGGACCCGCATGTCAAGAGAGACATTCAAATGTTAGAGTCAGTGCAAAAGTTTGCATGTAAAGTGTGCTTGAAATGCTGGGACATGGACTATGATAACATGCTGCACTGTCTTGATTTACCTCTTCTTCGTGTCAGGCGCCAACATCTTAAGCTCATCACTATGTTCAACATTATTAATGGAAACATAGTTTTTCCAGCAGGTATCTTCAATCTACACCAGCATTTGTCACAGAGAAACAATTCATCTGTATTTCACAGACTCCATTCTCGCACCAACTACTTCTATTTTTCATATGTACCTAGCGTTATTACTGTTTGGAATACTTTACCAGTAGACATAAGATCATCATCATCTGTTTCTGTTTTTAAGCAAAACTTACTGCACTGGGCTCATGTCTTGTATTAGCTTACAGCTATTTACATGTTGCCTCCCATATCTTTGTACTGTACTTCTTATCTCACTTGTATAGAAAAAAAAAAAAAAAACAAATTCAAGGGAAATACGTCTGGCTCGAGACTGTCATGTATAATGCGTGCTCATGTTCGCAACGTGAGAGTCAGGCCCCTTGCATGAACTACATTCTGACTCTTCTGCATAATTATTATTATAGGCTGTCACTTTCAGGCCTGATTTTTCTTTCCAACTATACTTTTGTTTCATGCATATTTCTACTATGACCTAGGTGAATAAAGTGGCATGTGAGAGGGTATAGCTATAACAATGTGTAGTGGGAGAGGGTAGCTCTGTGCTCTCTCAGCGAGTTGGCAGAGCTACGTGCTTTATCTGTGAAGACATGGGGTGTGCTTGTATGTGTAACATGATACTGGACATGGTTTTATGGAACATTTGAGTGGGGAGGAACTACATGAAAGACACACGTACCTACAGATTAGGCGTTTCCATGCTGAAATGTATTTGAACAGAAGGACCTGATCTAGCAGCAGTAAGATCACTTAAAATAGAAGTACCACATTAACCTATGAG
>CBDBZY010000018.1:40000-42500 GCA_965213685.1 bacterium
GCGTGCATGCCGGACTGCAGTAACCGCTAGGTTTGTATCACGCATGAAAGTGGCGCCTGCAAAGCAGAACTTTTCCATAGAAACCCACGCCCAGATGTCAGATGCGACTTCATGACTTCACGCACTCTACTTAGTTGTGTGTATATATACAACACAACAAATACTACATAGCTTATCCATAACATTTTGAACATGGCAGTGCGCATGCGAGCGCGTGAGGTCACGAACGTTCACTGGTATTATGACGGCGATCGCACACCTCAATGCGGCTAGGCTGGGCTCTCTCGCGTGCACTAGCGTGAAGGTTGTAGTTGCACTCCGCTACACAAAACCGCGTTATAAAGCCATTTCACGGAGAAGTACAGTGCGTTTGGCAGCGGTATGACGCGTATTTTAACGTGTACTCTTGGCGTTGTTTCTAGTGTAGCCGCGAAAAACTATGGACTAACGCGAGATTTTTTGTCGGATAATTGCGCGTTATAGCGCGTACCGACAGCTGATTTTTCACCCGGGATGTACATGTACAAGAAGACTTACGTACATGTACATGTACTATATGTACATGTGCACTGTAGCTATATCACTCACTCACTCACCCAATATGCTGGCATATACATGTACTACTACACTTTTTATGTACATGCATGCTAGACAGTACAATGTGTTGTGCACATTTTTGCCTACTCATCTCGTGTTGGTGGGTGCATTTGGTAGCAGGATACATGCTCCTTGCAATAGGGCATATGCTTGGTACATGTACATACATGTACATGTACAATGGGGGTTGTGCTTTGTAATAGGTGGTACACTTTGTAGTAGGGAGTATGCTTTGTAATTGGGGATACGCATGTATATACTTTGTAATAGGGGGTATACATGATGCTATAGATAGTAATGACGTACTCTAGTGCTAAGAATAACACCTCCAGCTGCTATACATACTGTGCATGCATGTTTGAATCACCCGTTACTTCATGGTCAGTAGGAGAAGGTCAGGATGTTTGCTGTGCGTCTTTGTCCTGTTTGTCTTGTGTGGCTGATAGATGATCCACATGGGTGGTGAGAGTTGGTGCACCGTAAAAGATCTTTAACCAGCTCTCAAGGTTGGGCATGTGGACCATCTGTTAAGCTAATTTGTTGTAGTTAGTGTATGTGTATCTTTCTAAGTTGCATGAACTAATTTTCTAAGCTGGATGTGGAACAGATTATATTTTTATAAGCCATAAAGGATGTACAGATTCTAATTTTCTGAGCCGTAGAGGGTGTACAGATTCTATTTTCCTAAGCCGTAGAGGCTGTACAGGTTATATATTTTTTTAACCGTTGAGGTTGTTGTAATTTTCTTTCTTTCTCTTTCTTTCCCTTCTCCTTCCTTTCCAAATAGTGCTATGTACTTGATTGTTCATGTACATGTACTTCTTGATAGGGAGTACACTTTGTAGCCTGTCCTTTCAGCCTCGTTATGGCAGGTTCTGATGTTCTGCTAGTTGGCAGAGTACAGAGAAGTGGAAGTGTGTGTAATGTGGTGGAGATTGTTCAGCATTCACAGTGGTGCTGACTCTGCTGAAAGGGATACAGTATGTGATCATGTGTATATGTACATGAACATGCCCCACAGTGTGCTGTGCTCCACTACTGCTCTTGTCCATAAGACTTGCCATATGACATGTCCCACAAAATATTATACAGTATTGCATAACACTTCCTGCGGTCCCCCCCTTGCCCTCACTTCCTCCTCTTGTGTCCCTACTCTCCTTCTCTCCCACAAGCTGCACCTCATCCCACTCTCCCTCCTCTCCTGTCTCTCCCTCTTCCACCTTTCTCCTCACCCCTCCCTCCCTCTCCTCCCACAGGGTGGTGGTGGGCAGGCCATGGGGGAGAGGGAGCACATGATGAATGAGACACCATCAATGTGAGTGGAAGATGCTCTGGCAAATGTGGAGCAATGTTGTCCACTAATTCCAGCGTCATTTGCTCTACTAACAGGAATAGATCAGGTACACGTAACACCAACTCCATGTACATGTACATGTACATGGAGTTAGTTAGAGTTAGCCTGTTGATCAGGCTGGATGTACATTGTATATGCTTGCCTTGCCTTACCTTGCCTATACTACCGTAGATTTGAACCCAGCCGACTGGGCTGCCTCGGTAGCTCAGTTGGTAGAGCATTGGACTAGCAACATGGTGGTCATGGGTTCGAATCCCGTCCGAGGCAGCTCAGTGTTTTTTTCACTGTCTGCCTTCGGACTTTGCTTTACTTCCCTTGTTTAATAAGCATATACATGTACGAGATTGATCATGTACAGGGAGCATATGTAATGCACACTGTTGACATAACATGTACATGTGCATGTCAGGTACTGAGTACACATGTACATGTAGTTCATTTTGTGCCTTCCTCACTTCCCTTCCCTTATGCTGCTCCTCCTCCTCCCTGTGTCTCCCTCCCTCTCCCTTCCCACCTCCCTCCCATCCTCCCCTCTCTCCTCTCCCTCCT
>CBDBZY010000018.1:47500-135000 GCA_965213685.1 bacterium
CAGAGCTGAAGTTTTAGATTTGCCTCCAACTTGGACCGTAGGTAGCGCACTCATACACGAGCTTATAAATAGCAGTAGCATTACTGGCTTTAAAGTACACTTGAAAGAGAGGGTACGAAAGCCACTACAAAGTTTGTCGGGAACCCCCGCCCCTACCTTACTAAGGTATAGGAGGGAGATATATACCCCGTAGGTTTTATTGCTTTATTATGGCTCACATTTTTCTGGGTTATCCTAGCCAGTTGAATGCTCTGGTTGTTCTCCCTTGTTCACTCTGATCTCCCCCAAACTTTGTTCGATAATTTCCTGCAAGTAGACGGATATGGACGACATTTAGCAAAACCGGAAGTCCAGTGGGAAATATAAATACTACAGTAGGAAGTCACTTATCCAAACTCCAACACTCCAGAAAGCCTCGCCCACCATTGCGATCGCTGCATGGTTTTCGCACGAAAGCATGAAAGTATGGGTAGCAATATCTATGATGAAAAAGCAAATGTACTCCGTCAGTTCAACGGCTAGTGCATGCACAGGCTGTGAATATCAGTAATAACTAATCAGCTGCACATAATACAGGCACCGAACAAACATCAGTTGGAACATAATAATTGCTATACCTGTAAAGTACCAATTTCCTTGTTACTTCAGCTACCCTAACATTTCATTTACCCTCCGGTTCCATGGGTTGGAATAAGTGACTATATTTACCTTTTCACGTGTGAGGCGCGCGATCGACAAGCAAGAGGCCAAGCTGTGACTTATAATTGATATTAAGAAACATAAAGTCATTGAATGGCTGGTAATGGAGGACCTAAGTTCTTGGGATAGGATGACAGCCCACCCTTCAAACCATCATAACAGTCTTTTGATGCTAAGGCACGCATGCATATGTACATGAGTAAATGGAGAACCACAACTCCCTAGGCCACGAACGGCCCTTAGGCCTAGATGTTAAACAGTCACCCGATGCGCAGGATGCGTTTCGGCCAATAGTAGGCCTCATCAGCTACATGTACATCATCAGATTGTAGTCAGCACTATGCACTGGACTGGACCGGAGCTAGGTACACGCTCGGCTCGGTATAGTCTCTACCCGGCTGGATATAGTCTCACCCAGATCTCTTACTGTTGTATGTTATCTCTCCTTATGGCTATAATTACTATGCACCGATTTGTATACAGTTATGTACCTATAGACCTGACTTTTTGCTTTAAATTAGGTCGGATTGTTGTTGCTTTCATGTGTGTATTTTTCACTTCTAATAGTGTATATACATGTATTTCTCTTTGTGGTCTAGATGAAACATATGGGGAGGAGTGTCTGTTCTGTGAGGGTGGTATATGTGTTGTATCAGGGACTTGGAGTACATGTTCTATCTGTAAGAGTGGGTATTATCTCTGGGAGTGAAAATTCACTGCTGCTGATGCAGGTCCTTTGAATACAATTCAGTATAGTAAGACTTAAAGTTAACCCCTAGTCAGTAGGTCATACATGTATGTGCTTCAGATCCACACACATGCACACACTCGCACACACACAAATGCCTCTATGAAAAACTTGTCTGGTAACTGCTTTGCATTCAAGCACATGTGAAATCATTGACAACCACATCACCTTCATCTCCTGTGTCTGGAACATCATCTACATCTCCAACAGCTTCTACATCCCCAGCATTGATGTCTCCTTTTTTGGTCAATTGAGTCCCCCCATGTGGGGCACCTCTGTAAACTCTCATGTTGAAACAGACCACAGACAAGGTATTAACATTCTTTATTACAATGCACGTAGCCTGTTGCCCAAGATTGATGAGCTAAGACTTGTGTGTGAGGTAGCCAAAGCTGACATTATTTGCGTGGTTGAAACATGGCTGAACAGTGATATTGCTAATGATGAACTATGGTTGCCTAACTATCAGTTACACAGGAGGGATCGGGATAGGCATGGTGGAGGCATTACTTTGTACGTATCTGACACCCTTGTGTGTAAACCTCTTTTAATTGGTGGCCCTGATAGTTTGGAATTTGTATCAGTTTCTGTTTCCTCGATTATATTTTCTGAAAAGTTATGTTTGTGTCATTTTTATCGCCCTCCCTCATCTCCTGTCTCTATTTTCGATAAACTCTGTACAATTCATCATCTGTTAAATCCCGTTCAGTTCTCAAATTTTTTTTAATTTTAGGTGATTTCAATGTTAATTTCTTAGATCAGAAAAGTTATTTATTTTCTTACGTCAGAGATGTTTTGGATAGTTTTTCATTTTCACAGATCGTACCATCTTTTACCCATGTTAGCCCTTCTGGAACCAAGTCGCTCATTGATCTTGCTTTATTGTTGAGAACAGAGCACTTGCAACATTGTACTACAGTTCCTCCATTATCTACTTCAGATCATCTTGGAGTTTCAATATCACTGCAGTGGAAACTACGTCCAGCCAATCCAACGAAGTCCAGAAAGATCTGGCTTTACAAACAAGGTGATTATCTTAAAGCTCAAAATGTATTGCTGAAACAGACTGGAACAGTATTCTCTCAAGTGACGACATTGATATAGTTGCTACAAGGTGGACAGATATGTTTCTAACCATTATGGAGCAGTGTATACCTACCAGATATCTCCCAACCAAGCGTAATCTTCCGTGGTTAACTTTTCATATCATGAAATGTATTCGAAAGTGAAATTCTTTATTTCGAAGGGCTAAAAAGTCTAAGAAAACCTCTGACATGCTTCAGTAAAAGAAAATGCGAAACAAAGTAGTGAAACGTTTACGCCACAGTAAACAGAAATTTATTAGCAACACTGCATATGCAGATACCAAAACGTTCTGGAAATCTGTGAAACTTCTAAACAAAAATTGGGATACCATACCACCCCTGCAATGTTCTGATGATACATTTGCTGCAAGTGACAGAGACAAGGCAAATATGTTAAATGATTTTTTTGCTACATGCTGGAACACATCTCAACCCCCTCTAACTGAGGATATGTTCTGCACAATGCTCTCTGATATTCCACAGGAATGTACAGTGTTTCCTGATGAAGGTTTGTACCTAATAAAATGCCTCAATGTGAAAAAGGCAAATGGTGTAGATGGAATATCAGCATATATGCTCAAAGCAACAGCTGAAAGCATAGCCTCTCCTCTAGCAAAAGTGTTTAGCCTGTCTCTCTCTTCTGGAAAGTTTCCTACGCTGTGGAAGTCAGCTCGTGTTGTTCCCATCCTAAAGTCAGGCACCAAATCAGATGTATCTAACTACAGACCAATTTCTCTGCTACCTATTGTTAGCAAGATGCTGGAAAGATATGTGTACACGTTACTTTGGGATCATGTGATCAATCATGCTCCTCTCTCTGTCAATCAATGGGGCTTTCAATCAGGAAGGTCCACTGTAACATCTCTACTTGCAACTACTCATGATTGGCATAGAAGATGTCATGCTATGTTGTTGTAAATGGACAATCCTCTTCCTCAAAATATGTACTATCAGGTGTACCACAAGGCTCTGTTTTAGGGCCATTACTATTCCTCATATACATAGACACAATCCTCTCCCTAGAGTTCTCTGAAAGTTCAAAGATATCCCTTTATGCTGACGATGTATTACTGTACAAGCCCACTGTTACTAGTTCCTCCTTTCATGAGCTTCAGGTAGACATCAACAATATCTCTATGTGGACATCAATTAATCTGATGTCTCTGAATACTGAGAAGTGCAAATGTATGCTGTTAACAAATAAAAGGAATTCAGACCACCCACCACTTTTGCTGAACAATCAAAATCTTGAACAGGTAAAACAATACAATTACCTTGGTGTTACCATTTCATCTAACCTTCGCTGGTCCCCACATATTGAGCAAATTTGCAAATCTGCAAGAAAGAAGATGGGAATAATTTATAGAAACTTTTCACACACTTCCTCATCACCCCACGTTATTCTACAGCTGTATTTGTCGCTCGTTCGTCCATCACTTGAGTATGCTTCTCAGGTCTGGGACCCCCACTCATCAAAGGATGTTAAGGTTCTTGAGAACATTTAAAAGTTTGCTTTGAGGATTGCCACAAAACAGTACTATGCAAGATATGAAATTTTACTTGACACTTTTCAGCTTCCATCTTTGGAAAACAGAAGGAGCTTCTTATCATTATGTACATTTTTTAGTATTGTAAACAATTTTGTTTATTTTGTTTATTTTCCTTTACTAGAGGACACAACAAAACCTCTTCAACCTCACCACCCTCATAGGCACCACCATCACTGAGCACTTATGGTCCCTTTTGCCAAACATGCCACTTTGTTCTCCACATTTCTTTTTAAATGTGCTAAACTTTGGAACAACCTACCTCATGATGCTGTCTCAGCCAGTAATATACATACTTTTAAGTTACTTATATCTCCCTTATTTTCTTAATGTATTCATTGCTTTGGTTGCACTTGTATATTAGCTTACAGCTATTAGTGCTGCCTTGCCATGTGCATAAAGTTATTATAAAAAAAACACAAAAAAAACAAAAAAAAAACACCATCATAGTACATTTTACACATCCCTTTTTACCTTTTCACCACTGACTGTTGTATTTTGCATATGCATTTAATGTACGCCTATATGATTTTTCAGAAATTTATCTGGGGTTATGGCTGGGCTGGAGAATGTTAGCTAGGGAAGGGAGAGTGGATAATAACTGTCCCCTTCCCCTTCCCCCATCTCTGCTTGAAACCCTAGTAGAGGTCATGTGCATTGGGCAATCAGAATATAGCCACAACCCGTCATGTGATGGCCAACTGCAGGTTGTCTGCATGAGTATGATGTGCTTGCAGCTGTAGCAAGATTCATCCCTTCTATACTAGCCAGGCTAGTGTACATCTCATGCTAGAGTAGCTGGTGTATTCCATTGCAAAGGTACTGAGTATACTTCATCTCACATAACATAATGTGGGGGCTTGATTAAAGTTAAGTACGCATTTCCACTCTCACGGAACACATACACCATATCTATCGAAACCACATCCTCTAAACTACGATATTTAAGTGCACTAAGACAAAACACTTAATTGACAGTAATCATCAGTAACTATAACTATATAGACATGGAATACGTTGGTTATGTACGGTGTCTTTCCAGGCACATTTTGAATTTCCTCTCACCCGGAAGCAAATACTGTAATCACAAGCTGTGTAGTATAGTGCATAGCGCACGCTGACGCGGCGCGCCGCCCCGGCCCCGACCTCAGTACATGTACGCACGCATGCGGCTGGGCCCGAGCTCGTGATCATCTAGGGAAGCAGAAGAGTGAAGGATCGCAGCTGAATGCGTAAACGTTGCAAGATTGTAGATAGACTAGGTGAGTGTTTTCAGTGTTCGAGGGCTACTTTATGTTGCTACGTGAAACAGGACCTACTACCTTGGGATGCGGCGCGGCCTGTTGATATATAGTCAGGCCGCGTTGTCTGTCAACACGAGCACTAGTAAGGGCCAGGCCTGCTGAGCTGTGGTTGTGTCAGGTGTATGTAGTTAGGTGCGTTGTGTCTCATCTCACAGAACATAATGTGGGGGCTTGATTAAAGTTAAGTACGCATTTCCCCTCTCACAGAACACATACACCATATCTCTCGAAGACCACATCCTCTAAACTACGATATTTATGTGCACTAAGACAAACACTCAATTTATTATTATTATTATTATTATTATTATTATTATTATTATTATTATTATTATTATTATTATTATTATTATTATTATTATTATTATTATTATTATTATTATTATTATTATTATTATGCTTCACAGTACAGAAATGAAAGGGAGTGGATAGTGTGGTGATATGATCAAAGACAGATGTACTGAGGGTCCATTAGTGGAAACTAATGGCCAGAAGTGCGTTACGCATTAATTAAAGTTATACGTCACAAATAAACATGAACATTTAGAGCAAGGACACATGAAGTGATATGAACATGGACTATCAGTTTTAAAAGTGTGAAGAAAATGATCCCAGAAGAACTGCTGAACCTCTCTCTTAATAGAGGAGATGGACTGGTCCAAGTCAAAGGTAGGCAGAGAATTCCACAATCTAGGAATTCTGTTGAAATAAAAATGTCTTGCAGAGTTTGTTCTTGACAAAACATGTTTCAACTTGAGGTGGGTGGAAGAACGTGTAGAGCTAGTGTGAAAGGTAACATGGTCATATATGTTGAAGGCATCAGTTGGTGCTTTCAGACATCGAATAATGAAGCCCAACATATATCAGGAAGGTTAAAATCACCCACAAAAATGACACCGACAGCAGAAGATGTAACATGAGCCAGGTAGGATAGCAAATGTTTATGATAGTCATCTCCTGAATTGGGAGGAACATACACTGTACACAGAGTGATAGGTCCATTTAGACAATTAAGATTCACTGTAATGATCTCCAACTCTTCAGGTGACGAAATCAGTACACTGGGCACAGATTCATGAACAGCAATGAGAACACCACCTCCCCGAGAGCCTCTGTCTTTACGATAAACTGTATATTCACAAGGAAGGATTTCACAATCAAAAACAGAGTTTGAGAGCCATGTTTCGGTGATGCAATAAATATTGTGAGAAGTGGAGTACACATAGGATTGGAAATTAGATAATTTGTTTGCCAAACTTCTTGAATTCATGTAACAGAGTGTCAGTGGAGGATTTAGTCAAATGGAGTCAGTAACTGGTGCAGGTGGAGAAAGGGAGTGACTTGGTGATTGGGGTTGTGTGGAAGTATGCATTACATTAGGCTGTGCAAGTGAGCATGTACGATCTGTAGTCAAGACAGTAGGAGAGATTTTTGGGGGTGATTGTGACTCAACAATTGAATTCTCAGGAACAAATGGGGGTGCATTGTGTGACAATGGAGTATTATGCGTTGGTGTCTGAACGTCTGATTGGGAAAGGTCAGTGGATTTAGGGAGGGATTTTGAAGCACTTGAAGAATATTGAAATTCTGATTTATCATAGTAACCAAAGAGCTTCTTTTTCACATACAAACGTGACTCACGAATTTTTATATCACTGCGAGGAACGCCTGACTGGATAAGGCTCCACCTTTCCTTCAAAAGGACAGAATCTCTACGTCTTTCTTCAGGAGATAAGTCAGGTTTAACGACTAGAGGGTGACTCAGTGAACCCTTCTTTGAGAGAATACTAGACACATCAGCAGCTCTTATGAACTTAACAAGGATTGGTCTGGGGTGTGTTGGGTTAGAGTTATATCTGATTTAATTTTGACAGTAATCATCAGTAACTATAACTATATAGACATGGAATACGTTGGTTATGTACGGTGTCTTTCCAGGCACATTTTGAATTTCCTCTCACCCGGAAGCAAATACTGTAATCACAAGCTGTGCAATATAGTGCATAGCGCACGCTGACGCGGCGCGCCGCCCCGGCCCCGACCTCACCGCGTACGGCTGGGCCCGAGCTCGTGTTCGTCTAGGGAAGCAGAAGAGTGAAGGATCACAGCTGAATGCGTAAACGTTGCAAGATTGTGGATAGACTAGGTGAGTTTTTCAGTGTTGGAGGGCTACTTTATGTTGCTACGTGAAACTGGACCTACCGTGGGATGCGGCGCGGCCTGTTGATATATAGTCAGGCCGCATTGTCTGTCAACACGAGCACTAGTAAGGGGCAGGCCTGCTGAGCTGTGGTTGTGTCAGGTGTATGTAGTTAGGTGCGTTGTGTTGTTGTCGAGCGCCCAATGGCTCTCACAGCCCTTCTGATGTGACACCACATGTACTTGTAGAGTGCAATGTTCACACACGTACATGTATACATGTAGATGTGAATTCAATACATGTAGTTCATGTGTAGTACATGTATCAGTGTGCAAGAGTGACCAAAGCTGAGCTACGTATATGTATGGGAGATCTGTAAACTTCCAACGTTGTAGTTTTCCCTTGGACAAGCCAGGCCTTCAGGGCTGCCTATGTATTCAATAGCTGTGTACATTTAGATCTATATGTAGATACTACTGATGCAGTGGACACACACCATTTCTGTTTCCTTAGCCTCACAATGGCAGGTTTTGATGTGGTGTGTTAGTTGCCAGAGCTCTGGACATTAGGAGTGTGTGTAGTGGGACACAGGTTGAGGAATAGACCCTTTGCAAAATTTTCATGTTCTCAAATACGCCATGTATGCCCTAGCATAACCACCACATAACTGCCAATTTTTATTTGGAATAACTCCACATGGCACTGGTAGCTTTATGTTAAGAGGATGGGGAGGAAAAGTGAGCAACAGTTCTTTTTGAAGACACCATTCTGGCTGACAGAGGATGTGATATTAAAGATAATGTACTTAGCCTACATGTACATGTAGGCTACAAGGTTATACAAGGGCAAAGCTGTCTCTCCTGTTAGACAGGGTAACTCTTAACTAAGTAGTGTGCACATTCTACACTGTGGATTTTGGTCCACTAGCCTTTTAATAGCCTTGGGAGTGTATAAATGCTGGACTGGACTGGACTGGACTGGAATATTCGAATAACCCATTTAAGCATGCATGCATATTGAGAGAGTGGTCTGTGGAGAACATTGGAAGACTTGCCATCACGAAATGCCCACTCTGATCACCCTCTGCAGCCTCATTCTCAGTCCCTGTGCACTCGTTGCCAGACAGGGCACACACACATGTGCTATGAGGGGAGAGTGGTCGTGTATGGTTTAGTACAGGAACTGGCAGGAGGCCAATATGGTGACATCGAATTGTAATATATAAATTCCCTTTCAAACCTGTCAGCAAATCTTGCTGCCCTGCCCAGTTGTGCTAGCAGATCCTGCACAATAGTCAGTGCACCTGAGAGCAGGTGCAGTGTGCACATGGTGTCTTGTGGGAGGGAGGGAGAGGGGAGGCATTTGCCCCCTCCTGAAATATGTGAGCCCTCCTTGGATGAACAGGCTGTGCACAGGTTGTTTGCATGCACCATCATCCATTGCTTACTTTCCCTTCAATTCTGTTCAGTCAACTTTGCCCCCCAAATTTGAGACCTTCTTTTTTTTATAATGTGGTTTGGTGCATGCTATGTGTTATTCAGGGCTCCAAAGGGGCAGCACAGCACCGGGCTGGCTACATGACCATATACAGTACATACGCTATGAACATGTACAGTACTAGTACAGTGGCTTACAAAATATGGTTTGATATTTAGTAGAGCCTCAATGGCTTACAAGAATAGATATCTCCAACAACCTCAGCGGCTCAGAACATTACATCTCCCCCACACCCTCAGCAACTTAGAAAAATATATTTTAGAACTAACAACCTCAGCCACTTAGAGAGATACACTGTGTACCAAACCTATATGTGCACATAGACATGTGCATGTATGTCTCTGCCTTTGGATTAGAGACTGTTGTGGAATTTCTTTGCTGTTCTCTTTTGTACTGTTACTTGTAGTGCGCTACGCACTTGCTCGTTCATGTACATGTACTGTATATCCATGTACTCATCTTGTGGTGTATCCATACCTACAGCACTTCATTCAGAGGGAGAGAGGGAGGGATGGGTATGTATGCATGCATAATACAGGAGCTGTGTGAGGGAGAGGGATATGAGCTCACATATGCATTCAATATAACCACCACAGATGCTCAAAACTTTTACGGCTAAATCACAAAAAAGAAACAAAAAATACATTGCAACTACATGTACATGTACATGTCACCCCTGACCGTAGTGCTAACTGAACCAACAGGGGGAGGGAGAGAGGGGGGGAGAGAGGGAGGGAGAGAGGGAGGGAGAGAGGGAGGGAGAGAGGGAGGGAGAGAGGGAGGGAGAGAGGGAGGAGAAAACCCTTCCAAACCTACATGTGAGATCTGGTGTCTCTACATCCCCTGGACCTGCTATTGTTTCACCTGCTGACCACTGCCAGGGCTAGAGCACACCATTTGGTCTCTTTCATTAGACCCTTAGCTCAGCATTGCAGCTACTGTACATACATGATTATAATTATGTCTGTACATGGGCATGTACATGTAGGGGCACACGAGGTGGTTTGAGAGTACACATGAGTATCCACATGTACCTAGGGGAGTTACATGTGTTGGCTCAGTATGTGTAGCACATGTACAGTACATGTACACAGTACTGAGATAAGAGTTGTCCTGTTTATCAGGGGAGAGACGCCTTTGCCTTTGCATAGCATTTAAAGATTCGGCCTGCCCAGCTGAGCTGCCTTGGTGGATCGGTTGGTAGAGTGTCTGCCTGGTACGCAGAACATTACTGGTTCAAATCCTGCCTGAGGCAGCTCTTCTTTTTCTCTTGAGAAAAAGGGAGTTGTCTTCAGGCGCAGTTGCTTTGCATTGCCTGGTCTCAATGACTGATCGTTCAGGTACTACACGTACCCTTCCTTCTCTGCCTCCCTTTCCTCCCTCCCTTTCCTCCCTCCCTCTGACCCTTCCGTCCCTCCCTCTGATCCCTCTCTCCCTCGGTCCTTCTGTATTTGTCTCTGTTCAGTTAGCATCACACATGTGCGTGTGCATGTAGTTTCAATGCTTTGTGTCAATAGCTATAGAGGATTTGAGTGTCTGAACCTCACAGTGCTGTAGGCTGCTGTGGTGCAGCACTGCTTTAATTGCCATACATGAGCCTGAGTGATTATGGTTTCTGAAACCTTACTTGTTACATGAATATCCTAGGGAAATCCCCCCATCTCAAAGCCTAACGCAGGGATAGATAGGGAACAAAGCCACCCCACTGAGCACCAACCAGTTCCAAACAGCTGTCTGCTGTTTCATTGAGTGTTTGCTGGCTCACCTGATTTCCAGTGGCCTACCACACATAATGTGCATACATGTATTGTTCCTGTATGCACCTATAGCTGTTTACATGATGAAAAGGCTCAGGGATATTTTAGAGAACTGTGAAAAACCGGCAGCCACACAGGATTGAACCGGGGGCCTCTGACTTAGGCTGGCTGGCTATCAGTGCTCTACCACCTGAGCTATGGCCACCGGGTGGCAGCCAGCCTTCACAATTCTCAACATCACTTTGTATGTGCCATCAGAATCCCGCTAGGGATTGACCGGTAACTCCTCTCCATCAGGGGAGGAGCCACACTGAGTGAAGTATTCTATTTATTCATAGCAGTGCACGTGAAGCTGTGTCCATGTACATGTACACTGTGCATGTGCTTCTGGTAGTGTAGAGTGTACGCAAGTAAATATGTCCACTGTACCTCCCTCTGGTGATCACACACATGTACATGAACATGCAGGACTCTAGCTGAAGCCATGTGTTTGGTTACTGAATCAAGAGACTTCCTTGAAAACCCAACCCACTCACATGTCCACTCACCCACTCAGTCACCCACTCACTCACTCATCCACTCACCCACTCACTCACTCACCCACTCATCCACTCACACACTCACTCACTCACCTACTCACCCACTCACTCACTCACCCACTCATCCACTCACATACTCACCCACTCACTCATCCACTCACCCATTCACCTGCTCACCTACTCACCCACTCACACACTCACTCACTCACCCACTCACCCACTCACAATGCTCACCTACTTCCCCACTCATCTACTCACCCACTCACTCACTCACCCACTCACCTACTCACATACACACAGGATAACTATGCACACACTCATTTCTGCTGCACACACATTATCCTCTTACTTTTGTGTATGTTTTGCATGCTAGAGAGTTTAATGTGTCGTGTACATGTACATATTTGCACAGTCATCACACCAGCAGTGAACTACACAGTCGCACACATGCAAGTGTAGTAACAGCATACTGCACTGTCAGTGTAGAGTGTTGTTGCAAAGCACTACACTAGCATAGTGCAAACCTTTTTGAAGGCTACTGTGCGTACTTGTACATGTGCATGTATACATGTGTGAATGTACACATGATAAGTACTGCACTCACACTACATGTGCCTGTCTATATCTCTGCAGATGAGTACCTCAGGGAGGGTGTGTCCTTGTGGTGGCTGCAGGACACAAGGTTCAAGATCCCTCGTGTCAACATGCACTGTTCCATTGAGTCAGTCAGAGCTGAGAAGAGTCCACGGTGGATGGGTACATTACGCTGCCTACTGTACTTGTACAGGTACACATTACGTGTACAGTATATGTACATGTACATGTACATCATTTACAGTAGACGTCAAGAAAAATGTAACTGTTACAACATAGTACACTAGCATTATAGTACTTGTACATACTACACTGTCAACTTCGAGTGTAGTTGCAACATAGTACGCTAGTGTATATAGCTAATTCTGAAGTCTACTGTACATGACTGTGTGGTGTGCAAGGGTATCACACTTGTGTATGCATGTATGTTCCATGTGCAGTGTGCACTTACAGGAACAATCAGTAAGGTACATGTACATTAAAAGAAAGAAGGAAGAAACAGATATATTTATATATTTATATAATATTTTCTGTAGGTAAATGATACGCAAATAGTTTTAAATTCTCCCTTGGTGTGCAAGGAAGAAACGGATATATTTATATATTTATATAATATTTTCTGTAGGTAAATGATACACAATTAGTTTTAATTCTCCCTTGGTGTGCATGCAACAGAGGGCTACTGTATTTGTGTGTGTGTGTGTGTCTCCACTGGAGCTAATCTGCGGACTGGTGCTAGTAAATGTGTAACTGAATGTACTAGCGGCTTGAGCGGCACAGTTTCACTAAAAAGGCATTTTCTCTAAAACTGCTTCGTTAGAAAGTTAAAAGTAGCATTAAAAACTTACCAGGACCAAGCCAGCTCAGGTCCACCTTTATGTTCATGTTGCAATGTTTCATCTACAGTATGGCTCAAAAAAAGTTAACATTTTGTCTCCGTTGCACGGAATGGAATATACTGTACATGTACATGTACCTCTTCATTTCACGCCCATAAATCTAGTGTGATAATGGTTCTGCCTAAGCGCATGAGTGTACAAGGCTAGTAGGTGCACACACATATATACATAGGCCCTAGAACAAAGACAAGACAGGACACTAGACTATAGCCCAGTTAAATGGACTTAAACCAACAATGCTTGCTTCATCTGTGCAGACTGTTGTAGCATGCAATGCAACTGCGCTGAGGGTTTGTACTTTAGTGCTTAATTTTTTATGTAGTAAATGCATATGTACATGTTACATATATTTATTTTTCTAAGCCGTTGAGGCTATTCTCCAAATATTAAACTATATTTTTCTAAGCTGTTGAGGTTGTTGTCTATTCTATAGTGTGTGATTCTTCTTTCTTTCTTCTCTGTTCTTTTCTTTCTTTCTTTTAAGTTGTGGTGCACTATGCACGTGATTGTTCATGTACATACATGTACATAATTGTGGTGGACTGTACTACTCTCTCCTTCCTCACAGATCTGACCGTCCTCTACATCAACCTGGTTACAGAGGCTCTCACCCCTGCCCTCTATGCAGCCACTGAGCTCACCTACTCTGCCTCTCTCTCAGCCACTCCTCGAGGCCTCACCCTCTCCATCTCAGTCTTCAGTGATCAGGACGTGATGGAAAGGTTCCTGAACACTGCCCTCACTCATGAGTCTACATATGATGTTGGCACATGTACATGTACATTACTATGCTACATGTATACATGTACAGTACCTGACTTGTACAATTGCACGTACATATACATATATGTGTGGAGCCTGTCCGTGGATGTTATTTATGCTACATGACACATGTTCGTACATGTACATGTACTAATTTGCTCTCATTCTTCCATAGAGCTGAGGAACACCTCTAGTATGGCTCATCTCTTTGATCAAGTGAGAGAGGCCCGTCAGCAGTACCTGATGAACTATGGACTTACCACTCTGCCATACCGATACATCTACCAGTACCTCCAACCGTAAGTACCACACACACATTCCTGTGCACCTTCCATATACATGCACATGTACATGAACAATCAAGTATATAGAGCACTACTTAGAAAGAATGAGAAGGGAAAAAAAGAGAAAGAAAGAAAATTACAACAACCCCAATGGCTTAGAAAAATATAGTCTTTACAGCCTCAACGACTTAGAAAAATAGAATGTACACAGCGGTTATGGTTTAGGAAAATAGAATCTGTACAGCCTCCACGGCTTAGGAAAATAGAATCTGTACAGCCTCTACGGTTTAGAAAAATAGAATCTGTACATCCTTTATGGCTTAGAAAATAGAATCTGTACAGCCTCTAGGGCTTAGAAAAATATAATCTTTTCAACATTGTAGCTTAGAAAATTAGTTCATACAACTAAGAAAGATACACACAAACTAACTACAACAAATTAGCTTAACAGATGGTCCACATGCCCAACCTTGAGAGCTGGGAATGGGGGTCGAAGATCTTTTACAGTGCACCAACTCTCACCACCCATGTGGACCATCTATCAGCTACACAAGACATACAGGACAAAGACACACAGCAAACATCCTGACCTTCTCCTACTGACTCTGGTGATTCAAAAATGCATGCACAGTATGTATAGCAGCTGGAGGTGTTATTCTTAGCACTATATAGACAGGCCCGTAGCCAGGGGGGGTTCGGGGGGTTCGATCGAACCCCCTAAATAATACTTACTTGGAGCGCCCATGGTGACTTCTCTTACACGATGCATGCGTACGCGCTACGCGTAGAGTAAAGATGGCTAGCGGAGCTATACTCATGGAGACTTCAATTTAGTAGCGTACTTTTAGAATCAAATAACATTTTTCATTGTACTGGTTTATTGACGCCTACTGTACATGCATGTAAATGTACATACATAATTATAGTCTCTTTCTTCTCACCCTTAACCACTGCTTGTGTTCTTACCTTCTTCTCTCCCTTCTTTATGTCTCCTCCTGTGCATTCTCTTCCTCTGCTCTCTCCCATCTTCTCCCCCATCTTCTGTCCCATCTTCTGTCCCATCTATTCCCTCCCTTTTCTTCCTTTGATGTCACCATCTCCTCCTTTTCCTCTCACAGTGTGATAATGGAGAGACCATACTGGAAACATGAACAGTTGTTTAATGCGACACTTTCAGTATCATTTGAAGATGTTGTTACACATGTAGAGCAGTTGTTCTCTAATGCCAGTGTCATTTGCTTTGCTCATGGGAATATTGCTAAAGACCAGGTAACATCAAGAGGCGCGTTTACCCGGCACATTTTGATCCGGATTTGAATCCGGATTCTAATCCGCGGAAACACGATAGCGTGTAAACGGGGTGCGGTTTGTAACTCCGATGCGTTCGTCCACGTGCATACCAGGAGTTGCTCCAATTAGTTTTTCTGTCTCTCCTACTGCCGCTGGACTGGATTTGAGTCTGCTGGGGGTGTACCAGCTTTGCAAATGTTCACGGTGGAGCCTTGAACTGTGAGTGAACCTTAATGTAACGATCTGTTGTACGTTTCTACTTGTGGCATGAGTCCATCCGCATGTCTGCCGTGTTCGCCTACAAGAGCCTGCTGTTGTTGCCGCGCAAACGCTCATGAGCTATTGGTTTAACCAATCGTTTCTCTCGATCCGTTCATGCGCACGATTTTAAATTGAAAGTGCTTGGCAACGGCGATAGTACCGTAGATCGGGAAATTTTCGTCGTTAAAAATATTTCGTCGGTGCCTCTAACGTCGAAATTTTAACACGCGAAATATTTTCCACGTCTAAAAATAAGAACACGCGAAATATTTTCCATGTCGAATAATAAGATCGCGAAGCACTTCAGCGAGTAGCCTCGTACCCAGGCTTTCAACGCGGGGGCCTGGGTACGAGGCTATTCAGAGTACACGTGTGAAGCAAATGGCTTTGTTGAGCCAATCGGTTCTCTACCTGATCCTAGAGGAGACTCGATCCATGTACGTAAGTGTACAGATACCGTAAACGCCGTTAAAATTTTGTCAGAACAACTCCCAACTCTACACCAAGGGTGAGAGGGGTGATCTCTTTGAGGATAGGACGGCAATTATAAATGCCACCAGAGTACCTGTTGTGGTTCTGGGAGATCCAGCATACCCCCTACGGCTGTGGTTGATGAAACCATTAATTAACACTGGGTCTCTTTCTACTGAACAACGACGGTTCAACTATCGTTTAAGTAGGGCCAGGGTTCCCAGAAACTGTCAAAAATGGTGCAATCACATTTACATGCATTTCTCTGCTCTCTCCCTCTGCTCTCTCTTTTTTTTACTATGAGACGGTGTAGCCTTACTCTTCAATTTTTTTGGAGAGGGCATATCAGCATCATGTTGTGATTCTTCATATGGAAGCAAAACAAATAAAAGTACATATTACTAACCGTGAACATGTTTCTCCTTACTCTCAGGCTGTGATGCTTCATCTGAAAGTCCGGAACCAACAGTGGAGGAGAAAGAGGCTGAGTAATACCCTTAAAAATTACCAAGATGAACCTACCATTTCTTCTGTCATCATCTCCCTCCTCCGTTGGTTCAACAGAGATTCCTCCAGGACTCACATCCAGGACAAGAGGGGGAGCAGAAGCTGGTCGATGCCCCAAAACAGCATCAAGTTGATCATAAAATGGACATGTGATTTTGTTTCCTTCAAGTTCTTCACTTTTGTTTTGCATTGATCTGTATCTCTGTGATATCCTTCGTTATGCAATCTCTGTACTACTTTTTCAAAGACTTCTTTTGTCCTTGTCCGTCCTCCCAGTTCGGCCTGTACTTTTTCGTCACCCCACACTGCTATTAACGTCCTTGTTTCGTTTTCGCCCCACGAAGCTCCGCGACTAGGACCTGCCATAGCTTGCCTGCTGCTTTGCGAATCGTATATCCCGCGCAAGAGGCTTGTACATACCCGCGCGCCCGAGTACAGGTGACGCTAGCTAGCTAGCGCCATGGAACAAGCGCGCCGATTGGGCGGCCCGTTTGAGAGCAGAGCTAGTTGACGTAGCTAGCGCCATGGTTCGACCTTGGATATATCGGATACCGCTCGAGCCAGTTGTAAGCCCAGGTGGAAAGCTCAACCTTGGTATATAACCGGCCCCGAGATGACTCTGAACTACGTGGGTCAGTTTGCTGCGGCTACGACCGCGTTGTTAGCTTACGCTATCCTAAACTTAGCTGAAACTTTAAAAATAGCCTCAGGGGCTCTACAACTTGAGCTTAATCCCACTTTAAACCCACCTTCGCGAGTGGGATTAGTTAATCCGGATCCTAATCCGGATTTGACCGTTTACACATAACCCGGATTAGCTGCCGTGTAAACGCGCCTAACTACTAGTACTCTACATATACATGTAGTAAGGATTTGATACACATATTTAACGTTCTTTTTTCTTGTTTGTACTCTCTTTCCATTTCCCCCCCCCCCCCCCTCCCCCCTTTCATTTGCCCTCTCCCTTTCCTTCCCTCCTTTCCTTCTCTCTTCAGGCTAAGCACTACACTCAGCTGGTGGTTCAAAACCTTGCCCTACCCTCCCTCCCTCATGCTCCACCCCACGGTGCATACCTGAGAGATCAAGTACAATTGCCTGCAGTGGGAAACTACAGTGTAACACTGCCAACACTCAATCCCAATGACCATAACTCAGCTGTCAATGTTATATATACACCAGGTATGGTGTTTGTACGTCTACACAATTATGTACTGAGAGTGGGTGTACTGTAAATTGAAACAAAATGTTTGTGTTGGTTAAACTCTTTCATGGGAGTGGGTGGCTACATAAATCTTTAACCCCTACTGTTTATTTCATGTGGTCATAGTCATGACAATAAGTATTAGTCTTGTTGGCTTAAGTGGTAACATGTAAAGAATGTTATGGGATAACCTCTTCAGGTCTAGTATATACATCATGCATTCTCTGGCTCGAAATGCTAGCAAATCAACACCATAGCTGTTGCTTTGCTTTCATTTTTTAGTAGCTTGTACTTGTGCAGCATACCTTGAAGCTACTTTGAAGTGTTCATATTAGAAAAATATTGAGTGCATTATTAAATTTTTCAGAGCTGTTGTAGCCTATCAAATTATTTTGCACCAAAATTTCTTGTTTGATGGTAGGATATGTAGTGTATGTACATATACTTAAAAATGCAGTAATAGTGTTGTGCATGTATTACACTAGAGCTTGTTGTTTGGTAATGGATTTTTAGAGGGTATACTAGACCACAAAATAGAATGTACTGGTGCTCTACACTACGTACTACTGCATGCATGTACATATACTTGTATGCAAACATACATTTTCATATACATGTACACGTACGTGTACTTGTATATGTAATGGACTGTCTTATTATCTCCATGTTCAGGTTGCCCCAACCTGCTCTGGGAACACAAAGTGTTCTCCTGACTCGCTAATGGCGGCTGCTCATCTCGGACTTCTGGACCAGATCATAGCTGTGAGTCTCCATGCACTCACATGTACATGGAGTAGCACATTTTCCACCACAGTTTACCTGTACTTGTACACATGAGTTTTCCTACCATTCCAGGACTTTTGCTTCTACAAACTTCACACTGTGGAGCAGTTGGGCTATGTAGCATTCTGTTTCCAGACCAGCAGTGAGGGCGTGGGCTCATTCCAGGTGGTGGTGCAGAGTGAGGAGTACAGTGCTCCATATGTGCTGGGGGAGATTGACAAATTCCTCGTTGCTTTTGGCGATAACTTTGCCAACATGACCACATCAGAGTGGAACACTCAGAAGGAGCTGTATGAGACAACCCTGAAGCAGAAGGAACAGACTCTGACTGATGAAAGTGATGTGCTGTGGGTGGAGATCATCACTGGCAGGGAACAGTTTGACTACCAGCAGCAGTTGGTAGAAATATTACCAAACATCACACTAGAGAGCATGCAGCAATTCTACAGTACTCACATTACCAACTCATCTGAGTATAGGAAGATGGTCATTGGGGTGCATGGCAAGGGCAGTAGTGCAAACTTCACAGATGCCAACTTTATGTATTGTCTTAGCTACAGTAGACTCAACCAGACTGCCCTGGAGTATCCCAGTGGAGATGTCAACTGTGCCTGAGGCTCAGTTACCTTTTGTTTTCATGACCCTGTCTGTGAAAGAGTTTCTTTTGTCATACATGTCATTCTTCCATTCTTTCTTTCCCCTCCCAGAGTTGTGTACTTTTACATCATACATTAGACTCTACTGACCTCTACATTTTCATTCTCTCTATTATCTCTTCCATTATTATTATTATTATACGTATTTTCAATTCTGTGCCCCTAAACTGAATGGCTGTCTCTAAATGTACAACTTAGCCAAATATCCATTGTGATCCACATGTTATTAGTAGTAATAACGAATGTGATGAATTGTGCAATTAATTAAGTAGTTCTGTATGAGGCCGTAGTATAAAGTGTTATTCCTATGTTCTCAGTGCCCTTTACTAACAGAAAGCCTGTAAGCTTACAAATGAATGACAATTGGGTTGTTGTGGCACCATTGTTGGACATTAAAATTTAATGTGCATTACTGTGGTATATTAATATTCTATGCTTTCATAGCATCCATGCATGGCATGAGAAAGTTTTACGTAGTCATGTGTGGACTTTATTCAGCAAAAGGACAATATTCGTTACACAGCAAAGTACATGACCCAATAACTAGGCCTTTGTGGATTATGTTGGGAAAAATAGGTACTTCTGAGCAAAAAGAATTATGCAGGAAAAATATAGGTTTACGTTTTCTGATAATGCAGGAAAACTTTAATAGGTACAGGTCTACAGCAACTGGTCTAAAGCATGTAAGTTGGATATAGAGCAGCCTCCCTCAGCCGCAGCTGAGCTTGTCCTTTCGATTTTATTATTTGCCTTCTCTACAGCATAGGAATCATCATTGGAAGACTACACGTGTATACAACTATCAGTCATGTTGCAGAACAACTATATTATAGCTTTGTGCGTTTGGCAAAGTGTTATTTAATATTATGGTAACTCACAAGAAAAATTGGCAATACAAAAAGAAAAATAGGCCACTTGAAAGAAAAGAAAAAAAGGAAAAAAATAGGCTAAACGTTGAGCATAATCCACAAAGGCCTACCAATAACACTCAGACACGCATAGGGGATTGCATTCCACTGTGCCTATTTCATAACAATGAGGTTCTTCATAATGTCAAAGCTGTTGCCATCTGGCTGCAGAGTCAGCTGTTCCCCGCTCTGTGTCTGAACCAACAGGTAGCCATACTCATTGATGCCAAGAATGGTCACCTGCTCATTGCCTCTGCTGACCAGTCCCACAGTTGCATTACTGCAATAGCACGAGAGAATAATTCGCAGTATAGGAAATCTATCCAGTACTGTGGCTTATATTGA
The DNA here is from genome assembly GCA_965213685.1 of bacterium. Taxonomy (GTDB): domain Bacteria; phylum UBA8248; class UBA8248; order UBA8248; family UBA8248; genus Bin107. Next base: position 67,778 of record CBDBZY010000018.1, read on the forward strand.
CACATCTAGGAGAGCACTTGAACTTACACTGTCACATGCAAATATCTGATGAATTACATTGCATGCAAGGTAATCCATGGCCAGCAATGGAAAATCAGTCAAAAACTAAAGTATACAACAGTCAGACATCTCCCTCCACTCCTCCCACTGTCCATTCTGTGGTGCCCTTTGTCACCTGTGCAGCCAGTAATGGTAGTATTCTTCCTGTAATACCTGCATTCCAGAGCCCTCGTACACACCAAGGTACATCTCCAACCTGTTTAGTGTGTATGCCAACATCTGCTCTACTGTCAGTGTGCGGAGAGAGCTACCAGATTCACTGTTATGCAGAGCTATGCAGTCATTGATGGACATTGTGGGATGTTTGTTGTTGAGATTCACACCACATCCTGCAGTATAGAATGAAGACAATCCATGGCAAAGTCCATAGGAAATCTCTCAGCTGTTTAAGGTTTAGAGCACAGACTGCATGTGCAGTACTTGGAGACAGTATACTCACCAATAACAGCAGTGAGGGCAACAGAGCCACTGGTTGAGAAACAGGAAATTAAAGTGCCTCCCAATTTCACTTTGTTTTGACAGTAGATATCATTGGGCCACTTTATAGACACTGCAACTGCCTGGAATTAATACAAATGCATCAGGACAGAGTAAGAGACCTTGAAAAGGGTGAACGATCACCACATACATATAGGATACACACACACCACGAAATGAAGCAGCCAAACGCTATACACACAAGAGATGTTACTGAGTTGAAAACAATCATGACCTAGTCACAAGTGGTGAAAGTATTACACTGAAGCTTTGATGAGTGCACTTGCTATTCCTGTATATATTCTGGTACATTACCAATTCCACAAACATATGCAATAGATGAACACACAAGTATACTATAATATGGAATACTCAGAAAATGGTGTCGCCTACCACTCTTTGGCTATTTTGCCTACTGGCACACACAGTGCTGAGGAGTAATATACTGGTTAGGGCATTAGGATTCCATCGGAGTTACTGTTACATATAACTTAAGTGCCTTCTGTCTGGTCACTGAAGCAACAGGTGGCCTACCCTACAGACCACTTACAGTACTTAACAAGCACCTCATATCCTGGTATTGTCCGCACAGCAGAGACCACCGATAGAGCTACAATGTGCTGCAGTAGAGACATCTTCTTGAATAGTCTCGACCACGGCTAGACAGTGAGCACTGTGGAGAACATCATGGAGCCCTTTGGAGACAGCCATACATTGCCTCTCCGTCCTGCAGGGAACATGTATAAACCATCCTTGAATCACATGCAGTGCACGAGATGTGGGGCTTACAATGGGGAAATAGCAAAGCATATACTAACACATGACATTATGTAACAGGAGAGATATGGGGAGGGATAGGTGTACAAGCATTAAAGATTGGAAGAGACAAGCTAGAGAATAGACATGAGTTATATCAAGTCTGACCTTTGCCCTTTGTCTGCTGACCAGTGGCACACACCACTCCCATATCTGTCTTCAGAGCTGTGCAGAATGGCATGTTACCAGTGAGCATGGTCTGAGTGGAGCTAATTATGGGAATGTAAATGAGGTTCCGCCCCAAGAGGCCGTCTGGAGACACTTCATATACTGTGATGCATCAAACCCTATGGACTGTAGCTGGGGATGTGATGGGTTTGTGAGCAGAACAATCTTATCGGCTGCTGGCTCTGGCAGGGAGTCCACTGGAGTACCCTCCCTGGCTATGTCAGTCATTACCAATTCAATGTCCACCTCACTGCCCTTCACTGCACTATCGTCTGTCTTCACTGAGCTCAGAGCAGACTCAAGTTTCAACCTCAGCTGTGAGCCAGGGAAAAAGCTATAACAATAATTATACACATCTTCAACTTTCAATAAGAAACTCAATATTGATCACAACAGCAAATCCTAATGCAAACTATGATGCACAAACATGTACCTTGTCACTGCACATGACGTAGGAGGGTGTGGAGTTACTGCTCTCATGGTCAGAACAGCTCAATCCAACCCCCTTCAAAGTGGTGGACAATAGGTTGGAAACCTTTTCTGCATCTTTCTTGAGGAGTATAATTTTGGAGACACTTATGTCCTTGCTAGCTACTGACAACATGTCAATGTGCGAGAGGACAGCCTGCCCACCATTACCCTCATAGCTCACCAGCAAGACACAAGGCAACATTGCCCTATCCCCCTCCCCCTCCCCCTCCCCCTCCCCCTCCCCCTCCTCCTCTTCCATCTCCTTGCCCCCTGCCTGCTCCTCCTCATTTCCTGATTGATCAGATGCTTTGGGTTCATAGCCTCCCATTGTTGCTAGGACAGTCACCAAGCTTCTTGGGAGAGAGAGGTAGACTCTGGGCAAATCTGACCTTGACCTCTGACCCCCCAGCACTGTTCTTGCCACACACATAGTTCCTGCCTCAACCGCTTCTCTTTCGGGTGAGCCATTCAAAGCCTTGACCTCTACAATTGTGTGCTGCCGGAGAGTCTGGGGAAAGCTGCATCCCATAGCGGTATTAACGACAGGGTGCATGCTCAGCAGCGTACCGCCCTCCTGTAGATAGAACTTGACCTCCCTCAGCACGGCAGGGTCGCATACGTCTGGCTCGGTCCCTGTGGGTACCACAAGGAGGGAGCAGTTCTCTTTCCATGGCGCCTTGAACAGGTCCCTGGCTCCCAGAGGATACACCACGTACCTCTCCTTGTCTAAACAGGCCGTGAGGGCTTCTTTAGTTGAGGCGAACAACGAGTCGTTCTCTAGCACTTCCGTCTGGCGAGTGAGCACAAGAATGTTGGGCGGTTTAGCCATGGCCATGGGTGCTGTGGAATACTTGGCTACTTTGGCGGCTGCTGTAATCGCACGACAAAGGTGCGGGAGTAGCGACGACCGAACGTCCTCACCCACTTCCACATGTCCTATCGGCCTAGCGGAGCACGCGGACAGTGCGGAACGCGGAAACTTATGTGGAGGAGGACTACAGTGTTCAACATGTCAAACCTGTGGGTTTCTCTTTCTGTTTGCACGTGCGTCAGCCGGCACCTCGTTCCTAATATTACATGCGCCATACAGCAAAGCTTCTATACTACAAGTACTACCTTTATCCGTAACACTAGCCAGCTCCCTAGACAAGCCATGTCAAACGATTAGACCTAGCCTTAGGCCCTTCACGCGACCAAGCAAATTAATCCCCAATCCAGCCGTGCCGGGAGCCTGCCATGCTCTACAAAATCAGTGAAGAAATGTGAAACTGGTCATCTACATCACAACCTACAAGCTTAGGGCCGTAGGAGCAGGTCCGGCAGGTGCGGCGGCCGCCGGACCAAAGTTTGCCCCAAAAAATGGCGGCCTGCGTATGGCGCAAAGCGCATGACGCAATCATGGAGCGCAATGAGTTTCAGCTGTCCATGTTGTAACTTCTAAGTTCAGCTTTTACACATCTCTGTATGGTTCTCTTTTTGCTGTACATTCTTAGTTGAGTACTAAAGCTACATTCTCGCAATTACAAACCCGAGGGCGTAGCGGAGCCACGCCATTCTGCGAGTATAAAGGCGTCAAGCACGAATAGCAGCAGATTGTCTAAACCTTGCTATTTCACCCCAAAAATTGCACCAGCAACGATCTCAGGTGGTCTAAAATGCCAAACCTTTCCTGGGGAGGCATGCCCCCAGACCCCCCTAGCGAGCGCGCTTCGCACGCTTTATTACTCAGCATTACTACCCGCCTGACCAATTGAAATTTGCTTCCTACGGGCCTGAAGCTGAAAGTATTATGTTGACACAGTGAGACACTGTATGTTGAACACAGTACACTGCCCGTTTGGAGTGTTCACAGAATGATGCATATGCTGAACGTTAAAGTGTGAATCCCATTTGCTTATAGTCATAGTTGGTTCACATGCACATGTACTACTAGTAACCTAGGTAGCTACCAATCATAGTTACCCGATAGGCAGCCCAGGCACCACCATTGATCCACCACTGGGCTGTAAGGGTATAGAGTTGTCTCCTTCAAATCTGGTATGCATCGGATCTCTCCTGTGCAGCCAATCTTGGCATTTATGACGCTCCATGTTCCCTCGGAGGTCTGACTTTAGCTACTTGCAACCATGATGTGATAAACAGGAACACGACCTCCCAGCAATAAACCATTGACCGCATGTGGAGAATCCTCTTTTAAGTGCTTAAATGAATCGTTCAGCAGTGCACTGTAAGCTCCAGGTAAGGGTGTTATATATGGTTGACACTATAGCCTGTCATTCTGAGACAGTTCAATCATCAAACCTTTTATATAGTCATCTTCAGCATGTGTCATATAAGCAGTATCCATGCAAAAAAAGAAGTCTTAAGTCCTTTTGTATATGAACAAAGCACAAGAAAGTCTGCATGTGAAAGCCAGTCACCACACAATCATTTCCAGGTAATCTAACAGCAGGTAATCTATGGTTATTCAAGTACATCATAGTGAGGTATGAATGTTAAAGTGTACATTGCAGTTTGTTTTCTCTCCTCCATATTTACTATGTAGCTAACAAAAAGACACCCACACCCACACCCCCCCCCCCCCCCCCCCCCACACACACACACACACACACACCACCTGCATGATGACGTGCACACAACAGGCATGGGTAGCCTGTTCACATGTCATGTATGCATGAGCTTCACGTACACTGCTATTAATATTTCACTCAGTGTGGCTCCTCCCCTGATGGAGAGGAGTTACCAGTCGATCCCTTGTGGGATTCTGACGGCACATATGGAGTGATATTGAGAATTGTGAAGGCTGGCTGTCACTCGGTGGCCATAGCTTAGGTGGTAGAGCACTGACAGCTAAAGACAGAGGCCCCCAGTTCAATCCCGGGTGGCTGCCGGTTTTTCGCGGTTCTCTAAAATATTCCCAAGCCTTTCCTCATGTACATGTACTTAGGCAACACTCCCCTTCATGTCTTCAGTAAATTGGAATAAAGGTTTGACACTAAAACTGTAACAGAAAAAGAGCATGGTAACAATGAAAATACATTACTGAATAATTGCAGTGATATGAATAATTATACAAGGTTGGGTTATATCAAGAAGCTATTGAACATAGTGGAATCTACATTCACAACCCTATACATCACAAGTAATTACACTACCATTTTAACAGTTCCTTTGATGATCAACCTTTGCTTTTTCTTGACCCAAAATTTCCTTTCATCCCACTAGCCCCTTCTCCAACCCACTGCCCCCCTACTCCAGTGTTCTTAAAGTTTTCCATTGTAGTGATCCTTATTGCTCTCCTTCTCACACCTTCCTCCCTGTTTCTGCTGTCACTTCTTCCACCTTTTCTCTGTCTTCCTTTTCCTCCTCCTCCTCCTCCACCTCCTCTTCCTCCTCCTCCTCCTCCTCCTCCTCCTCCTCCTCCTCCTCCTCCTCCTCCTCCTCCTCCTCCTCCTCCTCCTTCTCCTCCTCCTCTTCCTTCCTTCCTTCCTTTTCACTTCGTCCCCCTCATCTTCTTCCACCTCCCAATCTCTCCCACCTGTTCCCCCTCCCCCTCCCCTTTCCCTTCACAATTTGCCCTCCCCCTCCACCTCCACCTCCACCATTTCCTCCTCTTTAATCTTCCTCCATGTAATTCCTCCCTGCTGTAATGTCCTTACAGCTACAATATTTTCTACTTGCTGGGCAAGATCATTCATTTCAGCATCCTTTAAAAGGTCAATGAGTGTGGCCCAGGTGGCTGGCTGCCTACCCCTCCCCTCCAGCCACTCTCTCATCATCTGGGTACAGCAGTCTATGGGATTAAAGGGATGTTCTTTGGCAATGCAGTTCAGGGTCTGTCCAGTTTCATCAAAGTCTAAATGAATTCCAAACCTATTCCAGTTTGGAGCAATCGATTTGATTATCTCTACTCTCTTTCCAGAGGGAGACTTGAAGAGTGTCAGTTGCAAGAGACTTGGCTTCTGATCCATTTGTTTACCTGTGTGTTTAAGTGTGTGTGTGTGTGTGTGTGTGTGTGTGTGTGTGTGTGTGTGTGTGTGTGTGCATATATTGATAGTACAGTCATTGCACAGATTAAGTGGCTTGCTTAGATGTTTAAAATACATGTTTTAGCTTCACAATATTTGAAGTATTGATGATTGCACTGCATTGTATGTTATACAGTGGAACCCTGCTTAATGGATACCCCTCAATGGCAGACACCCATTATATAACAGACAATCATAAAAGTCCACATCATTTCTTCATAGACGTTAGAACCTCTGCATAGCAGCTGCATAGCAGACACCCCACTACCTTATATAATGGACAGTAATCCATCCCCAATTGTGACACTCCCAATAGTACAACCCCCCCCCCCCCCCCCCACACACACACACACACACAATGGACAGTTTAGCCACACCCATCCAATAACTGTACTGTCAACCCCCTTTTGCTGGCCTCCCAAAATAGAGACATTGCCATTATTCAGACAAACGTGCAAGGTCCCAAACGCATGCCCACATAGAGTTGTACAAATCAGATATGGGCCCCTCAATGTTTCATTTATAGCACAGATTAGGCCTTGAGAGATTATGCCCAAATTTGGGCCTATTTTTCTTTTCTTTTATGTTCCCATTCTTTGCCTATTTTTCTTTTCTATTATTAATTTTTTTCTTTGGCATGTACCCATTTTTCTTGAAGTGTTCAATAAAAAGTGTACAATAAAAAACCAAACATGATTACAAAACCTTTCTATAATTGTATTAGAGCATGACAGATAACTGTAATAGTCCTCAAATGAAGATTCCTGCTGAGAATTGAAAGAATTAAACTCCAGTATCAAAGTCGCTACTGTGGCTGCTCTCTATGTCTTCGCAACTAGTACTTGGGTAGCCGCTTGTTTCTTTGGTATTCCTACGTCATCAGCCTCCACCATTTTTACACGAGGTAATGACATTTGCGCATGCGCGTGATTGAATTGTTGCCTATTTTTCCAGCATAATTCTCAATGTTCACGTACACCTATTTTTCTCAAAATTATGCTAGCATAATCTGCCAAGGCCTGTACAATGTACTGTAAAATACTATTCGCAGATACAACGGACAACAAAGCTATGTAGCTGGACTGTACCTACATCAAAAGTCGCTCAGCTTGGCAAGTATTGCATTCAAGCTCTTGGTAGGTCAAAAGTCACAGTTTTTCCTAGCTGTGGTGTCCAGTACATGTGGTGGCCTCTCATGAATGAATGAATTTCCAGCAAAATCCTACATACAAACTGACATGTCGATTTGACCTCAGCCTATGAGTGTGTATAGCCTGCTAGCATACCATAAGCTACTAGCTATACCAGGTACATTGTACATGCGTGCGCAATCATGCATGTGCGCACGTGAACCCCTGAGTTATGGACGCTTATCTATAACAGACAGTGGTGTCTGGTCTAGAGGGTTTCCACTGTACCTGGCTCTCTTGAGCTCTAGTGGTATGCCTTTACATACTCTAAAAAAGAAGTTAGAATAAATTGTGGGTGTACATAAATGGCATATAACACCTGTAGGTGACATTACAATAATATGTGCCCGCTAAATATGTGGCAAAACTCTGATTCTGTGCATAAAGGGGCATGAAGGTTTAGGTATAGCCCATCATTCAGCTCACCAGCCACTTTCATAAAACTCTTTTATTGAAACGATATGAAGAAAAAGCGTCTTTTTCAAAAGATACAATGGTTTCTAGTACAGTCATAAGCCTGTTTTAGAAGTTATCCTTAGAAAAGAATCTTTACGATAGCTATTGGTTTGGGGGTACACATATCATAATTGCATGAATTCTGTAATTCAAACAAACATGGAAAGTCCTGATGAAAAATACAGAGCAACTAGAATAATTATAAAAAAGATCTAGCTTGTCTTGTGTAGCCACATAAAAAATGAATCAGGCTTTGCAAGAAATATAACTATCTTCTTAACTGCGCATAAACTGAAACCATGGCAAGTGCCTTTAGGCCAGAAGGTTAGTTATTGTCATCATCAATACTGAACAAAGGGGCAGCATGTGTGATGCTGATACTTAGTCACATGTACTATTGTGAAAGATGTAGGGAGGAAAAGCAAGAGAAGAAAGGGGAGGGAGAACAGATGATAGGCAGAATTAGAGATATATATAACTATGGGATTGGCATCAGCATATTATGCTAGCATAATAGTGACCATTATCACCTAGTTTTGGACCCAGCATAATTTTGAGCACAATTGTGTCATTTTTGGCCAATTTCATAGTCACGTGTTGTACACGAGGCAGAAATGTCAGCCAGCAAGGAGAGTGTGCCAGCTTCATCCTCGGCAGTGCTGTCCACCAGCTCTAGTGCTAGCTCAAGTGAGTCTTTGTCAAGTGGCAATGAGGAAGTGGTCAGGTTCTGCCAGAGGTTTGGACCCCAACAAGACAGCTAACTTCAAGATTATATACAGTCGTCTCTTATAAGTTCGGACCCCAACAAGACAGTTCACTTCAAGATTATATTCAAGATTATATACAGTCATCTCTTATGACAGAAGATAATTTTTGAGCATAATTATGAGAAAAATTTGGTAATTTTAGAGCATAATTATGAAAATAATTAAGTAAAAAATGAAGTACACAAGCATAGCGTAAACGTGAAAAATGTGAGCACAATATGCTGAAGCCTACTCTGGAAAAGGACAAGCTACAGTGTGTTTTCAAGGGTCATGCTATTATAAATTATATCTCTATAGCAAGCATGACAAGTATAGGAGTCTCACAGATTGATGTTATTAGAAATGAAACACATAACCATTAAAGTAATGTGAGTATGTGGGGACATTATTGTGTCTAACCTAGAAAGCACACAGACAAGGACAATATTATAATATGGAGAAGAGAAATTTAGAGCCCTCACCATGCTCCATCATCTTTATACACCTCTTCCCAGATTGCTGCATGTCTGTTGGCCTTGCTGCATGAAACAGGGAAAGGGAGAGAAGGTGAGGGGGAGAGAGAGAGAGGAGATACAGAGAGAGAGAGAGGGAGAGAGAGAGAGGGAGAGAGAGAGAGAGAGAGAGAGAGAGAGAGAGAGAGAGAGAGAGAGAGAGAGAGAGAGAGAGAGAGAGAGAGAGAGAGAGAGAGAGAGAGAGAGAGAGAGAGAGAGAGAGAGAGAGAGAGAGAGAGAGAGAGAGAGAGAGAGAGAAGAGAGAGAGAGAGAGAGAGAGAGAGAGAGAGAGAGAGAGAGAGAGAGAGAGAGAGAGAGAGAGAGAGAGAGAGAGAGAGAGAGACAGACAGACAAACAGACAGAAAAGCAGAGACAGGCAGACAGAGTCAAGCAGATGAGTGGAAAGAAAACAACACAAAATATCGAGATAATCTGACTAGTCAGGAAGTGAAAATGCATGTTGCATAGAAACCCACCTACCATATGGTTTGGACTCTGAATAAGAGATGATCTTGAGCAGTAAATTAAGTTCCTGATCAATTCCCTTCACTTCCAGAAAGCAGAAATACTCTCCAGCATGTGGTTTAGTAAAGGACACATGAAGTGTGATACATGGTGGATACGTTGATGAGAATTCAAGGCTAGGAATTTGTTGTGGGAGATCCACTTGTCTCTGTGAGATCTGGTGATAAAAAGAAAAGTCAAAAATCAAGTACAGGAGAATGTATCACAATCTTACGGCAGCAGGGAGTTTGCTTGGAAAAATCTCCCAATCTGGTGTCCTTTCAGGAATTTTGAGCACCACATTTGAGTCAACTATACTGATGGGTTCTTCAATTTGAACCCTAAACTTCACTCCGTGATACACTTCCTTCAACTGCTCTTTAAGATTCTGCACAAGAATGAAGGTATGGTTGTTCACAGTATACATTGCAACAAAACCTACATACCTCAGTATAAACTGGATGGCAGAGTGACACTGAAAATATAGCTTCTTGAAGCTCAGACTGATACAGCTGTATGGAATAATCTGTTAACACACATATGATGAAAAGGAATGAGAAAGAAATATAGAATGTTACAAATACATAATGCACAATCACTGTATTCTTATGTACTCACAATTCTTAGCCTCTTGTTGGGATGCTGTATCACCACTCTCACTTCTACGTTGAGCAACTGCTGTGTGGCAGAAGTGCTTCAAAAATATAGCACCATAGTGTTTCGTCTTCTGAAAGAGGCCACCACATAGCACTTTGAATTCATATTTAGCGTGAGGGGTATATCTTGGCGATGAAGAGGATGATATGAAGGTCATAGAATCAAGGTCACTGCTACTGTCCACAGCAGCATAGTGAGCTATAGACAGCCTCACTTCTTTCAAAAAATCAAAGGCTGGTGTGATTAGAAAAACAGGACTGGCCAGTTGGTACTCTTTCGGCAGATGAAATGGTCCACTGAGGCATGGTCGCACTTTCAACTCCAGATTTTTCCCTTCAGGTACAGCTCCAGGAGGAATATCGATGTAGACACCAATAGTATTCCAAGATATTTTTCCTCCATCTGAGGTTACAGTTTCCTTCCAGGGATCACCCAGGAAGCATATTCCAGGGTGTGATGAGTCAAACTTGTGGTGGGAGAACTCTATATGAAAGAATAAGAAGCTACTTCAAACAATCGCACATGATCGTTATGTACATACATAATACATTACAATCTTGCAAGGGATTACACCACAGTACTGCCAAAGTAACCTGTAGTCTACACTACATATAGACACCAACCTGTCTTCAGGTCCGCCTGGACTGGCAGCCATAGCTTCTGCTTGTGGGAGAGTGTGCCTGTCACACTTGCATCTTCTGAGCACACCCATGACTTGTGGTCAGGGGATACCACTGCCAGGTGAGGGGATGGCTTGTCACACAGACAGTTGAAGCCCATTCTGTGTGTTACACTTAACGAGAGTTCACTACACACATCACTTATTCCTTGGCTTATGTCATCCCAGATCAGTGGTAGGAGCTTGGGAGAGCAGTTGCCATCCACATACAGAGAGTAGTGAGTGTTGTCATCGATCAGAGTTATCCCGCCACCATACTCAGCCAATGCGAAATGGAGCTCATTCTTGTAAAGGCGGGTTGGCTCTTCTGAGTGGTGAAGGGGAATCTGCCACTGGAATATGCCACGAGAGGACCTCATGTACACTATCAGGCAGCACAAGACACCACTAGGAACATGTCGACTGGAGAATTTGATTCTTAGAGCAGCGGCAGCACCACCACTGGGCCTTACAATCTCACTGGAATCACAGCTGTCCAACAAGGAGGGCATGAAATACTTGGTGTCGTTTTCCTCCTGGACAGGGGCAATGATTAACAAGTGCTCCAGCACCCTTATAAGTGTATCCACTGCCACTTTTTCACCTTCACTGGTGATCTCTGATTGCAGGGATTGGAGGAAGCTGGTTGTGATCAGGGCCTGGTTTCCGAGTCTTATCATCTCTTCTGATTGAACGTCACTTTGTGGAGCATCCATAACTTCAATGCTTCTTTCAAACACAGTGGTCATCCAGTCAAGTAGGGCCATGGGGTCAACAAAGATCACCTCCTTCACCACCGTGGGGAAGTAGAACATTAGGTTGACAGCATGAAAGAACTGCAAGGCTACTTCCATGGCTTCGTCCGATTCGAACATCAGCTGCTGAGCGATGACCCAGCACTTTGCTCTGCTCACAATTCTGCCTGCTCTCCGCAGTTCCACCTCCAGCAGGTAGTAACCCAGGGGATACTTGAGTTGTATGCTCTGTCCACAGCTTCCAATCATCTGCAGCAGCTCTTCTGCCATTGGGTCTCGTGGGACTCCAGGACCAGACCCAGCATTGTTAACAGCATGGATGATCTCATTGTGGGAATACTTAATGAGATATTTCGTGAATCTTTCCAGCATTGTTGCCAGCTTCCCATTCTTGTCTTCAAGTGATTCACCTGATGCAAGCAATTTATCCTTGAATGTGCCGATCACCATGCTCTTTGGGTACTCTGGCTGCTTCTCAATAAAGGACATTGGTAGCTGTGAGTGCTGACACTGTGTCATTTGCATGCATCGCATTATAAGCTCTGCATTTGTCAGAGTGAAGTGGCCAAGACTGTAGTTGGCGCCATTTGGTGCAAAATAGTCCACAGCTGGACGGTCATCTAGCTTATCAGAAAGCTTGAACAATTGTAGTCGAAGAAATGCATTCTTCATCAGAATAGGGATCATCTCCATGAATTGTGGTTGGCCACCGCAGTCCACAAACAGGAGGAAGTGTGTCTTCAGTACCTCTCTGGACCCTTTCAACTTGGTCATCTTTCGGGCGATCTCAGCTGTGCGTGGGAGAATATCTGCCCTTGAAGCTGCAGAGGGTGTGGCCCTAATTTCAGATGTGGCAGATACTGCAGTAACTTGTGTACTGCTGACAGCCTCCCCTTCTTCCTTTGGCAGCTGCTGAAGCTTGGCTTGTGCTTCTTCACTGCTGGACTCAGCCTGGCCTATTTGCTGGCTGCTGACTTGTACTACTGAAGTGCTTGGCTCTTCTTCTGTGATGGAGACACCGGCTGAAAGATTCTCAGCTATCATGTCCACCATATCTGAAGGACTTATTTGCCGACACTTAAGGTGCTGTCCATCCACCTTTTCCATGATGAACCTCTTGGCCTGTTCCATGCAGGCTGTGCTGGTACGAGCAAGTGGTAGGGTCTCGTTGCATAGGAAATGCCCCAGAGATGTCTTCCCCACACCAGGAGCACCGCTAACAGCGCATATGGTGTAGTCTGCCAAAACATGACCCTTCTGTAGTTGTCGCAGTAATTCCTGAGTGAATATGTCTGTTCATGTAAAAGGAAGTAGCAATACTAACGGTAAGGGCAGGCAAAATCCAGTATAATTGCTAAGTGTAGTAAGCAGATGCGGCACTGCCTGCACTTTATATTCACACTATAATTTTGGGGGGTTATTCCAATGTCAGAGTATTGCGTTTACAGCGCAGCATTGTGATTGTCCGCCGTTACTGCATAGCGCTTCGAACGGCACGGTCGTAAAAATAGCGTTCGTACTCGCACTCTCCGCGGTCTTCCGCAGATTGGGCGTGGCCTGCTTTGGCCTCTGCCTTCGCAGCTGCGTCTTTGGAAATAGCAGAACGCTTATATATGAGAGCTTTACGTCCCTTGGCGTGTTGAAGGAAGTAGCGCAGGCATCAACGCAGTATATAGCGCATGCGGAACGAGGTTGCACGTGACATTTCGCTCATGGGTGGTTATTGACTTTTTACTCACACCCTGAGGGTCAAGGTTCACAATTAAGACCACCTTGAAGCTGGCAACAGGTGTCAAACAACGTGAAGAAGGACGATCACGCGCTTCATGAGCGACCAGAATGATTACTGACGCCGAACTCAGAACGACTGAGGGTACGGACAATGGACTGCCTTTATCCGAAACCCTCACAGAGCAAGATTGTAAGTATAGTATCTATGGATTGCGTGGGAACTTCACCGCTAAACTCCAAGTTGTGACCAAGCCTTCGTTTGGCTCTATCATGCATTGGCGTATGAGAAGCATAAATATTGGGGAGGCTGACAGAGCGCAAAGCCTTTAAACACTTTGTGGAGGAGCTTATTATTATATGTAAACTCATTTAAAGAGACAAGGCAAAGTAAACAACTACGCCCGAAGACAACTCCTTTTTTTTCTCCAGAGAAAAAATGAGCTGCCTCGGGCGGGATTCGAACCTGCGACGTTCTGCGTGCTAGGCGAACGCTCTACCAACTGAGCCACCGAGGCAGCTCAGCTGGGCAGGCCGAATCTTTAAAGTTTATGCAAGGCAAAGGGCGTCTCTCCCCTGATGAACAGGCTAACCAATCCTAGTATTAAGGAGTGGGCCGGGGTAATTAAACCACCAAAGGCACCCACATCCATACTAAGAAATTACATGTAAACTCATTTAAAGAGACAAGGCAAAGTAAACAACTACGCCCGAAGACAATTCCTTTTTCTCGAGAGAAAAAATGAGCTGCCTCGGGCGGGATTCGAACCTGCGACGTTATGCGTGCTAGGCGAACGCTCTACCAACTGAGCCACCGAGGCAGCTCAGCTGGGCAGGCTGAATCTTTAAAGTATCTTTAAAGTATTTATATGTCAACAAGAATCAGGCCTAAAATACTGGGGGGATTCTGCCCCCTCCAGAAAAATATTGGGGGGGCTCTCCCCCCCCCCTTGCTACGCCTATGCTATGTGTGTGTGGCAGTTGAAGAGTTACTGTAAGCCATCAGTGTGTGTTGGAATGTTGTGATACATGTCGATCCCTAGCGGGATTCTGACGGCATATACAGAGTGATATTGAGAATTGTGAGGGCTGGCTGTCACCCAGTGGCCATAGCTCAGGTGGTAGAGCACTGACAGCTAAAGTTAGAGGCCCCGGTTCTATTCCGGGTGGCTGCCGTTATTTCACGGTTCTCTAAAAATATTCCCAAGCCTTTCCTCATGTAACTGCTTTGCTGTGCAATTTTCAAGCTGCATTTCTCTCACACCAACAAGATAATTTCATCTGCATTTCTCTCTCTCTAACGAGAAAAGCCTAGTGGATGAACTGGCTTAACTCACAAGCCTCACAGAATTGGTTTTCGACTGAAATAAGATAAAGGTACAGATGACCACACCCACTGGGTGGAGTCAAGATGGAGGGCCACCCGCAGTGATAGAGCGTCCATTCAGATGAGTGAGTGGTAGAGCATCCCCCCACTTTCCTCTTCACCTGTCCCCCTCCCTCCCTCCCTCCCTCCCTCCCTTTCTCTACCATCCTTCCCTCCCCACCTTGGCACCTTCATCCACACAAACTGCGCATTTTGGCCCTTGTGTAGCGGCGCAGGGGGGAGGTAGACTGCCAAAACGAAGAGCTTCTCAACACGTTTGTAGTAACGGTGGACAGAGGCCTAAATTTGCAGGGTTCATAGAGAGGGTTGCACTCTGGGATTCCCCCCCCCCAGCAAAATAAAATCCAAATTTGTGTTACAAACTATCTGGCTTGTTAGTACTTCCGAGTCAAGCGTTTGGTGCAATGTGAGCTGTGTGCCCCTTGATCTAAGGTACCAAGGGATCTAACACAGACTGCCAGTTGTATATACTGTGGCTTACAGGATTATTCTGAGCTCTAGTTAACTCTAATTGTGTATGATTATGATGGCACGAGTACACAGATGGAGTGGACTGATGTGAGTCAGTAAATAGGTTTAAGATTGGTCAATGGAGAGAGTGGATATGTACTTCTGGTAGCTGTGGAGGAGTAAGGATATCAGTTTTTGAACTTTGTGTATACGTCGTTTATGAGCGTATTGTGAAGAATGGAGTGATTGTGGTACAAGCCATGTAAGTAAGAAGTATCAGCATCCCTGAAGTTCCAGAAAACGTTCACATTGAGATACTCTACAATGAAGCAGAAGCTCATTTTGATCTGAGAGTTCTCAGAAATGCTCACAATATCCTTGTTCCTCCACAGCTGACAACTGTGTCATATCTCTTAGTATATTAGACAGACCAATGCTCATCTGCACAGCTGACAAGTGTGTCAGATCAAAAGCGCACAGCTCACATTGCATTAAACTTGGAAGTACTATGCAGCCAGTTAGTTCAAAGCCTTTGTAAGTGCGTATGAAGCTATACCAAAATTATCATGCTTAGACGTCTACTTTCTTTACCTCGAGATGCTGCATACTTCTTCAGGCAGGACGACCCTAAGACATGATTTTGCCTGATTTATGTTTTATTGTATTCTCGTAATGATGCCTGTTAGCGAAGTAACGTAGTTTTGCGTGATATGTCGGTTCATAGAATTATAAAATTTACGCAATATGCATATCGCTAATTATAGAAAAAAAAATTGCCAATAACGGCTAACGCTGCAGAGACGAAACTTCGGTGGATGATTACTAAGCATGTTGGCTATCTAAGTTTGCTTTAAAAATCCGTGCTAAGTCTTTCTTTCTAGACATATAATCGTTTTCTTCGTGCTGCAGAATTTAGAAAAACAGTAGCAAATTCTGCCGTAAAGTAGCAAGTCAAGCCTCGAGCAACCCATTGCGCATAAACTAGTTCACTCCCCTTTGGCGAGCATCCACCTCTTCACCGGTTGGCGCCACACAGCGCCGCACGTCCAACGGTAGCGGGAAATATGAATTTTTCCCAGCGAATTTGCAACCGCGCCAAAGAATTGCTGTCGTTTTAGCGTTGGTAAATGTAGGGGGAAAGCGACGGTAGAGTAAATGACGAAGAATGCAATCATGACTCGCCCTCCCTTCACACATACTTCTAACACACGATGTGACATGCTGCATGCTTCTAACACATACTTCTAACACACGGATCCTTTGAGGCTCTTAGCTTTGGCAGTCTAGCTACACAATAGTCTGTTTCCCACGAACATATACGCATGCGCTAGTATACGCACGAACTACACAAAGGATAAAAACGCGCATTCTGCATATGAAGCTATACCAAAATTATCATGCTTAGACGTCTACTTTCTTTACCTCGAGATGCTGCATACTTCTTCACACATACTTCTAACACACGATGTGACATGCTGCATGCTTCTAACACATACTTCTAACACACGGATCCTTTGAGAAGAGCTCTTAGTTTTGGCTGTCTAGCTACACAAAGGACAGAAATGCGCATTCTACATGATGTGAGATGCTGGATACTCTTAACACATACTGTGATATGAAGTTCGCGAGGAGAGGGTTAACGCTACACTTGGGGTAAACCCGCAATTTTTATCTCATGAGCAAGTCTGTACATAACGAGATTCGCATAGCCACGCTGAGCCACTCCTTCCCCGAGACGGCGTGGGTCCGCGAGGCTGCGTCGAGCAGAGACTCAAAGTCATTGAAGGCTGGTATTGGTGGACCTACTGGGATGGGATGACACGGCCCTTTAAAAAAAACATCATTAACAAAATGTAATAGTCCCTGGATGCTAAGGCATATATGCATGCGTACATGTATGTGCATGATCAGTGATCACACTATAAGAATATAGTCAGCACTATATGGACTGGACTGGACTGGATTTTGGGTACCCGTTCGGCTTAATCCTAGTCTCATACCCTGATCTTTTAACTGCTTCTGTTGCATGTCATCTCTCGTTATGGTTATCCACCAGTTTGAGGACTGTGACCTATAGATCTATATATTTTAAAACATTTTCAAAAAATGTATAGGGATGTAGGGATGGCCATGCCAAAAACTACAGAAACTAGGTGTAGGGATGGCAGTGTGCAGGGAAGACATGCTATACAAAGACTACACAACTAACCCCATCCCTACATCTTTTTTTTATATCTGAAATCATTCTGCGAGTTTTGCTACAAGATTACTGGGAAGAGCAATTTTTGAGCCAAAGAAAAAAGATGTAGGGATGGGGTTAGTTGTGTAGTCTTTGTATAGCATGTCTTCCCTGCACACTGCCATCCCTACACCTAGTTTCTGTAGTTTTTGGCATGGCCATCCCTACATCCCTATACATTTTTTGAAAATGTTTTATATACTTGTTTGCGTCCCTTTTTTAGCACAAGGGTACCATTAAAAGGTAGATTGTTCTTGCCACTGAAGCTTCTTTCAGATTCCAGCAAACAAATCAGTGGTCATAAGAGCCATTGCTAAGGCGGGGTTTGAACACCATCATTTCTGAAGTTGGGGGGCTGAGCCCCTCTAAAATTTCTTGAGCTAGAGTAGCTACATATGTACCTCACTGTATCTAACTGGCCAACTCATCCCCGCTACATAATAGTATAGTGAAGTAAGACGCAGCTCGAACGCGCCATCAAATATGAAGCAGCCTTTGCTACGTCTCGCGAACCTATAATTAATAGGCGTGGCTTCGCGAGGCCCGCCCTCACGTGCTTACCGTTTGCGCCACGTGACAGTAACTATTACAAAATGGTTTCCCAAATATGGGAAGTTGTCGGGGACTTCTAGTTTCTGCCCATTTGGGAACGTACTAAGAGTTTTATTAGCACAGATCGTACTTGGTAGTGATTACAGTGGATCCGTGAAAGAACTACGGTGATTACTTCAGCCAGTTTTGAGATACGTTAGTCTAAAGAAATCTCTTAAGAAGAAGAAGAATAGGAAGAAAGACAAAACGACCTTTGGAGAGTTTTCTGGTAGTAAGTCAAGGGATGCATTTTAGCTACTTGGGGGGTATTGTTGGGTAGCGAACCACTGGAATAGAATAGCTAGGGGCCCAGAAAGGCTTAGAACGCGAGTGTTCGCGAGTTAAGAAGGCTTTCCTATGTACACGCACTATGGGCGTGTCGGCGCCATCCCTACATAGAGAGTCTACCGACTCTCTGATTATTTTATTCTGTTAAAACGTCAGAAGTTTTGTTGTTTCCAAATGCACGTTCTTGACTTTTTGGTCTGTAAAAATATTCGTGTATATTTCACTTTGTGGTCTAGGTGAAATATGGGGTATGTGAGAGGAGTGTATGTTCTGTGGGGGGTGATATGTGTGCTCTCAGGGACTTTGAGTGTGTGTTCTGTCAGTGAGAGTGGGTAATTACTCTGGGAGAGACATGCGGTGTACTTGTTTGTTATTGTAAAGCAGATTATAATTATCATTATTACTAGACTGGCTTTCATAGAGGTGTGTGTGGGGGAGGAGAAGTGAAATGCACACATATATGTAGTATGCACCTATTTATTAGGGGTTAACTTACCATACTGAAATGTATTCAAAGGATCTGCATCAGCAGTGGAAAATTTTCGATTGCCAACAGCAGAGCACGAGGTGCATGCAGTCGTGGCAATAACTCTCTTTTTCCTTACCTTTTACAGTTTGTGCTAGAGCAGCTGGGATATTCCCCATTGCAAAGGTGCACAGTACACACTACTCTGAAGAAAGTTAAGTGCACTTAAGTACACCACATTACCCTTCTCATAGAACGCATACAAAACACATACCCTCAATTTCTCAAAGATCATACTTTGAAACCAAGAGGATTATGTGCACTAGTACAAATCACTAATCATTAATACTATTCAGCATAATTTTAACACTAATCATCCCCATAACTTTATTATAGACATAAATTACGTTGATTATGTACGGCACTTTTCCAGGCAGATTATAAAATGTTCTTGAAACCCACCCGGAAAAAAGATGCTGTAATCGATCACAAGCAGTACATATAAAGTGTATAGCGCATGCAGACGCGGCGCGCCCCCCGGCCAGGAGGCCATGTAGCCTCGTCCCCAAGCTCTCCCCACGCGCCCTATGTTGGTGCGTGAGCCAGGGGGGGTCAAAGGTCGCGCGTAACAATCGCTCGAGCAGGGAACGAGGCTAGGACCATGTGCATATGTACATATGCGGCTGGATTCGTGATCGTCGCGTCTAGGGAAACAGTTGTCCGAAGACTGAGGGATCGCAGCTGAGCGGATGAAGGAAGATTCTGGACAGTTTCTCCGTGTGCGAGGGCTACTTTGTGAAACTGGGCCTACTCCCGTGGGATGCGGCGTAGCCTCAGTCAGCTGTCTGTCAACATGAGCACTAGTAAGGGACAGGCCTGCTGAGATGTGATTGTATGAGGTGTACGTATATAGTGTTGTGTTGTTGCCGAGCATCCAATGCCCTTCTAATGTGACTACTACTTGTTGAAAGGGACACAGTATGTGATCATGTGTATATGTACATGAACATGCCACACAGTGTGCTGTGCTCTCTTGTTCATAAGACTTGCCACATGACATGTCCCACATGTAGTGCCCACTCTGCTCCCCATGAGGCCTGGTGCTGGCATCCTGCATGACGGCCAGCCCAGCTGGGGGCAGGCCACAGCATGCATGTTGGTAGAGCGTCTGCCTAGTACGGGCTGGTCTGGCCGGACCGACATGTCTTCTGCCTCTTCTCCTGTCAGGTGCATGCAGAGCCCTTGCCTGTGGGGTGTGTGGAGTGTGCTAACAGCATAATATTATGGATCTATGCTATGTATTATGTTATAGTTCAGCCAGCAGGACTTGCATGCATACAGTAGGCGTCAATGAAAAGTTAACAAAAGCTCGGTTCGGTTTGATTGCAGTGCAATGCTGGTACCGTCAGGGTTCAGTATATATGCTGCATATGGATACTTGCCTTGCCTTGTATTGCCTAATACAACCCACAACCACTGAGCTGCCTCAGTATCTTAGTGGATATAGCACTGGTCTAGAGAAACAGTGATGTGGGTTTGAATCCCACCTGGGGCAGCTCACTTTCTGTTTGAAAAGAAGAGAAAGTGACTGTCTCAGTTGGTGTGCATGTAGTTGTGTTGCCTTGCTTTGTTTGATGAGTCTCTGATGTGTGATCATGTACATGTACAGCTGCACTTGTATCATGATGTGCATGTACGAAGGATCAGAGATACCACCACAGGGTACAATACCCACACACCCTAGGCTGCCAGGGCACAGCCATAGTGTTTTATACTAGACTTTATGCTGGGGGGGAACACCGCAGAGTTGTGAAGGCAAAATATTATACAGTATTGCATAACACTTCCTGTGCTCCCCCCCTTGCCCTCACTTCCTTCTCTTGTGTCCCTACTCTCCTCCTCTCCCACATCCTGCACCTCATCCCACTCCACTAATTCCAGCGTCATTTGCTCTGCTAACGGGAATAGATCAGGTGCACGTAACACCAACTCCATGTACATGTACATGTACATGTACATGGAGTTAGAGTTACTAAGTTAGAGTTAGCCTGTTCATCAGGCTGGATGTACATTGTATATGCTTGCCTGGCCTTACCTTACCTATACTACCGTAGATTTGAACCCAGCCGACTGGGCTGCCTCGGTAGCTCAGTTGGCAGAGCACTGGACTAGCAACCCGGTGGTCACGGGTTCGAATCCCGTCCGAGGCAGCTTAGTGTTTCTTTCACTGTCTGCCTTCGGACTTTGCTTTACTTCCCTTGTTTAATATGCATATACATGTACGAGATTGATCATGTACAGGGAGCATATGTAATGCACACTGTTGACATAACATGTACATGTACATGTCAGATATTGTTACATATCTTGTACTTAGTCACACACACACACACACACACACACACACACACACACACACACACACACACACACACACACACACACACACACACACACACACACACACACACACACACACACACGTGCGCACGTGCGTCAGTAGGTACAAAGAGTAAACAAGCACAGGATATCATGTCATGTCATGCAATCATGTAAGTTCATTTCTACTAGTTTGTGCATCTTTTACTGTACATGTATGGGTGTCCATTTTTAGGAGGCATAACTGCCGTGAGTGTGTATATATCTTCATGTACATTGAATAGCCTGTGTCTAACTGTACTTTGTTATGTGTGCAGGCATGTGAATGTCAGTCTATCTTTCATAAATACGGTCCAGAAAGGGGGGGTGGATGGGGAATTGCCGAAACAGAAAATATGAGGGGGAAAACAAGTTGTGCTTTTGTGTGTAGCAAAAGGGGCAAGTATTGTCAAGGAGGTATATTCCCTCTATCTAGGAATGTATGACATCGTGCACATTATGTGTACTATCCTCATTCCCAGGCCTTTCCCGTTTTTATGTGCGCTTGGTACACACGAAACATGAGCATGAGGAAAAATGGGAAAGGCCTGGGACCATTAGTCATGTGAGGTAGACGTGAGGTACTGTAGACGCCTAGGGAAAGCGTGTCTGTGATCAGTGCTAATACAAACGTGTTGGTTGGCAGTCCCACGCACTCTTGCACTGCATTTAATTTACAGGTCCTGGTAAAGCCTAAGAAATGGTAAGAACCCTTCCCCCTAGGCGTCTACCTCACGTGACTAATGGTCCCAGGCCTTTCCCATTTTTTGAATTTTTCCTTACGCTCGTATTTCGTGTGCACCATACGCATGTAAAAACTTGAAAGGCCTAGGAACAAGGCTAATGTGTACGAAATTGATGAATGTGCACATGCGCATTTGCAATGCTTATGGAGTGTACAGTACATGCATCCTGTGCATTGGGTGACTGTTCAGTATCTAGGCCAGGAGGAGGGGGAGGAAGAGGAGGGGGTGGAGGGGGAGGAGGAGGAGGAGGATGAATGTGCATGTCGATTGCACAACATGTACAATGTACATGATCACATCCCTGTGAATACATCAAAGACAAGGCAAGACAACCCAACTGCACCTGATGCAACACCCTTTCCCCCTTTTTGTACATTACATGTGCATGTGTGTAAGCAGTATCCCAGTGAGTGCGCCGTTGCTTTTCTCTTACCTTTCTCTCTTCCTTCCTTCTATCCTCCTTTCCCTTTTTTTGTCCCCCCCCCTTTCCCACAGTATCACTGCTTGAAGTGTGGTCCAGGCCTCTACTGCATGCACCATGCCAATTATTACATGTTTTCATAAACACCTCATTGAACTTTGTGTGGAGCACTTTCTCTCTCTCTCCCCCCTCCTTTGCATCTCAAGATTGACATCATTATTGTCATTATATAATTTTAGCATCCATTCCATTATAATTTGTCCTTACAGTACTTCATTGTCCATTGCTTCTTGCAGTTGCTATTGAAAAGGACACTATTTTGTACTTTGTAAAAAGGAAAAGCTATCATGAGCTGCTGTGCTGTGGTTACAATTATTATTAGCTATCGCGCATGGGCGTGGTTATACATGGTGAGTGTGTGCGTGTGCGTGCGTGCGTGCGTGCGTGCGTGCATGCATGCGTGTGTATGCGTGTGCGTGTGTGTGTGTGTGTGTGTGTGTGTGTGCGTGCGTGCGTGCGTGTGTGTGTGTGTGTGTGTGTGTGTGTGTGTGTGTGTGTGTGTGTGTGTGTGTGTGTGTGTGTGTGTGTGTGTGTGTGTGTGTGTGTGTGTGTGTGTGTGTGTGTGTGTGTGTGTGTGTTGGCATAATTACTTACGACCGTGTCTCGGGCTCAATAAGGCAAAAGCTGCTTTTCGTGTCCGAACATGACTATGGTACGTTTACAGTGATGATGTGCGAAGCATTCAAAACGAATCCAGCCAAACTATAGCTCGCTGGATAGCCAAGGGATGTCATTGCATATGAAATATACATTCGATTGAATTCCTTGTATTATGTGTTCTTTTGAGGAGTCGTCCGTACTTTAGTCCGTTAATGCATTCTTTTCATTTATCGTTACACAATTCAGGCCTAGGAGCTTTGACAAAAGCGATTATTTTTGTACAGAGGCTTGTGACAAAGGACTACAATTTGTGGCTAAAAGTAACTACTTTAGTAATACACATGCTTTGCAAACACGTCCGACAATAGATGGCGTCCGATCTTCGGTGGTTTACTCTAGCTGTGATGTACGGTACACGTGGCGGCTTCTCACGAACGATTGGATTCCCAGCGACGTCAGAATTTCGCTACCTACAGACTGATTTGCCATCTTGAGCCCAGACTATGAGTGTGTATAGCCCACTAGCTACATGCGCGCGCATTAACGCACGTGAGCACCTAAACCCCTGAGCTACGGACACCTCGCTAAAACGGACAAAAATCCTAGTCCCAATGGTGTCCGCTTTGGAGGGGTTCCACTGTAGTACTAATGCCCATAGATTTTTACCCGATATTGGGTGATTAATACGCACCATTGGGGAGAAGTATGTTATAGTACCATTCATGTACTTCAGGAGATACCCTTGTGAATCTGACATCACTGATGTACTTGGATAAAGCCCACTGTAACCATATGTACCAGACATATAGGCACAATAACTCCTGTGTGACTTTCTAGGTTTAGTCCTCTAAAATTCCACCATATTGACTACATAGGACAGCCACCCCATTTGGTTCATATCCAGAGTACACATCCTGTTTGAAGTGTGAAAATGGGACAGTTTTCATAAAATCAAAACAAACGTGTTTCACTAACTTCAGTCAAAAATTATCACAGAATGTTGTACCATAGTCTCGGGTATTTTGGACCCATTAATACTGGAAATAAAGTGGAGAGTATACTTGTTCCATTTTACAATGTTGTTCAAGTTTCCAAATCTTATTGCTTCATTTGATATACTTATGTATACCTTCCTATTCTGGAAGCAAGGCACTGCAGACTCAGTAAATTTCGTGAGGCAGCAGTTTGTTAGACACTGAAGTGTTTGGCAATGAAGTAACCTCTGCTCTCCTAATTGTCATCTGCCCGAAGCGAACAATTCTACAATAACATATGGACGTGCTGTTACCCAGTTGTGTGGCAAGGAAACAAGGGTGGTACAGGATATCCCCTTGACTTTTTACTATACTGCCCTCTTGAGGTATTGTGCCTTCAGATGCATCTTGTACTGCCTAGCTGCCCGTGCATCAACCTGTACTTGTATTGTAGCCTGTGGAGCCATAAGATGAAAGATATCGCACGTAATTTACCCACGTGTATGGGCGCTTTGTGCGACGCTAGGGCGCTAGGCACAATTATGGGGGGGGGGGGGGGGGGGGGGACAGCTGTAAACGTCTAGAGTCAAAGCAATGGTGCATGACTACCACGCTTACCAAGCCATTACCATTGTAAGAAAACGTCTTGGAAAGCGCACCTTCTGTAAATGGGGTCTGCTACTTTCACGCAATCCGATGTCCCCTATCACGTGCATAGCCAATGACGTAATCCCGAGGACCGTAACAAGCTGACCGCAATACGCGATGTCGTAGGCGGGAGCGTGTCCTTAGCCTTGCGAGTAGGCGTGGCTCCCAAGAACCAGAGCGTAACGAGTTTTATTCAGCTACTTGCAGTGTCATAGGGGCGTTGGTACGTTCGAGGATGACTCTGTATTGCCAGTGCAACGGAGGTGGAAAGTGCAGAAACTGTATAAACACGCAGCTATCATCAGCTTCGCAGTCACCGGCCACCACAGCCAGCATAGCTGATGTCTCACTCCCTTCCTCCGTTCAGACACGTTGGTATCAGCCACAAACACTGATGCAGTTGTCGGGATCATCGACTCCAGGAATAAAGGATTCTCCACTAGCCCAACCCCAATTTCTGCCCACCATGTTATGCAACCACAATCATCTCTACTCTCTGACCTTCCGCCTCCATAGGCCTACCCATTGCCCAACCCTTCCTTAGTTTGGGGGGGCCATGACTTGGGTACATTGATGAAGATGATAGATGAGGCCTTGGCCGCCTACTCAGAGACTGACACTGGTTCCAGGGCCAGACAAACGCTGCCCTCCAGCTCTTTGCTCAGCATGGAAAAGGAACGAACATGTTCGGAAAGTAGAGCAAGGCTCATTCACACCTCTTGTGGTGTCCCAGTCTGGAGAAGTGGGCAATGCTGCAAGAGTCAGCTACAAGAAGCTTGCATCAATGTTAGCTGAGAAATAGGACCAGTCCTACGGCAGCACCTTGGGATGGATGAAAGGCAAGCTATTTCTTGCTCTCCTGAGATCTTCCATACTGTGCATCCGAGGCACTCGGTCTACTGTGGATGATGCAGAAACGCAAGCCAATCTACTTGTAGTAGCCAAGTCTGACATCACTTAATTCGTCCTCCATGTTGCTTTGCCATCATATTTTACTTTCTGTATTCCTTCTAATATAGGTATCACAGTGCTTATTTTGTTTTCCTTCTTGTTTATACTTTGGTATTGAACCGAGCATACAATAGAGCAGGTGAAGGAAATGTGGAAGGAAGTGTGAAGAGCAGGTGAGGAAGATGTGGAAGAAAGGTCTATGTCAGCTAAACTAGTGAGCCGCCTAGTCCTTCATTAGTGCTACTAGGGAGCTGACATCCAACACAAATGACTGGTTGGTGACGGTCCTCAAACGGTCAAATATCAACGGCAGAGTGAAATAGCAAAGACTCTTCCCGTAGCTCGTAGGTAGGGCCACAAACACATCTCTGCCAAGTAGAAACTGGGTAATGGCATCTTCTTGCGCTGCCTTAGGTACTAGTACCTAGAACACTAGCTGATTGGTTTGCAGCTATTCCTGCAAAGGGAACAACTCGCGTATAGGCCAGACACCAGGCCCTCTCCGCGTGCGAGAAGGCGTGGCTCCGAGGCCTGCGCCAGCCGGAGCTCGGAGCGCGGCGCTGAGCGTGAGCGCTGTGCGCTACTCCACCACGCCTACTAGCTTATCACATGAGGGGACATGGGATGATGTGAAAGTAACAGCCCCCTTCTGTAAATACTTCACAGCTTAAAACATGAAAAGAACATGTCGCACTCGCTGGACGTCTACTAGGTTCGCGATGTTTGCGTGATTATACGGTGGGTGGAGTCTGAACATATTCATTTCGTGAACAGCTCCAAAATAAAGACCTGCGAAATATAAGCGCCATATACGGTACTACACATAACTGTTGCTACTAGCAGCTCGTGAGAGAATGCATGCATGCACATGCATATTATACACTCTAATATCAAGTATTGTTATGAGTAAATCCACTTCATGTTAAGTAGTAGTTCTGTACCTGCAGCAAAATGGTACATATATAGGTATTTCAACAATGCTTTGGTTATCTTAATTGCAGCAGAATAACTTTATGACAATCCTATGCTGACGTTTGTTGCTTCTTCCACACTACGTTTCCCTTCTCCCGCACTGAGCTTTTACTTTGCTCCCTTGAGACTGAATGCAAGTATCCAATAGAGACTGAGTCATTGACAATACATAAGGTTACCACTATAACATCACAGAGTGTATAGCAACTCATTGTGATAAGTGAGAGTTTGCACATGATGTTGTCTACACTAGGTCACTAATTTAGCTCCGCACGTTGCTGGCTAAACTGAGGTTTTGGAGTAGTCTCATAAACTACTCCTCTCATCCATTAGAGAGTCTGGTTTATGAGACTATCTGTGGAGAGTGAGATAATGAAACACAGTGTCCCTGATTCTAGTGGTCATGCAGGGTTATGCAAAATGCATTCGCCTTTGATTTTTTTTAATACAACTAATAAGTTGATGCTTTCTTTCACTGTCTCACATTTTGGAGTATGCTACAGTTCAGAGTTTGGCTGTCAGGCCCTTCTATTATGCCATTACACAATGCAGTAGTGAAGAGCTGTTCTCACAAGCCAGCCGTAAAGTTGTCCCACAAATGGAGGGACATGGGTAAAACGCTTCTGGCCTCGAGTTGAAAGGTGTGCTATGACCTATGTACACACTTGGGCTGGTGCGGTTTCACACTTTTTCTTGGAAGTGTGTTTAGCACACTGGTGAAGTGGCCTGCCCTGTTCCAAGCAGGGCTGTCACGGGCGCAGCGAGTGTAGCAACGGTCCCTAGGCACCTAATGGTGGAGTATGGCGTACCGACCTGTGAGTAGGCATGCGTCTATTATGCCTCAAAACTTTCCTCTTATGCTTTTTGGAAATTCCACAAAATTTGCTCTATTATGCTCTAAAATATTTCCATTGTGCTCCAGAATTTTCCCATTATGCTATGTGAAAACTTTGGGTGAATCTCGGCGTTACGCGTCTCAGGCAACGCGCGCTACTTGAGAGTCGCGGTAGATATTTGCTAAATGTCCAGGATGTATACTAGGTTTCTTTTATAAGGTGAATTTTGACACAAACGGCTCCCTTACTAGGTGTGGGTTTACTTCCACGATCTCTAACCCGCTACTTCAGTCTTGGTACCGCCTCCAGGTTACTCGTGACTTGTCGCTATTGCGCATTAATTAGAAAGTAGCGGTAATCGGCGCGCGCCGCACATATGAATTAAATAATGTGCCTATTATGCCAGCATTATGCTCTATGCTTTTGCGGTCTTAATATGCCGGAAATTATGCCGGCATAATCGACGCATTACTACCTGTGAGGCATCCACCGTTGTAGCGCGTTCCCAAGCTGTTAAGGGGTGGGGCACGGCGTGACCGTATGTCACATATCAGCGTGTCTCAAGTTGGTTAGCCTGGCTCACTGGCTCCAGGGACTAGCTAGCTTCGCTGGTTCTACGGCCCTTGAAGCGTGAGCGTACGTGATTTGGGGTGAATTTTGGCTAGACGAAGTGTGGTAGGAAGTGCCGCGGGCCGACTGATAGGCTGAGAACCCTTTTATCCTGTCCGGGCTGAGCCCGGGCATAGTAACAGCGCCTCGCCTACAAACACTAATACAGAAAAGGCAATAGTCGCGGTTTATATAGTAGATTTTAAGCGTCGGGTAGACGCAGAGGTCAGTACTGTGCCACACTGAACTAGCCATAAACTGAGAATCAACTCATTTTCATTTTGACACAGTCAGGATATACACACATGCATGCATATACATGAAGAATAGGAATTGGGGAGTAGTGGTAAACTGTAAACATGTTTAATTTTTCCGAGTAGGCCATCATTGTTCTTTACCTCTTACCAGTGTATTGTAAATAACTCAAAATGATGTAATAATTACAACTTGTGTATAAACCTCTGTTCAAAACCGACAAAAAAAGACAGGAGACCAAAATTAAAAATTGTCTATTGTGGAGGGGCATATAGGGATTGCATAAAAAGAAATGGAGACAAGACCTGGATGTAGGGTGTATGCTATATAATTCATATGGACAACGATGACATGACGAGTATACTATGTCCTATTGTGCAATACAAGTCCTATATTGTTGAGCAGAGCTGTATGGGGGCATCATGTAGTTTTGTATACAGCAGACACCCATGAGTACCAATGTTCATTTCAAGTGCAAGCTATTGCACTCACACCCTGAAACAACTCGCTGAAGTTTGCAATATTCATGACCATATAATGTAACTGTTGATTAAGTGAATACATCTATAGATCTAGAGTGCTAGTAGAGCAATAACTACCTATTTTTTTAGGATCAGTTATTATAGGTTTCCTTTGTAGGTGGCAGCTAATATCATCTGCATCTAGTATCCTATATGTGAACAACCGTCATTTGTTTTAATCCCCCATTCTCCTCTCCATCCTAGTGATCCTACCCTCCTGGTGATCATCTTCCACTATCTTATCCCACCAGCCCCACCCCAATCCTCTTCTTCTTTTCTTCACCACTTCAGCACACTTTGTTCCATGTTCTTTTTGGGGGGAGGGGGGGGGGGTTGTTTGTTTTATAGGACTTTTTTTAATGAAGGCATGGACACATGTACATAGCACATAGGCTAATACAAGGTGCATAAAAAAAAAGAAAAACAAGACAAAACAAAGTACTCTCCCTTACATTCTCCTCCTCCTCCTCCTCCTCCTCCTCCTCCTCCTCCTCCTCCTCCTCCTCCTCCTCTTCCTCCTCCTCCTCCTCCTCCCACTCCCCTCACTCATCTTTCTCCTCCCCCTTCTCCTCCTCTTCCCCTCCCTTCCTCCTCCTGCTCCTCCTCATCCTCTTCTCCACATTTATCCCCCACCCCCCCTTTCTTCCTCCAAGCAATGATAATTGTCACCAGCTGCTGGGCAAGATCATTCATTTCAGCATCCTTCAGCAGGTCAATAAGAGTGGCCCAGGTAGCAGGCTGTCTGCCACTTCCTTCCAGCCACTCCGTCATCATTTGAGTACAGCAGTCTATAGAGTGATAGTGATAGTCTTTGGCAATGCGGTTGAGGGTGCGTCCTGTCTCATCAAAGTCAAAATATATCCCGAAGTTCTTCCAATCTTGAGCAATTGCTGTGATAATGTCCACTTTCTTTCCAGAGGGAGACTTCAGGAGTTTAAGTTGCAAAAGTGTTGGCTTCTGATCTGTGTGTGTGTGTGCGTGTGTGTGTGTGTGTGTGTGTGTGTGTGTGTGTGTGTGTGTGTGTGTGTGTGTGTGTGTGTGTGTGTGTTTACTATCAAGCAATGAAAGCTGAAAATAAACGCTACACCCCTTAATTAACTCTCACATCATACACATAGCAAACTGTAAACGCTCCACTGTCTGGTGGGGGGCAGGGCGTGTGTGTGCTGCTGGTGCCAGCACACAATCTTCTCGTGAGGTGGGAGTTTGTATTATGCACACTATTTCCAACACTTACCAACTGTTGGCACAGTAGCTGAAGGAGGTGGTGTGGGAGTTGTAGCAGTGGACAGAGTGCCTCCTGCAGGGAGGTACCCAAAGAGGTACATTTAGATCAGAGTGTTGGAAGATAGATATATGGATAGCAGTATGTAGAGTCTAACCTCTAGTAGCTCTATGATGGGTACACATGAGACGTAATGATGCTTGGTTGTGAACACCTCTTAATCCCAGTGTCACGTACTTCTCCACTGACTTCCCTCCTTCTTGTTGCTTGCCAATGATGTCCATTACGATCTGTGGAATTGCTCTTCCAGGTTGATAATCCAAAACAGCTGCCATGTCAATCTGAGAAAAGTACAAAGTGGGATCCACCATTTACAAGAGCACATGATGGTGGAAATGATTATCTCAAATGTACCTTTGGTGGCATAATATGCGGAACAACCTCCCACATCAAGTCTGAAGGTACTTCGAGCCCTACTTCAGATGAGTGTCGGTCAATCATCAATGGAAACTCACTGCAACCTAGTGCTGAGTCATAATAATCCCTGACAGCCTGCATGGACAGAGATATATATGCTGTAGTACAAGAACTGGCAGTAAATAGTTATTGTACTCACATTGATATGGGGTTGAAGGTTTTTGGTCACAACAAAACTCGCCATATTATTCTGAAGGTAATAGACACTACCAGAGAAGGGAATAGCATAACCCATCCACCACCATATAATTGCTAGCATAGAAAAATGCTTGAGTTGAATTTCTGCATAAGATGATTCACACACAAAATGTCCTCCACCCAGAGGATGAAACTTGTATGGAGGCCCTTGTGCAGTGTCAGCAACCACAAATGTCATTGCTGATGCTTCCTTGCTACTGTCCATTGGAATACAGTGCTGGAGCTTGACAGTCACTGGCTCTGGAAATGGCTCATTAGCAGATATGTCATAGACTGCGCTCACCAGCTCACTGCCCTCAGGGAATATGAAGTTTTCATCATTGGTAGAGAGTACACTAATGGTTCCCTCTGTGTGGACTTCAGAGGTGGAGAGGAAATGCATCTCAATTCCATAATCATTCCACAGGAGGTGATCCTCCTTTCCAGTGTACGTAAATGACAATTGCTTGTACACATCTGTAAAAATATTATGGAAAACACAATCATGTATAGTGCTAGACAGTGAGAAAACAACTGCTATATACCTATACATGTAACAATTATTTAAGCTATGAGTTAACAATATTGTAAAATGCACAACAACCTCCATGTACATGCACATAACCTCTAGAAAGCAAGAAAAACAGACAAGGCCCTGTAAGTGTGCAATGCAACACACATAACTGCATACTACTATTATGAGTATGTGGAAACAATGCAGTACTGAAGGGCAGACAAAAGCAATACACTCGATATCATCATACAGGATGTATCACTATAGTAATCTTACCACACTCCGTCTTATGTATGAACATTTCCTTTGACTGTCCCACATCTGCTAACACAGACAGCTCACAAGAGTCCCCTATATGAGCCCAGAGGGAGGAAGGGAGAGAGAGAGAGAGAGAGAGAGAGAGAGAGAGAGAGAGAGAGAGAGAGAGAGAGAGAGAGAAAGAGAGAGAGAGAGAGAGAGAGAGAGAAAGGGAGAGGGAAGGACGGAGGGAGGGAGGGAGGGAGGGAGAGAGACACAAGAGTTCAGTGAATGCAGAAGATATGTTACCCATAAAACACTAACCTGTCTCCCTGTTTGACTGGACCGGCAGCCATAGCTTCTGCTTATGGGTGAGTGTGCCTGTCACACTTGCATCTTCTGAGCACACCCATGACTTGTGGTCAGGGGACACTACTGCCAGGTGAGGGGATGGCTTGTCACACCGACAGTTGAAGCTCATTCTGTGTGTTACACTTAAAGAAAGCTCCCTACACACGTCACTTATTCCCTGGCTTATGTCATCCCAGATCAGAGGTAGGAGCTCAGGAGAGCAGCCACCATCCGCATACAGAGAGTAGTGAGTGTCGTCATCAATCAAAGTTATCCCACCATCATACTTGGCCAATGTGAAGTGGAGATCATTCTTGTAAAGGCGAGCTGGCTCTTCTGAATGGTGAAGGGGAATCTGCCACTGGAATATGCCACAAGAGGACCTCATGTACACTATAAGACAGCAAAGAACACCACTAGGAACATGTCTACTCGAGAATTTGATCCTTAGAGTAGCGGCAGCACCACCACTGGGCCTTACGATCTCACTGGAATCACGGCTGTCCAACAAGGAGGGCATGAAATACTTGGTGTCGTTTTCCTCCTGGACAGGGGCAATTATTAACAAGTGCTCAAGCACTTTAATAAGTGTATCCACTGCCACTCTTTCACCTTCACTGGTCATCTCCGATTGCATGGATTGGAGGAAGCTGGATGTGATCAGGGCCTGGTTTCGGAGTCTTATCATCTCTTCTGA
This sequence comes from bacterium, assembly GCA_965213685.1. GTDB lineage: Bacteria > UBA8248 > UBA8248 > UBA8248 > UBA8248 > Bin107. Next base: position 100,114 of record CBDBZY010000018.1, read on the forward strand.
TTGAACATCACCTTCTGGAGCATCCATAGCTTCAATGCTTCTTTCAAACACAGAGGTCATCCAGTCAAGTAGGGCCATGGGGTCAACAAAGATCACCTCCTTCTCTACTGCGGGAAAGTAGAACATCAGGTTGACAGCATGAAAGAACTGCAGTGCTACTTCCATGGCTTCTTCAGATTCAAACATCAGCTGCTGAGAAATGACCCAGCACTTTGCTCTGCTCACAATTCTGCCTGCCCTCCGCAGTTCCACCTCCAGCAGGTAATAGCCCAGGGGGTATTTGAGTCGTATGCTCTGCCCACAGTTTTCAATCACCTGCAGGAGCTCTTCTGCCATTGGGTCTCGTGGGACTCCTGGACCAGACCCAGCATTGTTAACAGCGTGGATGATCTCATTGTGGGAATACTTAATGAGATACTTCGTAAATCTTTCCAGCATTGTTGCCAGCTTACGATTCTTGTCTTCCAATGATTCACCTGATGCATGAATTTTGTCCTTGAATGTGCCGATCACCATACTTTTTGGGTGCTTTGGCTGCTTCTCAACGAAGGACATTGGTAGCTGCGAATGCTGACACTGTGTCATTTGCATGCACCGCATTACTAGCTCTGCATTTGTCAGAGTGAAGTGGCCAAGGCTGTAGTTGGTTCCATTTGGTGCATAGTAGTCGACTGCTGGACAATCGTTCAGCTTATCAGAGAGCTTGAACAATGGTAGCCGAAGAAATGCATTCTTCATCAGAATAGGGATCATCTCCATGAATTGTGGTTGGCCACCACAGTCCACAAACAGGAGGAAGTGGGTCTTCAGTACCTCTCTGGACCCTTTCAACTTGGTCATCTTTTGGGCGATCTCAGCTGTGTGTGGGAGAATATCTGCCCTGGAAGCTGCAGAGGGTGTGGCCCGAATTTGAGATGTAGCAGATACTGCAGTAACTTGCTTGTTGCTGACAGCCTCCTCTTCTTCCTTTGGCAGCTGCTGAGGCTTGGCTTGTGCTTCATTGCTGCTGGGCTCAGGCTGGCCTATTTGCTGGCTGCTGACTTGTACTACTGAAGTGCTTGGCTCTTCTTCTGTGATGGAGACACCGGCTGAAAGATTCTCGGCTATCATGTCCACCATATCTGAAGGACTTATTTGCCGACACTTAAGGTGCTGTCCATCCACCTTTTCCATGATGAACCTCTTGGCCTGTTCCATGCAGGCTGTGCTGGTACGAGCAGGCGGTAGGGTCTCGTTGCATAGGAAATGCCCCAGAGACGTCTTCCCCACACCAGGAGCACCGCTAACAGCGCATATGGTGTAGTCTGCCAAAACGTGACCCTTCTGTAGTTGTCGCAGCAACTCCTGAGTGAATATGTCTGTTCATGTAAAAGGAAGTAGCAATACTAACGGTAAGGGCAGGCAAAATCCAGTATAATTGCTAAGTGTAGTAAGCAGATGCGGCACTGCCTGCACTTTATATTCACACTATAATTTTTGGAGGGTTATTCCGATGTCATAGTATTGCGTTTACAGCGCAGTAGTGTGATTGTCCGCCGTCACTCGCGGCGTGGCGCTTCGAACGGCATTATCGTTAAAAAAGCGTTCGTACTCGCACTCTCCGCGGTCTTTTGCAGGTTGGGCGTGGCCTGCTTTGGCCTCTGCCTTCGCAGCTGCGCCTTTGGAAATAGCAGAACGCTAATTGGACAAGCGGGAGCGAGTCCACCTAGTCGTTCTGCTGGAGCCCCTCTGGCGATACGGCATTTTGGTCCCCGCGGCCCCCCGCGCTACGGGCAAACGTAAAGTAGTGCAGCTGGCTCGCTCCCGCTCGCCCACAATGCTGGACATTCTACTAGTATATGATGAAATTGAGAGCTTTACGTCTCTTGGCGTGTTGAAGGAAGTAGCGCAGGCGTCAACGCAGCATATGGCGCATGCGGACCGAGGTTGCACGTGACACACTTGATCCTCATTTCGCTCGTATGGCACGCCGTTAGTAACAAAAATCATCTAGTCTCAGGTCTACCTGAGAACTTTTCAGGTCGACCTCAGATTGACAGCAAGCGGTGGCACGCCTCATAGCCTTGTTGAAGTGAGCGGCAATAAATAGAATTTCAAGCCTAACCCACACATGGCTGAAAGTACAGACTCTGTTACTTGGGGCTGGAGCGAATACTTCGCACAACTTTCAGAGACTTGGAGCGTCAGTTTGGTATTGCAAGACTACCCTATGCGGAGTACGCATCTGAACGACTAGCTAGAGCTCTGTGAGGTCACCGTCTCAGCAGGTGAACACGGCAGCCCGCCCGGACATCGCGAGTGAAGAGAACAGTGATCAGGTGTTACATCGTTTTAGAGACAGAATTGTTGAACTTAGAAGACTAATAGTTTCGCTGCGAGTACACAATGTATGGCATTGATGACGGCAGCCCACTCCCTATTCCTGAATATGTCAATGTTCCAAGTATTAACCTTGATCTATCAGCGGAGGTAGTTGCTCGATTGAGACAACAGGTGTATCCTCTCTCCCAAAGCCAAAACCATGGTATTGAGCTTTATGAACAAGCTTATATCTGGTCAGTAGTCTTGTTGGACTTCATGTATATGAACTAATTTGGCCATTGAAGACGGTTTGCAAAAAATGAAATTGAGTCTGCATGAGTGGGACTTATAAGTTGTGACTTATGGGTGATTTTGTTGCCCTCCAAAGTTTAGTCTAGATTTGTTGACAGTTCATTATTTCCAGCCAGTTTTCTTTAGTTTATTATACTAGCTACAGGGCTCAAGACAGGACTACTAGTAATTGGAGATGAAGGAAAAAGTAAATATTACCTCGTCTCAGAAGTTGGGTGACTGTACCAGTGTTCTAGTGCATGGGTGGTTTACTAAATTCTCTCCCCATGATGCATGGTGTATACAAAGGTGTTCAATAATAGTGCTAGTGTTGTCTGAGACATATACATCCCAAAAACATTCCTGAACGCCTCAACAATCTCAAGCCTCAGCTCATTAAACGTCGCTCCTCTGCTCAACGAAATGGGCCTTTTTCTCTCGCCCAGACACACCAGCAGGCTAACCGCGTCACCAGCACTCTCCACCATGTTTGGAGTACATGTGGCAATGGATGCAGTCCCGATGACGGTTCGCGTGTGTCAATCTGAGGTCGACCTGAGACCTGATGATTTTTGTTACTAACGCGTGCCATACGCTCGAGCTTCGCAGCCGCACGCGCAATAATAACGTTGTGACCTTTGACCCTGCAAACTTTAGGCGGGGTCACGCAATAATTATTATGACGAGCTATGCAGGCACTATTTCCGGTTATTGACTTGTTACTCACACCCGTGAGGGTCAAGGTTCACAATTAAGACCACCTTGAAGCTGGCAACACCAGAAGAGCTGTCTTCATGAAGATCAGGTGAGGGTGCCAAGCAACGTGAAGAAGGACGATCGCGAGCCTCATAAGCGCCCAGAATGATTACTGACGCTGAACTCAGAACGATTGAGGGTACGGATGATGATAGTTATGGGACTACCTTTAGAAAACATCACGGAGCAAGATTGCGTATATAGGAACTTATTAATAGCACCGCTAGACTCCAAGTTGTGACCAAGCCTTCATTTAGCTCTGTGTGTATGTGGCAGTTGAAGAGTTACTGTAAGCCATCAGTGTGTGTGTACTATTATTGTATATTGTTCTGATACGTGTATATGTATATAATGGGTACTGGCCACTCAGGAGGGGCAACTAGTGCTGCGAGTGATTGAGGGTGTACCAGAGAAATCTTGTTTTGTTTGAGAGGATGTTGCATGAAGGTCTCGGTAGTGGGAACTTTGGTTTCAGCATACAGCTTAGAAGTTTGTGTATGTACATGTACATGTACATGTACATGTAACTGCTTCACTGTGCATCTCTCTCTCTCTCTCTCTCTCTCTCTCTCTCTCTCTCTCTCTCTCTCTCTCTCTCTCTCTCTCTCTCTCTCTCTAACAAGATAAGCCGAGTGGATGAACTGCCTCAACTCACAAGCCTCACAGAATTGGGTTTCGACTGAAACAAATTACAGATGACCACACCCACTGTGTGTAGTCGAGATGGATCGAGGGCCACCTGCAGTGATAGAGCTTCCTTCCTTTCATTGCTGAGTTTGTTTCTCCCCCCCTTGCTCTCTTCTCCCTCTCCTCCCCCTCTACTCCCTTGGGTGTTCCAGAAGCACTCATTCTCTGACCTCTGCCAGCTCAGAGGTGAGTGAGTGGTAGAGCATCCCCCCACTTTCCTCTTCACCTGTCTCCCTCCCTCCCTCCATCCCTCCCTCTCCCCCTCTCTCCCTCTCTCCCTCCCTCCTTTTCTCTCTTCCTCAGACTTCGAAGTCTCTCTCCCCTACCCCTACTCCACCACTTGGAGTGGCTTTACCTGGGAAACAGGTCCAGGTAGTCACACACCTTCCTTCCCACCCTCTCCCTCCCTCTCTCCCTCTCCCTTCCCTTTTTCTTTCTACCCTTTCCTCTCTCTCTCTCCCTCCCTCCTTTCCTCCCTCTCTCCTCTCTCCCTCCCTCCCTCCCTCCCTCCCTCTGTCTCTTCTCTCTCCCTCCCTCCCTCCCTCCCTCCCTCCCTCCCTCTCTCCTCCCTCCCCACCTTCACCCACACAAATTCTCCACATACATGTATAACAATTCCTAAACCACAAGCCACCGCTGTTTTCCTAATAAGGCACACCATGCAGTAGGGGTGAGAATATTATGCTCCAAAATGAGGGAAATATGCTTCTATTTCATGCTCACAATTTGTTGTAATTATGCTCCACAAATCATCTCATTATTCTCAAGAACTGTGCAATTATGCTCACAAGACAGATCGACCGGCTGCCTTCAGTCGAGATAGTAGGCTCTCTGGCTCAGCGCTGCCAGTGCTGGTCCTGCTGGAACATTCTGATGCATCTTCTCCCAAATCTTCTGCCTCACTAGAGATTGTGGTGACTGGTGAGACTGCCATCAGATGCTGACTGACTGCCACTACACCCGGGCTCATTGTGTTCAGTAGCCATTTTAGTGGCATGTGATAACTGCGCATGCACATAATGCACAGAGACAAAGCAAGTGAATTATGCTAGTATTATGCTCGATGTCTCTTAAAGTGAATTATGCTAGAAATTATACCGGCATAATATTCGCACCCATACCATGCAGCTACCAGTTGCGTGTGGGCATGTGCTGAGGTGCTTCAGTGTGTATGTGTGTGTGTGTGTGTGTGTGTGTGTGTGTGTGTGTGTGTGTGTGTGTGTGTGTGTGTGTGTGTGTGTGTGTGTGTGTGTGTGTGTGTGTGTGTGCACGCGCGCATGTGTGTGTGTGCATGTGTGTGCATGGAGGGGAAACAGAGGTGGGATAGGGAGGGGAATGCATGTACATGTACATGGGCCTCTTCCTTCTGGACCAATGCTCTCCTTTCGTGGACCAATCTCTCCTCATAGTGCGTGCATGTGCACCATGTCTGGAAACAAGTGCAAAGTCTGAGAATGAGGCTGCAGAGGGTGATCAGAGTGGGCATTTCGTGATGGCAGGTCTTCCAGTGTTCTCCACAGAGTCACTCTCTCAATATGTGTGTACACATATGCTTTATTAGCTATTCAGTCGAGTCAAGCGCTTCTACACTCCCGTTCTGTTTACCTGTCTGCCTGTCTGTCTGGCTCTGTCTCCCCATCCATCTGTTTGTCTGTCCTGCTGTCCCTATTGGAACTCTGTCTGCCTTCAGAACTCCTCCATACTTCTTTCTGCCTGTCTGTCTGTCTGTCTGTCTCTGTCTTGCTGTCTGTCTGTCTGTCTCTGTCTTGCTGTCTGTCTGTTGTCTGTCCTACTGTCCCTATTAGAACTCTGTCTGCCTCCAGAACTCCTCCATATTTCTTTTCCTTCTCACCACAGAACAAGTATAGATTTGCCACTTCATTTTGATGGTGGGTCAGTGTAATCTTCCGACTACAAGTGTGGCTACAAGTACACTGCAGGCAAGTATAGCAGCCTTTCATGCAGCCACAGAGAGCAAGCGGTGACTATCCTCTCAGAGTGAGTGGTTCTGGTGAGATACATGTTCACTGCACACCTCAATCACTGATACTTGTCCACTGCAGTGGCTGTTCTCAGCTGCGTTGACGGGTGGGAAGACACAGTGAAGAAGGAATTACTGAAGCTGAGACAAGAAACATTGTTGACGTCATGACTGCTTTTAAATTCATTGTGTTATGTACATGTAATTTCTCCTGCTTCCTCTGCCACTTCTTGCGCGCGCAACATACCTACGTACGCGGTTCAAAGTGGCGTTTAACTCCATGAGTACTGATATACCACAGATAATGCACTCGTGTGAATAGCACATATCCTGTGGTACGTGCGTGTGTTGATGCGTAGCTCCACCGACAAAGCGGTTATGGAACGATGGCTGTTTCCAAAGTGATCCAAATCAACGTGTGAAGACGTTAACTTCCAAGATGTTACATTGATGTACGCGTACCGCGTACTGCCGCGAGTGAGCTGCATAAGACGATCTTCCAGCTTGCTGCCCTCACAGCTGCGCCTTTGGAAATAGCACAACGCTTATTGGGGAGAGCCGATGACGGGGTATGTAACGGTTAATTAAATATTCATAAACTTTATGTAGCGCTACTGACCAGAAAAATTAAGTTACAGAGCTTTGTAAGGCATCATTCGAAAGGTCATGGAATGCACTTTTATACACACACCTTTACAAGACCTGTTCACAACACAGGAATGTAGAATTGAAGCATGAAAAGCGAGTAGTGAGAAGTGTTTTCCACGTCAATTCTAGCCACAGTCACACTGTGGTAGCTGCGCAAACCGACACATACCGTTTGCTGTTGATCTCCACCAGGGCTAGAATCACCTCGTTCGCTTTATATGCAAGCGGTGGCTACGTGAGGGTCTCTTTTCCCCCGCGCGCGCTGATATTCTTCGCGATCTTTGCTGTTCAGCAGCGTGTAGCTGCTAAACCGTAGTTATATTGACGAAATTTTTACATTCCTGCCCTAGCCCTAGTCTCGCGAGCCACCGTGTACGCTGCGCGCGTGCGTACACGGAAATACGTCTTGCTGCGAGACTACCCTAGCCCTGTGTCCTTATAATAGGAATACGAGCAATATACGGTCCAAATTTGCCTGAAGCGAACAAAAATTGACGTGGAAAAGTTGCGTTGCCCGTAAATCGCCACCTTATAGCTTAACGAGCCCCACCCGGTCTGCGCTGTATATATCGTACTTTTGTCACCTTCTGACTGCACATGCGTACGATTTCAATTCAAAAGCGGCACGTGGTAAATGACATTGAAGTTCATCACATTGAAGTTCAAAGGTCGACATGTGTACGAACAGCCTGACTCCTGGCGGCAGCTTCGCATCATGAACCCGGAGCAGAGAAGAGAAGCAAGGCTGAGCCGTAGAAGAGAAAGCGAGAGAGAACGTCGCGCCTCCGAAACTGCTGAGGAAAGGGAAACGCGGTTATTTAAGCGAAGAGCGAGAGATAGAGCTCGACGTGCCTCGCAGATAGCTATTCAGCGGAAGAGGGACTTACAGCAGGGAAGAGAGCAGGTGCTACGTGAGACTGTAGAGGAAAGAGAGATCCGCCTTCAGCGAATGCGCCTTAATGAGATTGGCTTCTGAGACACAAGAGGAGAGGGAGACCCACCTTCAACGAATGCTGGCATCTGAGACTCCTGAGGACAGACGCTGAACTCAGAACGACCGAGTACGGACAATGATAGTTATGGGACTACATGTACCGCTGCATAGGAAACCCTCACAGAGCAAGATTGCATGGGAACTCACTGCTAGACTCCAACTTGTGACCAAGCCTTCGTTTGGCTCTATGTGTATGTGGCAGTTGAAGAGTTACTGTAAGCCATCAGTGTCACTGTGTGTGTTTGAATGTTGTAGATACTGTAGGCCATCACTGTGTTTCATACACGTACATGTATACATGTATACATGTACGTTGAGTGCAGGCCACTCAGGAGGGGCAGCTAGTGCTGTGAGTGATTGAGGGTGTACCAGAGAAACCTTGTTCTGTTTGAGAGTGATGTTGCATGAAGGTCTGGGTAGTGGGAGCTTTGATTTCAGCATACAGCTTGCAGGTTTGTACATGTTAACTGCTTCACTGTACAATTTTCAAGCTACATCTCTCTCTCTCTCTCTCTCTCTCTCTCTCTCTCACACACACACACACACACACACACACACACACACACACACACACACACACACACACACACACACACACACACACACACACACACACACACACACACACACACACCACCAAGCTAACCTATCCCCCTCCCTCCTTCGATCCCTCCCTCTCCCTCTCTCCCTCTCTCCTCTCTTCCTCCCTCCTTCCCTCTCTCCCTCCCTCCCTCCCTCCCTCCCCGCCTTCACCCATGCAAGCTCTTCAACACATGCACACATATGACAATTCCTAAACCACAAGCCACTGCTGTCTTCCTAATAAGGCACACCATAGAGCCACCAGTTGTGTGTGTGCATGTGCTGAGGAGCTTCAGTGTATGTGTGTGCATGTGTGCGCATGGAGGGGAAACAGAGGAGGGGTAGGGGGTCTCTGTCCTTGCATTCATTTCTAGACAGGGTGCATGCACATATGCCATCCGCAACTGGAGAGCACTGGTCTGGGAACCAGACTAACCATTTGAAGACTGTTTACAAACTAGAGCAAGAAGATTAAGTTGGTGAACGAGCCTCACTCATTTTCATGATGAGTACTGCTCTACTGTGTGCAAGTGAGCTCTAAAATGATGAGTCTGGTTCCCAGATCAGTGCTCTCCATTCATGGACCAAGTTCTCCTCATAGTGCATGCATGTGCACCATGTCTGGAAACAAGTGCAAAGTCTGAGAATGAGGCTGCAGAGGGTGATCAGAGTGGGTATTTTGTGATGGCAAGTCTTCCAGTGTTCTCCACAGAGTCACTCTCTCAATATGTGTGTACATGTATGCTTAATCAGCTAGTCAAGTATTCCAGTTGAGTCCAGTGTTTCTACACTCCGGTTCTGTTTGCCTGTCTCCCTGTCAGTCTGCCAGTCTCCCTGTCTGTCTGTCTCCGTCTCCCTGTCCATCTGTTTGTCTGTTCTGCTTTCCCTATTGGAACTCTTTCATATTTCTTTTCCTTCTGCAGCCACAGAGAGCAAGTTGTGGCTATCCTCTCTGAGTGAGTGGTTCTGGTGAGATACATGTTCACTGCACACCTCAATCACTGATACTTGTCCACTGCAGTGGCTGTTCTCAGCTGCATTGACGGGTGGGAAGAGACAGTGAGGAAGGAATTACTGAAGCTGAGACAAGAAAGATTGCTGACATCATGACTGCTTTTAAAATAATTGTGAATGTATGCTGTTATGTACATGTACATGTAATTAATTTTATCCTGCCACTTCCTGCGCAACATACCGCGTGTAAAGGGCTTACAGTGGCGTTTAATTAACTCAATGAGTACTGATGTACATGTACATGTGCCATAGATATCCCATGGATGGGACTTTGAACTCGTGAGAATAGCAGATCCTTTGGTACGTTTGTTGATGCGTAGCTCCACGGACGAAGAAGGAAAGGTCGACATAAAAACGATGGCCGTTTCGAAAAAGATGAACGTGTGAAGACGTGCGTTTCCAAGACGTTAGAGACTTACATGTACGCGTACCGCATACTGCCACGGGTGAGCTGCATAAGACGATCTTCCAGCTTGCTGGACACAAAGGCAGAAGCGGCATTTCAGGAACCGAGCAGTGAGTGTGTGCTCTCCCTCTCACGCTGTTGAGAGTCTCTCTCACTGACGGACGTTAGACATTAGACAGTGTTGGTGTCAGTCATGTCTACTCACTTGCTCTGCATACGCACATTATGCATACATATTGCTGTACATGTACATGTTACGTTGTCTCTACTACTGCTACATGTACCATCTTTCATTTTCTTGTTATACCTCATTCCTCTACCTCAAACTTTGTCTATTCTATTCCTATTCCTATCACATATTGAGAGCCGCTAGTTATATGCACGTCTTGCGTATGCATGCACATTTCTATTTACTCTCCTTCCCTCCCTCCTCACTATCTCTGTCCTTCTCATTGACAAGGACATTTTGATATTTTAGTATTACTGCCAGTCAAAAGAATGTTCCAACATACACATATACATGTAAATCCTATTGGAGAACAATGCTCTCTTGTCAGACTGTACTAACTGTTGTTAACTGTGATGTCATCTGTGTGTCTCTTTATAGCATGTATAGTGATGTAATGGTGTAGGCTTATTTAGAACTTTGTGTTGGCTGTGTTGTAGTAGTGCAATCAGTTATTGTCAAAGCCAGCTGAGTCAGTCGCAAGTGCTTCTCTTTGCAACATACCCATCCCTTAATTACACCATTCACATTTCACTTGGTATATTCCTTCCCCACAACCACATGCGTGCACACACACACACACACACACACACACACACACACACACACACACACACACACACACACACACACACACACACACACATACACACACACACACAAGATACAACTCCCTGTGACACCTTACCTTTTACCTTCACCTTCAGCTGATACAAGTTCTTCCTCTTCCTTTCCCCACTTCCCCCCTTTGTTCCTCATCCTTACCTTTCTCCCTCTCCTGCTCACCCACCAAGATAAGATACCATTCCAACTATGTCCCTGCCCCATGCTGTGATGAGCTAGTGAGGTGGTGCCTACCTTCACTCTCTCTCCTCTGCCTTTCTTCCTCCAACTTGGACCCACTCAGGACATTAGCTAGTGTCCACTTATCTTCCTCTTCACACTCTGCAGTGGAGGCAGAGATACATGAGCAGTTACCTAGGCAACTCTCTTGCCAGTAATTAGTGCAGTACTCCTCCCTCTGCCCACAGAGAAGATCACATTACATCATCCACTCACACCTGACATCCTGTGCATAGTGCACTATGTACCCACAGGGAGGACATGCCACAGCCTTGTACATGTACATACCATCTCACCACATCTCCTACTGCTACTGCTGCCCACAGCATCACTCCACAGTGAGCAGTGTGGCCAGTCCCCCACTCCACTCACTGCCACAGTGCCCATCATCCTGCCTACCACACTCACTCCACTCACCAAACTCCAGGACTGTGGTGTCAGAGAGCAGCGGCCAGTCATTCCATGAGGCATACTTGAAGAGGTTATCGGAGACTCCAGCCACAGCCACCACCAACTTCTTTGTAGGAGTGAGGTGAATCACTCCACCACCATGCGAGCACCGTGGAGTCAGGGATCCTGGGGGAAGGAGTACCTGTAGGGAGGGGAACAGGAGAACACTCAAATGTACAGCAGTCCACACAATTGTCTGCTGCTCCACTGCTTACTGTTGGCTGCCAGTGGAAGTGTGTTGTGTATTATCTCAAAGGCTGCACATCACCTCCTACACACCCACTGCATTCACTGCTGTCCAGTAATGGAGCAGCCCATTCCTCACTACTCTCTCCCTCTCCATACCACACAACTCTACACCACATGACTTCTCTACATGTACTGCACACACTGCCATATGCTCTCCACATGCCAACCTCTATCCACTCACATGCCACACCTACTCACCTGGGTTGGCTGCACAGGACAATACCACACACACCACAACACACCATCACTACTGGTATAGGGACAGGCTTACAAGGGGAAGTGTTCAGCTGAGCACTAGCCACACATGCAGTGTGAAGGTCATTGCCACACAACAGCACCACTAAGGGGACATCAACACACTCACTGCCTCATGAGCTCACAGCTCACTCACCTCTTCCCACTGGATAGCATTGATATTGAAGAGCCACACATCTCCCAGTGGCTTGTTTCGTCTGCTCATACCTCCCACCATCACCATACATGGGTTTGGTGGGTCTCTGTCTGGATCCCACAGACTGTAGGCTGTGTGGTAAGCCCTCTCCTCAGGCCATGGCTGGCCTGTCTGAGGTAGCACTGGTCCAGTCCAGTGCTGGAGAGGGAGAACAATTCGAAAACACTTTGAGAACATGTAATCCACTCACATATGCACATGCTCCAGCTCAGTAAGGCACCCTCCCCTCTCAACACTGCCTGTATGGACTCACACTACTAGCTAGCCACACATGCCAGCCCATGTACATGGAACATGTACCTGCAAACCTCTTCTTCCATGCACACTAACTGTCATGTACACTGTACATACATGTACACTGTATGTAGTCTACGTATAGATTCTGTCTCATCATGATAAGTGCAACATCTTGTCCACTACTCTAGCAGTTACTATGCATGTACACGCCACTATTGGGTCCCACCAGAGACAATATATTACTGTATATATGTATTCCCATATTCACGTGTGTATGCTCATATTCATGTACATGTGTGTGCATGTGGTGGTGTCTTGTGCAGGGGACAGTGTCTCCTGTAGCACTGCTCTACATGTATGTACTGCCAGACCTGCCACTCCTCATTCCAACTCACAGGCCATGCTCCCCTCTCTACACTGGCTCATGGCTGATGACTGAACACACACTCTCTTCCCTGCACTGACTCGTACCAGGTATCTAGGCCCACACTAGCCTCTCGGCACATTATAGCAATCACAAATGTACGCACATGGAGAATGCACTAATTATGTGTTTTATTGTTCAAGCAGCTGAACTACATAAGCAGTAGGCCACAGGTGGTCTCAGACAGTACATTATTAATTGGGTACAACTGTATCTCAGCCACTCACCCATGCCACAATGTCCAGGATGAACACTGCATTTGTCCTCCTCCTCCTCTCCGCATTCCACCCACCAAACCACACGACTCTCCTCCTGTCCACTCTAGTGAGGGTCATACCAGCAGATGGAGGAGGAGTCCTACCAGTGTTGGGTGGAGTGGACCACTGACCTGGAGGGGGAGGGAGGGAGTGGTCTGGGACTAGCCACACCCACTGGCCTGGGGACACTCCTCACATGATCCACCAACACCCACCAGGTAAGGCACAAGGCACTCTGCTCCTCACAACCATCTACACCTCTACATACTGACATGTACTAGTCAACATGTGAGGAGCTCTGCAATGCTCTCACTGTACTTGCTCTATTTGATTCTTTTACCATAAAATCGAACTCTGTAGCTGTTGGGGTAGGCGAATGGGAAATATGTAAACAATTAACTTCTTATTCACAGACTGTAGTGGTATTGTGGGCATGGGAGTGAATACAGTTCATAGTTGACGCAGAAGAGGTGCCTGGCCGTGCAATGCTCTGACTGTACTTCATTTGAATATTTTACTATGAAATATTTTGTTGGGGTCAATGGGAACTGTCTCAAATAAGTAAACATTGAAACTTCCTGTTTACGATAGAGAGTGGTGTAGTGGTATTGTGGGCATGGGAATGAATACAATTCATAGTTGACACAGAAGAGGTGCCTGGCTGACTGTCCAAACATGAACATGCCAGGCTGATTGCCTGACATGATACAGGTACATACATGTACATAGCAGAGGGTGAGGGATGTGACTTGTGTAGAGCAGCATACATAGTCACATCATTTGCATGCCCACCTCATGTGGTGAGAGGTAGCATGTCTGTGCATATATGTATGCTAGAATAACTGACATGGTTACCATGTACACAGGAGGAGAGAGTGCTTCCTTATTAGGAAGCATACTATTGCCATGCCTGGCCAAGCTGTGTGGGTGTTTTCCAACTGTCTATGATGGGGCACAGAGACCACCTCCACCCTAACTAACAGCTCCTCCTCAAGCAGCCACTGCTAGAGAGGCAGCACTGCAGCACAGAAGAGACAGCCTAGCACCAAACATTACTAACTAGAGGAGTGATGCAGCCGAGGAGGGCCTTGGAAACAAGAGAGACATGTCTACAGCAGATGAGCTCATATCAGCTCCCACGACTGCTCCTGAGACTGCACTGGAGGGAGAAGCTCGGCTGCAGTAGAGACACATTATATATAATTGCTTAAAAATAGATTGGCCTCTGAGACAATAGACAGGAGAGAGGTCCAGCTATGTAGTCCAGTTAGAGTTGATAACAACTCCTCAGCATGACTGATTCCTCAGTGATATATAGTACTAGACAGAGGGAGCTGCAAAAAGTCACAGCTACAAGAAGCTCAGGTGCAGTAGAGAAACAGGTTGCTTTGAGGCTGTTACTTAATGGCCTTTGAGACAGTAGAGACAGTAGAGAATGGAGAGGTCCAGCTGTGCAGTCCAGTTAGAGGTAAGAGCAACTCCTCAGCATGAGATATATCTCACTGACATTACCAGACAGAGGGAGTTGCAGAAAGCCCTAACTACAGTGCATGTGTACATGTACATAAGAGGTAACTTTGAGACAGTAGGGGTAACTCAAAGTTTGCCATTCATATGGAGGGCACACTCCCACTAGGGGGTCTGGGAGAATGCCAATGGGTGAATTATTGAAGTACAGAGACTCTCAGATGGATTCTGAGGCATTCTGCAAGTAGCCATAGCCATTCCCATAATTTTGTTGGGGAGGGGGAGGGATGAAGTTGCTTTCTTGTGGGAGGGGGTGATATTCTAGGCCTTTTCCTCCCCCTGCATGAACCCCTGCTGATTTTGCAACACAACTGTACCCCATACACATGGCCACATGTACAATCATGCATACCTTACTGCACCTAATGATATCCTAAAATTTGAGGTACATAGGAGAGGGCAAAGAAAAGATATAACTGATCTCCAGCACATGACCACACATACATATTACATGATGCATTACCGGTAATTGGTTTCTAATCCTCAAGTACACATACTTTGAGTAAGGATGTCATGCTCTGGCAGCAATCAGTTGTCTCTATCTGCACTGAGTTTGTGGTCTGTGTCTGGTGTTATTACATGAGGCCATGTGTAGAGGTCAGCTCATACATGCAGTGGACCAGTTGTAACCTCATGCACAGCATGTGAGGTAGAGTAAAGGTACTGACAGTCCATGCACACACCTGACTCAGAGTTGTAGTACAGGAGCTGATTGGTGTATCCTCGACCTTCACTGTTCCCTGACTCAGGAATGAAGCCTGTCATTGGCTGGTGGGTAGGACGTTCTGCGTACCCTCCAGCAGTGAGTATATCTCCATTAGTCAGTGACACGAGGCCCGAGTTCTTAGTACGTAGCATTTGGCCAGTGCTGGCAATTCTCCTCCATACAAAGTTTTGGGAGTTGAAAACAGAGAGCTCATTGCAGTAGCCTGGTACACCACAGTGGCCGCCCATGAAGTACAGGTTTGTGTGGTATGAGGTGACTGCAGCACCTTGGAACCATGGTGGCAGCTCACCAGATGTTGGATATTTCTTCCATGATAAGGTCACACCATCAAACATCTCCACTTCTCGTGGTAGCGTGAGCATGCTTTTGTGCTGGAATGACCTAAGCACGCCCCTAAACATCCAGAGTTGTGAGCCAATTGAAAAGGTTGGAGCATCATAACGTTCCTCAGGATCATATGAGCCAGTTGGCTGTGTAGGAGGCTCAGCCATGGCTGGATCTGGGGAGAGGGAGGAGGGGGAGATAGTCACTGAGTGAAGTTCCACATACACACGGCAATTATGTATACAGTGTCTGCATGTGAGCATATGCATGTCTTGTCCGATTTTAAACACAGTGAAGCTTGTAAGCTATATACACTTGCACATGTGCAGTGGGCCTACCTCAACACACTTGTGTATCAGTTTATGGGAGAGTGTTTCTAGCTGTGTAAGCCAAGCTAGGCAAATGCAGTCTAGTGTTGTGTGCAGGCTCTTTAGTCTTATTCCGCATGTAGGTGGCAGGTGGTTGCTAAGCTGAGTGGGGAAATCCCATCATGTAGCCCTTCTGTCTAACTCCACCCTTAAAGTGGTCTCTAGAGTGGGGTAAATCCATAATGTTGCACCAGCTCTTTTGTTTTGCTCTGCTTTCAATTCTCTGCTAATATGCTTGCATGAGGAAATCCTTCATGCTATGGATTTTGTGGCAGCATACAAGGACATTCTGGGACCTTCTAAGTTCTAGCATTACTGGAAGTGTGACTGTGGACATTAGCATGTTGGGGTAGGAGTATGCAGCAAGGAATGGTACAGTAGTAGGTTCAAGTGGTAGAAAACTGTGATGAGAAACCAAGTCAAGTGGTAAAGGCACGCTCAGGGTATTATACCTACTCTTAGGTGAGGGGCTTGCTCAGATACACGACGGAGCTGAAGACAAATATATCTCGAGCGTTCAGGGCTCAAGAATCCGAGCGCTGTACGCTCAGCAGAGCAAAGGCTAGGGCCGCGCTTGCATATGTCAGGAAGCAAGTGACGTTCGGACGTGCGATGGGGAAAGGGCGCTCGGACGTATGACGAGATAAGGGCTGAAAGAGCTAGGCTTCAGACAACTCTAGTCCTACCATGCAATCACAAGAGTAAGAAATCTCGCCACTTGTTCCCACAGTGGTACATGGGATTCCGGTACATGTACGTTGTGGCTCTGCGCTCGCTGCCGGCAGCGCATATGGTGCTAAGGTAGGCGGGAGGTGTATACTCGAAACTTTTATAGCTTTGACTGTAAGCTTACTGTGGCTCACACGTTTCTGTGTTCTCCTAGCCAGTTGAATGCGCTCTTTGTTTTCCCTTGCGCAGGGCGAGGTTCACTCTGATCTGTCCCACCCTTTGCTCAATAGTATCCTAGAAGTATGCGGATATGGACGACAGTGAGTGTTGTGCAAAACCGGAAGTTTTATGGGAAATATGAATATTGCTGTACATAGGAAGTCTGTTATCCAAACTCATACACTCCAGAAACCCACGTCCACCATTGCGATCCGCCACATGGCCTGCGCGCGAAAGCATGAAAGCATAATTTGGTTACTAGTATACGCTGTCAGTTCAATGGCTAGTGCTGCATCCACAGGTTGTAAAGTACACGTCATGCCAACAACTGATCGTCTGCGCTAAACTATAAAGTAACAATTTTCCTGTGACTTCAGCTACACAAACATTATACATTTTTTTCAAATACCCTCCGGTTCCATGTGTTCAGATAAGTGACTTCCTACAGTAGCTTTTCACGTGTGACGGCGCGTCTTCGACAAACAAGCCACGCGGAGCCACGCCTTCCGTGGCTCCGCGAGTCTGCGAAGCAGAGGGTCACGCTGCGACTTATAATTAATATCAGACTCAAAGTCATTGAAGGACTAGTATTGGAGGGCCTAACATAGTTCTTGGGATGGGATGACACAGCCCACACTTAGCCATCATTAAGAAAATGTAATAGTCCTTGGATACTAAGGCTTATATATGCATATACGTACATGAAACTTATGGGTCTGATATGTTTTAGTTCGCCGGGTAGTTTTGTTGTTTCCTAATGTATTACGTTCTTGACTTTTTGTTTTGTAATAATGTACGTCTTTATGTTTTGTACTGTATATTTCATCTTTATGGTCTAGTGAAGTATGAGTGTAAGTGAGAAAAGTGTATGTCCTGTGGAGGGTGGCATGCGTTTTGCAGGGGCTGGGAGTATGTGTTCTATCTGTGAGAGTGGGTATTTACTGGAGAATCATGGGATGTGCTTGTATATAAAGCAGAGTATAATTTACTACACAGGTGTTCTTAGAGGAGTGTGTGTGTGTGTGTGTGTGGGAAGGGGGGGGGGGGAGTAAAACACACACAATAATTGTTATGTATGTACCTATTGATTAAGAGTTTATGTACCATACTGAAATGTATTCCATATCAGCAGTAGAAAATCCATAAAATCATTGACAACCACCACAATAACCTATAAGCATGCATTTGACATGTCACTTGCCTTTTCAACACTGTTTTTTGTATTTTGCACATACATTAATTTTATGCATACGATTACAGGTATGTATTTTCATTATATTATTATTTTGGGCTAGAACTGGGCTGGAGAATGTTAGCTAGGGAAGGGAGAGAGGGTGATAACAGTCCCCTTCCCCTTTTCCCCATCTGTACTTGAAGCCCTGGTTGAGGTCATGTGCAGTGGGCAATCAGAATAGCTACAACCAGTTACGTGATTGCCAACTGCAGGTTGTCTGCATGAGCATGAGGTGCAGGAAGCTGTGGCAGTGCATTCCTTTTTTCACCTCTTACTGGTGTACAGCAAAGATACACAGTACACATACTTCATCTCACAGAATATTCTGTGGGGGATTGAGTACAAACTTCCCCTCTCACAGGACCCCCCCCCCCCCCCCCCATTTCTCAAAGACTGGGTCCTGAAACCAAGTGCACTATTACAAAACACCCATCATCCCCCAAACTGTAATTATATTGACAGGATTATGTTGGTTTGTACAGGCAGATTTTAAGAATAATATATTATTTTTAAATGCTCACGAAACTCCCACCCGGAAGCATAGCATAGTACATAGCGTGAAGACACGGCGCGCCGCCCTGGCTGACCCTGGCCCCGCTTCGGTATCTATAAGCCATGTAGATCTACATGTATGTACATGTACGTGTAGATGCTGGCTCGTGATCGTCTAGGGACACGGTTGGTCGAAGATCGGAGTGGCCGTGAAGGATCCTATACACAGTTGGCCTAAGAGTGAGGATCTCAGCTGAACGGATAAAGGCTACAAGACTGTCGACAGACTGAGTGAGTTTTTCCGTGTTTAAGGGCTACTTTTTGCCAGTTACTACGTGAAACTGGGCCTACTCCCGTGGGACGCGGCGCAGCCTGTTGATATTTAGTCAGGTGTCCGCCAACACGAGCACTAGAAAGGGGCAGGCCTGCTGAGCTGTGATTGTGTGAGGTGTATGTACTTAGGTGCGTCGTGTTGTTCCGAGCGTCCATTGACCCTCACATTTGACACTACTGAATAGTTCATGTGAGGTGAATAGTTCATGTGCAGTGTATGTGCACTGTTCATGTGCAGCACAGTGCTCTGGTACTGCATCTTAGCCACTGTACAGCTGCACATCATTTCTTGAATTGTCTTTTTCTAGAAGGTGAGCTGTTGCATGTGCCTAGCTTTTGTGTTTGTGTTTGTGTGTCTTGTGTATCACACCTACTTAATCATGATATTGCATATGTAGGTACATGGCATTGATGGCTAGTGCATAGGCATAGAATAGGCATAGGCATAGAATAGACATAGGCATAGAATTTTTCCGTTAACCCCTTTACTTCTTGTCACACCTACAGTAGTAGGTGTATATAGGGATTGGCCAGGGTCCTCACCATTAAACCTGTACATTTGAAATTTGCTATTTTTACTTTCACTATGGAAGCAATTTAGTGGTATGCAACTTAAGAGCATGTCAAATGTTAAGTGTACTTCAAAAATTGTGATATGAGGCGTGTTATATATGCAAAAATGCATTTCACAAATTGTCCATGTTCTTCTTCTTCTCCTTCCGGTTGAAGAAACGAAACTCAAAAACCGTAGTACCATTAATCATGATATTGCACATGTAGGTACATGGCATTGATGGCTAGTGCATAGGCATAGAATTTTTTCATTAACCCCTTTACTTCTTGTGATACTGATGATTATCTCTCTCCTCCTGTGCATTATAATGCTAGAATAAAAGGTATTGTAACTTAAAAAGTATGAATCCATTAACAATGAACTTGTGACATTAGAAAGAAATCATAGCAGTACACATTAGGGACATGCATTTTCTTCGTTAACCCTTTCACTTCTTGTGATACTAACAAATATCTGTTTTTTCCAGTGTTTCTGTACATTATGATGCTGAAATTGAATGCCCTGTAATTGACATGATGCAGCTAAAGAATCTACATGAAAATGTTACTATTGAAAGAGTTTATGATTATGCCTGGAATGAGGCTCTAATGAGTTTGTTAATCCTTTCACTGCTTGAATTGTAACAATTATCGTTTGTTAATTCATTATAATTGGGAATAGTTACGCGCGCTTTGATTAAATGAGCGCGTAATTGACTTATCGTGGGCTTATGTCCTTGGATACGGTTTTGAAATGTAGTGTTGCCGTCATATGGGTATGTCGCGTAGTCACAGCCAAGGTAACGTTCGTGCGCGCGCCGCAAAGTCACGTGATTAGGCGCTGCGCCGTCCACAACCTTCGGCCGGCTAGCTACAGTAGCTCATACGTGTGGCTGCCCTGTTCTAGTTCTAAGCAGGGTTATCACGGGCGCAGCGAGTGTAGCAACGTTCCCTAGGCATCTAATGGTGGGGTATGGCCTACCGGCCGGCGAGGCGTCCACCGTTGTAGCGCGTTCCCAAGCTGTTAGGGGGTGGGGCACGGCCGGTGACCATATGTCACATATCGGCGTGTACTCAAGTCGGGCGCCTGGCTCACTGGCTCTAGAGACTAGCTAGCTTCGCTGGTTCCACGGACACTTGCCCTTGAAGCGCGAGTGTACGTGATTTGGGGCGTGTTTTGGCTAGACGAATGTGGTAGGAAATGCCGCGGGCCTACGGCACGCGGTTTGTAACAAAAACTCTACGCTTACAAGACACTCTGTAAGCTTACAAGACGTCTTGTAAAATTACAAGCTGTCATGTAAGAATTACAAGACGTCCTCTAAAATTAAAAGACAATATTTACAAGACGCTATGTAAGCTTACGGGGCGTCTTGTAACAGTACTTACAAGACGTCTTGTAATTTTACAGGACATCTTGTAAGCTTACATAGCGTCTTGTAAATATTGTTACAAGACGTCTTGTAGTTTTAGAGGACGTCTTGTAATTCTTACACTTGTAATTTTACAAGACGTCTTGTAAGCTTTTAGAGCGTCTTGTAAGCGTAGGGTTTTTGTTACAAACGGCGTGCCATACGGGCCGACTGATAGGCTGACCTTTTATCCCGTCCTGGGCATAGCCTCGCTTACAAACACTAATAGACAGAGACGGCAATAGTCGCGGTTGATTCGATTTTTAAACGTCGGGTACACCATAGATACTATACTATAGTATCTATGGGTAGACATAGAGGTCAGTAGACTATGCCACACTGAACTAGCCATAAACTGAGAATCAACTCAGTTTCATTTTGTCACAGTCAGGATATATACACATGCATGTATATACATGGAGAATAGGAATTGGGAAGTAGTGGTGAACTGTAAACATGTTTAATTCTTCCGAGTAGACCATCATTGTTCCTTATTTCTCACCAAAATGGTGTAATTTGTGTATAAACCTCTGCTGAAAGCAGACAAAAAAAGGACAGGAGACAAGTACATTAAAAAATTGTAAATTGTGGAGGAGCATATAGGGATTGCATAAAAAGGCATGGAGACAAGACCTGAATGTAGAGTGAATACTAAAATGTGCTGAGTTTCATGGGGACAACAATGACATGACAAGTATGACATGACAAGTATGCCATGTCTGATTATGCAATAAAAGCCCTATATTGTTGAGCAGAGCTGTATGGGGGCATCACATACAGATAGTCTGTATGTGTAAAGCAACAGCAGAGACACATGACCAGCCAGAGTTTCATCTACTGGGGGGGAAGTTTCCCCCCTAACTCTCCAATTTCCCCCCCAAATTCTTCAAACACCCCCTCATAATATCCTAATTTAGAATAGAAACCACACCTACTTTTTGTTTGGTCATTATGACTGAACTTCCCCCCTGATAAAGTTTTCTGGATGAAACCCTAACTATAGCACTCACACCCTGAAAGAACCCATTAAACTTTATGACAAACAAGTCAATGCATGTATTAATAGAGTGCTAGTAGATGCAATACCTACATAATATTATTCTTTCTGTATTAATAGCTTAAATTCCCTTGTAGGTGGCAGCTCAACAATATAGGGCTTTTATTGCATGATCAGACATGGCGTACTTGTCATTTCATTGTTGTCCTCATGAAACTCAGCACATTCTAGTATTCACTCTACATTCAGGTCTTGTCTCCATGCCTTTTTATGCAATCCCTATATGCTCCTCCACAATTTACATTTTTTTAAATTTACTTGTGGATGATATAGATGGTCCACATGAGTGGTGAGAGTTGGTGCACCATCAAAGATCTTTAAGCCCCATTCCCAACTCTCAAGGTTGGGCATGTGGACCATCTGCCTTCTATTCTGAGTTCTGTTCTTATATATGTATTTATACCCCGTTGCCATGTTGTTCCTAAGTGCAATAAATGTGATATTGCACCCTTTACTTATATTTTTCCTCCCCTGGGCATGCATCTTGTAGGTTTTATGTTATATTGTATTTTCAATGTAAGTGATTACAACACTATGTAATGTAGTACATGCATGCATGTCATTTATGTACAGGACTACAGACATTCGTTGAGAGGTAATCGTCGGTTGTTAAGCAATAGCGCCAGATATGTCACGTTACTATCGAGTTAATTAACGGGATATAAAATAGTTATATCACGTGCCCTCGTTTTGTAGCCGATTTATTGCACGTAAAAGCCCTTGGGCTATCGCCCTCGCGCTTTTCCGGTGCAATAAATCAGCTACAAAACCCGGACCCGTGATATAACTATTACATATATGTAATATATAAATCACGGTCACGCGGTGTATAACGCATATATACGACCCGACACCGAGGTCAGAGGAAGTTTGCGGTTAATATAGGCCCGAGCCGGAGGCGAGGGCCTATATTAACCGCAAACTTCCGATGACCGAGGTGGAGGGCCGTATATTTGCGTTATACGGCGCGTGAACGTGGTTCATATAATATAAACAATGATGCGTGAGGCGAAAAAGGGCGCCAAAGGAAGTTTAGCCAGTTTGTAGCTACCTCTGTTTCTGACTGGGACCGTTGTTGGTGACATCGTTGATGGCTACTCCTACTCCTGCTTCAGACCAGGAAAACATTGAGCCGGCTCCTAACTCTAAACGTCGTCGCCTCTCCCTTAAGTTGAAAAAGAAAGCGGAGCCCAGTGAGCGGTTCCCGCTGGTTTCTAAAGACCAGGTGGAGAGCATCAAGAGGCCCACTGTACCGAAGAACACTAGCAAGAGTACCCAGTGGGCCGTGCGATGTTTCGAGACATGGAGGAGGCAGAGGAACGAGCGCACTGAAGAGAAGTGCCCGGAAGACGTTCTACTCGGCGAAAACCACGAGCAGTTATGCCACTGGCTGTGCGTTTGCGTGAATGAATTGCGGAAAGAAAACGGAGAACCGTACACTCCTCGGAGCCTTGCCATGTTTATAGCTGGCCTGCAGCGTTATGTCAGCGAGCAGAAAGATGTTGCCATACGGTTGTGCAATCCAGACAACCCCGTATTCAGTTTTGTCTAGTAGTGCATTGTGACCTTGCACTGCACCCGTTCTAGCATTCATTTGGATTGTCTGACAAATTTGTAGTTGTGTAAACTGTCAACCACAAGCGGTCCGTGTATATATATACCTACCTCCTGGCAGGTGTATATGCGATATATACTACCTGCGGCTCCTTTGATCCGCCCACGCATCATGGTTTATATATATATATATATATATATATATATATATATATATATATATATATATACGTGTAGGCTTGTTGCTTTCTTCTAAAATATCCTTTTCTAAGCCGTTGAGGTTGTTAGAGATAAATATCTTTCTAAGCCAATGAAGCTGCTGTACATATCTATTTCTCTAAACCATTGAGGTTGTTCTAAGCCGTTGAGGTTGCTAATATTTCTAAGCCATTGAGACTGCTTTCCAGTTATTAAACTATATATTTCTAAGCCGCTGAGGTTGTTGTGGATTTTAGTTTGTTGTATAGCGTGTGGTTCTTTCTTTCTTCTCTGTTCTCTTTCTCTTTCTGCTTATTGTGGTGCGCTATGCACGTGATTGTTCATGTAGAGTGTGGCAGTGTGCGAGAGTGGCTGAAGTGTACTGGGCTGAGTATATGTGTCACAAGACCTGTAAACTTAGACCTCCTTTAGACAAGCCAGCCTTCATGGCCGCCTGTGTATTCGATGGCTGTGTGCCGTGTACATTTAGATCTGCATGTAGGTACTGATACACACCATTTTTGTTCCATTAGCCTCGCAATGGCAGGTTTTGATGTGGTGTAATAGTTGCCAGAGCTCTAGACATTGGGAACATGTGTAGTGGGACGCAGGTTGAGGAATAGACCCATTGAAAATGAATACGCAGCTGCCATGTATAAACACCACATCACTGCCAAACACGGCATTGTTAGCTTTACGCATGTTAAAGAGGATGGGGAGGAAGAGTGAGCAACAGTCTTTTTGAAGACACTACACTGGCTGGCAGAGGATTTGATATTAAAGAAAGTGTATAGGATTGGACTGTGCTACTGCAAAATGTTTCCCAAAGCTGAAAAGCTTTCGCAATTCAGCATGTGATCTTTAGTGTATGGACTGGGGTTAAGGATCAGATGCATGCAGACATGTACATAGGTTATTGCTGGCCAGAGGTCTACATTATCCTTCCACTCTCTCCCTGTGCTACTGTAAAAGATTTCCCAAAGCTGAAAAGTAGCTTCATGTACATGTCCACATGCAGTTTATCTTATTCATGTACATGTACATGCACTCGTACTACTGCACTGCCTTAAAGTAGCTTCATGAGGTACATGTGCCCGTCACAGGCAACATAACCATGTACATGTACATGTGTGTACATGTACCTGTACTAATATACTGTCTTTTGAGACGTCCTCTTCTCCCTCCCTCCCTTCACTATTGTCTCAGCTCAGGTGGCATCGCAGTCAGGGCTCACATGTGCCTGTGCATGTACATGTAGTCGCAATGCTTTGTGTGAAACAGCTGTAGAACGTTTTGAGTGTCTGTGGTCGTTGTGTTATCCCATCTCATCCCTGCACTGCTTGCTTTGTGGGGGGGTCCCTACGATGTACATGAAGTTTTGTAATGGATGATTTTCTGACTGACTTATGTTTGTATGTTCATCACATTTGTTACACCACAGGACATTACAAGACTACCCACCTATATCTGTAGTGGAATATTTTGTCCAAAGACATTTGGTCTCTCTCTCCTCTACCATTCTAACTGACTTAACAGTATTATCTCTTGGTACGCAAAATCACAGTCTGGT
Source organism: bacterium (assembly GCA_965213685.1). Classification (GTDB taxonomy): domain Bacteria; phylum UBA8248; class UBA8248; order UBA8248; family UBA8248; genus Bin107. Next base: position 125,147 of record CBDBZY010000018.1, read on the forward strand.
TGACTGACAGGGCATCCGGTTGTTCAACCGGATGCCCTGTTGTTCAACAGAACAGGGGCTGCGCATCCGGGTGGAACATGTACACATACACTGTACCTATATACCTCCCATGGCAGGCTTGTACATGTACACATACATTGTACCTACCTCCCATGATCATGCACATGTACATGTACAATGTACGTATACATGTGTATGTAAGCTCACAATCCCCTCTCCCCTCCCAAAACTCACACCCTCACACATTATGCAAGCACACATGTACATACCCATCCTTCCCTTTCTCCCTGCCTTCCCCTCCTCCTCCCTTCATCCCTACTTGTCTCTGTTCAGTCAGCATCATGGTCAGTGCTGACATGTGCATGTACATGTAATTACAATGCTTTGTGTGAAATGGAATGTAGCTGTAGAGGTTTTGAGTGTTTGAGGTGGTTAATTGTATCACTCCATCTCATCCCTGCACTGCTGGCTCTATGTTTTTAGGTGCAGAATTTCCCTAGGGTGTAGTTTAACAGTGACGTAGGAAGATGATTTTGTAAGGGGGTGCACCAGATTTTTGGATATGTGCGTGAAGTGCCCGCCCCTGGAAGGGCCCATGCCATGTGTACTGGGTCGTAGCAGAGGAGGTTGGACATGACATAATTTGACATGACTATCACATGACCACACACACATACTGCGTCGTAATAATTGTCTGCTTTCGTTTTCAAAGTACACCTTTTACATTCTTATGTACATAGCCCGCACCTGGATTGCTACAGGGTAGGAGCAGCCGATATCTCAATCAAGGATTATGCTGTAGGCTCGACCGTTCTCATCCTAACTGTACTGTTCCCATATCTGGACGGGAACAGAGAGATATGGCTGTCTAAATTTCAAACGGCTGTATCTCTTCAGTGACCTAGGGGTTCAACGGGGTTCACGCAGTATTTGTGTTCAGCTCAATCAGAGCTATTGAATATCTTGCTCTGTTCTCGCTACGACAACGGAGAGCTGACCTGAAAGCTTTCCCGTACATTTTCCCATAGCAGGTAGGCATTTATCTTTCTAAGAGCGTACATCACGTGCCTGTGTCCACCCTCCTCTGGGGTTGTAGGTCGCATGGAGTCAGACCACGTGACCTACATGTAGATATGACCTCTGACCTAATTATTTTGAAAAATTTCACGGGTGCTCCAGCACCCAGTGCACCCGTGCTTCCTACACCACTGAGTTATGTAATGGATGAGTTTCCTGAAACTACAATCTGCACCACAGCAGCTATGCAACCACAGCGCTGAGAGGCTCATGAGAGCCATCCAGTTCGAAGCAGCTGTCTGCTGTTTCATTTGCTGTCTGCATAACCTTCTCCGGCTCGCCTGATTCCATCCTATCCAGTGGCCTACCACACATAATGTACACATACAGATTGTCCCTGTATGCAGCTATTCACATGTACATGTACACTGCACATGTACTTCTTGTGATTTAGAGAGTACGCAAGTATACATGTACATTGTACCTCCCTCTCATGTGCACACACATGTACATGTACACAAACATGCAGGACTGTCAGTGAAGCCATGTGGCATGCAGGACTCAAGATGAAGTTCGTTACTATCCCACAAGACTTCCTTGGCAACCCAAAATGATGCTTTTCCTCATTCACCAAGTGAAGTGATTTCAACTGGTCAGTGGCAGTACGTGCCAACCCTTCCCTCACTTCTTCCCTCCTCATCCACCCACCCACCCACCCACTCACTCACCCACCCACCCACTCACCCACTAACCCACTCCCTCCCCCTCTATCTCCCCCCTCCCTCCCTTACTCATCCACTCGCAGTCACCCACTCATCCACTCACACACTCCTCTCACTTACCCACTGACACACTGTCACACACACACAAACACACACATACACACACACACACACACACACACACACACACACACACACACACACACACACACACACACACACACACACACACACACACACACACACACACACACACACACACACACACACACACACACACACACACACACACATACACACACACACACACCCTCACACATGCACGTGCACACACACACACACACACACACACACACACATGCATGCACACACGCACATGCACATGCACACACACATGCACACACGCACATGTGTGCACACACACACACACACACACACACACACACACACACACACACATACACACACACACACACTGTCGTGTGTGTAGATTTCTATCTGTTGTCAGCGTCTGATACTGATAGACTTTCTTAGCACACAAACACATACACGCATGCACATGCACACGCGCACACACACACACACACACACACACACACACACACACACACACACACACACACACACACACACACACACACACACACACACACACACACACACACACACACACACACACATACACACACACACACACACTGTCGTGTGTGTAGATTTCTATCTGTTGTCAGCGTCTGATACTGATAGACTTTCTTAGCACACAAACACATACACGCATGCACATGCACACGCGCACACACACACACACACACACACACACACACACACACACACACACACGCGCATACACACACACACACACACGCACACACACACACACACACACACACACACACACACACACACACACACACACACACACACACACACACACACACACACACACACACACACACACACACACACACACACACACACACACACACACACACACACACTGAAGTCAGTAAAGAGTAAACAAGCACAGAATATCATACCTTCCCCTCCTTTTCCCCCTCCTCTCTCCCCTTCCTTCCTGTTATCACCCCCACCTCCTCTGTTTCTTCCCACAGGATCACTTTTGGAATTGTTGTCCATTACTATGTGGCACACGCCAGTTATTTCTCCCCTCCCCCCCAAACACACATCTTACGATCAGCATATCAGCATCACTGTCATCTAAGTGTTCATTGGTTAATATCATTATGTTGTTTATAGCTTCTTGAGGTTCTTATTGTATTACACTGAAGAACATGTATGATGCTAGCTATTGTGCTATTTGCACTTCATAAAAATAGGAGCAGGTACTATCATGATCTGCTTTGCTTTGCTGATATGCCTCATTAACTCTTGTGCATGTGAACATAGTAGTGTATGCATGCGAACATGCGTGCGTGTGTGTGTGTGTGTGTGTGTGTGTGTGTGTGTGTGTGTGTGTGTGTGTGCACATGCATGTAAGTGCTTGTGTGTAGGAGTAAGTGCATGTGGAGTCACGCACACAGCTGGAAGCCATTTGCTGCAAGCAGATCGTAGCTCTTAGTTGGATGTGTACTTATCACAATGATGCAATGATGCTTGTGCAGTGGGTGGAGACTGTGATTCTAGAGTATTAAAGTGAAACGTCATGTATATTGAATGAATGCCAGCGCACATAATGGTTATTAGCATCAAGTGACAGAGAAGTGAACCAAGTCAACCGCTATTCTGAGCTCATGGCTGGGATGTACGCTAAGCAGGGCAAAGGTTTGGGCCGTGCTTGCACATATGATGGAGTGAGGACACTAGGGTGGACCATGGGGAAAGGGCGCGAGGACGTGCGGCGGGATGAGGGCTGAGAGCTAGGCTTGGGACAACTCTAGTCCTACCATGCTATGATCACAAGAGAAGGTCGAAATCCCGCTACTTGTTCCCACAGTGGTACACTCTGGCTCTGTCCGACAGGAGCCAGAGAGTAGTGGTCAATGGTTCTGAGTCGGATGTGGTTAAAGTTATAAGTGGTGTTCCTCAAGGTTCAGTCCTCAGTCCATTGTTATTTCTAATCTATGTGAATGATCTCTGTAATATTACCCTTTCCCATGGAAGCAAGGTAACTATGAATGCAGACGACCTGGTGCTATACAAAGTCATTGACACAGATTCTGCACTTTTTTGTCTGCAAGATGATATCAACAACATAGTTCAATGGGCCAGGAGCAACCTGATGACTTTGAATTACTGAAAATGCAAAATCATGCTTCTGTCTTGCAAACACCACTCTTTGCTGCCATTATTCCTTGAAAGTGAAAAAATTGAACAGGTACTTACAGGATGTACATACAAGTATCTCAGTTTAGTGCTAACTACATCTTTGAAATGGGATGACCACATAAATAAACTATGTTCGAGAGTAAAAAAGCTTACAGGTTATCTATACCGAGTTTTCTACAGATTTTCCTGAAACGTCCAACCATCTTTCCTGTGCCCTCTGTTTACATCCATGATACGGCCTATTCTGGAATACGCTTGCCAGGTGTGGGACCCTTACACAGTTAAGAACAGACAAAAAATTGAAAACATACAGAAATATGCCCTGTGTATTTGTTCTGGCAGATGGTTGGCAAGCTATGAAGAGTTACTGGATGTATTTAAACTTCCCACGTTAGCCAGTCATCAGGAATATTTGAGAATAATCAGTACCACACTCAGCATTCCTACTTTCCACCGGAACTTCTAACTCAACAATCAATGACTGTTACTAGTCGTTCCAACATCTCTCATCAGTTTAAAGTCCCTCTTCCACACACAATACAGTTTCAGAGTTTTTTTCTGCCCCGGACACTCCAATTGTGGAAAAAATTACCTTTAGATAATGAAAAGCACTAAAGTGCAAACCCTCGGCGCAGTTGCATTGCATGCTACAACAGACTACACAGATGATGCAAGCAGTGTGGCAGAGGTGTGGCAGGCGAGGATCTGATGTGCTGCACAGGGATCACAAACTCATTATGATGTTGCATGGGAGTGTTGAGTATTGCATGCGTAGTCATGTTGCGAGCTGTGCACATACGCATGTGCATATACTGTAGCCCCTTACTCGCATGCACTTACGCGGGGCACTAGCCGTACGGACGTGAAACGGAGAGTATAAGAAACATTGCAACGTGAACAAAATGGCGGATTGAGCTGGCTTTGTGACGGGTAAGGTTATAACGCTTCTAACTTTCTAACGAAGCAGTTTTAGAGAAAAGGCCTTTATAATTTTGTGAAAAAGGTGCCGCTCAAGCCGCTAGTGCCTTCGGTTAGACGTCTACTAGCGCCAGTCCGCAGATTAGCCCTGTGGAACAGACACACACAGAGGACAAGTACCGTAAACCTCGCTGCGCATGCGCACCGAGGTTTAATGATTGTAGATCGTTTAAATGTATACTTAAAGTATTCTATTATAGACTGGTACACATATTGTAAAAGCAACTCCTTGCTATTTTGTCTTGCCATGCATATACTTATGCAGAACCCTTAAAAAAAGAAAAATAAACATAATTGTTGCTCTGCGCTCGCTGCCGGCATCGCATATGGGTAAGGTAGGGACGGGGGTTCCCGGAAGGGGTGGGGTTCCCGGACACTGCCACTGAGTTTCCCTGAACGAATAAACTTTCGGTCACCGCTTTTGGTACAAAGATAAGAGTGTTCAGGCAGGTATATTATAGACTACGTAATATATGCAGCTTTTCCGTGTTATCTCTGAAAATACGATAAAGGGAGACAGACGGCACTGCACCATTGCAGAAGAGCTAAGTGAACGCCCTTACCTTTGCGCGTAGTCTATAGCATCTAGGGTTGTGGACTTTCAAAAGCGAGAGTGTCCGGGAACCCCCGTCGTTCAGATTTTTGGGAAATCTAGAACAACGGCCCAACAACGCAGAGCTGAAGTTTTAGATTTGCCTCCAACTTGGACCGTAGGTAGCGCACTCATACACGAGCTTATAAATAGCAGTAGCATTACTGGCTTCAAAGTACACTTGAAATAGAGGGCTGAATACGGAAGCCACTACAAAGTTTGTCGGGAACCCCCGCCCCTACCTTACTAAGGTATAGGAGGGAGACATATACCCCGTAGGTTTTATTGTTTAACATTTTTCTGGGTTATCCTAGCCAGTTGAATGCTCTGTTTTTTCTCCCTTGTTTACTCTGATCTTCCCCACACTTTGTTCGATAACTTCCTGCAAGTATACGGATATGGACGACTTTTAGCAAAACCGGAAGTTCCGTGGAAAATATAAATACTACAGTAGGAAGTCACTTATCCAAACTCCAACACTCCAGAAAGCCTCCCCCATCATTGCCATCGCTGCATGTTTTTCGCACGAAAGCATGAAAGTATGAGTAGCAATATCTATGATGAAAAAGCAAATGTACGCCGTCAGTTCAACGGCTAGTGCTGGAACTTAGTGCATGCACAGGTTGTGAATATCAGTAATAACTAATCAGCTGCACATAATACAGGTACCGAACAAACATCAGTTGGAACATAACAATTGCTATACCTATAAAGTAACAATTTCCTTGTGACTTCAGCTACCCTAACATTTCATTTACCCTCCGGTTCCATGTGTTGGAATAAGTGACTATATTTACCTTTTCACGTGTGAGGCGCGCGATCGACAAGCAAGAGGCCAAGCTGTGACTTATAATTGATATCGGATTAAGAAACATAAAGTCATTGAATGGCTGGTAATGGCGGACCTAAGTTCTTGGGATGGGATGACAGCCCACCCTTCAAACCATCATAACAGTCTTTTGATGCTAAGGCACGCATGCATATGTACATGAGTAAATCGAGAACCACAACTCCCTAGGCCACGAACGGTCCTTAGGCCTAGATGTTAAACAGTCACCCGATATTGCAGGACGCGTTTCGGCCAATACCAGGCCTCATCAGCTACATGTACGTCATCAGATTATAGTCAGCACTATGGACTGGACTGGACCGGATCTAGCCAACTGCAGGTTGTCTGCATGAGTATGACGTGCTTGCAGCTGTAGCAAGATTCATCCCTTCTATACTAGCCAGGCTAGTGTACATCTCATGCTAGAGTAGCTGGTGTATTCCACTGCAAAGGTACTGAGTATACTTCATCTCACAGAACATAATGTGGGGGCTTGATTAAAGTTAAGTGCACATAAGTACGCATTTCCCCTCTCACAGAACACATACACCATATCTCTCGAAGACCACATCATCTAAACTACGATATTTATGTGCACTAAGACAAGACACTTAATTTTGACAGTAATCACCAGTAACTATAACTATATAGACATGGAATACGTTGGTTATGTACGGTGTCTTTCGAGGCACATTTTGAATTTTCTCTCACCCGGAAGGAAATACTGTAATCACAAGCTGTGCAGTATAGTGCATAGCGCACGCTGACGCGGCGCGCCGCCCCGGCCCCGACCTCATGTAAGTTAAGTACATGTACGTATGCGTACGGCTTGGCCCGAGCTATATAAGGAAGCAGACGAGTGAAGGATCGGAGCTGAATGCGTAAACGTTGCAAGATTGTGGATAGACTAGGTGAGTTTGTCAGTGTTCAAGGGCTACTTTATGTTGTTACGTGAAACTGGACCTACTACCGTGGGATGCGGCGCGGCCTGTTGATATATAGTCAGGCCGCGTTGTCTGTCAACACGAGCACTAGTAAGGGGCAGGCCTGCTGAGCTGTGGTTGTGTCAGGTGTATGTAGTTAGGTGCGTTGTGTTGTTGTCGAGCGCCCAATGGCTCTCACAGCCCTTCTGATGTGACACCACATGTACTTGTAGAGTGCAATGTTCAGACACGTACGTGTATACATGTAGATGTGAATTCAATACATGTAGTTCATGTGTAGTACATGTATCAGTGTGCAAGAGTGACCAAAGCTGAGCTACGTATATGTATGGGAGATCTGTAAACTTCCAATATTGTAGTTTTCCCTTGGACAAGCCAGGCCTTCAGGGCTGCCTATGTATTCAATAGCTGTGTACATTTAGATCTATATGTAGATACTACTGATGCAGTGGACACACACCATTTCTGTTTCCTTAGCCTTGCAATGGTAGATTTTGATGTGGTGTGTTAGTTGACAGAGCTCTGGACATTAGGAGCGTGTGTAGTGGGACACAGGTTGAGGAATAGACCCTTTGCAAAATTTTCATATTCTCAAACACGCCATGTATGCCCTAGCATAACCACCACATAACTGCCAATTTTTATTTGGAATAACTCCACATGGCATTGGTAGCTTTATGTTAAGAGGATGGGGAGGGAAAGTGAGCAACAGTTCTTTTTGAAGACACCATTCTGGCTGACAGAGGATGTGATATTAAAGATACTGTACTTAGCCTACATGTACATGTACATGTACATGTACATGTACATGTGTGCTAGTCATGTAGTTTGGGAGAAAACCGCATTCCAGATGTTTATTCAGAGCCAAACTCACTAGGTACTTACATATGCGTGTATGCTTTAGTACACCAATATGGCAGATAGCAACCATTGCCATGCAAAACGTATGAACAAGGACATAAGTGCAATGGGTGTATAGTGAAGCTGATCGAGTCTACTGAAAGAGGTACAGCATGTACATGTGTATACATAAACATCAGTCAAAGAGGCAAGGCAATCTACATGTATGCCTAAAGACAGCTGCTATTCTTTTCATGGAAAATGTGATGTCTCAGGTGGGACTCGAACTTGCACCATACTGCACACTGTGTGTGTGCTCCACCAGCTGAGCCACTGAGGCAACTTAGCTGGGTGGGCAGAATCTTAAAGGTTATACAAGGGCAAAGCTGTCTCTCCTGTTAGACAGGGTAACTCTTAACCAAGTAGTGTGCACATTCTACACTGCGGATTGTGGTCCACTAGCCTTTTAATAGCCTTGGGAGTGTATAAATGCTGGACTGGACTGGACTGGACTGGACTGGACTGGAATATTCAACTAACCAATTTAAGAATGCATGCGTATTGAGAGAGTGGTCTGTGGAGAACACTGGAAGACTTGCCATCACGAAATGCCCACTCTGATCACCTTCTGCAGCCTCATTCTCAGTCCCTGTGCACTCGTTGCCAGACTGGGCACACACACATGTGCTATGAGGAGAGATTGGTCGTGTATAGTTTAGTACAGGAACTGGCAGGAGGCCAATATGGTGGCATCGAATCGTAATATATAAATTTCCTTTCAAACATGTCAGCAAATCTTGCTGCCCTGCCCAGTGGTGCTAGCAGATCCTGCACAATAGTCAGTGCACTTGAGAGCAGGTGCAGTGTGCACATGGTGTCTTGTGGGAGGGAGGGAGAGGGGAGGCATTTGCCCCCTCCTGAAATATGTGTGCCCTCCTTGGATGAACAGGCTGTGCACAGGTTGTTTGCATGTACAATCATCCATTGCTTACTTTCCCTTCAATTCTGTTCAGTCAACTTTGCCTCCCCCCCCCCCCCCCCCAAATTTGAGATTCATTTTGATATTAGTAATGTGGTTTGGTGTATGCTATGTGTTATTCAGGGCTCCAAAGGGGCAGCACAGCACCGGGCTGGCTACATGACCATATACAGTACATACGCTATGAACATGTACAGTACTAGTACAGTGGCTTACAAAATATGGTTTAATATTTAGTAGAGCCTCAATGGCTTACAAGAATAGATATCTCCAACAACCTCAGCGGCTCAGAACATTACATCTCTCCCACACCCTCAGCAGCTTAGAAAAATATATTTTAGAACTAACAACCTCAGCCACTTAGAGAGATATACTGTGTACCAAACCTATATGTACACATAGACATATGCATGTATGTCTCTGCCTTTGGATTAGAGACTGTTGTGAAATTTCTTTGCTGTTCTCTTTTGTACTGTTACTTGTAGTGCGCTACGCACTTGCTCGTTCATGTACATGTACTGTATATCCATGTACTCATCCTGTGGTGTATCCATACCTACAGCACTTCATTCAGAGGGAGAGAGGGAGGGATGGGTATGTATGCATGCATAATATAGGAGCTGTGTAAGGGAGAACGATATGAGCTCACATATGCATTCAGTATAAC
>CBDBZY010000018.1:140000-142500 GCA_965213685.1 bacterium
GGTTACAATAACTATTAGCTATCGCACATGTGCGTGGTTACACATGATGAGTGTGTGCGTGTGCGTGCGTGCGTGCATGTATGCACGCGCGCGCGTGTTTGTGTGTGTGTGTGTGTGTGTGTGTGTGTGTGTGTGTGTGTGTGTGTGTGTGTGTGTGTGTGTGTGTGTGTGTGTGTGTGTGTGTGTGTGTGTGTGTGTGTGTGTGTGTGTGTGTGTGTGTGTGTGTGTGTGTGTGTGTGTGTGTGTGTGTGTGTGTGTGTGTGTGTGTGTGTGTTGGCATAATTACTTACGACCGTATCTCTCGCTCAATAAGGCAAAATTTGTCTTTCGTACTGTTTTTCTTGTCCGAACATGACTGTGGTACGTTTACAATGATGATGTGAGAAGCATTCAAAACGAATTCAGCCAAACTATAGTTCACTGGAGAGCCAAAGGATGTCACTGCATATGAAATATACTTTGGATTGAATTCCTTGCATTATGTGTTCTTTTGAGGAGTCGTCAGTAGTTTAGTCCGTTAATGCATTCTTTTCATTTATCGCCACACAATTCAGGCCTAGGAGCTTTGACAAAAGCGATTCTTTTTTTGGATTTTTTGGGGGATTTTTTTTTTATAATAACTTTCTGCACGTGGCAAGGCAGCACTAATAGCTGTAAGCTAATATACAAGTGCAACCAAAGCAATGAATACATTAAGAAAATAAGGGAGATATAAGTAACTTAAAAGTATGTATATTACTGGCTGAGACAGCATCATGAGGTTGGTTGTTCCAAAGTTTAGCACATTTAAAAAGAAATGTGGAGAACAAAGTGGCATGGTTGGCAAAAGGGACCATAAGTGCTCGGTGATGGTGGTGCCTATGAGGGTGTTTGAAGAGGTTTGGGTGTGCCCCCTAGGGATTCCCAGCGAAGTCAGAATTTCGCTAGCTACAGACTGATTTGCCATCTTGAGCCCAGACTATGAGTGTGTATAGCCCACTAGCTACATGCGCGCGCGCATTCATGCACGTGAGCACCTAAACCCCTGAGCTACGGACACCTCGCTATAACGGACAAAGATCCTGGTCCCAATGGTGTCCGCTTTGGAGGGGTTCCACTGTAGTACTAGTGCCCACAGATTTTTACCCAATATTGGGTGATTAATAAAATTACGGTATAGCGGGTATTATTCGGGGGGGTAAAATTTTCGCGAGCAGTGAATTTTTGGCCAGTTCGTGGAAAAAGTTTCGCGGTCGCGGTATACTAAACTACACCCCCGTATTTTGCGGTACTGTTTTTCGTGGGGGAAAAATGTCGTGTTTCGCCTCTCAACCACGAAAACCACGAAAATTTACGGTAAATGAATTCTAACATACAGCGAGGCAACATGCAAGTTACATTATTATTACGGTCACTCTGTAACGATACTACTTAGGGGCTGTGATTGAGCTTATAATCATTGTGGTAGTGTTGTTCTACTTAACTATAACTAAGACTAAAAATTAATGTGTTTGAGTACACACATTTTCCTTCTATAATATAGTAATTGCTAATAATACCGAGTAACTGAACTAGAACAAAATTACTAGTAAAATGGGAGCTCATGAACTATACTAGGACTAAAACTCTAAAATGGGGAAAAACTAAAATATTTTAGTAAGGATTGTTCCAGGTTTAGTTATAGCAGATCACTTTGCATTTACAAAATACTGATGCTTAACAGATATGAATGGGTGATTGGGTAAGATTGTACAAGTGATTATTCCACCGGTATTCAGAATATAGGACACTACTTTGCTGTATTGCAGGAAATTCACTGTAAGTAGAACTAAAGCAATAATTAAAACTAAAAATTTAAGAGCCTGTTGATAAAATAGAACTAGTACATTGGTAAAATGGTAACTTAAACTAAACATATTTGTAGAGTTTAACAATAACTGTAACTAAAACTAAAACAACAGTTTGTGTGCAGATATCAGAAAACTACCACCTCCAGAAGTAACAAGAAGCTCTCCTTTTGGATGCTATAACCTTCTGCACCATTGCTATATATGTACACTGGTGATTTGGTTCAGCCCTCACCAACTGTAGTGAAACTCTGCTCCCACGTCCTGAGTGATAATGTTCCAGTATGTTCCAGTATATACTTCTGAAAACAGATGTTCAGCAGCTTCCACTGTATTTTGCTTAGTTTCTTGACAGTATAACACTCCCAAATGTTCCTACATCAACTGTAAGGGAGGTAGAGTAAATACTGTATCGCTTTTGGACTCATTTCAATTGTTCCATTGCATTCTGAACACATGTCATTGCGCCTTCTCTTGCCTTCTTTGGAGTTAATTGGCCTTTAAATTTCAGGGATCTTTCGATACGCACCATTGGGGAGAAGTATGTTATAGTACCATTCATGTACTTCAGGAAATACCCTTCTGAATCTGACATCACTGATGTACTTGGATAAAGCCCACTGTAACCATAATCCACGGCATAACATGGTGTACCAGACATATAGGCACAATAA
>CBDBZY010000018.1:150000-180000 GCA_965213685.1 bacterium
ACCTTACTGTGTGTGCACTTTTATCAAAGCAAACTTCATGATTACAGATGTAGTGAAGCAAGGAAGTGCACAAGGTGTATATGAATGGAAATATGAAGATGATCCACACAAAAATGCTAGTGACCTCCTACAGATGCAGAGTCAAGTACTAATTACTGTCAAACGTTTTAAAATTTCTTAAGAATGGTCTCTTAACATTAAGCTGAGAGCTGCACCAACATCATTGCATGTGTTGGTCATTGGAATATTTCCTCCACTTCCTAGTGAATGCCACTGCATAATATTATCTCACAGTAAACAACAGCTAAGATGCCTGCAAATTTACAAGGTTTATAGATGCTGTAGTAAAGTTTATATGCAATAATTATATTCACTCTCCCTTTCCCCTTATGTGAATGATAGAAAATGTGTGCAAGCAGTGCAAGAGGTTTAAATCTGATGACTTTTGCCACTGGCATAATTATTGTATTTCTATTGTATTACAAAAATTGCTTTAGTTAAAGCAATAATTACACACAAAGTTCAACAAAACAGATGTGTCAGAAGATACTTACCATACTTCGTGCAGATGTCAGTGGCTATTCTGTTTTCATTTGCCAGGAAGAGTGCCCTTGCCAGGGTCTGGTAGGAGGGGCTGCAATCAGAATGAAGCCACAAGGTGAACATTTTTCTCTTTCGAGTGCCAAAATCTGAATGTGACATTTCAATTGCATCTAGAGCATCATCGTCCAGGTCCAGTTGAAGGCCAACATTGTACCAGTCAGTTATCTTCAGTCTCATAAGGTCCTTCAGTTTTGGTTCAGGCACATCTGCAGACATGATATTCCTTTGGTGATACAGTGATACAGTGCAAGGCATCTTGGTGTCATTATGATCTACTGAGATCTAGCAAGATACCACTTCAGAACAAATATATACCAAATAGCACAGAGATAAAGAGAGAGAGACAATGGGGAGAGAGGGAGAGAGAGAGGGAGAGAGAGAGGGAGAGAGAGAGGGAGAGAGAGAGGGAGAGAGAGGAAGAGAGAGAGAGAGAGAGAGAGAGAGAGAGAGAGAGAGAGAGAGAGAGAGAGAGAGAGAGAGAGAGAGAGAGAGAGAGAGAGAGAGAGAGAGAGAGAGAGAGAGAGAGAGAGAGAGAGAGAGAGAGAGAGAGAGAGAGAGAGAGAGAGAGAGAGAGAGAGAGAGAAAGAGAGAGAGAGAGAGAGAGATGTTATACTGCTATATGCACAGGCCTATAAACCCACTTAATAAGCTAAACAATGCTGTGTACAGTAATTACAACAACCAGTTATTGCCAGTATTGCCAGAATTCATTATTACAAAACCTGAATTCTCATAAGTATGTCATGCACTAATTATGCAACTGCTGCTCTAGACTTTCACTACTAGTGCTACAAGATCATTCCCAACAACAGAGCCAAAGGAGGTAACAAGTCAGGTGGTCAAAAAGCATGAAAATACTTAGTTTGTGGGTGTGACAATGAAAAAATATACTCCCATTCCAATGTGCGAATTTAACAGTCTTAAAAAGTAATCTCAAGGTGCGAAATGGGTTCAGTTATGAACACAATTTATATATGAAATACATGCTTTTGAAAGGAGGAGTATATAATAAGAAAAGAAAAGTACTTGAAGTAAATGAAAAGCATGAATATTACCTTTTACAGTTTTCATACACATAGATGATGGTTCTAGCTCTTCAAAATCTGACAGAGATAGAGAGAGAGAGATAGAGAGGGAGAGAGAGAGAGAGAGAGAGGAGAGAGAGAGAGAGAGAGAGAGAGAGAGAGAGAGAGAGAGAGAGAGAGAGAGTGAGAGAGAGAGAGAGAGAGAGAGAGAGAGAGAGAGAGAGAGAGAGAGAGAGAGAGAGAGAGAGAGAGAGAGAGAGAGAGAGAGAGAGAGAGAGAGAGAGAGAGAGAAAGGAGTGAGAGACAGTGATAAGCTTTTGCCTTCCCAGATTTTGGTAGCAAAATTTAGATTATGAGTTGTGCATGGTGAGAGGAAAGATTAAATGCCAGTCTTGCCACTAGCACCAGCATATATTGCAAATCCGGACTTCTTGTGCATATGAAGTGCACCATACACAATGTACTGCTCCAGTTTTGCACTGCAGATATGCTTGGTGCTACACCAGTGTTCTCCAGCAGCAGAGTAATGGCTGGCCATATCCCATTTGGTATATAACAAGCATAAGAATAAATATTCTGTTTGTGGTAGTGACAGTGAAATAATGTAGTCCAATGTAGTCATCAACAATCAGTTTAACAACTAGTTCAAAATAGGTTACACCTGGACACAGTAGATAAATGTATGGATTTAAGAAAAGTGCATTAAATTTTGTGAAAGGAAGCAGACTTAATAAGCAACTTTAATTAAGAAGACAGAAATGATTGAAATATTACCATTGCCAGCTTTCATGCGCTTGGCTGGTGGTTCCAACTCTTCTGAATCTGAAAGGAATAGGGAAGAGACAGAGAGAAAGAGAGAGAGAGAGAGTTATATGTACCACACACACATTATACAGAGCACATACCAGTCTTAATAGTTTGTGCTTGTTTGGGCTCAGTATGGGGCACAATCGTAAGCATCAATTTTAGTTTCTGATCAATTCCTTTCACTCCCAGATAACAGAAGGACTCTTTAGCACATTGCTTAGTAAGGGAAACATGAAGTTTTATCATCAGTGGATACGTTGATGAGGACTTGTAATCTGGAATCACTAGAGGGAGATCCACTTCTCTCTGGGAGATCTGTTGGTAAAGAAAAGGTAGCATCATAACTAATATTGGTGACCAATCTTGAGCTTACAGCAGTTGGCAGTCTGCTTGGCACTATCTCTCTGTCTGGTGTCTTTTCTGGGATATCCAGAACCACTTCTGACTCAAGTATCCTTCTTGGTTGTACAATACTACCATCAAAATTCAAACCTGGAAACATTTGCTCCAACACTTTCCTAAGACTCTGTACAGAAATGGGGAGGCAACACTGATGACTTGCACACATGTGAAACCTAGTGCAAAAAGTGGATACTATTTCACCAACTTACCTCGGCATAAACTGGTTGGCAGAGTGATACTGAAAAAATGGCCACTTGTAGTTCAGATGCTGCTTTGCTTTGGTAAAACTGAATGGAATAATCATTGGCAGGATCTGTAGGAGATATCAAAAAGGATTGTAATGCAGAGATTATTAAACAATCCCACATTTTCATAAACTAATACTATAATGTATAACAACTAATTGCATGCAACATTAAACAATTACCATTCCTAGCTTCCTGTTGTGTCTCTGTACAACTAGTGTTCTTTGTTTGCTTGGCGGTCCCAGTAAGGCAAAAGTGCTTTATATAAATGACACCGTGGTGCTCCTTCTTTTTAAAAATGCCACCACTCAATAATTTGAATACATACTTGGATTGTGCAGCATTCGATGGCATGGATGATGATGATATAAAGGTCATAGAATAACAGTCACTGTTGCTGTCCAAACCAGCAAAGTGGTCTATGGACAGTCTCACTTCCTTTAGAAACTCAAAGGTTGGTGTGATCAGGTATACAGGACTGGCCAGTTGGTATCCCTGTGGTAGTTCGAAAGGTCCACTGAGGCATGGCCGTACTTGCAACTCCAGATTCTTCCCTTGGGGTACAGCTCCAGGAGGAATGTTCATTTCAAAGCCAATTCTCTTCCACGATATGGTTCCTCCATCCGAACTCACATTCTCCTTCCAGGGGTCACCCAGGAAGCATATTCCAGGGTGCGATGAGTCAAACTTGTGGTGGGAGAACACTATACAGGGAAGTTGAAAATGTAACCTTCAACAGCTGTGACTGATGATTATGTGCATACACATGGCAATCCAGCAAGATGCTACAACACAACATTTTCAGTTGGTATACTTGACGGTACATCACACATAACACCACCCTGCCTCCAGGTCTGCCTGAACTGGCAGCCATAGCTTCTGCTTGTGGGTGAGTGTGCCTGTCACACTTGCATCTTCTGAGCACACCCATGACTTGTTGTTAGGGGACACCACTGCCAGGTGAGGGGATGGCTTGTCACACAGACAGTCGAAGCCCATTCTGTGTGTTACAGTTAAAGAAAGCTCCCTATACACTTCACTTATTCCCTGGCTTATGTCATCCCAGATAAGAGGTAGGAGCTCGGGAGAGATGTCACCATCCACATACAGAGAGTAGTGTGTGTCGTCATCGATCAGAGTTATCCCGCCACCATACTCGGCCAATGTGAAGTGGAGATCATTCTTGTAGAGGCGGGTTGGTTCTTCTGAGTGGTGAAGGGGAATCTGCCACTGGAATATGCCATGAGAGGACTTCAGGTACACTATCAGGCAGCACAGGACACCACTAGGAACGTGTCGACTGGAGAATTTGATCCTTAGAGTAGCGGCAGCACCACCACTGGGCCTCACGATTTCACTGGAATCACGGCTGTCCAACAAGGAGGGCATGAAATACTTGGTGTCACTTTCCTCCTGGATAGGGGCAATGATTAACAAGTGCTCCAGCACTTTAATAAGTGTATCCACTGCCACACTTTCACCTTCACTGGTGATCTCTGATTGCAGGGATTGAAGGAAACTGGATGTGATCAGGGCCTGGTTTCGGAGTCTTATCATCTCTTCTGATTGAACGTCACCTTCTGGAGCATCCATGGTTTCCAGGCTTGTCTCAAATGCGTTTGTCATCCAGTCAAGTAGAGCCATGGGGTCAACAAATATCACTTCCTTCTGTACTGCGGGGAAGTAGAACATCAGGTTGACAGCATGAAAAAAGTGCAGGGCTACCTCCATGGCTTCCTCGGATTCAAACATGAGCTTCTGAGCAATGGCCCAACATATTTCTCTGCTCACAATTCTGCCTGCTCTCCGCAGTTCCACCTCCAGCAGGTAGTAGCCCAGGGGGTACTTAAGTCGTATGCTCTGCCCACAGCTTTCAATCATCTGCAGCAGCTCTTCTGCCATTGGGTCTCTTGGGACTTCTGGACCAGATCCAGCATTGTTAACAGCATGGATGATCTCATTGGGGGAATACTTAATGAGATATTTCTTGAATCTTTCCAGCATTGTTGCCAGCTTCCGATTCTTATCTTCAAGCGATTCACCTGATGGAAGCATTTTATCCTTGAATGTGCCGATTACCATGCTCTTTGGGTACTCTGGCTGCTTCTCAATAAAGGACATTGGTAGCTGTGAGTGCTGACACTGTGTCATTTGCATGCATCGCATTATTAGCTCTGCATTTGTCAAAGTGAAGTGGCCAAGACTGTAGTTGGCTCCATTCGATGCAAAATAGTCCACAGCTGGACGATCATCTAGCTTATCAGAAAGCTTGAACAATTGTAGTCGAAGAAATGCATTCTTCATCAGAATAGGGATCATCTCCATGAATTGTGGTTGGCCACCGCAGTCCACAAACAGGAGGAAGTGGGTCTTTAGTACCTCTCTGGACCCTTTCATCTTTGTCATCTTTCGGGCAATCTCAGCTGTGCGGGGGAGAATCTCTGCTCTGGAAACTGCAGAGGGTGTGGCCTCCATTGAAACTGGTGCAGACACACTTGCACTTTGAACACTGCTTACTGCTTTCTTTTCTCTTCCCTCCATTGGTGGCTGCTGAACTCCTGCTTCGGAAGCTGCTTCTCTTTCCACCTTAGGTGGCTGTTGAGGCTCAGTCTGTGGCTTGTCACCATTAGACTCTGGCTGGCCAGTATGCTGACTGGTTATTTGTGTTTCTGGCTTCTCATCTGTGATGGAGACACCAGCTGAAAGGTTCTCGGCTATCATGTTGATCATATCTGAAGGACTTATCAGCCGACACCTCCAACCTTGCCCATTCTTGATTTCTATGATAAACCTCTTGGCCTGTTCCATGCAGGCTGTGCTGGTACGAGCAGGTGGTAGGGTCTCATTGCATAGGAAATGCCCCAGAGATGTTTTCCCTACACCAGGAGCACCGCTAACAGCGCATATGGTGTAGTCTGCCAAAACGTGGCCCTTTTGTAGTTGTCGCAGCAACTCCTGAGTGAATGTGCCTGTTCACGTAAAAGCAAGTAGCAATAGTAACAGTAAGGGCAATCAAAAGCCAGTATGACTGCTATATAAGTGTATAAGCAGATGCGACACTGCCTGCACTTTACATTCGCACTGTAATATTTTTTTATGTGGGGGGGGGGGGTGTTATTAAATGTCCTAGTATTGTGTTTACAGTGCAGTAATGTGATTGTCCGCCGTTCCTGCATAGCGCTTTGCACGGTCGTATAACAGCATTCGTACTCGTGACCTTCCGCAGGCTGGGCGTGGCTTACTTTGGCCTCTGCCTTTGCAGCTGTGCCTTTGGAAACGCTTATGATAAATTTGAGAGCTTCACGTCTCACGACGTGTGCATCATGATATCAGCCCAGTGAGATATACATGTACATAGCGGAATGAGGTTGCACGTGACACACTTAAGCCTCATTTCTGCTCCTGCAGGCACTATTTCCGGGTATTGACCACACCCGTGAAGGTCTACGTTCACAATTAAGACCACCTTGTAGCTGGAGAAACAGCTGTTCACATGAAGATCGGGTGAGGGTGCCAAGCAATGTGAAGACGGACGATCACGCGCTTCATGAGCGGCCTTCTGACTTGTCTTGGTCCCTTCACATTGCCAACTGCTGTAATACAACTCGTAGACTCATTGGACTTCTATACAGACAATTCTATCAACATACATCCACATCCCCTCCATGTCTCTTAAGGCTCTATAAGAGCTTCATTCGATCTCACCTGGAATATGCATCTGTTGTCTGGAACCCTTACTATAGGGGTGAAATTGCAGCTCTGGAAAGTTTGCTCTTCGAGTCTGCCGGAAGTCATGGGATACCAACTATGATGAACTTCTTTCTGCTGCTGACATTCCTTCTCTCCAACACAGACGCATCCAACAAAGCCTTTGCCATCTTTTCAAAATTATTAATGGACTGATAGATTTTCCATCTGCACCAACACTTCCTCGAGTCAGCCTTTATGGCACTCGTTCAGCAGGCAAACCAGTCTTTCTTATTCCTAAGTTTAGAACCAGTTCTTATCAATTTTCATTTTTTCCTAATGCATTATCATTTTGGAACAGTTTGCCTAGAGATATTTTTGACTGCCATTCTTTCTTTTCTTTTAAGAGGTCTGTATTACATCACTTATAACTACTTGCTTCTTTCTTTTTTCATCTGTGAGGGTGCACTATGTATTAGCTTCTAGCTATTTGTGTATCCTGTGCTTTGGCATAAACTATTACTATAAAAGAAAAAAAAAAGAGTTCCTGTAAGCTATCAGTGTGTGTTTGAATGTTGTGATACATGTACATGTTCTGATACGTGTATATGTACATGTACACGTATATGCTTCGCTGTGCAATTTTCAACCTGCATCTCTCTCTCTCTCTCTCTCCCTCCCTCTCTCTCTCTCTCTCTCTCTCTCTCTCTCTCTCTCTCTCTCTCTCTCTCTCTCTCTCTCTCTCTCTCTCTCTCTCTCTCTCTCTCTCTCTCTCTCTCTCTCTCTCTCTCTCTCTCTCTCTCTCTCTCTCTCTCTCTCTCTCTCTCTCTCTCTCTCTCTCTCTCTCTCTCTCTCTCTCTCCCTCTCTCTCTCTCTCTTTAACGAGATAAGCCAAGTGGATGAACTGGCTCAACTCATAAGCCTTACAGACTGAGACAAGACAAAGGTACAGATAACCATGATAAAGGTACAGATGACCACACCCACTGGGTGTAGTCAAGATGGATCAAGGGCCATCTGCAGTGATAGAGCCTCCTTCCTTTCATTGCTGAGTTTGTTTCTCCCTCCCTTGCTCTCTTCTCCCTCTCCTACCCCTCTACTCCCTCGGGTGTTCCAGAAGCACTCATTCTCCGACCTCTGCCAGCTCAGAGGTGAGTGAGTGGTAGAGCATCCCCCTACTTTCTTCTTTACCTGTCCTCCTCCCTTCCTGCCTCCCTCCCTCCCTCCCTCCCTCCTTCCCTCTCTGACTCAGGCTTCAAAGTCTCTCTCCCCTATCCCTACTCCACCACTTGGAGTGGCTCTACCTAGGAGGAAACAAGATCCAGGTAGCCACCCACCTTCCTTCCCACCCTCTTCTTCCCTTTCTCCATCTCCCTTCCCTTTTTCTTTCTAACCTTTCCTCTCTCTTTCCTCACTCCCTCCCTTCCCACCTTCACGCACACAAACTCGCCACATACATGTATGACAATTCCTAAACCATAACATTATGACAAGTCCTAAACCACAAGCCACGTGTACCACTCTCTCCCTAATAAGGCACACCATGCAGCCACCAGTTGTGTGTGTGTGTGTGTGTGTGTGTGTGTGTGTGTGTGTGTGTGTGTGTGTGTGTCTGTGTGTGTGTCTGGGTGCTTGGAGGAAACAGAGGTGGGATAGTAAGGGGAATGTACTTGTACATGGGCCTCTTCCTACTAGGCGTGCTAATCTGTCCTCATGCACTGCACCATGCAATGAATATTGTTTGCATGGGTGGGCTGATCTATAATGAGTTATAGTGTGCACAGTTATTGTGTTTGAGAGTTATGAAGATTGTGGTGAAACTGAGTTGTTGACTGAGGTTTGAACTCTAGCCTTAGGATAGTACCATCAATCCTGCACTCCTCTGCCACCAGAGACCCGGTGGCTCAGTAGTAAGAGTGTCTGACTAGTATTCAGAAGGTCCTGGGTTCAAATCTTAGCTGGGTCCTGATTTTTTCAGGACTTCTTCAACAACTCAGTTTGACGTAGATGAATACCTCTAATTCCATCATGTCTCTCTCTCAAGTGAGCTCTAAATGGTGAGTTCCCAGACCAGTGCTCTCCATTCGTGGACCAAGTTCTCCTCATAGTGCATGCATGTGCACCATGTCTGGAAACAAGTGCAAAGTCTGAGAATGAGGCTGCAGTGGGTGATCAGAGTAGGCATTTCGTGATGGCAGGTCTTCCAGTGTTCTCCGCAGAGTCACTCTCTCAATATGTGTGTACATGTACATGTATGCTTAATCAATTAGCTATTTAAATATTTCTATGCTCCCATTCTGTTTCTGTCTGCCTCTCTGTCTGTCTCTGTCTCCCCGTCCATCTGTTTGTCTGTTCTGCTGTCCCTATTGGAACTCCCTCTGCCTTTCATATTTCTTTTCCTTCTCATCACAGAACAAGTATAGATGTGCCACTTCATTTTGATGGTGGGTCAGTGGAATCTCCCAACTGCAAGTGTGGCTACAAGTACACTGCAGGCAAGTATAGCAGCCTTTCATGCAGCCACAGAGAGCAAGTGGTGGCTATCCTCTCAGAGTGAGTGGTTCTAGTGAGATACATGTTCACTGCACACCTCAATCACTGATACTTGTCCACTGCAGTGGCTGTTCTCAGCTGCGTTGACGGGTGGGAAGAGACAGTGAGGAAGAAATTGCTGAAGCTCACACAAGAAACATTGCTGACATCATGACTGCTTTTAAATTCATTGTGAATGTATGCTGTTATCATAGGTGCCAACTTTTTTTGAAGAACTTCAGGGACAAAAGATAACCATGCCCAAAACACACCCATTCCACACCCATGATATGCCAAAATTAATTGAATTTTGCTCCGGCAATTGATATCATAGGTGCGTAGGGTACGTGACCTCACGGTTAACTCCACCCACAAGCCAGCAGTGCATTATTTAACGCCCAGAGTGAACGCGTACGGTACACAAGCATAACAGGTAAGTTATAATTGTTACTTAGCTCAGGTGAGTAGAATTTCCGGGACATTTCACTCAAGAAGCAAGTTCCGTGCGGGACACGGGACGAGAGCTCTAAATCCGGGACTGTCCCGGACGTTCCGGGACATTTGGCACCTATGTGTTATGTACATGTACATGTAATTAATTTTCTCCTGCCACTTCCTGCGCAACATACCGCGTATAAAGGGCTCACCATGGCGTTTAACTCCATGAGTACTGATATACATGTACATGTGCCATAGATATCCCATGGATGGGACTTTGAACTCGTGTGAATAGCAGATCCTTTGGTACATTTGTTGATGCGTAGCTCCACGGACGAAGAAGGAAAGGTCGACAAAAAAACGATGGCCGTTTCGAAAAAGATGAACGTGTGAAGACGTGCGTTTCCAAGACGTTAGAGACTTACATGTACGCGTACCGCTGCATAAGACGATCTTCCAGCTTGCTTGACACAAAGGCAGAAGCGGCATTTCAGGAAGCGAGCAGTGAGTGTGTGCCCTCACTCTCACGCTGTTGACAGTCTCTCTCACTGACGAACGTTAGACATTAGACAGTGTTGGTGTCAGTCTTATACATGTCTACTCACTTGCTCTGCATACGCACATTATGCATACATATTGCTGTACATGTACATGTTACGTTGTCTCTACTACTGCTACATGTACCATCTTTCATTTTCTTGTTATACCTCATTCCTCTACCTCAAACTTTGTCTATTCTATTCCTATTCCTATCACATATTGAGAGCCGCTAGTTATATGCACGTCTTGCGTATACATGCACATTTCTATTTACTCTCCCTCCCTCCCTCCCTCCTCACTATCTCTGCCCTTCTCATTGACAAGGACATTTTGATATTTTAGTATTACTGCCAGTCAAAAGAATGTTCCAACATACACATATACATGTAAATCCTGTTGGAGAACAATGCTCTCTTGCCAGACTGTACTAACTGTTGTTAACTGTGATGTCATCTGTGTATCTCTTTATATCATGTATAGTGATGTAATGGTGTAGGCTTATTTAGAACTTTGTGTTGGCTGTGTAGTTCCAGCCACATGTTCATAAGAGTCAGTGCAATCACTTATTGTCAAAGCTGAGTCAGTCGCAAGTGCTTCTCTTTGCAACATACCCATCCCTTAATTACACCATTCACATTTCACTTGGTATATTCCTTCCCCACAACCACATGCATGCATACACACACACACACACACACACACACACACACACACACACACACACACACACACACACACACACACACACACACACACACACACACACACACACACACACACACACACACACACACACACACACACATACACACACACACACACGCACACACACTCACATACAAGATACAACCCCCTGTGACACCTTACCTTTTACCTTCACCTTCAGCTGATACCAATTCTTCCTCTTCCTTCCCCCACTTCCCCCCTTTGTTCCTCATCCTTACCTTTCTCCCTCTCCTGCTCACCCACCAAGATAAGATACTATTCCAACCATGTCCCTGCCCCATGCTGTGATGAGCTAGTGAGGTGGTACCTACCTTCACTCTCTCTCCTCTGCCGTTCTTCCTCCAACTTGGACCCACTCAGGACATTAGTTAGTGTCCACTTATCTCCATCTTCACACTCTGCAGTGGAGGCAGAGATACATGTGCAGTTACCTAGGCAATACTCTTGCCAGTAATTAGTGCAGTACTCCTCCCTCTGCCCACAGAGGAGATCACATTACATCATCCACTCACACCTGACATCCTGTGCATAGTGCACTATGTACCCACATGGAGGACATGCCACAGCCTCCACTCACCAAACTCCAGGACTGTGGTGTCAGAGAGCAGCGGTGCATCATGTGGTGAGGCATACTTGTTAGGGCTATCGGAGACTCCAGCCACAGCCACCACCAACTTCTTTGTAGGAGTGAGGTGGATCAGTCCACCACCATGCGCACAACGTGGAGTCAGGGATCCTGGGGGAAGGAGTACCTGTAGGGAGGGGAACAGGAGAACACTCAAATGTACAGCAGTCCACACAATTGTCTGGTACTCCACTGCTTACTGTTGGCTGTCAGTGAAAGTGTGTTGTGTATTATCTCAAAGGCTGCACATCACCTCCTACACACCCACTGCATTCACTGCTCTCCAGTAATGGAGCAGCCCATTCCTCGCTACTCTCTCCCTCTCCATACCACACAACTCTACACCACATGACTTCTCTACATGCACTGCACACACTGCCATATGCTATCCGCATGCCAACCTCTATCCACTCACATGCCACACCTACTCACCTGGGTTGGCTGCACAGGACAATACCACACACACCACAACACACCATCACTACTAGTATAGGGGCAGGCTTACAAGGGGAAGTGTTCAGCTGAGCACTAGCCACACATGCAGTGTGAAGGTCATTGCCACACAGCAGCACTACTAAGGGGACATCAACATACTCACTGCCTCATGAGCTCACAGCTCACTCACCTCCTCCCACTGGATGGCATTAATATTGAAGAGCCACACATCTCCAAGTGGCTCGCCTGATCTGCTCACACCTCCCACCATCACCATACATGGGTGTGGTGGGTCTGTGCTGGGATCCCACATACTGTAGGCTGTGTGGTAAGCCCTCTCCTCAGGCCATGGCTGGCCTGTCTGAGGTAGCACTGGTCCAGTCCAGTGCTGGAGAGGGAGAACAATTTGAGAACACTTTGAGAACATGTAATCCACTCACATAATTATGCACATGCTCCAGCTCAGTAAGGCACCCTCCCCTCTCTACACTGCCTGTATGGACTCACACTACTAGCTAGCCACACATGCCAGCCCATGTACATGGAACATGTACCTGCAAACCTCTTCTCCCATGCACACTAACTGTCATGTACACTGTATGTAGTCTACATGTAGATTCTGTCTCATCATGATAAGAGCAACATCTTGTCCACTACTCTATCAGTTACTATGCATGTACAGGCCACTATTGGGTCAAACCAGAGACAAGAGACAATATATTCATTACTGTATGTATTCCCATATTCACATGTGTATGCTCATATTCATGTACATGTGTGTGCATGGAATGGTGTCTTGTGCAGGGGACAATGTCTCCTGTAGCACTGCTCTACATGTATGTACTGCCAGACCTGCCACTCCTCATTCCAACTCACAGGCCATGCTCCCCTCTCTACACTGGCTCATGGCTGATGACTGAACACACACTCTCTTCCCTGCACTGACTTATACCAGGTATCTAGGCCCACACTAGCCTCTCATCACATCATTGCAATCATATTACACTGATAGATAAGTGTACACAAATGGAGAAGACACTAATTATGTGTTTTATTGTTCAAACAACTGAACTATGTAGACAGTAGGCCACAGGTGATCTCAGACCGTACATTATTAATTAGGTACAACTATATCTCAGCCACTCACCCATGCCACAGTGTCCAGGATGAACACTGCATTTGTGTACCTCATTCTCTCTGCATCCACCCCACCAAACCATATGACTCTCCTCCTGTCCACTCTAGTGAGGGTCATGCCAGTAGATGGAGGAGTCCTACCAGTGGTGGGTGGAGTGGACCACTGACCTGGAGGGGGAGGGAGGGAGTGGTCTGGGACTAGCCACACCCACTGGCCTGGGGACACTGCTCACATGATCCACCAACACCCACCAGGTAAGGCACAAGGCACTCTGCTCCTCACAACCATCTACACCACTACATACTGACATGTACTAGTCAACATGTGAGGAGCTCTGCAATGCTCTCACTGTACTTGCTCTATTTGATTCTTTTACCATAAAATCGAACTCTGTTGCTGTTGGGGTAGGCAAATGGGAAATATGTAAACAATTAACTTCTTATTCACAGACTGTAGTGGTATTGTGGGCATGGGAGTGAATACAGTTCATAGGTGACACAGAAGAGGTGCCTGGCTCTGCAATGCTCTGACTGTACTTCATTTGAATATTTTACTATGAAATATTTTGTTGGGGCCAATGGGAACTATCTCAAATAAGTAAACATTGAAACTCCCTGTTTATCATAGACAGTGGTGTAGTGGTATTGTGGGCATGGGAATGAATACAATTCATAGTTGACACAGAAGAGGTGCCTGGCTGACTGTCCAAACATGAGCATGCCAGGCTGATTGCCTGACATGATACAGGTACATACATGTACATAGCAGAGGGTGAGGGATGTGACTTGTGTAGAGCAGCATACATAGTCACATCATTTGCATGCCCACCTCATGTGGTGAGAGGTAGCATGTCTGTGCATATATGTATGCTAGAATAACTGACATGGTTACCATGTACACAGGAGGAGAGAGTGCTTCCTTATTAGGAAGCATACTATCACCATGCCTGGCCAGGTTGTGTGGGTGTTTCCCAACTGTCTATGATGGGGCACAGAGACCACCTCCACCCTAACTAACAGCTCCTCCTCAAGCAGCCACTGCTAGAGAGGCAGCACTGCAGCACAGAAGAGACAGCCTAGCACCAAACATTACTAACTAGAGGAGTGATGCAGCCGAGGAGGGCCTTGGAAACAAGAGAGACATGTCTATAGCAGATGAGCTCATATCAGCTCCCATGACTGCTCCTGAGACTGCACTGGAGGGAGAAGCTCGGCTGCAGTAGAGAGACATGTCATTATATTTGCTGCAGTGGTTTGTTTGCTATAGAGAGAAAGGTTAGTCTTGAGACAGTTGCTCTAGAGAGATATATATTAGACAAGAGGGACCTGCAGCTACACTATCTAGTTATAATCAACATGCTGTTTAATTAACTCTTAGTAGCAACTGCCTGGCATTAGAGATTGCTGGCTGATAATACTAGACAGACAAGAAGCCACAACAGCAATGCATGTGTGTACACACAGGGTGTATGCATGGCTCAGCACCATGCTTAGAAACACAGAAATCAATAGCATAAGAGTAGCATATAAAGATATTAATAGTACCTAAACTAGGGCATTGTGTACCCATTCACCTTCCTATTTAAAGCCTCTTTCTTCCTTTCTTAACCTATCTTTGTTATATAGAGTAGTTGATCACTGCTTTGTTATGATTATGAAAATGGAATCAATCTAGGCTAATACACGAATGGCTTATAATTAGTAGCCTAATAGTAAGTGAAGTGGTGAGAGGAGGTTGGGAAAAGGCCTGGTTGTGAAGTGCTGTAGTTATCTGTGCCTGCTCTTGTGTCTTCACTCTCATTTTAAACAGCATGTTGACTTTCAAATCACAGTTTTAACACTGTGCACCACTGCTATATATCTGAACTTTGTACCCACCTTCTTATGTGATCAGTGGGTTACACGTGCAGGATTTTGAGTTTGCCAGGGGAGGGACACCAAAGCACATCCCCAGCATGGGAGACTAGGAACGTGACCTCAAGAAAACATACACACTCCATAGGTGTTGGAACTGGGGGGGGGGGGGGGGGGGGGGGGGGGGGGGGGGGGGGGGGGCTGGGGGTACTTTTTACAGGAGGAAGTGAATAGGTCCACACCATCAACCCGACTGATGAGAGATATGTCCGGAGGCAGTGTGTTGAGGTTATTATTGCGATTGCCAGCATTGCACAGCAGTCTAGCTCGACCCACGCATGCTATGTTAAGCGTATGGGCCCCACCCCATGGGACTCCTTCCCAGACTGTATGTAACCCTGGGAACGAGACATAAGCACACCTTTCTATTAAAATTGCATAAGTGTGAATACCGCTAATGCTTATATAAGATAGTCTACTCAGTTGAGCACCCACTTATAAACATCTTCCTACACCTATGCACTCTGAGAATAATTTGAGAGACATTTTCTGAATACTTGCAGCCACTTTATGGGGGAGGGGACGTAGTCACACATAATATGGTACACATTTTGGATAGCCAAGGAAAGGTCCTTGATCTGCAGCACATGACCTCACGTACACAATGACATGCTTTGAACAATATTTAATGGTCCAAAAAGTTAGACATCTCTATCTGCACTGAGTTTGTGGTCTGTGTCTGGTGTTATTACATGAGGCCATGTGTAGAGGTCAGCTCATACATGCAGTGGACCAGTTGTAACCTCATGCACAGCATGTGAGGAAGAGTAAAGGTACTGACAGTCCATGCACACACCTGACTCAGAGTTGTAGTACAGGAGCTGATTGGTCCATCCTCGACCTTCACTGTCCCCTGGAGCAGGAATGAAGCCTGTCATTGGCTGGTGGGTAGGACGTTCTGCGAAACTTCCGATGGCAATCAAGCAACCATTAGGTAATGAAGTGAGACCTGACCCTGTGGTGCGTAGCATTTGGCCAGTGCTGACCCTTCTCTTCCATGAAAGGTTTTGGGAATTGAAAGCAAAGAGTTCTTTGCAGAAACCTGACTGACCACAATCACCTCCAAAGAAAAGCGCTTCATCTCGAAAAGTTGTTACCGCAGCACCTCTGTACCATGGAGGTAGTTCACCAATGGGGCTAATCTTTTTCCATGATAGCAATGCGCCATCAAACACTTCTACTTCTCGTGGGAGTGTCACAATTGCTTTGTGTTGAAAGGACTTAAGAAAGCCTCGAATCATATATAACCTGCTTTCCACTGAAAAGGTTGGGGCATCATAACGTGGTTCAGGATGGTATGAGCCAGTTGGCTGTGCAGGAGGCTCAGCCATGGCTGGATCTGGGGAGAGGGAGGAGGGGGAGATAGCCACTGAGTGGAGTTTCACATGCACACAATTACTCATGTACAGTGTATGTGTGTGAGCATATGCATGTCTTGTCCAATTTCAAACACAGTGAAGCTTGTAAGCTACATACACTTGTGCATGTGCTGTGGGCATACTTCAACACACCTGTGTATCAGTTGATGGGAGAGTGTTTCTAGCTGTGTAAGCCAAGCTAGGCAAATGCACTCTAGTGTTGTGTGCAGGCTCTTTTAGTCCATTCCGCATGCAGGTGGCAGGTGGTTGCTAAGTTGGGGAAATCCCATCATGTAGCCCTTCTGTCTAACTCCACCCTTAAAGTGGTCTCTAGAGTGGGGGAAATCCCACAATGTTGCGCTAGCTCTTTTGTTTTGCTCTGCTTTCAATTCTCTGCTAATATGCTTGCATGAGGAAATCGCTTCATGCTATGGATTTAGTGGCAGCATACAAGGACGTTCTGGGACCTTCTAAGTTCTAACATTACTGGAAGTGTGACTGTGGACATTAGCATGATGGGGTAGGAGTATGCAGCAAGGAATGGTACAGTAGTGGGTTCAAGTGGTAGAAAACTGTGATGAGAAACCAAGTCAAGAGGTAAAGGCACGCTCAGGGTTTTATACCTACTCTTAGGGGAGGGGCTTGCTCAGATACACGACGGAGCTGAAGACAAATATATCTCGAGCGTTCAGGGCTCAAGAATCCGAGCGCTTTATGCTCAGCAGAGCAAAGGCTAGGGCCGCGTTTGCCCATGTCAGGAAGCAAGTGACGTTCGGACAGGCGATGGGGAAAGGGCGCTCGGACGTATGACGAGATAAGGGCTGAAAGAGCTAGGCTTCAGACAACTCTAGTCCTACCATGCAATCACAAGAGTAAGAAATTTCGCCACTTGTTCCCACAGTGGTACATGTACATTGTGGCCCTGCGCTCGCTGCCGGCAGCGCATATGGTACTAAGGTAGGCGGGAGGTGTATACTCGAAACTTTTATAGCTTTGACTGTAAGCTTACTGTGGCTCACACTTTTCTGTGTTTTCCTAGCCAGTTGAATGCGCTCTTTGTTTTCCCTTGCGCAGGGCGAGGTTCACTCTGATCTGTCCCACCCTTTGCTCAATAGTATCCTAGAAGTATGCGGATATGGACGACAGTGAGTGTTGTGCAAAACCGGAAGTTTTATGGGAAATATGAATATTGCTGTACATAGGAAGTCTATTATCTAAACTCCTACACTCCAGAAACCCACGTCCACCATTGCGATCCGCCACATGGCCTGCGCGCGAAAGCATGAAAGCATAATTTGGTTACTAGTATACGCTGTCAGTTCAATGGCTAGTGCTGCATCCACAGGTTGTAAAGTACACGTCATACCAACAACTGATCGTCTGCGCTAAACTATAAAGTAACAATTTTCCTGTGACTTCAGCTACACAAACATTATACATTTTTTTCAAATACCCTCCGGTTCCATGTGTTCAGATAAGTGACTTCCTACAGTAGCTTTTCACGTGTGACGGCGCGTCTTCGACAAACAAGCCACGCGGAGCCACGCCTTCCGTGGCTCCGCGAGGCTGCGAAGCAGAGGGCCACACTGCGACTTATAATTAATATCAGACTCAAAGTCATTGAAGGAAATATATGTTCTGCAAACTTTAGCTGTGGCATGCCAACGTTTCAGTGTTGGAAACTCCAGAAGGCGAGGGAGCTAGAGAAAGCTGGTTGCGATGCCGCCGAAGCGATGTGGAACGCCGAGATGGGCTACAACAAGGGGAGCTGTCGCTGCCAGTGGGAGCCGGGCAAAGTGCGATTTGTGCCTTGCGAATATTGTTGAGGGCAAGGACGAAGCGTTGCAGTGCGAGGGTGCCTGCCAGCAGTGGTTTCACCGTTATTGTGCAGGAGTATCCCAGGGCCATTTCAAGACTCTAACCACCAGTGACAGTCCTTTTGTTTGTCTGTACTGCTCTCGCGATCTGCGCCAAGCTGCTCTCAACCAACTTCAAGACGAAGTAAGAACTCTGAAAACAGTGGTTGGTGAGTTGCTGGCTGCATGTGACTTGGAAGTGGTCCGTGGTATTGCAAGCAAAAGTGACCTCCTTACTGCCCTAACTGAGGAGGTTCAGCAGCTGAAAGTTCAGTGTGAGAGTGCTCGAGCTCAGCTTGCACTAGTAGATCGAACTACCCATTGTGTTTCATCCCAGTCCTCCCCCAGTACCAGTGGCAATTCAGCCTGGCAGGTTGTCCCTAGTAAGGAGAGTAAGCATAAGAGTTCGAGGTCATCCCAGAGGCACTCTACTCTTGCGTCCCATCCTAAGAGCTATCCTAGGCACTATGTTAAAGTTGAGGGAGCTAGGAAGGTCTGGGGTACCATGAGGAATACCTCAGCTTCTGCTGTGGCTAACACTATTAAGTCCCTCACTACTCTCTCTGCATCCCAAAATGATCTGATTATTAAGAGGAAATATAAGAGAGCACACAATGACCAGAAGCGTGTGGTAAAGTGGTGGTTTGTCATTAGAGGAGATGAGAAACTGCTGGAGAAGTTAGATCACCAGTGGAACTTGGTTGCTGTGCAGACTGCTTGGCAACTTCAGCCACTGCAGTGTTTCCTTGAAGCCAGAAATGATGCCTCGGCTTCAGCTTCTCCTGCTGGTGAAAGTTGGGATGGCCTGGCTCCCTTGGAAGCATTTCAGGATCCTAGCAACAAAAACAATGCTGATGAAGCCACAAGCACTCATGAACAGTCTGGGAACAATGGAGGGAGTTCCATAACTTGTGAGTCTAACAGAACCTGCATAGCTTCCAACACATCTCCAGCTGGTTCAGCAAGTTCAGATGCCTTGCCACCCCAGAAGTCCATTCAGATCCCTGACAACAGTGACAGTGCTAAAGAAGTCATTAACACGGACGTTCAGTCTGGGCACAATGGGAAGAATTCCATTATAGCCGCATCTAACAGAACCAGTACCACTTCTGATACTCCTTTTTTAGGACCCTCTCCTTCAGCTGTGGTCCCTTAAGTTCTTACCCTATTGATAATTCTGTTCATGTTAGTAGTGAAGGTATTAGTTTATTGTATTTTAATGTACGTAGTTTACTCCCTAAGATAGATCACCTTAGAGCCATTTGTCATCTGTCGTCCCCTGATATCATTTGTATTGTCGAGTCTTGGTTGGACAGTACTATTGCTGATACCGAGATTTTTATTCAGGGATACTCTATTGTCAGGCTAGACCGCTCCAGACATGGCGGGGGTGTTATAATTTTTGTAAAGGGCCAGTTTACACTTACTCCTCTGTACAGAGGTTCACCTGACTTTGAGTGCCTTATTGTGTCCATTAAAAGTGTCGTTGATGTTCCAAGTCATAGCTTCACAGTGGCTCTCTTTTATAGACCTCCCAATTCTAGCTCTGTTCTTTTGGATTTTTTGTTTGTCACTCTGTGTAAAAGTTTTGTTTTAAGTTCCTCTAGGCTATTTTTAGTTGGTGACTTTAATATAGATTTTTCAGTTCCATGTACTTGTTTGTATCGGAAACTATTTTCTGTTATATCATCTTTTAATCTTACTCAAGTTGTTTCTGAGCCTACTCGAGTGTCCAAAACTTCTTCCTCACTTATTGACCTTATTTTTGTGTCATCTATGGTCTCTGTTTTGTCCTGTACTACTGTTCCCCCTCTTGCAAATGGGGATCACTATGGACTACAACTTTTGTTTACTATGCCTTTTCACAGTTATCAAGTCAAGCACTTTACAAGAAAGATCTGGCGATATGCCCTTGCAGATTTTGACCGTGCCAATGAGCTGCTAGACACAATCGACTGGGATTCCCTGTTGCCCCAAGATGATGTGAACACTTATTGGGCAGCCTGGAAAATGTATTTTCTTCAAATCATGGAGATTTGTATACCCAGTGGAAAGGTCAAAGTCAGAAGGAACCTTCCATGGATAAACAAAGAAGTTCTGGATGCGATTAGAAAAAGAAATACGTTATTCCGTTTTGCCAAGCGTAGTGGTAAACCCTCTGACTTTGCCAAGTACAAAGCCAAGCGAAATGAAGTTGTTTTCATCCTTCGTAAAAGTAAGCAGTCATTTTTTAATCAGAACTTGAACAATGCTGACACAAAAACCTTTTGGAAAATAGTAAGACTTTTGAATGGCAGTTCTTCATCTATTCCAACCTTGCTAGATGTTGCTAACTCTGCCAGTATGGAATCCAGCTCAGCTAAAGCAGATGGTTTGAACAAATACTTCTACACCTGCTTCAATCATAATCATCCTCCTCTAACTACTTTAGATAATGACCTGGACCTCATCTATGGTTCCCTCTGTCCTCAAAGCTGTCCTGTCGAGCTTCTGTGTACTGAGGAGGCAGTTCTAGAACTGTTGGTAGGTCTGGACATATCTAAATCTTGTGGTAATGATGGCATCTCACCAAGAATGCTGAAGTCCACATCTTTTAGCATTACTTCATCATTGTGTAGACTGTTTAATCTGTCCATTTCTACTGGTCAGTTTCCAAGTGCTTGGAAAGTAGGAAGAATCACCCCAATTCCTAAGGGATCTAACAAGACACTTCCATCGGGATACAGGCCCATATCAGTTCTCCCTGTGGTCAGCAAGCTTATTGAGCGTCATGTTAAAGCAGTTCTTGAGACCTGTCTGCAGACGAATGCACCAATCTCTGCAAAGCAGTGGGGCTTCATGTGTGGCAGATCTACAGTGTCAGCACTCATTCGAGTGGTGGATGACTGGCAGAGAGCTCTGGACCAGGGCAATGAAGTGTGCGCTGTATTTTTTGATATATCCAAAGCTTTTGACACAGTGCCCCACTTGCCACTGCTTCATACCCTGATAGAAATTGGCATACCCCTACCTAATTAGGTGGATTTATAGCTACCTGGCAGGGAGATCACAGTTTGTGTGTGTTGATGGATGCATCTCCAACAAGTTGTCTGTCCTCTCTGGTGTTCCACAAGGCTCTGTGCTTGGCCCGTTGTTGTTCATCTGCTACATCAATGACATAGCGACAGCAATTTCCTCTGACAGTGAAATAAACATGTGTGCTGATGACATAGCACTGTATCGCGTAATCAAAACAAGAATGGATTATGTTCATTTGCAGAATGATATTAACTCCATCTCTTCATGTCTTGAACAAAAACACCTGCGATTCAATGCTGCAAAATGCAAGATAATGTTCATCTCAAGAAAGAGAGTAAACTCCTTGTCTCCACCACCTCTGGAACTGAATGGAACTCTTTTGGACAGTGTTTCCAGTTATAAGTATCTGGGAGTAACACTTACTTCTGACTTGTCTTGGTCCCTTCACATTGCCAACTGCTGTAATACAACTCGTAGACTCATTGGACTTCTATACAGACAATTCTATCAACATACATCCCCTCCATGTCTCTTAAGGCTCTATAAGAGCTTCATTCGACCTCACCTGGAATATGCATCTGTTGTCTGGAACCCTTACTATAGGGGGGAAATTGCAGCTCTGGAAAGTGTACAAAAGTTTGCTCTTCGAGTCTGCCTGAAGTCATGGGATACCAACTATGATGAACTTCTTTCTGCTGCTGACATTCCTTCTCTCCAACACAGACGCATCCAACAAAGCCTTTGCCATCTTTTCAAAATTATTAATGGACTGATAGATTTTCCATCTGCACCAACACTTCCTCGAGTCAGCCTTTATGGCACTCGTTCAGCAGGCAAACCAGTCTTTCTTATTCCTAAGTTTAGAACCAGTCCTTATCAATTTTCATTTTTTCCTAATGCATTATCATTTTGGAACAGTTTGCCTAGAGATATTTTTGACTGCCATTCTTTCTTTTCTTTTAAGAGGTCTGTATTACATCACTTATAACTACTTGCTTCTTTCTTTTTCATCTGTGAGGGTGCACTATGTATTAGCTTCTAGCTATTTGTGTATCCTGTGCTTTGGCATAAACTATTACAATAAAAAAATAAAAATAAAAAAAATAAACAAAAGGACTAGTATTGGAGGACCTAATATAGTTCTTGGGATGGGATGACACAGCCCACACTTAGCCATCATTAAGAAAATGTAATAGTCCTTGGATACTAAGGCTTATATATGCATATATGTACATGAAACTTATGGGTCTGATATGTTTTAGTTCGCCGGGTAGTTTTGTTGTTTCCCAATGTATACGTTCTTGACTTTTTGTTTTGTAATAATGTACATCTTTATGTTTTGTACTGTATATTTCGTCTTTATGGTCTAGTGAAGTATGAGGGTAAGTGAGAAAAGTGTATGTCCTGTGGAGGGTGGCATGCGTTTTCCAGGGGCTGGGAGTATGTGTTCTATCTGTGAGAGTGGGTATTTACTGGAGAATCATGGGCTGTGCTTGTTTGTAAAGCAGAGTATAATTTACTACACAGGTGTTCTTAGAGGTGTGTGTGTGTGTGTGTGTGGGGGGGGGGGGAGTAAAACACACACAATAATTGTTATGTATGTACCTATTGATTAAGAGTTAATGTATCATACTGAAATGTATTCATATCAGCAGCAGCAAATCCATAAAATCATTGCCAACCACCACAATAACCTATAAGCATGCATTTGACATGTCACTTGCCTTTTCAACACTGTTTCTTGTACTTTGCACATACATTAATTTTATGCATACGATTACGGGTATGTATTTTCATTATATTATTATCTGGGGCTAAAGCTGGGCTGGAGAATGTTAGCTAGGGAAGGGAGAGAGGGTGATAACAGTCCCCTTCCCCTTTTCCCCATCTGCACTTGAAACCCTGGTTGAGGTCATGTGCAGTGGGCAATCAGAATAGCTACAACCAGTTACGTGATTGCCAACTGCAGGTTTTCTGCATGAGCATGAGATGCAGGAAGCTGTGGCAATGCATCCCTTTTTTCACCCCTTACTGGTGTGCAGCAAAGGTACACAGTACACATACTTCATCTCACAGAACATTCTGTGGGGGATTGAGTACAAACGTCCCCTCTCACAGGACCCCCCCCACACACACACCATTTCTCAAAGACTGGGGCCTGAAACCAAGTGCACTATTACAAAACACCCATCATCCCCCAAACTGTAATTATATTGACAGGATTACGTTGGTTTGTACAGGCAGATTTTAAGAATATTTTTAAATGCTCACGAAACTCCCACCCGGAAGCATAGCATAGTACATATGCGTAGTACATAGCGTGAAGACCTGCCCTGGCTGACCCTGGCCCCGCTTCGGTATCCATAAGCCATGTAGATCTATATACATGTATGTACATGTACGTGTAGATGATGGCTCGTGATCGTCTGGGGACACGGTTGGTCGAAGATCGGAGTGGCCGTGAAGGTCCCTATACACAGTTGGCCTAAGAGTGAGGATCGCAGCTGAACGGATAAAGACTACAAGACTGTCGACAGACTGAGTGAATTTTTCCGTGTTTAAGGGCTACCTTTTGCCAGTTACTACGTGAAACTGGGCCTACTCCCGTGGGACGCGGCGCAGCCTGTTGATATTTAGTCAGGTGTCTGCCAACATGAGCACTAGAAAGGGGCAGGCCTGCTGAGCTGTGATTGTGTGAGGTGTATGTAGTTAGGTGCGTTGTGTTGTTCCGAGCGTCCATTGGCCCTCACATTTGACACTACTTGTATAGTGCAATGCTCAGGCACGTACATGTATGCATGAACATGCCAGTCGGAAGTGAATAGTTCATGTGCAGTGTATGTGCACTGTTCATGTGCAGTGCAGTGCTCTGGTACTGCATCTTAGATGAACATGAACATGCCAGTCTGAAGTGAATGCATGTGCCTAGCTTTTGTGTGTGTGTTTGTGTGTCTTGTGTATGGATGATATAGATGGTCCACTTGGGTGGTGAGATTTGGTGCACCGTCAAAGATCTTTAAGCCCCATTCCCAACTCTCAAGGTTGGGCATGTGGACCATCTGCCTTCTATTCTGAGTTCTGTTCTTATATATATATATATATATATATATATATATATATATATATATATATATATTATCTTTCTAAGCCAATGAAGCTGCTGTACATATCTATTTTTCTAAACCATTGAGGTTGTTCTAAGCCGTTGAGGTTGCTAATATTTCTAAGCCATTGAGGCTGATTTCCAGTTATTAAACTATATATTTCTAAGCCGCTGAGGTTGTTGTGGATTTTAGTTTGTTGTATAGCGTGTGGTTCTTTCTTTCTTTGTTCTCTTTCTCTTTCTGCTTATTGTGGTGCACTATGCACGTGATTGTTCATGTAGAGTGTAGCAGTGTGCGAGTGGCCAAAGTGTACTGGGCTGAGTATATGTGTCACAAGACCTGTAAACTTAGACCTCCTTTAGACAAGCCAGCCTTCATGGCCACCTGTGTATTCGATAGCTGTGTGCCGTGTACATTTAGATCTGCATGTAGGTACTGATACACACCATTTCTGTTCCATTAGCCTCGCAATGGCAGGTTTTGATGTGGTGTGTTAGTTGCCAGATCTCTGGACATTGGGAGCATGTGTAGTGGGACGCAGGTTGAGGAATAGACCCATTGAAAATGAATATGCAGCTGCCATGTATAAACACCACATCACTGCCAAACACGGCATTGTTAGCTTCACGCATGTCATCATGCATGTCATCATGATCATGCATCTGATCCTCAACCCAAGGCAATGCAAAGCAGCTGTAACTACGGCTGAAGATAGCTCTTGGAAGAAATGAGATGTGTCTCAGGTACATGTAGAACTGGAACATGTGCCATACTGCACACTGCGTATATGCTCCACCAACTGAGCCACTGAGGCAGCTTAGCTGGGTGGGCTGCTGGGTGGGCTGAATATTTAAGAGTTATACAAGGGCAATGGCGTCTCTCCTGTTAGACAGGGCAGCTCTTAACTTAGCAATATGTACACACTACACTGTAGTGTGGTCCACTGCCCTTAATGCTCTTGTTCATAAAACATGTCATAATTGTGTCCCATGTGGTGGCCACTCCACTGCCAGTGAGACCTGATATTGGCAGACCCATCCTGCACTATAGTTAGCACACCTGACCAGAGAGCTGGGGCAGTATGCACATTGTACGTTTTGGGAGGGAGGGGGGGACACAAACAATGTGCCCTCCTTGGCTGTACAGGATGTTTACACCACTTATTTACCTCTCAATCTTTACTGTTTACTGTTTGGTCACCTTTGCCTCTCCCCCCAAAGTTCCTAGCTCCATGGCTCACTCGTGGCTCCAAAGAGGCAGCACAGCCCCCCCTCCCCCAGGGAGAGCTCTGGCATGTGCTGCAGTACATGTACATGTCCACGTGCAGCTTATCTTATTCATGTACATGTACATGCACTCGTACTACTGCACTGCCTTAAAGTAGCTTCATGAGGCACATGTGCCCGTCACAGGCAACATAACCATGTACATGTACATGTGTGTACATGTACCTGTACTAATATACTGTCTTTTGAGACGTCCTCTTCTCCCTCCCTCCCTTCCCTAATGTCTCAGCTCAGGTGGCATCGCAGTCAGGGCTCACATGTACCTGTGCATGTACATGTAGTCGCAATGCTTTGTGTGAAACAGCTGTAGAATGTTTTGAGTGTCTGTGGTCGTTGTGTTATCCCATCTCATCCCTGCACTGCTGGCTTTGTGGGGGCTCCCTACGATGTATATACATGAAGTTTTGTAATGGATGATTTTCTGGAAGCCGCAATCACCCTTCCTCCCTCCTCCTCTCCTGTGGTGGCTGTATCACCCCATCCCATCCCAGCACTGCTGGCTTTAGGGTTTGAGGTGGGGGTTTCCCTAGGATGTACATGTGGTTATGTAACAGATGATTTTCTGGAAACCGCAATCACTCAGGCTGATGTGTGGTACATGTACTTACAGCAGTGCTGCAACCACAGCAGCTTATGCAGTCACAGCAGTGAGTGGGGGATGAGAGCCAGCCACCTTTGGAACAGCTGTCTGCTGCTTCCCCAGCTTGCTCTAGCTCACCTCGACCTGCATGGCCTGAGGGATAACTCTTGGTGTGCATGCACCAGAGGGGTAATTACTTTAGTTGTCCTGTGTGTCTTCTGTCTGCCTGTCTGTCTGTCTGTCTGTCTGCAGGAGCTAATCTGCAGACTGGTGCTAGTAGACATCTAACCGAAGGCACTAGCAGGTTGAGTGGCACATTTTTCCCAAGAATAAGAATCCTTTTCTCTAAACCTGCTTTATTGGAAGGTTAGCATATTAAACTTACCAGGACCAAGCCAGCTCGAGTCCACTATTTTGTTCATGTTGCAATGTTTTGTATACCGTTCCATTTCATGTCCGAAAAGCTAATGCAGTTATGGTCCTTCATAGGTGCATGCATGTACGAGACTGCAATAGTGTGCACACGTGTACGTACACTGACCATACAACATGCAAGACAAGGCAGGACACTAGACTATAGCCCAGTTGAGTTGACGTAAACCGACAATGCTTGCATTGTCTGTACAGGCTGTTGTAGCATGCAATGAAACTGTGCTGAGGGTTTGTACTTTGGTGCTTTTCATTTCATCTTGTTCACTGGTCTACTGCACATAAATCTACACATATATGATTGTATAGTAATATTGTCACTGTGTGCAGCTGTTTACATGTACACTGGACATGTTTTTGTAGGTTATGTACACTTTACACATGTATGTGTTCCACCGGATGTGCAGCCCAGCAGGTTGATCAGTGGGCAGTCTGGATGCCCAGCCCGTGGGCCAGCTGTACAACTGGATATGCGTCCAGTTGTGCAGCCCTGTCTCAAAGCTCGAGAAAAGTGTACACTGCCCACTTCACGTAGGTGTAGAGTCAGTTGTCTCTGTTACAAACCAAGCTGAAAGAGAGGGACAAACGAATACATCAGTGGTTGTGCTACCAGGCAGCGGTCCGGTTATCTAACTGGCTGTCACGAGTCTCAACCACAGGAGGTACAACATGTTTTGGGTTGGTATGCAGTGGATTCAGCTCCAAATGCACTCCTAACATGAAGAGTTTGGGCCTGGAAAGAGCTAAAAAGGACTTACGTTTGTACGTTCATCACATTTGTTACACCACAGGACATTACGAGACAACCTACCAATATTTGTAGCAGAATATTCTGTCCAAAGACATTTGGTCTCTCTCTCCTCTACCATTCTAACTGACTTAACAGTATTATCTCTTGATACGCAAAATCACACTCTGGTTGACTGACCGGGCATCCGGTTGTTCAACCGGATGCCCTGTTGTTCAACAGAACAGGGGTTGCGCATCCGGGTGGAACATGTACACATACACTGTACCTACCTCCCATGATCATGCACAGGCATGTGCATGTACATGTACAATGTACGTATACATGTGTATGTAAGC
Source organism: bacterium (assembly GCA_965213685.1). Classification (GTDB taxonomy): domain Bacteria; phylum UBA8248; class UBA8248; order UBA8248; family UBA8248; genus Bin107. Next base: position 177,834 of record CBDBZY010000018.1, read on the forward strand.
TCACAATCCCCTCTCCCCTCCCAAAACTCACACCCTCACACATTATGCAAGCACACATGTACATACCCATCCCTCCCTTCCTCCCTGCCTCCCCCTCCTCCTCCCTTCATCCCTACTTGTCTCTGTTCAGTCAGCATCATGGTCAGTGCTGACATGTGCATGTACATGTAGTTGCAATGCTTTGTGTGAAATGCAATGTAGCTGTAGAAGTTTTGAGTGTTTGTGGTGGTTAAGAGCTGACCTGAAAGCTTTCCCATAGGAGGTAGGCGCTTATCTTTCTAAGAGCGTGCATCACGTGCCTGTGCCCACCCTCCTCTGGGGTCGTAGGTCACATGAAGTCAGACCACATGACCTACATGTACATATGACCTCTGACCTAATTATTTTGAAAAATTTCATGGGTGTGCCAACACACGGCACACCCGTGCTTCCTACGCCACTGAGTTGTGTAATGGATGAGTTTCCTGAAACCACAATCTGCACCACAGCAGCTATGCAACCGCAGCGCTGAGAGGCTGATGAGAGCCATCCAGTTCGAATGCAGCTATTCACATGTACATGAACACTGCACATATACTTCTTGTGATTTAGAGAGTACGCAAGTATACATGTACATTGTACCTCCCTCTCATGTGCACACACATGTACATGTACACAAACATGCAGGACTCTCAGTGAAGCCATGTGCCATGCAGGACTCAACATGAAGTTCGTTACTAACCCACAAGACTTCCTTGGCAACCCAAAATGATGCTCCCCTCATTCACCAAGTGAAGTGATTTCAACTGATCAGTGACAGTACGTGCCAACCCTTCCCTCACTTCTTCCCTCCTCATCCACCCACCCACCCACCCACTCACTCACCCACTAACCCACTCCCTATCTCCCTCCCTCCCTCCCTTACTGACCCACTTTCACACACACACAAACACACACACACACACACACACACACACACACACACACACACACACACACACTCTCTCACCCACTCAACCACTCATTCGCTCATCCACTTGTCTACTCACCAACCTGCACACTCTCCTCCCCCCCACACACTTACCTAGTACCTACTCACCCACTCACCCACTCACACACTCACCCACTCACACACTCACACACTCGCTCACTCACCCACTCACCCACTCATACGCTCACATGCTCACATGCTCACTGATTCACAATGCATGGCCATACTCACCTACATACTACCTCGCTCCTCTCCCTCCTCTCCCGTCTCTCCCTCTTCCACCTTTCTCCTCACCCCTCCCTCCCCCTCCTCCCACAGGGTGGTGGTGGGCAGGCCATGGGGGAGAGGGAGCACATGATGAACGAGACACCATCAATGTCAGTGGAAGATGTTGGGGCACATGTCCAGCAGTTGTCCTCTAATGCCAGCGTCATTTCCTTTGCTCATGGGAATATTGTTGAAGATCACATACATGTACATACATATAATACATGCAACAACCACTACATGTACATGGTGGCCATAGCTCAGGTGGTAAAGTACTGATGGCTAAAGTCAGAGGCCCCTGGTTCAATCCCGGGCGGCTGCCGGTTTTTCACAGTTCTCTAAAAGTATTCCCAAGCCTTTCCTCATGTATAACGTAGCTTGCGTGTTGTGTTCGGTGGCTCCCTAGAGGGAGACCCAGCTTCACGTGCACTGCTATGAAAGTATAGAATATTTCACTCAGTGGGGCTCCTCCCTGATGCAGAGGAGTTACCGGTCAATCTCTAGCGGGATTCTGATGGCACATACGGAGTGATATTGAGAATTGTGAAGGCTGGCTGTCACCCGGTGGCCATAGCTCAGATGGTAGAGCACTGACGACTAAAGTCAGAGGCCCTCCGGTTCAATCCTGGGTTTTTCTCAGTTCTCTAAATATATTCACAAGCCTTTCCTCATGTACATATACATGTACATGGAGGTACATGTCTTTTGTAGTCTCATTACCCTGGCCCACTCCTCAGCACTGAGTTAAGAGCTGCCCTGTTTACCAGGGGAGACACCTTTGCCCTTGTATAAGGTTCAAAGAGTCGGCCTGCACAGATGAGCTGCCCCGGTACTTCAGTAGGTGGAGCAGCTGTACGGTGCAGTGTGTTGTGGGCTCGCCTGCTGTGGCAGTGGATCGTGTCTGTGGCGTGATGGCAGTGGCCAGTGGCT
>CBDBZY010000018.1:185000-220000 GCA_965213685.1 bacterium
GTTGTGGCAGAGTAGCCACAAAGTTGTTCAGGAATCATGGAATCACTATTGATTGCTTGTGCAGAATAGAGATGCTTATTGATGCTTATAGGCTTGTCTTTTCCTAATCAAAATCCACCCACAGATACATGAATGTACTTTTCCAGTGACATGGCCTTCCCACAGAGCAGACAGTGAAGAGTAGTGGTTACTTTCAAGTGTACTTTTGGGGTACTGACTAAGGGAAGAGAAGACTTAAGTGGCAGTATAATGGATACATGTACAAAAGATGTTATACAGTGAACTTAGTACATACTACAAGGAGGTATAACAATTACACAATGACTTCAACAAGAAGAACAAGAAAGTGTACAAATTATGTAAAGATAGTTGATACTTCAATGAAAGATGTTGCGTAGCTACCTTGTACACCAAGAAAAATAGCATGACTAGCAATACTTACACCAATATTTGATTACATTTGTGTACATAAAGAACAAAAAGCACATATAAACACATAAACAAAACAAAAGACACACAAACAAAACACACAAAGCACAAAGGGCCACTTAAAGGCTGCACATGATGGAATCCGTGGGAATTCCTGTGAATGAAGTGAGAAGAGCCCATTGATTTATGTATGTATGCTAAACACACATACATGCAAACAAATTTAGTGTATGTAGTGAATGTTGGCATAAATACCCCAAACCCCAAACCTTGCAGAGTTTAAATGGTATTATCACAGCAAACTTTCATTATGTGTTTGCTAACACAACGTCAGAAAACATAAGGCCACAGATGCAGTGGAGCAATGACAGCAAGGTGCACATGAATGGAAACATAAGGAATACAGATGATCCATTTTTGAACTTAGGAATAGTCTCCTTACATCAAGCTGAGTGCCACACTAACATAGCAATTTATCATTGCATGTGTTGGCCATGGGAATATTTTCTCCACATTCTGGTAAATGCAGACCTGCACCATTCAACAGACTAATGCAAGTGTAGCTACAAATGCCCTTATGGTATATTCACAGGTTTGCTAATGTTGCACCTAGTGTGGAGCCACACCTTCTCATTAGCAGAAGGGAATGCCCCCTTCCATTAATATTCTAACAAAAGATATATTGTCACAGCAAATAGTATGAAAAATATTTTCCAAACATATAGAGGGCTGTATGGATGGCAGTGCCAAAAACCATAGAATGTAGGTGTAGGGATGGCAGTTTACAGACAAGACAAGTTATACAAAGACTACACAAGCAATCCAATCCCTACATTGTTTCTTTACCACATGGTATTGATGTTCCCAGGATTCTCATAGCTAAACTCACAGAACAATTTTAAATAAAAAAATCATGTAGGGATGGGTTGCTTGTGTGCTCTTTGTATAACCTGTCTTGCCTGTAAACTGCCATCCCTATACCTAGTTTCTATGCCTTTTGGCACTGCCATCCCTACACACCTGTACACTTTGGGAATATGTTTTCATACTTGTTTGTGTACTATTTTTTGTACAATAGTACACAAAACATTCTTGCAAGCTTCTTCAGTGATCAGAGCAGCCATTGTTACCAGTCAGCAGCAGAGATACGGAGGGTAGAGGGGCATTGAACCTCGTCATCAGTCACCTTTGAAGTTGGGAGGCTGAGCCCCTCTAAAAGGTCCTGAGCTACAGTAGTTTCCTCACTGTATCTGACTTTCTAACTCATACTAGTTACATTAATGTTCATTGTACAACTGTACGGCGAAGTAAGATGTTGCTTGAACGCACTCCTTCACTGAGACAGTAGCCTTTGGCATGTCAAGCCATTGAGAAATTGATTGGTGTGGCTTCGCGAGGTCAACCCCTCACGTGCATACAATTTGCACCGCATGAGAAAAAATGGCTTCCAAATAATTATGGTAAAGTTGTTTGAGACTTCTAGATTCAGCTCATAGTAGAGAAGATACTAACATTTGTTATCGTAGATCACACTTGGTAGTGATTGCAGCGGATCTGTGAAAGAACTACGGTGATTACTTCAGCCAGTTTCAAGTAAAGTCATTTGAAAAAAAATCTCGTAAGAAGAAGAATAAGAACAACAAACAAAATCACTTTTTCGGCCATTATCTGGCAGTAAGTCAAGGAATGCATTTCAGCTACTTGTGGGATATTGTTGGGTAGAGAAGCGGTGGAATAGGCCATTTGCGTGCTGAGAAAGGCTTAAAACGCGAGTGTTTGCGAGTCAAGAAGGCTCTCCAATGCACGCATACTATGGGAGTGTTTGTGCCATCCCTACATAGAGAGTCCACAAGGTACATAGAATGCCGTAGTAGAGTTTATATACCACAATTACATTCACTCCCCCTTCCCCATTATGTAATTGATAGAAAATGTGTGCAAGCAGTGCAGAAGGATTAAATCTGATGAGTTTTGCCACTTGCACATTGCATTACTATTGTTTTACTAATATTGCTCCACATAGAGCATTATAGATACCTATAGTTCAACAAAACAGATGTGTGTCAGAAGATACTTACCATACTTCGTGCAGATGTCAGTGGCTATTCTGTTTTCATTCGCCAGGAAGAGCGCCCTTGCCAGGGTCTGGTAGGAAGGGCTGCAATCAGAGTGAAGCCACAAGGTGAACATTTTTCTCTTTCGTGTACCAAAATCTGAATGTGACATTTCAATTGCATCAAGAGCATCATCGTCCAGGTCCAGTTGAAGGCCAACATTGTACCAGTCAGTTATCTTCAGTCTCATAAGATCCTTCAGTTTGGGTTCAGGCACATCTGCAGACATGATAGATATCCTTTGGTGATACAGTGATACAGTGTAAGGTGCCTTGGTGGGATTATGATTAAATGAGATTTCTACTAAATGTAGCAAGGTACCACTTCAGAGAAAATACTGAATAGCACAGAGATACAGAGAGACACAAACAGAGAGAGAGAGAGAGAGAGAGAGAGAGAGAGAGAGAGAGAGAGAGAGAGAGAGAGAGAGAGAGAGAGAGAGAGAGAGAGAGAGAGAGAGAGAGAGAGAGAGAGAGAGAGAGAGAGAGAGAGAGAGAGAGAGAGAGAGAGAGAGAGACATAGTCTCACTCCCAGACCCTCCACTCTACCGTTACTAGCTACCTGCTACTCGGAAAATGTGAGAGGAGGGTCTGGTACAGTTGGTACAGAATAATTAGTACTCCACAGAATTTCAGAGGGCCAAATCTGATTGGTTGATTGGCTAAAAATTACATTCAGAATATTCATGCCCGGGTGCCCGGGCACATGCAAGTGGAGATGGCGAAGAAGTGGAGCAACAAGGACACTGAGGCAGCAATTGCAGCAGCATTTAGCCAACTTGGCTATCCAGTGCTAAAGGCAGAACAGCTGGAGGCCATGAGAAAGTTCATAAAGGGTCAGAAGACGTCTTTGTATCGATTCCAACTTGCAATTGAAAGTCACTGTGCTACGAATGGGCTTTTGCAGTAGCACTGTAGCCATATTAAATGCTGCAAGGACTTGGGCCTCGAGGCTTTTGAGCTAGCGCAGTAGCCGTTGGACTAACTACGCTGATCGCTGAACCACAGTTTTTCACACATACTTTACGCCTTCAATTACCACTCCCAATAAGCCATAGACATGCTGCATTCCATAGAACCCTTCTGTACCAACCGTAGCAGACCCTCCTCTCCCATTTTTTCTTTCTTTCACTTTTTTAATGGGAGAACTGATGGTCTGGGAACGAGACTAAGAGAGACAGAGAGAGAGAGACACACACAGAGAGAGAGAGAGAGAGAGAGAGAGAGAGAGAGAGAGAGAGAGAGAGATGCTATATGCCTCCATGCTCCTATTTACTTTGTTTGACAAAGTGGCCGGACGTATGGGCTCCATCCAAGTGTGCCAATGACATCACATCTTGTGCTCCACTTGAGTCACTAGCAGGGTCATTGCCACCTGGATAGTTCAACCGAATCATTAATTGTGCACATAACATGTACACTACAAATTCCACATACCATGCTTCAAGGTTTGAACGACTTTAGGCGCAGAAGGAGAGATGAGTTTTAGCATCAATTGTAGTTTCTGATCAATTCCTTTCACCTCCAGAAAGCAGTAAGACTCTCCAGCACATGGCTTAGTAAGTGACACATGCAACTTAATTAGAGGAGGGTACGTTGATGAGTACCTATAATCTGGATTGAGCAGGGGTAGGTCCACTTCCCTTTGTGAAATCTAGTGAAGAAGTGATTCCATGAAACAATGATCAGAGGTAGACAATAATCACAAGCTTACAGCAGTGGGCAGTCTGTTTGGAACGATGTCTTTATCAGGTGTCTTTTCTGGAATAACTAGAACCACTTCTGACTCAAGTATTCTTCGGGGTTGTACAACACTACCTTCAAACTTCATACCAGGAAACATTTCTGCCAGCAACTTTTTCAGGCTCTGTAGAGAGATTAAGATAGTCCTCATAACATGCATACTTCAGTGCCCCATTATGTACTCTTTTGAAAGTCTAATGAACATACCTCGGCATAAACAGGTTGACACAGCGATACTGAAAACACAGCCACATGCAAATCAGATGCTACATTGCTTTGGTACAACTGGATGGAGTAATCATTGACAGGATCTGTAGGAGATATTACAGAGGATTGCAATGCAATAATAATATTATTTTCATGAAGCAGTGCAGTAATCAATTTTCATGCGTACTTACCATTCTTAGCTTCGGACTGGGTCTCCGCAACACTGGTGGCACTTGTCTGCTTGGCAGCTCCCGTAAGGCAGAAGTGCTTCAAATATATTACACCATGATGTTCCTTCTTCTCAAAGACCCCACCACTCAATACTTTAAAGACATACTTGGCTTGTGGGTCATATTTTGGCTTGGAAGATGATGTGATGAATGTCATGGAATCACAGTCACTACTGCTGTCCAAACCAGCAAAGTGAGCTATGGACAGTCTCACATCTTTTATGAACTCAAACGCTGGTGTGATCAGATAAACAGGACTGGCCAGCTGGTGCTCTCTGGGTAGATGGAAAGGTCCACTTAGACATGGCCGCACCCTCAATTTCATGGTCGTCCCTTCAGGCACAGCTCCAGGAGGAATGTGCATCTCAAACCCAATCTCCTGCCATGATATGGTCCCCCCATCTGAGGTCACAGTCTCCTGCCAGGGGTCACCCAGGAAGCATATTCCAGGGTGTGATGAGTCAAACTTGTGGTGGGACAAAACTGCAAAAAAGGCAACACATGTAAGTATTGCAAATGTACAGTAAATTGGAACACAGCACTCCAAAGCAATAATGAAAGTACACTATAGAAATATATACCAACCTTTCTCCAGGTCTGCCTGGACTGGCAGCCATAGCTTCTGCTTGTGGGTGAGTGTGCCTGTCACACTTGCATCTTCTGAGCACACCCATGACTTGTGGTCAGGGGACACCACTGCCAGGTGAGGGGATGGCTTGTCACACAGACAGTCGAAGCCCATTCTGTGTGTTACAGTTAAAGAAAGCTCCCTACACACGTCACTTATTCCCTGGCTTATGTCATCCCAGATCAGAGGTAGGAGCTCAGGAGAGCAGTCACCATCCACATACAGAGAGTAGTGGGTGTCATCATCGATCAGAGTTATCCCGCCACCATACTCGGCCAATGTGAAGTGGAGATCATTCTTGTAGAGGCGGGTTGGTTCTTCTGAGTGGTGAAGGGGAATCTGCCACTGGAATATGCCACGAGAGGACCTCATGTACACTATCAGGCAGCAAAGAACACCACTAGGAACGTGTCGACTGGAGAATTTGATCCTTAGAGTAGCGGCAGCACCACCACTGGGCCTCACGATTTCACTGGAATCACGGCTGTCCAACAAGGAGGGCATGAAATACTTGGTGTCACTTTCCTCCTGGACAGGGGCAATGATTAACAAGTGCTCCACACTGTAAAAAATTAATTGTCAGAAGAACAAAACTTTTCTGTTCCAGTAATTAACACCAGGTAACAGTATCTTTTTTGTCATTTTAAACACTAAAAATGATCGTTGCGTTGAAGATTTTAATCACGTGAAAATGAGAGAAGATATTGTCACATTTAAAACTATAAATGTTAGATTAACGAAACAGTAGGTTAAAAATATTCCTTACAAGGACAATGTATTTTGTTGCATTGAATAATTGTTTGCTGAAGAAAACAAAGACATTCTTTTACAAGGATAATATATGTTGTTATACTAACAAAATTACTTGCTGAGTATTGCAAAAAAATTCTTGCAGGGTCAATGTCATTTGCTGTATTGACAAAACTATTTGTGGAAGATAACAAACAAATTGTCTCTCATGGACAATGTAGTTTGTTATTCCACATAAATTTGTATTGTCATTTTCACAAGAGGAACTGCAAGTTCACATAGTATACATGTAGTTATTACAGAAAACCATTTTGTGATTAGAACGATGTGACTTTTCCCACTACTAAGGTGACTGTTCTTAAAACAAAGCTTCGTTGTGAGAATGAAATTGCAGCTCTTTCTCTACAACAGACTTATTTTGGTGCTGAACAGCCTTCATTGTTAGTCCTACAAGTTTGCAGCTACCATATCAAGTTGCAATGCAAGAAACTGTACGTTCGCACATGCATACACATTGTAATGGCTCATGCAAATTATGGCTTTCACATCAATTAACAACATAATATTTACATAAATTGAGAAATAATGTCCCAGTGTTAACACAACAAAAACAGAGTAGTTCGTAAGTGTTTACAAGTCCAGGTACCTAACAATTCCACTAATGTGTGAGAGAGCTGATGGTGACCTTTTGCACTTTGTGGTCGGTAGTGCCAGGACTTTTTCTTGAATGAAGGTCATCACTTCACTGGCTTTGGGATGGTACTGCACATTAAAAATGTAACGTGCACAGAACAGAAAGAACAGTGCGGCAACCAAACTTGAGCTCTCCATCACTAACATCTGCTCGACAGCAATGAAGTACTGTCCAAAAAGATCTTCTTCTTCATCTTGAAAGCAAATAATGTGGGGCTGGTTATTTGTTTTATCAGGGACCTCTGAAGGGGTTGTGCCACGCTGTATGGAGGAAAAGTAGCATACAGAAGAGGTTTTGTAGAGCTCTGCATGTGAAATTCACTGTCATAAAAGTACATGATAAACCAACACACACACACAAGGATGCATAGTGATAGTTCACTTACAGGAACAAATTTGATGATAAATGGAATGTCTCCATCAGCCTTTTTGGTCCTACTAGGCAAAAGGAGAATGCCCAAGCAACGAAGTGCAAGCATTGCACATGTGTCTGTAGAGTGAATAATATATGCAAAGATATGGAGCAATGAATGCAGAAAATATGCAATATAAACTAAATGACCTGCATCACAATCCTCTGAGAAATTAGTGAGGACAAGCTGAATAGCAGAAGAATTTGCCTGGGTCTCTCTGCAATATTTCAGAACTGCTCCGGCCCATTTCATGAACTCCTCATCAAAATAGTTTCGCACATCTGACTGATCACAGACAAACCCAAACTCCTGTGAAGCCTGAAAACAACATAAGCATGTGAACAGGTGAATACATTATGTTAAGAAGACTGTGTTTGTATTCTGCAGCAGATCAATCTCCCTTCCAAAGAAACATACATGCTATTTACGTTTACACTGACATAGATTCCTTTCTTCAAAAGGGGATACTCTGAGACAATTTCCTGCACTGTTCGCTCAGCACTGACATCCAATATCCACTCCCTGCGGTTTGGGTACGTTCGTTCCATTAATTCCTTCAGAACTTCTGTCCTTGGTTTAGTTTTGGCCATTTCATCTTTCAGTAACTGTTTGTGTGTAAATACTTAACATCAGTAACAGAGTAAAGAGAAAGTTATGTAGTAATTGGTCATGTCAAGGTAAGCTGGCTCTGTCTCATGGCAGCAATGTTGGGGAATCATTTTTATGCGCATATATCATACGTCACGAAGTGCAATCTAAAAGTATATAGACGAAGTATGCACAATTGTGTATGCATGTATGCCATATAATTACCTGCACATTTCTTTTAACTGACTCTTCATCATCTGCACATTTGGGAACTGATGGATAAGGGTGCATATCCTTGCAGACAACCTTCTGTCGTTTTGACTTTGGTGACTCATCCTGTGGTCCTGTCTTCCTATTGACATTATGGCACCGGTTGTACAAGAACCACTTCCAAGAGTGCTGGAAAAAAGAGAACCATGTTGTCAATTCTAAAAGAATTTTATGCATCTATCACTTGTCATGCACATAGAAGTAATGCATGCAATTCCTATTGAATAACTAATAAGTTGTAATTAACCTGTCCACTTCCTTCACTGTCATTCAGGAATGCATACTTGGCCACAAGAGACTTTGCCACAATGTTGCAGTCAGAAAGGCCTGGTCATTGCACATGTGTCATCAGCATTGTAGCTAATGTCTGCACAACATACCGTCGGTCACCATCAGTCAAAACCTTTTCTTTGAAGTTTTCTTCAGTTTTAATGCGAAATTTAGGAATGGGGAAAGGATCAGGTACAGACTCCTCCTGAAGTTGCAAAGTAGGATGTCATGTACCATGCTGCATGAACTCATACGAGAGGAAATAATAAAAATAACCTTTGCTTTTAGAATCCTTCTAGATTGGCAAGAGATAGATGACTTGGGGGTGACAGATGAATTGCGGGATGTTGAGAGAACTTCTGTGTCTCCCATTTCTGAAGGAACTGTACTGTTCTGTTGGATTTGTGTATATATAGTGGGTAATGAATCAGATGCAGATTAGTTTTATACCTTTAAACAAATACTCTCACTCTCCATGGAATTGGGGCTCAGGGGACTGCTGAGCTGTAGGTGTGTGGGTGTTACTTCTCTTGGTTTTGGCTGAAACAGTGTGAAGAGTAAAAAATGCAGATAACAGAACTTACAAAAGTAAAACCACATGCTCAAAAGGTGTGTACAAGTACCCATCTGTAATCTGTGCATCCTTGCACTGGCAGGCAGAGTCAGGGAGACATCACCCCTACAGTATCTTTAACACCATCAAACCTATCCCTAACACCATAAAATTTTAGCACCCACTGGAGCCCCAAGTAGATCATAACACCTGACAAAAACTTGACCAGTGGGGCTTAGTGATTGGCTGAGTTTTAAAAAAATTCAATCATTATTCTACCATGGCATGTGTGCATAAAAAATATTACATGCAGATACTCAGGAAAGTGTGGAATAGAAAATAACTATGAATGAAAGAGATTGAAGCATCTGAAAACCACTTGGCTTGCTTGGTCAGCAAATGGTACATACTGTGAATCTATTACCACATCTGTTTTCCAATCAAGTAAACTTCCAAGCTATTGAAGGCTCTAGTGGCATCATACATATATATTCACCAATAAAGTGCATAGTCTCCTGCTGTGAAACCAGTACAACCTTGGACTTGACCCCATCAAACTCTAACACCTACTGCAACCCCCATGGCAGATCATGACACCTGACAACAAGTTTGGCCTCTATGGCTTAGTGGTTACCAGAGAGAGTTCTCAAGCAATACATTGAAGTCTAGCATACAAACATTACCTGGAACTCTTCATACAAACACTTCAGAGCATTGTATACTTTCAGGCGCTGCCCCAGCTTGGGTAGCACATCCTTTAGACAGTCTGGTCCAGGTGAAGTTGTGAAGACCGCTGCTATAGCTTCACCGTCCATCTCTTGTTCTGAACAAAAGAAACAGAGGTAGTTGTCCAAGCACCCGGACAAGTAGGTTGTACCTATACTTTATGCACTAACAATAACCCAAGCCCGCTCACCTTTGAATGCATCAACGACGCTTTCCGAAAACCCTTTCTCCTCCAGCCAGTTCGTAACGTCCTCCACACTCTTTAATACGTCTTCCATAGTTAATCACACTTGGGCGCCCAGGCGAATCGGTTGACGATCCGTGCTACAGTGATGATCACTGGTCGAGTACGAGGAAGACGGCGTAGAAGGAGCGATCCAAAGCGGCAGATACACGCAACCCGCCAAATTTAGGAGCGAAAATGGACTTTATAGCGTACTTATGACACGCCGCGCGCTCGCGCCGCGCCACAGGCTAAATAACGTCAGCGTTTATTAAAACGCCCGAGTCAAGCACAACGCAGAGATTGAGAGCTATGGCTAGCATGATCGCGAGTTCTGCTGCTGTGTGCAACCGATGTAGCTTTTGCTGTACCTCTATGGCGATACTAGTGAAGCACATTTTTCAATCTCATTCTGCTGATCCCCTATTTACGTTTCCCTGCCCTTTTGCAAATTGTCCTTACGTCTTCAAACCTGGATCGACGTACTTTTCCTTTCAGTCGCATGCGCAAAGAAAGCACCCTAACTGGAATGAAGAGTTGTCGTCTTTGCCTGCTACTACGAGCCAAGAACCTGAGAGTGCAGCAAGTTCGGTGCAACTGTAGTCCACTGATGAACGTTACCAATTGGATGAGCACGTAGCGAGTACGCAGGAAGAAGTATCAACACTACCGCAGATCCAAGTGTCAACAGGTCCGTCTACAGTTAGTCGATCAGCCGCACAGTTCTTGCTAACCCTCAAGGAGAAATATCGCTTGACACAGGCTGCAGTTGACTTTGGCGTGGGCTCGGTCAACCAAATCGTGTCTCACGTATGCGATGAGCTTCATCGCTCCGTAGGGGAAATACTACAAGAGAGTCATAATGTTATTCCTGCAGCACTGGATGAAGCATTTACCCCAATTCAGCCTTTTGAAGGATTGACCACTGAGTATCAGCAGTCCAAGTATTATCGAGAGCACTTTGGGTTGGTGGTAAGTGTTCATGTCCATTAAAGCACTACAGCGAGTTTAAATGCATCTATTAATATAATTGCTACATCCTGATAGGAGCCTGTGACTGTTGAGCTGGGATTATCATACAGTTACCAGAGAAAAGGAACAAAAACTCGCCTTGTTGAAAAAAGAGATACATTTCAGTATGTTCCCTTAATTGAGAACTTGCATTCTCTCCTGGAAAACAAGGAAATATTTGACGAGATACAACTAAGAACTAGCAGTAGTTATAATGACACGTTTTACTAGTGCTCTACTGCAAAATTAGTCTATAGATTTTTCTAACCATAATCTTTTTCCTGTAGGTAATGAAGACACACAGCCGAAGTGATAACAATCTGGAAGATTTCTGTGATGGTGCACTCTTTAAATCTCATGAATTGTCCTCATCCAACCCACTAGCATTGCAAATTATTATGTATCATGATGATGTAGAAGTTAGCAATCCAATTGGCTCTTATCGTGGTGTTCACAAACTCGGTAAGTCAGCATTTTATTATTGTATTATTGAGACTAAAGAAGGCATCTAGTCAGTTCATGCATTGCATGGCACAATTATTTCACTCTGGTGCAGTTGCTGGGCAACCATGGAAATCCTACACTTGTATTAGGTTACAAATTATGGTTTGTCAGGTATGCATAATTATTATCATTTTGCGCTCTCTTCTACTACATGCTGGGCAACTTACATCCTAAGCTTAGGTCAACACTAAGATCCATACAGATGATTGCAGCTGTCACATCTCCTAACCTCCAACTTTATGGCTATGAGAAGGTGTTGGAACCTTTCATCAAAGATGCAAACAAGTTGACAGAGGTAAAAGGGAAGTATATGTTCAGTAATATTTATGTTGACCTTTGTTTCAAGGATGTACAATATTATCTTATTTACTAGGGAGTACAACTAAATATTAGGGGCCAAGATATGCTTCTGCAAGGATCAGTTTTCGTGACGTTAGCTGATACACTAGCTGCACATGCCATTGGAGGGTTTAAGAGTGGTGTTGGCTTTGCATTACGAAAATGCAGGGACTGTATGGCAACAGCTGAGACTATGGCTTCAAAGGTACTATGCTAGTGATGGCTTATATTGTGACAGTTGCCTCTACCCTTCATGCACTTGTATGTCATGATCTGAACGACACGCTTTCCTAAACCCACTCTACATTCCCATGTTCTTCACACTTACCTTTCCCTCCCTGTTTCCTTCTACTGATCAGTTTAAAGAGCAGGACTTCACCCTAAGGACTCCAGAAAGCTATGACTATCATTGTTCACTTCTCTCTGGGCCTCTAGCTATGGCTGATTCTACGACTTATGGTGTCAATTATCAAAGGCCACTGAATAAACTAAGCTATTTCCATGTCGCAAATAACCAGTTACCCCAAGATGTCATGCATGTCATGCTGGAGGGAGTTATTCCATATGAAATGAAACATATGTTGAAAGCATTCATCACAGAGAAACGTTATTTCACTCTCGATCTTTTGAATGAAAGGATACACTGCTTTCCTTACACACAAGAAGAGTTTGCCAATAAGCCATCAGCCATCCCTCCTGTAGTATTGTCTTCAGCTCAAACATCATTTCATCAGTCTGGTAGGTAACTTTGATAAAATAATGGCAGTCACTGCATTAACTAAAATGCATGGCCATCTTAAGAGTCTTTGCACATATTTACCTATATACAGCTGCTCAGACGTGGACATTGTCAATCTATTTACCATTAATTATTGGAGACAAAGTTCCACAAGATGAGCCATTGTGGGAATGCTTCTTGCTTTTGCTAGACATACTGCAGATTGTCATGGCTCGTGTTGTTTCTCCCGATTTATCTCAATATTTAGCAGCTCTCATAGATGATCATCACAAAATGTTTCAACGTTGCTATCCTTCAGCTACTATTATACCCAAAATGCATTACATGGTACATCTTCCATCCCAAATTCTCAAGTAAGTGTATTAACTTTTAGACACAAGCACCATTCTGTTTAACACATGATCATATTTGCAGGCTTGGTCCACTGGTAACATCATGGTGTATGCGAATGGAGGCCAAAAACTCTTATTTCAAAAGAGTAGCCCAGATCAGCAACTTCAAAAATATTGCATACAGTGTAGCAAAACGCCATCAGCGGCTCATGTGTGCATACTTACAGAGTGATGACTTCTTCTCCACACGTACAGAATATGGTCCATGTGAGTATAGTAATTTGATAACATGAAGGGTTTCCTTCACCATTTCTTTGTATTTCCTAGCCACAGATCCATCTCCTCTTTCATTAGAGGCACATAAACACCATCTGAAGGAAGGTTTACCAGAAGTAGCTGATACCTGTCCTGTGTACAGGTATGATTGTTTTGTTTGTTGACAGTGTTAGGTGCACATGATTCATAGGTATCACTTCATACATATGCACACATGTATTAGACCTAAGTGGGCAAAATCTCAAGGCAAAGTCTATAGGTCAGCCCAATTTGTGCTGATTGGATGGCAACAGGATGATGACCTACCTCTGTTTGGCAAGATCACTGACTTACTTCGTATACAAGATGTGCCTATCCTGATTGTTACTCAGCATGAAACATTGGGGATTGATCGCCATTATCACAGCTACCTGCTAAAATTAACACATTTGAAGCGTGTTGTACCAGTCAATGATTTAGATCAGTCGCATCCTCCTGTCAATGGCCAACTTTTATACTCTGGATTGTATGTGTCTTTGCACTCATTTGTTTTGAACACAACCTAACTTTTGTATTATTGATCATTTCAGTGCACCTTCATAAACCATACTTGTGGATAATGATGTAAACTACCGCATTATGAGATGCAAACGCAATGTGCTTAGAAATTGTGCAATTCAGAGTAACTGTAGTACTCAGCAACATAATACATGTGACCTATGTGCTGAGCTATGCAAATGCAATCAGCTTGGTTTGCAGGGGGTATGCAAACAGGTTACATTCCAAACATCTGTAGCTGCAGAAATAGAAAGATAGTTTGGGGATAAAGCACAAAGCACCTCGACATGTTTACAAAAGCTGTGTTAAACTATTGTGATAATTTGCAAGGACAACAATTTCTATTTAATTCTACTTATCACACTTAACTATAGCACATCTGTGCATTGCATTTATAAATGTTTGCAATATTAACAATAATGCATACACCTTACAAAAGTAATTGTCAATGAAGCAGTCACATGGTATAGTAACAAAGAGTGTTGACAGTAACACAGCGACTGCCCTTTCAAAAAATGAACTACGTTAGTATATCACAGGCATTAGCTGTGTTGAGGTGTCCATTGTTGTTGTGAT
This sequence comes from bacterium, assembly GCA_965213685.1. Classification (GTDB taxonomy): domain Bacteria; phylum UBA8248; class UBA8248; order UBA8248; family UBA8248; genus Bin107. Next base: position 199,151 of record CBDBZY010000018.1, read on the forward strand.
TACAACATCCTTACGATGACACAAACATATGACATATAACAAAACCACATTTGCCTTAGCTAATATCTACGTTAATACAACAAACAAAGTTTGAGTTGTTATAATACAAGTTGCGCATTGTCATTCCAACAATTAGAACTATGTCAAAACCCAGTGGAGGTTCATGCATACAGCAAATATTTCTTAAATCAACTCAATATCTTTCATTTTAACAGATTGGCACGTTATTTGTACATACACTTGTGATATTAACATCCAATTCCATGCTTACCAAATACTTTTGTGATAGAAACAATGAATTGGCAATTTACCAACTAATTGTTTTATTGAAGTACCATTTGCTGTTCCAAGAATTTGTGTGAACAAACGTTTAGTTATTTTTACCTAGTAAGAGCTATGATGAAATATATTTTGCCACTTTGACTATTGTCTCATCACTATTACGAATGGATATCATATCAACAGTCTGTTTAGGTGACAAATTTTGTTAAGGTGACTAAGATGTTTTTGCAGTGCAGCACTTTAATAAGTGTATCCACTGCCACTCTTTCACCTTCACTGGTGATCTCTGATTGCAGGGATTGAAGGAAACTGGATGTGATCAGGGCCTGGTTTCGGAGTCTTATCATCTCTTCTGATTGAACGTCACCTTCTGGAGCATCCATGGTTTCCAGGCTTGTCTCAAATACATTTGTCATCCAGTCAAGTAGAGCCATGGGGTCAACAAATATCACTTCCTTCTGTACTGTGGGGAAGTAGAACATCAGGTTGACGGCATGAAAAAAGTGCAGGGCTACCTCCATGGCTTCCTCGGATTCGAACATGAGCTGCTGAGCAATGGCCCAACATATTTCTCTGCTCACAATTCTGCCTGCTCTCCGCAGTTCCACCTCCAGCAGGTAGTAGCCCAGGGGGTACTTGAGTCGTATGCTCTGCCCACAGCTTTCAATCATCTGCAGGAGCTCTTCTGCCATTGGGTCTCTTGGGACTTCTGGACCAGATCCAGCATTGTTAACAGCATGGATGATCTCATTGGGGGAATACTTAATTAGATATTTCTTGAATCTTTCCAGCATTGTTGCCAGCTTACGATTCTTGTCTTCAAGCGATTCACCTGATGGAAGCATTTTATCCTTGAATGTGCCGATCACCATACTTTTTGGGTGCTTTGGCTGCTTCTCAATAAAGGACATTGGTAGCTGCGAATGCTGACACTGTGTCACTTGCATGCACCGCATTACTAGCTCTGCATTTGTCAGAGTGAAGTGGCCAAGACTGTAGTTGGCTCCATTTGGTGCAAAATAGTCCACAGCTGGACGATTATCTAGCTTATCAGAAAGCTTGAACAATTGTAGTCGAAGAAATGCATTCTTCATCAGAATAGGGATCATCTCCATGAATTGTGGTTGGCCACCGCAGTCCACAAACAGGAGGAAGTGAGTCTTGAGTACCTCTCTGGACCCCTTCATCTTTGTCATCTTTTGGGCAATCTCAGCTGTGCGTGGGAGAATCTCAGCTCTGGAAACTGCAGAGGGTGTGGCCTCCATTGGAAATGGTGCAGACACACTTGCACTTTGACCACTGCTTGCTGCTTTCTTTTCTCTTCCCTTCATTGGTGGCTGCTGAACTCCTGCTTTGGAAGCTGCTTCTCTTTCCACCTTAGGTGGCTGTTGAGGCTCAGCCTGTGGCTTGTCACCACTAGACTCTGGCTGGCCAGTGTGCTGACTGGTTATTTGTGTTTCTGGCTTCTCATCTGTGATGGAGACACCAGCTGAAAGGTTCTCGGCTATCATGTCGATCATATCTGAGGGACTTATCAGCCGACACCTCCGACCTTGCCCATTCTTGATTTCTATGATGAACCTCTTAGCCTGTTCCATGCAGGCTGTGCTGGTACGAGCAGGTGGTAGGGTCTCGTTGCATAGGAAATGCCCCAGAGATGTCTTCCCCACACCAGGAGCACCGCTAACAGCGCATATGGTGTAGTCTGCCAAAACGTGGCCCTTTTGTAGTTGTCGCAGCAACTCCTGAGTGAATATGCCTGTTCACGTAAAAGCAAGTAGCAATAGTAACAGTAAGGGCAATCAAAAGCCAGTATGACTGCTATATACAGTAGGCGTCATTAAACAGTTTCCGTACCGTTTGCGTTTCGTTTTCGTTGAACGGTAAACGGACGCAAAACGGACGGAGAACAAACGCTAACCGCACGGAGAACGGACGCCAAACGGACGGTGAACGGACGGAAAACGCAAACTAATAAACGGAAACTAGACAGTCCATGAAATTTTGAACACCGAAGAGCAACGCGTGCGCGCGCGCGAAACCGCTGAACCCACGAACGACTGTCGACCGTCGGAGTGACAGAAGAGCATCGCTCGTTAGTGTAATAGTCGAAAAACCGTTGACAGCACCTGGCAGAGTACGTACCTTGCACCCGCACTCGTAGAGTACCGGAATTACGATAACCTATTAGACAAACGGTAAACGGGCAGTACATTGAACGGAAACCCCACGCAAACCCTACGCAAACCCAACGCAAGCCGCACGGTTGCCCAACGCAAACCCCACGCAAATAGAACGCAAACGGAACGCAAACGGTACGGAAACTTTTTTATGACGCCTACTGTAAGTATATAAGTAGATGCGGCACTGCCTGCACTTTACATTCGCACTATAATCTCTTTTTGTGGGGTTATTAAATGTCCTAGTATTGTGTTTACAGCGCAGTAGTGTGATTGTCCGCCGTTCCTGCATAGCGCTTCGCACGGTCGTATAACAGCGTTCGGACTCGCGGCCTTCCGCAGGCTGGGCGTGGCTTACTTTGGCCTCTGCCTTTGCAGCTGCGTCTTTGGAAACGCTTACGATAAATTTGAGAGCTTCACGTCTCACGACGTGTGCATCACGATATCAGCCCAGCGATATATATATATATATTATACATGTACATGTACATAGCGGAATGAGGTTGCACGTGACACACTTGAGCCTCATTTCCGCTCATGCAGGCACTAATTCCGGGTATTGACCACACCCGTGAGGGCCAAGGTTCACAATTAAGACCACCTTGTAGCTGGAGAAACAGCTGTTCACATGAAGATCGGGTGAGGGTGCCAAGCAACGTGAAGACGGACGATCACGCGCTCGAGCTCATGCGCATGCAGGCACTAATTCCGGGTATTGCATATTGACCACACCCGTGAGGGTCAAGGTTCACAATTAAGACCATCCTGTAGCTGGAGAAACAGCTGTTCACATGAAGATCGGGTGAGGGTGCCAAGCAACGTGAAGACGGACGATCACGCACTTCATGAGCGGCCAGAATGATTACTGACGCTGAACTCAGAACGACTAAGGGTACGACAACGGACTACCTTTATCCGAAACCCTCACAGAGCATGATTGCGTGGGAACTTATTAATAGCACCGCTAGACTCCAAGTTGTGAACAAGCCTTCATTTGGCTCTATGTGTATGTGGCAGTTAAAGAGTTCCTGTAAGCTATCTGTGTGTGTTTGAATGTTGTGATACTCTGATACGTGTATATGTACATGTACATGCATATGCTTCGCTGTGCAATTTTCAACCTGCATCTCTCTCTCTCTCTCTCTCTCTCTCTCTCTCTCTCTCTCTCTCTCTCTCTCTCCCTCTCTCTCTCTGTAATGAGATAAGCCGAGTGGATGAACTGGCTCAACTCATAAGCCTTACAGACTGAGACAAGACAAAGGTACAGATAACCATAACCACACCCACTGCGTGTAGTCAAGATGGATTGAGGGCCATCTGCAGTGATAGAGCTTCCTTCCTTTCATTGCTGAGTTTGTTTCTCCCTCCCTTGCTCCCTTCTCCCTCTCCTCCCCCTCTACTCCCTCAGGTATTCCAGAAGCACTCATTCTCCGACCTCTGCCAGCTCAGAGGTGAGTGAGTGGTAGAGCATCCCCCCCACTTTCCTCTTCATCTGTCCTCCTCCCTTCCTGCCTCCCTCCCTCCCTCTCTCCCTTCCTGCCTCCCTCCCTCCATCCTTCCCTCTCTGACTCAGGCTTCGAAGTCTCTCTCCCCTATCCCTACCCTTTCCTCTCTCTTTCCCCCACTCCCTCCCTCCCTCCCTCCCTCCCTCCCCACCTTCACCCACACAAACTCGCCACATACATGTATGACAATTCCTAAACCATAATATTATGACAAGTCCTAAACCACAAGCCACCTGTACCACTCTCTCCCTAATAAGGCACACCATGCAGCCACCAGTTGTGTGTGTGTGTGTGTGTGTGTGTGTGTGTGTGTGTGTGTGTGTGTGTGTGTGTGTGTGTGTGTGTGTGTGTGTGTGTGTGTGTGTGCGTGTGTGTGTGTGTGCGTGTGTGTGTGTGTGCGTGTGTGTGTGTGTGTGTGTGTGTGTGTGTGTGTGTGTGTGTGTGTGTGTGTGCGTGTGTGCGTGTGTGCGTGTGTGCATGCATGCGTGCGTGTGTGTATGTGTGTGTCTGTGTGTGTGTGTGTGTGTGTGTGTGTGTGTGTGCGTGTGTGCGTGTGTGCGTGTGTGCATGCATGCGTGCGTGTGTGTATGTGTGTGTCTGTGTGTGTGTGTGTGTGCGTGTGTCTGTGTGCATGGAGGAAACAGAGGTACGATATGTACTTTTACATAGGCCTCTTCCTACTAGGCGTGCTAATCTGTCCTCATGCACTGCACCATACAATGAATATTGTTTGCATGGGTGGGCTGATCTATAATGAGTTATAGTGTGCACGGTTATTGTGTTTGAGAGTTATGAAGATTGTGGTGAAACTGAGTTGTTGACTGAGGTTTGAGCTCTAGCCTTAGGATAGTACCATCAATCCTGCACTCCTCTGCCACCAGACACCCAGTGGCTCAGTAGTAAGAGTGTCTGACTAGTATTCAGAAGGTCCTGGGTTCAAATCCCAGCTAGGTCCTGACTCTTTCAGGACTTCTTCAACAACTCAGTTTGACGTAGACGAATACCTATAATTCCATCATGTCTCTCTCTCAAGCGAGTTCTAAATGGTGAGTCTGGTTCCCAGACCAATGCTCTCCATTCGTGGACCAAGTTCTCCTCATAGTGCATGCATGTGCACCATGTCTGGAAACAAATGCAAAGTCTGAGAATGAGGCTGCAGAGGGTGATCAGAGTGGGCATTTCGTGATGGCAAGTCTTCCAGTGTTCTCCACAGAGTCACTCTCTCAATATGTGTGTACATGTATGCTTAATTAGCTAGTCAAGTATTCCAGTTGAGTCCAGTGTTTCTACACTTCTGTTCTGTTTGCCTGTCTGTCTGTCTCTGTCTCCCCGTCCATCTGTTTGTCTGTTCTGCTGTCCCTATTGGAACTCTCTCTGCCTTTCATATTTCTTTTCCTTCTCCCCACAGAACAAGTATAGATGTGCCACTTCATTTTGATGGTGGGTCAGTGGAATCTCCCGACTACAAGTGTGGCTACAAGTACACTGCAGGCAAGTATAGCAGCCTTTCATGCAGCCACAGAGAGCAAGTGGTGGCTATCCTCTCAGAGTGAGTGGTTCTGGTGAGATACATGTTCACTGCACACCTCAATCACTGATACTTGTCCACTGCAGTGGCTGTTCTCAGCTGCGTTGACGGGTGGGAAGAGGCAGTGAGGAAGGAATTGCTGAAGCTGAGACAAGAAACATTGCTGACGTCATGACTGCTTTTAAATTCATTGTGAATGTATGCTGTTATGTACATGTACATGTAATTAATTTTCTCCTGCCACTTCCTGCGCAACATACCGCGTATAAAGGGCTCACAGTGGCGTTTAACTCCATGAGTACTGATATACATGTACATGTGCCATAGATATCCCATGGATGGGACTTTGAACTCGTGTGAATAGCAGATCCTTTGGTACGTTTGTTGATACGTAGTTCCACGGACGAAGAGGGAAAGGTCGACATAAAAACGATGGCCGTTTCGAAAAAGATCAACGTGTGAAGACGTGCGTTTCCAAGACGTTAGAGACTTACATGTACGCGTACCGCGTACTGGCGCGGGTGAGCTGCATAAGATCTTCCAGCTTGCTGGACACAAAGGCAGAAGCAGCATTTCAGGAAGCGAGCAGTGAGTGTCTGCTCTCCGTCTCACGCTGTTGACAGTCTCTCTCACTGACGGACGTTAGACATTAGACAGTGTTGGTGTCAGTCTTATACATGTCTACTCACTTGCTCTGCATACGCACATTATGCATACATATTGCTGTACATGTACATGTTACGTTGTCTCTACTACTGCTACATGTGCCTTCTTTCATTTTCTTGTTATACCTCATTCCTCTACCTCAAACTTTGTCTATTCTATTCCTATTCCTATCACATATTGAGAGCCGCTAGTTATATGCACGTCTTGCGTATGCATGCACATTTCTATTCACTCTCCCTCCCTCCCTCCCTCCTCACTATCTCTGTCCTTCTCATTGACAAGGACATTTTGATATTTTAGTATTACTGCTAGTCAAAAGAATGTTCCAACATACACATATACATGTAAATCCTGTTGGAGAACAATGCTCTCTTGTCAGACTGTACTAACTGTTGTTAACTGTGATGTCATCTGTGTGTCTCTTTATAGCATGTATAGTGATGTAATGGTGTAGGCCTATTTAGAACTTTGTGTTGGCTGTGTAGTTCCAGCCACATGTTCATAAGAGTCAGTGCAATCACTTATTGTCAAAGCCGAGTCAGTCGCAAGTGCTTCTCTTTGCAACATACCCATCCCTTAATTACACCATTCACATTTCACTTGGTATATTCCTTCCCCACAACCACATGCGTGCACACACACACACACACACACACAGACACACACACACACACACACACACACACACACACACACACACACACACACACACACACACACACACACACACACACACGCACGCACGCACATGCACACACACTCACATACAAGATACAACCCCCTGTGACACCTTACCTTTTACCTTCCCCTTCAGCTGATACCAATTCTTCCTCCTCCTTCCCCCACTTCCCCCCTTTGTTCCTCATCCTTACCTTTCTCCCTCTCCTGCTTACCCACCAAGATAAGATACTATTCCAACTATGTCCCTGCCCCATGCTGTGATGAGCTAGTGAGGTGGTGCCTACCTTCACTCTCTCTCCTCTGCTGTTCTTCCTCCAACTTGGACCCACTCAGGACATTAGTTAGTGTCCATCCCTCTCCATCTTCACACTCTGCAGTGGAGGCAGAGATACATGTGCAGTTACCTAGGCAACACTCTTGCCAGTAATTAGTGCAGTACTCCTCCCTCTGCCCACAGAGGAGATCACATTACATCATCTACTCACACCTGACACCCTGTGCATAGTGCACTATGTACCCACAGGGAGGACATGCCACAGTCTTGTACATGTACATACCATCTCACCACATCTACTGCTACTGCTGCCCACAGAATCACTCCACAGTGAGCAGTGTGGCCAGTCCCCCACTCCACTCACTACCACAGTGCCCATCATGCTGCCTACCACACTCACTCCACTCACCAAACTCCAGGACTGTGGTGTCAGAGAGCAGCGGCCAGTCATTCCATGAGGCATACTTGAAGGGGTTATCGGAGACTCCAGCCACAGCCACCACCAACTTCTTTGTAGGAGTGAGGTGGAGCACTCCACCACCATGCCAACACCGTGGAGTCAGGGATCCTGGGGGAAGGAGTACCTGTAGGGAGGGGAACAAGAGAACATTCAAATGTACAGCAGTCCACACAATTGTCTGCTACTCCACTGCTTACTGTTGGCTGTCAGTGGAAGTGTGTTGTGTATTATCTCAAAGGCTGCACATCACCTCCTACACACCCACTGCCTTCACTGCTGTCCAGTAATGGAGCAGCCCATTCCTCACTACTCTCTCCCTCTCCATACCACACAACTCTACATCACATGACTTCTCTACATGCACTGCACACACTGCCATATGCTGTCCACATGCCAACCTCTATCCACTCACATGCCACACCTACTCACCTGGGTTGGCTGCACAGGACAATACCACACACACCACAACACACCATCACTACTGGTATAGGGGCAGGCTTACAAGGGGAAGTGTTCAGCTGAGCACTAGCCACACATGCAGTGTGAAGGTCATTGCCACACAACAGCACCACTAAGGGGACATCAACACACTCACTGCCTCATGAGCTCACAGCTCACTCACCTCCTCCCACTGGATGGCATTAATATTGAAGAGCCACACATCTCCCAGTGGCTCGCTTGCATTGGTCAGACCTCCCACCATCACCATACATGGATGTGGTGGGTCTCTGTCTGGATCCCACAGACTGTAGGCTGTGTGGGTCTGCCTCTCCTCAGGCCATGGCTGGCCTGTCTGAGGTAGCACTGGTCCAGTCCAGTGCTGGAGAGGGAGAACAATTTGAAAACACTTTGAGAACATGTAATCCACTCACATATGCACATGGTCCAGCTCAGTAAGGCACCCTCCCCTCTCTACACTGCCTGTGTGGACTCACACTACTAGCTAGCCACACATGCCAGCCCATGTACATGGAACATGTACCTGCAAACCTCTTCTCCCATGCACACTAACTGGCATGTACACTGTACATACATGTACACTGTATGTAGTCTACATGTAGATTCTGTCTCATCATGATAAGAGCAACATCTTGTCCACTACTCTATCAGTTACTATGCATGTACACGCCACTATTGGGTCCCACCAGAGACAATATATTACTGTATGTATGCCCATATTCACGTGTGTATGCTCATATTCATGTACATGTGTGTGCATGTGATTGTGTCTTGTGCAGGGGACAGTGTCTCCTGTAGCACTGCTCTACATGTATGTACTGCCAGACCTGCCACTCCTCATTCCAACTCACAGGCCATGCTCCCCTCTCTACACTGGCTCATGGCTGATGACTGAACACACACTCTCTTCCCTGCACTGACTCATACCAGGTATCTAGGCCCACACTAGCCTCTCATCACATCATCGAAATCATATTACACTGATAGATAAATGTACGCACATGGAGAAGGCACTAATTATGTGTTTTATTGTTCAAACAACTGAACTACGCAGGCAGTAGGCCACAGGTGATCTCAGACAGTACATTATTAATTAGGTACAACTATATCTCAGCCACTCACCCATGCCACAGTGTCCAGGATGAACACTGCATTTGTGAGCCTCTTCCTCTCCCCATCCCACCCACCAAACCACACGACTCTCCTCCTGTCCACTCTAGTGAGGGTCATGCCACCAGATGGAGGAGGAGTCCTACCAGTGGTGGGTGGAGTGGACCACTGACCTGGAGGGGGAGGGAGGGAGTGGTCTGGGACTAGCCATACCCACTGACCTGGGGACACTGATCACATGATCCACCAACACCCACCAGGTAAGGCACAAGGCACTCTGCTCCTCACAACCATCTACACCACTACATACTGACATGTACTAGTCAACATGTGAGGAGCTCTGCAATGCTCTCACTGTACTTGCTCTATTTGATTCTTTTACCATAAAATCGAACTCTGTTGCTGTTGGGGTAGGCGAATGGGAAATATGTAAACAATTAACTTCTTATTCACAGACTGTAGTGGTATTGTGGGCATGGGAGTGAATATAGTTCATAGTTGACACAGAAGAGGTGCCTGGCTCTGCAATGCTCTGACTGTACTTCATTTGAATATTTTACTATGAAATATTTTGTTGGGGCCAATGGGAACTATCTCAAATAAGTAAACATTGAAACTTCCTGTTTATCATAGACAGTGGTGTAGTGGTATTGTGGGCATGGGAATGAATACAATTCATAGTTGACACAGAAGAGGTGCCTGGCTGACTGTCCAAACATGAGCATGCCAGGCTGATTGCCTGACATGATACAGGTACATACATGTACATAGCAGAGGGTGAGGGATGTGACTTGTGTAGAGCAGCATACATAGTCACATCATTTGCATGCCCACCTCATGTGGTGAGAGGTAGCATGTCTGTGCATATATGTATGCTAGAATAACTGACATGGTTACCATGTACACAGGAGGAGAGAGTGCTTCCTTATTAGGAAGCATACTATCACCATGCCTGGCCAGGCTGTGTGGGTGTTTCCCAACTGTTTATGATGGGGCACAGAGACCACCTCCACCCTAACTAACAGCTCCTCCTCAAACAGCCACTGCTAGAGAGGCAGCACTGCAGCACAGAAGAGACAGCCTAGCATCAAACATTACTAACTAGAGGAGTGGTGCAGCCGAGGAGGGCCTTGGAAACAAGAGAGACATGTCTACAGCAGATGAGCTCATATCAGCTCCCACAACTGCTCCTGAGACTGCACTGGAGGGAGAAGCTCGGCTGCAGTAGAGAGACATGTCATTATATTTGCTGCAGTGGCTTGTTTGCTATAGAGAGAAAGGTTAGTCTTGAGACAGTTGCTCTAGAGAGATATATATTAGACAAGAGGGACCTGCAGCTACACTATCTAGTTATAATCAACATGCTGTTTAATTAACTCTTAGTAGCAACTGCCTGGCATGAGAGATTGCTGGCTGATAATACTAGACAGACAAAAATCCACAACAGCAATGCATGTGTGTACACACAGGGTGTATGCATGGCTCAGCACCATGCTTAGAAACACAGAAATCAATAGCATAAGAGTAGCATATAAAGATATTAATAGTACCTAAACTAGGGCATTGTGTACCCATTCACCTTCCTATTTAAGTCAATCACTGCTTTGTTATCATTATGAAAATGGAATCAATCTAGTACACGAATGGCTTATAATTAGTAGCCTAATAGTAGGTGAAGTGGTGAGAGGAGGTTGGGAAAAGGCCTGGTTGTGAAGTGCTGTAGTTATCTGTGCCTGCTCTTGTGTCTTCACTCTCCTTTTAAACAGCATGTTAACTTTCAACTCGCAGTTTTAACACTGTGCACCACTGCTATATATCTGAACTTTGTACCCACCGTCTTATGGGATCAGTGGGTTACATGTGCAGGATTTTGAGTTTGCCAGGGGAGGGACACCAAAGCACATCCCCAGCATGGGAGACTAGGAATGTGACCTCAATAAAACATACACACTCCATAGGTGTGGGAACCGGGGGGGGGGGGGGGAGAGGGTGCTATAGCCCACTTTTTACAGGAGGAAGTGAATAGGTCCACACCATCAGCCCAACTGATGAGAGACGTGTCTGGAGGCAGTGCGGTGAGGTTATTATCACGATTGCCGGCGTTGCATAGCAGTCTAGCTCAACCCGCTCATGCTATGTTAAGCGTATGGGCCCCACCCCATGGGACTCCTTCCCAGACTGTATGTAACCCTGGGAACGAGACACAGGCACACCTTTCTATTAAAATTGCATAAGTGTGAATACCACTAATACTTATATAAGATGGTCTACTCAGTTGAGCACCCACTTATAAACATCTTCCTACACCTATGCACTCTGAGAATAATTTGAGAGACATTCTCTGAATACTTGCAGCCACTTTATGGGGGAGGGGACGTAGTCACACATAATATGGTACACATTTTGGATAGCCAAGGAAAGGTCCTTGATCTGCAGCACATGACCTCATGTACACAATGACATGCTTTGAACAATATTTAATGGTCCGCAAAGTTAGACATCTCTATGTGCACTGAGTTTGTAGAGACACATTATATATAATTGCTTAAAAATAGATTGGCCTCTGAGACAATAGACAGGAGAGAGGTCCAGCTATGCAGTCCAGTTAGAGGTGACAGCAACTCCTCAGCATGAGAGATTGCTCAGTGATAGTACTAGACAGAGGGAGCTGCAGAAAGTCATAGCTACAAGAAGCTCAGGTGCAGTAGAGAAACGGATTGCTTTGAGGCTGTTACTTAATGGCCTTTGAGACAGTAGAGACAGTAGAGAATGGAGAGGTCCAGCTGTGCAGTCCAGTTAGAGTTAAGAGCAACTCCTCAGCATGAGATATATCTCACTGACAGTACCAGACAGAGGGAGTTGCAGAAAGCCATAACTACAGTGCATGTGTACATGTACATAAGGGGTAACTCAAAGTTTGCCATTCATATGGAGGGCACACTCCCACTAGGGGGTCTGGGAGAATGCCACTGAGTGAATTATTGAAGTACAGACACTCTCAGATGGATTCTGAGGCATTCTGCAAGTAGTCATAGCCATTCCCATTATTTTGTTGGGGAGGGGGAGGGATGAAGTTGCTTTCTTGTGGGAGGGGGTGATATTCTAGGCCTTTTCCTCCCCCTGCATGAACCCCTGCTGAGTTTGCAACACAACTGTACCCCATACACATGGCCACATGTACAATCATGCATACCTTACTGCACCTAACGATATCCTAAAATTTGAGGTACATAGGAGAGGGCAAAGAAAAGGTATAACTGATCTGAAGCACATGACCACACTTATGCATATTACATGATGCATTACTGGTAATTGGTTTCTAATCCTCAAGTACACATACTTTGAGTAAGCGTGTCATGCTCTGGCAGCAATCAGTTGTTTCTATCTGCACTGTGTTTGTGGTCTGTGTCTGGTGTTATTACATGAGGCCATATGTAGAGGTCAGCTCATACATGCAGTGGACCAGTTGTAACCTCATGCACAGCATGTGAGGTAGAGTAAAGGTACTGACAGTCCATGCACACACCTGACTCAGAGTTGCAGTACAGGAGCTGATTGGTGTATCCTCGACCTTCACTGTTCCCTGGAAGAGGAATGAAGCCTGTCATTGGTTGGGGGGTGAGACGTTCTGCGTACCCTCCAGCAGTGAGTAGATGTCCATTAGGCAGTGAGACTAGGCCAGCGCGCACAGTACGTAGCATTTTGCCAGTGCTGACATTTCTCCTCCATACAAAGTTTTGGGAGTTGAAAACAGAGAGCTCATTGCAGAAGCTTGTGTCTCCAGAGCGGCCGCCCATGAAGTACACGTTTGTGTGGTACGAGGTGACTGCAGCACCTTGGATCCACGATGGCAGCTCACCAGATGTCGGATATTTCTTCCATGATAAGGTCACACCATCAAACATCTCCACTTCTCGTGGTAGCGTGAACATGCTTTTGTGCTGGAATGACTTAAGCATGCCCCTAAACATCCAGAGTTGTGAGCCAATTGAAAATGTTGGTACATCAAAACGTTCTTCAGGATGGTATGAGCCAGTTGGCTGTGCAGGAGGCTCAGCCATGGCTGGATCTGGGGAGAGGGGGGAGGGGGAGATAGCCACTGAGTGAAGTTTCAATACACATCTGTAGAAGTACACATGTATATGTGAACATCTTTCAGGTCTGATTTGAGACAGTGAAACAAGATATGCGCAGTGGGGGAAATCCCATGATGTATTGTACTATGAGCTAATCCCATCATGTGATGGATTTCATGGCTGCACACAAGGACATTCTGGAGCCATCTCATGCTGCTTGATGTCTGACCTTTATCGCTCTATGCAAATGCTAGACATGTAACTCAAACGTTGAAGTTACCATGAAGATACTATGTATACACTGTCCGCAGACCACTACAGTTGCTGACATGAGGAATGAGGAGCAGGAGTTTTGTGCAGTGGGTGGAGACCTGATGCAGCAATGAGTGAAATGCCATGCACATTGAAGGAATGTCAGCGCATAATGATAGCGAGACCTGGTATGTAGGGGTGGGAGTATGGAGCAAGGAATGGTGCACTAACAGTAGCGGGTTCAAGCGGTAGAAACGTGTCATTTATTAGAAACCAAGTCAAGGGGCGATGGCTACTCTGAGCGTTATAGTCCTACTGTTAGGGGAGAGGCTTGCTATGGTACACAGAGGGATGTATTCTGAGCCAAAGACTGTCCGCTGAGCAGGGCAAAGGTTAGGGCCGCGCTTGTATATGTGAGAAAGCAAGTGACGCTCGGACTGCATGGCAACGGGGAAAGGATGCTCGGATCATCCGATGTGTGACGGGACAAGGACTGAGAGCTAGGCTTCAGACAACTCTAGTCCTACCATGCAATCACAAGAGTGACAAAATGTCTAAAGGCTCTTGCCACTTGTTCCCACAGAGACACACATTGTGGCTTCGCGATCGCTGCCGGCCGCAGCGCTTATGATGTATGCAAAGGTAGGCGGAGATCTATACTCCGCGCAACTTCTAAGCCTTTGGCCGTAAACTTATTATGGCTCACTCTTTTCTGGGTTCTCCTAGCCAGTTGAATGCTCCCTTTGTTTTATCTTGCACAGCGAGGTTCACTCCGATCTGCCCCACCCTTTGCTCGATAGTTTCCTCTTAGTATACGGATATACGCGACGTTGAGTCTCATGCAAAACCGGAAGTTCAGTGGGAAATATTGTTCAGCTCACATGAGGGCGACAAGCCAGCAATTCGAAGGCGCCAGCAAAACGCTGTGTTTCTGAAGAAAATATTGAGCTATGGCGTCCAAGACTGTCACTTTCTACTGTCTCTCTACTGTATGCCTCGATCTGTTGTCTTTTATTCATTTGTCGTATGTTTGCTGGTTTGCGAACATGGAAGCGTCGATCCTAGTCGTTTTTTTTCCAGCACTTTTGACGGCTATTGTTTTTACGTCAGCTCTCGCTTGTTTAGATGCTCCAGATTCCCCCCCCCCCCACACACACACACTCACACACTCACACGCATGCACATTTTCGCCATCCACGCCTACTAAAGAGACACGTGAGTTACTCAGTACACGAATCAGGCGGAAAGTATTCGCAGCGCCTAGTGTAGCTCGCCTCCTATCAAGAATACTATTGCTAAGCATAAGTATTCTAGCTATTTGCCTTGAGCGAGCCAAACGTATTTTCCGTGTACGCACGCGCTCGAGACTATAATTTTTGACGTTGCGTGCTCGTGTTAGCAATGGTTTGCCATAATAAGAGTCAGGCCCCTTGTATGAACTACATTCCGACTCTTCTGCATAATTATTATTATAGGCTGTCACTTTCAGGTCTGATTTTTCTTTCCAAATATACTTTTGTTTCATGCATATTTCTAGTATGACCTAGGTGAATAAAGTGGCATGTGAGAGGGGTATAGCTATGACAACAAAGAGTCGGTACAGCGTAGTACATAGGAAAATGACACAGACCACTTTGGAATACACATCAGACTTGTTCTCAAGCCATCTACTATGCACCCAAGAAGCTCAAAACCTTGTTGTAGAATGATATGAAGATATGCTCATGCAGACTTTCTTCTTGCACAGCAACTACTTTTTGAAGTAGACTGGGACAGGATCATTACAGATGATGTTGACTCCTCATGGCTGAATTGGCAATTCAAATTCCTTGAAATAATGGAGATCTGCATCCCCAAAAAAGTACTTCCCTCTAAACACCGCAACATTCCATGGCTAACCAAGAGAATTGTGCAGGCAATGTGCCGAAAAAATGCTCTATTTAAACGGGCCATGAGAAGTAGAGCTGATTCTGACTATGCCAAATACCGTGAAGCAAGGAATAATGTTGTGAGTAGTCTCAGATCTGCCAAGAGTGCCTACTTTCATAAACCATCTAATTCTAAGAAGTTTTGGCAAGCAGTGAAGTGTCTCAACAAGAACTGCTCTTCTATCCCCACCCTGACACATAACAACATACGTTATGAGTCAGATGAAGACAAAGCTGCTGTTCTCAACTCACATTTTATCAGTTGCTTCAACAATACTGTTGAACCATTACAAGTACCAGATGAAGAAACATACATTTCTCACCAAGTCCCTGTGGATCTGTCCAACATTTTGTGCAGTGAAGAGGATGTTGAAGCAATGCTTCATTCACTTGACACTACTAAGGCAAATGGCAAGGATGGAATTTCAGCTCGAATGCTCAAGGAAACTGCTGCTGTAATTGCTCCTTCAATAACAAAACTGTTTAAATTATCTATCCAACTCTGTCGTATACCTCATGCCTGGAAAGATGCAATTGTTATGCCTATTCCTAAAAAGCAGGGTGCCAAGACCCCCACAGAATTTAGACCAATATCCTTGCTCCCAATTCTAAGCAAGGTCCTTGAGAGACACTTCTATTTGCTAATCTCAGAGCACATAAGTGACCACTCTCCCCTTTCTACCTGCCAATTCGGCTTTCAATCTGGGAAGTCTACCATTTCTGCCTTACTGTCAGTGACACAGGACTGGTTCAGACAGCTGGAGAAGAGACAAGAGATAGGGGCAGTATTTTTTGATTTTAAAAAAAGCTTTTGACTCTGTTCCACATCTCCCACTGGTTGATAAGCTTTATAAACTTGAACTTCATCGTTATATCATTAAATGGGTTCATCACTATTTAGCTGACAGAAAACAGAGTGTGGTGGTGAATGGAGCATCATCAAACCTATTAAGAGTTACATCTGGTGTGCCCCAAGGATCCATCTTAGGTCCACTACTCTTCCTCATTTACATTGACGATATTGCACACATCTCATTATCTGAGGGATCTAAACTGGTTCTGTATGCTGATGACATTCTCCTGTACCACCCCACTTCATCGCCATGGGACTATGAATTACTCCAATGTGATGTAGATGTTGTGCAGGCCTATGCTTCTACTCAACATATGACCCTCAATACAACCAAGTGCATACTCATGTTGGTGTCTCGAAAGAATAGGCCCAGCATTCCAAGTGTCACCATCTCTCTCTACGGAGTACCACTTGAGAACATCACCACTTTCAAGTACTTAGGTGTACTGCTGTCTTCTGGTCAAGTCACATACAAAAAAACTTGTTCAAAGGCAAGACAGCTATTGGGACTCCTTTATAGGAGATTTTATAGACATTCAAGTGAACAAACTCTACGTCAACTCTACATTTCGGTAGTACTTCCACATTTGGAGTATGGTTTATCCGTGTGGTCTCCCCATCTGCAAAAGGATGTCGCTATGTTGGAAAAAACTCAACATTTTGCTTGTAAAATATGCACAAAACTATGGGATTCCAACTACTATGAGCTCCTTGACCGACTTCGAATTCCAACCCTAGCTAATCGCAGGCTGCACACTGACCTGTGTTTGCTGTATAAGATCGTCTATGGAATAATATACTTTCCACCTGATAATAATCCTTCCTAGTGCCAGGGTCACACACAGTACTCACTGTCACTTACTTCACCAGCCATTTGCACATACAGATGCCTACCTTAATTCTTTTGTTCCTAGGTCTATATCTTTGTGGAACTCATTACCTAACTCTGTTGTATCATTATCCTCTTTCACTAGATTTCAATGTACTTTATCATTATATACCTTATAGGGTACACATTCTCATTAGCTCCTGCTACTCTGTGTATCCATGCTCTACAACTAAATTGTCATAGAAATTGTCATAGAAAAAAAAAGTAATGCAGAAAAAAGACAACGTGTACTGCAATTATTTAATGAGTATAATAATAATAATAACAATAAACAAAGGGATACAAAGATAGCCTTAAGCTAATACTATGTATACCCTATGACAAAATGTTTACATAGACAACGTTTAAAAGTAGAGATGGAGTTACAACATGGAAGGGAGGCGGGCAGTTCATTCCACATACGTACTGATTGGGGGAAAAAAGAAGAGAGGTATTGGCAAGTATGCCCACTAAGAAAATGCAAATGATGGCTATGTGATGCACGAGTTGAAGAGTACATTTGACGTTGCACAAGTGGTGGTTCTGTAAAGTAGGTCATGTTGTAATATACTTATAGAGCAAAACGAGTTTCATTCTCTTGCGTCTCACTTGTAGAGTATGCAGTAACTCTTCATAGCTCCAGTGCCATTGCTTTGTGCATACTTTTGCCGCAAATTTTTGCACCTTCTCCAGCAGCTGAATATCTTTTTGCAAGAAAGGGTCCCACACAGTGCATGCATACTCCAAATGTGGATGAATTAGCAAGAGATAGAGATGCTTCATAGTGTTTGTGTCAGCATACTGGTAGAATTGCCTGTACACTAGTCCAACAAGTCGTCGAGCTCTTTGACTGACAAGCTGAACATGTCTACTCCACATGAGGTCACTGGTGAGGTTAATGCCAAGATATGTGATGGTATTACACTCCTGTATGTGGTGACCATTCAGTAAGAGAGTTGGAAGGATGCATCTCTTTCTTTTTCTTGACACCACCATATAGGCTTACACTTCTGTTCATTGAAAGTGAGATGGTTTGAATTGCACCAGGCACTAAGGGAGTCAATGTCTTCTTGCAGGAATTTGTAATTGTTTCCAGAGGTGACTGGCCGATACAAAAGGATGCCATCAGCATAGAGAAGCAGTTTACTCTCATGTGAGAGATTGACAGAGTTAATGTCACTCATGAAAACGATAAACAGTAAAGGACCCAAGACTGATCCTTGAGGAACTCCTGATGTAATGGGCAGACTATGTGAAATATAGCCATTTAGAACAGTACGTTGTTTCCTGTCTGTAAGGTAGTCAGATATCTAGGCTATAAGAAATGGATCAAGGTTGATATCAACCAGTTTTTGTAAAAGACGTTAATGTGGTACTGAATCAAAGGCCTTTTTAATATCAAAAAAGATAGCAGCAACTTCATTTCCCTCTTCTAGTTGTGTCAACCAGTCATCTGTAACTTTTATAAAGGCACTAGTAGTTGACCTTTGTGGCAGAAATCCCCATTGGTTTGATGGAGTGGGCAAAGAGACTCAAGATTTTTAGCAACTCTGTTATAAATAATTTTTCTCCAACACTTTACTCACAACTGAGAGCAAAGATATGGGTCTGTAGTTGGAGGGTGAAGTACTGTTGGACCCTTTGGGGATTGGCACTATATTTGAGATCTTCCAAACTGATGGGATTTTTTCATGCTTAATCATCTTGTTAAAGAGTCCAGCAAGTATTGCGGAAATACTCCCAACTGTGCCTTTCAGAATTTGAACAGAGATTTGGTCAGGACCTGAGGCTTTAGACACATCCAGTCTCCAAATAATGTCCATGACTTCCTCTTCATTACACATGAGGTACTCAGGACAAGTGTTTGTGTCATGGTGGAATCGTACAGGGTCAGAGCTAAGAGGGGGTAATGCTGAATTAAAGCAGCTACAGAAAAACTGGTTGAGAATGTTTGCCTTGTCTTCATTAGAGGTAATGGGCTTCCCATCGTCATATAATACTGGAATTGATGAAGTAGTTTTGCCTCTCAGTAGCTTTATAGTTTTCCAAAAAGCCTTGGTGTTTGTAGGTCTAACATTCTGCACAAAATGTTCTTGTTAAAATGCAGCATACTTATAACTTCATTTCGCAGCTTTCTATACTTTGGAAGATACGAAGTGTTTGTCTTTGACTTCTTCCAGTAATAGTTTCGGATTTTCATTTTCCGTCTTATTGATTTTGTGACCCATGGAAGGCTTCTGTTGTTTTGAATAGTGCTTTGAGGTATACACTCTTCAAGAATGGACATGAACTTCTCATACCAGAGATGCCATAGATCATCAATGTTACCAGATGAACATTGCAATAATATATCCCAGTTGACAGCATCAATGAGTTCACAGGCTCTATCAAAGTCTGCTTGAGAATAGTTCCAACATTTCCTAGGCAGAACTCTACTGGGAAATTTTTTCTTCTGATAGTAAGACACAGTCCACTGTGGTCAGAGTTTGAAAGTGGTGGAATGACACAGCATGACTGCAGTAAGCTTGGATTAGATAGAAGTGCCAGGTCAATCATACTTGCTTTTCCAGAAACACAAACCCGAGTGGGTTCCTGTACAACTTGAGTCAGATAATAACTGTTGAGTATAGTTCACAAAGAGTGATACAAAGGAGAAGACGAGTCAAGATAATCTACATTAAAATCCCCTATCAATACAAAATTTGAGAAATGAACTTGATGCAAAAATAAAGAAAGACTATGTAGATCTGCGTAAACAGAAACAGGAGGAACATACAGAACACACGCACACCACAAGCTGTGAGTGACCATGAAGCAATTTTACATCTAGGAGCTCCAGATTTTCAGGACCATTGTACACAACGCAGAAGGAGAGATTATCCCTAATATAAAGCATAACACCACCACCATGTCTGTCCCTATCTCGTCTAACCAGAGTATAGCCATTGATTCTGAGTTCTGAGTCAGATATGTAGTACAAAGCACTGAGAGTCACAAGCTTTTTCAAGGAATTAGGAGCTACTTTAGCAGTGCCAGAAGCTACTACCGGTCTAAAAAGGACTGCATTTCACTGGAAGGCATGGAAGAGTCTTTGTCGGAAGCAACAGCTAATTCACCAGCAAGAGCTGATGTCGAGGTTTCATGAGCTGTAGTAGGAGCAATACTTGACATCTTATCACAAACAGGGTCATGCAAGAATAGGAGATATGTTGCCATTGTGCTGCATACTGATACGTGTAAATGAGCCATTTGTGTCATCATTCTCCAAGACCACCACTGCAGGTGATAAAGTGCCATCCACCAGAGAGCTGTTGCTAGGGGGGTGCACTGAAGTTGCAACTGCTGCATCTGATGGTCTTGTGCAGTGTTCAATGCGCCAACCTGTTTGCAGGCTGACCTTCTCCCAATCCTTTTCCAGTGCAAGCAAGGTGCTTTCATCAGCATGCAGTATGAACCACCGCTTAGGCTTTCCAGAAGAGGAAATTGCAAATTTTCTGTTTACTTTCAAAGGGGTACTTATTTAAAAGAAATTAAAACAAAAGTAAGGCAAGAAAAGACTGTCAGGCTTGTACGTTTAGGAGTCAAGTGCGTAGTCTGGCCTCCAAGGCGACGAGGTCAACTGAAGGCAGGGGTTGCTTGGCGGCGCGTCCACCGGTGGAGCGGGAGCCCCAGATACAGCGGATGGAGGAGCGGAGGAGGCAGAAGGATAGACAGCATCTTAGCCAGGC
>CBDBZY010000018.1:235000-272500 GCA_965213685.1 bacterium
GGTGGAGAACATTTTTCCTCACGTGAACACTATCCAACGGCACATAGCATGTAGAATTGCGCTGTGAACATTAATTTTCTTCTTCACGTGAGCACTGTCCAACGGCACATAGCATCCGGTTGTTCTGTCAACATTTTTCCCCACGTGAACACTGTCTAACAGCACATAGTATATTCGATTGCTCTGTGAACATTTTTTCTCACGTGAACCCTGTCCAACAGCACATAGTATATATGATTGCTCTGTGAACACCTTTTGCTTCACGTGAACACGATCTCATGGCACAGAGTATATCATAGTTCTCCATGAACATTTCACGTGAACACGAGCTGTCAATCAATCAATCGCACGTCAACCTACAGCATGTTGAAATTAAAGGTTCTGCTAGGATTGCTAGACATGGACACACAATCACAGCCACTCTGACAGTTTTGAAGGTAACCGGAACACCAGCAAAACCAGTTCAAGTTCCAGTACGTTAGCGTACCATCGTCACGTGTAAATCGAGATGCCAGTGTGTTGAGATATCGCGGAGGATTGAGAGGAGAAAGTTCGGTTTCACCTCTTTACTAGCTTCAGGTAGTCAGAAATATTGTTCACGGGATCCTATACGCCGGAACGTTCTTGCTAGGTGTAGAGTAACCGCACAGGAAATTTCAGGATCTCCTCTTACGTCACAGCATTACGGTTTTGTCTCTGTAGCTTAGAAGCTAAGTTGTTACGAAACGAAACGCACTCGCACACATGCACACGTTTCATCAGTGTGACAAGCTAGTAGCTTTTTGTTGTCTGCAAGCTGCCAATCAACGCCTAAGCGCCACTGCGGTATTTTTAGGTTCCACCGTTTTTTTTTTTTTGATATTTTTAGCTTCCACCGGTATTGATAAATCTCCACCGGTATTTATAAATCTCCACCGGTATGTATAAGTCTCCATCGGTATTTATAAATCTCCACCGGTATTTATAAATTCCCATCGGTATTTATAAATGCCCATCGATATTTATAAATCCCCACCGGTATTTATAAATCCCCATCGGTATTTATAAATGCCCATCGATATTTATAAATCCCCACCGGTATTTATAAATCTCCACCGGTATTTATAAATCCCCATCGGTATTTATAAATGTCCATCGGTATTTATAAATGCCCATCGATATTTATAAATCCCCACCGGTATTTATAAATCTCCACCGGTATTTATAAATGTCCATCGGTATTTATAAATCTCCATGGATATTTATAAATCTGAGGCTGGATTTACAAACTCTATCGACAAATACCAACTGGGATTTATAAATACTGTAGTGGAGTATAAATCCTGACTTTCTCGCTAATTTTAACACAAACGGCGCCCCATAAATCATGCCTAGGTACAAAGGTACAAGGGTTTACTGTGCTAGCTTGCTACCGGGCATCAATGACATGCACTGTAGAAATTCAACCGCGATCGTATAGGTATAAGGAAAGCGGCACGCACTGTCACATAGCACACACATACACATGAACACGTTTCATTAGAACAAGCTAGTCGCTTCTTATTGTTTCTTGATGGCCAAAAAGCTGCCATCCAATGCCTAAATACCGGGTCACCATACCCAGCTGGCAAAGGTAAAAGTTTGTCTGCTAGCTACATCTCTATATTGTATGTGCAAACTACCGTACCCGGTTGAAGTTGAAGAGTACTGGTATACAGCAGGCGAACCCAACTCTTGCACCTTTGCAGCTAGGCACGCGTAAGGTGGCGCTTAGGCGTTCTCCTTTCATACATGACGAGAAGGCGTGGCTTCGCTTTGCGAGTGCGCAGCGCCGCTGCCAGGTGAAGTGGCTGGATTTATAAATCGCCACCGATATTTTAAATCTCCACCGGTATTTATAAATCCCCACCGGTATTTATAAATCTCCACCGGTATTTATATATCTCCACCGGTATTTATATATCTCCACCGGTATTTATAAATCCCCACAGGTTTTTATAAATCTCCACCGGTATTTATAAATCTCCACCGGTATTTGTAAATCTCCACCAGTATTTATAAATCTCCACCGGTATATATAAATCTCCACTGGTGTTTATAAATCCCCATCAGTATTTATAAATATCCATCGATATTTATAAATCCGAGGCTTGACTCTATCGACAGTATTTATAAATACCAACTGGGATTTATAAATACTGTATAGGAATATAAATCGGGACATTCTCACTAATTTTGACACAAACGGCACCCCATAAGAAATGACTAGCTTGTTAGAATGAACAAACTTGTTCACATGTGTACGTGTATGTTTCGTGACTACGTGCACATGTGAGCTAGAGATGGCTAGGCTGATCCATATAGTTACAGGTGCTATGAACAGTAATTCCATGACGTAAGAGTGAGATCCTTTAGTTTCAGGTGCAGCTTTCACTCTGCACCTAGCAAGAACCCGGAACGGAAAATTGCTTCATGCATCCATCTAGTGAGGCGAGAGTGGTTAGCTACCATCTTGGCAGGATATCAACGCAGATAGTTATCAACATACTGGGGTTTGTTTGACTACTGACTGTAGGTCATCTGCCAATATGTCTCTGAAGGGTTCTTAAGAAGAAAGAAGGAAAGACCGTCTCGTATGGTAATTCTTATTGTGTGTAATGGAGTGCTGCATGGCTGTACGAAGACCTGAGTTCAAGAGCCCTGAGTGAGCACTGTGGTTGAGAGTTGTGCCAAAAACAACTTCAAAAAGGTCAACACACCATACCTGGGAGTTATGCCTATGGTGTACCAGAGCTATACCAAGGTGTCTCCTAGAACCGAACGATGTTTGGAGTTTGGCATTAATCATGTGTGCTCTGGTAATGGAAAGAATGCCACTTCATGACTTAAGCATGACAATAGAGCCACCAGTCCTGTCTTGTGACCTCTCTGAGCTGCTAAGTGCTGTGATTTGATCCTATGTATGTTGACATAACTCTATAAACCCAGAAAAGAGGATTTGCTTGCAGTTGCTGTCATCTATGGCAGGGAACTGACACAGGAGGAATAAATGGTCACAACTTATTGTTTGTATGTATAAAACAAACAAAGTGTACAAATGTTGCCACTGATTTCAAAAGTTGCATTTTGGTCCCTGAATTGAACATACTGTAGTGTAACTGGTAAGCTCTTAGTGGTGGTTTTAAGAAGTGAGTAGCTAGCAATAGTCTCCTAACAGGCAGTGCTCTCAATTACTCCTACTGCACCAGGTTACAGGCACTCCAGTCTGGAGGAGAACTGTGCATCTGTCAAAATTTGGTAGCTGGAAGAGAACTGTGCATCTGTCAAAATTTGGTAGCTCACAGCTCGTCACAGCTCACTCCAAGACAGCTACTTCTTAAGCACCAATACTGACCATTCAAGGACATATTGGCAGATATACAGTCAGTGGTTGAACAAATGTTGTATGTTCACAATTCTCTGCCTTGATATCCTGTGTTCTTTTTTGTCATGATGGCAGCCGTCATGGTAAAGCTGCCATTCTTACCATCCCTATAGCTACTCACTGAGTTCCCCTGTCTGGTTCCTTGATGAGTGATTACTGAAGGTAAGGGATAAAACAACTTGTTTCTATCCGCTCGATTTCAGCAGTCAATTCTAGCACAAAATTTAATGTTCACCATTTAACACGCAATGTCTACTACGTTGTACTCCAACATGGCCGCCATAGGATTAAGCCCTGCCTACTGCAAAAGGTCTGTTTTACGCATGCCTAGTCCGACATTGGCACAGTCCGGCGATCCGGCAGGTGGTGCAACAGGGCCGTCATGAAACTTCACCATTCTTTAGAGCTTGAATATGACTACAGCATACAAGGAAATTGTGTGTAGTCCAGATACAGTATTTGAGATATGCAGATGTGTCAATGATCAGCACAGAATCTCTCAGTGCTATTCCATATAGCTCTGGCAGTGAACACCCACCTCTTGCCATAAGGAAATGGCTATGAGGAGGGTTAACCTTTAGATGAAATGATGACAAATGTGCTAAGCAGTTAAATGTGTTGCACCGAAGGCAGTAGACGAATAATAAGGCGAGTACACACACGATGTGGAATTCAATTAGAAAAGACCACTTCACGTATTTTCTTTGTAGTCTTTATACAACGTCTCTTCAAAGCCTGCACATGGTCATCCCTGCACATATAGTTTTTCTTTGATATTTTAGCACTGCCATCCCTACACTAATTATACATAATGATTGTGAAAAATCTATGTGGAGGTGTTATGACAAATATGTACATATATACTTTAGTGTTGCAAAACCCTCTGGAAGAATAATCTAATAATCATTTGAATGAAACTCCAGCAGAGTATTCTGCTTAGTGGTTATACAAATACGCATAATACTGATGTTCAACCAGTCAAGCTGGAATATATGCCAAAACTCAATATTGATGTACATCATGCATGTGCCACACATGTACAGCCATGCATAATCTGTCCTACAGTTAAATCCCACTCTCAGCATGCATGTACTTTTCTTAGAAAAATAGGAGAGATAGTTTTGTGTGAAGGGTCATACATAATTATGTTCTCTAACCCTTTCAGAGACAGAGCTTTAAACAGATGCAACTAAAATTGCAAGGGCCGTTTGGGCATGTATATATTCATTCCAACATTTCATGTGGGCAAAGAAATGAAAGCAAGCCTTTAGCCTCTTGATAGGTCATGAATGTAATGTTAATAGCTATGAGCTTTCAACATGTATCATGAACAAAAAGTGCAGTTAATTACTCAAGAACAAAAGATGGGCAGATCACATTGTTGAATACAATCTAACACCAATATGCTGATGATCAGCAACTCTTAATATAATGAGGTAGTACAACTAGTACAAAATCATCAAGCAAATTAAAGATGACACAGTAACGTATGTCCTTCATTGTATTAGTGTCAAATACATAATCAATATTTGAACATTGTCTTTCATGAATGTAACTTTCACTACGAAAGTACGGTAGGATAGGTGTAAAGCTATACAGCATGAACTAATGTGTCATCTTTTATATTAACCTAATATACAAAATTACTGCCTACTATAGATCAGAAGTACAATAATCATCACTGAAAACGTGATCGTGATTAGAAAGATTATTTTAAGCATGAACCTCTGTGAGACTATATGGAATGGTGGTGTTTCAGCACCTGTTTCTTGTCCTGCAAGTACAGTGTGACAGAAAGAGATGCATAGTACATCCATAATGACTGGTGGAGTGTACCATAGAGAACGTAGGATTAAATGAACTTACTTTGGTGTCTTAACATTCCAGCAAATCTCCTCTTCCTCAGCACATTCACATTTTGGCCATCTTGCATTTCTGTTGCTTCTTCTGCATGTCCACCTTCAATATTGCAAATACAATATAAATGATTTGCAGTAAGTCAGCTCACACACAATGCAAACATTTACAGACACATACATGGTATAATTATTATACATATTTATAGTATATATAGTATATATATAGATGTATATTTATATGCATATAGTATGTGTGGCATATGCACATGTCTATACAAATATTGGCTTTAGCCTAATGTCTACATATACTGTGTGGCTCGAACTCTATGAGCTTCAGAGCACTGAATACCGCATACAACTCTTTATGTCTCATGTATGCCTCTGCAAACCACAAAGACATTCATAACGTCTTACTAAATGAAAAGTACTAAAGTGCAACTCAGCGCAGTTGCATTGCATGCATGCTAGAACAGCCCGCACAGATAATGCAAGCATTTTTGGCTTAAGTCCATGCACTCAATTGGGCTATAGTCAAGTGTTTTGCTTTGGCTTGCATGTTGTATGGTCTGTGCACGTATGTGTGTGCACATGCTATAGTCTCGTACATGCATGCGCTTATGTGGGACCGTAATCACACTAGCTTTACGGACATGATACAAAGAGGTATATGAAACATTGCAACATGAACAAAATGGCGAACTCGAGCTTGCCAGTAAGTTAATAAACGCTTGTAACTTTTTGTTAAAAGTGCCGCTCAAGCCGCTAGTGCCTTTGGTTAGACGTCTACTAGCACCAGTCCGAAGATTAGCTCGGCAGGACAGACAGACAGACAGACAGACAGACAGACAGACACACACACACACACACACACACACATACACACACACACACACACACACACACACACACACACACACACACACACACACACACACACACACACACACACACACACACACACACACACACACACACACACATACACACACGCACACACAGGACAAGTACTGTAACCCTCATAGCGCATGCGCACAGAGGGTTAATGAAGCAATCCCATATGTTCAGGTCACTTGTTAATTCTATGGTATTTGGCCAGCAGCACACAACCAAGCATGCAGATCTACCTAGAGCTATGGATATCACTGCTCATATAACTATATAACACCATTTAATGAAGGCTATTGTGTACACCTAGGAAAGACTTTTCCCCTAAACAGTGTAACTACACAGACGTGTCAATGCAAAAGTGCATTCCTTACCTGGTAGTTGCACAGTTCTTCTCAACCTATCAGCTGTGGCAGGCCCATAGCCTGAAGTGTGACTCAGAGCATCTGCCAGGCTTTCCCATGATGCACTGAGGTCACTGTTTATCCACTGGGTGATCATATTTGTCAGTCTGCTCACAGAGTTTGACGGGTGAGTTTCCCTGTATATCATATACATGAATGCCTTAGTTGATTAATATGTCAATTCACATGCAGAAATAGTATTTACCTATAAAAAGAGAATCATAAGGCTGTGTTAGTAATGGTACGTTGATAATATCACTGCGCCTAACGGCACTATTATTGGGGATTATGTTGCAATACAGCTCTGCCTAACGCACAGATTCGGAGTCTAAATTTGTTCTTAGCAGTTGCAATCCTGTGCAGTAACGCAGTAGTCTTGAAAACCACATGTGCGCAATGCACTAGCTTGATTACCAATTATGAAGTGGGCGTGCACACCTCTGTTCACAGCACATGCGCCTGCACGGCCGCCTGCGCGCAATTAATTGGCAACTGGCTTTGAAGCGAGTCAGAAACGGTTGACCGGCTTCCAAACGGGTGGAAGGTTGTGAATCGGGTCACAACATATATACATATCTGTGTCATCTTGACACTTTGCATCAAACACCAGCCAGCGACTTTACATTGTATAAAGCACTTTTAGTGGGCATGCACTTATACGAGTGCTAGACAATTAAAAAGAGAACGGTTTGATAGACACATGGTTGCTAAAAAGAACCCTCACTGTTGCTAGGGAATGACATCAAAATCATAAATCATGGCTGACAACAATGTATATTTGGTAAAATGCACTTGCCGTCGGATGCTTCGTGCCCTCAAATCAAGTGCTTTATCTCATATATGCACCTATCAGCTGTGTTTATATGTATATACATTCAGTCCATGTCTTACATGATAGTGGTTATCTTATGTGATGGCACGTTTAGTTGTAAGCCTAATTTGTCCCAGTGAGCTGCAGCAAACTGAACTTCATCCAAAGCATTGATTATGTTCCTCTCAATGAAGTCCTTTATTTTCTCCTTAGCTACAAGTAGGGAACAATATATACAGTAAGACACTCCTCCCATCACTACCTCCAACTGTTACAATTGCATCAGCAACTTGATACACAACCAATGTAAAGCCTTGTGTGGGTGTTGACATAGTATTACAAATCAATCAATACTACCATTTTGGGGGTTTATATTTTACCCCACAAACTGGTCTCATCTGTCCAGAAGCATAGTAAGGACAGGAATGTGTTGACAAAAAGAGTAATGAGGATCGACGCATGATGAGACACATAGAAGACAAGTATGGAAGGTATATCCAAACTTGCAAAACTATTATAGGGAATGGAAAAGCTACCCTCTGTTATCAGAGGTCATGCTCTATACCTCTATAGCATGCATGACAAGTATCAGATTGATGTTGTTATAAATTAAACACAACCATTAAACTACTGTGAGTATGTGACACTAGAGAGAGAGAGAGAGAGAGAGAGAGAGAGAGAGAGAGAGAGAGAGAGAGAGAGAGAGAGAGAGAGATGGTATATGCACATGCCTCCATGCTCCTGTTCATTATTCATGCTTTGTTTGACAAAGGGCCCAGAGGTATGGGCTCCATCGAAGTGTGCCAATAACATCACGTCTTGTGCTCCACTTGAGTCACTAGCAGGGTCACTGCCACCTGGATAGTTCAACTGGATCATGAACTATGCATGTAACATATACACTACAAATTCCACATACCATGCTTCAAGGTTTGAATGACTTTAGACACAGAAGGGGAGATTAGTTTTAGCATCAATTGCAGTTTCTGATTAATTCCTTTCACCTCCAGAAAGCAGTAAGGCTCTCCAGCACATGGCTTAGTAAGTGACACATGCAGTTTTATTAGAGGAGGGTACGTTGTTGAGGATTTATAATCTGGATTCAGCAGGGGTAGGTCCACTTCCCTCTGTGAAATCTAGTGAAAAATTGATCGTATCAAACAATCATCAGAGATAGACAATAATCACAAACTTACAGCTGTGGGCAGTCTGTCGGGAACAATCTCTTTATCAGGTGTCTTTTCTGGAATAACTAGAACCACTTCTGACTCAAGTATTCTTCGTGGCTGTACAACACTACATTCAAACTTCATACCAGGAAACATTTCCGCCAGCAATTTTTTTAGACTCTATAAAAAGATTAAGATAGTCTTCATAACATGCATACTTCAGTGCCCCATTATGTACTCTTTTGAAAGTCTAATGAATATACCTCGGCATAAACAGGTTGACACAGCGATACTGAAAACACAGCCACATGCAAATCAGATGCTACATTGCTTTGGTACAACTGGATGGAGTAATCATTGACAGGATCTGTAGGAGATATTAAAGAGGATTGCAATGCAATAATATTTTCATGAAGCAGTGCAGTAATCAATTTTCATGCGTACTTACCATTCTTAGCTTCGGACTGGGTCTCTGCAACACTGGTGGCACTTGTCTGCTTGGCAGCTCCCGTAAGGCAGAAGTGCTTCAAATATATTACACCATGATGCTCCTTCTTCTCAAAGACCCCACCACTCAATACTTTAAAGACATACTTGGCTTGTGGGTCATATTTTGGCTTGGAAGATGATGTGATGAATGTCATGGAATCACAGTCACTACTGCTGTCCAAACCAGCAAAGTGAGCTATGGATAGTCTCACATCTTTTATGAACTCAAACGCTGGTGTGATCAGATAAACAGGACTGGCCAGCTGGTGCTCTCTGGGTAGATGGAAAGGTCCACTTAGACATGGCCACACCCTCAATTTCATGGTCGTCCCTTCAGGCACAGCTCCAGGAGGAATGTGCATCTCAAACCCAATCTCCTGCCATGATATGTTCCCCCCATCTGAGGTCACAGTCTCCTGCCAGGGGTCACCCAGGAAGCATATTCCAGGGTGTGATGAGTCAAACTTGTGGTGGGACAAAACTGCAAAAAAGGCAACACATGTAAGTATTGCAAGCGTACAGTAAATTGGAACACAGCACTCAAAAGCAATAATGAAAGTACACTATAGAAGTATATACCAACCTGTCTCCAGGTCTGCCTGGACTGGCAGCCATAGCTTCTGCTTGTGGGTGAGTGTGCCTGTCACACTTGCATCTTCTGAGCACACCCATGACTTGTGGTCAGGGGACACCACTGCTAGGTGAGGGGATGGCTTGTCACACAGACACTTGAAGCCCATTCTGTGTGTTACAGTTAAAGAAAGCTCCCTACACACGTCACTTATTCCCTGGCTTATGTCATCCCAGATAAGAGGTAGGAGCTCGGGAGAGATGTCACCATCCACATACAGAGAGTAGTGTGTGTCGTCATCGATTAGAGTTATCCCGCCACCATACTCGGCCAATGTGAAGTGGAGATCATTCTTGTAGAGGCGGGTTGGTTCTTCTGAGTGGTGAAGGGGAATCTGCCACTGGAATATGCCACGAGAGGACCTCATGTACACTATCAGGCAGCACAAGACACCACTAGGAACATGTCGACTGGAGAATTTGATCCTTAGAGTAGCGGCACCACCACCACTGGGCCTCACGATTTCACTGGAATCACGGCTGTCCAACAAGGAGGGTATGAAATACTTGGTGTCACTTTCCTCCTGGATAGGGGCAATGATTAACAAGTGCTCCAGCACTTTAATAAGTGTATCCACTGCCACACTTTCACCTTCACTGGTGATCTCTGATTGCAGGGATTGGAGGAAGCTGGATGTGATCAGGGCCTGGTTTCGGAGTCTTATCATCTCTTCTGATTGAACGTCACCTTCTGGAGCATCCATGGTTTCCAGGCTTGTCTCAAATACGTTTGTCATCCAGTCAAGTAGAGCCATGGGGTCAACAAATATCACTTCCTTCTGTACTGTGGGGAAGTAGAACATCAGGTTGACGGCATGAAAAAAGTGCAGGGCTACCTCCATGGCTTCCTCGGATTCGAACATGAGCTGCTGAGCAATGGCCCAACATATTTCTCTGCTCACAATTCTGCCTGCTCTCCGCAGTTCCACCTCCAGCAGGTAGTAGCCCAGGGGGTACTTGAGTCGTATGCTCTGCCCACAGCTTTCAATCATCTGCAGGAGCTCTTCTGCCATTGGGTCTCTTGGGACTTCTGGACCAGATCCAGCATTGTTAACAGCATGGATGGTCTCATTGGGGGAATACTTAATGAGATATTTCTTGAATCTTTCCAGCATTGTTGCCAACTTACGATTCTTGTCTTCAAGCGACTCACCTGATGGAAGCATTGTATCCTTGAATGTGCCGATCACCATGCTCTTTGGGTGCTCTGGCTGCTTCTCAATAAAGGACATTGGTAGCTGTGAGTGCTGACACTGTGTCATTTGCATGCCTCGCATTATTAGCTCTGCATTTGTCAGAGTGAAGTGGCCAAGACTGTAGTTGGCTCCATTTGGTGCAAAATAGTCCACAGCTGGGCGATCATCTAGCTTATCAGAAAGCTTGAACAATTGTAGTCGAAGAAATGCATTCTTCATCAGAATAGGGATCATCTCCATGAATTGTGGTTGGCCACCGCAGTCCACAAACAGGAGGAAGTGGGTCTTGAGTACCTCCCTGGACCCCTTCATCTTTGTCATCTTTCGGGCAATCTCAGCTGTGCGTGGGAGAATCTCTGCTCTGGAAACTGCAGAGGGTGTGGCCTCCATTGGAAATGGTGCAGACACACCTTCACTTTGACCACTGCTTGCTGCTTTCATTTCTCTTCCCTTCATTGGTGGCTGCTGAACTCCTGCTTCGGAAGCTACTTCTCTTTCCACCTTAAGTGGCTGTTGAGGCTCAGCCTGTGGCTTGTCACCACTAGACTCTGGCTGGCCAGTGTGCTGACTGGTTATTTGTGTTTCTAGCTTCTCATCTGTGATGGAGACACCAGCTGAAAGGTTCTCAGCTATCATGTCGATCATATCTGAGGGACTTATCAGCCGACACCTCCGACCTTGCCCATTCTTGATTTCTATGATGAACCTCTTGGCCTGTTCCATGCAGGCTGTGCTGGTACGAGCAGGTGGTGTCGTGTACTCGGGTTCGTTCGTTGGCAGCTAGGAGCGCGCAAGGACTGACAACTGACTTATGACAACTCCCACTACAACAATACAACACAGCACTTATATACAGTACAAATGCAATACAGGAAATAGACATGCATAATAGAGGAAACAAACGTGACATCACAATGAGAGATGATTACACTGCAATATACTACATTCCTCCTTCCTTAAGGAGTTACATCCTGCATATGCACATACATCATAAGCAACACATGCATGACTACATAAAACAAAACAAATGAATGCATCAATGTCATGCTTAACAGTACCTTACAATATCAATGTTGGTTTGTTCCTGGGTCAAACCATTCTCGAGGTTTACGTTGTCTGCGAGGATACGTACGAACGATCGGTTGAGGTTGCTGAATGTTTTGTGCAGGGCCTGCATTCTGTGCTCCACTGTTCTCAGTGGGTTCAGTCGAAGGAAGAAGGGGAATGGTATCGTCCAAAACCATTTCAGACATGTCAGGAGTATCGTCAACTGCTCTCCGTTTCAACTGGTCCACATGGCATCGTCTCTCTCGGCCATCCTCCAACTGTACGGAGAATGAAACTGGGCCAGTTGAACTGCTGATCCTTCCTGGCAACCACTTGTTGCCTGTGCTGTAGTTTCTCACGAACACAGCATCACCCACACGAAACGAACGAAACTTGGCTGTAGCATCATGCTTGGCTTTCTGCTGCAACTGTCTTGCTTCTACCCTCTCCGCAGTGTGAGGTTTCAGAAGATCTAGTCTCGTCCTAGGTCTTCTTCCAAGCAGCAATTCTGCCGGAGACACACCTGTTGTGCCTTGTGGGGTGATTCGGTACGTAAACAGGACTTTTGCCAATCTTGTACTGATACTACCTGACCTCACCTTCTTCAATCCTCTTTTCACAATTTGTACCGCCCTCTCTGCCAGCCCGTTGGAGGCTGGATGGTAGGGTGCAGACTTCAAATGTTTGATTCCATTGCTCTTCGTGAAGAGCTCGAACTCCTCACTCACAAATGCAGGGCCATTGTCCGAAACAATGGTTTCTGGTAAACCAAATTTAGCGAACTCTGTTCTGAGCTCTTCGATAACAACTGTGGAAGACATTGACTGCGTGCACACTGCCTCGATCCACTTCGAGTGTGCGTCGATTGTGATCAGGAATGTCTTCCCTAAGAATGGACCGGCGAAGTCCACATGAAGACGAGCCCATGGCCTCGATGGCCATTTCCATGGGTGTAGAGGAGCAGCAGGGGGTACTGATTGTGTTTCCTGACATTCAGTGCACAGTCTGACTGACTTCTCAATGTCAGCATTGATCCCAGGCCACCACACGTACATTCGGGCTAGGGATTTCATCCGTGTGATCCCGGGGTGCCCTTCATGCAACTCCTGTAGTACTGCTTCTCGCCCTGGCCCTGGAATGATGATTCTGTTGCCCCACAGGATACATCCTTCATAGGCAGAGAGTTCCAGGCACTTTGTCGAGTACCGTTCCAGATCTGTTTCAACTTCACATGGCCATCCTTGCTGGATGTACTGCAACACTCTTGCTAGCTTGGGATCTCTCTGAGTCCAGGTACGAACGTCATCTGCAGTCACAGGTGAGTCAGCTAGATGCTCTGCTAGCAACACCAGCTCTGGCACCTGTTCTGCAGTGGCTGGTTCCACTGGTAGTGGTAACCTGCTCAGTGCGTCGGCGTTTGCATGGGCATTCGTATTTCGAAATTTCAGGGTGTACTCGTATCCAGAGAGAAACAAGGACCATCGTTTAATTTGGGCTGAAGCCTGGGGTGATGTAGGGCGGTCCTCCTTGAGTAGACCAAGCAGTGGCTTGTGGTCCGTCACTAGCTCAAATGCACGACCAAAGACGTAATCATGGAACTTCTTGATTCCAAAGATACACGATAAGCCCTCTTTCTCCAGTTGCGAGTAGTTTCGCTCTGACTTAGTCAACGTTCGAGAGGCGTAGCCTATGGGCTTCTCGGACCCGTCTGGCATCTTGTGAGCTAGGACAGCTCCCAGACCGTAGTCTGAGGCGTCACATGCCAGTGTCAACTCCTGGTTGGAATTGAAATGTGCGAGGAATTTGGTGGAAGTCAGGAGGTCTTTCGAGGCAGCGAATGCCTTCTTCTGTTTTGTCCCCCACTTCCACGGAACATCTTTCTTGAGAAGGTGGTAAAGTGGGTGAAGAGTCGTTGAGAGATTTGGAAGAAACTTGCTGTAATACGTAAGCATCCCCAGATACGATTTCAATTCTTGGACTGATCGAGGGGCTGGGGCATTCTTGATGGCTTGTACTTTGTCTGGTAGTGGATGGAGTCCAGTTGCATCGATCCTGTGACCAAGGTAAGTCACGGAGCTTCTCATGAATTCACACTTCTTGGACTTCACTCTCAACCCGAATTTGTCCAGACGACTCAGCACTTCCTCCAAAGTCTCCAGGTGTTTCTGTTCTGTGCTTCCAGTGATGAGGATATCATCGAGATAAACCACCACTCCCTCAATGCCTTGCAAGAGGCTCTCGATCACCCTCTGAAAGATTCCCGGGGCAGAGGAGATTCCGAAAGGTAGTCTTGTGTATCTGAACAGCCCTTTGTGTGTGTTGATTACCACAAAACGCTTCGATTCTTCATCTAGTGGTAGCTGCTGATACGCTTGGCTGAGATCCAACTTTGTGAAGAGCCTTCCCTTGGTCAGCTTAGCGAATAGGTCTTCCACTCTTGGAATGGGGTACCTATCGAGCTTCGAGATTGGATTTACGGTAAGGCGAAAGTCTCCACAAATGCGGACGTTCTGCTTGTCACTTTTAAGCACAGGGACAATTGGAGCAGCCCATTCCGATACCTCCACAGGCTCCAGGGTCCCTTCTTCCTGAAGTCTTGTGAGTTCCCTGTCCACCTTGTCCCGCAGTGCATACGGAACAGACCTGGCTGGAATGAACCTTGGTGTGGCATTGGGCTCTACATGGATTCTGGCCTTGAACCCCTTCATCGTGCCTAGTCCCTCCTGGAAGACAGCTGGGTGCCTATCCAGTACTGCTTGCAATGAATTCGAGTGGACATGGTGGATCTGCTTCCAATCCAGTCGGATAAGGCTGAGCCAATTCCTGCCAAGCAGGCTAGGGCCAGATCCTTCTACCACAATCAAGGGCACATTCACAGCAGTCTGACCATTGTAGTCAAGGTTTACATAGCAACATCCCACTACAGGGATAGGTTCCTGGGAGTAGGACTGAAGCCTAACCTCGCTGGTACTTAGGCTCCTCCCTGGCCACAACTCCCCAAAGGTGCTCTCAGACATCAAAGTCATAGAGGCGCCAGTGTCTACCTCCATCTTGATAAGGCAGTCATCCACCTGAACCTTGACCTCAATTGGGGGTGCATTACTCATGCCATGCGACCTCACCTGGCATAAGGTTGACTGTCCAGAGTCAGACTCGTCTCCTTCTTGCACTCTGCACACAGCTCTTGATTGGTACTTAGACCTCTTCTGCTTGTTGCCCCTCCGCTGGCTCTTGCACGCTCTCCGCAAGTGTCCTGGCTTCCCACACTGGTGGCAGACTATGTCCTTGCTGACCCGACAGTTGGCCACAACATGGCCTACTTTGCCACAACGATAACAGGTAGGGACGCCCTTGTTGCTCTGCGAGTTAGACACCGTGTGCACGTCCAGGTTACGAGGGTGCGACTGTGAGGCGCTTTCTTCCGGATCACGGCGTGATGCCTCGGACCTGACCTTGAGCTCCTTCACGTTCTGGATAGCCGTCTCCATGCTCTGCGACAGCTCCACCGCCTTAGCGTACGTCAGCTTCGGCTCTGCCAGAAGACGCTTCTGGATGCTTTCGTCGTTAATGCCGCACACTAGGCGATCTCGGATCATGTCTTCGAGAGAGTCGCCGAAATTGCAGTACTCCGAGAGACAGCGAAGCTCTGACACGAACGTGGCGACCGATTCGCCCGATTTCCTGAAACGGCTATGGAACTTACAGCGCTCCACGATCTCTGACGGAGTCGGCTTAAAGTGCTTCGACAGCACCTCCACAAGGTCGGCATAGGCCTTCTCTCCCGGCTTCTCCGGAGACACAAGGTTACGCAGGAGCTTGTACGCGGCTGGGCCTATCACCGAGAGAAACACAGCTCGCTTCTTCTCCGCTTCCGTTATGCCATTCGCCGCGAAGAAATGGCCCAATCTCTCCACGTACTGTTGCCAGTCTTCCTTGCCGCTGTCGAACTCTTCTACCTTGCCGAAGGTAGCTGCCATCCCATCCTCGTCGCCAATATGTCGTGTACTCGGGTTCGTTCGTTGGCAGCTAGGAGCGCGCAAGGACTGACAACTGACTTATGACAACTCCCACTACAACAATACAACACAGCACTTATATACAGTACAAATGCAATACAGGAAATAGACATGCATAATAGAGGAAACAAACGTGACATCACAATGAGAGATGATTACACTGCAATATACTACAGGTGGTAGGGTCTCGTTGCATAGGAAATACCCCAGAGACGTCTTCCCCACACCAGGAGCACCACTAACAGCGCATATGGTGTAGTCTGCCAAAACGTGGCCCTTTTGTAGTTGTCGCAGCAACTCCTGAGTGAATATGCCTGTTCACGTAAAAGCAAGTAGCAATAGTAACAGTAAGGGCAATCAAAAGCCAGTATGACTGCTATATAAGTGTATAAGCAGATGCGGCACTGCCTGCACTTTACATCCGCACTATAATCTTTTTTGTGGGGGGTTATTAAGGGAGGGCGAGTCATGATTGCGTTCTTCGTCAATTACTCTACCGTCGCTTTCCCCCCACATTTACCAATGCTAAAACGACAGCAATTCTTTGGCGCGGTTGCAAATTCGCTGGGAAAAAATTCATATTTCCCGCTACCGTTGGACGTGCGGCGCTATGTGGCGCCAACCGGTGAAGAGGTGGATGCTCGCCAAAGGGGAGTGAACTAGTTTATGCGCAATGGGTTGCTCGAGGCTTGGCTTGCTACTTTACGGCAGAATTTGCTACCCTTTTTCTAAATTCTGCAGCACGAAGAATACGATTATATGTCTAGAAAGAAAGATTTAGCACGGATTTTTAAAGCAAACTTAGATAGCCAACATGCTTAGTAATCATCCACCGAAGTTTCGTCTCTGCAGCATTAGCCGTTATTGGCAAATTTTTTTTCTATAATTAGCGATATGCATATTGCGTAAATTTTATAATACTATGAACCGACATATCACGCAAAACTACGTTATTTCGCTAACAGGCATCATTAGGAGAATACAATAAAACATAAATCAGGCAAAATGATGTCTTAGGGTCGTCCTGCCTTAAATGTCCTAGTATTGTGTTTACAGCGCAGTAGTGTGATTGTCCGCCGTTCCTGCATAACGCTTCGCACGGTCGTATAAGAGCGTTCGTACTCGCGGCCTTCCGCAGGCTGGGCGTGGCTTACTTTGGCCTCTGCCTTTGCAGCTGCGCCTTTGGAAACGCTTACGATAAATTTGAGAGCTTCACGTCTCACGACGTGTGCATCACGATATCAGGCCAGCAATATATACATGTACATAGCGGAATAAGGTTGCACGTGACACACTTGAGCCTCATTTCCGCTCATGCGCATGCAGGCACTAATTCCGGGTAGCGATTTTTTATCTGACGTACACTTTCTGGACTTAGGCTGGGGGCACGTATAGTCACGTGATTTAGTGTGTGTAGTCACGTGGTTTTATTGCATCGGTTTTGTGTAGATTACAGTATAGTCTACTAGTATACAAAAACGTGAATAGACAAAGGCATAGCTAACAGAGGCACTGCTCGATTATGTGTATTATATATACATACACAAAGCGTAATCCCTAGGTACGAATGTTTAAAGTAAGCCTATCAGTGTTTTAGTAAATTCCACACTTAGTGTCCACGACCATGGTTTGCCTGATTCTGTAATTCATTTAGTCTCAGATTCTGCTTTCTTTTTACATGTTCAAGTCTTTCTCGCTTTGTCTGAACACTTGGATCATCATCAAGAGGACAAGTTTGGGAGGTCTACCACTTGGAGCTAGTTTACTTCCCTTTGTGACTCTTTCACGCCTTCTGTATATGGCAGTTGGCTTGACGTGCATATGTCTTGTCCTAGAAGCCTTTCGAACGCCATCAAAGACCTGACAATCCCGCCAAACGATCTATTTCCTGCTAAACACAATTTGCAATCAAGTTTGCGCATGCGCATTTCGTCTAGCGTATACGTTTGTCCAGAGATCAAGTCCAGAAAGTGTACGTCAAATAAAAAATCGCTTCCGGGTATTGCATATTGACCACACCCGTGAGGGTCAAGGTTCACAATTAAGACCATCCTGTAGCTGGAGAAACAGCTGTTCACATGAAGATCGGGTGAGGGTGCCAAGCAACGTGAAGACGGACGATCACGCGCTTCATGAGCGGCCAGAATGATTACTGACGCTGAACTCAGAATGACTGAAGGTACGGACAATGGACTACCTTTATCCGAAACCCTCACAGAGCATGATTGCGTGGGAACTTATTAATAGCACCGCTAGACTCCAAGTTGTGAACAAGCCTTCATTTAGCTCTATGTGTATGTGGCAATTAAAGAGTTCCTGTAAGCTATCAGTGTGTGTTTGAATGTTGTGATACTCTGATACGTGTATATGTACATGTACATGTATATACTTCGCTGTGCAATTTTCAACCTGCATCTCTCTCTCTCTCTCTCTCTCTCTCTCTCTCTCTCTCTCTCTCTCTCTCTCTCTCTCTCTCTCTCTCTCTCTCTCTCTTTCCCTCTCTCTCTCTGTAACGAGATAAGCCAAGTGGATGAACTGGCTCAACTCATATGCCTTACAGACTGAGACAAGACAAAGGTACAGATAACCATGATAAAGGTACAGATAACCACACCCACTGCATGTAGTCAAGATGGATCGAGGGCCATCTGCAGTGATAGAGCTTCCTTCCTTTCATTGCTGAGTTTGTTTCTCCCTCCCTTGCTCTCTTCTCCCTCTCCTCCCCCTCTACTCCCTCAGGTGTTCCAGAAGCACTCATTCTCCGACCTCTGCCAGCTCAGAGGTGAGTGAGTGGTAGAGCATCCCCCTACTTCTTTACCTGTCCTCCTCCCTTCCTGCCTCCCTCCCTCCCTTCCTGCCTCCCTCCCTCCCTCCCTCCCTTCCTGCCTCCTTCCCTCCATCCTTCCCTTCCTGCCTCCCTCCCTCCCTCACTTCCTGCCTCCCTCCCTCCCTCTCTCCCTTCCTGCCTCCCTCCCTCCATCCTTCCCTCTCTGACTCAGGCTTTGAAGTCTCTCTCCCCTATCCCTACTCCACCACTTGGAGTGGCTCTACCTGGGAGGAAACAAGATCCAGGTAGCCACCCACCTTCCTTCCCACCCTCTCCTTCCCTTTCTCCATCTCCCTTCCCTTTTTCTTTCTACCCTTTCCTCTTTCTTTCCCCCACTCCCTCCCTCCCTCCCTCCCCACCTTCACCCACACAAACTCGCCACATACATGTATGACAATTCCTAAACCATAATATTATGACAAGTCCTAAACCACAAGCCACCTGTACCACTCTCTCCCTAATAAGGCACACCATGCAGCCACCAGTTGTGTGTGTGTTTGTGTGTGTGTGTGTGTGTGTGTGTGTGTGTGTGTGTGTGTGTGTGTGTGTGTGTGTGTGTGTGTGTGTGTGTGTGTGTGTGTGTGTGTGTGTGTGTGTGTGTGTGTGTGTGTGTGCATGTGTGCGTGCGTGCGTCCGTGTGTGTATGTGTGTGTCTGTTTGTGTGTGTGTGTCTGTGTGCATGGAGGAAACAGAAGTGGGATATGTACTTTTACATAGGCCTCTTCCTACTAGGCGTGCTAATCTGTCCTCATGCACTGCACCAAGCAATGAATATTGTTTGCATGGGTGGGCTGATCTATAATGAGTTATAGTGTGCACGGTTATCGTGTTTGAGAGTTATGAAGATTGTGGTGAAACTGAGTTGTTGACTGAGGTTTGAACTCTAGCCTTAGGATAGTACCATCAATCCTGCACTCCTCTGCCACCAGACACCCAGTGGCTCAGTAGTAAGAGTGTCTGACTAGTATTCAGAAGGTCCTGGGTTCAAATCCCAGCTAGGTCCTGACTCTTTCAGGACTTCTTCAACAACTCAGTTTGACGTAGACGAATACCTCTAATTCCATCATGTCTCTCTCTCAAGTGAGCTCTAAATGGTGAGTATGGTTCCCAGACCAGTGCTCTCCATTCGTGGACCAAGTTCTCCTCATAGTGCATGCATGTGCACCATGTCTGGAAACAAGTGCAAAGTCTGAGAATGAGGCTGCAGAGGGTGATCAGAGTGGGCATTTCCTGATGGCAAGTCTTTCAGTGTTCTCCGCAGAGTCACTCTCTCAATATATGTGTACATGTATGCTTAATTAGCTAGTCAAGTATTCCAGTTGAGTCCAGTGTTTCTACACTTCCGTTCTGTCTGTCTGTCTCTGTCTCCCCGTCCATCTGTTTGTCTGTTCTGCTGTCCCTATTGGAACTCTCTCTGCCTTTCATATTTCTTTTCCTTCTCACCACAGAACAAGTATAGATGTGCCACTTCATTTTGATGGTGGGTCAGTGTAATCTCCCGACTACAAGTGTGGCTTACAAGTACACTGCAGGCAAGTATAGCAGCCTTTCATGCAGCCACAGAGAGCAAGTGGTGGCTATCCTCTCAGAGTGAGTGGTTCTGGTGAGATACATGTTCACTGCACACCTCAATCACTGATACTTGTCCACTGCAGTGGCTGTTCTCAGCTGCGTTGACGGGTGGGAAGAGACAGTGAGGAACATACCGCGTATAAAGGGCTCACAGTGGCGTTTAACTCCATGAGTACTGATATACATGTACATGTGCCATAGATATCCCATGGATGGGACTTTGAACTCGTGTGAATAGCAGATCCTTTGGTACATTTGTTGATGCGTAGTTCCACGGATGAAGAGGGAAAGGTCGACATAAAAACGATGGCCGTTTCGAAAAAGATCAATGTGTGGAGACATGCGTTTCCAAGACGTTAGAGACTTACATGTACGCGTACCGCGTACTGGCGCGGGTGAGCTGCATAAGATCTTCCAGCTTGCTGGACACAAAGGCAGAAGCAGCATTTCAGGAAGCGAGCAGTGAGTGTGTGCTCTCCCCCTCACGCTGCTGACAGTCTCTCTCACTGACGGACGTTAGACATTAGACAGTGTTGGTGTCAGTCTTATACATGTCTACTCACTTGCTCTGCATACGCACATTATGCACACATATTGCTGTACATGTACATGTTACGTTGTCTCTACTACTGCTACATGTATCATCTTTCATTTTCTTGTTATACCTCATTCCTCTACCTCAAACTTTGTCTATTCTATTCCTATTCCTATCACATATTGAGAGCCGCTAGTTATATGCACGTCTTGCGTATGCATGCACATTTCTATTTACTCTCCCTCCCTCCCTCCCTCCTCACTATCTCTGTCCTTCTCATTGACAAGGACATTTTGATATTTTAGTATTACTGCCAGTCAAAAGAATGTTCCAACATACACATATGTGAACGGATCTGCGAAAACCGACCACCTTGTATCCTAGTCTCGTGAACCAGACGTAATCCCGCGGGGAATTACGTCTGGGCGCACCTGCCAGGGTTTTGGGCCCTCTGACGGAATGTTGTCAGGGCCAATCAGATTGCAGCAAGCGCCTTATTACATTCCGCAAAACATTCCTGCCACCGTGCAAGCGTAGCTACCGTCCCCGTACTGTGGCTACAGCTGTCTTCTCCGAGAGCGCGATTGACTTGGCAATACGCAGAGCAGCGGAGAAGCTCGGATACTCCAAGCTACGTCACCAGCAGGTGAGAGCCGTCAAGAACTTTGTACAAGGCAACGACGTAGTTGTGAGTCTGCCAACCGGGAGCGGGAAGTCTCTATGTTATTAGACTACATCCTTCCTGCTACCTTCGACTCGTTGTTTGGAGCTGATAGTCGACACCTTGCACGCTGTATCTTCCTCTCAGATTGTACAATCAAATTCTTTACGCGTTTAGGGTTAATTATCATTACGTCACCGCATACCGCGCAGATCCCAAAACCCTGGCAGGTGCGCCCAGACGTAATTCCCCGCGCGCCGCGGGATTACGTCTGGTTCACGAGACTACTTGTATCCGCTATCGAAATCGAGATAGCGCAATGAATGATGTCATTGAGGTGTGGTCTAGGTCTGGTGAAAATTTGGAAGCGATCGCCTGTATAGTTTTGGAGATACGGGCCTTAGAAGCACGGAGAGTCGGCTAATTTAGACGCACGCGTTTTCCAGAAAACGGGCGTTTATTGCGGTTGCTAGGGCGTGTTTTGCGTAGTCCGTATACTTCCGCGATACTTACAGTTTTTACACGAGTACTCGTGTTTACTTGTAATGGGCTGATTCTCCATACGATATAGCCATTAGGCAAGCTACAAGTCGTTAGCGTAGCTTGTAGATCATGTTCTTCGGCTTAGCAACGCACATCGTATACTCTACTAGACTATAACGGGGCGCTCGAATAGGCTGCATGTTTCACGCTATAGCGCTCGAACGGAAGCGCTGATGGCTGTCAAACTCCACCACGATGTAGCTAAAGGACCCAGGATTACAGTGGTATAATTAAAAAAGTTTGGGTCTAGAACTACATGACCGTGTTCAAACGCCCGTATCTCTAATGTACATATTTTACAAGGTGGTCGGTTTTCGCAGATCCGGTCACATATACATGTAAATCCTGTTGGAGAACAATGCTCTCTTGTCAGACTGTACTAACTGTTGTTAACTGTGATGTCACCTGTGTGTCTCTTTATAGCATGTATAGTGATGTAATGGTGTAGGCTTATTTAGAACTTTGTGTTGGCTGTGTAGTTCCAGCCACTTGTTCATAAGAGTCAGTGCAATCACTTATGGTCAAAGCCGAGTCAGTCGCAAGTGCTTCTCTTTGCAACATACCCATCCCTTAATTACACCATTCACATTTCACTTGGTATATTCCTTCCCCACAACCACATGCGTGCACACACACACACACACACACACACACACACACACACACACACACACACACACACACACACACACACACACACACACACACACACACACACACACACACACACACATACAAGATACAACCCCCTGTGACACCTTACCTTTTACCTTCACCTTCAGCTGATACCAATTCTTCCTCTTCCTTCCCCCACTTCCCCCCTTTGTTCCTCATCCTTACCTTTCTCCCTCTCCTGTTCACCCACCAAGATAAGGTACTATTCCAACTATGTCCCTGCCCCATGCTGTGATGAGCTAGTGAGGTGGTGCCTACCTTCACTCTCTCTCCTCTGCCGTTCTTCCTCCAACTTGGACCCACTCAGGACATTAGTTAGTGTCCACTTATCTTCCTCTTCACACTCTGCAGTTGAGGCAGAGATACATGTGCAGTTACCTAGGCAACACTTGCCAGTAATTAGTGCAGTACTCCTCCCTCTGCCCACAGAGGAGATCACATTACATCATCCACTCACAGCTGACATCCTGTGCATAGTGCACTATGTACCCACAGGGAGGACATGCCACAGCCTTGTACATGTACATACCATCTCACCACATCTCCTACTGCTACTGCTGCCCACAGCATCACTCCACAGTGAGCAGTGTGGCCAGTCCCCCACTCCACTCACTGCCACAGTGCCCATCATGCTGCCTACCACACTCACTCCACTCACCAAACTCCAGGACTGTGGTGTCAGAGAGCAGCGGCCAGTCATTCCAAGAGGTATACTTGATAAAGTTATCAGAGACTCCAGCCACAGCCACCACCAACCTCTTTGTAGGAGTGAGGTGGATCACTCCACCACCATGCAAGCACCGTGGAGTCAGGGATCCTGGGGGAAGGAGTACCTGTAGGGAGGGGAACAGGAGAACACTCAAATGTACAGCAGTCCACACAATTGTCTGCTGCTCCACTGCTTACTGTTGGCTGTCAGTGGAAGTGTGTTGTGTATTATCTCAAAGGCTGCACATCACCTCCTACACACCCACTGCATTCACTGCTCTCCAGTAATGGAGC
The DNA here is from genome assembly GCA_965213685.1 of bacterium. Classification (GTDB taxonomy): domain Bacteria; phylum UBA8248; class UBA8248; order UBA8248; family UBA8248; genus Bin107. The sequence continues at coordinate 258,725 of CBDBZY010000018.1, forward strand.
AGCCCATTCCTCACTACTCTCTCCCTCTCCATACCACACAACTCTACACCACATGACTTCTCTACATGCACTGCACACACTGCCATATGCTCTGCACATGCCAACCTCTATCCACTCACATGCCACACCTACTCACTTGGTTTGGCTGCACAGGACAATACCACACACACCACAACACACCATCACTACTGGTATAGGGGCAGGCTTACAAGGGGAAGTGTTCAGCTGAGCACTAGCCACACATGCAGTGTGAAGGTCATTGCCGCACAACAGCACCACTAAGGGGACATCAACACACTCACTGCCTCATGAGCTCACAGTTCACTCACCTCCTCCCACTGGATGGCATTAATATCGAAGAGCCACACATCTCCCAGTGGCTCGCCTGTATTGGTCTGACCTCCCACCATCACCATACATGGGTGTGGTGGGTCTTTGTCTGGATCCCACAGACTGTAGGCTGTGTGAGCCTGCCTCTCCTCAGGCCATGGCTGGCCTGTCTGAGGTAGCACTGGTCCAGTCCAGTGCTGAAGAGGGAGAACAATTTGAAAACACTTTGAGAACATGTAATCCACTCACATATGCACATGCTCCAGCTCAGTAAGGCACCCTCCCCTCTCTACACTGCCTGTATGGACTCACACTACTAGCTAGCCACACATGCCAGCCCATGTACATGGAACATGTACCTGCAAACCTCTTCTCCCATGCACACTAACTGTCATGTACACTGTACATACATGTACACTGTATGTAGTCTACATGTGGATTCTGTCTCATCATGATAAGAGCAACATCTTGTCCACTACTCTATCAGTTACTATGCATGTACACGCCACTATTGGGTCCCACCAGAGACAATATATTACTGTATGTATGCCCATATTCACGTGTGTATGCTCATATTCATGTAAATGTACACACATGGAGAAGGCACTAATTATGTGTTTTATTGTTCAAACAACTGAACTACATAAGCAGTAGGCCACAGGTAATCTCAGACAGTACATTATTAATATCAGCCACTCACCCATGCCACAGTGTCCAGGATGAACACTGCATTTTTCAACCTCTTCCTCTCTGCATCAAACCCACCAAACCACATGACTCTCCTCCTGTCCACCCTAGTGAGGGTCATGCCACCAGATGGAGGTGGAGTCCTACCAGTGGTGGGTGGAGTGGACCACTGACCTGGAGGGGGAGGGAGGGAATGGTCTGGGACTAGCCACACCCACTGGCCTGGGAACACTGCTCACATGATCCACCAACACCCACCAGGTAAGGCACAAGGCACTCTGCTCCTCACAATCTACACCACTACATACTGACATGTACTAGTCAACATGTGAGGAGCTCTGCAATGCTCTCACTGTACTTGCTCTATTTGATTCTTTTACCATAAAATCGAACTCTGTTGCTGTTGGGGTAGGCGAATGGGAAATATGTAAACAATTAACTTCTTATTCACAGACTGTAGTGGTATTGTGGGCATGGGAGTGAATACAGTTCATAGTTGACACAGAAGAGGTGCCTGGCTCTGCAATGCTCTGACTGTACTTCATTTGAATATTTTACTATGAAATATTTTGTTGGGGCCAATGGGAACTATCTCAAATAAGTAAACATTGAAACTTCCTGTTTATCATAGACAGTGGTGTAGTGGTATTGTGGGCATGGGAATGAATACAATTCATAGTTGACACAGAAGAGGTGCCTGGCTGACTGTCCAAACATGAGCATGCCAGGCTGATTGCCTGACATGATACAGGTACATACATGTACATAGCAGAGGGTGAGGGATGTGACTTGTGTAGGGCAGCATACATAGTCACATCATTTGCATGCCCACCTCATGTGGTGAGAGGTAGCATGTCTGTGCATATATGTATGCTAGAATAGCTGACATGGTTACCATGTACACAGGAGGAGAGAGAGAGCTTCCTTATTAGGAAGCATACTATCACCATGCCTGGCCACGCTGTGTGGGTGTTTCCCAACTGTCTATGATGGGGCACAGAGACCACCTCCACCCTAACTAACAGCTCCTCCTCAAGCAGCCACTGCTAGAGAGGCAGCACTGCAGCACAGAAGAGACAGCCTAGCACCAAACATTACTAACTAGAGGAGTGGTGCAGCTGAGGAGGGCCTTGGAAACAAGAGAGACATGTCTACAGCAGATGAGCTCATATCAGCTCCCACGACTGCTCTCTGAGACTGCACTGGAGGGAGAAGCTCGGCTGCAGTAGAGACACATTATATATAATTGCTTATAAATAGATTGGCCTCTGAGACAATAGACAGGAGAGAGGTCCAGCTATGTAGTCCAGTTAGAGTTGATAACAACTTCTCAGCATGAGAGATTGCTCAGTGATAGTACTAGACAGAGGGAGCTGCAGAAAGTCACAGCTACAAGAAGCTCAGGTGCAGTAGAGAAACGGATTGCTTTGAGGGGGTCTGGGAGAATGCCACTGAGTGAATTATTGAAGTACAGACACTCTCAGATGGATTCTGAGGCATTCTGCAAGTCATAGCCATTCTCATTATTCTGTTGGGGGATGAAGTTGCTTTCTTGGGGGAGGGGGTGATATCCCAGGCCTTTTCCTCCCCCTGCATGAACCCCTGCTGATTTTGCAACACAACTGTACCCCATACACATGGCCACATGTACAATCATGCATACCTTACTGCACCTAATGATATCCTAAAATTTGAGGTACATAGGAGAGGGCAAAGAAAAGGTATAACTGATCTGCAGCACATGACCACACTTATGCATATTACATGATGCATTACCAGTAATTGGTTTCTAATCCTCAAGCACACATACTTTGAGTAAGGATGTCATGCTCTGGCAGCAATCAGTTGTCTCTATCTGCACTGAGTTTGTGGTCTGTGTCTGGTGTTATTACATGTGGCCATGTGTAGAGGTCAGCTCATACATGCAGTGGACCAGTTGTAACCTCATGCACAGCATGTGAGGCAGAGTAAAGGTACTGACAGTCCATGCACACACCTGACTCAGAGTTGTAGTACAGGAGCTGATTGGTGTGTCCTCGACCTTTACTGTCCCCTGGATTAGGAATGAAGCCTGTCATTGGTTGGTAGGTAGGACATTCTGCGTACCCTCCAGCAGTGAGTAGATGCCCATTGGACAATGCGACAAGACCAGAGTTCACAGTGCGTAGCATTTGGCCAGTGCTGACAATTCTCTTCCATACAAAATTTTGTGAGTTGAAAACAGAGAGCTCATTGCAGAAGCCTGGGTCACCACTGTTCCCACCCATGAAGTACACATTTGTGTGGTACGAGGTGACTGCAGCACCTTGGAACCATGATGGCAGCTCACCAGATGTCGGATATTTCTTCCATGATAAGGCTACGCCATCAAACATCTCCACTTCTCGTGGTAGCGTGAAAATGCTTTTGTGCTGGAATGACTTAAGCATGCCCCTAAACATCCAGAGTTGTGAGCCAATTGAAAAGGTCGGTGCATCAAAACGTTCCTCAGGATCATATGAGCCAGTTGGCTGTGCAGGAGGCTCAGCCATGGCTGGATCTGGGGAGAGAGGGGGGAGGGGGAGATAGCCACTGAGTGAAGTTTCAGCCACGACAATACACATTTGTAGAAGTACACATGTATATGTGAACATCTTTCAGGTCTGATTTGAGACAGTGGAAGAAGATTGTAAGCTACAAACACTTGTAGTACGTGCAGCATGTGCAGTAGGCATATCTCAACACACGTGGGTATCAGTGCACTGGGCAGTGCTTCAAAGTGTGTAAGGCAAACTAGGCAAGTGCAGTCCAGTGTTGCGGCCAGGCTCACACCACTTGCAAGAGGTTGCTAAACTGAGAGAAGAAACCCCTTTATGTAATGTAGCCTTACTATCTAACTAGCTACTAAGGAGAAACCCCTTTATGTAATGTAGCCTTACCATCTAAGTACATACTGAGGTTTCTATGCACAGTGAGGGAAATCCCATGATGCATTGTACTATGAGCTAATCCCATCATGAGATGGATTTCGTGGCTGCACACAAGGACATTCTGGAGCCATCTCATGCTGCTTGATGTCTGATCTATATCACTCTATGCAAATGCTAGACATGTACCTCAAAGGGTGAAGTTACCATGAAGATACTATGTGCATACTGTCCACAGACCATTACAGTTGCTGACATGAGGAATGAGGAGCAGGAGTTTTGTGCAGTGGGTGGAGACCTGATGCAGCAATGAGTGATATGCCATGCCCATTGAAGGAATGTCAGCGCACAAAGATAGTGAGAACTGGCATGTAGGGGTGGAAGTATGGAGCAAGGAATGGTGCACTAACAGTAGCGGGTTCAAGCGGTACGGAAACGCCGCACGGTGTCATTAGAAACCCGCGATGGCTACTCTGAGCGTTACAGTCCTACTGTTAGGGGAGGGGCTTGCTATGGTACACAAAGAGATGTATTCTGAACCGAGGGCTGTCCGCTGAGCAGGGCAAAGGCTAGGGCCGCGCTTGTATATGTGAGAAAGCAAGTGACGCTCGGACTGGCAACGGGGAAAGGATGCTCGGATCATCCGATGTGTGACGGGACAAGGTCTGAGAGCTAGGCTTGACACTACTCTAGTCCTACCATGCAATCACAAGAGTAGCAAAATGTCTAAAGGCTCTTGCCATTTGTTCCCACAGAGATACACATTATGGCTTCGCGATCGCTGCCGGCCGCAGCGCTTATGATGTATGCTATACTCCGCGCAACTTCTAAGCCTTTGGCTGTAAACTTATTATGGCTCACTCTTTTCTGGGTTCTCCTAGCCAGTTGAATGCTCCCTTTGTTTTATCTTGCACGGCGAGGTTCACTCCGATCTGCCCCACCCTTTGCTCGATAGTTTCCTCTTAGTATACGTATATACGCGACGTTGAGTCTCATGCAAAACCGGAAGTTCAGTGGGAAATATTGTTCAGCTCACATGAGGGCGACAAGCCAGCAATTCGAAGGCGCCAGCAAAACGCTGTGTTTCTGAAGTAAATATTGAGCTATGGCGTCCAAGACTGTCACTTTTTCCTACTGTCTCTCTACTGTATGGCTCTATCTGTTGTCTTTTATTCATTTGTCGTATGTTTGCTAGTTTGCGAACATGGAAGCGTCGATCCTAGTCGGGTTTTTTTCCAGCACTTTTGACGGCTATTGTTTTTACGTCAGCTCTCGCTTGTTTAGATGCTCCCCCCCCCCCCCACACACACACACACACACTCACCTACACACTCACACGCATGCACATTTTCGCCATCCACGCCTACTAAAGAGACACGTGAGTTACTCAGTACACGAATCAGGCGGAAAGTATTCGCAGCGCCTAGTGTAGCTCGCCTCCTATCAAGAATACTATTGCTAAGCATAAGTATTCTAGCTATTTGCCTTGAGCGAGCCAGACGTATTTTCCGTGTACGCATGCGCTCGAGACTATAATTTTTGACGTTGCGTGCTCGTGTTCGCAATGGTTTGCCATAATGAGAGTCAGGCCCCTTGTATGAACTGCATTCCGACTCTTCTACATAATTATTATTATAGGCTGTCACTTTCAGGTCTGATTTTTCTTTCCAAATATATATTTTTTGTTTCATGCATATTTCTACTATGATCTCTAGAGGTGAATTAAGTGGCATGTGAGAGGGGTATAGCTATGACAACAAAGAGTCGGTACAGCGTAGTACATAGGAAAATGACACAGACCGCTTTGGAATACACATCAGACTTGTTCTCAAGCCATCTACTATGCACCCAAGAAGCTCAAAACCTTGTTGTAGAATGATATGGAGATATGCTCATGCAGACTTTCCTCTTGCACAGCAACTACTTTTTGAAGTAGACTGGGACAGGATCATTACAGATGATGTTGACTCCTCATGGCTGAATTGGCAATCCAAATTCCTTGAAATAATGGAGATCTGCATCCCCAAAAAAGTACTTCCCTCTAAACGCCGCAACCTTCCATGGCTAACCAAGAGAATTGTGCAGGCAATGCGCCGAAGAAATGCTCTATTTAAACGGGCCATGAGAAGTAGAGTTGATTCTGACTGTGCCAAATACCGTGAAGTAAGGAATAATGTTGTGAGTAGTCTCAGATCTGCCAAGAGTGCCTACTTTCATAAACCATCTAATTCTAAAAAGTTTTAGCAAGCGGTGAAGTGTCTCAACAAGAACTGCTCTTCTATCCCCACTCTGACACATAACAACGTAAGTTATGAGTCAGATGAAGACAAAGCTGCTGTTCTCAACTCACATTTTATCAGTTGCTTCAACAACACTGTTGAACCATTACAAGTACCAGATGAAGAAACATATATTTCTCACCAAGTACCTGTGGATCTGTCCAACATTATGTGCAGTGAAGAGGAAGTTGAAGCAATGCTTCATTCACTTGACACTACTAAGGCAAATGGCAAGGATGGAATTTCAGCTCGAATGCTCAAGGAAACTGCTGCTGCAATTGCTCCTTCAATAACAAAACTGTTTATTTTATCTATCCAACTCTGTCGTATACCTCATGCCTGGAAGGATGCAATTGTTATGCCTATTCCTAAAAAGCAGGGTGCCAAGACCCCCACAGAATTTAGACCAATATCCTTGCTCCCAACTCTAAGCAAGGTCCTTGAAAGACACTTCTATTTGCTAATCTCAGAGCACATAAGTGACCACTCTCCCCTTTCTACCTGCCAATTCGGCTTTCAGTCTGGGAAGTCTACCATTTCTGCCTTACTGTCAGTGACACAGGACTGGTTCAGACAGCTGAAGGAGAGACAAGAGATAGGGGCAGTGTTTTTCGATTAAAAAAAAAAGCTTTTGACTCTGTTCCACACCTCCCACTGGTTGATAAGTTTTAGAAACTTGAACTTCATCCTTATATCATTCAATGGGTTCATCACTATTTAGCTGACAGAAAAGAGTGTGGTGGTGAATGGAGCATCATCAAACCCATTAAGAGTTACATCTAGTGTGCCCCAAGGATCAATCTTAGGTCCACTACTCTTCCTCATTTACATTGACGATATTGCACACATCTCATTATCTGAGGGATCTAAACTGGTTCTGTATGCTGATGACATTCTCCTGTACCACCCCATTTCATCACCACGGGACTATGAATTACTCCAATGTGATATAGATGCTGTGCAGGCCTATGCTTCTACTCAACATATGACCCTCAATACGACCAAGTGCATATTCATGTTGGTGTCTCAAAAGAATAGGCCCAGCATTCCAAGTGTCACCATCTCTCTCGACGGAGTACCACTTGAGAACATCACCACTTTAGATGTACTGCTGTCTTCTGACCTCTCCTGGTCAAGTCACATACAAAAATCTTGTTCAAAGGCAAGGCAGTTATTGGGACTCCTTTATAGGAGATTTTACAGACATTCAAGTGAACAAACTCTATGTCAACTCTACATTTCATTAGTACTTCCACATTTGCAGTATGGTTCATCTGTGTGGTCTCCCCATCTGCAAAAGGATGTCGCTATGTTGGAAAAAAACTCAACATTTTGCTTGTAACTATGGGATTCCAACTACTATGAGCTCCTTGACCAACTTTGAGTTCCAACCCTAGCTAATCACAGGCTGCACACTGACCTGTGTTTGCTGTATAAGATCGTCTATGGAATAATATACTTTCCACCTGACATAATCATTCCTAGTGCCAGGGTCACACACAGTACTCACTGTCACTTACTTCACCAGCCATTTGCGCATACAGATGCCTACCTTAATTCTTTTGTTCCTAGGTCTATATCTTTGTGGAACTCATTACCTAACTCTGTTGTATCATTATCCTCTTTCACTAGATTTCAGCATACTTTATCATTATATACCTTATACTCATTAGCTCCTGCTACTCTGTGTATCCATGCTCTACAGCTAAATTTTCATAGAAATTGTCATAGAAAAAAAAAGTAATGCAGAAAAAAGACAACGTGTACTGCAATTATTTAATGAGTAATAATAATAATAACAATAACAAAGGGATACAAAGATAGCCTTAAGCTAATACTATGCATACCCTATAACAAAATGTTTACATAGACAACGTTTAAAAGTAGAGATGGAGTTACAACATGGAAGGGAGGCAGGCAGTTCATTCCACATACGTACTGATTGGGGGAAAAAAGAAGAGAGGTATTGGCAAGTATGCCCACTAAGATAATGCAAATGATGGCTATGTGATGCACGAGTTGAATAGTACAGTTGACATTGCACAAGTAGTGGTTCTGTAAAGTAAGCCATGTTGTTAATATACTTATAGAGCAAAACGAGTTTCATTCTCTTGCGTCTCACTTGGAGTGAAGGTAGTTGTAGAGTATGCAGCAACTCTTCATAGCTCCAGTGCCATTGCTTTGTGCATACTTTTGTCGCAAATTTTTGCACCTTCTCCAGTAGCTGAATATCTTTTTGCAAGAAAGGGTCCCACACAGTGCATGCATACTCCAAATGTGGACGAATTAGCAAGAGATAGAGATGCTTCATAGTGTTTGTGTCAGCATACTGGTAGAATTGCCTGTACACTAGTCCAACAAGTCGTTGAGCTCTTTGACTGACAAGCTGAACATGACTACTCCACATGAGGTCACTGGTGAGGTTAATGCCAAGATATGTGATGGTATTACACTCCTCTATGTGGTGACCATTCAGTAAGAGAGTTGGAAGAACGCATCTCTTTCTTTTTCTTGACACCACCATAGACTTACACTTCTGTTCATTGAAAGTGAGATGGTTTGAATTGCACCAGGCACTAAGGGAGTCAATGTCTTCTTGCAGGAATTTGTAATCGTTTCCAGAGGTGACTGGCCAATACAAAAGGATGTCATCAGCATAGAGAAGCAGTTTACTCTCATGTGAGAGATTGACAGAGTTAATGTCACTCATGAAAACGATAAACAGTAAAGGACCCAAGACTCATCCTTGAGGAACTCCTGATGTAACGGGTAGACTACGTGAAATAGAGCCATTCAGAACAGTACATTGTTTTCTGTCTGTAAGGTAGTCAGATATCCAGGCTATAAGAAATGGATCAAGGTTGATATCAGCCAGTTTTTGTAAAAGATGTTGATGTGGTACTGAATCAAAGGCCTTTTTAATATCAAAAAAGATAGCAGCAACTTCATTTCCCTCTTCTAGTTGTGTCAACCAGTCATCTGTGACTTTTATAAAGGCACTAGTAGTTGACCTTTGTGGCAGAAATCCCCATTGGTTTGATGGAGGTGGGCAAAGAGACTCAAGATTTTTAGCAACTCTGTTATAAATAATTTTCTCCAACACTTTACTCACAACTGAGAGCAACGATATGGGTCTGTAGTTGGAGGGTGAAGTACTGTTGGACCCTTTGGGGATTGGCACTATATTTGAGATCTTCCAAACTAATGGGATTTTTTCATGCTTAATCATCTTGTTAAAGAGTCCAGCAAGTATTGGGGAAACACTCCCACTGTGCCTTTCAGAATTCGAACAGAGATTTGGTCAGGACCTGAGGCTTTAGACACATCCAGTCTCCAAATAATGTCCATGACTTCCTCTTCATTACACATGAAGTACTCAGGACAGGTGTTTGTGTCATGGTGGAATTGTACAGGGTCAGAGCTAAGAGGGGGTAATGCTGAATTAAAGCAGCTACAGAAAAACTGGTTGAGAATGTTTGCCTTGTCTTCATTAGAGGTAATGGGCTGCCCATCGTCATATAATACTGGAATTGATGAAGTAGTTTTGCCTCTCAGTAGCTTTACAGTTTTCCAAAAAGCCTTGGTGTTTGTAGGTCTAACATTCTGCACAAAATGTTTCTTGTTAAAATGCAGCATACTTACAACTTCATTTCGCAGCTTTCTATACTTTGGAAGATATGAAGTGTTTGTCTTTGACTTCTTCCAGTAATAGTTTCGGATTTTCATTTTCCGTCTTATTGATTTTGTGACCCATGGAAGGCTTCTGTTGTTTTGAATAGTGCTTTGAGGTATACACTCTTCAAGAATGGACATGAACTTCTCATACCAGAGATGCCATAGATCATCAATGTTACCAGATGAACATTGCAATAATATATCCCAGTTGACAGCATCAATGAGTACAGGCTCTATCAAAGTCTGCTTGAGAATAGTTCCAACATTTCCTAGGCAGAACTCTACTGGGAAAATTTTTTCTTCTGATAGTAAGACACAGTCCACTGTAGTCAGAGTTTGAAAGTGGTGGAATGACACAGCATGACTGCAGTAAGCTTAGATTAGATAGAAGTGCCAGGTCAATCATACTTGCTTTTCCAGAAACACAAACCCGAGTGGGTTCCTGTATAACTTGAGTCAGATAATAACTGTTGAGTATAGTTCGCAAAGAGTGATACAAAGGAGAAGATGAGTCAAGATAATCTACATTAAAATCCCCTATCAATACAAAAATTTAATTTGAGAAATGAACTTGATGCAAAAATAAAGAAAGACTATGTAGATCTGTGTAAACAGAAACAGGAGGAACATACAGAACACACACACACCACAAGCTCTGACCATCAAACAATTTTACACCTAGCAGCTCCAGATTTTCAGGACCATTGTACACAACACAGAAGGAGAGATTATTCCTAATATAAAGCATAACACCACCACCATGTCTGTCCCTATCTTGTCTAACCAGATTATAGCCATTGATTGTGAGTTCTGAGTCAGATATAGAGTCATGTAACCATGTTTCCACTATACAAACAATGTCAGGAGTTGTATCAGAACAAATGAGTTTTGGGATAATACTTCTAGCATTGTAGTACAAAGCACTGAGAGTCACAAGCTTTTTCAAGGAATTAGGAGCTACTTTAGCAGTGCCAGAAGCTACTACTGGTCTTAAAAGGACTGCATTTCACTGGAAGGCATGGAAGAGCCTTTGTCTGAGGCAACAGCTAATTCACCAGCAAGAGCTGATGTTGAGGTTTCAGGAGCTGTAGTAGGAGCAATACTTGACATCTTATCACAAACAGGGTCAAGAATAGGAGATATGTTGCCATTGTGCTGCATACTGATACATGTAAATGAGCCATTTGTGTCATCATTCTCCAAGACCACCACTGCAGGTGATAAAGTGCCATCCACCACAGAGGTGTTGCTAGGGGGGTGCACTGAAGTTGCAACTGCTGCATCTGATGGTCTTGTGCAGTGTTCAATGCACCAACCTGTTTGCAGGCTGACCTTCTCCCAATCATTTTCCAGTGCAAGCAAGGTGCTTTCATCAGCATGTAGTAAGAACCACCACTTAGGCTTTCCAGAAGAGAAAATTGCAAATTTTCTGTTTACTTTCAAAGGGGTACTTATTTAAAGAAATTAAAACAAAAGTAAGGCAAGAAAAGACTGCCAGGCTTGTACGTTTAGGAGTCAAGTGCGTAGTCTGGCCTCCAAAGCGACGAGGTCAACTGAAGGCAGGGGTTGCTTGGCAGCGCGTCCATCGGTGGAGCGGGAGCCCCAGATACAGCAGATGGAGGAGCGGAGGAGGCAGAAGGATAGACAGCATCTTAGCCAGGCCATGGTGGTACTGTACGGTTGGTCACATTTGGTGGCGAACATTGAGGCGAGTCTTTTGAAGCATACAGTTACAACATTGCCAAGGCCTTCTGTGAGTGATAGAACCAGAGGGGTGGAGGAGCCTCGTTCGATCTCTCGAACGCGTTGTTCGTAGGCACGCTTTTTGATGTTTTCATGTTTCCTGCATGTGGCAGGCGGAGATGGGTTGCCGATTCGAGGTGGCATTGGGGTTATGCACTCAGACATCAAGTGGTGACCACCCCAGAATCTGCTGGCAGCAATATCTAGCCTCGCTCCATCCTCTGTGATTGCTGAGGCTCCCGTGAGGGTCTCACCAGTCAAGGGTTGCAAGGTGGGCTCTGCATGTGCAGACATCGTGACACACCTCAGCCATCAAGTCTGCTGTGAGGTCTCGTACTTCACTGTGTCTTCGTGTTGGGAAACCGTTGGGCAGGACAGGGCATGTTGCACGGTGAAGTTTGACCCGTAAGAGCTGTGGGTGGGGAGGTTCGGAGGTGGCCAGCCATACCTCAGGGCAACAGCATCGCGAAATGCACCCTTGTGGAGGGAAAGGTTGAACTCCTCAAGCGGGAGTGCAGTAAGCCAACTTGACACACCCTTCTCCTGTGCGAGGTCCATAGCACGCTGCAGGGACTCTGGGACCGAGTTTTTGAGGGTAGAGGCAGACGCGGTGGCTTTGTTGTGTCGTTGCCGCTGAGCGGACTTCTTTGCGTTAATTGACAATGTGTATAGTGGGAGAGAATAGCTCTGTGTTCTCTCAGCGAGTTGGCATAGCTACGTACGTTATCTGTGAAGACATGGGGTGTGCTTGTGTGTGTGTAACTTTATACTGGACATGGTTTTATGGAGGATTTGAGTGGGGAGGAACGACATACGTATACCTACTGATTAGGCGTTTCGTGCTGAAATGTATTTGAACAGAAGGACCTAATTTTAAGATCACCTAAAATAGAAATACCACATTAACCTATGAGCATAGCCGGTATTGGAAATGCGACGGTCTTTGAATTTTTCATCACTGTCTGTTGTAGTTTGCACATACACTTATGTAATAAGTAAACATAGTTCAATCTTATTATGCTTTCATTCATTTATCTGGGCTGTGGCTCGGCTAGCAAATACTAAAAGGGGGGGATCCCAAACCCCGAGTGTCTCCATCCCACCCGATACAGGGGCGGCGGCACAGGGGGGGCAAGGGGGGCGACCGCCCCTCCAACATTTATTTTAGGGGGGCGACGCCCCCCCAAAAGTAGTTAATTCGCTGCATACTGGCGTTCGATGGCTGCAGTCTTTTGCATCCTTTAGTACACTATACTAGTCTACGTACATGTACTTCACTTTACGCAATTCTTACGTGTACGCGCTCGCGTACACGTGCAGTGCACGCGTACGCACGTACATTCCTCGCGAACACGTACAGCTGCTCATCAAAGAGTCGAAGAGGAGGAAGATGAAGAGAAGGCGAGACTCAGATAGCAGCCAGTCATTGATTAGAGACTTCTTTAAAGAGTTTTGCATCACTGAACAGTGAGAGAATGTGCTACTTTGGATCATTTATACCTAACTCCTACCTAGTAACATCTTTGTACTTTGGTTTACATGTTTTAATGAGGGTTACTTTTACGAAATACACCATTGAAAAATCATTAAAAGTATCATACTAGCAAAAGCTATAACATACATTGGTACAAAATACACCATAAAAAAATCATCAAAAGTATCATACTGGCAAAAGCTAAAACATACATTGGTACAGAGATTATTTGGGCTCGCCCCCCCAACTAAAAGTGGTTGCCGCCGCCCCTGCGATAAGAACCCAGTCATATAGTCATTATTGTCACGAGAGTCAAACTGCAGATTGTTTGAGCAATGATGAGGTGCTGTACACGTAACAAATTGCATAAGCAGAAGTTGATCTCAACAAATGTAGCTGAGTCTTCTATTTCATCCTTAGACTTTGTGTACATGTAGGCAAGAGCAGCTGGCAGATACCATAGTTAACCGTGACTTGTATACTCCCCGTTAACGGTACACAGCACGCGTCAGTACTTTTTACAGAACACCTTGTGATCCAAAATGCGACGTAAATCCCTCCCTCCCCCTCCGATAGGATTACACTGTATGTTGCCGCTATGGCTTTCTTTTCCAGCCAAAATTCTCCCCCGGAAGCAGATGTGTAATAACAAGCTGCGCGGACGCGGCGCACGGCACCATGT
>CBDBZY010000018.1:277500-287500 GCA_965213685.1 bacterium
TCATGACTTGTAATGAACTGCCACATCCGACCCTTCCCTTCCTCCTGACCTTACTCCCCTCCCCACTTTCCTGCCTGTCCTCCCCCCCCCCCCCCCCCCCCCCCCTCCCTTACACCAACTTTCCTTCTCTCTCCTCTGTTCTCTCCATCCAGACTTAGTGTTTCTCTATATACCCAGCCACTTGTAAAGCAAGGCAGGGCATTAGTAGGAGAGGGAGTATTGACATACATGTAGCTGTGTCGAAAGGAAGCAAAGCAGAGGCAAGTCAGTACACACACTGCATGTAGATGTGCATGTGTATGTATTTACTGCACTACCACACAGTAGTGTGTGCATGTCAATGTACAGTACTGTATGGGGACAGGCATGTATCGACATGCATGCATGTGTGGATATGTATGAAGTGTAAAACTTGTGGTGTTTACATACATGCATTGTGCGTTTTGCATGTAAATACATGTTATCCCTCCTCCCCACCCTGCTCTCCTCTTCCACCTTCCTCCTCCTCCTCCTCCTCTCCCTCCTTCTCCTCCTCCTCCTCCTCCTCCTCCTCCTCCTCCTCTTTCTCAAGCAGCACATTATTCCTCTGGAAGATGTCAAGCTACAGTCCCTGGAGAATGATGGACGTGAGCCACTGAACATGCATGTGTGCATACATGTACCTGTATATAGTAAATGATACTATATGGAGATGGGTACAGGTTGGGGGATGGCCCCAACTGTACTGAGACACCATTACTCCTGTCGGTTAGGATTGTCATGCAAGCTGGATGAAGTTAAGGGGACAAGACTACATGTACAGGTCATACAATTCCTACAGTGTATGTACCTTGCTTTCTTTGAGCATATACAGTACATGTACGCATGTACATGTATATACAGCCTTCCAGAACGAACATGTACGTATATTCATGTACCTATACATGGAGGTGGATGTCTTTTGTAGTTTACATACCCTGGCCCACTCCTCAGCACTGAGTTAAGAGCTGCCCTGTTTACCAGGGGAGACACCTTTGCCCTTGTATAAGGTTCAAAGAGTCGGCCTGCACAGATGAGCTGCCCGGTACCTCAGTAGGTGGAACAGCTGTACGGTGCAGTTTGTTGTAGGCTCACCTGCTGTGGCAGTGGATTGTGTCTGTGGCGTGATGGCAGTGACCAGTGGCTTCATGGTCCAGCTTAAAAGGAACAGCTGCTATTGCTTCTACATGTGTCTCCTGACACTACCCATGTACTGTGTGTGTACATGTATATCCGTGACTCCCAATGGTGCTGTGAAGGAACGTTGTGTGTGTGTGCCTGCGACTGTGCCTTGGTGGTGTGTGTGTGTACGTGTGTGTATGCATGCATTCGTGGTGTGTGTGTGTGTGTGTGTGTGTGTGTGTGTGTGTGTGTGTGTGTGTGTGTGTGTGTGTGTGTGTGTGTGTGTACATGTGTGCGTGCATGCATTCATGGTGTGTGTGTGTACTACATAACATGATTGTTTATGTGATCATACCTACAGGTATGCATGTGTACACAGCAGAGGGCCTTATGCACATCTCCCCTGATGTTACGATTCATTACCTCTTTCTCTCCTCCCTCCCTGCCTCCTTTCTTCCCTCTCTCTCAGACCACAGTGAGGCTAATGCCGGATGAAGTGATATTGTTGAGCAAGGTTTATTCCAGTGGCACAGTGAGACATAAGAGGTAGAGATATGTACATGTACTAGCCTGGCAACATGTGTACCTGCATACCTGTGCATGTGTGTACGGCAGATGTCTACAGAAATAGCTACCATCTTATTCCACTTTAATTATTAAGTGTATACTTCTATTTCCTCCCTCCCTCCCTCCCTCCCTCCCTCCCTCCCTCCCTCCCTCCCTCCCTCCCTCCCTCCCTCCCTCCCTCCCTCCCTCCCTTCCTCCTGGCCCACAGTCCACAGTGAGGCTAGTGCCAGATGAATTTGTCATCCTCCTCCTCCTCCTGGCTGTGGCAGTAGCAGTGATTGGAATAGCCCTATTTGAGTTCACTTTGCTGGTTCAAATTTTGCGATAGCTTCCTTAAAAATTGACGAATTTTCAAAATTTTTCTACGCACTAACAGTGTTGTCATACTGTTCATATTATGGAGCAGTGCTTTGGCTTGACTGGCATGGTAAGATACATGTGCATGTACATGTACATGTACCTTCATGTACATGTATATGTACACATGTACACACACTGTACATGTATGCATAATTATGTATTGTGCATTTACATGTATGTGTGCGCATGAACACATAATGACATAAAAGTAGTGTTGTGATGGTCTGTCTCCAGTTCTTTCTGTTACGTGATGCCTTACAGTTGTCTATGGTAACATCATCATTCACACACACACACACACATGCACACACACACACGCACACACACACACACACACACACACACGCACACACACACACACACACACACACACACACACACACACACACACACACACACACACACACACACACACACACACACACACACACACACACACACACACACACACACACACACACACGTGTGTGTGTGCATGTGTGTAAGCAGTATTGCAGTGAGTGCACCATTGGTTTGCTCTTACCTTTCTCTCTTCTTTCCTTCTATCCTCCTTTTCTCTCTTTCCTTGTCTCCTCCCCCTCCTTTTCCCACAGCCTCCCCCCCTTTGCAACTCAAGATTGACATCATTATTGTCATTTAGCATGCATTGTCCATTGCTTCTTGTAGTTGTTGTTGTATCATACTAAAAAGTACATTACTAGCCTATTTGCACTTTGTAAAAAAGGGAAAAAGGAACAGATGCTATCATGTGTGTGTGTGTGTGTGTGTGTGTGTGTGTGTGTGTGTGTGTGTGTGTGTGTGTGTGTGTGTGTGTGTGTGTGTGTGTGTGTGTGTGTGTGTGTGTGTTAGTGCGTGTGCGGGTGTGTGTTTACTATGGCGAGCATACATTGTCATTCACAGTTGTAGTATGATCAGAAAAATTGCAAACGCGTGAAATATCTTTCCCCTACATCCCTCCATTCTTTTCTCCTGGTTGCTTAGCACAATGTATATAGCGTATTGCTTCCATTCTTTTCTCTGGGTTGCTTAGCACAATGTAGTATAGCGTATTGCTTCCAAATCTTCATTGTAGGAGGCACCATATATAACGTCAGCGCATTTCAGTGTATCGTGCACCCTTGCTTCTCTCACACTTCACTTCCCTTCTCCCCACACTGAGTTTTACTTTGCTTCCTTGAGACTGAATGCAAGTATCCAATAGAGACTGAGTCATTGACAATACGTTAGGTTATCACTATAACGTCACAGAGTGTAGCAACTCATTGTGATAAGTGAGTTTGCATGTTGTCTACACCAGGTCATTAATTTAGCTCCGCATGTTTCTGGCTAAACTAAGGCTTTGGAGTAGTCTCGTAAACCACGCCTCACATCCCTTACAGAGAGTCTGATGCATGAGACTAGCTTTGGAGAGTGAGGTAATGAACACCACACAGTGTCCCTGATTCTAGTGGTCAGGGTTAAGCAAAATGCATTCGCCTTCGTTATTTTTTACATAACCAATAAGTTCATGTTTTCTTTCACTGTCTCAAGCCTTTCCTTCACACTTGTAGTAAGCTACAGTTCAGAGCTTGGCTGTCAGGCCCTTCTAGTATCCCATTCACAATGCAGTAGCGAAGAGCTAGCCTCACAAGTCAGCCGTAAAGTTGTCCCACGAATGGAATGACATGGGAAAAACGCTTCTGAGAATGCGAAGGTTTTCTCTGAACTGTCGATATTGTTCTCTTTGATGCTGCTTTAGACGGTGTGGCATCATCCTCAATTTGCTGGCACCGCGAAACTAGAGTCGAAACACCATAATGTAGACAGATCATGGCGAAGATCGTCACGTGTAAATCTAACTACAAGTAGAGAGCCGTCTGATCGACCTTTCCACCTTTAGTCCGCGTATTCGTGGCCAGCGGAACCGGTCATGGCTGGACAACTTTCGCTTAATTGCCCCTCCTCCTTTCGCATGCTGAGCGGGGGAAGTCTAGATCGTGCGTGCAGAGTCGAGCAAAGGTTTCAAAACTTAAAGTGAACGTCATTATGTGCGTTCGTAGACCTACCTCTAAAATCCTAAATGCTGCTGATCCTCTGTGATTTGTAATGAGCACACTGTAGATGAAATGGATGCATGGACACTTAACAGCTGCCAGGAATGCCCGTGATTCTTACTCACCATACGTACAAAGACACCACAGTACGTTCCATTTTGCTGCTTAGGATTTTCCGGCCTGAGATATAGGTGATGATGAGTTGAGTCTTGAGTCTTCTAGCATTATGCATTTCCGTTCTGGTTCTCTGGAGCTCTTACTGTCCATTCTGGAGCTCTTACTGCCATTTGTGTTGAAAGTCCAGTGTGAAGTCAGATGTATGAGTGTTAGGACTAGCTTGCAAGTGAAGGTGTTCACCCATGCATGTGTATGCATAGTGAATTAAATCAGGGTTTATATCTTTGGTCCATTCTCATACACCAGTGACCTGTGTACCTATCCTTTGCAAGTTTCGGGAAAAAGAATACGTACTGGGTAGGACAATAACTTGATGCTAGTTAAGTCCTGTCTGTGGCATGATATTTCAGAGCAGCAAAAAGGAATCAGACTGTGGTGTCTTTGTATGCATGGTGAGTAAGAATCACTGGCATTCCTGGCAGACATTCATTCCAACTGCAGTATGCTCATTAAAAAAATCATTCGAGATACCATTTAGGCTTTTCACAGGTGAGACTACAAGGACATATTCTCAATCCCAGTCCCTCTCAAGTACAAAACAGGATGCATGGTGGTCTAGGATACCTACTCACGGACAATGCACTCTCAGACTCTATTCCTCTAATATCTCGAGCATGCACCCCAAAACAAGCAAAATGTGATAATCATGTGAAAATACACTAAAAGAAGCTTGTTTCTTATGTCCCACTTAAGTCACATTGTTTGTTTTATGTGTTATACACTTTCTATAGAATCATGGATATTATAAATCCACTGTATGTGCAACATTATTGCAGTGCTTACACTCTGCCCTTGGAGTGTACTCCATCTAGGACCTGTACTCCACCCACCGCTCTGCCTACTTACCATGCCCACTAGATATGGCATTTGACCTGCTGGAACCTTTTGGAAATCTCAGAAACACTACTACTGCTGCTGCTGAATGCACATCACAACCACATCTCAGGATTTTGTAGGATAATATCATCCAGTACTACATCATCAGTTTTAAGGTTATAGTACCAGTGTAGTTACATTCAACTGAGAAAAATTATTACTATAATACAGAAGTGATGCAGATTATTCTCACACTCTGCAAAGGGAAAAGAGATGGTTATTTCAACCTTGGTATGGTTATTTCAGTTGCAAGCATTCAACCATAGCATCATCACCCAAAAGTTTGCTCTTCGAGTCTGCCTGAAGTCATGGGATACCAACTATGATGAACTTCTTTCTGCTGCTGACATTCCTTCTCTCCAACACAGATGCATATGCATCCAACAAAGCCTTTGCTATCTTTTCAAAATTATTAATGGATCTCTGAGGGTGCACTGTGTATTAGCTTCTAGCCATTTGTGTGTATTTTGTGTCTTATCTTGGCATGAACTATTACTATAAAAAAAACACCATTTTGTTCCCACACTGTAATAATAGCTATAAGTTGCATAATTGTATATATCTCATACTCCCTATGAAATGTGTAGGGTGTCTCCAGAGCAATGGGTGATGCAACAGGTTGCTTGAAACACGATGAGTAAGCAGCATACCTTTCATGCACAATCAGTGTCATATAGTCATGGATGATCAGTGTTGTGTCATGCTCAATGAACTGGTAAACTGCCTTTCCCTCCCCACACTACTTAGAGGATATCCTACACATTGTGCACATTCTATTCATATCCATTCAGTGCCAGGTGTTGAGAGATGCAACTGAGGTAACGACACTTATGGGTTAAAGTAGCCATCAATTTTTTGCAGTGTGAAATTCTGTCCTACATACTCTGAGGTTATCCATCACCAGCCAACACCACAATACTGATTTCACCATCCACAGCTCCACATAAAAGTTCTACATACACCTTATCTCCTGTCATACTCAAACACTACCCCCTCATGCTGGCAGTATGGTAAGAATAATGGAAAGTACAAGAGCAGAAGGAAACAAGTCTTAGACTGTTGCTTCTATTTAGACAATTTCTGTAAATGAGGTGTATATCGCACAGTGCGGTAGCACTGTGTATATAGGGATTGCCCAGGTCACTCGGCATCAACCCTGTACATTTGAAAATTTGAGTTTTCACTCACTAGGCATAACATTTGAAGAAATAGTGTTAAGAATAGGTGAAAAGGAAACTCTAGTCTGAAACTGGTGAAAATATGTTGTGTATGGTAGCAGGAGCTTATGAGCGGCGAAGCCGCGAAGGAGCGTGTAACTACCGCCTACACCCGGGTGCCATCCAAATCCAAATCATTAGCCAGCTAACTTCCAAATATGGAAACCACTCGTTCAATCAAGCGTCAGAGTGACGCACCATGCCACCTACGCATTCCGTGCTAGCGATCTGAGAAAATTTTTCACTCACTCAGAGGCTACAGAGCGGCGCGGCGCTTGACCTAGATAGCTAAGCTAGCGACAATGCCAGCAGTTTGCCGCAAAAGCGGGGTAGATTTGACGATGCCGGGACACCTAACCGCTTCGGGACGCCTTAGAACGTGGAGGCTCGATCGACAACAAACACCGGCGGAGCTCCACCATTTCCTTCTTCCGTAAGCGCCGCTTCTGCGTCGGAGGTTCACTTCCAGCCTCTTATTGGACGGCGGTGCAGTGCTGCCATCTTTTTCTTGCGCTGCTGCACTGCCCGCACGCACAGTATACAACCCACGACGCGTAATGTACGTCACTAAAACGGAACTACGTAACTAATCAGGATTTGGATGGAACCGGAGTTACACGCTCCTTCGCGGCTTCGCCGCTCATAAGCTCCTGATGGTAGGAGATAGTAGCAAAAATGCAATAATTATTGCAATTCTTCTTCTTCTTATTCAGGTTGAAGAAACGAAACTCAATAACCATAATACCAATGATCATGAAACTGCACATGCTTCTACATTTTGTGCATAGGCATATGCTGAAATTTAATGGGCTGTAATTGATATGATGCAGTCAAAGAATCTACATTACTATTGAAAGAGTTTATGATTGTGCCTAGAATGGGCCTGTAAGAATTTCGTTAACCCTTTCACTGCTTGAAATGTTAATATTAATTTTGTTAATACATGTACATTGTAGTGGATAGTTACGCGCGCTCTGATTAAATGAGCGCGTAATAATATTGTGCGCTTATGTCCTTGGAAGCGGCGGAAGCATATGGGTATGTCGCGTGGTCACAGCCAAGGTAGCGGTCGTGCGTGCACACTCTTCTTCTTCTTCTTCTTTATAACCTCTACACTGGTTTAGTAAGCCTTTGTGGGCTGAACCAGTGTGATCTTGAGAGTAGAGAGTTCCTGTAGAGGCGCAGGTGGTGGAGAAAGTCAATGGCAAATTTCTGAGTCTCGTGATCGTCGATCCACGTCTGACCCAGGATAATTCTAATAAACTGATACTGATTATGGGTTGGTCGTAGCGACTGCAGAGGGGGGCGGGGCCGTCAGGAGAAGGTGGGAGCGAACAGCTTCTAGTCTTGGACACCGCGCAATAAAGTGAGCCTGATCCTCAGGTTCCTGGAGGCATAACTTAGAGACAGAAGATTTGTCTGTACCAGGAAAGCGTCTGGTTCTGAATCTGCATGCGTCATGCTCCAGACCATCACATCCCACCAGTAATCGAATACGAAAGTTGCTTTGCCGCGTTAAGATGGGAAGACTCCTTGTCACAGACCAGTGTGGGAGAGGTTTGCCTAACTCAAACGAACATTGAGAGGTGGTGAAGGTGACTGCACACTCACGTGATTATGCGCTGCGCCGTCGATGACCTCCGGCCGGCCGGCTAGCTAGCTACTTACATGTTTATGTCCCGGGTTCTAGAACCCTGTTCTTTCCTAAGCGAGGCTATCACGGGCGCAGCGAGTATAGGCACGTTCCCTAGGCATGTAACGACGGAGTATGGCGTACCGGCCGGCGCGCCATTCACCGCTGTAGCGCGTTCCCAAGCTGTTAGGGGGTGGGGCACCACGTACCGTAGGTAGGCCTATATATCAGCGGCATGTATTTTGGCACTTAGCCTGCTCACTTCAGAGACTAGCTGCGGTTATACGGGCACTTGCCCTTGAAGCGCGAGCGTATCATAGTTTGAACGTGATTCGGGAGGTGTTTTGGCTCAGTAGACAATTAGTAGAAGTACCGCCACGGAAACCCGGGCGGAGCCTGAGAAGCCTTATCCAGTTCGCCAGGCTGAGCCCGGGCATAGTAGCAGCGCCTTGTCATCAAACGCCATTATCAAGGCGGCGTGGTTGAGTAGATTTTTAAACGTCGGGTAGACAAACAGGTCAGTATGCCTCCGTAGGCTTACCTAGCCGTAAACTGAGAATCAACTCTGTTTAATTTTGTCGCAGTGAGGTGATATACATATAGGTTATACCATGCAGTGGAGGTATATACGGGAATGTATAAGACCGCGGAAACCGGTTTAGAGACCCGCGCGCGAAGCGCAAGGGTCTCTAAGGTTTCCGACACGGCATGGTATAAGGTATTTATGCCATGCAGATACACTGCACGCGCACGTACACGCGCCATGGCTCCGACCGCGTGATAGCTGTACTCTATGCCCCGCGGGCTCGGGCGTCCCGGATGCGACGCACGAGCAAACTACTTACGCGCGACGCCTTGCACGTGACACGTACAACAGTTGTCCCGAGGCTACGAGGCAGAAAGCGTGCACAACCACAGGCACGTACACACGCGCCATGACTCGGCGTGATAGCTGTACTCTCTGCCCCGCGGGCCTGGATACGACGCGCACACACCACGCGCAAACGACGTACGCGCGACGCTTTGCGCGTGATACGTACAAGACTTGTCCCCGGGGCTACGACGAGGAAAGCCTGTACAAACACGCACGGCCTTCAGAGGTCTAATAAGTAGCTTCAGAGGTCTAATAAGTAAATCTGACCAATCTGGTGACAGAATTCCACCGTCAGAGGTCTAATAAGTAAATTTGACCAATCAGGTGACAAAATTCCACAGTCAGAGGTCTAATAAGTAAAATAGAGGACCTCACACTGACCAATCAGATTGTAGGATTCATAGTAAGCATGGTATAAACATGCATGTAGAAACTAGAATTGGGTTGAACTGTTAACAGCAGTGGTGAATTGTAAACGTGTTAAATACTTCTATGTAGGCCATCATGGCTGAGCTAGCCATAAACTGAGAATCAACTCAGTTTGATTTTGTCACAGTGAGGTGATATACACATGCATATATAATACATAGAGAAACTAGAATTGGGCTGAACTGTTAACACCATCATCTCGGCTCATTAACAATGAAATTTCTCACCAATGTAATGTAAATAACTCAAAATGGACAATGTGTGTATCAACGTTTGCTAAACGCAGACCAAAAAAGACAGAAGACAAGTGAATAAAAAAATTGTAAATTGTGGAAAGGCATATAGGGATTGCATAAAAAGGCATGGAGACAAGACCTATGTAAAGTGAATGCTAAGTTTCATGGGGAAAATGATGACATGTCGAGTACGCTATGCCTGATTTAATGCAGGTGGCAGCTCAACAATATAGGGCTTGTATTGCAAAATCAGGCATGGCGTACTCGTCATGGCATTTCTAATTTGTAATCAGTATCTCCTGAATGTCCACAAATCTCAAAATTGTTTCAATTTTAATCGCAAGTGAGCCTGGAGATACTTGAGGTGGGGATAGGGCTAATGCTTCTTTTTGCCTATTATGCTATTCTTTTGAGCTCATAAGTTGTACCTATTATGCTTTCAAAGTTACCCTATAATT
>CBDBZY010000018.1:295000-330000 GCA_965213685.1 bacterium
GTAATTACGTATTGCATTGTACTCACATTGATATGGGCTTGAAGGTTTTTGGTCACAACAAAACTCGCCATATTATTCTGAAGGTAGTAGATACTGGCAGAAAAGGGAATAGCATAACCCATCCACCACCATATAACTGCTAACATAGAAAAATGTGTGAGCTGAATTTCTGCATAAGATGATCCACTCATAAAACTTCCTCCACTCAGTGGATGAAACTTGTATGGAGGCCCTTTTGCAGTGTCAGCAACCACAAAGGTTATTGCCGATGCTTCCTCTCTACTCTCCATTGGAACACAGTGTTGGAGCCTGACAGTCACTGGCTCTGGAAATGGCTCATTAGCAGATATGTCATAGACTGCACTCACCAGCTCACTGCCCTCAGGGAATATGTAGTTGTCAGCATTGGTTGAGAGTACACTAATGGTTCCCTCTATGTGGACTTCAGAGGTGGAGGAGAAGTGCAACTCAACTCCATAATCCTTCCACAGAAGGTGATCCTCCTTTCCAGTGTATGTAAATGACAACTGCTTGTACACATCTGTAAAAATATAGTACAGAAGAAATAATTATCTACCATTGAAAGAAGAGACAACAACTGCTTCCTATGAATGCAAAAATTATGTTTGCGATATAAGTAAGTCCCTCAGAAGTGTCCCAGACATTGCATTGGGATAGACTGCAGTGAGTTAAGATATTTCATGTTTAAGTAATCCTTCGAAGATAGACACTAACACATCTATGCATCCTGTATTAGAAACTCATATGAATTGGTAAAACACAAGTTTTAATTTGCAAATAGAAACCATAATAAAGCAGCTAACTACAAAACTGAACTTTTGATAATAGTAAATTGCATACAGAGTCTTTGAGGGAACTTTGTAATCAAAAAGAGTGTAAGGTATTTCCTTGAGAATACGGAGGAAGGGCATCAATAAGACCAGGAATAGCACAGGAAGTGACCCTCCCCCAAAAATGGACAAAGTCAGCACCCCATTTTTCCACAACCAACTTGTTATTATGAAATAGCAGCTATAGGGGTGCATAGGCCTTCTCCAGCACAGCTACCAGGACCAAAACTAATTATAAAAAGCACACCCACTAACTATTTATACTCTGCCCATATCATGCCTTTAAACACTAATGACCACGCCTTTTTTAAGTGCTGGGCACGTCTAGCGATAAGATTGTTTGTAGTCACGGACTGTATAATGAGTAGCTGGCTATTCCTAGCTAACAGTAACCAATAGTTCTATATGTGGTGTGGCTCATTCTGATCACCTGTAGTAAAAAGAGTGATATAGTACAACTGACCAGTTAACTTCCAGGACAAACTATAGGACTCAAGTAAGGCCTTCCGAGACCCGGGACAAGGGCAAGAAATCTGGGGCTGTCCCGGAGATTCCGGGACAGTTGGAGCCTATGGAGGTGTCCTTTTGTGTACCTTTTGTGAATAGAATTCAGCACACTAGACTACATTTTGAGGTTGATCCCATCTATTGCTTGTATTTTGACTGCATAACATCAAGACATTAATAAAGTGTGACAAAATTTGGAGACCTCTGGTGCTTTCTACACTGCTGCAAATCCCACACTCACTAGCTTAGCTAGCCTTCTGTAGCTAGATTGGGTGAAAAGCTAGCTGTGCATGCAGGACAAGTTAGCAGCTACTCAATGGCCTGGTCTATAATCAAAAGGTATATGCCTGTCAGGATGGAATTTAGAGGTTCATAATCACTAATCAAAGCTGTTAGAGTTGAGTTTGAAATCTTACGTTCCTTTCCCTTTTCTCTTCATTCCCTTGCCTTTCCCTTTTCCACATGCCTCTCTACTCCTTCTATTCTCCACTGCACTTAGTGCATGTCAGAGGCGGCAATGGGTTAGAAACAATGGGGGAGTGAGTTGTGCATGCTGCAAAAAAATTAATATTCATGAGATTGGCGGGGGGGGGGGGGGGGGGGGGGTTCGCACTGGAGCATGCACTATTGCTTCAGCTAGTAAAGCTTTCTTTGAGTTACCTAGGGGACTTGCTGGCTATTCAGCAGAGAGAGAGAGAGAGAGAGAGAGAGAGAGAGAGAGAGAGAGAGAGAGAGAGAGAGCGAGAGAGAGAGAGAGAGAGAGAGAGGAAGCAGCCAGTCTGGTAGTATGAAAGTGAGACTTGACTCAAAACTGAAACCACCCACTACATAGACGAAACATATGCCACCCATTTTGCGTCAGACCAGTCATTCCCCTTGGTAAGTGGCGCTAGCGAGGTGGTACGGCCAAGCAATACACTCTAATTCTGCTACTTAGTAAGTAGGTATCTGCTGTGAAAATTGTTTAGACGTTACTGTGTAAGGTTGGTGAGATATTAGTCATTGCTATATTTAGCCATGATCACTCCCTTGTTCTAGAGCTAGCCATGCACCTAGAGGCATAGCCTTCCACTTTGGGAGGGGGATAAGGCCCCCCTTCTACTACATTGGAGGCCTGCCCCCCCTGCTCCGCTGCCCCTGCATGTATAATAATTCTAAAAATTGTCAAGTGTACAAATTTATAGTTCAAAGAAGGAAAGAGAACAAAAAAGAAAGAGAAGGTAGGAAGGTTGAAAGGAAAGAGAAAAGAGGAACTAGTGCTTTATCACTAGCCCTGAGCTAATTATTCACTCAATCTTGCCTATTATTCAAATATTGCATTCTTTTGCCTATTAATCAAGCTAGCAATGCCTGGAATTCAAATATATTGTCCTGTTATTCCACTGAAAGTTTACCAAAAGGAATGCAGTGAAGGTCATCACCATATAACAACAAACTTGAAAGTCAGCACAACAAAACAAAAAATGATGAAATGGCCATAAGAAAAAGTCTACCAATTTTTAATGCAACATTAATGATGCTTCTTGAAGTGGCGAATTCTGTCTCTCAGGCTCCAAAGGAGTGCGAACCTATATGTGGCAGACGATTGCTGCGAGACTAAGCCCTTTCCACGTGCCCATTTTCCAGCCAGTGGCAGGTTGCAATCGCCCTTATGTACGAGTGAGACCAGAGGCTGTTGGCAACCTTAGGGCATCTAGGATTGACAAACGACTCTCAGTCTGCTCTTCAGCAGCGGCTATCAGCCCCACTAACAACATGCTCAAGTCCATGTCAAAGGTTACCTGTGTTTTTGCGCATGCATGGAATAAAATTCTACACAGATTATTGAACAAGTAAAAAGTGGCCCTGTTTTTCAAATTTTATTCGCGAATAAGTAGCACAGGCCTGTTTATCACAGCCTGCATGTACATGCACACAACCTCTAGTAAGCAAGACAAATAAGAAAGGTCCTGTAAGTGTGCACTGTAAAACTACAAGACTACATTGTACCATTATTAGCATGTGGAAACAATACAGTACTGAAGAGCAGACAAACACCATACACTGCATGTATGGTGATTGGCAATAGTAGCTCTTACCACACTCTATCTTATCTGTGAACATTTCCTCTGACTGTCCCACATCTGCTGCCTCATGCAGCTCACAAAAGTCTCCTAAAAGTCCAGGAGAGCGAAAAAAAGAGGGAGAGAGAGAGAGAGAGAGAGAGAGAGAGAGAGAGAGAGAGGGAGAGAGAGAGAGAGAGAGAGCTATAATGAAAGAGCAGACATTTTCTGTTTAAGAAACTGGACGTTAGTGTGTAAAAATCTAAATTACCACTTTCAGTTCTCATGTGCTTGGCTAGTGGTTCCTCTCCTGAACCTAAGTAGTAGGGTAAGGGAGAGAGAGAGAGAGAGAGAGAGAGAGAGAGAGAGAGAGAGAGAGAGAGAGAGAGAGAGAGAGAGAGAGAGAGAGAGAGAGAGAGAGAGAGAGAGAGAGAGAGAGAGAGAGAGAGAGAGAGAGAGAGCTATAATGAAACAGCAGACATTTTCTGTTTAAGAAACTGGACGTTAGTGTGTAAAAATCTAAATTACCACTTTCAGTTCTCATGTGCTTGGCTAGTGGTTCCTCTCCTGAATCTAAGTAGTAGGGTAAGGGAGAGAGAGAGAGAGAGAGAGAGAGAGAGAGAGAGAGAGAGAGAGAGAGAGAGAGAGAGAGAGAGAGAGAGAGAGAGAGAGAGAGAGAGAGAGAGAGAGAGAGAGAGAGAGAGAGATGAGGATGTTCCAGTGAATGTTACAAGATATGCTACCCATAGGACACTAACCTGTCTCAAGATCTGCCTGGACCGGCAGCCAGAGCTTCTGCTTGTGGGTGAGTGTGCCTGTCACAGTTGCATCTTCTGCACACACCCATGACTTGTGGTCAGGGAACACCACTGCCAGGTGAGGGAATGGTTTGTCACAGTGACAATCAAAGCCCATTCCGTGTCTTACACTTAATGAAAGTTCACTACACACAACTCTTATTCCCTGGCTTATGTCATCCCAGATCTGAGGTAGGAGTTCAGGGGAGAAATTACCATCTGCGTACACAGAGTAATGGGTGTCATCGTCGATCAGAGTTATTCCACCATCATACTCTGCCAATGTGAAGTGTAGCTCATTCTTGTAAAGGCGGGTTGGCTCTTCTGAGTGGTGAAGGGGAATCTGCCACTGGAATATGCCACGAGAGGACCTCATGTACACTATGAGGCAGCACAGGACACCACTTGGAACATGCCTACTGGAAAATTTGATTCTTAGAGCAGCGGCAGCACCACCACTGGGCCTTACAATTTCACTGGATTCACGGCTGTCCAACAAGGAGGGCATGAAATACTTGGTATCGTTTTCCTCCTGGACAGGAGCAATTATTAACAAGTGTTCCAGCACTTTAATAAGTGTATCCACTGCCACTCTTTCGCCTTCACTGGTGATTTCTGATTGCAGGGATTGGAGGAAGCTGGATGTGATCAGGGCCTGGTTTCGGAGTCTTATCATCTCTTCTGATTGAACATCACCTTCTGGAGCATCCATAGCTTCAATGCTTCTTTCAAGCACAGTGGTCATCCAGTCAAGTAGGGCCATGGGGTCAACAAAGATCACCTCCTTCTCCACTGCTGGGAAGTAGAACATCAGGTTGACAGCATGAAAGAACTGCAAGGCTACTTCCATGGCCTCTTCAGATTTAAACATCAGCTGCTGAGCGATGACCCAGCACTTTGCTCTGCTCACAATTCTGCCTGCTCTCCGCAGTTCCACCTCCAGCAGGTAGTAGCCCAGGGGGTACTTGAGTCGTATGCTCTGCCCACAGCTTTCAACCATCTGCAGGAGCTCCTCTGCCATTGGGTCTCGTGGGATTCCTGGACCAGACCCAGCATTGTTAACAGCGTGGATGATCTCATTGTGGGAATACTTAATGAGATACTTCGTAAATCTTTCCAGCAATGCTGCCAGCTTACGATTCTTGTCTTCCAATGATTCACCTGATGCATGAATTTTGTCCTTGAATGTGCCGATCACCATACTTTTTGGGTGCTTTGGCTGCTTCTCAACAAAGGACATTGGTAGCTGCGAATGCTGACACTGTGTCATTTGCATGCACCGCATTACTAGCTCTGCATTTGTCAAAGTGAAGTGGCCAAGACTGTAGTTGGCTCCATTTGGTGCAAAATAGTCCACAGCTGGACGATCATCTAGCCTATCGGAGAGCTTGAACAATGGTAGCCGAAGAAATGCATTCTTCATCAGAATAGGGATCATCTCCATGAATTGTGGTTGGCCACCGCAGTCCACAAACAGGAGGAAGTGGGTCTTCAGTACCTCTCTGGACCCCTTCATCTTTATCATCTTTTGAGCGATCTCAGCTGTGCGTGGGAGAATATCTGCCCTGGAAGCTGCAGAGGGTGTGGCCTTAATTTGAGATGTGGCAGATACTGCAGTAACTCGCTTGCTGTTGACAGCCTCCCCTTCTTCCTTTGGCAGCTGCTGAGGCTTGGCTTGTGCTTCATTGCTGCTGGGCTCAGGCTGGCCTATTTGCTGGCTGCTGACTTGTACTACTGAAGTGCTTGGCTCTTCTTCTGTGATGGAGACACCAGCTGAAAGATTCTCGGCTATCATGTCCACCATATCTGAAGGACTTATTTGCCGACACTTAAGGTGCTGTCCATCCACCTTTTCCATGATGAACCTCTTGGCCTGTTCCATGCAGGCTGTGCTGGTACGAGCAGGTGGTAGGGTCTCGTTACATAGGAAATGCCCCAGAGACGTCTTCCCCACACCAGGAGCACCGCTAACAGCACATATGGTGTAGTCTGCCAAAACGTGACCCTTCTGTAGTTGTCGCAGCAACTCCTGAGTGAATATGTCTGCTCATGTTAAAAGGAAGTAGAAATACTAACGGTAAGGGCGGGCAAGAGCCAATATAATTGCTAAGTGTAGTAAGCAGTTGCGGCACTGCCTGCACTTTATATATATTTACACTATAATTTTTGGAGGGTTATTCCGATGTCATAGTATTGTGTTTACAGCGCAGTAGTGTGTTTGTCCGCCGTTACTGCATGACGTTTCGAACGGCACGGTCGTAAAAACAGGGTTCATACACGCACTCTCCGCGGTCTTCCGCAGGTTGGGCTTGGCCTGCTTTGCCCTCTGCCTTCACAGCTGCGTCTTTGGAAATAGCAGAACGCTTATATATGAGAGCTTTACGTCCCTTGGCGTGTTGAAGGAAGTAGCGCAGGCATCAACGCAGCATATAGCGCATGCGGAACGAGGTTGCACGTGACATTTCGCTCATGGGCGATTATTGACTTTTTACTCACACCCTGAGGGTCGAGGTTCACAATTAAGACCATCTTGAAGCTGGCAACAGGTGTCAAACAACGTGAAGAAGGACGATCGCGCGCTTCATGAGCGGCCAGAATGATTACTGACGCCGAACTCAGAACAACTGAGGGTACGGACAACGGACTGCCTTTATCCGAAACCCTCACAGAGCAAGATTGTAAGTATAGTATCTATAAATTGCGTGGGAACTTCACCGCTATACTCCAAGTTGTGACCAAGCCTTCGTTTGGCTCTATCATGCATTGGCGTATGAGGCATAAATATTGGGGAGGCTGACAGAGCGCAAAGCCTTTAAACACTTTGGGGAGGAGCTTATTATTATATGTCAACAAGAATCAGGCCTAAAATATTGGGAGTACTCTGCCCCCTCCAGAAAAATATTGGGGGGGCTCTGCCCCCTCCAGAAAAATATTGGGGGTGCTCCAGCCCTCCAGCTCCCCCCCCCTTCCTACGTCTATGCTATGAGGTCCCCAGTTCAATCCTGGGTGGCTGCTGGTTTTTCACAGTTCTGTAAAATATTCCCAAGCCTTTCCTCATGTATAACGTAGCTTGTGTGTTGTGTTCAGTGGCTCCCTAGAGGGAGACCCAGCTTCACATGCTCTGCTATGAATACATGTATTTCACTCAGTGTGGCTCCTCCCCTGATGGAGAGGAGTTACCGGTTGATCCCTAGCACATACAGACTGATATTGAGAATTGTGAGGGCTGGCTGTCACCCAGTGGCCATAGCTCAGGTGGTAGAGCACTGACAGCTAAAGTTAGAGGCCCCGGTTCTATCCCGGGTGGCTGCCGGTTTTTCACGGTTCTCTAAAAATATTCCCAAGCCTTTCCTCATGTAACTGCTTTGCTGTGCAATTTTCAAGCTGCATTTCTCTCTCTCTCTCTCTCTCTCTCTCTCTCTCTCTCTCTCTCTCTCTCTCTCTCTCTCTCTCTCTCTCTCTCTCTCTCTCTCTCTCTCTCTCTCTCTCTCTCTCTCTCTCTCTCTCTCTCTCTCTCTCTCTCTCTCTCTCTCTCTCTCTCTCTCTCACACACACACACACACACACACACACCACCAAGATAATTTCATCTGCATTTCTCTCTCTCTAATGAGAAAAGCTGAGTGGATGAACTGGCTTAACTCACAAGCCTCACAGAATTGGTTTTCGACTGAAACAAGATAAAGGTACAGATGACCATACCCACTGGGTGGAGTCAATATGGAGGGCCACCTGCAGTAATAGAGCCTCCGTTCGGGTGAGTGAGTGGTAGAGCATCCCCCCACTTTCCTTTTCATCTGTCCCCCTCTCTCCCTCCATCCCTCCCTCTCCTCCCTCCCTTTCTCCCTCCCTCCCTCTCTGACTCAGGCTTTGAAGTCTCTCCCCTACCCCTACTCCACCACTTGGAGTGGCACTACCTGGGAGGAAACAAGATCCAAGTAGCCACCCAACTTCCTTCCCACCCTCTCCCTCCCTCTCTCCCTCTCCCTTCCTTTTTTTTCTACCCTTTCCTCTCACTCTCTCCCTCCCTCCCTCCCTCCCTCTCTCCTCTCTCCCTCCATTCCTCCCTCCCTCTCTCCCTCTCTCCTCTCTCCCTCCCTCCCTCCCTCCCTCCCTTTCTCTACCCTCCCTCCCTCCCTCCCCAACTTGGCACCTTCACCCACACAAACTCTCCAACACATACATACTTGTATGACAATTCCTAAACCACAAGCCACTGCTGTCTTCCTAATAAGGCACACCATAGAGCCACCAATTGTGTGTGTGCATGTGCTGAGGAGCTTCAGTGTATGTGTGTGTGTGCATGTGTGTGCATGGAGGGGAAACAGAGGAGGGGTAGGGGGTCTCTGTCCTTGCACTCATTTCTAGACAGGGTGCATGCATATATGCCATCTGCAACTGGAGAGCACTGGCCTGGGAACCAGACTCACCATTTGAAGATTGTTTACAAACTAGAGCAAGAAGATTAAGTTGGTGAACGAGCCTCACTCATTATCATGATGAGTACTGCTCTACTGTGTGCAAGTGAGCTCTAAATTGTGAGTCTGGTTCCCAGACCAGTGCTCTCCATTCGTGGACCAAGTTCTCCTCATAGTGCATGCATGTGCACCATGTCTGGAAACAAGTGCAAAGTCTGAGAATGAGGCTGCAGAGGGTGATCAGAGTGGGCATTTCGTGATGGCAAGTCTTCCAGCGTTCTCCGCAGAGTCACTCTCTCAATATGTGTGTACATGTATGCTTAATTAGCTAGTCAAGTATTCCAGTTGAGTCCAGTGTTTCTACACTTCCATTCTGTTTGCCTATCTGTCTGTCTCTGTCTCCCCGTCCATCTGTTTGTCTGTTCTGCTGTCCCTATTGGAACTCTCTCTGCCTTTCATATTTCTTTTCCTTCTCCCCACAGAGCAAGTATAGATGTGCCACTTCATTTTGATGGTGGGTCAGTGGAATCTCCCGACTACAAGTGTGGCTACAAGTACACTGCAGGCAAGTATAGCAGCCTTTCATGCAGCCACAGAGAGCAAGTGGTGGCTATCCTCTCAGAGTGAGTGGTTCTGGTGAGATACATGTTCACTGCACACCTCAATCACTGATACTTGTCCACTGCAGTGGCTGTTCTCAGCTGCGTTGACGGGTGGGAAGAGACAGTGAGGAAGGAATTACTGAAGCTGAGACAAGAAACATTGTTGATGTCATGACTGCTTTTAAATTCATTGTGAATGAATACTGTTATGTACATGTAATTTCTCCTGCTTCCTCTGCCACTTCCTGCGCACGCAACATACCCACGTACGCGGTTCACAGTGGCGTTTAACTCCATGAGTACTGATATACCATAGATAATGCACTCGTGTGAATAGCACATATCCTGTGGTACGTGCGTGTTTTGATGCGTAGCTCCACGGGCAAAGCGGTTATGGAACAATGGCTGTTTCCAAAGTGATCCAAATCAACACGTGAAGACGTGAACTTCCAAAATGTTAGAGAGACTTACAATGATGTACGCGTACCGCGTACTGCTGCGAGTGAGCTGCATAAGACGATCTTCCAGCTTGCTGCCCTCACAGCTGCGCCTTTGGAAATAGCACAACGCTTATTGGGGCGAGCCTTAAGGTGACGGGGTATGTAACGGCTAATTAAATATTCATCAACTTTATGTAGCGCTACTGACCAGAAGAATTAGGTTACAGAGCTTTGTAAGGCAACATTCGAAAGGTCAAGGAATGCACTTTTATACACACACCTTTACAAGACCTGTTCACAACACAGGAATGTAGAATTGAAGCATGAAAAGCGAGTAGTGAGAAGTGTTTTCCACGTCAATTCTAGCCACAATCACACTGTGGTAGCTGCGCAAACCAACACATACCGTTTGCTGTTGATCCCCACCAGGGCTAGAATCACCTCGTTCGCTTTATATGCAAGCGGTGGCTATGTGAGGGTCTCGTTTCCCCCGCGCGCGCTGATATTCTTCGCGATCTTTACAGTTCAGCAGCGTGTAGTTGCTAAACCGTAGTTGTATTGACGAAATTTTTACATTCCTGCCCTAGCCCTAGTCTCGCGAGCCACCGTGTACGCATGCGCGCGTGCGTACACGGAAATACGTCTTGCTCGCGAGACTACCCTAGCCCTGTGTCCTAGCCCTGTGTCTTCTGGTTGTGAGTTATTGGGGTTTCATGAGGACAAGGATTTGGAGAGAGTTGAAGACCACTACCTTAAGTTTGTTCTTTACCTCCCACCTAATGCAACTACAGCAGCTATTCGAGGTGAACTTGGTCAACTACCTATCCATCTGTTATGGAAAGAGAGGATTTTGAGATACTGGAACAGACTCTGCTCAGAGGATACTCCAGTACTACTCAGACATGCAATTCTTCATCTAAAGCACTTGCTTGAAAAAGGCAAACAATGTTGGCTAAACAAGGTGCAAGCAATATTTGAGGGGGCAGGTTTTGCTTCTGCCTTTACATATAATGGCTGTGACAAAGAGTTAACCAACTTAATAATGCTACGTCACCGAGACCAGTACATCCAATCCTGGTATCAGAAGCTCCATAGAACAACTAGTACAAGAGGAAGTGGTGGAAACAAGTTAAGAACCTATCAACTTTTGAAAAGCAAGTTTGAGCAGGAACCATATTTATCTATTGTGGCAAATGTAAAGCATAGAGTGGCTCTCACTCGATTAAAACTAAGCTGCCATCGCCTTGAAATTGAAGTCGGCAGGTATCATAAGCCAACACCTACTCCTGTACCCCTTCGGCTGTGTCGGAGATGCCAGATGGTGGAAGATGAGATACACTTCATTTGTGTGTGTCCCAGATTCTCGACATTATGTCAGGAACTTTTTGCAATGGTTCATGCTTATTATCCGCCTTTCCAGTGGCTCAGCACAACTGATAAGTTCATATATCTGCTAACATCCACAAATGTGCACATTCTACGTGAACTATCTGCTTTTGTGTATAAGTCATTTAAATTGCATTCGTGTACCACTGCATGACAAATAAGCCACCCCGGCTTCCGTTGTCAATAAAAGTATTATTATTATTATTATTATTATTATTATTATTATTATTATTATTATCACATGATACAATACAATACACAATAGACAAAAAAACAGACAATACAATACAAGAAAACAGTAATGAAAGAAAAGATGCAATACAATACAAAACAAAAAAAAACAAAAGAAATGGGAAAGAGAAACGCAACAACAAAAGAACATGAGAAGTCAGAGAAATAAAGAAGACGTCCACCCCTCACACACCACCTCTCATCCCAGAGCACCCGAGAACGGCAGCCGCGGTCCCCCTCTGGACTGCCACCGAAATGCGCTGTACCAGAGACTGGTACGCAAAATCATCATCAGTGGCCAGCTTTACTCGTCTAGCGACCTCTTTGAAAAACCTGTGGGCATCTTTCCCAAACACCCCCAATGTCTCCACAGCAATGGGAACAAAGTTGTGGGATGATGAGAGATGCGTGTACTTCTGGGTCTTTTTGTACTCGGCATCTGCTGCAACAGCACCCGCCTCCCTCACCGCCAACGACGAGTGTGATGGAGCCAGGGTGTCCGGACATGTGGCATCCCAGACAAGGACTTTTCCACACTTCCAATGAACTATAGAGGCCCCATCTGGCCTCTTGCCATCAGAGCGAAAAAGACCAGTTGGCTCGAGGTGGCAGGGTACCTTAGCCGACTCTAATGCCCGCTTGATGATGTCGTTGATCGAGGCATGCCGAGAGTGACGTCCCTTGCTAAAGCGGCAGCTGAGACCATGTGTACCATGGACGTTAACATCTGCGCCGCAACTTATACAGGGATGAGACCGACAGAGGGGAACCCCTAGTCGTAGACCACGCAGGCCCAAGGAGGCAACAGGAAGAGCGCTAAGCCATGCACCAGTCTCGGAACAAGAGACTGCCATGAGACGAGCTTTCGTTTGGTGGTCTTGAGCTTGTTCCAACAGAGAGTTGTATGTGGCCACAACGTGAGGTGCATCCCAAACGCGCTGCTGGAATGAATCTGGAGGTGATGGCGGTGGTTCTGAATGGCCAAGACTCCAACGGGAAATAGCAGATTCAATATTTGGATCGGGAAGAGCAACAGAAGGAGGAATAAGCTGTTGCACGAGAGTGGAGCAACCAGCAGCAGAAGCCAAATAGGCAGAAGGTGCCAGCTGAGTCACTCTTCGTACTCCAAGACCTCTACCACGTAGGGGAAGTGATGCCTGCAACCACGTCGAGTCTTGGCTAAGGTCAACATTCACCACTTGACTCAAAATGCGTTTAAGGGCCCCATCAAATGCTTCTAATTGTGCAGAAAGAAAACAGGGTGCAGTGCGGAGGATGTAGAGAAG
Source organism: bacterium (assembly GCA_965213685.1). Lineage (GTDB taxonomy): Bacteria > UBA8248 > UBA8248 > UBA8248 > UBA8248 > Bin107. The sequence goes on from CBDBZY010000018.1 coordinate 307,561, forward strand.
TTTGGGGATAGCAAGCGAATTGCGAAGGATGAGTGGAGCATCCTGGCGAGGGAGATGTAGTAACCTCTCTTCCATGATTGTCAATTTGTTGATCTTGGATGTAATGGTGTCGTCAATGAGCCCAAGGCTCCCAATAGGGGTGCCCAGTAGTGTCGCTTGCCCAGTGTTAGCGACCTGTAACTCCGAAGCCACAGAGAGCACGGCGTTTCTGGTGCAAGCATCGTCGCACACGAGCTCAGTCTTGGCACGGTTCAACCGCAATCCTATGCGGCTTGCTTCTTCTTCCACCAGCTGGAGGTCATGGATGATGTCTTCAACTTGACCACCGATGGTGCCATCATCCAGATAAAATACGCTGAACTCAGAGCGAAGCTTCAGAATAAGGGGCTGAATGGTGAGGCAGAACAAAAGTGGACCAAGAGGATCCCCCTGCTGTACTCCCTCAGCTGATTCCAGGACACAGTCTCCACAAAATAGCAATGAGGGTTGCCCATAAGCTGCATGGATGAAGGTGAACAATTCTGGAGCCACCTCTTTCACCGATGCGAGCATTTTGTCCCGTCTTAATGTATTGAAAGCATTCTTAAAGTCGAGCTTCAGCAATAGGTGGCCTGGAGGCATGTTTTGCAGAAAGAGGCGGGTGGCGTGAGCCGCTGCTTCGCATCCTAGTGGAACACCACAGCCAAGTTGTCGGGGAGCAAACTCTGACCCAAGGCAGCGTGTGACCCGTGATGATACGCACTTAGCCACCAGGCGACGCAGTGTCTGTCCAACAGCGATAGGATGAATCCCCCCATCCTTCTTCCGCAGTGGGATCAGGGTGGCCCCGAAAAAGACTGGTTTCACTGCTTGGAGTATATCTCCCCGCAGAACAAAGTTGGCAAATGCAGTGAGCGCGTGCAGAAGGTCCTTCCCTCCGCGCTCAGCTGAGTTACTTGTCAGGTCAAGGAGGTGCTGTGGTCGAATACCATCGGGGCCACCAGCTGACCCACGGGGGAAAGCACGGATGGCAGAAGCGACTTCCTCTTCTGATACATCCGGTAGAGGGATGAACTCCTCAGGTGGAGATGGAATACGTGACTCTGGATGCATGCCTGGGTGCTTTTCTTGGAGGGTGCTGATGGTCTCATCAGTGATATCTGCAATGGTGTCTTCAGAACACACAATTCTAACAGCGCCCTTATAATCGCCCTCTCCAAGTTTCATGGACACACGCTTAGCCATAAGCTGCTTAGGATCAGGAGGATGGAGGGGAAAAGGGCGAGAAACAGGGTCCGCTTCGTCATCCAACTGGTGTTTTACCACTGACGCCAGACTCCGCTGATGACCACCGCGCCGAGGCAGAGCCAGACAACGCCTGGCAAATTTGAAGAGACGTACTCATGAGTGGATGTTGTTGTTCTTCACAACATCATCCAACACCACAGCTAACTTTGTTGCCACAACATGTCTGGCCGCTCGTGGAATTCGCTTCAGAACACGCACACATCGGCGAACTTCAGACGGGAATAGCAGCTCTGATGGCGAAGAGTGATCAACTGAGGATGTTGTATTATCCGAATGATCCTCAGGGAGGAGGGCAGAAGAGACAGGAGGCAAACCGCCGTCGTCATGTACAGCAGTGTGCATAAGCATTCCAGAGCCCGTGCAGCGGTTGCTAAGAGGGCCGTGTGTCCTAAGGGCCCCAGACCTAGACAAGGGCATAGAACGATTGCAAACTGGACACAAAGCACACGTAGCGCTCGCCTGACTCATACCCCCAATATTCTGGCTCGGCGGCGATATTGTCCGATGCGTGAACCTCGCACGATGTGCGTAGTGAGGTGGGTAGGAGGCCAGTCCACTGTTCCCACGGACAGGGGCAGATGCGTTATGAGGCGAGCTACTGTCTTCCCCGTCCTCGTTGTCTTCTGGGGTAGAACGCATAGGCATTCCAGATCCCTTGCAGCGGTTGTCAAGGGGGCCGTGTATCCTAAGAATCCCAGCCCTAGTCAGGGGCATAGATCGACCGCAAACCGGGCATACTGCACGAAAAGCACACACTTGGTTCACACACCCAACACTCTGGCTTGACGGTGACTCTGGGATGGAAGAGAGACGTCGCCTAATCCTCCTAGGGCTCGAAGGCTCCGCGTTACTTTGAGACGCCATCTTCTCTCAACTTCTTTGTTATTATTATTATTATTATTATTATTATTATTATTATTATTATTATTATTATTATAGGAATACGAGCAATATACGGTCCAAATTTGCCTGAAGCGAACAAAAATTGACGTGGAAAAGTTGCGTTGCCCGTAAATCGCCACCTTATAGCTTAACGAACCCCACCCGGTCTGCGCTGTATATATCGTACTTTTGTCACCTTCTGAAGGCGCATGCGTACGATTTAAATTCAAAAGCGGCACGTGGTAAATGACATTGAAGTTCATCACATTGAAGTTCAAAGGTCGACATGTGTGCGAACAACTGACTCCTGGCGGCAGCGTCACATCATGAACCCGGAGCAGAGAAGAGAAGCAAGGCTGAGCCGTAGAAGAGAAGGCGAGAGAGAACGTCGCGCCCTCCGAAACTGCTGAGGAAAGGGAAACGCGGTTATGTAAGCGATGAGCGAGAGATAGAGCTCGACGTGCCTCGCAGATCGCTATTCAGCGGAAGAGGGACTTACAGCAGAGAAGAGAGCAGGTGCTACGTGAGACTGTAGAGGAAAGAGAGATCCGCCTTCAGCGAATGCGCCATTGGCTTCTGAGACACAAGAGGAGAGGGAGACCCGCCTTCAACGAATGCTGGCATCTGAGACTCCTGAGGACAGACGCTGAACTCGGAACGACTGAGTACGGACAATGATAGCTATGGGACTACATGTACCACTGCATAGGAAACCCTCACAGAGCAAGATTGCATGGGAACTCACTGCTAGACTCCAACTTGTGACCAAGCCTTCGTTTGGCGCTATGTGTATGTGGCAGTTGAAGAGTTACTGTAAGCCATCAGTGTCACTGTGTGTGTTTGAATGTTGTAGATACTGTAGGCCATCACTGTGTTTCATACACGTACATGTACATGTATACATGTACGTTGAGTGCAGGCCACTCAGGAGGGGCACCTAGTGCTGTGAGTGATTGAGGGTGTACCAGAGAAACCTTGTTCTGTTTGAGAGTGATGTTGCATGAAGGTCTGGGTAGTGGGAACTTTGATTTCAGCATACAGCTTGGAAGTTTGTACATGTTAACTGCTTCACTGTACAATTTTCAAGCTACATCTCTCTCTCTCTCTCTCTCTCTCTCTCTCTCACACACACACACACACACACACACACACACACACACACACACACACACACACACACACACACACACACACACACACACACACACACACACACACACACACACACACACACACACACACACACACCAACAAGCTAACCAGTCCCCCTCCCTCCCTTTCCCCCTCCCTCCTTCCATCCCTCCCTCCCTCTCTGGCTCAGGCTTCGAGGTCTCTCTCCCCTACCACTTGGAGTGGCTCTACCTGGGAGGAAACAAGATCCAGGTAGCCACCCACCTTCCTTCCCACCCTCTCCCTCCCTCTCTCCCTCTCCCTTCCCTTGTTCTTTCTGTCCTTTCCTCTCTCTCCCTCCCTCCCTCCCTCCCTCATTCCCTCCGTCTCTCCGTCTCTCCCTCTCTCCCCTCTTCCTCCCTCCTTCCCTCTCTCCCTCCCTCCCTCTCTCCCTCCCCGCCTTCACCCACGCAAGCTCTCCAACACATGCACACATATGACAATTCCTAAACCACAAGCCACTGCTGTCTTCCTAATAAGGAACACCCATACAGCCACCAGTTGTGTGTGTGCATGTGCTGAGGAGCTTCAGTGTATGTGTGTGCATGTGTGTGCATGGAGGGGAAACAGAGGAGGGGTAGGGGGTCTCTGTCCTTGCACTCATTTCTAGACAGGGTGCATGCATATATACCATCCGCAACTGGAGAGCACTGGTCTGGGAACCAGACTCACCATTTGAAGATTGTTTACAAACTAGAGCAAGAAGATTAAGGTGGCAGTTCAACCTTTCACAAACCAAACAGTCACTATAAAAACATAGTCTCAGTGTCATATCCTAAACACTTTTGTAGCAATATTGGTACTGTTTTAAAGCTTGAAAACTGCTCTGCCTGAATATCTACTTTATAATTGTCCACAAAGCAGCACTAAGTTAATGGAGTCCACAAAACTGGGCTCCATAAAAAACCAAATATCTGACTTGGGACAGCTAGCAAAAATATGAAAAAATACGCTAAATTACCCCACAACTGCGCTGTTTGCGGCGACGCATGCTCGTGCATTTAGCGTGTAAGTACAAGGCAGGCGCGCTAAAAGTTTGTTCGCGCTGCGCGCGGGGGTCAATTAAACTAGCCGTTTTGTGCACAATTTTGTAGATCTACCGCTCATGATGCGTCGCCGCAAAGGTCTACGAGTAGACATTCGGTTGCCGTTGGTTTGGATCCGCTCCAAAATTTCAGTCCCGAGATATTTAGCATCTAGATACTATGGTACACTCTACACGCACAAGTACGCATAATGGCCTAGCACTTCAAAGGCTGCACGTGTACACGAACTATGAATCTCATTATAACGTACTCACAACGTAGTACCTGTGTGCGCGTATTACCCAAGGTTGAACCGCCACCTTAAGATGGTGAACGAGCCTCACCATTATGATGAGTACTGCTCTACTGTGTGCAGGTGAGCTCTAAATGGTGAGTCTGGTTCCCAGACCAGTGCTCTCCATTCGTGGACCAAGTTCTCCTCATAGTGCATGCATGTGCACCATGTCTGGAAACAAGTGCAAAGTCTGAGAATGAGGCTGCAGAGGGTGATCAGAGTGGGCATTTCGTGATGGCAAGTCTTCCAGTGTTCTCCGCAGAGTCACTCTCTCAATATGTGTGTACATGCATGCTTAATTAGCTAGTCAAATATTCCACTTGAGTCCAGTGTTTCTACATTCTCGTTCTGTTTGCTTGTCTGCCTGTCTGTCTGTCTGTCTGTCTCCGTCTCCCCGTCCATCTGTTTGTCTGTTCTGCTGTCCCTATTGGAACTCTCTCTGCCTTTCATATTTCTTTTCCTTCTCACCACAGAACAAGTATAGATGTGCCACTTCATTTTGATGGTGGGTCAGTGGAATCTCCCGACTACAAGTGTGGCTACAAGTACACTGCAGGCAAGTATAGCAGCCTTTCATGCAGCCACAGAGAGCAAGTGGTGGCTATCCTCTCAGAGTGAGTGGTTCTGGTGAGATACATGTTCACTGCACACCTCAATCACTGATACTTGTCCACTGCAGTGGCTGTTCTCAGCTGCGTTGATGGGTGGGAAGAGACAGTGAGGAAGGAATTGCTGAAGCTCAGACAAGAAACATTGCTGACATCATGACTGCTTTTAAATTCATTGTGAATGTATGCTGTTATGTACATGTACATGTAATTAATTTTCTCCTGCCACTTCCTGCGCAACATACCGCGTATAAAGGGCTCACAGTGGCGTTTAACTCCATGAGTACTGATATACATGTACATGTGCCATAGATATCCCATGGATGGGACTTTGAACTCGTGTGAATAGCAGATCCTTTGGTACGTTTGTTGATGCGTAGCTCCACGGACGAAGAAGGAAAGGTCGACATAAAAGCGATGGCCGTTTCGAAAAAGATCAACGTGTGAAGACGTGCGCTTCCAAGACGTTAGAGACTTACATGTACGCGTACCGCGTACTGCCGCGGGTGAGCTGCATAAGACGATCTACCAGCTTGCTGCACACAAAGGCAGAAGCGGCATTTCAGGAACCGAGCAGTGAGTGTGTGCTCTCCCTCTCACGCTGTTGACAGTCTCTCTCACTGACGGACGTTAGACATTAGACAGTGTTGGTGTCAGTCTCATACATGTCTACTCACTTGCTCTGCATACGCACATTATGCATACATATTGCTGTACATGTACATGTTACGTTGTCTCTACTACTGCTACATGTACCATCTTTCATTTTCTTGTTATACCTCATTCCTCTACCTCAAACTTTGTCTATTCTATTCCTATTCCTATCACATATTGAGAGCCGCTAGTTATATGCACGTCTTGCGTATGCATGCACATTTCTATTTACTCTCTCTCCCTCCCTCCCTCCTCACTATCTCTGTCCTTCTCATTGACAAGGACATTTTGATATTTTAGTATTACTGCCAGTCAAAAGAATGTTCCAACATACACATATACATGTAAATCCTGTTGGAGAACAATGCTCTCTTGCCAGACTGTACTAACTGTTGTTAACTGTGATGTCATCTGTGTGTCTCTTTATAGCATGTATAGAGATGTAATGGTGTAGGCTTATTGAGAACTTTGTGTTGGCTGTGTAGTTCCAGCCACATGTTCATAAGAGTCAGTGCAATCACTTATTGTCAAAGCCGAGTCAGTCACAAGTGCTTCTCTTTGCAACATACCCATCCCTTAATTACACCATTCACATTTCACTTGGTATATTCCTTCCCCACAACCACATGTGCACACACACACACACACACACACACACACACACACACACACACACACACACACACACACACACACACACACACACACACACACACACACTCACATACAAGATACAACCCCCTGTGACACCTTACCTTTTACCTTCACCTTCAGCTGATACCAATTCTTCCTCTTCCTTCCCCCACTTCCCCCCTTTGTTCCTCATCCTTACCTTTCTCCCTCTCCTGCTCACCCACCAAGATAAGATACTATTCCAACTATGTCCCTGCCCCATGCAGTGATGAGCTAGTGAGGTGGTGCCTACCTTTACTCTCTCTCCTCTGCTGTTCTTCCTCCAACTTGGACCCACTCAGGACATTAGTTAATGTCCACTTCTCTCCATCTTCACACTCTGCAGTGGAGGCAGAGATACATGTGCAGTTACCTAGGCAACACTCTTGCCAGTAATTAGTGCAGTACTCCTCCCTCTGCCCACAGAGGAGATCACATTACATCATCCACTCACACCTGACATCCTGTGCATAGTGCACTATGTACCCACAGGGAGGACATGCCACAGCCTTGTACATGTACATACCATCTCACCACATCTCCTACTGCTACTGCTGCCCACAGCATCACTCCACAGTGAGCAGTGTGGCCAGTCCCCCACTCCACTCACTGCCACAGTGCCCATCATGCTGCCTACCACACTCACTCCACTCACCAAACTCCAGGACTGTGGTGTCAGAGAGCAGCGGCACGTCATGTGCTGAGGTGTACTTTTTAGGGTTATTGGAGATTCCAGCCACAGCCACCACCAACTTCTTTGTAGGAGTGAGGTGGAGCACTCCACCACCATGCGCAAACCGTGGAGTCAGGGTTCCTGGGGGAAGGAGTACCTGTAGGGAGGGGAACAGGAGAACACTCAAATGTACAGCAGTCCACACAATTGTCTGCTGCTCCACTGCTTACTGTTGGCTGTCAGTGGAAGTGTGTTGTGTATTATCTCAAAGGCTGCACATCACCTCCTACACACCTACTGCATTTACTGCTGTCCAGTAATGGAGCAGCCCATTCCTCACTACTCTCTCCCTCTCCATACCACACAACTCTACACCACATGACTTCTCTACATGCACTGCACACACTGCCATATGCTCTGCACATGCCAACCTCTATCCACTCACATGCCACACCTACTCACCTGGGTTGGCTGCACAGGACAATACCACACACACCACAACACACCATCACTACTGGTATAGGGGCAGGCTTACAAGGGGAAGTGTTCAGCTGAGCACTAGCCACACATGCAGTGTGAAGGTCATTGCCACACAACAGCACCACTAAGGGGACATCAACACACTCACTGCCTCATGAGCTCACAGCTCACTCACCTCCTCCCACTGGATGGCGTTAATATTGAAGAGCCACACATCTCCCAGTGGATTGTTTCGTCTACTCAGACCTCCCACCATCACCATACATGGGTGAAGTGGCTCTGTGTTGGGATCCCACAGACTGTAGGCTGTGTGGGCCTGCCTCTCCTCAGGCCATGGCTGGCCTGTCTGAGGTAGCACTGGTCCAGTCCAGTGCTGGAGAGGGAAAACAATTTCAAAACACTTTGAGAGCATGTAATCCACTCACATATGCACATGCTCCAGCTCAGTAAGGCACCCTCCCCTCTCTACACTGCCTGTATGGACTCACACTACTAGCTAGCCACACATGCCAGCCCATGTACATGGAACATGTACCTGCAAACCTCTTCTCCCATGCACACTAACTGGCATGTACACTGTACATACATGTACACTGTATGTAGTCTACATGTAGATTCTGTCTCATCATGATAAGAGCAACATCTTGTCCACTACTCTATCAGTTACTATGCATGTACAGGCCACTATTGGGTCCCACCAGAGACAATATATTACTGTATGTATGCCCATATTCACGTGTGTATGGTCATATTCATGTACATGTGTGTGCATGTGATGGTGTCTTGTGCAGGGGACAGTGTCTCCTGTAGCACTGCTCTACATGTATGTACTGCCAGACCTGCCACTCCTCATTCCAACTCACAGGCCATGCTCCCCTCTCTACACTGGCTCATGGCTGATGACTGAACACACACTCTCTTCCCTGCACTGACTCATACCAGGTATCTAGGCCAACACTAGCCTCACATCACATCATCGCAATCATATTACACTGATAGATAAATGTACACACATGGAGAAGGCACTAATTATGTTTTATTGTTCAAACAACTGAACTACATAAGCAGTAGGCCACAGGTGATCTCAGACAGTACATTATTAATTAGGTACAGCTATATCTCAGCCACTCACCCATGCCACAGTGTCCAGGATGAACACTGCATTTGTCCTCCTCCTCCTCTCCCCATCAAACCCACCAAACCACACAACTCTTCTCCTGTCCACTCTAGTGAGGGTGATGCCGTCAGATGGAGGAGGAGTCCTACCAGTGGTGGATGGAGTGGACCACTGACCTGGAGGGGGAGGGAGTAGTCTGGGACTAGCCACACCCACTGGCCTGGGGACACTGCTCACATGATCCACCAACACCCACCAGGTAAGGCACAAGGCACTCTGCTCCTCACAACCATCTACACCACTACATACTGACATGTACTAGTCAACATGTGAGGAGCTCTGCAATGCTCTCACTGTACTTGCTCTATTTGATTCTTTTACCATAAAATCGAACTCTGTTGCTGTTGGGGTAGGCGAATGGGAAATATGTAAACAATTAACTTCTTATTCACAGACTGTAGTGGTATTGTGGGCATGGGAGTGAATACAGTTCATAGTTGACACAGAAGAGGTGCCTGGCTCTGCAATGCTCTGACTGTACTTCATTTGAATATTTTACTATGAAATATTTTGTTGGGGCCAATGGGAACTATCTCAAATACGTAAACATTGAAACTTCCTGTTTATCATAGACAGTGGTGTAGTGGTATTGTGGGCATGGGAATGAATACAATTCATAGTTGACACAGAAGAGGTGCCTGGCTGACTGTCCAAACATGAGCATGCCAGGCTGATTGCCTGACATGATACAGGCACATACATGTACATAGCAGAGGGTGAGGGATGTGACTTGTGTAGAGCAGCATACATAGTCACATCATTTGCATGCCCACCTCATGTGGTGAGAGGTAGCATGTCTGTGCATATATGTATGCTAGAATAACTAACATGGTTACCATGTACACAGGAGGAGAGAGAGTGCTTCCTTATTAGGAAGCATACTATTACCATGCCTGGCCAGGCTATGTGGGTGTTTCCCAACTCTCTATGATGGGGCATAGAGACCACCTCCACCCTAACTAACAGCTCCTCCTCAAGCAGCCACTGCTAGAGAGGCAGCACTGCAGCACAGAAGAGACAGCCTAGCACCAAACATTACTAACTAGAGGAGTGGTGCAGCCGAGGAGGGCCTTGGAAACAAGAGAGACATGTCTACAGCAGATGAGCTCATATCAGCTCCCACAAATGCTCCTGAGACTGCACTGGAGGGAGAAGCTCGGCTGCAGTAGAGACACATTATATATAATTGCTTAAAAATAGATTGGCCTCTGAGACAATAGACAGGAGAGAGGTCCAGCTATGTAGTCCAGTTAGAGTTGATAACAACTCCTCAGCATGAGAGACAGCTCAGTGATAGTACTAGACAGAGGGAGCTGCAGAAAGTCACAGCTACAAGAAGCTCAGGTGCAGTAGAGAAACGGATTGCTTTGAGGCTGTTACTTAATGGCCTTTGAGACAGTAGAGACAGTAGAGAATGGAGAGGTCCAGCTGTGCAGTCCAGTTAGAGTTAAGAGCAACTCCTCAGCATGAGATATATCTCACTGACAGTACCAGACAGAGGGAGTTGCAGGAAGCCATAACTACAGTGCATGTGTACATGTACATAAGGGGTAACTCAAAAGTTTGAGGGCACACTCCCACTAGGGGGTCTGGGAGAATGCCACTGAGTAAACTATTGAAATACAGACACTCTCAGATGGATTCTGAGGCATTCTGCAAGTAGTCATAGGTATTCTCAATATTGTGTTGGGGGACGGGATGAATTGGGGGAGGGAGTGATATCCCAGGCCTTTTCCTCCCCCTGCATGAACCCCTGCTGATTTTGCAACACAACTGTACCCCATACACATGGCCACATGTACAATCATGCATACCTTACTGCAGCTAATGATATCCTAAAATTTGAGGTACATAGGAGAGGGCAAAGAAAAGGTATAACTGATCTGCAGCACATGACCACACTTATGCATATTACATGATGCATTACCGGTAATTGGTTTCTAATCCTCAAGTACACATACTTTGAGTAAGCATGTCATGCTCTGGCAGCAATCAGTTGTCTCTATCTGCACTGAGTTTGTGGTCTGTGTCTGGTGTTATTACATGTGGCCATGTGTAAGAGGTCAGCTCATACATGCAGTGGACCAGTTGTAACCTCATGCACAGCATGTGAGGTAGAGTAAAGGTACTGACAGTCCATGCACACACCTGACTCAGAGTTGCAGTACAGGAACTGATTGGTGTATCCTCGACCTTTACTGTCCCCTGGAGCAGGAATGAAGCCTGTCATTGGTTGGTGGGTGGGACGTTCTGCGTACCCTCCAGCAGTGAGTAGATCTCCATTAGGCAGTGAGACTAGGCCAGAGTTCTTAGTACGTAGCATTTGGCCAGTGCTGGCAATTCTCCTCCATACAAAGTTTTGGGAGTTGAAAACAGAGAGCTCATTGCAGAAGCCTGGGTCACCACTGTTCCCACCCATGAAGTACACGTTTGTGTGGTACGAGGTGACTGCAGCACCTTGGAACCATGATGGCAGCTCACCAAATGTCGGATATTTCTTCCATGTTAAGGTCACACCATCAAACATCTCCACTTCTCGTGGTAGTGTGAACATGCTTTTGTGCTGGAATGACTTAAGCATACCCCTAAACATCCAGAGTTGTGAGCCAACTGAAAATGTTGGTGCATCAAAACGTTCCTCAGGATGATATGGGCCAGTTGGCTGTGCAGGAGGCTCAGCCATGGCTGGATCTGGGGAGAGGGGGAAGGGGGAGATAGCCACTGAGTGAAGTTTCAGCTACAACAATACACATTTATAGAAGTTAGTATATGAGACAGTGGAACAAGATTGTAAGCTACAAACACTTGTAGTACGTGCAGCATGTGCAGTAGGCATATCTCAACACACGTGGGTATCAGTGCACTGGGCAGTGCTTCAAACTGTGTAAGGCAAACTAGGCAAATGCAGTCCAGTGTTGCGGCCAGGCTCACACCACTTGCAAGAGGCTGCTAAACTGAGAGGAGAAACCCCTTTATGTAGCCTTACCATCTAACTAGGTACTGAGGTTTCTATGCACAGTGGGGGAAATCCCATGATGTATTGTACTATGAGCTAATCCCATCATGTGATGGATTTCGTGGCTGCACACAAGGACATTCTGGAGCCATCTCATGCTGCTTGATGTCTGATCTATATCACTCTATGATAATGCTAGACATGTACCTCAAAGGGTGAAGTTACCATGAAGATACTATGTGCATATTGTCCACAGACCATTACAGTTGCTGACATGAGGAATGAGGAGCAGGAGTTTTGTGCAGTGGGTGGAGACATGATGCAGCAATGAGTGATATGCCATGCCCATTGAAGGAATGTCAGCGCACAAAGATAGTGAGCACTGGCATGTAGGGGTGGGAGTATGGAGCAAGGAATGGTGCACTAACAGTAGCGGGTTCAAGCGGTACGGAAACGCCGCACGGTGTCATTAGAAACCCGCGATGGCTACTCTGAGCGTTACAGTCCTACTGTTAGGGGAGGGGCTTGCTATGGTACACAAAGAGATGTATTCTGAACCGAGGGCTGTCCACTGAGCAGGGCAAAGGCTAGGGCCGCGCTTGTATATGTGAGAAAGCAAGTGACGCTCGGACTGGCAACGGGGAAAGGATGCTCGGATCATCCGATGTGTGACGGGACACGGTCTGAGAGCTAGGCTTGAGACTACTCTAGTCCTATCATGCAATCACAAAATGTCTAAAAGCTCTTGCCACTTGTTCCCACAGAGATACACATTGTGGCTTCGCGATCGCTGCCGGCCGCAGCGCTTATGATGTATGCTATACTCCGCGCAACTTCTAAGCCTTTGGCTGTAAACTTATTATGGCTCACTCTTTTCTGGGTTCTCCTAGCCAGTTGAATGCTCCCTTTGTTTTCCCTTGCGCAGGGCGAGGTTCACTCCGATCTGCCCCACCCTTTGCTCGATAGTTTCCTCTTAGTATACGGATATACGCGACGTTGAGTCTCATGCAAAACCGGAAGTTCCGTTGGGAATATTTCTCAGCTCACGTGAGGGCGACAAGCCAGCAATTCGAAGGCGCCAGCAAAACGCTGTGTTTCTGAGGTGAATATTGAGCTATGGCGTCCAAGACTGTCACTTTCTACTGTCTCTCTACTGTATGGCTCGATCTGTTGTCTTTTATTCATTTGTCACCCACGAACATGGAAGCGTCGATCCTAGTCTTTTCTCCCAGCACTTTTGACGGCTATTGTTTTTACGGCATCTCTCGCTTTTTTAGATGCTCCAGATTCCCCTCCCCCCCCCCCCCCCCCCCCCACACACACACACACACACACACATACATACACACACACACACACATGCACACACACACACACACACACACACACACACACACACACACACACACACACACACACACACACACACACACACACACACACACACACACACACACACACACACACACACACACACACACACACACACACACACACACACACACACACACACACACTCACACTCACACTAGGCCCTGGCACAAATTGCTCTGCATTTTGGGGGAAAAATGGCTAGACATTAGCAATCAAGAAATATGGGCTACCTTGTTGGGAAATTTCGGTAATAACTGGAGACATTTTGAGCAAGGATTGGCCCTTACTGTTCTCCCTGTACACGCCAAGTATCAACTAGCTGACTCATCGACTAGCCACGTGCACGTTAACAATTCTTCCTTTTAAATAACAGCTTTAACACTAGCCAGGAATCTGCCATGGAAGATTATTGAAGGTTCAGTAATGATGCAGTGCAACAATAGATGAAGATGACTTTAACCATGACGTATCGTATTTTGCACTTTTTACTATGTATATATGTATGACGTTTCTCTTGAGTGTGGTGGAGAGTTCACCACTAGGTCAAGAAATTTAGGATGATCTGCGGGAAATTTAGGCAAGAAATGTGGGAAAAAAGAAAAGAAATTGGGTGAATTTTCGAGCAATTTGTGCCAGGGCCTACCTCACACACACATTTTCGCCATCCACGCCTACTAAAGAGACACGTGAGTTACTCAGTACACGAATCAGGCGGCAAGTATTCGCAGCGCCTAGTGTAGCCCGCCTCCTATCAAGAAATTATTGCTAAGCATAAGTGTTCTAGTTGAGCGAGCCGGACGTATTTCCGTGTACGCATGCACGCGAAAAGGGAAATGAATCCCAGAACCTTTGACGTTTGTATAACGCATTAACGGTAGACCACACCTCTGCGACTACGTCTCGCGTAGCCAGACTCTCCGCAGAGAGAATCTGGCTACGCGAGACTAGGATAGGTAAGCTGTACACTACGCTGTGTATGTGAATGTCACTGGTTGATAAAGAAAGGGATCGTCGTCCTACTACTGCAGAGATGATTGAAGAAATAGCGTATACCTGCAATGTAGGTGTGTGAATGGATCAGAACCAGCTAATCACCACGGCTGGATTAGTGAAGAGGACCATTTCCTTTAAGAGGGTGAATGTTGAATGAGTGAGGGGACATTCTATCGGTAGTCTGAATGTATGTTGCTGGCTACTGTAGCTCAAGGTCTCTTCCACACCAAGAAGGCTCCATCACATCTTACATGGTATCTGGTTGACTGTTGGGAATTCGAAGATACACGTAGCTTGTGAACAGAGATGTATTGCTGTTTCAATGACTGAAAAAGTGATGGTTCTCGATACTGATTGCACTTCTTTATAACAGTGTGGTCAAATTTCTCCAAATACTTTCACTATAAGGACCAATTCCTCATCCTAGACAAAGACGTGCACTTCATGCTGCTCACTGTATAATACCTACCACACTTGCTTTTGCAGCCTTTAGGCCTTAAATTAAATTGGGATTAGCTTTCTGAAACCCTCTTACTTCATACGAGAGGTATGATGGGTCCTCTTTGGTGAGGAACAGACAGAGCTCCTAGCTTTGGCAACATATCATTTGACTAACATCCCCTCAAACTCGCTTTACCGGGAGATCATTAGCACTCAAATGGTCCTCTTTCCTCTCCAATCGTGGTGGATAGTCTTATGCTTAGAACTACAGTACATTCAGGGTGTACACTGTCGTTGAATCATCTCTGCAGTAACAGGACAACAACTTTCAACCGCCTCTTCTATTCCAACCAGTGACATTTACACAGATAGCGTGTTGTACAGCATCATCGTGTCTAGAAAGCGTGTTCTAATGGGCGTGGTCCACCGTATAACGCGCGATATCCGTGCGCAAACGTCAGGGTCAAAGGTCGTAGGATTCGAGGGAAATACGTCTGGCTCGAGACTGTCATGTATAATGCGTGCTCATGTTCGCAACGTGAGAGTCAGGCCCTTGCATGAACTGCATTCTGACTCTTCTGCATAATTATTATTATAGGCTGTCACTTTCAGGCCTGGTTTTTCTTTCCACCTATACTTTTGTTTCATGCATATTTCTACTATGACCTAGGTGAATAAAGTGGCATGTGAGAGGGTATAGCTATAACAATGTGTAGTGGGAGAGGGTAGCTCTGTGATCTCTCAGCGAGTTGGCATAGCTACGTGCTTTACCTGTGAAGACATGGGGTGTGCTTGTATGTGCAACATGATACTGGACATGGTTTTATGGAATATTTGAGTGGGGAGAAACTACATGAAAGACATACGTACCTACAGATTAGGCGTTTCCATGCTGAAATGTATTTGAACAGAAGGACCTGATCTAGCAGCAGTAAGATCACTTAAAATAGAAGTACCACATTAACCTATGAGCATAGCCGGTATTGGAAATGCGACAGTCATTGAATTTTTCACCACTGTCTGTTGTAGTTTGCACATACACTTACGTATAATATGTAAAAATAGTTACGTATAATATGTAAAAATAGTTATAATAATTATTATGCTTTCATTAATATATCCTGGTTGTGGCTCGGTTAGCAAATACTATATCCCAAGCACCAAGTGTCTCCATCCCACCCCATAAGAACCCTGAGCCTCATCTGATTGTCAACTCCAGATTATCAAGTTGAGCAATGCCAATGATGAAGTGCTGTACTCGGGACAAATTGCATAAGCAGAACTTAATCTCAACAAATGTAGCAGAGTCTTCTATTTCACCCTTAGACTTTGTGTACATGTAGGCAAGAGCAGCTGGCAGATACCATAGTATTAACTTGTACACTCCCCGTTAACGGTACACAGTACGCGTACTTATCCTTGTGATGCAAAACGCGTTCCTCCTCCCCCTCCCTCCACCCCCTCCCATCAACTGATTACAATGTACGTTGTCGCTATGGCTTTCCAAAATTCTCCCCCAGCGGAGCAGATGTGTAATTACAAGCTGCGCGGACGCGGCGCACGGCACCATGTACATGTACATTTAGTATGTGTGGCAGCTGGCCAGGGGACAGAGCAGGCTATGGAGTGCTGCAGTGCCCTATCACGGATGAAGGTTACAGGATGATCGATAGACTGGGTGAGTTTGTCCGCGTACGAAAGCTACTCTATGTTGCTGCGTGAAAAACTGGGCCTACTTCCGTACGATGCTGCGCCGCAGCCTGTTGATTGTCAGGTGTGTGTCATCTGGTGTGTGCTGTGGATGCTGAGCAGATGTAGTCTTATGGTTTCATAAACAGAACACATGATACCTAGTACCCCTACATGTACAGTACATGTAGTTATTACAGCATCTGGCCTGTCCCTATGAGCCTAAGACCCATCCTCTGGACTACATGGCAGGACCAACTGGTCCAGTGGGTACATGGTCCAGTTTGGCTGGACCAAACGTTTGGGAGAGGATAGGCATTTCCATGCAGTGCTAAGTGTTAGGACATGATTGGCTGCTGGCAGGCATGCTTATGAGCAGACATCAACACCACCGTCCCAGTTGTGTTATGGTAGCACCTAGCCTCGTACCCAGGCCACGTGCCTTCCACGCAGCACGGCATGAATATGAAGCTAGGTAACACCACATGGCCAGTGGAACCGGTCGGGTTGGTCTGGCCATGGCTGGACCAACATTTTGCTTCGTTTTTCTTCCCCTTCTCCTGTCAGTGTGTGTGTGTGCGTGCGTGTGTGTGTGTGTGTGTGTGTGTGTGTGTGTGTGTGTGTGTGTGTGTGTGTGTGTGTGTGTGTGTGTGTGTGTGTGTGTGTGTGTGTGTGTGTGTGTGTGTGTGTGTGTGTGTGTGTGTGTGTGTGTGTGTGTGTGTGCATGTGTGGTATGTGGTGTTTGGTGCATTGTGTTGCTGCTGGGCATGTAGTAGCCTTCAATTTTCTTGACAGTACCTGTACTAATGGAATGCTTGGTCAGATGCGTGTTAGTGTTAGTACACTATGTCAATACTGATGTGCGACCAAAGCTTAATGAGCTACATATGCATGTACATGTGCATGTATACCTCAGGAGATCTGTGCCTTTGCAATACTTTAGTCTTCTCCCAGACAAGCCTGTTTCATGGCTGCATCCGATAATAGTGTGCTGTGTATGTACTGTAGCCTGTCCTTTCTGTTACATTAGCCTCGTTATTGCTGGTTCTGATGTTGTGCTAGTTGGCAGAATACAGAGGATTGGAAGTGTGTGTAATGTGGTGGAGATTGTTCAGCATTCACAGTGGTGCTGAATCTGCTGAAAGGGACACAGTATGTGATGATGTGTATATGTACATGAACATGCCACACAGTGTGCTGTGCTCCACTACTGCTCTTGTCCATAAGACTTGCCACATGACATGTCCCACATGTAGTGCCCACTCTGCTCCCCATGAGGCCTGGTGCTGGCATCCTGCATGATGGCCAGCCCAGCTGGGGGCAGGCCACAGCATGCATGTTGGTAGAGCGTCTGCCTAGTACGGGCTGATCTGGCCATGGCTGGACCAACATTTCTTCTGCCTCTTCTCCTGTCAGGTGCATGCAGAGCCCTTGCCTGTGGGGTGTGTAGAGTGTGCTAACAGCATAATATTATGGATTTGTGCTATGTATTATGTTATAGTTCAGCCAGCAGGACTTACATGTATACAGTAGGCATCAGTGAAAAGTTTAAAAATTTAGTCCGGTTCGGTTTGGTTGCAGTGCAATGCTGGTACCGTCAAGGTGTGGTGGAAGTGCAGTGTATAGATACTCACCTTGCCTTGTATATGTATTGTCTAGTTCGACCCACAACCACTGAGCTGCCTCAGTATCTTAGTGGATATAGCACTGGTTTAGAGAAACAGTGATGTGGGTTTGAATCCCACCTGGGGCAGCTCACTTTCTGTTTGACAAGAAGAGAAAGTGACCGTCTCAGTTGGTGTGCATGTAGTTGTGTTGCCTTGCTTTGTTTGATGAGTCTCTGATGTGTGATCATGTACATGTACAGCTGCACTTGTATCATGATGTGCATGTACGAAGGATCAGAGATACCACCACAGGGTACAATACCCACACACCCTAGGCTGCCAGGGCACAGCCATAGTGTTTTATACAAGACTTTATGCTGGGGGGGAACACTGCAGAGTTGTGAAGGCAAAATATTATACAGTATTGCATAACACTTCCTGCAGTCCCACCCTTGCCCTCACTTCCTTCTCTTGTGTCCCTACTCTCCTTCTCTCCCACATCCTGCACCTCATCCCACTCTCCCTCCTCTCCCGTCTCTCCCTCTTCCACCTTTCTCCTCACCCCTCCCTCCCCCTCCTCCCACAGGGTGGTGGTGGGCAGGCCATGGGGGAGAGGGAGTACGTGATGAACGAGACACCATCAATGTCAGTGGAAGATGCTCTGGCAAATGTGGAGCAACGTTGTCCACTAATTCCAGCATCATTTGCTCTGCTAACGGGAATAGATCAGGTACACGTAACACCAACTCCATGTACATGTACATGTACATGTACATGGAGTTAGAGTTACTAAGTTAGAGTTAGCCTGTTCATCAGGCTGGATGTACATTGTACAAGTATGAAAAACATTTTCCAAAAATGTTGAGGGATGTAGGGATGGCCGCAGTGCCAAAAACCACACAAACTAGATATATGGATGGCAGTGTGCAGGCAACACAGATGACTACACAAGTAACCCCATCCCTACATCTTTTTTTTTTCATTTTTGTTATCCATTTCCAGTAATCTCACAACAAGGCTTAGATACATGTTCTATTCAAAAAAAAAAAGATGTAGGGATGGGGTTACTTGTGTAGTCATCTGTGTTGCCTGCACACTGCCATCCATATATCTAGTTTGTGTGGTTTTTGGCACTGCGGCCATCCCTACATCCCTCAACATTTTTGGAAAATGTTTTTCATACTTGTTTGTGTGCTTTTTTGTTGTACCAAAGTACCATACAGGAGATTGTCGTTCTCTAAGGTTCAAACACCTTTAGTATGCATGTACAGTATGATAGTGTGTTTGTGGAAGAGGTGCTAAGCCCCCCAAACTTAGACTTTAGCTATTTGGGAAGTATCGTTTGGTAACGCTGAAAAAGGATAGGTAAGTGCCTAGAACGGCTTAAAACGCTAGCGCTGGGGAGTTTTGCATGCATAAGCACTATGGGCGAGTCAGCGGCGTCATCCCTATCTAGCCCCGGAGAGTCCAGGATCATACTCGGAAGTGAAGCTCAGTGATGCAATTTTGATTCTTGGAGGCGTATCGTTCGGTAGAAAGACGCTGGAATATGCCGCAGAGAGGCTTGCCTAACACGAGCGTCCGCTAGTGAACGCTTTTGTATGTACACGAACAAGTGTCTGCGTTATCACTACACGAAGTTTACCGACTCTGAAACAACAGTGAAGTAATACCGCTGAAACTAAGCTTTTGCTTGGGAGAAATTGCTAGGTTGTGGGTTTGCACAATTACACGCGGCGCGCGAGGCCAGTACTCACGTGTTAGTAATTTGTGTCACGTGACAAAATGGCTTCCAAATATGGGCATGTTGTTCAGTGCTTCTAGTTTCTGCTTATTTGAGAAGATGCTAAGATACCGTTAAGGCAGATCATACGTGGTAGCGATTACAGTTGATCTGTAAAGAACTACGGTGATTACTTCTGCCAGTTTCGAGAAAAGTCGTTTGAAAGAAATCTCTTAAGAAGAAGAAGAAGAAGAAGAAGAAGAAGAAGAAGAAGAAGAAGAAGAAGAATTAGAAAGAAAAAGAAATCACCACTTCGCCCGTTTCCTGGCAGTAAGTCTAGGGATGCATTTTAGCTACTTGAGGGGTATCATTGGGTAGAGAAACGTTGGAATAGTATAGCTAGGTGGCCAGAAAGGCTTAGAACACGAGCGTTCGTGAGTTAAGACGGCTTTCCAATGTACGCACACTATGGGCGGGCCGGCGCCATCCCTACATAGAGAGTCTACCGACTCTCTGATATGCTTGCCTTGTAAGATATGCAGCATGCAAACTGTGTGTGTGTGTGTGTGTGTGTGTGTGTGTGTGTGTGTGTGTGTGTGTGTGTGTGTGTGTGTGTGTGTGCGCGCGTGTGTGTGTGTGTGTGTGTGTGTGTGTGTGTGTGTGTGTGTGTGTGTGTGTGTGTGTGTGTGTGTGTGTGTGTGTGTGTGTGTGTGTGTGTGTGTGTGTGTGTGTGTGTGTGTGTGTGTGTGTGTACGTGTGCGTGTGTGCGCACACATGCACGCACGCGCCTGTGTGTGTGTGTGTGTGTGTGTGTGTGTGCATGTGCGTTTGCATGTGTGTGTGTGTGAAAGAGATATATTTATGTACAGCTACATGAATATATCTCTTAGGTTTAATTATACTGGCCCACTCCTTAATACTAGGATTGGTTACCCTGTTCATCAGGGGAGAGACGCCCTTTGCCTTGCATAAACTTTAAAGATTTGGCCTGCCCAGCTGAGCTGCCTTGGTGGCTCAGTTGGTAGAGCGTTCGCCTAGCACGCAGATCATCGCGGGTTCGAATCCCGCCCGAAGCAGCTCATTTTTTCTCTCGAGAAAAAAGGAGTTGTCTTCGGGCGTAGTTGTTTACTTTGCCTAGTCTCTTTAAATGAGTTTACATGTATATCTCCAACACAGCAGTACAGCTACATGTACACTTGTACATACATTCACTTCCTCACTGTATTTCCCCTCTCCCTCCCCCCCTCCCTCTCTCCCTTTCTCCCTCCCTCCATAATTTACACACCAGACATCATCAGCAGGGTGTCCAGCATATCTGAAGGCATCTCCCTCCCTCCCCATCCCTGGAGTGTCTACTGCTGAGCTGCAATCTTCTGCAAGGCTCGTTCGTGCTGAGCAGCCCCACTGATGCTGATCTTGTTGTGGTGTACCTCAGTCCTAGGCCCAGGGGGGCTCCCTCACCCACTCCCCTCACCTCACCACTGGCCCTCTCCCTCCTCACCCTCTCCGGCCCCCAGGAACATGTTGAAGCCAACGACGAGGTCAGGGGAGAGGGATAAGGTACATGTGCTGTGTATGGAGATTCACGCATTTGCAAAGTTTTGGTTGGCAGGTATGTGCTGATATGGTGTGCTTAAATTATGATTTCTCATGTACACAATGTACATGTACATGTACATATCTTGTACTTAGTGAGACCTGGATGGGATGATCTCGTTGCAGTTCACCTCAGTCCTAAGCCCCGGGGCAGGGGGGCAGGAACATGTTGAAGCCAACGATGCGGTCAGGGGAGAGGGAGAAGGTACATCTACATGTACTGTGTACATGTCAATGGATGCATGTATGCACTAAGTGTTGGCTGGCACTTGGCAGGCATGTTATGGTGTCCTCAATATATGATTTCTCCTGTACACGCAATGTACATGTGCATGTGCTGTGTGCATACAACTGTTACTGTACATGTACATGTACATGTACATGTACATGTACATGTACATGTACATGTGCTTGTACTTAGTGAGACCTGGATGGGCTGATCGTTAAACTGTTGTATGAGCACACGTAGGCATTACAGCCAAACCTGTACTTACCATAGCAGCAAAGTGTATTGTTACCATATTTTTAAGGCTAGTCAGCCTAGGGGGCAGGCCTCAGGCTCACGTGCATATGAAAGGCATGAAATGCAGGGTGTTATACTTAAATGTACTAGGCATGAATGCTGTACATGTACCTGTATGCATGGAGGGAGGGAGTGAAGGGGAGAGGGAGGGAGGGAGGGAGGGAGGGAAGTGGGAGGGAAGGAGTGAGGGAGGGAGGGAGAGAAGTGAGAGGGAAGTGGGTGGGAAGGAGTGAAGGAGGGAGGGAGGGAGGGAGGGGGGGAGGGAGGGGAAATGAAAATTGGAGAGTGGTGAGATGATATGGTGTTTGTTTGGGTGCAATGCAATGCAACTACACCTTAAGGTGTTGGAATATGTAATGACTAATTAAATATTCATAAACTTTATGTAGCGCTACTGACCAGAAGAATTAAGCTAAGGCATCGTTCAAAAAGTCAAGGAATGCACTTTTATACACACTCCTTTACAAGACCTGTTCACAACACAGGAATGTAGAATTGAAGCATGAAAAACGAGTAGTGAGAAGTGTTTTCCACGTCAATTCTAGCCACAGTCACACTGTGGTAGCTGCGCAAACCAACACATGCCGTTTGCTGTTGATCCCCACCAGGGCTAGA
>CBDBZY010000018.1:332500-377500 GCA_965213685.1 bacterium
ACCCACCCTATGTCTTCTTTTTCATTTTCCTTACTGACACAAAGCTGTTTCCAGCAATCTCACAGCAAAGCTTAAAGATAAACGTTGCATTCAAAAGAAACAAAAAAGGTGTAGGGATGGGGTTACTTGAGTATATACTCCTATGCCCTGTGCTTCCTGCACGCTGCCATCCACGTGTCTAGTTTGTGTGGTTTTTGGCACTGCCATCCATACATCCCTCTACATGTTTGCAAAATGTGTTTCATACTCATTTGTGTGCTTTAAATCTAGAAAAAAATAGAGCAATTTGTCGGTTTAGTCATTTTCTGGCAATAATACTCTTTAGCTACTTGGGAGGTGTTTTTGGGTAGAGAAATGCCTGAATGAGGTTGCTAAGCACCTAAACATTCTTAGAATGCTAGCATGAGTGAGTTTAGGAGGCTTTTGTGTGTACACACATACTATGGGTGTGTGGCCACACACAGAGAGTCTACAAAATTAATAACTAGCAGAAGAGGGAATGTAACACAATTTTAATAGGATGAAGAGTAATTTCCTTTCATGTACATGTGTTTAGATGCAATGAACAACATTTTTCACAGCGGAAAAAATACCCAATAATTGTTTATGGAATAATTATCATGCCATAAGCATTGCACAATTTTGGGGGATTACTTTTGTATATCCTCCTATGTATATCCTCCTGGGTTTACATGTATATCCTCTTATGCCCTGTGTTTCCTACACACTGCCATCCATGTGTCTAGTTTGCGTTGTTGTGGCCTGCCACAATTATTATGGCAGGCTACAATGAATGAAAATATACACATGCAATGCTAGTCCAAAGAAGAACAAATCTCCTGTGCTTAGCTCAACAGATCCTATCCATCTACCAAAACAGGAGAAAAATCTTCAGTACCTTAAGGTGACTATTATTTACAGGTACATTATTTGGCGATTTTGGGATTATTATCATATTGCAGGTACTAAATTTTGCTATTTTCACTTGTGAGTGAGATGACCAATCATTCAAATGTAATGTCGAAAAGACTACAAGCTAGTAAAACTTTTGTTTGCGTGTACAAAATTTTTCATTTTTGTGCCAATCCGCAAAAGTTTCAAACATTCGCACCTGCAAAAAATAGCCACCTTAAGGTATATTTGAAGTGTCTAATTCTATTGTGATTGCATAGCACAAGATTTCCAATGACAATAGTATGCTGCCAATGTATTGCAAAATGCAGTCACAATATTATTACATTGCTTGAACTTTCAATTACAAAAACTATAAGTCATAATGAGCTGTAGCTCTAATACACAATTATTCTAATAGATACGTGGATAACAATCACCGAATAAGTATGAAAACATCTGTCTCTATATACAGAAGCAATGAAGTCGGAGTAAAGTGCAGGAAATGATCCCTTTCACCTCATTAGGATGAGAGAAAAATGCTTGGAATTTGAAATAGGAAGCAGAGATAAGTAATTGGTTGTCAGGTTGGGGTTGCCTACCTCAGTCCCTTTGAGCATATGAGAACTTGGCTCGCTGAGATATTAGAATTTTTTTCTACTCCCCTTTTCAGCTTATTTCATTTCTTCTTCTCCTATGAGCCTCTTGCTATGTTGCATAATATGTATCTTAATCATGTGGCAGTCCAAGGTTCTATAGTCTCCACGCATGCAGCGATGGACATAAACCTTGTAGAAGAAAATTTAATGATTAAAAATATCTTGAGAGAATTGTAAGACCATTAGCCACTACAGGATATAGGCCATACTAGTAATTGTGATTTCCATTAGCAAACACTGGTACTTACTTTTTACAGACATCTGAATGCAATGTAATGCTACACAATACTAATGCGTGCACATACCAGGGAAGCAACATTGTCCCTATGTAGCAGAAGGTCCTGTCTTTTGATCCAAACTGGGAGATGAAGCACTTCTCACAAATACAAGCATATGCACACACACACACACACACACACACACACACACACACACACACACACACACACACACGGATGAGATGAGTTCACTCTTCCAAGGGGTGTATACTTGCATCGAAATAGTATTATGCCTCATGATAACATTGTGTAGCACTCTTATGAGAATGGCCACATCGTCAGGCAGTGTAAATTGCAATCATGACAAATTCAAAATGTAGTTCAACATGGAACATATGAAACATTATATCCAATGAAGATAATACGGCTATATTGTCTGTGCCCATAATCAGTTCAGCTTGAAAGTTGTTTATTTGTTAACATTTTCAACTTCAAAAGTAGTCATGTGAAAATAATTGCTATCAACATATTTTTTCTTGTGCAGCTACACCACATAAAGAGCATTATATGCATTTCGTCACTGTAGTTTTAATATCACTGATAATTGGGGTGTTCATGGCTCTGGCCAGCATACTGCTAGAGCCATTGCATGCAGGGATCATGAACTGTGCTTCTATACTTCCAGAGTGTGGTGTACCACTTAGTGACCGTTTTGTTGTGGCAGAGTAGCCACAAAGTTGTTCAGGAATTATGGAATCACTATTGATTGCTTGTGCAGAATAGAGATGCTTATAGATGCTTATAGGCTTGTCTTTTCCTAATCAAAATCCATCTACAGATACATGAATGTACTTTTCCAGTGACATGGCCTTCCCACAGAGCAGACAGTGAAGAGTAGTGGTTACTTTCAAGTGTATTTTTGGGGTACTGACTAAGGGAAGAGAAGAATTAGGTGGCAGTATAATGGATACATGTACAAAAGATAGTTGATACTTCAATGAAAGATGTTGGTAGCTACCTTGTACACCAAGAAAAATAGCATGACTAGCAATATTTACACCAATTATTTGATTACATTTGTGTACATAAAGAACAAAAAGCACTCATAAACACATAAACAAAACAAAAGACACACAAACAAAACACACAAAGCACAAAGGGCCACTTAAAGGCTGCACGTGATGGAATCCGTGGGAATTCCTGTGAATGAAGTGAGAAGAGCCCATTGATTTATGTATGTATGCTAAACACACATACATGCAAACAAATTTAGTGCATGTAGTGAACGTTGGCATAAATACCCCAAACCCCAAAACCTTGCAGTTTTGTACGCTATTATCACAGCAAACTTTCATTATGTGTTTGTTAACACAACGTCAGAAAACATAAGGCCACAGATGTAGTGGAGCAATGATAGCAAGATGCACATGAATGGAAACATAAGGAATACAGATGATCCATTTTTGAACTTAGGAATAGTCTCCTTACATCAAGCTGAGTGCCACACTAACATAGCAATTTATCATTGCATGTGTTGGCCATGGGAATATTTTCTCCACATTCTGGTAAATGCAGGCCTGCATCATTTGACAGACTAATGCAAGTGTATCTACAAATGCCCTTATGGTATACTCGCAGGTTTGCTAATGTTGCACCTAGTGTGGAGCCACACCTTCTCATTAGCAGAAGGGAATGCCCCCTTCCATTAATATTCCAACAAAAGATATATTGTCACAGCAAATAGTATGAAAAACATTTTCCAAACACATAGAGGGCTGTATGGATGGCAGTGCCAAAACCATAGAATGTAGGTGTAGGGATGGCAGTTTACAGACAAGACAGGTTATACAAAGACTACACAAGCAATCCAATCCCTACATTGTTTCTTTACTGCACATGGTATTGATGTTCCCAGGATTCTCATAGCTAAACTCACAGAACAATGTTAAGCAAAAAAATCATGTAGGGATAGGTTGCTTGTGTATTCTTTGTATAACCTGTCTTGCCTGTAAACTGCCATCCCTATACCTAGTTTCTATGCTTTTTGGCACTGCCATCCCTACACACCTGTACAATTTGGGAATATGTTTTCATACTTGTTTGTGTTTTTTTTTTTTGTACAATAGTACACAAAACGTTCTTGCAAGCTTCTTCAGTGATCAGAGCAGCCATTGTTACCAGTCAGCAGCAGAGATATGGGGGGTAGAGTGGACATTGAACCTTCTCATCAGTCACCTTTGAAGTTGGGAGGCTCAGCCCCTCTAAAAAGTCCTGAGCTACAGTAGTTTCCTCACTGTATCTGACTTTCTAACTCATACTAGTTACATTAATGTTCATTGTACAACTGTACGGCGAAGTAAGATGCTGCTTGAATGTGCTCCTTCACTGAGACAGTAGCCTTTGCTACATCAAGCCATTGAGAAATTAATTGGTTTGGCTTCATGAGGCCAACCCCTCACGTGCATATAATTTGCACCACATGACAGAAAATAGCTTCCAAATAATTATGGTAAAGTTGCTTGAGACTTCTAGATTCAGCTCATAGTAGAGAAGATACTAAAATTTGTTATCGTAAATCACATTTGGTAGTGATTGCAGCGGATCTGTAAAAGAACTACAGTGATTACTTCAGCTAGTTTCAAGTAAAGTCGTTTGAACAAAATCTTGTAAAAAGAAGAATAGGAACAACAAACAAAATCACTTTTTCGGCCATTATCTGGCAGTAAGTCAAGGAATGCATTTCAGCTACTTGTGGGATATTGTTGGGTAGAGAAGCAGTGGAATAGGCCATTTGTGTGCTGAGAAAGGCTTAAAACGTGAGTGTTCGCGAGTCAAGAAGGCTCTCCAATGCACGCACACTATGGGAGTGTTTGTACCATCCCTACATAGAGAGTCCACAAGGTACATAGAATGCTGTAGTAGGGTTTATATGCCACAATTACATTCACTCCCCCTTCCCCATTATGTAATTGATAGAAAATATGTGCAAGCAGTGCAGAAGGATTAAATCTGATGAGTTTTGCCACTTGCACATTGCATTACTATTGTTTTACTAATATTGCTCCATATAGAGCATTATAGATACCTATAGTTCAACAAAACAGATGTGTGTCAGAAGATACTTACCATACTTCGTGCAGATGTCAGTGGCTATTCTGTTTTCATTCGCCAGGAAGAGCGCCCTTGCCAGGGTCTGGTAGGAGGGGCTGCAATCAGAGTGAAGCCACAAGGTGAACATTTTTCTCTTTCGTGTACCAAAATCTGAATGTGACATTTCAATTGCATCAAGAGCATCATCGTCCAGGTCCAGTTGAAGGCCAACATTGTACCAGTCAGTTATCTTCAGTCTCATAAGATCCTTCAGTTTGGGTTCAGGCACATCTGCAGACATGATAGATATCCTTTGGTGATACAGTGATACAGTGTAAGGTGCCTTGGTAGGATTATGATTTAATGAGATTTCTACTAAATGTAGCAAGATACCACTTCAGAACAAATACTGAATAGCACGGAGATACAGAGAGACACAAACAGAGAGAGAGAGAGAGAGAGAGAGAGAGACATAGTCTCACTCTCAGACCCTCCACTCTACCGTTACTAGCTACCCGTTAGTCGGAAAATGCGAGAGGAGGGTCTGGTACAGTTGGTACAGAATAATTAGTACTCCACAGAATTTCAGAGGGCCAAACCTGATTGGTTGATTGGCTAAAAATTACATTCAGAATATTCATGCCCGGGCACCCGGGCACATGCAAGTGGAGATGGCGAAGAAGTGGAGCAATGAGGACACTGAGGCAGCAATTGCAGCAGCATTTAGCCAACTTGGCTATCCAGTGCTAAAGGCAGAACAGCTGGAGGCCATGAGAAAGTTCATGAAGGGTCAGACGACGTCTTTGTATCGATTCCAACTTGCAATTGAAAGTCACTGTGCTACGAATGGGCTTTTGCAGTAGCACTGTAGCCATATTAAATGCTGCAAGGACTTGGGCCTCGAGGTTTTTGAGCTAGCGCAGTAGCCATTGGACTAACTACGCTGATCGCTGAACCACAGTTTTTCACACATACTTTACGCCTTCAATTACCACTCCCAATAAGCCATAAGCATGCTGCATCCCATAGAGCCCTTCTGTACCAACTGTACCAGACCCTCCTCTCCCATTTTTTTCTTTCTTTCACTTTTTTAATGGGAGAACTGATGGTCTGGGAACGAGACTAAGAGAGACAGAGAGAGAGAGAGACACAGAGAGAGAGAGAGAGAGAGAGAGAGAGACACAGAGAGAGAGAGAGAGAGAGGGAGGGAGAGAGAGAGAGATGCTATATGCCTCCATGCTCCTATTTACTTTTTTTGACAAAGTGGCCGGATGTATGGGCTCCGTCCAAGTGTGCCAATGACATCATATCTTGTGCTCCACTTGAGTCACTAGCAGGGTCATTGCCACCTGGATAGTTCAACTGAATCATTAACTGTGCACATAACATGTACACTACAAATTCCACATACCATGCTTCAAGGTTTGAGGCGCAGAAGGAGAGATGAGTTTTAGCATCAATTGTAGTTTCTGATCAATTCCTTTCACCTCCAGAAAGCAGTAAGACTCTCCAGCACATGGCTTAGTAAGTGACACATGCAACTTAATTAGAGGAGGGTACGTTGATGAGGACCTATAATCTGGATTGAGCAGGGGTAGGTCCACTTCCCTTTGTGAAATCTAGTGAAGAAGTGATTCCATGAAACAATGATCAGAGATAGACAATAGTCACAAACTTACAGCAGTTGGCAGTCTGTTTGGAATGATGTCTTTATCAGGTGTCTTTTCTGGAATAACTAGAACCACTTCTGACTCAAGTATTCTTTGGGGTTGTACAACACTACCTTCAAACTTCATACCAGGAAACATTTCTGCCAGCAACCTTTTCAGGCTCTGTAGAGAGATTAAGATAGTCCTCATAACATGCATACTTCAGTGCCCCATTATGTACTCTTTTGAAAGTCTAATGAACATACCTCGGCATAAACAGGTTGACACAGCGATACTGAAAACACAGCCACATGCAAATCAGATGCTACATTGCTTTGGTACAACTGGACGGAGTAATCATTGACAGGATCTGTAGGAGATATTACAGAGGATTGCAATGCAATAATATTTTCATGAAGCAGTGCAGTAATCAATTTTCTTGCGTACTTACCATTCTTAGCTTCGGACTGGGTCTCCGCAACACTGGTGGCACTTGTCTGCTTGGCAGCTCCCGTAAGGCAGAAGTGCTTCAAATATATTACACCATGATGCTCCTTCTTCTCAAAGACCCCACCACTCAATACTTTAAAGACATACTTGGCTTGTGGGTCATATTTTGGCTTGGAAGATGATGTGATGAATGTCATGGAATCACAGTCACTACTGCTGTCCAAACCAGCAAAGTGAGCTATGGACAGTCTCACATCTTTTATGAACTCAAACGCTGGTGTGATCAGATAAACAGGACTGGCCAGCTGGTGCTCTCTGGGTAGATGGAAAGGCCCACTTAGACATGGCCGCACCTTCAATTTCATGGTCGTCCCTTCAGGCACAGCTCCAGGAGGAATGTGCATCTCAAACCCAATCTCCTGCCATGATATGGTCCCCCCATCTGAGGTCATGGTCTCCTGCCAGGGGTCACCCAGGAAGCATATTCCAGGGTGTGATGAGTCAAACTTGTGGTGGGACAAAACTGCAAAAAAAGGCAACACATGTAAGTATTGCAAATGTACAGTAAATTGGAACACAGCACTCCAAAGCGATAATGAAAGTACAGTATAGAAATATATACCAACCTGTCTCCAGGTCTGCCTGGACTGGCAGCCATAGCTTCTGCTTGTGGGTGAGTGTGCCTGTCACACTTGCATCTTCTGAGCACACCCATGACTTGTGGTCAGGGGACACCACTGTCAGGTGAGGGGATGGCTTGTCACACATACACTCGAAGCCCATTCTGTGTGTTACAGTTAAAGAAAGCTCCCTACACACGTCACTTATTCCCTGGCTTATGTCATCCCAGATAAGAGGTAGGAGCTCGGGAGAGCTGTCACCATCCACATACAGAGAGTAGTGGGTGTCATCATCGATCAGAGTTATCCCGCCACCATACTCGGCCAATGTGAAGTGGAGATCATTCTTGTAGAGGCGGGTTGGCTCTTCTGAGTGGTGAAGGGGAATCTGCCACTGGAATATGCCACGAGAGGACCTCATGTACACTATCAGGCAGCACAGGACACCACTAGGAACGTGTCGACTGGAGAATTTGATCCTTAGAGTAGTGGCAGCACCACCACTGGGCCTCACGATTTCACTGGAATCACGGCTGTCCAACAAGGAGGGCATGAAATACTTGGTGTCACTTTCCTCCTGGACAGGGGCAATGATTAACAAGTGCTCCAGCACTTTAATAAGTGTATCCACTGCCACTCTTTCACCTTCACTGGTGATCTCTGATTGCAGGGATTGAAGGAAACTGGATGTGATCAGGGCCTGGTTTTGGAGTCTTATCATCTCTTCTGATTGAACGTCACCTTCTGGAGAATCCATGGTTTCCAGGCTTGTCTCAAATACGTTTGTCATCCAGTCAAGTAGAGCCATGGGGTCAACAAATATCACTTCCTTCTGTACTGTGGGGAAGTAGAACATCAGGTTGACGGCATGAAAAAAGTGCAGGGCTACCTCCATGGCTTCCTCGGATTCGAACATGAGCTGCTGAGCAATGGCCCAACATATTTCTCTGCTCACAATTCTGCCTGCTCTCCGCAGTTCCACCTCCAGCAGGTAGTAGCCCAGGGGGTACTTGAGTCGTATGCTCTGCCCACAGCTTTCAATCATCTGCAGGAGCTCTTCTGCCATTGGGTCTCTTGGGACTTCTGGACCAGATCCAGCATTGTTAACAGCATGGATGATCTCATTGGGGGAATACTTAATGAGATATTTCTTGAATCTTTCCAGCATTGTTGCCAGCTTACGATTCTTGTCTTCAAGCGATTCACCTGATGGAAGCATTGTATCCTTGAATGTGCCGATCACCATGCTCTTTGGGTGCTCTGGCTGCTTCTCAATAAAGGACATTGGTAGCTGTGAGTGCTGACACTGTGTCATTTGCATGCCTCGCATTATTAGCTCTGCATTTGTCAGAGTGAAGTGGCCAAGACTGTAGTTGGCTCCATTCGGTGCAAAATAGTCCACAGCTGGACGATCATCTAGCTTATCAGAAAGCTTGAACAATTGTAGTCGAAGAAATGCATTCTTCATCAGAATAGGGATCATTTCCATGAATTGTGGTTGGCCACCGCAGTCCACAAACAGGAGGAAGTGGGTCTTGAGTACCTCTCTGGACCCCTTCATCTTTGTCATCTTTCGGGCAATCTCAGCTGTGCGTGGGAGAATCTCTGCTCTGGAAACTGCAGAGGGTGTGGCCTCCATTGGAAATGGTGCAGACACACCTTCACTTTGACCACTGCTTGCTGCTTTCATTTCTCTTCCCTCCATTGGTGGCTGCTGAACTCCTGCTTCGGAAGCCGCTTCTCTTTCCACCTTAGGTGGCTGTTGAGGCTCAGCCTGTGGCTTGTCACCACTAGACTCTGGCTGGCCAGTGTGCTGACTGGTTATTTGTGTTTCTGGCTTCTCATCTGTGATGGAGACACCAGCTGAAAGGTTCTCGGCTATCATGTCGATCATATCTGAGGGACTTATCAGCCGACACCTCCGACCTTGCCCATTCTTGATTTCTATGATGAACCTCTTGGCCTGTTCCATGCAGGCTGTGCTGGTACGAGCAGGTGGTAGGGTCTCGTTGCATAGGAAATGCCCCAGAGACGTCTTCCCCACACCAGGAGCACCGCTAACAGCGCATATGGTGTAGTCTGCCAAAACGTGGCCCTTTTGTAGTTGTCGCAGCAACTCCTGAGTGAAGATGCCTGTTCACGTAAAAGCAAGTAGCAATAGTAATAGTAAGGGCAATCAAAAGCCAGTATGACTGCTATATAAGTGTATAAGCAGATGCGGCACTGCCTGCACTTTACATTGGCACTATAATTTTTTATTTTTTTGTGGGGGGGGGGGGGGGTTATTAAATGTCCTAGTATTGTGTTTACAGCGCAGTAGTGTGATTGTACACCGTTCCTGCATAGCGCTTCGCACGGTCGTATAACAGCGTTCGTACTCGCGGCCTTCCGCAGGCTGGGCGTGGCTTACTTTGGCCTCTGCCTTTGCAGCTGCGCCTTTGGAAACGCTTACGATAAATTTGAGAGCTTCACGTCTCACGACGTGTGCATCACGATATCAGCCCAGCAATATGTACATGTATAATATATACATAGCGGAATAAGGTTGCACGTGACACACTTGAGCCTCATTTCCGCTCATGCGCATGCAGGCACTAATTCCGGGTATTGGCCACACCCGTCAGGGTCAAGGTTCACAATTAAGACCACCTTGTAGCTGGAGAAACAGCTGTTCACATGAAGATCGGGTGAGGGTGCCAAGCAACGTGAAGACGGACGATCACGCGCTTCATGAGCAGCCAGAATGATTACTGACGCTGAACTCAGAATGACTGAAGATACCGACAATGGACTACTTTTATCCGAAACCCTCACAGAGCATGATTGCGTGGGAACTTATTAATAGCACCGCTAGACTCCAAGTTGTTAACAAGCCTTCATTTGGCTCTATGTGTATGTGGCAGTTAAAGAGTTCCTGTAAGCTATCAGTGTGTGTTTGAATGTTGTGATACTCTGATACGTGTATATGTACATGTACATGCATATGCTTCGCTGTGCAATTTTCAACCTGCATCTCTCTCTCTCTCTCCCTCTCTCTCTCTGTAACGAGATAAGCCGAGTGGATGAACTGGCTCAACTCATAAGCCTTACAGACTGAGACAAGACAAAGGTACAGATAACCATGATAAAAGGTACAGATAACCACACCCACTGCGTGTAGTCAAGATGGATTGAGGGCCATTTGCAGTGATAGAGCTTCCTTCCTTTCATTGCTGAGTTTGTTTCTCCCTCCCTTGCTCCCTTCTCCCTCTCCTCCCCCTCTACTCCCTCAGGTGTTCCAGAAGCACTCATTCTCCGACCTCTGCCAGCTCAGAGGTGAGTGAGTGGTAGAGCATCCCCCTACTTTCTTCTTTACCTGTCCTCCTCCCTTCCTGCCTCCCTCCCTCCCTCCCTCCCTTCCTGCCTCCCTCCCTCCATCCTTCCCTTCCTCCCTCCCTCCCTCCCTCCCTTCCTGCCTCCCTCCCTCCCTCTCTCCCTTCCTGCCTCCCTCCCTCCATCCTTCCCTCTCTGACTCAGGCTTCGAAGTCTCTCTCCCCTATCCCTACTCCACCACTTGGAGTGGCTCTACCTGGGAGGAAACAAGATCCAGGTAGCCACCCACCTTCCTTCCCACCCTCTCCTTCCCTTTCTCCATCTCCCTTCCCTTTTTCTTTCTACCCTTTCCTCTCTCTTTCCCCCACTCCCTCCCTCCCTCCCTCCCTCCCTCCCCACCTTCACCCACACAAACTCACCACATACATGTATGACAATTCCTAAACCATAATATTATGACAAGTCCTAAACCACAAGCCACCTGTACCACTCTCTCCCTAATAAGGCACACCATGCAGCCACCAGTTGTGTGTGTGTGTGTGTGTGTGTGTGTGTGTGTGTGTGTGTGTGTGTGTGTGTGTGTGTGTGTGTGTGTGTGTGTGTGTGTGTGTGTGTGTGTGTGTGTGTGTGTGTGTGTGTGTGTGTGTGTGTGTGTGTGTGTGTGTGTGTGTGTGTGTGTGTGTGTGTGTGTGTGTGTGTGTGTGTGTGTGTGCATGCGTGCGTGCGTGCGTGCGTGTGTGTATGTGTGTGTCTGTGTGTGTGTGTGTGTGTCTGTGTGCATGGAGGAAACAGAGGTGGGATATGTACTTTTACATAGGCCTCTTCCTACTAGGCGTGCTAATCTGTCCTCATGCACTGCACCATGCAATGAATATTGTTTGCATGGGTGGGCTGATCTATAATGAGTTATAGTGTGCACGGTTATTGTGTTTGAGAGTTATGAAGATTGTGGTGAAACTGAGTTGTTGACTGAGGTTTGAACTCTAGCCTTAGGATAGTACCATCAATCCTGCACTCCTCTGCCACCAGAGACCCAGTGGCTCAGTAGTAAGAGTGTCTGACTAGTATTCAGAAGGTCCTGGGTTCAAATCCCAGCTAGGTCCTGACTCTTTCAGGACTTCTTCAACAACTCAGTTTGACGTAGACGAATACCTCTAATTCCATCATGTCTCTCTCTCAAGTGAACTCTAAATGGTGAGTATGGTTCCCAGACCAGTGCTCTCCATTCGTGGACCAAGTTCTCCTCATAGTGCATGCATGTGCACCATGTCTGGAAACAAGTGCAAAGTCTGAGAATGAGGCTGCAGAGGGTGATCAGAGTGGGCATTTCGTGATGGCTCTTCCAGTGTTCTCCACAGAGTCACTCTCTCAATATGTGTGTACATGTATGCTTAATTAGCTAGTCAAGTATTCCAGTTGAGTCCAGTGTTTCTACACTTCCGTTCTGTTTGCCTGTCTGTCTGTCTCTGTCTCCCCGTCCATCTGTTTGTCTGTTCTGCTGTCCCTATTGGAACTCTCTCTGCCTTTCATATTTCTTTTCCTTCTCACCACAGAACAAGTATAGATGTGCCACTTCATTTTGATGGTGGGTCAGTGGAATCTTCCGACTACAAGTGTGGCTACAAGTACACTGCAGGCAAGTATAGCAGCCTTTCATGCAGCCACAGAGAGCAAGCGGTGACTATGCTCTCAGAGTGAGTGGTTCTGGTGTGGTACATGTTCACTGCACACCTCAATCACTGATACTTGTCCACTGCAGTGGCTGTTCTCAGCTGCATTGATGGGTGGGAAGAGACAGTGAGGAAGGAATTACTGAAGCTCAGACAAGAAACATTGCTGACATCATGACTGCTTTTAAATTCATTGTGAATGTATACTGTTATGTACATGTAATTTATCCTGCTTCCTCTGCCACTTCCTGCGCGCGCAACATACCCACGTACGCGGTTCACAGTGGCGTTTAACTCCATGAGTACTGATATACCACAGATAATGCACTCGTGTGAATAGCACGTATCCTGTGGTACGTGCGTGTGTTGATGCGTAGCTCCACGGGCAAAGCGGTTATGGAACAATGGCTGTTTCCAAAGTGATCCAAATCAACGTGTGAAGACGTGAACTTCCAACATGTTAGAGAGACTTACAATGATGTACGCCTACCGCGTACTGCCGCGAGTGAGCTGCATAAGACGATCTTCCAGCTTGCTACCCTCACAGCTGCGCCTTTGGAAATAGCACAACGCTTATTGGGGCAAGCCTTAAGGTGACGGGGTATGTAACGGATAATTAAATATTCATAAACTTTATGTAGCGCTACTGACCAGAAGAATTAAGTTACAGACCTTTGTAAGGCATCATTCGAAAGGTCAAAGAATGCACTTTTATACACACACCTTTACAAGACCTGTTCACAACACAGAAACGTAGAATTGAAGCATGAAAAGCGAGTAGTGAGAAGTGTTTTCCACGTCAATTCTAGCCACAGTCACACTGTGGTAGCTGCGCAAACCAACACATACCGTTTGCTGTTGATCCCCACCAGGGCTAGAATCACCTCGTTCGCTTTATATGCAAGCGGTGGCTATGTGAGTGTCTCGTTTCCCCCGCGCGCGCTGATATTCTTCGCGATCTTTACATTTCAGCAGCGTGTAGTTGCTAAACCGTAGTTGTATTGACGAAACTTTTACATTCCTGCCCTAGCCCTAGTCTCGCGAGCCACCGTGTACGCATGCGCGCGTGCGTACACGGAAATACGTCTGGCTCGCGAGACTACCCTAGCCCTGTGTCCTAGCCCTGTGTCTTCTGGTTGTGAGTTATGGGGGTTTCATGAGGACAAGGATTTGGAGAGAGTTGAAGACCAGTACCTTAAGTTTGTTCTTTACCTCCCACCTAATGCAACTACAGCAGCTATTCGAGGTGAACTTGGTCAACTACCTATCCATCTGTTATGGAAAGAGAGGATTTTGAGATACTGGAACAGACTCTGCTCAGAGGATACTCCAGTACTACTCAGACATGCAATTCTTCATCTAAAGCACTTGCTTGAAAAAGGCAAACAATGTTGGCTAACCAAGGTGCAAGCAATATTTGAGGGGGCAGGTTTTGTTTCTGCCTTTACATATAACGGCTGTGACAAAGAGTTAACCAACTTAATAATGCTACGTTACCGAGACTAGTACATCCAATCCTGGTATCAGAAGCTCCATAGAACAACTAGTACAAGAGGAAGTGGTGGAAATAAGTTAAGAACCTATCAACTTTTGAAAAGCAAGTTTGAGCAGGAACCATATTTATCTATTGTGGCAAATGTAAAGCATAGAGTGGCTCTCACTTGATTAAGACTAAGCTGCCATTGCCTTGAAATTGAAGTCGGCAGGTATCATAAGCCAACACCTACTCCTGTACCCCTTCGGCTGTGTCGGAGATGCCAGATGGTGGAAGATGAGATACACTTCATTTGTGTGTGTCCCAGATTCTCGACATTACGTCAGGAACTTTTTGCAATGGTTCATGCTTATTATCTGCCTTTCCAGTGGCTCAGCACAACTGACAAGTTCATATATCTGCTAACATCCACAAATGTGCACATTCTACGTGAACTATCTGCTTTTGTGTATAAGTCATTTAAATTGCATTAGTGTACCACTGCATGACAAATAAGCCACCCCGGCTTCCGTTGTCAATAAAAGTATTATTACTATCCGTTGTCAATAAAAGTATTATTATTATTATTATTATTATTATTATTATTATTATTATTATTATTATTATTATTATTATTATTATAGGAATACGAGCAGTATACGGTCCAATTTGCCTGAAGCGAACAAAAATTGACGTGGAAAAGTTGCGTTGCCCGTAAATCGCCACCTTATAGCTTAACGAACCCCACCCGGTCTGCGCTGTATATATCCTACTTTTGTCACCTTCTGAAGGCGCATGCGTACGATTTAAATTCAAAACCGGGACGTGGTAAATGACATTGAAGTTCATCACATTGAAGTTCAAAGGTCGACATGTGTGCGAACAACTTACTCCTGGCAGCAGCGTCGCATCATGAACCCGGAGCAGAGAAGAGAAGCAAGGCTGAGCCGTAGAAGAGAAGGCGAGAGAGAACGTCGCGCCCTCCGAAACTGCTGAGGAAAGGGAAACGCGGTTATGTAAGCGATGAGCGAGAGATAGAGCTCGACGTGCCTCGCAGATCGCTATTCAGCGGAAGAGGGACTTAAAGCAGAGAAGAGAGCAGGTGCTACGTGAGACTGTAGAGGAAAGAGAGATCCGCCTTCAGCGAATGAGATTGGCTTCTGAGACACAAGAGGAGAGGGAGACCCGCCTTCAACGAATGCTGGCATCTGAGACTCCTGAGGACAGACGCTGAACTCAGAACGACTGAGTACGGACAATGATAGCTATGGGACTACATGTACCGCTGCATAGGAAACCCTCACAGAGCAAGACTGCGTGGGAACTCACTGCTAGACTCCAACTTGTGACCAAGCCTTTGTTTGGCTCTATGTGTATGTGGCAGTTGAAGAGTTCCTGTAAGCCATCAGTGTCGCTGTGTGTGTTTGAATGTTGTAGATACTGTAGGCCATCACTGTGTTTCATACACGTACACGTACAGATGTATGTATACATGTACGTTGAGTGCAGGCCACTCAGGAGGGGCACCTAGTGCTGTGAGTGATTGAGGGTGTACCAGAGAAACCTTGTTCTGTTTGAAAGTGATGTTGCATGAAGGTCTGAGTAGTGGGAGCTTTGGTTTCAGCATACAGCTTGGACGTTTGTACATGTTAACTGCTTCACTGTTCAATTTTCAAGCTACATCTCTCTCTCTCTCTCTCTCTCTCTCTCTCTCTCTCTCTCTCTCTCTCTCTCTCTCTCTCTCTCACACACACACACACACACACACACACTCTCACTCTCACTCTCACTCTCACTCTCACTCTCACTCTCACTCTCACTCTCACTCTCACTCTCACTCTCACTCTCTCTCTCTCTCTCTCTCTCTCTCTCTCTCTCTCTCTCTCTCTCTCTCTCTCTCTCTCTCTCCTGTCCCCCTCCCTCCCTCCATCCCTCCCTCTCCCCCTCCCTCCTTCCATCCCTCTCTCCCTCTCTGGCTCAGGCTTCGAAGTCTCTCTCCCCTACCACTTGGAGTAGCTCTACCTGGGAGGAAACAAGATCCAGGTAGCCACCCACCTTCCTTCCCACACTCTCCCTCCCTCTCTCCCTCTCCCTTCCCTTCCCTTTTTCTTTCTGTCCTTTCCTCTCTCTCTCCCTTCCTCCCTCCCTCCCTCCCTTCCTTCCCTCCGTCTCTCCCTCTCTCCCTCCCTCTCTCCCTCTCTCCCTCTCTCCCTCTCTCCCTCTCTCCTCTCTTCCTCCCTCTTTCCCTCTCTCCCTCCCTCCCTCCCTTCCTCCCTGCCTTCACCCATGCAAGCTCTCCAACACATGCACACATATGATAATTCCTAAACCACAAGTCACTGCTCTCTTCCTAATAAGGCACACCCATACAGCCACCAGTTGTGTGTGTGTGTGTGTGTGTGTGTGTGTGTGTGTGTGTGTGTGTGTGTGTGTGTGTGTGTGTGTGTGTGTGTGTGTGTGTGTGTGTGTGTGTGTGTGTGTGTGTGTGTGTGTGTGTGTGTGTGTGTGTGTGTGTGTGTGTGTGTGTGTGTGTGTGTGTGTGGAAGGGAAACAGAGGAGGGGTAGGGAGGGGAATGTACATGTACATGGGCCTCTTCCTACTAGGCGTGTTAATCTGTCCTCATGCATATACATGTACTGCACCATGCAACAAAATTGTCTGTGTCTCTCTCTCTCTCTCTCTCTCTCTCTCTCTCTCTCTCTCTCTCTCTCTCTCTCTCTCTCTCTCTCTTGAGTTTGCCAGTCTCTCTCTCCTGCCAGCCTGTCTATCTCTCTGCCTGTCTCTCTGTCTGTCTCTGTCTCCCCGTCCGTGTGTTTGTCTGTTCTGCTGTCCCTATTGGAACTCTCTCTGCCTTTCATATTTCTTTTCCTTCTCACCACAGAACAAGTATAGATGTGCCACTTCATTTTGATGGTGGGTCAGTGGAATATCCCGACTACAAGTGTGGCTACAAGTACACTGCAGGCAAGTATAGCAGCTTTTCATGCAGCCACAGAGAGCAAGTGGTGGCTATCCTCTCAGAGTGAGTGGTTCTGGTGAGATACATGTTCACTGCACACCTCAATCACTGATACTTGTCCACTGCAGTGGCTGTTCTCAGCTGCGTTGATGGGTGGGAAGAGACAGTGAGGAAGGAATTGCTGAAGCTCAGACAAGAAACATTGCTGACATCATGACTGCTTTTAAATTCGTTGTGAATGTATGCTGTTATGTACATGTAATTTCTCCTGCTTCCTCTGCCACTTCCTGCGCGCGCAACATTAATCACAGTAGCGTACTGATATACCATAGATATCCAATGAGTATTGATATACCATAGATGTATGCTGTTATGTACATGTACATGTAATTAATTTTCTCCTGCCACTTCCTGCGCAACATACCGCGTATAAAGGGCGCACAGTGGCGTTTAACTCCATGAGTACTGATATACATGTACATGGGTCATTCCATGTCAAATCAACAAGCTAAATGCATTTGTGTTTTAGATTTCAACGAA
This sequence comes from bacterium, assembly GCA_965213685.1. GTDB lineage: Bacteria > UBA8248 > UBA8248 > UBA8248 > UBA8248 > Bin107. The sequence continues at coordinate 350,034 of CBDBZY010000018.1, forward strand.
ATTTGGTGAACTTGTACCTAGCATGAAGTTATCGCACCTTACCTAGTTTGGGTGTGTGAAAGTGTATGGCTTCGGAGTTATTGGCCATTCAATTTTTCAGCATTTTAGACACCCAGCACCACGTGTGTGGCTGTAAATTTTCTTTAAAAGGGTTATAGAAGAAATGTTGCATGTCTTCTTGTTCGGCATGAAATTCTCTTTCATATGACATATTGGAAGGGGGTGGTCGTTGAAAAAGGTCAAAGGTCAACATCGGTAACTTTATTAGTACCTTTAGTCAAAAACGGATTCATGGATTTTTCTAATACCACCCCCTTTTGATCTTCACTAATAACTGTTGAAGTGGTATATGTTTGGTGGTGGGATCACATTGGGATTTAGAGATACAGGAAATAAAATATCTCTTATCATGTATTCATAAAATATACTTCACAATTTCAGCCATTTAGCAGGTATCAATAGCTTCATGGACAGTCAGGAATTGTGACTAGAGGGTTAAAGGTGTCAGAGCCTGTATCTACAAAAATAATTAGCTAACTAATGCTTTGACCATATTGGTCTTCATGAATAATTCATGAGTTAATTAGTGTCTCACTGTAAGAGCTATTCAACACCAAGTGTCTCACAGTAGGTGCTACTCTACACCAGGAATAGGAATTAAGCACCTGGAGTTGAGGAATTTTGCACACTAGCTGTGAAATAGAACAGTGATACTATATAAAACTTGAAGCTTCATGACTTCCTGTGTGAAGGACCATATTAGGTCTGTAACTATCTTAAGGACTGTAGGCTAATAGTAGTAGCAAGGCATTAGGTCATAGGATGTGGGTTTCTAATTTGCTCTAGGATAGTTCTAAGTAAGGTGGTGTCAACACCATCTCTTGTGTGTCACTTCCAACACTTCCTCATTTTCATTTGTCACCTCTTTCACCCACTTCCCTGTTACCCAGTCACCAAGGAAGGGCCAGTTTGCAATGCCCCTTTTCACCCTTAAGTCATAGTTCTTATTAGTTCTGTCACCTCTGTCACCTTGCCTAGTTACACTCGGATCACTGTGTATATAAAGAGCCAGCTGCACACAGGCAGTCAGGCAGTAAGCAGTTCAGTAAGATATCTTTGGAAAACTCTCCGGACAACTAGCTCTGCGCAGCGAACTACCCTCGCTCCCTCACATCCTGAATACTGTGAACAACTAGTTTGTGCTAGTGGAGTGGTTAGTTATTCTGAGATGGCTGAAGGTGTTTCTCAGTGGACGAACATTTGCTGTAATCCTTTTGGCAAGCCTAGCCATTATGTCAGAAACAAGAAACAACTTCGTCAAGTTAGTGATTGGATGATCAAAAAAGTCCCAACACTAAAACATGATCAGAAGATTTGTGCAAGTTGTAGGAAGCAGATTTCCCATACCAGCACTCCCTCTCCTACTCCTGAAGAACACAGAGCAACTACACCTGAGTCTCCTGTTGGAGGATACGAGTTTCCTGATGAAGGACCAGAGTCGGATCCTGCTGTAGTCACTCCTCCTGGTGAAGAGCTGGAACCAGAATCCTCTGAGTCAGTAGCTCTAGTGAACGTGTGTTTGGAAACCTTCGGTGAAACACCTATAACAAAGACGAAACTCAAGAGGAACAAGAAGAGGTCGAAGAAGAAAGTTGACAAGATAACTACAATGATGCAAAAGGCAGTGATTAGCGAAAGGCCCTCGTGCAATGATTGTGAAATAGTTTCACAACTCAAAGAGAAATTCCAGACAGCAACCAGGAGCGAAAAAATGCAGATTCTGACAGTGCTACCAAAAAGTTGGTCAGTCAAAAGGATCCAGGAGGAATTTGGCACAACCACTTTCATGGCACGGCAAGCAAAAGAGTTGATCAAAGAGAAGGGAGTGTTGGCAATGCCAGATCTCAAGCGGGGGCATGCTCTATCTGAACAAACTGTGCACCTTGTACAGAACTTCTATCAGAGTGATGACATCAGCAGAGTGATGCCTGGCAGAAAGGACTACGTTTCTGTTAGGGAAGGTGAGGGTCGACTGCATGTACAAAAAAGACTGGTCCTTTGTAACCTTCGAGAGCTGTACGCTACCTTCAAGGATCAACACCCTTCTGATCACATTGGGTTTTCCAAGTTTGCTAGTCTACGTCCAAAGCATTGTGTCCTAGCAGGTGCCAGTGGAACACACACAGTCTGTGTGTGCACGTATCACCAGAATGTCAAACTGATGATCCATGCCGCAGGACTAGACACATCTCACAAGCATATCATTGCACAGGCAGTTTGCAACCCCTCTCAGCCAAAATGTTTCCTGGATAAGTGCACTGCTTGCCCTGGTACTGAGATGCTCAGGGACTCTATGACAATTCACTTTGAGAAGAAAGCGATTGTCAACGTCATTTACCAGCAGTGGGTTAGTGTAGACAGGACCACACTTGAGACCGCCAGCCTACCCTTTGAAGACTTCATTGATGCTTTCATTGAAAAGGTAGAGGTGCTCATCCCTCACTCATTCATTGCGACACAACAGGCTCAGTTTTTCAACGAATGCAAGAAAGAACTGAAAGAGGGAGAGTTGGTTGTAGTTGCTGATTTTTCAGAGAACTACTCGTTTGTAGTTCAAGACGCAGCCCAGGGTATGCACTGGAACAACTCGCAAGCTACCATTCACCCATTTGTAGTCTATTACCAGCACTCAGATAAGGAGTGTCACATCAGTTTTGTTGTGATCTCTGATTGCCTACAACATGACACTGTGGCAGTACATCTGTTCCAACGAGAATTGATTACATTTTTGAAATCAGTTCTCCCTTTCGGCATTGCAAAAATTACCTACTTCTCTGACGGAGCAGCTTCCCAATATAAAAACAGGAAAAACTTTGTGAACCTCTGCAGTCATGAGGCAGACTTTGGCATGAAGGCCGAATGGCATTTCTCGGCCACGTCACATGGGAAGGGTGCATGTGATGGTGTTGGTGGGACTGTGAAGCGCCTTGCTGCTAGAGCCAGCCTCCAGAAACCGTTTGACCAGCAAATCATGAGCCCCACACAGCTGTATGAGTGGGCAAAGGAGAACATCCCTGCAATTGTCTTCCGGTACTGCAGCACGGAGGACTACGAGGTTGTCAAACAGGAATTGGAAAGTCGTTTCCGGAATTCCTGCACAATTCCTGGCACAAGAAAGCTACATGCATTCATTCCATTGAGTAGGCACCTGGTAGCAGTGAAGCTCTATTCTAACTCTGGAGATTGCAAGGAAGAGAAGGTTGTGAAGGATGAAGGAGAGCTAGAACTGGACGGACTGTCAGGATATGTAACCTGTGTGTATGAGAGTGAGTGGTGGTTGGCCTGCATACTTAGTGTTGACTCAGAAAATGCAGAAGTCAAACTCACCTTCTTGCACCCTTCTGGCCCCACTTCTTCCTATCGCTACCCTGCCATACCAGATATTTTATCTGTTCCAAGCTCTGACCTTCTTTGCAGAGTCAGCCCCAGAACTGTAACTGGCCGCACATACACTATCACTCAGAAAGAGAGTTGTGAAGTGACAAAAAAACTTATATCTCGCTTATAGTTGATTATACTTAATACTTAATACTTACATGTAAATTTTTCATTGTACTAGTTAAAAGGTTTTCTTAATATCTCTGAATCCCAATGTGATCCCACCACCAAACATATACCACTTCAACAGTTATTAGTGAAGATCAAAAGAGGGTGGTAATGAAAAAATCCACGAATCCGTTTTTGACTAAAGGTAGCGATAAAGTTACCAATGTTGACCTTTGACCCTTTCCAACGACCACCCCCCTTCCAATGTTTCATATGAAAGAGAATTTCATGCCGAACAAGATAACGTGCAGCATTTCTTCTAAAACCCTTTTAAAGAAAATTTACAGCCACACACGTGGTGCTGGGTGTCTAAAATGCTGAAAAATTGAATGGCCAATAACTCCGAAGCTATACACTTTCACACGCCCAAACTAGGTAAGGTGCGATAACTTCATACTAGGTACAAGTTTACAAAGTTTCGTTGAAATCTGAAACGCAAATGCATTTTGCCTGTTGATTTGACGTGGAATTACCCACATGTGCCATAGATATCCCATGGATGGGACTTCGAACTCGTGTGAATAGCAGATCCTTTGGTACGTTTGTTGATGCGTAGCTCCACGGATGAAGAAGGAAAGGTCGACATAAAAACGATGGCCGTTTCGAAAAAGATGAACGTGTGAAGACGTGCGTTTCCAAGACGTTAGAGACTTACATGTACGCGTACCGCGTACTGCCGCGGGTGAGCTGCATAAGACGATGTACCAGCTTGCTGGACACAAAGGCAGAAGCGGCATTTCAGGAACCGAGCAGTGAGTGTGTGCTCTCACTCTCACGCTGTTGACAGTCTCTCTCACTGACGGACGTTAGACATTAGACAGTGTTGGTGTCAGTCTTATACATGTCTACTCACTTGCTCTGCATACGCACATTATGCATACATATTGCTGTACATGTACATGTTACGTTGTCTCTACTACTGCTACATGCACCATCTTTCATTTTCTTGTTATACCTCATTCCTCTACCTCAAACTTTGTCTATTCTATTCCTATTCCTATCACATATTGAGAGCCGCTAGTTATATGCACGTCTTGTGTATGCATGCACATTTCTATTTACTCTCCCTCCCTCCCTCCCTCCTCACTATCTCTGTCCTTCTCATTAACAAGGACATTTTGATATTTTAGTATTACTGCCAGTCAAAAGAATGTTCCAACATACACATATACATGTAAATCCTGTTGGAGAACAATGTTCTCTTGTCAGACTGTACTAACTGTTGTTAACTGTGATGTCATCTGTGTGTCTCTTTATAGCATGTATAGTGATGTAATGGTGTAGGCTTATTTAGAACTTTGTGTTGGCTGTGTAGTTCCAGCCACATGTTCATAAGAGTCAGTGCAATCACTTATTGTCAAAGCCGAGTCAGTCGCAAGTGCTTCTCTTTGCAACATACCCATCCCTTAATTACACCATTCACATTTCACTTGGTATATTCCTTCCCCACAACCACATGCGTGCATACACACACACACACACACACACACACACACACACACACACACACACTCACGTACAAGATACAACCCCCTGTGACACCTTACCTTTTACCTTCACCTTCAGCTGATACCAATTCTTCCTCTTCCTTCCCCCACTTCCCCCCTTTGTTCCTCATCCTTACCTTTCTCCCTCTCCTGCTCACCCACCAAGATAAGATACTATTCCAACTATGTCCCTGCCCCATGCTGTGATGAGCTAGTGAGGTGTGCCTACCTTCACTCTCTCTCCTCTGCCGTTCTTCCTCCAACTTGGACCCACTCAGGACATTAGTTAGTGTCCACTTATCTTCCTCTTCACACTCTGCAGTGGAGGCAGAGATACATGTACAGTTACCTAGGCAACCCTCTTGCCAGTAATTAGTGCAGTACTCCTCCCTCTGCCCACAGAGGAGATCACATTACATCATCCACTCACACCTGACATCCTGTGCATAGTGCACTATGTACCCACAGGGAGGACATGCCACAGCCTTGTACATGTACATACCATCTCACCACATCTCCTACTGCTACTGCTGCCCACAGCATCACTCCACAGTGAGCAGTGTGGCCAGTCCCCCACTCCACTCACTGCCACAGTGCCCATCATGCTGCCTACCACACTCACTCCACTCACCAAACTCCAGGACTGTGGTGTCAGACAGCAGCGGCCAGTCATCTGCTGAGGTGTACTTGTTAGGGTTATCGGAGACTCCAGCCACAGCCACCACCAACTTCTTTGTAGGAGTGAGGTGGATCACTCCACCACCATGCCACCACCGTGGAGTCAGGGATCCTGGGGGAAGGAGTACCTGTAGGGAGGGGAACAGGAGAACACTCAAATGTACAGCAGTCCACACAATTGTCTGCTACTCCACTGCTTACTGTTGGCTGTCAGTGGAAGTGTGTTGTGTATTATCTCAAAGGCTGCACATCACCTCCTACACACCCACTGCCTTCACTGCTGTCCAGTAATGGAGCAGCCCATTCCTCACTACTCTCTCCCTCTCCATACCACACAACTCTACACCACATGACTTCTCTACATGCACTGCACACACTGCCATATGCTCTGCACATGCCAACCTCTATCCACTCACATGCCACACCTACTCACCTGGGTTGGCTGCACAGGACAATACCACACACACCACAACACACCATCACTACTGGTATAGGGGCAGGCTTACAAGGGAAAGTGTTCAGCTGAGCACTAGCCACACATGCAGTGTGAAGGTCATTGCCACACAACAGCACCACTAAGGGGACATCAACACACTCACTGCCTCATGAGCTCACAGCTCACTCACCTCCTCCCACTGGATGGCATTAATATTGAAGAGCCACACATCTCCCAGTGGCTCGCCTGCATTGGTCAGACCTCCCACCATCACCATACATGGGTGAGGTGGGTCTCTGTCTGGATCCCACAGACTGTAGGCTGTGTGGGCCTGCCTCTCCTTAGGCCATGGCTGGCCTGTCTGAGGTAGCACTGGTCCAGTCCAGTGCTGGAGAGGGAGAACAATTTGAACACACTTTGAGATCATGTAATCCACTCACATATGCACATGCTCCAGCTCAGTAAGGCACCCTCCCCTCCCTGCACTGCCTGTATGGACTCACACTACTAGCTAGCCACACATGCCAGCCCATGTACATGGAACATGTACCTGCACACCTCTTCTCCCATGCACACTAACTGTCATGTACACTGTACATACATGTACACTGTATGTAGTCTACATGTAGATTCTGTCTCATCATGATAAGAGCAACATCTTGTCCACTACTCTATCAGTTACTATGCATGTACAGGCCACTATTGGGTCCCACCAGAGACAATATATTACTGTATGTATTCCCATATTCACGTGTGTATGCTCATATTCATGTACATGTGTGTGCATGTGATGGTGTCTTGTGCAGGGGACAGTGTCTCCTGTAGCACTGCTCTACATGTATGTACTGCCAGACCTGCCACTCCTCATTCCAACTCACAGGCCATGCTCCCCTCTCTACACTGGCTCATGGCTGATGACTGAACACACACTCTCTTCCCTGCACTGACTCATACCAGGTATCTAGGCCCACACTAGCCTCACATCACATCATCGCAATCATATTACACTGATAGATATATGTACGCACATGGAGAAGGCACTAATTATGTGTTTTATTGTTCAAACAACTGAACTACATAAGCAGTAGGCCACAGGTGATCTCAGACAGTACATTATTAATTAGGTACAACTATATCTCAGCCACTCACCCATGCCTCAGTGTCCAGGATGAACACTGCATTTGTCCTCCTCATCCTCTCTGCATCCCACCCACCAAACCACACGACTCTCCTCCTGTCCACTCTAGTGAGGGTCATGCCAGCAGATGGAGGAGGAGTCCTACCAGTGGTGGGTGGAGTGGACCACTGACCTGGAGGGGGAGGGAGGGAGTGGTCTGTGACTAGCCACACCCACTGGCCTGGGGATGCTGCTCACATGATCCACCAACACCCACCAGGTAAGGCACAAGGCACTCTGCTCCTCACAACCATCTACACCTCACAACCATCTACACCACTTTTTATTCACAGACTGTAGTGGTATTGTGGGCATGGGAGTGAATACAGTTCATAGTTGACACAGAAGAGGTGCCTGGCTCTGCAATGCTCTGACTGTACTTCATTTGAATATTTTACTATGAAATATTTTGTTGGAGCCAATGGGAACTATCTCAAATAAGTAAACATTGAAACTTCCTGTTTATCATAGACAGTGGTGTAGTGGTATTGTGGGCATGGGAATGAATACAATTCATAGTTGACACAGAAGAGGTGCCTGGCTGACTGTCCAAACATGAGCATGCCAGGCTGATTGCCTGACATGATACAGGTACATACATGTACATAGCAGAGGGTGAGGGATGTGACTTGTGTAGAGCAGCATACATAGTCACATCATTTGCATGCCCACCTCATGTGGTGAGAGGTAGCATGTCTGTGCATATATGTATGCTAATATGGTTACCATGCACACAGGAGGAGAGAGAGTGCTTCCTTATTAGGAAGCATACTATCACCATGCCTGGCCAGGCTGTGTGGGTGTTTCCCAACTGTCTATGATGGGGCACAGAGACCACCTCCACCCTAACTAACAGCTCCTCCTCAAGCAGCCACTGCTAGAGAGGCAGCACTGCAGCACAGAAGAGACAGCCTAGCACCAAACATTACTAACTAGAGGAGTGATGCAGCCGAGGAAGGCCTTGGAAACAAGAGAGACATGTCTACAGCAGATGAGCTCATATCAGCTCCCACGACTGCTCCTGAGACTGCACTGGAGGGAGAAGCTCGGCTGCAGTAGAAAGACACATTATATATAATTGCTTAAAAATAGATTGGCCTCTGAGACAATAGACAGGAGAGAGGTCCAGCTATGTAGTCCAGTTAGAGTTGATAGCAACTCCTCAGCATGAGAGACTGCTCAGTGATAGTACTAGACAGAGGGAGCTGCAGAAAGTCACAGCTACAAGAAGCTCAGGTGCAGTAGAGAAACGGTTTGTTTTGAGGCTGTTACTTAATGGCCTTTGAGACAGTAGAGACAGTAGAGAATGGAGAGATCCAGCTGTGCAGTCCAGTTAGAGTTAAGAGCAACTCCTCAGCATGAGATATATCTCACTGACAGTACCAGACAGAGGGAGTTGCAGAAAGACATAACTACAGTGCATGTGTACATCTACATAAGGGGTAACTCAAAGTTTGCCATTCATATGGAGGGCACACTCCCACTAGGGGGTCTGGGAGAATGCCACTGAGTGAATTATTGAAGTACAGACACTCGCAGATGGCTTCTGAGGCATTCTGCAACTAGTCATAGCCATTCTCATTATTCTGTTAGGGGATGAAGTTGCTTTCTTGGGGGAGGGGGTGATATTCCAGGCCTTTTCCTCCCCCTGCATGAACCCCTGCTGATTTTGCAACACAACTGTACCCCATACACATGGCCACATGTACAATCATGCACACCTTACTGCACCTAATGATATCCTAAAATTTGAGGTACATAGGAGAGGGCAAAGAAAAGGTATAACTGATCTGCAGCACATGACCACACTTATGCATATTACATGATGCATTACCGGTAATTGGTTTCTAATCCTCAAGTACACATACTTTGAGTAAGGATGTCATGCTCTGACAGCAATCAGTTGTCTCTATCTGCACTGAGTTTGTGGTCTGTGTCTGGTGTTATTACATGAGGCCATGTGCAGAGGTCAGCTCATAACAGCATGTGAGGTAGAGTAAAGGTACTGACAGTCCATGCACACACCTGACTCAGAGTTGTAGTACAGGAACTGATTGGTCCATCCTCGACCTTTACTGTCCCCTGGATTAGGAATGAAGCCTGTCATTGGTTGGTGGGTAGGACGTTCTGCGTACCCTCCAGCAGTGAGTAGATCTCCATTAGTCAGTGACACAAGGCCTGAGTTCTTAGTACGTAGCATTTGGCCAGTGCTGGCAATTCTCCTCCATACAAAGTTTTGGGAGTTGAAAACAGAGAGCTCATTGCAGAAGCCTGGTACACCACAGTGGCCGCCCATGAAGTACACGTTTGTGTGGTACGAGGTGACTGCAGCACCTTGGTACCATGATGGCAGCTCACCAGATGTCAGATATTTCTTCCATGATAAGGTCACGCCATCAAACATCTCCACTTCTCGTGGTAGCGTGAACATGCTTTTGTGCTGGAATGACTTAAGCATGCCCCTAAACATCCAGAGTTGTGAGCCAATTGAAAAGGTTGGAGCATCACAACGTTCCTCAGGATCATATGAGCCAGTTGGCTGTGGAGGAGGCTCAGCCATGGCTGGATCTGGGGAGAGGGGGGAGGGGGAGATAGCCACTGAGTGAAGTTTCAGCCACGACAATACACATTTGTAGAAGTTATATACATGTATATGTGAACATCTTTCAGGTCTGATTTGAGACAGTGGAACAAGATTGTAAGCTACAAACACTTGTAGTACGTGCAGCATGTGCAGTAGGCATATCTCAACACACGTGGGTATCAGTGCACTGGGCAGTGCTTCAAACTGTGTAAGGCAAACTAGGCAAGTGCAGTCCAGTGTTGTGGCCAGGCTCACACCACTTGCAAGAGGCTGCTAAACTGATAGTAGAAGCCCTTGATGTAGCTTTACCATCTAACTACATACTGAGGTTTCTATGCACAGTGGGGGAAATCCCATGATGTATTGTACTATGAGGCAATCCCATCATGTGATGGATTTTATGGCTGCACACAAGGACATTCTGGAGCCATCTTATGCTACTCGATGTCTGACCTTTATCACTCTATGCAAATGCTAGACATGTACCTCACAGGGTGAAGTTACCATGAAGATACTATGTGTATACTGTCCACAGACCATTAGAGGTAGCTACTGCCTCGTGTTGACATGAGGAATGAGGAACAGGAGTTTGTGCAGTGTGTGGAGACCTGATGACACAATGAGTGAAACGCCATGTACATTGAACGAAGGTCAGTGCACATTGATATATAGTCAACACTGCCATGTTAGGGCGGAATTACATGAAGGAAGGTATAGTGCACGAAGTAGTGGGCTCAAGCGGTAGAAACGTGTCATTAGAAACCAAGTGAATGGGTAATGGCTACTCTGAGCGTTACAGTCCTACTGTTAGGGGAGGGGCTTGCTCTGATACACGATCGAGCGAAGAGAAAACAAGAGCCGAGGGCTGAGCGCTCAGCGGGCAAAGGCTAGGGCCGCGCTTGCACATGTGAGCGAGCAAGGACACTGGGACGGGCGACGTGTGCTCTAACGTGCGACGGGATGAGGAATGAGAGCTTGGCTTGACACTACTCTAGTCCTGTCACGCAATCACAAGAGTAAGAGAGGTCAAAATGTCGCTGTGGACGTGTTCCTACTGTAATACACATTGTGGCTCTGCGTTCGCCGCCGGCAGCGCATATGGTAAAAGGGTAGGCGGGAGATGTATACGCGTGCAACCTTTACTGCTTTGAATGTAAGCTTGTTATGGCTCACACTTTTCTGGGTTCTCCTATAGCCAGTTGAATGTTCTGTTTGTTCTCTCCCTTGCGCAGCCACTCTGATCTGCCCCACCCTTTGCTCAATAGTATCCTAGAAGTATGCGGATATGGGCGACAGTGAGTCTTGTGCAAAACCGGAAGTTCCATGAATATTGCTGTAGGAAGTCTCTTATCCAAACTCCTACACTCCAGAAACCCACGCCCACCATTGCGATCCGCCACATGGCCTGCGCGCGAAAGCAAGAAAACATAGTTACTAATGCCGTTTCTAGCAACTGTATACGCTGTCAGTTCAATGGCTAGTGCTGTAAACCACAGGTTGTGAAGTACACGTCGTACCAACAATTGATCTAGTCTCGCAAGCCAGGCGTACTTTTCCCGTTAGCGAACGGGAAATGCGTACTTTTCCCTTCGCATTTTCCCGTTTTCCCTAAGCATAATACATCTATATAGTAACAATTCTCTTGTGACTTTAGCTATACAAACATTCTCAAACACTCTCTGGTTCCATGTGTTCAGAAAAGTGACTTCTTACTGTATTTCAGTTGCCTTTCACGTGTGGCGGCGCGTCATCGACAAACATGGCCACGCCTTCCCCGAGAAGGCGTGGCTCCGCGAGGCTGCGACAAGCAGAAGAAAGTGACTTGTAATTATTATCAGACTCAAAGTCATTGAAGGACTAGTATTGGAGGGCCTAAGATATTTCCTGGGATGGGATGACACAGCCCACACTTAAAACCATCATTAAGAAACTGTAATAGTCGTTGGATGCTAAGGCATATATGCATACGTACATGAAACTTATGGGTCTGATATGTTTTAGGTCCGTAGTTTTGTTGTTTCCAAATGTATACGTTCTTGACTTTTTGTTTTGTAATGATGTACATGTACATTTTGTCTTTGTGGTCTAGGTGAAATATGGGGTAAGTGTGAGGAGTGTATGTTCTGTAGAGGGTGGTATGTGTTTTCCAGGGGCTGGGAGTATGTGTTCTATCTGTGCGAGTGGGTATTTACTCTGGGAAAATCACGAGGTGTGCTTGTATGTAAAGCAAATAGACAGGTGTTATTAGACGAGCTTATGCATGTGTGTGTGTGTGTGTGTGTGTGTGTGTGTGTGTGTGTGTGTGTGTGTGTGTGTGTGTGTGTGTGTGTGTGTACGGTGGCCCGTTAGTGTCAAATCACTTCTCCGTGCAAAAGCGCGTCACTTCAAAACACGTCCACTTCAAAAACGCGTTACTTCAAAACACGTTCACTTCAAACTTTCGCCACTTCAAAAACGCGTAACTTCAAAACATGTTCACTTCAAAAACGCGTCACTTCAAAACACGTCCACTTCAAAAACGCTACACTTCAAAACTCGTTCACTTCCAAACAGCGTCCCTTCAAAACTGCACCGCTTCAAACTGCGTTAGTTTCGAAACCCGCTCCCTGCAAAACGAACGTACTTCAAAACCGCTCGGCTTCAAAACACCTTCACTTCGAAACGGCACCTCTTCAAAACTGAGAATATGGGCTACCGAAATTGTGAGGACTAGGTTTACGTACAAATACGATTTACAGTACTGATGTACGGGATTTCTAACGGCAGCTGCGAGCAGTGCATGCAGCTACCTGTAGATCTACTGTGTACACGATACGCTCTATAGATCTATATATAATTCGTACCTAGCAGACTCTCACGTGCGCTCGCCCATGGCCGTGTGCGTGGGTACTGGGTACTATCCTGAACATCATTTACTATATATATGAAGTTAAAAATGTCCCAGGATACAAAGGACTTAATGTCAAGCAATTTATATAGTACAATTCCTAGCCAACCTGGGTCTTTACTGGCAGGACCAGAGTGGGTCTCCTCCTGTTTTTTTTTTTACTGGATCTTTATCTTCAGCATCACTTTCTTTAGTATGTATACACATATTCCATATACCAGTAGCACCAAGATTATGTTCACTTCCAAACCTTCCTTACTTCAAACTCCCTTCACTTCAAACCTCCTTCACTTCAAACTCCTCTCACTTCAAACCCTCTTCACTTCAAACACCCCTCACTTCAAACTCCCCTCACTTCCAATACCCCTCACTTCAAACTCCTCTCACTTCAAACCCCTTTATTCAAACACCCCACACCTCAAACCCTCTTCACTTCAAACAGCCCTCACTTCAAACTCCCCTCACTTCAAACACCCCTCACTTCAAACTCCTCTCACTTCAACCCCCTTCACTTCAAACATCCCACACTTCAAACCCTCTTCACTTCAAACAGCCTTCACTTCAAACTCCCATCACTTCAAACACCTGTCACTTCAAACTCCTCTCACTTCAAACCCCCCTCACTTCAAACACCCCTCACTTCAAACACCTGTCACTTCAAACTCCCCTCACTTCAAACTCCCCTCACATCAAACCCCCTTCACTTCAAACCCTCTTCACTTCAAACACCCATCACTTCAAACTCCCCTCACTTCAAACACCCCTCACTTCAAACTCCTCTCACTTCAAATCCCCCTCACTTCAAACACCCCTCACTTCAAATCCCCCTCACTTCAAACTCCTCTCACTTCAAACCGAAATCCAGATAGTGTAATGAATGATGTTATTGGGGTGTGGTCTAGGTCTGGTGAAAATGTGGAAGCGATCGCCTGTACAGTTTTGGAGATACAGTCCTTAGAAGCACGGAGAGTCGGCTAATTTAGACGCACGCGTTCTCCGGAAAACGGGTGTTTATTGCGGTTGCTAAGGCGTGTTTTGCGTAGTCTGTATACTTCCGCAATACTTACAGTCTACTTGTGTTTACTTGTAATCGGCTGATTCTCCATACGGTATAGCCATTGGGCAAGCTACAAGTCGTTAGCGTAGTTTGTAAATCATGTTCTCCAGCTTAGCAACGCACATCGTATAGACTATAGCGGGGCGCTCGAATAGGCTGAATGTTTCACGCTATAGCCCACGAACGTAAGTGTGATGACTGTCAAACTTCACTACGGTGTAGCTAAAGGACCTAGGCGTACAGTGGTGTAATTTAAAAAGTTTGGGTCTGGTGCGACATGACCACGTTCAAGCGCCCGTATCTCTAATGTAGATTTTTTTACAAGGTGGTAGGTATTTGCAGATGCGGTCACATATATACCGTATAGCGTATCGCGTACACAGTAGATCTACAGGTAGCTGCATGCACTGCTCGCAGCCACCGTTAAGTCCCGTACATCAGTACTATAAATCGTATTTGTACGTAAGCCGAGCGGTCGTTTTGAAGGGAGCGGGTTTCGAAGCTAACGCAATTTGAAGCGGTGCAGTATTGAAATGACGCTGTTTCAAAGTGAACGGGTTTTGAAGCGCAGCGTGTTTGAAGTGGACGTGTTTTGAAGTGACGCGTTTTTGCACGGAGAAGTGATTTGACACTAACGGGCCACTGTACTACGTGTGTGTGTGTGTGTGTGTGTGGGGGGGGGGGGGGGGTAGTAAAACACACGTAATATTATATATGTAGCTATTGATTAGGGGTTAATATATCATACTGAAATGTATTCAAATGATCCATAATCAGCAGCAGTAAATTCACAAAATCATTGACAACCACCACAATAACCTATAAGCATGCATTTGACATGTCACTTACCTTTTCAACACAGTCTCTTGTACTTTGCACATACACTTATGCATGTGATTATGTGTATGTACTTCCATTAAATTGTCTGGGGCTAAAGCTGGGCTGGAGAATGTTAGCTAGGGAAGGGAGAGGGTGATAACAGACCCCTCCCCCTTTTCCGAGGGCCCATCTGTACTTGAATTGAAACCCTGGTAGTCTGCATGAGCATGAGGTGCATGCAGCTGTGGCAATGCATCCCTTTTTTCACCCCTTACTGGTGTGCAGCAAAGGTACACTGTACACATACTTCATCTCACAGAACATTCTGTGGGGGGTTGATCAAAGTTAAGTGCAAATGAGTACACATTTCCCTCTCACTGGACATACACCCCCTATTTCTTAAGATCACCATAACTGTAATTATAAAGTATGAAAAACATTTTCCAAAAATGTAGAGGGATGTAGGGATGGCAGTGCCAAAAACCACAGAAACTAGGTGTAGAGATGGCAGTGTACAGGCAAGACAGGATATAAAAAGACTACACAAGCAACCCCATCCCTACATCTTTCTTTTTCCTTGAAATTGTTCTGTGAGTTTAGCTATGACAATTCTGGGAAAATCAATGCCATGCGGTGAGAAAAAAGAAAGATGATACATGGTCAGGTGTCTGCTAACACGAGCACTGGAAAGGGGCAGGCCTGCTGAGCTGTGATTGTGTGAGGTGTATGTAGTTAGGGGCGTTGTGTTGTTGCCCACTGCCCCAGCGTCCATTGGCCCTCATGCACATTTACTTGTATAGTGCAATGCTCAGGCACGTACATGTGTGCATGAACATGTGAAGTGAATAGTTCATGTGCAGTGTATGTGCACTGTTCATGTGCAGTGCTCTCCTTTCCTTTTCCTTGTCCTTTTTTTCTAGAAGGTGAGCTGTTGCGTGTGCCTAGTTTTGGGGTTGTTTGTGTGTGACTTGTGTATGGATGGTAGATGGTCCACATGGGTGGTGAGAGTTGGTGCACCATCAAAAGATCTTTAAGCCCCATTCCCAACTCTTAAGGTTGGGCATGTGGACCATCTGCCTTCTGTTCTGTTCTTATATGTGTAGGCTTGTTGCTTTCCCCTTTTCTAAGCCGTTGATGTTGTTAGAGATATATATCTTTCTAAGCCAATGAAGCTGCTGTACATATCTATTTTTCTAAGCCGTTGAGGTTGCTACAGATATTTCTAAGCCGTTGAGGTTGCTAATATTTCTAAGCCGTTGAGGCTGTTTCCAGATATTAAACTATATATTTCTAAGCCCCTAGCTTCTAGGCATTGTTAGCTTGACGCATGGAGGATGGGGAGGAAGAGTGAGCAACAGTCTTTTTGAAGACACTACACTGGCTGGCAGAGGATTTGATATTAAAGAAAGTGTATAGGATTGGACTGTGCTACTGCAAAAGATTTCCCAAAGCTGAAAAGCTTTCGTAATTCAGCATGTCATCTTTAGTGTATGGACTGGGGTTGAGGATCAGATGCATGCAGACATGTACATAGGTTATTGCTGGCCAGAGGTCTACATTATCCTTCCACTACACTGTAGTGTGGTCCACTGCCCTTAATGCTCTTGTTCATAAAACATGCCATAATTGTGTCCCATGCGGTGCCCACTCCACTGCCAGTGAGACCTGATATTGGCAGACCCATCCTGCACAATAGTTAGCACACCTGACCAGAGAGCTGGGGCAGTATGCACATTGTACGTTTTGGGAGGGAGGAGGGGACACAAACAATGTGCCCTCCTTGGCTGTACAGGTTGTTTACACCACTTATTCACCTCTCAATCTTTACTGTTTACTGTTTGGTCTACTTTGCCTCTCCCCCCAAAGTCCCTGGCTCCATGGCTCACTCGTGGCTTCAAAGGGGCAGCACAGCCCCCCCTCCCCCAGGGAGAGCTCTGGCATGTGCTGCAGTACATGTACATGTCCTCGTGCAGCTTATCTTATTCATGTACATGTACATGCACTCGTACTACTGCACTGCCTTAAAGTAGCTTCATGAGGCACATGTACCCGTCACAGGCAACATAACCATGTACATGTACATGTGTGTACATGTACCTGTACTATATACTGTCTTTTGAGACGTCCTCTTCTCCCTCCCTCCCTTCCCTATTGTCTCAGCTCAGGTGGCATCGCAGTCAGGGCTCACATGTGCCTGTGCATGTACATGTAGTCACAATGCTTTGTGTGAAACAGCTGTAGAACGTTTTGAGTGTCTGTGGTCGTTGTGTTATCCCATCTCATCCCTGCACTGCTGGCTTTGTGGGGGCTCCCTACGATGTACATGAAGTTTTGTAATGGATGATTTTCTGGAAGCCGCAATCACCCTTCCTCCCCCCCTCTCTCCTGTGGTGGCTGTATCACCCCATCCCATCCCAGCACTGCTGGCTTTAGGTTTTGAGGTGGGGGGTTTCCCTAGGATGTACATGTAGTTATGTAACAGATGATTTTCTGGAAACCACAATCACTCAGGCTGATGTGTGGTGCATGTACTTACAGCATGCTGCAACCACAGCAGCTTATGCAGTCACAGCAGTGAGTGGGTGATGAGAGCCAGCCACCTTTGGAACAGCTGTCTGCTGCTTCCCCAGCTTGCTCTAGCTCACCTCGACATGCATGGCCTGAGGGATAACGCTTGGTGTGCATGCACCAGAGGGGGAATTACTTTAGTTGTCCTGTGTGTCTTCTGTCTTCTGTCTGTCTGTATGTCTGTCTGTCTGCAGGAGCTAATCTGTAGACTAGTGCTAGTAGACATCTAACTGAAGGCACTAGCAGGTTGAGTGGCACATTTTTCCCAAGAATATGAAACCTTTTCTCTAAACCTGCTTTATTGGAAGGTTAGCACATTAAACTTACCAGGACCAAGCCAGCTCGAGTCTACTATTTTGTTCATGTTGCAATGTTTTGTATACCGTTCCATTTCACGTCTGTAAAGCTAATACAATTATGGTCCTTCATAGGTGCATGCATGTACGAGACTACAATAGTGTGCACACGTGTACGTCCACTGACCATACAACATGCAAGACAAGGCAGGACACTAGACTATAGCCCAATTGAGTTGACATAAACTAACAATGCTTGCATCATCTGTACAGGCTGTTGTAGCATGCAGTGAAACTGTGCCGAGGGTTTGTACTTTGGTGTTTTTCATTTCATCTTGTTCACTGGTCTACTGCACATAAATCTACACATACATGATTGTATAGTTATATTGTCACTGTGTGCAGCTGTTTACATGTACACTGGACATGTGTTTGTAGGTTATGTACACTTTACACATGTATGTGTTCCACCGGATGCGCAGCCCAGCAGGTTGATCAGTGGGCAGTCCGGATGCCCAGCCTGTGGGCCGGCTGTACAACTGGATAAGCGTCCGGTTGTGCAACCCTGTCTCAAATCTCGAGAGAAGTGTACACTGCCCACTTCACGTAGGTGTAGAGTCAGTTATCTCTGTTACAAACCAAACTGAAAGAGAGAGACAAACGAATACATCAGTGGTTGTGCTACCAGGCAGCAGTCTGGTTATCTAACTGGCTGTCACGATGCTCAACCACAGGAAGTACACAACATGTTTTGAGTTGGCATGCAGTGGATTCAGCTCCGAATACACTCCTAACTTGAAGAGTTTGGGCCTGGAAAGAGCTAAAAAGGACTTATGTTTGTACGTTCATCACATTTGCTACACCACAGGACATTACGAGACTACCCACCAATATCTGTAGCGGAAATGTTTCACGGGCATGCCAGCACCCGGCGTTCCCGTGCTTCCTACGCCACTCAGTTATGTAATGGATGAGTTTCCTGAAACCACAATCTGCAGCACAGCAGCTATGCAATCGCAGCGCTGAGAGGCTCTGTTTCATTTGCTGTTTGCATAACTCTCTCTGGCTCGCCTGATTCCATCCTATCCAGTGGCCTACCACACATAATGTACACATACAGATTGTCCCTGTATGCAGCTATTCACATGTACAGGTACACTGCACATGTACTTCTTGTGATGTAGAGAGTACGCAAGTATACATGTACATTGTACCTCCCTCTCATGTGCACACACATGTACATGTACACAAACATGCAGGACTCTCAGTGAAGCCATGCGTCATGCAGGACTCGAGATGAAGTTCGTTACTATCCCACAAGACTTCCTTGGCAACCCAAAATGATGCTTCCCCTCATTCACCAAGTGAAGTGATTTCAACTGATCAGTGACAGTACGTGCCAACCCTGCCCTCACTTCTTCCCTCCTCATCCACCCACCCACCCACTCACTCACTCACCCACCCACCACTCACTCACTCACCCACCCACCCACCCACTCTCCCACTAACCCACTCCCTCTCTCCATCTCCCTCCCTCCCTCCCTTGCTCATCCACTCGCACAGTCACCCACTCACACACCCACACACTCCTCTCACTTACCCACTGACCCACTTTCACACACACACACACACACACACACACACACACACACACACACACACACACACACACACACACACACACACACACACACACACACACACACACACACACACACACACACACACACACACACACACACACACACTCAACCACTCATTCGCTTGTCTACTCACCAACCTGCACACACTCCCCCTCCCCCCACACACTTACCTAGTACCTACTCACCCACTCACTCACTCACCCACTCACCCACTCACACACTCACTCACCCACTCACACACTCACATGCTCACTGATTCACTCACTCACTAATCTACACGCCCACTCACCCACTGACTCATTCTCTCACTGAACCACTCACTGACCCACTTTCCCACTCACACACTCACACACTCATGCACTCACTCACCCACTCACCCACTCACTCACACACTCACACACCCACTCACACATTCACTAACTCAAGCACTCACACACTCATTCACTCTTCCACTCACCCACTTACACGCTTTCATACTTGCACACTCCCCCTTCCCCCCACCCACACTTACCTACTCACCCACTCACCGACTCACTCATTCACCCACTCACTCACTCACTCACCTACTCACCCACTCACCTACTCACTCACTCATTCACTCACTTACTCACCCACTCACTCACCTACTCACCCACTCACCTACTCCCTCCCTTCACTCTCACAGTCACACAATCGCATACCCACTCACTCACTCAATCTTCACTCACTCACTCACTCACCTGCTCATACACTCACACACACACACACACACACACACACACACACACACACACACACACACACACACACACACTTACCTAGCACCTACTCACCCACTCACCCACTCACACACTCACACACTCATACACTCACATGCTCACATGCTCACTGATGCACAATGCAAGACCATAATCACCTACATACTACCTCGCTCCTCTCCCTCCTCTCCCGTCTCTCCCTCTTCCACCTTTCTCCTCACCCCTCCCTCCCCCTCCTCCCACAGGGTGGTGGTGGGCAGACTATGGGGGAGAGGGAGCAAATGATGAACGAGACACCATCAATGTCAGTGGAAGATGTTCTGGCAAATGTGGAGCAACGTTGTCCACTAATTCCAGCATCATTTTCTCTGCTAGTGGGAATAGATCAGGTACACATAACACCAACTCCATGTACATGTACATGGAGTTAGAGTTACTAAGTTAGAGTTAGCCTGTTCAACAGGCTGGATGTACATTGTATATGCTTGCCTTGCCTTACCTTGCCTATACTACCGTAGATTTGAACACAGCCGACTGGGCTGCCTCAGTAACTCAGTTGGCAGAGCACTGGACTAGCAACCCGGTGGTCGTGGGTTCGAACCCCGTCCGAGGCAGCTCAGTGTTTTTTTTCACTGTCTGCCTTCAGACTTTGCTTTACTTCCCTTGTTTAATATGCATATACATGCACGAGATTGATCATGTGCAGGGAGCATATGTAATGCACACTGTTGACATAACATGTACATGTACATGTCAGGTACTGAGTACACATGTACATGTAGTTCATTTTGTGCCTTCCTCACTTCCCTTCCCTTATGCTGCTTCTCCTCCTCCCTGTGTCTCCCTCCCTCTCTCCCTTCCCACCTCCCTCCCATCCTCCCCTCTAATGAAATCACAGCTCTACAATGACTTCCTCCACATAATGAAATCACAGAGGTACTCATACTGTACTTGTGTTTCTCGTACTTGTGTTTCTAAGATATGCAGCATGCAAACTGTGTGTGTGTGTGTGTGTGTGTGTGTGTGTGTGTGTGTGTGTGTGTGTGTGTGTGTGTGTGTGTGTGTGTGTGTGTGTGTGTGTGTGTGTGTGTGTGTGTGTGTGTGTGTGTGTGTGTGTGTGTGTGTGTGTGTGTGTGTGTGTGTGTGTGTACGTGTGAGTGTACATGTGCGTGTGTGTGTGTGTGTGTGTGTGTGTGTGTGTGTGTGTGTGTGTGAGTGTGTGTGTGTGTGTGTGAAAGAGATATGTTCATGTACAGTTACATGTACACTTGTACATACATTCACTTCCTCACTGTGTTTCCCCTCTCCCTCCCCCCCTCCCTCTCTCCCTTTCTCCCTCCCTCCATAATTTACACACCAGACGTCATCAGCAGGGTGTCCAACATATCTGAAGGCATCTCCCTCCCTCCCCATCCCTCTTGCAGTGGAGTGTCTACTGCTGAGCTGCAATCTTCTGCAAGGCTCGTTCGTGCTGAGCAGCCCCACTGATGCTGATCTTGTTGTGGTGTACCTCAGTCCTAGGCCCAGGGGGCTCCCTCACCCACTCCCCTCACCTCACCACTGGCCCTCTCCCTCCTCACCCTCTCCGGCCCCCAGGAACATGTTGAAGCCAACGACGAGGTCAGGGGAGAGGGATAAGGTACATGTACATGTGCTGTGTATGGAGATTCACGCATTCGCAAAGTTTTGGTTGGCAGGCATGTGCATGGTATGGTGTGCTTAAATTATGATTTCTCACCTACACAATATACATGTACATGTACATATCTTGTACTTAGTGAGACCTGGATGGGATGATCTCGTTGTAGTTCACCTCAGTCCTGAGCCCCGGGGCAGGGGGGCAGGAACATGTTGAAGCCAAAGATGCGGTCAGGGGAGAGGAAGAAGGTACATCTACATGTACTGTGTACATGTCAATGGATGCATGTATGCACTAAGTGTTGGTTGGCACTTGGCAGGCATGTTATGGTGTCCTCAATACATGATTTCTCCTGTACACGCAATGTACATGTGCATGTACAGTGTGCATACAACTGTTACTGTACTTGTATATGTACATGTACATGTGCTTGTACTTAGTGAGACCTGGATGGGCTGATTGCTAAACTGTTGTATGAGCACACGTAGGCATTACAGCCAAACCTGTAGTTACCATAGCAGCAAAGTGCATTGTTACCATATTTTTTAAGGCTAGCCAGCCTAGGGGGCGGGCCTCAGGCTCACGTGCATATGAAAGGCATGAAATGCAGGGTGTTATACTTAAACGTACTAGGCATGAATGCTCTGTGTCGTGAACCTAAGGCCACACCTGCTTCGTATCCGTAGCAGACACTAGTTTTCGTCGCCGGAAAAAAACCGGCTCTCACTGTGGGATTCGAACCCACGTTCATCCGTTTACCAGACGGAACGCATAACCACTCTGCCAAGGGGGAGGCCTGAGAGTAGAGTTCGAATTCCTGTGTCTGCTTTGGAGACCAAGCCGAAGCTTGGTACTTATTAGCGGCAGGTTTAGGGGAAGCACATATTTTTTAAGGCTAGCCAGCCTAGGGGGCGGGCCTCAGGCTCACGTGCATATGAAGGGCATGAAATGCAGGGTGTTGTACTTAAATGTACTAGGCATGAATGCTCTACATGTACCTGTATGCATGGAGGGAGGGAGGGAAGGGGAGAGGGAGGGAGGAAGGAAGGGAGGGAAGTGGGAGGGAAGGAGAGAGAGAGGGAGGGAGGAAGGGAGAGAAGTGAGAGGGAAGTGGGAGGGAAGGAGAGAGGGAGGGAGGGAGGGAGAGAGGGAGGGAGGGAGGGAGGGAGAGAAGTGAGAGGGAAGTGGGAGGGAAGGGGAGAGGGAGGGAGGGAGGGAGGGAGGGAAGTGGGGGAAGTGGGAGGGGGGGGGGGGGGGGGGGGGGAGGGAGGAGAAATGAAAATTGGAGAGTGGTGAGATGATGTGGTGTTTGTTTGGGTGCAATGCAATGCAACTACACCTTAAGGTGGTGGAGTATGTAATGACTAATTAAATATTCATCAACTTTATGTAGCGCTACTGACCAGAAGAATTAAGCTAAGGCATCGTTCGAAAGGTCAAGGAATGCACTTCTATACACACACCTTTACAAGACCTGTTCACAACACAGGAATGTAGAATTGAAGCATGAAAAGCGAGTAGTGAGAAGTGTTTTCCACGTCAATTTTAGCCACAGTCACACTGTGGTAGCTGCGCAAACCAACACAAACCGTTTGCTGTTGATCCCCACCAGGGCTAGAATCACTTCATTCGCTTTATATGCAAGCGGTGGCTACGTGAGGATCTCGTTTCCCCCATGTGCGCTGATTTTCTTCGCGATCTTTACAGTTGAGCAGTGTGTAGCTGCTAAACCATAGTTGTATTGATGAAATTTTTTATACTCCTGCCCTAGCCCTGTGTCCATATAATAGGAATACAAGCAATCAACGGTCCAAATTTGCCTGAAATTGACGTGGAAAAGTTGTGTTGCCCGTAAACTGCATTAAGCCGTAGATACGCACAACACTACCTCGCCACCTTAAGACAGCTCTCCATTTTTCCATGTATAAACATGTACATTTACATGTCTATACAGTGTACATGTACCTGTACATGCACAATTATTTACTTACCTCTCTCTTTAATTAAACCTTTCCCTCCCTCCCTCCCTCCCTCCCTCCCTCCCTCCCTCCCTCCCTCCCTCCCTCTCTCCACCCCTTTCTCTGGCTCTTCCCCTTCTCCTTTCTTGTTGCCACACACAGTGTTTCTGCAGGTGTACATGTTCACTGTATGTGTGTGTCATCCACTTCATGGTGTTACGAGGGACGAGGTTGGCCCATGACACATGCACTAGCTACTGTGCACACAGCACATCAGCTGCTGTGGGGGCACCTTTATTGTGAGGTTTCTCATGTATTTGTACATAGTATTACGCAGTACATGTGTTCCTGCACAGGGCACTGTGCAGTATATTCACATGTACATGCACACTGTACGTGTACATGTACACATGTAGGTGTGCATGTGCTTCAAGTGTACGTGTGTGTATGTCATCCATTATGTGTTATGTGTTATGCAGCTCAGTGGTTGTGGGTCGTATTAGGCAATACAAAGTATCTCTACACCACCTGATAAACAGTACATACGTGCCATGTGTGCTCCTGCACAGGCCATCGTGCAGTGTGTTTACATGCACATTGCAGGTGTACAGGTGCTTCATGTGTGTGTGTACATGTACAGTGTGTGTATATGGTGCATGTTTATGTATGTGTGGTGGGAAGGGGTTGAGTGCACATTCCAAGCCTCATGTAGCCTGGCAACAGGTGTACCTGTGCATGTGTATATGGCAGAGGTGTACAGAAGTAACTCCCTCTTGTTCCACTTTACTTAGACTGTGCTAAGTTTGAACTGACCAATCACATTGCGTATCGCGTGGAAAATAAATCACTTATTTCCACCCCGCGTAAACTTATTTCCATCGCGGGAAAACTTACTTTCCAAGTGCGTGAATATACATGATTGCCATTGGAAGTAGCCGGGGGGCGTGGTAACGGCGTGTGGAATACGCGGTATGGAAGAGAGGCGGGGCCTGGAAACGGGTGCAGCGACGGAGAGCTGGACGGTAGAGCTCGGCGCGGATAGGTTAGGCCCTACGTTGGGTCGGACGGAGTCAACAATGTGAGCTCTGCTTTGTCTGTTTCGTCGCAGAAGAAGGCTTTCATCTCTACCGGCGACTGCACTAAACTTGAAATCTTGTTGCTACGCACGCTTGTTACTAAGCAATGTGTACGCACAGTCTAAACCGGCTCTACGGCTCGTCCAATGCGTCGTGCGCACAGTCCAAACCGGTTATACGGCTCGTCCAATGGAAATATGTGATTTAGAAACCCTCGGGCCCTTAGTAGCGTCCTCGCTGCGCTCGGACGCTACAGCCCAGGGCCCTCGGGTTTCTAAATCACGTATTTCCATGGACTCGCTGTATAACCTACACAGCCAAAAATAATTGGGCTCGATTCGATACCGACTGCCGTAAGGTATCGAATCGAGGACAAGGAGGAGCTCGAATCGAGCACGTAAGGCCCTTACGGCCTCGAATCAACACTGGGGTTACATGTCGATTCGAGCTGTAAGGCAGACCCCATACAAAAAATACAATGGGACTGCCCCAACTGAACGTACCGATACTGTAAATCCGTACCGTATCGCGCACGTCTACGTCCTCGAATCGGGATTAAATTTTTGGCAGTGTATATTTATTTCACGTTTACTTCGATCTTTTTCCTCCCTCCCTCCCTCCCTCCCTCCCTCCCTCCCTCCCTCCCTCCCTCCCTTCCTTTCCCTCCCACACTCCACAGAGAGGGTAATGCCAGACGTATTCATATTGTGAAACCGGCATTGACTCCACTGTCATGGTAAGACACACACACACACACACACACACACACACACACACACACACACACACACACACACACACACACACACACACACACACACACACACACACACACACACACACACACACACACACACACACACACACACACACACACACACACACACACACACACACACACACACACACACACACACACACACACACACACACACACAGCCAATATACATGACTGTAGTATGCATGTACATGTATACGTACGTGTGTATGCATATTATGTGCATGTACAGTTGCTGCTGATGATGATGATAAATGTGCGTGTTGATTACCGCAACATGTACAATTGTACATGATCACATCTCTGCGACTTATCAAAGACAAGGCACAAGAGCCCAACTGCACCTGACACAACTTACTTTCCCTCTTTCTGTGCGTGTACATGTGCATGTGTGTAAGCAGTATTGCATCCTTTCTTTCCGCTCACCTTTCTCTCTTCCTTCCTTCAGCCCTCTACGATGAAGTTAAGGGAACAAGATTACATGTACAGGTCACACAAGCCCTACAGTGTATGCACCTTGCTTTCTTTGAGCATATACAGCCTTCCAGAATGTACATGTATGTGTATATACATGTACATGTACATGTATAGTATGCATATACATACTAAATTCTCTGGTTTGTGTGTGTGTGTGTGTGTGTGTGTGTGTGTGTGTGTGTGTGTGTGTGTGTGTGTGTGTGTGTGTGTGTGTGTGTGTGTGTGTGTGTGTGTGTGTGTGTGTGTGTGTGTGTGTGTGTGTGTGTGTGTGTGTGTTACTTATTTACTTAGTCTCAGGCTGGATGTACATTGTATATGCTTTCCTTGCCTTACCTTGCCTATATTACCGTAGATTTGAACCCGGCCGACTGGGCTGCCTCGGTAGCTCAGTTGGCAGAGCACTGGACTAGCAACCTGGTGGTCACGGGTTCGAATCCTGTCCGAGGCAGCTCAGTGTTTTTTTCACTCTCTGCCCTCAGACTTTGCCTTACTTGCTTTCCCTTGTTTTAACTTGCAAAATATACATGTACGAGATTGATCATGTACATGGAGGTGCATGTCTTTGTAGTTTACATACCCTGGCCCACTCCTCAACACTGAGTTAAGAGCTGCCCTGTTTACCAGGGGAGACACCTTGGCCCTTGTATAAGGTTCAAAGAGTCGGCCTGCACAGATGAGCTGCCCGATACCTCAGTAGGTAGAGCAGCTGTACGGTGCAGTGTGTTGTGGGCTCGCCTGCTGTGGCAGTGGATCGTGTCTGTGGCGTGATGGCAGTGGCCAGTGGCTTCGTGGTCCAGCTGACAAGGAACAGCTGCTATTGCTTCTACATGTGTCTCCTGATAGTACCCATGCACTGTGTGTGTACATGTACATCCGTGACTCCCAATGGTGCTGTGAAGGAACGTTGTGTGTGTGTGTGTGCCTGCGACTGTGCCTCGGTGGTGTGTGTGCATGCGTGCGTGTGTGTGTGTGTGTGTGTGTGTGTGTGTGTGTGTGTGTGTGTGTGTGTGTGTGTGTGTGTGTGTGTGTGTGTGTGTGTGCCTGCGACTGTGCCTCGGTGGTGTGTGTGTGTGTACATGTGTGTGTGCATGCATTCATGGTGTGTGTGTGTGTGTGTGTGTGTGTGTGTGTGTGTGTGTGTGTGTGTGTGTGTGTGTGTGTGTGTGTGTGTGTGTGTGTGTGTGTGTGTGTGTGTGTGTGTGTGTGTGTGTGTGTACTACATAACATGATTGTTTATGTGATCGTACCTACATGTATGCATATGTGCATAGCAGAGGTCTTTATATACATCTCTCCTGATGTTATGATTCAGTACCTCTTTCTCTCCTCCCTCCCTGCCTCTTTTCTTCCCTCTCCCTCAGACCACAGTGAGGCTAGTGCTGGATGAAGTCATGCTGTTGAGCAAGGCTTTGATTCCAGTGGCACAGTAAGACATGTACATGTAGAGATACGTATTAGCTTGGTAACACATGTACCTGTACATGTGTGTATGGCAGAGGTGTACAGAAGTAACCTGCTCTTGGTTCCTGTTTACCTTGTTTTCCTCCCTCCCTTTCTTCGTGCT
>CBDBZY010000018.1:387500-480000 GCA_965213685.1 bacterium
GGTTTGAAATGAGGTCGGTCTGTAGCATCTTGAGGTCGGTCTGGTTTGCAATGAGGTCGGTCCGTAGCACCGTGAGGTCGGTCTTGTTTGCAATGAGGTCGGTCCGTAGCACCGTGAGGTCGGTCTGGTTTGCAATGAGGTCGGTCCGTGGCATCGTGATGTCGGTCTGGTTTGCAATGAGGTCGGTCCGTAGCATCGTGAGGTCGGTCTGGTTTGCAATGAGGTCGGTCGGCGTAGCATCGTGAGAACGGTCTGGTTTGCAATGAGGTCGGTCCGTAGCATCGTGAGGTCGGTCTGGTTTGCAATGAGGTAGGTCCGTAGCATCGTGAGGTCGGTCTGATTTGCAATGAGATCGGTCGGCGTAGCATCGTGAGGACGGTCTGGTTTGCAATGAGGTCGGTCCGTAGCATCGTGAGGTCGGTCTGGTTTGCAATGAGATCGGTCGGCGTAGCATCGTGAGGACGGTCTGGTTTGCAATGAGGTAGGTCCGTAGCATCGTGAGGTCGGTCTGTTTTGCAATGAGGTCGGTCCGTAGCATCGTGAGGTCGGTCTGGTTTGCAGTGAGGTCGGTCTGTTTTGCAATGAGGTCGGTCCGTAGCATCGTGAGGTCGGTCTGTAGCATCGTGGAGTCGGTCTGTAGCATCGTGAGGTCGGTCTAGTTTGCAATGAGGTCGGTCCGTAGCATCGTGAGGTCGGTCTGTTTTGCAATGAGGTCGGTCATGTTTGCAATGAGGTCGGTCCGTAGCATCGTGAGGTCGGTCTGTTTTGCAATGAGGTCGGTCTTGTTTGCAATGAGGTCGGTCCGTAGCATCGTGAGGTCGATCGTGAGGTCCGTCTGGCGCTAGCCTGCGCGCGCAGCCACAATCACGTGTGATACACAATGCATAATCATTGCATAACACAGAACAAGTGATAGCACGTAGAGGAGCCCACATCGTCTCTATAGCTCGGCCCCAGACCCTTTCTAATGGTCACGTGCGAAAAAGGGGGAGGGGGCCGAAAGGCATAGCCTAGCGCGGACCGGATGTAACGCGATGTTGGAATGTTGGCGCGGGTGTTAGAATGTAGTTAGTAACCACACTGTGTACTTTCTGATGTGTAGCTAATCAAATATTCATAGTCTGTTATGATTTCAAGGAAGCTACAAAATCTGAGTGCCTGGCATTAACGCAGAGACGAAGTCATGAAAGTGAAGGGCTAATCTGCGAAACAGGTAGCACTGTTAGTCTCAGCAACTGCTCACATTTAAAAGTGCCGGAACATATGTCCTACACATGCCGGAAGTATATTCCGGCACATATTGGTTATAGTGGTGAGACTTTGTAGGAATGTTCTGGCATATTTGATATTAGTAAGACTTAGTACTAAAGTGTAGGAAATTTCCTACACTGGTGATATTTGTGAGCGTAAAAAGTGGTTAAAGTGTTGGAAATTTCCTGCACTTGTAGGAAATTTCTGGCACATTTGGTATTAGTGAGTGTTAAAGTGTAGGAAATTCCTGCAGTTTTAATTCCCAAGTTTGTCTGAAACAGGGGACAAAAAGCACTCTTTTTTCATCTCTTATTTAATTCGGACTGCGTTCATTCCAGTTTCCGCGCTACCTTTTCCTTTCTTCCCCCGCCCCCTTTTTCGCACGTGACCATTAGAAAGGGTCTGGGACCGAGACTATAGAGACGATGCGGGCTCCTCTACGTGCTATCACTTGCTCTGTGTTATGCATTTTGTACCACACGTGATTGTGGCTACGCGCGCAGGCTAGCGCCAGACGAACCTAACGATCGACCTCACTGCAAAACAGACCGACCTCACGATTCTACGGACCGACCTCATTGCAAACCAGACCGACCTCACGATGCTACGCCGACCGACCTCAATGCAAACCAGACCAACCTCACGATGCTACAGACCAACCTCATTGCTAACCAGACCGACCTCACAATGCTACAGACCGACCTCATCGCAAACCAGACCGACCTCACGACGCTACAGACGGACTTCATTACGGCAGCTGAGCGCACTAGCAGCACCTATGGGTAACGCCCTCCAATGATCCCGGCGAGCGACGTAATTTTGACACTGATAACACGCCATAAATATCGAGGTGTCTGTATCTGAGGGGCTGATTTGTAAAACTCTATATAGGCATGCGTTCGAGACCTTTGATGTTCCTCTTTCGGGAGTCCAGCAGTTTCGGGAGTTACTTATTTACCTTGTTCTAGAATATCAAGTCACTCCTGATGAACAGAGCAATTAACTATAGAACTGTAAGTCGTGATGCCACCTTATGTATTGCTCCTAAAATCTATATATAATTTTTGTTTTCAGGACCTAATGAAAGAACTGAGACTATCATTAGCACAGTATATTCTGCAGCATCCAAGCAGGTTAGCCTAACAAATATAAAGCACAAAGTGTGATGATGATAAGCATTAATAAAAATTGTACTACACAGTACACACTTCCTTAGTCGTCCTTACTTGTAGAAACTGCTTACTTCAACCTACCATTCTTTCAGTGCTCACATTTTTGTAATCGCCACTCACAGTGAACTTGTTATGTCCAACCTACCACCCAATGTAACGAAGACCTCAATCCTGCCAATTCAGAACCCATGCAACTCTCAGCACTACCTCCAACCCACTCCTACAACGTATCCTATGCCAAGCCAGCGAAGAAAGTTCTTGTCACTTAAATTGAGGCAAAAGGTACATTACAACTGTCTATGTAAGGATAGAGTGCAACCTACTGAACTACCTTTACGTTACATGTATATGGATGCAGTGTAGTTCAATAATTGTATGCACTATATTCTGTCACAGACTCATTTTCCTCAAAAGCCTCATCACCAAATGACTCATTCCCAGCAGTCTAAACCTCTTCCGAAACAGGATCGCCACCACCTTCAGCGCCACAACCTGCAGCATCACCATCACTGGTCACAGCCATCTTCACCTTCTTCACTGCCATCTTCACCTTCTTCACCTTCCCAGCAGCAGCCAAAGCAGCCACAGCCATCCTCACCTCAGATATCACTCCCATCCTCACCCAGGCAGCCACAGTCATCCTCACCTCAGAGATCACTGCCATCCTCACCCAGGCAGCCACAGTCATCCTCACCTCAGAGATCACTGCCATCCTCACCCTGGCAGCCACAGTCATCCTCACCTCAGAGATCACTGCCATCCTCACCCAGGAAGCCACAGTCATCCTCACTTCAGAGATCACTGCCATCCTCACCCAGGCAGCCACAGTCATCTCCGAGGTCACAGCCATCCTCACCCAGGAAGCCACAGTCATCCTCACCTCAGAGGTCACAATCCAGACAGCCACAGCAACCATCACCTCAGAGGTCACAGCCATCCTCCCCTCAGAAGCCAGACCCATTCCCACCCAGGCAGCCACAACCATCCTCACCTCAGAAGCCAGAGCCATTCCCATCCAGGCAGCCACAGCTATCTAAAGAGCTATCTAAACATCAGCAGCCACAGCCATCCTCACTAAGGCTGCAACCATCCTCACCTAGGTGGCCACCACTATCCACACCTCAACAGCCATAGCCATCCACACCTCAACAGCCACAGCCATCCACACCTCAACAGTCACAATGTAAACCTGAGCCTGTACATAAAGGACCAAGTTCCATCTGCATGTATTGCAGTAAGGAATACCCACACAAGAGCAGTCTCTCACGACACCTAAAAACTGCACATCCACACAAACATTCCAGGAAAGGAACTGTTACTTGTGACTTGTGCACCCAGATGTAAGCAGTACAATCCTTGAAAACACCTGTAGCTTCAAAGATAAAAGTGTTAGTGTGTGTTAATGTGGTATATAGTACGTTCTACTTCATATAAGATCATTTTTGTTGTATATGCTTCCCATTATACAGGTTTAGCAATGTTCACAAGTTAGAAGAACATCTAACTACACACCACAGTCTTGTACTACAGATTGAAACATTAACATTTGACAGTTTGGATGACTTCTATCAATGGAAAGAGGAAGAGGAAATGCGCACAAGTTCTTGGTATGTCCAGAAATGTGCTCCCCAGCTAATCAATGAGAAGGAACATCACTACTACTATTGCAATAGAGCAGGAAAGTACAGAAGTCAAGGTAAGGGTGAGAAAAGTTTAAAGAGTCAGGGAACCAGCAAAGTTGTATCACATTGTTGTGCACATATACATGCAACCATCAACAAGAAAACCAATGTGGTCACAGTGCATTACAATTCTACACATTACAACCATGAAACCCAACTAGGTCATGTAAGAATTACAGATACAACAAGATTGACTATTGCAGCAAAATTGAAGCAAGGGATAACTCCCCAGTACATTCTGGACGACAAAAGGGACAATACAGAGACACATATTGTCAGAAAACACCTAGTCAACAGGAAGGACATTAACAACATTTGGAATCAAGATGGTATACAGAGGCACAGGAATGATCTTTTAAGTGTTACATCCTGGGTCGAAGAAATGGAGATGTTACCATACAACCCTGTTCTATTATTCAAACAGCAAGGAGACCAACAATGTGATTCCTATCCCTATCTGGAACCGGATGACTTTCTTCTGTTAATACAAACAGAATTTCAACATGACATGCTCTGTTCCCATGCACACAGTGGAGTACGCATGGATGCCACCTACAAAGTGAGTGACTACGACTTCCACTTAATAACACTCCTCATTTTAGATGAATTTCAAGAAGGGATACCAGTAGCTTGGGCTCTGTCCAATAGAGAGGACAGGTTGGTGTTAGTGTACATCCTCCAAGCACTGAAAAATGTATGTGGGCCACTGCAACAAAATCCTATGATGAATTTGATCCGGTGTTCCAGAGTACGGCCTGTTTGTCCCATATAGGTAGCAGGACAGTCTGAGCATGAGAACACAAGTATGCTCTCACTAGTGGGAATGTTGACAAGTCAGCGGTTGTAGAACACATGGCAACGACTGGCCACACCATCAAGTGGGAGGAAGCACGGGTCATTGATGTGGAGTCGGAACTCCATCAATGATGCATCCTGGAGTCTTGGCATATCCACTGTCAACCGAATGCCATCAACAGGGAACAGGGACAATTACCACAAGTGTACCATCAGCTGTCTGGGGCAGGACAATAATAACTGCATTTTTGTCCTGGATTTGTTGCATTGTTCGTTGCTATGTACTTGTGTGCTGTACTCTGTGTGTCAGTTGCAATATTATTTTTTGGCTAGTGCTACAGTTGCAGAACCGAGTGTTATGGATTCACCTAGCCACACAGGCCTTTATGGAATAATATTGTAATCACCGGGTAAATTAACTGCCTGCTAAGCCCTTATGGAGACACAGGACAAACCATAATAATGAAGAATATCTATGGACAAACTTACTTCTTGTCCACAGGTCCATTGCAGCGTCTTGAAAGAGCGGATCAGGACTCGAATCTCTATAAGCGCAGTTCTCACTAGTAGAGTTCCAGGGTGTGATGGCATGTACGCAGAGACATCAATACGGTGGCAGCATATAGCGTTAGGGTAAACGCGATGGGCATCACGGGGTTAACGCGGAATTATTCCAAATATGGTATGCTAACCTTCTCTTCCTAGTCGCAAGTTTGTCAGGTAGACGAGACAGTGCTCACACCGATGGAAGGTAAAACCTCTCACGTCGATCGGAGATGAAACCTCTCCAGTCGACTTGAGTGTGCTCACGTAGACGGAAGAAAAAAAATCTTTCACGTCGACATGAGGGTTTGTTACTAACGGCGTGCCATACGCGCGATGTTGATGCGGGCTTTCCTAAAATTAGCCTAAGCCACGGGGATCAAAGGTCGCATGTAACAATCGCTCAAGCAGGGGCCTGGGAACTAGGCTACAAACTTTCAAATATGTAGAGGGATGTTGGGATGGGAGTGCCAAAAACCACACAGACTGGATTCTATGGATGGCAGTGTGCAGGCAACGCAGGGCACAGGAGGACCACACAAGTAGCCACCCCTACATCTTCAAAGGGAGCTATTTGGCGGTTTAGCAATTTTCTGGCAATAGTTCTACACATAGACTTTTAGCTACTTGGGAGGTGTCCTTAGGAAGAGAAGCGCCTGAGTGGGGTTGCTAAGTGCCTAGAAAGGCTTAGAACGCTAGCGCGGGGGAGTTTAGGAGGCTTTTGTGCGTACACACGGACTATGGGCGTGTGGGCGCCATCTCCGCACGGAGTCTAAAAATTCTCGGAAGAAGGAATGCAACTAACAATTTTAATAACCATAATGCCAATGATCATGAAACTGCACATGCTGGTACATTTTCGTGACAGCTAGTGCAGAGACTTATAATTCTTTCATTAACCCCTTTGCTTCTCGAGATATTGCTGTTTATCTCTCACTCTCTTCCTGTGCATTATAATGCTAGAATATAAGGTATTGCAACTTAAAAAGTATGAATCCATTAACAATGAACTTGAGACATTAGACAGAAATCATAGCAGTACACATTAGGGATATATATTTTCTTCGTTAACCCTTTCACTTCTTTTAATACTAACGAATATCTTTTTTTTCCAGTGTTTCTGTATATTATGATGCTGAAATTGAATGCGCTGTAATTGACATGATGCAGCTAAAGAATTTACATGGAAATGTTACTATTGGAAGTTTATGATTATGCCTACAATGAGTCTCTAAAAAGTTTGTTGGACTTATCATGCGCTTATGTCCTTGTTGAAATGTAGCGTGGCCGTCATATGGCTTGGTCAGCTAATTTCGTGCGCGCGCCGCAAACTCACGTTATTAGGCGCTGCGCCGTCGACAACCTTCGGCCGGCTAGCTACATCCGTATGGCTACGGCTATCACGGGCGCAGCGAGTGTAGCAACGTTCCCTAGGCATCTAATGGTGGAGTATGGCATACCGGCTGGCGAGGCGTCCACCGTTGTAGCGCGTTCCCAAGCTATTAGGGAGTGGGGCACGGCGTGACCGTATGTCACGTACTCAAGTTGGGCGCCGCTTAGCCTGGCTCACTGGCTCTAGCTTCGCCGGTTCCACGAACACTTGCCCTTGGAGCGCGAGTGTACGTGATTTGGGGCGTGTTTTGTCTAGACGAAATGAGGTAGGAAGTGCCGCGGGCCGACTGATACTGGCTGAGAAGCCTTTTATCCTGTCCGGGTGGACATAGCAACAGCGCCTCGCATGCAAACACTAATACAGAGACGGCAATAATCGCGGTAGAGTAGATTCTTAAACGTCGGGTAGGCATAGAGGTCAGTATGCCACACCATAAACTGACAATCAACTCAGTTTCATTTTGTCACAGTCAGGATATATACACATGCATGTATGGATAAAAGGAAATGGGGAGTAGTGGTGAACTGCAAACATGCATAATTCTTCCAAGTAGGCCATCATTGTTCCTAATTTCTGACCAAAATGGTGTAATAACGACAATTTGTGTATAAACCTCTGGTGAAAATGGTCAATTGTGGAGGGGCATATAGGGATTGCATAAAAAGAAATGGAGACAAGACCTGGATGTAGAGTGCACGCTATATAATTCACTGAGCTTCATGTGGACAACAATAACATGACGAGTATGCCATGTCTGATTATGCAATACAAGCCCTATATTGTTGAGCTGCTTATAATAACTGATTGCAAAAAAAATATGTAGCTATTGCTCTACTAGCACTCCATATATGCATTCACTTATAAATTAATCAACAGTTTAACAATTGTGGAATAACATTATGCTCATAGAACTTCAGTGAGTTCTTTCAGCTAGGGAGTGAGTGCAATAGCTTGCACTTTCCAATGAACATTGGTGCTCATGGGTGTCTGCTATCCTTTTACACATACAAAACTACATGATGCCCCCATACAGGTCAGCTCAACAATATAGGGCTTGTATTGCATAATCAGACATGGCATACTCGTCCTGTTATTGTTGTCCACATGAAGCTCAGTGAGCTGTAGTGAACCACGGGTCAGGAGATTAAAGGGACCGAAACCTGTAGCTACGCAAAGATCAGATTGGATACTCCCCAGGTGACTGGCCACTCTACAAGACAGTCCACCGTACTTTGGACAATGGTACATCCACACACATGCATATAACACAGTCATGTACACCACCTCTCTTTTTACATGAAAGACACCAGTCACATGTATAACACAAGTGCGTCTCAAGGCATAACTATGGCTAGGTCCTGCCCGCATGGAAACTCGAGGAGCCGTGTACATTTGTGACACCAAATCTAACTCTCTTTCTCATCTGTTTTCACACCCACGCAACACACACACACACACACACACACACACACACACACACACACACACACACACACACACACACACACACACACACACACACACACACACACACACACATTACACCCCGAATGACATGCATCCAAACTCAGAATGATGCCTACTCCATATTTATGCTTGAATTGAAATAATGACAGAAAAAAAACCATAGTAACAATGGATTAAAAAGGTACCTTTAACTTGGGTAATATGAATATATACAGTACAAGGTTCGGTTATATCAGTAAGCTGTTGAGAATAGTATAATGTCCTGTACATTCACAACAGTACACATCATGTGCAATTCCACTACCATTTTCACCATTCTCTTGATGATCGTTCAGTTTTCTCTTTGACCAAAAACATTTCCTTCCATCTCACTGGCCCCTTCTCCAACCTTATGCCCTCCTTCCCCTGTGTTCTTAAGCTTGCCATTGTAGTAGTCCTAATCCTTGTTGCTCTCTTTACCTGCATCCCCTTCTTCCCTGTTTCCACTGTCACTTCTTCCTCCATGCTTACCTTTCTCTGTCCTCCTCCTCCACCTTCTCCTCCTCCTCCTCCTCCTCCTCCTCCTCCTCCTCCTCCTCTTCCTCCTCCTCCTTCTCCTCCTCCTCCCTTCCTTCCTTCCTTCCTTCTCCTCCTCCTCGTCCTCTTCATTTTCTTCCTTCTCCCACCTCGTCTTCTACCTTCCCCATCCGCCTCCCTCCCCCACCCCCCCCCCTTCCCTTTTTCTTCACAATTAGCCCTCCCCTTCCACCCCCACCTCCATTTCCTTCCTACTCTTCCTCCATGCCATTCCTCTCTGCTGTAATGTCTCTTCCAGTTGCTGGGCGAAGTCATTCATTTCAGCATCCTTTAACAGGTCAATGAGTGTGGCCCAGGTGGCTGGCTGCCTACCCCTCCCCTCCAGCCACTCTTTCATCATCTGAGTGCAGCAGTCTATGGGATTAAATGAATGTTTCTTAGCAATGCAGTCAAGGGTCAGTCCTGTTTCATCAAAGTCAAAATATATTCCAAATTTATTCCAGTGTGGTGCAATTGTTTTGATAATTTCTACTCTCTTTCCAGAGGGAGTTTTCAGAAGCATCAATTGCAAGAGGCTTGGCTTCTGATCTGTGTGTGTACCTGTGTGTGTGTGTGTGTGTGTGTGTGTGTGTGTGTGTGTGTGTGTGTGTGTGTGTGTGTGTATGTGTGTGTATGTTTGTGTGCACGTGCGTGTGCATGTGTGTGTGTGTGCGTGTGTGTGTGCAGCACATAATCCCCTTGTGAGGGGGGGGGGGGGGGGGGGGGGGGGGGGGGATTGTACTATAGTTATACCACAGTAGTCTGGGCTGTATGGGATACACCAAGGGCAGGAAGTAAGTAGAGCCTGAGGGCTCTAATTAGTTCCTGCAAGAGGTGATCCTACACAGCCCAGATTGCCATAGTGTACCTGGTTTGTAGCCCGGTAATAGTCTTAAACCGCTGTGTTTGCCTCGTACTGCCTATGCTATATACTAGCTGTGTAAGCTGAGTAAGTGTGTGTTAGTAGGCTTTGCTATATGCATGAGCCATACATGTTCCTCTGTTGATTGGTGATTTTATAACTGTCAAAGCCACAGGACAATATACATAATTACATATATAAAACTACATATACATTATATATATCCATGCAAACATGCTACAAGTGCATATATGTGCAGTATTCCCAACGCTTATCAACTGTTGCATTGGTAAAAGTCTCAAACTGCTGTGTTTGCCTCATGCTGCCTGTGCTATATACTAGCTTTGTAAGCTGAGCAAGCGTGTGTTAGTAGGCTATGCTACATGCATGAGCCATACAGGTTCCTCTGTTGATTGGTGATTTTATAACTGTCAAAGCTACATGACAATATATATAATCACATGTATAAAAGTATTATTATATCCACGCAAACATGCTACAAGTGCATATGTGTGCAGTATTCCCAATGCTTACCAACTGTTGGCACATTAGCCAAAGGAGGTTGTGTCGGAGTTGAGGTGGTGGATGGAGTGCCTCCTGCAGAGAGGTACCCAAAGTGATACTAGAGTGCATTTTTGTCAGTGTTGCAAGACAGATGGATAGTAGTGTGTAGAGTCTAACCTGTGGTAGCTGTATAATGGGTACACATGAGACGTAATGATGCTTGGTTGTGAACACCTCTTAATCCCAGTGTCACATACTTATCCACTGGCTGCCCCTCTTCTTCTGGCTTGCTAATGATGTCCATTATGATCTGTGGGATTGCTCTTCCAGGTTGATAATCCAAAACAGCAGCCATGTCAATCTGAGAAGAGTGCAAGGTGCGATTCACCATTTACATGAGCACATGATCATACAAATATCTCAAACACACCTTTGATGGCATAATATGCGGAACAACCTCCCACATCAAGCCTGATGGTACCTCAAGCCCTACTTCAGATGAGTGTCGGTCAATCATCAATGGAAACTCACTGCAACCTAATGCTGAGTCATAATGATCTCTGACTGCCTGCATGGGCAGAGATATATATGCTATAGCACATGTACTGAGAGTAAATTATTATTATACTCACATTGATATGGGATTGAAGGTTCTTGGTCACAACAAAACTCGCCATATTATTCTGAAGGTAATAGATACTGGCAGAGAAGGGAATAGCATAACCCATCCACCACCATATAACTGCTAACATAGAAAAATGCGTGAGCTGAATTTCTGCATAAGATGATCCTCTCATAAAACTTCCTCCAGTCAGTGGATGAAACTTGTATGGAGGCCCTTTTGCAGTGTCAGCAACCACAAAGGTTATTGCTGATGCTTCCTCTTTACTCTCCATTGGAACACAGTGTTGGAGCCTAACAGTCACTGGCTCTGGAAATGGCTCATTAGCGGATATATCATAGACTGCACTCACCAGCTCACTGCCCTCAGGGAATAAGTAGTTATCAGCATTGGTTGAGAGTACACTAATGGTTCCCTCTATGTGGACTTCAGAGGTGGAGGAGAAATGCAACTCAATTCCGTAATCTTTCCACAGAAGGTGATCCTCCTTTCCAGTGTATGTAAATGACAACTGCTTGTACACATCTGTAAGAATATAGTACAGAAGAAATAATCATCTACCATTGAAAGAAGAGACAACAACTGCTTCCTATGAATGTAAAAATTATGTTTGAGATATAAGTAAGTCCCTCAGAACTGTCCCAGACATTGCATTGGGACAGATTGCAGTGAGTTAGGATATTTCATGTTTAAGTAATCTTTCGAAGATAGACAGTAACACATCTATGTAATCAAAAAGAGTGTAAGGTATTTCCTTGAGAATACGGAGGAAGGGCATCAATAAGACTAGGAATAGCACACGAAGTGACCCCCCCCCCAAAAATGGACAAAGTCAGCACACCCATTTTTCCACAACCAACTTGTTATTATGAAATAGCAGCTATAGAGGTGCATAGGCTCCAACTTCTCCAGTGCAGCTACTGGGACCAAAACTAATTATAAAAATCACACCCACTAACTATTTATACTCCGCCCATACTACGCCTTTAAACACTAATGACCACGCCTTTTTTAATGACTGGGCACGTCCAGCGATAAGATTGTTCGTAGTCCCGGACTGCATATAGAGTAGCTGGCTACTCCTAGTTAACAGTAGCCAATAGGTCTACACGTGGTATGGCTCATTCTGATCACCTGTAGTAAAAAGCGCGATATAGTACAACTGACCAGTTTACTTCCGGGACAAACTATAGGACTCAAGTAAGGCCTTCTGGGACCCGGGACAAGGGTAAGAAATCTGGGACTGTCCCAGAGATTCCGGGACAGTTGGAGCCTATGGAGGTGTCCTTTTGTGTACCTTTTTTGAATAGAATTCAGCGCACTAGACTACATTTTGAGGTTCACCCATCTATTGCTTGTATTTTGACTGCATAACATCAAGACATTAATAAAGTGTGACAAAATTTGGAGACCTCTGGTGCTTTCTACACTGCTGCAAATCCCACAATCACTAGCTTAGCTAGCCTTCTGTACCCAGATTGGGTGAAAATCTAGCTGTACATGCAGGACAAGTTAGCAGCTACTCAATGGCCTGGTCTATAATCAAAAGGTATATGCCTGTCAGGATGGAATTTAGAGGTTCATAATCACTAATCAAAGCTGTTAGAGTTGAGTTTGAAATCTTACATTCCTTTCCCCTTTTCTCTTCATTTGCTTGCCTTTCCCTTTTCCACATGCCTCTCTACTCCTTCTATTCTCCACTACACTTAGTGCATGTCAGAGGCAGCAATGGGTTAGAAACAATGGGGGAGTGAGTTGTGCATGCTGCAAAAAAATTAATATTCATGAGATTGGCGGGGGGGGGGCGGGAGGGGAGGGTTTCGCACTGGAGCATGCACTATTGCTTTGGCTAG
This sequence comes from bacterium, assembly GCA_965213685.1. Taxonomy (GTDB): domain Bacteria; phylum UBA8248; class UBA8248; order UBA8248; family UBA8248; genus Bin107. The sequence goes on from CBDBZY010000018.1 coordinate 400,200, forward strand.
TAAAGCTTTCTTTGAGTTACCTAGGGGACTTGCTGGCTATTCAGCCAGTCTGGTAGTATGAAAGTGAGACTTGACTCAAAACTGAAACCACCCACTACATAGACGAAACATATGCCACCCATTTTGCGTCAGACCAGTCACTCCCCTTGGTAAGTGGCGCTAGCGAGGTGGTACGGCCAAGCAATACACTCTACTTCTGCTACTTAGTAAGTAGGTATCTGCTGTGAAAATCGTTTAGACGTTACTGTGTAAGGCTGGTGAGATATTAGTCATTGCTATATTTAGCCATGATCACTCCCTTGTTCTAGAGCTAGCCATGCACCTAGAGGCATAGCCTTCCACTTTGGGAGGGGGACAAGGCCCCCCTTCTACTACATTGGAGGCCTGCCCCCCCTGCTCCGCTGCCCCTGCATGTATAATAATTCTAAAAATTGTCAAGTGTACAAATTTATAGTTCAAAGAAGGAAAGAGAACAAAAAAGAAAGAGAAGGTAGGAAGGTTGAAAGGAAAGAGAAAAGAGGAACTAGTGCTTTATCACTAGCCCTGAGCTAATTATTCACTCAATTTTGCCTATTATTCAAATATTGCATTCTTTTGCCTATTAATCAAGCTAGCAATGCCTGGAATTCAAATATATTGTACTGTTATTCCACTGAAAGTTTACCAAAAGGAATGCAGTGAAGGTCATCACCATATAACAACAAACTTGAAAGTCAGCACAACAAAACCAAAAATGATGAAATGGCCATAAGAAAAAATCTACCAATTTTTAATGCAACATTAATGATGCTTCTTGAAGTGGCGAATTCTGTCTCTCAGGCTCCAAAGGAGTGCGAACCTATATGTGGCAGACGATTGCTGCGAGACTAAGCCCTTTCCACGTGCCCATTTTCCAGCCAGTGGCAGGTTGCAATCGCCCTTATGTACAAGTGAGGTCGGAGGCTGTTGGCAACCTTAGGGCATCTAGGATTGACAAACGACTCTCAGTCTGCTCTTCAGTGGCGGCTATCAGCCCCACTAACAACATGCTCAAGTCCAGGTCAAAGGTTACCTGTGTTTTTGCGCATGCATGGAATAAAATTCTACACAGATTATTTAACAAGTAAAAAGTGGCCCTGTTTTTCAAATTTTATTCGCGAATAATTAGCACAGGTTTGTTTATCACAGCCTGCATGTACATGCACACAACCTCTAGTAGGCAAGACAAATAAGAAAGGTCCTGTAAGTGTGCACTGTAAAACTACAAGACTACATTGTACCATTATTAGCATGTGGAAACAATACACTACTGAAGGGCAGACAAACACCATACACTGCATGTATGGTGATTGGCGATAGTAGCTCTTACCACACTCTATCTTATCTGTGAACATTTCCTCTGACTGTCCCACATCTGCTGCCTCATGCAGCTCACAAAAGTCTCCTAAAAGCCCAGGAGAGCGAAAAAAAAAGAGAGAGAGAGAGAGAGAGAGAGAGAGAGAGAGAGAGAGAGAGAGAGAGAGAGAGAGAGAGAGAGAGAGAGAGAGAGAGAGAGAGAGAGAGAGAGAGAGAGAGAGAGAGAGCTATAATGAAACAGCAGACATTTTCTGTTTAAGAAATTAGTGTGTAAAAATCTAAATTACCACTTTCAGTTCTCATGTGCTTGGCTAGCGGTTCCTCTCCTGAATCTAAGTAGTAGGGTAAGGGAGAGAGAGAGAGAGAGAGAGAGAGAGAGAGAGAGAGAGAGAGAGAGAGAGAGAGAGAGAGAGAGAGAGAGAGAGAGAGAGAGAGAGAGAGAGAGAGAGAGAGAGAGAGCTATAATGAAACAGCAGACATTTTCCATTTAAGAAACTGGACGTTAGTGTGTAAAAATCTAAATTACCACTTTCAGTTCTCATGTGCTTGGCTAGTGGTTCCTCTCCTGAATCTAAGTAGTAGGGTAAGGGAGGAGAGAGAGAGAGAGAGAGAGAGAGAGAGAGAGAGAGAGAGAGAGAGAGAGAGAGAGAGAGAGAGAGAGAGAGAGAGAGAGAGAGAGAGAGAGAGAGAGAGAGAGAGAGAGAAGAGAGAGAGAGAGAGAGAGAGAGAGAGAGAGAGAGAGAGAGAGAGAGAGAGAGAGAGAGAGAGAGAGAGAGAGAGGGAGAGAGAGAGAGAATCCATTACAGAGGACCCCTTTTTGTTTTCAAGCAGCTATATATTAGTGAGCAAAGATCAAAATTTACCACTTTCAGTTCTAATGTGCTTTGTTAGTAGTTGTTGATGCCCTGAATCAAAGAAATAGGGAGAGAGAGAAGGGGAGAGGGGGAAGGGGGGAAGAGAGAGAGAGAGAGAGAGAGAGAGAGAGAGAGAGAGATAAGGATGTTCCAGTGAATGTTACAAGATATGCTACCCATAAGACACTAACCTGTCTCAAGATCTGCCTGGACCGGCAGCCAGAGCTTCTGCTTGTGGGTGAGTGTCCCTTTCACAGTTGCATCTTCTGCACACACCCATGACTTGTGGTCAGGGAACACCACTGCCAGGTGAGGGAATGGTTTGTCACAGTGACAATCAAAGCCCATTCCGTGTCTTACACTTAATGAAAGTTCACTACACACAACTCTTATTCCCTGGCTTATGTCATCCCAGATCAGAGGTAGGAGCTCAGGGGAGAAATTACCATCTGCGTACACAGAGTAATGGGTGTCATCGTCGATCAGAGTTATTCCACCATCATACTCTGCCAACGTGAAGTGTAGCTCATTCTTGTAAAGGCGGGTTGGCTCTTCTGAGTGGTGAAGGGGAATCTCCCACTGGAATATGCCACGAGAGGACCTCATGTACACTATGAGGCAGCACAGGACACCACTAGGAACATGCCTACTGGAAAATTTGATTCTTAGAGCAGCGGCAGCACCACCACTGGGCCTTACAATTTCACTGGATTCACGGCTGTCCAACAAGGAGGGCATGAAATACTTGGTGTCGTTTTCCTCCTGGACAGGAGCAATTATTAACAAGTGTTCCAGCACTTTAATAAGTGTATCCACTGCCACTCTTTCACCTTCACTGGTGATTTCTGATTGCAGGGATTGGAGGAAGCTGGATGTGATCAGGGCCTGGTTTCGGAGTCTTATCATCTCTTCTGATTGAACATCACCTTCTGGAGCATCCATAGCTTCAATGCTTCTTTCAAGCACAGTGGTCATCCAGTCAAGTAGGGCCATGGGGTCAACAAAGATCACCTCCTTCTCCACTGCTGGGAAGTAGAACATCAGGTTGACAGCATGAAAGAACTGCAAGGCTACTTCCATGGCCTCTTCAGATTTAAACATCAGCTGCTGAGCGATGACCCAGCACTTTGCTCTGCTCACAATTCTGCCTGCTCTCCGCAGTTCCACCTCCAGCAGGTAATAGCCGAGGGGGTACTTGAGTCGTATGCTCTGCCCACAGCTTTCAACCATCTGCAGGAGCTCCTCTGCCATTGGGTCTCGTGGGATTCCTGGACCAGACCCAGCATTGTTAACAGCGTGGATGATCTCATTGTGGGAATACTTAATGAGATACTTCGTAAATCTTTCCAGCAATGCTGCCAGCTTACGATTCTTGTCTTCCAATGATTCACCTGATGCATGAATTTTGTCCTTGAATGTGCCGATCACCATACTTTTTGGGTGCTTCGGCTGCTTCTCAACAAAGGACATTGGTAGCTGCGAATGCTGACACTGTGTCATTTGCATGCACCGCATTACTAGCTCTGCATTTGTCAGAGTGAAGTGGCCAAGACTGTAGTTGGCTCCATTTGGTGCAAAATAGTCCACAGTTGGACGATCATCTAGCTTATCGGAGAGCTTGAACAATGGTAGCCGAAGAAATGCATTCTTCATCAGAATAGGGATCATCTCCATGAATTGTGGTTGGCCACCGCAGTCCACAAACAGGAGGAAGTGGGTCTTCAGTACCTCTCTGGACCCCTTCATCTTTATCATCTTTTGAGCGATCTCAGCTGTGCGTGGGAGAATATCTGCCCTGGAAGCTGCAGAGGGTGTGGCCTTAATTTGAGATGTGGCAGATACTGCAGTAACTCGCTTGCTGTTGACAGCCTCCCCTTCTTCCTTTGGCAGCTGCTGAGGATTGGCTTGTGCTTCATTGCTGCTGGGCTCAGGCTGGCCTATTTGCTGGCTGCTGACTTGTACTACTGAAGTGCTTGGCTCTTCTTCTGTGATGGAGACACCAGCTGAAAGATTCTCGGCTATCATGTCCACCATATCTGAAGGACTTATTTGCCGACACTTAAGGTGCTGTCCATCCACCTTTTCCATGATGAACCTCTTGGCCTGTTCCATGCAGGCTGTGCTGGTACGAGCAGGTGGTAGGGTCTCGTTGCATAGGAAATGCCCCAGAGACGTCTTCCCCACACCAGGAGCACCGCTAACAGCACATATGGTGTAGTCTGCCAAAACGTGACCCTTCTGTAGTTGTCGCAGTAATTCCTGAGTGAATATGTCTGTTCATGTAAAAGGAAGTAGCAATACTAACGGTAAGGGCAGGCAAGAGCCAATATAATTGCTAAGTGTAGTAAGCAGTTGCGGCACTGCCTGCACTTTATATATATTCACACTATAATTTTTGGGGGGTTATTCCGATGTCATAGTATTGTGTTTACAGCGCAGTAGTGTGATTGTCCGCCGTTACTGCATGGCGTTTCGAACAGCACGGTCGTAAAAACAGCGTTCGTATTCGCACTCTCCGCGGTCTTCCGCAGGTTGGGCGTGGCCTGCTTTGGCCTCTGCCTTCGCAGCTGCGCCTTTGGAAATAGCAGAACGCCTATATATGAGGGCTTTACGTCCCTTGGCGTGTTGAAGGAAGTAGTGCAGGCATCAACGCAGCATATAGCGCATGCGGAACGAGGTTGCACGTGACATTTCGCTCATGGGCGATTATTGACTTTTTACTCACACCCTGAGGGTCGAGGTTCACAATTAAGACCATCTTGAAGCTGGCAACAGGTGTCAAACAACGTGAAGAAGGACGATCGCGCGCTTCATGAGCGGCCAGAATGATTACTGACGCCGAACTCAGAACAACTGAGGGTACGGACAATGGACTGCCTTTATCCGAAACCCTCACAGAGCAAGATTGTAAGTATAGTATCTATGAATTGCGTGGAAACTTCATCGCTAAACTCCAAGTTGTGACCAAGCCTTCGTTTGGCTCTATCATGCATTGGCGTATGAGGCATAAATATTGGGGAGGCTGACAGAGCGCAAAGCCTTTAAACACTTTGGGGAGGAGCTTATTATTATATGTCAACAAGAATCAGGCCTAAAATATTGGGAGTACTCTGCCCCATCCAGAAAAATATTGGGGGGGCTCTGCCCCCTCCAGAAAAATATTGGGGGGGGCTCCAGCCCTCCAGCCCCCCCCCCCCCTCCCCCCCTTCCTACGTCTATGCTATGAGGTCCCCAGTTGAATCCTGGGTGGCTGCTGGTTTTTCACAGTTCTGTAAAATATTCCCAAGCCTTTCCTCATGTATAACGTAGCTTGTGTGTAGTGTTCAGTGGCTCCCTAGAGGGAGACCCAGCTTCACATGTTCTGCTATGAATACATGTATTTCACTCAGTGTGGTTCCTCCCCTGATGGAGAGGAGTTACCGGTTGATCCCTAGCACATACAGACTGATATTGAGAATTGTGAGTGCTGGCTGTCACCCAGTGGCCATAGCTCAGGTGGTAGAGACAGCTAAAGTTAGAGGCCCCGGTTCTATCCTGGGTGGCTGCCCGTTTTTCACAGTTCTCTAAAAATATTCCCAAGCCTTTCCTCATGTAACTGCTTTGCTGTGCAATTTTCAAGCTGCATTTCTCTCTCTCTCTCTCTCTCTCTCTCTCTCTCTCTCTCTCTCTCTCTCTCTCTCTCTCTCTCTCTCTCTCTCTCTCTCTCTCTCTCTCTCTCTCTCTCTCTCTCTCTCTCTCTCTCTCTCTCTCTCTCTCTCTCTCTCTCTCTCTCTCTCTCTCTCTCTCTCTCTCTCTCTCTCTCACACACACACACACACACACCACCAAGATAATTTCATCTGCATCTCTCTCTCTCTAACGAGAAAAGCCGAGTGGATGAACTGGCTTAACTCACAAGCCTCACAGAATTGGTTTTCGACTGAAACAAGATAAAGGTACAGATGACCACACCCACTGGGTGGAGTGAATATGGAGGGCCACCTGCAGTGATAGAGCCTCCGTTCAGGTGAGTGAGTGGTAGAGCATCCCCCCACTTTCCTCTTCATCTGTCCCCCTCCCTCCTTCCATCCCTCCCTCTCCTCCCTCCCTTTCTCCCTCCCTCCCTCTCTGACTCAGGCTTTGAAGTCTCTTCCCTACCCCTACTCTACCACTTAGAGTGGCACTACCTGGGAGGAAACAAGATCCAGGTAGCCACCCACCTTCCTTCCCACCCTCTCCCTCCCTCTCTCCCTCTCCCTTCCCTTGTTCTTTCTACCCTTTCCTCTCACTGTCTCCCTCCCTCCCTCCCTCCCTCTCTCCTCTCTCCCTCCATTCCTCCCTCCCTCTCTCCCTCTCTCCTCTCTCCCTCCCTCCCTCCCTCCCTTTCTCTACCCTCCCTCCCTCCCTCCCCACCTTGGCACCTTCCCCCACACAAACTCTCCAACACATACATACTTGTATGACAATTCCTAAACCACAAGCCACTGCTGTCTTCCTAATAAGGCACACCATAGAGCCACCAATTGTGTGTGTGCATGTTCTGAGGAGCTTCAGTGTATGTGTGTGCATGTGTGTGCATGGAGGGGAAACAGAGGAGGGGTAGGGGGTCTCTGTCCTTGCACTCATTTCTAGACAGGGTGCATGCATATATGCCATCCGCAACTGGAGAGCACTGGTCTGGGAACCAGACTCACCATTTGAAGATTGTTTACAAACTAGAGCAAGAAGATTAGTTGGTGAATGAGCCTCACTCATTATCATGATGAGTACTGCTCTACTGTGTGCAAGTGAGCTCTAAATTGTGAGTCTGGTTCCCAGACCAGTGCTCTCCATTCGTGGACCAAGTTCTCCTCATAGTGCATGCATGTGCACCATGTCTGGAAACAAGTGCAAAGTCTGAGAATGAGGCTGCAGAGGGTGATCAGAGTGGGCATTTCGTGATGGCAAGTCTTCCAGTGTTCTCCGCAGAGTCACTCTCTCAATATGTGTGTACATGTATGCTTAATTAGCTAGTCAAGTATTCCAGTTGAGTCCAGTGTTTCTACACTTCCATTCTGTTTGCCTATCTGTCTGTCTCTGTCTCCCCGTCCATCTGTTTGTCTGTTCTGCTGTCCCTATTGGAACTCTCTCTGCCTTTCATATTTCTTTTCCTTCTCCCCACAGAGCAAGTATAGATGTGCCACTTCATTTTGATGGTGGGTCAGTGGAATCTCCCGACTACAAGTGTGGCTACAAGTAGACTGCAGGCAAGTATAGCAGCTTTTCATGCAGCCACAGACAGCAAGTGGTGGCTATCCTCTCAGAGTGAGTGGTTCTGGTGAGATACATGTTCACTGCACACCTCAATCACTGATACTTGGCCACTGCAGTGGCTGTTCTCAGCTGCATTGACGGGTGGGAAGAGACAGTGAGGAAGGAATTACTGAAGCTGAGACAAGAAACATTGTTGATGTCATGACTGCTTTTAAATTCATTGTGAATGAATACTGTTATGTACATGTAATTTCTCCTGCTTCCTCTGCCACTTCCTGCGCGCGCAACATACCCACGTACGCGGTTCACAGTGGAGTTTAACTCCATGAGTACTGATATACCATAGATAATGCACTCGTGTGAATAGCACATATCCTGTGGTACGTGCGTGTGTTGATGCGTAGCTCCACGGGCAAAGCGGTTATGGAACAGTGGCTGTTTCCAAAGTGATCCAAATCAACGCGTGAAGACGTGAACTTCCAACATGTTAGAGAGACTTACAATGATGTAAGACGATCTTCCAGCTTGCTGCCCTCACAGCTGCGCCTTTGGAAATAGCACAACGCTTATTGGGGCGAGCCTTAAGGTGACGGGGTATGTAACGGCTAATTAAATATTCATCAACTTTATGTAGCGCTACTGACCAGAAGAATTAAGTTACAGAGCTTTGTAAGGCAACATTCGAAAGGTCAAGGAATGCACTTTTATACACACACCTTTACAAGACCTGTTCACAACACAGGAATGTAGAATTGAAGCATGAAAAGCGAGTAGTGAGAAGTGTTTTCCACGTCAATTCTAGCCACAGTCACACTGTGGTAGCTGCGCAAACCAACACATACCGTTTGCTGTTGATCCCCACCAGGGCTAGAATCACCTCGTTCGCTTTATATGCAAGCGGTGGCTATGTGAGGGTCTCGTTTCCCCCGCGCGCGCTGATATTCTTCGCGATCTTTACAGTTCAGCAGCGTGTAGTTGCTAAACCGTAGTTGTATTGACGAAATTTTTACATTCCTGCCCTAGCCCTAGTCTCGCGAGCCACCGTGTACGCATGCGCGCGTGCGTACACGGAAATACGTCTGGCTCGCGAGACTACCCTAGCCCTGTGTCCTAGCCCTGTGTCTTCTGGTTGTGAGTTATAGGGGTGTCATGAGGACAAGGATTTGTAGAGAGTTGAAGACCACTACCTTAAGTTTGTTCTTTACCTCCCACCTAATGCAACTACAGCAGCTATTCGAGGTGAACTTGGTCAACTACCCATCCATCTGTTATGGAAAGAGAGGATTTTGAGATACTGGAACAGACTCTGCTCAGAGGATACTCTAGTGTGTGTGTCCCAGATTCTTGACATTATGTCAGGAACTTTTTGCAATGGTTCATGCTTATTATCCGCCTTTCCAGTGGCTCAGCACAACTGACAAGTTCATATATCTGCTAACATCCACAAATGTGCACATTCTACGTGAACTATCTGCTTTTGTGTATAAGTCATTTAAATTGCATTCGTGTACCACTGCATGACAAATAAGCCACCCTGCTTCCGTTTTCAATAAAAGTATTATTATTATTATTATTATTATTATTATTATTATTATTATTATTATTATTATTATTATTATTATTATTATTAATATTATTATTATTATACAATACAATACACAATAGACAAAAAAACAGACAATACAATACAAGAAAACAGTAATGAAAGAAAAGATGCAATACAATACAAAACAAAACAAAAAAAAAAAGAAATGGGAAAGAGAAACACAACAACAAAAGAACATGAGAAGTCAGAGAAATAAAGAAGACGTCCACCCCTCACACACCACCTCTCATCCCAGAGCACCCGAGAACGGCAGCCGCGGTCCCCCTCTGGACTGCCACCGAAATGCGCTGTACCAGAGACTGGTACGCAAAATCATCATCAGTGGCCAGCTTTACTCGTCTAGCGACCTCTTTGAAAAAACTGTGGGCATCTTTCCCAATCACCCCCAATGTTATTATTATTATTATTATTATTATTATTATTATTATTATTATTATTATTACTATTATTATTATTATTATAGGAATACGAGCAATGTACGGTCCAAATTTGCCTGAAGCGAGCAAAAATTGACGTGGAAAAGTTGCGTTGCCCGTAAATCGCCACCTTATAGCTTAACGAACCCCACCCGGTCTGCGCTGTATGTATCGTACTTTTGTCACCTTGTGAAGGCGCATGCGTACGATTTAAATTCAAAAGCGGCACGTGGTAAATGACATCGAAGTTCATCACATTGAAGTTCAAAGGTCGACATGTGTGCAACAACTGACTCTTGGCGGCAGCGTCGCATCATGAACCCGGAGCAGAGAAGAGAAGCAAGGCTGAGCCGTAGAAGAGAAGGCGAGAGAGAACGTTGCGCCCTCCGAAACTGCTGAGGAAAGGGAAACGCGGTTATGTAAGCGATGAGCGAGAGATAGAGCTCGACGTGCCTCGTAGATCGCTATTCAGCGGAAGAGGGACTTACAGCAGAGAAGAGAGCAGGTGCTACGTGAGACTGTAGAGGAAAGAGAGATCCGCCTTCAGCGAATGCGCCGTAATGAGATTGGCTTCTGAGACACAAGAGGAGAGGGAGACCCGCCTTCAACGAATGCTGGCATCTGAGACTCCTGAGGACAGACGCTGAACTCAGAACGAACTCCTGAGGACAGACGCTGAACTCAGAACGACTGAGTACGGACAATGATAGCTATGGGACTACATGTACCACTGCATAGGAAACCCTCACAGAGCAAGATTGCGTGGGAACTCACCGCTAGACTCCAACTTGTGACCAAGCCTTTGTTTGGCTCTATGTGTATGTGGCAGTTGAATTGTTACTGTAAGCCATCAGTGTCACTGTGTGTGTTTGAATGTTGTAGATACTGTAGGCCATCACTGTGTTTCATACACGTACATGTACATGTATACATCTACGTTGAGTGCAGGCCACTCAGGAGGGGCACCTAGTGCTGTGAGTGATTGAGGGTGTACCAGAGAAACCTTGTTTTGTGTGAGAGTGATGTTGCATGAAGGTCTGGGTAGTGGGAGCTTTGATTTCAGCATACAGCTTGGAAGCTTGTACATGTTAACTGCTTCACTGTACAATTTTCAAGCTACATTCTCTCTCTCTCTCTCTCTCTCTCTCTCTCTCTCTCTCTCTCTCTCTCTCTCTCTCTCTCACTCACTCTCCCTCTCATCAACAAGATAACCTGTCTCCCTCCCTCCCTCCATCCCTCCCTCTCCCCCTCCCTCCTTCCATCCCTCCCTCCCTCTCTGGCTCAGGCTTCGAAGTCTCTCTCCCCTACCACTTAGAGTAGCTCTACCTGGGAGGAAACAAGATCCAGGTAGCCACCCACCTTCCTTCCCACCCTCTCCCTCCCTCTCTCCCTCTCCCTTCCCTTTTTCTTTCTGTCCTTTCCTCTCTCTCTCCCTTCCTCCCTCCCTCCCTCCCTCCGTCTCTCCCTCTCTCCCTCCCTCCTTCCCTCTCTCCCTCCCTCCCCGCCTTCACCCATGCAAGCTCTCCAACAAATGCACACATATGACAATTCCTAAACCACAAGCCACTGCTCTCTTCCTAATAAGGCACACCCATACAGCCACCAGTTGTGTGTGTGTGCATGTGCTGAGGTGCTTCAGTGTGTGTGTGTGTGTGTGTGTGTGTGTGTGTGTGTGTGTGTGTGTGTGTGTGTGTGTGTGTGTGTGTGTGTGTGTGTGTGTGTGTGTGTGTGTGTGTGTGTGTGTGTGTGTGTGTGTGTGTGTGTGTGTGTGTGTGTGTGTGTGTGTGTGTGTGTGTGTGTGTGTGTGTGTGTGTGTGTGTGTGTGTGGAAGAGAAACAGAGGAGGGGTAGGGAGGAGAATGTATATGTACATGGGCCTCTTCCTACTAGGCGTGCTAATCTGTCCTCATGCATATACATGTACTGCACCATGTAACAAAATTGTTTGTGTCTCTCTCTCTCTCTCTCTCTCTCTCTCTCTCTCTCATCTCTGACCCCTCACCCGGCCCTCACTTCACTCCTCACTGATGCTGGATATCCTGGAACAATCCAGAGGTTATGTATGTGAGGCAGTCTATTTGCTGCCCACTGACCCATATTTATGAGCAATCGATGACTGAGGCACAGATACACTGAAGGTTTTCTTTGTTTAACATTTTTCCACCTGTGCTTTCTCTTGTGTCTGTTTGAGAGTGTATAAATGCTGGACTGGACTGGACTGGATTACTAATTTAAGCATGCAAGTGTATTGGGACTTGGGAGAGTGGTCTGCGGGAACACTGGAAGACTTGCCATCACTTAATGCCCACTCTGGTCACCCTTTGCAGCCTCATTCTCAGGCCTTGCACTCATTTCCAGACAGAAAAAAGCTACACATACACTGTACACATACGCTATGGGGAGAGATTGGTCCGCAAATGAAGAGCACTGGTCTGGGAACCAGATCTCACCATTTAGAGACTGTTTACACACTAGGCAAGAAAATTTGGTTGGTGAACGAGCCTCACTCGTAACTGTAATGAGTACTGCTCTACTGTGTGCAAGTGAGCTCTAAATGGTGAGTCTGGTTCCCAGACCAGTGCTCTCCATTCGTGGACCAAGTTCTCCTCATAGTGCATGCATGTGCACCATGTCTGGAAACAAGTGCAAAGTCTGAGAATGAGGCTGTAGAGGGTGATCAGAGTGGGCATTTCGTGATGGCAAGTCTTCCAGTGTTCTCCGCAGACCACTCTCTCAATACGCGTGCATGCTTAATTAGCTAGTCCAGTATTCCAGTCCAGTCCATAGTTTATACACTCCAGTTCAGTTTGCCAGTCTCTCTCTCCTACCAGCCTGTCTATCTCTCTGCCTGTCTCTTTGTCTGTCTCTGTCTCACTGTCTGTCTGTTGTCTGTTCTGCTGTCTATTGGTTTCTACACTCTCATTTTGTTTGCTTGTCTGGCTGTCTGTCTGCCAGTCTCCCTGTCTGTCTGGCTCCGTCTCCTCATTCGTGTGTTTGTCTGTTCTGCTGTCCCTATTGGAACTCTCTCTGCCTTTCATATTTCTTTTCCTTCTCACCACAGAGCAAGTACAGATGTGCCACTTCATTTTGATGGTGGGTCAGTGGAATCTCCTGACTACAAGTGTGGCTACAAGTACACTGCAGGCAAGTATAGCAGCCTTTCATGCAGCCACAGAGAGCAAGCGGTGGCTATCCTCTCAGAGTGAGTGGTTCTGGTGAGATACATGTTCACTGCACACCTCAATCACTGGTACTTGTCCACTGCAGTGGCTGTTCTCAGCTGCGTTGATGGGTGGGAAGAGACAGTGAGGAAGGAATTACTGAAGCTGAGAAAAGAAACATTGCTGACATCATGACTGCTTTTAAATTCATTGTGAATGTATGCTGTTATGTACATGTACATGTAATTAATTTTCTCCTGCCACTTCCTGCGCAACATACCGCGTATAAAGGGCTCACAGTGGCGTTTAACTCCATGAGTACTGATATACATGTACATGTGCCATAGATATCCCATGGATGGGACTTTGAACTCGTGTGAATAGCAGATCCTTTGGTACGTTTGTTGATGTGTAGCTCCACCGACGAAGAAGGAAAGGTCGACATAAAAACGATGGCCGTTTCGAAAAAGATCAACGTGTGAAGACGTGCGCTTCCAAGACGTTAGAGACATGTTAGAGACTTACATGTACGCGTACCGCGTACTGCCGCGGGTGAGCTGCATAAGACGATGTTACAGCTTGCTGCACACAAAGGCAGAAGCGGCATTTCAGGAACCGAGCAGTGAGTGTGTGCTCTCACCTCTCACGCTGTTGACAGTCTCTCTCACTGACGGACGTTAGACATTAGACGGTGTTGGTGTCAGTCTTATACGCACATTATGCATACATATTGCTGTACATGTACATGTTACGTTGTCTCTACTACTGCTACATGTACCATCTTTCATTTTCTTGTTATACCTCATTCCTCTACCTCAAACTTTATCTATTCTATTCCTATTCCTATCACATATTGAGAGCCGCTAGTTATATGCACGTCTTGCGTATGCATGCACATTTCTATTTACTCTCCGTCCCTCCCTCCCTCCTCACTATCTCTGTCCTTCTCATTGACAAGGACATTTTGATATTTTAGTATTACTGCCAGTCAAAAGAATGTTCCAACGTACACATATAAATGTAAATCCTGATGGAGAACAATGCTCTCTTGTCAGAATGTACTAACTGTTGTTAACTGTGATGTCATCTGTGTGTCTCTTTATAGCATGTATAGTGATGTAATGGTGTAGGCTTATTTAGAACTTTGTGTTGGCTGTGTAGTTCCAGCCACATGTTCATAAGGGTCAGTGCAATCACTTATTGTCAAAGCCGAGTCAGTTGCAAGTGCTTCTCTTTGCAACATACCCATCCCTTAATTACACCATTCACATTTCACTTGGTATATTCCTTCCCCACAACCACATGCGTGCACACACACACACACACACACACACACACACACACACACACACACACACACACACACACACACACACACGCACACGCACACTCACATACAAGATACAACCCCCTGTGACACCTTACCTTTTACCTTCCCCTTCAGCTGATACCAATTCTTCCTCTTCCTTCCCCCACTTCCCCCCTTTGTTCCTCATCCTTACCTTTCTCCCTCTCCTGCTCACCCACCAAGATAAGATACTATTCCAACTATGTCCCTGCCCCATGCTGTGATGAGCTAGTGAGGTGGTGCCTACCTTCACTCTCTCTCCTCTGCCGTTCTTCCTCCAACTTGGACCCACTCAGGACATTAGTTAGTGTCCACTTGTATCCATCTTCACACTCTGCAGTGGAGGCAGAGATACATGTGCAGTTACCTAGGCAACACTCTTGCCAGTAATTAGTGCAGTACTCCTCCCTCTGCCCACAGAGGAGATCACATTACATCATCCACTGACACCTGACATCCTGTGCATAGTGCACTATGTACCCACAGGGAGGACATGCCACAGCCTTGTACATGTACATACCATCTCACCACATCTCCTACTGCTACTGCTGCCCACAGCATCACTCCACAGTGAGCAGTGTGGCCAGTCCCCCACTCCACTCACTGCCACAGTGCCCATCATGCTGCCTACCACACTCACTCCACTCACCAAACTCCAGGACTGTGGTGTCAGAGAGCAGCGGCAAGTCATTCCATGAGGCATACTTCTTAGGGTTATCGGAGACTCCAGCCACAGCCACCACCAACTTCTTTGTAGGAGTGAGGTGGAGCACTCCACCACCATGCCACCACCGTGGAGTCAGGGATCCTGGGGGAAGGAGTACCTGTAGGGAGGGGAACAGGAGAACACTCAAACGTACAGCAGTCCACACAATTGTCTGCTGCTCCACTGCTTACTGTTGGCTGCCAGTGGAAGTGTGTTGTGTATTATCTCAAAGGCTGCACATCACCTCCTACACACCCACTGCATTCACTGCTGTCCAGTAATGGAGCAGCCCATTCCTCACTACTCTCTCCCTCTCCATACCACACAACTCTACATCACATGACTTCTCTACATGTACTGCACACACTGCCATATGCTCTCCACATGCCAACCTCTATCCACTCACATGCCACACCTACTCACCTGGGTTGGCTGCACAGGACAATACCACACACACCACAACACACCATCACTACTGGTATAGGGGCAGGCTTACAAGGGGAAGTGTTCAGCTGAGCACTAGCCACACATGCAGTGTGAAGGTCATTGCCACACAACAGCACCACTAAGGGGACATCAACACATTCACTGCCTCATGAGCTCACAGCTCACTCACCTCCTCCCACTGGATGGCATTGATATTGAAGAGCCACACATCTCCCAGTGGCTTGCCTGTATTGCTCAGACCTCCCACCATCACCATACATGGGTGTGGTGGATCTCTGTCTGGATCCCACATACTGTAGGCTGTGTGGGCCTGCCTCTCCTCAGGCCATGGCTGGCCTGTCTGAGGTAGCACTGGTCCAGTCCAGTGCTGGAGAGGGAAAACAATTTGAAAAACACTTTGAGAACATGTAATCCACTCACATATGCACATGCTCCAGCTCAGTAAGGCACCCTCCCCTCTCTACACTGCCTGTATGGACTCACACTACTAGCTAGCCACACATGCCAGCCCATGTACATGGAACATGTACCTGCAAACCTCTTCTCCCATGCACACTAACTGGCATGTACACTGTACATACATGTACACTGTATGTAGTCTACATGTAGATTCTGTCTCATCATGATAAGAGCAACATCTTGTCCACTACTCTATCAGTTGCTATGCATGTACAGACCACTATTGGGTCCCACCAGAGACAATATATTACTGTATGTATGCCCATATTCACGTGTGTATGCTCATATTCATGTACATGTGTGTGCATGTGATGGTGTCTTGTGCAGGGGACAGTGTCTCCTGTAGCACTGCTCTACATGTATGTACTGCCAGACCTGCCACTCCTCATTCCAACTCACAGGCCATGCTCCCCTCTCTACACTGGCTCATGGCTGATGACTGAACACACACTCTCTTCCCTGCACTGACTCATACCAGGTATCTAGGCCCACACTAGCCTCACATCACATCATCGCAATCATATTACACTGATAGATAAATGTACACACATGGAGAAGGCACTAATTATGTGTTTTATTGTTCAAACAACTGAACTACATAAGCAGTAGGCCACAGGTGATCTCAGACAGTACATTATTAATTAGGTACAACTATATCTCAGCCACTCACCCATGCCACAGTGTCCAGGATGAACACTGCATTTGTCTTCCTCCTCCTCTCCCCATCCCACCCACCAAACCACACGACTCTTCTCCTGTCCACTCTAGTGAGGGTCATGCGACCAGATGGAGGAGGAGTCCTACCAGTGGTCGGTGGAGTGGACCACTGACCTGGAGGGGGAGGGAGGGAGTGGTCTGGGACTAGCCACACCCACTGGCCTGGGACACTGCTCACATGATCCACCAACACCCAGCAGGTAAGGCACAAGGCACTCTGCTCCTCACAACCATCTACACCACTACATACTGACATGTACTAGTCACCATGTGAGGAGCTCTGCAATGCTCTCACTGTACTTGCTCTATTTGATTCTTTTACCATAAAATCAAACTCTGTTGCTGTTGGGGTAGGCGAATGGGAAATATGTAAACAATTAACTTCTTATTCACAGACTGTAGTGGTATTGTGGGCATGGGAGTGAATACAGTTCATAGTTGACACAGAAGAGCTGCCTGGCTCTGCAATGCTCTGACTGTACTTCATTTGAATAGTTTACTATGAAATATTTTGTTGGGGCCAATGGGAACTATCTCAAATAAGTAAACATTGAAACTTCCTGTTTATCATAGACAGTGGTGTAGTGGTATTGTGGGCATGGGAATGAATACAATTCATAGTTGACACAGAAGAGGTGCCTGGCTGACTGTCCAAACATGAGCATGCCAGGCTGATTGCCTGACATGATACAGGTACATACATGTACATAGCAGAGGATGAGGGATGTGACTTGTGTAGAGCAGCATACATAGTCACATCATTTGCATGCCCACCTCATGTGGTGAGAGGTAGCATGTCTGTGCATATATGTATGCTAGAATAACTGACATGGTTACCATGTACACAGGAGGAGAGAGGGCTTCCTTATTAGGAAGCATACTATCACCATGCCTGGCCAGGCTGTGTGGGTGTTTCCCAACTGTCTATGATGGGGCACAGAGACCACCTCCACCCTAACTAACAGCTCCTCCTCAAGCAGCCACTGCTAGAGAGGCAGCACTGCAGCACAGAAGAGACAGTCTAGCACCAAACATTACTAACTAGAGGAGTGATGCAGCTGAGGAGGGCCTTGGAAACAAGAGAGACATGTCTACAGCAGATGAGCTCATATCAGCTCCCACGACTGCTCCTGAGACTGCACTGGAGGGAGAAGCTTGGCTGCAGTAGAGAGACATGTCATTATATTTTCTGCAGTGGCTTGTTTGCTATAGAGAGAAAGGTTAGTCTTGAGACAGTTGCTCTAGAGAGATATATTATATTAGACAAGAGGGACCTGCAGCTACACTATCTAGTTATAATCAACATGCTGTTTAATTAACTCTTAGTAGCAACTGCCTGGCATGAGAGATTGCTGGCTGATAATACCAGACAGACAAAAAGCCACAACAGCAATGCATGTGTGTACACACAGGGTGTATGCATGGCTCAGCACCATGCTTAGAAACACAGAAATCAATAGCATAAGAGTAGCATATAAAGCTATTAATAGTACCTAAACTAGGGCATTGTGTACCCATTCACCTTCCTATTTAAAGCCTCTTTCTCCCCTTCTTAACCAATCTTTGTTATATAGAGTAGTCAATCACTGCTTTGTTATCATTATGAAAATGGAATCAATCTAGGCTAATACACGAATGGCTTATAATTAGTAGCCTAATAGTAGGTGAAGTGGTGAGAGGAGGTTGGGAAAAGGCCTGGTTGTGAAGTGCTGTAGTTATCTGTGCCTGCTCTTGTGTCTTCACTCTCATTTTAAACAGCATGTTGACTTTCAAATTGCAGTTTTAATACTGTGCACCACTGCTATATATCTGAACTTTGTACCCACCTTCTTATGTGATCAGTGGGCTACATGTGCAGGATTTTGAGTTTGCCAGGGGAGGGACACCAAAGTACATCCCCAGCATGGGAGACTAGGAACGTGACCTCAAGAAAACATACACACTCCATAGGTGTTGGAACTGGGGGGGGGGGCTGGGGGTGCTATAGCACTCCCCACTTTTTACAGGAGGAAGTGAATAGGTCCACACCATCAACCCGACTGATGAGAGACGTGTCTGGAGGCAGTGCGTTGAGGTTATTATCACGATTGCCGGCATTGCGCAGTACTCTAGCTTGACCCACTCATGCTATTTTAAGTGTATGGGCCCCACCCCATGGGAGTCCTTCCCAGACTGTATGTAACCCTGGGAACGAGACACAGGCATACCTTTCTATTAAAATTGCATAAGTGTGAATACCGCTAATACTCATATAAGATGGTCTACTCAGTTGAGCACCCACTTATAAACATCTTCCTACACCTATGCACTCTGAGAATAATTTGAGAGACATTCTCTGAATACTTGCAGCCACTTTATGGGGGAGGGGACGTAGTCACACATCAGGGTTCTATCCACTGGGGGGGGGGGGGGGCAGGGGGGAAGCTTCCCCCCTAAATCCCAAGCTTCCCCCCCAAAACTTGGTCACTGATCATGGCATCCAAGAGATTTTTGCTCTAAATCGCATCAAAAGTGACTTAAAGACATCTCAAAATCAGAAAAGTTCCCGGGGGATACTCCCCCAGACCCCCTACACAATGTGTACTTCTGTAGTAAGCTATTATATTCATTGCACCGTAAGACACTTCCCCCCCAAAAATACTTTTCTAGATAGAACCCTGCACATAATATGGTACACATTTTGGATAGCCAAGGAAAGGTCCTTGATCTGCAGCACATGACCTCATGTACACAATGACATGCTTTGAACAATATTTAATGGTCCGAAAAGTTAGACATCTCTATGTGCACTGAATGTGTGGTCTGTGTCTGGTGTTATTACATGAGGCCATGTGTAGAGGTCAGCTCACACATGCAGTGGACCAGTTGTAACCTCATGCACAGCATGTGAGGTAGAGTAAAGGTACTGACAGTCCATGCACACACCTGACTCAGAGTTGCAGTACAGGAGCTGATTGGTATATCCTCGACCTTTACTGTCCCCTGGGGCAGGAATGAAGCCTGTCATTGGCTGGTGGGTAGGACATTCTGCGAAACCTCCGATGGCAATCAAGTGACCATTAGGTAATGAAGTGAGACCTGACCTCACAGTATGTAGCATTTGGCCGGTGCTGACTCTTCTCTTCCATGAAAAGTTTTGGGAATTGAAAGCAAAGAGTTCTTTGCAGAAACCTGACTGACCACAATTACCTCTGAAGAAAAGCGCTTCATCTCGAAAAGTTGTTACCGCAGCGCCTCTGAGCCATGGAGGTAGTTCACCAATGGAGCTAATCTTTTTCCATGATAGCAATGTGCCGTCAAACACTTCTACTTCTCGTGGAAATGTCACAGTTGTTTTGTGTTGAAAGGACTTAAGCAAGCCTCGAATCATATATAACTTGCTTTCCACTGAAAAGGTTGGGGCATCATAACGTGGTTCAGGATGGTATGGGCCAGTTGACTGTGCAGGAGGCTCAGCCATGGCTGGATCTGGGGAGAGGGAGGAGGGGGAGATAGCCACTGAGTGAAGTTTCACATGCACATAGTTACTCATGTACAGTGTACATGTATGTGTGTGAGCATATGCATGTCTTGTCCAATTTCAAACACAGTGAAGCTTGTAAGCTACATACACTTGTGCATGTGCTGTGGGCATACATCAACACACCTGTGTATCAGTTTATGGGAGAGTGTTTCTAGCTGTGTAAGCCAAGCTAGGCAAATGCAGTCTAGTGTTGTGTGCAGGTTCTTTTAGTCCATTCCACATGCAGGTGGCAGGTGGTTGCTAAGCTGAGTGGGGAAATCCCATCATGTAGCCCTTCTGTCTAACTCCACCCTTAAAGTGGTCTCTATATAGAGTGGGGGAAATCCCACAATGTTGCGCTAGCTCTTTTGTTTTGCTCTGCTTTCAATTCTCTGCTAATATGCTTGCATGAGGAAATCGCTTCATGCTATGGATTTTGTGGCAGCATACAAGGACATTCTGGGACCTTCTAAGTTCTAGCATTACTGGAAGTGTGACTGTGGACATTAGCATGATGGGGTAGGAGTATGCAGCAAGGAATGGTACAGTAGTGGCTTCAAGTGGTAGAAAACTGTGATGAGAAACCAAGTCAAGTGGTAAAGGCACGCTCAGGGTATTATACCTACTCTTAGGGGAGGGGCTTGCTCAGATACACGACGGAGCTGAAGACAAATATATCTCGAGCGTTCAGGGCTCAAGAATCCGAGCGCTGTACGCTCAGCAGAGCAAAGGCTAGGGCCGCGCTTGCCCATGTCAGGAAGCAAGTGACGCTCGGACGGGCGATGGGGAAAGGGCGCTCGGACATGTGACGAGATAAGGGCTGACTGTGAGAGCTGGGCTTCAGACAACTCTAGTCCTACCATGCAATCACAAGAGTAAGAAATCTCGCCACTTGTTCCCACAGTGGTACATGTACATTGTGGCCCTGCGCTCGCTGCCGGCGGCGCATATGGTATTAAGGTAGGCGGGAGGTGTATACTCGAAACTTTTACAGCTTTGACTGTAAGCTTACTGTGGCTCACACTTTCTGTGTTCTCCTAGCCAGTTGAATGCGCTCTTTGTTTTCCCTTGCGCAGGGCGAGGTTCACTCTGATCTGTCCCACCCTTTGCTCAATAGTATCCTAGAAGTATGCGGATATGGACGACAGTGGGTCTTATGCAAAACCGGAAGTTCTATAGGAAATATGAATATTGCTGTTCATAGGAAGTCTATTATCCAAACTCATACACTCCAGAAACCCACGTCCACCATTGCGATCCGCCATATGGCCTGCACGCGAAAGCATGAAAGCATAATATGGTTACTAGTATACGCTGTCAGTTCAATGGCTAGTGCTGCATCCACAGGTTGTAAAGTACACGTCATGCCAACAACTGATCGTCTGCGCTAAACTATAAAGTAACAATTTTCCTGTGACTTCAGCTACACAAACATTATACATTTTTTTCAAATACTCTCCGGTTCCATGTGTTCAGATACGTGACTTCCTACAGTAGCTTTTCACGTGTGACGGCGCGTCATCCACAAACAAGCCACGCGGAGCCACGCCTCCCCAGAGAAGGCGTGGCTCTGCGAGGCTGCGAAGTAGAAAGCCACAACTGCGACTATTAATATGAGACTCAAAGTCATTGTGGGACTAGTATTGGAGGGCCTAATATAGTTCTTGGGATGGGATGACACAACCCACACTTAAAGCCATCATTAAAAAATGTAAGAATCCTTTGATACTAAGGCTATATTATATAGTCTGGCGAAGCCATACCCGGGTGTGGCTTCGCCAGAGTAGCTTATATATGCATATACGTACATGAAACTTATGGGTCTGATATGTTTTAGTTCGGTAGTTTTGTTGTTTCCAAATGTATACGTTCTTGACTTTTTGTTTTGTAATAATGTACATGTACATTTCGTCTTTGTGGTCTAGGTGAAATATGGGGTAAGTGAGAGGAGTGTATGGTCTGTAGAGGGTGGTATGTGTTTTCCAGGGGCTGGGAGTATGTGTTCTATCTGTGAGAGTGGGTATTTACTCTGAGAAAATCATGGGGTGTGCTTGTATGTAAAGCAAATAGACAGGTGTTATTAGACGAGCTTATGCATGTGTGTGTGTGTGTATGTGCGTGTGTGTGCGTGTGTGTGTGTGTGTGTGTGTGTGTGTGTGTGTGTGTGTGTGTGTGTGTGTGTGTGTGTGTGTGTGTGTGTGTGTGTGCGTGTGTGTGCGTGTGTGTGTGTGTGTGTGTGGGGGGGGGGGGGGGGGGTAGTAAAACACACGTAATATTATATATGTAGCTATTGATTAGGGGTTAATATATCATACTGAAATGTATTCAAATGATCCATAATCAACAGCAGTAAATTCACAAAATCATTGACAACCACAACAATAACCTATAAGCACGTATTTGACATGTCACTTGCCTTTTCAACACTGTTTCTTGTACTTTGCACATACACTTATGCATGTGATTATGTGTATGCACTTCCATTAAATTGTCTGGGGCTAAAGCTGGGCTGGAGAATGCTAGCTAGGGAAGGGAGAGAGGGTGATAACAGTCCCTTCCCCTTTTCCGGGGGCCCATCTGTACTTGAATTGAAACCCTGGTAGTCTGCATGAGCATGAGGTGCATGCAGCTGTGGCAATGCATCCCTTTTTTCACCCCTTACTGGTGTGCAGCAAAGGTACACTGTACACATACTTCATCTCACAGAATATTCTGTGGGGGCTTGATCAAAGTTAAGTGCAAATGAGTACATATTTCCCTCTCACTGGACATACACCCCCTATTTCTTAAGTGCACTATTACATCATAATAACTATAATTATATAGACAGGAGTTTGTACGGAACTTTCCAGGCAGATTATGAGAATAATGTTCGCGAAACTACCACCCGGAAGTAGTATAGTATATAGTGTGAAGACGCGGCGCGCCGCCCTGGCCCCGCTTACGTATCTATAAGCCAAGTAGACCTACATGTAGATGTACGTGTAGATGCTGGGCTCGTGTTCGTCTAGGGACACAGTTGGCCTAAGAGTGAGGATCGCAGCTGAACGGATAAAGGCTACAAGACTGTCGACAGACTGAGTGAGTTTTTCCGTGTTCGTGCACAGCCTGTTGATACTACGTAGTAGCCTGTTGATACATAGTCAGGTGTCTGCTTACACGAGCACTGGAAAGGGGCAGGCCTGCTGAGCTGTGATTGTGTGAGGTGTATGTAGTTAGGTGCGTTGTGTTGTTGCCCACTGCCTCAGCGTCCATTGGCCCTCCTGCACATTTACTTGTATAGTGCAATGCCGCAGTCAGACACATACACACACATGAATGCATAAGCATGTGAAGTGAATAGTTCATGTGCAGTGTATGTGCACTGTTCATGTGCAGTGCAGTGCTCTCCTTTCCTTATGGTGGCCCAAACGGGCCATCCACTACCGTCTTCGGCAAGCTTCCATTTCCATCAAACTTCCACTTCCATAGAAATTCCACTTCCATAGAACTTCTACTTCCGTGGAGCTTCCACTTCCATGATCTTGCCTTCCATTGCTTCGTTCGTCATGCGCTCACCACAATGTGCAGTGCGCATGCGCAGTTCAAATCGAATGGCTCTGTCACTGCACCCGCTGCGCAGATCGTCCTTGTTGGAGACGTCCATCGCATACAAATACGCCTCACCTTAGTGGATCTTCCGGGCCACTTGTGTATCTTTCTTCTTTGACTACAGCCTTAGCAACCGGAAGCGTAGCATGGCGAGCAGATTCTCGAGTGCCCGGGAAACTGGAGTGAGCGATACTCGCAGGACTACACGTGCCGAAGGTTAGTATATACCTTAGGGATTGTTCTATGATAAGCACAACTGCCTTTTGTCACTCGTGTTCCAGCAATGCGCCGTTATATGGCCGTAGCGGCAGCCAGCCGGAAGACTGCTGTGCCCAAAAGAAAGTCAAGTGATGTTAGTCAGATTTTGGAAGGCCAAGTGCAGGTGAGTAGTGGTCTTCTTCTGTATATATTGCATGCATAAGCCACGTTGTCACTACAACTGTCAACTACAACGCCTTACATATAACAACCGCGTTAAAGTTCAAAGAGAAAATTATTCTAGTGTGTGTCAGGCACACTTATAGGCATGTGAGTAGCCATTGCACTTATGACCATAAAGATTTGAGTAGCCATATAAATGTGTGAAGTAAGGTGGTGATAGCAGATAAAAGCCAGAGCCAGTAGGTGAGGATAGTAAATACCATTAGGTCATACATAATTGGGTGCACAGTGAAGTATTTTTACACTTATACAATTATTTGAGTAAGAACTGCCTGTACCCCAATAGATTTCTGTCAGTCGCATGATGTACAGTGCCTGTCATCAGCGAGGGAAGTTAGATCGATCCTGGAAATTGCAGAAGTTGTCCTTCCACAAGAATTTGTCCTATCAAGCAGTGAAGAAGATTTGCCAAGAGGCGACATGGCCAGATGAAGAAGAAGGTACAACTTATTACTTGGCAGATGGATCTGGTGTCTCCATTGAGCAGGACAACTTTGAGCTTGTATCTGAGGATGGAAAGAAGAACACCATAGCTTGGACATTAGCCAACTACCTCGAAATATCCCACATCAAGTATCCATCTCGAACACGGCTCTACTGTGTCAAGGTCTCTAAAGGTAAACAAATCAAAGCCTCAATGATATTTTGACCAAACTGTTAACATCTTCATGCTGCAGAGGATGCAGAGAATATACAGGATGATGCTTCTGAAAGTAAGTCAACATTTCAAACAAAACATATGCTTTTAACCTCATGCGAGCGATGTATTCACTCCTTACATATTATCATTAGATGTTTTGTTGTTTGTCATGTCATTACCTTCTTAGAAGACTCTAGTAAAGTTGATGCATCAGAACCAGAACAACAAGAATTGCAACCTCAGCCACAAGACAATGAGCCTTCTCCTTTTGGTATGATGCAACGTGACATCACTCTCTCCTCAATTCTGGTGTGAATACCACTTGCTGCATTGTTAATGTTTTGAATGCAGATTCACCTGAGGGATTCTTTCAAGTGTACTTTGTAGAGAAAACTGCGAGCAGATACAGCAATCGCTTTGCCTTTCGCCATGGCTTGACACAGGAGGAAATCCTGTGCTGGCGTTTGCTGGATGATCCAGACACCATGATGAAGTACAGGGATATTGTGGCTTCTAGTCCAGGGGGCCAGTACCGTGTTTTGGATCAAAACCCTATTCACCTTGGATTCTTTTTGAGCACAATTGAGCAAGGAGGTAAAATTATCAATATGTACATGACAGGAGCATATTGTAAGTATACTACTTGTATATCACGTGTAGTATACACATGTGTATTCGTATGTGAGTTTGTACATTTGTAGTATACTATTATGTCAGTTATGATTGTCCACCTCATTAATCACTGATTCAGGAAAAGAAGTATGTGACCTAATTGATACTGTATCATGTGAGAGTGGGGAAGTTGCATACAAGTCACCATGCGAAGGTCAGTATCAGTACATTAATATGTATTATGGGTATGTACCTTTGATGTATTCCTTCATAGGTACAAAACTTGAGATATGGTGTGGTTGTTATGCATCACAAGCAGACAGAAGGGCATGCATGGCTTGTGTGGCATTGGGGGGAAATCACTCTCGATCTGCATACCACTGGAAACGAAATGGGGAACCAGTTTTTGAAGAATCTCCACTGCTTTATGCTGACTCTGAGGGCACCTACGAGTGCCAAGTGACCAGTGCTGGTGAAGAGTGCTCAGGCGTGTTCAGGATTGATGGTTTGTTGTAATGCATTTACTTCATTCTATTATCTGACTGAAACAAGATTTATATACAGGTACCAGGAGTGGAATAAGAGTTGAACTTGTAAAGGATGACCCCATGGATGTTGAAGGTAGTAATGCTATAGCGTTTTGCAATTTACTATAATAATAAGCAAGCATTTTTTGCAGTCACACAAGAGAGAAATGTGTCAGTGCATATGCAGAGTTTAAGGACAGAACCTGAAGGGACAAGTGGGACACAAGTGTCCAAAATCACTGAAGTTGACTCTCAGCTTGGTCAGTTGTAAGAAGTGACCTTAAACATAAGCATGTGGTTGAACTCTGCACATTTGACCTGAAGTTGCAGATTCAGCATGTCAAGACACCCTAGTGAGTGCAAATCTGTCTGAGCTTAAACGCTCACTACAAACAGGTGAAGGTAAGCATCCAAATACAATGAAATTGCGTGTCTTGTAATGAGCAATTCTTGCTGAAGGTTGCCAAGCTCTTAAACTCCTGGATGTTCTTGGCAGTGGTAGTTTTGGAAGAGTGTATCGAGGAGTGTGGCGTGGAACTATGGTGGCAGCAAAAGTGATTCCTATGCCCAAGACTGACAGGAGAGTGTGGGAGAATGAGATTGCTGTCTACAGGTTAAATGACATTACTAGTATATCATTTGCACAATTATGTATCCATAATGCTTTCTGATGCAGGACACTCAACCATCCCAATATTCTTGCACTCCTTGGTGTTGTATCGGATACAACGTCAATAACACTCATTACAAACCTGGTGAATGGAAAAGACTTACATTCTCTCATTTTCAACAATGACAAGGATGTACGTGATGCCAGTTAGTTACACAATAATCTTTTCACCTTTTCCAAACTTTTGGTACAGATTTCATTCTCTACAAAGATCTGGATCATAGTTCAGGTTTGCCAGGCCCTTGTGTTTATGCATACAGCAACACCTCCTGTTATCCATCTTGACTTGAAGCCAGCTAATATACTGGTGAGTTAGTAAGGTTCAGCAGTGATACAAAGTAATAGAAAAGAAGTACTTTTATGAAATAGTGCAAAGTGCATGAGTATGATTATGAAGATAGATGTTTATGTATTTCATATAGGTGGAGAACAAGACAATGCACATTTTTTTGGCGGACTTTGGTCTTTCAAGGATCTTAAGTGACTGTGACCTGGTTGGCTCAACAACCATGAGAGCAGGAACACCAGGATTCCAGGCTCCAGAACAGCTCCAAGGAAAAGGAATATCTCCCAAGTCTGATGTATATGCACTAGGTGGTGTCATAACCGAAGTGTTTGGAGAAAAAGTACTCTGGCCGAAGATGCCAGCCCACAGGATAATGTTTCGTGTTGCTGTTGAAGGTGTGTTTCCTTCTACCAAGCATCTACCACAAGTGATACAAGAGGTGACAAGCCTGTGCTTCATTGGGAGTGAGGCTAGAGCCGATGCTGCCACAGTTCTTGCAAAAGTACTGGACATGTGTTGTGACAAGTAATCATTGATGTCATATAACTCAACTGCTTAGCCCAACATGCATGACATATACCTGCAGTTCTTTGCACACCATAATATCACTTATTGCATATTACATATCAGACAAAGAGAGACATTCACTGAAATTCATTAATGAGGTTGAGATAGAGAGTAAATGATTCTTCACAGTTATTTGGCATGTACCAATCGTTTTCGTCCATTAAAAATTAATATCAACTAGCTCCAAAAACTCAATGCAAGCAGGTGCTGGTTTTACAGTTGAATACTGCTGGCAATACTGCAGATCTTGGGCGTCACAAGCACACTGGCATTCTTCATAACCTGTAATAATATATTGGTCACCAATGTTAAGGGTAAAAATTTGAGGATTACCCTGCAAAGAAGGAATGTTGTACAGCTCTTCAGGTATACCACTAATGCCACCTCTCCTACACCGTATGAGATGGGTATTCCACATTTGAGCAATGTCATCCAATTCTGCTTGGAGAATGCCCATAAAGGCAAACCGAATGCAGTCACTGCACACAAAGAGTATAGTATCAGTGTTACCCCTACACCTATAAAAAGTGTTAACATACACATACACATGTATTGGACTGGTTTCATCGAAGTGTCCATTGTCTTTCAACATCTACATTGAAGAATACATAGTGAATATATGAAACAATTACAATAATGCTTCTATAAACAACGTACTTTGAAAAATTCCAACCACCAGTCAGTACACCACTCTCGCAATGTACACCAAAACCTCTCAATTCTCTATAATCATATATATATAATAATTATATAAACACTACAAGTAAGATTTTTTTGTTGCCATATTGTCACTAGTTATGTTACATGGTGGAGTTGATCATGTTTTCTACACTAATGTATACCTAGCATGCGAAATATGACCCACTGCATCCCAACAATAGTCTTATTCTAAACTTTTGTTAGTGTGAAGCCCATACTTTTTCTGATGTATACACTCCAGTCACATTCAATGTGATTTTGAGTCTAACTGAGTAACTGTCTTGTTTGACAGATCTGACTCCTTCAAGCAGTCGCAACCCATGCTTCCTATATATGTAATGTACTAGTGCTGACCTGGTTACTGACAGACTTTCCATACTGGAAGCTCTTTCTTCCTGCCATTGAATCTTGTCCATTTCTTCTCAGAAATGGTTGTAAAAATGCCACTCTAACATTTTCTGTACCTCTGTCAGTACGAATAAGTCTTGGAAGCCCTAGAGCAATGTGAAATATAAGTAATGTGCACCCCAAAGATATACAAGTACCATATCTCTCAACAGCTTTCAAGTAGTAGCCTGCAATAACAGCAGGATCTTTGTTTGTGGTGGCAATTTCTAGCCACAAGACTTTTCTGGAGAACCTGTAAGAGATTATGGTGCACTGTAAAAACGGAAAGGTTACTTTCACCAAGTGTGACTAAAGTACCAGTTCCGTTAGTGTATGAAACAAACTTGGCAAGATATATTTTACCACCAGCGGTGATTTTAACTTTTCCAGTTGTTTTAAACTTCATTGAAAAATGTACCTTCCTAACATGTAAAGTAACCATAATCACAGTGCTTATGACATACTAATTACTCTGGTAATATTCACCAAAACCCCTGTTGCTTTGACCTCCAAGACAGATAAAAACAAACTGTGCATTACTACATTTACTACATTGCACAGCCTACTGATGAGTCCCGGCGCAGTACAAGTAAGGGACGAAAAGGTCGTCAAAGTGACCTTCTAGGCTTTTGAAATATTATTATATTGTGCAAAAGTTGACATTACAAACACACATTTTCAACATACGCATACACTTAGAAAGCATGAAAGTACTCTTTCAAATAAACATACAGAATGTCGGATTTTCTGTGAGCATGGAGTATCGTATGAACTTTCAACTCAGAAAAACACACGTATGACTGATCAGCTGTGTGTGCAATCACAAAAGCATGATAGTGGTCATCGTAGTACTCCACAGAACAGTGTAACACGTGCAGTACGATGATATCCACCAACACAAGTATATCAACTATTCTGGCAAAGGCTGGATGAAGTCCATCACATCCTGTTATTATGTAGGCATTCCTTTTGATGGTATTCCCCAAGTATTTCACCCAGTTTGGGCGAGTTGTTGGTGTTTCACTACTAATACTAGGGAGAAGAGATGTAAGAGAATTTTGCACATGGGGAGGCATATTTCTAATCAAGATGGGTTGATCACATGGTCCACATTGTAAAGGTGAATCCAACAGATTTCCAGTTGAGAGCTCATAGCATAAGAGCCGCTGATGACAATTAGCAATGCTATATGCTATGTTTTTAAAATTGCCCAGTCGAGAAGCTTGCTTAAAAATATTCAACTTTGCTTCATTGCGCATATTCCATGTGCCAATCATTGGACCAACATTAAGGATTTGTGTTGGGTAATGAAATAAAAAATGAAACTTTGGGGTGACTGCTTCAGCAGTGTACATTTCAATGAAGGATCGATGGTGTTCCTCAATTGTAACTTTTAGAATAGCACAAAGGTCAGGAGATGACCATGAACACAAAGCTAGATCTACAATCTTTGAGAGCAATAAAAATCATTTCCACTTCTGATCATCAAGAGGAACAACGTCACCTATGAGGAGTGGAAGAATTCTAACAAGGAGTAATGACTGTGATGCGGACAGTTTGAGAGATTTTGCGTTTTGTAATGTTAAACGTGACCCAATTGGTTGTGGCTTGCTTATTTCAGTGTATTCATAATCAAAGTGTATCAGGCGGTGATTGTATTCATCAAGATTGAGGTATTGCTTTGATATTAAACAGTGCTGCAGTAGTAAACACATCTCTATTGCAGCAACTCCCTCAAGTAAATCATGCATGACATCATGCGCCAGTCCACCATTAAAGAGTGAAAAGTGGGATACTTCTAATAGAGAACTGCGTCTGTTTATTCCATATGTTTTGGAGAAATGATCATGCAAAGGACCATTGAGTGAATCGCACTCTTGGCAATGCTTTTCATCAGAGCGGAGTTCTAATTGAGAGGAGTCAGAGAGTGTTTTAAATACATCCTGAGTCACATAGCATGTTCTGCAAAAACGGAGAGAAAAAGAAAAAGACTCCTTGAATCCCCCAATCGTATTGCTACCTAAATTATCACCCAAACACAGGAGGAGTCCGCCATAAAATGTTCTCTCGACACCAGGTTGTGTTACAACTCTAACACCTTCTGCTGCTAAGATATTCAGATCCTTAACAAAAGGTTTCAAAATCTCATCGATCCCATAGTTTTCCACCAATGGGACAGTAGCTGCTATTGCGAGATGTATTGCTCGCAGGGAAGAGCGGTACTTAGGGTGGATATTTCCCAATGTAAAGAGAACAATTGCAAGTTTATGCTTCTTGACATGGGTCCCCAGTGGATTACATAACTCAGGCTCATCAAAGAAAGCTATAATTTGCAAGGCACAGGGATCACTTGCAAAGATAGGGTGAGTTTTGAATCTAATACCATCACAATAATCCTCTATGATCCCATCACTGTGAACTCGGGATGAACACTGTTCTACCTCATCCAGGACGGCAGCATCAGACAAAAGTGACTTGAGGGAAGAAAGGAGAGGAATGTATTGGTATTGGTCTTGCCTTGCAATTAGTCGCCTCTTTACTCCAGTAAAGACTGGTTCATAGTATGGGTCGCCAATGTTAACTTGCTGAGGTTCCTATGAGTAATGTGTGTGTGCATGCATGCATGCAAGCAAATGGGGATAAATGAAACAAGATTCATTTCCTGTAGGAAGCTGTCTGTCACATGGCTTCTATGTGTACCATTTGTGATAGTATACTGCAAGAAATACCAAGTATGTTACTTCAAAATTGTTTTGTGCCTGACTTGCTAAACTTACCACTAGTCCAAGCTCTTCACAAAAGTATTTCTCCTGGAGGTAGCGAGCTTCCAGTCCTTCAAAAGGGCTTGGAGTGTCTTGAAAAACTTCGTCCAGACCATGAATTCCACCAACATCTATTCCAGCAACAGCAAGTGTATCCCGAACTCTGGCACCCATTTGCTGCTTCACTTGAGAGAATAAGCCATCCCAACCCTGCACAATATCATCAATTGCATTCTGTGAGAGCCTTCTATGCTCTTTCAGTTTCAGGAGAAACAAGGCTGATGATCGTTTTTGAGTAGCTTTGTCTGTGCCAAGAAGGTGACTTAGGTCAGCATGAAATCCTTCTGCAAAGAAGGTGCATACAGATACTTAGTTCAAAGATGAAGACCGGATGAAAGCATGAACAGGTAGTCATAATAGAGCAACTTGCAATCAATACCTGGCAAATCCTGAGATGCCGCAGCCGGATGTGCACCAGAAACCAAGGCAGATTCGACCTCCTGAGGAATGCTCAACTGATGTTCTCGCTTCTGGATTATTCCGTCCTCGGGGTGGCGGCGGTAGATGTGAGAATAGAGTGCAGAAAAAGATCTACCCGTGTACGCACATCCACCAATGCCGCACTGAACACTGAATCTAGGGTCACTACTATGTAGTAGACGAAGATGGCTAAGATTTCGCGCCATCGTGGGTGACTCGAAGTGACACATGGGGCACTTGTAGCTACCAGCTGTGCCGCCTGACATTTCCAGCATGATTCGAGTAGATCTCCAATCCTACCAAACGGGCAATTAGCGAAGCTACGCCCATTGCACACGCATGCGCGGTAGGCGTACGATGACGCTGCATATATTGGCGGGATTGCGAGGGTTTGCCAAGTGCAGCAGACGGCCCGACGTTACAGGGAAGCTAAGGATACGTGTACTTGGTGTCTACAGGGTGCAGCGCGAGTGGGCCACTTGAAAGCCGTCCTATTTGGCCCGAGTAAAATCGACCGCGGACGTGACGGAGTTATGGCATGTGAGACGTCCAACGACAAGTCGGACTTGACCAGCAAAACAGTAACGGAGCTCAGCGCGTGGCTTGAAGAGAAGGGGATACCACAGGAGTTTTGCAGAGTATTTGAAGGTAAAGGGAAACGCTTTGTCTTGACATTCTTACCACATCTGGGTTAAAGGCCCCCCCCTGTACGTTTAGTACACCCAAGGCGCATGTCTATTTGTACCATACGCATGGGTTATATTATCTGCGTAAGTGTATTTTCACCTGTTTACGTGTGGTTACGTGCCGCGCGGATTAGGCGGTGGGCTAGAGGTGTTAATTTGCCCTTGTGGTGTTTGTAAAAGCTGACCCCTGTGGTTGCCAGGCTACTAATGCTCGTTTCTACCTGCTAGACAATTACATTGATGGAACTGAGTTTGTGGCCTTATCTGAAGCAGAGATCAAAGAAATGGTTCCACCTATTGGTTTAGCCAAGAAGATTATGAAGCTTGTTCCCAAGGTAGGCACTTTGTACCTTGTGGTGATTTATGTGAATTCTATTGACTCTTGGTTGTCCTGTGTTTTTTGAACTTATTTCAGGAGCCAGTACTGCTGTCAGCAGGCAGCAGTGGACACCTAGCTTCCAGCTCTGTCACATCGCCCCTTAACTCACCTCCAGCTTCACCATCCTTTTCACCGACTTCTTGTGGTCCTGGATCTCTGTCCAGTGTTTCCACTACACCTTCTAGGTCAGACAAAGTTTGTATCCCTGACTTCTGGAGAGAGGACACCCAACGCTGCATAGATGAGGGAGTACTTGATGATGCCAGTCGCAGTGACATTGTGCGCACACTAGTGACACTTCTTGTTTCCAAGTATGGTCCAAAGCCAGGTAGAATGCGACTGGAGGAGCTGGGAAGAGCACTGATATTGAAGTATCCCTTTATGAAGGACGATCTTGGAAATGGATATGTAAGTAGGTGTATACTCAATTACTACTGAACGTTTGATAGCTATGGATGAGTTATAACTCATTGCTTATCACCTTCAGATGTGTTTTGGTTGTGGAACTCCTTTTCCTTTTCTTGAGTACATTGACCAGCTGCATGTAACTCAGTGGGAAAAAGTACATGTATTACTCACATATGTATACTTCATGAGTATCGACTTGTGGTTTGGTAACTACAGAGTATGTCTGTTTCTGAATTTCTCTTCTGAGAAATCTGGCACAAGGTACCTCTCAATTTTCAACTTTATATTCCAGGCATCATGGGTAGATAAGATGAAGGAGTGTCTTGAAAACCGGCTAAAAATGAGCAGAAGAAAAATGAAGAGGCAGGGAGATACAGCCAGCCCTAGTGCAAAACGTCAGCGGAGCTCCCATCCTAAAGATCACTTGCTGCAACGGTCAGTATTTGTTGAACTTCCT
This sequence comes from bacterium, assembly GCA_965213685.1. Lineage (GTDB taxonomy): Bacteria > UBA8248 > UBA8248 > UBA8248 > UBA8248 > Bin107. The sequence continues at coordinate 433,574 of CBDBZY010000018.1, forward strand.
ACGTCTAGCATGCAATATTTCATAGTACTTATTAATTGTAGGTATCCAGTACGAGTACAAGATGTAGAATCTGAGGACCCAAGAAGTGTGGTAGAGCATAACAAGGCCCTGTGTGAAGAAATGAAGAAGCCAAAACCTAGAGACGCCCTCCTTTTGCCATTGATGAAGAAGACCTTCCAAGACCGGAGGATTTTCATTCAAAATGATGCATCTACAGTTGTGGAGATACTGGAGCACTACCCAGCTATGGCACGACCAGCAGTGGTAAGCCTCGTTTTGAGTACTACAATAGAATAGGCATTGCTAACAATTTTCGGGCATTACTGATGGTGTTGCTGTGCATGGAGGGCCTGAGGTACACAACTGACAATTAATTGAGGCCTCTACCTTCCTGTACAGATTGAACAGGAAATTGCTCTTATTGTCGGAAAGAAGGACATTCGAACCACATTTGAATCATCTTGGGTGTCCTCTTATGTGCCTGCCCTTCTCCAGTATGGAGAAAGGAGCAAGAAGAAGGCAATAAGATGTATTTATGGGCAACTCATAGAGTCAGGTACTAATACAGAGACACCTTACCTGTGTATTTGTGCATGAACAGTCTCTTACCATGTTTCTGCAGATGATACGTCCAGACAAGTAACTGCTTTGACTCTGTTGGTGGCGTGTATGAAATGTCCAACTGAAAAGGATGTTAACCCTTTATGCTACCTGTATCAGCAATACGATGTAAGTACTTGATTTGAATGTGGAATGGAATAATTATTGTGTATATACTATCTGGTGCAAAGTCACATACAAATTATGTGTTCTTTCATCTAGGTTACTGAGACACCTGAGCACGTTTGTCGGGAGACAACCTCCCGGAATTCTCCAAGAATAGCTGCCTTCATTGGAGAAGAGTCTCAACAATATTTTATACTCCTTGAGCAGAGGGTCCTCTGCCAGGTTTCATCACTTCAGTTTGCGTTATTCATTATGTTCAGTGCTTACTATACATTTCATTTGGAGTATCCTAAGCCTGTGAAGAATGTCATGCTATTTCTTCAAGATTATGTGTTGTCATTTCCAGATGGGCAGCGTAGACCTGCCACTTACCTTGCCACTGCGTCTGATATTAAGAAACTCTCTCTTTGACTAATTGTTTTTCGTGTTTTTCACTTGTACTCAGGATTTTTGTAGAACTCAATCCATGTTTTTGTGACTTCACTAACTGTGGATAGTAGTTGTATATGCTTGATGAGGTGAATAGTGGTAGATATCACATGGGGGTGTAAATTAACTGAAAGTGTGTTGGTTAAGGTTAGTTACATGAAGGTAGTAGTACTGGACTGTGGTAGTTTTTGCCACTAACAGGTGTGGTTAAATGGCAGTAGAAAGGGTGTTTTTCTTCTTATAGTAACATGAGAACAATCTTTGGAGTGGTTTCTTTACACAAGTGATACAAACTTTAAAACTCTAAATAAAAGGATTACTTGTAACTTTTAATTGGATTAAATAATCTGTGATTGGTGGTACAGCACACTTCAAACATTAGGGTTAGTACAATCCATCAGGGAGGTAGTTTATCCTTCCTTAACAGTGAAAAAACCCTACATTATGTTGTTTTAAACTCTGTCATTACCAGTTGATTTTAACTCTTCCTGATTACTCTCAACCACTGTATGGATATGAATAATCACATTGTGAGAGGGTGACTATCACCATTAACTAAGAAGGGGATATGTAACCACTTTGTGGGTTGCCTGAGTTGCAGGTGAAGTCACCCAATTTTTATGGTTGAAGTAACCATTTCTTTTTTACAGTGTGGTTGCCTCACAGGTTTAGGTATGACCTCTGTCCAAATGGTATACACACCCATCTATGCAGCCATGGATTGAAAATCCATATGTCTTCAGTTTGTCATTCCCATCCATATGCCAGCAGAAATTTGGCCCCTAATATTGATATATATATACTAAAGTTACATACAACATAAAACAGATGATATTTCTATATACCTTTGAGCTATAATTCCTTCTCACAAGCCGATGCTTTCTCCTCAGTCTTACACTCTCTGGATCAATAGCTGCTAGTGTTTGCCTCACAAATTCCCTAATGAAAAGTTATGTCCTTTTCCAGCAGCACTTAAATCCTGCATACTTAATAGCATACCTTGGTACTCGAATTTTGTATTTCCTTAATAGCCTCAAGTGCAGAGCTCGATAGCCCAGCAGGGAACCAGACTGACTGAGTTCAAACTACATAGGTATAGTGTAAGGCTCGTTTGTGACATAACTCTACCAGTTAACTGTGATGTTGACATATACTTACCATTATACACCTTCCAACGTGCTGTAGATCACTGTAACCTCCTCTTCTTCTCAACTGTTGCCTTTTCAGACTACGCTTTAATGTCCTAAGGGATATGAAAATACCATACACCGCAACCAGGAAGCATAAAATCAGTTCGTATTGGAAGCCTTCGTCAAAAAGACTTCGAAAAATGTCGTCCCTTGACAGTCCATAAGGAAGAGGTAGAGCATTCACCGTCTCCAAGAGAGTGCAGAGCGCTACTGCAAATACCGCCATGTTTAACAGCTATAAAGATAAACACTGCGCATGCTCAGGATGCATGATCGCATGGCCAAGGGGCGTGCAAAATGAAGGTGATGGAAGTGGAATCACCATGGAAGTGGAAGCTCCACGGAAGTGGAAGTTCTATGGAAGTGGAATTTCTATGGAAGTGGAAGTTTGATGGAAATGGAAGCTTGCCGAAGACGGTAGTGGATGGCCCGTTTGGGCCACCATATTTCCTTTTCCTTGTCCTTTTTTTCTAGAAGGTGAGCTGTTGCGTGTGCCTAGTTTTGGGGTTGTGTTTGTGTGCGACTTGTGTATGGATGGTAGATGGTCCACATGGGTGGTGAGAGTTGGTGCACCATCAAAGATCTTTAAGCCCCATTCCTAACTCTTAAGGTTGGGCATGTGGACCATCTGCCTTCTGTTCTGTTCTTATATGTGTAGGCTTGTTGCTTTCCCCTTTTCTAAGCCGTTGAGGTTGTTAGAGATATATATCTTTCTAAACCAATGAAGCTGCTGTACATATCTATTTTTCTAAGCCGTTGAGGTTGTTACAGATATTTCTAAGCCGTTGAGGTTGCTAATATTTCTAAGCCGTTGAGGCTGTTTCCAGATATTAAACTATATATTTCTAAGCCCCGAGGTTGTTGCGGATTTAGGTTTGTTGTATAGCGTGTGGTTCTTCTTTCTTTCTTCTCTGTTCTCTTTCTCTTTCTGCTTATTGTGGTGCACTATGCACGTGATTGTTCATGTAGAGTGTGGCAGTGTGAGAGTGGCCAAAGTGTACTGGGCTGAGTATATGTGTCACAAGACCTGTAAACTTAGACCTCCTTTAGACAAGCCAGCCTTCATGGCCGCCTGTGTATTCGATAGCTGTGTGCCGTGTACATTCAGATCTGCATGTAGGCACTGATACACACCATTTTTGTTCCATTAGCCTCGCAACGGCAGGTTTTGATGTGGTGTGTTAGTTGCCAGAGCTCTGGACATTGGGAACATGTGTAGTGGGACACAGGTTGAGGAATAGACCCATTGAAAATGAATATACAGCTGCCATGTATAAACACCACATCACTGCCAAACACGGCATTGTTAGCTTGACGCATGTTAAAGAGGATGGGGAGGAAGAGTGAGCAACAGTCTTTTTGAAGACACTACACTGGCTGGCACAGGATTTGATATTAAAGAAAGTGTATAGGATTGGACTGTGCTACTGTAAAAGATTTCCCAAAGCTGAAAAGCTTTTGCAATTCAGCATGTGATCTTTAGTGTATGGACTGGGGTTGAGGGTCAGATGCATGCAGATATGTACATAGGTTATTGCTGGCCAGAGGTCTACATTATCCTTCCACTCTCTCCCTGGTAGCTCATAAGGATCACATCCCACAACTTGAATTGTGTCAGCATAGTGTCACTTCGACTCTGCATCAGCTACATGTATGCTAGTCACGTATTCTGGGAGAAAACCACTTTCCAGATGTTTACTCAAAGCCATACTCACTAGGTATTTACGTGTGCGTGTACACTTTAGTACACCAATATGGCACATAGCAACCGTTGCCATGCAAATGTATGAACCATGGCATAATATGCAATGGGTCTACAGCAATGCTGAATCTGTTGAAAGAGGTACAGCATGAACATGTGCATACATAAACATCAGTCAAAGGGGCAAGGCAATGCAAAGCAACTGTAACTACGGCTGAAGATAGCTCTTGGAAAGAAATGAGATGTGTCTCAGGTACATGTAGAACTGGAACATGCTCCATACTGCACACTGCATATATGCTCCACCAACTGAGCCACTGAGGCAGCTTAGCTGGGTGGGCTGAATATTTAAGGGTTATACAAGGGCCATGGTGTCTCCCCTGTTGGACAGAGCAGCTGTTAACTTAGCAATATATACACACTACACTGTAGTGTGGTCCACTGCCCTTAATGCTCTTGCTCATAAAACATGCTGTAATTGTGTCCCATGCGGTGCCCACTCCACTGCCAGTGAGACCTGATATTGGCAGACCCATCCTGCACAATAGTTAGCACACCTGACCAGAGAGCTGGGGCAGTATGCACATTGTACGTTTTGGGAGGGAGGGGGGGACACAAACAATGTGCCCTCCTTGGCTGTGCAGGTTGTTTACACCACTTATTCACCTCTCAATCTTTACTGTTTACTGTTTGGTCACCTTTGCCTCTCCCCCCAAAGTTCCTGGCTCCATGGCTCACTCGTGGCTCCAAAGGGGCAGCACAGCCCCCCCTCCCCCAGGGAGAGCTCTGGCATGTGCTGCAGTATATGTACATGTCCATGTGCAGCTTATCTTATTCATGTACATGTACATGCACTCGTACTACTGCACTGCCTTAAAGTAGCTTCATGAGGCACATGTGCCCGTCACAGGCAACATAACCATGTACATGTACATGTGTGTACATGTACCTGTACTAATATACTGTCTTTTGAGACGTCCTCTTCTCCCTCCCTCCCTTCCCTATTGTCTCAGCTCAGGTGGCATCGCAGTCAGGGCTCACATGTACCTGTGCATGTACATGTAGTCGCAATGCTTTGTGTGGAACAGCTGTAGAACGTCTTGAGTGTCTGTGGTCATTGTGTTATCCCATCTCATCCCTGCACTGCTGGCTTTGTGGGGGGGTCCCTACGATGTACATGAAGGTTTGTAGTGGATGATTTTCTGGAAGCCGCAATCGCCCTTCCTCCCCCCTCCTCTCCTGTGGTGGCTGTATCACCCCATCCCATCCCAGCACTGCTGGCTTTATAGGTTTTGAGGTGGGGGGTTTCCCTAGAATGTACATGTGGTTATGTAACAGATGATTTTCTGGAAACCGCAATCACTCAGGCTGATGTGTGGTGCATGTACTTACAGAAGTGCTGCAACCACAGCAGCTTATGTAGTCACAGCAGTGAGTGGGTGATGAGAGCCAGCCACCTTTGGAACAGCTGTCTGCTGCTTCCCCAGCTTGCTCTAGCTCACCTCGACATGCATGGCCTGAGGGCTAACTCTTGGTGTGCATGCACCAGAGGGGGAATTACTTTAGTTGTCCTGTGTGTCTTCTGTCTGTCTGTCTGTCTGTCTGTCTGTCTGCAGGAGCTAATCTGCAGAATGGTGCTAGCAGACATCTAACCGAAGGCACTAGCAGGTTGAGTGGCACATTTTCCCCAAGAATAGGAAACCTTTTCTCTAAACCTGCTTTATTGGAAGGTTAGCACATTAAACTTACCAGGACCAAGCCAGCTGGAGTCCACTATTTTGTTCATGTTGCAATGCTTTACCTTTCCATTTCACGTCCGTAAAGCTAATGCAATTATGGTCCTTCATAGGTGCATGCATGTACGAGACTACAATAGTGTGCACACGTGTACGTACACTGACCATACAACATGCAAGACAAGGCAGGACACTAGACTATAGCCCAATTGAGTTGACGTAAACCAACAATGCTTGCATTATCTGAACAGGCTGTTGTAGCATGCAATGAAACTGTGCCAAGGGTTTGTACTTTGGTGCTTTTCATTTATGCGCAACCCAGTACGAGACTACCCACCAATATCTGTAGCGGAATATGCTGTCCAAAGACATTTGGTCTCTCTCTCCTCTACCATTCTAACTGACTTAACAGTATTATCTCTTGGTACACAAAATCAGTCTGGTTGACTGACCGGGCATCTGCATATACATATACATGTGTATGTAAGCTCACAATCCGCTCTCCCCTCCCAAAACTCACACCCTCACATATTATGCAAGCTAGCACACATGTACATACCCATCCCTCCCTTCCTCCCTGCCTCCCCCTCCTCCTCCCTTCATCCCTACTTGTCTCTGTTCAGTCAGCATCATGGTCAGTGCTGACATGTGCATGTACATGTAGTTGCAATGCTTTGTGTGAAATGCAATGCAGCTGTAGAAGTTTTGAGTGTTTGTGGCGGTTAATTGTATCACCCCATCTCATCCCTGCACTGGTGGCTCTATGTTTTGAGGTGCAGGATTTCCCTAGGATGTAGTTTAACAGTGACGTAGGAAGATGATTTTGTAAGGGGGTCACCAGATTTTTGGATATGTGCGTGAAGTCTCGGTCTTGAAATCCTCGCAGTTCGCATTTAATAGATACTCGCAATTAAAACCCGACCTACGGTATAGTATGTATATGTACGTATGTATGCATATTATGTACATGTACAATATAGATGATGATGATAAATGTGCAAGTTGATTAAGTCGCAGAGATGTGATCATGTACAATTTATGTACATGTCATTGATTATCGCAACATGTACAATTGCACATGATCACATCTCTGCGACTTATCAAAGACAAGGCACAAGAGCCCAACTGCACCTGACACAACTCACTTTCCCTCTTTCTGTGCATGTACATGTGCATGTGTGTAAGCAGTATTGCATCCTTGCTTTCCGCTTACCTTTCTCTCTTCCTTCCTTCTGCCCTCTAACCCTCCTCTGCCTTCTTTCCACCCTCCCTCTCTTTCCTTGTCTCCTCCCCCCTCCATCTTGTCTCTTTCCCACAGCATCACTGTTGGGAGTGTGGTCTATTGCTGCATGGAACATACCAATACTTTTGTGCCTCATTCAACTTTAATGTGAGCGTGGAACACTCCTCCTCCCCTCACACACTTCAGGAGTGGCAACACTATTACCATTTAGCAAATGTGTTTTGTTCTTACAGTACTTCATTGTCCATTGCTTCTTGTGGCTGTTCTTAAGTCATACCAAAGTACATTACTACTAGCTATTTGTACTTTGTAAGTAAATGGAACAAGGAACTGATGTTTTTTAAGATCAGCTGCGGTGCCGTGGTTACCATGTTAACCTTTGTGCATGGGAATGGTTGTACATGTAGTAGTTGGTGAGTAGGTGTGTATGTGTGTGCATGTGTGCATGTAGTCTCATGAACCAGACCATTAGTGTGTGTGTGTGTGTGTGTGTGTGTGTGTGTGTGTGTGTGTGTGTGTGTGTGTGTGTGCATGTGCGTGTGTGCATGTGCGTGTGTGCATGAGTGCGTTCTTGCTAGGTGCAGAGTAAAGCCACACCTGAAATTACAGGATCTCCCTCTTACGTCATGGAATTACTGTTCGCATCATCTCAGCTATATACCGTAAACGTTAGAATTACAGCGCCAAAAAAAAAAATTACATTTCACCTTGGCGCTTAAATACGATCTGTATAAAATATTGTCCTTTCTAGGTGGCGCTTTAATTCGGGTGGCGCTTCTTAAGTAGAACGAGTCAGCACAGTCAGATGGGCGTTGCTATTTACTAAGCGCCACCAAAAAATGATTCAGGTTAGACATTGGCGCTACTATTTGATGAAAAAAATTAAGTAATGTACAAGTGGCGCTTAGTATTGGGTGGCGCTGTAATTCGAAAGTTTACGGTAGCTCACATGTACACGTAGTCACGAAACGCACTTGCACAAACGAACAAGTTTCTTCATTCTAACAAGCTAGTCGTTTCTTAGTGTCTGCAAGCTGCCATCCAACACCAAAGCGCCATCATGCCTAGCTACAAAGGTAAAGAGTTCACGGTGTTAGTTTGAAGGGGTTGTACCAGGCACTGTAGATATTCAACCTCGTGTCGGTGAGGTATGCACGCACAGTCACAAAGCACACACATACACATGCACACGTTTCAAGCTATTCGCTTCTTATTGTCTCTTGATTGCCAAAAAGCTGCCATCCAACGCCTAGTCTCACGGGCCAGACCCTCTCGGCAAGCGGTTTGCCGTGAGGATCTGGCTCACTAGACTATTTTACAGGGTTGTACACTTTCTCAACTCTCCTTGTAATACAGTGCAGTAGGAAACAGATTTAAAGATATTACCATGAGTAAGAAGAGAGCTTGTGCTGAAGCAGGTTCTACCTGTAGACCATAGACGTCAAAACTGGTAGATGCGCAGTAAGCTGGAGCTCCTCCCTGATCCACAAGCCATGTCTCATGAACCAAAGCCCATTTCAAGAAATGAAGAATACTTTTCATACTATGGATGAGCTGGATCTTTTCAATCAAAGTAAGAACAGGCTTGATCAAATCAGTGAAGACAGTAAAGTGTCTCGGATGATTGGAAAATATATATATGGGTGGAACACTGTGTACCCTATTGCATCATGTCTCAACTCCATTCCTAACTCCTTGAAAGAAGTTCACAAGAAATTCTTAGAGAAGGCATGCCCAGGTAAGGAGAAAGAGATTGTGCACAACATAACTCTATTCCTAGTAGAAAATTGCCGTAAAAATTTTCTCTCCCTTCCCAAAAAATGAAATGGAGATTATTGCCCCACCTATGGTAGATTGTTTAGAGTGTGGGTCTCAACTGGTCTCATATACCATTCCTGTGATATAAAGCTGTATTCCTTGAATGGTGCAAAGGTTCTAACCCTGCATTGTTAGCATTGCTAATTACACTATATACAATTACTTACAATTTGGAAAGTGGACTTTCAGTATTACCCACAGTTGCAACCAGTAACAGAAGTGACAGATACAACATTCGTACACTGCATGTATCAAAATTAATGAAGGTAAATTAGTCATACATGTAACTATAAGTGATCGTTATTAATGCCAGGTTCATATACTTTTTGTAACAAGGTTGAATGTTCATGATGCTTGTACAGAGTCACCTGTATATGGACAGGCATTTTCATTGCTCATTCCTGAAAGAGCATGCTCCAGCAGTTCCAACAGGACTGAAAGAATACTTGAAGTACTGTGGTGTTGTGACTGAAAGTAAAGTAAAATGCTTACCATATGTGATAATAGCCTGATACAGTAATATTCTCTAAGTACGCAGATGAAAATGGTATTGCGGACTCAGATGTTGAAAAAGTAGAAGTTGCTGTTAATACACATCCCAGAACAGAAGGAATTGGAGAGTTTGCAGCAACTTCTCAGGGTATGCTGTTGTATAGTAGCAGGAAGAGTAAACTCCTGAACTCGATATACTATGATCTCTGTGTAAGGGACAGCTACATGCACTACTGGAGGAGCACCCTTCAATGGTTTAAACAGCTGCTGTAGCTAATCCTGCTGATAAACTTTGGAGAAAGGATGTAGGATCATTGAAATACCTACAACATTGGTCAAGAGGTCATCAGTTTGTTGTGAGGGGTGGAGGACATATTGACACACAGTCACCCCTGTACAACACATTTCAGAGTCTGGTTTAGTGTCCATCATTTGAAGTAGAGAATATTGATGCATTTGTAGAGATTTTCATCATGTGACCACGATCTAACGGCACAGGGTGCGTATCTGATGTAAATTCTTTTCTTCACGTGAACACTGTCCAACAGCACACAGTATATACGATTGCTCTGTGAACATTCTTCCTCACGTGAACACTATCCAACGGCACATAGCATGATTGTACAATTGCTCTGTGAACATTTCTTCTTCACGTGAGCACTGTCCGACGGCACATAGCATACGGTTGTTCTGTCAACATTTTTCCCCGCGTGAACACTGTCTAACAGCACATAGTATATTCGATTGCTCTGTGAACATTTTTTTCTCACGTGAACCCTGTCCAACAGCACATAGTATATATGATTGCTCTGTGAACACGTTTTGCTTCACGTGAATACGATCTCATGGCACAGAGTATATCATAGTTCTCCATGAACATTTCACGTGAACACGAGCTGTCAATCAATCAATCGCGCGGAAACCTACAGCATGTTGAAATTGAAAGTTCTGCTAGGATTGCTAGACATGGACACACAATCACAGCCACTCTGACAGCTTTGAAGGTAACCGGAACACCAGCAAAACCAGTTTAAGTTCCAGCACGTTAGCGTACCATCGTCACGTGCAAATCGAGATGCCAGTGTGTTGAGATATCGCGGAGGATTGAGAGAGAAAGTTCGGTTTCACCTCTGTACTAGCTTCAGGTAGTCAGAAATATTGTTCACGTGATCCTATAAGCCGGAACGTTCTTGCTAGGTGCAGAGTAACCGCACCGGAAATTTCAGGATCTCCTCTTACGTCACAGCATTACGGTTTTGTCTCTGTAGCTTAGAAGCTAAGTTGTTACGAAACGCACTCGCACACATGCACACGTTTTATCAGTGTGACAAGCTAGTAGCTTTTTGTTGTCTGCAAGCTGCCAATAAACGCCTAAGCGCCACTGCGGAATTTTTAGTTTCCACCGGTTTTTTTTCCGGTATTTTTAGTTTCCACCGGTAATTATAAATATCCACTGGTATTTATAAATCCCCATCGGTATTTATAAATGCCCATCGATATTTATAAATCCCCACCGGTATTTATAAATCTCCACCGGTATTTATAAATGTCCATCGGTATTTATAAATGTCCATCGATATTTATAAATCTGAGGCTGGATTTACAAACTCTATCGACAAATACCAACTGGGATTTATAAATACTGTAGTGGAATATAAATCCTGACTTTCTCGCTAATTTTGACACAAACGGCGCCCCATAAATCATGCCTAGGTACAAAGGTACAAGAGTTTACTGTGTTAGCTTGCTACCGGGCATCAATGACATGCACTGTAGAAATTCAACCTCGATCGTATAGGTATAAGGAAAGCGGCATGCACTGTCACAAAGCACACACGTACACATGCACACGTTTCATTAGAACAAGCTAGTCGCTTCTTATTGTTTTTTGATGGCCAAAAAGCTGCCATCCAATGCCTAAATACCGAGTCACCATACCCAGTTGGCAAAGGTAAAAGTTTGTCTGCTAGCTACATCTCTATATTGTATGTGCAAACTACCGTACCCGGTTGAAGTTGAAGAGTACTGGTATACAGCAGGCGAATCCAACTCTTGCACCTTTGCAGCTAGGCACGCGTACGGTGGCGCTTAGGCGTTCTCCATTCATACATGACGAGAAGGCGTGGCTTCGCTTTGCGAGTGCGCAGCGCCGCTACCAGGTGAAGTGGCTGGATTTATAAATCTCCACCGGTATTTATAAATCCCCACCGGTATTTATCAATCTCCACCGGTATTTATATATCTCCACCGGTATTTATAAATCCCCACCTGTATTTGTAAATCCCCACCGGTATTTATAAATCTTCACCGGTATTTTTAAATTTCCACCGGTATTTATCAATCTCCACCGGTACATAAAAATTTCCACTGGTATTTATAAATCCCCATCGATATTTATAAATGTCCATCAATATTTATAAATCAGAGGCTTCACTCTATCGACAGTATTTATAAATACCAACTGGGATTTATAAATACTGTATAGGAATATAAATCGGGACATTCTCACTAATTTTGACACAAACGGCGCCCCATAAGAAATGACTAGCTTGTTAGAATGAAGAAACTTGTTCATATGTGTAGGTGTGCGTTTCGTGACTACGTGCACATGTGAGCTACAGATGGCTAGGCTGATCCATATAGTTACAGGTACTATGAACAGTAATTCCATGACGTAAGAGTGAGAGCCTTTAATTTCAGATGTGGCTTTTACTCTGCACCTAGCAAGAAACCGGAACGGAAAATTGCTTCGTGCATCCATCTAGTGAGGCGCGAGTGGCTAGCTACCATCATGGCAGGATATCAATGCAGACAGTTATCAACATACTGGGGTTTGTTTGACTACTGACTGTAGGTCATCTGCCAATATGTCTGTGAAGGGTTCTTAAGAAGAAAGACTGTCTCGTATGCTAATTCTTATTGTGTGTAATGGAGTGCTGCATGGCTGTACGAAGACCTGAGTTCCAGAGCCCTGGGTGAGCACTGTGGTTGAGAGCTGTGCCAAAAGACAACTTCAAAAAGGTCAACACATCATACCTGGGAGTTATGTCTATGGTGTACCAGAGCTATACCAAGGCGTCTCCTAGAACCGAACGATGTTTGGAGTTCGGCATTAACAGATCTCTCAACTCACACGGTTTGACCGTGTGACACAAGGAATTCAATATGTTCTCACGGTCTCACGGCAAGCTCCTGTTTTCACACGGAAAGTCTGATTTTCAGTTGTGTCAGGCGCAAGCGCTCAGGCCATATTATGGATATGGCTTGCGTATACCTACGCTAGATGCTAGGCCTATCTTAGCCTCGTTGTCAGGCCGAAAGACTGACCGAAAGACGTATATTTAACGTAGGAACGAGACTGTGCTTAGTAACGTAGCCTCGCAGAGCCACGCCTTCCGAAGAAGGTGAGGTTCCGAGACACGTCCGGGACTCCGGGAGAACTGTCCGCGCATAGGTAGCGTCATGGCCTGGGTATACAGCCAACCGCGTCGGTGCGCATACGAGGCCACACGAAGCTAAGGTAGTCTAGTAGACAGTAAAAATTCTCAGACTGACGCTCGCGCTACCGTACACCATGTAGGACGTCATCGCGCCTATGACGTAATACAACATCGAAGCGCTTTTACATGGTGGCCGTTTGTCTCAGGTTGAGGGGTTTGCATTAATCATGTGTGCTCTGGTAATGGCAAGAATGTCGCTTCATGACTTGGGCATGACAGTAGAGCCACCAGTCCTGTCTTGTGACCTCCCTGAGCTGCTGAGTGCTGTGATTTGATTCTATGGATGTTGACATAGCTCTATAAATCCAGAAAAGAGGATTTGCTTGCAGTTGCTGTCATCTATGGCAGGGAACTGACACAGGAGGAATAAATGGTCACAACTTATTGTTTGTATGCATAAAACAAACAAAGTGTACAAATGTTGCCACTGATTTCAAAAGTTGCATTTTGGTCCCTGAATTGAACATACTCTAGTGTAACTAGTAAGCTCTTAGTGATGGTTTTAAGAAGTGAGGTAGCTAGCAATAGTCTCCTAACAGGCAGTGCTCTCAATTACTCCTACTGCACCGGGTTACAGGAACTCCAGTCTGGAAGAGAACTGTGCATCTGTTAAAATTTGGTAGCTCACAGCTCGTCACAGCTCACTCCAAGACAGCTACTTCTTAAGCACCAATACTGACCCTTCAAGGATATATTGGCAGATGTACAGTCAGTGGTTGAACAAATGTTGTATGTTCACTATTTTCTGCCTTGATGTCCTGTGTTCTTTTTTGTCATGATGGCAGCCGTCATGGTATAGCCGCCATTCTCACGATCCCTATAGCTATACTCACTTGAGTTCCCCTGTCTGGTTCCTTGATGAGCGATTACTGAAGGTAAGGGATAAAACGACTTGTTTCTATCCGCTCGATTTCAGCAGCCAATTTTAGCACAAAATTTAACGTTCACCATTTAACACGCAATGTCTACTACGTTGTACTCCAACATGGCCGCCATGGGATTAAGCCCTGCCTACTGCCAAAGGTCTGTTTTACGCATGCCTAGTCTGACATTGGCACAGTCCGGCGATCCGGCAGGTGGTGCGACAGGGCCGTCATGAAACTTCACCATTCTTTAGAGCTTGAATATGACTACAGCATACAAGGAAATTGTGTGTAGTCCAGATGCAGTATTTGAGATATGCACGATGATATGTAGATGTGTCAATGATCAGCACAGAATCTCTCAGTGCTATTCCATATAGCTCTGGCAGTGAATACCCGCCTCTTGCCATAAGGAAATGGCTATGAGGAGGGTTAACCTTTAGATGAAATGGTGACAAATGTGCTAAACAGTTAAATGTGTTGCACTGAAGGCAGTAGACGAATAATAAGGCGAGTACACACACAATGTGGAATTCAATTAGAAAAGACCACTTCTCTACATTTCTATGGCTACGTACTTTCTTTGTAGTCTTTATACAACGTCTCTTCAAAGCCTGCACATGGTCATCCCTGCACATATAGTTTTTCTTTGATATTTTAGCACTGCCATCCCTACACTAATTATACATAATGATTGTGAAAAATCTATGTGGAGGTGTTATGACAAATATGTACGTATATACTTTAGTGTTGCAAAACCCTCCGGAAGAATGATCTAATAATAATTTGAATGAAACTCCAGCAGAGTATTCTGCTTAGTGGTTATACAAATATGCATAATACTGATGTTCAACCTGTCAAGGTGGAATATGCCAAAACTCAATATTCATGTACATCATGTATGTGCCACACATGTACAGCCATGCATAGTCTGTCCTACAGTTAACTCCCACTCTCAGCATGCATGTACTTTTCCTAGAAAAATAGGAAAGATAGTTTTGTGTGAAGGGTCATACATAATTATGTTCTCTAACCCTTTCAGAGACAGAGCTTTAAACAGATGCAACTAAAATTGCAAGGACCATTTGGGCATGTATTCATTCCAACATTTCAAGTGGGCAAAGAAATGAAAGCAAGCTTTTAGCCTCTTGATAGGTCATGAATGCAATGTTAATAGCTATGAGCTTTCAACCATGCATCATGAACAAAAAGTGCAGTTAATTACTCAAGAACAACAGATGGGCAGATCACATTGTTGAGTACAATCTAACACCAATATGCTGATGATCAGCAACTCTTAATATAATGAGGTAGTACAACTAGTACAAAATCATCAAGCAAATTAAAGATGACACAGTAACCTATGTCCTTCATTGTATTAGTGTCAAATACATAATCAATATTTGAACATTGTCTTTCATGAATGTAACTTTCACTACGAAAGTACGGTAGGATAGGTGTAAAGCTATACAGCATGAACTAATGTGTCATCTTTTATATTAACCTAATATACAAAATTGCTGCCTACTATAGATCAGAAGTACAATAATCATCACTGAAAACGTGATCGTGATTAGAAAGATTATTTTAAGCATGAACCTCTGTGAGACTATATGGAATGGTGGTGTTTCAGCACCTGTTTCTTGTCCTGCAAGTACAGTGTGACAGAAAGAGATGCATAGTACATCCATAATGACTGGTGGAGTGTACCATAGAGAACGTAGGATTAAATGAACTTACTTTGGTGTCTTAACATTCCAGCAAATCTCCTCTTCCTCAGCACATTCACATTTTGGCCATCTTGCATTTCTGCTGCTTCTTCTGCATGTCCACCTTCAATATTGGAAATACAATATAAATGATTTGCAGTAAGTCAGCTCACACACAATGCAAACATTTACAGACACATACATAGTATAATTATTATACATATTTATAGTATATATAGTATATATATAGATGCATATTTATATGCATATAGTATGTGTGGCATATGCACATGTCTATACAAATATTGGCTTTAGCCTAATGTCTACATATACTGTGTGACTCGAACTCTATGAGCTTCAGAGCACTGCATACTATATACAACTGTATACGTCCCATGCATGCCTCTGAAAACCACAAAGGCATTCATAACTTCTTACTAAATGAAAAGCACTAAAGTGCAACTCGGCGCAGTTGCATTGTATGCATGCTACAACAGCCCGCACAGATAATGCAAGCATTGTTGGCTTAGGTCCATGCACTCAATTGGGCTATAGTCTAGTGTCCTGCTTTGGCTTGCATGTTGTATGGTCTGTGCACATATGCGTGTGCACATACTATAGCCTCGTACATGCATGCGCTTATGTGGGACCGTAATCACATTAGCTTTACAGACGTGATACAAAGAGGTATATGAAACATTGCAACATGAACAAAATGGCGAACTCGAACTTGCCAGTAAGTTAATAAACGCTTCTAACTCTCTAAGGAAGCAGTTTTAGAAAAAACGCCTTTCACTTTTAGTGAATACTTTTTTAAGGCTAGCCAGCCTAGGGGGTTGCTCAAGCCATTAGTGCCTTCGGTTAGACATCGAACATCGAACTCGAGCTTGCCAGTAAGTTAATAAACGCTTCTAACTTTTTGTTAAAAGTGCCGCTCAAGCCGCTAGTGCCTTTGGTTAGACATCTACTAGCACCAGTCCGCAGATTAGCTTGGCAGGACAGACAGACAGGCAGACACACACACACACACACACACACACACACACACACACACACACACACACACACACACACACACACACACACACACACACACACACACACACACACACACACACACACACACACACACACACACACACACACACACACACACACACACACACACACACACACGCACACACACAGGACAAGTACTGTAACCCTCATAGCGCATGCGCACCGAGGGTTAATGAAGCAATCCCATATGTTCAGCTCACTTGTTAATTCTATGGTATTTGGCCAGCAGCACACAACCAAGCATGCAGATCTACCTAGAGCTATGGATATCACTGCTCATATAACTATATAACACCATTTAATGAAGGCTATTGTGTACACCTAGGAAAGACTTTTCCCCTAAACAGTGTAACTACACAGACGTGTCAATGCAAAAGTGCATTCCTTACCTGGTAGTTGCACAGTTCTTCTCAACCTATCAGCTGTGGCAGGCCCATAGCCTGGAGTGTCACTCAGAGCATCTGCCAGGCTTTCCCATGATGCACTGAGGTCACTATTTATCCAGTGGGTGATCATATTTGTCAGTTTCCTCACGGAGTCTGATGCGTGATCTGCCCTGTATATCACATACATGAATGCCTTAGTTGATTAATGTGTCAATTCACATGCAGAAATAGTATTTACCTATAAAAAGAGAATCATAAGGCTGTGTTAGTAATGGTGCGTTGATAATATCACTGCGCCTAACGGCCTGTTGTTGGGGATTATGTTGCAATACAGCTCTGCCTAATGCACAGATTCGGAGTCTAAATTTGTTCTTAGCAGTTGCAATCCAGTGCAGTAATGCAGTAGCCTTGAAAACCACATGTGCGCAATGCACTATCTTGATTACTAATTATGAAGTGGGCGTGCACACCTCTGTTCACAGCACATGCGCCTGCATGGGCACCTGTGCGCAATTAATTGGCAACTGGCTTTGAAGCAAGTCAGAAATGGTTAACCGGCTTCGAAACGGGTGAAAGTTTGCGAATCGGGTCACAACATATATACATATCTGTGTCATCTTGACACTTTGCATCAAACGCCAGCCAGCGACTTTACATTGTATAAAGCACTTTTAGTGGGCATGCACTTATACGAGTGCTAGACAATTAAAAAGAGAATGGTTTGATAGACACATGGTTGCTAAAAAGAACCCTCACTGTTGCTAGGGAATGACATCAAAATCATAAATCATGGCTGACAACAATGTATATTTGGTAAAATGCACTTGCCGTCGGGTGCTTCGTGCCCTCAAATCAAGTGCTTTATCTCATATATGCACCTATCAGCTGTGTTTATATGTATATACATTCAGTCCATGTCTTACATGATAGTGGTTATCTTATGTGATGGCACGTTTAGTTGTAAGCCTAATTTGTCCCAGTGAGCTGCAGCAAACTGAACTTCATCCAAAGCATTGATTATGTTCCTCTCAATGAAGTCCTTTATTTTCTCCTTAGCTACAAGTAGGGAACAATATATACAGTAAGACACTCCTCCCATCACTACCTCCAACTGTTACAATTGCATCAGCAACTTAATACACAACCAATGTAAAGCCTTGTGTGGGTGTTGACATAGTATTACAAATCAATCAATACTACCATTTTGGGGGGTTATATTTTACCCTACAAGCTGGTCTCATCTGTCCAGAAGCATAGTAAGAACAGGAATGTGTTGACAAAAAGAGTAATGAGGATCGACACATGATGAGACACATAGAAGACAAGTATGGAAGGTATATCCAAACTTGCAAAACTATTATAGGGAATGGAAAAGCTACCCTCTGTTATCAGAGGTCATGCTCTATACCTCTGTAGCATGCATGACAAGTATCAGATTGATGTTGTTATAAATTAAACACAACCATAAAACTACTGTGAGTATGTGACACTAGAGAGAGAGAGAGAGAGAGAGAGAGAGAGAGAGAGAGAGAGAGAGAGAGAGAGAGAGAGAGAGAGAGAGAGAGAGAGAAGAGAGAGAGAGAGAGAGAGAGAGAGAGAGAGAGAGAGAGAGAGAGAGAGAGAGAGAGAGAGAGAGAGAGAGAGAGAGAGAGAGAGAGAGAGAGAGAGAGAGAGAGAGAGAGAGAGAGAGAGAGAGAGAGAGAGAGAGAGAGAGAGAGAGAGAGAGAGAGAGAGAGAGAGATGGTATATGCACATGCCTCCATGCTCCTGTTCATTATTCATGCTTTGTTTGACAAAGGGCCCAGAGGTATGGGCTCCATCGAAGTGTGCCAATAACATCACGTCTTGTGCTCCACTTGAGTCACTAGCAGGGTCACTGCCACCTGGATAGTTCAACTGGATCATGAACTATGCACGTAACATGTACACTACAAATTCCACATACCATGCTTCAAGGTTTGAATGACTTTAGGCACAGAAGGGGAGATTAGTTTTAGCATCAATTGCAGTTTCTGATTAATTCCTTTCACCTCCAGAAAGCAGTAAGGCTCTCCAGCACATGGCTTAGTAAGTGACACATGCAGTTTTATTAGAGGAGGGTACGTTGTTGAGGATTTATAATCTGGATTCAGCAGGGGTAGGTCCACTTCCCTCTGTGAAATCTAGTGAAAAATTGATCGTATCAAACAATCATCAGAGATAGACAATAATCACAAACTTACAGCTGTGGGCAGTCTGTCGGGAACAATCTCTTTATCAGGTGTCTTTTCTGGAATAACTAGAACCACTTCTGATTGAAGTATTCTTCGTGGCTGTACAACACTACATTCAAACTTCATACCAGGAAACATTTCCGCCAGCAATTTTTTTAGACTCTGTAAAAAGATTAAGATAGTCTTCATAACATGCATACTTCAGTGCCCCATTATGTACTCTTTTGAAAGTCTAATGAATATACCTCGGCATAAACAGGTTGACACAGCGATACTGAAAACACAGCCACATGCAAATGAGATGCTACATTGCTTTGGTACAACTGGATGGAGTAATCCTTGACAGGATCTGTAGGAGATATTACAGAGGATTGCAATGCAATAATATTTTCATGCAGCAGTGCAGTAATCAATTTTCATGCGTACTTGCCATTCTTAGCTTTGGACTGGGTCTCTGCAACACTGGTGGCACTTGTCTGCTTGGCAGCTCCCGTAAGGCAGAAGTGCTTCAAATATATTACACCATGATGTTCCTTCTTCTCAAAGATCCCACCACTCAATACTTTAAAGACATACTTGGCTTGTGGGTCATATTTTGGCTTGGAAGATGATGTGATGAATGTCATGGAATCACAGTCACTACTGCTGTCCAAACCAGCAAAGTGAGCTATGGACAGTCTCACATCTTTTATGAACTCAAACGCTGGTGTGATCAGATAAACAGGACTGGCCAGCTGGTGCTCTCTGGGTAGATGGAAAGGTCCACTTAGACATGGCCACACCCTCAATTTCATGGTCGTCCCTTCAGGCACAGCTCCAGGAGGAACGTGCATCTCAAACCCAATCTCCTGCCATGATATGGTCCCCCCATCTGAGGTCACAGTCTCCTGCCAGGGGTCACCCAGGAAGCATATTCCAGGGTGTGATGAGTCAAACTTGTGGTGGGACAAAACTGCAAAAAAGGCAACACATGTAAGTATTGCAAGCGTACAGTAAATTGGAACACAGCACTCAAAGCAATAATGAAAGTACACTATAGAAGCATATACCAACCTGTCTCCAGGTCTGCCTGGACTGGCAGCCATAGCTTCTGCTTGTGGGTGAGTGTGCCTGTGACACTTGCATCTTCTGAGCACACCCATGACCTGTGGTCAGGGGACACCACTGCCAGGTGAGGGGATGGCTTGTCACAGAGACACTCAAAGCCCATTTTGTGTGATACACTTAACGAGAGTTCACTACACACATCACTTATTCCTTGGCTTATGTCATCCCAGATCAGTGGTAGGAGCTCGGGAGAGCAGTTGCCATCCACATACAGAGAGTAGTGAGTGTTGTCCTCGATCAGAGTTATCCCGCCATCATGCTCGGCCAACGTGAAATGGAGCTCATTCTTGTAAAGGCGGGTTGGTTCTTCTGAGTGGTGAAGGGGAATCTGCCACTGGAATATGCCACGAGAGGACGTCATGTACACTATCAGGCAGCACAGGACACCACTAGGAACATGCCTACTGGAAAATTTGATCCTTAGAGTAGCGGCAGCACCACCACTGGGCCTCACGATCTCACTGGAATCACGGCTGTCCAACAAGGAGGGCATGAAATACTTGGTGTCGCTTTCCTCTTGGACAGGGGCAATGATTAACAAGTGCTCCAGCACCCTTAAAAGTGTATCCACTACCACCTTTTCACCTTCACTGGTGATCTCTGATTGCAGGGATTGGAGGAAGCTGGTTGTGATCAGGGCCTGGTTTCGGAGTCTTATCATCTCTTCTGATTGAACGTCACCTTCTGGAGCATCCATAACTTCAATGCTTCTTTCAAACACAGTGGTCATCCAGTCAAGTAGGGCCATGGGGTCAACAAAGATCACCTCCTTCACCACTGTGGGGAAGTAGAACATTAGGTTGACAGCATGAAAGAACTGCAGGGCTACTTCCATGGCTTCTTCCGATTCGAACATCAGCTGTTGAGCGATGACCCAGCACTTTGCTCTGCTCACAATTCTGCCTGCTCTCCGCAGTTCCACCTCCAGCAGGTAGTAGCCCAGGGGATACTTGAGTCGTATGCTCTGTCCACAGCTTTCAATCATATGCAGCAGCTCTTCTGCCATTGGGTCTCGTGGGACTCCTGGACCAGACCCAGCATTGTTAACAGCGTGGATGATCTCATTGTGGGAATACTTAATGAGACATTTCTTGAATCTTTCCAGCATTGTTGCCAGCTTCCGATTCTTGTCTTCAAATGATTCACCTGATGCAAGCAATTTATCCTTGAACGTGCCAATCACCATGCTCTTTGGGTGCTCTGGCTGCTTCTCAATAAAGGACATTGGTAGCTGTGAGTGCTGACACTGTGTCATTTGCATGCATCGCATTATTAGCTCTGCATTTGTCAGAGTGAAGTGGCCAAGACTGTAGTTGGCGCCATTTGGTGCAAAATAGTCCACAGCTGGACGGTCATCTAGCTTATCAGAAAGCTTGAACAATTGTAGTCGAAGAAATGCATTCTTCATCAGAATAGGGATCATCTCCATGAATTGTGGTTGGCCACCGCAGTCCACAAACAGGAGGAAGTGGGTCTTCAGTACCTCTCTGGACCCTTTCAACTTGGTCATCTTTCGGGCGATCTCAGCTGTGCGTGGGAGAATATCTGCCCTTGAAGCTGCAGAGGGTGTGGCCCTAATTTCAGATGTGGCAGATACTGCAGTAACTTGTGTACTGCTGACAGCCTCCCCTTCTTCCTTTGGCAGCTGCTGAGGCTTGGCTTGTGCTTCTTCACTGCTGGACCCAGCCTGGCCTATTTGCTGGCTGCTGACTTGTACTACTGAAGTGCTTGGCTCTTCTTCTGTGATGGAGACACCGGCTGAAAGATTCTCGGCTATCATGTCCACCATATCTGAAGGACTTATTTGCCGACACTTAAGGTGCTGTCCATCCACCTTTTCCATGATGAACCTCTTGGCCTGTTCCATGCAGGCTGTGCTGGTACGAGCAGGTGGTAGGGTCTCGTTGCATAGGAAATGCCCCAGAGACGTCTTCCCCACACCAGGAGCACCGCTAACAGCGCATATGGTGTAGTCTGCCAAAACATGACCCTTCTGTAGTTGTCGCAGTAACTCCTGAGTGAATATGTCTGTTCATGTAAAAGGAAGTAGCAATACTAACGGTAAGGGCAGGCAAAATCCAGTATAATTGCTAAGTGTAGTAAGCAGATGCGGCACTGCCTGCACTTTATATATATTCACACTATAATTTTTGGGGGGTTATTCCGATGTCATAGTATTGTGTTTACAGTGCAGTAGTGTGATTGTCCGCCGTTACTGCATAGCGCTTCGAACGGCACGGTCGTAAAAACAGCGTTCGTACCCGCACTCTCCGCGGTCTTCCGCAGATTGGGCGTGGCCTGCTTTGGCCTCTGCCTTCGCAGCTGCGTCTTTGGAAATAGCAGAACGCTTATATATGAGAGCTTTACGTCCCTTGGCGTGTTGAAGGAAGTAGCGCAGGCATCAACGCAGCATATAGCGCATGCGGAACGAGGTTGAACGTAACATTTTGCTCATGGGCGGTTATTGACTTTTTACTCACACCCTGAGGGTCAAGGTTCACAAGACCACCTTGAAGCTGGCAACAGGTGTCAAACAACGTGAAGAAGGACGATCGCGCGTTTCATGAGCGGCCAGAATGATTACTGACGCCGAACTCAGAACGACTGACAGTACGGACAATGGACTGCCTTTACCCGAAACCCTCACAGAGCAAAATTGTAAGTATAGTATCTATGGATTGCGTGGGAACTTCACCGCTAAACTCCAAGTTGTGACCAAGCCTTCGTGTGGCTCTCTCATGCATTGGCGTATGAGAGGCATGAATATTGGGGAGGCTGACAGAGCGCAAAGCCTTTAAACACTTTGGGGAGGAGCTTATTATTATATGTCAACAAGAATCAGGCCTATTAAAAATATTGGGAGGACTCTGCCCCCTCCAGAAAAATATTGGGGGGGCTCTGCCCCCTCCAGAAAAATATTGGGGGGGCTCCAGCCCCCCCCCCCCCTTCCTACGCCTATGCTATGTGTGTGTGGCAGTTGAAGAGTTACTATGCTATGTGTGTGTGGCAGTTGAAGAGTTACTGTAAGCCATCAGTGTGTGTTGGAATGTTGTGATACATGTCGATCCCTAGCGGGATTCTGACGCCACATACAGAGTGATATTGAGAATTGTGAGGGCTGGCTGTCGCACTGTGGCCATAGCTCAGGTGGTAGAGCACTGACAGCTAAAGTCAGATGTCCCCGGTTCAATCCCGGGTGGCTGCCAGTTTTTCACGGTTCTCTAAAATATTCCCAAGCCTTTCCTCATGTATAACGTAGTTTGTGTGTTGTGTTCAGTGACTCCCTAGAGGGAGACCCAGCTTCACATGCTCTGCTATGAATACATGTATTTCACTCAGTGTGGCTCCTCCCCTGATGGAGAGGAGTTACCGGTTGATCCCTAGCACATACAGACTGATATTGAGAATTGTGAGGGCTGGCTGTCACCCAGTGGCCATAGCTCAGGTGGTAGAGCACTGACAGCTAAAGTTAGAGGCCCCGGTTCTATCCAGGGTGGCTGCTGGTTTTTCACGGTTCTCTAAAAATATTCCCAAGCCTTTCCTCATGTAACTGCTTTGCTGTGCAATTTTCAAGCTGCATTTCTCTCTCTCTCTCTCTCTCTCTCTCTCTCATAGCAACAAGATAATTTCATCTGCATTTCTCTCTCTCTAACGAGAAAAGCTGAGTGGATGAACTGGCTTAACACACAATCCTCACAGAATTGGTTTTCGACTGAAACAAGATAAAGGTACAGATGACCACACCCACTGGGTGGAGTCAATATGGAGGGCCACCTGCAGTGATAGAACCTCCGTTCAGGTGAGTGAGTGGTAGAGCATCCCCCCACTTTCCTCTTTACCTGTCCCCCTCCCTCCCTCCATCCCTCCCTCTCCTCCGTCCCTTTCTCCCTCCCTCCCTCTCTGACTCAGGCTTTGAAGTCTCTCCCCTACCCCTACTCCACCACTTGGAGTGGCTCTACCTGGGAGGAAACAAGATCCAGGTAGCCACCCACCTTCCTTCCCACCCTCTCCCTCCCTCCCTCCCTCCCTCTCCCTTCCTTTTTTTTCTACCCTTTCCTCTCACTCTCTCCTTCCCTCCCTCCCTCTCTCCTCTCTCCATCCATTCCTCCTTCCCTCCCTCCCTCTCTCCTCTTTCCCTCCCTCCCTCTCTCCTCTCTCCCTCTCTCCTCTCTCCCTCCCTCCCTCCCTCCCTTTCTCTACCCTCCCTCCCTCCCTCTCCACCTTGGCACCTTCACCCACACAAACTCTCTAACACATATATACTTGCATGACAATTCCTAAACCACAAGCCACTGCTGTCTTCCTAATAAGGCACACCATAGAGCCACCAGTTGTGTGTGTGCATGTGCTGAGGAGCTTCAGTGTGTGTGTGTGCATGTGTGTGCATGGAGGGGAAACAGAGGAGGGGTAGGGGGTCTCTGTCCTTGCACTCATTTCTAGACAGGCTGCATGCATATATGCCATCCGCAACTGGAGAGCACTGGTCTGGGAACCAGACTCACCATTTGAAGATTGTTTACAAACTAGAGCAAGAAGATTAAGTTGGTGAACGAGCCTCACTCATTATCATGATGAGTACTGCTCTACTGTGTGCAAGTGAGCTCTAAATGGTGAGTCTGGTTCCCAGACCACTGCTCTCTACTCGTGGACCAAGTTCTCCTCATAGTGCATGCATGTGCACCATGTCTGGAAACAAGTGCAAAGTCTGAGAATGAGGCTGCAGAGGGTGATCAGAGTGGGTATTTCGTGATGGCAAGTCTTCCAGTGTTCTCCGCAGAGTCACTCTCTCAATATGTGTGTACATGTATGCTTAATTAGCTAGCCAAGTATTCCAGTTGAGTCCAGTGTTTCTACACTTCCGTTCTGTCTGCCTGTCTGTCTGTCTCTGTCTCCCCATCCATCTGTTTGTCTGTTCTGCTGTCCCTATTGGAACTCTCTCTGCCTTTCATATTTCTTTGCCTTCTCACCACAGAACAAGTATAGATGTGCCACTTCATTTTGATGGTGGGTCAGTGGAATCTCCCGACTACAAGTGTGGCTACAAGTACACTGCAGGCAAGTATAGCAGCCTTTCATGCAGCCACAGAGAGCAAGCAGTGGCTATCCTCTCAGAGTGAGTGGTTCTGGTGAGATATATACATGTTCACTGCACACCTCAATCACTGATACTTGTCCACTGCAGTGGCTGTTCTCATGGGTGGGAAGAGAGAGTGAGGAAGGAATTACTGAAGCTCAGACAAGAAACATTGCTGACATCATGACTGCTTTTAAATTCATTGTGAATGTATACTGTTATGTACATGTACATGCAATTTCTCCTGCTTCCTCTGCCATTTCCTGCGCGCGCAACATACCCACGTATGCGGTTCACAGTGGCGTATGAGTATATACTGATATACCATAGATAATGCACTCGTGTGAATAGCACATTTCTTGTGGTACGTGCGTGTGTTGATGCGTAGCTCCACTGACAAAGCGGTTATGGAACAATGGCTGTTTCCAAAGTGATCCAAATCAACGTGTGAAGACGTGAACTTCCAAGATGTTAGAGAGACTTACAATGATGTACGCGTACCGCGTACTGCCGCGAGTGAGCTGCATAAGACGATCTTCCAGCTTGCTGCCCTCACAGCTGCGCCTTTGGAAATAGCACAACGCTTATTGGGGCGAGCCTTAAGGTGACGGGGTATGTAACGGATAATTAAATATTCATAAACTTTGTGTAGCGCTACTGACCAGAAGAATTACGTTACAGAGCTTTGTAAGGCAACATTCGAAAGGTCAAGGAATGCACTTTTATACACACACCTTTACAAGACCTGTTCACAACACAGGAATGTAGAATTGAAGCATGAAAAGCGAGTAGTGAGAAGTGTTTTCCACGTCAATTCTAGCCACAGTCACACTGTGGTAGCTGCGCAAACCAACACATACCGTTTGCTGTTGATCCCCACCAGGGCTAGAATCACCTCGTTCGCTTTATATGCAAGCGGTGGCTATGTGAGGGTCTCGTTTCCCCCGCGCGCGCTGATGTTCTTCGCGATCTTTACAGTTCAGCAGCGTGTAGTTGCTAAACCGTAGTTGTATTGAAATTTTTACATTCCTGCCCTAGCCCTAGTCTCGCGAGCCACCGTGTACGCATGCACGCGTGCGTACACGGCAGTACGTCTGGCTCGCGATACTACCCTAGCCCTGTGTCCTAGCCCTGTGTCCTCTGGTTGTGAGTTATGGGGGTTTCATGAGGACAAGGATTTGGAGAGAGTTGAAGACCACTACCTTAAGTTTGTTCTTTACCTCCCACCTAATGCAACTACAGCAGCTATTCGAGGTGAACTTGGTCAACTACCTATCCATCTGTTATGGAAAGAGAGGATTTTGAGATACTGGAACAGACTCTGCTCAGAGGATACTCCAGTACTACTCAGACATGCAATTCTTCATCTAAAGAACTTGCTTGAAAAAGGCAAACAATGTTGGCTAACCAAGGTGCAAGCAATATTTGAGGGGGCAGGTTTTGCTTCTGCCTTTACATATAACGGCTGTGACAAAGAGTTAACCAACTTAATAATGCTACGTTACCGAGACCAGTACATCCAATCCTGGTATCAGAAGCTCCATAGAACAACTAGTACAAGAGGAAGTGGTGGAAATAAGTTAAGAACCTATCAACTTTGGAAAAGCAAGTTTGAGCAGGAACCATATTTAATCTATCGTGGCAAATGTAAAGCATAGAGTGGTTCTCACTCGATTAAGACTAAGCTGCCATCGCCTTGAAATTGAAGTTGGCAGGTATCACAAGCCAACACCTACTCCTGTACCCCTTCGGCTGTGTCGGAGATGCCAGATGGTGGAAGATGAGATACGCTTCATTTGTGTGTGTCCCAGATTCTCGACATTACGTCAGGAACCTTTTGCAATGGTTCATGCTTATTATCCGCCTTTCCAGTGGCTCAGCACAACTGACAAGTTCATATATCTGCTAACATCCACAAATGTGCACATTCTACGTGAACTATCTGCTTTTGTGTATAAGTCATTTAAATTGCATTCGTGTACCACTGCATGACAAATAAGCCACCCCGGCTTCTGTTGTCAATAAAAGTATTATTATTATTATTATTATTATTATTATTATTATTAATATTATTATTATTATTATTATTAATATTATTATTATTATTATTATTATTATTATTATTATTATTATTATTATTATTATTATTATTATTATTATTTTTATTATTATTATTATTATTATTATAGGAATACGAGCAATATACGGTCCAAATTTGCCTGAAGCGAACAAAAATTGACTTGGAAAAGTTGCGTTGCCCGTAAATCGCCACCTTATAGCTTAACGAACCCCACCCGGTCTGCGCTGTATATATCGTACTTTTGTCACCTTCTGAAGGCGCATGCGTACGATTTAAATTCAAAGGCGGCACGTGGTAAATGACATTGAAGTTCATCACATTGAAGTTCAAAGGTCGACATGTGTGCGAACAACTGACTCCTGGCGGCAGCGTCGCACCATGAACCCGGAGCAGAGAAGAGAAGCAAGGCTGAGCCGTAGAAGAGAAGGCGAGAGAGAACGTCGCGCCCTCCGAAACTGCTGAGGAAAGGGAAACGCGGTTATGTAAGCGATGAGCGAGAGATAGAGCTCGACGTGCCTCGCAGATCGCTATTCAGCGGAAGAGGGACTTACAACAGAGAAGAGAGCAGGTGCTACGTTAGACTGTAGAGGAAAGAGAGATCCGCCTTCAGCGAATGCGCCTTAATGAGATTGGCTTCTGAGACACAGGAGGAGAGGGAGACCTGCCTTCAACGAATGCTGGCATCTGAGACTCCTAAGGACAGACGCTGAACTCAGAACGACTGAGTACGGACAATGATAGCTATGGGACTACATGTACCGCTGCATAGGAAACCCTCACAGAGCAAGATTGCGTGGGAACTCACCGCTAGACTCCAACTTGTGACCAAGCCTTCGTTTGGCTCTATGTGTGTGTGGCAGTTGAAGAGTTACTGTAAGCCATCAGTGTCACTGTGTGTGTTTGAGTGTTGTAGATACTGTAGGCCATCACTGTGTTTCATACACGTACATGTACATGTATACATGTACGTTGAGTGCAGGCCACTCAGGAGGGGCAACTAGTGCTATGAGTGATTGAGGGTGTACCAGAGAAACCTTGTTCTGTTTGAGAGTGATGTTGCATGAAGGTCTGGGTAGTGGGAGCTTTGGTTTCAGCATACAGCTTGGAAGTTTGTACATTTTAACTGCTTCACTGTACAATTTTCAAGCTACATCTCTCTCTCTCTCTCTCTCTCTCTCTCTCTCTCTCTCTCCCCCTCTCTCACCAACAAGATAACCTGTCCTCCTCCCTCCCTCCATCCCTCCCTCTCCCCCTCCCTCCTTCCATCCCTCCCTCCCTCTCTGGCTCAGGCTTCGAAGTCTCTTTCCCCTACCACTTGGAGTGGCTCTACCTGGGAGGAAACAAGATCCAGGTAGCCACCCACCTTCCTTCCCACCCTCTACCTCCCTCTCTCCCTCTCCCTTCTCCCTCCCTCCCTCCCTCCCTCCCTCCCTCCCTCCCTCTGTCTCTCCCTCTCTCTCTCCCTCTCTCCCTCTCTCCTCTCTTCCTCCCTCCTTCACACTCTCCCTCCCTGCCTTCACCCACGCAAGCTCTCCAACACATGCACACATATGTGACCGGATCTGCGAAAACTGACCACTTTGTACCCGCTATCGAAATCGAGATAGCGCAATGAATGATGTCATTGAGGTGTGGTCTAGGTCTGGTGAAAATTTGGAAGCGATCGCCTGTATAGTTTTGGAGATACAGTCCTTAGAAGCACGGAGAGTCAGTGAATTTAGACGCACGTGTTTTCCAGAAAACGGGCGTTTATTGCGGTTGCTAGGGCGTGTTTTGCGTAGTCCGTATACTTCCGCGATACTTACAGTTTTTACACGCGTACTCGTGTTTACTTGTAATCGACTGATTCTCCATACGATATAGCCATTGGGCAAGCTACAAGTCGTTAGCGTAGCTTGTAGATCATGTTCTTCGGCTTAGCAACGCACATCGTATACTATACTAGACTATAACTGGGCGCTCGAATAGGCTGCATGTTTCACGCTATAGCGCTCAAACGGAAGTGCTGATGACTGTCAAACTCCACCACGATGTAGCTAAAGGACCCAAGATTACAGTGGCATAATAAAAAAAGTTTGGGTCTGGAACTACATGACCACGTTCAAACGCCCGTATCTCTAATGTACATATTTTACAAGGTGGTCGGTTTTCATATGACAATTCCTAAACCACAAACCACTGCTCTCTTCCTAATAAGGCACACCCATACAGCCACCAGTTTGTGTGTGTGTGTGTGCATGTGCTGAGGTGCTTCAGTGTGTGTGTGTGTGTGGAAGGGAAACAGGGGTACGGAGGGGAATGTACATGTACATGGGCCTCTACTAGCTGTGCTAATCTACATGTACTGCACCATGCAACAAAATTGTCTGTCTCTCCCCCCCCCCCCCCCCCCCCCCCCCCCTCTCTCTCTCTCTCTCTCTCTCTCTCTCTCTCTCTCTCTCTCTCTCTCTCTCTCTCTCTCTCTCTCTCTCTCTCTCTCTCTCTCTCTCTCGCATCTCTGACCCCTCACCCCTCACTTCACTCCTCACAGATGCTGGATATCCTGGAACAAATAATCAAATCCAGAGGTTATGTACGTGAAGCACTGTATTTGCTGCCCACCGACCCATATTTATGAGCAATCGATAACCGAGACACAGATACACTGAAGGTTTCCTTTGCTTGACATTTTTCCACCTGTGCTTTCTCTTGTGTCTGTTTGAGAGTGTATAAATGCTGGACTGGACTGGACTGGATTACTAATTTAAGCATGCAAGTGTATTGGGACTTGGGAGAGGGGTCTGCGGGAACACTGGAAGACTTGCCATCACTTAATGCCCACTCTGGTCACCCTTTGCAGCCTCATTCTCAGGCCTTGCACTCATTTCCAGACAGAAAAAGCTACACATACACTGTACACATACGCTATGAGGAGAGATTGGTCCGCAAATGAAGAGCACTGGTCTGCTCTTCATTGGTTAGAGACTGTTTACACACTAGGCAAGAAAATTTGGTTGGTGAACAAGCCTCACTCGTAACTGTAATGAGTACTGTTCTACTGTGTGCAGGTGAGCTCTAAATGGTGAGTCTGGTTCCCAGACCAGTGCTCTCCATTCGTGGACCAAGTTCTCCTCATAGTGCATGCATGTGCACCATGTCTGGAAACAAGTGCAAAGTCTGAGAATGAGGCTGCAGAGGGTGATCAGAGTGGGCATTTTGTGATGGCAAGTCTTCCAGTGTTCTCCGCAGAGTCACTCTCTCAATACGCGTGCATGCTTAACTAGCTAGTCCAGTATTCCAGTCCAGTCCATAGTTTATACACTCCAGTTCAGTTTGCCAGTCTCTCTCTCCTGCCAGCCTGTCTATCTCTCTGCCTGTCTCTCTGTCTGTCTGTCTCTGTCTCACTGTCTGTCTGTTGTCTGTTCTGCTGTCTATTGGTTTCTACACTCTCGTTCTGTTTGCTTGTCTGCCTGTCTGTCTGCCAGTCTCCCTGTCTGTCTGTCTCTGTCTCCCCGTCCATCTGTTTGTCTGTTCTGCTGTCCCTATTGGAACTCTCTCTTGCCTTTCATATTTCTTTTTCTTCTCACCACAGAACAAGTATAGATGTGCCACTTCATTTTGATGGTGGGTCAGTGGAATCTCCCGACTACAAGTGTGGCTACAAGTACACTGCAGGCAAGTATAGCAGCCTTTCATGCAGCCACAGAGAGCAAGCGGTGGCTATCTTCTCAGAGTGAGTGGTTCTGGTGAGATACATGTTCACTGCACACCTCAATCACTGATACTTGTCCACTGCAGTGGCTGTTCTCAGCTGCGTTGATGGGTGGGAAGAGACAGTGAGGAAGGAATTACTGAAGCTGAGACAAGAAACATTGCTGACATCATGACTGCTTTTAAATTCATTGTGAATGTATGCTGTTATGTACATATACATGTAATTAATTTTCTCCTGCCACTTCCTGCGCAACATACCGCGTATAAAGGGCTCACAGTGGCGTTTAACTCCATGAGTACTGATATACATGTACATGTGCCATAGATATCCCATGGATGGGACTTTGAACTCGTGTGAATAGCAGATCCTTTGGTACGTTTATTGATGCGTAGCTCCACGGACGAAGAAGGAAAGGTCGACATAAAAACGATGGCCGTTTCGAAAAAGATGAACGTGTGAAGACGTGCGTTTCCAAGACGTTAGAGACTTACATGTACGCGTACCGCGTACTGCTGCGGGTGAGCTGCATAAGATGATCTACCAGCTTGCTGGACACAAAGGCAGAAGCGGCATTTCAGGAACCGAGCAGTGAGTGTGTGCTCTCACTCTCACGCTGTTGACAGTCTCTCTCACTGACGGACGTTAGACATTAGACAGTGTTGGTGTCAGTCTTATACATGTCTACTCACTTGCTCTGCATACGCACATTATGCATACATATTGCTGTACATGTACATGTTACGTTGTCTCTACTACTGCTACATGTACCATCTTTCATTTTCTTGTTATACCTCATTCCTCTACCTCAAACTTTGTCTATTCTATTCCTATTCCTATCACATAATTATTGAGAGCCGCTAGTTATATGCACGTCTTGCGTATGCATGCACATTTCTATTTACTCTCTCCCTCCCTCCCTCCCTCCTCACTATCTCTGTCCTTCTCATTGACAAGGACATTTTGATATTTTAGTATTACTGCCAGTCAAAAGAATGTTCCAACATACACATATACATGTAAATCCTGTTGGAGAACAATGCTCTCTTGTCAGACTGTACTAACTGTTGTTAACTGTGATGTCATCTGTGTGTCTCTTTATAGCATGTATAGTGATGTAATGGTGTAGGCTTATATAGAACTTTGTGTTGGCTGTGTAGTTCCAGCACACATGTTCATAAGAGTCAGTGCAATCACTTATTATCAAAGCCGAGTCAGTCGCAAGTGCTTCTCTTTGCAACATACCCATCCCTTAATTACACCATTCACATTTCACTTGGTATATTCCTTCCCCACAACCACATGCGTGCATACACACACACACACACACACACACACACACACACACACACACATATACAAGATACAACCCCCTGTGACACCTTACCTTTTACCTTCACCTTCAGCTGATACCAATTCTTCCTCTTCCTTCCCCCACTTCCCCCCTTTGTTCTTCATCCTTACCTTTCTCCCTCTCCTGCTCACCCACCAAGATAAGATACTATTCCAACTATGTCCCTGCCCCATGCTGTGATGAGCTAGTGAGGTGGTGCCTACCTTCACTCTCTCTCCTCTGCCGTTCTTCCTCCAACTTGGACCCACTCAGGACATTAGTTAGTGTCCACTTATCTTCCTCTTCACACTCTGCAGTGGAGGCAGAGATACATGTGCAGTTACCTAGGCAACCCTCTTGCCAGTAATTAGTGCAGTACTCCTCCCTCTGCCCACAGAGGAGATCACATTACATCATCCACTCACACCTGACATCCTGTGCATAGTGCACTATGTACCCACAGGGAGGACATGCCACAGCCTTGTACATGTACATACCATCTCACCACATCTCCTACTGCTACTGCTGCCCACAGCATCACTCCAGAGTGAGCAGCGTGGCCAGTCCCCACTCCACTCACTGCCACAGTGCCCATCATGCTGCCTACCACACTCACTCCACTCACCAAACTCCAGGACTGTGGTGTCAGAGAGCAGCGGCCAGTCATGTCCTGAGGTGTACTTGGTAGGGTTATCGGAGATTCCAGCCACAGCCACCACCAACTTCTTTGTAGGAGTAAGGTGGATCACTCCACCACCATGCAAGCACCGTGGAGTCAGGG
Source organism: bacterium (assembly GCA_965213685.1). Taxonomy (GTDB): domain Bacteria; phylum UBA8248; class UBA8248; order UBA8248; family UBA8248; genus Bin107. Next base: position 466,706 of record CBDBZY010000018.1, read on the forward strand.
ATCCTGGGGGAAGGAGTACCTGTAGGGAGGGGAACAAGAGAACACTCAAATGTACAGCAGTCCACACAATTGTCTGCTGCTCCACTGCTTACTGTTGGCTGTCAGTGGAAGTGTGTTGTGTATTATCTCAAAGGCTGCACATCACCTCCTACACACCCACTGCATTCACTGCTCTCCAGTAATGGAGCAGCCCATTCCTCACTACTCTCTCCCTCTCCATACCACACAACTCTACACCACATGACTTCTCTACATGCACTGCACACACTGCCATATGCTCTCCACATGCCAACCTCTATCCACTCACATGCCACGCCTACTCACCTGGGTTGGCTGCACAGGACAATACCACACACACCACAACACACCATCACTACTGGTATAGGGGCAGGCTTACAAGGGGAAGTGTTCAGCTGAGCACTAGCCACACATGCAGTGTGAAGATCATTGCCACACAATAGCACCACTAAGGGGACATCAACACACTCACTGCCTCATGAGCTCACAGCTCACTCACCTCCTCCCACTGGATGGCGTTAATATTGAAGAGCCACACATCTCCCAGTGGCTCGCCTGATCTGGTCTCACCTCCCACCATCACCATACATGGGTGAGGTGGGTCTCTGTCTGGATCCCACAGACTGTAGGCTGTGTGTCTAGTCCTCTCCTCAGGCCATGGCTGGCCTGTCTGAGGTAGCACTGGTCCAGTCCAGTGCTGGAGAGGGAGAACAATTTGAAAACACTTTGAGAACATGTAATTCACTCATGCTCCAGCTCAGTAAGGCACCCTCCCCTCTCTACACTGCCTGTATAGACTCACACTACTAGCTAGCCACACATGCCAGCCCATGTACATGGAACATGTACCTGCAAACCTCTTCTCCCATGCACACTAACTGGCATGTACACTGTACATACATGTACACTGTATGTAGTTTACATGTAGATTCTGTCTCATCGTGATAAGAGCAACATCTTGTCCACTACTCTATCAGTTACTATGCATGTACAGACCACTATTGGGTTCCACCAGAGACAATATATTACTGTATGCATGTCCATATTCACGTGTGTATGCTCATATTCATGTACATGTGTGTGCATGTGATGGTGTCTTGTGCAGGGGACAGTGTCTCCTGTAGCACTGCTCTACATGTATGTACTGCCAGACCTGCCACTCCTCATTCCAACTCACAGGCCATGCTCCCCTCTCTACACTGGCTCATGGCTGATGACTGAACACACACTCTCTTCCCTGCACTGACTCATACCAGGTATCTAGGCCCACACTAGCCTCACATCACATCATTGCAATCATATTACACTGATAGATAAATGTACACACATGGAGAAGGCACTAATTATGTGTTTTATTGTTCAAACAACTGAACTACATAAGCAGTAGGCCACGGGTGATCTCAGACAGTACATTATTAATTAGGTACAACTATATCTCAGCCACTCACCCATGCCACAGTGTCCAGGATGAACACTGCATTTGTCCTCCTCCTCCTCTCCCCATCAAACCCACCAAACCACACGACTCTTCTCCTGTCCACTCTAGTGAGGGTCATGCTGTCAGATGGAGGAGGAGTCCTACCAGTGGTGGGTGGAGTGGACCACTGACCTGGAGGGGGAGGGAGGGAGTCGTCTGGGACTAGCCACACCCACTGGCCTGGGGACACTGTTCACATGATCCACCAACACCCACCAGGTAAGGCACAAGGCACTCTGCTCCTCACAACCATCTACACCACTACATACTGACATGTACTAGTCAACATGTGAGGAGCTCTGCAATGCTCTCACTGTACTTGCTCTATTTGATTCTTTTACCATAAAATCGAACTCTGTTGCTGTTGGGGTAGGCGAATGGGAAATATGTAAACAATTAACCTCTTATTCACAGACTGTAGTGGTATTGTGGGCATGGGAGTGAATACAGTTCATAGTTGACACAGAAGAGGTGCCTGGCTCTGCAATGCTCTGACTGTACTTCATTTGAATATTTTACTATGAAATATTTTGTTGGGGCCAATGGGAACTATCTCAAATAAGTAAACATTGAAACTTCCTGTTTATCATAGACAGTGGTGTAGTGGTATTGTGGGCATGGGAATGAATACAATTCATAGTTGACACAGAAGAGGTGCCTGGCTGACTGTCCAAACATGAGCATGCCAGGCTGATTGCCTGACATGATACAGGTACATACATGTACATAGCAGAGGGTGAGGGATGTGACTTGTGTAGAGCAGCATACATAGTCACATCATTTGCATGCCCACCTCATGTGGTGAGAGGTAGCATGTCTGTGCATATATGTATGCTAGAATAACTGACATGGTTACCAGGTACACAGGAGGAGAGAGAGTGCTTCCTTACTAGGAAGCATACTATTACCATGCCTGGCCAGGCTGTGTGGGTGTTTCCCAACTGTCTATGATGGGGCACAGAGACCACCTCCACCCTAACTAACAGCTCCTCCTCAAGCAGCCACTGCTAGAGAGGCAGCACTGCAGCACAGAAGAGACAGCCTAGCACCAAACATTACTAACTAGAGGAGTGATGCAGCCGAGGAGGGCCTTGGAAACAAGAGAGACATGTCTACAGCAGATGAGCTCATATCAGCTCCCACGACTGCTCCTGAGACTGCACTGGAGGGAGAAGCTCGGCTGCAGTAGAGACACATTATATATAATTGCTTAAAAATAGATTGGCCTCTGAGACAATAGACAGGAGAGAGGTCCAGCTATGCAGTCCAGTTAGAGTTGATAACAACTCCTCAGCATAAGAGATTGTTCAGTGATAGTAGTAGACAGAGGGAACTGCAGAAATTCCATATCCATTCATATGCAGGGCACACTCCCACTAGGGGGTCTGGGAGAATGCCACTGAGTGAATTATTGAAGTACAGACACTCTCAGATGGATTCTGAGGCATTCTGCAAGTAGTCATAGCCATTCCCATTATTTTGTTGGGGAGGGGGAGGGATGAAGTTGCTTTCTTGTGGGAGGGGGTGATATTCTAGGCCTTTTCCTCCCCCTGCATGAACCCCTGCTGATTTTACAACGCAACTGTACCCCATACACATGGCCACATGTACAATCATGCATACCTTACTGCACGTAATGATATCCTAAAAATTGAGGTACATAGGAGAGGGCAAGGAAAAGGTATAACTGATCTGCAGCACATGACCACACTTATGCATATTACATGATGCATTACCGGTAATTGGTTTCTAATCCTCAAGTACACATACTTTGAGTAAGGATGTCATGCTCTGGCAGCAATCAGTTGTCTCTATCTGCACTGAGTGTGTGGTCTGTGTCTGGTGTTATTACATGAGGCCATGTGTAGAGGTCAGCTCATACATGCAGTGGACCAGTTGTAACCTCATGCACAGCATGTGAGGTAGAGTAAAGGTACTGACAGTCCATGCACACACCTGACTCAGTGTTGTAGTACAGGAGCTGATTGGTCCATCCTCGACCATCACTGTCCAGTGGATCAGGAATGAAGCCTGTCATTGGCTGGTGGGTAGGACGTTCTGCGACACCTCCAGCAGTGAGTAGATGTCCATTAGGCAATGCAACAAGACCAGAGTTCGCAGTGCGTAGCATTTGGCCAGTGTTGACAATTCTCTTCCATACAAAGTTTTGGGAGTTGAAAACAGAGAGCTCATTGCAGAAGCCTGGGCCACCACAGTGGCCGCCCATGAAGTACACATTTGTGTGGTACGAGGTGACTGCGGCACCTCGGATCCATGATGGCAGCTCACCAGATGTCGGATATTTCTTCCATGATAAGGTCACACCATTGAACATCTCCACTTCTCGTGGTAGTGTGAACATGCTGTGCTGGAATGACTTAAGCATGCCCCTAAACATCCAGAGTTGCGAGCCAACCGAAAATGTTGGTGCATCATAACGTTCCTCAGGCTCATATGAGCCAGTTGGCTGTGCAGGAGGCTCAGCCATGGCTGGATCTGGGGAGAGGGGGGAGGGGGAGATAGCCACTGAGTGAAGTTTTAGCCATGACAATACACATTTGTAGAAGTACACATGTATATGTGAACATCTTTCAGGTCTGATTTGAGACAGTGGAACAAGATTGTAAGCTACAAACACTTGTAGTACGTGCAGCATGTGCAGTAGGCATATCTCAACACACGTGGGTATCAGTGCACTGGGCAGTGCTTCAAACTGTGTAAGGCAAACTAGGCAAATGCAGTCCAGTGTTGTGGCCAGGCTCACACCACTTGCAAGAGGTTGCTAAACTGAGAGAAGAAACCCCTTTATGTAGCCTTACCATCTAACTAGGTACTGAGGTTTCTATGCACAGTGGGGGAAATCCCATGATGTATTGTACTATGAGCTAATCCCATCATGTGATGGATTTCATGGCTGCACACAACGACATTCTGGGGCCATCTCATGCTGCTTGATGTCTGACCTTTATCACTCTTTGCTAATGCTAGACATGTACCTCAAAGGGTGAAGTTACCATGAAGATACTATGTGTATACTGTCCACAGACCATTACAGTTGCTGACATGAGGAATGAGGAGCAGGAGTTTTGTGCAGTGGGTGGAGACCTGATGCAGCAATGAGTGAAATACTATGCACATTGAAGGAATGTCAGCGCATAATGATAGCGAGACCTGGCATGTAGGGGTGGGAGTATAGAGCAAGGAATGGTGCCCTAACAGTAGCGGGTTCAAGCGGTAGAAACGTCTCATTTATTAGAAACCAAGTCAAGGGGCGATGGCTACTCTGAGCGTTACAGTCCTACTGTTAGGGGAGAGGCTTGCTATGGTACACAGAGGGATGTATTCTGAGCCAAGGACTGTCCGCTGAGCGGGGCAAAGGTTAGGGCCGCGCTTGTATATGTGAGAAAGCAAGTGACGCTCGGACTGGCAACGGGGAAAGGATGCTCGGATCATCCGATGTGTGACGGAACAAGGTCTGAGAGCTAGGCTTGACACTACTCTAGTCCTACCATGCAATCACAAGAGTGACAAAATGTCTAAAGGCTCTTGCCACTTGTTCCCACAGAGATACACATTGTGGCTTCGCGATCGCTGCCGGCCGCAGCGCTTATGATGTATGCAAAGGTAGGCGGAGATCTATACCCCGCGCAAATTCTAAGCCTTTGGCCGTAAACTTATTATGGCTCACTCTTTTCTGGGTTCTCCTAGCCAGTTGAATGCTCCCTTTGTTTTATCTTGCACGGCGAGGTTCACTCCGATCTGCCCCACCCTTTGCTCGATAGTTTCCTCTTAGTATACGGATATACGCGACGTTGAGTCTCATGCAAAACCGGAAGTTCCGTGGGGAATATTGCTCAGCTCACATGAGGGTGACAAGCCAGCAATTCGAAGGCGCCGGCAAAACGCTGTGTTTCTGAGGTGAATATTGAGCTATGGCGTCCAAGACTGTCACTTTTTTTCTACTGTCTCTCTACTGTATGGCTCGATCTGTTGTCTTTTATTCATTAATTTTGTCGTATGTTTGCTAGTTTGCGAACATTGAAGCGTCGATCCTAGTCGTTTTTTTTTTTTCCAGCACATTTGACGGCTATTGTTTTTACGTCAGCTCTCGCTTGCTTAGATGCTCCAGATTCCCCCCCCCCCCCCCCACACACACACACACTCACACGCACATTTTCGCCATCCACGCCTACTAAAGAGACACGTGAGTTACTCAGTACACGAATCAGGCGGCAAGTATTCATAGCGCCTAGTGTAGCTCGCCTCCTATCAAGAATACTATTGCTAAGCATAAGTATTCTAGCTATTTGCCTTGAGCGAGCCAAACGTATTTTCCGTGTACGCATGCGCTCGAGACTATAACTTTTGACGTTGCGTGCTCGTGTTCGCAATGGTTTGCCACAATGAGAGTCAGGCCCCTTGTATGAACTACATTCCGACTCTTCTGCATAATTATTATTATAGGCTGTCACTTTCAGGCCTGATTTTTCTTTCCGACTATACTTTTGTTTCATGCATATTTCTACTATGATCTCTAGAGGTGAATAAAGTGGCAGGTGAGAGGGGTATAGCTATGACAACAAAGAGTCGGTACAGCGTAGTACATAGGAAAACGACACAGACCATTTTGGAATACACATCAGACTTGTTCTCAAGCCATCTACTATGCACCCAAGAAGCTCAAAACCTTGTTGAAGAATGATATGGAGATGTGCTCATGCAGACTTTCCTCTTGCACAGCAACTACTTTTTGAAGTAGACTGGGACAGGATCATTACAGATGATGTTGACTCCTCATGGCTGAATTGGCAATCCAAATTCCTTGAAATAATGGAGATCTGCATCCCCAAAAAAGTACTTCCCTCTAAACACCGCAACCTTCCATGGCTAACCAAGAGAATTGTGCGGGCAATGTGCCGAAAAAATGCTCTATTTAAACGGGCCATGAGAAGTAGAGCTGATTCTGACTATGCCAAATACCGTGAAGCAAGGAATAATGTTGTGAGTAGTCTCAGATCTGCCAAGAGTGCCTACTCTCATAAACCATCTAATTCTAAGAAGTTTTGGCAAGCAGTGAATGTCTCAACAAGAACTGCTCTTCTATCCCCACCCTGACACTTAACAACGTAAGTTATGAGTCAGATGAAGACAAAGCTGCTGTTCTCAACTCACATTTTATCAGTTGCTTCAACAATACTGTTGAACCATTACAAGTACCAGATGAAGAAACATACATTTCTCACCAAGTCCCTGTGGATCTGTCCAACATTATGTGCAGTGAAGAGGAAGTTGATGCAATGCTTCATTCACTTGACACTACTAAGGCAAATGGCAAGGATGGAATTTCAGCTCGAATGCTCAAGGAAACTGCTGCTGCAATTGCTCCTTCAATAACAAAACTCTTTAATTTATCTATCCAACTCTGTTGTGTACCTTATGCCTGGAAAGATGCAATTGTTATGCCTATTCCTAAAAAGCAGGGTGCCAAGACCCCCACAGAATTTAGACCAATATCTTTGCTCCCAATTCTAAGCGAGGTCCTTGAAAGACACTTCTATTTGCTAATCTCAGAGCACATAAGTGACCACTCTCCCCTTTCTACCTGCCAATTCGGCTTTCAGTCTGGGAAGTCTACCATTTCTGCCTTACTGTCAGTGACACAGGACTGGTTCAGACAGCTGGAGAAGAGACAAGAGATAGGGGCAGTGTTTTTTGATTTAAAAAAAAAAGCTTTTGACTCTGTTCCACATCTCCCACTGGTTGATAAGCTTTATAAACTTGAACTTCATCGTTATATCATTAAATGGGTTCATCACTATTTAGCTGACAGAAAACAGAGTGTGGTGGTGAATGGAGCATCATCAAACCCATTAAGAGTTACATCTGGTGTGCCCCAAGGATCAATCTTAGGTCCACTACTCTTCTTTACATTGACGATATTTCACACATCTCATTATCTGAGGGATCTAAACTGGTTCTGTATGCTGATGACATTCTCCTGTACCACCCCATTTCATCGCGATGGGACTATGAATTACTCCAATGTGATGTAGATGCTGTGCAGGCCTATGCTTCTACTCAACATATGACCCTCAATACAACCAAGTGCATATTCATGTTGGTGTCTCGAATGAATAGGCCCAGCATTCCAATTGTCACCATCTCTCTCTATGGAGTACCACTTGAGAACGTCACCACTTTCCAGTACTTAGGTGTACTGCTGTCTTCTGCTCAAGTCACATACAAAAAAAACTTGTTCAAAGGCAAGGCAGCTATTGGGACTCCTTTATAGGAGATTTTACAGACATTCAAGTGAACAAACTCTACGTCAACTCTACATTTCAGTAGTACTTCCACATTTGAAGTATGGTTCATCCGTGTGGTCTCCCCATCTGCAAAAGGATGTCACTATGTTGGAAAAGAACTCAACATTTTGCTTGTAAAATATGCACAAAACTATGGGATTCCAACTACTATGAGCTCCTTGACTGACTTCGAGTTCCAACCCTAGCTAATCGCAGGCTGCACACTGACCTGTGTTTGCTGTATAAGATCGTCTATGGAATAATATACTTTCCACCTGACATAATCATTCCTAGTGCCAGGGTCACACACAGTACTCACTGTCACTTACTTCACCAGCCATTTGCACATGTAGATGCCTACCTTAATTCTTTTGTTCCTAGGTCTATATCTTTGTGGAACTCATTACCTAACTCTGTTGTATCCTTATCCTCTTTCACTAGATTTCAGTGTACTTTATCATTATGTACCTTATAGGGTACACATTCTCATTAGCTCCTGCTACTCTGTGTATCCATGCTCTACAACTAAATTGTCTTAGAAATTGTCATAGAAAAAAAAAGTAATGCAGAAAAAAGACAACGTGTACTGCAATTGTTTAATGAGTATAATAATAATAAGAACAATAAACAAAGGGATACAAAGATAGTCTTAAGCTAATACTATGTATACCCTATGACAAAATGTTTACATAGACAACGTTTAAAAGTAGAGATGGAGTTACAACATGGAAAGGAGGCAGGTAGTTCATTCCACATACGTACTGAAAAAGAAGAGAGGTATTGGCGAGTATGCCCACTAAGATAATGCAAATGATGGCTATGTGATGCACGAGTTGAATAGTACATTTGACGTTGCACAAGTGGTGGTTCTGTAAAGTAGGTCATGTTGTAATATACTTATAGAGCAAAACGAGTTTCATTCTCTTGCGTCTCACTTGTAGAGTATGCAGTAACTCTTCATAGCTCCAGTGCCATTGCTTTGTGCATACTTTTGCCGCAAATGTTTGCACCTTCTCCAGCAGCTGAATATCTTTTTGCAAGAAAGGGTCCCACACAGTGCATGCATACTCCAAATGTGGATGAATTAGCAATAGATAGAGATGCTTCATAGTGTTTGTGTCAGCGTACTGGTAGAATTGCCTGTACACTAGTCCAACAAGTCGTCGAGCTCTTTGACTGACAAGCTGAACATGTCTACTCCACATGAGGTCATTGGTGAGGTTAATGCCAAGATATGTGATGGTATTACACTCCTCTATGTGGTGACCATTCAGTAAGAGAGTTGGAAGGACGCATCTCTTTCTTTTTCTTGACACCACCATATAGGCTTACACTTCTGTTCATTGAAAGTGTGATGGTTTGAATTGCACCAGGCACTAAGGGAGTCAATGTCTTCTTGCAGGAATTTGTAATTGTTTCCAGAGGTGACTGGCCGATACAAAAGGATGCCATCAGCATAGAGAAGCAGTTTACTCTCATGTGAGAGATTGACAGAGTTAATGTCACTCATGAAAACGATAAACAGTAAAGGACCCAAGACTGATCCTTGAGGAACTCCTGATGTAATGGGCAGACTACGTGAAATAGAGCCATTTAGAACAGTACATTGTTTCCTGTCTGTAAGGTAGTCAGATATCCAGGCTATAAGAAATGGATCAAGGTTGATATCAACCAGTTTTTGTAAAAGATGTTGATGTGGTACTGAATCAAAGGCCTTTTTAATATCAAAAAAGATAGCAGCAACTTCATTTCCCTCTTCTAGTTGTATCAACCAGTCATCTGTAACTTTTATAAAGGCACTAGTAGTTGACCTTTGTGGCAGAAATCCCCATTGTTTTGATGGAGGTGGGCAAAGAGACTCAAGATTTTTAGCAACTCTGTTATAAATAATTTTCTCCAACACTTTACTCACAACTGAGAGTAAAGATATGGGTCTATAGTTGGAAGGTGAAGTACTGTTGGACCCTTTGGGGATTGGCAATATATTTGAGATCTTCCAAACTGATGGGATTTTTTCATGCTTAATCATCTTGTTAAAGAGTCCAGCAAGTATTGGGGAAATACTCCCAACTGTGCCTTTCAGAATTCGAACAGAGATTTGGTCAGGACCTGAGGCTTTAGACACATCCAGTCTCCAAATAATGTACATGACTTCCTCTTCATTACACATGAGGTACTCAGGACAGGTGTTTGTGTCATGGTGGAATCGCACAGGGTCAGAGCTAAGAGGGGGTAATGCTGAATTAAAGCAGCTACAGAAAAACTGGTTGAGAATGTTTGCCTTGTCTTCATTAGAGGTAATGGGCTACCCATCGTCATATAATACTGGAATTGATGAAGTAGTTTTGCCTCTCAGTAGCTTTACAGTTTTCCAAAAAGCCTTGGTGTTTGTAGGTCTAACATTCTGCACAAAACGTTTCTTGTTAAAATGCAGCACACTTATACAACTTCATTTCGCAGCTTTCTATACTTTGGAAGATATGAAGTGTTTGTCTTTAACTTCTTCCAGTAATAATTTCGGATTTTCATTTTCTGTCTTATTGATTTTGTGACCCATGGAAGGCTTCTGTTGTTTTGAATAGTGCTTTGAGGTATATATACGTATATACACTCTTCAAGAATGGACATGAACTTCTCATACCAGAGATGCCATAGATCATCAATGTTACCAGATGAACATTGCAATAATATATCCCAGTTGACAGCATCAATGAGTTCACAGGCTCTATCAAGGTCTGCTTGAGAATAGTTCCAACATTTCCTAGGCAGAACTCTACTGGGAAATTTTTTTCTTCTGATAGTAAGACATAGTCCACTGTAGTCAGAGTTTGAAAGTGGTGGAATGACACAGCATGACTGCAGTAAGCTTAGATTAGATAGAAGTGCCAGGTCAATCATACTTGCTTTTCCAGAAACACAACCCCGAGTGGGTTCCTGTACAACTTGAGTCAGATAATAACTGCTGAGTATAGTTTGCAAAGAGTGATACAAAGGAGAAGATGAGTCAAGATAATCTACATTAAAATCCCCTATCAATACAAAAATTTAATTTGAGAAATGAACTTGATGCAAAAATAAAGAAAGACTATGTAGATCTGTGTAAACAGAAACAGGAGGAACATACAGAACACACACACACACCACAAGCTCTGACCATCAAACAATTTTATACCTAGCAGCTCCAGATTTTCAGGACCATTGTACACAACGCAGAAGGAGAGATTATTCCTAATATAAAGCATAACACCACCACCATGTCTGTCCCTATCTCGTCTAACCAGATTATAGCCATTGATTATGAGTTCTGAGTCAGATATAGAGTCATATAACCATGTTTCCACTATACAAACAATGTCAGGAGTTGTATCAGAACAAATGAGTTTTGGGATAATACTTCTAGCATTGTAGTACAAAGCAGTGAGAGTCACAAGCTTTTTGAAGGAATTAGGAGCTACTTTAGCAGTGCCAGAAGCTACTACCGGTCTTAAAAGGACTGCATTTCACTGGAAGGCATGGAAGAGCCTTTGTCTGAGGCAACAGCTAATTCACCAGCAAGAGCTGATGTCGAGGTTTCAGGAGCTGTAGTAGGAGCAATACTTGACATCTTATCACAAACAGGGTCAAGAATAGGAGATATGTTGCCATTGTGCTGCATACTGATACATGTAAATGAGCCATTTGTGTCATCATTCTCCAAGACCACCACTGCAGGTGATAAAGTGCCATCCACCAGAGAGCTGTTGCTAGGGGGGTGCACTGAAGTTGCAACTGCTGCATCTGATGGTCTTGTGCAGTGTTCAATGCGCCAACCTGTTTGCAGGCTGACCTTCTCCCAATCCTTTCCCAGCGCAAGCAAGGTGCTTTCATCAGCATGCAGTATGAACCACCGCTTAGGCTTTCCAGAAGAGGAAATTGCAAATTTTCTGTTTACTTTCAAAGGGGTACTTATTTAAAAGAAATTAAAACAAAAGTAAGGCATGCAAGAAAAGACTGTCAGGCTTGTACGTTTAGGAGTCAAGTGCGTAGTCTGGCCTCCAAGGCGACGAGGTCAACTGAAGGCAGGGGTTGCTTGGCGGCGCGTCCACCGGTGGAGCGGGAGCCCCAGATACAGCGAATGGAGGAGCGGAGGAGGCAGAAGGATAGACAGCATCTTAGCCAGGCCATGGTGGTACTGTACGGCTGGTCACGTTTGGTGGCGAGCATTGAGGCGAGTCTTTTGAAGCATACAGTTGCGGCATTGCCAAGGCCTTCTGTGAGTGATAGAACCAGAGGGGTGAAGGAGCCTCGTTCGATCTCTCGAACGCGTTGTTCGTAGGCACGCTTTTTGATGTTTTCATGTTTCCTGCATGTGGCAGGCGGAGATGGGTTGCCGATTCGAGGTGGCATAGGGGTTATGCACTCAGACATCAAGTGGTGACCACCCCAGAATCCGCTGGCAGCAATATCTAGCCTCGCTCCATCCTCTGTGATTGCTGAGGCTCCCGTGAGGGTCTCACCAGTCAAGGGTTGCAAGGTGGGCTCTGCATGTGCAGACATCGTGACACACCTCAGCCATCAAGTCTGCTGTGAGGTCTCGTACTTCACTGTGTCTTCGTGTTGGGAAACCGTTGGGCAGAACAGGGCATGTTGCACGGTGAAGTTTGACCCGTAAGAGCAGTGGGTGGGGAGGTTCGGAGGTGGCCAGCCATACCTCAGGGCAACAGCATCGCGAAATGCACCCTTGTGGAGGGAAAGGTTGAACTCCTCAAGCGGGAGTGCAGTAAGCCAACTTGACGCACCCTTCTCCTGTGCGAGGTCCATAGCACGCTGCAGGGACTCTGGGACCGAGTTTTTGAGGGTAGAGGCAGACACGGTGGCTTTGTTGTGTCGTTGCCGCTTAGCGGACTTCTTTGCGTTAATTGACAATGTATAGTGGGAGAGAATAGCTCTGTGTTTTCTCAGCGAGTTGGCATAGCTACGTAAGTTATCTGTGAAGACATCGGGTGTGCTTGTGTGTGTGTAACATTATAATGGACATGGTTTTATGGAGGATTTGAGTGGGGAGGAACGACATACGTATACCTACTGATTAGGCGTTTCCATGCTGAAATGTATTTGAACAGAAGGACCTAATTTTATATAAGATCATCTAAAATAGAAATACCACATTAACCTATGAGCATAGCCGGTATTGGAAATGCGACGGTCTTTGAATTTTTCATCACTGTCTGTTGTAGTTTGCACATACACTTATGTAATAAGTAAACATAGTTCAATCTTATTATGCTTTCATTCATTTATCTGGGCTGTGGCTCGGTTAGCAAATACTAAAAGGGGGGGATCCCAAGCCCCGAGTGTCTCCATCCCACCCGATAAGAACCCAGTCATATAATCATTATTGTCACGAGAGTCAAACTGCAGATTGTTTGAGCAATGATGAAGTGCTGTACACGTAACAAATTGCACAAGCAGAAGTTGATCTCAACAAATGTAGCTGAGTCTTCTATTTCATCCTT
>CBDBZY010000018.1:482500-487500 GCA_965213685.1 bacterium
GGAGTGGATGCTTAGTAGAGGCTACATACATGTACAAAGTATACAGGCCTGTTCTCCATGTACATGTACATGTGCTTGCTGCATATAATAATTATACTACATCTTTTAGTAGGGAGATGCCCCACACTGGTAACTGGCTGGATGTCATAAATAGCACTTAGGATGTATCGTAGTACAAGTAAGCCATGCCATGGGCTTCGGTGTATGGATTGTGTCCTTCATGCAGTTACACTGTATGTACATGTATTCTCTCGGCCTGTGCCCTGGGGAATACTGCCCTTGGGTTGCAAACCCCATACACCCTAGAAGCCTATGGTATAACTATTACATGTACAGTACATGTATAACCTAGACCACACACACACACACATGTACAATAACGTGTATGCACACATGCACGCACACATGTACACACGCATGCGTGCACACACACACACACACACACACACACGCACACACACACACACACACACACACACACACACACACACACGCACACACACACACACACACACACACACACACACACACACACACACACACACACATGTACAATAACGTGTATGCACACATGCACGCACACATGTACACACGCATGCGTGCACACACACACACACACACACACACACACACACACGCACACACACACACACACACACACACACACACACACACACACACACACACACACACACACACACACACACACACACACACACACACACACACACACACACACACACACACACACACACACACACACACACACACACACACACACACACACACACACACACACACACACACACACACACACACACACGAGTACACATACAAGTACATGCACATGTATATGGTACACACTCTTGTTGGAGGTTACTATGAAATGCCATGTACAAGAAGACTTGCATGTACATGTGCTATGAAATATGTACATGTACATGTGTATCACTCACTCACTCACCCAATATGCTAGCATATAATATATGTACATGTACTACACATGTACTATCCTTTTTATGTATGTTTTGCATGCTAGACAGTACAATGTGTTGTGCACATTTTTGCCTACTCATCTCGTGTTGGTGGGTGCATTTGGTAGCAGGACACATGCTCCTTGCAATAGGGCATACACTTGGTACATGTACATACATGTACATGTACGATGGGGGTGGTACTTTGTAATAGGTGGTACACTTTGTAGTAGGGAGCATGCTTTGTAATTGGGGATACGCATGTACATACTTTGTAACAGGGGGTATACCTGTACATGTTGAGGCTGTTTTGGTTGTTTTTAAAATTTCCTATAGACTTTTCTAAGCTTAGAGGCCACTGTATGTCAAAGATTTTCTAAGCCTAGAGGCTGTGGTGTGTTAAATTCTATTTTTCTAAGCCTTGAGGCTATTTTTGTTGTTCACGTCTGTGTCTGTGTATATGTGAGTTCAAGACAGCACTTGGGTGTGTGGGGAGAGTTGGCGCCATAAAAGATCTTCAACCCACCGCCCCAGTTCTCAAGGCTGGGCATCCAAGTGTCTTGTGCTCACGGTGTTGGTAGTTTAGTTTGTTTACATGTATACATAATCATAAACAGAACACATGATACCTAGTACCCCTACATGTACAGTACATGTAGTTATTACAACATCTAGCCTGTCCCTATGAGCCTAAGACCCACCCTCTGGACTACATGGCAGGACCAACCGGTCCTGTTGGTACATGGTCCAGTTTTGGCGTTTGGGAGAGGACTAGGCATTTCCATGCAGTGTTAAATGTTATGGCATAAATCATGTACAATCCATGGACTGGCGATGTACAGTGTATGTAGGTCAGTCAGCAGGACTTATGCACATGTATACATGTGTGTACGTAGTGCTTGTTGTACGAGTAGTTAGCACTGGAAGGTGCTTATAATATGTACATGTACATGTAAGTAACCATGGACCCATTAGTATAGATTTTATGCTTTACACTCCACTATCATCACTGCACATGTACATACATGAGCCCCCACTCCAGAATAGCTGGATCAAATTTAGAATGCTGCCACCTGCAATCCTAGTGTGTGTGTTGTGTGTGTGTGTGTGTGTGTGTGTGTGTGTGTGTGTGTGTGTGTGTGTGTGTGTGTGTGTGTGTGAGAGAGAGGGGGGGATGCTTAGTAGAGGCTACATACATGTGCAAAGTATACAGGGCTGTTTTGCATGTACATGTGCTTGCTGCATATATACTACATCTTTTAGTAGAGAGACGCCCCACACTGGTAACTGGCTGGATGTGATAGATAGCACTTAGGATGTATCGTAGTGCAAGTAAGTCATACTATGGGCTTTGGTGTATTGATTGTGTCTTAGATTGTATGTACATGTATTCTCTCGGCCTGGGCCCTGGGAATACTGCCCTCGGGTTGCAAATCCACCCTAGAACATCATGGTATAACTATTACATGTAACTCAAAAAAACTAAGTTAGAGTCAGCCTGTTCACCAGGCTGGATGTACATTGTATATGCTTGCCTTGCCTTACCTTGCCTATATTACCGTAGATTTGAACCCGGCCGACTGGGCTGCCTCAGTAGCTCAGTTGGCAGAGCACTGGACTAGCAACCCAGTGGTCACGGGTTCGAACCCCGTCCAAGGCAGCTCAGTGTTTTTTCACTGTCTGCCTTCGGACTTTGCCTTACTTGCTTTCCCTTGTTTTAATTTGCATATACATGTACATGTACAAGATTGATCATGTACAGTACATGTACAACCTAGACCACACACACACACGCATGTATGCACACATGCACACATGCACACATGCACGCATGTGCACACGCATGCATGCACACACACACACACACACACACACACACATGCACGCATGTGGACACGCATGCGTACACACACACACACACACACACACACACACACACACACACACACACACACACACACATGCACGCATGTGGACACGCATGCGTACACACACACACACACACACACACACACACACACACACACACACACACTCACACACACACACACACACGTGCTCACACTTGCAAAATATCCACATACTGCCTAATTTATTGTAGTCAAATAGGAGCAAGCATCCCTTTTGTGCGCATTGCCAAATTTCTTCTACACATTTACACGCATGCGCGCGCTTTTGCGCAAGCGCGCAACCTACGCGCGGGATAGCAGCTGCTAATTGAAGCTGGAAAGTGAGAAGGTGCGTCCTGTTTACTTAGGCATGTATTACCTATTTACCACGTAGCTATGTAAACCAGGTATTGTTCTTGGTGCACTGATATTGTGTAGACCTAAAACTTATCGGCATGTGCTTTTAGGACACTATACTGTGCAGGCTTCCAGCACACTAGGCACATCAAAAAATCTCTCTAAAACTAATCTTGAATGCCGGACTCCAATTTGTGGGAGTGGTCCCGCCCAACTCCGGAGTTAGCCACGGGTCGGAAGGTTAAAGGGACCGAAACCTGTGGTTAAACTATGATGGATTTGGGTACTTCCCTGATGACCGGCCTTAAACTACTTCTAAGCCCCGTGGTAGAGGAATGCTGGTATTCGCATACATGTACAGGCACGCACACACACACGCACACACACACACACACACACACACACACACACACACACACACACACACACACACACACACACACACACACTCAAACTATAGACAGGCACGCTGGGCATGTGTTCATACAAAGCCTATGCAGATACCCGACAGCCATGCACTTTGATGACGCTGACAAGGGCCTCCCACACTCTATACTGTCTCTTTCTCCCCCTTCTCTTTCCCTACCTCACCTTTCTCACCCCCCCAAACACACACACACACACACACACACACACACACACACACACACACACACACACACACACACACACACACACACACACACACAGTACATACTAGTACATGTACAGTGTACACACTCTTGTTGGAGGTTACCATGAAATGCCATGTACAAGAAGACTTTCGTTATGAATGACAAGCACTAAAGTGCAAACCCTTGGTGCAGTTACATGTACATTGCGTGCTACAATAGATGATGCAAGCATTAGCTCAATTGGGCTATAGTCTAGTGTCCTGCCTTGTCTTGCATGTTGTAGGATATGTACTTTCTGTCGTTTGACACAAGGAATTAGGTGGCTCCTGGATATTGCATAATGGAGCATGTAAAGAGGTGTGGCAGGCGAGGATCCGATGTGCTGCACAGCATGAGAGTGTTGAGTATCACGTGCGTAGTGCATGTTCTGTGCACATACACATGTGCATATACTGCAGCCTCTTACACACATGCGCTTATGCAGGACCATTATCGCACTAGCTATAAGGACGTGAAACAGAGAGTATATGAAACCTTGCAACATGAATGAAATGGCGGACTCGAGCTGGCTTGGTCCCGGGTAAGCTTATACCGCTTCTAACTCCCGAACAAACCAGTTTTAGAAAAAAACGCCTTTTTATTATTGTCACAAATGTGCTGCTCATACTGCCAATACCTTCAGTTAGACGTGTAGTAGTGCCAGTCCTCAGATTAGCCGGTGTGGACACACACACGGACAACTGCAGTAATCCTCTGGTGCATGTGCGCCGAGGGTTAAATATGTACATGTACACTGTAACTCACTCACTCACTCACCCAATGTGCTAGCATATACATGTACTATGCATGTACTATACTTTTCATGCATGTTTTGCATGCTAGACAGTACAATGCGTTGTGCACATTTTATATAATGTGTTGTGCACATTTTTGCCTACTCATCTCGTGTTGGTGGGTGCATTTGGTAGCAGGATACATGCTCCTTGCAATAGGGCATACACTTGGTACATGTACATACATGTACATAAGGAAAGCTTGGGAATATTTTTAGAGAACTGTAAAAAACCAGCAGCCACCCAGGATTGAACTGGGGCCCTCTGACTTTAGCCGTCAGTGCTCTACCACCTGAGCTATGGCCACCAGGTGACATGTATGATGGGGGTGGT
>CBDBZY010000018.1:492500-505000 GCA_965213685.1 bacterium
ATGTACACACACATGTACACACACATGTACATGTATGTTCAGTTATTGAGACAATTCAACTACGCCTAAGGACAACTCCTCTTTTCCAAAAGAAGAGCTGCCTCAGGCGGGATTCAAACCCGCGACTTTCTGCGTGATAGGCAGACGCTTTACCAACTGAGCCACTGAGGCAGCTCAGCTGGGCAGGCTGAATCGTTAAATATTATCCAACGGCAAAGGCGTCTCTTCCCTGATAAGCAGGGCAACTCAATTCAGTACTGTGGAGTGGGCTGTGGTAATTAAACCTCCAAGGCATCCATCTCTGTACTCAGTGATTACATGTATGTTCAGTTATTGAGACAAGGTGAAGCAATTCATCTGCACCTATATAAGGACAACTCCTCTTTGTTTTCCGAAGAGAGCTACCTCAGTAGATGATGAACATGTAACTAATACTAATCTATATCACACTAAGTCACTGAAAGTGTCCTGAAAAAAGAACAGGCCGCACCTGGGATTTGAACACTACTACTTGCATACACATTTGTACACACCCTCACAATCACATGGTCCTCTATTTTGCACTCATGGAATGATTACATGCACATGTATAATTATGTGTACATACTGTACATGTGTATATCTCCAATTGAAGCTCATGACTTGTAATGAACTGCCACATTCGACCCTTTCCTTCCTCTTGACCTTACTCCCCTCCCCACTTTCCTGCCTGTCCTCCCCCCCCCCCCCCCCCCTCCCTTACACCAACTTTCCTTCTCTCTCGTCTGTTCTCTCCATCCAGACTTAGTGTTTCTCTATATACCCAGCCACTTGTAAAGCAAGGCAGGGCATTAGTAGGAGAGGGAGTATTGACATACATGTAGCTGTGTTGAAAGGAAGCAAAGCAGAGGCAAGTCAGTACACACACTGCATGTAGATGTGCATGTGTATGTATTTACTGCACTACCACACAGTAGTGTGTGCATGTCAATGTACAGTACTGTATGTGGACAGGCATGTATCGACGTGTAAAACTTGTGGTGTTTACATACATGCATTGTGCGCTTTGCATGCAAATGCATGTTATTCCTCCTCCCCACCCTACCCTCCTCTTCCACCTTTCCCTCCCCTCCTCCTCCTCCTCCTCTCCCTCCTTCCCCTCCTCCTCCTCCTTCTCTTCCTCCTCCTCCTCCTCCTCCTCCTCCTCCTCCTCCTCCTCCTCCTTCACCTCCTCCTCCACCTCCTCTTCCTCCTCCTCCACCTCCTCCTCCTCCTCCACCTCCTCAGTACAACAAGCAGCACATTATTCCTCTGGAAGGTGTCAAGCTACAGTCCCTGGAGAATGATGGACGTGAGCCACTGAACATGCATGTGTGCATACATATACCTGTATATAGTAAATGATACTATATGGAGATGGGTACAGGTTGGGGGATGGTCCCAACTGTACTGAGACACCATTACTCCTGTCGGTTAGGATTGTCAGGCAAGCTGGATGAAGTTAAGGGGACAGGACTACATGTACAGGTCACACAAGCCCTACAGTGTATGTACCTTGCTTTCTTTGAGCATATACAGTACATGTATAATATAGCCTTCCAGAACATACATGTACGTGTACATTGAGATGGGTGTCTTTGTACATGTAGTCTAATTACCCTGGCCCACCCCTCAGCACTGAGTTAAGAGCTGCCCTGTTTACCAGGCGAGACACCTTTGCTCTTGTATAAGGTTCAAAGAGTCAGCCTGCACAGATGAGCTGCCCAGTACCTCAGTAGGTGGAGCAGCTGTACGGTGCAGTGTGTTGTGGGCTCGCCTGCTGCGGCAGTGGATCGTGTCTGTGGCGTGATGGCAGTGGCCAATGGCTTCGTGGTCCAGCTGACAAGGAACAGCTGCTATTGCCTCTACATGTGTCTCCTGACACTACCCATGCACTGTGTGTGTGCATGTAAATCCGTGACTCCCAATGATGCTGTGAAGGAACGTTGTGTGTGTGTGTGTGTGTGTGTGTGTGTGTGTGTGTGTGTGTGTGTGTGTGTGTGTGTGTGTGTGTGTGTGTGTGTGTGTGTGTGTGTGTGTGTGTGTGTGTGTGTGTGTGTGTGTGTGTGTGTGCGTGCGTGTGTGTGTGTATGTGTGTGTGTGTGTGTGTGTGTGTGTGCGTGTGTGTGTGTGTGTGTGTGTGTGTGTGCGTGTGTGTGTGTGTGTGTGTGTGTGTGTGTGTGTGTGTGTGTGTGTGTGTGTGTGTGTGTGTGTGTGCCTGCATCTGTGCCTTGGTGGTGTGTGTGTGTGTGTACATGTGTGTGTGCTTGTACTTGTGATGTGTGTGTGTACTACATACATGTAGCATGATTACCCCACTCATACCTACATGTATGCATGTGTGCACAGCAGAGGTCCTTATGCACATCTCCCCATGATTCATTACCTCTTTCTCTCCTCCCTCCCTGCCTCCTTTCTTCCCTCTCTCTCAGACCACAGTGAGGCTAATGCCAGATGAAGTGATATTGTTGAGCAAGGTTTATTCCAGTGGCACAGTGAGACATAAGAGGTAGAGATATGTACATGTACTAGCCTGGCAACATGTGTACCTGCATACCTGTGCATGTGTGTACGGCAGATGTCTACAGAAATAGCTACCATCTTATTCCACTTTAATTATTAAGTGTATACTTCTATTTCCTTCCTCCCTCCCTCCCTCCCTCCATTCCTCCTGGCCCACAGTCCACAGTGAGGCCAGTACCAGACGAATTTGTCATCCTCCTCCTCCTCCTGGCTGTGACAGTAGCAGTAATTAATTGGAATAGTCCTAAAGCCTATTTGAGTTCACTTTGCCGGTTCAAATTCTGTGATAACTTCCTTAAAAATTGACGAATTTTCAAAAGTTTTGTACGCACTAACAGTGTTGCCATACTGTTCATATTATGGAGCAGTGCTTTGGCTTGACTGGCATGGTAAGATACATGTGCATGCACATGTACATACATGTACATGTATATGCACACATGTACATACACTGTAAATGTATGCATAATATGTATTGTGCATTTACATGTATGTGTGCGCATGAACACATAATGACATAAAAGTAGTGTTGTGATGGTCTGTCTCCAGTTCTTTCTGTTAAGTGATGCCTTACAGTTGTCTATGGTAACATCATCATTCACACACACACACACACGCACACACACACACGCGTGCACACACACACACACACACACACACACACACACACACACACACACACACACACACACACACACGTGTGTGTGTGTGTGTGCATGTGTGTAAGCAGTATTGCAGTGAGTGCACCGTTGCTTTGCTCTTACCTTTCTCTCTTCCTTCCTTCTATCCTCCTTTTCCTCTCTTTCCTTGTCTCCTCCCCCTCCTTTTCCCACAGCCTCCCCCCCTTTGCAACTCAAGATTCACATCATTATTGTCATTTAGCATGCATTGTCCATTGCTTCTTGCAGTTGTTGTTGTATCATACTAAAAAGTACATTACTAGCCTATTTGCACTTTGTAAAAAAGGGAAAAAGGAACAGATGCTATCGTGTGTGTGTGTGTGTGTGTGTGTGTGTGTGTGTGTGTGTGTGTGTGTGTGTGTGTGTGTGTGTGTGTGTGTGTGTGTTAGTGCGTGTGTGGGTGTGTGTTTACTATGGTGAGCGTACATTGTCGTTCACAGTTGTAGTATGATCAGAAAAATTGCAAACGCGTGAAATATCTTTCCCCTGCATCCCTCCATTCTTTCCTCCTGGTTGCTTAGCACAATGTATATAGCGTATTGCTTCCATTCTTTTCTCTGGGTTGCTTAGCACAATGTAGTATAGCGTATTGCTTCCAAATCTTCATTGTAGGAGGCACCATATATAACGTCAGCGCATTTCAGTGTATCGTGCACCCTTGCTTCTCTCACACTTCGCTTCCCTTCTCCCCACACTGAGTTTTACTTTGCTTTCTTGAGACTGAATGCAAGTATCCAATAGAGACTGAGTCATTGACAATACGTCAGGTTATCACTATAACATCACAGAGTGTAGCAACTCATTGTGATAATGTTTAAGGCTAGCCAGCCTAGGGGGCGGGCCTCAGGCTCACGTGCATATGAAAGGCATGAAATGCAGGGTGTTATAATTAAATTTACTAGGCATGAATGCTCTGTTGTGAACCTAAGGCCACACCTGCTCCGTATCCGTAGCAGACACCAGTTTTCCTCGCCGGAAAAAAACCGGCTCCCACTGCGGGATTCGAACCCACGTTCATCCGTTTACCAGACGGAACGCATAACCACTCTGCCAAGGGGGAGGCCTGAGGGTAGAGTTCGAATTCCTGTGTCTGCTTTGGAGACCAAGCCGAAGCCTGGTACTTATTAGCGGCAGGTTTAGGGGAAGCACATAATGTTTAAGGCTAGCCAGCCTAGGGGGCGGGCCTCAGGCTCACGTGCATATGAAAGGCATGAAATGCAGGGTGTTATAATTAAATTTACTAGGCATGAATGCTCTGTTGTGAACCTAAGGCCACACCTGCTCCGTATCATGAATGCTCTGTTGTGAACCTAAGGCCACATCAGACTCTCTGTAAGGGATGTGAGGCGTGGTTTACGAGACTACTCCAAAGCCTTAGTTTAGCCAGAAACATGCGGAGCTAAATTAATGACCTGTGATAAGTGAGTTTGCATGTTGTCTACGCCAGGTCATTAATTTAGCTCCGCATGTTTCTGGCTAAACTAAGGCTTTGGAGTAGTCTCGTAAACCACGCCTCACATCCCTTACAGAGAGTCTGATGCATGAGACTAGCTTTGGAGAGTGAGGTAATGAAAAAGTGTCCCTGATTCTAGTGGTCAGGGTTAAGCAAAATGCATTCGCCTTTGTTATTTTTTACATAACCAATAAATTCATGTTTTCTTTCACTGTCTCAAGCCTTTCGTTCACACTTTGGAGTAAGCTACAGTTCAGAGCTTGGCTGTCAGGCCCTTCTAGTATCCCATTCACAATGCAGTAGCGAAGAGCTAGCCTCACAATTAAGTCAGCCGTAAAGTTGTCCCACGAATGCAGTGACATGGGAAAAACGCTTCTGAGAACGCGAAGGTTTTCTCTGAACTGTCGATATTGTTCTCTTTGATGCTGCTTTAGACGGTGTGGCATCATCCTCAATTTGCTGGCACCGCGAAACTAGAGTCGAAACACCATAATATAGACAGGTTATGGCGAAGATCGTCACGTGTAAATCTAGCTACAAGTAGAGAGCCGTCTGATCGACCTTTCCACCTTTAGTCCGCGTACTCATGGCCAGCGGAACCGGTCATGGCTGGACAACTTTCGCTTAATTGCCCCTCCTCCTTTCGCATGCTGAGCGGGGGAAGTCTAGATCGTGCGTGCAGAGTCAAGCAAAGGTTTCAGAACTTAAAGTGAACGTCATTATGTGTATTCGTAGACCTACCTCTAAAATCCTAAATGTTGCTGATCCTCTGTGATTTGTAATGAGCACACTGTAGATGAAATGGATGCATGGACACTTAACAGCTGCCAGGAATGCTTGTGATTCTTACTCACCATACGTACAAAGACACCACAGTACGTTCCATTTTGCTGCTTAGGATTTTCCGGCCTGAGATATAGGTGATGATGAGTTGAGTCTTCTAGCATTATGCATTTCCGTTCTGGTCCTCTGGAGCTCTTACTGTCCATTCTGGAGCTCTTACTGCCATTTGTGTCGAAAGTCCAGTGTGAAGTCAGATGTATGAGTGTTAGGACTAGCTTGCAAGTGAAGGTGTTCACCCATGCATGTGTATGCATAGTAAATTAAATCAGGGTTTATATCTTTGGTCCATTCTCATACACCAGTGACCTGTGTACCTATCCTTTGCAAGTTTCGGGAAAAAGAATACGTACTGGGTAGGGCTATAACTTGATGCTAGTTAAGTCCTGTCTGTGGCATGATATTTCAGAGCAGCAAAAAGGAATCAGACTGTGGTGTCTTTGTATGCATGGTGAATAAGAATCACTGGCATTCCTGTCAGCCATTCATTCCAACTGCAGTATGCTCATAAAAAAAATCATTCGAGATACCATTTAGGCTTTTCACAGGTGAGACTACAAGGACATATTCTCAATCCCAGTCCCTCTCAAGTACAAAACAGGATGCATGGTGGTCCAGGATACCTACTCACGGACAATGCACTCTCTGACACTATTCCTCTAATATCTCGAGCATGCACCCCAAAACAAGCAAAATGTGATAATCATGTGAAAATACACTAAAAGAAGCTTGTTTCTTATGTCCCACTTAAGTCACATTGTTCGTTTTATGTGTTATACACTTTCTACAGAATCATGGATATTATAAACTCACTGCATGTGTAGCATTATTGGCAGTGCTTACACTCTGCCCTTGGAGTGTACTCCATCTCGGACCTGTACTCCACCCACCGCTCTGCCTACTTACCATGCCCACTAGATATGGCATTTGACCTGCTGGAACCTTTTGGAAATCTCAGAAACACACACTACTACTGCTGCTGCTGAATGCACATCACAACCACATCTCAGGATTTTGTAGGATAATGTCATCCAGTACTACATCATCAGTTTTAAGGTTATAGTACCAGTGTAGTTACATTCAACTGAGAAAAATTATTACTATGATACAGAAGTGATGCAGATTATTCTCACACTCTGCAAAGCAAAAAGAGATGGTTATTTCAACCTTGGTATGGTTATTTCAGTTGCAACCATTCAACCATAGCATCATCACCCCAAAGTTTGCTCTTCGAGTCTGCCTAAAGTCATGGGATACCAACTATGATGAACTTCTTTCTGCTGCTGACATTCCTTCTCTCCAACACAGATGCATATTCATCCAACAAAGCCTTTGCCATCTTTTCAAAATTATTAATGGACTGATAGATTTTCCATCTGCACCAACACTTCCTTGAGTCATGCAGCCTTTATGACACTCATTCAGCAGGCAAACCAGTCTTTCTTATTCCTAAGTTTAGAACCAGTTCTTATCAATTTTCATTTTTTCCTAACATATTATCATTTTGGAACAGTTTGCCTAGAGATATTTTTGACTGTCATTCTTTTCTTTTAAGAGGTCTGTATTACATCACTTATAACTACATACTTCTTTCTTTTCTCACCTCTGAGGGTGCACTGTGTATTGGCTTCTAGCTATTTGTGTATCCTGTGCTTTGGCATAAACTATTACTATTAAAAAAACACCATTTTGTTCCCACACTGTAATAATAGCTATAAGTTGCATAATTGTACATGTCTCATACTCCCTATGAAATGTGTAGGGTGTCTCCAGAGCAATGGGTGATGCAACAGGTTGCTTGAAACACGATGAGTAAGCAGCATACCTTTCATGCACAATCAGTGTCATATAGTCATGGATGATCAGTGTTGTGTCATGCTCAATGAACTGGTAAACTGCCTTTCCCTCCCCACACTACTTAGAGGATATCCTACACATTGTGCACATTCTATTCATATCTATTCAGTGCCAGGTGTTGAGAGATGCAACTGAGGTAACCACAGTTATGGGTTAAAGTAGCCATCAATTTTTTGCAGTGTGAAATTCTGTCCTACATACTCTGAGTTGATCCATCACCAGCCAACACCACAATACTGATTTCACCATCCACAGCTCCACATAAAAGTTCTACATACACCTTATCTCCTGTCATACTCAAACACTACCCCCTCATGCTGGCAGTATGGTAAGAATAATGGAAAGTACAAGAGCAGAAGGAAACAAGTCTTAGACTGTTGCTTCTATTTAGACAACTTCTGTAAAAGAGGTGTATATCGCACAGTACGGTAGCACTGGATTGCCCAGGTCACTCGGCATCAACCATGTACATTTGAAAATTTGAGTTTTCACTCACTAGGCATAACATTTGAAGAAATAGTGTTAAGAATAGGTGAAAAGGAAACTCTAGTCTGAAACTGGTGAAAATATGTTGTGTATGGTAGGAGATAGTAGCAAAAATGCAATAATTATTGCAATTCTTCTTCTTCTTATTCAGGTTGAAGAAACGAAACTCAATAACCATAATACCAATGATCATGAAACTGCACATGCTTCTACATTTTGTGCATAGGCATATGCTGAAATTGAATGGGCTGTAATTGACATGATGCAGTCAAGGAATCTACATTACTATTGAAAGAGTTTATGATTGTGCCTAGAATGGGCCTGTAAGAATTTCGTTAACCCTTTCACTGCTTGAAATGTTAACATTAATTTTGTTAATACATGTACATTGTAGTGGATAGTTACGCGCGCTCTGATTAAATGAGCGCGTAATAATATTGTGCGCTTATGTCCTTGGATGCGGCGGAAGCATATGGGTATGTCGCGTGGTCACAGCGAAGGTAGCGGTCGTGCGTGCACACTCTTCTTCTTCTTCTTCTTTATAACCTCTACACTGGTTTAGTAAGCCTTTGTGGGCTGAACCAGTGTGATCTTGAGAGTAGAGAGTTCCTGTAGAGGCGCAGGTGGTGGAGAAAGTCAATGGCAAATTTCTGAGTCTCGTGATCGTCGATCCACGTCTGACCCAGGATAATTCTAATAAACTGATACTGATTATGGGTTGGTCGTAGCGACTGCAGAGGGGGGCGGGGCCGTCAGGAGAAGGTGGGAGCGAACAGCTTCTAGTCTTGGACACCGCATAATAAAGTGAGCCTGATCCTCAGGTTCCTGGAGGCATAACTTACAGACAGAAGATTTGTCTGTACCAGGAAAGCGTCTGGTTCTGAATCTGCATGCGTCATGCTCCAGACCATCACATCCCACCAGTAATCGAATACGAAAGTTGCTTTGCCGCGTTAAGATGGGAAGACTCCTTGTCACAGACCAGTGTGGGAGAGGTTTGCCTAACTCAAACGAACATTGAGAGGTGGTCAAGGTGACTGCACACTCACGTGATTATGCGCTGCGCCGTCGATGACCTCCGGCCGGCCGGCTAGCTAGCTACTTACATGTTTATGTCCCGGGTTCTAGAACCCTGTTCTTTCCTAAGCGAGGCTATCACGGGCGCAGGGAGTATAGGCACGTTCCCTAGGCATGTAACGACGGAGTATGGCGTACCGGCCGGCGCGCCATTCACCACTGTAGCGCGTTCCCAAGCTGTTAGGGGGTGGGGCACCACGTACCGTAGGTAGGCCTATGTATCAGCGGCATGTATTTTGGCGCTTAGCCTGCTCACTTCAGAGACTAGCTGCGGTTATACGGGCACTTGCCCTTGAAGCGCGAGCGTATCATAGTTTGAACGTGATTCGGGAGGTGTTTTGGCTCAGTAGACAATTAGTAGAAGTACCGCCACGGAAACCCGGGCGGAGCATGAGAAGCCTTATCCAGTTCGCCAGGCTGAGCCCGGGCATAGTAGCAGCGCCTTGTCATCAAACGCCATTATCAAGGCGGCGTGGTTGAGTAGATTTTTAAACGTCGGGTAGACAAAGAGGTCAGTATGCCTCCGTAGGCTTACCTAGCCGTAAACTGAGAATCAACTCTGTTCAATTTTGTCGCAGTGAGGTGATATACATATAGGTTATACCATGCAGTGGAGGTATACACGGGAATGTATAAGACCGCGGAAACCGGTTTAGAGACCCGCGCGCGAAGCGCAAGGGTCTCTAAGGTTTCCGACACGGCATGGTATAAGGTATTTATGCCATGCAGATACACTGCACGCGCACGTACACGCGCCATGGCTCCGACCGCGTGATAGCTGTACTCTATGCCCCGCGGGCTCGGGCGTCCCGGATACGACGCACGAGCAAACTACTTACGCGCGACGCCTTGCACGTGACACGTACAACAGTTGTCCCGAGGCTACGAGGCAGAAGGCGTGCACAAACACAGGCACGTACACGCGCGCCATGACTCGGCGTGATAGCTGTACTCTCTGCCCCGCGGGCCTGGATACGACGCGCACACACCACGCGCAAACGACGTACGCGCGACGCTTTGCGCGTGATACGTACAAGACTTGTCCCCGGGGCTACGACGAGGAAAGCCTGTACAAACACGCACGGCCTTCAGAGGTCTAATAAGTAGCTTCAGAGGTCGAATAAGTAAATCTCACCAATCTGGTGACAGAATTCCACCGTCAGAGGTCTAATAAGTAAATCTGACCAATCAGGTGACAAAATTCCACAGTCAGAGGTCTAATAAGTAAAATAGAGGACCTCAACTGACCAATCAGATTGTAGGATTCATAGTAAGCATGGTATAAACATGCATGTAGAAACTAGAATTGGGTTGAACTGTTAACAGCAGTGGTGAATTGTAAACGTGTTAAATACTTCTATGTAGGCCATCATGGCTGAGCTAGCCATAAACTGAGAATCAACTCAGTTTGATTTTGTCACAGTGAGGTGATATACACATGCATATATAATACATAGAGAAACTAGAATTGGGCTGAACTGTTAACACCATCATCTCGGCTCATTAACAATGAAATTTCTCACCAATGTAATGTAAATAACTCAAAATGGACAATGTGTGTATCAACGTTTGCTAAACGCAGACCAAAAAAGACAGAAGAGAAGTGAATTAAAAAATTGTAAATTGTGGAGAGGCATATAGGGATTGCATAAAAAGGCATGGAGACAAGACCTATGTAAAGTGAATGCTAAGATGTGCTGAGTTTCATGGGGAAAATGATGACATGTTGAGTACGCTATGCCTGATTTAATGCAGGTGGCAGCTCAACAATATAGGGCTTGTATTGCAAAATCAGGCATGGCGTACTCGTCATGGCATTTCTAATTTGTAATCGGTATCTCCTGAATGTCCACAAATCTCAAAATTGTTTCAATTTCAATCGCACGTGAGCCTGGAGATATTTGAGGTTGGGAATAGGGCTAATGCTTCTTTTTGCCTATTATGCTATTCTTTTGTGCTCATAAGTTGTACCTATTATGCTTTCAAAGTTACCCTATAATGTAACTAGTAAATTAAAAAATTTAATTTTACAAAGGGATATAGGGATTTCATAAAAAGGTACGGAGACAAGGTTTGGATGCAGAGTACACGCTATATTGTAACCAGTTGTCATGGGAACGATGATGAAATGTGGAGTACCTCATGCCTGATTAAGCAACACAAGCCCTATATTGTTGAGCAGCCACCACCACTTCCCTTCATAAGCTATTATCACTACATAAAAGTATGCAAGTATGCATGTCTTCATTTTCAGTGTTTGGGCATAGTTTAGTGATATACAGGTGGCATATTTCAATCAACATAATGTTATTTCATAGTGTAAGTGTAATGGCAAGTACAGTAGGTACATGTGACTGCATTCGTTGCAAAGAGAGTGGTCAAGTGTGCTGGGATGCTCTTCAGAGTATGTGTAAGAGTGCCAAGCTATGAGACAGATGACAGGGATAGGGAGTAGACATCTATATAGTTTGACATCAGACTTAAATTCTGTCTGATGGTTTCTACATGAGACATCATACAATGGTTCAAGTACCGCATTGGTCTGGGATGGTCCCTCCATGGTTATCGATGGTCCTTCATTGATTGAGTCATTTGATTCCTGTGTTTCCATGAAACTCAGCTCAACAACATAGGGCTTGTGTTGCATAATCAGGCATGAGGTACTCCACATTTCATCATCATTCCCATGACAACTGGTTACAATATAGCGTGTACTCTGCATCCAAGCCTTGTCTCTGTACCTTTTTATGCAATCCCTATATCTCTTTGTAAAATTTAATTTTTTAATTTGCTAGTCTCCCCACATTTTTTTGCTGCTTTCAGCAAAGATGTTGTCACTAACCAAATATAACACATGGCATTACTTCACTGATTATAGAACTTCTTTCAATTGTGCATGAATTGCAATAGGTGAATGCTCATAAGCTGTGGCAATAGGTATAGTAGATTCATGAATGACGGCAATAGATAATCAACCAATACACAGGTTTCATAAATAACAGTGATGAACCTAAGTGTGACACAATACAATTAATTATGAGTGTTTAATGAAGTTAATGGTGTCTATATACTAAGAGCAGCAACTAGTGTGCAGTCAGTAGTGTAGAGTTTTAACAGGTGCTATGATATATGCAGGAAGAACTACTTGTGCTAGTACAGTGCACTGTGATATGCACGTGATGTAGAGTACATGTATAATGTAGCAGTGCCGCAGTAGACGTCTCTGGTTTGTATCAGCCTGTGTTGAGCACGCCTTCTTAGCCTGCTTCTGAGTCCACCAACACAGACCTGATAGTAACTTCAACACATATCACAATCGAACGCAGGTCAGAAATTGGCAGCTGCGTAACCAAGGCATAAAAGTAAGCCCTGGGTCCATGCGTGGCTAAGGCCATAGATTGTATAGTCTATGCTAAGGCCCAGCCCATGGCGGCCCCACACGGCCTCCAAACGGCTTGAGAATGTAGCCTAGGATATACACATGTACGTACAGTATATGGGACGGTACCGCACTAGTCTGTGCTCTAGTCCTTTTTCAATGGTCCCCAGTTCGAATACCGTACAGT
>CBDBZY010000018.1:520000-595000 GCA_965213685.1 bacterium
TTGGTGCTCAGAGGGGCTGGAGGAGAACGTGACACGAGCGTCCGCTCCAAGAAAGGCCTATGTACACGCACAATTGGTTGTTCGACGCCATCCCTACACGAACAGTCCGACTCTGAAAGAAGAGTGAAGTAAGATACTGCTGAAACAGGCTGGGGAGAAATTACTAGGCAGTGGCTTCGAGGGATTGTGCGCGAGCGCGAGCGCGCGAGGCGGGCGGCTTTCACGTGCTTGCAATTTGTGTCACGTGACAATTATTAGAAAAATTAATGGCTCCCAAATATGGGCATGTTGTCCATGCTTCTTGTTTCTGCTTATTTGAGAAGATGCTAAGATGCCGTTAAGGCAGATCATACGCCGTAGTGATTACAGTTGATATGTAAAGAACTACGGTGATTACTTCTACTAGTTTCGAGAAAAGTCGTTTGAAAGAAATCTCTTAAGAAGAAGAAGAAGAAGAAGAAGAAGAAGAAGAAGAAGAAGAAGAATTAGAAAGAAAAAGAAATCACCACTTCGCCCGTTTCCTGCCGGTAAGCCTAGGGATACATTTAAGCTACTTGGGGGGTATCATTGAGTAGAGAAACGTTCGAATAGGATAGCTAGGTGTCCAGAAAGGCTTAGAACACGAGCGTTCGCGAGTTAAAACGGCTTTCCAATGTACGCACACCATGGGCGGGCCGGAGCCATCCCTACATAGAGAGTCTACCGACTCTCTGATTGTATTACAGAGACCTGGCTATCTGATTCAATATTTGATAGTGAAATCTTACCCACTAGTTACATTCTGTATCACAAAGACAGAAAGTCACGAGGAGGAGGAGTATTAATAGCGATTGATTGCTCAACTCTCAGCACTCTGATTGATTCCCCTGCAGACTTGGAATTGGTTACCGTTAAATTGTGTACTCACAAAAGAGGCATTACTCTATGTACAGTCTATGCTCCACCAAACACTGGAAGTAATTATCACTTACTACTGTTATCCTACCTAGAACAAATCATGTCCTCATCTGACCAAGTAATTATTGTAGGTGACTTCAATATGCCAGACAAATTGGTCTTCCCTTCATGGTTCAACATCATTTTCCAAAACATTCTGTGAGTTTGTTTACAAGCACAACCTTACTCAGCTTGTTACCTCTCCCATTCATGTAAAAGGCAATGTGTTAGATTTGATACTCACTAATGCTGAAGATGTCATCTACGATCTGAATGTGAACCCTGCTCATCCTTTAATGTTTTCTGACCATTTCCTCATTTCATTCTGCATGAAATATCAAACTCCATCAGTGCAGGGTAACAAAGTTCTCTACTTATTGGACTTCTCTAAAGCAGATTTTGATCGTCTCCTGCAATATTTGCTTGATTCAGATTTTACTGACTGCTTTCTCTCTGACAGTATAGATCATGTCTGGTCTGTCATTAAAAACTTGATTCTTAATAGTATGCACTTGCACATTCCAACAGTGAAACTAAGAAAGGAATGTTATCCAAAATGGTTTGACTCAAAATTAAGACATCTCCTGAATTGCCTTCATACTCTAAAGAGGAGATACTATTGCCATCCTACACCTCATATTCTCTCCAAACCTAGAGCCCTGGAATCAGACTTACAACTAAAGCTTGTAGCTGCAAAAACCTCGTTTGAAACCAAACTAATTCAAGGTGCTTCACCAAAGGACAAGTATATCAGATATGTTAGTCACCAAAAGTCTCTCCCTCCAACAATAAGTTTTGAGTCTTTGACTGCAGCTTCAGATGGTGACAAAGCTAACTTATTCAATGCATATTTTCATTCTGTCTTCACTAAGAGTTCCTATATTTTGCCACATGTGGACATGTTACCTTCACCTCAGTCCACTTTGAGTGACATTAGTATCTCTGAAGATGACGTCTACTCTGCTCTCGTCTCATTAGACCCAACAAAATCTATGGGTATTGATGGAATCAGTCCAAAGCTGCTGAAACACTGTGCTTTAGCACTTTATCAACCACTTCACCACCTATTTGTCCTAACATTGTCTCAAAGCTACATTCCTGAGGAATGGCGTACTCATCTTATTACTCCCATTCTTAAATCAGGTGACAAATCAAAAGTAAATAATTACAGACCTATCTCACTGCTGTGCTCTGTATCGAAAGTTCTAGAGAAAATTATTTATGACAGAATCATCAGTTTTGTTGTGGAACATATTAATCCAGTTCAGTTTGGATTTCTTCAACATCGCTCCACTCTGCATCAGCTGCTCACATTCACAAAGTACATTTCTGATTCTTTTAGGAACAATGCTCAAAGTGATGTTATATACCTTGACTTTAAAAAGGCTTTTGATAGTGTAGCTCACAATGAGCTATTAGCCAAACTCTGGTCTTTTTGTATCACTGGCACTAAATTGGAAATGGTTTCAGGCATACCTTACCTCGAGGAGACAGTGTGTTCATTTCAATACCATCACCTTTGAACTACTTCGTGTTCTTTCAGGCGTGCCTCAAGGGAGTGTCCTTGGACCCATTTTGTTTCTAATATTTGTAAACGATTTACCCGACTTAATCCTATCCTGCCAAGTGACTCTATTAGCTGATGACACAAAATGCTTCAAAAGTGTTCATAGTTCATCGGATTCTTATTCTTTGCAACAAGATATTCACAGGCTTTCTCTGTGGAGCCGACAGTGTACCCTGAATTTCAATGAACAAAAATGTGTTGTGATGGGTTTTTCTCCTAACTTAATAGTGAACCAGTTCATCAACAAGATCTTCATCAAGACTTGGGTATCATTATGTCCAGTGATCTTAACTGGAGTACCCACTACTGTCATATTTTGTCCAATGGACAAAATGCTCCATCTACTGCGACGAATTTTTAGCACAACCCATTGTCCTCAGAATAAAAGAGCTCCCTATGTATCACTAATAAGATCTAAACTGATGTATAACTCTCCCCTCTGGCATCCACAATTGATAAAAGATATAACAGTCATTGAACTAGTTCAGCAGCGAGCAACGAAGTACATACTAAGTGACTATTCATCGTCTTATAAAGCTCGTCTCATCACCCTCAAGTTACTGCCCTTGATGATGCAGTTTGAATTGAACGATGTATTGTTCTTTGTCAACTGTCTCAAGAACCCTATGAGTGCTTTCAACATCTATGAGCAGGGGGGGTAGGACAAGCTCCGGGTATTGCGTAATTGTCACATGACCAATCATTAACGTTACACATTCCAGTTGCATAAGGCCTGTACTAACGTAATATACCGCTGCTGGTTCTCGCCAGGGCAAAACGACAGGTGCAGTCTTGCTAGTTCACTCCTACAAGAACTCTGCAGGTAGGGAACAAACAGCAAGGCATTCGGCCGAGAAGCAAAACGAAGCATGTGTATACTGCCTCAAAATTTCGTTAGCGTTCTGGCCTCTGTTCACCAAGCAATCAGACTAAGTGTGGTAGGAACTATACAGTCCAGTACTCTACAGCTCGAACTTACCTGTTGCAAAGCGGGTATTGTCTGCAGTGTTTCCTTTAGTTTGTATACGCCCTCAATATCCACTATTACAAAGCCTTCTGTAGGAGTAAGGTGACTGTCACTGGTGCTGACTTTAGAATTATGGCGTTTAGAACTGCTATTCAACTCAGTATGAGACGGTACAGTTTGTCTCCGTTGCTATATAAAGCTTTCTAGCTCAGTCAGCATCGATGCTGGACTGACACAACCTACAAGCAGCTAGCTCCTAGACGAAGTGTGGCGGGGGGTGGCGCAGGGCAAATTCCTATCCGTTGTTGTCTACTCAAACTGTAAAGAGTCTACCAAGTCGTGCAGCCTCTTCCTTCCAGAGCTATGAACTACAACTTTTTCAATGGCAAAATGTACACGTTTTGACTTGCTGAATCAGCAATGACGCTCACACGTGATCTTGTCCTACCCCCCTGGCCTATGAGTATGTTACATTTAGTAGTCACACTACAAGGTGTACTTCTGCTCTCAAACTGAAACATTCCATCACCAAAACAAATTCAGAATGTCATTCATACTTCAATAGACTTCCTCATCTATGGAACTCCCTTCCTGTTATTGACTTAAGTTTGTCCTTCCCACCATTAAAAAGAAACTGAAACAGTTTTTCTGGGAACAGTTCAATTGCAAATTCTCTTCAGGCAATCCCTGTACTTACCATTTTGTGTGCCCTTGTTCTAAGTGTCTCCATTCACCTATTTTGTGTAACTTAACGAAATAATTGTGTATGTAATGGCTGTTATCTTTGTACAAACAGACCATCAATGCAGTTTTGTCTCTGTACTTCACAAGTCACTTCTTATTTTTATGTAACTGCATTGTAAAGCAAGATAATAATAATAATAATAATAATAATAATAATAATAATAATAATAATAATAATAATAATAATAATAATAATAATAATAATAATAATAACAATAATAATAATAATAATAATAATAATAATAATAATAATAATAATAATAATAATAATGATTAGAAGTCTATTCAAGGAATCTCAAGACAAATCTAATACAAGAAAAAGATAGCAATTTGGCGGTTTAGCCATTTTCTGGAAATAGGTATACAGATAGACTTTAGCTACTTGAGAGGTTTCGTTGGATAGAGAAATGTCTGAATGGGGTTGCTAGGTTCCTAGAAAGGCTTAGAACACTAACACAGGGGAGTTTAGGAGGTTTTTGTGTGTACACATGCACTATGATATGTGGGCACCATCCCCCACGCAGAGTCTACAAATTCTCTGAAGAGGGAATGTAGCAAACATTTTTAATAGAAATGAAGAGTGGTTTGCAGTGAACAATACTGTCCATAGCGGAAAAATGTCAAACGCTTGTGGAATAATAATTATCAGAGAGTCCGTAGACTCTCTATGCAGGGATGGTGCCGACACGCCCATAGTGCGTGTACATACAAAAGCCTTCTAAACTCCCCCGCGCTAGCATTCTAAGCCTTTCTAGACATATAGCTACCCTATTCAGTCGTTTCTCTATCCATCGATACCTCCCAAGTAGCTACAGTCTATCTGCAGACTTAGTGCCAGAAAACGGCTAAACCGTCGAATTGCTCATCTTTCTTTAAAGATTTTTTCAAACGACCTACGCCAAAACTGGCTGAAGTTATCACGATGGCTTTTGTATGCACGTCCTTCATTCCTGTGTGCGGTGTTTGTATGCCCTGTCTCTACACCTAGTTGCTGTTGTTTTTGGCACTTCCATCCCTACATCCCTGTACATTTTTGGAAAATATTTTATTTACTTTTCCATAAGCATTGGACATTTTCAGGGGTTACCTGTATATATCCTCCTACGTATATCCTCCTGGGATTACTTGTGTATATCCTATGTATATCCTCCTATGCCCTGTGTTTCCTGCACACTGCCATCCACGTGTCTAGTTTGTGTGGTTGTGGCTTGCCATAATTGTTATGGCTGGCCACAATGAATGAAAATACACACATGCAACGCTAGTCCAAAGAACAGTGTCTAGTTCTATTGTGATTGCACAGCACAAGATTTCCAATGAAAAACTGTAAGTCATAATGACCTGTAGCTCTAATCAGAGAGTCGGTAGGGATGGCGCGGTCCGCCCATAGTGTGCGTATATTGAAAATCCGTCTTACCTCGCGAACGCTCGTGTGCTAAGCCTTTCTGGACACCTAGCTATCCTATTCTGACGTTTCTCTACCCAATGATACCCTCCAGATAGCTCAAAAGCATCCCTAGACTTACTGCCAGGAAACGGGCGAAGTGGTCATTTCTTTTTCTTTCTGATTCTTCTTCTTCTTCTTCTTCTTAAGAGATGTTTTTCAAACGACTTTTCTCGAAACTGGCAGAAGTAATCACTGTAGTTCTTTACAGATCAACTGTAATCACTACCGCGTATGATCTGCCTTAACGGCATCTTAGCATCTTCTCAAATAAGCAGAAACTAGACGCACTGGACAACATGCCCATATTTGGAAGCCATTTTCTAATACATGTAATAATAATAATAATAATTAGCAGTCTATTCAAGGAATCTCAAGACAAATCTAATACAATTATTATTATTATTATGATTATTATTATTATTATTATTATTATACAATCTCTCGAAGCCACGCCCTAGTAATTTCTCCAAGAAAAGCTACTCATGATAGCGGCCGAGTGGCCTGTGTTTCAGCCTTATCTTACTTCACTGTTGTTTCAGAGTCGGTAAACTGTTCGTGTAGGAATGGCACCGACGTACCAATTGCGCGTGTACATACAAAAATGTTCTTTATAACTAGCGGAAGCTCGTGTTAGGCTTTTCAAGCCCCTTTGAGCGCTAAGCGGCGTTATGCATCTCTCTACCAAACGATACGGCGCCCCCAAGAATCAAAGTTACATCACTGAGCTTCACTTCCGAGTATGATCCTAAGAAACATACTTAGCCTCGCAAGCCAGCCGTATCAGTTTTCCGTACGCGGAGGAAGGTGTTGGTGCTTAACTTAGAGAAGGACAACCTCCTGTATGGTACTGTAGTACAGCAAAAAATGCATGCAAACAAGTATGAAAAACATTTTCCAAAATGTAGAAGGATGTAGGGATGGCAGTGCCAAAAACCACACAAACTAGATATATGGATGGCAGTGTGCAGAGGACTACACAAGTAACCCCATCCCTACATCTTTTTTTTTGAAAAGAACGTGTATCTAAACTTTGCTGTGACATTACTGAAAACATCTTTGTGCAGAAAACAAAGATGTAGGGATGGGGTTACTTGTGTAGTCCTCTGCACACTGCCATCCATATATCTAGTTTGTGTGGTTTTTGGCACTGTCATCCCTACATCCTTCTACATTTTGGAAAATGTTTTTCATACTTGTACACAATTATTCTAACAGATACGTGCATGGATAGCAATCATTGAATAGTTATGAAAACATCTGTCTCTATAATTATACAGAAGCAATGAAGTTGAAGGAGCAAAGTGCAGGAACTGATCAACTTTTTACCTCATTAGGATTAGTGTTTGTGAGAGAAAAAATGTTGGGAATTTAAAATAGGAAGCAGAGAGAAGTAATTGGTTCTAAAGTTGCGGTTGCCTACCTCAGTCCCTTTGAGCATGTGAGAAATTGGCTTGCTGAGATATTAGAGTTTCTTCTTCTTCCCTTTTTGGCTTCGATCATTTCGTCTTCTCCAATGAACCTCTTGCTATGTTGCGTAATACATGAATCATGAGGCAGTCCAAGGTTCTATAGTCTCCATGCATGTAACAATGAACATAAACCTTGTAGAAGAATATCGTGAGAGAACTGTAAGACCATATTAACCACTACAGGATATAGGCCATATTAGTAATTGTGATCGCCATTAGCAAATACTGGCATTTACATTTTATGGATATCTGAATGCAATGTAATGCTACACAATACTAATGTGTACACGTACCAGGGAAGCAACACTCTCCTTATGTAGCAGAAGGTGCTGTCTTTCGGTCCAGACTGGGAGATAAAGCACTGCTCACAAATACGAATATATGCGCACACACCCACACACACACCCCACACACACACCCACACACACACACACACACACACACACACACACACACACACACACACACACACACACACACACACACACACACACACACACACACACACACACACACACACACACACACACATACATACATGGATGAGGTGAGTTTACTCTTGTGACAAATTCAGAAGGTAGTTCAACATGGAACATACAAACCTTTTTGTCCAATGAAGAGCTGTAGTTTCTGTGCCCATTTTCAGTTCAGCTTCAAAGTTCTTTACTTGTTAACATTTATAAGTAGTCATGTGAAAATAATTGTTATGAACATATCACAATCATTGCATGCAGGGATCCATGACTGCGCTTCTATACCTCCAGAGTGTGGTATATCACTTAGTAACCATTTTGTTGTGACAGAGCAGCCACAAAGTTGTTCAGGAATTATGGAATCACGCTTGAGTGCTTTTGCAGAATAGAGATATTTATAGGCTTTTACTTTCTTAATCAAAATGCATCTATGGCCAGATACACGATTGTACTTTGCCAGTGGCATGACTTTCCTATAGAGCAGAGAGTGAATAGTAGTGGTTACTTTCCACTGTATTATTTGGGTACTGACTAAGGAAAGAGAAAACTTAGGTGGCAGTATAATGGATACATGTACAAAAGATGCTGTACTATGAACTTAGTACATATTACAAGGAGGTACAACAAATATGACACAATGTGAACAACAGAGTACAAATTATGTAAAGATAGTTGATACTTCAATGAAAGATGTTGCATAGCTAACTAGTACACCAACAAAAAACATGACTAGCTATACTTATACCAATAGTTGATTACATTTGTGTATATAAAGAAACAAGAAGCACACAAACAGAACAAAAGACACAAACAAAACACACACAACACAAAGGACCACTTAAAAGCTGCACGTGATGGAATCCACGGGGATTCCTGTAAATGAATGGGGAAGAGCCCATTAATTTTAGTGAATTATGCATTCATGCTAAGCACACATATATGCAACAGATTTAATACAAGTAATAAATGTTGGCATAAATACCCCCAAACCTTGCAGTGAGTGTGCACATTTATCAAAGCAAACTTCATAATTACAGATGTAGTGGAGCAAGGAAGTGCACAAGGTGCACATGACAAGAAACATAAGGAATAAGGATGATCCACACAAGAATGCTAGTGATCTCCTACAGATGCAGAGTCAAGTACTAATACTGTCGAATGCTTTTAATCATTTTTAGAATCGTCTCATAACATGAAGCTGAGTGCCACACCAACATAGCAATTTATCATTGCATGTGTTGGCCGTGGGGATATTTTCTCCACATCCTGGTGAATGAAGGCCTGCACCATATTGACAGACTACAGATTTGCTCTTGACCGCTGTTGCACCTAGTGTGGAGCCACATCTTCTCATCCAGACCTCATAGCAGAAAGAAATGCCCCCTTCCATTAATATTCCAATAAAGTTTTATATGCCACTGCATAATATTATGTCACAGCAAACAACAGCTAAGATGCCCACAAATCCACACGGTTGATAGATGTTGCAGTAAAGCAATATAAGAACGATAGAAAGTGTGTGCAAGCAGTGCAAGAGGTTTAAATCTGATGACTTTTGCCACTGGCATAATTATTGTATTTCTATTGTATTACAAAAATTGCTCTAATTAAAGCAGTAATTACAGACAGAGTTCAACAAAACAGATGTGTCGGAAGATACCATACATTGTACAAATGTCAGTGGCCATTCTGTTTTCATTTGCAAGGAAGAGCACTCTTGCCAGTATCTGGCATAGGAGGGGAGAGGTGATTTATGTATTACTTAAATCACGGCAGATAGGTACGTATACTGGATACGTACCAGTATCTGCTGTGTTTTAAGTAATTTGTGTCACCGTTTCCTAGCAACCTTGTACCTATCAAAACTTTCCCTTGTTGATTTCTAGCCCTCATACAAGTGCCCGCTAACAGTGCTTTATATGTGATGGTCCCAGGTGGGCCTTTGATGTAAGGTGTTAAGGTGACACAAGAATCTGCGTACCCATCCTTTGCAAGTTTTGTGTGAAAGAATACACACTGGGCAGGGTAGCCAGTACCCTCGGCAAAAAAATTATTTTTTGCCATGGGTACTAGGCTATGGGCAGGGTAGCAAGATTTATTGACATATCTGAAGGGGAATTTATATCAGTACTCTCT
Organism: bacterium; assembly: GCA_965213685.1. Taxonomy (GTDB): domain Bacteria; phylum UBA8248; class UBA8248; order UBA8248; family UBA8248; genus Bin107. Next base: position 529,740 of record CBDBZY010000018.1, read on the forward strand.
GACCACTGTAGAGTATGTACAATTATACATCTGAGGACATGGCGCCAGCACTGAGTGTTAGAAGCTGTACTGCACTCCAGGGCATACAATATGGCAGTGGTACTTTAGACATGAATGGCTGACTCAAATACATCATCACCTGTGGCTGGCAGGATATTTCAAAGCAGCCAAAAGGGATCAGACTGTGGTGTCTTTGTATGTGTGGTGAGTAAAAATCACTGGCATTCCGGCAGCTGTAATGTTTATTCATTCCAACTACAGTATCCTCACATGGGATACCATTTAGGCTTTCACAGGTAAGACTACAAGGTCTCACAATCATTTCCTCCCTCTCAAGTACATAACAGGATGATACCTACCGCAGACAATGGACTCTTAGATTCTATTCCTCTAATATCTTTTGTGAAGGAACATAACGCTACAGATCAAGCAAAATATTGATCGTCATGTGAAAATACGCCAGAAGAAGCTTGTTTGTTACGTTCCACGTACATTAGTTTTATATAGGATAATGGATGTTGAAAACTCACTGTCAGCAGCTTTAGCGGCAGTCTGTTCTCGGAGTGTATACCCTCGCGGACCTGTCCCGCCCACCCCTCCACCTACTTACTACGCCCACCGGATGCGGCATTCGGCAACAGAAAAATTCGTTGCGTTGCAGGCACACAGAAACTGAACTACGAAACTCAATGGTTATATTCTTTTTATAAGAGAGTCGGTAGACTCTCTGTAGGGATACCATCCTATTCCAGCGTTTCTTTGCCCAACGATAACCCCCAAGTAGCTGAAATGCATCCTTAACTTACCACCAGAAAACGGCTGACCAAGCGATTTGTCTTTCTTCTTATGTGATCATTATTCAAGCAATTTTCTCGTAACCGGTAAAGTAATCGCCATACTTTTTTCATACATATGGATACACTGAAATTACAGAAACGTACGATCCTTCACAAATCTTAAGGGAGGGCGAGTCATGATTGCGTTCTTCGTCAATTACTCTACCGTCGCTTTCCCCCTACATTTACCAACGCTAAAACGACAGCAATTCTTTGGCGCAGTTGCAAATTCGCTGGAAAAAAAAAATTCATATTTCCCGCTACCGTTGGACGTGCGGCGCTGTGTGGCGCCAACCGGTGAAGAGGTGGGTGCTCGCCAAAGGGGAGTGAACTAGTTTATGCGCAATGGGTTGCTCGAGGCTTGGCTTGCTACTTTACGGCAGAATTTGCTACCGTTTTTCCAAATTCTGCAGCACAAAGAAAACGATTATATGTCTAGAAAGAAATATTTAGCCCGGAGTTTTAAAGCAAACTTAGATAGCCAACATGCTTAGTAATCATCCACCGAATTTTCGTCTCGGCAGCATTAGCCGTTATTGGCAAATTGTTTTTCTATAATTAGCGATATGCATATAGCGTAAATTTTATAATTCTATAAACCGACATATCACGCAAAACTACGTTATTTCGCTAACAGGCATCATTAGGAGAATACAATAAAACATAAATCAGGCAAAATCATGTCTTAGGGTCGTCCTGCCTTAAAAGGTGAGGGCTGCCATGATTTTGCGCGCGCGCACCATATCGCGCGAAGCTACGCATGCTCGCTAGTCCAAGCAAAGGCTACTGTAGTCGCTGATTTGTGTCTGAATGGGCATGTTTGAGCACCATCTTACTTCGCTATACTATTGTACAGGAAACGTTACGTTAATATAATTGGCATGAGTTAGCCAGTTAGAAACAGCCTGCAAATTCCAAAGTGGCAATGATCAAGTCCTTTCCTACCTTCCCCCCGTATATCCATCCTTGACAGGCAGCAGCATAGATATTATACCTTACGGTTCCGTAAGGTATAATATCTATGGTAGCAGTGACTGCTATGATTTATTTGCTGAATTCTCAAAGAAGCTTGTTAGAAGAATATCCTCTCTTAGTATCCAATTGGCAATTGTGTAAGACAACAGCACACAAACAAGACATAATACAAAAAGGAACATATTCCAAAAATGTGGAGGAATGGACATGTGGGGATGGTAGTTAAAGAAACGGAGACTAGGTGAAGGGATGGTAGTATGTGGGCAAGACAGATTATACAAGGACTACACAAGTAACCTGCCCCTTCTTTTCTCCACTGTACTGTCAGTGATCTTCTAACATACCTCACAGAGCAATGCCCTAATCACACAAAGTGCAGTTGCTAGGTCAATTTGGAACTACAACCATAAAATTAATTTGCTATAATGTTATTTTGGGAACTTCACATGCAGGTGACTCACTGATAAAATTGTGGATACATGAACATTGCAATATACCTAGCATGAAGTGTTTCACCATTCAGAGGGTGCATATATAGAGAACAAATAATTATGCAAGACAACTGTCAATATCTTCAGCCAGGGTATTAAGGTTGACATCCATGAGAAGATTGACTAACTTGCCCCAAGTGGCGTCAGCATCCTCTGAAAGCCACGTCTGGAAAATAGAATACACTGCATTGTTAACATTTCCGGGATTGCTCATTTCTATACCCAAGACTCTGACACCATCAGAACTCTTTAGCAGGATATTTCCCAACTGCTTGTACCGAGGCACAACTTCCTGCATGATGTTGATGTACCGAGATGGATGGGGAAACTTCTCCAGAGTAGGAAGCTTTGGCCTTTCATCTGTATAGATTTTAAATTACATGCATGAATATCAGCAGGTCTCATGGAGGGTTTCTCTTAGACTTACATCTCTTACTGCTCTGTGCACCTGCAAAAATGTATGTGTGTCATCATTGTGAGTACAGTAACACATTTAGAGCCTACCTTGTGCTATTGGAGACTGCATTGAGGGCTGAAAAGCTGTACCTGAAACTGCAGTAGAGGGTATAGAGATGGCTGGCACTCCTGCATGGGCAGTCACTGCACAGTGAGTAGATGGTTGCAAATTGGCAGGTGATACCCACGAAAAATAGCCCCAGAGTTTGTAAAACAAAAAGCAAAACATGCAACACTTGTGAATATTGCTCCATGATTAGTGGAAGAAAAGCTAGGAGAGAGAGAGAGAGAGAGAGAGAGAGAGAGAGAGAGAGAGAGAGAGAGAGAGAGAGAGAGAGAGAGAGAGAGAGAGAGAGAGAGAGAGAGAGAGAGAGAGAGAGAGAGAGAGAGAAAGAAAGGGAGGACAGAAGGAAGTGGAGATGGGATTGAGGAGAAAGAAAGAAGGGATCATTTGAGTGACTTCTACTGTTCATTATAAAAGCCTTACCAGGTGCCAACCATAAGATGTCTTTATGTTCCAGTGTGCCAAATACTTCATTGTCATTTGAGCATATCCACTCTCCCTCATCATTGATTACAGCAGGGTGTGGGGTGGATGAATGTTTGGGGCATATTATTGCAGCTTTGAAGTTGTCGGTATAACCAAGTATTTTAGAAGCTTTCTTCAAACCTGCAAATACTGACAATTTAACTAGTTTCCAAACCTCAACTTCTTTTGTAGGTTGTGTTTTCACATGTACTTCAAAGTGTGTGAAGCAGTCAATGAGCGTAACTGACCCAGGAAAGTTGACAACTTTGAACTTCATGACATTTCGCTCTAGGCATTTGGGTCTTCCAGATTTGTCCTTTAGAACTTCCCAGGAGCAATGGTAATTGTCAGGAGAGAGGATAAATGACACCATGTTGCAAAACATTCCATTTTGGGGCCCACTGTCAAGAAAGTGGATGACCAGTGCTGTTTTATTGCTGACACGATGACTTTCTACATTTTTTGATACAACTTCCAAGAGACTTGGCATGAACCACACATCACTGGACAGTTCAGCAAACACCAGCAAGGCTTTAAATAGAGTGATCAATTCCTCGGGGGTAAAAATTGGTTCCCTGTAGTGTGTAGTAAATTCATCATCACTCAGGAACTTCTTCGTCACTTGTCCATAGTCTCGAAACTTATGCCATTCTCCGACCTTTGGCTTAGGCTGCTGAATATGATTTTCTTGTTTCATTTGATGGCTCTCCTTAACCAGTTCTGATACCTTGTCCAGAATCACCTGTGACTCTATGAACACCACATTGGGAAGGATGGCAGGGAAATAGAACAGGAGATTGAGCCCATTAAAAAATGTTAGGGCTTCCTCACATGACTCATTATTAATATGCAACGAATGTGCTATCTTCTGACATTCAAGTTTACTTAGCACTGTCACTTTCATTGCCTTTGCAATCTGCCGCAGTTTGTGTTCAAGAGCATGCCATCGTAGTGGTACATTCACTCGCCTTGTTCCAAGCTTATTGGTCAGGGTTCTACGAACAGCCTCCACACATTCTCTGTCTCTTCTTTCTGGCTGCTTTGCATTGATGGAAAAGATCATCTCCTGCAAATTCTTATCACAAAAGATCACCTGCTCTTTGAACTGAGGAAGAAGTATCTCCTTCAACTGTTTGTTTAAAGACTGCAGCACTTTAGGCAAGTCCTTCTCTTTCACCATGTCTCGGTGGGTGCCAAGGAGGAGGATTTGTGGAGGAGTGTTGTCCCTCTTGCTTTTGGAGACAAAGGAGTACATGGTGCGCATACATTGCTTAAAAATCTCTTCATTAGTCAGGTAAGAGGGGTGTGGCTCACATAGGAGTTTGCCACTACAGTCATAGAATGCAATGTGTGGTCGTTCATCCACTGACTCATGTACCTTGAAAACATAGATGAAGTCAGACGCCTCATTGAGAAAAATGGGAAGCACCTCATGGAACTCATGCTGACCACCAGAATCAATAATATACAGCCAATTCTGTCTGAGGATAGGCTCAGAAGAGGGATCAGAGTTGTTGATAAGTTCCACAAATTCCTCTTCAAAATTAGATGACTCCAGCAGAGAGTCTATGATTTCTTGTGATGGGGACTGTGCTATAGGACTTTCTTTGCTTTCAGAGACATTGGAGGAAAAGACTACACCTCTAGATGCTAATAGTGCAGAAGATGTTTGAGGAGTACTTGTAGCTTTAGATGCCGAGGTGTCAGCATATTCTTTTAAGGGTGGGTGCGTCTGGTGGGTTGTGATGTTGAATTGCTGTTGGTCACCATTGCTGGGGGTGCTCCTGGTCATTACTCTGTGTACTGTCTGTCGTGATCGAATAATTTGGGCAATCATTTGGCAGACTTGATCTGGTGTGCTTTTCTGCCACTGTGTTTCTTCATCAACAAAAATCACTATCACTTGGACAGGCCTTTCCATAAGTGGAGTGCTGCATCGGATATCAGGTGGGGACTGCCCAAGCAGAGCAGCAAGGGAGCATGTTTTTCCACTACCAGCAATACCAAACATCACAATCTTATCAATTCCCAGATCAATATAGCCATGTTGCATCTCTTGCTCATACACTTGCCTAGAAACTTGTCTGCCTGCATTATGAAAAATGATAATACTAATGGGAGTAAGAATTAATCATATTCCAATGATGCTACATATTTGTATGTTCATCATTCTACACATACATGTAGTGACATACATGCATATATCAATAAAATGGGAATACATTCATGAAAATGGGGATTCTAGTATGTAGTAAACATATTTTTGTCCTTTGGTCATTGCTAAAATTTTTGCTTTACAAACCCTTTTTCCTCCTTAACTGGATGTTGAGGCTTGCCATGTGTCTTGTCACTGCTAGACCCAGTTCAGCCAGTTTGTTTACTGGTTATACTTTTTTGCTTTTTTTGAAGACACCAGCTGGCTATTATGTCAATCGTATCTGAAGGACTTATCAGCCAACACCTCCGACCTTGCCCATCCTTGATTTCTATGATGAACCTCTAGGTCTGTTTCATGCAGGCTGTGCTTGTACAAGCAGGTGGTAGGGTGCTGTTGCACAGGAAATGCTAGTGGAACTCACACCATTACAGGATCATCGAGTCCAATCCAGCCTGTGCAGTATGTTTAAAATTGTTCATGGTCTTTGCTATAGCCCTCCCAACTTCGTTACTCCGAGGCAAAACTTTTGTGAAAGAACGAACAGAAAGCTCCTACTACAGAAGCCATACACACGAACCAATGCATACAGATTTTCCTTTGTGCCACACACTGCCCAAGCATGGAATGAGCTGCCCAGAGTCAGTAGTGACCTTATCACTGAACCATTTTAAACATTGCATATTATGATTAAGTTATGCACTAGTGATAAAATACTTTGCATTTAGATTAGCAAGTATAGGGTGTGAACTTGTATAGCTTATTGCTATTGCATATCCTTTGCCTTTTGCATACATTGTTTTTATGCCCCAGAGAATGTCTTCCCACACCAGGAGCACTGCTAACAGTACATATGGTGTAGTCTGCCAAAACGTAACCCTTCTGTATTTGTTGCAGCAACTCCTGAGTGAATATGTTTGTTCATGTGAAACCAAGCAGCAATAGTAATGAAAAGGGAAGTCTACATCCAGTATGGTTGCTACATAAGTGTATAAATAGTTGCGGCACTGCCCACATTTCATTAAAATTTGGGGATTTATTAAGATGTCATGCTATTGTGTTAACAGCACAGTAGTGTGCACGTGACTGTCCGTGAACCGCCGTTCCCATGACGCTTTGAACTTGGATCATACAAAGAGTGTTCGTACTCAGCCTCACTCTCCACGGGCTTCCATAGCTTGGACGTGGCCTGCTTTGGCCTCTGTCTTCGCAGCTGCACCTTTAGATATGGAACAATGCTTAAATATGATGAAATTGAGAGCTTTACTTCCCATGGCATGTTGAAAGGAAGCGTAGGTAGCACACGCTCATCAGCAGGACAAAGTGAAGGTCAACTCTGCCCATCACCCGTGTGTGTAGTAGTCTCGCAAGCCAGACCCTCTCTTGCCCAGAGGGTCTGGCTTGCAAGACTGGGTTAGAGAATCGTACCATTTGCAAACAAACCGTAGCACATGCATGCACATTTTGGCCATTGCACTTGACACGTAGTCTCGTGCCCAGATGTAATGTGTTCACGCACAGAAATTGTCTGGTAACATTGGGCTATGTTTCTGGGACACGAAATGTAAGGAATATACTGGTAATCGCAATTAGAAGCTCATGATTGCCCTCGCACGCCATTGATAATGCCGGACTTCTGCTGGTCTCTTTTCTGCCAAGCTGGTCTTGATCTATCCCTGAAAACCCATGGTAAGCTTACAAGAAAAAATGTTTATCCTTCTACAACAGCAGCCGCCAAAGTAGCACGAGTCGGTTTCTTCCTTGTTTTGGGTGTTTATTCTGAGGTATGGTACAGTGACAGGAAACCGTCCATAAGCATCTACCTGTAAGCTTGTTTCTTGAAGCTAGCAAGAGAGAGAAGTAGATACAAGTCCTAGAGCATGCTGTGAATTACTTAGTGACATGGGCTGGAGATAGTGGCACTCGTACTCTCAGTGTATTGTCAGCCATCGTTTCAGGTGGTAAAATACGTGACCTTACATAGCAGACAGTTCACTTCACTCTAACTACTAGGGTACGAAGTTGAGAAGCATTAGGCCTACTCCTTTTAACGCCCTAATTGACAGGGTACCGATTTCATTGGATGTTTCCACATTCCAAACTGAGAACACTTCCAGCCCAAAGTTTTGGCCTAATATGTAATTCTTGCACACGAGCGCATTACATCTGGGCACAACACGCTGGATGCTAATTTCCACTTATGCACGCACTTCCGACTATCGTTCTCTTAAAGGTCAAGGTTCAATTACACCTGAAACTGGCAGCACCAGGAGAACAGAGCTGTTTTGATGGAGAAAATCAGTAGGGTGCCAAGAAACATGAAGAAGGACAATCACGCACTTCTTGTATGGTAACAGTGATTACTGATGCTGAACCCAGAACGATTGAGGACTACCTTACAGAAACCTGGCAAGATTGGGTAGGAACTTATCTTTTCACACCACTAGACTCCAAGTTGTGACCAAGCCTTCCTTGGCTCTGCGTATGTGGCAGTTGAAGAGTTATCTGTAAGCCATCAGTGTGTTTGCATGTTCTGATACGTGTATACGAACAATCATGTGCATAGTGCACCACAAGAAAGAAAGAAGAGAACAGAGAAGACAGAAAAAAGAATTACATATAAAACAAACTAAAATTCACAACAACCTCAACGGCTTAGAAAAATATAGTTTAATATTTGGAGAACCAAATATTAACATGTATCTATATATCTACATGTCTACGTAGGTCATGTTTTACTTCCAGTGGAATGCATATTCCTTCTAATACATGCCTCTTCATACTCACACCATACTTACAAAACAAATTTATATGTCTTCTAGCAAACTTCTTAAAATACGCACACAATTTGTCATACAAGAAAGCTATCAATCTTCTGGTAAGCAACTTATGCCTAGCACAAAAGGTGTCAAATGTATCACATATCCTACTAATCCTTACTAACTGAGAAATATAAACCCCATATGTAGCATTGGCAGGTATATTACTAGACATAAAAGGAAAGTTAATTTTAAAATTGTCCCTTTTATCATACACTTCTGTTGCGTATTTATTACCACATATGCTAATCAGAATGTCCAGGTACGACACCCTATTGGATGCCTCACTTGATTTTTTAAGGCTTAATTCTTTAGGGTATATCTCACCAATTACTGCATCAACCATAGCATTATTTAGAGTAAGCTAATCATCTATGTACCTCACAGTATCACTAAACATTTTGGCTACACACATTTTGTCCTTCATCAACTTCTTCATGTATGGGTATTCATAATGAAACAGAAACAGATTGTCTGGCCTATTTGCTGGCTGCTGACTTGCACTACTGAAGTGCTTGGCTCTTTTTCTGTGATGGAGACACCGGCTGAAAGATTCTCGGCTATCATGTCCACCATATCTGAAGGACTTATTTGCTGACATTTAAGGTGTTGTCCATCCACCTTTTCCATGATAAACCTCTTGGCCTGTTCGATGCAGGCTGTGCTGGTACAAGCAGGTGGTAGGGTCTCGTTGCATTAGAAATGCTCGAGAGATGTCTTCCCCACACCAGAAGCACTGCTAACAGCGCATATGGTGTAGTCTGCCAAAACGTGACCCTTCTGTAGTTGTCGCAGCAACTCCCGAGTGAATATGTCTGTTCATGTAAAAAGAAGTAGCAATACTAACGGTAAGGGCAGGCAAGAGCCAATATCATTGCTAAGTGCAGTTAGAGCCCTGCTCTTTCGAATGCTGCAATTTGATTGGCCAAAACGCGGGATCTATATCCCGTATTGAACCTCCTACGAGGTTCAATATAGTTTGCCGCCATGCCCGCGCCAATTTTGACTCCGCCTCCTTGTAATTGTTTACATAAAAATTACACGCCTCACGCGCGGTGCGGTGATGGCGTGTCATGTCACGCGTGCGTGTCTCAGTACAGTGCATGCAGTACAGTAGCCTCGTTCCCAGGCCGAAAAATACGGCCTGGTACACACTGTTCGCACATGCGTACAATTTTCCGTAAAATGTCCGTAAAATAATTAGGTTTATGTACTCCAATAAGAGCCTCCAAAGCACCAAACATTTGCTCATGTCACTAGCAGTCACCACCAACTCCTTACTAACTCCTGCGTGGCCACTAAGTATACATTCTGTCACACCTCGCTCTCTCAGACTAGTCAAGTTACCTGATCGATCACGAGTGGCGCTAGTGCTGATACAACCAGTGCTGTACTACTACTCTCTTCTCTCATGTTTTCCTCGCTTGTGATTCATAGCCGACAGTAACAGCTCATAGCACACAGGCTTGCCGAATCTAGTTGGGAGCTACAAAACGCGTCTTTCCCATTGTAGAGCTTACAGCGTCTAACTGCTCCGGCTTCAGTTGTGGGTCTTGCCGTTCCCTATACGTCGTAGACCATGATGAACGCCTGCAGTGAACTCATCTCTCTCTAGAACAAGCTGGCCGACCATCCCTAGAGTGATGTGCCAACATGTTCTACGGAGGATTACTGGAAAGGTAAACGGAAAGTGTTCAAACGTGCACAGTTTCCCAGGTTTTCCTGGGAATAACGCGCATGCGCAAAACAGTGTAGACCAGGCCGTATTTTTCGGCCTGGGAACGAGGCTAGCAGTACAGTGCAGTACAGTGCAGTATAGAGCTAGAGTACACTATTAGTACTAGCTAGCTAGCGTCTATCTTAGAACACGACGGGGCGCCAGCACGTAGCTATTAGACAAGTGCCTCAGTCCAGTACAGTGCTGTATAGAGTCCACTATAGTACTGCCTAGTTAGCTAGCGTCTATCTTAGAGCACGACGGGGCGCCAGTGCGTAGCTGTTATACTGGAGCTTGACGGTGCGGGTCCACGCACACGCGTGCTGTGCCGATGTTCTTGCGTAACATTATATCATGCTACACGTGTGCTGTACAGAGGTTCCCAGGCGCTGGGCCTGCGTGGCGCCTGGCACCGTCGGGCTCTAAACTAGTTATACGCCCCGTCCAATGGGATATACGGTATTTATAAACCCTCGGGCCCTTAGTAGTGCCCTCGCTGCGCTCGGGACACTACAGCCCAGGGCCCTCGGGTTTATAAATACCGTATATCCCTGGACTCGGCGTATAACTATTATTAAGCAGATGCGGCACTGCCTGCACTTTATATTCACACTATAATTATTGGGGGGTTATAAGATGTCATAGTATTTTGTTTACAAGGCAGTAGTGTGATTGTCCGCCGTTCCTGCGTAGCGCTTCGAACGGTCGTAAAAGAGCGTTCGTACCTGCACTCTCCGCCTTCCGCAAGTGAATCTCGTTATGTACAGACTTGCTCATGAGATTAAAATTGCGGGTTCACCCCAAGTGCAGCGTTAACGCTCTCTTTGCGCACTTTCATAGCCACTGAAATACAAGATCAATGTGTTGGAAGTATGCAGCACCTCGAGGTAAAGAAAGTAGATGTCTAACTTTGGTACAGCTTCATACGCAAAATGCGCATTTTGGCCCTTGTGTAGCGGCGTAGGGGTAAGTAGACTGCCAAAACTAACACACGTTTGTAGTATTATATAAACGGTGGACAGAGGCCTAAATTTGCAGGGTTCATAGAGAGGGTTGCACCCTGGGATCCCCCCCCTGAAATTCAGGTTTGTACTCTAACGTCATTAGATTTTAAGCAAGTGAAAGCATTTTGATAGCAGACGGGAATTGGTAGAGCATACGGTTTCCACAGGAATAATAGCTACCAGGCTCACTTATAAAGTGTTGGCTTAGTTCATACAAATTTTGGCACTGCAGAAAGCGTTGCACATTATTGTGACTTAACAATTCTGCAATGCCCCCCCCCTCCCCCAGCAATGTGAGCTGTGTGCCTTTTGATCTAAAATACCAAGGGATCTAACACAGACTGCCAGCTGTATATACTGTGGCTTACAGGATTATTCTGAACTCCAGTTAACTCTGTGCATGATTATGATGGCATGAGTACACCGTCAGATGCAGTGCAGTAACATGATCAGTAAATAGGTTTAAGATAAGTCAATGGAGAGAGTGATATGTACTTCTGACAGCTGTGGAGGACCTGGAGCAAGGATATTGTGAACATCACTTTTCAAACTTTGTGTATACATCTTTGAGCGTATAGTGAAGAACAGAGCTGGGAATTAATGGATGTGGTACAAGCCATATAAGTAAGAAGTATCAGGATCCCTGAAGTTCCGGATAACTTTCACTTTCCCTGAGATACTCTACAATGAAGCAGAAGCCATTTTGATCTGAGAGTTCCCATAAATGCTCACAATATCCTTGCTCCTCCACAGTGTCATATCCCTTAGTATAGTTAGACAAGACCAATGCTCATCTCCTCCACAGCTGACAAGTGTGTCAGATCCCTTGCTATATTACATCAAAAGCACACAGCTCACTTAACTTGGAAGTACTATGCAGCCAGTTAGTTCAAAGCCTTTGTAAGTGCGTATGAAGCTATACCAAAATTATCATGCTTAAACGTCTACTTTCTTTACCTCGAGATGCTGCATACTTCTTTACACATACGTCTAACACACGATGTGAGATGCTGCATGCTTCTAACACATACTTCTAACACACGGATCCTTTGAGAAGAGCGCTTAGTTTTGGCAGTCTACTTCCCCCTACGCCGCGACAGAAATGCGCATTCTGCGTATGAAGGTATACCAAAATTATCATGCTTAGACGTCTACTTTATTTACCTCGAGATGCTGCATATCTACTTCTAACACACCGTGTGAGATGCTGCATACTTCTAACACATACTTTAACACACGGATCCTGTATATCAGTGATGAGTGATGTGAAAGTGCGCGAAGAGAGGGTTAACGCTACACTTGGGGTAAACCCGCAATTTTTATCTCATGAGCAAGTCTGTACATAACGAGATACCCGCAAGTTGGGCGTGGCCTGCTTTGGCCCCTGCCCTACACTTGCGCCTTTGAAAATAGCACAACGCTTATATATGATGAATGGAGAGCTTTATATCTCTTGGCATGTTGAAGCACTATCTGTGGTTGAAGGAAGTAGCGCAGGCATCAGCGCAGCGCAGGTTGCACGTGACACACTTGATTCTCATTTCCGCTCATGCATTTTGCAAGCCCTATTACCTAGTCTCGCGGAGCCACACTGTTACGCACCGCAGAAACAGTCTGGTGTACTGACGTTGAGCGTTTTGTTCTGACACCCCTAGACTTTCGGTGGGCGATAAGTGGGTGATATATGGCTTGCGGTAAGTGGTCGCATGAATAACATTAGCTGGAGTTGTGCACGGTGCGGTACCGACGTAGTACGAGCGTAATGTAATATGATATAGCACGGGAGCTTGCACGCAGACGTGTTGACAGCTTTGTTCAGCAGCGACAGCGAAGCAGCCATGAGCCAAAGGTATCCGTAACACAGGAATGCATCCCTACCCGACGTTTCTACAAACCCGTCCAGACCAACCTGACGTTCCTTCATGCACAACAATTCCACCACTCTGCGTGATTTCTCTGCACTGTGTCCGTACAACCTCATGCGACCTTTGGCTCATGGCTGCTTCGCTGTCGCTGCAGAACAATGCTGTAACACGCTCTCTGTGTGCAAGCTCCGGCGCTATGTCATACTCCATCGCTCGTACTACGTCGGTACCGCACCGTCCATACTCCAGCTAATGCTATTCATGCGACCACTTACCGCAAGCGAATCTTTATCTGACGCACCCTTTTCGAACTTAGAAATTTGATGCTTTAGCGTGAGGTCAAGGTTCACAATAAAGTGTGGGGGCGCAGTGTGTTCCTATTGCAGAAAACGTGATGTGACAGGTGAGCTTTCTTTTTTTTTTACATTGGGGTAGGAATAAAGGGGGGGAGCAGGGGTGGCCATGGCCCCCCACTTTCCAGCTATCGTATAGTGTATCAAAGCTTATACAGTTTTTGTAGGCTGACTTTTGTATATGGGTGTGGCTAGATGCCCCCTCCACTTAAATTATTCTTCATGTATGAACGCAACTTACACTAAGCACTACTTTTGTTTTGTTATGGTGACTGACAAAGTTTTGCGTTTATACATGGAATTAGGAAGTAAATATAAATTTACGCCTACATGGAGGGGGCATCTAGCCACACCCAAGTCCACCTACAAAAACTGCATAAGCTTTGGTGCACTACAATAGCTGAAAACTGGGGGGATATGGCCACTCCTGCTCCCCCACCTCCCCCCCCCCCCCATTCTTACCCCCATGTACATGTAAGAAACAAGAAGCTCACCTGTCACATCACGTTATGAATGCACTGACCAAAGTAACTAAAGTTTACTAGCCCCCAGTCAGAGGGGATGAAGGGAGATAAGTAATGCAGATAGTGGCATACAAACCCTATAGTTCATGTAGCGACTGACCTGTGCCAGGCTGTGGGGTATGCATGACGAATTAAATTATAAAGCAACTGGACATACAAAAACCCAACAGCATTCAGGCAGTGTTCCTGCAGTTCCTTGTCCTCCACCTGACCTGTAGCTACCCATCCTGCCATGACAGGTAGGAAACAACTCAGTAGAAGAGTATCAGTCTGCACTGCCACGTGCACACGTCTAGCTGTCTAGCTGTAGAAAGTTCAGCATAGCAGGTCTTAGTCTCGCGAGAATAAGCAGGTTTGTGCCTCCCGTCGATATTCAAAACTTAAACACCATCAGAGAAGGTGCCTCCTTCGTCTCGTAGTAGCTGTCGCGCAGTCCTGTCCTAATTCCCTTGACGCATCCACAGTGAACATTCGGACCCCAGATAATGCCCACCGCACCCATACAAACACAAACGGCGTTCAGGAAGTGTTCTTGCAGCTCCTTGTCCTCCACCTGACCTGTAGCTGTCGGCAACATGTACTGAAGGGGCTACCCATCCCACCATGACAGATAGGAAACGACTCAGTAGAAGAGTAATTAGTATCCGTCCGCGCTGCACACGCCCATGGTCTAGCTGCAACAAGGCCAGTAGAAAGTTCCATCAGAGAAAGTGTCTCTTTCGTCTCGTAGTAGCTGTCGCGCAGCCCTGTCCTACTTCGATCATGCGCCCATCAAGCGCTTACCCAAGAGCAAGCACACAACCTGGTAGATGTAATACAATGCAACTGCGGCTGCGCGCGCCTCCAAACTTTATTGTGAACCTTGACCTCACGCTAAAGCATTCTAAGTTCGAAAAGGGTGCGTCAGATAAAAATTCGCTTACCGCAAGCCATATATCACCAATTATCGCCCACCGAAAGTCTGGGGGTGTCAGAACAAAACGCCCAACGTCAGTTCACCAGACTGTTACTGCGGTGCGTAACAGTCTGGCTCCGCGAGACTACTATTACCGGTTATTGACCTTCTCGTGAGGGTCAAGGTTCACAATTAAGACCACCCGGCACCAGAAAAGCTGTTTTCGTGAAGATCGGGTGAGGGTGCCAAGCAACGTGAAGACGGACGATCACGCGCTTCATGAGCGGCCAGAATGATTACTGACGCCGAACTCAGACCGACTGAGGGTACGGGCAATAGCTAAGGGACTACATGTACCGAAACCCTCGCAGAGCAGGATTTCGTGGGAACTCATTATAAATATCACCGCTAGACTCCAACTTGTGACCAAGCCTTCGTATGGCTCTACGTGTATGTGGCAGTTGAAGAGATAGTGTAAGCCATCTGTGTGTTTGACACATGTATACATGTACGTTGAGTGCAGGCGACTCAGGAGGGGCACCTAGTGCTGCGAGTGATTGAGGGTGTACCAGAGAAATCTTGTTTTGTTTGAGAGGATGTTGCGTGAAGGTCTGAGTAGTGTGAGCTTTGGTTTCAGCATACAGCTTGGAAGTTTGTACATGTAACTGCTTCACTGTGCAATTTTCAAGCTGCATCTCTCTCTCTCTCTCTCTCTCTCTCTCTCTCTCTCTCTCTCTCTCTCTCTCTCTCTCTCTCTCTCTCTCTCTCTCTCTCTCTCTCTCTCTCTCTCTCTCTCAAGACAAGCCGAGTGGATGAACTGGCTCAACTTGCAAATCTCACAGAATTTGGTTTGGACTGAAACAAATTACAGATGACCACACCCACTGGGTGTAGTCAAGATGGATCGAGGGCCATCTGCAGTGATAAAGCTTCCTTCCTTTCATTGCTGAGTTTGTTTCTCCCTCCCTTGCTCTCTTCTCCCTCTCCTCACCCTCTACTCCCTCGGGTGTTCCAGAAGCACTTGTTCTCTGACCTCTGCCAGCTCAGAGATGAGTGAAGAGGTCAGGGAGTGGTAGAGCATCCCCCCACTTTCCTCTCCACCTGTCCCCCTCCCTCCCTCCCTCTCCCCCTCCCTCCCTCCCTCCTTCCATCTCTGACTCAGGCTTCAAAGTCTCTCTCCCCTACCCCTACTCCACCACTTGGAGTGGCTCTACCTGGGAGGAAACAAGATCCAGGTAGCCACCCACCTTCCTTCCCACCCTCTCCCTCCCTCTCTCCCTCCTTCCCTATTTCTTTCTACCCACTTCTCTCCTCCCTCCCTCCCTCCCTCCTTCTCTCCTCTCTCCCTCCCTCCTTTGCTCTCTCCTTCAAACACTCCACATACATGTATGACAATTCCTAATTAAACCACAAGCCACCGCTGTCTTCCTAATAAGGCACACCATGTAGCCACCAGTTGTGTGTGTGTGCATGTTGTGAGGAGCTTCAGCGTGTGTGTGTGTGTGTGTGTGTGTGTGTGTGTGTGTGTGTGTGTGTGTGTGTGTGTGTGTGTGTGTGTGTGTGTGTGTGTGTGTGTGTGTGTGTGTGTACGTGTGTATGTGTGTATGTGTGTACGCGTGTGTGTGTACATGTACGTGTGTGTACGTGTGTACGTGTACGTGTGTGTACGTGTATGTGTGTGTACGTGTGTACATGTGTGTGTGTGTGTGTGTGTGTGTGTGTGTGTGTGTGTGTGTGTGTGTGTGTGTGTGTGTGTGTGTGTGTGTGTGTGTGTGTGTGTGTGTGTGTGTGTGTGTGTGTGGAAGGGAAACAGAGGAGGGGTAGGGAGGGGAATGTACATGTACATGGGCCTCTTCCTACTAGGTGTGCTAATCTATCCTCATACACTGCACCATGCAATGATTATTGTGTGCATGTCTCTCTCTCAAGCAAGTTCTAAATGGTGAGTCTGGTTCCCAGACCAGTGCTCTCCATTCGTGGACCAAGTTCTCCTCATAGTGCATGCATGTGCACCATGTCTGGAAACAAGTGCAAAGTCTGAGAATGAGGCTGCAGAGGGTGATCAGAGTGGGCATTTCGTGATGGCAAGTCTTCCAGTGTTCTCCGCAGAGTCACTCTCTCAATATGTGTGTACATGTATGCTTAATTAGCTAGTCAAGTATATATTCCAGTTGAGTCCAGTGTTTCTACACTTCCGTTCTGTTTGCCTGTCTGTCTGTCTCTGTCTCCCCGTCCATCTGTTTGTCTGTTCTGCTGTCCCTATTGGAACTCTCTCTGCCTTTCATATTTCTTTTCCTTCTCACCACAGAACAAGTATAGATGTGCCACTTCATTTTGATGGTGGGTCAGTGGAATCTCCCGACTACAAGTGTGGCTACAAGTACACTGCAGGAAAGTATAGCAGCCTTTCATGCAGCCACAGAGAGCAAGTGGTGGCTATCCTCTCAGAGTGAGTGGTTCTGGTGAGATACATGTTCACTGCACACCTCAATCACTGATACTTGTCCACTGCAGTGGCTGTTCTCAGCTGCGTTGACGGGTGGGAAGAGACAGTGAGGAAGGAATTACTGAAGCTGAGACAAGAAACATTGCTGACATCATGACTGCTTTTAAATTCATTGTGAATGTATGCTGTTATGTACATGTACATGTAATTAATTTTCTCCTGCCACTTCCTGCGCAACATACCGCGTATAAAGGGTTCACAGTGGCGTTTAACTCCATGAGTACTGATATACATGTACATGTGCCATAGATATCCCATGGATGGGACTTTGAACTCGTGTGAATAGCAGATGCTTTGGTACGTTTGTTGATGCGTAGCTCCACGGACGAAGAAGGAAAGGTCGACATAAAAACGATGGCCGTTTCGAAAAAGATGAACGTGTGAAGACGTGCGTTTCCAAGACGTTAGAGACTTACATGTACGCGTACCGCGTACTGCCGCGGGTGAGCTGCATAAGATCTACCAGCTTGCTGGACACAAAGGCAGAAGCGGCATTTCAGGAACCGAGCAGTGAGTGTGTGCTCTCACTCTCACGCTGTTGACAGTCTCTCTCACTGACGGACGTTAGACATTAGACAGTGTTGGTGTCAGTCTTATACACGTGTACTCACTTGCTCTGCATACGCACATTATGCATACATATTGCTGTACATGTACATGTTACGTTGTCTCTACTACTGCTACATGTACCATCTTTCATTTTCTTGTTATACCTCATTCCTCTACCTCAAACTTTGTCTATTCTATTCCTATTCCTATCACATATTGAGAGCCGCTAGTTATATGCACGTCTTGCGTATGCATGCACATTTCTATTTACTCTCCCTCCCTCCCTCCCTCCTCACTATCTCTGTCCTTCTCATTGACAAGGACATTTTGATATTTTAGTATTACTGCCAGTCAAAAGAATGTTCCAACATACACATATACATGTAAATCCTGTTGGAGAACAATGCTCTCTTGTCAGACTGTACTAACTGTTGTTAACTGTGATGTCATCTGTGTGTCTCTTTATAGCATGTATAGCGATGTAATGATGTAGGCTTATTTAGAAATTTGTGTTGGCTGTGTAGTGCCACACACACACACACACACACACACACACACACACACACACACACACACACACACACACACACACACACACACACACACACACACACACACACACACACACACACACACACACACACACACACACACACACACAAGATACAACCCCCTGTGACACCTTACCTTTTACCTTCACCTTCAGCTGATGCCAATTCTTCCTCTTCCTTCCCCCACTTCCCCCCTTTGTTCCTCATCCTTACCTTTCTCCCTCTCC
The DNA here is from genome assembly GCA_965213685.1 of bacterium. Classification (GTDB taxonomy): domain Bacteria; phylum UBA8248; class UBA8248; order UBA8248; family UBA8248; genus Bin107. The sequence continues at coordinate 548,192 of CBDBZY010000018.1, forward strand.
TGCTCACCCACCAAGATAAGATACTATTCCAACTATGTCCCTGCCCCATGCTGTGATGAGCTAGTGAGGTGGTGCCTACCTTCACTCTCTCTCCTCTGCCGTTCTTCCTCCAACTTGGACCCACTCAGGACATTAGTTAGTGTCCACTTATCTTCCTCTTCACACTCTGCAGTGGAGGCAGAGATACATGTGCAGTTACCTAGGCAACCCTCTTGCCAGTAATTAGTGCAGTACTCCTCCCTCTGCCCACAGAGGGAGATCACATTACATCATCCACTCACACCTGACATCCTGTGCATAGTGCACTATGTACCCACAGGCAGGACATGCCACAGCCTTGTACATGTACATACCATCTCACCACATCTCCTACTGTTACTGCTGTCCACAGCATCACTCCACAGTGAGCAGTGTGGCCAGTCCCCCACTCCACTCACTGCCACAGTGCCCATCATGCTGCCTACCACACTCACTCCACTCACCAAACTCCAGGACTGTGGTGTCAGAGAGCAGCAGATAGTCATGTCCTGAAGCATACTTGAAGGGGTGATCGGAGACTCCAGCCACAGCCACCACCAACTTCTTTGTAGGAGTGAGGTGGAGCACTCCACCACCATGCCACCACCGTGGAGTCAGGGATCCTGGGGGAAGGAGTACCTGTAGGGAGGGGAACAGGAGAACACTCAAATGTACAGCAGTCCACACAATTGTCTGCTGCTCCACTGCTCACTGTTGGCTGTCAGTGGAAGTGTGTTGTGTATTATCTCAAAGGCTGCACATCACCTCCTACACACCCACTGCCTTCACTGCTGTCCAGTAATGGAGCAGCCCATTCCTCACTACTCTCTCCCTCTCCATACCACACAACTCTACACCACATGACTTCTCTACATGTACTGCACACACTGCCATATGCTCTCCACATGCCAACCTCTATCCACTCACATGCCACACCTACTCACCTGGGTTGGCTGCACAGGACAATACCACACACACCACAACACACCATCACTACTGGTATAGGGGCAGGCTTACAAGGGGAAGTGTTCAGCTGAGCACTAGCCACACATGCAGTGTGAAGGTCATTGCCGCACAACAGCACCACTAAGGGGACATCAACACACTCACTGCCTCATGAGCTCACAGCTCACTCACCTCCTCCCACTGGATGGCATTAATATTGAAGAGCCACACATCTCCCAGTGGCTTGTTTTGTCTGCTCAGACCTCCCGCCATCACCATACATGGGTGTGGTGGGTCTCTGTCTGGATCCCACAGACTGTAGGCTGTGTGGGCCTGCCTCTCCTCAGGCCATGGCTGGCCTGTCTGAGGTAGCACTGGTCCAGTCCAGTGCTGGAGAGGGAAAACAATTTGAAAACACTTTGAGAACATGTAATCCACTCACATATGCACATGCTCCAGCTCAGTAAGGCACCCTCCCCTCTCTACACTGCCTGTATGGACTCACACTACTAGCTAGCCACACATGCCAGCCCATGTACATGGAACATGTACCTGCAAACCTCTTCTCCCATGTACACTAACTGGCATGTACACTGTACATACATGTACACTGTATGTAGTCTACATGTAGATTCTGTCTCATCATGATAAGAGCAACATCTTTTCCACTACTCTATCAGTTGCTATGCATGTACAGGCCACTATTGGGTCCCACCAGAGACAATAATATTATATTACTGTATGTATGCCCATATTCACGTATGTATGCTCATATTCACGTATTCTCATATTCACGTGTGTATGCTCATATTCATGTACATGTGTGTGCATGTGATGGTGTCTTGTGCAGGGGACAGTGTCTCCTGTAGCACTGCTCTACATGTATGTACTGCCAGACCTGCCACTCCTCATTCCAACTCACAGGCCATGCTCCCCTCTCTACACTGGCTCATGGCTGATGACTGATGACTGAACACACACTCTCTTCCCTGCACTGACTCATACCAGGTATCTAGGCCCACACTAGCCTCACATCACATCATCGCAATCATATTACACTGATAGATAAATGTACACACATGGAAAAGGCACTAATTATGTGTTTTATTGCTCAAACAACTGAACTACAGTAGGCCACAGGTGATCTCAGACAGTGCATTATTAATTGGGTACAACTATATCTCCGCCACTCACCCATGCCACAGTGTCCAGGATGAACACTGCATTTGTCCTCCTCATCCTCTCTCCATCAAACCCACCAAACCACACGACTCTCCTCCTGTCCACTCTAGTGAGGGTCATGCCAGTAGATGGAGGAGGAGTCCTACCAGTGGTGGGTGGAGTGGACCACTGACCTGGAGGGGAAGAGAGGGATTGGTCTGGGACTAGCCACACCCACTGGCCTGGGGACACTGCTCACATGATCCACCAACACCCACCAGGTAAGGCACAAGGCACTCTGCTCCTCACAACCATCTGCACCACTACATACTGACATGTACTAGTCAACATGTGAGGAGCTCTGCAATGCTCTCACTGTACTTGCTCTATTTGATTCTTTTACCATAAAATCGAACTCTGCTGCTGTTGGGGTAGGCGAATGGGAAATATGTAAACAATTAACTTCTTATTCACAGACTGTAGTGGTATTGTGGGCATGGGAGTGAATACAGTTCATAGTTGACGCAGAAGAAGTGCCTGGCTCTGCAATGCTCTGACTGTACTTCATTTGAATATTTTACCATGAAATATTTTGTTGGGGTCAATGGGAACTATCTCAAATAAGTAAACATTGAAACTTCCTGTTTATCATAGACAGTGGTGTAGTGGTATTGTGGGCATGGGAATGAATACAATTCATAGTTGACACAGAAGAGGTGCCTGGCTGACTGTCCAAACATGAGCATGCCAGGCCGATTGCCTGACATCATACAGGTGCATACATGTACATAGCAGAGGGTGAGGGATGTGACTTGTGTAGAGCAGCATACATAGTCCCATCATTTGCATGCCCACCTCATGTGGTGAGAGGTAGCATGTCTGTGCATATATGTATGCTAGAATAACTGACATGGTTACCAGGTACACAGGAGGAGAGAGAGTGCTTCCTTATTAGGAAGCATACTATTACCATGCCTGGCCAGGCTGTGTGGGTGTTTCCCAACTGTCTATGATGGGGCACAGAGACCACCTCCACCCTAACTAACAGCTCCTCCTCAAGCAGCCACTGCTAGAGAGGCAGCACTGCAGCACAGAAGAGACAGCCTAGCACCAAACATTACTAACTAGAGGAGTGGTGCAGCTGAGGAGGGCCTTGGAAACAAGAGAGACATGTCTACAGGAGATGAGCTCATATCAGCTCCCACGACTGCTCCTGAGACTGCACTGGAGGGAGAAGCTCGGCTGCAGTAGAGACACATTATATATAATTGCTTAAAAATAGATCGGCCTCTGAGACAATAGACAGGAGAGAGGTCCAGCTATGTAGTCCAGTTAGAGTTGATAGCAACTCCTCAGCATGAGAGATTGCTCAGTGATAGTACTAGACAGAGGGAGCTGCAGAAAGTCACAGCTACAAGAAGCTCAGGTGCAGTAGAGAAACGGATTGCTTTGAGGCTGTTGCTTAATGGCCTTTGAGACAGTAGAGACAGTAGAGAATGGAGAGGTCCAGCTGTGCAGTCCAGTTAGAGTTAAGAGCAACTCCTCAGCATGAGATATATCTCACTGACAGTACCAGACAGAGGGAGCTGCAGAAAGACATAACTACAGTGCATGTGTACATGTACATAAGGGGTAACTCAAAGTTTGCCATTCATATGGAGGGCACACTCCCACTAGGGGGTCTGGGAGAATGGCACTGAGTGAATTATTGAAGTACAGACACTCTCAGATGGATTCTGAGGCATTCTGCAAGTAGTCATAGCCATTCCTATTGTTTTGCTGGGGAGGGGGAGGGATGAAGTTGCTTTCTTGTGGGAGGGGGTGATATTCTAGGCCTTTTCCTCCCCCTGCATGAACCCCTGCTGATTTTGCAACACAACTGTACCCCATACACATGGCCACATGTACAATCATGCATACCTTACTGGACCTAATGATATCCTAAAATTTGAGGTACATAGGAGAGGGCAGAGAAAAGGTATAACTGATCTGCAGCACATGACCACACCTATGCATATTACATGATGCATTACCGGTAATTGGTTTCTAATCCTAAAGTACACATACTTTGAGTAAGCATGTCATGCTCTGGCAGCAATCAGTTGTCTCTACCTGCACTGAGTTTGTGGTCTGTGTCTGGTGTTATCACATGAGGTCATGTGTAGAGGTCAGCTCATACATGCAGTGGACCAGTTGTAACCTCATGCACAGCATGTGAGGTAGAGTAAAGGTACTGACAGTCCATGCACACACCTGACTCAGAGTTGTAGTACAGGAGCTGATTGGTGTATCCTCGACCTTTATTGTCCCCTGGATCAGGAATGAAGCCTGTCATTGGTTGGCGGGTAGGACGTTCTGCGTACCCTCCAGCATTGAGTAGATCTCCACTGGGCAACGCGACAAGACCAGAGTTCGCAGTGCGTAGCATTTGGCCAGAACTGACAATTCTCCTCCATACAAAGTTTTGGGAGTTGAAAACAGAGAGATCATTGCAGAAGCCTGGGCCACCACTGTTCCCGCCCATGAAGTACAGGTTTGTGTGATACGAGGTGACTGCAGCACCTTGGTACCATGATGGAAGCTCACCAGATGTCGGATATTTCTTCCATGATAATGTCGCACCATCAAACACTTCCACTTCTCGTGGAAATGTGACACTTTGTTTATGCTGGAATGACTTAAGCATGCCCCTAAACATCCAGAGTTGTGAGCCAATTGAAAAGGTTGGTGCATCAAAACGTTCCTCAGGTTCGTATGAGCCAGTTGGCTGTGCAGGAGGCTCAGCCATGGCTGGATCTGGGGAGAGGTGGGAGGGGGAGATAGCCACTGAGTGAAGTTTCACATGCATATGGCAATTATGTATACAGTGTCTGCATGTGAGCATAATTATGCATGTCTTGTCCGATTTTAAACACAGTGAAGCTTGTAAGCTCTATACACTTGCATATGTGTAGTGGGCCTACCTCAACACACCTGTGTATCAGTGTATGGGAGTGCTTCTAGCTGTGTAAGCCAAGCTAGGCAAATGCAGTCTAGTGTTGTGTGCAGGCTCTTTTAGTCCTATTCGACGTGCAGGTGGCAGGTGGTTGCTAAGCTGAGTGGGGAAATCCCATCATGTAGCCTTTCTCTAACTCCACCCTTAAAGTGGTCTCTAGAGTGGAGGAAATCCCACAATGTTGCGCTAGCTCTTTTGTTTTGCTCTGCTTTCAATTCTCTGCCAATATGCTTGCATGAGAAAATCTCTTCATACTATGGGTTGCATGCATGATGTCAGGAAGCAAGTGACGCTCGGACGGGCGATGGGGAAAGGGCGCTCGGACATGTGACGAGATAAGGGCTGAGAGAGCTAGGCTTCAGACAACTCTAGTCCTACCATGCAATCACAAGAGTAAGAAATCTCGCCACTTGTTCCCACAGTGGTACATGTACATTGTGGCCCTGCGCTCGCTGCCGGCAGCGCATATGGTCTAGGGTAGGCGGGAGGTGTATACTCAAAACGTTTACAGCTTTGACTGTAAGCTTACTGTGGCTCACACTTTTCTGTGTTCTCCTAGCCAGTTGAATGTGCTCTTTGCTTTCCCTTGCGCAGGGCGAGGTTCACTCTGATCTGCCCCACCCTTTGCTCAATAGTATCCTAGACGTATGCGGATATGGACAACAGTGAGTCTTGTGCAAAACCGGAAGTTTTATGGGAAATATGAATATTGCTGTACATAAGAAACCCACGTCCACCATTGCGATCCGCCACATGGCTTACGCGCGAAAGCATAAAAGCATAATACTAATATAGTTTCTAGCAACTGTATACGCTGTTAGTTATATATATATATATATATATATATATATACAAACATTATATTTTTTCAAATACTCTTCGGTTCCATGTGTTCAGATAAGTGACTTCCTACAGTAGTTTTCACGTGTGACGGCGCGTACAAGCAAGCCACGCGGAGCCACGCCTTTCGTGGCTCCGCGAGGCTGCGAAGCAGAGGGCCACGCTGCGACTTATAATTAATATCAGACTCAAAGTCATTGAAGGTCTAGTATTGGAGGGCCTAATATAGTTCTTGGGATGGGATGACACAGCCCACACTTAGCCATCATTAAGAAAATGTGACGGAGACTGGGTAGTAAGTCATGGAAAGGGCTTTAGAGCTAACATAGTTGTATGGGGAATGCCTAGGGACATTAGTACGCTTGAGGTTAGGGCTAAATTAGCGGACGTACGTCTAGCTAGCTTTGTGAGAGGTAAAGTTGTTTGGGAAGGTGATCACTTGAGGCTTGCTCTTACTGCTACTGATAGTAAGGTATTACAAAGGAACAAGTTAGTCAGATATCATCCATCTTACGTAAAAGATTGGTTGTAGATGTGTTCTGGATGAGCCTAAAAGAGTGGTGCATAAGAATGAGCAGTTAGTTTGTAGTAACAGATTTGAGCCCTTAAGTGTTGTTGAGCCTGTAGGGTCAGGTATTGAATGTAAGAGTGACAGTGAGCATGTAGATCTTAATAGAATGAGAGAGAATGTGGTAGCTGGGAATCGACAGGAGAGGAAATTGAGGGTGGGTACATGGAACGTCTCGGGATTGTGTAGTGAGCATAAACAAAAGGAGGTAGGTGAATTGTTGAAGGTAAATAATATTGATGTTGTGGCTGGTCAGGAGTCGTGGGAATAGGAGGGTAGCAGGATAAACGTAGATGGGTATAAGTGGCTTGGGAAGCCTCGTGATGTTCAAAATAGTCAGAGAGGGGAGGGAGGTTTTGGATTCCTTGTTTGTGATTGCTTGGTTAATGAAGTAGAGTTTGTTCGTGAGGTAAAGTATGCAGAGAGTGTGTGGGTGAAAGTGAGGGGTGAGAGGGGAAGGTGAGCATTGTACATAGGTTGTATATACATGCCTACTGATGGTTCAGGTATAGCCACTGTTGATGACAGTTATAACTTACTTAAGGAAGATATCCTTACTTTCAAGCAGAAGGGGAAGGTTGTTTTGCTTGGAGATTTTAATGCTAGGGTAGGAAAGTCCAGTGAGGTTGATGATGTGATAGGGATGTTTGGGGAAGAGACTTGTAATGCTAGTGGTAATAAGTTGATTTCCTTCCTGAATGAAGTGAAGTTGGTTGGTTGTAATGGTAGAAAGCTAGTGATTGAGCCTGATCGGACCAGGGTCAGGCCTAGTTTGAAGCAGAAGTTGATTATAGAATACATTATAACTGACGGGGACTCAAGGAAGGCTTCTGGGGATGTGCATGTAGATTCCTCGGTTATTGGATGCTCAGACCACATTTTAGTTTGGATGGAGCTTGGTAGAGCATGTAAGTTAACTAAGAGTCGCAGGAGGATAATTAAGAAGTGGTGTTTAGACAGGTTTGAAGTAGAGGATGTAAGACCTAAATACCAAAAAGTGTTAGAAGAAGAAGGGAAGGGGTTTTCTGAAAGCATTAGGCAGAAAATGAGTAAGGGGTTGAAGGGTCATGCCTTGGTGGGTGAAATGCTAAGGGAGTGGGAGAGTATTGTGAATAGAGTAGCTAAGAGGGAGGTGGGGAAGAAAATGATAGAGTGTGGTAAGTCAGCTAGGTGGTAGTGAAGTAAAGGATAAAATCAATTCTAGAAGGAAATTGCATAAGCGCTTGCCCATGTCAGGAAGCAAGTGACGCTCGGACGGACGATGGGGAAAGGGTGCTCGGATGTGTGACGAGATAAGGGCTGAAAGAGCTAGGCTGCAGACAACTCTAGTCCTACCATGCAATCACAAGAGAAAGAAATCTCGCCACTTGTTCCCACAGTGGTACATGTACATTGTGGCCCTGCGCTCGCTGCCGGCAGCGCATATGGTACTAAGGTAGGCGGGAGATGTATACTCGAAACTTTTATAGCTTTGACTGTAAGCTTACTGTGGCTCACACTTTTCTGTGTTCTCCTAGCCAGTTGAATGTGCTCTTTGTTTTCCCTTGCGCAGGGCGAGGTTCACTCTGATCTGTCCCACCCTTTGCTCAATAGTATCCTAGAAGTATGCGGATATGGACGACAGTGAGTCTTGTGCAAAACCGGAAGTTCTATGGAAAATATGAATAGTGCTGTACATAGGAAGTCTATTATCCACTCCAGAAACCCACGTCCACCATTGCGATCCGCCACATGGCCTGCACGCGAAAGCATGAAAGCATAATATGGTTACTAGTATACGCTGTCAGTTCAATGGCTAGTGCTGCATCCACAGGTTGTAAAGTGCACGTCATACCAACAACTGATCGTCTGCGCTAAACATAATATATCTATAAAGTAACAATTTTCCTGTGACTTCAGCTATACAAACATTATATATTTTTTTCAAATACTCTCCGGTTCCATGTGTTCAGATAAGTGACTTCCTACAGTAGCTTTTCACGTGTGACGGCGCGTCATCCACAAGCAAGCCACGCGGAGCCACGCCTTCCAGAGAAGGCGTGGCTCCGCGAGGCTGCGAAGCAGAAGGCCACAACTGCGACTATTAATATCAGACTCAAAGTCATTGAAGGACTAGTATTGGAGGGCCTAATATAGTTCTTGGGATGGGATGACACAACCCACACTTAAAGCCATCAGAAAATGTAAGAGTCCTTTGATACTAAGGCTTATATATAGTCTGGCGAAGCCATACCCGAACGCGCAAGCGAGCTTGCGCGCTCGGGTGTGGCTTCGCCAGACTAGCTTATATATGCATATACGTACATGAAACTTATGGGTCTGATATGTTTTAGGTCCGTAGTTTTGTTGTTTCCAAATGTATATGTTCTTGACTTTTTGCTTTGTAATAATGTACATGTACATTTCGTCTTTGTGGTCTGGTGAAATATGGGGTAAGTGTGAGGAGTGCATGTATGTTCTGTAGAGGGTGGTATGTGTTTTCCAGGAGCTGGGAGTATGTGGTCTATCTGTGAGAGTGGGTATTTACTCTGGGAAAATCATGGGGTGTGCTTGTATGTAAAGCAAATAGACAGGTGTTATTAGACGAGCTTATGCATGTGTGTGTGTGTGTGTGTGTGTGTGTGTGTGTGTGTGTGTGTGTGTGTGTGTGTGTGTGTGTGTGTGTGTGTGTGTGTGTGTGTGTGTGTGTGTGTGTGTGTGTGTGTGTGTGTGCGTGTGTGTGTGTGTGTGTGCGTGTGTGTGTGTGAGTGGGGGGGTAGTAAAACACACGTAATATTATATATGTAGCTATTGATTAGGGGTTGATATATCATATGAAATGTATTCAAATGATCCATAATCAGCAGCAGTAAATTCATAAAATCATTGACAACCACCACAATAACCTATAAGCATGCATTTGACATGTCACTTGCCTTTTCAACACTGTCTCTCGTACTTTGCACATACACTTATGCATGTGATTATGTGTATGTACTTCCATTAAATTGTCTGGGGCTAAAGCTGGGCTGGAGAATGTTAGCTAGGGAAGGGAGAGAGGGTGATAACAGACCCCTCCCCCTTTTCCGAGGGCCCATCTGTACTTGAATTGAAACCCTGGTAGCCTGCATGAGCATGAGGTGCAGGAAGCTGTGGCAATGCATCCCTTTTTTCATCCCTTACTGGTGTGCAGCAAAGGTACACTGTACACATACTTCATCTCACAGAATATTCTGTGGGGGATTGATCAAAGTTAAGTGCAAATGAGTACATATTTCCCTCTCACTGGACATACACCCCCTATTTCTTAAGTGCACTATTACATCACCATAACTGTAACTATATAGACAGGAGTTTGTACGGAACTTTCCAGGCAGATTATGAGAATAATGTTCGCGAAACCACTCGGAAGTAGTATAGTACATAGCGTGAAGACGCGGCGCGCCGCCCTGGCCCCGCTTACGTATCTATAAGCCAAGTAGACCTACATGTAGATGTACGTGTAGATGCTGGGCTCGTCTAGGGACACAGTTGGCCTAAGAGTGAGGATCGCAGCTGAAGGCTACAAGACTGTCGACAGACTGAGTGAGTTTTTCCGTGTTCGAGGGCTAATTTGTGTTACTACGTGACACTGGGCCTACTCATGTGGGGTGCGGCACAGCCTGTTGATACTACGTAGTAGCCTGTTGATACATGGTCAGGTGTCTGCTAACACGAGCACTGGAAAAGGGCAGGCCTGCTGAGCTGTGATTGTGTGAGGTGTATGTAGTTAGGTGCGTTGTGTTGTTGCCCACTGCCCCAGCGTCCATTGGCCCTCATGCACATTTACTTGTATAGTGCAATGCTCAGACACGTACACGTACATGTGTGCATGAAGATGTGAAGTGAATAGTTCATGTGCAGTGTATGTGCACTGTTCATGTGCAGTGCTCTCCTTTCCTTTTCCTTGTCCTTTTTTCTAGAAGGTGAGCTGTTGCGTGTGCCTAGTTTTGGGGTTGTTTGTGTGTGACTTGTGTATATGGATGGTAGATGGTCCACATGGGTGGTGAGAGTTGGTGCACCATCAAAGATCTTTAAGCCCCATTCCCAACTCTTAAGGTTGGGCATGTGGACCATCTGCCTTCTGTTCTGTTCTTGTACGTGTAGGCTTGTTGCTTTCCCCTTTTCTAAGCCGTTGAGGTTGTTAGAGATATATATGTTTCTAAGCTAATGAAGCTGCTGTACATATCTATTTTTCTAAGCCGTTGAGGTTGTTACAGATATTTCTAAGCCGTTGAGGTTGCTAATATTTCTAAGCCGTTGAGGCTGTTTCCAGATATTAAACTATATATTTCTAAGCCCCTAGCTTCTAGGCATTGTTAGCTTGACACATGTTAAAGAGGATGGGGAGGAAGAGTGAGCAACAGTCTTTTTGAAGACACTACACTGGCTGGCAGAGGATTTGATATTAAAGAAAGTGTACAGGATTGGACTGTGCTACTGCAAAAGATTTCCCAAAGCTTGAAAAGCTTTCATAATTCAGCATGTCATCTTTAGTGTATGGACTGGGGTTGAGGATCAGATGCATGCAGACATGTACATAGGTTATTGCTGGCCAGAGGTCTACATTATCCTTTCACTCTCTCCCTGGCAGCTCATAAGGATCACAGCCCACAACTTGAATTGTGTCAACATAGTGTCACTTCGACTCTGCATCAGCTACATGTATGCTAGTCACGTATTCTGGGAGAAAAACACTTTCCAGATGTTTATATACTCAAAGCCATCCTCACTAGGTATTTACGTGTGCGTTTACACTTTAGTTCACCAATATGGCACATAGCAACCGTTGCCATGCAAACGTATGAACCATGACATACTATGCAATGGGTCTACAGCAATGCTGAATCTGTTGAAAGAGGTACAGCATGAACATGTGCATACATAAACATCAGTCAAAGGGGCAAGGCAACGCAAAGCAACTGTAACTACGGCTGAAGATAGCTCTTGGAAGAAATGAGATGTGTCTCAGGTACATGTAGAACTGGAACATGTGCCATACTGCACACTGCGTATATGCTCCACCAACTGAGCCACTGAGGCAGCTTAGCTGGGTGGGCTGAATATTTAAGGGTTATACAAAGGCAATGGCATCTCTCCTGTTAGACAGGGCAGCTCTTAACTTAGCAATATGTACACGCTACACTGTATTGTGGTCCACTGCCCTTAATGCTCTTGTTCATAAAACATGCCATAATTGTGTCCCATGTGGTGCCCACTCCACTGCCAGTGAGACCTGATATTGGCAGACCCATCCTGCACAATAGTCAGCACACCTGATCAGAGAGCTGGGGCAGTATGCACATTGTACGTTTTGGGAGGGAGGGGGGGACGCAAACAATGTGCCCTCCTTGGCTGTACAGGTTGTTTACACCACTTATTCACCTCTCAATCTTTACTGTTTACTGTTTGGTCACCTTTGCCTCTCCCCCCAAAGTTCCTGGCTCTATGGCTCACTCGTGGCTCCAAAGGGGCAGCACAGCCCCCCCTCCCCCAGGGAGAGCTCTGGCATGTGCTGCAGTACATGTACATGTCCACGTGCAGCTTATCTTATTCATGTACATGTACATGCACTCGTACTACTGCACTGCCTTAAAGTAGCTTCATGAAGCACATGTGCCCGTCACAGGCAACATAACCATGTACATGTACATGTGTGTACATGTACCTGTACTAATATACTGTCTTTTGAGACGTCCTCTTCTCCCTCCCTCCCTTCCCTATTGTCTCAGCTCAGGTGGCATCGCAGTCAGGGCTCACATGTACCTGTGCATGTACATGTGAGTGGGTGATGAGAGCCAGCCACCTTTGGAACAGCTGTCTGCTGCTTCCCCAGCTTGCTCTAGCTCACCTCGACATGCATGGCCTGAGGGCTAACTCTACTAGACCATAGCCCAATTGAGTTGACGTAAACCGACAATGCTTGCATCAGCTGTACAGGCTGTTGTAGCATGCAATGAAACTGCGCCGAGGGTTTGCACTTTGGTGCTTTTCATTTCATCTTGTTCACTGGTCTACTGCACATAAATCTACACATACATGATTGTATAGTTATATTGTCACTGTGTGCAGCTGTTTACATGCACACTGGACATGTGTTTGTAGGTTATGTACACTTTACACATGTATGTGTTCCACCGGATGTGCAGCCCAGCAGGTTGATCAGTGGGCAGTCCGGATGCCCAGCCTGTGGGCCGGCTGTGCAACTGGATGAGCGTTCGGCTGTGCATCCCTGTCTCAAAGCTCGAGAGAAGTGTACACTTCCCACTTCACGTAGGTGTAGAGTCAGTTATCTCAGTTACAAACCAAGCTGAAAGAGAGAGACAAACGAATACATCAGTGGTTGTGCTACCAGGCAGCAGTCCAGTTATCTAACTGGCTATCCCAATGCTCAACCATAGGAGGTACACAACATGTTTTGAGTTGGTATGCAGTGGATTCAGCTCCGAATGCACTCCTAACATGAAGGTTTTGGGCCTGGAAAGAGCTAAAAAGGACTTATGTTTGTACGTTCATCACATTCGTTACACCACAGGACATTACGAGACTACCCACCATTATCTGTAGCGGAATATTTTGTCCGAAGACATTTGGTCTCTCTCTCCTCTACCATTCTAACTGACGTAACAATATTATCTCTTGGTACGCAAAATCACAGTCTGGTTGACTGACTGGGCATCCGGTTGTTCAACCGGATGCCCTGTTGTTCAACAGAACAGGGGTTGCGCATCCGGGCGGAACATGTACACATACACTGTACCTACCTCCCATGATCACACACAGGCATGTGCATGTACATTTACAATGTACGTATACATGTGTATGTAAGCTCACAATCCCCTCTCTCCTCCCAAAACTCACACCCTCACACATTATGCAAGCACACATGTACATACCCATCCCTCCCTTCCTCCCTGCCTCCCCCTCCTCCTCCCTTCATCCCTACTTGTCTCTGTTCAGTCAGCATCATGGTCAGTGTTGACATGTGCATGTACATGTAGTTGCAATGCTTTGTGTGAGATGCAATGTAGCTGTAGAAGTTTTGAGTGTTTGTGGCGGTTAATTATATCACCCCATCTCATCCCTGCACTGCTGGCTCTATGTTTTGAGGTGCAGGATTTCCCTACGATGTAGTTTAACAGTGACGCAGGAAGATTATTTTGTAAGGGGGTGCACCAGATTTTTGGATATGTGCGTGAAGTGCCCGCCCCTGGGAGGGCCCATGCCATGTGTACTGGGTCGTAGCAGAGGAGGTTGGACATGACGTAATTTGACATGACTATCACATGACCACGCATACATACTGACGGAGAGCTGACCTGAAAGCTTTCCCGTACATTTTCCCACAGGAGGTAGGCGCTTATCTTTCTAAGAGCGTGTATCACGTGCCTGTGCCCACCCTCCTCTGGGGTCATAGGTCACATGGAGTCAGACCACATGACCTACATGTACATATGACCTCTGACCTAATTATTTTGAAAAATTTCACGGGTGCTCCAGCACCTGGCGCCCCCGTGCTTCCTGCACCACTCAGTTATGTAATGGATGAGTTTCCTGAAACTACAATCTCCACCACAGCAGCTATGCAACTGCAGCGCTGAGAGGCTGATGAGAGCCATCCAGTTCGAAGCAGCTGTCTGCTGTTTCATTTGCTGTTTGCATAAATCTCTGACTTGCTGGATTCCATCCTATCCAGTGGCCTACCACACATAATGTACACATACAGATTGTCCCTGTATGCAGCTATTCACATGTACATGTACACTGCACATGTACTTCTTGTGATTTAGAGAGCACGCAAGTATACATGTACATTGTACCTCCCTCTCATGTGCACACACATGTACATGTACACAAACATGCAGGACTCTCAGTGAAGCCATGTGCCAGGCAGGACTCGAGATGAAGTTTGTTACTAACCCACAAGACTTCCTTGGCAACCCAAAATGATGCTCCCCTCATTCACCAAGTGAAGTGATTTCAACTGATCAGTGACAGTACGTGCCAACCCTTCCCTCACTTCTTCCCTCCTCATCCACCCACCCACCCACTCACTCACCCACCCACCCACCCACCCACTCACTCACTCACTCACCCACCCACCCACCCACCCACTAACCCACTCCCTCCCCCCATCTCCCTCCCTCCCTTACTGACCCACTTTCACACACACACACACACACACACACACACACACACACACACACACACACACACACACACACACACACACACACACACACACACACACACACACACACACACACACACACATACACACACACACACGCACATTCACCCACTCAACCACTCATTCGCTCATCCACTTGTCTACTCACCAACCTGCACACACTCCTCCCCCCACACACACTTACCTAGTACCTACTCACCTACTCACCCACTCACACACTCACTCACTCACCCACTCACCCTCTCACTCACACACTCATACGCTCACATGCTCACATGCTCACTGATTCACAATGCATGACCATACTCACCTACATACTACCTCGCTCCTCTCCCTCCTCTCCCGTCTCTCCCTCTTCCACCTTTCTCCTCACCCCTCCCTCCCCCTCCTCCCACAGGGTGGTGGTGGGCAGGCCATGGGGGAGAGGGAGCACATGATGAATGAGACACCATCAATGTCAGTGGAAGATGTTCTGGCAAATGTGGAGCAACGTTGTCCACTAATTCCAGTGTCATTTGCTCTGCTAACGGGAATAGATCAGGTACACGTAACACCAACTCCATGTACATGTACATGTACATGTACATGGAGTTAGAGTTACTAAGTTACAGTTAGCCTGTTCATCAGGCTGGATGTACATTGTATATGCTTGCCTTGCCTTACCTTGCCTATACTACTGTAAATTTGAACCCAGCTGACTGGGCTGCCTCGGTAGCTCAGTTGGCAGAGCACTGGACTAGCAACCTGGTGGTCTCGGGTTCGAATCCCATCCGAGGCAGCTCAGTGTTTTTTTTCACTGTCTGCCTTCGGACTTTGCTTTACTTCCCTTGTTTAATAAGCATATACATGTACGAGATTGATCATGTACAGGGAGCATATGTAATGCACACTGTTGACATAACATGTGCATGTACATGTCAGGTACTGAGTACACATGTACATGTAGTTCATTTTGTGCCTTCCTCACTTCCCTTCCCTTATGCTGCTCCTCCTCCTCCCTGTGTCTCCCTCCCTCTCTCCCTTCCCACCTCCCTCCCATCCTCCTCTCTCTCCTGCTCCACACCCTCACACCCTCCCCAAGTCACCACTCCCAACACACACCAGCAAGTGGAGCTCAACCATGCCATCAGCTATGTGAATAAGATCAAGGTGAGGAGGGAGAGAGGGAGGGAGGGGGGGAGGGAGGGAGGGAAGTGGGAAAGGAGGGAGGGAGGGAGGGAGGGAGGGATGGAGGGAAGGAAGTGGGAAAGGAGGGAGGAAAGGAAGTGGGAAATGAAGAATAAGGTGAGAGTGATGAAATTAACTGCTGCTTGTACAGGTGTACATGTATAAGTGTATACTGAGAGGTCAAAGTTCCTGTTAAGGACATCCCTGTTCTGCATAGTTGGACGCTTCATGGCACTTAAGGGCTCCTGGTCCTAGAGACATGGCAGTGCAAAGCAACTACATGTGCATCACCAGCTTTTTGTTCTATGTATATAGACTCATGTACATAGTGTACCACAATGAACAGGAAGAGAAAGAGAACTGAGAAGAAAGAAAGAAGAACCACACACTATGCAACAAATTAAACTAAAATGCACACTTGCATGTCTATACACCTGTAATTATCCCTCCACTTCCCTCTCTCTTTTGATCTCACCGTCTCTCCCTCCCTCCCTCTCCCACTCCTGCTCTTCCTCTTCCCCTCTCTCTCTGTTGCCACACACAATGCTCCACAAAGTTTCTGCAGGTGCACATGTACACTGTACAGTATGTGTGTGTCACCCGTTGCATGATGTTATGAGGGACAGGGTTGATTTGGGACACATGCATACGTATGTCCTTATCGCAGCTGCTGTGAATGCTTGTCTGTACCTTATTGTGAGGATTCCCATGTGCACTGTACATGTACGTATGTGCCCTATGTGTTCCTGTACAGGGCATCGTGCAGTGTGTTTACATGCACATTGCAGGTGTACAGGTGCTTCATGTGTGTGTGTACATGTACAGTGTACATGTACATGTATGTACAGTACCCACCAGCGGCAACCAAACACACGCGTGCTACACGTGTGTAACGCGACACGCGTGTACTCGCATGTAATACACACGTGTAGTTTAGCAGGCGTGGGCTTCTGGAGTCGCGCATATAACTTTTGTCACATAACCCACTAGAAGTTGGATGCCATCACTGCTGAGAAGCGTTCAAGCTCAATGTTGAGTCTTTCCATGGCCATTAGTAGAGCTTTGTACGAAGGTGCTAAACGCACACATGCATGTATAGTGCGGAGCTACCCGTGTGTGACACGTGTGCGAAATGTGTGTGACACGCGTGCGTTTGTTAAGTTGCCGCTGGTGGGTACTGTATATGGTACATATGTGGTGGGAAGGGGTTGAGTGCACATTCCAAGCCTTACATGTACGTAGCCTGGCAACAGGTGTACCTGTGCATGTGTATATGGTAGAGATCTAGTATAGTAACATCCTCTTAATTATTTCATGTTTACCTCTTTTTCCTCCCTCCCTCCCTCCCTCTCTCCCTCCCTCCCTCCCTCCCTCCCTCCCTCCCTCCCTCTCTCCCTCCCTCCCTCCCTCCCTCCCTCCCTCTCTCCCTCTCTCCCTCCCTGCCTCCCTCCCTCCCTCCCTCCCTCCCTCTCTCCCTTCTTCCTTTCCCTCCCACAGTCTACAGTGAGGGTAATGCCACATGGATTCATATTGTGGAGCAGTGCATTGACTCCACTGGCATGGTAAGACACACACACACACACACACACACACACACACACACACACACACACACACACACACACAATGTGGGGGGGTAGGAGGAGCTGCAGAATCACAAATATATGGTGTGTATTATAGAGTGCGTGTAATAAACATTTGATAGTAGAGATGGTTTTGGAACGCATGCCCAGGGAGAATACAATACACACTATATAGCAGTTTAGAATCAGAACATGCACATGCACGCCATCAGCTCAGGGCACTCGGGTTTATAAATATCGTGTATCCCTGGACTCGACGTATAACTATTATATACTGTACGTGTGTATGTCTCCAATTGAAGCTCATGAGTTGTAATGAAGTGCCACATCTGACCCTTCCCTCTCTCTTGACCTCACTCCCCTCCCTCCTTTTCCTGCCTGTCCCTTACCCTCCCCCTTACACCAACTTTCCTTCTCTCTCCTTAGTGTTTCTCTTCCCAGCCACTTGTAAAGCAAGGCAGTGTGCTAGTGGGTGAGGGAGTATTGACAAAGCTGCGTCGGAAGAAGGCAAGTGAGTATACGCACACAGCATGTACATGTACTGTACATGACTCTATGTACGAACCCCAGAACAACACAGAGGTGTGTGCATGTCAATTAATATACGTGCATGTACATGTACATGTATGTGAATGTCATGCATAGTAGTATGTGTATGCATGCTTAAACATGTACGCAGTGTACATGTACATGTACGTATGTGTATGTCTGTATGTACATGTACATGTACACAGAGACATGCACAGTACATGTACATACATGAACATGAACATTACATGCGCTGTAATGGTGCTGAAAAGAATTACCCTGTTTATCAGAAGAGACGCCTTTGCCCTTGAGTAGCATACATGTATAAAGATTCGGCCTGCCCAGCTGAGCTGCCTTGGTGGCTCAGTTGGTAGAGCATCTGCCTAGTATGCAGAACATCGCAGGTTTGAATCCCGCCTGAGGCAACTCTTCTTCTCTTCTTGGGAAAAAGAGGAGTTGTCTTTAGGCATAGCTACCTTGCTTTGCCTTGTGTCAATATCATTTACATGTACATGTACATGTACATCTCACAAGCCCTACAATCATTTCTCTGAGTATGTACAGTACATGTAAACATGTATGACTTTCCAGAATTGTATTTACATGTACTTGTATTTACATGTACATGTACATGGAGGTAGGTATCCTAATTACCCTGGCCCACTCCTCAGCACTGAGTTAAGAGCTGCCCTGTTTACCAGGGGAGACACCTTTGCCCTTGTATAAGGTTCAAAGAGAGTCGGCCTGCACAGATGAGCTGCCCGGTACCTCAGTAGGTGGAGCAGCTGTACGGTGCAGTGTGTTGTGGGCTTGTCTGCTGTGGCAATGGATCGTGTCTGTGGCGTGATGGCAGTGGCCAGTGGCTTCATGGTCCAGCTGACAAGGAACAGCTGCTATTGCCTCTACAAGTGTCTCCTGATACTACCCATGTACTGTGTGTGTACATGTACATCCGTGACTCCCAATGGTGCTGTGAAGGAACGTTGTGTGTGTGTGTGCCTGCGACTGTGCCTCGGTGGTGGTGTGTGTGTACGTGTGTGCATGCATGCATTCATGGTGTGTGTGTGTGTGTGTGTGTGTGTGTGTGTGTGTGTGTGTGTGTGTGTGTGTGTGTGTGTGTGTGTGTGTGTGTGTGTGTGTGTGTGTGTGTGTGTGTGTGTGTGTGTGTGTGTGTGTGTGTGTGTGTGTGTGTGTGTGTGTGTGTGTGTGTGTGTGTGTGTGTGCTACATGTACATAACATGATTGTTCATGTGATCATGCCTACATGTATGCATGTGTGCACAGCAGAGGTCCTTTTACACATCTCCCCTGATGTTATGATTCATTACCTCTTTCTCTCCTCCCTCCCTGCCTTCCTTCTTCCCTCTCCCTCAGACCTCAATGAGGCTAATCCTGGATGAAGTCATACTGTTGAACAAGGCTTTGATTCCTGTAGCATAGTGAGACATAAGATGTAGAGATGCGTATTAGCCTGGCAACACATGTACCTGTACATATGTGTATGGCAGAGGTGTACAGAAGTAACACGCTCTTGTTTCCTGTTTTCCTCCCTCCCTTTCTTCGTCCTTCCTCCTGTCCCACAGTGAAGCTAGTGCCAGACGAATTCATATTGTGGAGCAGAGCAGTGCTCTACTGGCATGGTAAGACCCCCCCCCCCCCCCCAACACACACACACACACATACAGACACACACATACAACACACACCCAGGAGGGGGGAAGCTGTCAATTATTGTACATGTATTAAGGTGTGCACATTTTATGTATGTTTACATAAAGTACATGTACATGTATGTGTAGTAGTCATTCGGTAGTACAGACGCAAACACATACACACACACAGAGGGGGGGAAGCCGTCAATAAATGTACATGTACTGAAGTGTGTACATTCTATGTACGTCTACATAGAGTAGATGTATGTGTACATGTAGTAGTCATTTGGTAGAACAGAGGATACAGTGTGCTCAAGTAAAACAGGAGCATCTTACAATCAGGAACATGTGCAGGCACATGTATCCCATCAGAATGGCAGTCCTCCTTCAAAATTCCTTTTTGCTTTCGCCCCCTCCTGACAGGTCTTCATGTGTAGATATGACAGCTGTTGTGTTGGAGATATACATGTAAACTCATCAGGGACAAGGCAAAGTAAACAACTACGCCCGAAAACAACTCCTTTTTTTCTCGAGAGAAAAAATGAGCTGCCTCGGGCGGGATTTGAACCCGCGACATTCTGCGTGCTAGGCGAATGCTCTACCAACTGAGCCACCAAGGCAGCTCAGCTGGGCAGGCCGAATCTTTAAAGTTTATGCAAGGCAAAGAAGTGCGTCTCTCCCCGATGAACAGGGTAACCAATCTTAGTATTAAGGAGTGGGCCGGGGTAATTAAACAACCAAAGGCACCCACATCCATACTAAGAAATTACATGTAAACTCATTTAAAGAGACAAGGCAAAGTAAACAACTACGCCCGAAGACAACTCCTTTTTTTCTCACATGTGTACAGGGCATAACTAAAGACATTTTAATATTCACACTAAGTCACTGAAGGTATCATGAAAAAAGAAAGAAAAAAAGCAGGACCCATCTGGGATTTGAACCCAGGACCTGCTGAACACTACAATCAGCATACATGTCTTACCATTTGTCCGTAACCCTCACAACCATGTGGTCCTCTATTTTGCACACATAGTCAAGTACATGTAAATCGTTACGTATACAATGGTCATCATATGTGTATATGTGTACACTGTATATCTTCAGTCATAGTTCATTACTTATTGTAATGAACTGCCGTTCTCTTTACCCTACTCCCACCCTCCCTCCCCTCTTGTTGGATCTGGTCCCTCCTCCTTCCTTTCCTCTTCTTTCCTTCACATTTCTCTCCCCAGCTAGGTGAGGATGTACTGACAAAGCTATGAGTACATGTACATGTACATGTATGTCAAGAGAAGGCCACAGCTAGACACGTCAGTACACACACACACAACACGTACATGTTCATGTACAATGTACAATGTGCATTGCTTTTATCCGTATGTGTGTGTATACATGTACATGCAAGTGTATGCATGTAAAGAGTGCTGCACTGCACATGTACATGTTCAGACACACACACACACACACACACACACACACACACACACACACACACACACACACACACACACACACACACACACACTGTCGTGTGTAGATTTCTATCTGTTGTCAGCATCTGATACTGATGGACTTTCTTAGCACACAAACACATGCACGCATACACGCACACACGCACACACACACACACATACACACACACACACACACACACACACACACACACACACACACACACACACACACACACACACACACACACACACACACACACACCGAAGTCAGTAAAGAGTAAACAAGCACAGGATATCATACCTTCCCCCCTTTTTCCCCTCCTCTCTCCCCTTCCTTCCTGTTATCACCCCCACCTCCTCTGTTTCTTCCCACAGGATCACTTTTGCTCAAGCAAAACAGTAGCACCTTAGAATCAGGAACACATGCAGGCACATGTACACCATCAGAATGACAGTCTTTTTTGCTTTCGCCCCCTCCTGACAGGTCTTCATGTGTAGATATGACAGCTGTTGTGTTGGAGATATACATGTACATGTGTACAGGTTCTTATTTTAGGACATAACTAAAGAGATTTTAACATTCACACTAAGTCACTGAAGGCATCGTGAAAAAAAAAAAAAGAAAATAGCAGGACCCATCTGGGATTCGAACCCACGACCTGCTGAACACTACAACTAGCATACAGGTCTTACCATTTGTACATAACCCTCACAATCATGTGGTCCTCTATTTTGCACACATGATCATTACATGCACGTGTGTGTATATGTGTACACTGTATATCTTCAGTCAAAGTTCATTACTTATTGCAATGAACTGCCGTTCTCTTTACCCTACTCCCACCCTCCCTCCCCTCTTGTTGGATCTGGTACATCCGTGATTTGCAATGGTGCTGTGAAGGAACGTGTGTGTGTGTGTGTGTGTGTGTGTGTGTGTGTGTGTGTGTGTGTGTGTGTGTGTGTGTGTGTGTGTGTGTGTGTGTGTGTGTGTGTGTGTGTGTGTGTGTGTGTGTGTGTGCCTGTGACTGTGCCTCGGTGCATGTGTGTGTGCATGCATTCATGGTGCGTGTGTGTGTGTGTACTACATAGCATGATTGTCTATGTGATTGTACCTACATGTATGCATGTGTACACAGCAGAGGTCTTTATACACATCTCCCCTGATGTTATGATTCATTACCTCTTTCTCTCCTCCCTCCCTGCCTCCTTTCTTCCCTCTCTCTCAGACCACAATGAGGCTAATGCCAGATGAAGTCATACTGTTGAACAAGGCTTTGATTCCAGTGGCAAAGTGAGACATAAGTACATGTAAATCATTACGTGTATAATGGTCATCATAATTTATGTGTATATGTGTACACTGTATATCTTCAGTCAAAGTTCATTACTTATTGTAATGAACTGCCGTTCTCTTTACAGTAGTCCCCCCCTCTTGTTGGATCTGGTCCCTCCTCCTTCCTTTCTTCCTCTTTCCTTTGCATTTCTCTTCCCAGCTAGGTGAGGATGCACTGACAAAGCTATGAGTACATGTACATGTACATGTATGTCGAGAGAAGGCCACAGCTAGACACGTCAGTACACACACACAACACATACATGTTCATGTACAATGTACAATGTGCATTGCTTTTATCTGTATGTGTGTGTATACATGTACATGCAAGTGTATGCATGTAAAGAGTGCTGCACTGCACATGTACATATTCAGACACACACACACACACACACACACACACACACACACACACACACACACACACACACACACACACACACACACACACACACGCACACGCACACGCACCCACACGCACACACACACAGGTGTGCATATGCACATCTGTTTTCAGCGTCCGATACTGATAGACTTTCTTAGCACACAAACACATGCATGTGCACACACACACACACACACACACACACACACACACACACACACACACACACACACACACACACACACACACACACACACACACACACACACACACACACACACACATACACATACACACACCGAAGTCAGCAAAGAGTAAACAAGCACAGGATATCATACCTTCCCCTCCTTTTTCCCCTCCTCTCTCCCCTTCCATCCTGTTATCACCCCCACCTCCTCTGTTTCTTCCCACAGGATCACTTTTGGAATTGTTGTCCATTACTATGTGGCACATGCCAGTTATTTCTCCCCTCCCCCCCAAACACACATCTTACGATCAGCATATCAGCATCACTGTCATCTAAGTGTTCACTGGTTTATATCATTATGTTGTTTATAGCTTCTTGTGGTTCTTATTGTATTACACTGAAGAACATATAACACTAGGTATTGTGCTATTTGAGTCGGTAGACTCTCTATGTAGGGATGGCGCCGACACTCCCATAGTGCACGTACATTGGAAAGCCTTCTTAACTCGCGAATACTCGAGTTTTAAGCTTTTCTTGGCACGCGAATGGCCTATTCAACCGCTTCTCTACCCAACGATACCCCACAAGTAGCTAGAATGCATTTCTCGACTTACTGCCAGATAATGGACGAAAGGTGATTTTGTTTTTCTTTCTTATTCTTCTTCTTCTTCTTCTTCTTACGAGATTTCTTTCAAACGACTTTACTCGAAACTGGCTGAAGTAATCACCATAGTTCTTTCACAGATCCACTGTAATCACTACGAAGTATGATCTGTGCTAACAAAATGTTAGTATCTTCTCTACTATGGGCAGAATCTAGAACCCCAGACAACTTTACCATATTTGGAAGCCATTTTCAAATAATTATTGTCACGTGGCGCAAATTGTAAGCATGTGAGGGCGGGCCTTGCGAAGCCACGCCTATTAATTTCTCGATGGCAAAGGTTTGTCACTGAAAAGAGCGCGTTCTTACTTCGCCGTACAATTGTACAGCGAACGTTAATGTAACTGGTATGAGTTAGCTAGTCACATACACTGAGGAAACTACTCTAGCTCAGGACTTTTTAGAGGGGCTCAGCCAGGTTCCCAACTTCGTAAGTGACAGATCACGAGGTTTACCCACTCGTATCTCCGCCGCTGACTAGTAGCAATGGCTGCTCTGATCACTGATGTTTGTTGGATTTTGAATGAAACTTGCAAGAACATTTTGTGTACTATTGTACAAGAAAACGTACACAAACAAGTATGAAAAACATTTTCCAAAAATGTAGAGGGATGTAGGGATGGCAGTGCCAAAAACCACAGAAACTAGGTGTAGAGATGGCAGTGTACAGGCAAGACAGGTTATAAAAGACTACACAAGCAACCCCATCCCTACATCTTTCTTTTTTCTCACCGCATGGTATTGATGTTCCCAGAATTGTCATAGCTAAACTCACAGAACAATTTCAAGGAAAAAGAAAGATGTAGGGATGGGGTTGCTTGTGTAGTCTTTTTATAACCTGTCTTGCCTGTACACTGCCATCTCTACACCTACTTTCTGTGGTTTTTGGCACTGCCATCCCTATATCCCTCTACATTTTTGGAAAATGTTTTTCATACTTGTCTCAGTTGCAGCTCAATGTCACCATCACATTCCCACACTGAATTTCTATTTCTCTTATACTCTTGAGACTGAATGCATGTGTGCAATGTGTAGAGTGTCTCCAGAGCAACGTATGCTGTGACAGAGACTAGACATGTGATGAGTAATAATACTCAAAGGACTGCCCTGACAGTAATGCTAGGGCAATCTTTTGCCAGTTCTGTCACAACACACACCACTCTGGAGACACTCTACACAATCCACACATGCATTTATGCAGTCTCAAGAGAATAGGAGAAATAAAACTCAGTGTGGGAATGAGATGGTGTCACTATAGCATTGCATTGCCTTTATCATTTACTCATACCAGAGTATAATTATTGCTGAACTGTACTAGATGATGTTTGTACAATACACATGCAGCCTCATGCAGTAGCCCAGCAAGACTTACATACATGCATGGATGTACATGTACTCAATATACTCAATCTGAAAGCCAGACTACTCCGTGCCTTGATGCCAATGATTATTTGCCCATTGTACTTACTTCATCTACTTTACTACAACCCATGCAGCACATGCATTTATTTGCCCATTGTACTACTTTCCTACAACCCAGCACATATATATCAGAGAGTCAGTAGACTCTCTATGTAGGGATGGTGCCGACATGCCCATAGTGTGTGTACATACAAAAGCCTTCTAAACACCCCTGCGCTAGTGTTCTAAGCCTTTCTAGGCACATAGCTACTCTATTCAGGCGTTTCTCTACCCAACGATACCTCCCAAGTAGCTAGAGTCCATCTGCAGACTTACTGCCAGAGAACAGATGAACCGTCGAATTGTTCATCTTTCTTCTAATTCTTCCAATTCTTCTTAAGAGATTTTTTGAATTGACCTACGCCCAAACTGGCTCTAAAGTTATCACGGTGGCTTTTGTACGTACGTCCTTCATTCCTGTGTGTGTAGTGCCTTTTACTACCAGAATGTTCATACCTTCTCACCTCGACTCCGAGCAAAACGCAGTAGCCCCAGACTCTTCCCCACACCTAGAAGCCATTTTCTAATATAATGTCACATATGGCAGAGCTTTGAGCACATGAGGGCTGACCCTGTGCATGCTGCGCGTGTGTGAAACCAAGCCTAAATCTCTAGATAAAAGGCCTAGCTCTGTACTAGTAACATCTTACTTCACTGTACTATTAAAGATACACCTATTATCGCTAGAACATCTAAAAGAGCTACTGTAGCAGCTGATTGCATTTTCCTTATGTTTGTATGCAACAAATGTTGATGATACTTGTTTGATGTAGGCAGTCACATACATGCAGTGAGTAGCTTAAGACTTTTTGAAGGGGCTCAGCCCCTTTCCCCAAGTGGTGGTCCTCAACTTCTTCTTGCTATGTACTCCCAGCCCATGACACATAGCAAAAGCTGTCTGTGGTCACAAGTTTGTTTTTTAGTGCCTGAAGGAAGCGAACTAGAACAGCACCCTCCTATATGGTGTACTCTTGTACAGCAAAAAATGACACAAACCAGGAAATAAAACATTTTACAAAAATGTACAGGGATGTAGGGATGGCAGTGCTAAAAACCACAGAAACTAGGTGTAGAGACAGGGCATAAAAACACTGCACAAATAACCCCATCCCTACATCTTTTTTTCATGCACAATGTCATTCCAAGTAATCTCATAACATAATCAAAGAAGTATGTCACGTACAAAAAAGATGTAGGGATGGGGTTATTTGTGCAGTGTTTTTATGCCCTGTCTCTACACCTAGTTTCTGTGGTTTTTAGCACTGCCATCCCTACATCCCTGTACATTTTTGTAAAATGTTTTATTTCCTTTAAAAATAGGGGCAGGTACTATCATGATCTGCTTTGCTGATATACCTCATTAACTCTTGCGCATGTGAACATAGTAGTGTAAGCATGCATGCGTGCGTGTGTGTGTGTGTGTGTGTGTGTGTGTGTGTGTGTGTGTGTGTGTGTGTGTGTGTGTGTGTGTGTGTGTGCGTGCGTGCGTGCGTGCGTGCGTGCGTGTGTGTATGTGCGTGCACATGCACGTGAGTGCTTGTGTGTAGGAGTAAGTGCATGTGGAGTCACGCACACAGCTGGAAGCCATTTGCTACAAACAGATCGTAGCTCTTAGTTGGATGTGCAATGATGCTTGTGCAGTGGGTGGAGACTGTGATTCTAGAGTATTAAAGTGAAACGTCATGTATATTGAATGAATGCCAGCGCACATACTGGTTATTAGCATCAAGTGACAGAGAAGTGAGCCAAGTCAACGACTACTCTGAGCGTTTTAATTATGCCTCTTCTCAGGGGAGGGGCTTGCTGAGATACACGACCGAGCGAAAAACAACCAATACAACCATACTTTGAGCGTTCATGGCTGGGATGTACGCTCAGCAGGGCAAAGGCTAGGGCCGCGCTTGCACATGTGATGGAGCAAGGACGCTAGGACGAACGATGGGGAAAGGGCGCGAGGGCGTGCGGCGGGATTAGTCTCGTGAACCAGACCGTATTTCGTGAACGCGCATGCGCGCGCAAAAGGGGGAGGGGAGGAAGGAAAAATACGTATTTTCCCTACGGTCTGGTTCACGAGACTACGGCGGGATGAGGGCTGAGAGCTAGGCTTGAGACAACTCTAGTCCTACCATGCTATGATCACAAGAGAAGGTCGAAATCCCGCCACTTGTTCCCACAGTGGTACACTCTGGCTCTGTCCGACAGGAGCCAGAGAGTAGTGGTCAATGGTTCTGAGTCGGATGTGGTTAAAGTTATAAGTGGTGTTCCTCAAGGTTCAGTCCTCAGTCCATTGTTATTTCTGATCTATGTGAATGATCTCTGTAATATTACCCTTTCCCATGGAAGCAAGGTAACTAGTATGCAGACGACCTGGTGCTATACAAAGTCATTGACACATATTCTGCACTTTTTTGTCTGCAAGATGATATCAACAACATAGTTCAATGGGCCAGGAGCAACCTGATGACTTTGAATTACTCAAAATGCAAAATCATGCTTCTATCTTGCAAACACCACTTTTTGCTGCCATTATTCCTTGAAAGTGAAAAAATTGAACAGGTACTTACAGGATGTACATACAAGTTTCTCAGTTTAGTGTTAACTACATCTTTGAAATGGGATGACCACATCAATAAACTATGTTCGAGAGTAAAAAAGCTTATAGGTTATCTATACCGAGTTTTCTACAGATTTTTCTAAAACGTCGAACCATCTTTCCTGTGCCGTCTGTTTACATCCATGATACGGCCTATTCTGGAATACGCTTGCCAGGTGTGAGACCCCTACACACAGCTAATCTGGCAGATGGTTAAGAACAGACAAAAAATTGAAAACATACAGAAATATGGCCTGCGTATTTGTTCTGGCAGATGGTTGGCAAGCTATGAAGAGTTACTGGATGTATTTAAACTTCCCACGTTAGCCAGCCGTCAGGTATATTTGAGAATTATCAGTACCACACTTAGCATTCCTACTTTCCACCGGAACTTCTAACTCAACAATCATTGACTGTTGCTACTCGTTCCAACATCTCTCATCAGTTTAAAGTCCCTTTTGCACACACAATACAGTTTCAGAGTTTGTATCTGCCCCGGACACTCCAATTGTGGAACAAATAACCTTTAGAATATGAAAAGCACTAAAGTGCAAACCCTCGGCGCAGTTGCAATTGCATGCTACAACAGACTACACAGATGATGCAAGCAGTGTGGCAGAGGTGTGGCAGGCGAGGATCTGATGTGCTGCACAGGGATCACAAACTCATTATGATGTTGCATGGGAGTGTTGAGTATTGCATGCGTAGTCATGTTGCGAGTTGTGCACATACGCATGTGCATATACTGTAGCCCCTTACTCGCATGCGCTTACGCGGGGCACTAGCCGTACGGACGTGAAACGGAAAGTATACAAAACATTGCAACGTGAACGAAATGGCGGATTGAGCTGGCTTGGTCACGGGTAAGGTTATAACGCTTCTAACTTTCTAACGAAGCAGTTTTAGAGAAAAGGCCTTTATACTTTTGTGAAAAACGTGCCGCTCAAGCCGCTAGTGCCTTCGGTTAGACGTCTACTAGCGCCAGTCCGCAGAGTAGCCCTGTGGAACAGACACACACACAGGACAAGTACCGTAAACCTCGCTGCGCATGCGCGCCGAGGGTTAATGATTGTAGATCGTTTAAATGTATACTTAAAGTATTCTATTATAGACTGGTACACATGTTGTATTAGCAACTTCTTGCTATTTTGTGTTGCCATGCATATACTTATGCAGAACCCTTAAAAAAAGAAAAATAAACATAATTTGTTGCTCTGCGTTCGCTGCCGGCATCGCATATGGGTAAGCTTACTAAGGTATAGGAGGGAGATATATACCCCGTAGGTTTTATTGCTTTATTATGGCTCACATGTTTCTGGGTTATCCTAGCCAGTTGAATGCTCTGGTTGTTCTTCCTTGTTCGCACGAAAGCATGGAAGTATGGGTAGCAATATCTATGATGAAAAAGCAAATGTACGCCGTCAGTTCAACGGCTAGTGTTGGAACTTAGTGCATGCACAGGTTGTGAATATCAGTAATAACTAATCAGCTGCACATAATACAGGGACCGAACAAACATCAGTTGGAACATAATCATTGCTATACATATAAAGTAACAATTTCCTTGTGACTTAAGCTACCCTAACATTTCATTTACCCTCTGGTTCCATGTGTTGGAATATTTACCTTTTCACGTGTGAGGCGCGCGATCGACAAGCAAGAGGCCATGCAAGCTGTGACTTATAATTGATATCGGATTAAGAAACATAAAGTCATTGAATGGCTGGTAGTGGCGGACCTAAGTTCTTGGGATGGGATGACAGCCCACCCTTCAAACCATCATAGCAGTCTTTTGATGCTAAGGCACGCATGCATATGTACATGAGTAAATCGAAAACCACAACTCCCTAGGCCACGAACGGCCCTTAGGCCTAGATGTTAAACAGTCACCCGATGCGCAGGACGCGTTTCGGCCAATACCAGGCCTCATCAGCTACATGTACGTCATCAGATTATAGTCAGCACTATGGACTGGACTGGACCGGATCTAGGTACACGCTCGGCTCGGTATAGTCTCTACCCGGCTCGATATAGTCTCACCCAGATCTCTTACTCTTGTATGTCATCTCTCCTTATGGCTATAATTACTATGCACTGATTTGTATACAGTCATGTATACCTATAGACCTGACTTTTTGCTTTAAATTAGGTCGCATTGTTGTTGCTTTCATGTGTACATTTTTCACTTCTAATAGTGTATATACATGTATTTCTCTTTGTGGTCTAGATGAAACATATGGGGAGGAGTGTCTGTTCTGTGAGGGGTGGTATATGTGTTGTATCAGGGACCAGGAGTGCATGTTCTATCTGTAAGAGTGGGTATTATCTCTGGGAGTGAAAATTCACTGCTGCTGATGCAGGTCCTTTGAATACAATTGAGTATAGTAAGACTTAAAGTTAACCCCTAGTCAGTAGGTCATACATGTATGTGCTTCAGATCCACACACATGCACGCACTCGCACACACACAAATGCTTCTGTGAAAAACTTTTCTGGTAACTGCTTTGCATACAAGCACACGTGAAATCATTGACAACCACCATCATAGTACATTTTACACGTCACTTTTTACCTTTTCACCACTGTCTGTTGTATTTTGCATATGCATTTAATGTACGCCTATATGATTTTTCAGAAATTTATCTGGGGTTATGGCTGGACTGGAGAATGTTAGCTAGGGAAGGGAGAGTGGATAATAACTGTCCCCTTCCCCTTCCCCCATCTCTGCTTGAAACCCTGGTAGAGGGCATGTGCATTGGGCAATCAGAATATAGCCACAACCCGTCATGTGATGGCCAACTGCAGGTTGTCTGCATGAGTATGCAAGCCCGTACGCAGGACTCTTAAAAGGGGGGTTCGATAACTTCTTTGGCAAATTCCTGATAATGCGCTGTATAACCTGAACTACACATGCACCATCAAGTGGCAGCGAAACCACGCCTTTCGCCTTCCAGGGCCGGTGCCAGCTATTTTGAAGTGGGGTGGCCGTGAAGCAGGGTGTAGAACTCGAGTTTGAAGTGATACGCTGGCGAGAGTTGTGGCGTGCGAAGCGCGCCCTAGTAGAGGGGCCTGGGGGCGTGCCCCCCAGAAAATATTTGGCATGCTGAGATCGCATCTAGAGCAATTGGTGGTAATACTGCAAGAGTAAATTGCATGTTACAAAAACCTAGTTTTGACGGCTAAAGTTAGTGAGCAACTAGGCTTGTCCCAATTATGTTCAAAAAATTGCCTATTATTCTATTCTTTTATGCTCGAAAAACCAACCTATTATTCCATAATGCATGTCGATTATTCTTTAATCACTTGCCAATTATTCCATGTTTAAATGATTTTTGACGAGAACATAATGCAACAAAACACTTATGAAAACATTACACAAATTTGTGTAATATCACAGAGGTTTCTATATAATCTTTCAAAGGCCCGCCCCCTACGCTGGCTAGCCTTAAAAATTCAATCCAAGCTCTTGTCGATCTGAGAGATTTCAATAAAATGGCGTTCAGCAGCAGCTGATAAAGGTTGCAACAGCAGCATGTCTTTGCATGCTTTTGACTACTTAGGAAGGTTTTCCTCATTCCTCTTCCACCAAATTACGAGCCCCGCCTCCAAAATTTGAGAAAACCTACCTATTATTCCACCATTATTCTCTACTTGAAACTGTCCCTATTATTCTAAAATTATGCTAGCATGATTGGGACAAGCCTATGAGCAATTGTACATGCATGCAACACAGTAATTTAGATCTAGTGATGCGAGCGTTTTGAGCGCGTAACTCATGCAACGAAGAAGGCTATGTCCCAGAAAGCTATCCACTTGAAACCAAACGTATTAGAGGCTATGGCCCTGTTCGGAGGTGAAAGCGGCTGCGAAGTTACGTCTGATAGCGTACTCTTTGAAAGAGAGGAAACGCTGAAAGTTAGCATCCACGCGCCTTTGCGTCTGGAAACGTGACAAGAAACACCACGCCTTCTTATGTAGCATGTGTAGGAATCTGCACGCGCATACGACGCGATAATCGCCTGGCAGCGCCGATCGCGACACTGTGGAAGTTATTCGAGGTGCCGACTACGTATCTGGGCTTGGAGATATCGTAATTTGGGGGAGGAGGCCAAAAACTGGGGCGGCCATGGCCGCCCCGACCGCCCCTGTGGCGCCGGCCCGCCTTCACAGTTCCTCGGTCGAGAACTGAGCGGTAATCAGCATAGCCCCGTTGCGCATCGTGAACTGGTCCATGTAGGATTCGCCGGGCGTGAGGTGAAGCTTGCCGGAGTTCTGCACAGCTTTCTAACGGTAATTAAGGGTATGCCTGCGGAAAGGGGGGTTCGTCCGAACCCCCCCGAACCCCCCCTACGTACGGGCCTGGTATGACGTGCTTGCAGCTGTAGCAAGATTCATCCCTTCTATACTAGCCAGGCTAGTGTACATCTCATGCTAGAGTAGCTGGTGTATTCCAATGCAAAGGTACTGAGTATACTTCATCTCGCAGAACATAATGTGGGGGCTTGATTAAAGTTAAGTGCACATAAGTACGCATTTCCCCTCTCACAGAACACATACACCATATCTCTCGAAGACTACATCCTCTAAACTACGATATTTATGTGCACTAAGACAAAACACTTAATTTTGACAGTAATCATCAGTAACTATAACTATATAGACATGGAATACGTTGGTTATGTACGGTGTCTTTCCAGGCACATTTTGAATTTCCTCTCACCCGGAAGCAAATACTGTAATCACAAGCTGTGCAGTATAGTGCATAGCGCACGCTGACGCGGCGCGCCGGCCGGCCCCGACCTCATGTAAGTTAAGTACATGTACGTACGCGTGCGGCTGGGCCCGAGCTCGTGATCATCTAGGGAAGTAGAAGAGTGAAGGATCGCACCTGAAAGCGTAAACATTGCAAGATTGTGGATAGACTAGGTGAGTTTTTCAGTGTTCGAGGGCTACTTTATGTTGCTACGTGAAACTGGACCTACTACCGTAGGATGTGGCGCGGCCTGTTGATATATAGTCAGGCCGCGTTGTCTGTCAACACGAGCACTAGTAAGGAGCAGGCCTGCTGAGCTGTGGTTGTGTCAGGTGTATGTAGTTAGGTGCGTTGTGTTGTTGTCGAGCGCCCAATGGCTCTCACAGCCCTTCTGATGTGACACCACATGTACTTGTAGAGTGCAATGTTCAGACACGTACATGTATACATGTAGATGTGAATTCAGTACATGTAGTTCATGTGTAGTACATGTATCAGTGTGCAAGAGTGACCAAAGCTGAGCTACGTATATGTATGGGAGATCTGTAAACTTCCAACGTTGTAGTTTTCCCTTGGACAAGCCAGGCCTTCAGGGCTGCCTATGTATTCAATAGCTGTGTACATTTAGATGTATATGTAGATACTACTGATGCAGTGGACACACACCATTTCTGTTTCCTTAGCCTCGCAATGGCAGGTTTTGATGTGGTGTGTTAGTTGACAAAGCTCTGGACATTAGGAGCGTGTGTAGTGGGACACAGGTTGAGGAATAGACCCTTTGCAAAATTTTCATATTCTGAAATACGCCATGTATGCCCTAGCATAACCACCACATAACTGCCAATTTTTATTTGGAATAACTCCACATGGCATTGGTAGCTTTATGTTAAGAGGATGGGGAGGAAAAGTGAGCAACAGTTCTTTTTGAAGACACCATTCTGGCTGACAGAGGATGTGATATTAAAGATACTGTACTTAGCCTGCATGTACATGTACATGTACATGTACATGTGTGCTAGTCATGTAGTTTTGGGAGAAAACTGCATTCCAGATGTTTATTCAGAGCCATACTCACTAGGTACTTGCGTATGCGTGTATGCTTTAGTACACCAATATGGCAGATAGCAACCATTGCCATGCAGAGCGTATGAACAACTGGACTGGACTGGACTGGACTGGACTGGACTGGACTGGACTGGAATATTCGACTAACCAATTTAAGAATGCATGCGTATTGAGAGAGTGGTCTGTGGAGAACACTGGAAGACTTGCCATCACAAAATTCCCACTCTGATAACCCTCTGCAGCCTCATTCTCAGACTTTGCACTTATTCCCAGACTGGGCACAAACACATGCGCTATGAGGAGAGAGTGGTTGTGTATGGTTAAGTACAGGAACTGGCAGGAGGCCAATATGGTGGCATCGAATCGTAATATATAAATTCCCTTTCAAACATGTCAGCAAATCTTGCTGCCCTGCCCAGTGGTGCTAGCAGATCCTGCACAATAGTCCGTGCACCTGAGAGCAGGTGCAGTGTGCACATGGTGTCTTGTGGGAGGGAGGGAGAGGGGAGGCATTTGCCCCCTCCTGAAATATGTGTGCCCTCCTTGGATGAACAGGCTGTGCACAGGTTGTTTACATGCACAATCATCCATTGCTTACTTTCCCTTCAATTCTGTTCAGTCAACTTTGCCTCCCCCCCCCCAAATTTGAGATTCATTTTGATATTAATAATGTGGTTTGGTGCATGCTATGTGTTATTCAGGGCTCCAAAGGGGCAGCACAGCACCGGGCTGGCTACATGACCATATACAGTACATACGCTATGAACATGTACAGTACTAGTACAGTGGCTTACAAAATATGGTTTGATATTTAGTAGAGCCTCAATGGCTTACAAGAATAGATATCTCCAACAACCTCAGCGGCTCAGAACATTACATCTCTCCCACACCCTCAGCAGCTTAGAAAAATATATTTTAGAACTAACAACCTCAGCCACTTAGAGAGATATACTGTGTACCAAACCTATATGTACACACAGACATGTGCATGTATGTCTCTGCCTTTGGATTAGAGACTGTTGTGAAATTTCTTTGCTGTTCTCTTTTGTACTGTTACTTGTAGTGCGCTACGCACTTGCTCGTTCATGTACATGTACTGTATATCCATGTACTCATCTTGTGGTGTATCCATACCTACAGCACCTCATTCAGAGGGAGAGAGGGAGGGATGGGTATGTATGCATGCATAATACAGGAGCTGTGTGAGGGAGAGGGATATGAGCTCACATATGCATTCAATATGACCACCACAGATGCTCAAAACTTCTACAGCTAAATCACAAAAAAGAAACAAAAAATACATTGCAACTACATGTACATGTACATGTCACCCCTGACCGTAGTGCTAACTGAACCAACAGGGGGAGGGAGAGAGGGAGGGAGAGAGGGAGGGAGAGAGGGAGGGAGGGAGGGAGGGAAGGAGAGAGGGAGGGAGAGAGGGAGGAGAAAACCCTTCCAAACCTACATGTGAGATCTGGTGTCTCTATAACCCCTGGACCTGCTATTGTTTCACCTGCTGACCACTGCCAGGGCTAGAGCACACCATTTGGTCTCTTTCATTAGACCCTTAGCTCAGCGTTGCAGCTACTGTACATACATAATTATAATTATGTCTGTACATGGGCATGTACATGTAGGGGCACATGAGGTGGTTTGGGAATACACATGAGTATCCACATGTACCTAGGGGAGTTACATGTGATGGCTCAGTATGTGTAGCACATGTACAGTACATGTACAC
Organism: bacterium; assembly: GCA_965213685.1. Classification (GTDB taxonomy): domain Bacteria; phylum UBA8248; class UBA8248; order UBA8248; family UBA8248; genus Bin107. The sequence continues at coordinate 583,497 of CBDBZY010000018.1, forward strand.
AGTACTGAGATAAGAGTTGCCCTGTTTATCAGGGGAGAGATGCCTTTGCCTTTGCATAGCATTTAAAGATTCGGCCTGCCCAGCTGAGCTGCCTTGGTGGATCGGTTGGTAGAGTGTCTGCCTGGTATGCAGAATGTTGCTGGTTCAAATCCTGCCTGAGGCAGCTCTTCTTTTTCTCTTGAGAAAAAGGGAGTTGTCTTCAGGCACAGTTGCTTTGCACTGCCTGGTCTCAATGACTGATCGTTCAGGTACTACACGTACCCTTCCTTCTCTGCCTCCCTTTCCTCCCTCCCTCTGACCCCTCCGTCCCTCCCTCTGATCCCTCTCTCACTCAGTCCTTCTGTATTTGTCTCTGTTCAGTTAGCATCACACATGTGCGTGTGCATGTAGTTGCAATGCTTTGTGTCAAATAGCTATAGAGGATTTGAGTGTCTGAACCTCACAGTGCTGTAGGCTGCTGTGGTGCAGCACTGCTTTTATTGCCATACATGAGCCTGAGTGATTGTGGTTTCTGAAACCTTACTTATTACATGAATATCCTAGGGAAATCCCCCCATCTCAAAACCTAATGCAGGGATAGATACGGAACAAAGCCACCTCACTGAGCATCAACCAGTTCCAAACAGCTGTCTGCTGTTTCATTGAGTGTTTGCTGGCTCACCTGATTTCCAGTGGCCTACCACACATAATGTGCATACATGTATTGTCCCTGTATGCACCTATAGCTATTTACATGATGAAAAGGCTCAGGAATATTTTAGAAAACTGTGAAAAACTGGCAGCCACCCAGGATTGAACCGACTCACTCACTCACTCACCTACTCACCCACTCACTCACTCACTCACCCACTCACTCACTCACCCACTCACCTACTCACATACACACAGGATAACTATGCACACACTCATTTCTGCTGCCCACACATTATCCTCTGCATACACATTATCCTCTTGCTTTTGTGTATGTTTTGCATGCTAGAGAGTTTAATGTGTTGTGTACATGTACATATTTGCACAGTCATCACACCAGCAGTGAACTACACAGTCGCACACATGCAAGTGTAGTAACAGCATACTGCACTGTCAGTGTAGAGTGTTGTTGCAAAGCACTACACTAGCATAGTGCAAACCTTTTTGAAGGCTACTGTGCGTACTTGTACATGTGCATGTACACATGTGTGGATGTGCACATGATAAGTACTGCACTCACACTACATGTGCATGTCTATATCTCTGCAGATGAGTACCTCAGGGAGGGTGTGTCCTTGTGGTGGCTGCAGGACACAAGGTTCAGGATCCCTCGTGTCAACATGCACTGTTCCATTGAGTCAGTCAGAGCTGAGAAGAGTCCATGGTGGATGGGTGTGTATGTACGTGTATTAGATTTCTGCCTTGCTCCTCTCTTGCCCTCTGCACAGTCACTGTCATCTCCTCTTCACACTGTCACCTCTCACACCATCCCAACCACACACTCTCCACTCCCTCACTCCTCACCTGCCACACCATCCCTCTTCCCATGCCCTTCACTCCTCCTCACTCTTCCAGCCCTCACCTTCCCACCCCTCACTCCCTCACTCTTGCTCTCCTCACCTTCCCACTCCTCACTCCCTCACTCTTGCTCTCCTCACCTTCCCACCCCTCACTCCTTCACTCCTGCTCTCCTCCCCTTCCCACCCCTCACTCCCTCACTCTCTCTCTCTCCTCACCTTCCCACCCCTCACTCCCTCACTCTTGCTCTCCTCACCTTCTCACCCCTCACTCCCTCACTCTCTCTCTCTCCTCACCTTCCCTCCCCTCACTCCCTCACTCTCCCTCTCCCCACCTTCCCAGGTGCCCATGTCAACTTTCTCTCCTTCCTCCATGCCATCCTCTTCCCAGTCCTCAATTGCCTCATCCTCACAGCTCTCCCAGTCCACCCTTCAGCCTACCCCTACTCCCAACACTAACCTTACCTCTACCCCCACCTCTACCTCTCCCTCACAGACCTCTCAACCCACCCCTACCCCTACCCCTACCCCTACCTCTACCCCTACCCCTACCCCTACCCCTACCCCTACCCACTCCACAGCTGCAAGCCCATGCTGGATAACTGCACATACCAAGTCCTAATGCTCAGCAACTCTCTCCGTGTTCTCCTGATCTCTGATCCCAAGTCCAACATATCTGCAGCATCGATGGAAGTGGCTGCTGGATCATTCAGTGACCCGCCTGAAGCAGAAGGACTGGCACACTTCTGTGAGCACATGCTCTTTCTGGGAACAAAGAAGTACCCCGATGAGCACGTCTACTCCAACTACCAGTCCACTCATGGGGGAGGGGATAATGCCTTCACATCTACGCAGGAGACCAACTACTACTTCAGTGTGAACTCAGACTCCCTGGAGCATGCTCTGGACCTCTTCGCTCAGTTCTTCATTGCTCCACTGTTCAATGCCTCCTCTGTTCAGGATGAAGTCCATGCAGTGAACTCGGAGCACGAGAAAAACCTTCAATCAGATGGATGGAAGCTGTGGCAGCTCCTGAAACATGTCTCCAATCCTGAACACCCGTTTCACATGTTCTCCACTGGCACACTCTCAACTCTCAACAGTTCACGTGTTGACCTTCTGCAACTGCTACACAACTACTACAATTCCAGTTACTCTGCCAACACTGTAAGTACATGTACATTGTGAATGAATACAGCTTATAGTTACATGACCCTAATTGGGATGCATGAGCTGCATGGGCGAATGCATCCCAATTAGGGTCATGTATTGTAACTACATGTACATGTATTTTGAAACATGTCTCCAATCCTGAACACCCGTTTCACATGTTCTCCACTAGCACACTCTCAACTCTCAACAGCTCACGTGTTGACCTTTTGCAACTGCTACATGACTACTACAACTCCAGTTACTCTGCCAACACTTTAATTACATTGTATAGACCTGTACGTCTCTTCGTGTACTACCGTGCATGTACATACATGTACATGTACGTGTATATCCACATGCAGTGCCCAGTGCTTGCACCACATGTCCTGTGTGAGACTACATCTGCTCCATTACCACTGATAGTTATCCCCCAATGAATTTCCATTAATCCCATGCCACTAATAACATCAGGTGGTCATGAGACTACACTGCCCACCACACCATACATAACTGCTTTACATAATTTTTGAACTGCTGTTACTGTAGTTGTATGTACATGTACATGTACATATGCACAGAGAAATGCTCCCTTGTACTGAAGGTGTACATGCAGTATGTTGCTGTGTCGAGTCCTGCCTGAGGCATCTCATTACAATAGCTGTCTTTAGGTGTAGGTGTTTGCCTTGCTCAGTCTCCATGACTAAGTGTACATGTATGCTGTTAGAGTGTGCATGTATCTCAACTTGAGTGTGATTATAATAACAGGCACAGTTATACACGTGGCTGGCGGCTAATAGCGAATGCTAATCACACCTACGCTAGTAGGTGTATATAGGGATTGGCCAGGGTCCTCAGCATTAAACCTATACATTTGAAATTTGCTATTTTCCCCTTACAATGGAAGCAATCTGACTTTTAGTGTTATCCAAGTTAAGAGCATGCCAAATGTTTAGTGTATCTCAGAAATTGTGATATGAGGTGTGTTTTATATTCAAAAAGGCATTTCACAAATTGTCCATGTTCTTCTTCTTCTTCTTCTTCTTCTTCTTCTTCTTCTTCTTCTTCTTCTTCTTCTTCTTCTTCTTCTTCTTCTTCTTCTTCTTCTTCTTCTTCTTCTTCTTCTTCTTCTTCTTCTTCTCCTTCCGGTTGAAGAAACGAAACTCAAACTCGTAGTACCATTAATCATGATATTGCACATATAGGTACATGGCATTGGTGGCTAGTGCATAGGCATAAAATGTTTTTGTTAACCCCTTTACTTCTTGTGATACTGATGATTATCTCTCTCTTCCTGTACATTATGATGCTACAATACAATGCACAGTAACTGAAAAAGTACAGTGCCATTAAGAATGAGTTTGGTGCACTAGAACTAACTCCTAGTAGTGCATATGAGAGACATTAAGTTTATTTGTTAACCCTTTCAGTTCTTGCAATACTGATGATTATCAGTATTTCCATACATTATGATGCTGTAACTGAGCGTACTGTAACTCACACAATACAACTAGTGAATATATATGCAACAGTTGCTATGGCAACAATTCATGACTGTGCTTAGAATGGGCTTGAAAGTTTTATATCAACCCTTTCACTGCTTGCAATATTAATGGTTATCACTTGTTATACATCACAATGGAGGGCAATAACGCGCTTAGATTAATTAAGCGCGCCGATTATTGCGCGCTTACGTCCTTGGATACGGGCCTGGATGTTGCACATGTGGTTTATAGCATAGATATTATTGCTAATGGAACGGGATTGGAAACAGATGACGTAATGCGGCTAACGTCTGTTACGGGTGTGCGTGTTTTAGACTCCGTGCGCGAGTCCAGTATGTGTACAGCTAACTAAGTTAGCAATAATATCTATGTACGTGCATGTCGCGTGGTCTTGGCCGGTCACTGTGGCGCGCGCCGCATACTCACGTCCGCTTGCGCGGCGCTGCGCTGTCGAGGGCGGAGCCGGGGGCGCCGGGCGAGCTTGACCACCGCGTACCGCGTCCGATGTGTATGTGTTTGATGTATGGCCCTGGCCTTAGCTAAGCGCAGCTAGCGCGACGCGTGTAGCTGCGTAGCCCCGGCCACAGTCCCAGGTATGGCGCGGCATAGCCTCGTTCCCAGGCGTGGACAGGGCTCTTAGGGGGAGGGGCACTACGTGGAGCTGCGTGTCTGACGTACTTAATTGCGATAGTGCCAAAAGGCATTTTACCGCAAAGCTACGATAACCGTGCCTTTTGGCACGATTTTCAAGGTATACTTATCTCGTATATGGAAGCGTGTTTGGCGCTAAAACTTCATTCTCTAAAACTACGCAGTCTAAATGGCTAGTTCGCAGCGTAAGGTACCGCTTCGATTAGCGAAAAGTCGAAAAAGGGGGCGTGAACTTCGTTATTCGCGAGTGCTGACTCAGCGTCATTGTTCGGGAAGCGGCGCTGTTACTGCGTTTGTGTTGCTATACCAAGCGCGCCCTAACTTCAGGAAGCTTTAGACACATCGCTATGGCGTTGCTAGAAGTTTCAGAGCTGTTTCATACACGTAGCCACTGCTAAAGCCTAATTGACATTACTCAATTGACCGCTTACCGTAGTACGGGAGGCTAATAGATTTAACCATTCCGGATATAAAGGGATATAGGGATAAAAAGGAGTGGAGACAAGACCCAGATGCAAAACACACACCATAATGCACTGGGTTTCATGGGAATAGTGATGACATGACGAAAATGCCATGTCCGATTATGCAGTACAAGCCCTATATTGTTGAGCAGGATTATCAGTTAGGAAATTACACCATTGTACATGTGAAAAAACAACTGACACCCATGAACAGTGCAATGGGAACATGTTCATTTCTATTACACTCACACTGTGAAACAACCCGCTGAAGTACATAATGCTTCGAATGTGTTATGAGCTTATGTCAATGCGCTATAAAATAATCAAACTGATCAAGTGAATGTACACAAGGATTGTAGATACAATGCCTGTGTAATAAAATATGCATGTATACTGTAGTAGAAGCTTCATTTCCCATAACAGCTTTCTAGATGGCTGCTCAACATGACAGTAGTGTCAACATCCTTGCTGAAAGCAGCAAAAAAAAGCAAGGAGACTAGTAAATAAAAAATTCTATGAATTATGGAAAGGGATATAGGGATTGCATAAAAAGGAATGGAGACAAGACTCGGAAGCAGAGCACATGCTATACTGTAACCAGTTGTCATGGGAACAATGATGAAATGTGGAGTACCTCATACCTGATTATGCAAGTGTGCTTGGTACTGCCGATATACATACACTATTACAGTAGCAGGTCACACAATTGAAATGCACTCTTGTTAAACAAGCACAATGAGATATTCACCATGCACAAAAGTTGCCCTTGTGGAGTTACCAGTACTATCATTTCAAATTCCTCCATCCAGCAGCATTCTTGTACTGCTGTATGTCATGGTGTGATGAGATATTTGTTTGCCCTATATGGCGATCACGCCAGCCTTGACTTACTAGCATGTATCACCTTGTTAAATTGCCTACATCTGGATGTAATCTATGTATGACAGACGTCAGAGAGGCTGAGGATGGGGCTCCCGGCTTTAGATGTGAACCGTTACTAGCAACATTATGTGTGGTGTGCTCTTTTTGGGGGGAGTGGTGTTATATGACTTTTGGGCTTCTATTCTGTGAGCTGACATCTAGTAATGCACTGGTCAGCCATGGTTGTGCTATGAGGCTGACATTCACCAATATCCATCACCTACATGTCTCAAAATGTGCTGTAGGCAAAGTCCAGAAGGAGTCCAACCACAGCACACACACATACACAGACAGGATCATGCCATGGATGTTGTTTCATAGAAGAGAGTGTGGATGCATATTATACACACACTAACAATCAATTCCTGGTATGCATCCCAAGGTACTGTTCTGGAAAAACAATAATAACAACTCTCCACATTACCACATCATTCAGATTCTGTAACTGGGCAAGGGTCAGTGCTACTAAGTGGCTGAGTACTGCATAGATACACACACCCACATGTCCATTCTCACACTCAGTTGACACTTTGATGATGGATGATTAGTGATGATCACATTGATTTTTGTTGATTACATTGTTTTCGGATCGATATCTAGCACAACTTAATTAAGCATTTCTTCTGGAGCCAATCTCTCGTTCACTTTGACCCTGAAAATCAATGCAGTTTTCACTTTGTGTATTCATGTAGGAGTTACCAGTTACCAGTTATATCCAATTTTCACAATACAGCACTCTAATAATCATTATATTGTTGCTTTTTGTGTTCTGCATGCTTATTGTTGTTTACTTGTGTTATCAAGGCTAGTACTACTAGTCCTTCAGTACAGATATTTGTGTATCATTCTGTCACTAGCTTTTACTGTTAATGTCTTTAGTTCCTGTACTGTAAAGCTAATAATAATAATAATAATGCCTTAGTAACACTAGCTAGCTCCCTACACAAGCCCTGTCAAACGACCAGGCCTAGCCTTTGGCACTTCATGCGACCAAGCACATTAGTCCCCAACCCAGCCGGGGACCCCGCCATGCTCTACAAAATCATTGAAGAAATGTGAAACTGGTCATCTGCATCACAACCTACAAGCTCGGAAAGTATTATGTTGAAACAGTCAGACACTGCATGTTGAACACAGTACACCACAAATATATTCACTTCCTGGTTTCCGTTTCCACATTTCCTGTTCCTCTCAACCCAGTCAGTACAGTATGTGGACTCACCATAATAATGTGCACTTACGATCCATTGCAAAGCGTGAGTTTATAATATTATATCTAAGTAGTAAGTAATTAAAAAGTGGACCACTGCCTGTTCACAGAATGATGCTGAATGATGAAGTGTGAATCCCATTTGCCTAGTCGTAGTTGGTTCACACGCACATGTACTACTAGTAACCTTAGCACAGTCATAGTCAGCCAATAGGCAGCCCAGGCACCACCATCGGTCTGTCACTGCGCTGTATGGGTAGAGTCGTCCCCTTCAAATCTGGTAGTCTATATATGCATCCTCTCCTGTGCAGCCAATCTTGGCACTAATGATGCTCCATGTTCCCTCGGAGGTCTGACTTGCAAACTCTTTAACTACTTCCCACCACAATGTGATAACAGAAACATGACCTCCCAGTAATAGACTGTTGACTGCATGTGCAGGAGTGGAGAATGCACTTATAGTGCTTAAATATGAATCGCTCGGCAGAGCACTGTAAGCTCCATATAGAACCTTATATATCTGATGGTTGGCATTCTAGCCAGTCATTCTGAGACAAGTAAATTTAAAAAAATTGTAAATTGTGGAGGAGCATATAGGGATTGCATGAAAAGGCATGGAGACAAGACCTGAATGTAGAGTGAATACTAAAATGTGCTGAGTTTCATGGGGACAACAATGACATGACAAGTATGCCATGTCTGATTATGTAATAAAAGCCCTATATTGTTGAGCTGCCACCTACAAGGGAATTTAAGCTATTAATACAGAAAGAATAATATTATGTAGGTATTACATCTACTGGCACTCTATTAATACATGCATTGACTTGTTTGTCATAAAGTTTAATGGGTTCTTTCAGGGTGTGAGTGCAATAGTTAGGGTTTCATCCAGAAAACTTTATCGGGGGAGAAGTTCAGTCATTATAATGAAAGGTGGGCATGACCAAACGAAAAGTAGGTGCGGTTTCTATTCTAAATTAGGATATTGTGAGGGGGTGGTTGAAGAATTTGGGGGGGAAGTTGGAGAGTTAGGGGGGGAAACTTCCCCCCCCCCCCCTCAGTAGATGAAACTCTGGCTGGTCATGTGTCTCTGCTGTTGTTTTACACATACAGACCATCTGTATGTGATGCCCCCATACAGCTCTGCTCAACAATATAGGGCTTTTATTATATAATCAGACATGGCATACTTGTCATGTCATTGTTGTCCCCATGAAACTCAGCACATTTTAGCATTCACTCTACATTCAGGTCTTGTCTCCATGCCTTTTTGTGCAATCCCTATATGCTCCTCCACAATTTACAATTTTTTAATTTACTTGTCTCCTGTCCTTTTTTTGTCTGCTTTCAGCAGAGGTTTATACACAAATTACACCATTTTGGTGAGAAATAAGGAACAATGATGGCCTACTCGGAAGAATTAAACATGTTTACAGTTCACCACTACTTCCCAATTCCTATTCTTCATGTATATACATGCATGTGTATATATCCTGACTGTGACAAAATGAAACTGAGTTGATTCTCAGTTTATGGCTAGTTCAGTGTGGCAGAATCTACTGACCTCTATGTCTACTCATAGACACTATAGTATAGTATCTATGGTCTACCCGACGTTTAAAAATCTAATCAACCGCGACTATTGCCGTCACTGTCTATTAGTGTTTGTAAGCGAGGCTATGCCCAGGACGGGATAAAAGGTCAGCCTATCAGTCGGCCCGCGGCACTTCCTACCACATCATTTTGTCTAGCCAAAACACGCCCCAAATCACGTACACTCGCGCTTCAAGGGCAAGTGTCCGTGGAACCAGCGAAGCTAGCTAGTCTCTAGAGCCAGTGAGCCAGGCGCCCAACTTGAGTACATGCCGATATGTGACATACGGTCACCGGCCGTGCCCCACCCCCTAACAGCTTGGGAACGCGCTACAACCATAGATATTTAACCTCACGGAACGGGATTGGAAAAGGATCACGTGATGCTATACGTACCCGTCTTGGGAATGGACTCGATCCGCGTTGGTAGCTGATTAACACCTTCGCTTTTCAGATTGCCGACCGTAAGGAAGAGAAGCAAACGACTGGATAGCGCTCAGATTCCCGAAACGACTGTTCTCCTGCCCTGTTTCCCTGTTCGCTCCGTGGAAGGCTCTCTGGCAGGTTAATATAGTACTGTACGGTGTCTAGGTACTGTTAATAGCTGTACACTAACCCGCGTTTTGTACGTGTTAGGAGGGAGGGAAGTATTTTTGTCAGCGTTTAGGGGCAAAGTAGAGGAACTGTTTTGGATTTCAGTATTAATGTGGGGTCCCCCTGAACTTAAGGCAGGACGACCCTAAGACATGATTTTGCCTGATTTATGTTTTATTGTATTCTCCTAATGATGCCTGTTAGCGAAATAACGTAGTTTTGCGTGATATGTCGGTTCATAGAATTATAAAATTTACGCAATATGCATATCGCTAATTATAGGAAAAAAATTAATTTTGCCAATTACGGCTAATGCTGTAGAGACGAAACTTCGGTGGATGATTACTAAGCATGTTGGCTATCTAAGTTTGCTTTAAAAATCCGTGCTAAATCTTTCTTTCTAGACATATAATCGTTTTCTTCGTGCTGCAGAATTTCGAAAAACGGTAGCAAATTCTGCCGTAAAGTAGCAAGCCAAGCCTCGAGCAACCCATTGCGCATAAACTAGTTCACTCCCCTTTGACGAGCATCCACCTCTTCACCGGTTGGCGCCACACAGCGCCGCACGTCCAACGGTAGCGGGAAATAGGAATTTTTTCCCAGCGAATTTGCAACCGCGCCAAAGAATTGCTGTCGTTTTAGCGTTGGTAAATGTAGGGAGAAAGCGACGGTACAGTAATTGACGAAGAACGCAATCATGACTCGCCTTCCCTTAAAGTTTTGCATGGGCCCAAAAGAAGGCCAAAGAACTCAACTTCTTGTCTACTACTACACATATTAGCGTTCTCACACCTGAAGCAAGCGTATATATAATTTTCGAGCAGTTGTTGCTTAAACAAAACCCTGGACATACATATAGTTTGTAATTGCATGTTCTGCTGTAGTTCCTGTTTTGCATGGTGTCAGTTTGAGTCCAAGGGGCCTTTCCCAACATGAGTTACTGACATTTGAATTCAGGCACTATTCACACCTACAGACATGTACAGGAGATTTTGGCTATCAACTCACCAGAAGAATGAGTTCAGGAAAGCAAGAGCAGCACACCAACAGGGACAGCAAGGAGTTGCAGCAGTGACCTTGACTGTAGAGTCAGTTCAGGAATCAGAGTTGGACCTTTCCCAGCCCTTGTGCCCTCCTGCCCTACTGATTGTTAGTGTGCCACTGCAGTCAGTCTCACTCTTCACTATCTCCCTTGACAAGAGTGTGTACCTTCATGCACCTCTATACTATATTGATGTGTACAATAATGCCGCAATAATGGATTTAAAATTTCAATACAGGTTTAATGCTGTGATGAATAGAGTTCTCTGCGCAATCATTTCTTTCGTTGGAGAGTCTGCTATGTGTTCTGTTTGTACATTTCCACACATGACTTAACAAAAGCAAATTCACGTATGGTTATGGGAAATTCGGCTTTGATCAACTCCTGGAGTATGTGATGTGACAACATAGATAGTAGACCTCGCGAGGTCTACTATCTATGGCTGGAGCAAGCGCTGACGGTAGGCAATTGGATTAGACAACTGCGCTTCCGCTAAATGTTACTGTTTCCGGTACAACGCGGATCGACGTGTGAAGTGGTGTGAATTTAGCTTCGTTTCCAATCCCGTTCCGTGAGGTTAAATATCTATGCTACAACGGTGGACGCCTCGCCGGCCGGTACGCCATACTCCACCATTAGATGCCTAGGGAACGTTGCTACACTCGCTGCGCCCGTGATAACCCTGCTTAGAACTAGAACAGGGCAACCACACGTATGAGGTACTGTAGCTAGCCGGCCGAAGGTTGTGGACGGCGCAGCGCCTAATCACGTGAGTTTGCGGCGCACGCACGAACGTTACCTTGGCTGTGACCACGCGACATACCCATATGACGGCAACACTACATTTCAAAACCGTATCCAAGGACATAAGCGCACGATAAGTCAATT
>CBDBZY010000018.1:600000-627500 GCA_965213685.1 bacterium
GTACACTGTCATAAGCCTGTTTTGGAGGTTATTCTTGGAAGAGAATCTTAACAATAGCTATTTTGGGGGGGGGGGGGGGGGGGGGGGGGCACACATATTACAATTGCAGGAATTCTGTAATTCAACCTAACATGGAAAGTCCTGATTAAAAATGCAGCAACAAAATTAAATCACTAAAGTGCAAACCCTTGGCACAGTTGCATTGCATACTACAACAGTCTGCACAGATAGTGTAAGCATTGTTGGTTTAGGTCCACTCAATGGGGCTATAGTCTAGTGTCCTGCCTTGTCTTGGATGTTGTATTTTCCTTTGTTTGACACAAGGAATTTGACAGCTCCTGGATATTGTGTAATGGAGCATGTAAAAAGGTGTGGCAGACGAGGATCTGATGTGCTGCACAGCGAGCACAAACTCATTATGATGTTGTTATGATGTATGGGAGTGTTGAGTATTGCGTTCATAGTGCATGTTGTGGGAGCTGTGCACATACGCGTGTGCATATACTGTAGCCCCTTACATGCATGCGCTTACGCAGGACTATTATTGCACTAGCTGTACAGACGTGAAACAGAGAGAATACGAAACATTGCAACGTGAACAAAATGGTGGACTTGAGCTAGCTTGGTCCCAGGTAAGTTTATAACACTTCTAACTTTCTAACAAAGCAGTTTAAAAAAAAAAACGCCTTATTCTTTTTGTGAAAAAGAAGTGCCGCTCAAGCCGCTAGTGCCTTCAGTTAGACGTCTACTAACACCAGTCTGCAGATTAGCCCGGCATGACAGACACACAGACACACATGCAGGACAAGTACTGTAATCCTCATAGCACGTGCTGAGGGTTAAAAAATCTAGCTTGTCTTGTGTAGCCACACAGAAAATGAATCTGGCTATGCAAGAATGTAACTAGCTTCTTAACTGCCCATAAACTGAAACCAGTGCATCTTTGGCCAGAAGGTTCGTTAGAGGATCATTATCATTAAGCTCACAGACTGATGTTATAAATGAAACACATAATCATTAAAGTAATGCGAGCATGTGGGGACAAGACTAACCTAGAGAACATGCAGACAAACAAATTAATATGTGATATTAATATAAAAAAGAGAAATTTAGAGCTCTCACCATACTCCATCTTCTCTGTACACCTCTTCCCAGACTGCTGGTCTGTTGGCCCTGCTGCATGAAACAGAGAAAAGGAGAGAGAGAGAGAGAGAGAGAGAGAGAGAGAGAGAGAGAGAGAGAGAGAGAGAGAGAGAGAGAGAGAGAGAGAGAGAGAGAGAGAGAGAGAGAGAGAGAGAGAGACAGAAAAGCAGAGACAGGCAGACAGACAGACAGTCAAGCAGACAAAAAAAGAACAAAAATAATATTGTGACAATCCCTCACCAAATATGACTAGTCAGGAAGTAAAGTACACAAAATGCATGTTGCATAGAAATCCACCTACCAAACTTTTCATATGGTTTAAACTCTGAGTGAGAGGTGATCTTGAGCAGTAAATTAAGCTCCTGATCAATTCCCTTCACTTCCAGGAAGCAGAAATACTCTCCAGCATGTGGCTTAGTAAGGGACACATGAAGGGTGATACGTGGTGGATACTTTGATGAGGATTCAAGGCTGGGAATTCGTTGTGGGAGATCCACTTGTCTCTGTGAGATCTGGTGATAAAAAAAGTTCACCCAACTAATTAACAAATACTACAGGATGTATCACAATCTTACGGCAGCAGGGAGTTTGCTTGGAATAATCTTCCAACCTGGTGTCTTTTCTGGAATTTTAAGCACCACCTTTGAGTCAACTATACTGATGGGCTCTTCAGTTTCAACATCAAACTTCACCCCGTGATACTTTTCCTCCAACTGCTTTTTAAGATTCTGTACAAAACATGAAGGTATACTTGTTCACAGTACACATTTCAGTAAGGCCTTAACACAAAACCTGCATACCTCAGTATAAACTGGATGGCAGAGTGACACTGAAAATATTGCTACTTGAAAATCAGACTGGTACAACTGTATGGAATAATCTGTTGAAGTATATATGAAGAATAAGATAAATACGTATCACAAACATGCAACTGCACATTATCTCTATCTTTATATATTCACCATTCTTAGCCTCCTTTTGGGCAACTGCTGTGTGGCAGAAATGTTTCAAAAAAATAACACCATGGTGGTTCTTCTTTTGAAATAGGCCACCACTTAGTGCTTTAAATTCATACTTGGCATAAGGGGCATATTTTGGTGATGAAGAGGATGACACGAAGGTCATATATTCACAGTCACTGCTACTGTCCACAGCAGCATAGTGAGCTATAGACAGTCTCACTTTTTTCAAAAAATCAAAGGCTGGTGTGATGAGGTAAACAGGACTGGCCAGTTGGTAACCTTTGGGTGGAAAGAATGGTCCACTGAGGCACGGCCGCACTTTCAACTCCAGACTTTTCCCTTTGGGCACAGCTCCAGGAGGAACATCAATGTAGACACCAATCGTCTTCCAGGATATGGTTCCTCCATCTGAGGTTACAGTTTCCTTCCAGGAATCACCCAGGAAGCATATTCCAGGGTGTGATGAGTCAAACATGTGGTGGGAGAACCCTATATGAAGGAGTAAGAAGCCACATTAAACAATCATACATGATGGTTATGTACATATGCATATATTGCAATCCTGCCAGGGATTACACCACAGTAGTGCCAGGCCATGCTGTAGAGTGAAGTACACACAGACACTAACCTGTCTCCAGGTCTGCCTGGACTGGCAGCCATAGCTTCTGCTTGTGGGTGAGTGTGCCTGTGACACTTGCATCTTCTGAGCACACCCATGACCTGTGGTCAGGGGATACCACTGCCAGGTGAGGGGATGGCTTGTCACACAGACACTCAAAGCCCATTTTGTGTGATACACTTAACGAGAGTTCACTACACACATCACTTATTCCCTGGCTTATGTCATTCCAGATCAGTGGTAGGAGCTCGGGAGAGCAGTTGCCATCCACATACAGAGAGTAGTGAGTGTTGTCCTCGATCAGAGTTATCCCGCCATCATCTTCAGCCAACGTGAAATGGAGCTCATTCTTGTAAAGGCGGGTTGGTTCTTCTGAGTGGTGAAGGGGAATCTGCCACTGGAATATGCCACGAGAGGACGTCATGTACACTATCAGGCAGCACAGGACACCACTAGGAACATGCCTACTGGAAAATTTGATCCTTAGAGTAGCGGCAGCACCACCACTGGGCCTCACGATCTCACTGGAATCACGGCTGTCCAACAAGGAGGGCATGAAATACTTGGTGTCGCTTTCCTCTTGGACAGGGGCAATGATTAACAAGTGCTCCAGCACCCTTAAAAGTGTATCCACTACCACCTTTTCACCTTCACTGGTGATCTCTGATTGCAGGGATTGGAGGAAGCTGGTTGTGATCAGGGCCTGGTTTCGGAGTCTTATCATCTCTTCTGATTGAACGTCACCTTCTGGAGCATCCATAACTTCAATGCTTCTTTCAAACACAGTGGTCATCCAGTCAAGTAGGGCCATGGGGTCAACAAAGATCACCTCCTTCACCACTGTGGGGAAGTAGAACATCAGGTTGACAGCATGAAAGAACTGCAGGGCTACTTCCATGGCTTCTTCCGATTCGAACATCAGCTGTTGAGCGATGACCCAGCACTTTGCTCTGCTCACAATTCTGCCTGCTCTCCGCAGTTCCACCTCCAGCAGGTAGTAGCCCAGGGGATACTTGAGTCGTATGCTCTGTCCACAGCTTTCAATCATCTGCAGCAGCTCTTCTGCCATTGGGTCTCGTGGGACTCCTGGACCAGACCCAGCATTGTTAACAGCGTGGATGATCTCATTGTGGGAATACTTAATGAGATATTTCTTGAATCTTTCCAGCATTGTTGCCAGCTTCCGATTCTTG
Organism: bacterium; assembly: GCA_965213685.1. Taxonomy (GTDB): domain Bacteria; phylum UBA8248; class UBA8248; order UBA8248; family UBA8248; genus Bin107. The sequence continues at coordinate 603,918 of CBDBZY010000018.1, forward strand.
TCTTCAAATGATTCACCTGATGCAAGCAATTTATCCTTGAACGTGCCAATCACCATGCTCTTTGGGTGCTCTGGCTGCTTCTCAATAAAGGACATTGGTAGCTGTGAGTGCTGACACTGTGTCATTTGCATGCATCGCATTATAAGCTCTGCATTTGTCAGAGTGAAGTGGCCAAGACTGTAGTTGGCGCCATTTGGTGCAAAATAGTCCACAGCTGGACGGTCATCTAGCTTATCAGAAAGCTTGAACAATTGTAGTCGAAGAAATGCATTCTTCATCAGAATAGGGATCATCTCCATGAATTGTGGTTGGCCACCGCAGTCCACAAACAGGAGGAAGTGGGTCTTGAGTACCTCTCTGGACCCTTTCAACTTGGTCATCTTTCGGGCGATCTCAGCTGTGCGTGGGAGAATATCTGCCCTTGAAGCTGCAGAGGGTGTGGCCCTAATTTCAGATGTGGCAGATACTGCAGTAACTTGTGTACTGCTGACAGCCTCCCCTTCTTCCTTTGGCAGCTGCTGAGGCTTGGCTTGTGCTTCTTCACTGCTGGACCCAGCCTGGCCTATTTGCTGGCTGCTGACTTGTACTACTGAAGTGCTTGGCTCTTCTTCTGTGATGGAGACACCGGCTGAAAGATTCTCGGCTATCATGTCCACCATATCTGAAGGACTTATTTGCCGACACTTAAGGTGCTGTCCATCCACCTTTTCCATGATGAACCTCTTGGCCTGTTCCATGCAGGCTGTGCTGGTACGAGCAGGTGGTAGGGTCTCGTTGCATAGGAAATGCCCCAGAGACGTCTTCCCCACACCAGGAGCACCGCTAACAGCGCATATGGTGTAGTCTGCCAAAACATGACCCTTCTGTAGTTGTCGCAGTAATTCCTGAGTGAATATGTCTGTTCATGTAAAAGGAAGTAGCAATACTAACGGTAAGGGCAGGCAAAATCCAGTATAAGTGCTAAGTGTAGTAAGCAGATGCGGCACTGCCTGCACTTTATATTCACACTATAATTTTTGGGGGGTTATTCCGATGTCAGAGTATTGTGTTTACAGTGCAGTAGTGTGATTGTCCGCCGTTACTGCATGGCGCTTCGAACGGCACGGTCGTAAAAATAGCGTTCGTACCCGCACTCTCCGCGGTCTTCCGCAGATTGGGCGTGGCCTGCTTTGGCCTCTGCCTTCGCAGCTGCGTCTTTGGAAATAGCAGAACGCTTATATATGAGAGCTTTACGTCCCTTGGCGTGTTGAAGGAAGTAGCGCAGGCATCAACGCAGCATATAGCGCATGCGGAACGAGGTTGAACGTGACATTTTGCTCATGGGCGATTATTGACTTTTTACTCACACCCTGAGGGTCAAGGTTCACAATTAAGACCACCTTGAAGCTGGTAACAGGTGTCAAACAACGTGAAGAAGGACGATCGCGCGTTTCATGAGCGGCCAGAATGATTACTGACGCCGAACTCAGAACGACTGACAGTACGGACAATGGACTGCCTTTACCCGAAACCCTCACAGAGCAAAATTGTAAGTATAGTATCTATGGATTGCGTGGGAACTTCACCGCTAAACTCCAAGTTGTGACCAAGCCTTCGTGTGGCTCTCTCATGCATTGGCGTATGAGAGGCATAAATATTGGGGAGGCTGACAGAGCGCAAAGCCTTTAAACACTTTGGGGAGGAGCTTATTATTATATGTCAACAAGAATCAGGCCTAAAATATTGGGAGGACTCTGCCCCCTCCAGAAAAATATTGGGGGGGCTCCAGCTCCCCCCCTTCCTACGCCTATGCTATGTGTGTGTGGCAGTTGAAGAGTTACTATGCTACGTGTGTGTGGCAGTTGAAGAGTTACTGTAAGCCATCAGTGTGTTTTGGAATGTTGTGATACATGTCGATCCCTAGCGGGATTCTGACGGCACGTACAGAGTGATATTGAGAATTGTGAGGGCTGGCTGTCGCACTGTGGCCATAGCTCAGGTGGTAGAGCACTGACAGCTAAAGTCAGATGTCCCCGGTTCAATCCCGGGTGGCTGCCAGTTTTTCACGGTTCTCTAAAATATTCCCAAGCCTTTCCTCATGTATAACGTAGCTTGTGTGTTGTGTTCAGTGGCTCCCTAGAGGGAGACCCAGCTTCACATGCTCTGCTATGAATACATGTATTTCACTCAGTATGGCTCCTCCCCTGATGGAGAGGAGTTACCGGTTGATCCCTAGCACATACAGACTGATATTGAGAATTGTGAGGGCTGGCTGTCACCCAGTGGCCATAGCTCAGGTGGTAGAGCACTGACAGCTAAAGTTAGAGGCCCCGGTTCTATCCCAGGTGGCTGCTGGTTTTTCACGGTTCTCTAAAAATATTCCCAAGCCTTTCCTCATGTAACTGCTTTGCTGTGCAATTTTCAAGCTGCATTTCTCTCTCTCTCTCTCTCTCTCTCTCTCTCTCTCTCTCTCTCTCTCTCTCTCTCATAGCAACAAGATAATTTCATCTGCATTTCTCTCTCTCTAACGAGAAAAGCTGAGTGGATAAACTGGCTTAACACACAATCCTCACAGAATTGGTTTTCGACTGAAACAAGATAAAGGTACAGATGACCACACCCACTGGGTGGAGTCAATATGGAGGGCCACCTGCAGTGATAGAACCTCCGTTCAGGTGAGTGAGTGGTAGAGCATCCCCCCACTTTCCTCTTCACCTGTCCCCCTCCCTCCCTCCATCCCTCCCTCTCCTCCGTCCCTTTCTCCCTCCCTCCCTCTCTGACTCAGGCTTTGAAGTCTCTCCCCTACCCCTACTCCACCACTTGGAGTGGCTCTACCTGGGAGGAAACAAGATCCAGGTAGCCACCCACCTTCCTTCCCACCCTCTCCCTCCCTCCCTCCCTCCCTCCCTCTCCCTTCCTTTTTTTTCTACCCTTTCCTCTCACTCTCTCCTTCCCTCCCTCCCTCTCTCCTCTCTCCATCCATTCCTCCTTCCCTCCCTCCCTCTCTCCTCTTTCCCTCCCTCCCTCTCTCCTCTCTCCCTCTCTCCTCTCTCCCTCCCTCCCTCCCTCCCTTTCTCTACCCCCCCTCCCTCCCTCTCCACCTTGGCACCTTCACCCACACAAACTCTCTAACACATACATACTTGCATGACAATTCCTAAACCACAAGCCACTGCTGTCTTCCTAATAAGGCACACCATAGAGCCACCAGTTGTGTGTGTGCATGTGCTGAGGAGCTTCAGTGTATGTGTGTGCATGTGTGTGCATGGAGGGGAAACAGAGGAGGGGTAGGGAGTCTCTGTCCTTGCACTCATTTCTAGACAGGCTGCATGCATATATGCCATCCGCAACTGGAGAGCACTGGTCTGGGAACCAGACTCACCATTTGAAGATTGTTTACAAACTAGAGCAAGAAGATTAAGTTGGTGAATGAGCCTCACTCATTATCATGATGAGTACTGCTCTACTGTGTGCAAGTGAGCTCTAAATGGTGAGTCTGGTTCCCAGACCACTGCCCTCCATTCGTGGACCAAGTTCTCCTCATAGTGCATGCATGTGCACCATGTCTGGAAACAAGTGCAAAGTCTGAGAATGAGGCTGCAGAGGGTGATCAGAGTAGGCATTTCGTGATGGCAAGTCTTCCAGTGTTCTCCGCAGAGTCACTCTCTCGATATGTGTGTACATGTATGCTTAATTAGCTAGCCAAGTATTCCAGTTGAGTCCAGTGTTTCTACACTTCCGTTCTGTCTGCCTGTCTGTCTGTCTCTGTCTCCCCATCCATCTGTTTGTCTGTTCTGCTGTCCCTATTGGAACTCTCTCTGCCTTTCATATTTCTTTGCCTTCTCACCACAGAACAAGTATAGATGTGCCACTTCATTTTGATGGTGGGTCAGTGGAATCTCCCGACTACAAGTGTGGCTACAAGTAGACTGCAGGCAAGTATAGCAGCCTTTCATGCAGCCACAGAGAGCAAGCAGTGGCTATCCTCTCAGAGTGAGTGGTTCTGGTGAGATACATGTTCACTGCACACCTCAATCACTGATACTTGTCCACTGCAGTGGCTGTTCTCAGCTGCATTGACGGGTGGGAAGAGACAGTGAGGAAGGAATTAATGAAGCTCAGACAAGAAACATTGTTGATGTCATGACTGCTTTTAAATTCATTGTGAATGTATGCTGTTATGTACATGTACATGTAATTTCTCCTGCTTCCTCTCCCATTTCCTGCGCGCGCAACATACCCACGTATGCGGTTCACAGTGGCGTATGAGTACTGATATACCATAGATAATGCACTCGTGTGAATAGCACATATCCTGTGGTACGTGCGTGTGTTGATGCGTAGCTCCACTGATAAAGTGGTTATGGAACAATGACTGTTTCCAAAGTGATCCAAATCAACGTGTGAAGACGTGAACTTCCAAGATGTTAGAGAGACTTACAATGATGTACGCGTACCGCGTACTGCCGCGAGTGAGCTGCATAAGACGATCTTCCAGCTTGCTGCCCTCACAGCTGCGCCTTTGGAAATAGCACAACGCTTATTGGGGCGAGCCGGTGACGGGGTATGTAACGGATAATTAAATATTCATAAACTTTGTGTAGCGCTACTGACCAGAAGAATTACGTTACAGAGCTTTGTAAGGCAACATTCGAAAGGTCAAGGAATGCACGTTTATACACACACCTTTACAAGACCTGTTCACAACACAGGAATGTAGAATTGAAGCATGAAAAGCGAGTAGTGAGAAGTGTTTTCCACGTCAATTCTAGCCACAGTCACACTGTGGTAGCTGCGCAAACCAACACATACCGTTTGCTGTTGATCCCCACCAGGGCTAGAATCACCTCGTTCGCTTTATATGCAAGCGGTGGCTATGTGAGGGTCTCGTTTCCCCCGCGCGCGCTGATATTCTTCGCGATCTTTACAGTTCAGCAGCGTGTAGTTGCTAAACCGTAGTTGTATTGAAATTTTTACATTCCTGCCCTAGCCCTAGTCTCGCGAGCCACCGTGTACGCATGCGCGCGTGCGTACACGGAAGTACGTCTGGCTCGCGAGACTATATACCCTAGCCGTGTGTCCTAGCCCTGTGTCTTCTGGTTGTGAGTTATGGGGGTTTCATGAGGACAAGGATTTGGAGAGAGTTGAAGACCACTACCTTAAGTTTGTTCTTTACCTCCCACCTAATGCAACTACAGCAGCTATTCGAGGTGAACTTGGTCAACTACCTATCCATCTGTTATGGAAAGAGAGGATTTTGAGATACTGGAACAGACTCTGCTCAGAGGATACTCCAGTACTACTCAGACATGCAATTCTTCATCTAAAGCACTTGCTTGAAAAAGGCAAACAATGTTGGCTAACCAAGGTGCAAGCAGTATTTGAGGGGGCAGGTTTTGCTTCTGCCTTTACATATAACGGCTGTGACAAAGAGTTAACCAACTTAATAATGCTACGTTATCGAGACCAGTACATCCAATCCTGGTATCAGAAGCTCCATAGAACAACTAGTACAAGAGGAAGTGGTGGAAACAAGTTAAGAACCTATCAACTTTTGAAAAGCAAGTTTGAGGAGGAACCATATTTATCTATTGTGGCAAATGTAAAGCATAGAGTCGATTAAGACTAAGCTGCCATTGCCTTGAAATTGAAGTCGGCAGGTATCATAAGCCAACACCTACTCCTGTACCCCTTCGGCTGTGTCGGAGATGCCAGATGGTGGAAGATGAGATACACTTCATTTGTGTGTGTCCCAGATTCTCGACATTACATCAGGAACTTTTTGCAATGGTTCATGCTTATTATCCGCCTTTCCAGTGGCTCAGCACAACTGACAAGTTCATATATCTGCTAACATCCACAAATGTGCACATTCTACGTGAACTATCTGCTTTTGTGTATAAGTCATTTAAATTGCATTCGTGTACCACTGCATGACAAATAAGCCACCCCGGCTTCCGTTGTCAATAAAAGTATTATTATTATTATTATTATTATTATTATTATTATTATTATTATTATTATTATTATTATTATTATTATTATTATTATTATTATTATTATAGGAATACGAGCAATATACGGTCCAAATTTGCCTGAAGCGAACAAAAATTGACGTGGAAAAGTTGCGTTGCCCGTAAATCGCCACCTTATAGCTTAACGAACCCCACCCGGTCTGCGCTGTATATATCGTACTTTTGTCACCTTCTGAAGGCGCATGCGTACGATTTAAATTCAAAAGCGGCACGTGGTAAATGACATTGAAGTTCATCACATTGAAGTTCAAAGGTCGACGTGTGTGCGAACAACTGACTCCTGGCGGCAGCGTCGCATCATGAACCCGGAGCAGAGAAGAGAAGCAAGGCTGAGCCGTAGAAGAGAAGGCGAGAGAGAACGTCGCGCCCTCCGAAACTGCTGAGGAAAGGGAAACGCGGTTATGTAAGCGATGAGCGAGAGATAGAGCTCGACGAGGGACTTACAGCAGAGAAGAGAGCAGGTGCTACGTGAGACTGTAGAGGAAAGAGAGATCCGCTTTCAGCGAATGCGCCTTAATGAGATTGGTTTCTGAGACACAAGAGGAGAGGGAGACCCGCCTTGAACGAATGCTGGCATCTGAGACTCCTGAGGACAGACGCTGAACTCGGAACGACTGAGTACGGACAATGGTAGCTATGAGACTACATGTACTGCTGCATAGGAAACCCTCACAGAGCAAGATTGCGTGGGAACTCACTGCTATACTCCAAGTTGTGACCAAGCCTTCGTTTGGCTCTGTGTGTATGTGGCAGTTGAAGAGTTTCTGTAAGCCATCAGTGTCACTGTGTGTGTTTGAATGTTGTAGATACTGTAGGCCATCACTGTGTTTCATACACGTACATGTACATGTATACATGTACGTTGAGTGCAGGCCACTCAGGAGGGGCACCTAGTGCTGTGAGTGATTGAGGGTGTACCAGAGAAACCTTGTTTTGTTTGAGAGTGATGTTGCATGAAGGTCTGGGTAGTGGGAGCTTTGGTTTCAGCATACAGCTTGGAAGTTTGTACATGTGTCTCTATAACTGATTATTCATGTTAACTGCTTCACTGTACAACTTTCAAGCTACATCTCTCTCTCTCTCTCTCTCTCTCTCTCTCTCTCTCTCTCACCAACAAGATAACCTGTCCCCCTCCCTCCCTCCATCCCTCCCTCTCCCCCTCCCTCCTTCCATCCCTCCCTCCCTCTCTGGCTCAGGCTTTGAAGTCTCTCTCCACTACCACTTGGAGTAGCTCTACCTGGGAGGAAACAAGATCCAGGTAGCCACCCACCTTCCTTCCCACACTCTCCCTCCCTCTCTCCTTCTCCCTTCCCTTGCTCTTTCTGTCCTTTCCTCTCTCTCTCCCTTCCTCCCTCCCTCCCTCCGTCTCTCCCTCTCTCCCTCCCTCCTTCCCTCTCTCCCTCCCTCCCTCCCTCCCTCCCTCCCCGCCTTCACCCATGCAAGCTCTCCAACACATGCACACATATGACAATTCCTAAACCACAAGCCACTGCTCTCTTCCTAATAAGGCACACCCATACAGCCACCAGTTGTGTGTGTGTGTGCATGTGCTGAGGTGCTTCAGTGTGTGTGTGTGTGTGTGTGTGTGTGTGTGTGTGTGTGTGTGTGTGTGTGTGTGTGTGTGTGTGTGTGTGTGTGTGTGTGTGTGTGTGTGTGTGTGTGTGTGTGTGTGTGTGGAAGGGAAACAGAGGAGGGGTAGGGAGGAGAATGTACATGTACATGGGCCTCTTCCTACTAGGCGTGCTAATCTGTCCTCATGCATATACATGTACTGCACCATGCAACAAAATTGTCTGTGTGTGTGTGTGTCTCTCTCTCTCTCTCTCTCTCTCTCTCTCTCTCTCTCTCTCATCTCTGATCCCTCACCCGGCCCTCACTTCACTCCTCACAGATGCTGGATATCCTGGAACAATCCAGAGGTTATGTATGTGAGGCAGTCTATTTGCTGCCCACCGACCCATATTTATGAGCAATCGATGACTGAGACACAGATACACTGAAGGTTTCCTTTGCTTGACATTTTTCCACCTGTGCTTTCTCTTGTGTCTGTTTGAGAGTGTATAAATGCTGGACTGGACTGGACTGGATTACTAATTTAAGCATGCAAGTGTATTGGGACTTGGGAGAGTGGTCTGCGGGAACACTGGAAGACTTGCCATCACTTAATGCCCACTCTGGTCACCCTTTGCAGCCTCATTCTCAGGCCTTGCACTCATTTCCAGACAGAAAAAAGCTACACATACACTGTACACATACGCTATGAGGAGAGATTGGTCTGCAAATGAAGAGCACTGGTCTGGGAACCAGATCTCACCATTTAGAGACTGTTTACACACTAGGCAAGAAAATTTGGTTGGTGAACGAGCCTCACTCGTAACTGTAATGAGTACTGTTCTACTGTGTGCAGGTGAGCTCTAAATGGTGAGTCTGGTTCCCAGACCAGTGCTCTCCATTCGTGGACCAAGTTCTCCTCATAGTGCATGCATGTGCATCATGTCTGGAAACAAGTGCAAAGTCTGAGAATGAGGCTGCAGAGGGTGATCAAAGTGGGCATTTCATGATGGCAAGTCTTCCAGTGTTCTCCGCAGACCACTCTCAATACGCGTGCATGCTTAATTAGCTAGTCCAGTATTCCAGTCCAGTCCATAGTTTATACACTCCAGTTCAGTTTGCCAGTCTCTCTCTCTGTCTGCCTGCCAGTCTGTCTATCTCTCTGCCTGTCTCTCTGTCTGTCTGTCTCTGTCTCACTGTCTGTCTGTTGTCTGTTCTGCTGTCTATTGGTTTCTACACTCTCGTTCTGTTTGCTTGTCTGCCTGTCTGTCTGCCAGTCTCCCTGTCTGTCTGGCTCTGTCTCCCCGTCCATCTGTTTGTCTGTTCTGCTGTCCCTATTGGAACTCTCTCTGCCTTTCATATTTCTTTTCCTTCTCACCACAGAACAAGTATAGATGTGCCACTTCATTTTGATGGTGGGTCAGTGGAATCTCCTGACTACAAGTGTGGCTACAAGTACACTGCAGGCAAGTATAGCAGCCTTTCATGCAGCCACAGAGAGCAAGTGGTGGCTATCCTCTCAGAGTGAGTGGTTCTGGTGAGATACATGTTCACTGCACACCTCAATCACTGGTATATACTTGTCCACTGCAGTGGCTGTTCTCAGCTGCATTGATGGGTGGGAAGAGACAGTGAGGAAGGAATTACTGAAGCTCAGACAAGAAACATTGCTGACATCATGACTGCTTTTAAATTCATTGTGAATGTATGCTGTTATGTACATATACATGTAATTAATTTTCTCCTGCCACTTCCTGCGCAACATACCGCGTATAAAGGGCTCACAGTGGCGTTTAACTCCATGAGTACTGATATACATGTACAAGTGCCATAGATATCCCATGGATGGGACTTTGAACTCGTGGGAATAGCAGATCCTTTGGTACGTTTGTTGATGCGTAGCTCCACGGACGAAGAAGGAAAGATTGACATAAAAACGATGGCCGTTTCGAAAAAGATCAAAGTGTGAAGACGTGCGTTTCCAAGACGTTAGAGACTTACCTGTACGCGTACCGCGTACTGCCGCGGGTGAGCTGCATAAGATGATCTACCAGCTTGCTGGACACAAAGGCAGAAGCGGCATTTCAGGAACCGAGTAGTGAGTGTGTGCTCTCACTCTCACGCTGTTGACAGTCTCTCTCACTGACGGACGTTAGACATTAGACAGTGTTGGTGTCAGTCTTATACATGTCTACTCACTTGCTCTGCATACGCACATTATGCATACATATTGCTGTACATGTACATGTTACGTTGTCTCTACTACTGCTACATGTACCATCTTTCATTTTCTTCTTATACCTCATTCCTCTACCTCAAACTTTGTCTATTCTATTCCTATTCCTATCACATATTGAGAGCCGCTAGTTATATGCACGTCTTGCGTATGCATGCACATTTCTATTTACTCTCCCTCCCTCCCTCCCTCCTCACTATCTCTGTCCTTCTCATTGACAAGGACATTTTGATATTTTAGTGTTACTGCCAGTCAAAAGAATGTTCCAACATACACATATACATGTAAATCCTGTTGGAGAACAATGCTCTCTTGTCAGACTGTACTAACTGTTGTTAACTGTGATGTCATCTGTGTGTCTCTTTATAGCATGTATAGTGATGTAATGGTGTAGGCTTATTTAGAACTTTGTGTTGGCTGTGTAGTTCCAGCCACATGTTCATAAGAGTCAGTGCAATCACTAATTGTCAAAGCCGAGTCAGTCGCAAGTGCTTCTCTTTGCAACATACCCATCCCTTAATTACACCATTCACATTTCACTTGGTATATTCCTTCCCCACAACCACATGCGTGCATACACACACACACACACACGCACACACACACACACACACACACACACACACACACACACACACACACACACACACACACACACACACACACACACACACACTCACATACAAGATACAACCCCCTGTGACACCTTACCTTTTACCTTCACCTTCAGCTGATACCAATTCTTCCTCTTCCTTCCCCCACTTCCCCCCTTTGTTCCTCATCCTTACCTTTCTCCCTCTCCTGCTCACCCACCAAGATAAGATACTATTCCAACTATGTCCCTGCCCCATGCTGTGATGAGCTAGTGAGGTGGTGCCTACCTTCACTCTCTCTCCTCTGCCGTTCTTCCTCCAACTTGGACCCACTCAGGACATTAGTTAGTGTCCACTTATCTTCCTCTTCACACTCTGCAGTGGAGGCAGAGATACATGTGCAGTTACCTAGGCAACCCTCTTGCCAGTAATTAGTGCAGTACTCCTCCCTCTGCCCACAGAGGAGATCACATTACATCATCCACTCACACCTGACATCCTGTGCATAGTGCACTATGTACCCACAGGGAGGACATGCCACAGCCTTGTACATGTACATACCATCTCACCACATCTCCTACTGCTACTGCTGCCCACAGCATCACTCCACAGTGAGCAGTGTGGCCAGTCCCCCACTCCACTCACTGCCACAGTGCCCATCATGCTGCCTACCACACTCACTCCACTCACCAAACTCCAGGACTGTGGTGTCAGAGAGCAGCGGCCAGTCATTCCATGAGGCATACTTGTTAGGGTTATCGGAGACTCCAGCCACAGCCACCACCAACTTCTTTGTAGGAGTGAGGTGGAGCACTCCACCACCATGCCCATACCGTGGAGTCAGGGATCCTGGGGGAAGGAGTACCTGTAGGGAGGGGAACAGGAGAACACTCAAATGTACAGCAGTCCACACAATTGTCTGCTACTCCACTGCTTACTGTTGGCTGCCAGTGGAAGTGTGTTGTGTATTATCTCAAAGGCTGCACATCACCTCCAACACACCCACTGCCTTCACTGCTGTCCAGTAATGGAGCAGCCCATTCCTCACTACTCTCTTCCTCTCCATACCACACAACTCTACACCACATGACTTCTCTACATGCACTGCACACACTGCCATATGCTCTCCATATGCCAACCTCTATCCACTCACATGCCACACCTACTCACCTGGGTTGGCTGCACAGGACAATACCACACACACCACAACACACCATCACTACTGGTATAGGGGCAGGCTTACAAGGGGAAGTGTTCAGCTGAGCACTAGCCACACATGCAGTGTGAAGGTCATTGCCACACAACAGCTCCACTAAGGGGACATCAACACACTCACTGCCTCATGAGCTCACAGCTCACTCACCTCCTCCCACTGGATGGCATTAATATTGAAGAGCCACACATCTCCCAGTGGCTCAAATGAGCTGCTCAGACCTCCCACCATCACCATACATGGGTGAAGTGGGTCTCTGTCTGGATCCCACAGACTGTAGGCTGTGTGGCTAGCCCTCTCCTCAGGCCATGGCTGGCCTGTCTGAGGTAGCACTGGTCCAGTCCAGTGCTGGAGAGGGAAAGCAATTTGAAAACACTTTGAGAACATGTAATCCACTCACATATGCACATGCTCCAGCTCAGTAAGGCACCCTCCCCTCTCTACACTGCCTGTATGGGCTCACACTACTAGCTAGCCACACATGCCAGCCCATGTACATGGAACATGCACCTGCAAACCTCTTCTCCCATGCACACTAACTGACATGTACACTGTACATACATGTACACTGTATGTAGTCTACATGTAGATTCTGTCTCATCATGATAAGAGCAACATCTTGTCCACTACTCTATCAGTTACTATGCATGTACAGGCCACTATTGGGTCCCACCAGAGACAATATATTACTGTATGTATGCCCATATTCATGTGTGTATGCTCATATTCATGTACATGTGTGTGCATGTGATGGTGTCTTGTGCAGGGGACAGTGTCTCCTGTAGCACTGCTCTACATGTATGTACTGCCAGACCTGCCACTCCTCATTCCAACTCACAGGCCATGCTCCCCTCTCTACACTGGCTCATGGCTGATGACTGAACATATGCTCTCTTCCCTGCACTGACTCATACCAGGTATCTAGGCCCACACTAGCCTCTCATCACATCATCGCAATCATATTACACTGATAGATAAATGTACACACATGGAGAAGGCACTAATTATGTGTTTTATTGTTCAAACAACTGAACTACATAAGCAGTAGGCCACAGGTGATCTCAGACCGTACATGATTAATTAGGTACAACTGTATCTCAGCCACTCACCCATGCCACAGTGTCCAGGATGAACACTGCATTTGTCCTCCTCCTCCTCTTCCCATCCCACCCACCAAACCACACGACTCTCCTCCTGTCCACTCTAGTGAGGGTGATGCCGTTAGATGGAGGAGGAGTCCTACCAGTGGTGGGTGGAGTGGACCACTGACCTGGAGGGGGAGGGAGGGAGTGGTCTGGGACTAGCCACACCCACTGGCCTGGGGACACTGCACACATAATCCACCAACACCCACCAGGTAAAGCACAAGGCACTCTGCTCCTTACAACCATCTACACCACTACATACTGACATGTACTAGTCAACATGTGAGGAGCTCTGCAATGCTCTCACTGTACTTGCTCTATTTGACTCTTTTACCATAAAATCGAACTCTGTTGCTGTTGGGGTAGGCGAATGGGAAATATGTAAACAATTAACTTCTTATTCACAGACTGTAGTGGTATTGTGGGCATGGGAGTGAATACAGTTCATAGTTGACACAGAAGAGGTGCCTGGCTCTGCAATGCTCTGACTGTACTTCATTTGAATATTTTACTATGAAATATTTTGTTGGGGCCAATGGGAACTATCTCAAATAAGTAAACATTGAAACTTCCTGTTTATCATAGACAGTGGTGTAGTGGTATTGTGGGCATGGGAATGAATACAATTCATAGTTGACACAGAAGAGGTGCCTGGCTGACTGTCCAAACATGAGCATGCCAGGCTGATAGCCTGACATGATACAGGTACATACATGTACATAGCAGAGGGTGAGGGATGTGACTTGTGTTAAGCAGCACACATAGTCACATCATTTGCATGCCCACCTCATGTGGTGAGAGGTAGCATGTCTGTGCATATATGTATGCTAGAATAACTGACATGGTTACCATGTACACAGGAGGAGAGAGTGCTTCCTTATTAGGAAGCATACTATTACCATGCCTGGCCAGGCTGTATGGGTGTTTCCCAACTGTCTGTGATGGGGCACAGAGACCACCTCCACCCTAACTAACAGCTCCTCCTCAAGCAGCCACTGCTAGAGAGGCAGCACTGCAGTACAGAAGAGACAGCCTAGCACCAAACATTACTAACTAGAGGAGTGATACAGCTGAGGAGGGCCTTGGAAACAAGAGAGACATGTCTACAGCAGATGAGCTCATATCAGCTCCCACGACTGCTCCTGAGACTGCACTGGAGGGAGAAGCTCGGCTGCAGTAGAGACACATTATATATAATTGCTTAAAAATAGATTGGCCTCTGAGACAATAGACAGGAGAGAGGTCCAGCTATGTAGTCCAGTTACAGTTGATAACAACTCCTCAGCATGAGAGATTGCTCAGTGATAGTACTAGACAGAGGGAGCTGCAGAAAGTCACAGCTACAAGAAGCTCAGGTGCAGTAGAGAAATGGATTGTTTTGAGGCTGTTACTTAATGGCCTTTGAGACAGTAGAGACAGTAGAGAATGGAGAGGTCCAGCTGTGCAGTCCAGTTAGAGTTAAGAGCAACTCCTCAGCATGAGATATATCTCACTGACAGTACCAGACAGAGGGAGTTGCAGAAAGACATAACTACAGTGCATGTGTACATGTACATAAGGGGTAACTCAAAGTTTGCCATTCATATGGAGGGCACACTCCCACTAGGGGGTCTGGGAGAATGCCACTGAATGAATTATTGAAGTACAGACACTCTCAGATGGATTCTGAGGCATTCTGCAAGTAGTCATAGCCATTCCCATTATTTTGTTGGGGAGGGTGAGGGATGAAGTTGCTTGCTTGTGGGAGGGGGTGATATTCTAGGCCTTTTCCTCCCCCTGCATGAACCCCTGCTGATTTTGCAACACAACTGTACCCCATACACATGGCCACATGTACAATCATGCATACCTTACTGCACCTAATGATATCCTAAAATTTGAGGTACATAGGAGAGGGCAGAGAAAAGGTATAACTGATCTGCAGCACATGACCACACTTACGCATATTACATGATCCATTACCGGTAATTGGTTTCTAATCCTCAAGTACACATACTTTGAGTGAGGATGTCATGCTCTGGCAGCAATCAGTTGTCTCTATCTGCACTGAGTGTGTGGTCTGTGTCTGGTGTTATTACATGAGGCCATGTGTAGAGGTCAGCTCATACATGCAGTGGACCAGTTGTAACCTCATGCACAGCATGTGAGGTAGAGTAAAGGTACTGACAGTCCATGCACACACCTGACTCAGAGTTGTAGTACAGGAACTGATTAGTCCATCCTCTACCTTTACTCTCCCCTGGAGCAGGAATGAAGCCTGTCATTGGTTGGTGGGTGGGACATTCTGCGTACCCTCCAGCAGTGAGTAGATGCCCATTAGGCAATGCGACAAGACCAGAGCTCATAGTACGTAGCATTTGGCCAGAGCTGACAATTCTCCTCCATACAAAGCTTTGGGAGTTGAAAATGGAGAGCTCATTGCAGAAGCCTGGGTCACCACTGTTCCCGCCCATGAAGTACACGTTTGTGTGGTACGAGGTGACTGCAGCACCTTGGAACCATGATGGCAGCTCACCAGATGTCGGATATTTCTTCCATGATAAGGTTACACCATTGAACATCTCCACTTCTCGTGGTAGCGTGAACGTGCTTTTGTGCTGGAATGACTTCAGTATGCCCCTAAACATCCAGAGTTGTGAGCCAATTGAAACGGTTGGTGCATCATAACGTGGTTCAGGATGGTATGAGCCAGTTGGCTGTGCAGGAGGCTCAGCCATGGCTGGATCTGGGGAGAGGGGGGAGGGGGAGATAGCCACTGAGTGACGTTTCAGCCACGACATTACACATTTGTAGAAGTACACATGTATATGTGAACATCTTTCAGGTCTGATTTGAGACAGTGGAACAAGATTGTAAGCTACAAACACTTGTAGTACGTGCAGCATGTGCAGTAGGCATATCTCAACACACGTGGGTATCAGTGCACTGGGCAGTGCTTCAAACTGTGTAAGGCAAACTAGGCAAATGCAGTCCAGTGTTGTGGCCAGGCTCACACCACTTGCAAGAGGCTGCTAAACTGAGAGGAGAAACCCCTTTATGTAGCCTTACCATCTAACTAGGTACTGAGTGCGCAGTGGGGGAGATCCCATGATGTATTGTACTATGAGCTAATCTCATCATGTGCTGGATTTTGTGGCTGCACACAAGGACATTCTGGAGCCATCTCATGCTGCTTGATGTCTGACCTTTATCACTCTATGCTAATACTAGGCATGTACCTCAAAGGGTGAAGTTACCATGAAGATACTATGTGCATACTGTCCACAGACCATTAGAGGTAGCTACTGCCTCGTGTTGACATGAGGAATGAGGAACAGGAGTTTGTGCAGTGTGTGGAGACCTGATGACACAATGAGTGAAACGTCATGTACATTGAACGAAGGTCAGTGCACATTGATATATAGTGGACACTGCCATGTTAGGGCGGAATTACATGAAGGAAGGTATAGTGCACGAAGTAGCGGGCTCAAGCGGTAGAAACGTGTCCACTAGAAACCAAGCGAATGGGCAATGGCTACTCTGAGCGTTACAGTGCTACTGTTAGGGGAGGGGCTTGCTCTGATACAAGATCGAGCGAAGAGAAAACAAGAGCCGAGGGCTGAACGCTCAGCGGGCAAAGGCTAGGGCTGCGCTTGCACATGTGAGCGAGCAAGTGGCACTCTAACGGGCGATGGAGGAAAGGGCACTCGACGTGTGTATACTGTCCACAGACCATTACAGTTGCTGACGTGAGGAATGAGGAGCAGGAGTTTTGTGCAGTGGGTGGAGACCTGATGCAGCAATGAGTGAAATGCCATGCATATTGAAGGAATGTCAGCGCACAAAGATAGTGAGCACTGGCATGTATGGAGCAAGGAATGGTGCACTAACAGTAGCGGGTTCAAGCGGTAGAAACGTGTCATTGGAAACCAAGTGAAGGGGCGATGGCTACTCTGAGCGCTACAGTCCAACTCTTAGGGGAGGGGCTTGCTACTGTACACAAAGAGATGTATTCTGAGCCGAGGACTGTACGCTGAGCAGGGCAAAGGCTTGGGCCGCGCTTGTATATGTGTTGTATATGTGAGAAAGCAAGTGACGCTCGGACTGGCACGGGGAAAGGATACTCCGATCATCCGATGTGTGACGGGACAAGGTCTGAGAGCTAGGCTTGAGACTACTCTAGTCCTACCATGCAATTACAAGAGTAAACAAATGTCTAAATGCTCCTGCCACTTGTTCCCACAGAGATACACATTGTGGCTTAGCGATCGTTGCCGGCCACAGCGCTTATGATGTACGCAAAGGTAGGCGGAGATCTATACTCCGCGCAACTTCTAAGCCTTTGGCTGTAAACTTATTATGGCTCACTCTTTTCTGGGTTCTCCTAGCCAGTTGAATGCTCCCTTTGTTTTATCTTGCGCAGGGCGAGGTTCACTCCGATCTGCCCCACCCTTTGCTCGATAGTTTCCTTTTAGTATACGGATATACGCGACGTTGAGTCTCATGCAAAACCGGAAGTTCCGTGGGGAATATTGCTCAGCTCACATGAGGGCGACAAGCCAGCAATTCGAAGGCGCCAGCAAAACGCTGTTTCTGAGGTGAATATTGAGTTATGGCGTCCAAGACTGTCACTTTTTACTGTCTCTCTACTGTATGCCTCGATCTGTTGTCTTTATTCATTTGCCGTATCCAACCCACGAACATGGAAGAGTCGATCTCAGTCCTTTTTTTCCAGCACTTTTGACGTTTTGTTTTTACGTCATCTCTCGCTTGTTCATGCAAAACCGGAACCAGCCCCCCCCACACACATTTTCGCCATCCACGCCTACTAAGGAGACACGTGAGTTACTCAGTACACGAATCAGGCGGCAAGTATTCGTAGCGCCTAGTGTAGCCCGCCTCCTATCAATAATATTATTGCTAAGCATAAGTATTTGCCGAAGTTGAGCGAGCCAGACGTATTTCCGTGTACGCATGCGCGCGAAAAAGAAATACGTCTCGAGACTGACGTTGCTTCGCAACGTGAGAGTCAGGCCCCTTGTATGAACTGTATTCCGACTCTTCTGCATAATTATTACTAGTACAATGTTGGACATTGTTGGCGAGCGGGAGCGAGCCAATGTGGGGGTGGGGCTGGATGTGTAAAG
This sequence comes from bacterium, assembly GCA_965213685.1. Classification (GTDB taxonomy): domain Bacteria; phylum UBA8248; class UBA8248; order UBA8248; family UBA8248; genus Bin107. The sequence continues at coordinate 621,796 of CBDBZY010000018.1, forward strand.
TGTGAATCACGTTAAATTAGAACTGACGTAAACGTTACGGTATGTGTGGAGCCACACACGTACGTACGTACGCATATAGAGAAATCGCTCCCGCTCGCCAATTATAGGCTGTCACTTTCAGGTCTGATTTTTCTTTCCAACTATACTTTTGTTTCATGCATATTTCTACTATGATCTATGTGAATAAAATGGCATGTGTGAGTAGTATGCAGTGGAACCCCGCTTAACGGACACCCCTCAACGGACGGACAGTTCTGAAACAGAAAGTCCCGATCGTTTCTCCATAGACTTTAATACATTAGAAACTCCTGAATAGCGGATACCCCGCTACTCCGTATAACGGACAGTAATCCGTCCCCAATTGTTCATTCGCAATACTAGAAACCCCGCTAAATGGACAGTTTAACCACACCCACGGAATATTCTAAAGTAAACCCCTTTATGCTGGACTCCGGAAAAACGAGGAACATAGGTCTCAAACGCGTGCCTATATAAAGCTTCACAAATCAGCCCCTCAGATGCACCTGATGCAATGATGAAATGCTGTACACGTGACAAATTGCATAAGCAGAAGTTAATCTCAACAAATGTAGCTGAGTCTTTTATTTTAACCTTAGACTTTTAGGCAAGAGCTGCTTCCAGTTAAGGGAGGACAAGTCATGATTGCGTTCTTCGTCAATTACTCTACCGCCGCTTTCCCCCTACATTTACCAACGCTAAAACGACAGCAATTCTTTGGCGCGGTTGCAAATTCGCGGGGAAAAATTCATATTTCCCGCTACCGTTGCGTGCGGCGCTGTGTGGCGCCAACCGGTGAAGAGGTGGATGCTCGCCAAAGGGGAGTGAACTAGTTTATGCGCAATGGGTTGCTCGAGGCTTGGCTTGCTACTTTACGGCAGAATTTGCTACCGTTTTTCAAAATTCTGCAGCACGAAGAAAACGATTATATGTCTAGAAAGAAAGATTTAGCACGGATTTTTAAAGCAAACTTGGATAGCCAACATGCTTAGTAATCATCCACCGAAGTTTCGTCTCTGCAGCATTAGCCGTTATTGGCAAATTTTTTTCTGTAATTAGCGATATGCATATTGCGTAAATTTTATAATTCTATGAACCGACATATCACGCAAAACTACGTTATTTCGCTAACAGGCATCATTAGGAGAATACAATAAAACAAATCAGGCAAAATCATGCCTTGGGGTCGTCCTGCCTTAACAGTACATAGCACGCGTTCTTTTCACAGAACACCTTGTGATCCAAAACGCGACGTGAATTCCTCCTCCCCCTCCCTCCACCCCCTCCCATCAACTATAGATTGGATTACACTGTATATTGCCGCTATATGACTTTCGTTCAGAGCCAAAAGTCTGCCCCGGAAGCAGATGTGTAATTACAAGCTGCGCGGACGGGGCGCACGTCACCATGTACATGTACATGTGTGGCAGCTGGCCAGGGGACAGAGCAGGCTATGGAGTGCTGCAGTGCCCTATCACGGATGAAGGTTACAGGATGATCGATAGACTGGGTGAGTTTGTCCGCCTACGAAAGCTACTCTATGCATAGATAAACGAGCGGTTCTGCTCGTGTATCTGTGCTCTATGTTGCTGCGTGAAAAAAGTAGGCCTACTTGCGTAGGATGATGCGCAGCCTGTTGATTGTCAGGTGTGTGTCGACACAACCACTGGCGGGGGGCAGGCCTGCTGAGCTGTGTGTGTGTGTGTGTGTGTGTGTGTGTGTGTGTGTGTGTGTGTGTGTATGTATGTGTGTGGTTAAAATGGAGAGAAAGATAAGGGAAGTTTGTGGAGAACGAAAAAATTGGGAGGGCTTTTGTCCACTCCACCAGCGGCAGTTCCCGGTGCCCAGGCAAACCTGACCTATATGCACCAGCACTCACACATCCCTGTGTCCCAACTGTCACCTTGTGGTTATATACACTTAAGACTCTAGAAATGCATGTAGCTATAGCTTACTTTTATACAATCCAGTAGGTAAATATTTAGCTTTTAGGCCGGTCATCAGGGAAGTACCCAAGTCCATCATAGTTTAGAGCACAGCTACGCGGAATATTGTAATCTGATTGGTCAGGGCGTGGTTTATAAATCTCATATAAACCACGAAACGTGGCTTATAAGTGCCCGCGGCACTTATAAGCCACGTAGACCGTCCCCTCACGTCCAGTGTCCATACATAGCAACCACTTAGTTACCACGTACCAGCGCATGCCAGGCTACCTCGATAGCCGCTACTGGAGCTAGCCGATACTTTCCAAAAGACAGCGATAGCCACATGTACCGTACATGTAAATCAAACTGCTATCAGCTCCGCTTACAAAGCAACCGCTGCGTGCATTGTCAGCTCCGAGTCTCTCGCGAGTCGCCCCCAAGACCGTCGCCCAAGACCGCTCTCTGGTCAAGCGTACTAGCGGTTACTAGGCACGCCGTAGCGAACTGTTACTAGGCTGAGCCTAGCTCGGCATGCCCAGCTCTAAACCGGTAAGGCGCTTCGTCCAATAGGATAATGTTTCAGCCGTAGTAACCGCCTGTTACTAAGTGCGAGGTACGAGCACACGATGCTGTGCTCTAAACTAGTTATACGTCTCGTCCAATGGGATATACGGTATTTATAAACCCTCGGGCCCTTAGTAGCGTCCTCGCTGCGCTCGGACGCTACAGCTCAGGGCCCTCGGGTTTATAAATAACGTATATCCCTGGACTCGACGTATAACTATTATTTAACCACAGGTTTCGGTCCCTTTAATCTTCCGACCTGTGGCTAACTCCGGAGTTGGGTGGAACCACTCCAATAAATTGGAGTCCGGCATCCAGGATTAGTTTGTTTTTTGATGTACCTACTGCAGGTGTCTTGGACTTAGTCTACACAGTGTAGTGTCCTAAGGCAGCTAGGTCTACATATCAGTGCACAATGGCTGGTTTACATAGCTACATGGTAAATAGGTAATACAAGACAAAATAAACAGGACGAACCTTCTCAATTTACAAACTGCAATTATCAGCTGCTATTACCCGCGCATAGTTTTAGTAGGCTCTGTGTGCTTGCGCAATTGTGTGTATGTACATAGGAGAAATGGGCACTGTGTACATCTGCATGCAAAAGGGAGGCTTGCTCCTATTTGACTTCAATAAAAAGGACAGTATGTGGGTGTTTTGCAAGTGTGAGTATGAGTGTGTGTGTGTGTGTGTGTGTGTGTGTGTGTGTGTGTGTGTGTGTGTGTGTGTGTGTGTGTGTGTGTGTGTGTGTGTGTGTGTGTGTGTGTGTGTGTGTGTGTGTGTGTGTGTGTGTGTTGTGAGATGGAGATGTGTGCATGTACTGCTACATGTACATGTAGGCTTAATTGTTGCTTTGTGCTAAAATATATTTTTCTAAGCCGTTGAGGTTGTTAGAGATATATATATTTTTTGAAGCCATCAAGGTTGCTAGCGATATCTATTCTTCTAAGCCATTGAGGCTGCTTTCCAGTTATTAAACTATATATTTCTAAGCTGCTGAGGTTGTTGTGGATTTTAGTTTATTGTATAGCGTGTGGTTCTTTTTTCTTCTCTGTTCTCTTTCTCTTTCTGCTTATTGTGGTGCACTATGCACGTGATTGTTCATGTAGAGTGTGGCAGTGTGCGAGTGGCCAAAGTGTACTGGGCTGAGTATATGTGTCACAAGACCTGTAAACTTAGACCTCCTTTAAACAAGCCAGCCTTCATGGCCACCTGTGTATTCGATAGCTGTGTGCCGTGCACATTTAGATCTGCATGTAGGTACTGATACACACCATTTTTGTTCCATTAGCCTCGCAATGGCAGGTTGTGATGTGGTGTGTTAGTTGCCAGAGCTCTGGACATTGGGAGCATGTGTAGTGGGAGAGATTGTGGAATAGACCCATTGAAAATGAATACGCAGCTGCCATGTATAAACACCACATCACTGCCAAACACAGCATTGTTAGCTTGACGCATGTTAAAGAGGATGGGGAGGAAGAGTGAGCAACAGTCTTTTTGAAGACACTACACTGGCTGGCAGAGGATTTGATATTAAAGAAAGTGTATAGGATTGGACTGTGCTACTGTAAAAGATTTCCCAAAGCTGAAAAGCTTTCGCAATTCAGCATGTCATCTTTAGTGTATGGACTGGGGTTGAGGGTCAGATGCATACAGACATGTACATAGGTTATTGCTGGTCAGAGGTCTACATTATTCTTCCACTCTCTCCCTGGCAGCTCATAAGGATCACAGCCCACAACTTGAATTATGTCAACATAGCATTGCTTCGACTCTGCATCAGCTACATGTATGCTAGTCACGTATTCTGGGAGAAAACCACTTTCCAGATGTTTACCCCAAGCCATACTCACTAGGTATTTACATGAGCGTGTACGGTTTAGTACACCAATATGGCACATAGCAACCGTTGCCATGCAAATGTATGAACCATGGCATAATATGCAATGGGTCTACAGCAATGCTGAATCTGTTGAAAGAGGTACAGCATGAACATGTGCATACATAAACATCAGTCAAAGGGGCAAGGCAGTGCAAAGCAACTGTAACTACGGCTGAAGATAGCTCTTGGAAGAAATGAGATGTGTCTCAGGTACATGTAGAACTGGAACATGTGCCATACTGCACACTGCGTATATGCTCCACCAACTGAGCCACTGAGGCAGCTGAGCTGGGTGGGCTGAATATTTAAGGGTTATACAAGGGCAATGGCGTCTCTCCTGTTAGACAGGGCAGCTCTTAACTTAGCAGTATGTACACGCTACACTGTAGTGTGGTCCACTGCCCTTAATGCTCTTGTTCATAAAACATGCCATAATTGTGTCCCATGTGGTGCCCACTCCACTGCCAGTGAGACCTGATATTGGCAGACCCATCCTGCACAATAGTTAGCACACCTGACCAGAGAGCTGGGGCAGTATGCACATTGTACGTTGTGGGAGGGAGGGAGGGACACAAACAATGTGCCCTCCTTGGCTGTACAGGTTGCTTACACCACTTATTTACCTCTCGATCTTTACTGTTTACTGTTTGGTCACCTTTGCCTCTTCCCCCAAAGTTCCTGGCTCCATGGCTCACTCGTGGCTCGAAAGGGGCAGCATAGCCCCCCCTCCCCCAGGGAGAGCTCTGGCATGTGCTGCAGTACATGTACATGTCCACGTGCAGCTTATCTTATTCATGTACATGTACATGCACTCGTACTACTGCACTGCCTTAAAGTAGCTTCATGAGGCACATGTGCCCGTCACAGGCAACATAACCATGTACATGTACATGTGTGCACATGTACCTGTACTAATATACTGTCTTTTGAGACGTCCTCTTCTCCCTCCCTCCCTCCCTTCCCTATTGTCTCAGCTCAGGTGGCATCGCAGTCAGGGCTCACATGTACCTGTGCATGTACATGTAGTCGCAATGCTTTGTGTGAAACAGCTGTAGAACGTTTTGAGTGTCTGTGGTTGTTGTGTTATCCCATCTCATCCCTGCACTGCTGGCTTTGTGGGGGGCTCCCTACGATGTACATGAAGTTTTGTAATGGATGATTTCCTGGAAGCCGTAATCACCCTTCCTCCCCCTCCTCTCCTGTGGTGGCTGTATCACCCCATCCCATCCCAGCACTGCTGGCTTTATAGGCTACAATAGTGTGCACACGTGTACGTGACCATACAACATGCAAGACAAGGCAGGACACTAGAC
>CBDBZY010000018.1:635000-702500 GCA_965213685.1 bacterium
GGGCACTAGCCGTACGGACGTGAAACGGAGAGTATACGAAACATTGCAACGTGAACAAAATGGCGGATTAAGCTGGCTTGGTCACGGGTAAGGTTATAGCGTTTCTAATTTTCTAACCAAGCAGTGTTAGAGAAAAGGCCTTTATACTTTTGTGAAAAAAGTGCCGCTCAAGCCGCTAGTGCCTTCGGTTAGACGTCTACAAGCGCCAGTCCGCAGATTAGCCGTGTGGAACAGACACACACACAGGACAAGTACCGTTAACCTCGCTGCGCATGCGCGCCGAGGGTTAATGATTGTAGATCGTTTAAATGTATACTTAAAAGTATTCTATTATAGACTGGTACACATGTATTGGCAACTCCTTGCTATTTTGTGTTGCCATGCATATACTTATGCAGAACCCAAAAGAAAAATAAACATAATCTCTTGCTCTGCGCTCGCTGCCGGCATCGCATATGGGTAAGGTAGGGGCGGGGGTTCCCGGAAGGGGTGGGGTTCCCGGAAACAGCCACTGAGTTTCGCTGAACGACAAAGGCTTTCGGTTACCGCTCTTGGTACAAAGATAAGAGTGTTCACTTAGCTCTTCTGCAATGGCTCAGTGCTGTCTCCCTCGACCGTCTTTCAGAGGTGCGCGACCACGGCATGGATATTATAGACTACGTAATTTATGCAGCTTTTCCGTGTTATCTCTGAAAATACGATAAAGGGAGACAGACGGCACTGCACCATTGCAGAAGAGCTAAGTGAACGCCCTTACCTTTGCGCGTAGTCTATAGTATCTAGGGTTGTGGACTTTCAATAGCGAGAGTGTCCGGGAACCCCCGTCGTTCAGATTTTTGGGAAATCTAGAACAACGGCCCAACAACGCAGAGCTGAAGTTTTAGATTTGCCTCCAACTTGGACTGTAGGTAACGCACTCATACACGAGCTTATAAATAGCAGTAGCATTACTGGCTTCAAAGTACACTTGAAATAGAAGGCTGAATACGGAAGCCACTACAAAGTTTGTCCGGGAACCCCCGCCCCTACCTTACTAAGGTATAGGAGGGAGATATATACCCCGTAGGCTTTATTGCTTTATTATGGCTCACATTGTTCTGGGTTATCCTAGCCAGTTGAATGCTCTGGTTGTTCTCCCTTGTTCACTCTGATCTCCCCCACACTTTGTTCGAACCGGAAGTTCCGTGGGAAATATAAATACTACAGTAGGAAGTCACTTATCCAAACTCCAACACTCCAGAAAGCCTCGCCCACCATTGCGATCGCTGCATGGTTTTCGCACGAAAGCATGAAAGTATGGGTAGCAATATCTATGATGAAAAGCAAATGTACGCCGTCAGTTCAACGGCTAGTGCTGGAACTTAGTGCATGCACAGGTTGTGAATATCAGTAATAACTAATCAGCTGCACATAATACAGGTACCGAACAAACATCAGTTGGAACATAATAATTGCTATACCTATAAAGTAACAATTTCCTTGTGACTTCAGCTACCCTAACATTTCATTTACCCTCCGGTTCCATGTGTTGGAATAAGTGACTATATTTACCTCTTCACGTGTGAGGCGCGCGATCGACAAGCAAGAGGCCAAGCTGTGACTTATAATTGATATTGGATTAAGAAACATAAAGTCATTGAATGGCTGGTAATGGCGGATCTACGTTCTTGGGATGGGATGACAGCCCACCCTTCAAACCATCATAACAGTCTTTTGATGCTAAGGCACGCATGCATGTGTACATGAGTAAATCGAGAACCACAACTCCCTAGGCCACCAACGGCCCTTAGGCCTAGATGTTAAACAGTCACCCGATGCGCAGGACGCGTTTTGGCCAATACCAGGCCTCATCAGCTACATGTACGTCATCAGATTATAGTCAGCACTATGGACTGGACTGGACCGGATCTAGGTACACGCTCGGCTCGGTAGAGTCTCTACCCGGCTCGATATAGTCTCACCCAGATCTCTTACTGTTGTATGTCATCTCTCCTTATGGCTATAATTACTATGCACCGATTTGTATACAGTCATGTATACCTATAGACCTGACTTTTTGCTTTAAATTAGGTCGCATTGTTGTTGCTTTCATGTGTACATTTTTCACTTCTAATAGTGTATATACATGTATTTCTCTTTGTGGTCTAGATGAAACATATGGGGAGGAGTGTCTGTTCTGTGAGGGGTGGTATATGTGTTGTATCAGGGACTTGGAGTGCATGTTCTATCTGTAAGAGTGGGTATTATCTCTGGGGGTGAAAATTTGCTGCTGCTGATGCAGGTCCTTTGAATACAATTCAGTATAGTAAGACTTAAAGTTAACCCCTAATCAGTAGGTCATACATGTATGTGCTTCAGATCCACACACATGCACGCACTCACACACACCCAAATGCCTCTATGAAAAACTTGTCTGGTAACTGCTTTGCATACAAGCACACGTGAAATCATTGACAACCACCATCATAGTACATTTTACATGTCACTTTTTACCTTTTCACCACTGTCTGTTGTATTTTGCATATGCATTTAAGGTACACCTATATGATTATTCAGAAATTTATCTGGGGTTATGGCTGGGCTGGAGAATGTTAGCTAGGGAAGGGAGAGTGGATAATAACTGTCCCCTTCCCCTTCCCCCATCTCTGCTTGAAACCCTGGTAGAGGTCATGTGCATTGGGCAATCAGAATATAGCCACAACTCGTCATGTGATGGCCAACTGCAGGTTGTCTGCATGAGTATGACGTGCTTGCAGCTATAGCAAGATTCATCCCTTCTATACTAGCCAGGCTAGTGTACATCTCATGCTAGAGTAGCTGGTGTATTCCATTGCAAAGGTACTGAGTATACTTCATCTCACAGAACATAATGTGGGGGCTTGATTAAAGTTAAGTGCACATAAGTACGCATTTCCCCTCTCACAGAACACATACACCATATCTCTCGAAGACCACATCCTCTAAACTACGATATTTATGTGCACTAAGACAAAACGCTTAATTTTGACAGTAATCATCAGTAACTATAACTATATAGACATGGAATAGGTTGGTTATGTACGGTGTCTTTCCAGGCACATTTTGAATTTCCTCTCACCCGGAAGCAAATACTGTAATCACAAGCTGTGCAGTATAGTGCATAGCGCACGCTGACGCGGCGCGCCGCCCCGGCCCCGACCTCATGTAAGTTAAGTACATGTACGTACGCGTGCGGCTGGGCCCGAGCTCGTGATCATCTAGGGAAGCAGAAGAGTGAAGGATCGCAGCTGAATGCATAAACGTTGCAAGATTGTGGATAGACTAGGTGAGTTTGTCAGTGTTCGAGGGCTACTTTATGTTGCTACGTGAAACTGGACCTACCGTGGGATGCGGCGCGGCCTGTTGATATATAGATAGTATAGTGAACACGAGCACTAGTAAGGGGCAGGCCTGCTGAGCTGTGGTTGTGTCAGGTGTATGTAGTTAGGTGCGTTGTGTTGTTGTCGAGCGCCCAATGGCTCTCACAGCCCTTCCGATGTGACACCACATGTACTTGTAGAGTGCAGTGTTCAGACACGTACATGTATACATGTAGATGTGAATTCAATACATGTAGTTCATGTGTAGTACATGTATCAGTGTGCAAGAGTGACCAAAGCTGAGCTACGTATATGTATGGGAGATCTGTAAACTTCCAACGTTGTAGTTTTCCCTTGGACAAGCCAGGCCTTCAGGGCTGCCTATGTATTCAATAGCTGTGTACATTTAGATCTATATGTAGATACTACTGATGCAGTGGACACACACCATTTCTGTTTCCTTAGCCTCGCAATGGCAGGTTTTGATGTGGTGTGTTAGTTGGCAGAGCTCTGGACGTTAGGAGCGTGTGTAGTGGGACACAGGTTGAGGAATAGACCCTTTGCAAAATTTTCATATTCTCAAATACGCCATGTATGCCCTAGCATAGCCACCACATAACTGCCAATTTTATTTGGAATAACTCCACATGGCATTGGTAGCTTTATGTTAAGAGGGTGGGGAGGAAAAGTGAGCAACGGTTCTTTTGAAGACACCATTCTGGCTGACAGAGGATGTGATATTAAAGATACTGTACTTAGCCTGCATGTACATGTACATGTACATGTATGTGTGTGCTAGTCATGTAGTTTGGGAGAAACTGCATTCCAGATCTCTATTCAGAGCCATACTCACTAGGTACTTTCCCTTCAATTCTGTTCAGTCAACTTTGCCTCCCCCAAATTTGAGATTCATTTTGATATAATAATGTGGTTTGGTGCATGCTATGTGTTATTCAGGGCTCCAAAGGGGCAGCACAGCACCGGGCTGGCTACATGACCATATACAGTACATACGCTATGAACATGTACAGTACTAGTACAGTGGCTTACAAAATATGGTTTGATATTTAGTAGAGCCTCAATGGCTTACAAGAATAGATATCTCCAACAACCTCAGCAGCTCAGAACATTACATCTCTCCCACACCCTCACCAGCTTAGAAAAATATATTTTAGAACTAACAACCTCAGCCACTTAGAGAGATATACTGTGTACCAAACCTATATGTACACATAGACATGTACATGTATGTCTCTGCCTTTGGATTAGAGACTGTTGTGAAATTTCTTTGCTGTTCTCTTTTGTACTGTTACTTGTAGTGCGCTACGCACTTGCTCGTTCATGTACATGTACTGTATATCCATGCACTCATCTTGTGGTGTATCCATACCTACAGCACTTCATTCAGAGGGAGAGAGGGAGGGATGGGTATGTATGCATGCATAATACAGGAGCTGTGTGAGGGAGAAGGATATGAGCTCACATATGCATTCAATATAACCACCACAGATGCTCAAAACTTCTACAGCTAAATCACAAAAAAGAAACAAAAAATAATTGCAACTACATGTACATGTACATGTCACCCCTGACCGTAGTGCTAACTGAACCAACAGGTGGAGGGAGAGAGGGAGGGAGAGAGGGAGGAGAAAACCCTTCCAAACCTACATCCACAGGGGAGTTACATGTGTTGGCTCAGTATGTGTAGCACATGTACAGTACATGTACACAGTACTGAGATAAGAGTTGCCCTGTTTATCAGGGGAGAGACGCCTTTGCCTTTGCATAGCATTTAAAGATTCGGCCTGCCCAGCTGAGCTGCCTTGGTGGATCGGTCGGTAGAGTGTCTGCCTGGTACGCAGAACATTGCTGGTTCAAATCCTGCCTGAGGCAGCTCTTCTTTTTCTCTTGAGAAAAAGGGAGTTGTCTTCTGGCACAGTTGCTTTGCATTGCCTGGTCTCAATGACTGATCGTTCAGGTACTACACGTATCCTTCCTTCTCTGCCTCCCTTTCCTCCCTCCCTTCCCTCCCTCCCTCTGACCCCTCCGTCCCTCCCTCTGACCCCTCCGTCCCTCCCTCTGACCCCTCCGTCCCTCCCTCTGATCCCTCTCTCCCTCGGTCCTTCTGTATTTGTCTCTGTTCAGTTAGCATCACACGTTTGTGTGCATGTAGTTGCAATACTTTGTGTCAAATAGCTATAGAAGATGTGAGTGTCTGAACCTCACAGTGCTGTAGGCTGCTGTGGTGCAGCACTGCTTTAAATACCATACATGAGCCTGAGTGATTGTGGTTTCTGAAACCTTACTTATTACATGAATATCCTAGGGAAATCCCCCATCTCAAAACCTAATGCAGGGATAGATAGGGAACAAAGCCACCTCACTGAGCACCAACCAGTTCCAAACACCTGTCTGCTGTTTCATTGAGTGTTTGCTGGCTCACCTGATTTCCAGTGGCCTACCAAACATAATGTGCATACATGTATTGTCCCTGTGTGCACCTATAGCTACTTACATGATGAAAAGGCTCAGGAATATTTTAGAGAACTGTGAAAAACCAGCAGCCACCCAGGATTGAACCTGGGGCCTCTGACTTAGGCTGGCTGGCTGTCAGTGCTCTACTACCTGAGCTATGGCCACCAGGTGACAGCCAGCCATCACAATTCTCAACATCACTTTGTATGTGCCATCAGAATCCCGCTAGGGATTGACCGGTAACTCCTCTCCATCAGGGGAGGAGCCACACTGAGTGAAATATTCTATTTATTCATAGCAGTGCACGTGAAGCTGTGTCCATGTACATGTACACTGTGCATGTACTACTGGTAGTGTAGAGTGTACGCAAGTAAACATGTACACTGTACCTCCCTCTGGTGATCACACACATGTACATGAACATGCAGGACTCTAGCTGAAGCCATGTGTTTGGTTACTGAATCAAAAGACTTCCTTGACAACCCAAAATGATTTGGAACTGTACGTGCCAGCACTCCCCCACCCACTCACATATCCACTCACCCACTCAGTCACTTATCCACTCACTCACTCACTCACCCACTCACACACTCACTCACTCACTCACTCACTCATCCACTCACACACTCACTCACTCACCCACTCACTCATCCACTCACTCACCCACTCACTCACCCACTCACTCATCCACTCACACACTCACTCACTTACCCACTTACTCACCCACTCACTCATCCACTCACCCACTCACCCACTCACCTACTCACCCACTCACTCACTCACTCACCCACGCACTCACTCACCCACTCACCCACTCACCTATTCACTTACACACAGGATAACTATGCACACACTCATTTCTGCTGCACACACATTATCCTCTGCATACACATTATCCTCTTACTTTTGTGTATGTTTTGCATGCTAGAGAGTTTAATGTGTCGTGTACATGTACATATTTGCACAGTCATCACACCAGCAGTGAACTACACAGTCGCACACATGCAAGTGTAGTAACAGCATACTGCACTGTCAGTGTAGAGTGTTGTTGCAAAGCACTACACTAGCATAGTGCAAACCTTTTTGAAGGCTACTGTGCATACTTGTACATGTGCATGTACACATGTGTGAATGTGCACATGATAAGTACTGCACTCACACTACATGTGCATGTCTATATCTCTGCAGATGAGTACCTCAGGGAGGGTGTGTCCTTGTGGTGGCTGCAGGACACAAGGTTCAAGATCCCTCATGTCAACATGCACTGTTCCATTGAGTCAGTCAGAGCTGAGAAGAGTCCACGATGGATGGGTATGTGTGCATGGGGGCACTGAGTAATATAGAGTTGTACATGCAGAGTACATACATGTACATGTTTGCCATACACATATTATTGACATTATTGTCCCATCTCTTATGATCTCTCTTTCCCTTCTTCCCCCTCCCCCTTCTCTTCTCTGTTCCTCCTTTCCGTTCTCCCTACCTCCCTCCCTCCCTCCCTCCCTCCCTCCCTCCCTCCCTCCCTCCCTCCTGTATAGCCCCGCCCCAATCTTTTTACGCATGCCCATGGATCGATTGGTGCAGGACAAACCTACGCTTATTTGAACATGAGATCAGCCATTGTTGCGCAGTTTTCGGTACATGCACCTAACATGGGAGGTCAGTAACATGAAGTACACATCCACCTGTTAAAATTGTGTGCCTGTTATGAAGGTGTGCCTGAGTCTATGCTATTTCATACACCAGGCCGGGTGCATACAGTGTGTGCAGGTGTGCACATACACTGTATGTGTTTGTCATCCGTTACATGGTGTTATGAGGGACGAGGTTGACTTGCAGCCCTGAGATATGTGTTCTTGTATTATCTAGAATGTCCTCATCACAGCTGCTGGGAGTGCTTATCTTGTAGGTGCATGTGCGTGCATGTACAGGTATCTACTGTGTGTATATGGCATGCACACACATACATGTACATGTATGCATCTGGGAGAGCAAGTTTACATGTGTGTAAACATGTTATCTACCCCCAGAGCCTTTCGACACTGCTTTCCCTCATGACTACTGCTTTCCTTCATCGATGCAGCCTCATCTTCTGAAACTTGTGACATGCTCTACTGTCTCTGGCTTCTTCCTTCCACCTTGCTCGATCCATGTGGTCACAGATACAGAAGGTACAATGCTTGTGATGGGTGTGTATGTACGTGTATTAGATTTCTGCCTTGCTCTTCTTTTGCCCTCTGCACAGTCACTGTCACCTCCTCTTCACACTGTCACCTCTCACACCGTCCCAACCCACACTCTCCCCTCCCTCACTCCTCACCTGCCACACCATCCCTCTTCCCATGCACTTCACTCCTCCTCACTCTCCCAGCCCTCACCTTCCCACCCCTCACTCCCTCACTCTTGTTCTCCTCCCCTTCCCACCCCTCACTCCCTCACTCTTGCTCTCCTCACCTTCCCACCCCTCACTCCTTCACTCTTGCTCTCCTCACCTTCCCACCCCTCACTCCTTCACTCTTGCTCTCCTCACCTTCCCACCCCTCACTCCCTCACTCTTGCTCTCCTCATCTTCTCACCCCTCACTCCCTCACTCTCCCTCTCCTCACCTTCCCACCCCTCACTCCCTCACTCTCCCTCTCCTCATCTTCTCACCCCTCACTCCCTCACTCTCCCTCTCCTCACCTTCCCACCCCTCACTCCCTCACTCTCCCTCTCCTCATCTTCTCACCCCTCACTCCCTCACTCTCCCTCTCCTCATCTTCTCACCCCTCACTCCCTCATTCTCCCTCTCCTCACCTTCCCACCCCTCACTCCCTCACTCTCCCTCTCCCCACCTTCCCAGGTGCCCAACCCCTACCCCTACCCCCACTCCAACACCACTGCCTCCCTCGTCCTGTGACTCACTCAACAGCTGCAAGCCCAGGCTGGATAACCACACGTACCAAGTCCTGACCCTCAACAACTCTCTCCGTGTTCTCCTGATCTCTGATCCCAAGTCCAACATATATGCAGTGTCAATGGAAGTGGCGGCTGGATCATTCAGTGACCCGCCTGAAGCAGAAGGACTGGCACACTTCTGTGAGCACATGCTCATTCTGGGAACAAAGAAGTACCCCGATGAGCACGTCTACTCCAACTACCTGTCCACTCATGGGGGAGGGGATAATGCCTTCACATCTACGCAGGAGACCAACTACTACTTCAGTGTGAACTCGGACTCCCTGGAGCATGCCCTGGACCTCTTCGCTCAGTTCTTCATTGCTCCGCTGTTCAATGCCTCCTCTGTTCAGGATGAAGTCCATGCAGTGAACTCGGAGCACGAGAAAAACCTTCAATCAGATGAATGGAAGCTGTGGCAGCTCCTGAAACATGTCTCCAATCCTGAACACCCGTTTCACATGTTCTCCACTGGCACACTCTCAACTCTCAACAGCTCACATGTTGACCTACTGCAACTGCTACACAACTACTACAACTCCAGTTACTCTGCCAACACTGTAAGTACATTGTATACACATGTACGTCTCTTCGTGTACTAAGTGTAAGTGTGGCTAAGTGTACATGTACATGTACCAGCACAATGTACATGTATACAAGAGCCATGTGACGAGAGCCAGAACTACGCAAGGAGACGGGGAGGAACCCATACATGTACATGTACCTGTACATGTACAGGTTGGCCAAAAGTCCATTCTTGATCTACTGCTATGGAGTTAGGTGTACATGTGTATACTGTACATGTACATGTACATGTACATCTACACATACATGTACATGTACATGTGTACATGCACATGTACATGTGCATCATGTACAGTACATGTACAGTGTACAGGGTGTACATACATGTACATGTACATGTACATTATAGTTACATGACCCTAATTGGGATGCATGAGTTGCATGGGCGAATGCATCCCAATTAGGGTCATGTAATTATTTTGTTGGAAGTTGCGGGCCTACTCACCCTAGCCGTCCCATGATCTCCTCTACCACTTCAGCTTTGAGATATGGGCCTTTAAAATTTTGGTTGCTAAGCAACTTCCAACAAATGTGTATGCACGTGTAATACCCACACTCCCGGTCACCCCAGCGCAGCTGATGAGGCCTGCTATTGGCCGAAATGCGTCCTGCGCACCGGGTGACTGTTTAACATCTAGGTCTAAGGGCCATTTGCGGCCTAGGGAGCTGTGGTTCTCGATTTATTCATGTACATGTTCACTTGTAATTAGAGGTACATGTACATGTACATAGTAGCGAGAGGCAACATTGACATGTACATGTACTGTACATGTCCATTGCACATTGCACATGTGTGTAGGGTGATAGTATTAAAGGACCTCTATATATTGCACATTGTCTCATATACAATTAACATACATATACATGTACATGTACATGTAGAATAGCTTTGTACTTGACAGAATAAGCTTTGTTTTCTTTTACACAACATGTAGTATATGTACGTACATGTATACATGTACATGTACATGTACATGTATATGTATACATGTACAGTCAAGTTCATGCGTACAGCAGTGTACATGCATGCACATACATGTATTGCTTCAACATGTACATGTACATGTACATTTAGGTTCAAGAGATGCATGTGTGTATGCACAGTACACATGTACACAAATGTGTGTGCATCTGTTGGGAATGTGTTCAGTATTCTCAAGAGGTAACAGATCATGCAATACGTATATACACACATGGGAAACATAATGCCATCCACTGGCTCCCACACACAGTGTGTGCATGTATTGGTTAGGGACAGGCAGTGTTTCCCCAGTGCGGAACTGGCAGACCCAAGGATATCATCATAAATGACAATCTCAGGGAAAGCTGAAGACTCACATGAACATAATACAAATTACATGGTTATGGTTTGTGAAGGGCACAGTCGGAATACACCTACATGTACATGTACTTGTATATCAACATGTAGACATGTACATGTACCTGTATTATATGTATGTATACATACTACACAAGTAACCCCATCCCTACATCTTTTTTTCATCTTTATATTCTGCACAAAAATGTTTCCAGTAATCTCACAGCAAACTTTAGATACACGTTCTATTCAAAAAAAAGATGTAGGGATGGGGTTACTTGTGTAGTCCTCTGCACACTGCCATCCATATATCTAGTTTGTGTGGTTTTTGGCACTGCCATCCTTACATCCTTCTACATTTTTGGAAAATGTTTTTCATACTTGTTTGCATGCATTTTTTGCTGTACTACAGTACCATACAGGAGGTTGCCCTTCTCTAAGTCAAGCACCAACACCTTCCTCCGCGCACGGAAAAATACGGCTGGCTTGCGAGGCTAAGTATGTTTCTTGGGATCATACTCGGAAGTGAAGCTCAGTGATGCAACTTTGATTCTTGGGGGCGCCGTATCCTTTGGTAGAGAGATGCATAACGCCACTTAGCGCTCAAAGGGCCTAACACGAGCGTCCGCTAGTTATATTAGAACATTTTGTATGTACACGTGCAATTGGTACGTCGGTGTCATTCCTACACGAACAGTTTACCGACTCTGAAACAACAGTGAAGTAAGATACGGCTGAAACACAAGCCACTCGGCCGCTATCGATCATTGCTTGGAGAAATTACTAGGGTGTGGCTTCGTGTGATTGCACGCAGCGCGCGAGGCCAGCCCTCACGTGCTTGCAATCTGTGTCACATGACAATTATTAGAAAATGGCTTCCAAATATGGGCATGTTGTCCAGTGCGTCTAGTTTCTGCTTGTTTGAGAAGATGCTAAGATGCCGTTAAGGCAGATCATACGCGTAGTGATTACAGTTGATCTGTAAAGAACTACGGTGATTACTTCTGCCAGTTTCGAGAAAAGTCGTTTGAAAGAAATCTCTTAAGAAGAAGAAGAATCAGAAAGAAAAAGAAATCACCACTTCGCCCGTTTCCTGGCAGTAAGTCTAGGGATGCTTTTTAGCTATCTGTGGGGTATCATTGGGTAGAGAAACGTCGGAATAGGATAGCTAGATGTCCAGAAAGGCTTAGAACACGAGCGTTCGCGAGTTAAGACGGATTTCCAATGTACGCACACTATGGGCGGACCAGCGCCATCCCTACATAGAGAGTCTACCGACTCTCTGATAGAGTGCATGTACATGTACATGCACATGTGGAATTTAGTACAAGGTGATTCCAGCCATGTACAGTACATGTACTGTAATTGAATTTGAGTGAGCTAAGTAGAGATATACAACACATGTACATGTACATCAACATGTACATGTGCATGTACAGTAGACGTCAAAATATAGTTTACACTATGCTAACGTACTATGCACGTATTTTCTGCGTACTTTTTGCGTACTAGGTGGCATACTACGTAGCATACTAAGTTGCGTAGTTATTACACAATTAGCGTACTACATAGTGTACAACATTCTAAACAGCGACTATGCTGCATACTAAGTAGCATACGAGAGCTATAGAGGAAGACTCGAGACCCCGCTTTGTGGGAGGGGCCTGGGTAGCTAGCTCGCACGTATCTGTAACAGCGTCTTCGTGGGATCATTAATACGCTGCGTACTATGTACTACGCTGCGTACAAAACGTATTTATTGGCATAGTTCTTTTTTTTTTTTTTTTTTGCGGAAGGACAAATAACAAATGCAAGGATGAGGCGAATACTGTACAGAGCAAATAAAGCCATTCAAAACAAACGAAAAAGTAAGTATACAGTATATGAAACTAAACTGTTCATGCATGATACACGAAGGTTTACAAATGGCAGGAAAGACCTGCCTCAGAAATAACAAGGTCAATAGGAGGAACCGGCTGCCTCATCGCGTGGCCAACAGTAGATCGAGCACCTCTAATACACCGGATGGATGATCGTAGGAGGGAAAAAGAGAGAGCACATCTGATCCAGGCAATAGTGGAGCTGTAGGGCTGGTCATGTTTGGAGGAGAGCATGGAGGCAAGCCTCTTGTAACAGACAGTGGCAGCTTTTCCCAAACCTCCAGTGAGTGACAGAACGAGTGGAGTGAATGAGCTGTGCTCAATTTCACGGACCCTCTGTTCATAGGCACGTTTTTTGATGTTCTCGTGCTTTCTGTAGCAAGTAGCTAGAGGTTGCCTGTTTGAGGGAGCGTATGGGTTAAAAACCCTTACATCAAAGAAATCTCTCTCATACTGGCCTCCCCAAAAGCCCTTGGCAGCCACATTTAATCTGGCACCGTCCTCAGTGATGGCAGAGGAACTGGCGAGAGTTTCCCCAGTGAGTGGCTGAAGGGAAGGTTCTATTGAGACATCATGGCACACTTCTGACAGTAGGTTAGCAGTGAGGTCTCGGATCTCATTGTGTCTTAAGGTAGGGAAGCCACCTTTCTGACAGGAGAGGACAAGCTCCCTTGTGGAGAGTGAATCCAAATTCCTCCAAAGGGAGGGCCGTGAGCCAGCTAGAGGCTCCTTTTTCTTGGGCAAGGTCTATTGCACGTTGTGTAGAAGTATCGACAGTAGCTCTGAGAGTTGCTGCGGTAGCCTTTGTTCTCTCACAATTTTGTTTGTAAACTTCTTTCTTGGCTGTCAGTTGTGCCTCAATGCACTCAAGGGGGTATTCATAACATTGTTGCAATATGAGATCTTTCAGTGGTGCAGCTATCTTAGTGGATGAAAGATATTCGTGGGTCGAGAGAAGTGTGGGGTTAGTAATGCCAAGGCCACCCAGTCTCACAGGCAGAGAAAATAACTCACGATCAGTGTCATTGGAAGGAGCTCTACCAGTTAGAACAGGGATGAAATGGAATCTAATGTATTCTTCCAGGGGCTGCAGCAGCAACTCAATGTTGGGGGTAGTTCTACACAGATATGAGAATTTGTGCACATAGCCATATGTGTAGGCTGCAAAAGCCACATGTGGCTGAACTCTGGTAACATCAACTAGTTGTGTTAGCTCTTTCTTCCACTGCTGAACTTTTTCAATGACAAAACTGTTGGTAAACGCATCTGAACCTATAGCAGACCCAAGATATGCTCTGCCATCTGAAGTGATATTAACCTGCGTATCCTGAAAAATATTTCTAGCATTTTCAAGGTGTGTGTCCTTCGTCACAAGCCAGGTTTTCTTGGCATTCCCAAAGTAACCAAAGGCAGGTCCAGCGGAAGTGAGGTTATCCCACCAAACACGTAGGGATGTCAGTGATCCTGAAGCGGCAGCATCATCTGCATACCAGACCTGCATATTACTGGATGTACTGCTCAAATACTTGATAAGTGGAATGGTTGCCAGGGCGTACATGGGCATTGCTAGAGGGTCTCCCTGGGTAGTGCCTTCCTCTGAGAGCAGGGTGTGCCCATCCACATTTATTGGCACAGTAGGCTGTCAAATTCCTGTGTAGTTATAACGTACTACGCTAGCGTAGTGTAAACTTTATTTTGACGTCTACTGTAGCTAAATGTGCAAGACATACTGTACAACTGGTTAGTGACATTCCAAAGTGCTTGCAACAGCTGTTCCAGATAGCACAGGAATGTTCACTGATAAAGCCATAAACCCACTGCTATTATTTACACAACAGGTACAGTGTACATGTACATGATCAATCTCGTACATGTATATGCAGATTAAACAAGGGAAAGCAAAGTCCGAAGGCAGACAGTGAAAAAGACACTGAGCTGCCTCGGACGCGTGACCACCGAGTTGCTAGTCCAGTGCTCTAGTCCAGAACATGTACATACAAGGTGCACTGTGCATGTACACTGTACACTATACATGCACAATGTACAAAATAATATTGTAGGCATAGACATACTGTACATGTACTCTATTTCTTTTGAGGATGTGACTCTGTTTAGGTGTATGTGTGGGAGGGTCTTGTGTGATGGGCCCTAGGACTGTGGGAGTATGTGTATGTACACTATGTACACTGTAGCTGCATAGCATCTTCAGTGAGTGCATTTAGACAAGTGGCCAGTCATGAATAGTCTTAGGGTAGGAGGGCATGTCTAAACGCCATATACCTGTGTACACATGTACATGTACATGTATGTGTATACTGTATGTACATTGAGCATACCTTCATGTGTGGTGTGTGTCCAGTGAATGCTATACTGTACATGTACATGTACATGATGAAAAGGCTTAAGAATATTTTTAGAAAACTGTGAAATACTGGCAGCCACCAAGGATTGAACCTGGGGCCTCTTACTTAAGCCATCAGTGCTCTACCACCTGAGCTATGGCCACCGGGTGACAGGCAGCCTTCAGAATTATCGATATCACTCTATATGTACAAATACAATACATACATGTACATGCACATGCATGTGAGATGTGGTGTCAATGTGGTACATATTGAGGGTAAGGAAGGCAACTACACCTGAAGACAACTTCTCTTTTTGGAGAAGAATTGAGGCGGAACTCGAACGCATCATTCATATTGTGCAGATGCTCTACCAGCTGAACCACTGAGGCAGCCCAGCTGGGCAGGCTGAATCTTTAAGGTTTATGCAAGGACAAAACTTCCCTGTTAGAAGGTTACTCTAAACTTTGCCTTGTGTCTATGACTGATCGATCATGTACATGTATCAGCTGGTAGAGCGTCTGCCTAGAACGCAGAATGTCGCGGGTTCGAGTCCCGCCCGAGGCAGCTCTTCTTTTTCTCTGGGGAAAAAAAAGTTGTCTTCGGGCGTTGTTGCTTGCATTTGCCTTGTCTCTATGACTGATTATACATGTATGTATTCTGTCTGAGACCAAATGTGTACATGTAAGTCTAAGCTTGTAGCACTCATTTGTTCGCTCAGTATGTTAATGTCTACCCCAACACCTCATCTGGTTTACAGTATGTAGCGTTAACCAGATGAAGTGTAGGGTTAGACATACATGTACAGTGTACATGTACATGTATATGTAAGAGTTCTCTTTGGACTGTCACTGAACAAGATGCTTCAGCAAATCCCATGCTTTTGCAGGGTATTGGGAGGATGTATGCACATCCTGTACACACACTGTCCTGCTGTTTGCCAACTGCCAGCTCTTGGCTAATGTTGGACCATTCTTCTCCAATTACATCATTACATCATTTTGCTACATGTACTTCCCTGGGACCTTGTACCCACAAGGAAGCCATTTGTGTGCTTTGTCCTTGTGTTTCACTTCCTAAAATACATGTACATGTACATGTACAGTATATAAATGTGCACTTCCCGTTCCTATTCCCAGAGATGGGGGAGGGAGACACTCGGGATTTCCATCCCAAACCCATTTGTGTAGTCAAAGGTCATACACGTGTGGTAGGGGGGAGAGCCTGGAAATGAGGCTACCACTGTACATGTAAATACGTGTATGCACTACTGCAGCAAGTGGTATACATGTACAGTGTACATGTACATGTGTAATACTGTGTATGACCTAGTGATCCCACCCCTACCAAGTCCTGTATGAACCCCTGATGAGTACTGATGCATGTACAGCATACACCCACCATATCCCACTACAGATGCAGTTGGTGGTGTACGGCCAAGAGCCCATCCCCACCCTCGCCAACTGGACAGCAACTTACTTCTCACTTATCCCCAAATGATCTGTCTCCCCTCGCACCTTCAACACAACTGCCTTCCCTCCAGAGTACTCTGGGAAGCTGGTCTACTACCGTCCAGTGGCTGACACTAACACCACCTCCATCTACTTTGGAATCTCTGTACTGAAATGATGTCACTGAATTCCTGTCCCGTTACCTAGGACACGAGGGTCAGGGGAGCTTTCTGTACTACCTGAAGCAAGGGAACTGGGCCACTTCCCTCTCGGCAGGGTCAGAGGTCGATGCCAACTCCTTCACCCTGTTTGTGGTGTCCATTGAGCTGACTGAGGACGGCTTGTCCCACGCCTCAGAAGTGGTAGCCAGTGTGCTCCAGTACATCAGGTGAGGGGAGTGTGGATGGTTAATCCCTCCATGTACATGTAGATGTGCATGTGCATGTACATATATTCTACCATCCAATTTTGTGTATACTGTATTCTCCCAAGTACATGTACATGTACATGTAGTTCAATTGTAGGAACAAGGCAACACAAAGCAACTACACTTGAAGACAGCTCAAAAATAGAAAAGCTGCCTCTACAGTACCTGTACATTATACACGTATACCCCACAATGGCATGTACACATAGTACAGTATATGATATGCACAGTGCTGTGAACATGTGCTGTTTTGCTGCCCATCATACCACTGTGTTCTCCATCCTTCACCTTCATCCCTGACTGTGCTGCACCGTCACACTGTGCTTGGTGTGTCTCTCACTGCAGGCTGCTCTCCAGTCAGTCAGACAGTGACCTGCAGGCCATGTGGAGTGACTACATCGATGTGGCACAGGTGGTGTATGACTACAGTGAGCAGGACACCCCCAGCAGCTATGCTCAGTGAGTGTGGGAGAGTTTAACAGAGCAAGAAGGTGTAGCCATACATTTGCACAGTTTGCATGTACATGTACATGTACCTCCGTGTAAATAATTATCATGTACCCATGTTCACACACATTTACCATAACATGTGCATGTATACACATGCAGGGCTCTAGCTGAAGCCATGCATTTGGTTACTGACCTACAAGACTTCCTTGACAACCCAAAACGACGTCTCCTCAACACGTCCCTCATCTGCCAAGTCCTGACCTCCCTCTCCCCTGACAACTCTCTAGTGTTCATTGAGACACAGCACTTGAACATTGATGGCATCTTTCCTCTCGTCAGTGCACCAAACCAAACCTCACCCGTGAACTTGCCCTGGCCAGTGCTGAATGAAACAGAGCCTATCTACACCACTCACTATGCTCTCATGGACACACCACACAATGTGGCTCAGTACTGGGGGGCCAGTGAGGCTGCTGACCTCTGGCTGCCTCAGGCAAATCAGTTTATTCCTCAAGACTTCAACATATTACCTGCTCCACAGGATGTGAAAGACACTCCTCAGATGGTGGAACTCAATGACAGTACATGCCAGCAGTACTCTCACTCCTTCCTTCACCTGCTCACTTACCCACTTACAGTATGTTTCAAAAAAAAGTTAATGTTTGTCTCCATTGCACGGTAAGCTCGAAGCAATGGATTGGTAATAACGAGGCAACGGAACAGAAGCAACACGCTAACAAGGAAGCACAAAAGTAGAATGATAATTGGCAAAAAACACGGAAACAGTAAAACAGAAATGGCAGCACGATAACACGGAAGTTTGTGCCCGTGACCATCTAAGAGATTTTGAAGCTCTTTCGCTGTTGTTTCGTCCTTTCCTCACTGCTTCTCGACGATGGTCTTGACACTCTCCATCCATCGTCCACTACCAGTGCGCCTTGACATTCTACCATTCGTTAGTACTTTGTAAGTAGTTGTGCACACCCACCTGGGACACTAATGCCCTCTGCACGAAGAGCCTTGGCTATAGATGTGCAGCACAGAAGTTTGTTAGTGCATATACAGCACGCAAACACGGAAACTGTAAAATGGAAGTGCTTCATTTAGATGGAACGAAAGCGCCAAAATTCAGCATTTCGTTTCCACAAAACGGTATCAACACGCAGACGAAACGAAGATGAAACAGAATATTCCGTTCCGTGCAACGGAGACAAAACATTAACTTTTTTTGAGCCATACTGTACCTACACATCACACAAGCACCAGCTGACTCACTTAGACACTCAATTGTTTTCAGTGTTGCTGCATGTGCTAGTACATGTACATGTACAAGTACATGTACACATGTGCATGTTCCTCTACAAGTAAATGTTTGAAGTACGCATACATGTACAGTATATATTGTACTTATAATGCATGTACATGTACATGTACATGCATGTCATCTACATGCACAACGTACATGTACACGTGTATGTACATACATAATGTCAAAGGTTTCTACATGCACTTCGAGTCCTGCTTGAGGCATCTCATTTTTTTCCTCCAGAAGAGAGAAAGAGCTGTCTTCAGGTGTACACAGTACATGTAGTTGCTTTGCATCGCCTTGTCTCTATGACCAAGTTTGTAATTGCTCAGTGTGGAGTTGGTGTCTTTGGTGGGGTGTACCCCAGGCCCTCTCATTAATACTGAGTTAAGAGTTACCTTACGCTCTTTATCAGGGGAGACACCTTGTCCTAGTACTAACTTTTGAAGATTCAGCCTGCCCAGCTGAGCTGCCTGGGTGGCTCAGTTGATAGAGCACCTGCATGTTGGCAGGATGTTGCGGGTTTGAGTCCTGAGGCAGCTCATCTTTTGTCTGAAAAAAATGGAGCTGTCTTCATGGGTTGTTGCTTTGCATTGCCTTGTCTCTATGACACAATTTACATGTACATGTATATATCTTTCTGCAGATGATTACCTCAGGGAGGGTGTGTCCTTGTGGTGGCTACAGGACACAAGGTTCAAGATCCCTCGCGTCAACATGCACTGCTCCATTGAGTCAGTCAGAGCTGAGAAGAGTCCACGATGGATGGGTACATTATGCTGCATACTGTACTTGTACAGATATACATTACGTGTACAGTACATGTGCATGTACATGTACATGTACATCATTTACAGTAGACGTCAAGAAAAATCTAACTGTTGCAACATAGTACACTAGCATTATATAGTACTTGTATGTACTACACTGTCAACTTCGAGTGTAGTTGCAACATAGTACACTAGTGTAGTGTATAGCTAATTCTGAAGTCTACTGTACATGACTGTGCAGTGTGCAAGGGTAGCACACTTGTGTATGCATGTATGTTCCATGTGCAGTGTGCACTTGCAGGAACAATCAGTAAGGTACATGTACATTAAAAGAAAGAAGGAAGAAATGGATATATATTAGTTAAAGCACCGCCACGAGTACTTTACGGGAAATATTGGACGAGGGCGTGGTCGAGAAGCTAATATAGCTATATTAGGCTTCGAGACCACGCCCGAGTTCAATATTTCCCGTGAAGTACGAGAGTAGGCGGTGCTTTAACTGGTTTATAGTATGTGATAACGTAATGCGTATCCAACCAATCAGACTCCAAGCTGCTATTTTTAGACACTTCGGGTGGCACGAGACCAGCTTCTAGAAGCTTCTATGTGTCTACGTAATGCGTCTCCAACCAACCAGATTCAAAGCTACTATTTTTAGACGCTTCCAGTACTAGCTTAGAAAGCGCGCCAAGGTTAGCTAACGGATCCAGCTCTGTTGCTGCTCGTGCTGCGTTTGTGAGGGCTTGGTTCAAGCTGCTACTTCGTTTTCCTGTCTTGGGATCAGGATGGACTCTGAGTAAGATGCCGCGAAGCAGGTTGATGCTGTGTCACCTCGTCTTCTTTGTCGAATTGAAGGAACAGTGTTAGACCCTCGATTTGACCTTGGAATTGGAGCCGAATGGAGCGAAGACAGCCAGGTTCTTGAACAAGACAAGGACTGAGAAACTTATTGCTGAGAAACGTATTGCTTAGGGACTGAGAAACTTATTGCTGATAAAACAGGCCACCGCAGCCTGAAAGCACTTCGTTTTTATGAACGCACACAACCCTCTATGGAGCAAGCAGTTAATGCTGTAATTGCCAACCCAGAGTGCAAGTTCTCTGGATTTGACAAGGTGAATCTCCCGGAGATTAAGCCACTTGTAGAGGACGATTCAGGTACTGAAAAGTGTGCTTCTTCTGCTGGTCATACCTTCTCTGGAACCCTAAGCAATTGCACAATCAACATCACTTACAATAAGTAATGCTATGTATGCCACCAAGTTTACCATTCCTTGTACAAGAGCCAGTGTTCATTTATCTTCATTTATCACCATGTACTATAATTATGATACTTCCTGTGTTATATGATACTTCCTGTGCTATATGATATTCCATATAGCACAGGAAGTCCCATTGACGCTGTACATTGCGCAGTGCTATATGACCACGAGCGGCACAGGCGGTACCTTTGATCCGCCCACGCAAAATACTATAAATTTATATAATATTTTCTGTAAGTAATGATACATAAATAGCTCTAAATTCTTAATTAACCCTTGGTGTGCATGCAACAGAGGGCTACTGTATTTGTGTGTGTGTGTGTGTGTCTCCACTGGAGCTAATCTGTGGACTGGTGCTAGTAAACGTGTAACTGAAGGTACTAGCGGCTTGAGCGGCACAGTTTCACTAAAAAGACATTTTCTCTAAAACTGCTTCGTTAGAAAGTTAGAAGAAGCATTAAAAACTTACCGGGACCAAGCCAGCTCAGGTCCACCTTTTTGTTCATGTTGCAATGTTTCATATACAATATACTGTACATGTACATGTACCTCTTCATTTCACACCCGTAAATCTAGTGTGATAATGGATCTGCCTAAGCGCATGAGTGTACAAGGCTAGTAGGTGCACACACGTATGTGCATAGGCCCTAGAACAAAGACAAGGCAGGACACTAGACTATAACCCAGTTGTATGGACTTAAACCAACAATGCTTGCATCATCTGTGCAGGCTGTTGTAGCATGCAATGCAACTACACTGAGGGTTTGTACTTTAGTGCTTTTAATTTTTAATGTAGTAAATGCATATGTACATACATGTACATGATTGTGGTGGACAGATCTGACCACAGATCTGACCACAGATCTGACCGTCCTCTACATCAACCTGGTTGCAGAGGCTCTCACCCCTGCCCTCTATGCAGTCTCTGAGCTCACCTACTCTGCCTCTCTCTCAGCCACTCCTCGAGGCCTCACCCTCTCCATCTTAGGCTTCAGTGATCAGGACGTGATGGAGAGGTTCCTGAGCACTGCCCTTATTCGTGAGTCTACATATGATGTTGGTACATGTACATGTACATTACTATGCTACATGTATACATTTACATTACCTGACTTGTACAATTGCACGTATGTGTGGAGCCTGTCTGTGGATGTTTTGTATGTTGCATGAATATGTTCGTACATGTATATGTACTAATTTGCTCTCATTCTTCCACAGAGCTGAGGAACACCTCTAGTATGGCTCATCTCTTTGATCAAGTGAGAGAGTCCCGTCAGCAGTACCTGATGAACTATGGACTTACCACTCTGCCATACCGATACATCTACCAGTACCTCCAACCGTAAGTACCACACACACATTCCTGTGCACCTTCCACATACATGCACATGTACATGTACATGTATATGTATATGTAACTGAAGAATATGTACATTGCACGGGATGGGTAGGTTCACCACTTCGGTTGCATTGCATTGCTTATCCTAGGATTTGTAACCCACCCAGCTACCTTGCATATGGTACATACAGCTCAGTTGGTAGGGTACTAGTCTAAACACCTGATTGTCACAGGTTCTTCCCACTCATTTGCTTGTACATGTATATAAAGCCTATTATGTACTATACAGTAAAACGTTTTCGTGCCATGTTTGTGCAGTGGCTATTCAAAAATGTTTACTGTTCTGTCTTTGTACTGTTTCTGCATTCTGTGTTTAGTTTTATGTGTTTGAAGCTGATAGATGAGCGATACCGTGTTTGAAGTGACGAATTGAAGCAGCGAAGGAAGAGCAACAACGAGACCACAGCAAAACAGCTGGGCCAAGCTCACTGTTATTCTCTGGTAGCTCCTTCATTGCCTTTCTTAGGGACATATTGACAGACGAAATCTTTCCTCACCAACTTTGAATAATAGTAACACTTCGACCGTTCTATGCAACATGTGACTGAAGTTTCGCTTAAATAAATGGTATGTAGAATGCACCATGGAACAGGACTGTTGTACGGTACAATGCGTGTTTTGAAAAACATGAAATGGAAACTTGTTCCTGTTTCCCATCTGTTCCGTTCTGGTCAGGTCTGGTCTGTTCCCGTTTGCATGCCGTTTTCTTGCACATTCATGCGTTACGTTTGGTCAGTCCGCTTGTGGAATACAGTGAACTGGATCTACACATAAGCCTAAATCCTCAGCAAAAGCTAACCAGTAACCTATGCGCTTTGGTGACGTTGCATCGCCTCTCAAACTCCCCTTTAAGTTCTTTGAGAAGCATAGTGATCTCTTTTGCACTGTAACTGTAGTCATGAAACGCAATGCGCTTCTTGACATACTCGAAAAGCTCACAGGGGACCGTCGGACAGCACTAGACACAAGCTACTCGAACTGCCACACAAACGAAATTGTATGGCATGATGGAATGGACAATGATTGCACATAAATTGAACGTAATGGAATGGAACGGTCCGTTGAACAGCCACTTAACAAACAGGAAATGGGTTATTGACGCCTACTGTACATGCATGTAAATGTACATACATATAGTCTCTTTCTTCTCACCCTTAACCACTGCTTGTGTTCTTACCTTCTTCTCTCCCTTCTTTATGTCTTGTCCTGTGCATTCTTTCCCATCTTTTCTTTCCCATCTTCTCTCCCATCTTCTGTCCCATCTATTCCCTCCCTTTTCTTCCTTTGTTGTCACCATCTCCTCCTCCTCCTCTCACAGTGTGATAATGGAGGGACCATACTGGAAACATGAACAGTTGTTTAACTAGACACTTTCAGTATCATTTGAAGATGTTGTTACACATGTAGAGCAGTTGTTCTCTAATGCCAGTGTCATTTGCTTTGCTCATGGGAATATTGCTAAAGACCAGGTAACATCAACTACTACATAGTGCTCTACATATACATGTAGTAAGGATTTCATACACATATTTAACGTTCTTTTTTCTTGTTTGTACTCTCTTGCCATTTTCCTTCCCCCCCTCCCCCCTTTCATTTGCCCTCTCCCTTTCCTTCACTCCTTTCCTTCTCTCTTCAGGCTAAGCACTACACTCAGCTGGTGGTTCAAAACCTTGCCCTACCCTCCCTCCCTCATGCTCCACCCCATGGTGCAAGAGATCGAGTGCAATTGACTGCAGTGGGAAACTACAGTGTAACACTGCCAACACTCAATCCCAATGACCACAACTCAGCTGTTAATGTTATACACCAGGTATTGTGTTTGTACATCTGCACAATTATGTACTGACAGTAGGTATACTGTAAATATGTTTGTGTTAAAAGTTTTCATGGGAATGGATTGTTACACAAATGTTTAACCCCTACTTTTTTTCATGTGGTCATGCATAGTCATGACAATAAGTATTAGTCTTGTTGGCTTAAGTGGTAGCATGTAAAGAATGTTATGGGATAACCTCTTCAGGTCTAGTACATCATGCATTCTCTGGCTCGAAATGCTAGCAAATCAACACCATAGCTGTTGCTTTGCCTTCATTTTTTAGTAGCTTGTACTTGTGCAGCATACTTGTGCTACTTTGATGAAGTGTTCATAGTAGAAAAGTATTTTGTGCATTATTAAATTTTTCAGAGCTGTTGTAGCCTATCAAATTATTTTGCGCCAAAATTTCTTGTTTGATGGTAGTATATGTAGTGTATGTACATATACTTGAAAAATGCAGAAATAGTGTTGTGCATGTATTACACTAGAGCTTGTTGTTTGGTAATGGATTTTTAGAGGGTGTACTAGACCACAAAATAGAATGTACTGGTGCTCTACACTACGTACTACTGCATGCATGTACATATACTCGTATGCAAACATACATTTTCATATACATGTACACGTACATGTACTTGTATATGTAATGGATTGTCTTATTGTCTCCATGCTCAGGTTGCCCAACCTGCTCTGGGAACACAAAGTGTCCTCCTGACTCACTGATGGCGGCTGCTCATCTCGGACTGCTGGGCCAGATCATACCTGTGAGTCTCCATGCATTCACATGTACATGGAGCAGCACATTTTGCACCACAGTTTACCTGTACTTGTACACATGTTTTTTTCCCTACCATTCTAGGACTTTTGCTTCTACCAACTTCGCACTGTGGAGCAGTTGGGCTACGTGGCTTTCTGTTTCCAGACCAGCAGTGAGAGCGTGGGCTCATTCCAGGTGGTGGTGCAGAGTGAGAAGTACAGTGCTCCATATGTGCTAGGGGAGATTGACAAATTCCTCGTCACTTTTGGCGATAACTTTGCCAACATGACCACATTAGAGTGGACCACTCAGAAGGAGCAGTATGAGACAACCCTGAAGCAGAAGGAACAGACTCTGACTGATGAAAGTGATGTGCTGTGGGGGGAGATCATCACTGGCAGGGAACAGTTTGACTACCAGCAGCAGTTGGTAGAAATATTACCAAACATCACACTAGAGAGCATGCAGTAATTCTACAGTACTCACATTACCAACTCAGCTGAGTATAGGAAGATGGTCATTGGGGTGCATGGCAAGGGCAGTAGTGCAAACTTTACAGATGCCAACTTTATATATTGTCTTAGCTACAGTAGACTCAACCAGACTGCCCTGGAATATCCCAGTGGAGATGTCAACTGTGCCTGAGGCTCAGTTACCTTTTAATTTTATTGTTTTCATGACCCTGTATGTGAAAGAGTTTCATTTGTTGTACATGTATGTCGTTCTTCCATTCTTTCTTTCCCCTCCCAGAGTTGTGCACTTTTACATCATACATTAGACTCTACTCACCTCTACATTTTCATTCTCTCTATTATCTCTTCCATATTTTATACATGTATACTAGTATTTTCAATTCTGTGCCCCTTAACTGAATGGCAGTCTAAATGTACAACTTAACCAAACATCCATTTTGTGATCCACATGTTATTAGTAATAACGAATGTGATGAATTGTGCAATTAAGAAGTAGTTCCGTATGAGGCCCTAGCATGAAGTTTATTCCTGTGTTCTCTGTGCCCTTTACTAACAGAAAGCCTGTAAGCTTACAAATGAATGATAATTGGGTTATTGTGGCACCATTGTCTGACATTAAAATTTAATGTGCATCACTGTGGTATATTAATATTCTATGCTTTCATAGCATCAATGCATGGCATGAGAAAGTTTTAGTCATGTATGGACTGTCAGCGGGATATTAATATTCTCTGCTTTCATAGCATCACTGCATGATATTGTGTGGACTTTATTCAGCAGAAGGACAATATTCGTTACACGGCAAAGTACATGACCCAATAACTAGGCCTTTGTGGATTATGTTGGGAAAAATAGGTACTTCTGAGCAAAAAGAATTATGCAGGAAAAATATAGGTTTATTTTTCTGATAATGCAGGAAAATTTTAATAGGTACAGGTCTACAGCAACTGGTCTAAAGCATGTAAATTGGATATAGAGCAGCCTCCCTCAGCCGCAGCTGAGCCTGTCCTTTCAATTTTATTCACCTTCTCTACAGCATAGGAATCATCATTGGAAGACTACACGTGTATACAACTATCAGTCATGTTGCAGAACAAGTATATTATAGCTTTGTACATTCAGCAAAGTGTTATTTAATATTATGGTAACTCACAAGAAAAATTGGCAATACAAACAGAAAAATAGGCCACTTGAAAGAAAAGAAAAAAAAAAAGAAAAAATAGGCTAAATGTTGAGCATAATCCACAAAGGCCTACCAATAACACTCAGACACGCACAGGGGATTGCATTCCATTGTGCCTATTTCATAACAATGAGGTTCTTCATAATGTCAAAGCTGTTGCCATCTGGTTGCAGAGTCAGCTGTTCCCCGCTCTGTGTCTGAACCAACAGGTAGCCATACTCATTGTTGCCAAGAATGGTCACCTGCTCATTGCCTCTGCTGGCCAGTCCCACAGTTGCATTACTGCAATAGCACGAGAGAATAATTCACAGTATAGGAAATCTCTCCAGTACTGTGGCTTATATCGACACATCTAGGAGAGCACTTGAACTTACACTCTTGAACTTACACTCTCACATGCAAAATTAATATCTGATGAATTACATTGCATGCAGGTAATCAATGGCCAGCAATGGAAAAAACTACAGTATACAACAGCCAGACATCTCCCTCCACTCCTCCCACTGTCCATTTTCCCCCTGCTCGTCCTCATGTCCTGATTGATCAGATGCTTTGGGTTCATAGCCTCTCATTGTTGCTAGGACAGTCACCAAGCTTCTTGGGAGAGAGAGGTGGACTCTGGGCAAATCTGACCTTGACCTCTGGCCCCCCAGCACTGTTCTTGCCACACACATAGCTCCTGCCTCAACCGCTTCTCTTTCGGGTGAGCCATTCAAAGCCTTGACCCCTACAATTGTGTGCTGCCTGAGAGTCTGGGGAAAGTTGCATCCCATAGCGGTATTAACGACAGGGTGCATGCTCAGCAGCGTACCGCCCTCCTGTAGATATAGGACTTGACCTCCCTCAGCACGGCAGGGCTGCATACGTCTGGCTCGGTCCCTGTGGGCACCACGAGGATCTTTCCATGGCGCCTTGAACAGGTCCCTGGCTCCCAGAGGATACACCACGTACCTCTCCTTACATGTCTAAACAGGCCGTGAGGAACAACGAGTCGTTTTCTAGCACTTCCGTCTGGCGAGTGAGATGATGAGCGGTTTAGCCATGGCCATGGGTGCCGTGGAATACTTGGCTACTTTGGCGGCTGCTGTACTCGCGCGTACAAAGATACGGGAGTAGTGACGACCGAAAGTCCCCACCCACTTCCACATCAGTATCCTATACTAGCAGCCCGGGCCAGCCCGTGCGCGAGGGTACGTGAGGGTCCGGGCAGTACGGGTTGGCTAGGGCTAGGGCTAGAACGTGAAGTGGAACGTGGAAATACAGTGTTCAACATATCAAAACTGGTGGCCGGGTTGTTCTCTTTGCACGCGGGGGAGTGCACTACACACTTGGCTGAGACGTGCGTCAGCCGGCACCTCGTTCCACATACAAAGTTACTCAGGGGTGGATCCAAGGCTAGAGTAGAGGGGGATACAATTTTAGGCTAGTTGGATATATTTCACTCAATTATGAGCACCACTTTACTAGTTAGCCTCGCAAGCCAGCTGTATTTCTCCGCGCACGGGAAAAATACGGCTGGCTTGCGAGGCTATTTATAAATAAATTCAATTTTACTCTGAAAAAGCGCAACGCGTATACTTGCACAGTGTATAAAAAAGGTCGCTGGGTATCAGCACGCGTGCCCGTACAAGAAACCTTCAATACGTACATGTACAGTGCGTATATAAATAAACGAAGTTAAGGGGGGATGTGCTTCCTATGCCCCCCTCCCCTAGATCCGCCACTGTTACTCGGCATGCCGGTGAATAAGTTACAAGCTTTAGTCAGTCTAGTCCCTATATAACCAAGCTACTGTACTACTACCTCTATATCCTTAGTAATATATACTAGGTAGTTCCCCAGACAAGCCCTAGCCCTTGCCCTGTCCAACGACTAGTCCTGGCCTTTGGTCCTTCACGCCACCAAACAAATCAGTCCCCAACCCAGCCGTGGACCCCGCCATGCTCTGCAAAATCGATGAAGCAATGTGAAACTGGTCATCTCTATGAGTGTGTAGCTATTATTATTTTTATTGTTGTTTCACACAACAAATACAGGTGCAGAGAGGGAGAAGAAGATAGAAGTGAGAAGGCATGAAACAAATAGGATATGTTCAAAAGGCAAATGAACTACGGCATGATCTTATATGAACATCATTCTCATTAAATAGCCTTTCTTAAATAGAACCATACATAAAACTGTACCCTACAAAAGAGTGTGGAAAACATAGAGTCGGAAACTACTGTCTTGACAATAGGGAGTTCACAGAGTAAACAGTAAGAAACAAACTTATATTTGACAAATAGGATTACAAACAAAGGAGATCGTGGCAGCTAGTACTGAGACATTATTAGAGGTACTGAAGATGTAACAGTAAGGCTAACTTAGTTCTCTATACTTTTCATCATTTGTACTGACCTATATCTTCTTAAGATGTACTGTCTTCCTTTCTATCGATGTTATACTATGGTCCCTTTCATCTCCGGCCTGATATGAAGTCTCTTCAGGTTTCAATAAATAAGATCCAGAGAAAAATTTGGTACTGGCCTAGGGCCCCTCATGCATAGCCGCTACGAGCAAATTGCAATCATGCACATGCACACACGAACACCTGATCATGGGTTATGTAGACCTCCTAATAGAACTCGGAGACTAATGGGATGTGAGTTTTGTCCGCTATAAACTCAGGTCCCAAACTTTGTAATGGACAAAACCTCAGATCCTAATGGTGTCCTGTTTAGAGAGGTTCCACTGTGTGTTGATTTAGCAGTGAGACAGAGCTTTTTCTTGTTCCTTCAAAGAAATACTAGGTTATAAGGTACTGTGAGAAAGTTTGATGTAGAAGCCATGCTCTGTGTTGATAATAATCTGCTGCTTTTAGACAAATAATAATTGCTACATCCATCCACAGGTAAGCATGCAATCCATTATGAAGATAAAATTTATGCTCCATATAATATGCAAGGTGGCCTCTATAGTTATTGCTACATTTGCATTCGCCTTCCATGTTATAGAAATGTGCTTGGCAAGTTGATAATATTCAGAAGTCCTTCCTGTATCAAATTGGTCTTGCCTACATACATTACAACTTTGTTATGGCCAACATTCAAGGTCACCCTGTCCATATACAAAGATATAGTAGTATCACACACACACACACACACACACACACACACACACACACACACACACACACACACACACACACACACACACACACACACACACACACACACACACACACACACACACACACACATCCACACACATGTACGCACGCACACACACACACACACACACACACACACACACACACACACACACACACACACACACACACACATCCACACACATGTACGCACACACACACGCACATATGCACACACACACCACACACACACACACACACACACACACACACACACACACACACACACACACACACACACACACACACACACACACACACACACACACACACATCCACACACATGTACGCACGCACACACGCACATATGCACACACACACCACACACACACACACACACACACACACACACACACACACACACACACACACACACACACATCCACACACATGTACGCACGCACACACGCACATATGCACACACACACCACACACACACACACACACACACACACACACACACACACACACACACACACACACACACACACACACACACACACATCCACACACATGTACGCACGCACACACGCACATATGCACACACACACCACACACACACACACACACACACACACACACACACACACACACACACACACACACACACACACACACACACACACACACACAACACACACACACACACATCCACACACATGTACGCACGCACACACGCACATATGCACACACACACACACACACACACACACACACACACACACACACACACACACACACACACACACACACACACACACACACACACACACACACACATCCACACACATGTACGCACGCACACATGCACACATGCACACGCACCCCACACACATACACATGCACACCCACACACCTGCACACCCGCACACATGCACACATGCACACCCGCACACACGCACACACACACACACACACACACACACACACACACACACACACACACACACACACACACGCACGCACAACTGTATGCATGCACAAGATGGTGTGACTGCTCAATACCACAGAAAAATGTGTACCAAATACATCAGCAGAATGGTATCACTATATATAATGCTACAAAAATGTCGTTAAACATTCTGGGAATATTAGTGGACAAGAATTCACAGTGTCATAATATTATCACCTAAGTACAAAAAGTTTGAAGTGTAAGTCTGAGATCTGTAGCTGCATGCATACTCAAATGATATAAACCAGCAGAGATACAAACCAGCAGAGATAACAAGCCAAAGACTACAAACCAAGCTACACACAAATGCAGTCAGTTAAAGATTGAACTTGACAGAATCCACTGATATTCCTGTGATATGAGAAAAATGGTCATCTTCTAGTTAAAGATTGAACTTGACAGAATCCACTGATATTCCTATGATATGAGAAAAATGGTCATCTTCTTCTACAACTAAAATTTAATATGCACTGTTAAAGCTCAAATTTTCTGCTCTGTGGCTCAAAACCAACGTCAACTCCAATATATAACCCTACAAACAAGTACTTGCACACACCCTGCCATGATATGATTTTGTGAAGAGTCAATAACTCAAACATTGTAGAATCATTTTCAAGGCTGATGTGCATGGTTTTCCTGGTTAGATTTTTAGAAGTCATAGCATATACACCATGTGAATTGCAAAAGCGTCTTCTAAATGCTTATCATGGCCCTGATAATTTGAATTGTAGATAGTGTCATACTATGAGGGCTACAACTTACTTTCATTGTGACACTCAAATTTACTGGTCATCTTGACAAACAAATGAATCTCTACTCTACTGTGTTAACACATACAATGTATGTCTGAAGACTCTTACCATATTTTGTGCAGATTTCTGTGGCGATCCTGTTCTCACCAACTCTGAACAGGGCTCTGGCTAGTGTCCAGTACGAGGGACTAGGATCAGAATGTAGCCATAATGTGAACATTTTTCTCTTTTGAGTGCGGAAGCCTGAATCTGATTTTTCAATGCAGTCCAGAGCATGTTCATCTAGGTTCAGTTGAAGGCCGACATCATACCACTCAGATATGTTCAGTATCACAAGGTCCTTCAGCTTAGGTTCGGGGTCACCTGTAAAGAGTTTGTTTGAGGAAAGCAATCTCAATAAATGTTTGGCCACCTCTCTATACTTATAACAGATTATCAAGCTAAACAATACTGTGTACATTGAAGGGAAGTATAGTTACTTCTGCCAGCTATTGACTATTACACCTCATAAACATGTCATGCACTATATGCAAGTGCTGCTCTAGAATATTTCACTGCTAATGCTACAAGATCAATTCCAACAACAGAGCCAAAGGGGGTAACAAGCCAGGTGGTCAAGAAAGCATGAGAATCAACACTTTGTGGATATGACAATGAAAAAGAAAACAACTCTCACTCTCATGTGTACAATTATAGTCCTAAAAATAGTCTCGAGGTGCAAAATGAGTTCAACACTGAACACAAAGTATACTAAAAGCAATATATGATTTTGAAAGGAGGAGAAGCAACAGTACTGTTGCAAATAAAAATCCAAAAATTACCCTTGTCAATCTTCATACGCTTAGCTGATGGTTCTAACTCTTCAGAATCTGAGACAGAGAGAGAGAGAGAGAGAGAGAGAGAGAGAGAGAGAGAGAGAGAGAGAGAGAGAGAGAGAGAGAGAGAGAGAGAGAGAGAAAGAATAATTATGTGTATCACATACACATTGTATAGAGCACATACCAGCCTTGATGGCTTGTGCTTGTTTGGGCTCAGTATGGGGCACAATCTTAAGCATCAATTTTAGTTTCTGATCAATTCCTTTCACTTCCAGAAAACAGAAGGATTCCTCAGGACATTGCTTAGTAAGGGAAATGTGAAGCTTTATCAGTGGTGGATATGTTGATGAGGACTTATAATCTGGAATCACTAGTGGGAGATCCACTTCCCTCTGGGAGATCTGTTGGTAAGGAAATAGTGACATCAAACTGAAACTAATGTTGGTGACCAATCCTGATCTTACAGCAGTTGGCAGTCGGCTTGGCACTATCTCTCTATCTGATGTCTTTTCTGGGATATCCAGAACCACTTCTGACTGTAGTATCCTTCTTGGTTGTACAATACTACCATCAAAATTCAAACCAGGAAACATTTGCTCCAACACTTTCCTAAGACTCTGTACAGAAATGGGGAGGCAGCACTGATGACTTGCACACTTGTGAAACCTAGTGCAAAAACTGGATACTATTTCACCAACTTACCTCAGCATAAACTGGTTGACAGAGTGATACTGAAAAAATGGCCACTTGTAGTTCAGATGCTGCTTTACTTTGATAAAACTGAATGGAATAATCATTGGCAGGATCTGTAGGAGATATCAAAGAGGATTGTAATGCAGAGATTATTAAACAATCCCACATTTTCATAAACTAATACTATAATGTATAACAACTAATTGCATGCAACATTAAACAATTACCATTCCTAGCTTCCTGTTGTGTCTCTGTACCACTAGTGTTCTTTGTTTGTTTGGCGGTCCCAGTAAGGCAAAAGTGCTTTATATAAATGACACTGTGGTGCTCCTTCTTTTTAAAAATGCCACCACTCAATAGTTTGAATACATACTTGGATTGTGCAGCATTCGATGGCATGGATGATGATGATATAAAGGTCATAGAATCACAGTCACTGTTGCTGTCCAAACCAGCAAAGTGGTCTATGGACAGTCTCACTTCCTTTAGAAACTCAAAGGTTGGTGTGATCAGGTATACAGGACTGGCCAGTTGGTATCCCTGTGGTAGATCGAAAGGTCCACTGAGGCATGGCCATACTTGCAACTCCAGATTCTTCCCTTGTGGTACAGCTCCAGGAGGAATGTTCATTTCAAAGCCAATTCTCTTCCACGATATGGTTCCTCCATCCGAACTCACATTCTCCTTCCAGGGGTCACCCAGGAAGCATATTCCAGGGTGTGATGAGTCAAACTTGTGGTGGGAGAACACTATACAGGGAAGTTGAAAATGTAACCTTCAACAGCTGTGCATGATGATTATGTGCATACACATGGCAATCCAGCAAGATGCTACAACACAACATTTTCAGGTGCTATACTGGAAGGTACACCACACATAACACCAACCTGTCTCCAGGTCTGCCTGAACTGGCAGCCATAGCTTCTGCTTGTGGGTGAGTGTGCCTGTCACACTTGCATCTTCTGAGCACACCCATGACTTGTGGTCAGGGGACACCACTGCCAGGTGAGGGGATGGCTTGTCGCACAGACAGTTGAAGCCCATTCTGTGTGTTACAGTTAAAGAAAGCTCAATACACACGTCACTTATTCCCTGGCTTATGTCATCCCAGATCAGAGGTAGGAGCTCGGGAGAGCAGTCACTATCCACGTACAGAGAGTAATGGGTGTCATCATCAATCAGAGTTATCCCCCCATCATATTCAGCCAGTGTGAAGTGTAGCTCATTCTTGTAAAGGCGGGTTGGTTCTTCTGAGTGGTGAAGGGGAATCTGCCACTGGAATATGCCACGAGAGGACCTCATGTACACTATCAGGCAGCAAAGAACACCACTAGGAACGTGTTGACTGGAGAATTTGATCCTTAGAGCAGCAGCAGCACCACCACTGGGCCTCACAATTTCACTGGAATCACGGCTGTCCAACAAGGAGGGCATGAAATACTTGGTGTCATTTTCCTCTTGGACAGGGGCAATTATTAACAAGTGCTCCAGCACTTTAATAAGTGTATCCACTGCCACACTTACACCTTCACTGGTGATCTCAGATTGCAGGGATTGGAGGAAGCTGGATGTGATCAGGGCCTGGTTTCGGAGTCTTATCATCTCTTCTGATTGAACATCACCCTCTGGAGCATCCATAGCTTCAATGCTTCTTTCAAACACAGAGGTCATCCAGTCAAGTAGGGCCATGGGGTCAACAAAGATCACCTCCTTCTCCACTGCAGGGAAGTAGAACATCAGGTTGACAGCATGAAAGAACTGCAAGGCTACCTCCATGGCCTCTTCAGATTCAAACATCAGCTGTTGAGCGATGACCCAGCACTTTGCTCTGCTCACAATTCTGCCTGCCCTCCGCAGTTCCACCTCGAGCAGGTAGTAGCCCAGGGGGTACTTGAGTCGTATGCTCTGCCCACAGCTTTCAATCATCTGCAGGAGCTCTTCTGCCATTGGGTCTCGTGTGACTCCTGGACCAGACCCAGCATTGTTGACAGCGTGGATGATCTCATTGTGGGAATACTTAATGAGATACTTCATAAATCTTTCAAGCAATGCTGCCAGCTTACGATTCTTGTCTTCCAATGATTCACCTGATGCATGATTTTTGTCCTTGAATGTGCCGATCACCATACTTTTTGGGTGCTCTGGCTGCTTCTCAACGAAAGACATTGGTAGCTGCGAATGCTGACACTGTGTCATTTGCATGCACCGCATTACTAGCTCTGCATTTGTCAGAGTGAAGTGGCCAAGGCTGTAGTTGGTTCCATTTGGTGCATAGTAGTCAACTGCTGGACAATCATTCAGCTTATCGGATAGCTTGAACAATGGTAACCGAAGAAATGCATTCTTCATCAGAATAGGGATCATCTCCATGAATTGTGGTTGGCCACCGCAGTCCAAAAACAGGAGGAAGTGGGTCTTGAGTACCTCTCTGGACCCCTTCATCTTTGTCATCTTTCGAGCGATTTCCGCTGTGCGTGGGAGAATATCTGCTCTGGAAGCTGCAGAGGGTGTGGCCCTAATTTGAGATGTGGCAGATACTGCAGTAACTCGCTTGCTGCTGACAGCCTCCCCTTCTTCCTTTGCCAGTTGCTGAGGCTTGGCTTGTGCTTCATTGTTGCTGGAGTCAGGTTGGCCTATTTGCTGGCTGCTGACTTGTACTACTGAAGTGCTTGGCTCTTCTTCTGTGATGGAGACACCAGCTGAAAGATTCTCGGCTATCATGTCCACCATATCTGAAGGACTTATTTGCCGACACTTAAGGTGCTTTCCATCCACCTTTTCCATTATGAACCTCTTGGCCTGTTCCATGCAGGCTGTGCTGGTACGAGCAGGTGGTAGGGTCTCGTTGCATAGGAAATGCCCCAGAGACGTCTTCCCCACACCAGGAGCACCGCTAACAGCGCATATGGTGTAGTCTGCCAAAACGTGACCCTTCTGTAGTTGTCGCAGCAACTCCTGAGTGAATATGTCTGTTCATGTAGAAGGAAGTAGCAATATAAGGTAAGGGCAGGCAAAAGCCAGTATAATTGCTAAGTGTAGTAAGCCAATGCGGCACTGCCTGCACTTTGAATTCACATAAAAATTTTTGGGGGGTTATTCCGATGTCATAGTATTGTGTTTACAGCGCAGTAGTGTGATTGTCCGCCGTTACTGCATGGCGCTTCGAACGGCACGGTCGTAAAAATAGCGTTCGTACTCGCACTCTCCGCGGTCTCCTGCAGGTTGGGCGTGGCCTGCTTTGGCCTCTGCCTTCGCAGCTGCGCCTTTGGAAATAGCAGAACGCTTATATAGGTCTTATGAGAGCTTTATGTCCCTTGGCGTGTTGAAGGAAGTAGCGCAGGCATCAACGCAGCATATAGCGCATGCGGAACGAGGTTGCATGTGACATTTTGCTCATGGGCGGTTATTGACTTTTTACTCCCACCCTGAGGGTCAAGGTTCACAATTAAGACCACCTTGAAGCTGGCAACAGGTGTCAAACAACGTGAAGAAGGACGATCGCGCGCTTCATGAGCGGCCAGAATGATTACTGACGCCGAACTCAGACCGACTGAGGGTACGGACAATGGACTGCCTTTATCCGAAA
Organism: bacterium; assembly: GCA_965213685.1. GTDB lineage: Bacteria > UBA8248 > UBA8248 > UBA8248 > UBA8248 > Bin107. Next base: position 671,158 of record CBDBZY010000018.1, read on the forward strand.
CCCTCACAGAGCAAGATTGTAAGTATAGTATCATAGATATTAGAGACACGTCTCTAATATCTATGATAGTATCTATCGATTGCGTGGGAACTTCACCGCTAAACTCCAAGTTGTGACCAAGCCTTCGTTTGGCTCTATCATGCATTGGCGTATGAGAGGCATAAATATTGGGGAGGCGGACAGAGCGCAAAGCCTTTAAACACTTTGGGGAGGAGCTTATTATTATGTCAACAAGAATCAGGCCTAAAATATTGGGGGGACTCTGCCCCCTCCAGAAAAATATTGGGGGGGCTCCAGCCCCCCAGCCCCCCCCTTCCTACGTCTATGCTATGTGTGTGTGGCAGTTGAAGAGTTAATGTAAGCCATCAGTGTGTGTTTGAATGTTGTGATATATGTCGATCCCTAGCGGGATTCTGACGGCACATACAGAGTGATATTGAGAATTGTGAGGGCTGGCTGTCACACGGTGGCCATAGCTCAGGTGGTAGAGCACTGACAGCTAAAGTCAGAGGTCCCCGGTTCAATCCTGGGTGGCTGCCAGTTTTTCACGGTTCTCTAAAATATTCCCAAGCCTTTCCTCATGTATAACGTAGCTTGTGTGTTGTGTTCAGTGGCTCCCTAGAGGGAGACCCAGCTTCACATGCTCTGCTATGAATACATGTATTTCACTCAGTGTGGCTCCTCCCCTGATGGAGAGGAGTTACTGGTTGATCCCTAGCACATACAGACTGATATTGAGAATTGTGAGGGCTGGCTGTCACCCAGTGGCCATAGCTCAGGTAGTAGAGCACTGATAGCTAAAGTTAGAGGCCCCGGTTCTATCCCGAGTGGCTGCCAGTTTTTCACGGTTCTCTAAAAATATTCCCAAGCCTTTCCTCATGTAACTGCTTTGCTGTGCAATTTTCAAGCTGCATTTCTCTCTCCCTCTCCCTCTCTCTCTCTCTCTCTCTCTCTCTCTCTCTCACACACACACACACACACACACACACACACACACACACACACACACACACACACACACACACACACCACCAAGATAATTTCATCTGCATTTCTCTCTCTCTAACGAGAAAAGCCGAGGGGATGAACTGGCTTAACTCAGAAGCCTCACAGAATTGGTTTTCAACGGAAACAAGATAAAGGTACAGATGACCACACCCACTGGGTGGAGTCAATATGGAGGGCCGCCTGCAGTGATAGAGCCTCCGTTCAGGTGAGTGAGTGGTAGAGCATCCCCCCACTTTCCTCTTCACCTGTCCTCCTCCATCCCTCCCTTTCTCCCTCCCTCCCTCTCTGACTCAGGCTTTGAAGTCTCTCCCCTACCCCTACTCCACCACTTAGAGTGGCTCTACCTGGGAGGAAACAAAATCCAGGTAGCCACCCACCTTCCTTCCCGCCCTCTCCCTCCCTCTCTCCCTCTCCCTTCCTTTTTTTTCCTACCCTTTCCTCTCACTTTCTCCCTCCCTCCCTTCCTCCCTCCCTCCCTCCTCTCTCCCTCCATTCCTCCCTCCCTCTCTCCCTCTCTCCTCTCTCCCTCCCTCCCTCCCTCCTTCCCTTTCTCTACCCTCCCTCCCTCCCTCCCCACCTTGGCACCTTCACCCACACAAACTCTCCAACACATACATACTTGTATGACAATTCCTAAACCACAGGCCACTGCTGTCTTCCTAATAAGGCACACCATAGAGCCACCAGTTGTGTGTGTGCATGTGCTGAGAAGCTTCAGTGTATGTGTGTGCATGTGTGTGCATGGAGGGGAAACAGAGGAGGGGTAGGGGGTCTCTGTCCTTGCACTCATTCCTAGACAGGGTGCATGCATATATGCCATCCGCAACTGGAGATAAGCTCTTCCACATTATGCTCAAAAAATTACCTATTATGCTATTCTCTAATGCTGCTCAATTTTGCCCATTATGCTTTTGAAAATGACCTATTATTCCACATTATGCATTAAAAAATATTTTAAAAAAAATAAAAAATGTCATTCATTTCTTTTGTTATACTGTAACATTAGTGATGATTCTATGTAGTCCTCCATGGAGAGTTCCTGTTGCTTTTTGAACGAGTTGTTGAGAAGAGAGAAAACCCTCTCTACAGCCGCCGATGAAGGGTTGACTAGAAGAATTTGTTTGCATGCAGCAGACCAATGGGGAAGTGTTTGTTCATTATCCTTCCACCACTGCAATATATCAATTCTGTTCGACACATCTTCCACTGCTGCCATGTAAGTCGGTAGTTCAAGCTTGAGATCCTCCAGCTTGTTGATCAAGAATGGGAAAGCTCTGAGTTCATCCATAGCTGCAGTTGTCGGCTTCATTTCAGCAACTTTATATGATGAAAAGAGACGTGCGGCCTTGAAAGCAGACACCAGCTGACTAAATTCCCCACTGACAGCATCAAATTTTTCCTTAAAGTAACTTTTGGCTGGCTCGATGCACTTGGTTGCATAATCCATAAGTGTTTGTTCAAATGTAGGATTACCCGACTCTTCAGCAGTCGACTGTGCAATAGCCTTCGTGTTTGGGTAGTATGCTGTTGAAAAGGAAGCAGACACCTTGCTAAGCTCTTCGTAGCACTGAACTACAAGTGGCCCATCCCCTTCTAGTATGTATGTTGCCTTTACTAGAGGTCTACCAGCATCCACGATAGCAGCAATCTCGACCTTCAGTAGTACACGCTTCTGAGGATGACATAACAGACTGAGAAGCTTCTCCTTTGTAGCTGGTGCCATCTCGTTGTTCTCCAAAAACCCCTGAATATCCCCATACAAATTGTGCACCTGCTCTATCACCTCCCATCGGGACCACCATCGGGTTTCTGAGTACGTACGAATGGATAAACCAGTTGTGGTCTTCCAGGCAATTCTGGCTTTCGGGCTGTGAGCAAAAAGAGATATCCAGAGCTTGCAAAACTCATCCAGATTCGGTGTGTTGAACTTTCTTCCTGTTAGATCATGTGCGTGGGAAAAACAACCAATATCCAGGACTCGTGGAAACACGACTTTTATTGTCCGCATAGCTACACCATTGACCGAACACCTGTCCCTCATTGCTGCTAATAGATTATCTGAAGCTATTCCAAGGGTATTCATCAGCATAGAAATCAACTCGCGTGCGACCTCATCCCCACACATGGTCTTTGTAACAAGCAGTGCACGGACTAAACGCTGTGTAATTTTCCAGTCATTACTGATATACCTGACAACAATGGCCATTGCTTCTGCCACATGAGTAGTTCCGTCAAATATCACCGACACTTCTTTTCCCTTTATTTCTTCCTGTGTTTGTCGCTGCTCTTCAGATCTAATGAACGGTATCAAATCACGCATGTGTTGACTGCCAGTTAGGCTAAAAGCTGATTCTTCCAATATTTCGCGGAAACTGTCGATCTTCTGAAGCGGTATACCTGCTTTTAGAAATGCTCTGACAATTTTTACATGGTACACACGCGTGTTGTCGGAGAGTGTCTCTCCCTTTGGATGGACTTCCTTGCTGTATTTCTGTAGATCGTCGACAATGTTGGAGTCCCGCTTCTCTCTCTCCTTCAATCTACTCTTTGATACTCTATGCTTCGTTGATTCGAGGTGATTCTTTACTACACTCTTCTTCACCGAAAGTTCTTCTCGGCAGGCTCGACAGAAGAGTTTGCCTGCTGATACACATAGACTATCGTCAGAGAATTCTCGTACACGATCTTGAGGAGACACAGATTTCAAAGTAGCAGCAGAAGAACCACCTCTTGAACGTTTCTGACCCACCGGCGGAGGATTTGTCAGTACCTTCCTCTTTCGAGCCAATTCGGAAGGGACAGGGGAACAGAGTTTGTCAAGCAGGGATTGAACACTACTACTATCTTCAGAGACACTGCTTTCTTCTCCACTATAGCCTGCAGTCGACACGCTACACGTAGCACTAGTAGTTTCACTACTGCCGTCTGCCATAATGCCGTAGTAGAGCTAAACCACGTGGTCTTGTGGGTTTGGGTTAAAGGTCAAGGTAGTGTAAACATAAGCCAGACAAGTGCCTATGCACTGTACACTATGCACCTGTATATACAAGGCTGGGTATATTATACGTAATTATAGCTGTGCGTGACCCAGATTAGTCACCCATTATGCCAGAATAATTCCCAGTGCTAGAAATTACCTATTATGCTCAAAAAAATGCCAGCATAATGTGGAAGAGCCTAACTGGAGAGCACTGGTCTGGGAACCAGACTCACCATTTGAAGATTGTTTACAAACTAGAGCAAGAAGATTAAGTTGGTGAACGAGCCTCACTCATTATCATGATGAGTACTGCTCTACTGTGTGCAAGTGAGCTCTAAATGGTGAGTCTCGTTCCCAGACCAGTGCTCTCCATTCATGGACCAATTTCTCTTCATAGTGCATGCATGTGCACCATGTCTGGAAACAAGTGCAAAGTCTGAGAATGAGGCTGCAGAGGGTGATCAGAGTGGGCATTTCGTGATGGCAAGTCTTCCAGTGATCTCCGCAGAGTCACTCTCTCAATATGTGTGTACATGTATGCTTAATTAGCTAGTCAAGTATTCCAGTTGAGTCCAGTGTTTCTACACTTCCGTTCTGTCTGCCTGTCTGTCTGGCTCTGTCTCCCTGTCCATCTGTTTGTCTGTTCTGCTGTCCCTATTGGAACTTTCTCTGCCTTTCCAGTGTTCTCCACAGAGTCACTCTCTCAATACGCGTGCATGCTTAATTAGCTAGTCCAGTATTCCAGTCCAGTCCATAGTTTATGCACTCCAGTTCAGTTTGCCAGTCTCTCTCTTCTGCCAGCCTGTCTATCTCTCTACCTGTCTCTCTGTCTGTCTCTGTCTCACTGTCTGTCTCTTGTCTGTTCTGCTGTTTCTATTGCCTTTTACACTCTCGTTATGTTTGCTTGTCTGCCTGTCTGTCTGCCAGTCTCCCTGTCTGTCTGTCTCTGTCTCCCCATCCATCTGTTTGTCTGTTCTGCTGTCTCTATTGGAACTCTCTCTGCCTTTCATATTTCTTTTCCTTCTCACCACAGAACAAGTATAGATGTGCCACTTCATTTTGATGGTGGGTCAGTGGAATCTCCCGACTACAAGTGTGGCTACAAGTACACTGCAGGCAAGTATAGCAGCCTTTCATGCAGCCACAGAGAGCAAGTGGTGGCTATCCTCTCAGAGTGAGTGGTTCTGGTGAGATACATGTTTACTGCACACCTCAATCACTGATAGTTGTCCACTGCAGTGGCTGTTCTCAGCTGTGTTGACGGGTGGGAAGAGACAGTGAGGAAGGAATTGCTGAAGCTCAGACAAGAAACATTGCTGACGTCATGACTGCTTTTAAATTCATTGTGAATGTATGCTGTTATGTACAATGTCATGTAATTAATTTTCTCCTGCCACTTCCTGCGCAACATACCGCGTATAAAGGGCTCACAGTGGCGTTTAACTCCATGAGTACTGATATACATGTACATGTACATGTGCCATAGATATCCCATGGATGGGGCTTTGAACTCTTGTGAATAGCAGATCCTTTGGTACGTTTGTTGATGCGTAGCTCCACGGACGAAGAAAAGAAGGTCGACATAAAAACGATGGCCGTTTCGAAAAAGATCAACGTGTGAAGACGTGCGTTTCCAAGACGTTAGAGACTTACATGTACGCGTACCGCGTACTGCCGTGGGTGAGCTGCATAAGACGATCTTCCGGCTTGCTGGACACAAAGGCAGAAGCGGCATTTCAGGAACCGAGCAGTGAGTGTGTGCTCTCACTCTCACGCTGTTGACAGTCTCTCTCACTGACGGACGTTAGACATTAGACGGTGTTGGTGTCAGTCTTATACATGTCTACTCACTTGCTCTGCATACGCACATTATGCATACATATTGCTGTACATGTACATATTACGTTGTCTCTACTACTGCTACATGTACCATCTTTCATTTTCTTGTTATACCTCATTCCTCTACCTCAAACTTTGTCTATTCTATTCCTATTCCTATCACATATTGAGAGCCGCTAGTTATATGCACGTCTTCCGTATGCATGCACATTTCTATTTACTCTCCCTCCCTCCCTCCCTCCTCACTATCTCTGTCCTTCTCATTGACAAGGACATTTTGATATTTTAGTATTATTGCCAGTCAAAAGAATGTTCCAACATACACATATACATGTAAATCCTGTTGGAGAACAATGCTCTCTTGTCAGACTGTACTAACTGTTGTTAACTGTGATGTCATCTGTGTGTCTCTTTATAGCATGTATAGTGACGTAATGGTGTAGGCTTATTTAGAACTTTGTGTTGGCTGTGTAGTTCCAGCCACATGTTCATAAGAGTCAGTGCAATCACTTATTGTCATTATACTCATTACCCATACCCACTATCATACTTATTACTTATTATACCCATCCCTTAAATACCATTCACATTTCACTTGGTATATTTCTTTCCCACAACCACATGCGTGCATACACACACACACACACACACACACACACACACACACACACACACACACACACACACACACACACACACACACACACACACACACACACACACACACACACACACACACACACACACACACACGCACACACACACACACACACACACACGCACATACACTCACACACAAGATACAACCCCCTGTGACACCTTACCTTTTACCTTCACCTTCAGCTGATACCAATTCTTCCTCTTCCTTCCCCCACTTCCCCCCTTTGTTCCTCATCCTTACCTTTCTCCCTTTCCTGCTCACCCACCAAGATAAGATACTATTCCAACTATGTCCCTGCCCCATGCTGTGATGAGCTAGTGAGGTGGTGCCTACCTTCACTCTCTCTCCTCTGCCGTTCTTCCTCCAACTTAGACCCACTCAGGACATTAGTTAGTGTCCACTTATCTCCATCTTCACACTCTGCAGTGGAGGCAGAGATACATGTGCAGTTACCTAGGCAACACTCTTGCCAGTAATTAGTGCAGTACTCCTCCCTCTGCCCACAGAGGAGATCACATTACATCATCCACTCACACCTGACATCCTGTGCATAGTGCACTATGTACCCACAGGGAGGACATACCACAGCCTTGTACATGTACATACCATCTCACCACATCTCCTACTGTTACTGCTGCCCACAGCATCACTCCACAGTGAGCAGTGTGGCCAGTCCCCCACTCCACTCACTGACACAGTGCCCATGATGCTGCCTACCACACTCACTCCACTCACCAAAGTCCAGGACTGTGGTGTCAGAGAGCAGTGGCCAGTCATTCCATGAGGCATACTTGAAGAGATTATCAGAGACTCCAGCCACAGCCACCACCAACTTCTCTGTAGGAGTGAGGTGGAGCACTCCACCACCATGCCAGCACCGTGGAGTCAGGGATCCTGGGGGAAGGAGTACCTGTAGGGAGGGGAACAGGAGAACATTCTCAAATGAACATTCTCAAATAATTATATTATTATTATTAATGTATATACAGCAGTCCATGCAATTAAATTGTCTGCTGCTCCACTGCTTACTGTTGGCTGTCAGTGGAAGTGTGTTGTGTATTATCTCAAAGGCTGCATATTACCTCCTACACACCCACTGCATTCACTGCTGTCCAGTAATGGTGCAGCCCATTCCTCACTACTCTCTCCCTCTCCATACCACACAACTCTACACCACATGACTTCTCTACATGTACTGCACACACTGCCATATGCTCTCCACATGCCAACCTCTATCCACTCACATGCCACACCTACTCACCTGGGTTGGCTGCACAGGACAATACCACACACACCACAACACACCATCACTACTGGTATAGGGGCAGGCTTACAAGGGGAATTGTTCAGCTAAGCACTAGCCACACATGCAGTGTGAAGGTCATGGCCACACAACACCACCACTAAGGGGACATCAACACACTCACTGCCTCATGAGGTCACGGCTCACTCACCTCCTCCCACTGGATGGCATTAATATTGAAGAGCCACACATCTCCCAGTGGCTCGCCTGATCTGCTCACACCTCCCACCATCACCATACATGGGTGTGGGGGTTCTGTGTCCGGCTCCCACATACTGTAGGCTGTGTGGGCTGACCTCTCCTCAGGCCATGGCTGGCCTGTCAGAGGTAGCACTGGTCCAGTCCAGTGCTGGAGAGGGAAAACAATTTGAAAGCACTTTGAGAACATGTAATCCACTCACATATGCACATGCTCCAGCTCAGTAAGGCACCCTCCCCTCTCTACACTGCTTGTATGGACTCACACTACTAGCTAGCCACACATGCCAGCCCATGTACATGGAACATGTACCTGCAAACCTCTTCTCCCATGCACACTAACTGTCATGTACACTGTACATACATGTACACTGTATGTAGTCTACATGTAGATTCTGTCTCATCATGATAAGTGCAACATCTTGTCCACTACTCTATCAGTTACTATGCATGTACACGCCACTATTGGGTCCCACCAGAGACAGTAAGTTGCTGTATGAATGCCCATATTCAACATAATGACCCATATTCACCTAGCCTCTCGTCACATCATCACAATTATATTACACTGATAGATAAATGCACACACATGGAGAAAGCACTAATTATGTGTTTTAAGGTTCAAACAACTGAACTATGTATGCAGTAGGCCACAGGTAGTCTCAGACAGTACATTATGAATTGGGTACAACTGTATCTCAGCTACTCACCCATGCCACAGTGTCCAGGATGAATACTGCATTTGTCCTCCTCCTCCTCTCCGCATCAAACCCACCAAACCACACGACTCTCTTCCTGTCCACTCTAGTGAGGGTCATGCCATCAGATGGAGGAGGAGTCCTACCAGTGGTGGGTGGAGTGGACCACTGACCTGGAGGGGGAGGGAGGGAGTGGTCTGGGACTAGCCACACCCACTGGCCTGGGGACACTGCTCACATGATCCACCAACACCTACCAGGTAAGGCACAAGGCACTCTGCTCCTCACAACCATCTACACCACTACATACTGACATGTACTAGTCAACATGTGAGGAGCTCTGCAATGCTCTCACTGTACTTGCTCTATTTGATTCTTTTACCATAAAATCGAACTCTGTTGCTGTTGGGGTAGGCGAATGGGAAATATGTAAACAATTAACTTCTTATTCACAGACTGTAGTGGTATTGTGGGCATGGGAGTGAATACAGTTCATAGTTGACACAGAAGAGGTGCCTGGCTCTGCAATGCTCTGACTGTACTTCATTTGAATATTTTACTATGAAATATTTTGTTGGGGCCAATGGGAACTATCTCAAATAAGTAAACATTGAAACTTCCTGTTTATCATAGACAGTGGTGTAGTGGTATTGTGGGCATGGGAATGAATACAATTCATAGTTGACACAGAAGGGGTGCCTGGCTGACTGTCCAAACATGAGCATGCCAGGCTGATTGCCTGACATGATACAGGTACATACATGTACATAGCAGAGGGTGAGGGATGTGACTTGTGTAGAGCAGCATACATAGTCACATCATTTGCATGCCCACCTCATGTGGTGAGAGGTAGCATGTCTGTGCATATATGTATGCTAGAATAACTGACATGGTTACCATGTACACAGGAGGAGAGAGTGCTTCCTTATTAGGAAGCATACTATCACCATGCCCTGGCCAGGCTGTGTAGGTGTTTCCCAACTGTCTATGATGGGGCACAGAGACCACCTCCATTCTAACTAACAGCTCCTCCTCAAGCAGCCACTGCAAGAGAGGCAGCACTGCAGCACAGAAGAGACAGCCTAGCACCAAACATTACTAACTAGAGGAGTGATGCAGCCGAGGAGGGCCTTGGAAACAAGAGAGACATGTCTACAGTAGATGAGCTCATATCAGCTCCCACAACTGCTCCTGAGACTGCACTGAAGGGAGAAGTTCGGCTGCAGTAGAGACACATGTCATTATATTTGCTGCTGTGGCTTGTTTGCTATAGAGAGAAAGGTTAGTCTTGAGACAGTTGCTCTAGAAAGATATATATATATATATATATATATATATATTACACAAGAGGGACCTCCAGCTACACTATCTATAGCCTAGTTCCTAGGCGTTGGTCGAAGGAAAAGTAACGCCTAGTAAAAATTGCGTACGCATGCGCGCAATTATTTCGATTTTGCAATGAATATCCATGAGAATAATGTATGTGACGCCCCTTCACGTCACTACCTTAGCTCCATTTGGAGCTCACCATCACTTCAGACACGCAAATCAGCAGACTGCACGTACTAGGTAGCCGGATCTTCGTCAGTAGCAAGTGGTTCTCTACTTACCTGACAAAACGATTGTCAAGCTAACACCTCAGCATCTAGGCTCAAGACCTGATTGATCATCAAAGCAATATTACGATGGCTAAACTCCTTACAGTAACCTCCAAACATGGATAGAAATCGCTCGCAGTCATACCCCTGAAGTCACGTACGAACGGCAGAGCTTCGTAGCATACGCTCTTCCCGATTCCTGTAGAAAGTCGGCCATACGAACGCCTCTGCCTTACATACGTGCTATAATGGAAGCCTTCTGTTCCAGTTCAAGCTTGATCTCGCACACCCACGACAGTACTGCGAACAATTCTGACAACACTACAGGTTTAGTCTGCGTAGCCAGGGAGTCTATGCGAGACTACTACAGGTCACTCCGGCGATACGTGACGTCACGCATATACGAACATAACGCGGACGTATGCAATTTTCCCGGAATGTCGGGAAATTACGCGCATGCGCACGCAATTTTTACTAGGCGTTACTTTTCAACGACCAACGCCTAGGAACTAGGCTACACTATGTAGTATTAATCAACATGCTGTTTAATTAACTCTTAGTAGCAACTGCCTGGCATGAGAGATTGCTGGCTGATAATAGTAGACAGACATAAAGCCACAACAGCAATGCATGTGTGTACACACAGGGTGTATGCATAGCTCAGCACCATGCTTAGAAACACAGAAATCAATAGCATATTGAGTAGCATATAAAGATATTAATAGTACCTAAACTAGGGCATTGTGAACCCATTCACCTTCCTATTTAAAGCCTCTTTCTCCCCTTCCTAACCAATCTTTGTTATATAAAGTAGTCGATCACTGCTTTGTTATCATTATGAAAATGGAATCAATCTAGCCTAATACACGAATGGCTTATAATTAGTAGCCTAATAGTAAGTGAAGTGGTGAGAGGAGGTTGGGAAAAGGCCTGGTTGTGAAGTGCTGCAGTTATCTGTGCCTGATCTTGTGTCTTCACTCTCATTTTAAACAGCATGTTGACTTTCAAATCACAGTTTTAACACTGTGCACCACTGCTATATATCTGAACTTTGTACCCACCTTCTTATGTGATCAGTGGGTTACACGTGCAGGATTTTGAGTTTGCCAGGGGAGGGACACCAAAGCACATCCCCAACATGGGAGACTAGGAATGTGACCTCAAGAAAACATACACACTCCATAGGTGTCGGAACCAGGGGGAGCTGGGGGTGCTATAGCACCCCCACTTTTTACAGGAGGAAGTGGATAGGTCCACACCATCAACTCGACTGATGAGAGATGTGTCTGGAGGCAGTGGGTTGAGGTTATTATCACGATTGTTTGTGTTGCGCAGTAGTCTAGCTTGACCCGCGCATGCTATGTTAAGCGTATGGGCCCCACCCCATGGGACTCCTTCCCAGCCTGTATATAACCCTGGGAACGAGACATACGCACACATTTCTATTAAAATTGCATAAGTGTGAATACTGCTAATGCTTATATCAGATGGTCTACTCAGTTGAGCACCCCACTTATAAACATCTTCCTACACCTATGCAATCTGAGAATAATTTGAGAGACATTCTCTGAATACTTGCAGCCACTTTATGGGGGAGGGGACGTAGTCACACATAATATGGTACACATTTTGGATAGCCAGAAAAGGTCCTTGATCTGCAGCACATGATCTCACATACACAATGACATGCTTTGAACAATATTTAATGGTCCAAAAAGTTTGACATTTCTATCTGCACCGAGTTTGTGGTCTGTGTCTGGTGTTATTACATGTGGCCATGTGAAGAGGTCAGCTCATACATGCAGTGGACCAGTTGTAACCTCATGCACAGCATGTGAGGTAGAGTAAAGGTACTGACAGTCCATGCACACACCTGACTCAGAGTTGTAGCACAGGAGCTGATTGGTGAATCCTCGACCTTCACTGTCCTCTGGATCAGGAATGAAGCCTGTCATTGGCTGGTGGGTAGGACATTCTGTGAAACCTCCGATGGCAATCAAGCGACCATTAGGTAATGAAGTGAGACCTGACCCTGTGGTATGTAGCATTTGGCCGGTGCTGACTCTTCTCTTCCATGAAAAGTTTTGGGAATTGAAAGCAAAGAGTTCTTTGCAGAAACCTGACTGACCACAATTACCTCCGAAGAAAAGCGCTTCATCTCGAAAAGTTGTTACTGCAGCGCCATTTAACCACGGAGGTAGTTCACCAATGAGGCTAATCTTTTTCCATGATAGCAATGCACCATCAAACACTTCTACTTCTCGTGGGAATGTCACAGTTGCTTTGTGTTGGAAGGACTTAAGATAGCCTCGAATCATATATAACCTGCTTCCCACTGAAAAGGTTGGGGCATCAAAACGTGGTTCAGGATCATATGAGCCAGTTGGCTGTGTAGGAGGCTCAGCCATGGCTGGATCTGGGGAGAGGGAGGAGGGGGAGGTTACCACTGAGTGTAGTTTCACATGCACATAATTACTCGTGTACAGTGTATGTGTGTGAGCATATGCATCTCTTGTCCAATTTCAAACACAGTGAAGCTTGTAAGTTACATACACTTGTGCATGTGCAGTGGGCCTACCTCAACACACCTGTGTATCAGTAGCCTCATCAGTAGCCTCGTTCCCAGGCCTGGGAATGACGCTAGTGTATCAGTTGATGGGAGAGTGCTTCTAGCTGTGTAAGCCAAGCTAGGCAAATGCACCCTAGTGTTGTGTGCAGGTTCTTTTAGTCCATTCCACATGCAGGTGGCAGGTGGTTGCTAAGCTGAGTGGGGAAATCCCAATGTAGCCCTTCTGTCTAACTCCACCCTTAAAGTGGTCTCTAGAGTGGGGGAAATCCCACAATGTTGTGCTAGCTCTTTTGTTTTGCTCTGCTTTCAATTCTCTGCTAATATGCTTGCATGAGGAAATCCTTCATGCTATGGATTTTGTGGCAGCATACAAGGACATTCTGGGACCTTCTAAGTTCTAGCATTACTGACTGGACATTAGCATGCTAGGGTAGGAGTATGCAGTAAAGAATGGTACAGTAGTGGCGGGAGATGTATACTCGAAACTTTTATAGCTTTGACTGTAAGCTTACTGAGGCTCACACTTTTCTGTGTTCTCCTAGCCAGTGCAATGCGCTCTTTGTTTTCCCTTGCGCAGCGAGGTTCACTCTGATCTGCCCCACACTTTTGCTCAATAGTATCCTAGCAGTATGCGGATATGGACAACAGCGAGTCTTGTGCAAAACGAGAAGTTCTATGGGAAATATGAATATTGCTGTACATAAGAAACCCACGTCCACCATTGCGATCCGCCATATGGTCTGCGCGCGAAAGCATGAAAGCATAATACTAATATAGTTTATAGCAACTGTATACGCTGTCAGTTCAATGGCTAGTGCTGCTTCCACAGGTTGTAAAGTACACGTCATACCAACAACTGATCGTCTGCGCTAAACATAATATATCTATATATATATATATATATATATATATATATAGTAACAATTTTCCTGTGACTTCAGCTATACAAACATTATATTTTTTTCAAATACTCTCCGGTTCCATGTGTTCAGATAAGTGACTTCTTACAGTAGCTTTTCACGTGTGACGGCGCGTACAAGCAAGCCACGCGGAGCCACGCCTTCCGTGGCTCCGCGAGGCTGCGAAGCAGAGGGCCACGATGCGACTTATAATAATATCAGACTCAAAGTCATTGAAGGACTAGTATTGGATGGCCTAATATAGTTCTTGGGATGGAATGACATAGCCCACACTTAAAGCCTTCATTAAGAAAATGTGACGGAGACTGGGTAGTAAGTCATGGAAAAGGCTTTAGAGCTAACATAATTGTATGGGGAATGTCTAGGGACGTTATTACGCTTGAGGTTAGGGATAAATTAGCGGACGTACGTCTAGCTAGCTTTGTGAGAGGTAAAGTTGTTTGGGAAGGTGATCACTTGAGGCTTGTTCTTACTGCTACTGATAGTAAGGTATTACAAAGGAACAAGTTAGTCAGATATCATCCATCTTACGTAAAAAGATTGGTTGTAGATGTGTTCTGGATGAGCCTAAAAGAGTGGTGCATAAGAATGAGCAGTTAGTTTGTAGTAAGAGATTTGAGCCCTTAAGTGTTGTTGAGCCTGTTGAGCCTGTAGGGTCAGGTATTGAATGTAAGAGTGACAGTGAGCATGTAGATCTTAATAGAGTGAGAGAGAATGTGGTAGCTGGGAATCGACAGGAGAGGAAATTGAGGGTGGGTACATGGAATGTCTTGGGATTGTGTAGTGAGTGTAAACAAAAGGAAGTAGGTGAATTGTTGAAGGTAAATAATATTGATGTTGTGGCTGATCAGGAGTCTTGGGAATAGGAGGATAGCAGGATAAATGTAGATGGGTATAAGTGGTTTGGGAAGCCTCGTGATGTTCAAAGTAGTCAGAGAGGGGAGGGAGGTTTTGGATTCCTTGTTTGTGATTGCTTGGTTAATGAAGTAGAGTTTGTTGGTGAGGTAAAGTATGCAGAGTGTGTGGGTGAAAGTGAGGGGTGAGAGGGGAAGGTCAGCATTGTACATAGGTTGTGTATACATGCCTACTGATGGTTCAGGTATAGCCACTATTGATGAGAGTTATAACTTACTTAAGGAAGATGTCCTTACTTTCAAGCAGAAGGGGAAGGTTGTTTTGCTTGGAGATTTTAATGCTAGGGTAGGAAAGTCCAGTGAGGTTGATGATGTGATAGGGATGTTTGGAGAAGAGACTTGTAATGCTAGTGGTCATAAGTTGATTTCCTTCCTGAATGAAGTGAAGTTGGTTGTTTGTAATGGTAGGAAGCTAGTGATTGAGCCTGAGTGGACCAGGGTCAGGCCTAGTTTGAAGCAGAAGTCGATTATAGACTACATTATAACTGATGGGGACTCAAGAAAGGCTTCTGGGGATGTGCATGTAGATTCCTCGGATATTGGATGCTCAGACCACCTTTTAGTTTGGATGGAGCTTGGTAGAGCATGTAAATTAACTAAGAGTCACAGGAGGATAACTAAGAAGTGGTGTTTAGACAGGTTTGAAGTAGAGGACGTAAGATCTAAATACCAAAGAGCATTAGAAGAAGAAGGGAAGGGGTTTTCTGAAAGCATTAGGCAGATAATAAGTAAGGGGTTGAAGGGCCATGCCTTGGTGGGTGAAGTGATAAGGGAGTGGGAGAGTATTGTGAATAGAGTAGCTAAGAGGGAGGTGGGGAAGAAAATGATAGTGTGTGGTAAGTCAGGTATGTGGTAGTGATAAAATCAATTCTATAAGGAAATTGTATAAGAGCATGTTAGATGGCAATGTAGAAGATTATTGTAAGCTGTGGAAGGAGGTGAAAGATTTGATTAGAAAGAAGAAAATATATATTTGGAATGATGTTGTAGAGAAGGTAAATACAGATTATGAGGGATGTAGGAATGAATTTTGGGCTTTTGTTGGTAGAAGGACAAAGGGTAAGAAGAAGGCAACAGGATCTCTTAGAAGTGATAAGGGAGTCTTGGTCACTAGCACCAGGGGAAAGTTACAAGTTTTACAAAAACATTATAAGACTTTGGGTAGGATGAGTGAGTGAGGATAGTGATTTTGATGGTGAATGGAAAGAGGAAGTTGAAACTAAAGTAAGCATGTGCAGCAGTATACTGAGTATCTAGATGGGGAATTGCGTAAAGGGGAGATAGAGAAGTGTGCTTGTAAATTAAAGAATAACAAGACTAGGGGAAGCGATGGTTTAGTAGGGGAGTTGTTGAAGTATGGAGGGGGAGGAATGGTGCATCAGCTTTTTAATAGTTGTTTGGCTTGAAGAAACCATACCTAAGCAGTGGAAAGAGGGGTTAATAGTAAGAAGGGGGGTAAGGAAGATCCTCCATGGTAATTATAGGGGTATGGAGAATGTTAGCTAGGGAAGGGAGAGAGGTGATAACGGTCCCCTTCCCCTTTTCCCATCCGTACTTGAAACCCTGGTAGAGGTCATGTGCATTGGGCAATCAGAATAGCTACAAAGAAGGGAAAGTGAGCCGTCTTAGTTGGTGTACATGTAGTTGTGTTGCCTTGCTTTGTTTGATGAGTCTCTGATGTGTGATCATGTACATGTACAACTGCACTTGTATCATGATGTGCATGTACGAAGGATTAGAGATACCACCACAGGGTACAATACCCACACACCCTAGGCTGCCAGGGTACAGCCATAGTGTTTTATACAAGACTTTATGCTGGGGGGAACACCGCAGAGTTGTGAAGGCAAAATATTATACAGTATTGCATAACACTTCCTACTTACAAGCTACCATGCACTTGTACATGAGCAGTAGGCATATCTCAATACACCTGTGTATCTGTTTATGGGACAGTGCTTCTAGCTGTGTAGGCCAAACTAGGCAAATGTACTTAACTGTTTAGTGCTGTGTCCAGTCTTACTCCATGTGCAAGTGGTTGCTACGTTGAGTAGGGAAACCTCATTATGTAGCCCTTCTGTCTAACTCAACTCACGCAGTGAGTGGAGACCCTGATGCCAGGTACATGCAAGAAATAGTACAGAAGTGGGTTCAAGAGGTAGAAAAGTGTGATGAGGAACCAAATCAAGGGCTAAAGGCTACTCTGAGAGTAGGTGGCCTACTTCAGGGGAGAGGCTTTCTCAGACACAAGACAGAGCGAAAGACAACACATTTTGAGCATTCAGGGCTCAAGAATCCAAGTGGTGTACGCTCAGCTGGGCAAAGACTAGGGCCATGCTCAAACAGTGCACATGTGAGTGAGCAAGGACACTCAGATGGGCGACGGGTGCTCTGACATGTGACGGGATGAGGGCTGAGAGCTAGGCTTGAGACTACTCTAGTCCTGCCATGCAATCACATGAGTAATACACCTATCAATGTTATGCACCACCACGCCCCACTCAGGCTGAAGAAGAGGTGTAGTGGGGATTTGACAGCCCCTGGTATCAAATGCCCAATATTTGTTGTCAATTTCACACTTCTCAGTATCCACCTTTAGATTTGTATTCACAGTAAAAGGATTTTGTTGTTTTAACAATGATTCTGTCATATGAGATGTTGTCTGTTGAAGCTATAGAGCACACACATGTACTGTTTCTGTTTGCAGTGTAAGGTAGCCAGAAGTAAGAGAAACGCACATAACAAGCATTTTCTTTTGCCAGCGGTATCTCCAGGGTGGAAAAAGGTTCCTTTAGACTACTAATTGAGGGCATCCTTTTCTGTAACCAGTGGCATTCTCTGCACGGCTGTGGCCTGAAGCATAGAACCACCTTAGAATTTTCACACATACGTGGTCAACACAACCCTCCATAGCACTGTTCTGACAGCACGGTATGATGCATGAAGGTCAATACTTGACACAATGAATCTCGCACAATATACATCACTGTCAAACTAACAAGGGTTATTGTTTGCTGTGTATCCACATTAGCAGTTAGTAATTTTCCATATTTAAAAATACAGATTGCCCGCAAGTAGTGTCAGAATTCCCACTTATGGGGATCGTTCGATTGGTCAATTCTACCACCAAATCCCCACCCTGTCCTGGGAGGGGGTATAGTCAGGCTATTCATTGATAGGTGCATAAGAGAAGGTCCTAATCTCGCCATACACTTGTTCGCGCAGTGATACACATTGTGGCTTCGCGTTCGCTGCCGGCAGCGCATAATATTGTGCGTAAAATCGTTTGCGGGAGATGTATACTCGTGTAACCTTTACTGTAAGCTTACTATGGCTCACCTGTATCTGGGTTCTCCTATAGCCAGTTGAATGGTCTGTTTGTTCTCTCCCTTGCGCAGCCACTCTGATCTGCCCCACCCTTCGCTCAATAGAAGTATGCGGATATGGACGACATTGGGTCTTGTGTATCCGGAAGTTCCGTGGGAAATATGCAGTATATAGGAAGTCTCTTATCCAAATTCCAACACTCCAGAATCCCACGTCTACATGTACCATTGCGATCTGCCACATGGCCTGCGCACGAAAAAAAGCATGAAAGCACAGTACTAATATAGTTTCTATGATGGAAAAGTAACTGTACGCTGTCAGTTCAATGGCTAGTGCTGCAATCACAGGTTGTAAAGTACACGTTATACCAGTAATAACTGATCAGCTGTAATTCTTATGACTTCAGCTATACAAATTTTGTTCAAGCACCCTCCGGTTCCATGTGTTCAGATAAGTGACTTCCTACTGTATTTTAATAGCTCTTCACGTGTGATGGCGCGTCATCGACAAGCATAGCCACGCGGAGCCACTCCTTCTACGAGAAGGCGTGGCTCCACGAGGCTGCGTCGAGCAGAGACTCAAAGTCATTGAAGGCTGGTATTGGTGGGCCTACTGGGATGGGATGACACGGCCCTTTTAAAAAAAAAACATCATTAAGAAAATGTAATAGTCCCTGGATGCTAAGGCATATATGTATACATACATGTATGTGCATGATCAGTGATCACACTATAAGAATATAGTCAGCACTATATGGACTGGACTGGACTGGATTTTGGGTACCCGTTCGGCTTGATCCTAGTCTCATACCCTGATACTTTAACTGCTTCTGTTGCATGTCATCTCTCGTTATGGTTATCCACCAGTTTGAGGACTGTGACCTATAGATCTGTATATTATAGTTTTATTCTGTTAAAACGTCAGAGGTTTTGTTGTTTCCAAATTCACGTTTTTGACTTTTTGTTCTGTAAAAATATTCGTGCATATTTCACTTTGTGGTCTAGGTGAAATATGGGGTATGTGAGAGGAGTGTATGTTCTGTGAGGGGTGATATGTGTGCTCTCAGGGACTTCGAGTGTGTGTTCTGTCAGTGAGAGTGGGTAATTACTCTGGGAGAGACATGCGGTGTACTTGTTTGTTGTTGTAAAGCAGATAATAATTATCATTATTACTAGACTGGCTTTCATAGAGGTGTGTGGGGGGGGGGGGGGGGAGAAGTGAAATGCACACATATATGTAGTATGCACCTATTTATTAGGGGTTAACTTACCATACTCAAATGTATTCAAAAAATCTGCATCAGCAGTAGCAAATTTTCGATTGCCAACGGCAGAGCACGAGGTGCATGCAGTCGTGGCAATAACTCTCTTTTTCCTTACCTTTTACAGTTTGTGCTAGAGCAGCTGGGATATTCCCCATTGCAAAGGTGCACAGTACACACTACTCTGAAGAAAGTTAAGTACACCGCATTATCCTTCTCACAGAACGCATACAAAACACATACCCCCAATTTCTCAAAGATCATACTTTGAAACCAAGAGGATTATGTGCACTAATACAAATCACTAATCATTAATACTATTCAACATAATTTTAACACTAATCATCCCCATAACTTTATTATAGACATAAATTACGTTGATTATGTACGGCACTTTTCCAGGCAGATTATAAAATGTTCTTGAAACCCACCCGGAAACAAGATGCTGTAATCGATCACAAGCAGTACATATACAGTGTATAGCGCATGCAGACGCGGCGCGCCCCCCGGCCCAGGAGGCCATGTAGTCCCCAAGCTCTCCCCACGCGCCCTATGTTGGTGCGTGAGCCAGGGGGGGTCAAAGGTCGCGCGTAACAATCGCTCGAGCAGGGAATGAGGCTAGGACCATGTGCATATGTACATACGCGGCTGGATTCGTGATCGTCGCGTCTAGGGAAAGAGTTGTCCGAAGAGTGAGGGATCGCAGCTGAGCGGATGAAGGAAGATTCTGGACAGTTTCTCCGTGTGCGAGGGCTACTTTGTGAAACTGGGCCTACTCCCTTGGGATGCAGCGTAGCCTCAGTCAGCTGTCTGTCAACATGAGCACTAGTAAGGGGCAGGCCTGCTGAGATGTGATTGTAGGAGGTGTATCTATATAGTGTTGTGTTGTTGCCGAGCATCCAAAGGCCCTCACAGCCCTTCTAATGTGACTACTACTTGTTGAAAGGGATACAGTATGTGATCATGTGTATATGGACATGAACATGCCACACAGTGTGCTGTGCTCTCTTGTCCATAAGACTTGCCATATGCCATGTCCCACATGTAGTGCCCACTCTGCTCCCCATGAGGCCTGGTACTGGCATCCTGCATGATGGCCAGCCCAGCTGGGGGCAGGCCACAGCATGCATGTTGGTAGAGCGTCTGCCTAGTACGGGATGGTCTGGCCACGGCTGGACCAACATTTCTTCTGCCTCTCCTCCTGTCAGGTGCATGCAGAGCCCTTGCCTGTGGGGTGTGTGGAGTGTGCTAACAGCATAATATTATGGATCTGTGCTATGTATTATGTTATAGTTCAGCCAGCAGGACTTACATGCATACAGTAGGTGTCAGTGAAAAGTTAACAAAAATTCAGGTTGCGGTGCAATGTTGGTATCGTCAAGGTTCGGTGGAAGTGCTGTGTATAGATACTCGCCTTGCCTTGTATTGCCTAATGCGACCCACAACCACTGAGCTGCCTCAGTATCTTAGTGGATATAGCACTGGTCTAGAGAAACAGTGATGTGGGTTTGAATCCCACCTGGGGCAGCTCACTTTCTGTTTGAAAGGAAGAGAAAGTGACCGTCTCAGTTGGTGTACATGTAGTTGTGTTGCCTTGCTTTGTTTGATGAGTCTCTGATGTGTGATCATGTACATGTACAACTGCCCTTGTATCATGATGTGCATGTACGAAGGATCAGAGATACCACCACAGGGTACAATACCCACACACCCTAGGCTGCCAGGGCACAGCCATAGTGTTTTATACAAGACTTTATGCTGGGGGGGGAACACTGCAGAGTTGTGAAGGCAAAATATTATACAGTATTGCATAACACTTCCTGCGGTCCCCCCCTTGCCCTCACTTCCTTCTCTTGTGTCCCTACTCTCCTTCTCTCCCACATCCTGCACCTCATCCCACTCTCCCTCCTCTCCCGTCTCTCCCTCTTCCACCTTTCTCCTCACCCCTCCCTCCCCCTCCTCCCACAGGGTGGTGGTGGGCAGGCCATGGGGGAGAGGGAGCACATGATGAACGAGACACCATCAATGTCAGCGGAAGATGCTCTGGCAAATGTGGAGCAACGTTGTCCACTAATTCCAGCGTCATTTGCTCTGCTAACAGGAATAGATCAGGTACACGTAACACCAACTCCATGTACATGTACATGTACATGTACATGGAGTTGGAGTTACTAAGTAAAGCAGAGGCAAGTCAGTACACACACTGCATGTAGATGTGCATGTGTATGTATTTACTGCACTACCACACAGTAGTGTGTGCATGTCAATGTACAGTACTGTATGTGGACAGGCATGTATCAACATGCATGCATGTGTGGATATGTATGAAGTGTAAAACATGTGGTGTTTACATACATGCATTGTGCGTTTTGCATGCAAATGCATGTTATCCCTCCTCCCCACCCTGCTCTCCTCTTCCACCTTCCCCTCCTCCTCCTCCTCCTCTCCCTCCTTCCCCTTCTCCTCCTCCTCCTCCTCCTCCTCCTCCTCCTCAGTACAACAAGCAGCACATTATTCCTCTGGATGATGTCAAGCTACAGTCCCTGGAGAATGATGGACAGGAGCCACTGAACATGCATGTGTACATACATGTACCTGCATATAGTAAATGATACTATATGGAGATGGGTACAGGTTGGGGGATGGTCCCAACTGTACTGAGGCACCATTACTCCTGTCGGTTAGGATTGTCAGGCAAGCTGGATGAAGTTAAGGGGACGAGATTACATGTACAGGTCACACAAGCCCTACAGTGTATGTATCTTGCTTTCTTTGGGCATATACAGTACATGTATGCATGTACATGTATATACAGCCTTCCAGAACGAACATGTACGTGTATTCATGTACCTATACATGGAGGTGGATGTCTTTTGTAGTCTCATTACCCTGGCCCACTCCTCAGCACTGAGTTAAGAGCTGCCCTGTTTACCAGGGGAGACACCTTTGCCCTTGTATAAGGTTCAAAGGGTCGGCCTGCACAGATGAGCTGCCCGGTGCCTCAGTAGGTAGAGCAGCTGTACGGTGCAGTGTGTTGTGGGCTTGCCTGCTGTGGCAGTGGATCGTGTCTGTGGCGTGATGGCAGTGGCCAGTGGCTTCGTGGTCCAGCTGACAAGGAACAGCTGCTATTGCCTCTACAAGTGTCTCCTGATACTACCCATGCACTCTGTGTGTACATGTACATCCGTGACTCCCAATGGTGCTGTGAAGGAACGTTGTGTGTGTGCGTGTGTGTGTGTGTGTGTGTGTGTGTGTGTGTGTGTGTGTGTGTGTGTGTGTGTGTGTGTGTGCGTGTGTGTGTGTGTGTGTGTGTGTGTGTGTGTGTGTGTGTGTGTGTGTGTGTGTGTGTGTGTGTGTGTGTGTGTGTGTGTGTGTGTGTGTGTGTGTGTGTGTGTGTGTGTGTGTGTGTGTGTGTGTGTGTGTGTGTGTGTGTGTGTGCCTGCATCCGTGCCTTGGTGGTGTGTGTGTGTGTGTACATGTGCGTGTGCTTGTACTTGTGATGTGTGTGTGTACTACATACATGTAGCATGATTACCCCACTCATACCTACATGTATGCATGTGTGCACAGCAGAGGTCCTTATGCACATCTCCCCATGATTTGTTACCTCTTTCTCTCCTCCCTCCCTGCCTCCTTTCTTCCCTCTCTCTCAGACCACAGTGAGGCTAATGCCAGATGAAGTGATATTGTTGAGCAAGGTTTATTCCAGTGGCACAGTGAGACATAAGAGGTAGAGATATGTACATGTATTAGCCTGGCAACATGTGTACCTGCATACCTGTGCATGTGTGTACGGCAGATGTCTACAGAAATAGCTACCATCTTATTCCACTTTAATTATTAAGTGTATACTTGTATTTCCTTCCTCCCTCCCTCCCTCCCTCCATCCCTCCCTTCCTCCTGGCCCACAGTCCACAGTGAGGCTAGTGCCAGATGAATTTGTCCTCCTCCTCCTCCTCCTCGCTGTGGCAGTAGCAGTGATTGGAATAGTCCTAAAGCCTATTTGAGTTCACTTTGCCGGTTCAAATTTTGCAATAACTTCCTTAAAAATTGATGAATTTTCAAAATTTTTGTACACACTAACAGTGTTGCCATACTGTTCATATTATGGAGCAGTGCTTTGGCTTGACTGGCATGGTAAGATACGTGTGCATGTACATGTATATGTACATACATGTACATGTATATGCACACATGTACATACACTGTACATGTATGCATAATTATGTATTGTGCATTTACATGTATGTGTGCGCATGAACACATAATGACATAAAAGTAGTGTCGTGGTGGTCTGTCTCGAGTTCTTTCTGTTAAGTGATGCCTTGCAGTTGTCTGTGGTAACATCATCATTCACACACACACGTGCGTGCACACACACACACACACACACACACACACACACACACACACACACGTGTGTGTGTGTGCACGTGTGTAAGCGGTATCGCAGTGAGTGCGTCATTGCTTTGCTCTTACCTTTCTCTCTTCCTTCTATCCTCCTTTTCCTCTCTTTCCTTGTCTCCTCCCCCTCCTTTTCCCACAGCTTCCCCCCCTTTGCAACTCAAGATTGACATCATTATTCTCGTTTAGCATGCATTGTCCATTGCTTCTTGCAGTTGCTGTTGTATTACCGCCATTTTTGTCGAAAGTCCAGTGTGAAGTCAGATGTATGAGTGTTAGAACTAGCTTGCAAGTGAAGGTGTTCACCAATGCATGTGTATGTATAGTGAATTAAATCAGGGTTTATAAATTATCTTTGGTCCATTCTCATACACCAGTGACCTGTGTACCTATCCTTGCAAGTTTCGGGAAAAAGAATACATACTGGGTAGGGCTATAACTCCATGCTAGTTAAGTCCTGTCTGTGGCATGATATTTCAGAGCAGCAAAAAGGAATCAGACTGTGGTGTCTTTGTATGCATGGTGAGTAAGAATCACTGGCATTCCTGTCAGCCATTCATTCCAACTGCAGTATGCTCATAAAAAAAAATCATTCGAGATACCATTTAGGCTTTTCACAGGTGAGACTACAAGGGCATATTCTCAATCCCAGTCCCTCTCAAGTACAAAACAGGATGCATGGTGGTCTAGGATACCTACTCACAGACAATGCACTCTCAGACTCTATTCCTCTAATATCTCGAGCATACACCCCAAAACAAGCAAAATGTGATAATCATGTGAAAATACACTAAAAGAAGCTTGTTTCTTATGTCCCACTTAAGTCACATTGTTAGTTTTATGTGTTATACACTTTCTATACAATCATGGATATTATAAACTCACTGCATGTGCATCATTATTGGCATTGCTTACACTCTGCCCTTGGAGTGTACTCCATCTTGGACCTGTACTCCACCCACCGCTCTGCCTACTTACCATGCCCACTAGATATGGTATTTGACCTGCTGGAACCTTTTGGAAATCTCAGAAACACTACTACTGCTGCTGCTGAATGCACATCACAACCACATCTCAGGATTTTGTAGGATAATGTCATCCAGTACTACATCATCAGTTTTAAGGTTATAGTACCAGTGTAGTTACATTCAACTGAGAAAAATTATTACTATAATACAGAAGTGATGCAGATTATTCTCACACTCTGCAAAGCAAAAAGAGATGGTTATTTCAACCTTGGTATGGTTATTTCAGTTGCAACCATTCAACCATAGCATCATCACCCAAAAGTTTGCTCTTCGAGTCTGCCTGAAGTCATGGGATACCAACTATGATGAACTTCTTTCTGCTGCTGACATTCCTTCTCTCCAACACAGATGCATATTCATCCAACAAAGCCTTTGCCATCTTTTCAAAATTATTAATGGACTGATAGATTTTCCATCTGCACCAACACTTCCTTGAGTCAGCCTTTATGACACTCATTCAGCAGGCAAACCAGTCTTTCTTATTCCTAAGTTTAGAACCAGTTCTTATCAATTTTCATTTTTTCCTAACACATTATCATTTTGGAACAGTTTGCCTAGAGATATTTTTGACTGTCATTCTTTCTTTTCCTTTAAGAGGTCTGTATTACATCACTTATAACTACTTACTTCTTTCTTTTCTCACCTCTGAGGGTGCACTGTGTATTAGCTTCTAGCTATTTGTGTATCCTGTGCTTTGGCATAAACTATTACTATTAAAAAAAACACCATTTTGTTCCCACACTGTAATAATAGCTATAAGTTGCATAATTGTATATAATTATCTCATACTCCCTATGAAATGTGTAGGGTGTCTCCAGAGCAATGGGTGATGCAACAGGTTGCTTGAAACACGATGAGTAAGCAGCATACCTTTCATGCACAATCAGTGTCATATAGTCATGGATGATCAGTGTTGTGTCATGCTCAATGAACTGGTAAACTGCCTTTCCCTCCCCACACTACTTAGAGGATATCCTACACATTGTGCACATTCTATTCATATCTATTCAGTGCCAGGTGTTGAGAGATGCAACTGAGGTAACCACAGTTATGGGTTAAAGTAGCCATCAATTTTTGCAGTGTGAAATTCTGTCCTACATACTCTGAGTTGATCCATCACCAGCCAACACCACAATACTGATTTCACCATCCACAGCTCCACATAAAAGTTCTACATACACCTTATCTCCTGTCGTACTCAAACACTACCCCCTCATGCTGGCAGTATGGTAAGAATAATGGAAACTACAAGAGCAGAAGGAAACAAGTCTTAGACTGTTGCTTCTATTTAGACAACTTCTGTAAATGAGGTGTATATCGCACAGTGTGGTAGCACTGTGTATATAGGGATTGCCCAGGTCACTCGGCATCAACCATGTACATTTGAAAATTTGAGTTTTCACTTACTAGGCATAACATTTGAAGAAATAGTGTTAAGAATAGGTTAAAAGGAAACTCTAGTCTGAAACTGGTGAAAATATGTTGTGTATGGTAGGAGATAGTAGCAAAAATGCAATAATTATTGCAATTCTTCTTCTTATTCAGGTTGAAGAAACGAAACTCAATAACCATAATACCAATGATCATGAAACTGCACATGCTTCTACATTTTGTGCATAGGCATATGCTGAAATTGAATGGGCTGTAATTGACATGATGCAGTCAAAGAATCTACATTACTATTGAAAGAGTTTATGATTGTGCCTAGAATGGACCTGTAAGAATTTCGTTAACCCTTTCACAGCTTGAAATGTTTACATTAATTTTGTTAATACATGTACATTGTAGTGGATAGTTACGCGCGCTCTGATTAAATGAGCGCGTAATAATATTGTGCGTTTATGTCCTTGGATGCGGCGAAAGCATATGGGTATGTCGCGTGGTCACAGCGAAGGTAGCGGTCGTGCGTGCAAACTCTTCTTCTTCTTCTTTATAACCTCCACACTGGTTTAGTAAGCCTTTGTGGGCTGAACCAGTGTGATCTTGAGAGTAGAGAGTTCCTGTAGAGGCGCAGGTGGTGGACAAAGTCAATGGCAAATTTCTGAGTCTCGTGATCGTCGATCCACGTCTGATCCAGGATAATTCTAATAAACTGATACTGATTATGGGTTGGTCGTAGCGACTGCAGAGGGGGGCGGGGCCGTCAGGAGAAGGTGGGAGCGAAAAGCTTCTAGTCTTGGACACCGCGCAATAAAGTTCCTGGAGGCATAACTTACAGACAGAAGATTTGTCTGTACCAGGAAAGCGTCTGGTTCTGAATCTGCATGCGTCATGCTCCAGACCATCACATCCCACCAGTAATCGAATACGAAAGTTGCTTTGCCGCGTTAAGGTGGGAAGACTCCTTGTCACAGACCAGTGTGGGAGAGGTTTGCCTACACGGCCAAAAATTGAATCCCGATTCGAGGACGTAAACGTGCTCGATACGGTACGGAATTACAGTATCGGTACGTTCATTTGGGGCAGTCCCATTGTATTTTTTGTATGGGGTCTGCCTTACAACTCGAATCGACATGTAACCCCAGTGTCGGTTCGAGGCCGTAAGGGCCTTACGTGCTCGATTCGAGCTCGTCATTGTCCTCGATTCGATACCTTACGGCAGTCGGTATCGAATCGAGCCCAATTATTTTTGGCTGTGTAACTCAAACGAACATTGAGAGGTGGTCAAGCTTAGTTAAAGTACTTCTGCTAAAGTAGAGCTAAGAACATTAGCTACTATAAATGGTAGCACTTTCAGCTAATGCACTTCAGCTAAAGTACTTCAGCTGAAGTAGGAGTGCAAGGTGACTGCACACTCACGTGATTATGCGCTGCGCCGTCGATGACCTCCGGCCGGCCGGCTAGCTAGCTACTTACATGTTTATGTCCCGGGTTCTAGAGCCCTGTTCTTTCCTAAGCGAGGCTATCACGGGCGCAGCGAGTATAGCCACGTTCCCTAGGCATGTAACGACGGAGTATGGCGTACCGGCCGGCGCGCCATTCACCGCTGTAGCGCGTTCCCAAGCTGTTAGGGAGTGGGGCACCACGTACCGTAGGTAGGCCTATATATCAGCGGCATGTATTTTGGCGCTTAGCCTGCTCACTTCAGAGACTAGCTGCGGTTCTACGGGCACTTGCCCTTGAAGCGCGAGCGTATCATAGTTTGAACGTGATTCGGGAGGTGTTTTGGCTCAGTAGACAATTAGTAGAAGTGCCGCCACGGAAACCCGGGCGGAGCATGAGAAGCCTTATCCAGTTCGCCAGGCTGAGCCCGGGCACAGCAGCAGCGCCTTGTCATCAAACGCCATTACCAAGGCGCGTGGTTGAGTAGATTTTTAAACGTCGGGTAGACAAAGAGGTCAGTATGCCTCCGTAGGCTTACCTAGCCGTAAACTGAGAATCAACTCTGTTTAATTTTGTCGCAGTGAGGTGATATGCATATAGGTTATACCATGCAGTGGAGGTATATACGGGAATGTATAAGACCGCGGAAACCGGTTTAGAGACCCGCGCGCGAAGCGCAAGGGTCTCTAAGGTTTCCGACACGGCATGGTATAAGGTATTTATGCCATGCAGATACACTGCACGCGCACGTACACGCGCCATGGCTCCGACCGCGTGATAGCTGTACTCTATGCCCCGCGGGCTCGGGCGTCCCGGATACGACGCACGAGCAAACGACTTACGCGCGACGCCTTGCACGTGACACGTACAACAGTTGTCCCGAGGCTACGAGGCAGAAAGCGTGCACAAACACAGGCACGTACACGCGCGCCATGGCTCGGCGTGATAGCTGTACTCTCTGCCCCGCGGGCCTGGATACGACGCGCACACACCACGCGCAAACGACGTACGCGCGACGCTTTGCGCGTGATACGTACAAGACTTGTCCCCGGGGCTACGACGAGGAAAGCCTGTACAAACACGCACGGCCTTCAGAGGTCTAATAAGTAGCTTCAGAGGTCTAATAAGTAAATCTGACAGAATTCCACCGTCAGAGGTCTAATAAGTAAATCTGACCAATCAGGTGACAAAATTCCACAGTCAGAGGTCTAATAAGTAAAATAAAGGACCTCACACTGACCAATCAGATTGTAGGATTCATAGTAAGCATGGTATAAACATGCATGTAGAAACTAGAATTGGGTTGAACTGTTAACAGCAGTGGTGAATTGTAAACGTGTTAAATACTTCTATGTAGGCCATCATGGCTGAGCTAGCCATAAACTGAGAATCAACTCAGTTTGATTTTGTCACAGTGAGGTGATATACACATGCATATATAATACATAGAGAAACTAGAATTGGGCTGAACTGTTAACACCATCATCTCAGCTCATTAACAATGAAATTTCTCACCAATGTAATGTAAATAACTGAAAATGGACAATGTGTGTATCAACGTTTGCTAAACGCAGACCAAAAAAAGACAGAAGACAAGTAAATTAAAAAATTGTAAATTGTGGAGAGGCATATAGGGATTGCATAAAAAGGCATGGAGACAAGACCTATGTAAAGTGAATGCTAAGTTTCATGGGGACAATGATGACATGTCGAGTACGCTATGCCTGATTTAATGCAGGTGGCAGCTCAACAATATAGGGCTTGTATTGCAAAATCAGGCATGGCGTACTCGTCATGGCATTTCTAATTTGTAATCAGTATCTCCTGAATGTCCACAAATCTCAAAATTGTTTCAATTTTAATCGCACGTGAGCCTGGAGATACTTGAGGTGGGGAATAGGGCTAATGCTTTTTTTTGCCTATTATGCTATTCTTTTGAGCTCATAAGTTGTACCTATTATGCTTTCAAAGTTACCCTATAATTTAACTAGTAAATTAACAAATTGAATTTTACAAAGGGATATAGAGATTGCATAAAAAGGTACGGAGACAAGGTTTGGATGCAGAGTACATGCTATATTATAACCAGTTGTCATGGGAACGATGATGAAATGTGGAGTACCTCATGCCTGATTATCTGCATCCAAGCCTTGTCTCTGTACCTTTTTATGCAATCCCTATATCCCTTTGTAAAATTTTAAATTTTTTTTAATTTGCTAGTCTCCCCACATTTTTTTGCTGCTTTCAGCAAAGATGTTGTCACTGACCAAATATAACATATGGCATTACTTCACTGATTATAGAACTTCTTTCAATTGTGCATGAATTGCAATAGGTGAATGCTCATAAGCTGTGGCAATAAGTATGGTAGATTCATGAATGACAGCAATAGATAATCAACCAATACACAGGTTTCATGCCTGACTGGAACACAGGTTTCATGCCTGACTGGAGCTATATGGTAGTGGCCTGGAGGCATCACTGATGGTGAGTCTGTAATCAGTGGACTAAATTGGACTGGACTGGACTGGACTGGACTGGACTGACCTTTTGTACAAAGTGCACCCTAAGCATGCAACTACAAGTAGTGTATTGTGTTTGTTGCTACTTTGAGGAGGCTCTGCAGCCATGTATACCTACTGTAATCCTCAAAAATCATGTAACAGTTGCAAAGCAGGAGAGGGGGGGGGGGTGGGTTTGCAGGCTTGAGTGCACTCTTTGCTGACTGAACTGTCACTATTCCTAGCGCTGGAGTTTAACTGATCTTATAAACGTGTTGCAAAAGCCAATACTGCTGTTTATCCCATGTGCACTACCCAGTACAGGGGTTCATACAGAAGTTTTCGCTGGGGGGGGGGGGGGGGGGGAGACGTCGCAAAATTTCGATGTCGTAAAGGTATTGCATAACACTTCCTGCGATGCCATGTATATATGTTTGTATTGACTGAGTTAACGTTTATGTAGCTATATTTCCCATGGAAAATGAGCAAAAGATCTGCTACCAATTCTCTTCTGCTATCACAAACCTGGCACTTGCATTGATATATCATAGTACAATCCTGAAATTCTGGGGGGGGGGGGGAAATCCCAGGGCGCCCCCCCCCCTGTATGAAACCCTGCAGTACCAGAGGTCAAAGTTCAGAAATGTCTGCACATCAAGCACAGATGCATTGGAGGTACCACACTCCTAGTAGAGATCAGGTAAAATTGAACTTTGACCACTGGCATTGGGAAGTGTACACGAAATCCTAGATTATAATAGCCTACAGACGGCAATTATAATCCAGGACGAAATTAACAGCAGTATTGCCTTTTGCAACAGTCAGTAAGATGAGTAAAACCTCCAGCGCTAGGAATAATATGGTTCAGTCAGCAAAGAGTGTGCTCACACCTGCCCCCCCTCTGCTTCCCTCTCCCTGCAGTTTGAAGGGTTAGCTAATACTCATGGCAGGATTGCTAGGGCAGCCTCTTGAGTATTATTTATATGTGACTGCAGAGCCTACTCAAAGTAGCAACAAACACAATACACTAAAACTCATGATATAGTTAAGTGTCATGAATGCACAAAAGGTCAGTTCAGTCCAGTCCCACTGATTACAGACTCCCATCACTGATGTACTACACACCATCAACGAATAGAGAAAATCAACGTAACTCCAAATGATAATCTACATTGGTATGCTTGATGGTGATATAGCCTCCCTGAACTTGGAGCACCTTGCAGCAGTTTGGCCTGCCTGAACCTGTCACTCTTATGTGAACTATGATGTAAGCTCAGCTTCTGTGCTTCACTATCTAAATTCCCCCTCAGC
>CBDBZY010000018.1:707500-715000 GCA_965213685.1 bacterium
TGTTCATTTTGATCTGTGGGATTGCTCTTCCAGGTTGATAATCCAAAACAGCAGCCATGTTAATCTGAGAAGAGTACAAGGTGCGATCCACCATTTACATACACACATGATGGTACAAACATCTGAAATATACCTTTGGTGGCATAATAAGTGGAACAACCTCCCACATCAAGTCTGAAGGTACCTCAAGCCCTACTTCAGATGAATGTCGGTCAATCATCAATACAAACTCACTGCAATCTATTGCTGAGTGATAATAATCCCTGACAGCCTGCATGGGCAGAGATATATATGCTGTAGTACATGTACTGGCAGTATGTAATTACGTATTGCATTGTACTCACATTGATATGGGCTTGAAGGTTTTTGGTCACAACAAAACTCGCCATATTATTCTGAAGGTAATAGATACTGGCAGAGAAGGGAATAGCATAACCCATCCACCACCATATAACTGCTAACATAGAAAAATGTGTGAGCTGAATTTCTGCATAAGATGATCCACTCATAAAACTTCCTCCACTCAGTGGATGAAACTTGTATGGAGGCCCTTTTGCAGTGTCAGCAACCACAAAGGTTATTGCCGATGCTTCCTCTCTACTCTCCATTGGAACACAGTGTTGGAGCCTGACAGTCACTGGCTCTGGAAATAGCTCATTAGCAGATATGTCATAGACTGCACTCACCAGCTCACTGCCCTCAGGGAATATGTAGTTGTCAGCATTGGTTGAGAGTACACTAATGGTTCCCTCTATGTGGACTTCAGAGGTGGAGGAGAAGTGCAACTCAACTCCGTAATCTTTCCACAGAAGGTGATCCTCCTTTCCAGTGTATGTAAATGACAACTGCTTGTACACATCTGTAAAAATATAGTACAGAAGAAATAATTATCTACCATTGAAAGAAGAGACAACAACTGCTTCCTATGAATGCAAAAATTATGTTTGCGATATAAGTAAGTCCCTCAGAAGTGTCCCAGACATTGCATTGGGATAGACTGCAGTGAGTTAAGATATTTCATGTTTAAGTAATCCTTCGAAGATAGACACTAACACATCTATGCATCCTGTATTAGAAACTCATATGAATTGGTAAAACACAAGTTTCAATTTGCAAATAGAAACCATAATAAAGCAGCTAACTACAAAACTGAACTTTTGATAATAGTAAATTGCATACAGAGCCTTTGAGGGAACTTTGTAATCAAAAAGAGTGTAAGGTATTTCCTTGAGAATACGGAGGAAGGGCATCAATAAGACCAGGAATAGCACAGGAAGTGACCCTCCCCCAAAAATGGACAAAGTCAGCACCCCATTTTTCCACAACCAACTTGTTATTATGAAATAGCAGCTATAGGGGTGCATAGGCCTTCTCCAGCACAGCTACCAGGACCAAAACTAATTATAAAAAGCACACCAACTAACTATTTATACTCTGCCCATATCATGCCTTTAAACACTAATGACCACGCCTTTTTTAATTACTGGGCACGTCTAGCGATAAGATTGTTTGTAGTCACGGAATGTATAATGAGTAGCTGGCTATTCCTAGCTAACAGTAACCAATAGTTCTATACGTGGTGTGGCTCATTCTGATCACCTGTAGTAAAAAGAGTGATATAGTACAACTGACCAGTTAACTTCCAGGACAAACTATAGGACTCAAGTAAGGCCTTCCGAGATCCGGGACAAGGGCAAGAAATCTGGGGCTGTCCCGGAGATTCCGGGACAGTTGGAGCCTATGGAGGTGTCCTTTTGTGTACCTTTTGTGAATAGAATTCAGCACACTAGACTACATTTTGAGGTTCACCCATCTATTGTTTGTATTTTGACTGCATAACATCAAGACATTAATAAAGTGTGACAAAATTTGGAGACCTCTGGTGCTTTCTACAGTGCTGCAAATCCCACACTCACTAGCTTAGCTAGCCTTCTGTACCCAGATTGGGTGAAAAGCTAGCTGTGCATGCAGGACAAGTTAGCAGCTACTCAATGGCCTGGTGTATAATCAAAAGGTATATGCCTGTCAGGATGGAATTTAGAGGTTCATAATCACTAATCAAAGCTGTTAGAGTTGAGTTTGAAATCTTACGTTCCTTTCCCTTTTCTCTTCATTCCCTTGCCTTTCCCTTTTCCACATGCCTCTCTACTCCTTCTATTCTCCACTGCACGTAGTGCATGTCAGAGGCGGCAATGGGTTAGAAACAATGGGGGAGTGAGTTGTGCATGCTGCAAAAAAATTAATATTCATGAGATTGGCGGGGGGGGGGGGGGGGGGGTTTCGCACTGGAGCATGCACTATTGCTTCAGCTAGTAAAGCTTTCTTTGAGTTACCTAGGGGACTTGCTGGCTATTCAGCAGAGAGAGAGAGAGAGAGAGAGAGAGAGAGAGAGAGAGAGAGAGAGAGAGAGAGAGAGAGAGAGAGAGAGAGAGAGAGAGAGAGAGAGAGAGAGAGAGAGAGAGAGAGAGAGAGAGAGAGAGAGAGAGAGAGAGAGAGAGAGAGAGAGGAAGCAGCCAGTCTGGTAGTATGAAAGTGAGACTTGACTCAAAACTGAAACCACCCACTACATAGACGAAACATATGCCACCCATTTTGCATCAGACCAGTCACTCCCCTTGGTAAGTGGCGCTAGCGAGGTGGTACGGCCAAGCAATACACTCTAATTCTGCTACTTAGTAAGTAGGTATCTGCTGTGAAAATTGTTTAGACGTTACTGTGTAAGGCTGGTGAGATATTAGTCATTGCTATATTTAGCCATGATCACTCCCTTGTTCTAGAGCTAGCCATGCACCTAGAGGCATAGCCTTCCACTTTGGGAGGGGGACAAGGCCCCCCTTCTACTACATTGGAGGCCTGCCCCCCCTGCTCCGCTGCCCCTGCATGTATAATAATTCTAAAAATTGTCAAGTGTACAAATTTATAGTTCAAAGAAGGAAAGAGAACAAAATAGAAAGAGAAGATAGGAAGGTTGAAAGGAAAGAGAAAAGAGGAACTAGTGCTTTATCACTAACCCTGAGCTAATTATTCACTCAAGTTTGCCTATTATTCAAATATTGCATTCTTTTGCCTATTAATCAAGCTAGCAATGCCTGGAATTCAAATATATTGTCCTGTTATTCCACTGAAAGTTTACCAAAAGGAATGCAGTGAAGGTCATCACCATATAACAACAAACTTGAAAGTCAGCACAACAAAACCAAAAATGATGAAATGGCCATAAGAAAAAATCTACCAATTTTTACTGCAACATTAATGATGCTTTTTGAAGTGGCGAATTCTGTCTCTCAGGCTCCAAAGGAGTGCGAACCTATATGTGGCAGACGATTGCTGCAAGACTAAGCCCTTTTCACGTGCCCATTTTCCAGCCAGTGGCAGGTTGCAATCGCCCTTACGTACGAGTGAGACCAGAGGCTGTTGGCAACCTTAGGGTATCTAGGATTGACAAACAACTCTCAGTCTGCTCTTCAGTGGCGGCTATCAGCCCCACTAACAACATGCTCAAGTCCAGGTCAAAGGTTACCTGTGTTTTTGCGCATGCATGGAATAAAATTCTACACAGATTATTGAACAAGTAAAAAGTGGCCCTGTTTTTCAAATTTTATTCGCGAATAATTAGCACAGGCCTCTTTATCACAGCCTGCATGTACATGCACACAACCTCTAGTAAGCAAGACAAATAAGAAAGGTCCTGTAAGTGTGCACTGTAAAACTACAAGACTACATTGTACCATTATTATATAGCATGTGGAAACAATACAATACTGAAGGGCAGAAAAACACCATACACTGCATGTATGGTGAGTGGCAGTAGTAGCTCTTACCACACTCTATCTTATCCCTGAACATTTCCTCTGACTGTCCCACATCTGCTGCCTCATGCAGCTCACAAAAGTCTCCTAAAAGCCCAGGAGAGCGAAAAAAGAGGGAGAGAGAGGAGAGGAGAGGGAGAGAGAGAGAGAGAGAGAGAGAGAGAGAGAGAGAGAGAGAGAGAGAGAGAGAGAGAGAGAGAGAGAGAGAGAGAGAGAGAGAGAGAGAGAGAGAGAGAGAGAGAGAGAGAGAGAGAGAGAGAGAGAGAGAGAGAGAGAGAGAGAGAGAGAGAGAGAGAGAGAGAGAGAGCTATAATGAAAGAGCAGACATTTTCTGTTTAAGAAACTGGACGTTAGTGTGTAAAAATCTAAATTACCACTTTCAGTTCTCATGTGCTTGGCTAGTGGTTCCTCTCCTGAATCTAAGTAGTAGGGTAAGGAGAGAGAGAGAGAGAGAGAGAGAGAGAGAGAGAGAGAGAGAGAGAGAGAGAGAGAGAGAGAGAGAGAGAGAGAGAGAGAGAGAGAGAGAGAGAGAGAGAGAATCCATAACAGAGGACCCCTTTTTGTTTTCAAGCAACTATATATTAGTGAGCAAAGATCAAAATTTACCACTTTCAGTTCTAATGTGCTTTGTTAGTAGTTGTTGATGCCCTGAATCTAAGAAATAGGGAGAGAAAGAAGGGGAGAGGGGGAAGGGGGGAAGAGAAGAGAGAGAGAGAGAGAGAGAGAGAGAGAGAGAGAGAGAGAGAGAGAGAGAGAGAGAGAGAGAGAGAGAGAGAGAGAGAGAGAGAGAGAGAGAGAGAGAGAGAGAGAGAGAGAGAGAGAGAGAGAGAGAGAGAGAGAGAGAGATGAGGATGTTCCAGTGAATGTTACAAGATATGCTACCCATAAGACACTAACCTGTCTCAAGATCTGCCTGGACCGGCAGCCAGAGCTTCTGCTTGTGGGTGAGTGTGCCTGTCACAGTTGCATCTTCTGCACACACCCATGACTTGTGGTCAGGGAACACCACTGCCAGGTGAGGGAATGGTTTGTCACAGTGACAATCAAAGCCCATTCCGTGTCTTACACTTAATGAAAGTTCACTACACACAACTCTTATTCCCTGGCTTATGTCATCCCAGATCAGAGGTAGGAGCTCAGGGGAGAAATTACCATCTGTGTACACAGAGTAATGGGTGTCATCATCGATGAGAGTTATTCCACCATCATACTCTGCCAACGTGAAGTGTAGCTCATTCTTGTAAAGGCGGGTTGGCTCTTCTGAGTGGTGAAGGGGAATCTGCCACTGGAATATGCCACGAGAGGACCTCATGTACACTATCAGGCAGCACAGGACACCACTAGGAACATGCCTACTGGAAAATTTGATCCTTAGAGCAGCGGCAGCACCACCACTGGGCCTTACAATTTCACTGGATTCACGGCTGTCCAACAAGGAGGGCATGAAATACTTGGTGTCGTTTTCCTCCTGGACAGGAGCAATTATTAACAAGTGTTCCAGCACTTTAATAAGTGTATCCACTGCCACTCTTTCACCTTCACTAGTGATTTCTGATTGCAGGGATTGGAGGAAGCTGGATGTGATCAGGGCCTGGTTTCGGAGTCTTATCATCTCTTCTGATTGAACATCACCTTCTGGAGCATCCATAGCTTCAATGCTTCTTTCAAGCACTGTGGTCATCCAGTCAAGTAGGGCCATGGGGTCAACAAAGATCACCTCCTTCTCCACTGCTGGGAAGTAGAACATCAGGTTGACAGCATGAAAGAACTGCAAGGCTACTTCCATGGCCTCTTCAGATTTAAACATCAGCTGCTGAGCGATGACCCAGCACTTTGCTCTGCTCACAATTCTGCCTGCTCTCCGCAGTTCCACCTCCAGCAGGTAATAGCCCAGGGGGTACTTGAGTCGTATGCTCTGCCCACAGCTTTCAATCATCTGCAGGAGCTCCTCTGCCATTGGGTCTCGTGGGATTCCTGGACCAGACCCAGCATTGTTAACAGCATGGATGATCTCATTGTGGGAATACTTAATGAGATACTTCGTAAATCTTTCCAGCAATGCTGCCAGCTTACGATTCTTGTCTTCCAATGATTCACCTGATGCATGAATTTTGTCCTTGAATGTACCGATCACCATACTTTTTGGGTGCTTCGGCTGCTTCTCAACAAAGGACATTGGTAGCTGCGAATGCTGACACTGTGTCATTTGCATGCACCGCATTACCAGGTCTGCATTTGTCAGAGTGAAGTGGCCAAGACTGTAGTTGGTGCCATTTGGTGCAAAATAGTCCACAGCTGGACGATCATCTAGCTTATCGGAGAGCTTGAACAATGGTAGCCGAAGAAATGCATTCTTCATCAGAATGGGGATCATCTCCATGAATTGTGGTTGGCCACCGCAGTCCACAAACAGGAGAAGTGGGTCTTCAGTACCTCTCTGGACCCCTTCATCTTTATCATCCTTTGAGCGATCTCAGCTGTGCGTGGGAGAATATCTGCTCTGGAAGCTGCAGAGGGTGTGGCCCTAATTTCAGATGTGGCAGATACTGCAGTAACTCGCTTGCTGTTGACAGCCTCCCCTTCTTCCTTTGGCAGCTGCTGAGGCTTAGCCTGTGCTTCATTGCTGCTGGGCTCAGGCTGGCCTATTTGCTGGCTGCTGACTTGTACTACTGAAGTGCTTGGCTCTTCTTCTGTGATGGAGACACCAGCTGAAAGATTCTCGGCTATCATGTCCACCATATCTGAAGGACTTATTTGCCGACATTTAAGGTGTTGTCCATCCACCTTTTCCATGATGAACCTTTTGGCCTGTTCCATGCAGGCTGTGCTGGTACGAGCAGGTGGTAGGGTCTCGTTGCATAGGAAATGCCCCAGAGACGTCTTCCCCACACCAGGAGCACCGCTAACAGCGCATATGGTGTAGTCTGCCAAAACGTGACCCTTCTGTAGTTGTCGCAGCAACTCCTGCGTGAATATGTCTGCTCATGTAAAAGGAAGTAGCAATACTAACGGTAAGGGCAGGCAAGAGCCAATATAATTGCTAAGTGTAGTAAGCAGATGCGGCACTGCCTGCACTTTATATTCACACTATAATTTTTGGGGGGTTATTCCGATGTCATAGTATTGTGTTTACAGCGCAGTAGTGTGATTGTCCGCCGTTCCTGCATGACGTTTCGAACGGCACGGTCGTAAAAACAGCGTTCGTACACGCACTCTCCGCGGTCTTCCGCAGGTTTGGCGTGGCCTGCTTTGGCCTCTGCCTTCGCAGCTGCGTCTTTGGAAATAGCAGAACGCTTATATATGAGAGTTTTACGTCCCTTGGCGTGTTGAAGGAAGTAGTGCAGGCATCAACGCAGCATATAGCGCATGCGGAACGAGGTTGCACGTGACATTTCGCTCATGGGCGGTTATTGACTTTTTACTCACACCCTGAGGGTCAAGGTTCACAATTAAGACCACCTTGAAGCTGGCAACAGGTGTCAAACAACGTGAAGAAGGACGATCGCGCGCTTCATGTGCGGCCAGAATGATTACTGACGCCGAACTCAGAACGACTGAGGGTACGGGCAATGGACTTCCTTTATCCGAAACCCTCACAGAGCAAGATTGTAAGTATAGTATCTATGAATTGCGTGGGAACTTCACCGCTAAACTCCAAGTTGTGACCAAGCCTTCGTTTGGCTCTATCATG
>CBDBZY010000018.1:720000-782500 GCA_965213685.1 bacterium
TGTGTGTGTCCCAGATTCTCGACATTACGTCAGGAACCTTTTGCAATGGTTCATGCTTATTATCCGTCTTTCCAGTGGCTCAGCACAACTGACAAGTTCATGTATCTGCTAACATCCACAAATGTGCACATTCTACATGAACTATCTGCTTTTGTGTATAAGTCATTTAAATTGCATTCGTGTACCACTGCATGACAAATAAGCCACCCCGGCTTCCGTTGTCAATAAAAGTATTATTATTATTATTATTATTATTATTATTATTATTATTATTATTATTATTATTATTATTATTATTATTATTATTATTATTATTATTATTATTATTATTATTATTATTATTATTATTATTATTATTATAGGAATACGAGCAATATACGGTCCAAATTTGCCTGAAGCGAACAAAAATTGACGTGGAAAAGTTGCGTTGCCCGTAAATCGCCACCTTATAGCTTAACGAACCCCACCCGGTCTGCGCTGTATATATATTGTACTTTTGTCACCTTCTGAAGGCGCATGCGTACGATTTAAATTGAAAGGCGGCACGTGGTAAATGACATTGAAGTTCATCACATTGAAGTTCAAAGGTCGACATGTATGCGAACAACTGACTCCTGGCGGCAGCGTCGCACCATGAACCCGGAGCAGAGAAGAGAAGCAAGACTGAGCCGTAGAAGAGAAGGCGAGAGAGAACGTCGCGCCCTCCGAAACTGCTGAGGAAAGGGAAACGCGGTTATGTAAGCGATGAGCGAGAGATAGAGCTCGACGTGCCTCGCAGATCGCTATTCAGCGGAAGAGGGACTTACAACAGAGAAGAGAGCAGGTGCTACGTGAGACTGTAGAGGAAAGAGAGATCCGCCTTCAGCGAATGCGCCTTAATGAGATTGGCTTCCGAGACACAAGAGGAGAGGGAGACCTGCCTTCAACGAATGCTGGCATCTGAGACTCCTAAGGACAGACGCTGAACTCAGAACGACTGAGTACGGACAATGATAGCTATGGGACTACATGTACCGCTGCATAGGAAACCCTCACAGAGCAAGATTGCGTGGGAACTCACTGCTAGACTCCAACTTGTGACCAAGCCTTCGTTTGGCTCTGTGTATGTGGCAGTTGAAGAGTTACTGTAAGCCATCAGTGTCACTGTGTGTGTTTGAATGTTGTAGATACTGTAGGCCATCACTGTGTTTCATACACGTACATGTACATGTATGCATGTACGTTGAGTGCAGGCCACTCAGGAGGGGCACCTAGTGCTGTGAGTGATTGAGGGTGTACCAGAGAAACCTTATTTTGTTTGAGAGTGATGTTGCATGAAGGTCTGGGTAGTGGGAGCTTTGGTTTCAGCATACAGCTTGGACGTTTGTACATTTTAACTGCTTCACTGTACAATTTTCAAGCTACATCTCTCTCTCTCTCTCTCTCTCTCTCTCTCTCTCTCTCTCTCTCTCTCTCACCAACAAGATAACCTGTCCTCCTCCCTCCCTCCATCCCTCCC
Source organism: bacterium (assembly GCA_965213685.1). Classification (GTDB taxonomy): domain Bacteria; phylum UBA8248; class UBA8248; order UBA8248; family UBA8248; genus Bin107. The sequence goes on from CBDBZY010000018.1 coordinate 721,499, forward strand.
TCTCCCCCTCCCTCCTTCCATCCCTCCCTCCCTCTCTGGCTCAGGCTTCGAAGTCTCTTTCCCCTACCACTTGGAGTGGCTCTACCTGGGAGGAAACAAGATCCAGGTAGCCACCCACCTTCCTTCCCACCCTCTCTCTCCCTCTCTCCCTTCTTCCTCCCTCCCTCCGTCTCTCCCTCTCTCTCTCCCTCTCTCCCTATCTCCCTCTCTCCTCTCTTCCTCCCTCCTTCACACTCTCCTTCCCTCCCTCCCTCCCTCCCTGCCTTCACCCACACAAGCTCTCCAACACATGCACACATATGACAATTCCTAAACCACAAGCCACTGCTCTCTTCCTAATAAGGCACACCCATACAGCCACCAGTTGTGTGTGTGCATGTGCTGAGGTGCTTCAGTGTGTGTGTGTGTGTGTGGAAGGGAAACAAAGAAGGGAAGGGAAGGAGGGGTAGGGAGGGGAATGTACATGTACATGGGCCTCTACTAGGTGTGCTAATCTACATGTACTGCACCATGCAACAAAATTGTCTGTCTCTCTCCCTCTCTCTCTCTCTCTCTCTCTCTCTCTCTCTCTCTCTCTCTCTCTCTCTCTCTCTCTCTCTCTCTCTCTCTCTCCCTCATCTCTGACCCCTCACCCCTCACTTCACTCCTCACAGATGCTGGATATCCTGGAACAAATCATCAAATCCAGAGGTTCTGTATGTGAAGCACTCTATTTGCTGCCCACCGACCCATATTCATGAGCAATCGATGACTGAGGCACAGATACACTGAAGGTTTCCTTTGCTTGACATTTTTCCACCTGTGCTTTCTCTTGTGTCTGTTTGAGAGTGTATAAATGCTGGGCTGGACTGGACTGGATTACTAATTTAAGCATGCAAGTGTATTGGGACTTGGGAGAGTGGTCTGCGGGAACACTGGAAGACTTGCCATCACTTAATGCCCACTCTGGTCACCCTTTGCAGCCTCATTCTCAGGCCTTGCACTCATTTCCAGATAGAAAAAAGCTACACATACACTGTACACATACACTATGAGGAGAGATAGATCCGCAAATGGAGAGCACTGGTCTGGGAACCAGACTCACCATGTACAGATCATTTGCACACTAGAACAAGAAAATTTAGAACACTGGAAGACTTTCCATCACTTAATGCCCACTCTGATCACCCTCTGCAGCCATAATTATTCTCAGTCCTTGCACTCATTTCCAGATAGGGTGCATGCACATGCGATATGGGGAGAGATTGGTCCGCAAATGAAGAGCACTGGTCTGGGAACCAGATCTCACCATTTAGAGACTGTTTACACACTAGGGCAAGAAAATTTGGTTGATGAACAAGCCTCACTCATAATTGTAATGAGTACTGTTCTACTGTGTGCAAGTGAGCTCTAAATGGTGAGTCTGGTTCCCAGACCAGTGCTCTCCATTTGTGGACCAGGTTCTCCTCATAGTGCATGCATGTGCACCATGTCTGGAAACAAGTGCAAGGTCTGAGAATGAGGCTGCAGAGGGTGATCAGAGTGGGCATTTCGTGATGGCAAGTCTTCCAGTGTTCTCCGCAGACCACTCTCTCAATACGCGTGCATGCTTAATTAGCTAGTCCAGTATTCCAGTCCAGTCCATAGTTTATACACTCCAGTTCAGTTTGCCAGTCTCTCTCTCCTGCCAGCCTGTCTATCTCTCTGCCTGTCTCTCTGTCTGTCTGTCTCTGTCTCACTGTCTGTCTGTTGTCTGTTCTGCTGTCTATTGGTTTCTACACTCGTTCTGTTTGCTTGTCTGCCTGTCTGTCTGCCAGTCTCCCTCTCTGTCTGGCTCTGTCTCCCCGTCCATCTGTTTGTCTGTTCTGCTGTCCCTATTGGAACTCTCTCTGCCTTTCATATTTCTTTTCCTTCTCACCACAGAGCAAGTATAGATGTGCCACTTCATTTTGATGGTGGGTCAGTGGAATCTCCCGACTACAAGTGTGGCTACAAGTACACTGCAGGCAAGTATAGCAGCCTTTCATGCAGCCACAGAGAGCAAACGGTGGCTATCCTCTCAGAGTGAGTGGTTCTGGTGAGATACATGTCCACTGCACACATCAATCACTGATACTTGTCCACTGCAGTGGCTGTTCTCAGCTGCGTTGACGGGTGGGAAGAGACAGTGAGGAAGGAATTACTGAAGCTGAGACAAGAAACATTGTTGACATCATGACTGCTTTTAAATTCATTGTGAATGTATACTGTTATGTACATGTAATTTCTCCTGCTTCCTCTGCCACTTCCTGCGCGCGCAACATTAATCACAGTAGCGTACTGATATACCATAGATATCCCATGAGTACTGATATACCATAGATATATGCTGTTATGTACATGTACATGTAATTAATTTTCTCCTGCCACTTCCTGCGCAACATACCGCGTATAAAGGGCTCACAGTGGCGTTTAACTCCATGAGTACTGATATACATGTACATGTGCCATAGATATCCCATGGATGGGACTTTGAACTCGTGTGAATAGCAGATCCTTTGGTACGTTTGTTGATGCGTAGCTCCACGGATGAAGAAGGAAAGGTCGACATAAAAACGATGGCCGTTTCGAAAAAGATGAACGTGTGAAGACGTGCGTTTCCAAGACGTTAGAGACTTACATGTACGCGTACCGCGTACTGCCGCGGGTGAGCTGCATAAGATCTTCCAGCTTGCCTGGACACAAAGGCATGTACGCGTACCGCGAAGAAGCGGCATTTCAGGAACCGAGCAGTGAGTGTGTGCTCTCACTCTCACGCTGTTGACAGTCTCTCTCACTGACGGACGTTAGACATTAGACAGTGTTGGTGTCAGTCTTATACATGTCTACTCACTTGCTCTGCATACGCACATTATGCATACATATTGCTGTACATGTACATGTTACGTTGTCTCTACTACTGCTACATGTACCATCTTTCATTTTCTTGTTATACCTCATTCCTCTACCTCAAACTTTGTCTATTCTATTCCTATTCCTATCACATATTGAGAGCCGCTAGTTATATGCACGTCTTGCGTATGCATGCACATTTCTATTTACTCTCCCTCCCTCCCTCCCTCCTCACTATCTCTGTCCTTCTCATTGACAAGGACATTTTGATATTTTAGTATTACTGCCAGTCAAAAGAATGTTCCAACATACACATATACATGTAAATCCTGTTGGAGAACAATGTTCTCTTGTCAGACTGTACTAACTGTTGTTAACTGTGATGTCATCTGTGTGTCTCTTTATAGCATGTATAGTGATGTAATGGTGTAGGCTTATTTAGAACTTTGTTTTGGCTGTGTAGTTCCAGCCACATGTTCATAAGAGTCAGTGCAATCACTTATTGTCAAAGCCGAGTCAGTCGCAAGTGCTTCTCTTTGCAACATACCCATCCCTTAATTACACCATTCACATTTCACTTGGTATATTCCTACCCCACAACCACATGTGTGCATACACACACACACACACACACACACACACACACACACACACACACACACACACACACACACACACACACACACACACACACACACACTCACATACAAGATACAACCCCCTGTGACACCTTACCTTTTACCTTCCCCTTCAGCTGATACCAATTCTTCCTCTTCCTTCCCCCACTTCCCCCCTTTGTTCCTCATCCTTACCTTTCTCCCTCTCCTGCTCACCCACCAAGATAAGATACTATTCCAGCTATGTCCCTGCCCCATGCTGCGATGAGCTAGTGAGGTGGTGCCTACCTTCACTCTCTCTCCTCTGCCGTTCTTCCTCCAACTTGGACCCACTCAGGACATTAGTTAGTGTCCACTTATCTTCCTCTTCACACTCTGCAGTGCAGGCAGAGATACATGTGCAGTTACCTAGGCAACACCCTTGCCAGTAATTAGTGCAGTACTCCTCCCTCTGCCCACAGAGGAGATCACATTACATCATCCACTCACACCTCACATCCTGTGCATAGTGCACTATGTACCCACAGGCAGGACATGCCACAGCCTTGTACATGTACATACCATCTCACCACATCTCCTACTGCTACTGCTGCCCACAGCATCACTCCACAGTGAGCAGTGTGGCCAGTCCCCCACTCCACTCACTGCCACAGTGCCCATCATGCTGCCTATCACACTCACTCCACTCACCAAACTCCAGGACTGTGGTGTCAGAGAGCAGCAGAAAATCATGTGATGAGGTATACTTGGTAAGCTTATTGGAGACTCCAGCCACAGCCACTACCAACTTCTTTGTAGGAGTGAGGTGGATCACTCCACCACCATGCCCCCACCGTGGAGTCAGGGATCCTGGGGGAAGGAGTACCTGTAGGGAGGGGAACAGGAGAACACTGAAATGTACAGCAGTCCACACAATTGTCTGCTACTCCACTGCTTACTGTTGGCTGTCAGTGGAAGTGTGTTGTGCATTATCTCAAAGGCTGCACATCACCTCCTACACACCCACTGCACTCACTGCTGTCCAGTAATGGAGCAGCCCATTCCTCACTACTCTCTCCCTCTCCATACCACACAACTCTACACCACATGACTTCTCTACATGCACTGCACACACTGCCATATGGTCTCCACATGCCAACCTCTATCCACTCACATGCCACACCTACTCACCTGGGTTGGCTGCACAGGACAATACCGCACACACCACAACACACCATCACTACTGGTATAGGGGCAGGCTTACAAGGGGAAGTGTTCAGCTAAGCACTAGCCACACATGCAGTGTGAAGGTCATTGCCACACAGCAGCACCACTAAGGGGACATCAACACACTCACTGCCTCATGAGCTCACAGCTCACTCACCTCCTCCCACTGGATGGCATTAATATTGAAGAGCCACACATCTCCCAGTGGCTCGCCTGTATTGGTCACACCTCCCACCATCACCATACATGGATGTGGTGGGTCTCTGTCTGGATCCCACAGACTGTAGGCTGTGTGTCTAGTCCTCTCCTCAGGCCATGGCTGGCCTGTCTGAGGTAGCACTGGTCCAGTCCAGTGCTGGAGAGGAAAAACAATTTGAACACACTTTGAGAACATGTAATCCACTCACTTATGCACATGCTCCAGCTCAGTAAGGCACCCTCCCCTCTCTACACTGCCTGTGTGGACTCACACTACTAGCTAGCCACACATGCCAGCCAATGTACATGGAACATGTACCTGCAAACTTCTTCTCCCATGCACACTGACTGGCATGTACACTGTACATACATGTACACTGTATGTAGTCTACATGTAGATTCTATCTCATCATGATAAGAGCAACATCTTGTCCACTACTCTATCAGTTGCTATGCATGTACACGCCACTATTGGGTCCCACCAGAGGCAATATATTACTGTATGTATGCCCATATTCACGTGTGTATGCTCATATTCATGTACATGTGTGTGCATGTGATGGTGTCTTGTGCAGGGGACAGTGTCTCCTGTAGCACTGCTCTACATGTATGTACTGCCAGACCTGCCACTCCTCATTCCAACTCACAGGCCATGCTCCCCTCTCTACACTGGCTCATGGCTGATGACTGAACACACACTCTCTTCCCTGCACTGACTCATACCAGGTATCTAGGCCCACACTAGCCTCACATCACATCATCGCAATCATATTACACTGATAGATAAATGTACGCACATGGAGAAGGTACTAATTATGTGTTTTATTGTTCAAACAACTCAACTACATAAGCAGTAGGCCACAGGTGATCTCAGACAGTACATTATTAATTAGGTACAACTATATCTCAGCCACTCACCCATGCCACAGTGTCCAGGATGAACACTGCATTTGTCCTCCTCATCCTCTCTGTATCCCCCCCACCAAACCACACGACTCTCCTCCTGTCCACTCTAGTGAAGATCATGCCACTAGATGGAGGAGGAGTCCTACCAGTGGTGGGTGGAGTGGACCACTGACCTGGAGGGGGAGGGAGGGAGTGGTCTGAGACTAGCCACACCCACTGGCCTGGGGACACTGCTCACATGATCCACCAACACCCACCAGGTAAGGCACAAGGCACTCTGCTCCTCACAACCATCTACACCACTACATACTGACATGTACTAGTCAACGTGTGAGGAGCTCTGCAATACTCTCACTGTACTTGCTCTATTTGATTCTTTTACCATAAAATCGAACTCTTTTGCTGTTGGGGTAGGCGAATGGGAAATATGTAAACAATTAACTTCTTATTCACAGACTGTAGTGGTATTGTGAGCATGGGAGTGAATACAGTTCATAGATGACACAGAAGAGGTGCCTGCCTCTGCAATGCTCTGACAACACTTCATTTGAATATTTTACTATGAAATATTTTGTTGGGGCCAATGGGAACTATCTCAAATAAGTAAACATTGAAACTTCCTGTTTATTAGTTGTTTATCATAGACAGTGGTGTAGTGCTATTGTGGGCATGGGAATGAATGCAATTCATAGTGTACACAGAGGAGGTGCCTGGCTGACTGTCCAAACATGAGCATGCCAGGCTGATTGCCTGACATGATACAGGTACATACATGTACATAGCAGAGGGTAGGGGATGTGACTTGTGTAGAGCAGCATACATAGTCACATCATTTGCATGCCCACCTCATGTGGTGAGAGGTAGCATGTCTGTGCATATATGTATGCTAGAATAACTGACATGGTTACCATGTACACAGGAGGAGAGAGTGCTTCCTTATTAGGAAGCATACTATTACCATGCCTGGCCAGGCTGTGTGGGTGTTTTTCAACTGTCTATGATGGGGCACAGAGACCACCTCCACCCTAACTAACAGCTCATCCTCAAGCAGCCACTGCTAGAGAGACAGCACTGCAGCACAGAAGAGACAGCCTAGCACCAAACATTACTAACTAGAGGAGTGATGCAGCTGAGGAGGGCCTTGGAAACAAGAGAGACATGTCTACAGCAGATGAGCTGATATCAGCTCCCACGACTGCTCCTGAGACTGCACTGGAGGGAGAAGCTCGGCTGCAGTAGAGACACATTATATATAATTGCTTAAAAATAGATTGGCCTCTGAGACAATAGACAGGGGAGAGGTCCAGCTATGCAGTCCAGTTACAGTTGATAGCAACTCCTCAGCATGAGATATCTCACTGACAGTACCAGACAGAGGGAGCTGCAGAAAGTCACAGCTACAAGAAGCTCAGGTGCAGTAGAGAAACGGATTGCTTTGAGGCTGTTACTTAATGGACTTTGAGACAGTAGAGACAGTAGAGAATGGAGAGGTCCAGCTGTGCAGTCCAGTTAGAGTTAAGAGCAACTCCTCAGCATGAGATATATCTCACTGACAGTACCAGACAGAGGGAGTTGCAGAAAGCCATAACTACAGTGCATGTGTACATGTACATAAGGGGTAACTCAAAGTTTGCCATTCATATGGAGGGCACACTCCCACTAGGGGGTCTGGGAGAATGCCACTGAGTGAAGTATTGAAGTACAGACACTCTCAGATGGATTCTGAGGCATTCTGCAAGTAGTCATAGCCATTCCCATTATTTTGTTGGGGAGGGGGAGGGATGAAGTTGCTTTCTTGGGGGAGGGGGTGATATTCTAGGCCTTTTGCTCCCCCTGCATGAACCCCTGCTGATTTTGCAACACAACTGTACCCCATACACATGGCCACATGTATAATCATGCATACCTTACTGCAGCTAATGATATCCTAAAATTTGAGGTACATAAGAGAGGGCAAAGAAATGGTATAACTGATCTGCAGCACATGACCACACTTATGCATATTACATGATGCACTACGGTAATTGGTTTCTAATCCTCAAGTACACATACTTTGAGTAAGGTTGTCATGCTCTGGCAGCAATCAGTTGTCTCTATCTGCACTGAGTGTGTGGTCTGTGTCTGGTGTGATTACATGAGGCCATGTGTAGAGGTCAGCTCATACATGCAGTGGACCAGTTGTAACCTCATGCACAGCATGTGAGGTAGAGTAAAGGTACTGACAGTCCATGCACACACCTGACTCAGAGTTGTAGTACAGGAGCTGATTGGTGTATCCTCGACCTTCACTGTTCCCTGGAACAGGAATGAAGCCTGTCATTGGTTGGTGGGTAGGACGTTCTGCCAACCCTCCAGCAGTGAGTAGATCTCCATTAGTCAGTGACACAAGGCCAGAGTTCATAGTACGTAGCATTTGGCCAGTGCTGACAATTCTCCTCCATACAAAGTTTTGGGAGTTGAAAACAGAGAGCTCATTGCAGAAGCCTGGGTCACCACAGTGGCCGCCCATGAAGTACACGTTTTTGTGGTACGAGGTGACTGCAGCACCTAGGTACCATGATGGCAGCTCACCAGATGTCGGATATTTCTTCCATGATAGTGACACACCATCGAACACCTCCACGTCTTGTGGAAGTGTGACACTTTGTTTTTGCTGGAATGACTTAAGCATGCCCCTAAACATCCAGAGTTGTGAGCCAATTGAAAAGGTTGGTGCATCATAACGTTCCTCAGGATGGTATGAGCCAGTTGGCTGTGCAGGAGGCTCAGCCATGACTGGATCTGGGGAGAGGGGGGAAGGGGAGATAGCCACTGAGTGAAGTTTCAGCTACGATATTACAAGCCCGTAGGCAGGGGGGGTGCGTAGGGTGCATACGCATCCGACCCATTTGCACAGAGGTCCACCTTGAGCATTTTACGTGTGCAGAGCGAGCGTGTCACGCCTACTTTCAAAGAATTGAGTAATACAATTATGCACATGTGTGCCCACATGGAACTAGACCGTATTCGGTGAACACTCATGCGCGAGCGAAAGTATTATCCCTTCCTCCCCTACCCCTTTCGCTCACGTATGCGTGTTTACGGAATGCGGTCTGGCTCACGAGACTACCCACATGCTTACTGTACTGCGCCAATGCTTGAATTAGAGTCTTTGCGCATATAAGTAGCATTATACATCTGTGTGTACGATACAGTATTACTTAACAGTTTATTGTAAAATATTTGTAAGTATACACCACCTTTGAAAAGTGTATGACACACCACTTCATGTAATTGTAACATTCTCTGAATGAGTAAGTTAGCCATATTTCATAAGGTCCACTTAATTAAAGAATGCACCCACCCACTCCGTTTGCTGCCTACGGGCTTGCAATACACATTTGTAGAAGTACACATGTATATGTGAACATCTTTCAGGTCTGATTTGAGACAGTGGAACAAGATTGTAAGCTACAAACACTTGTAGTACGTGCAGCATGTGCAGTAGGCATATCTCAACACACGTGGGTATCAGTGCACTGGGCAGTGCTTCAAACTGTGTAAGGTAAACTAGGCAAATGCAGTCCAGTGTTGTGGCCAGGCTCACACCACTTGCAAGAGGCTGCTAAACTGAGAGGAGAAACCCCTTTATGTAGCCTTACCATCTAACTAGGTACTGAGGTTTCTATGCACAGTGGGGGAAATCCCATGATGTATTGTACTATGAGCTAATCCCATTGTGTGATGGATTTCGTGGCTGCACACAAGGACATTCTGGAGCCATCTCATGCTGCTTGATGTCTGACCTTTATCACTCTATGCAAATGCTAGACATGTAACTCAAACGGTGAAGTTACCATGAAGATACTATGTATACACTATCCGCAGACCATTACAGTTGCTGACATGAGGAATGAGGAGCAGGAGTTTTGTGCAGTGGGTGGAGACCTGATGCAGCAATGAGTGAAATACTATGCACATTGAAGGAATGTCAGCGCACAATAATAGCGAGACCTGGCATGTAGGGGTGGGAGTATAGAGCAAGGAATGGTGCACTAACAGTAGCGGGTTCAAGCGGTAGAAACGTCTCATTTATTAGAAACCAAGTCAAGGGGCGATGGCTACTCTGAGCGTTACAGTCCTACTGTTAGGGGAGAGGCTTGCTATGGTACACAGAGGGATGTATTCTGAGCCAAGGACTGTCCGCTGAGCAGGGCAAAGGTTAGGGCCGCGCTTGTATATGTGAGAAAGCAAGTGACGCTCGGACTGGCAACGGGGAAAGGATGCTCGGATCATCCGATGTGTGACGGAACAAGGTCTGAGAGCTAGGCTTGACACTACTCTAGTCCTACCATGCAATCACAAGAGTGACAAAATGTCTAAAGGCTCTTGCCACTTGTTCCCACAGAGATACACATTGTGGCTTCGCGATCGCTGCCGGCCGCAGCGCTTATGATGTATGCAAAGGTAGGCGGAGATCTATACCCGCGCAACTTCTAAGCCTTTGGCCGTAAACTTATTATGGCTCACTCTTTTCTGGGTTCTCCTAGCCAGTTGAATGCTCCCTTTGTTTTATCTTGCACGGCGAGGTTCACTCCGATCTGCCCCACCCTTTGCTCGATAGTTTCCTCTTAGTATACGGATATACGCGACGTTGAGTCTCATGCAAAACCGGAAGTTCCGTGGGGAATATTGCTCAGCTCACATGAGGGCGACAAGCCAGCAATTCGAAGGCGCCGGCAAAACGCTGTGTTTCTGAGGTGAATATTGAGCTATGGCGTTCAAGACTGTCACTTTCTACTGTCTCTCTACTGTATGGCTCGATCTGTTGTCTTTTATTCATTAATTTTGTCGTATGTTTGCTAGTTTGCGAACGTGGAAGCGTCGATCCTAGTCGTTTTTTTTTTTCCAGCACATTTGACGGCTATTGTTTTTACGTCAGCTCTCGCTTGTTTAGATGCTCCAGATTCCCCCCCCCCCCCCCCCCCCCCCCCCCCCCCCCACACACACACACACACTCACACGCACATTTTCGCCATCCACGCCTACTAAAGAGACACGTGAGTTACTCAGTACACGAATCAGGCGGCAAGTATTCATAGCACCTAGTGTAGCTCGCCTCCTATCAAGAATACTATTGCTAAGCATAAGTATTCTAGCTATTTGCCTTGAGCGAGCCAAACGTATTTTCCGTGTACGCATGCGCTCGAGACTATAACTTTTGACGTTGCGTGCTCGTGTTCGCAATGGTTTGCCACAATGAGAGTCTGGCCCCTTGTATGAACTACATTCCGACCCTTCTGCATAATTATTATTATAGGCTGTCACTTTCAGGCCTGATTTTTCTTTCCGACTATACTTTTGTTTCATGCATATTTCTACTATGATCTCTAGAGGTGAATAAAGTGGCATGTGAGAGGGGCATAGCTATGACAACAAAGAGTTGGTACAGCATAGTACATAGAAAAACGACACAGACCATTTTGGAATACACATCAGACTTGTTCTCAAGCCATCTACTATGCACCCAAGAAGCTCAAAACCTTGTTGTAGAATGATATGGAGATATGCTCATGCAGACTTTCCTCTTGCACAGCAACTACTTTTTGAAGTAGACTGGGACAGGATCATTGCAGATGATGTTGACTCCTCATGCCTGAATTGGCAATCCAAATTCCTTGAAATAATGGAGATCTGCATCCCCAAAAAAGTACTTCCCTCTGTGCAGGCAATGTGCCGAAAAAATGCTCTATTTAAACGGGCCATGAGAAGTAGAGCTGATTCTGACTATGCCAAATACCGTGAAGCAAGGAATAATGTTGTGAGTAGTCTCAGATCTGCCAAGAGTGCCTACTTTCATAAACCATCTAATTCTAAGAAGTTTTGGCAAGCAGTGAAGTATCTCAAAAATAACTGCTCTTCTATCCCCACCCTGACACACCACAACGTAAGTTATGAGTCCGATGAAGAAAAAGCTGCTGTTCTCAACTCACATTTTATCAGTTGCTTCAACAATACTGTTGAACCATTACAAGTACCAGATGAAGAAACATACATTTCTCACCAAGTCCCTGTGGATCTGTCCAACATTATGTGCAGTGAAGAGGAAGTTGAAGCAATGCTTCATTCACTTGACACTACTAAGGCAAATGGCAAGGATGGAATTTCAGCTCGAATGCTCAAGGAAACTCCTTCAATAACAAAACTGTTTAATTTATCTATCCAACTCTGTCGTATACCTCATGCCTAGAAAGATGCAATTGTTATGCCTATTCCTAAAAAAGCAGGGTGCCAAGACCCCCACAGAATTTAGACCAATATCCTTGCTCCCAATTCTAAGCAAGGTCCTTGAAAGACACTTCTATTTGCTAATCTCAGAGCACATAAGTGACCACTCTCCCCTTTCTACCTGCCAATTCAGCTTTCAGTCTGGGAAGTCTACCATTTCTGCCTTACTGTCAGTGACACAGGACTGGTTCAGACAGCTGGAGAAGAGACAAGAGATAGGGGCAGTGTTTTTTGATTTAAAAAAAGCTTTTGACTCTGTTCCACATCTCTCACTGGTTGATAAGCTTTATAAACTTGAACTTCATCGTTATATCATTAAATGGGTTCATCACTATTTAGCTGACAGAAAATAGAGTGTGGTGGTGAATGGAGCATCGTAGTTCCGTTTTAGTGACGTACATTACGCGTCGTGCGGTTGTATACTTTGCGTGCGGGCAGTGCAGCAGCGCAAGAAAAGGATGGCAGCACTGCACTGCCGTCCAATAAGAGGCTGGAAGTGAACCTCCGACGAAGAAGCGGCGCTTACGGAAGAAGGAAATGGTGGAGCTCCGCCGGTGTTTGTTGTCGATCGAGCCTCCACGTTATAAAATAAGGCGTCCCGAAGCGGTTAGGTGTCCCGGCATCGTCAAATCTACCCCGCTTTTGCGGCAAACTGCTAGCATTGTCGCTAGCTTAGCTATCTAGGTCAAGCGCCGCGCCGCTCTGTAGCCTCTGAGTGAGTGAAAATTTTCTCAGATCGCTATCACGGAATGCGTAGGTGGCATGGTGCGCCACTCTGACGCTTGATTGAACGAGTGGTTTCCATATTTGGAAGTTAGCTGGCTAATGATTTGGATTTGGATGGCACTCGGGTGTAGGCGGTAGTTACACGCTCCTTCGCGGCTTCGCCGCTCATAAGCTCCTGATACAACCAAGTGTATATTCATGTTGGTGTCTCGAAAGAATAGGACCAGCATTCCAAGTGTCACCATCTCTCTCTACGGAGTACCACTTGAGAACGTCACCACTTTCAAGTACTTAGGTGTACTGCTGTCTTCTGGTCAAGTCATATACAAAAAAAAATTGTTCAAAGGCAAGGCAGCTATTGGGACTCCTTTATAGGAGATTTTACAGACATTCAAGTGAACAAACTCTACGTCAACTCTACATTTCGGTAGTACTTCCACATTTGGAGTATGGTTCATCTGTGTGGTCTCCCCATCTGCAAAAGGATGTCGCTATGTTGGAAAAACCTCAACATTTTGCTTGTAAAATATGCACAAAACTATGGGATTCCAACTACTATGAGCTCCTTGACCGACTTCGAGTTCCAACCCTAGCTAATCGCAGGCTGCACACTGACCTGTGTTTGCTGTATAAGATCGTCTATGGAATAATATACTTTCCACCTGACATAATCATTTCTAGTGCCAGGGTCACACACAGTACTCACTGTCACTTACTTCACCAGCCATTTGCACATACAGATGCCTACCTTAATTCTTTTGTTCCTAGGTCTATATCTTTGTGGAACTCATTACCTAACTCTGTTCTATCATTATCCTCTTTCACTAGATTTCAGTGTACTTTATCATTATAATACCTTATAGGGTACACATTCTCATTAGCTCCTGTTACTCTGTGTATCCATGCTCTACAACTAAATTGTCATAGAAATTGTCATAGAAAAAAAAAGTAATGCAGAAAAAAGACAATGTGTACTGCAATTATTTAATGAGTATAATAATAATAATAACAATAAACAAAGGGATACAAAGATAGCCTTAAGCTAATACTATGTATACCCTATGACAAAATGTTTACATAGACAATGTTTAAAAGTAGAGATGGAGTTACAACATGGAAGGGAGGCAGGTAGTTCATTCCACATACGTACTGATTGGGGGAAGAAAGAAGAGAGGTATTGGCAAGTATGCCCACTAAGATAATGCAAATGATGGCTATGTGATGCACGAGTTGAATAGTATATTTGACGTTGCACAAGTGGTGGTTCTGTAAAGTAGGTCATGTTGTAATATACTTATAGAGCAAAACGAGTTTCATTCTCTTGAGTCTCACTTGTAGAGTATGCAGTAACTCTTCATAGCTCCAGTGCCATTGCTTTGTGCATACTTTTGCCGCAAATTTTTGCACCTTCTCCAGCAGCTGAATATCTTTTTGCAAGAAAGGGTCCCACACAGTGCATGCATACTGCAAATGTGGACGAATTAGCAAGAGATAGAGATGCTTCATAGTGTTTGTGTCAGCACACTGGTAGAATTGCCTGTACACTAGTCCAACAAGTCGTCGAGCTCTTTGACTGACAAGCTGAACATGTCTACTCCACATGAGGTCACTGGTGAGGTTAATGCCAAGATATGTGATGGTATTACACTCCTCTATGTGGTGACCATTCAGTAAGAGAGTTGGAAGGACGCATCTCTTTCTTTTTCTTGACACCACCATATAGGCTTACACTTCTGTTCATTGAAAGTGAGATGGTTTGAATTGCACCAGGCACTAAGGGAGTCAATGTCTTCATGCAGGAATTTGTAATTGTTTCCAGAGGTGACTGGCCGATACAAAAGGATGCCATCAGCATAGAGAAGCAGTTTACTCTCATGTGAGAGATTGACAGAGTTAATGCCACTCATGAAAACGATAAACAGTAAAGGACCCAAGACTGATCCTTGAGGAACTCCTGATGTAATGGGCAGACTACGTGAAATAGAGCCATTTAGAACAGTACGTTGTTTCCTGTCTGTAAGGTAGTCAGATATCTAGGCTATAAGAAATGGATCAAGGTTGATATCAACCAGTTTTTGTAAAAGACGTTAATGTGGTACTGAATCAAAGGCCTTTTTAATATCAAAAAAGATAGCAGTAACTTCATTTCCCTCTTCTAGTTGTATCAACCAGTCATCTGTAACTTTTATAAAGGCACTAGTAGTTGACCTTTGTGGCAGAAATCCCCATTGGTTTGATGGAGGTGGGCAAAGAGACTCAAGATTTTTAGCAACTCTGTTATAAATAATTTTCTCCAACACTTTACTCACAACTGAGAGCAAAGATATGGGTCTGTAGTTGGAGGGTGAAGTACTGTTGGACCCTTTGGGGATTGGCACTACATTTGAGATCTTCCAAACTGATGGGATTCTTTCATGCTTAATCATCTTGTTAAAGAGTCCAGCAAGTATTGAGGAAATACTCCCAACTATGCCTTTCAGAATTCGAACAGAGATTTGGTCAGGATCTGAGGCTTTAGACACATCCAGTCTCCAAATAATGTCCATGACTTCCTCTTCATTACACATGAGGTACTCAGGACAGGTGTTTGTGTCATGGTGGAATCATACAGGGTCAGAGCTAAGAGGAGGTAATGCTGAATTAAAGCAGCTACAGAAAAACTGGTTGAGAATTTTTGCCTTGTCTTCATTAGAGGTAATGCGCTGCCCATCGTCATATAATACTGGAATTGATCAAGTAGTTTTGCCTCTCAATAGCTTTACAGTTATCCAAAAAGCCTTGGTGCTTGTAGGTCTAACATTTTGCACAAAACGTTTCTTGTTAAAATGCAGCATACTTACAACTTAATTTCGCAGCTTTCTATACTTTGGAAGATATGAAGTGTTTGTCTTTGACTTCTTCCAGTAATAATTTCGGATTTTCATTTTCCGTCTTATTGATTTTGTGACCCATGGAAGGCTTCTGTTGTTTTGAATAGTGCTTTGAGGTATATATACGCATATACACTCTTCAAGAATGGACATGAACTTCTCATACCAGAGATGCCATAGATCATCAATGTTACCAGATGAACATTGCAATAATATATCCCAGTTGACAGCATCAATGAGTTCACAGGCTCTATCAAAGTCTGCTTAAGAATAGTTCCAACATTTCCTAGGCAGAACTCTACTGGGAAAATTTTTTCTTCTGATAGTAAGACACAGTCCACTGTAGTCAGAGTTTGAAAGTGGTGGAATGACACAGCATGACTGCAGTAATCTTAGATTAGATAGAAGTGCCAGGTCAATCATACTTGCTTTTCCAGAAACACAACCCCGAGTGGGTTCCTGTACAACTTGAGTCAGATAATAACTGTTGAGTATAGTTTGCAAAGAGTGATACAAAGGAGAAGATGAGTCAAGATAATCTACATTAAAATCCCCTATCAATACAAAAATTTAATTTGAGAAATGAACTTGATGCAAAAATAAAGAAAGACTATGTAGATCTGTGTAAACAGAAACAGGAGGAACATACAGAACACACACACACCACAAGCTGTGAGTGACCATCAAACAATTTTACACCTAGCAGGTCCAGATTTTCAGGACCATTGTACACAATGCAGAAGGAGAGAGTATTCCTAATATAAAGCATAACACCACCACCATGTCTGTTCCTATCCCACCTAACCAGATTATAGCCATTGATTCTGAGTTCTGAGTCAGATATATATAGAGTCATGTAACCATGTTTCCACTATACAAACAATGTCAGGAGTTGTATCAGAACAAATGAGTTTTGGGATAATACTTCTAGCATTGTAGTACAAAGCACTGAGAGTCACAAGTTCTTTCAAGGAATTAGGAGCTACTTTAGCAGTGCTAGAAGCTACTACTGGTCTAAAAAGGACTGCAATTCACTGGAAGGCATGGAAGAGCCTTTGTCGGAAGCAACAGCTAATTCACCAGCAAGAACTGATGTTGAGGTTTCAGGAGCTGTAGTAAGAGCAATACTTGACACCTTATCACAAACAGGGTCAAGAATAGCAGTTATGTTGTCATTGTGCTGCATACTGATACATGTAAATGAGCCATTTGTGTCATCATTCTCCAAGACCACCACTGCAGGTGATAAAGTGCCATCCACCACAGAGCTGTTGCTAGGGGGTGCACTGAAGTTGCAACTGCTGCATCTGATGGTCTTGTGCAGTGTTCAATGCACCAACCTGTTTGCAGGCTGACCTTCTCCCAATCCTTTTCCAGTGCAAGCAAGGTGTTTTCATCAGCACGCAGTATGAACCACCACTTAGGCTTTCCAGAAGAGGAAATTGCAAATTTTCTGTTTACTTTCAAAGGGGTACATATTTAAAAGAAATTAAAACAAAAGTAGGGCGAGAAAAGACTGTCAGGCTTGTACGTTTAGGAGTCAAGTGCGTAGTCTGGCCTCCCTCCAAGGCGACGAGGTCAACTGAAGGCAGGGGTTGCTTGGCGGTGCGTCCATCGGTGGAGCGGGAGCCCCAGATACAGCGCGGATGGAGGAGCGGAGGAGGCAGAAGGATAGACAGCATCTTAGCCAGGCCATGGTGGTACTGTACGGTTGGTCACGTTTGGTGGCGAGCATTGAGGCGAGTCTTTTGAAGCATACAGTTGCGGCATTGCCAAGGCCTTCTGTGAGTGATAGAACCAGAGGGGTGGAGGAGCCTCGTTCGATCTCTCGAACGCGTTGTTCGTAGGCACGCTTTTTGATGTTTTCATGTTTCCTGCATGTGGCAGGCGGAGATGGGTTGCCGATTCGAGGTGGCATAGGGGTTATACACTCAGACATCAAGTGGTGACCACCCCAGAATCCGCTGGCAGCAATATCTAGCCTCGCTCCATCCTCTGTGATTGCTGAGGCTCCCGTGAGGGTCTCACCAGTCAAGGGTTGCAAGGTGGGCTCTGCATATGCATACATCGTGACACACCTCAGCCATCAAGTCTGCTGTGAGGTCTCGTACTTCACTGTGTCTTCGTGTTGCGAAACCGTTGGGCAGGACAGGGCATGTTGCACGGTGACATTTGACCCGTAAGAGCAGTGGGTGGGGAGGTTCGGAGGTGTGTGTGTGTGTGTGTGTGTGTGTGTGTGTGTGTGTGTGTGTGTGTGTGTGTGTGTGTGAGAGAGAGAGAGGGGAGGGGAGGGGGGGGATGCTTAGTAGAGGCTACATACATGTGCAAAGTATACAAGGCTTATTTTACATGTACATGTACATGTGCTTGATGCATACTACATCTTTTAGTAGGGAGACGCCCCACACTGGTAACTGGCTGGATGTGATAAATATCAGGCAGCAACATCTAGCCTCGCTCCATCCTCTGTGATTGTTGAGGCTCCCGTGAGGGTCTCACCAGTCAAGGGTTGCAAGGTGGGCTCTGCATATGCATACATCGTGACACACCTCAGCCATCAAGTCTGCTGTGAGGTCTCGTACTTCACTGTGTCTTCGTGTTGGGAAACCGTTGGGCAGGACAGGGCATGTTGCACGGTGACGTTTGACCCGTAAGAGCAGTGGGAGGGGAGGTTCGGAGGTGGCCAGCCATACCTCAGGGCAACAGCATCGCGAAATCCACCCTTGTGGAGGGAAAGGTTGAACTCCTCAAGCGGGAGTGCAATAAGCCAACTTGACGCACCCTTCTCCTGTGCGAGGTCCATAGCACGCTGCAGGGACTCTGGGACCGAGTTTTTGAGGGTAGAGGCAGACGCGGTGGCTTTGTTGTGTCGTTGCCGCTGAGCGGACTTCTTTGCGTTAATTGACAATGTGTATAGTGGGAGAGAATAGCTCTCTGTTCTCTCAGCGAGTTGGCATAGCTACGTACGTTATCTGTGAAGACATGGGGTGTGCTTGTGTGTGTGTAACTTTATACTGGACATGGTTTTATGGAGGAGTTGAGTGGGGAGGAACTACATACGTATACCTACTGATTAGGCGTTTCCATGCTGAAATGTATTTGAACAGAAGGACCTAATTTTAAGATCACCTAAAATAGAAATACCACATTAACCTATGAGCATAGCCGGTATTGGAAATGCAACGGTCTTTGAATTTTTCATCACTGTCTGTTGTAGTTTGCACATACACTTATGTAATAAGTAAACATAGTTCAATCTTATTATGCTTTCATTCATTTATCTGGGCTGTGGCTCGGCTAGCAAATACTAAAAGGGGGGGATCCCAAGCCCCGAGTGTCTCCATCCCACCCGATAAGAACCCAGTCATATAGTCATTATTGTCACGAGAGTCAAACTGCAGATTGTTTGAGCAATGATGAGGTGCTGTACACGTGACAAATTGCATAAGCAGAAGTTAATCTCAACAAATGTAGCTGAGTCTTCTATTTCATCCTTAGACTTTGTGTACATGTAGGCAAGAGCAGCTGGCAGATACCATAGTTAACCGTGACTTGTATACTCCCCGTTAACGGTACACAGCACGCGTCAGTACTTTTTACAGAACACCTTGTGATCCAAAATGCGACGTAAATCCCTCCCTCCCCCTCCAATAGGATTACACTGTATGTTGCCGCTATGGCTTTCTTTTCCAGCCAAAATTCTCCCCGGAAGCAGATGTGTAATAACAAGCTGCGCGGACGCGGCGCACGGCACCATGTACGTGTACATTTAGTATGTACATGTGTGGCAGCTGGCCAGGGGACAGAGCAGGCTATGGAGTGCTGCAGTGTCCTATCACGGAGGAAGGTTACAGGATGATCGATAGACTGGGTGAGTTTGTCCGCGTACGAAAGCTACTCTATAAACGAGCGGTTCCACTCGTTTATATATGATCTATGTTGCTACGTGAAAAAACTAGGCCTACCTCAGTTGGATGCTGCGCAGCCTGTTGATTGTCAAGTGTGTGCCAACACAACCACTGGCGGGGGACAGGCCTGCTGAGCTGTGATTGTGTGTGTGTGTGTGTGTGTGTGTGCGTGTGTGTGTGTGTGTGTGTGTGTGTGTGTGTGTGTGTGTGTGTGTGTGTGTGTGTGTGTGTGTGTGTGTGTGTGTGTGTGTGTGTGTGTGTGTGTGTGTGTGTGTGTGTGTGTGCTGTGGATGCTGAGCAGGTGTAGTCTTATGGTTTCATGAACAGAACACATGATACCTAGTACCCCTACATGTACAGTACATGTAGTTATCCCTTTCGCTCTCAAAAGTGCGCATTTTTGCGCACTTTCTAAAATAGCGTAAAACCGGAGAAATATGAAATATTTGATGATGTAATGTCGGCATGCAGGCAATTTACTGATAAAGAACTCCCATGCACTCCTTGAAGTGGCCTCTCGGCGCTTGGATGTGGTGGTCGGAGCTTTGATGTAGCTGTCATCTCTGCTATTGTATACTTAAGAAAAAATAAATAAAAGCAGGAAGCCTAGTAGGCAGTGTGAGGAAGTGTCAGGAAGAGCTAGAGGTGGCTGGAGTGAAGTTTGGGCTCTGCACATAGCCATAAATGGGCCGCGCGGCTTCGATCTGTAGGAATGCGGAGATTTGAATTGGTTGCCAGGAGACTTGCGGGCTATGCCATTGCCATAGAGGTAGCCAGGTGACCGGAAGAGCCGGAAGTAAACGGAGATCTAAGAAAGACCGTGTCACGTCGTTCGCTCGTTCCATTGCGGGAGCGCAAGTGAAAGGGTTATTACAACATCTGGCCTGTCCCTATGAGCCTAAGACCCACCCTCTGGACTGCATGGCAGGACCAACCGGTCCTGTTGGTACATGGTCCAGTTTGGCTGGACCATACGTTTGGGAGAGAATAGGCATTTCCATGCATTGCTAAGTGTTAGGACATGATTGGCTGCTGGCAGGCATGCTTATGAGCAGACATCAACACCACCGTCCCAGTTGTGCTATGGTAGCACCTAGCCTCGTACCCAGGCCACGTGCCTTCCACGCAGCACGGCATGAATATGAAGCTAGGTAACACCACATGGCCAGTGCGTTCTTTATAGTCCCTCGGGCCCTTAGTAGCTGTGCTCGGACACTGCAGCCCAGGGCCCTCTAGATCATGGCATAAATCATGTAGAATCCATGGACTGGTGATGTACAGTGTATGTAGGTCAGTCAGCAGGACTTATGCACATGTATACATGTATGTACGTAGTGCTTGTTGTACGAGTAGTTAGCACTGGAAGGTGCTTATAATATGTACATGTACATGTAAGTAACCATGGATCCATTAGTATAGATTTCATACTTTATACATTATTATAAATTTCATACTTTTTAAACAGATTTTGTACTTTGCACTCCACTATCATCACTGCACATGTATGTACATGTACATGAGTCCCCACTCCTGAATGGCTGGATCAAATTTAGAATGCTGCGACCTGCAATCCTAGTGTATGTGTGTGTGTGTGTGTGTGTGTGTGTGTGTGTGTGTGTGTGTGTGTGTGTGTGTGTGTGTGTGTGTGTGTGTGTGTGTGTGTGTGTGTGTGTGTGTGTGTGTGTGTGTGTGTGTGTGTGTGTGAGAGAGAGAGAGAGGGGGGGCTTAGTAGAAGAGAGAGAGGGGGGGGCGGATGCTTAGTAGAGGCTACAGTACATACTATACATGTACAAAGTATACAGAGCTTATTTTACATGTACATGTACATGTGCTTGATGCATACTACATCTTTTAGTAGGAGATGCCCACACTGGTAACTGGCTGGATGTCATAAATAGCACTTAGGATGTATCGTAGTACAAGTAAGCCATACCATGGGCTTCGGTGTATGGATTGTCTCCTTCATGCAGTTACACTGTATGTACATGTATTCTCTTGGCCTGTGCCCTCGGGAATACTGCCCTCGGGTTGCAAACCCCATACACCCTAGAAGCCTGTGGTACAACTATTACATGTACAGTCAGGAGCTTATGAGCGGCGCCGCTCATAAGCTCCTGGTACAGTACATGGCTGGCTGTCACCCGGTCAGGTGGTAGAGCACTGACAGCTAAAGTCAGAGGCCCCGGTTCAATCCTGGGTGGCTGCCGGTTTTTCTCAGTTCTCTAAAAATATTCCCAAGCCTTTCCTCATGTACAACACACACACACACACACACGCACATGTATGCACATGTGCACGCACGTATGTACACACGCATGCACACACACACACACACACACACACACACACACACACACACACACACACACACACATACATACATGAGTACACATACACATACATACAATATGTTGCCGTGTGTGTTATACTTTTATTTGTTTATTTCTTTCTCTTCCTTCCTTTCCTCTTCTTTGTAGTGCTTATATACAAGTAAGTGATTTTTCATGCACATGTACAGTGCACACACTCTCGCTGGAGGTTACTATGGAATGGCATGTACATGTACAAGAAGACTTACGTACATGTACATGTACTATACTGTAGCTATATCACTCACTCACTCACCCAATATGCTAGCATACACATGTACTACTACACTTTTTATGTACATGCATGCTGGACAGTACAATGTGTTGTGACCATTTTTGCCTACTCATCTCGTGTTGGTGGGTGCATTTGGTAGCAGGATACATGCTCCTTGCAATAGGGCATACACTTGGTACATGTACATACATGTACATGTACGATGGGGGTGGTACTTTGTTATAGGTGGTACACTTTGTAGTAGGGAGCATGCTTTGTAATTGGGGATACGCATGTACATACTTTGCAATAGGGGGTACACTTTGTAGTAGGGAGTATGCTTTGTAATTGGGGATATGCATGTATATACTTTGTAATAGGGGGTATACATGATGCTATAGATAGTAATGACGTACTCTAGTGCTAAGAATAACACCTCCAGCTGCTATACATAGTGTGCATGCATTTTTGAATCACCAGTTACTTCATGGTCAGTAGGAGAAGGTCAGGGTGTTTGCTGTGTGTCTTTGTCCTGTTTGTCTTGTGTGGTTGATAGATGATCCACATGAGTGGTGAGAGTTGGTGCACTGTAAAAGATCTTTAACCAGCTCTCAAGGTTGGGCATGTGGACCATCTGTTAAGCTAATTTGTTGTAGTTAGTGTGTGTGTATCTTTCTAAGTTTCATGAACTAATTTTCTAAGCTGGATATGGAACAGATTATATTTTTCTAAGCCATAGAGGCTGCCAGATTCTATTTTTATAAGCCATAAAGGATGTGCAGATTCTAATTTTCTGAGCCATAGAGGGTGTACAGATTCTATTTTCCTAAGCCGTAGAGGCTGTACAGGTTATATTTTTCAAAACCATTGAGGTTGTTGTAATTTTCTTTCCTTCTCTTTCTTTCCCTTCTCCTTCCTTTCCAAATAGTGCTATGTACTTGATTGTTCATGTACATGTACTTCTTGATAGGGAGTACACTTTGTAGCCTGTCCTTTCAGCTGTGTAGGGCCTGTAGCCTGTCCTTTCTGTTACATTAGCCTCATTATTGCTGGTTCTGATGTTGTGTTAGTTGGCAGAGTACAGGAGATTGGAAGTGTGTGTAATGTGGTGGAGATTGTTTAGCATTCACAGTGGTGCTGAATCTGCTGAAAGGGATACAGTATGTGATGATGTGTATATGTACATGAACATGCCACACAGTGTGCTGTGCTCCACTACTGCTCTTGTCCATAAGACTTGCCATATGACATGTCCCACAAAATATTATACAGTATTGCATAACACTTCCTGCGGTCCCCCCCTTGCCCTCACTTCCTCCTCTTGTGTCCCTACTCTCCTTCTCTCCCACATCCTGCACCTCATCCCACTCTCCCTCCTCTCCCGTCTCTCCCTCTTCCACCTTTCTCCTCACCCCTCCCTCCCCCTCCTCCCACAGGGTGGTGGTGGGCAGGCCATGGGGGAGAGGGAGCACATGATGAACGAGACACCATCAATGTCAGTGGAAGATGTTCTGGCAAATGTGGAGCGACGTTGTCCACTAATTCCAGCATCATTTGCTCTGCTAACGGGAATAGATCAGGTACACGTAACACCAACTCCATGTACATGTACATGTACATGGAGTTAGAGTTACTAAGTTAGAGTTAGCCTGTTCATCAGGCTGGATGTACATTGTATATGCTTGCCTTGCCTTACCTTGCCTATACTACCGTAGATTTGAACCCGGCCGACTGGGCTGCGTCGGTAGCTCAGTTGGCAGAGCACTGGACTAGCAACCCAGTGGTCACGGGTTCGAATCTCGTACGAGGCAGCTCAGTGTTTTTTTTCACTGTCTGCCTTCGGACTTTGCCTTACTTCCCTTGTTTAATATGCATGTACATGTACGAGATTGATCATGTACAGGGAGAATATGTAATGTACACTGTTGACATAACATGTACATGTACATGTCAGGTACTGAGTACACATGTACATGTAGTTCATGTTGTGCCTTCCTCTCTTCCCTGCCCTTATGCTGCTCCTCCTCCTCCCTGTGTCTCCCTCCCTCTCTCCCTTCCCACCTCCCTCCCATCCTCCCCTCTCTCCTCTCCCTCCTCCATCCATCTCTCCCTCCCTCTCCCCCTCCTCCTTGGCCAGGTGAAGCTGCAGTTTGGCCACCAGCCACAGCTCTACAATGACTTCCTCCACATAATGAAATCACAGAGGTACTCATACTGTACTTGTGTTTCTCGTACTTGTGTTTCTAAGATATGCAGCATGCAAACTGTGTGTGTGTGTGTGTGTGTGTGTGTGTGTGTGTGTGTGTGTGTGTGTACGTGTGTGTGTGTGTACGTGTGTGTGTACGTGTGTGCGTGTGTGTGTGTGTGCGTGTGTGTGTGTGCACATGTGTGTGTGTGTACGTGTGTGTGTGTGTGTGTGTGTGTGTGTGTGTGTGTGTGTGTGTGTGTGTGTGTACGTGTGTGTGTGTGTACGTGTGTGTGTACGTGTGTGCGTGTGTGTGTGTGTGCGTGTGTGTGTGTGCACACGTGTGTGTGTGTACGTGTGTGTGTGTGTGTGTGTGTGTGTGTGTGTGTGTGTGTGTGTGTGTGTGTGTGTGTGTGTGTGTGCACATGTGCACGCGCGCGTGTGTGTGTGCATGCGCACGCACACGTGTGTGTGTGTGTGTGTGTGTGTGTGTGTGTGTGTGTGTGTGTGTGTGTGCGTGTGCGTGTGTGTGCGCATGTGTGTGTGTGTGAAAGAGATATATTCATGTGCAGCTACATGTACACTTGTACATACATTCACTTCCTCACTGTATTTCCCCTCTCCCTCCCCCCCTCCCTCTCTCCCTTTCTCCCTCCCTCCATAATTTACACACCAGACATCATCAGCAGGGTGTCCAGCATATCTGAAGGCATCTCCCTCCCTCCCCATCCCTCTTGCAGTGGAGTGTCTACTGCTGAGCTGCAATCTTCTGCAAGGCTCGTTCGTGCTGAGCAGCCCCACTGATGCTGATCTCGTTGTGATGTACCTCAGTGCTAGGCCCAGGGGGCTCCCTCACCCACTCCCCTCACCTCACCACTGGCCCTCTCCCTCCTCACCCTCTCCGGCCCCCAGGAACATGTTGAAGCCAACGATGAGGTCAGGGGAGAGGGATAAGGTACATGTGCTGTGTATGGAGATTCACGCATTCGCAAAGTTTTGGTTGGCAGGCATGTGCATGATATGGTGTGCTTAAATTATGATTTCTCATGTACACAATGTACATGTACATGTACATATCTTGTACTTAGTGAGACCTGGATGGGATGATCTCGTTGCAGTTCACCTCAGTCCTAAGCCCAGGGGCAGGGGGGCAGGAACATGTTGAAGCCAACGATGCGGTCAGGGGAGAGGGAGAAGGTACATCTACATGTACTGTGTACATGTCAATGGATGCATGTATGCACTAAGTGTTGGTTGGCACTTGGCAGGCGTGTTATGGTGTCCTCAATATATGATTTCTCCTGTACACGCAATGTACATGTGCATGTACAGTGTGCATACAACTGTTACTGTACTTGTACATGTACATGTACATGTGCTTGTACTTAGTGAGACCTGGATGGGCTGATTGCTAAACTGTTGTATATATCAGCAGGAGCTTATGAGCGGCGAAGCCACGAAGGAGCGTGTAACTCCGGTTCCATCCAAATCCTGATTAGTTACGTAGTTCCGTTTTAGTGACGTACATTACGCGTCGTGCGGTTTGTTACTTTGCGTGCGGTCAGTGCAGCAGCACAAGAAAAGGATGGCAGCACTCCACCATCGTCCAAGAAGAGGCTGGAAGTGAGCCTCCGACGAAGAAGCGGCGCTTACGGAAGAAGGAAATGGTGGAGCTCCGTCGGTGTTTGTTGTCGATCGAGCCTCCGCGTTCTAAAAGAAGGCGCCCCGGAGCGGTTAGGTGTCCCAGCGTCGTCAAATCTACCCCGCTTTTGCGGCAAACTGCTAGCGTTGTCACACGCTTAGCTATTTAGGTTAAGCGCCGCGCCGCTCTGTAGCCTCTGAGTGAGTGAAAAATTTTCTCAGATCGCTATCACGGAATGCGTAGGTGGCATGGTGCGTCACTCTGACGCTTGATTGAACGAGTGGTTTCCATATTTGGAAGTTAGCTGGCTAATGATTTGGATTTGGATGGCACCCAGGTGTAGGCGGTAGTTACACGCTCCTTCGCGGCTTCGCCGCTCATAAGCTCCTGATATCAGCCAACCTTATGCAGCTCAGTGGTTGTGGGTCGAATTAGGCAATACAAAGTATCTCTATACCACCTGATAAACAGTACATACGTGCCATGTGTGCTCCTGCACAGGCCATCGTGCAGTGTGTTTACATGCACATTGTAGGTGTACAGGTGCTTCATGTGTGTGTGTACATGTACAGTGTGTGTATATGGTGCATGTTTATGTGTGTGTGGTGGGAAGGGGTTGAGTGCACATTCCAAGCCTCACGTAGCCTGGCAACAGGTGTACCTGTGCATGTGTATATGGTAGAGGTCTACAGAAGTAACTCCATCTTGTTCCAGGTTTACCTCTTTTTCCCTCTCCCTCCCTTTCTTCCTCCCTCCCTCCCACAGTCTACAGTGAGGTGTGCGCTACATAACATGATTATCATACCTACATGTACTTGTATGCAAGTGTGTACAGCAAAAGTCATTATATACATAGCTCTCCTGTTGTTATGATTCCTCTTCCTCTTCTCCCTCCCTGCCTCCTTTCTTCCCTCTCACTTAGACTGCAGTGAGGCTAATGCCAGATGAAGTCGTACTGTTGAGCAAGGCTCTGATTCCAGTGGCACAGTAAGACATAAGATGTAGAGATACGTATTAGCCTGGCAGCAGATGTACCTGTAAATGTGTGTATGGCAGAGGTGTACAGAAGTAACCCCCTCCTGTTTCCCGATTACCTCGTTTTCCTCCCTCCCTTTCTTCGTTCTTCCTCCTTTCCCACAGTGAGGTTAGTGCTGGATGAATTCATATTGTGGAGCAGAGCAGTGTTCCACTGGCATAGTAAGACCACCCCCCCCCCCCCCACCGCATACACACACACACACAGGGGAGAAGGCCGTCAATGAATGTACATGTTCCGTGTGTACATTTTATGTACATCAATTAATGTACATGTACAATTATGTATGTCAAGAGAAGGCCACAACTAGGCAGGTCAGTACACACACACAACATGTACATGTACAATGTGCATATGCATTGCTTTTATCCGTATGTGTGTGTATACATGCAAGTGACAAACAAAAAAAACAAGCACACATACATTTTCTCTCTCTCTCTCTCTCTCTCTCTCTCTCTCTCTCTCTCTCTCTCTCTCTCCCTCCCACCCCTTTCCTTTCCCCCTCCCCTTCTCCTCCTCTCCTTCACTCTCACCTCCTCCCTCCTCCGTCTCTTCCCATAGGATCACTTTGGAATTGTTGTGTGGCACATGCCAGATATTTCTCCCCCCTCCCCCCCACGCACACACACATCTTAGGATCAGCATCATTGACATCTAAGTGTGCATTTGTTTATATATTATGTTGTTTTTCATTACCCTTCTTGTGGTTCCTATTGTGGTTCCTATTGTATGATACTAGCTGTTGTGCTATTTGCACTTCATACAAATACAGTAGGAGCAGGTACTGTTGTGATCTGCTATGCTTTGCTTATAACTGTATACCTCATTAAGTCTTGTGCATGTGAACATACTATATAGTGTATGTGTGCGTACATGCGTGTGTGTGTGTGTGTGTGTGTGTGTGTGTGTGTGTGTGTGCGTGTGCGTGTGCGTGTGCGTGTGCGTGTGCGTGTGTGTGTCTGTGTCTGTCTGTCTGTCTGTCTGTCTGCCTGTCTGTCTGTCTGTGCACGTGCATGAATTCATGCATGTGTGTGTGTGTGTGTGTGTGTGTGTGTGTGTGCACGTGCATATGAGTGCTTGTGTAAAGGAGCAATTGCATGTTGAGTCACGCACACAACTGGAAGCCATTTACTGCAAACAGATTGTAGCTCTTAGTTGGATATGTACTTATCACAATGGTGCATCGAGTTTGAGTTTGTGGTGTGAGCAAAACGGACACTCTGAGAAGCAGACAACCTCTGTAGAATGGACAAACTGCCAGTATACTGTCACTACACTTCTACCTCTGAGACACTGACAACTTCTAATCTCTGACAACAGACTAATTTCACGCCACATGCACACAAATAAATACATTTTCCAAATATTTAGAGGGATGTTTGGATGGGAGTGCCAAAAACCACACAAACTAGATTCTATGGATGGCAGTGTGCAGGCAACACAGGGCATAGGAGGACCACACAAGTACCCACCCTATGTCTTCTTTTTCATTTTCCTGACTGACACAAAGCTGTTTCCAGCAATCTCACAGCAAAGCTTAAAGATAAACGTTGCATTCAAAAGAAACAAAAAAGGTGTAGGGATGGGGTTACTTGAGTATATACTCCTATGCCCTGTGGTCCCTGCACACTGCCATCTACGTGTCTAGTTTATGTGGTGTTTGGCACTGCCATCCATACATCCCTCTACATGTTTGCAAAATGTGTTTCATAGTCGTTTGTGTGCTTCAAATCTCTTAAAAATGAATCTAATAGAAAAAATAGAGCAATTTGGCGGTTTAGTCATTTTCTGGCAATAATACTCTTTAGCTACTTGGGAGGTGTT
Organism: bacterium; assembly: GCA_965213685.1. Lineage (GTDB taxonomy): Bacteria > UBA8248 > UBA8248 > UBA8248 > UBA8248 > Bin107. The sequence goes on from CBDBZY010000018.1 coordinate 750,317, forward strand.
TTTGGGTAGAGAAATGCCTGAATGAGGTTGCTAAGCACCTAAACGTTCTTAGAATGCTAGCATGAGTGAGTTTAGGAGGCTTTTGTGTGTACACACATACTATGGGTGTGTGGCCACACACAGAGAGTCTACAAAATTAATAACTAGCAGAAGAGGGAATGCAACACAATTTTAATAGGATGAAGAGTAATTTGCTTTCATGTACATGTGTTTAGATGCAATGAACAACACTGTTCACAGTGGAAAAAATACTTAATAATTGTTTATGGAATAATTATCATGCCATAAGCATTGCACAATTTTGGGGGATTACTTTTGTATATCCTCCTATGTATATCCTCCTGGGTTTACTTGTATATCTTCTTATGCCCTGTGTTTCCTGCACACTGCCATCCATGTGTCTAGTTTGTGTTGTTGTGGCCTGCCATAATTATTATGGCAGGTCACAATGAATGAAAATATACACATGCAAAGAATAGCAAATCTCCTGTGCTTAGCTCAACAGATCTTGTCCATCTACCAAGACAGGAGAAAAATCTTCAGTAACTTAAGGTGACTATTATTTACAGGTACATTATTTGGCGATTTTGGGATTATTATCATTTTGCAGGTACTAAATTTTGCTATTTTCACTTGTGAGTGAGATGACCAATCTTTCAAATGTAATGTTGAGAAGACTACAAGCTAGTAAAACTTTTGTTTGCGTGTACAAAATTTTGCATTTTTGTGCCAATCCGCAAAAGTTTCAAACATTCGTACCTGCAAAAAATAGTCACCTTAAGGTATATTTGAAGTGTCTAATTCTATTGTGATTGCATAGCACAAGATTTCCAATGACAATATTATGCTGCCAATGTATTGCAAAATTCAGTCACAATATTATTACATTGCTTAAACTTTCAATTTCAAAAACTATAAGTCATGATGAGCTGTAGCTCTAATACACAATTATTCTAATAGATACATGGATAACAATCACCAAATAAGTATGAAAACATCTGTCTCTATATACAGAAGCAATGAAGTCGGAGCAAAGTGCAGGAAATTATCCCTTTCACCTCATTAGGATGAGAGAAAAATGCTTGGAATTTGAAATAGGAAGCAGAGAGAAGTAATTGGTTGTCAGGTTGGGGTTGCCTACCTCAGTCCCTTTGAGCATATGAGAACTTGGCTCGCTGAGATATTAGAATTTTTTTCTACTCCCCTTTTCAGCTTATTTCATTTCTTCTTCTCCTATGAGCCTCTTGCTATGTTGCATAATATGTATCTTAATCATGTGGCAGTCCAAGGTTCTATAGTCTCCACGCATGCAGCGATGGACATAAACCTTGTAGAAGAAATGTATTGATTAAAAATATCTTGAGAGAATTGTAAGACCATTAACCACTACAGGATATAGGCCATACTAGTAATTGTGATTTCCATTAGCAAATACTGGTACTTACGTTTTACAGACATCTGAATGCAATGTAATGCTACACAATACTAATGCGTGCACATACCAGGGAAGCAACATTGTCCTTATGTAGCAGAAGGTCCTGTCTTTTGATCCAGACTGGGAGATGAAGCACTGCTCACAAATACAAACATATGCACACACACACACACACACACACACACACACACACACACACACACACACACACACACACACACACACACACATGCACACACACACACACACACACACACACACACACACACACACACACACACACACGCATACACACACACACACACACACACACACACACACACACATGCACACACACACACACACACACACACACACACACACACACACACACACACACACACACACATGCACACACACACACACACACGCACACACACACACACACACACACACACATGCACACACACACACACACACACACACACACACACACACACACACACACACACACACACACACACACACACACACACACACACACACACACACACACACACACACACACACACACACACACACATGGATGAGATGAGTTCACTCTTCCAAGGGGTGTATACTTGCATCGAAATAGTATTATGCCTCATGATAACATTGTGTAGCACTCTTATGAGAATGGCCACATCATCAGGAAGTGTAAATTTCAATCATGACAAATTCAGAATGCAGTTCAACATGGAACGTATGAAACATTATATCCAATGAAGATAATATGGCTATATTGTCTGTGCCCATAATCAGTTCAGCTTGAAAGTTGTTTATTTGTTAACATTTTCAACTTCACAAGTAGTCATGTGAAAATAATTGTTATGAACATATTATTTCTTGTGCAGCTACACCACAGAAAGAGCATTATATGCATTTCGTCACTGTAGTTTTAATATCACTGATAGTTGGGGTGTTCATGGCTCTGGCCAGCATACTGCTAGAGCCATTGCATGCAGGGATCATTAACTGTGCTTCTATAGTTCTAGGGTGTGGTGTACCACTTAGTGACCATTTTGTTGTGGCAGAGTAGCCACAAAGTTGTTCAGGAATTATGGAATCACTATTGATTGCTTGTGCGGAATAGAGATGCTTATAGATGCCAGGAACGCATAATGACGTAAGAAGCGGGAAAGAGGAGGAGCATGCAACGACCACGCAAAAGATTAAATTCTGATAACGTTCTCACGGTAGTCCCGTTACTATTTTTATCGATGCTATTTTTATCGCGTAGATGCCAAGCATCTGAGGTCGAGGTCATTGTCGAGAAAGTTTTCAGATGTCTACTCCAGTGAAGGCATCTACGCGAAGGCAGGCAGTGAAGACAAGAGGAACGTTTTTCCCGGCGGCCGAGGCAACGACGCCTCGGAGGTCTCCTCGTTTAGCCGCTAGGCGGCTACATCGGATCAAGTGTAGTTGACGGACCAAGCGCGTAATCAATTCTGCAATAGGTTTTAGCTGTTCCCTAGCCTGTACCTAGCCTACCCCTAGCCCCTGCCCCGTTACACGACTAACCATAGTCATACTAGTCCCTAGCCTACCCCTAGCCCTTGCCTCGTCACACGACCGTAAGCCTTGAAGAATATTTGCCGAAGTGCTTACGCGCTTGGCCCGTCTACACTACACTACTTGAGCCGTAGGCTAGGGACTAGTAGTGTTAGTCGTGTGACGGAGCAGGGGCTAGGGGTAGGCTAGGTACAGGCTAGGGAACAACTATTTGCGGAAACGCCCCGTCACACGACCGTAAGCACTACTTTCAATGCTTGCTCTTTGCTTAGGGCCGTGCGACGGGCCAAGGCCGGGCTAGTGGCTAGGCTAGGGACTATAGTTTGACCACGGTTAGTCGTGTGACGGGGCAGGGGCTAGGGGTAGGCTAGGGAACAGCTGAAACTTATTGCAGAATTGATTACGCGCTTGGTCCGTCAACTACACTTGATCCGCTACATCAACGTGCAGAAGCGCCTGGTGCCACGGTGAGCACTCCTGTGCGTGGGGCCCTGAGGGACTGTATTCGGCAACGCGAGCGGGATGGTGCCTCGCTCTTTGACAAAGTTGAGACCATCGTGAAGTTCCAGTTTCAGAAACTGGAAACCGCTGTCGTGACAGCCGAGTCACCAAGCAAGCTATCAAGGTACCTTCTCGTAACCAGAAAGCTCAAGGTGTATGATGAGGATGTAGGACCTCATGATGCTCTACGGCTCGTGGTAGCGGAAAGTGGAGAGTACAAGCTAATGGCATACGAGAAAACCCTCCAAGAAGGTACCAATGAAACCCCTTTCACTGCGAGTAGCCTGCCGATTCTTGGTAGAGTGGGAGATGCTGAGTGGGTGGTATGTCGAGGGGTGAAAGGCTATTTAACATACAAGTCAAGCATTGGTTATGATATGAGGAGGGTGGCAGTTACTTGTTGGCCACCTGATACTGCACATGATAGTGAATGTAGCATATTTTATGAGAAACATTCCACGCAGAAAACACAGATGTGTGAGAAGTGTACCTCCCTAAAGTGGCGCTTGGCAGCTCGTAAGCGAGAGCATGACCAACTTTCTCCAGGACATAGGCTGGAACGGCAACAAGTGGGCTCAACTGTTCAGTTTGACAACCTAAGTCCAGCAAGTAAGAAAGCAAGGTTAGGAAACATGTGCAAAGAGATCACAAATCTTCGCAAAACTAAGGGTTTTGTCACAGGGAAGTTGCAAAATTCCCATTGATCTTACTGCACGAAAAGCAGTTGGACTTCTGGAATAAATAGCCAGGGCTAGAAGGTACAAAGCTCCACATCAGTACACAAGAAAAATCTCAATAATACAACTAACCAAGTCCAATGGTTATAGAAGGCCATCGGTTCACTGTTTTGCCAGTGATTGTTAAGAAAGATAACCAAGCTATATCAAAACTATACAATCTTCAACATTTATAACTTACCATTATTCTTCTGGTCTTGGTAGAACTGACACATGTCTACAGCATCTTTCTCCCATGCTGCCTTCAGCACATCACCACGCCCACAGCCTGTAGCTTCTGCCTCTTTGTAGATAGTTTGCAATGCATGTTGGCCATGCTGAGATTGCTGGATTGCCTGGACTAGTTGAGACATGTCCTCATTCTGGCTCTCAGTCACTGCAATACGTTTCACCTTATCGGAATATTGGTGGACCTGGGCGCGAAGATTTGTGATCTCTTTGCACATGTTTCCTAACCTTGCTTTCTTACTTGCTGGACTTAGGTTGTCAAACTGAACAGTTGAGCCCACTTGTTGCCATTCCAGCCTATGTCCTGGAGAAAGTTGGTCATGCTCTCACTTAGGAGCTGCCAAGCGCCACTTTAGGGAGGTACACTTCTGCGCACATCTGTGTTTTCTGCGTGGAATGTTTCTCATAAAATATGCTACATTCACTATCACGTGCAGTATCAGGTGGCCAACAACTAACTGCCACCCTCCTCATATCATAACCAATGCTTGACTTGTATGTTGAATAGCCTTTCACCCCTCGACATACCACCCACTCAAGCATCTCCCACCCTACCAAGAATCGGCAGGCTACTCGCAGTGAAAGGGGTTTCATTGGTACCTTCTTGGAGGGTTTTCTCGTATGCCATTAGCTTGTACTCTCCACTTTCCGCTACCACGAGCCGTAGAGCATCATGAGGTCCTACATCCTCATCATACACCTTGAGCTTTCTGGTTACGAGAAGGTACCTTGATAGCTTGCTTGGTGACTCGGCTGTCACGACAGCGGTTTCCAGTTTCTGAAACTGGGACTTCACGACGGTCTCAACTTCGTCAAAGAGCGAGGCACCACCCCGCTCGCGTTGCCGAATACAGTCCCTCAGGGCCCCACGCACAGGAGTGCTCACCGTGGCACCAGGCGCTTCTGCACGTTGATGTAGCCACCTAGCGGCTAAACGAGGAGACCTCCGAGGCGTCGTTGCCTCGGCCGCCGGGAAAAACGTTCCTCTTGTCTTCACTGCCTCTGGAGTAGACATCTTAAAACTTTCTCGACAATGACCTCGACCTCAGATGCTTGGCGTCTACGCGATAAAAATAGTAACGGGACTACCGTGAGAACGTTTTCAGAATTTAATCTTTTGCGTGGTCGTTGCACGCTCCTCCTCTTTCCCGCTTCTTACGTCATTATGCGCTCCTGTAGATGCTTATAGGTTTGTCTTTTCCTAATCAAAATCCATCTACAGATACATGAATGTACTTTTCCAGTGACATGGCCTTCCCACAGAGCAGACAGTGAAGAGTAGTGGTTACTTTCAAGTGTGTTTTTGGGGTACTGACTAAGGGAAGAGAAGACTTAGGTGGCAGTATAATGGATACATGTACAAAAGATGTTATACAGTGAACTTAGTACATACTACAAGGAGGTACAACAATTACACAATGACTTCAACAAGAAGAACAAGAAAGCATACAAATTATGTAAAGATAGTTGATATTTCAATGAAAGATGTTGCGTAGCTACCTTGTACACCAAGAAAAATAGCATGACTAGCAATACTTACACCAGTATTTGATTACATTTGTGTACATAAAGAACAAAAAGCACACATAAACACATAAACAAAACAAAAGACACACAAACAAAACACACAAAGCACAAAGGGCCACTTAAAGGCTGCACGTGATGGAATCCGTGGGAATTCCTGTGAATGAAGTGAGAAGAGCCCATTGATTTATGTATGTATGCTAAACACACATACATGCAAACAAATTTAGTGCATGTAGTGAATGTTGGCATAAATACCCCAAACCCCAAACCTTGCAGTGTTTGTACACTATTATCACAGCAAACTTTCATTATGTGTTTGTTAACACAACGTCAGAAAACATAAGGCCACAGATGTAGTGGAGCAATGACAGCAAGGTGCACATGAATGGAAACATAAGGAATACAGATGATCCATTTTGAAACTTAGGAATAGTCTCCTTACATCAAGCTGAGTGCCACACTAACATAGCAATTTATCATTGCATCTGTTGGCCATGGGAATATTTTCTCCACATTCTGGTAAATGCAGGCCTGCACCACTCAACAGACTAATACAAGTGTAGCTACAAATGCCCTTATGGTATACTCGCAGGTTTGCTAATGTTGCACCTAGTGTGGAGCCACACCTTCTCATTAGCAGAAGGGAATGCCCCCTTCCATTAATATTCTAACAAAAGATATATTGTCACAACAAATAGTATAAAAAAACATTTTCCAAACATATAGAGGGCTGTATGGATGGCAGTGCCAAAACCCATAGAATGTAGGTGTAGGGATGGCAGTTTACAGACAAGACAAATTATACAAAGACTACACAAGCAACCCAATCCCTACATTGTTTCTTTACCACATGGTATTGATGTTCCCAGGATTCTCATAGCTAAACTCACAGAACAATTTTAAGTAAAAAAAAAATCATGTAGGGATGGGTTGCTTGTGTACTCTTTGTATAACCTGTCTTGCCTGTAAACTGCCATCCCTATACCTAGTTTCTATGCTTTTTGGCACTGCCATCTCTACACACCTGTACAATTTTTTCATACTTGTTTGTGTACTATTTTTTGTACAATAGTACACAAAACGTTCTTGCAAGCTTCTTCAGTGATCAGAGCAGCCATTGTTACCAGTCAGCAGCAGAGATACGGAGGGTAGAGTGGGCATTGAACCTCGTCATCCGTCACCTTTGAAGTTGGGAGGCTGAGCCCCTCTAAAAAGTCCTGAGCTACAGTAGTTTCCTCACTGTATCTGACTTTCTAACTCATACTAGTTACATTAATGTTCATTGTACAACTGTACGGCGAAGTAAGATGCTGCTCGAACATGCTCCTTCACTGAGACAGTAGCCTTTGGCACGTCAAGCCATTGAGAAATTAATTGGTGTGGCTTCGCGAGGTCAACCCCTCATGTGCATACAATTTACACCACATGACAGAAAATGGCTTCCAAATAATTATGGTAAAGTTGTTTGAGACTTCTAGATTCAGCTCATAGTAGAGAAGATACTAACATTTGTTATCGTAGATCACACTTGGTAGTGATTGCAGCGGATCTGTGAAAGAACTACGGTGATTACTTCAGCCAGTTTCAAGTAAAGTCATTTGAAAGAAAATCTCGTAAGAAGAAGAAGAATAAGAACAACAAACATAATCACCTTTCAGCCATTATCTGGCAGTAAGTCAAGGAATGCATTTCAGCTACTTGTGGGATATTGTTGGGTAGAGAAGCGGTGGAATAGCCCATTTGCGTGCTGAGAAAGGCTTAAAATGCAAGTGTTTGCGAGTCAAGAAGGCTCTCCAATGTACGCACACTATGGGAGTGTTGGTGCCATCCCTACATAGAGAGTCCACAAGGTACATAGAATGCCGTAGTAGAGTTTATATGCCACAATTACATTCACTTCTCCTTCCCCATTACATAATTGATAGAAAATGTGTGCAAGCAGTGTAGAAGGATTAAATCTGATGAGTTTTGCCACTTGCACATTGCATTACTATTGTTTTACTAATATTGCTCCACATAGAGCATTATAGATACCTATAGTTCAACAAAACAGATGTGTGTCAGAAGATACTTACCATACTTCGTGCAGATGTCAGTGGCTATTCTGTTTTCATTTGCCAGGAAGAGTGCCCTTGCCAGGGTCTGGTAGGAGGGGCTGCAATCAGAATGAAGCCACAAGGTGAACATTTTTCTCTTTCGTGTGCCAAAATCTGAATGTGACATTTCAATTGCATCTAGAGCATCATCGTCCAGGTCCAGTTGAAGGCCAACATTGTACCAGTCAGTTATCTTCAGTCTCATAAGATCCTTCAGTTTGGGTTCAGGCACATCTGCAGACATGATAGATATCCTTTGGTGATACAGTGATACAGTGTAAGGTGCCTTGGTGGGATTATGATTTAATGAGATTTCTACTAAATGTAGCAAGATACCACTTCAGAACAAATACGGAATAGCACAGAGATACAGAGAGACACAAACAGAGAGAGTGAGAGAGAGAGAGAGAGAGAGAGAGAGAGAGAGAGAGAGAGAGAGAGAGAGAGAGAGAGAGGAGAGAGAGAGAGAGAGGGGGGGAGGGAGACAGACAGACAGACAGACAGAGGGAGACAGACAGACAGACAGAGACATAGTCTCACTCCCAGACCCTCTATTCTACCGTTACTAGCTACCCGTTACGTTCAGAAAATGCAAGAGGAGGGTCTGGTACAGTTGGTACAGAATAATTAGTACTCCACAGAATTGGTTGATTGGCTAAAAATTACATTCAGGATGTTCATGCCCGGGCACCCAGGCACATGCAAGTGGAGATGGTGAAGAAGTGGAGCAACAAGGACACTGAGGCAGCAATTGCAGCAGCATTTAGCCAACTTGGCTATCCAGTGCTAAAGGCAGAACAGCTGGAGGCCATAAGAAAGTTCATGAAGGGCCAGAAGATGTCTTTGTATCGATTCCAACTAGCAATTGAAAGTTGCTGTGCTACGAATGGGCTTTTGCAGTAGCACTGTAGCCATATTGAACGCTGCAAGGACTTGGGCCTCGAGGCTTTTGAGCTAGTGCAGTAGCCGTTGGACTAACTACGCTGATCGCTGAACCACAGTTTTTCACACATACTTTACGCCTTCAATTACCACTCCCAACAAGCCATAGACATGCTGCATCCCATAGAGCCCTTCTGTACCAACTGTACCAGACCCTCCTCTCCCAATTTTTCTTTCTTTCACTTTTTTAATGGGAGAACTGATGGTCTGGGAACGAGACTAAGAAAGACAGAGAGAGTGACAGAGAGAGAGACAGAGAGAGAGAGAGAGAGAGAGAGAGAGAGAGAGAGAGAGAGAGAGAGAGAGAGAGAGAGAGAGAGAGAGAGAGAGAGAGAGAGAGAGAGAGAGAGAGAGAGAGAGAGAGAGAGAGAGAGAGAGAGAGAGAGAGAGAGAGAGAGAGAGAGAGAGAGAGAGAGAGAGAGAGAGAGAGAGAGAGAGAGAGAGAGAGAGAGAGAGAGATACTATATGCTTCCATGCTCCTATTTACTTTGTTTGACAAAGTGGCTGGATGTATGGGCTCCATCCAAGTGTGCCAATGACATCACATCTTGTGCTCCACTTGAGTCACTAGCAGGGTCCCTGCCACCTGGATAGTTCAACTGGATCATTAACTGTGCATATAACATGTACACTACAAATTCCACATACCATGCTTCAAGGTTTGAATGACTTTAGGCGCAGAAGGAGAGATGAGTTTTAGCATCAATTGTAGTTTCTGATCAATTCCTTTCACCTCCAGAAAGCAGTAAGACTCTCCAGCACATGGCTTAGTAAGTGACACATGCAACTTAATTAGAGGAGGGTACGTTGATGAGGACCTATAATCTGGATTGAGCAGGGGTAGGTCCACTTCCCTTTGTGAAATCTAGTGAAGAAGTGATTCCATGAAACAATGATCAGAGATAGACAATAATCACAAACTTACAGCAGTGGGCAGTCTGTTTGGAACGATGTCTTTATCAGGTGTCTTTTCTGGAATAACTAGAACCACTTCTGACTCAAGTATTCTTCGGGGTTGTACAACACTACCTTCAAACTTCATACCAGGAAACATTTCCGCCAGCAACTTTTTCAGGCTCTGTAGAGAGATTAAGATAGTCCTCATAACATGCATACTTCAGTGCCCCATTATGTACTCTTTTGAAAGTCTAATGAACATACCTCGGCATAAACAGGTTGACACAGCGATACTGAAAACACAGCCACATGCAAATCAGATGCTACATTGCTTTGGTACAACTGGACGGAGTAATCATTGACAGGATCTGTAGGAGATATTACAGAGGATTGCAATGCAATAATATTTTCATGAAGCAGTGCAGTAATCAATTTTCATGCGTACTTACCATTCTTAGCTTCGGACTGGGTCTCCGCAACACTGGTGGCACTTGTCTGCTTGGCAGCTCCCGTAAGGCAGAAGTGCTTCAAATATATTACACCATGATGCTCCTTCTTCTCAAAGACCCCACCACTCAATACTTTAAAGACATACTTGGCTTGTGGGTCATATTTTGGCTTGGAAGATGATGTGATGAATGTCATGGAATCACAGTCACTACTGCTGTCCAAACCAGCAAAGTGAGCTATGGACAGTCTCACATCTTTTATGAACTCAAACGCTGGTGTGATCAGATAAACAGGACTGGCCAGCTGGTGCTCTCTGGGTAGATGGAAAGGCCCACTTAGACATGGCCGCACCCTCAATTTCATGGTTGTCCCTTCAGGCACAGCTCCAGGAGGAATGTGCATCTCAAACCCAATCTCCTGCCATGATATGGTCCCCCCATCTGAGGTCATGGTCTCCTGCCAGGGGTCACCCAGGAAGCATATTCCAGGGTGTGATGAGTCAAACTTGTGGTGGGACAAAACTGCAAAAAAAGGCAACACATGTAAGTATTGCAAATGTACAGTAAATTGGAACACAGCACTCCAAAGCGATAATGAAAGTACAGTATAGAAATATATACCAACCTGTCTCCAGGTCTGCCTGGACTGGCAGCCATAGCTTCTGCTTGTGGGTGAGTGTGCCTGTCACACTTGCATCTTCTGAGCACACCCATGACTTGTGGTCAGGGGACACCACTGCCAGGTGAGGGGATGGCTTGTCACACATACACTCGAAGCCCATTCTGTGTGTTACAGTTAAAGAAAGCTCCCTACACACGTCACTTATTCCCTGGCTTATGTCATCCCAGATAAGAGGTAGGAGCTCGGGAGAGATGTTGCCATCCACATACAGAGAGTAGTGTGTGTCGTCATCGATCAGAGTTATCCCACCACCATACTCGGCCAATGTGAAGTGGAGATCATTCTTGTAGAGGCGGGTTGGTTCTTCTGCATGGTGAAGGGGAATCTGCCACTGGAATATGCCACGAGAGGACCTCATGTACACTATCAGGCAGCACAGGACACCACTAGGAACGTGTCGACTGGAGAATTTGATCCTTAGAGTAGCGGCAGCACCACCACTGGGCCTCACGATCTCACTGGAATCATGGCTGTCCAACAAGGAGGGCATGAAATACTTGGTGTCACTTTCCTCCTGGACAGGGGCAATGATTAACAAGTGCTCCAGCACTTTAATAAGTGTATCCACTGCCACTCTTTCACCTTCACTGGTGATCTCTGATTGCAGGGATTGAAGGAAACTGGATGTGATCAGGGCCTGGTTTCGGAGTCTTATCATCTCTTCTGATTGAACGTCACCTTCTGGAGAATCCATGGTTTCCAGGCTTGTCTCAAATACGTTTGTCATCCAGTCAAGTAGAGCCATGGGGTCAACAAATATCACTTCCTTCTGTACTGTGGGGAAGTAGAACATCAGGTTGACGGCATGAAAAAAGTGCAGGGCTACCTCCATGGCTTCCTCGGATTCGAACATGAGCTGCTGAGCAATGGCCCAACATATTTCTCTGCTCACAATTCTGCCTGCTCTCCGCAGTTCCACCTCCAGCAGGTAGTAGCCCAGGGGGTACTTGAGTCGTATGCTCTGCCCACAGCTTTCAATGATCTGCAGGAGCTCTTCTGCCATTGGGTCTCTTGGGACTTCTGGACCAGATCCAGCATTGTTAACAGCATGGATGATCTCATTGGGGGAATACTTAATGAGATATTTCTTGAATCTTTCCAGCATTGTTGCCAGCTTACGATTCTTGTCTTCAAGCGATTCACCTGATGGAAGCATTGTATCCTTGAATGTGCCGATCACCATGCTCTTTGGGTGCTCTGGCTGCTTCTCAATAAAGGACATTGGTAGCTGTGAGTGCTGACACTGTGTCATTTGCATGCCTCGCATTATTAGCTCTGCATTTGTCAGAGTGAAGTGGCCAAGACTGTAGTTGGCTCCATTCGGTGCAAAATAGTCCACAGCTGGACGATCATCTAGCTTATCAGAAAGCTTGAACAATTGTAGTCGAAGAAATGCATTCTTCATCAGAATAGGGATCATTTCCATGAATTGTGGTTGGCCACCGCAGTCCACAAACAGGAGGAAGTGGGTCTTGAGTACCTCTCTGGACCCCTTTATCTCTGTCATCTTTCGGGCAATCTCAGCTGTGCGTGGGAGAATCTCTGCTCTGGAAACTGCAGAGGGTGTGGCCTCCATTGGAAATGGTGCAGACACACCTTCACTTTGACCACTGCTTGCTGCTTTCATTTCTCTTCCCTCCATTGGTGGCTGCTGAACTCCTGCTTCGGAAGCTGCTTCTCTTTCCACCTTAGGTGGCTGTTGAGGCTCAGCCTGTGGCTGGTCACCACTAGACTCTGGCTGGCCAGTGTGCTGACTGGTTATTTGTGTTTCTGGCTTCTGATCTGTGATGGAGACACCAGCTGAAAGGTTCTCGGCTATCATGTCGATCATATCTGAGGGACTTATCAGCCGACACCTCTGACCTTGCCCATTCTTGATTTCTATGATGAACCTCTTGGCCTGTTCCATGCAGGCTGTGCTGGTACGAGCAGGTGGTAGGGTCTCGTTGCATAGGAAATGCCCCAGAGACGTCTTCCCCACACCAGGAGCACCGCTAACAGCGCATATGGTGTAGTCTGCCAAAACGTGGCCCTTTTGTAGTTGTCGCAGCAACTCCTGAGTGAAGATGCCTGTTCACGTAAAAGCAAGTAGCAATAGTAATAGTAAGGGCAATCAAAAGCCAGTATGACTGCTATATAAGTGTATAAGCAGATGCGGCACTGCCTGCACTTTACATTGGCACTATAATTTTTTTTTTGTGGGGGGGGGGGGGGGGGGGGGGGGGTTATTAAATGTCCTAGTATTGTGTTTACAGCGCAGTAGTGTGATTGTCCACCGTTCCTGCATAGCGCTTCGCACGGTCGTATAACAGCGTTCGTACTCGCGGCCTTCCGCAGGCTGGGCGTGGCTTACTTTGGCCTCTGCCTTTGCAGCTGCGCCTTTGGAAACGCTTACGATAAATTTGAGAGCTTCACGTCTCACGACGTGTGCATCACGATATCAGCCCAGCAATATATACATGTATATACATAGCGGAATAAGGTTGCACGTGACACACTTGAGCCTCATTTCCGCTCATGCGCATGCAGGCACTAATTCCGGGTATTGGCCACACCCGTGAGGGTCAAGGTTCACAATTAAGACCACCCTGTAGCTGGAGAAACAGCTGTTCACATGAAGATCGGGTGAGGGTGCCAAGCAACGTGAAGACGGACGATCACGCGCTTCATGAGCAGCCAGAATGATTACTGACGCTGAACTCAGAATGACTGAAGATACCGACAATGGACTACTTTTATCCGAAACCCTCACAGAGCATGATTGCGTGGGAACTTATTAATAGCACCGCTAGACTCCAAGTTGTGAACAAGCCTTCATTTGGCTCTATGTGTATGTGGCAGTTAAAGAGTTCCTGTAAGCTATCAGTGTGTGTTTGAATGTTGTGATACTCTGATACGTGTATATGTACATGTACATGTATATGCTTCGCTGTGCAATTTTCAACCTGCATCTCTCTCTCTCTCTCTCCCTCTCTCTCTCTGTAACAAGATAAGCCGAGTGGATGAACTGGCTCAACTCATAAGCCTTACAGACTGAGACAAGACAAAGGTACAGATAACCACACCCACTGCGTGTAGTCAAGATGGATCGAGGGCCATCTGCAGTGATAGAGCTTCCTTCCTTTCATTGCTGAGTTTGTTTCTCCCTCCCTTGCTCTCCTCTCCCTCTACTCCCTCAGGTGTTCCAGAAGCACTCATTCTCCGACCTCTGCCAGCTCAGAGGTGAGTGAGTGGTAGAGCATCCCCCTACTTCTTTACCTGTCCTCCTCCCTTCCTGCCTCCCTCCCTCCCTTCCTGCCTCCCTCCCTCCCTCCCTCCCTTCCTGCCTCCCTCCCTCCCTCTCTCCCTTCCTGCCTCCCTCCCTCCATCCTTCCCTCTCTGACTCAGGCTTCGAAGTCTCTCTCCCCTATCCCTACTCCACCACTTGGAGTGGCTCTACCTGGGAGGAAACAAGATCCAGGTAGCCACCCACCTTCCTTCCCACCCTCTCCTTCCCTTTTTCTTTCTACCCTTTCCTCTCTCTTTCCCCCACTCCCTCCCTCCCTCCCTCCCTCCCTCCCTCCCTCCCTCCCTCCCTCCCTCCCTCCCCACCTTCACCCACACAAACTCGCCACATACATGTATGACAATTCCTAAACCATAATATTATCCTAAACCACAAGCCACCTGTACCACTCTCTCCCTAATAAGGCACACCATGCAGCCACCAGTGTGTGTGTGTGTGTGTGTGTGTGTGTGTGTGTGTGTGTGTGTGTGTGTGTGTGTGTGTGTGTGTGTGTGTGTGTGTGTGTGTGTGTGTGTGTGTGTGTGTGTGTGTGTGTGTGTGTGTGTGTGCATGCATGTGCACGCATGCATGCGTGTGTGCATGTGTGTGTCTGTGTGCATGGAGGAAACAGAGGAGGGGTAGGGAGGGGAATGTACATGTACATGGGCCTCTTCCTACTGGGCGTGCTAATCTGTCCTCATGCACTGCACCATGCAATGAATATTGTTTGCATGGGTAGGCTGATCTATAATAAGTTATAGTGTGTACGGTTATTGTGTTTGAGAGTTATGAAGATTGTGGTGAAACTGAGTTGTTGACTGGGGTTTGAACTCTAGCCTTAGGATAGCACCATCAATCCTGCACTCCTCTGCCACCAGAGACCCAGTGGCTCAGTAGTAAGAGTGTCCGACTAGTATTCAGAAGGTCCTGGGTTCAAATCCCAGCTGGGTCCTGATTTTTTCAGGACTTCTTGAACAACTCAGTTTGACGTAGATGAATACCTCTAATTCCATCATGTCTCTCTCTCTCAAGTGAGCTCTAAATGGTGAGTCTGGTTCCCAGACCAATGCTCTCCATTCATGGACCAAGTTCTCCTCATAGTGCATGCATGTGCACCATGTCTGGAAACAAGTGCAAAGTCTGAGAATGAGGCTGCAGAGGGTGATCAGAGTGGGCATTTCGTGATGGCAAGTCTTCCAGTGTTCCTCACAGACCAATCTCTCAATATGTGTGTACATGTACATGTACATGTATGTATGCTTAATCAATTAGCTATTTAAATATTCCAAGCATTTCTACGCTCTCATTCTGTTTCTGTCTGCCTGTCTGTCTGGTTCTGTCTCCCTGTCCATGTGTTTGTCTGTTCTGCTGTCCCTATTGGAACTCTCTTTGCCTTCAGAATTAATTTTCTTTTCCTTCTCACCACAGAGCAAGTATAGGTGTGCTACTTCATTTTGATGGTGGGTCAGTGTAATCTCCCGACTACAAGTGTGACTACAAGTACACTGCAGGCAAGTATAGCAGCCTTTCATGCAGCCACAGAGAGCAAGTGGTGGCTATCCTCTCAGAGTGAGTGGTTCTGGTGAGATACATGTTCACTGCACACCTCAATCACTGATACTTGTCCACTGCAGTGGCTGTTCTCAGCTGCGTTGACGGGTGGGAAGAGACAGTGAGGAAGGAATTACTGAAGCTGAGACAAGAAACATTGTTGACGTCATGACTGCTTTTAAATTCATTGTGAATGTATGCTGTTATGTACATGTACGTGTAATTAATTTTCTCCTGCCACTTCCTGCGCAACATACCGCGTATAAAGGGCTCACAGTGGCGTTTAACTCCATGAGAACTGATATACATGTACATGTGCCATAGATATCCCATGGATGGGACTTTGAACTCGTGGGAATAGCAGATCCTTTGGTACGTTTGTTGATGCGTAGCTCCACGGACGAAGAAGGAAAGATCGACATAAAAACGATGGCCGTTTCGAAAAAGATCAACGTGTGAAGACGTGCGTTTCCAAGACGTTAGAGACTTACATGTACGCGTACCGCGTACTGCCGCGGGTGAGCTGCATAAGATGATCTACCAGCTTGCTGGACACAAAGGCAGAAGCGGCATTTCAGGAACCGAGCAGTGAGTGTGTGCTCTCACTCTCACGCTGTTGACAGACTCTCTCACTGACGGACGTTAGACATTAGACAGTGTTGGTGTCAGTCTTATACATGTCTACTCACTTGCTCTGCATGCGCACATTATGCATACATATTGCTGTACATGTACATGTTACGTTGTCTCTACTACTGCTACATGTACCATCTTTCATTTTCTTGTTATACCTCATTCCTCTACCTCAAACTTTGTCTATTCTATTCCTATTCCTATCACATATTGAGAGCCGCTAGTTATATGCACGTCTTGCGTATGCATGCACATTTCTATTTACTCTCCCTCCCTCCCTCCCTCCTCACTATCTCTGTCCTTCTCATTGACAAGGACATTTTGATATTTTAGTATTACTGCCAGTCAAAAGAATGTTCCAACATACACATATACATGTAAATCCTGTTGGAGAACAATGCTCTCTTGTCAGACTGTACTAACTGTTGTTAACTGTGATGTCATCTGTGTGTCTCTTTATAGCATGTATAGTGATGTAATGGTGTAGGCTTATTTAGAACTTTGTGTTGGCTGTGTAGTTCCAGCCACATGTTCATAAGAGTCAGTGCAATCACTTATTGTCAAAGCCGAGTCAGTCGCAAGTGCTTCTCTTTGCAACATACCCATCCTTTAATTACACCATTCACATTTCACTTGATATATTCCTTCCCCACAACCACATGCGTGCATACACACACACACACACACACACACACACACACACACACACACACACACACACACACACACACACACACACACACACACACACTCACATACAAGATACAACCCCCTGTGACACCTTACCTTTTACCTTCACCTTCAGCTGATACCAATTCTTCCTCTTCCTTCCCCCACTTCCCCCCTTTGTTCCTCATCCTTACCTTTCTCCCTCTCCTGCTCACCCACCAAGATAAGATACTATTCCAACTATGTCCCTGCCCCATGCTGTGATGAGCTAGTGAGGTGGTGCCTACCTTCACTCTCTCTCCTCTGCCGTTCTTCCTCCAACTTGGACCCACTCAGGACATTAGTTAGTGTCCACTTATCTTCCTCTTCACACTCTGCAGTGGAGGCAGAGATACATGTGCAGTTACCTAGGCAATCCTCTTGCCAGTAATTAGTGCAGTACTCCTCCCTCTGCCCACAGAGGAGATCACATTACATCATCCACTCACACCTGACATCCTGTGCATAGTGCACTATGTACCCACAGGGAGGACATGCCACAGCCTTGTACATGTACATACCATCTCACCACATCTCCTACTGCTACTGCTGCCCACAGCATCACTCCACAGTGAGCAGTGTGGCCAGTCCCCCACTCCACTCACTGCCACAGTGCCCATCATGCTGCCTACCACACTCACTCCACTCACCAAACTCCAGGACTGTGGTGTCAGAGAGCAGCGGCAAGTCCTGTGCTGAGGTGTACTTGCTAGAGTTATCGGAGACTCCAGCCACAGCCACCACCAACTTCTTTGTAGGAGTGAGGTGGAGCACTCCACCACCATGCCACCACCGTGGAGTCAGGGATCCTGGGGGAAGGAGTACCTGTAGGGAGGGGAACAGGAGAACACTCAAATGTACAGCAGTCCACACAATTGTCTGCTGCTCCACTGCTTACTGTTGGCTGCCAGTGGAAGTGTGTTGTGTATTATCTGAAAGGCTGCACATCACCTCCTACACACCCACTGCATTCGCTGCTGTCCAGTAATGGAGCAGCCCATTCCTCACTGCTCTCTCCCTCTCCATACCACACAATTCTACACCACATGACTTCTCTACATGCACTGCACACACTGCCATATGCTCTGCACATGCCAACCTCTATCCACTCACATGCCACACCTACTCACCTGGGTTGGCTGCACAGGACAATACCACACACACCACAACACACCATCACTACTGGTATAGGGGCAGGCTTACAAGGGGAAGTGTTCAGCTGAGCACTAGCCACACATGCAGTGTGAAGGTCATTGCCACACAGCAGCACCACTAAGGGGACATCAACACACTCACTGCCTCATGAGCTCACAGCTCACTCACCTCTTCCCACTGGATGGCATTAATATTGAAGAGCCACACATCTCCCAGTGGCTCGCCTGATCTGCTCATACCTCCCACCATCACCATACATGGGTGTGGTGGGTCTCTGTCTGGATCCCACAGACTGTAGGCTGTGTGGGCCTGCCTCTCCTCAGGCCATGGCTGGCCTGTCTGAGGTAGCACTGGTCCAGTCCAGTGCTGGAGAGGGAAAACAATTTGAAAACACTTTGAGAACATGTAATCCACTCACATATGTACATGCTCCAGCTCAGTAATGTACCCTCCCCTCTCTACACTGCCTGTATGGACTCACACTACTAGCTAGCCACACATGCCAGCCCATGTACATGGAACATGTACCTGCAAACCTCTTCTCCCATGCACACTAACTGGCATGTACACTGTACATACATGTACACTGTATGCAGTCTACAAGTGGATTCTCTCTCATCATGATAAGAGCAACATCTTGTCCACTACTCTATCAGTTACTATGCATGTACACACCACTATTGGGTCCCACCAGAGGCAATATATTACTGTATGTATGCCCATATTCACACAGTGTATGCTCATATTCATGTACATGTGTGTGCATGTGATGGTGTCTTGTGCAGGGGACAGTGTCTCCTGTAGCACTGCTCTACATGTATGTACTGCCAGACCTGCCACTCCTCATTCCAACTCACAGGCCATGCTCCCCTCTCTACACTGGCTCATGGCTGATGACTGAATGTACACTCTCTTCCCTGCACAGACTCATACTAGGTATCTAGGCCCACACTAGCCTCACATCACACCATCACAATCATATTACACTGATAGATAAATGTACACACATGGAGAAGGCACTAATTATGTGTTTTATTGTTCAAACAACTGAACTACCTAAGCAGTAGGACAGGTGATCTCAGACAGTACATTATTAATTGGGTACAACTGTATCTCAGCCACTCACCCATGCCACAGTGTCCAGGATGAACACTGCATTTGTCATCCTCATCCTCTCCCCATCCCACCCACCAAACCACACGACTCTCCTCCTGTCCACTCTAGTGAGGGTCATGTCAGAAGATGGAGGAGGAGTCCTACCAGTGGTGGGTGGAGTGGACCACTGACCTGGAGGGGGGGGGGGGGGAGGGAGTGGTCAGGGACTAGCCACACCCACTGGCCTGGGGACACTGCTCACATGATCCACCAACACCCACCAGGTAAGGCACAAGGCACTCTGCTCCTCACAACCATCTACACCACTACATACTGACATGTACTAGTCAACATGTGAGGAGCTCTGCAATGCTCTCACTGTACTTGCTCTATTTGATTCTTTTACCATAAAATCGAACTCTGTTGCTGTTGGGGTAGGCGAATGGGAAATATGTAAACAATTAACTTCTTATTCACAGACTGTAGTGGTATTGTAGGCATGGGAGTGAATACAGTTCATAGTTGATACAGAAGAGGTGCCTGGCTCTGCAATGCTCTGACTGTACTTCATTTGAATATTTTACTATGAAATATTTTGTTGGGGCCAATGGGAACTATCTCAAATAAGTAAACATTGAAACTTCCTGTTTATCATAGACAGTGGTGTAGTGGTATTGTGGGCATGGGATTGAATACAATTCATAGCTGACACAGAAGAGGTGCCTGGCTGACTGTCCAAACATGAGCATGCCAGGCTGATTGCCTGACATGATACAGGTACATACATGTACATAGCAGAGGGTGAGGGATGTGACTTGTGTAGAGCAGCATACATAGTCACATCATTTGCATGCCCACCTCATGTGGTGAGAGGTAGCATGTCTGTGCATATATGTATGCTAGAATAACTGACATGGTTACCAGGTACACAGGAGGAGAGAGGGCTTCCTTATTAGGAAGCATACTATCACCATGCTTGGCCAGGCTGTGTGGGTGTTTCCCAACTGTCTATGATGGGGCACAGAGACCACCTCCACCCTAACTAACAGCTCCTCCTCAAGCAGCCACTGCTAGAGAGGCAGCACTGCAGCACAGAAGAGACAGCCTAGCATCAAACATTACTAACTAGAGGAGTGGTGCAGCCGAGGAGGGCCTTGGAAACAAGAGAGACATGTCTACAGCAGATGAGCTCATATCAGCTCCCACGACTGCTCCTGAGACTGCACTGGAGGGAGAAGCTCGGCTGCAGTAGAGACACATGTCATTATATTTGCTGCAGTGGCTTGTTTGCTATAGAGAGAAAGGTTAGTCTTGAGACAGTTGCTCTAGAGAGATATATATTAGACAAGAGGGACCTGCAGCTACACTATCTAGTTATAATCAACATGCTGTTTAATTAACTCTTAGTAGCAACTGCCTGGCATGAGAGATTGCTGGCTGATAATACTAGACAGACAAAAAGCCACAACAGCAATGCATGTGTGTACACACAGGGTGTATGCATGGCTCAGCACCATGCTTAGAAACACAGAAATCAATAGCATAAGAGTAGCATATAAAGATATTAATAGTACCTAAACTAGGACATTGTGTACCCATTCACCTTCCTATTTAAAGCCTCTTTCTTTCTTAACCAATCTTTGTTATAGAGAGTAGTCAATCACTGCTTTGTTATCATTATGAAAATGGAATCAATCTAGGCTAATACACGAATGGCTTATAATTAGTAGCCTAATAGTAGGTGAAGTGATGAGAGGAGGTTGGGAAAAGGCCTGGTTGTGAAGTGCTGTAGTTATCTGTGCCTGCTCTTGTGTCTTCACTCTCATTTTAAACAGCAGGTTGACTTTCAAATCACAGTTTTAACACTGTGCACCACTGCTATATGTCTGAACTTTGTACCCACCTTCTTATGTGATCAGTGGGTTACACGTGCAGGATTTTGAGTTGGCCAGGGGAGGGACACCAAAGCACATCCCCAGCATGGGAGACTAGGAACGTGACCTCAAGAAAACATACACACTCCATAGGTGTCAGAACCGTGGGGGGGGGGGGGGAGCTGGGGGTGCTATACCACCCCCACTTCTTACAGGAGGAAGTGAATAGGTCCACACCATCAACCCGACTGATGAGAGACGTGTCTGGAGGCAGTGCAGTGAGGTTATTATCACAATTGCCGGTGTTGTGCAGTAGTCTAGCTTGACCGCACATGCTATGTTAAGCGTATGGGCCCCACCCCATGGGACTCCTTCCCAGACTGTATGTAACCCTGGGAACGAGACACAGGCACACCTTTCTATTAAAATTGCATAAGTGTGAATACTACTAACAGTTATATAAGATGGTCTACTCAGTTGAGCACCCACTTATAAACATCTTCCTACACATATATACGCACTCTGAGAATAATTTGAGAGACATTCGCTGAATACTTGCAGCCACTTTATGGGGGAGGGGACGTAGTCACACATAATATGGTACACATTTTGGATAGCCAAGGAAAGGTCCTTGATCTGCAGCACATGACCTCACGTACACAATGACATGCTTTGAACAATATTTAATGGTCCGAAAAGTTAGACATCTTTATGTGCACTGAGTTTATGGTCTGTGTCTGGTGTTATTACATGAGGCCATGTGTAGAGGTCAGCTCATACGTGCAGTGGACCAGTTGTAACCTCATTCACAGCATGTGAGGTAGAGTAAAGGTACTGACAGTCCATGCACACACCTGACTCAGAGTTGTAGTACAGGAGCTGATTGGTGTATCCTCGACCTTCACTGTCCTCTGGATCAGGAATGAAGCCTGTTATTGGTTGGTGGGTGGGACATTCTGCGTACCCTCCAGCATTGAGTAGATCTCCACTGGGCAATGCGACAAGACCAGAGTTCATAGTGTGTAGCATTTGGCCAGAGCTGACAATTCTCCTCCATACAAAGTTTTGGGAATTGAAAACAGAGAGCTCATTGCAGAAGCCTGGACCACCACTGTTCCCGCCCATGAAGTACACGTTTGTGTGGTACGAGGTGACTGCAGCACCTTGGAACCATGATGGCAGCTCACCAGATGTCAGATATTTCTTCCATGATAAGGTTACACCATTGAACATCTCCACTTCTCGTGGTAGTGTGAACGTGCTTTTGTGCTGGAATGACTTAAGCATGCCCCTAAACATCCAGAGTTGTGAGCCAATTGAAAATGTTGGGGCATCATAACGTTCCTCAGGATGGTATGAGCCAGTTGGCTGTGCAGGAGGCTCAGCCATGGCTGGATCTGGGGAGAGGGGGGAGGGGGAGATAGCCACTGAGTGAAGTTACAGCCGCGACATTACGCATTTGTAGAAGTACACATGTATATGTGAACATCTTTCAGGTCTGATTTGAGACAGTGGAACAAGATTGTAAGCTACAAACACTTGTAGCACGTGCAGCATGTGCAGTAGGCATATCTCAACACACGTGGGTACCAGTGCACTGGGCAGTGCTTCAAACTGTGTAAGGCAAACTAGGCAAATGCAGTCCAGTGTTGTGGCCAGGCTCACACCACTTGCAAGAGGCTGCTAAACTGAGAGGAGAACCCCCTTTATGTAGCCTTACCATCTGACTAGGTACTGAGGTTTCTATGCACAGTGGGGGAAATCCCATGATGTATTGTACTATGAGGCAATCCCATCATGTGATGGATTCCATGGCTGCACACAAGGACATTCTGGAGCCATCTTATGCTGCTTGATGTCTGATCTATATCACTCTATGCAAATGGTAGACATGTACCTCAAAGGGTGAAGTTACCATGAAGATACTATGTGTATACTGTCCACAGACCATTAGAGGTAGCTACTGCCTCGTGTTGACATGAGGAATGAGGAACAGGAGTTTGTGCAGTGTGTGGAGACCTGATGACACAATGAGTGAAACGCCATGTACATTGAACGAAGGTCAGTGCACATTGATATATAGTGGACACTACCATGTTAGGGCGGAATTACATGAAGGAAGGAATAGTGCACGAAGTAGCGGGCTCAAGCGGTAGAAACATGTCCATTAGAAACCAAGCGAATGGGTAATGGCTACTCTGAGCGTTACAGTGCTACTGTTAGGGGAGGGGCTTGCTCTGATACAAGATTGAGCGAAGAGAAAACAAGAGCCGAGGGCTGAACGCTCAGCGGGCAAAGGCTAGGGCTGCGCTTGCACATGTGAGCGAGCAAGTGGCACTCTGACGGGCGATGGAGGAAAGGACACTTGACGTGTGTATACTGTCTGCAGACCATTACAGTTGCTGACATGAGGAATGAGGAGCAGGAGTTTTGTGCAGTGGGTGGAGACCTGATGCAGCAATGAGTGAAATGCCATGCACATTGAAGGAATGTCAGCGCACAAAGATAGTGAGCACTGGCATGTAGGGGTGGGAGTATGGAGCAAGGAATGGTGCACTAACAGTAGCGGGTTCAAGCGGTAGAAACGTGTCATTGGAAACCAAGTGAAGGGGCGATGGCTACTCTGAGCGCTACAGTCCAACTCTTAGGGGAGGGGCTTGCTACTGTACACAAAGAGATGTATTCTGAGCCGAGGACTGTCCGCTGAGCAGGGCAAAGGCTTGGGCCGCGCTTGTATATGTGTTGTATATGTGAGAAAGCAAGTGACGCTCGGACTGGCACGGGGAAAGGATACTCTGATCATCCGATGTGTGACGGGACAAGGTCTGAGAGCTAGGCTTGAGACTACTCTAGCCATACCATGCAATTATAAGAGTAACAAAATGTCTAAAGGCTCCTACCACTTGTTCCCACAGAGATACACATTGTGGCTTCGCGATCGTTGCCGGCCGCAGCGCTTATGATGTACGCAAAGGTAGGCGGAGATTTATACTCCGCGCAACTTCTAAGCCTTTGGCTGTAAACTTATTATGGCTCACCCTTTTCTGGGTTCTCCTAGCCAGTTGAATGCTCCCTTTGTTTTATCTTGCACGGCGAGGTTCACTCCGATCTGCCCCACCCATTTGCTCGATAGTTTCCTCTTAGTATACGGATATACGGGACGTTGGGTCTCATGCAAAACCGGAAGTTCCGTGGGGATTATTGCTCAGCTCACATGAGGGCGACAAGCCAGCAATTCGAAGGCGCCAGCAAAACGCTGTATTTCTAAGGTGAATATTGAGTTATGGCGTCCAAGACTGTCACTCTCTACTGTCTCTCTACTGTATGCCTCGATCTGTTGTCTTTTATTCATTTGCCGTATCCAACCCACGAACATGGAAGAGTCGATCTCAGTCCTTTTTTTCCAGCACTTTTGACGTTTTGTTTTTATGTCATCTCTCGCTTGTTCATGCAAAACCAGAACCAGCCCCCCCCCCACACACACACACTACACACACACACACACACACACACACACACACACACACACACACACACACACACACACACACACACACACACACACACACACACACACACACACACACACACACACACACACACACACACACACACATTTTCGCCATCCACGCCTACTAAGGAGACACGTGAGTTACTCAGTACACGAATCAGGCGGCAAGTATTCGTAGCGCCTAGTGTAGCCCGCCTCCTATCAAGAATATTATTGCTAAGCATAAGTATTTGCCGAAGTTGAGCGAGCCAGACGTAATTCCGTGTACGCATGCGCGCAAAAAGGAAATACGTCTCGAGACTGACGTTGCGTGCTCGTGTTCGCAACGTGAGAGTCAGGCCCCTTGTATGAACTGCATTCCGACTCTTCTGCATAATTATTACTAGTAGAATGTTGGACATTGTTGGCGAGCGGGAGCGAGCCAATGTGGGGGTGGGGCTGGATGTGTAAAGTGTGAATCACGTTAAATTAGAACTGACGTAAACGTTACGGTATGTGTGGAGCCACACACGTACGTACGTACGTATATACAAAAATCGCTCCCGCTCGCCAATTATAGGCTGTCACTTTCAGGTCTGATTTTCTATTGTTTCATGCATATTTCTACTATGATCTAGGTGAATAAAATGGCATGTGTGAGGGGTATGCAGTGGAACCCCGCTTAACGGACACCCCTCAACGGACGGACAGTTCTGAAACAGAAAATCCCGATCGTTTCTCCATAGACATTATACCGTAACGTTTACGTCAGTTCTATTAGAAACTCCTGAATAGCGGACATCCCGCTATTCCGTATAACGGACAGTAATCTTTCTCCAATTGTCCATTCGCAATACTAGAAAACCCCGCTCAACGGACACTTTAACCACACCCACGGAATATTGTAAAGTAAACCCCTTTATGCTGGACTCCGGAAAAATGAGGAACATAGGTCTCAAACGCGTGCCTATATAAAGTTTCACAAATGAGCCCCTCAGATTCACCTGGTGCAATGATGAAGTGCTGTACACGTGACAAATTGCATAAGCAGAAGTTAATCTCAACAAATGTAGCTGGGTCTTCTATTTCACCCTTAGACTTTTAGGCAAGAGCTGCTTCCAGTTAACGGTACATAGCACGCGTTCTTTTCACAGAACACCTTGTGATCCAAAACGCGACGTGAATTCCTCCTCCCCCTCCCATCAACTGTAGATTGGATTGCACTGTACATTGCCGCTATATGGCTTTCGTTCAGAGCCAAAAGTTTCCTCCGGAAGCAGATGTGTAATTACAAGCTGCGCGGACGCGGCGCACAGCACCATGTACATGTACGTGTGGCAGCTGGCCAGGGGACAGAGCAGGCTATGGAGTGCTGCAGTGCCCTATCACGGATGAAGGTTACAGGATGATCGATAGACTGGGTGAGTTTGTCCGCCTACGAAAGCTACTCTATGCATAGATAAACGAGCGGTTCTGCTCGTGTATCTATGCTCTGTGTTGCTGCGTGAAAAACTGGGCCTACTTTCGTAGGATGCTGCGCCGCAGCCTGTTGATTGTCAGGTGTGCATCGACACAACCACTGGCAGGGGGCAGGCCTGCTGAACTGTGATTGTGTGTGTGTGTGTGTGTGTGTGTGTGTGTGTGTGTGTGTGTGTGTGTGTGTGTGTGTGTGTGTGTGTGTGTGTGTGTGTGTGTGTGTGTGTGTGTGTGTGTGTGTGTGTGTGTGTGTGTGTGTGTGTGTGTGTGTGTGTGTGTCTGTCTGTCTGGTGTGTGCTGTGGATGCTGAGTTTGTCCGCGTATGAAAGCTACTCTATGTTGCTACGTGAAAAAACTAGGCCTATTTCCGTAGGATGCTGTGCAGCCTGTTGTTTGTCAGGTGTAGCTAGTCAGGTGTGTGTCAACACAACCACTGGCAGGGGGCAGGCCTGCTGAGCTGATTGTGTGTGTGTGTGCGTGCATGCGTGCGTTCATGCGTGTGCACGTGTGTGTGTGTCAGGTGCGTGTGTGTTGTGTGTGTTTGTGTGTGTGTGTGTGTGTGTGTGTGTGTGTGTGTGTGTGTGTGTGTGTGTGTGTGTGTGTGTGTGTGTGTGTGTGTGTGTGTGTGTGTGTGGTTAAGATGGAGAGAAAGATAAGGGAAGTTTGGGGAGAAAGAAAAAAGAATAGAGCTGGGAGGGCTTTTGTCCACTCCACCAGCAGCAGTCCCCGGTGCCAGGGCAAACCTGACCTATATGCACCAGCACTCACACATCCCTGTGTCCCAACTGTCACCTTGTGGTTATATACACTTAAGACTCTAGAAATGCATGTAGCTATAACTTACTTTTATACAATCCAGCAGGTAAATATTTCCAGTCATCAGGGATGTACCCAAGTCCATCATAGTTTAACCACAGGTTTCGGTCCCTTTAATCTTCCGACCTGTGGCTAACTCCGGAGTTGGGTGGGACCACTCCCATAAATTGGAGTCCGGCATCCAGGATTCGTTTGTTTTTTGATGTACCTACTTCAGGTGTATTGGACTTAGTCTACACAGTGTAGTGTCCCAAGGCAGATAGGTCTACATATCAGTGCACAATGGCTGGTTTACATAGCTACGTGGTAAATAGGTAATACACGACAAAGTAAACAGGATGCACCTTCTCAATTTACCAACTGCAATTAGCAGCTGCTATTACCCGCGCATAGTTTTAGTAGGCTCTGCGCGCTTGCGCAATTGCGTGTACGTACCTAGGAGAAATGGGCACTGCGTACAGCTGCATGCAAAAGGGAGGCTTGCTCCTATTTGACTTCCATAAAAAGGACAGTATGTGGGTGTTTTGCAAGTGTGAGTATGAGTGTGTGTGTGTGTGTGTGTGTGCACATACATGCGTGCATGCATGCGTGCGTCCGCGCGCGCGTGTGTGTGTGTGTGTGTGTGTGTGTGTGTGTGTGTGTGTGTGTGTGTGTGTGTGTGTGTGTGTGTGTGTGTGTGTGTGTGTGTGTGTGTGTGCGCGTGCACATGTGTGTGTGTGTGCGTGTCTGGTGTGTGTGTGTGTGTGTGTGTGTGTGTGTGTGTGTGTGTGTGTGATGTGTGCATGTACTGCTACATGTACATGTAGGTTTAATTGTTGCTTTGTGCTAAAATATATTTTTCTAAGCCGTTGAGTTTGTTGGAGATATATATTTTTCTAAGCTGATGAAGCTGCTGTACATATCTATTTTTCTAAGCCATTGAGGTTGTTACAGATATATATATATTTTTCTAAGCCATCGAGATTGCTAGAGATATCTATTCTTCTAAGCCATTGAGGTTGCTTTCCAGTTATTAAACTATATATTTCTAAGCCTCTGAGGTTGTTGTGGATTTTAGTTTGTTGTAGAGTGTGTGGTTCTTTCTTTCTTCTCTGTTCTCTTTCTCTTTCTGCTTATTGTGGTGCACTATGCACGTGATTGTTCATGTAGAGTGTGGCAGTGTGCGAGAGTGGCCAAAGTATACTGGGCTGAGTATATGTGTCACAAGACCTGTAAACTTAGACCTCCTTTAGACAAGCCAGCCTTCATGGCCACCTGTGTATTCAATAGCTGTGTGCCGTGCACATTTAGATCTGCATGTAGGTACTGATACACACCATTTTTGTTCCATTAGCCGCGCAATGGCAGGTTTTGATGTGGTGTGTTAGTTGCCAGAGCTCTGGACATTGGGAGCATGTGTAGTGGGACACAGGTTGAGGAATAGACCCATTGAAAATGAATACGCAGCTGCCATGTATAAACACCACATCACTGCCAAACACGGCATTGTTAGCTTCACGTATGTTAAAGAGGATGGGGAGGAAGAGTGAGCAACAGTCTTTTTGAAGACACTACACTGGCTGGCAGAGGATTTGATATTAAAGAAAGTGTATAGGATTGGACTGTGCTACTGCAAAAGATTTCCCAAAGCTGAAAAGCTTTCGTAATTCAGCATGTCATCTTTAGTGTATGGACTGGAGTTGAGGATCAGATGCATGCAGACATGTACATAGGTTATTGCTGGCCAGAGGTCTACATTATCCTTCCACTCTCTCCCTGGCAGCTCATAAGGATCACAGCCCACAACTTGAATTGTGTCAACATAGCATTGCTTCGACTCTGCATCAGCTACATGTATGCTAGTCACGTATTCTGGGAGAAAACCACTTTCCAGATGTTTACCCCAAGCCATACTCACTAGGTATGTACATGAGCGTGTACACTTTAGTACAGCAATATGGCACATAGCAACCGTTGCCATGCAAAACATAATTATGAACCATGGCATAACATGCAATGGGTCTACAGCAATGCTGAATCTGTTGAAAGAGGTACAGCATGAACATGTGCATACATAAACATCAGTCAAAGGGGCAAGGCAGTGCAAAGCAACTGTAACTATGGCTGAAGATAGCTCTTGGAAAAAATGAGATGTGTCTCAGGTACATGTAGAACTGGAACATGTGCCATACTGCACACTGCGTATATGCTCCACCAACTGAGCCACTGAGGCAGCTTAGCTGGGTGGGCTGAATATTTAAGGGTTATACAAGGGCAATGGTGTCTCTCCTGTTAGACAGGGCAGCTCTTAACTTAGCAATATGTACAGGCTACACTGTAGTGTGGTCCACTGCCCTTAATGCTCTTGTTCATAAAACATGCCATAATTGTGTCCCATGTGGTGCCCACTCCACTGCCAGTGAGACCTGATATTGGCAGACCCATCCTGCACAATAGTTAGCACACCTGACCAGAGAGCTGGGGCAGTATGCACATTGTACGTTTTGGGAGGGAGGGGGGGACACAAACAATGTGCCCTCCTTGGCTGTACAGGTTGTTCACACCACTTATTCACCTCTCAATCTTTACTGTTTACTGTTTGGTCTACTTTGCCTCTCCCCCCAAAGTTCCTGGCTCCATGGCTCACTCGTGGCTCCAAAGGGGCAGCACAGCCCCCCCTCCCCCAGGGAGAGCTCTGGCATGTGCTGCAGTACATGTACATGTCCTCGTGCAGCTTATCTTATTCATGTACATGTACATGCACTCGTACTACTGCACAGTAGCTTCATGAGGCACATGTACCCGTCACAGGCAACATAACCATGTATGTGTACATGTGTGTACATGTACCTGTACTAATATACTGTCTTTTGAGACGTCCTCTTCTCCCTTCCTCCCTTCCCTATTGTCTCAGCTCAGGTGGCATCGCAGTCAGGGCTCACATGTGCCTGTGCATGTACATGTAGTCGCAATGCTTTGTGTGGAACAGCTGTAGAACGTTTTGAGTGTCTGTGGTCGTTGTGTTATCCCATCTCATCCCTGCACTGCTGGCTTTGTGGGGGGTCCCTTCGATGTACATGAATGTTTGTAGTGGATGATTTTCTGGAAGCCGCAATCACCCTTCCTCCCCCCTCCTCTCCTGTGGTGGCTGTATCACCCCATCCCATCCCAGCACTGCTGGCTTTATAGGTTTTGAGGTGGGGGGTTTCCCTAAGATGTACATGTGGTTATGTAACAGATGATTTTCTGGAAACCGCAATCACTCAGGCTGATGTGTGGTGCATGTACTTACAGCAGTGCTGCAACCACAGCAGCTTATGCAGTCACAGCAGTGAGTGGGTGATGAGAGCCAGCCACCTTTGAACCAGCTGTCTGCTGCTTCCCCAGCTTGCTCTAGCTCACCTCGACATGCATGGCCTGAGGGCTAACTCTTGGTGTGCATGCACCAGAGGGGGAATTACTTTAGTTGTCCTGTGTGTCTTCTGTCTGTCTCTCTGTCTGTCTGTCTGTCTGTCTACAGGAGCTAATCTGCAGACTGGTGCTAGTAGACATCTAACTGAAGGCACTAGCAGGTTGAGTGGCACATTTTTCCAAAGAATAGGAAACCTTTTCTCTAAACCTGCTTTATTGGAAGGTTAGCACATTAAACTGACCAGGACCAAGCCAGCTCGAGTCCACTATTTTGTTCATGTTGCAATGCTTTACCTTTCCATTTCACGTCCGTAAAGCTAATGCAATTATGGTCCTTCATAGGTGCATGCATGTACGAGACTACAATAGTGTGCACACGTGTACGTACACTGACCATACAACATGCAAGACAAGGCAGGACACTAGACTATAGCCCAATTGAGTTGACGTAAACCGACAATGCTTGCATCATTTGTACAGGCTCTCTCTCCTCTACCATTCTAACTGATTTAACAGTATTATCTCTTGGTACACAAAATCACGGTCTGGTTGACTGACCGGGCATCCGGTTGTTCAACCGGATGCCCTGTTGTTCAACAGAACAGAGGTTGCACATCCGGGCGGAACATGTACACATACACTGTACCTACCTCCCATGGCAGGCTTGTGCATGTACACGTACAATGTAAGCTCACAATCCCCTCTCCCCTCCCAAAACTCACACCCTCACACATTATGCAAGCATACATGTACATACCCATCCCTCCCTTCCTCCCTGCCTCCCCCTCCTCCTCCCTTCATCCCTACTTGTCTCTGTTCAGTCAGCATCATGGTCAGTGTTGACATGTGCATGTACATGTAGTTGCAATGCTTTGTGTGAAATACAATGTAGCTGTAGAAGTTTTGAGTGTTTGTGGCGGTTAATTGTATCACCCCATCTCATCCCTGCACTGCTGGCTCTATGTTTTGAGGTGCAGGATTTCCCTAGGATGCAGTTTAACAGTGACGTAGGAAGATGATTTTGTAAGGGGGTGCACCAGATTTTTGGATATGTGCGTGAAGTGCCCACCCCTGGGAGGGCCCATGCCATGTGTACTGGGTCGTAGCAGAGGAGGTTGGACATGATATAAATTGACATGACTATTACATGACCATGTGCACATACTGCGTCGTAATAATTGTCTGCTTTCGAGTTCAAAGTACACCTTTTACATTTTTATGTACATAAAAGTGAGCCCGTACCTGGATTGCTACAGTGTAGGGCAGCCGATATCTCAATCGAGGATTATGCTGTAGGCTCGACCGTTCTCATCCTAACTGTATTGTTCCCATACCCGGACGGGAACAGAGAGATACGGCTGTCTAAATTTCAAATGACTGTATCTCTTCAGCGACCTAGGGGTTCAACAGGGTTCATGCAGTATTTGTGTTCGGCTCAATCAGAGCTATTGAATATCTTGCTCTGTTCTTGCTACGACAACGGAGAGCTGACCTGAAAGCTTTCCCGTACATATTCCCACAGGAGGTAGGCGCTTATGTTTCTAAGAGCGTACATCACGTGCCTGTGTCCACCCTCCTCTGGGGTCGTAGGTCGCATGGAGTCAGACCACGTGACCTACATGTAGATATGACCTCTGACCTAATTAGTTTGAAAAATTTCACGGGTGTACCAGCACCTGGCGCCCCCGTGCTTCCTACGCCACACAG
>CBDBZY010000018.1:785000-813003 GCA_965213685.1 bacterium
CGCGTATGCATAGAATAAGAAGGTACCACAATGCACATAAGTAATTCCATACACTTTTCACTGCAAATCATACAGGGTTTGCTACTTCACATGCGAGTCAACAAATCGAAAGGTTGATTGGCTACGCCAGCTGAACTGGGCTTACCATGGAAGTTTACAAGGCGGACTGATGTGCAGCTTTAATGACAAGGATGTGAGCAAGTTCATCCAATTCAAAAAAAACATGATGGCTACCTTGACACCAAGAGGACAGTGTCCACGGTTGGACAGCAACCAGATGGCTCCTGGGTGTTGAATGCTGACGTAATTGTTGCACCAGATGAAGAGAGCATTGAAGCCGAAGACTGCCCATATATTTGGGTGGGACACCTTCACGAGGGGCCATCTCTTGCAAAGCCATCAGAAGCAGTTCCAGTTTGTCTCTCCCTCAGTAGTCAATCCCTGCATCCTCTTGTGGATGCCCTACGTTCCATTCTGGGGCATAATTTTTTCCCTGGCATGCTAGTGTTGGGAGCATGCACCATGGCATTGCACTACCAAGTCATACTGGACAAGTATCTCAACTGTCCAGTTGCAATTGCTTTTGGGAATTCTGGAACGGGAAAAACCACAGCCCTTCGATGTGGGCTAGCCTTGGTAGGATCATACCCCAACAGGTTTTTTAGCAGGGGGACAAAAGAGAAGTACTTTGAACTCTGCTGTGATTCTACTGTTCCAATTGGAATTGATGATCCGTCATTTCAGAAGGACATCGACACTCTCTGCATTGATTTATTCAATGGAGCAAAAAGTGTCAGCATTACAAGAGGAGAGAAGAAACCTTGCATGACTGCAGTTATTGCAGCTAATTTGCCAACAACCTCAAAGGAAAGGTAGGTACATTTTTAATACATAGGCAGGGCACGTGGAATATGATAACCGCTGTTTCTCAGGTATACTTCCCGCAGTGTCTTGATTGAGTTTGGGCTTCCACAGCTCAATGTATCCATGGCAGAGTACACTCAATTACCAGAGTTAATGAAGGAGGCCTCCAGCTGCATTGGGTTTGCCATTAGTCTAGGAGAAAAATTTGTCAAAGAAGGTATTCAAGACATCGACGGGAGCATCTTTCCACGATTGAAAGCAATGCTTCCAGAAGGTGTATGGCCATGTGTCGTACCAGGTTATGCAACTTTGCTGTGGCTCACTGAACAAGTATGTTACCTTTAAAACAAGTGGTGTATGCATAGGCAATTATTACACACACACACACACACACACACACACACACACACACACACACACACACACACACACAAATGTACACACACATAATTATTCTGTAAGCAGTGCTTCTGGATTAACAGTATCTTTTCAACCCTTTTAAGCATTGGTTACACAAAGTACCTAAGTGCATATGTCTGATGAATGAAGTTTGCTGTTTCTTTGTTTTTCCTGTAACCTGAGATATGTATACATCAGTGATGCTGCTGTTGCAAGGGGAAATGAATTGTGCAAAAACATACTATGTGTTCATAGAGGTTCACATGAAGGTTCAGGCAGCTGTGACAATGAAAGGGACTTAAAAGACTCAACAACATGTGTGTGCTCTCTTAAGAAAGTTTCAATATCATTCTCATCCTTAGGTCACAGGGAATGCACAATATCAAGTCCACTTGCCAGTTCCACTACAGCACTGTAAAAAATATGGACATTCCTAACACTGACTTCAATGCACTGCTGGTTACAGTACTTTACTACTTCCTCCAGAGCAAAAAACTCATATACTGTCCTACATCCAGGCTGAATTTTCTCATTCATTGCAACTCCTGACTCTATACTTTTTCCAATGTGTACCTGCCATCTGTGCCTCTGTCTTTGTCTTTGGTTGGTGTCAGTTTTGTCAGGTTTACAACCATGTTTGTTGTTACAGTTCTTGCATGAACAAAGAAGGGTACATGATTTCTGTTTTTTCAAGCAAGGACATCAAACAATTGTTGTGTACTTGGAATGCCTAACTACACAGTGATTTGAAACAGTTTTTGTCTCCACGTCCACAAGTACACCCTCGTGTTTGTACAGGAGTCGGGGATACTACTGCCAATGATGGCTGTGATTATATGCAATTGCATCATAATGTCCACAACCATGATGGTTAAAAGCCACAAAGAGAGGAAAGAAGATGCGTGGTTTGCGTGGTGTTAGGACAAATAATGGATGGCTGAGCAGTGTAGATATGATAAAGATAGGCATTCCCAGAGCATTTGTGAGTGCTAGTGGCATGCAGTTGCCCACATCTCCATCGAAGTATCCATCCTCTAAGAACTTCTCTGCTTCATCTTCTATACTACTTCCCACAACAAATC
Source organism: bacterium (assembly GCA_965213685.1). GTDB lineage: Bacteria > UBA8248 > UBA8248 > UBA8248 > UBA8248 > Bin107. Next base: position 787,346 of record CBDBZY010000018.1, read on the forward strand.
CTTGGTAGTCATCAATGTTGGACCTCAGTTCTCGTACCATGAGAGAACATAGCTCTTTTGCCATAGATTTCAGGTCCGATGAATAAGTAAGTTCAATGCTTTCAAAAGATTGTGGGCACTGTGTTATTATGTTTGCATAGTTTGAAATCAAACTGTAAGGCAATGGAATAAAAGAAACAGTTTCCATCACCTGTCATGGGAATCAGTCTTAATCCCCATGCATGCACCACGTCCTGTAGTTCAGATGTACATTTTTGAAACCTGTTTTTAGGCTCCTGACTGGGAAACAGTAGTGATGAAACTGATGACATCAAAGGGAGAAACTTATAGTTAAAAGCAGGAGATGATAATAACAGTTTTGTAACATATCAGCTGTGTCCTTAAGAAGCGAAGCTTTGTTAATTATACAAATGATGTCCTCTGCAGATACAAGGGGTGCACAGTGTTCACTAAGGGCAACAAATTCAGTAGAGGTAGAAGCAAGAGATGTGGTGACTTTGCTTGAAACAAACTTAGTGTTGAAATGAAGACCTGTTGCATCTTGCTTTGGAATTACACCAAAAGAATCATATGTCTGGTCTTGCATAGGTCCTGTATGTAAAAGATTACAGCAGAGTATACTTGCAGGAAAAATGCATCTACACGCAATGTAACATTAATGCAATGGAGGATATCAATTAAAGGCATTGCTACTCAATTATTAGGCTTCCTACACAGTGGGCCAGTACACACTTCCTTAACTCATAGATACAATGATATATGTACAGAGAGAGGAGTCCCTCAGAAGAGCACTAAGAGCCATAAACAGTCATGTATATAATGTTCCATTTACAAATAAGCAAATTGTTGCTTGTGTGGTACAAGCTCCCCAAATAATTATTCCCTTTCCTCCCTCATCTCTTCTATCTTTCACACCCCACACACTATTTCTTATTTACGTACTTCCTGTGAACAAAATCTTTTGTGTAGTAGATGCTCTGTCATCCCCTCTCTTGGAATTATGATGGTATAGTAATATTGATATGAGTGCTACTGCAAGTGAAATTCCAATTCTACTTTGTTGGAAATGGGGATTGATTGTCTTGTGGAGAGCTTCATTGCGGTTGGTACCCCCACCTGGAGGAATGTTTGACAAACAAACATGAGTTATATGCAGCCTAAGAGAGATTATTTCCTTGTGTACATTGTCATTTATGTTTTTGAGACCATCGCATTCCATATTGCTCCATTTTGTCATAAAACGGTCAACATTGGCCGTCAGCTGGGCTGGACTTGGAGTGGACAGTTTTCTTTCTTCACCAATATCAGTTGGATCTCTGAAGAGTAGCTTATGATCTCTCACACAGTCATGGTACAGTGGATGAAACCTTGACAACTTTCTACAAATACGTTGTGATGCATGGAAAAGATCAAGGCAGACACGTACTTCTCCCCCAAATATATTCTTGATCTTTTTTCGAACGTGGCAGCAATTATCCACTAGCACTAATGGGATTGTGACTCCTTGCTTTTTGAATCGCTGTGCTAAGGACTCTAACACTGGTCTTACTTCATCAAGTGAGGTACTAGATGTTAATTGCCACGTTAAAACTTGTCCAGCCTCATTTAACACAAAGAACACAGAACCATACTTTGTTACCCAGCGTCCATCAAACCTGCCGCACCCAATATTTGATGCAACTTTAAATGTATGGTCAAATCATATGAGATGTTTGGCTGTAAGTGAGGCCATATTTGCTTCATACACACTCTTACACTGTTGAAAATGAACAACAAAGCACTTACTCATTATGTCATTACTAGGAATTGGAAAACGGAGGAGTGACAAACGTTGTATATTTACACCAGATTCCATGTCTATGTTTAGTGTGCTAGAGCTCAGTTGAACCTCATCATGCAGGCAAACCAGCTTAGACTGGCACATCTGAAGCCTACACTCCCAAACAATGTTTCAATGGATTTCAGTGGCATCCCCTGTATATAAAGGAGCAGTATAGTGTGAACAAAATCTCTCGTGAAACCAGTTCTATGGAGAAGAATAAATAGTACATGTTCCTCAACCTTTAGCATCTGCAAGGATCAGTTGATGGTATTTCATGGCCATTTTCACACGTATACACAACTGAGACGAGCAAGACAGTGTGAGAAAGACAGTGAAGAACTCGTGGCTATAAGACATTAGTCTGTCCACATTTCCAGTTGTGCATAAAGAGAACACATCTGCATTGTATGCATGGGATACCATTTTTAAAATGAAGAGGATATTGATGGAGTTGGTCCCATATCAGCAAGTAGGGTAGGACAATTGAACAAATACTGTTTTCATATTCAGTATCTTGTGATGAAATTAGAACAGAATATGATGAAGGAGGCATTATTATAGCAGGAGGACCAATCATTTGCCTGGACAGCAAAAAGATATCTAATAAGCACTTATGAGTTAGGTATTTCAAGGTCAATATGTAGATTTAAGACATGCATGACGGTGCTCATTGCCAGACTACAGGTCTATCACTCTTCATGGGTAAGTGGTTGGCAACCACCATGCATGCTAGTACATCTACTCATGCATGCATGCACCACTACATGAATCTAAATGACATGTAAAAGACATGCACTGTACATAAAATAACAAATTACTTACCTCTGAGAAGTTAAGGAATGTACCACCGAAGTTATGTACTTCCGCCATTCTGTTGGTATTTCAATGCAACTCACACCATTCATAACCAGGAATAGAAGCACAAAGAAGATTCATCTTCAGTTTCTGCTAATTCCAGAAAACTTTTTTTGCAAAGATACTGAACTCCAATGTTCAGGTCCTAGTGTCACATGGTAGGTAATTAGAACCATGTGCTACCAGCACTGCATGGTACCATGCAGTACTCTGCGGTACAATTCTGAGTTTGATGCAATACTCTGTAATACCATTTACTACTGATGAACAATACTTGTTACAAAGCAGTACTGTTGTGCATTATTACACAGTACCTTCATAATTATTACCTTGTACTACTATACAATTTCATACACCACTGCATCTTTAACTGTGCATGTGGTACCATACACTACTGCATTACTGTGTATAACCATGCATTACTGTGTAGTACCATGCATGATCATGTAGTACCATGCACAACCGTGTAGTATCATGCATGACTGTGTAGTACCATGCATGACTGTGTAGTACCATGCATTACTGTATAATACCATGCATTACTGCATAGTACCATGCATTACTGTATAATACCATGCATTACTGTGTAGTACCATGCATTAATGTGTAGTACCATGCATTACTGTGTAGTACCATGCATTACTGTATAATATCATGCATTACTGTGTAGTACCATGGATTACTGTGTAGTACCGTCCATTACTATGTAGTACCATGGATTACTGTGTAGTACCATGCATTACTGTGTAGTACCATATATTACTATGTAGTACCATGCATTACTGTGTAGTACCATGCACTACTGTGTAGTACCATGCATTACTGTGCAGTACCATGTATTACTGTGTAGTACCATGCATTACTGTGTAGTACCATGCATTACTGTGTAGTACCATGCGTTACGGTGTAGTACCATGCGTAACCACACATTACTGTGTAGTACAAGGCATTACTGTGTAGTACCATGCATTACTGCGTAGTACCATGCGTTACGGTGTAGTACCATGCGTTACTCTGTAGTACCATGCATTACTGTGTACTACCATGTATTACTATGTAGTATCATGCATTACTATGTAGTGCCATGCATTACTGTGTAGTACCATGCATTACAATGTAGTTACTATGTAGTACCATGCATTAATATGTAGTACCATCTAGTACCATGCATTGCTATGTAGTACCATGCATTACTGTGTGGTACCATATATTACTATGTAGTACCATGTATTACTATGTAGTACCGTGCATTACTATGTAGTACCATGTATTACTATGTAGTACCATGCATTACTATGTAGTACCATGGATTACTGCATAGTACCGTCCATTACTATGTAGTACCATGCATTATTGTGTAGTACTATGCATTACTATGTAGTACCATGCATTACTAAGTAGTTCCATGCATTACTGTGTAGTACCATGCATTACTATGTAGTACCATGCATTACTGTGTAGTACCATGGATTACTATGTAGTACCATGCATTACTATGCGTTACTGTGTAGTACCATGCATTACTGTGTACTACCATGCACTACTGTGTAGTACCATGCATTACTGTGCAGTACCATGTATTACTGCGTAGTACCATGCATTACTCTGTAGTACCATGTATTACTGTGTAGTACCATGCATTACTATGTAGTACCATGCATTACTGCGTAGTACCATGTATTACTATGTAGTATCATGCATTACTATGTAGTGCAATGCATTACTGTGTAGTACCATGCATTACAATGTAGTTACTATGTAGTACCATGCATTAATATGTAGTACCATCTAGTACCATGCATTGCTATGTAGTACCATGCATTACTGTGTGGTACCATATATTACTATGTAGTACCATGTATTACTATGTAGTACCATGCATTACTATGTAGTACCATGCATTACTGTGCAGTACCATGGATTACTGCATAGTACCGTCCATTACTATGTAGTACCATGCATTATTGTGTAGTACTATGCATTACTATGTAGTACCATGCATTACTAAGTAGTTCCATGCATTACTGTGTAGTACCATGCATTACTATGTAGTACCATGCATTACTGTGTAGTACCATGGATTACTATGTAGTACCATGCATTACTATGCGTTACTGTGTAGTACCATGCATTACTGTGTACTACCATGCACTACTGTGTAGTACCATGCATTACTGTGCAGTACCATGTATTACTGTGTAGTACCATGCATTACTGTGTAGTACCATGCATTACTGTGTAGTACCATGCGTTACAGTGTAGTACCATGCGTAACCACACATTACTGTGTAGTACCAGGCATTACTGTGTAGTACCATGCGTTACGGTGTAGTACCATGCGTTACTCTGTAGTACCATGCATTACTGTGTAGTACCATGCATTACTGTGTACTACCATGTATTACTATGTAGGATCATGCATTACTATGTAGTGCCATGCATTACTGTGTAGTACCATGCATTACAATGTAGTTACTATGTAGTACCATGCATTAATATGTAGTACCATCTAGTACCATGCATTGCTATGTAGTACCATGCATTACTGTGTGGTACCATATATTACTATGTAGTACCGTGCATTACTATGTAGTACCATGTATTACTATGTAGTACCATGCATTACTATGTAGTACCATGCATTACTGTGCAGTACCATGGATTACTGCATAGTACCGTCCATTACTGTGTAGTACTATGCATTACTATGTAGTACCATGGATTACTATGTAGTACCATGCATTACTAAGTAGTTCCATGCATTACTATGTACTACCATGCATTACTGTGTAGTACCATGCATTACTGTGCAGTACCATGGATTACTGCGTAGTACCGTCCATTACTATGTAGTACCATGCATTACTGTGTAGTACTATGCATTACTATGTAGTACCATGGATTACTATGTAGTACCATGCATTACTAAGTAGTACCATGCATTACTGTGTAGTACCATGCATTACTATGTAGTACCATGCATTACTGTGTAGTACCATGCATTACTATGTAGTACCATGCATTACTGTGTAGTACCATGCATTACTATGTAGTACCATGCATTACTATGTAGTACCATGCATTACTGTGTAGTACCATGTATTACTATGTAGTACCATGCATTACTATGTAGTACCATGCATTACTATGTGTAGTACCATGTATTACTATGTAGCACCATGCATTACTATGTAGTACCATGCAGTACCATGCATTACACTATGTAGTACTGTACGTTACTATGTAGTACCATGCGTTACTATGTAGTGCTACCATACACTGCTGTATAGTACATTGCACTACTGTTCATTACATTGCATTGGAGTTATATATAGTTATGTAATACTATAATAATAACATGTTAGTGACGTAATACAAAGAACGATACATGAAGAACAACCCTGTATATTGAATGAATGCCAGCGCACATAATGGTTATTAGCATCAAGTGACTGAAAAGTGAACCAAGTCAACGGCTACTCTGAGCGTTATAATTATGCCCCTTCTCAGGGGAGGGGCTTGCTGAGATACACGACCGAGCGAAAACCAACCAATACAACCATATTTTGAGCGTTCATGGCTAGGATGTATGCTCAGCAGGGCAAAGGCTAGGGCCGCGCTTGCACAAGTGATGGAGCAAGGACGCTAGGATGGACGATGGGGAAAGGGGGCGAGGACGTGTGGCGGGATGAGGGCTGAGAGTTAGATTTGACACAACTCTAGTCCTACCATGCTATGATCACAAGAGAAGGTCGAAATCCCGCAACTTGTTCCCACAGTGGTATACACTCTGGCTCTGTCCGACAGGAGCCAGAGAGCAGTGGTGAATGGTTCTGAGTTGGATGTGGTTAAAGTTATGAGTGGTGTTCCTCAAGGTTCAGTCCTCAGTCCATTGTTATTTCTGATCTATGTGAATGATCTCTGTAATATTACCCTTTCCCATGGAAGCAAGGTAACTATGTATGCAGACGACCTGGTGCTATACAAAGTCATCGACACAGATTCTGCACTTTTTTGTCTGCAAGATGATATCAACAACATAGTTCAATGGGCCAGGAGCACCCTGATGACTTTGAATTACTCAAAATGCAAAATCATGCTTCTATCTTGCAAACACCACTCTTTGCTGCCATTATTCCTTGAAAGTGAAAAAATTGAACAGGTACTTACAGGATGTACATACAAGTATCTCAGTTTAGTGATAACTACATCTTTGAAGTGGGATGACCACATGAATAAACTATGTTCGAGAGTAATAAAGCTTATAGGTTATCTATACTGAGTTTTCTACAGATTTTTCTGAAACATCCAACCATCTTTCCTGTGCCGCCTGTTTACATCCATGATACGGCCTATTCTGGAATACGCTTGCCAGATGTGGGACCCCTACACAGTTAAGAACAGACAAAAAATTGAAAACATACAGAAATATGCCCTGCATATTTGTTCTGGCAGATGGTTGGCAAGCTATGAAGAGTTACTGGATGTATTTAAACTTCCCACGTTAGCCAGCCGTCAGGAATATTTGAGAATAATCAGTACCACACTTAGCATTCCTACTTTCCACTGGAACTTCTAACTCAACAATCAATGACTGTTGCTACTTGTTCCAACATCTCTCATCAGGTTAAAGTCCGTTTTGCACACACAATACAGTTTCAGAGTTTCTTTCTGCCCCGGACACTCCAATTGTGGAACAAATTACCTTTAGATAATGAAAAGCACTGAAGTCCAAACCCTTGGCGCAGTTGCATTGTATGCTAACAGACTACACAGATGATGCAAGCAGTGTGGCAGAGGTGTGGCAGGTGAGGATCTGATGTGCTGCACAGGGATCACAAACTCATTATGATGTTGCATGGGAGTGTTGAGTATTGCATGCGTAGTCATGTTGCGAGCTGTGCACATACGCATGTGCATATACTGTAGCCCCTTACTCGCATGCGCTTACGCGGGGCACTAGCCGTACGGACGTGAAACAGAGAGTATACGAAACACTGCAACGTGAACAAAATGGCGGATTGAGCTGGCTTGGTCACGGGTAAGGTTACAACGCTTCTAACTTTCTAATGAAGCAGTTTTAGGGAAAAGGCCTTTACACTTTTTTGAAAAAAAGTGCCGCTCAAGCCGCTAGTGCCTTCGGTTAGACGTCTACTTGCGTCAGTCCGCAGATTAGCCCTGTGGAACAGACACACACAGAAGGAAAAGTACCGTAAACCTCGCTGCGCATGCGCGCCGAGGGTTAATGATTGTAGATCGTTTAAATGTATACTTAAAGTGTTCTATTATAGACTGGTACACATGTTGTATTAGCGACTCCTTGCTATTTTGTGTTGCCATGCATATACTTATGCAGAACCCTTAAAGAACGAAAAATAAACATAATTTGTTGCTCTGAGCTCGCTGCCGGCATCACATAAGGGTAAGGTAGGGGCGGGGATTCCCGGAAGGGGTGGGGTTCCCGGACACTGCCACTGAGTTTCCCTGAACGAATACGCTTTCGGTCACCGCTCTTGGTACAAATATAAGAGTGTTCACTTAGCTCTTCTGCAATATGGCTCAGTGCTGTCTCCCTCGACCGTCTTTCAGAGGTACGCGACCACGGCATGGATATTATAGACTACGTAATTTATGCAGCTTTTCCGTGTTATCTCTGAAAATACGATAAAGGGAGACAGACGGCACTGCACCATTGCAGAAGAGCTAAGTGAACGCCCTTACCTTTGCGCGTAGTCTATAGTATCTAGGGTTGTGGACTTTCAAAAGCGAGAGTGTCCGGGAACCCCCGTCATTCAGATTTTTGGGAAATCTAGAACAACGGCCCAACAACGCAGAGCTGAAGTTTTAGATTTGCCTCCAACTAGGACCGTAGCTAGCGCACTCATACACGAGCTTATAAATAGCAGTAGCATTACTGGCTTCAAAGTACACTTGAAATAGAAGGCTGAATACGGAAGCCACTACAAAGTTTGTCCGAGAACCCCGCCCCTACCTTACTAAGGTATAGGAGGGAGATATATACCCCGTAGGTTTTATTGCTTTATTATGGCTCACATTTTTCTGGGTTATCCTAGCCAGTTGGATGCTCTGGTTGTTCTCCCTTGTTCACTCTGATCTCCCCCACACTTTGTTCAATAATTTTCTGCAAGTATACGGATATGGACAACATTTAGCAAAACCGGAAGTTCCGTGGGAAATCTAAGTACTACAGTAGGAAGTCACTTTTCCAAACTCCAACACTCCAGAAAGCCTCGCCCACCATTGCGATCGCTGCATGGTTTTCGCACTAAAGCATGAAAGTATGGGTAGCAATATCTATGATGAAAAAGCAAATGTACGCCGTCAGTTCAACGGCTAGTGCTGGAACTTAGTGCATGCACAGGCTGTGAATATCAGTAATAACTAATCAGCTGCTCAAAATACAGGCACCGAACAAACATCAGTTGGAACATAATAATTGCTATACCTATAAAGTAACAATTTCCTTGTGACTTCAGCTACCCGAACATTTCATTTACCCTCCGGTTCCATGTGTTGGAATAAGTGACTATATTTACCTTTTCACGTGTGAGGCGCGCGATCGACAAACAAGAGGCCAAGCTGTGACTTATAATTGATATCGGATTAAGAAACATAAAGTCATTGAATGGCCGGTAATGGCGGACCTAAGTTCTTGGGATGGGATGACAGCCCACCCTTCAAACCATCATAACAGTCTCTTGATGCTAAGGCACGCATGCATATGTACATGAGTAAATCGAGAACCACAACTCCCTAGGCCACGAACGGCCCTTAGGCCTAAATGTTAAACAGTCACAGGACGCGTTTTGGCCAATACCAGGCCTCATCAGCTACATGTACGTCATCAGATTATAGTCAGCACTATATATGGACTGGACTGGACGAGATCTAGGTACACGCTCGGCTCGGTATAGTCTCTACCCTGCTCGATATAGTCTCACCCAGATCTCTTACTGTTGTATGTCATCTCTCCTTATGGCTATAATTACTAGTATGCATTGATTTGTATACAGTCATGTATACCTATGGACTTTTTTTTTCTATACAAGTGAGATAAGAAGTACAGTACAAAGATATGGGAGGCAACATGTAAATAGCTGTAAGCTAATACAAGACATGAGCCCAGTGCAGTAAGTTATGCTTAAAAACAGAAACAGATGATGATGATCTTATGTCTACTGGTAGAGTATTCCAAACAGTAATAACGCTAGGTACATATGAAAAATAGAAGTAGTTGGTGCAAGAATGGAGTCTGTGAAATACAGATGTATTGTTTCTCTGTGACAAGTGCTGGTGTAGATTGAAGATACCTGCTGGAAAAACTATGTTTCCATTAATAATGTTGAACATAGTGATGAGCTTAAGATGTTGGCGCCTGACACGAAGAAGAGGTAAATCAAGACAGTGCAGCATGTTATCATAGTCCATGTCCCAGCATTTCAAGCACACTTTACATGCAAACCTTTGCACTGACTCTAACATTTGAATGTCTCTCTTGACATGCGGGTCCCACAGCTGAGCAGCATACTCCAAGTGAGGGCGAATACATGTTATGTATATGGATTGAAGAACAGATGTGTTTGTCCAGAAGTAGAATTGCCTGTACATCATTCCAATTAGCTTTCTTGCCTTTGAGCACACTTGCTGTATGTGCTCAGACCAAGTAAGAGTTTCAGTGACAAGTATGCCCAGGTACCAATAACTCCTAACATGTTCCAGAGCTTCACCATTCAGATGTAGCCCTGAAGATGGTAGTGTAGGCTGTCTCTTTCGTGATGCAATGATGTACTTACATTTAGAAGAGTTCAGTGACATATATAAGCTTTTAATACAGTTGGAAATGTTATTAATATCTGTCTGTAGGTAGACATAATCATTGGAGCACTTGATGGGCTTCCACAAAAGTATGTCATCAGCATACATCGAGATGAATGTTCCATCAGAGAAGCCAATATCAGCTACACAATTTATGTATGTCAGAAAGAGCAAGGGGCCAGGACAGATCCCTGTGGGACCCAAGATGGAACAGAAGTAGTGCTGGATGATGCTCCCTCAACAACAACATACTGTTTTCTACAACACAGATATGAGGAGATCCATTGGAGGATGTGTGAGTTAAGCCCAATATCCTTTAGATGCTGAAGTAGAGGAGCATGTGGCACACTGTCAAATGCTTTACCCAAGTCAAAGAATATTAGACAGACGTCTGATCCCTTTTCCAACAATTGAAATATTGCATGAAAGGTGGACAGTAAGGCTGTAACTGTTGATCTACTTGGGCAGAATCCCCATTGAGAATCAGGTACAAGTCCATTTGCATTAAGATGTTGCCACAGCAGCTTATAAACATGCTTTTCTAGAAGCTTGCTCACTGTAGACAGTAAAGAAGTTGGTCTGTAGTCGATAGGATTATCAGATGGTCTGTGAGTCTTAGGTATTGGAACCACAGATGATGTTTTCTATGCCTCAGGTACCTTACCAGATTTTAATGACAGGTTAAACAGATGCGTTACTGTTGGTGTGGTAGCTTCCGCTGTACCCCTAAGCATCTATCCAGATATTCCAACAGGTCCAGAAGCTTTTGTGACATCAATAGTGTTTAATAAACAAGAAATGTCATCCTCTACACAAAGGACTTCATCGGATATTGGTGATGAAGGATTTGCCTGGAAAATGTGGATATTAGAAGGAGATAATGGATAAACACTATGATTGAAGTTAGTTGCAAGTGTTAGATTCAATAGAGTAGCTTTCTCAACATTAGATGATGCAACAGTAGATTTCACTCTTAAAGCTGGAATAGCATGGTTGGATGAATTCTTGATACGCTTTACAGCTTTCCAAAACTTTTTACTTCCTCCCAAACATGACTTCCTCCAATAGTCTCTCTTTGAAATGCGCAACAGATTCACTACCTCATTCCTAAGTTTCTTGTAACCATCAAAGACTCTAGTTTGTTTTGCCCTTTTGTATGCTGAGTTTCTCTTTTTAATTTTAGTCTGAATGAACTTGTTCATCCATGGAAGGGTGCACTTCTGGGTGATAGTTTTCTTTGGAATGCATTCATTCATTATGGACAAGAATGTTCTCAACCACAACTCCCAGGCCTTGTCAATGTCAGCCTCAGTGTAAAAGAGTGACCAATCAACAGTGTTTATCAGCACATTGGCCCTCTCAAAATCCGCATACTCATATCTCCATATTGTTCTTGTCTTAATGCTTGGGGATGCTATGTTATTCCATAAGAGATAAATGCTTATTCCATCATGGTCCGAGTTGCTAAGAGGCGCTGTAATGGAACACGATACCAGCAGAGCTGGATTTGAAAGTAGGGCTAGGTCTATAAGTGTTTGATTTCCAGAGGAACTGGTGTGTGTTGGACCAGGTACCACCTGCGCCAGTAGAAAACTATCCAATATAGTGAGGAGCTTATAAAAGAGAGGATGCTGCTTGTTTGAAAAATCAACATTGAAGTCCCCAACCAACAAAAATCTTGAAAAAATAGAAATGTCAAGGGTCTCCAGAACAGAATATAAAGAATCTAAAGCATCCGAGTTGTCTGGTGGCCTATACCACACACCAATGTATAACTTGTGGTTGGGATGGTGTGTATTGTGAACTGAGACAAGTAGCAGCTCTAGCTTGTTAGGACCACACAGAATTACATGAGACTCTAACAGATCAGATATGAACAATGCTACACCACCTCCATGTCTGTGCCTATCACATCTTACACAATGGTATCCATGTATGGAGCATTCCGATGGACCAATGTCTTCACATAGCCAACTTTCAGTAATGCACACAATGTCTGGTTTTCTTAAGTCACAGAGAACACGCAATTCATCCAAGTTTGGGGTTAAACTTCTTGCATTAAAGTACAATACTTGTAGTTGCTTTTCATTACTGAAATGAGAGTGTACACCCTCCACGGCATGCCTTGGACAATTTAGCACTGAGGGGATTTCATCTCCAGTAGAGGAGACTCTGGATGGGACTCTAAAAAAGAACTGGTTGGGCTAGAAGTGTCAGTGACAACGACGGTTGCATCACCACTGCCTTTATCATTGGCTGACAATGACTATACAGGCTCAAATACATCACCATTGTGAGAGCTAATGTGTTGAACAGCAGGCTGCGTATCTGATACCTGTTTATCAGAAGTGGGTGTAGCAGGAACATCAGAGGAGAGGGGAGTAGATGGGTCACAACCATCGAAATGAAATACTGCCTGCAGTTTCCATCCAGTGTGTATAGCAATGGCTTCCCTGACTTTTTGCTTTAAATTAATTAGGTCGGATTGTTGTTGCTTTCATGTGTACATTTTTCACCTCAAATAGTGTATATACATGTATTTCTCTTTGTTGTCTAGATGAAACATGTGGGGAGGAGTGTCTGTTCTGTGAGGGGTGGTATATGTGTTGTATCAGGGACTTGGAGTGCATGTTCTATCTGTAAGAGTGGGTATTATCTCTGGGAGTGAAAATTCACTGCTGCTGATGCAGGTCCTTTGAATACAATTCAGTATAGTAAGACTTAAAGTTAACCCCTAGTCAGTAGGTCATACACGTATGTGCTTCAGATCCACACACATGCACGTACTCGCACACACACAATTGCCTCTATGGAAAACTTGTCTGGTAACTGCTTTGCATACAAGCACACGTGAAATCATTGACAACCACCATCATAGTACATTTTACACGTCACCTTTTACCTTTTCACCACTGTCGGTTGTATTTTGCATATGCATTTAATGTACGCCTATATGATTTTTCAGATATTTATCTGGGGTTATGGCTGGGCTGGAGAATGTTAGCTAGGGAAGGGAGAGTGGATAATAACTGTCCCCTTCCCCTTCCCCCATCTCTGCTTGAAACCCTGGAAGAGGTCATGTGCATTGGGCAATCAGAATATAGCCACAACCCGTCATGTGATGGCCAACTGCAGGTTGTCTGCATGAGTATGACGTGCTTGCAGCTGTAGCAAGATTCGTCCCTTCTATACTAGCCAGGCTAGTGTACATCTCATGCTAGAGTAGCTGGTGTATTCCAATGCAAAGGTACTGAGTATACTTCATCTCACAGAACATAATGTGGAGGCTTGATTAAAGTTAAGTGCACATAAGTACGCAATTCCCTTCTCACAGAACACATATACCATATCTCTCGAAGACCACATCCTCTAAACTGCGATATTTATGTGCACTAAGACAAAACACTCAATTTTGACAGTAATCATCAGTAACTATAACTATATAGACATGGAATACGTTGGTTATGTACGGTGTCTTTCCAGGCACATTTTGAATTTCCTCTCACCCGGAAGCAAATACTATAATCACAAGCTGTGCAGTATAGTGCATAGCGCACGCTGACGCAGCGCGCCGCCCCGGCCCCGACCTCATTAAGTAGATGTACGTACGCATACGGCTGGGCCCGAGCTCGTGATCATCTAGGGAAGCAGAAGAGTGAAGGATCACAGCTGAATGCGTAAACGTTGCAAGATTGTGGATAGACTAGGTGAGGTTTTCAGTGTTGGAGGGTTACTTTATGTTGCTACGTGAAACTGGACCTACCGTGGGATGCGGCGCGGCCTGTTGATGTATAGTCAGGCCGCGTTGTCTGTCAACACGAGCACTAGTAAGGAGCAGGCCTGCTGAGCTGTGGTTGTGTCAGGTGTATGTAGTTAGGTGCGTTGTGTTGTTGTCGAGCGCCCAATGGCTCTCACAGCCCTTCTGATGTGACACCACATGTACTTGTAGAGTGCAATGTTCAGACACGTACATGTATACATGTAGATGTGAATTCAATACATGTAGTTCATGTGTAGTACATGTATCAGTGTGCAAGAGTGACCAAAGCTGAGCTACGTATATGTATGGGAGATCTGTAAACTTCCAACGTTGTAGTTTTCCCTTGGACAAGCCAGGCCTTCAGGGCTGCCTATGTATTCAATAGCTGTGTACATTTAGATCTATATGTAGATACTACTGATGCAGTGGACACACACCATTTCTGTTTCCTTAGCCTCGCAATGGTAGGTTTTGATGTGGTGTGTTAGTTGACAGAACTCTGGACATTAGGAGCGTGTGTAGTGGGACAGGTTGAGGAATGGACCCTTTGCAAAATTTTTCATATTCTGAAAAATACGCCATGTATGCCCTAGCATAACCACCACATAACTGCCAATTTATATTTGGAATAACTCCACATGGCATTGGTAGCTTTATGTTAAGAGGATGGGGAGGAAAAGTGAGCAACAGTTCCGTGTGTGTGCACCACCAACTGAGCCACTGAGGCAACTTAGCTGGGTGGGCAGAATCTTAAAGGTTATACAAGGGCAAAGGTGTCTCTCCTGTTATTCAGGGTAACTCTTAACGAATATGGTGGCATCGACTTACAATGTCAGCAAATCTTGCTGCCCAGCCCAGTGGTGCTAGCAGATCCGGCACAATAGTCAGTGCACCTGAGAGCAGGTGCAGTGTGCACATGGTGTCTTGTGGGAGGGAGGGAGAGGGGAGGCATTTGCCCCCTCCTGAAATATGTGTGCCCTCCTTGGATGAACAGGCTGTGCACAGGTTGTTTCCATGCACAATCATCCATTGCTTACTTTCCCTTCAATTCTGTTTAGTTAACTTTGCCCCCCCCCCCCCCCCCCCCCCCCCCCCCCAAATTTGAGATTCATTTTGATATTAATAATGTGGTTTGGTACATGCTATGTGTTATTCAGGGCCCCAAAGGGGCAGCACAGCACCGGGCTGGCTACATGACCATATACAGTACATACGCTATGAACATGCACAGCACTAGTACAGTGGCTTACAAAATATGGTTTGATATTTAGTAGAGCCTCAATGGGTTACAAGAATAGATATCTCCAACAACCTCAGCGGCTCAGAACATTACATCTCTCCCACACCCTCAGCAGCTTAGAAAAATATATTTTAGAACTAACACCCTCAGCCACTTAGAGAGATATACTGTGTAGCAAACCTGTATGTACACATAGACATGTGCATGTATGTCTCTGCCTTTGGATTAGAGACTGTTGTGAAATTTCTTTGCTGCTCTCTTTTGTACTGTTACTTGTAGTGCGCTACGCACTTGCTCGTTCATGTACATGTGCTGTATATCCATGTACTCATCTTGTGGTGTATCCATACCTACAGCACTTCATTCAGAGGGAGAGAGGGAGGGATGGGTATGTATGCATGCATAATACAGGAGCTGTGTGAGGGAGAAGGATATGAGCTCACACATGCATTCAATATAACCACCACAGATGCTCAAAACTTCTACGGCTAAATCACAAAAAAGAAACAAAAAATACATTGCAACTACATGTACATGTACATGTCACCCCTGACCGTAGTGCTAACTGAACCAACAGGGGGAGGGAGAGAGGGAGGGAGAGAGGGAGGGAGAGAGGGAGGGAGGGAGGGAGGGAGGGAGGGAGAGAGGGAGGGAGAGAGGGAGGGAGAGAGGGAGGGAGGGAGGGAGGGAGAGAGGGAGGGAGGGAGGGAGGGAGAGAGGGAGGGAGAGAGGGAGGGAGAGGGAAGGAGAGAGGGAGGGAGGGAGGGAGGGAGAGAGGGAGGAGAAACCCTTCCAAACCTACATGTGAGATCTGGTGTCTCTATATCCCCTGGACCTGCTATTGTCTCACCTGCTGACCACTGCCAGGGCTAGAGCACACCATTTGGTCTCTTTCATTAGACCCTTAGCTCAGCATTGCAGCTACTGTACATACATAATTATAATTGTGTCTGTACATGGGCATGTACGTGTAGGGGCACATGAGGTGGTTTGAGAATACACATGAGTATCCACATGTACCTAGGGGAGTTACATGTGTTGGCTCAGTATGTGTAGCACATGTACAGTACATGTACACAGTACTGAGATAAGAGTTACCCTGTTTATTAGGGGAGAGATGCCTTTGCCTTTGCATAGCATTTAAAGATTCGGCCTGCCCAGCTGAGCTGCCTTGGTGGATCGGTTGGTAGAGTGTCTGCCTGGTACGCAGAACGTTGCTGGTTCAAATCCTGCCTGAGAAAAAGGGAGTTGTCTTCAGGCGCAGTTGCTTTGCATTGCTTGGTCTCAATGACTGATTGTTCAGGTACTACACGTATCCTTCCTTCTCTGCCTCCCTTTCCTCCCTCCCTTCCCTCCCTTTCCTCCCTCCCTTCCCTCCCTTCCCTCCTTCCCTCTGACCCCTCCGTCCCTCCCTCTGATCCCTCTCTCCCTTGGTCCTTCTGTATTTGTCTCTGTTCAGTTAGCATCACACATGTGCGTGTGCATGTAGTTGCAATGCTTTGTGTCAAAGAGCTATAGAGGATTTGAGTGTCTGAACCTCACAGTGCTGTAGGCTGCTGTGGTGCAGCACTGCTTTAATTGCCATACATGAGCCTGAGTGATTGTGGTTTCTGAAACCTTACTCATTATAAAATACATGTATATCCTAGGGAAACCCCCCATCTCAAAACCTAAAACCTGCAGTCCAGGGGTGAGATAGGGATCAAAGCCACCTCACTGAGCACCAACCAGTTCCAAACAGCTGTCTGCTGTTTCATTGAGTGTTTGCTGGCTCACCTGATTTCCAGTGGCCTACCACACATAATGTGCATACATGTATTGTCTCTGTATGTACCTATAGCTATTTACATGATGAAAAGGCTCAGCAATATTTTAGACAACTGTGAAAAACCGGCAGCCACCCAGGATTGAACCGGGGGCCTCTGACTTGACCTGTCAGTGCTCTACCAGCTGAGCTATGGCCACCAGGTGACAGCCAGCCTTCACAATTCTCAATATCACTCTGTATGTGCCCTGCTAGGGATCGACCGGTAACTCCTCTCCATCAGGGGTGAAGCTGTCTCCATGTACACTGTGCATGTACTTCTGGTAGTTTTGTGTGCACACAAGTATACATGTACACTGTACCTCCCTCTGGTGATCACACACATGTACATGCAGGACTCTCTTGTGTTTGGTTACTGAATCAAAAGACTTCCTTGACAACCCAAAATGATTTGGAACTGAACGAAGGTACGTGCCAGCACTCCCCCACCCACTCACATGTCCACTCACCCACTCAGTCACCCACTCACTCACTCATCCACTCACTCACTCACTCACTCACTCACTCACCCACTCATCCACTCACACACTCACTCACTCACCTACTCACCCACTCACTCACTCACCCACTCACTCATCCACTCACCCACTCACCCGCTCACCTACTCACCCACTCACCCACTCACTCACTCACTCATCCACTCACCCACTCACCCACTCACTCACTCACCCACTCACCCACTCACCCACTCACCTACTCACATACACACAGGATAACTATACACACACTCATTTCTGCTGCACACACATTATCCTTTGCATACACATTATCTTCGTACTTTTGTGTATGTTTTGCATGCTAGAGAGTTTAATGTGTCGTGTACATATTTGTACAGTCATCACACCACCAGTGAACTACACAGCGTGCCATGCAGCAACAGCAACTGCGCTGTCAAACCTTTTCGAAGGCTACTGCATGTTCATGTGCATCTACACATGTGTGAATGTGCACATGATAAGTACTGCACTCACACTACGTGTGCATGTCTATATCTCTGCAGATGAGTACCTCAGGGAGGGTGTGTCCTTGTGGTGGCTGCAGGACACAAGGTTCAAGATTCCTCGTGTCAACATGCACTGTTCCATTGAGTCAGTCGGAGCTGAAGCGAGTCCACCGTGGATGGGTATGTGTGCATGGTATTAATCTAATATAGAGTCATATATACATGCAGAGTACACACGTACATGATTGCCATACACATTTTGAGATTGTCCCCTCTCTTATGATCTATCTTTTCCTTCCCCCCCCTCCCTCCTCTCTCTTCTATTCCTCCCTTCCTTTCTTCCTCCTTCTGCTCTCTGCCTATTTCATACACCAGGCCGGGTGCATACAGCATGTGCAGGGTGCGCTCACACTGTATATGTTTGTCGTCCGTTGCATGGTGTTATGAGGGACGAGGTTGGCCTATTCAACCGCTCCTCTACCCAATGATACCCCACAAGTAGCTAGAATGCATTCCTTGACTTACTGCCAGATAATGGACGAATAGGTGATTTAGTTTTTCCTTCTTATTCTTCTTCTTCTTCGTCTTACGAGATTTCTTTCAAACGACTTTACTCGAAACTGGCTGTAGTAATCACCATAGTTCTTTCACAGATCCACTGTAATCACTACGAAGTATGATCTGTGCTAACAAAATGTTAGTATCTTCTCTACTATGGGCAGAATCTAGAACCCCAGAGAACTTTACCATATTTGGAAGCCATTTTCTAATAATTATTGTCACGTGGCGCAAATTGTAAGCACATGAGGGCGGGCCTCGCAAAGCCATGCCTATTAATTTCTTGATGGCAAAGGTTACCCGTCTTTTGTCACTGAAAAGAGCGCTTTCTTACTTCGCCTTACAATTGTACAACGAATGTTAATGTAACTGGTATGAGTTAGCTAGTCAGATACACCGAGGAAACACTACACAAGCAACCCCATCCCAACATCTTTCTTTTTTCTCACCGCATGGCATTGATGTTCCCAGAATTCTCATAGCTAAACTCACAGAACAATTTCAAGTAAAAAGAAAGATGTAGGGATGGGGTTGCTTGTGTAGTCTTTTTATAACCTGTCTTGCCTGTACACTGCCATCTCTACACCTAGTTTCTGTGGTTTTTGGCACTGCCATCCCTACATCTGTCAACATTTTTAGAAAATGTTTTTCATACTTGTTTTATAATATACCTCCAAGTATGCTCATGAGTATATACAGTGTGTGAGATGTTATGTATCACTGCATAGGGATGTTCTGTGATTGGTGATGCTCTAAGTGTCCCATCAACTGCTGTGCTATGTGGCTATGTGGCTTACTTGCTCTTGCAAGTTTCATGCTGGCTCACTCTGATGTTAGCTGCATGGGCTCAATCTGGTCTGAACCAGTATTGGTATGGCTAGCAATCGCAATGCCAACTGGATCTGGGAAATCTTCACTCTATTCATTCCTTCTGAAGATCATTCAAGATCTGCGATCCAGCTGCAATCGAAAAGAAATACGTGGACACTTGAAGAAGCCAGCTTTGAGAAGATGGGCATGATAATGGAAGAAAATAATGGACGGCTTCTTGGGCTCTACGATGAATTGAGTTCATTCCTGACTGGCATCAACCTTTACAATAGCAAAGGCATCAGTGATTCACACAATATCTACAAGTTTCTGCAACTGTACAATGGACACCCTAGGATAAGGCGAACAGGTCTGTACGTGTAAACAAATGTATGTATCTCTCTTCTTGCTTACTGCCCTCTGTGTATGCTACATCACAAATGCATGAGCACAAATGACAGTTAGTGCCAAATAGAAGTACATGTAGATAACTGCCAGGGCTGGTCACCAAGAAATGGGTGCAGCACTCTGCATGCTAAAAGAATACGACCCTATTGAAAGTACATGGGACTGCCACGTGGCTAACTTCCCATATGTAAAAGCCTATCAGTGCACTACACTCATTTCTTCAATGCATTGTAGTAGTGGAACAGTCTTTATTGTGTAGCATCTGGGTATACATCAGTGCAGGCATGGTGATGGTGGTTATTGTGTTTCTTGTACACATTGTACAAGTATTAGCTGCAGCTGCTGTACTATGGTGAACAGACTTGTACCATAGCTTTTATAGGCTGGCTGGTACTAATGAGTTTGCACATGTACAGCTGCACATGTACATGGGCAACATACTTCCTGCTACATGTACTTAATCAAAAAAGGTTTCACAGTGCAACAGTTAAATGGCCTCATGAGATGAGATTTTGTGATACTTTGGTCCTCCCACCAACCACATACGTATATAGACATGTGTACACGGGTTGAAATCAAAGGAGGTTGGACACAGCCACCTGACTACGTGTTAATATGGATTAAAATTGCATTCTTGAGCATTTTCTATAACAAAACTCGTTGAAAAACAATTTTAATTCTAATAATTATGCTGTCCCTGATACTCCAAAGTATCAGTAGAGGTCCCTTGCCCCAACCGCTTTGCTATCATTTCTTAGCTAAGTTTGCCTTCCTTTGGTTTTCCGGGTGATAAGACTAGAGAGAAGCTACTGGTGTACAAGCAAGCAGCTAGTGGAAATCTTTGCGGCTCTTGTTGCACTTTATTCTTGTCTTGTATGGCCATGACTCCCCTACATCTTCCCAAACACTATATAATATATAATGCCCAGGCTTATGACTATGGTGTGCATATTGATGATGTAATTTTAAAAAGGTCACATCCAACCTCCTCTGGGTTGATATGCATGGCATTAAGGGAGGAAGTGAGCAAGTAATTGGTCAGTGACTATCCTGATTCATGTGGACTTCTCAGTACCTATAGTCCTCTTTTTCCCTCCTTTCTTCTTCTCCCTCTCTCCTCCCTCTCTCCTCCCCCTCCCCCACCTTCTTCCCCTTTACCTTTTCCTCTTTCCACTTCCTATTGAACACATTCATGTAGACACATTTGTCTGCATAGACCACTGACATCATGCATCAGTGTAGTCATACTCACCACATTTATGGTGTGCATTATTAGAGATGGTTACACCTTATCTTCACCTATTCCTTAGTGACTGGACAGGCCAATTTTAATATGGATCACACTTCTCTGACAGTAGGTGGATTCACGCAACCATCTGCTGCTCGACAGCTGATTGAACAACAGGGGGGCAGTCAACATGGTGTCTGTCAGCGCTTCATTTGGATCTTTCCAAAGCCACTCTATCGGAAGCTTCACACACTATGTGCTGTAGAGCCTTCGTATTGTGAATCATGGGGTACGAAATTATCCACATGCATACTCCATCCCTAATGTGTGCTATCAAAGGCTGTTATTACAGCCCAATACTTAGCTCAAGTAATGGATAGTTTAATGAATTGTACTGCTAATTCCAAACTACAACTAAATGCTAAAGTTAATATACTTTTGCTGCATTACCATTTTTGTCTATTCCTCCACTCACCCTTTGATCTGCATGTAGTCCAAACATTAGTAGGCATGTTCAAGAAACTGTGAGAAGGTGGTGGAGGTGAGAAGGTGGTGGAGGTGATAAGGCTATCACGAGGACATGGACACTGCAGCCAAACCTGGCCAATTTTGAAGAAAGATTTGATGAGAAGCAGGAAGAACTTGATAGGATGTGTGGTGGAGATGATCTCATAACTGGTAATAATTAGAACTATGCTCACAAGTGAGCATACACATGTACATAGAATTTACATTGGAACCTATACAGATTGATTTCAGCCAGCTGTACTACATGTAATTAGAGCCAAGTCAGCTGCACTATACATACATGCATGTACATACGTATATTGACAGCTTGATTCTCCTGCTTTGCAGGGATGATTGCTAAATCCTAAGGTCAAATAATGAGGGTTGCAGCCGTGTTGCATGCCATTTTCAGCATTGACCCCACCTATGAGCTTACCTCTGAGCTGTCTACTGAATCCGTTGCAGCAGCAATTAATCTGATTGAGGTGTGCAATGAGCACACCAAGATAATGGCAGGCCACAGTTCCTCATCACCAGGTTTTACATGTATATCATATGAGTGCCCTAATGTTGTACACCTCTCTTCAATCCCCCGCAAGTACAGATACTTGCTATTTGCAGCTCAAAGCTCTCCACAGTTTCTTCCTGATCCAGTAGCTATTGGTCGACACTGTCTTCGAATCCCTGGGAAAGTGCTTGATGTCAGTGTCCTACTTGATAAGAAGTAGTTCAGGGCATATCACAACAAGGAAGGAGCATTGGTTGGATTCAAACAGCTAGAGAGAGATGGGTTAAGAAAACTAGAACCAAGACAAGGTGGTGGATGTGTATCAAAGGTTATGTATAATTACCTGGCACTACACTAGCTACATATCTCTTACCTGTACCTAAAAGTGTGGCTAATAGTCTTCATATACTAGTCTGGCTAATAGTCTTCATATACTTTCATGTAGACCTACCAGTTTCACAACAGATCATTGCCAGAGAGTGATGAAGAAGACAGCATGGACCTGACCACAAAACTAGTGAAGTATAACATCTCTCTTCCACAATACACTGAGGCATTCCTGGAAACTGATGTCCCATGGTGAATTTGTTATGTGTATTTCTAACTACATGTACATAAAATAGGTTGTTATAATATTCAAGCATAAACACACATAATCCACATATCAAGTGTTTCACATTAATGACAGGGAAGTCAAGGAAGACATTAGAAGTTCACCAAGGAAAAAAGGTGGAACAGCTGAGTAACAGCCTTGTTGGGTAGTCACCCCTCCAGAATTCATCATTTAACCTCTCAAAGTTTGATTGCCATGTATGCTTACCGGTATCTTCTGATTCACATCGTCTGATTCACAATCATTGTCAGTCCTATAGTATGTACCTAAAACACTCACACCTCCTATGTCTGGTATCATCTGCTGCTGAACACTCTCACTTGATTTTGGTATATACCCACAATAATCTCTTATGAAACATGACCATATACACTTAATTAAACTATACCATGTCTTTCATTATGCTGGCTACTGTACTTGTGGTTCAGTACAAAGAGGAGGATCCCAGACTGTCGGGATCTCCCACATATAGTAGTAGTAGCTGCAGTGGTAGTTCAGGACTAACAGGAGGATCCCGGACTGTCGAGATCCTCCGGACATAGTACTGGCAGCTGCAGTGGTAGTTCAGGACTAACAGGAGGATCCCGGACTGTCGGGATCCTCCGGACATAGTACTGGCAGCTGCAGTGGTAGTTCAGGACCAACAGGAGGATCCCGGACTGTCGGGATCCTCCGGACATAGTACTGGCAGCTGCAGTGGTAGTTCAGGACCAACAGGAGGATTCCGGACTGTCGGGATCCTCCGGACATAGTACTGGCAGCTGCAGTGGTAGTTCAGGACTAACAGGAGGATCCCGGACTGTCGGGATCCTCCGGACATAGTACTGGCAGCTGCAGTGGTAGTTCAGGACCAACAGGAGGATTCCGGACTGTCGGGATCCTCCGGACATAGTACTGGCAGCTGCAGTAGTAGTTCAGGACTAACAGGAGGATTTCTGACTGTTGGGATCCTAGTAGTAGCTCATTTCCTAGTTCCCTTATTAATGTCATATGTGACCTTTGACCCTTGAAACATATTGTGGGAGGGACACCTGTGGATGGAGAGATCCTCCTAACATAGTGGGACTAGTGTGTTGTTTAAGGACAAACAGGAGTGGTCCTAGACTGCCTGGATAGAGGCAGTAGAAGGAGACTTTTATAGTATGTGGGTGAATAACATGTCCTGCATGGGATCCTACAGACTGATAGGAATGTTGAAGGCAACCCTGGGACAAGACTGGTCTCAGCTCACCTTGCTCTCTGTTCTGTGTCCCTCTCTCTGTTTCCCTTCCCTCCCCAGCTCCCTCCACTGGTAAGGAGGCAGTTGGAGGGACTGTGTAGAGGAATTGCTCGATGGAGAATGAGAGCTCTCTTAGACCAGACGATCTCACAGGAGTCAGTAGGTTGAACCAGGAAGGAGAGAATGGACTTCTTCCAGCAAGCCAATCGCAAACAAGCTCCTTGGCATATGAATCCTAACTAAATAGAAAGTAGATAGTGGCAAGCAAGCATTTGTAAACAAACCTATCATCTGAGTGGCAGTGATATACTCTGAGCGGTATCTCCATATCTCCTGCCACAAGTCCACTCCAATCACTGAACTGAGACGCTCAATGGCAGAGATACTGAACCAACTGTCAGGATGGTAGGGGTGGGCTATAGAGATGGGGAGAGGATGTGAGTGGTGGGAGGAGGCATGAGATGAGATGGAAAACAAGAGGAAGTGGACAAGTCAAAGAGAATGAGATAGGACAAGGGAGAGGGGGGGAAGGGGCACAATAGGAAAGAATGTTAGAACTGAATACACACAAGTGTGTGATACGCATGCATCTTCATCTAAGCAGAATGTGTGGGTACACATGCATCTTTATCTAGATAGGCACTATTTGGGGGACAAGAACAAATTAAGACTTAGGAGCTAACATTTCTGAAATCATTCCCAAGCACAAAACACAGCCACAATTCTAAACTGGAGGTGACCCCTGAATGACCACACTCACCTCACCTTCCTCCCACACCCCTTATGTAGCTGTGACAGAGAACTACTCTCACAACCACATGGCCCAAATTTAGACTGATTACTCCACTATAGACATGCACAGTAATCACAATCCATACCTTCCAATTGGCTAATCCATGCTCCATCATCAGTCACTACCATCAGGTCTCCAGTTGGGAGAGTGAGGGCACAACTGCTGGAAAAGGAGGAGGAGCAGGAGTATCCTCTACATGTACCCAGGACTGGGGGTGGGGATAATATGCACTGATTGCTATTCTGGATCGTCCCCTAATTCGAGTGTCAAAACATTATTATATCAAGCAATACTGCCAATCAGATGAGGTGCTGGTGGTAGTCTGGTCCATACTTGGGACTGAGAGATATTTTCAGTTGAGTCCACAATAGACTGCACTGTGGCTCTGAACACTTCACAACTCAGCCCCAATCCTCCTCCAAGATACAACTTACCATTTAGTAGTACTATTTTCATATCCCAACGTGCCACAGGTAGAGGTTGGGCCATCATCCAGGAGTGGCCATTGAACAGTTCAACAACATCAGTACTAGACACAGGCAGACTGGTATGTCACCACCAGCTACAATAATAATATTTCCACTGCTCACAGCTGATGCATAGCGACGTGCCACAGTCATTGGTGGCAGTGATGGATGCCACTCTCCCTCCTGCCACACCAACACTCTGTTAACTCTGTTAATGATTCTACCAATACCTATCTCCTGGCCACCGATCAGCACCAGCTGGGAGT
>CBDBZY010000019.1:0-46889 GCA_965213685.1 bacterium
CCGCAGCAGCCCGTCTCGGCGAGTTCCACCCCGAAGCCGGCGGATTCCAGAACCCGCACGGCGGCCTTGCCGATCTCCGGATAATGGAAGTTCGTAAAGGTGTCGTTGAGGAACAGCACCTCGCCGCGCCTCGACGCCGCCCTCCCGGCCGCGGGACGGCCCCGAAACCACTCCTCGAAGGTGGGAGCGACGAGGGGAGGGAGCCTTCTTCTTCTGTCAATCCCCAGAAACCTGTCCAGCAGGAAGCGCGCGAAGCGGTTGTCCAGCGTCCAGTTCACGAGGGGTGCCACCGGGACGCTCCAGCGGTTCACCCCCGCGATGCGGCCCATCAGCCGCACGCGCAGGGGCACTCCGCGCTTGTCGTAGTAGGCCTGGAGCACCTCCGCCTTGAGCTTGGCCATGTCCACGCTGGAGGGGCACTCCGCCTTGCAGCCCTTGCAGGAGAGACACAGGTCCAGCACCTCGTAGAGGCGCTCGCTGCCCAAATCCTCCCCGGGTATTCCGTTCGAGATGACCTCCCGCAGCGCGTTTGCCCGCCCGCGCGTGGAGTGCTCCTCCTCCAGCGTCGCCTGGTAGGAGGGGCACATCGTGCCGTCGCGCTTGCGGCACGCGCCCACCCCGTTGCAAAGCTCCACCGCGCGCGCGAAGCCGCCATCAGCCGAGAAATCCATGATGGTCGGTATCTCAGGGGTTTTATGATACGACGCGCCGCCGAAACGCAGGTTTTCGGTAAAGGGCCGCGCGTTGACGATTTTCCCCGGGTTCATCCGGTTCTCCGGGTCGAAGAGCCGCTTCACCTCCAGAAACGCGCCATAGAGTTTCTCGCCGAAGAATTTGGGCACCCACTGGCTCCTCGCCAGGCCGTCTCCGTGCTCCCCGCTCATCGCCCCCCCATATTCGAGCACAAGGTCGGAAACCTCCTCGGCGATGGAGGCCATCTTCTCGATCTCCGCATCGTCCTTGAGGTTGATGAGGGGGCGCAGGTGGAGCAGTCCCACGCTCGTGTGGCCATAGTAGGAGGTGGCCGTCCCATGTTTCTTCATGATGGCCTCGAAGCGCCGGTAGTAGGCCAGAAGACGCTCCGGGGCCACCGCGCAATCCTCCACGAAGGCGTGCGGCTTCCAGTCGCCCCGGCGACCGAGGAGGAAGCCCAGCCCCGCCTTTCGCATGTTCAGGCAATCCTGCTTGTGGGCGGGATCGTCCAGGGGAACGCGCGCGTAGCCGATGTTCCTGGCTTCCAACTCATCGTGCAGGCGACGGACTTTCTTCCTGGCCTCCGCGTCGTTTTCGGCGAAAAACTCGACCGTCAGGAAAGAATCCGGATCGCCCACCACGAAGCTGTCCATGAGGCGCCGGGCCTCGAGATTCTTTTTCGCGAGCTCGATGATCACCCTGTCGATGATCTCTATCGCCGCCACGTCGTGGTCCAGAATCGTCGCGCTCGCGGCGAGAGCCTCCTCGATGCTGTGGAAATGCACCACCAGAACGCCGAGTGCCCTGGGCTTGGGACACACGCGCACCTTGACCTCCGTGATCACCGCCAGCGTGCCCTCGGCCCCCACCAGGAGTTTGGCGAGGTTGAAAGGCTGGCTCTCCTTCGCGAGTTCATCGAGGTTGTATCCGCTCACGCGGCGCATGATTTTCGGATAGCGATCCGCAATCTCCTCCCGGTGGGCGTCCACGACGCCCCGGAGCGCCTTGTGCAGCCTGCCCAGGCGCGAGTCCTGCTCCATCAATCTTCTCAGGGAGTCGGCGTCCTGCGGGCCAAAGGAGAAGGGCGCGCCATCGACGAAATAGCCGGCTACCTCGATGACGTGATCCACCGTCTTCCCGTAGACGATGGAGCGCGAGCCGGAGGAGTTGTTCCCCACCATGCCGCCGATGGTGGCGCGGCTGCTCGTGGACGTGTTGGGGCCAAAAACGAAGCCGTGCGGGCTCAGATAGTCGTTGAAATGATCCTGCACCAGCCCCGGCTGCACGCGCGCCCATTCCTCCTCGGCGTTGAGTTCGAGCACCTGGTTCATGTATTTGGAAAAATCGAGCACCAGCGCCTCGCCCACCGTCTGGCCGGCGAGGCTGGTCCCGCCGCCCCGCGGCAGGATGGCGGTGCCGTGGCGGCCGGCGAGCTCGAGCGTTTTGCGCACGTCGGCGTCCGTCCTGGGCAGCACGACGCCCACGGGCTCTATCTCGTACATGCTGGCGTCCGTGCTGTATATTTTTCTCGTGAAACGGTCGAAGCGCACCTCGCCGTCGATCGCGCCGCGCAACTCCTCCTCAAGTATCGCATTCATTGTCACATCTCATCTGTTTGTATTTATGACGAAAAATATCATAATATAACAAATTACTTTAACTTGGCCGGCCTTTGTCGATCATAGGACAGGGAGGCGCCCGAGACAAGGGAGGCTCCGCCCCTTTGCGGGATGGCCGCCATCCCCGTTTGCCAAGAGAGGGGAAGGCGCGCTAAGTTTTGCCTTCCCTCGTTCGGGAGAGGAGAGGATGGGTTGAGGAAATATCACGAGCTGGCGAGGCGCGCCCTTGAAGATGAAAGCCCGGGACGGGAGGAGGCGTTCTCCGTCCTCGATGCGCCCGATGAGGATATCCTTCAGCTGCTCGACGCCGCCTTTCGCGTCCGGCGCGCGTATTTCGGGAAAAAGGTGCAGCTGCACTACCTCATCAACGCCAAAAGCGGCATTTGCCCGGAAGATTGCGGATATTGCTCCCAATCCGCCGTTTCCGCCGCCGCGATCGACAGATACGATTTGGTGGATGAAGAACAACTCCTCGCCGGGGCGGCGCGCGCCGAGGCGGCCGGTGCCCGGAGATATTGCATCGTCATGAGCGCGCGCGGCCCCTCGGATGCGGAAATCGACCGGATCTGCCGCGCAGTCTCCCGCATCCAGTCGCGCAGTCGCCTGGACATATGCTGCTCCCTCGGCTTGCTCGCATCCTCCCAGGCCGCCAGGCTGAGCGAGGCGGGCGTGAACCGCTTCAACCACAACCTCAACACGAGCGCGCGCCACTACTCCCGAATTTGCACCACGCACGCCTATGACGACCGCCTAGACACCCTGGTCGCAGCGCGCGGGGCAGGCCTCGAATTGTGCTCTGGCGTGATTTTCGGACAGGGGGAGAGCGCCGAGGACGTGGCGGACGTCTGCGAGGCGCTGAGCGCCCTCGGGCCGGAATCCATACCGGTGAATTTTCTGAACCCCATCGCCGGAACGCCGTTCGAGGGGAAGCCCCCGCTCGGACCGACGACCTGCCTCAAGCTCTTGTGCCTGATGCGATTTTACAATCCGCGCTCCGAAATACGGGTCGCAGGGGGAAGGGAAGTGCAATTACGGGAACTGCAGCCCCTGGCACTCTTTCCCGCCAACTCCATTTTTGTGGACGGCTACCTCACCACGCCCGGCCAGGAATCGGCCGCGGCCCGCCGCATGATCCGCGACGCGGGGTTCGAGATCGACGCCGAAGGCCAGAGCGATCCCGTCCTCTCGCAACGATAATTGGATTTCTCGCACGGCCATTTCAGGAGAAGAAGGAAGGCGCAGACACATTATTTTACATAACATATCTTATCGTTCATTCAGGTCGTTCGGGCGTTCCGCAGGCCACGCTTCATTTGGCGGCTTTCACGCTCAGTTTCGAGCGAATCCGCTCGCTCAGGAATGGACTCTCGGGATGTTTTTTGCTCAGTTCCTCATACGTCTTGCGCGCATCTTCCTCCCGCCCGATCTTCTCCTGGCAAGCGGCGATGGAGAGATAGAGATCCTCCGGCGCGAAGAGGCTTCCTTTTCGCAGAATCGACCGCCACACGGCTATCGCCTCGGCGCAGGCGCCCTCGAGCATCAGGACGGAGGCCGTCCCGCGCCGGGCCAGCTCCTTGTCGCCCTCAGAGGAAGCGCCGCTGTTGTCGACGAGTGCGTAGTGCGCCCGCGCGCCTGGATAGTCTTTTCTCTCGCGCAAAAGGGACGCTAGGTGCAGCCGCGCCAAAGCGCCCGGGCGCGAGCGCGGATAATCGGCGATCACCTTTTCGAGGGCGCGCTCCACGGCTTCCCCCTTGCCGTCCGGGGATGCGGCCTTGGCCAGGCCATACGCCAAGGACGCCTTCTCCCGCGCGCGATCGTCCCACATGCGGTAGCCCACGAAGGCGGCCGCCAGCAAAGCGACGCAGGCCAAGGCGACGTAGAAGATCTTTTGATTCTCCAGGAACCAGAGGAGCGCCTTGCGCCCGTATGTCTGCAGCCTATCCGGCTGCCGAATGTCCTTGCGAAAAGTCCTCGCCATCTCTCACCACCATCTTTCCGGAATGGACGCTCCCGCGCGCGTCCACGGCGCCATTGCGGGGATTGATGTATTGGATTCGTCCTTGTCGTCCGAGCGTTTCCCTTTGGCAAATGCGTCGTCTTGCCGGCCGTTTTCGGCACGACAGACGAGCGGCCCGCACGATAAGTGGAACCGGGCGGCTCCGTCAATCGGCGCGCGTTTTTTCGTAAGTACAAGGCCAAGCGCCCCGCGCGCGCCATGCCGCAAGGAGTCCGTGTTTCCGCATGATTCGGGGTTCACGGGAACGCGCGCCCCGCGCTAAAGAGGACACGAGGCTATGCCTGGCTCCCGTTGAGGATGTCGAGTATATCCCGGAGCTCTTTCCGGACCCGCGTGATATCCACCCTCTCTTTCTCCGCACTTCCGAACTGCGGCCCGGGGGTCGCTTCCGGCACGGCCCCGGCAGATTTGGATTTGGCCGCTCTTTTCTTTTGCATCTGCTTCTTGGCGCCGGCGATGGTGAAATTCTCTTCGTACAACAATTTTTTGATCGAAAGAACAATCTCCACGTCTTTTTTGCGATACACCCGCTGGCCCGACTCTCCCTTGGCGGGTCGAAGCGCCTGAAACTCGCTCTCCCAATAGCGAAGGACGTGGGGCTTCGTCCCGGTCAACTCCGCCACTTCGCCAATCTTGAAGAACAGTTTGTCGGGTATGCGCTGATCCTGGGGGGTCCGGGCCATCGTAGACTCCCTATTTCTTCGCAGGCCTTTGGCGAACGACGTAGGCGCCCTCAAATCCGGCGGCGAGGATTTTTTTTCGAAACGCCGACGCCTCCCCGAACTTCTGGAATCTGCCCGTTCGGACGGCGTACAGCCGCGTCGACCCGCTTCGGGGCCGGGAGGCGAGCACGCCACGAAAACCGGCATCCTCCACCCGATCCAGCAGAATGGCGGCATCCTCCAGGTCCCGGAAACTTCCGGCGGACACCCTCCACAGGCTTTGATGCCGATACACCCTGGCGATAATTTTGCGACTCCTCGCCTCTTTCGCCAGGGCCTGCGCCTCACGGCGGCTCGCGAATGCGCCGAGGCGCACCTCCGTCGTGCGGCCGCGCGCCCCTCGAACCAGTCGCGCCGCCTGGAACGAGGAGAATCCCTTCTCCTTCAAGCGTTTTGAATATGCGCTCACGCAGCGACCGGTGCGGCACGAGGCCACCTGAACGCTGTAGTACGAACCCCGGCGGGGGGGCGTTGCGCGAGCGCCCGCTCCGCCTGCTCCTGAAACCTTCTGGCCCTTTGCTTTTTGCTCCCCCGTCCCGACGACCCGCTTTGCGGGAACGACCGGAGGCCTAGGCGCCGCTTGTTCCATCCCCACCTTTTTTTTCGGCGCGGATTTTTTGGCGGCCTCAGCCTTCCTCTCGTCCCCGGCGCTTTCATCCCTATCCCTCTTTTTCGCCTCTGGCGGCGGGGCAGCGGGCTTTTTCGTCGCCGCCACAGCAGAGGGGGGCTGGAACGTCCGGGGCGGGCTCAGCAGCGGAATTTTTTCTGCGGGTTCTACGGGTTTTGCGGGCTTCCGGGCGGGCGCACCGGCACCGGGCGCGTTTTCGCCCGGGGGCAGGCCTTCATGGTGCGGTCGTGCGGGACGCATGGCCGGATTCGCCGCACCGCCCGCCTCTCCCCTTTCTTGCGCGTTCCTGTGCGCATTCCTGTGCGAGGGCGGCGCCCCAGCGGGTTTCTGTCTTTTCAGCCCATCGCCGACTCCCATCTTCGCCAGGCGCGCGCTCCCCTGCTCCCTGTTCTTCTCCCTCTCCCTGGCTCTTTCGATTTCCGCTTCTTTTTTGTGCTTGGGAATCCACCAGAATTGATACCCCGCCCACGCCACGCCGCCCAGCATCACAAACACGAACAGGACGATCATCAAGACGTCGATCCAGCCGCCGCCACGCTCCCGAAAGCCTCCCTCGCCGTCTCTCAAATTCGCCATGGAGCCGTCTCCCCTGCTCTCGTCATCGTCATCGCCCTCGAGGAGATTCACCCTTTTCCCCGCCATGTGGCAAATCCTCTATATCACGCGATAGCGATTCATCTATTCGTTCTCGCGGGCGAGCGCCGCCTCGGATATGATTTTTTCGGAAATTTGCCCCGGCACCTCTTCGTAGTGCGAGAACTCCATCGAGAAATCCCCCCGATCCGCGGTCAGCGAACGCAGCGCGGGAGCATAGTTCAGCACCTCCGCCATGGGGACCTGGGACTTGATGACCTGCTTGCCGTTGGCGCCCGGGTCCATGCCGAGCACCCTGCCCCTGCGCGCGTTCATGTCTCCGATGATGTCTCCCATATACTCTTCGGGAACGATGATAGCGATGTTCATGATGGGCTCCAGGAGGGTCGGCCTGCATTCCTGCACGCCCTTTTTGAAGCCCAGGGAGCCGGCGATTTTGAACGCCATCTCGGAGCTGTCCACGTTGTGAAAGCTGCCGTCGTAGAGCGTGACCTTCAGGTCCGTCACCGGATAGCCGGCCAGGGTGCCGGAACCCATCGCCTCCACGATTCCCTTCTCCACGGCGGGGATGAAGGTTTTGGGAATCGCGCCGCCCACAATCTTGTCCACGAACTCGAATCCACTTCCGCGCCGCAAGGGCTCGATGTCCAGCCAGGTGTCTCCGAACTGCCCCCGCCCGCCCGTCTGCTTCTTGTAGCGGCCCTGCACCTTGGTCCTGCCCTTGATCGTCTCCTTGTAGGGCACGCGCGGGGTATTCATCTCCACTTCCACCCCGTACTTGCGCTTGATGCGCTCCACCATCACCTCGATGTGCAAAACGCCCAGCCCCGAGAGAAGCATCTCCTTCGTCTGGGGGTCGCGGCTGACCGTGAGCGCGGGATCCTCGTCGCGCAGGCGCGCGAGGGCCGTGCTGAGCTTCTCCTCGTCGCCCTTGCTCTTGGGCGCCACGGCATAGGAGATGACGGGCGCGGGAAACCGGATGGGTTCGAACACGAGGGCGCCCGCCTCCTCGCAAAGGGTATCGCCCGTCCTGGTGATTTTCAGCTTCGCGAGGGCGGCGATATCCCCCGGCACGAGCCTGTCGGAGACCGGCGACTGCCCCTTCCCCTGAACGAAGAACAGGGCGCCGATTCTCTCTTTCTCCGATTGCGTGGTGTTGAGAACGCTCGTGTCGGAGGAAACCTCGCCGGAGATCACGCGGAAGTAGTTCAGCTTGCCGGCGAAGGGGTCCACGACCGTCTTGAACACCAGGGCGCGGAACGGCTCGCCCGCGTCCGCCTGGACGCTCACCGGCTCGCCGCTTGCGTCTTGTGCCTGAAACGCATGGGCCAGGGGCGAGACGCCAAACTGCTCCAGTGCGTTGAGCATCAGGTCCGTGCCCACGTTCCGGAGGCCGCACCCGCACAAGACCGGCAGGAAGGCGCCCTCCCGGATGCCCTGGCGCAACCCCTGGACGATCTCCTCCGGCGAGAGATCCTCCTCCTCCAGATACTTCTCGAGCAGCTCCTCGTTCGCCTCCGCCGCGAACTCGACGAGCTGCCCGCGACGCTCCTCGCAGACCTCCGCCAGTTCCGCCGGAATCTCGCGCTCCGTCCCCTTTCCGCTGCCCTCCACCTCGTAGGCGTAGGCCTTGCCCGCGATGAGATCGACAACCCCGTTGAAACCGGCCCCGGGGTTCATGGGCATCTGCAGGACGACGAGTCGCTTGCCGATCGTTTTTGCGGCGTATTCCATCGCGCGGCTCAAATCGGCCTGCTCATGATCCATCTGGTTGAAATAGACGAACGCGCACAGGCCCTCCTCCTCCGCCCAGGCCAGAACCTTCTCCGTGATCACTTTCGGTTCGGAATGAGAGTTCAGGACGATGACGGCGTTGTCGCACGCGCGAATGGCGGCGACGGTGTCGGATATGAAATTCGAATACCCCGGCGTGTCGAGGAGATTGAAGCGGTGCCTGTTCCAGTTCGCGTGGGCCACCGCTCCCAGGATGGAGGAATGCCGCTTCACCTCTTCGGGTTCGGAGTCGAGTATCGTGTTGCCCGCATCCACCTTTCCCTGCCTGTCCGTGCTCCCCGCGGTGAAGAGGCAGGCCTCCACGAGAGAAGTTTTTCCGTTGCCGCCCTCGCCCAGAAAAGCAACGTTTCGGATTTTGTCTGTTTCGTTCGCCGCCATGTGCTCCAACTCCTTTCATATCAGTGTCCTGCCAACGAAACCTTCACAGGATTCCTAGTTTCCGGACCGGTGGGGCGCGCCGCAAAAAGGCTTTTTTGGCATCTTGCCATTCAATGGCGGTTTTGTCAATCAGAATAATTACTTGCAAGAATATGATAAAGCTGGATATGAACTATGGATTCGCGCGCCTCTTCCAAACCCTCGAAAAAGCTTGAAGTTACCGCCTTGGCCTCGCGCTCCGGCCCTGCGGGTTTCGCGGGGCGATTCCCCCCCTTTGGCGGAAGCTGACGCGCAACGGCGTGCCTTCAAAATCAAAACGCTCCCTGAGCCGGTTCTCCACATATCTTCCATACTGCTCGACGGGGATGCGGCTGGCGAGGCTCGCGAAGAGGATAACATGCGGCGGAGAGGCGGCACTCTGGGTGGAATAATACACCTTGGGGCGTCGGCCCCCCGGAGCGGTGGGCGGCGGGTGGGCCTGAACGATTTCCGCTATCGCCCGATTCAGCCGCCCGGTGGGGACGCGCCTGGCGTGCGACGCATGGATTTTGTCCACCACCTCGAAAACGCGCTCGCACCTCTGCCCCGTCAGGGCGGAGACGGAGAGAACCGGGGCGAAATGGACGTGCACCAGCTTCTCCCTGAGCTCGCGCACTTTCGCGTCGAACGTCTTGCTCTCCCTCGCCACGAGGTCCCATTTGTTCAGCAGAATCGCACAGGCGCGGCCGGCGTCCTTGATGTGGCGGGCTATCTGCGCGTCCATCGCCCGCGGGCCCTCGGTCGCGTCGATGAGGAGCAAGACAACCTGGGCGCGCTCGATGCTGCGATACGCCATGATCATGCTCACCGCCTCCACCTGGTGCCTGCCAATCTTCCCGCGTCTCCGGATGCCGGCCGTATCCACGAGACGGTAGGATTTCCCCCCCCGCTCGCACAGGGAGTCCACCGGGTCCCTCGTCGTCCCCGGCAGCGGACTCACCAAGGTTCGCTCCCTTCCCAGAATGCGGTTCACGAAGGAGGATTTGCCCACGTTCGGGCGACCCACGACAGCGACGCGACGCTCATCGGCGCCCGCATCCTCACCCGCCCCGGTTTCACGCGAAGCGATGAGGAGCGCCTCGTCCATCATCTCGGACACGCCCGTCCCATGCTCCGCCGAGACGGGCCAGACCTCGCCGAGGCCCAGGCGGTAAAAATCCCACTCGGCCTCGCGCGCGCGTCGGGCGTCCGATTTGTTGAGGATGAGCAGCGCCGGCTTCTCCGAGGCGCGAATCATTCGCGCGATCTCGTGATCCCCGGGGAGGAGGCCGTCCAGTCCGTCCACCAGAAACAGGACGCCGTGGCTTTCCTCAATGGCGGCCGCCGTCTGTTCCTGAATCTTGGGCAGGAACGGGTCGTCTTCCGCCGCTGCGATGCCGCCCGTATCCACCACGAGAAACTTTCTTCCGCCCGCCCACTCCCCCTCTCCGTAGCGCCTGTCCCGCGTCACCCCCGGCTCTGGCTGGACGATGGCCGAGCGCCTGCCGACGAGGCGATTGAAGAGGGTGGACTTGCCCACGTTCGGGCGACCCACGATGACGAGGACGGGAGAGGCCACGGGGACGGCTCCAGATGATGGGGGATGCTGTCTAGCGCGTCGGAGCCGTTCGCCCGGCCTTTCGGCGGCCGACGCCGATAAAGCGCATCATACCTTTTGCGATTCCCTCCGCAAGCGCCTGGCGATACCGCGGATTTTTTATCCACCGCGCTTCCTGCGGGTTCGAGACGAAGCCCACCTCAATCAATATGCTCGGCATCTGGGCACCGAGGAGCACGTAGAAGGGCGCGCGCTTCACGCCCAAATTCCGAACGCCGCGATAGCGGGGCCGCAGGCGCGCGAGCATCGCTTTCTGCACCCGCTGCGCCAGCTGCCGCGACTCCGTCACCTTCGACCGCAACCCCAGCTCGCCCAATATCTTCTGCAAATCGCTCATGCGCGCGACGCTCGTCCCGCTCTCCCGAGCCGCCAGCGCGAGCGCCCTTTTCGATGACGCCTCGCTCAGAAGATAGGTCTCGATCCCCCGCAGGCGCCGCGAACGCGCGCTGTTCGCATGAATGGACACGAACATATCCGCGCCATGTTCATTGGCGAAAGACGTCCTCTCCGGCAAGGAGAGGTATCTGTCCGTAGTTCTCGTGAGATAGATTCGATTCCCGGGCAAGGCGCGCCGCAGTATCCGCCTCGTCCGAAACGAGATGTCTAGGGCGACGTCCTTCTCCCTCAGGCCGTACAGGCCTACCGCGCCCGGGTCCTTGCCGCCATGCGCCGGGTCGAGAACGATTCTTCCCACGCCGTGCCGGAACCTTTGGGACAACGTCATCTCGCGGCGGCCCGGAAACCTCTTCTTCGGCTCCCGCGGCGGTCTCCGCGCGCGGCGAGTGCCCGCCCGGGGCGTAGAGGCGACCGCGCGTTTCGCGCGAAGGTCGATCACGATGCGATGCGGCCCGGGCAGGGTGAAAACGCGGTGCCCGACTTCGCGGCCGGGGGAGACGTCGACCACGAGGCGCAGGACGTCCCTTTGGGGATGGCCGAACCGAAGCCGGGAGACGACGCTCCGCCCCGGCTCGAACCTAGGCATCCGGGTTCCGCGCGCGATGCGCCCGTGCGGGATGTCGAGAAAAATTCGGGCGGGCCGCTTCAGGACGCCCGATCGAAAGTCGAACGTTTCGCGATCCAGGAGAAAGACTATCCGCGAATAACCCGTCGTGGAGAATTGCCGAACCCCGAGGACGCTTGTCCCGGCACCCGGTGCCCGCGCTCCCAAGGCGGGACCCGCCCCCTCCCCCCAAAGGATGAGGAGCAAAACGCAGAGGAGCCCCCCGCTCCCGGCCCGCAGCGTCCGGTTCTTTCCTCTACGGCACGGCGGTGCGAAGCGACGCCTCCCCACAAAAACCTCTCCCGCGTCGGGCGGCGCATCCGATGCGGCGAACGCGCTAGGTGCCCTGCTGCCAGCTGCTCAGGTACTGCTCCTGCTCTTCGGTCAGCGCGTCAATCGCAACGCCCATGCTCTGCAGTTTCAGGCGCGCGATGCCGTCGTCCAGATCCCGGGGCATGGGATACACGTTTTTGCCCAGACTCCCGCCCTCTTTCACGATATACTCGGCCGCGAGTGCCTGGTTGGCGAAGCTCATGTCCATCACGCTGCTCGGGTGCCCTTCCGCGGTGGCGAGGTTCACCAGGCGGCCGCCCCCGATGACGACGATCGTCTTGCCGCTCTCGAGGACATATTCCTCGACCAGCGGCCGGATTTCCCGCCGCGACCTGGCCGCGCCCGCAAGCCCTGCCACGTCGATTTCCACGTCAAAGTGCCCGGAGTTCGAGATGATGGCGCCATCCTTCATCTTCTCGATATGCTCGAGGCGGATGACGCTTGTGCCGCCGGTGACGGTACAGAAGAAATCGCCAATCCCGGCCGCCTCGGCGATCGGCATGACCCGATACCCGTCCATCAGCGCCTCGAGCGCGTTGAGGGGCTCCACCTCGGTCACGATGACGTTGGCGCCCATCCCGCGCGCCCGGCTCGCCAGGCCCTTTCCGCACCAGCCATAGCCCGAGACCACGAAAACCGATCCCGCCAGCAGCCTGTTCGTGGCGCGGATGATGCCGTCGATGGTGCTCTGGCCCGTCCCATAGCGGTTGTCAAAGAAGTGCTTCGTGTTCGCGTCGTTCACGGCGATGACGGGAAACTCCAGCACGCCCTCCTGGGCCATGGCGCGAAGGCGAATCACCCCGGTCGTCGTCTCCTCGGTGCTGCCGAGGATGTCGGGAATGAGCTCCCTGCGCTCCGTCAGCACCTGGGTCACGAGGTCGGCGCCATCGTCCATCGTGATGTGGGGCTTCGTGTCCAGCACGGACGCCATGTGCCCGTAATAGGTGTCCCTGTCCTCCCCCTTGATGGCATAGACGGGAAGTCCCTCGTTCTCCACGAGGCTGGCGGCGAGGTCATCTTGCGTGGAGAGCGGATTCGACGCGCAAAGGCTCACCTCGGCGCCGCCGGCCGCGAGGGTTTTCATGAGATATCCCGTCTCCGTCGTCACGTGCAGGCACGCGGCGACGCGCACGCCCGCAAGCGGCTTCTCCCTCTCGAACCGCTCGAGAATCATGCCGAGCACGGGCATACTCCTGGAGGCCCACTCCATCCGCAGCGCGCCCTGCCCGGCCAGGCTTCTGTTCTTGATGTCAAAATCCATCTCTTCTCCAAAAAAATGTCCCACAGGTGAAAATCGGTTGCTCCGCATCCCCCGCGCTTTGCGGCTTACGCCCCGACGGCGGTCCGCAAATCGTCCGTCCTGTCCGTTTTCTCCCAGGTGAATTCCGGCTCATCCCGCCCAAAATGACCATAGACCGCCGTGTTCCGGAAGATGGGACGGCGCAGATCGAGCTGTTCGATAATCTCTCCGGGCTTCAGGCCGAACACGTCGCGGACGGCCCGGGAGAGTGCGTCCGCCTCCACGCGCGCCGTTCCAAAATCCTCCACCAAAACGGAGACGGGGTCCGCCACGCCGATGGCGTAGGCGAGCTGGACTTCCGCCTTGTCCGCAAGTCCCGCGGCGACGATGTTCTTGGCGATATAGCGGCCCATGTAGGCGGCCGAGCGGTCCACCTTCGATGGGTCTTTTCCGGAAAACGCACCTCCCCCGTGCCTGCTGTATCCCCCGTAAGTGTCGACGATGATTTTGCGGCCCGTGAGCCCCGTGTCGCACATCGGCCCGCCGATGACGAAAATCCCGGTCGGGTTCACGTAAAAATCCGTGTCCTCCGTCGTCATCTCGTCCGGGACGATGGGCCGTATCACCTCCCGGATGACGTCCTCCCGAATCTGCTCAAGTGCCACGTCCGGAGCGTGGTGGGCGGATATGACGACGTTGTCTATCGCGACGGGCTCGCCGTTTTCATAGCGAACGGACACCTGGCTTTTGCTGTCGGGCCGCAGGTAGTCCAGCACGCCCTTTCTCCGCACTTCCGAGGTTCTGCGAACCAGCTTGTGGGCCAGCATGATGGGCAGCGGCATCAGCTCCTCGGATTCGCGACAGGCGAAACCGAACATCATCCCCTGATCGCCCGCCCCCTGCTCCCGGAAGAGGCCCTCCCCCTGGGTCACCCCCTGCGAGATGTTGGGCGACTGCTTGTCGACCGACGTGACGACGGAGCACGTGTTGCAATCAAAGCCGTAGGCCGCGTTGTCGTAGCCGATTTCCCGTATCGTCTCGCGCGCGATCTCGCGCGGGTCATAAGGTGCCGTCGTCGTAATCTCGCCGGCCACGAACACGATCCCCGTCGTGAGAAGGGTTTCGCAGGCGACGCGCCCGTTCGGGTCCTCACGAAAAATCGCGTCGAGAATCGAATCGCTCACCTGGTCGGCCATCTTATCCGGATGTCCTTCCGAGACGGACTCGGAAGTAAAAATATAGTTTTTCCCGCGATTGGAACCCATCTATGCTCTCCTAGAAATTCGAGGTCACCACCGAGCCGAACAAGACCCCCGATCGCGCACATTCCGGAGCGTCTTGTAGCATTTTCCGAATGGGGGCGGAAGCCTATGGAAAAAGCGTCGTTTCTTTCCCGAAACCATCCGCGAATCTATCAAGAAACCTCCCCCGCGCACCAGCAGGGGAGAAGCCTCTTTCCGGGCGATGGAAGACGACGAAAAAACCTTGATTATCAATACATTAAAATATCATTTCAATAGTTTACATGAAGAAACGGGCGCCCCGGAACCTCCTGGCGGCGCACGAAAGCCTAGGGCGTCTCCCCGAAGCCGGTCCGCACCAGATCCGCCAATGCCGAGGCCGCTGCCTCCGCATCCGCCCCGCTCGCGGTGATGCGCACCTCCGAGCCCGGAGTCGCCGCCAGCATCATGACGCCCATGATGCTCTTGCCGTCCACCTCCATGTCGCGGAAGCGAACAAGAATTTCGCTCTCGAATTTGCTCGACAGCCTCACGAATTTGGCCGCCGCCCTGGCGTGAAGCCCCATTTTGTTGTTGACGATGGCTTTTCGTTCCGCCATATCGGCGCTCATTCCTCCCTGGCTGGGCGCTGCTTCGCCGAGTTGATCATTTCGCTGGGCTGGGCGAGGTTGCGCCTCCCGTATTCCACGAGGAAGCGCGCCGCCTCGGAAACGGTTTTTCCCTTGATGAACGAGAGCTTCAGCAGCATCGGCAAATTCACCCCCGTCACCACCTCCACCCCGGGATGGTTCAGCATCGCGAGCGCCGCGTTCGTCGGGGCGCCGCCCATCATGTCCGTCATGACGATCACCCCCTCGCCCGCCTCCACCTCCATGACCGCCTTTTCTATCTTTTCCGTAAATCCGGCCGGGTCGGCGTCCGGACCGAGGGAAAGCGCCTTCATCTGGGTTGTGCCGGAGAGGACGGACTCCGCCGCGTGCAGCAGCGCGTCCGGATAGTCCCCGTGCCCGACGATCACCAAGCCGATCATGCCAACGACCCTCTCCGTCTTCCGCGCCCGCCTAGCCCGTCGATTCGAGCGCGATCCGGGCGGAGAGCGTGCGGCTGAACTCCTCCGCCGAGAAATAGCCCATTCTCTGCAGCAGCAGATTCCTGGCCGCCACCTCGATGAGGGTCGGGATGTTCCTCCCGGGCGCCACGGGAATCTTCACGTGTGGCCGGGACTTGTCCAGGACA
This sequence comes from bacterium, assembly GCA_965213685.1. Lineage (GTDB taxonomy): Bacteria > UBA8248 > UBA8248 > UBA8248 > UBA8248 > Bin107. Next base: position 15,132 of record CBDBZY010000019.1, read on the forward strand.
TTCTGGGTCTCGATGTCGATTCCGAGGCGCTCGAACGACAGGCCCGGGCTCCAGGGGATCAACTCCACGATGATGTCGACGTTCTTCTCATAGCGAATCGCGACGACGCCGAAAAGGTCCTTGAGGTTCAGTATTCCCAGCCCCCGCACCTCGATGTGGTGCCGAAGCAGCTCCGTGCTTCTCCCCACCAGCTCATTGCCGCGCGACTGGATATCCACCACGTCGTCAGCCACGAGCCGATGCCCCCGCGTGACGAGATGGAGTGCGCACTCGCTTTTCCCGATGCCGCTTTTCCCCTGGATGAGGACGCCGACACCATACAAATCGACCAGGACGCCGTGCAGCCGCGCATGCGGGGAGAGATGCTCTTCGAGATATTCCGACATCCGGGGCATCAATTCCTTGCCGGGCAAACTCGAGACGATGATCGGCACGCCGGATGCGTCGGACTCTTTCGCGATCCCCGGGAAAATGCGATTTCCCCCCGTGACCACCACGGCGCACAGCGGCATCCGAAAATATCGACGCACCGCCTCGGTGCGCTCCTCCTCCTCGAGGTTCTCCAGAAACCCGACCTCGGTGTTGCCCCACACCTGCACCCTGTCCGGATGGACGGCTTTCAGGAATCCGGCAAGGGGCAAGCCATTTTTTTGAAAGCGCGTATGTCCAACCTGACGCCCCAAGCCGGATGCGCCCGAGAGGATGGACAATCCCAGCTCCTCGCGCAGGTCCTCGTACAACTGGGACACCGAGAGCTTGCTCATCGCGTTCCTCAACTCTCAGGACGCCCCCGGAGCGTGGAACCTCCCTCCGGGGAATGATAATAAAAATTTTCGACGCTTCTCCGGCAAACGCCAGGTTGCGGACACGCCCACCCGCCATTATGGGCCATGCGGGCGTGAACGGGAAACGGGGGAGGGGGCAACGCGCCTCCCCCCCCTCCCTCGCCCCCTGCGGCTATCCGTGTATCGCGCGTCTTTTGCTCGCGGGAAGGATGCGCAACTCCTTGCGGTATTTCGTCACCGTGCGCCTGGCTATCACCACGTCATCCTGGCGCAGCCTGTCCACGATGCGCTGGTCAGTAAGCGGTTTTCGGGGATTTTCCTGCGCCACCACCCTCTTGATGATCTCCTTCACCGCCACCGACGAGGCGACCCCTTCCGCCCCCGCTCCCAACCCGCTGTGGAAGAAATACTTGAAGCCCAGAACGCCCTGCGGCGTATCCATGTACTTGCCGGTCGTCACGCGGCTCACGGTCGATTCGTGCATCCCGATGTCCTGGGCCACATCCCGCAGCACCAAGGGTTTCAGTGCGCGCACGCCCTGCTCGAGAAAATCCTTCTGGAAGCGGACGATGCTCCGGGAGACCTTCAGAATTGTCTGCCTCCTTTGCTCGACGCTTTTGACGAACCAGACGGCGGACTTCATCTTCTGCTCCAGATACTTGCGCGTGTCCGGCGGCGTTCCCGCCTTGTCGGCGGCCATCGCCGCGTAGAGCGGGTTGACGCGCAGGGGCGGCAGGCCCTCGTCATGGAGCGTCACCTCGTAATCGGCACCTCGTTTGGCGACGACGACGTCCGGCGTCACCACCTCCACCCTCTGCTCGGAGAAGCGCAGTCCGGGATAGGGGTCGAGGCTCCGGATGATGAGGACGGCCTGGGCGATGTCATCCACCTCCACGCCGTTGGCCCTGGCGAGCCTCGCGTATTGCCGCGCATCTATCCGCTCCATGTTCTCCAGCACCAACACCCGCGCCAAATCCACAAAGCGACCATGATGGTTCGGCGATAAAGCGTGGTTTTTCAGTTGAATAAGGAGGCATTCCTGAAGTGTTCTCGCGGCAACGCCGGGCGGGTCGAACCCTTGCACCAGCACCAATGCCCTGTCCGCCTCCCGAGGCCCGAGGCCGGCGGCGGCCGCCAGCTCCTCCGGTTCGGCCTCGAGGTAGCCCTGATCGTTCACGTTCCAGATAATCTGCCTCGCCACGCGGGCTATCGGCTCAGGAGCCATCGAAAGACCCAGCTGCCATTCCAGATGCTCATGCAGCGTGTCGGGACGGGTCAACGTCTGCTCGTAGGAGGAAAAATCACCATCATCGGCGGGCGGAGAGAAATCGCCATAACCATCCTGCACGATGTTTTCCCAATCAATCTCCGCCTCGGCTCTTTCATCGTTCTCGCTCTCGGGAGCATCGTCCGGCGTCTCGCCGTCCGCCCCCTCCCTCCCCTCCTCCGGAACTTCCTCGAGGAGGGGATTCTCCTGCATCTCCCGCTGAACGGACTGCTGCATCTCCGCGCGCGTCAGGGGCAAGAGGCCAATCGCCTGCTGTAGCATGGCCGTCATCACCGGGCGCTGCTCCGTCCGCATCGTCATTTTATGCTGCAAGGCCATCCCCCCGGCTCCTTCTTGCCCTCAGAGTCGAAATTCCTGGCCCAGATAGATGTCGCGGACCTTCTCATTACCGGCGATCTCCTCCGGAACGCCGGACGCCAGTATGCGGCCTTCGTTGATAATGTAGGCCCTGTCGGATATCTGAAGCGTCTCGCGCACGTTGTGGTCCGTGATGACGATTCCGATCCCCCGGCTTTTCAGTCCCGCCACGATGTCCTGTATCTCGTGCACCATGATGGGGTCGATCCCGGCGAAAGGCTCATCCAGGAGTATGAAAGCGGGGTTCGTAGCCAACGCCCGGGCGATCTCCACCCGCCTACGCTCCCCGCCCGAGAGGGCGTATCCCCTCCGCGACTGGATGTGCCGGATGTTCAGGTCCTCGAATATCTCGTCCAACCGACTCTCGCGGCGCCGGCCGTCGCGCAGAACCAGCTCGAGCACCGCCATGATGTTGTCCCGCACGGAAAGACGTCGAAACACGGACGCCTCCTGGGGCAAATAGCTGATTCCCCGCCGGGCGCGCATATACATGGGCTGGTCTGTTACCTCTCGCCCATTCAAGAAGACTTGCCCCGCATCCGGGGCGACCAGCCCGACGATCATGTAAAATATCGTCGTCTTGCCGGCGCCGTTCGGGCCAAGCAGTCCCACGATTTCCCCGGGACGCACCCCGAGCCGCACGCTGGAGACGACCCTTCGGCCGGCGTAGCTTTTCGTCAGTCCGGCGACGAGGATGGAAGCGCCCTTCTGGCGCTCCGCGGCATGGCTGTCGGCTTGCGCGACCATGGGGCTATCTGGATTTCTGGCGCTGGGGCGTCTCGCTCTCGCTGGAGGGAAAAAGGGTAACGTTGACCCTGCGGCGCGGAGAGCCATGGACGATCGTCGTTTCCTCCTGCAGGTTCATCTCTATTTTGCTGCCCACCACCTGGTTCTTCCCTTCCCAGGCGCGCGGCTTGTCCGTCAGGACGGCGACGCCGGTCGATTCCCGATATTCCAGCCGCCCGGCGGTGGCGAACCTTCTTTGCGCCTGATTCATCTTCACGTTTCCGGTGGCCACGATTTTGTCCAGATCCCCCATCCCGCCAGGTGAGGCGGTCTCGCGCTCCGCGCTCTTGTCCTCGTCGGCGCGCATATACACCTCCAGGCGATTCGCCTCTATGTGCATATCCCCCCGCTTCGCCTTCACATCCCCGGTGAACACGACGAGGTTCTTCTGGTTTTGCACCTCCATCTTGTTCGAGCTGACGTGAAGCGGATCCTTGCTGTCGGATAAGCCCTTTCTTCCCCTCTCCTGCCCGTGCGAGAAGGCCGCACCCCACAACAAAAGACCCGCGCACAAGCCCAGGCAAACGAGGCGAACGCGCCCCGGGCGACATGTCCCCGCTCTCAAAGCACTCCCTCCTTCCGGTGCGGCCGGCCGCCGCGCTGGTCGCCGCCGATTCATCATGAACCCTCCTCCCCTTCCGTCGCTAGCGCGACGCCTCGCGCGCCTCGCGCGTATCGTATAGCGTGGCGCGCACCTTCTCCTTCAGCTCGTAATGGCCCAAATCGGTTCTCCCCGCAAGGCCCGTGCCGCTCAGGCGAAACCGCTTCCCCTCTATCCGGACCCGCGAATCCGAATCAATGCGATTCTCCTGCGGGCGAAAATACAGGGATTCCGTTTGGAGGGAGAAGCCCTGGGCCGTCCGGACAATGACGTTGCCGCTGATCTTCATGTTTCGGCTCTTGTTCTCCATCGTCCCTCTCCGTGCGCTCACGTCCGCCGGCTTCCCGTTTTTCGGATACAACCGCAGGCGCAGGTTTCGCAAAACAGTCACATCCTTCTCGCGGTACACCTTGGCGGAGTCCGCCCACAGCTCCCATTCCTTCACGCCCTTCGTGTTTTGGACGACGTGCACCTTGTCCACGTTGAGATCCGCGTCCGAACCCTGGAACGACACGCCTCCCACGTCGATCCGATAACCGGAGGAATCCATGAAAAAATAGAAAACCACGCCGCCCATGGCGATCAGCAGGGAGAGCAACAAGATTTTCAGCACCCTGCGGGAAAGCATCGCAACCCTTCAGAAATATCTGGATGGTCCGGAACAGACGCGCGCGACCCGGGCGGCACATCGCCCCATGCCGAAAGAACCGCTACATCCGCCTCCCGGATGCGCCGACGCCCTCCTGGCCATAATGCGTATGCAAAAACAATGCCTTATCAGATTGCCATCGTTTTCTTTTTTTGTAAAGAAAATTCTGTCTCACGACCGGGAAATGGAGACGCGCCGACTTTCTGCTCCCACGATCTCGAACCTGACGCGGGTGGAGACCGGAAAACGCCATCTCTCCACATGGTTCGGCCATTCGATCATCACGAAATCCTTCTCTCCAACGTGCTCCCACAAACCGATTTCCTGGAGGTCGGAATCCCTCGGAAGGCGGTAGAGGTCCATGTGGTGGACGGGCGGGACCGTCGGATAATGACGCGCATACACAAACGTGGGACTCCTGACGATTCGCCCCCCTCCCCCCGGCAGCGATTCGATGAAACCCCTGGCGAACACGGTCTTCCCGGTGCCTAGGTCGCCATCGAGCAAAACAACCTCGCCGGGCCTCGACGCCCTTGCGAGCCGCGCGCCGAGGGCGGCCGTCTGCGCGACGGAATCACTCCGCGTCTCAAAGGGAAATTCGAGCAGCGCCGCAACCTCCCGCATCCGTGAGCACTTTCTTTCTCGCCGCGGGAAGCGCCTCCAGAATATCGGTCGCCGCGATCCCGAGTCCGCCCATCTTCGCCGACGCCAACTCTCCGGACAATCCGTGCAGATAGGCCCCGCATATCAACGCCCATTTGCCGGAAAGCCCTTGGGCGAGCAATGCGCCGACTACGCCCGCCAGCACGTCCCCGCTGCCGGCGGTGGCCATGTCGGAGTTTCCCGTGGGATTGTACCAACTTTCTCCCTCCGGCGTGGCGAGAATCGTGCCCCAGCCCTTCAGGGCAATGTCCAGATTATGACGCGCGGCGAACCGGCTCGCGTGCCCCACCCGATCTTCCTGGACCTCCCCGACCGGGATGCCCAGAAGACGCGCCATTTCCCCCGGGTGGGGCGTCAGCGCCAGTTGCGCGACCCTGCTGTCGAGGATGGTGAGGTCCTGGGAGAGCGCGTTCAGGCCGTCGGCGTCCAGCACGGTGGGAGAGTCGATATGCTGGATGAGCCTGTGAACGAGTTCCACCGTTCGGGGGCCCGTCATGAGGCCCGGGCCCACGACGAGGGCGCTCATGTCCTCCGAGCGCTCCAGGATGAGGTCAAACGCCGCGACGTCGGCGGCGCCCGACTCGGTGGCCGGCAGGGACAGCGTCATGACCTCCGGATAGCGGCCCTCCACAAGGGCGTGAACGCTCTCCGGCACGCCGAGCGTCACCCGACCCGCGCCCGCGCGCAGGGCCGCCATCGCCGCCATGACGCCGGCCCCCGACATGCCGGGGGCGCCGGCTATCAAAAACAGGTGGCCGGCATCCCCCTTGTGGGCGTCGGGAGGTCTGCGGGGCAAACGCTCCGCCACGTCGGAGGCCTCCGTAAGATGGAGGGAAACGTTTTCCGCATCCAGGCATTGCCGGGGAATTCCGATGTCCAGCAGCATCCGCTCGCCGACGTGCGCGGCGGCCGGCATGAGCAGATGCCCCCGCTTGAGCGCGCCCAGTGCCAGGGTAAGATCGGCGTCAATATGCGGAGGCTCGGCGCCGCCGGTGGTGGCGTCGAGGCCGGACGGCACATCCACCGCCACGATGGGGGCGCCGCACGCGGACAGGATGCGGATCGCCTGCGCCGGAAGGCTCCGGGCGGGCGGGCGAAACCCGGTGCCCAGAATGGCGTCCACGACGAGGTCCGCATTTTTCGCCATCGCCTCGAAGGGCGCGGCGTTCGCCTCGTCCACCTCGAGGAGGGGCGTTTGCGTCTTCTGCAGGGATTTCAGAAAAACAGCGGGGTCGCCCGCGGCCTCGCGCAGGGGAAACAGCGTCGCGACCCCCACGTCCGCGCCGAAGTTGCGCAAATGCCTGGCGATGACAAGGCCGTCCCCGCCATTGTTCCCCTTCCCGCACGCGACCAGAACGCGGAGGCCGGCCTTGCCGTATTTCTCCCAGATTCTCTGGGCGCACCGCGCCCCCGCCGTCTCCATCAGGCACGTCGAGGGGATTCCGTATTCCCGGCTCGCCCGGCCGTCGATGCTGGCCATCTCATGGGCGGTGACGACGGGAATCGGCATGTTCAGGCGTCGCTGACCCGTTCTATGATATCCGCCATCTCGCGCACCGCTCTCTCCAGGCCGACGAAAACGGCGTGCGAGACGATGCTGTGGCCGATGTTCAACTCCTGCAGGTGAGGGAGCGAGGCCACGGGGCGCACGTTGAGGTAGGTGAGCCCGTGGCCCGCGTGCACGCCGACGCCGAGGCTGTGGGCGAGGGCGGCCGCCTCGCGGAGTGCGGCGAGCTCCCTCTCCGCCGAGGCGGGAGCTCTCGCCTCCGAATAGGCCGCCGTGTTGAGCTCCACAAAATGCACGCCCAACGCCTTGGCGGCCTCCACCTGCCGTGGATGGGGATCCACGAAAAGACTCAGCAGACGCCCCGCGTCCCGCAACGGCGCCAGCATGTCGGCCAGCTGCGCGACGTGGCCCGCCGCGTCCAGCCCGCCCTCGGTCGTTATCTCCTCGCGCCGCTCCGGCACCAAGGTGATCTGCTCGGGCTTCACGTCGAGGGCGATCCCCTGCATCTCGGGGACGGGCGCCATCTCCAGGTTTAGCTTGCCCCGCACCACCTGGCGCATCAGCCGCAAATCCCTGTCCTGGATATGCCTTCTGTCTTCCCGAAGATGGATGGTGACGCCCGCCGCACCCGCCCGCTCGGCGAGGAGGGCCGCCGCCACCGGGTCGGGCTCGTTCGTCTTGCGCGCCTCCCGCACCGTGGCCACGTGGTCCACGTTCACGCAGAGTTTCGCCATGCCCACCCCCGTCGGCACAATAAACATCCCGGAAAAAGGCGCCCCCGCCTCATGCGCGCATTCCTCCCGCGACCTCACAACCGGTGGGGGGGCTCTTTCGCGCCGTCGCCATCAGCACCAATCGCAACGTGGGGAGATGCTAGGCCTGGCCGGGCGCCAGGTCCGGCGGCGACGCCTGCGGATCCTTGCGAGGCGTTTCCCCGGGCTGTGGAGAAACCGGTGCGCTTCCTTCGCCGACTTCGTCCTTTTTCTTCCTGCTCCTGGAAATTTTCCCGGTCTCCATCAAGGATTCGATGTCCTGCAGGTCGATGGTCTCATACTCCAGGAGCGCATTCGCCAGCAGGTCGAGCTTGCTGCGATTCTCCTCGAGCAGGTTGTACGCCCTGTCATAGCCCGCCGAGACCATGTCCTTCACCTCATTGTCGATCTCCAGTGCCACCTGATCGCTATAGTCCCTGTGCTGGGATATTTCCCGACCCAGAAAAATCTGCTCATGCTTCTTGCCGTAGGCGAGGGGGCCGAGCTTCTCGCTCATCCCCCACTCGCAAACCATGCTTCTGGCCAGGTCGGTGGACGTCTGGATGTCGGCCTTCGCCCCTGTAGTCAATTCCTCGAACACCAGCATCTCCGCCGCGCGTCCGCCCATCAGGCAGGCCAGCTGGTTCTTCAGAAAGGTCCTGTCGTTGCTGTAGCGATCCTCGAGGGGAGAGGACCACGTGCTCCCCAGCGAGAAGCCGCGCGGGATGATCGTCACCTTCTCGACGGGGTCCGTCCCGGGAATCAGCAACGCCACGAGGGCGTGGCCCGCCTCGTGGTAGGCCGTGCTCCTCCTCTCCTTTTCGCTGAGCGACATGCTGCGCCGCTCCTTGCCCATCAAGACCTTGTCCTTCGCCTCCATCAGGTCTTCATTCTGAACGGAGCGCTTCCCGCGCCGCGCCGCCAGGAGCGCGGACTCGTTCAGGAGATTCGCCAGGTCGGCGCCCGCGAATCGCGGCGTGCCGCGGGCGATGATGTTCAAATCGACGGATTCATCGAGCGGCACCTTTCCGGCGTGCACCTTCAGAATCGCCAGGCGTCCCTTGATGTCCGGCAAGGAGACGATAATCTGCCGGTCGAAGCGGCCCGGCCGGAGGAGCGCCGGGTCCAGGACGTCGGGGCGGTTCGTCGCCGCGATCAAGATGACCCCGTCGTTCGACTCGAAGCCGTCCATCTCGACGAGGAGCTGGTTGAGCGTCTGCTCGCGCTCGTCGTGGCCGCCGCCGAGGCCGGCGCCCCTGTGCCGCCCGACGGCGTCAATCTCGTCGATGAAAATGATGCACGGCGCGTTCGACTTGCCCTGCTCGAACAAGTCCCGCACCCTCGACGCCCCGACGCCAACGAACATCTCGACGAAACTCGACCCGCTGATCGAGAAAAACGGCACGTCCGCCTCGCCCGCGATGGCGCGCGCCAGCAGGGTTTTGCCCGTGCCCGGAGGGCCGACCATGAGGACCCCCTTGGGGATGCGCGCGCCCAGGCGGGTGAACTTTTGCGGATCGCGGAGAAAATCCACCAGCTCCTCGAGCTCTTCTTTCGCCTCCTCGATGCCGGCCACGTCCGCGAACGTGATCTTTTTCTTGGCGGACTCCGGCATCATCCGCGCCTTGCTCTTCCCGAATGACAGCGCCTTGGAGCCTCCCATCTGCATTTGCCGCATGAAGAAAATCCACACGCCCAGCATCACGAGCATGGGCAGCCAGCTCAGCAGCATGTTCATGTACCAGGCGTTCTGCTCCACGGGCTGTGCCGTGATGCGGACGCCCTTGGCCCGGAGCGTATCGATGAGTTTCGGGTCCTTGGGGGCGTAGGTCTGGAACGCCCTGCCGCTGAGGTAGCGGCCCCGAACGTTGTCTCCCTGGACGATCACCTCGCTCACCTGGCCATCGTCCACCGCCTTGAGAAAATCGCTGTAGACGACGGTTCTTTCCATCGAGCGCGGGCCGTTGAAGGCCTGGAAAAGCCCCACCATGATCAAGCCGATAATCAGCCAAAGCGCCAAATTCTTGTAAAATTGGTTCAAAATACGTTCCTTCCCTCTCGGATGGGCATTTCCCTGGCGACCTCTCCCAGACAAGGTATCAGGATTATTCGCATCCGTCCATGAGGGGAGGCCTCGCATCCCGCGCGAAGGGACAAGCGAAGCCTCTCCCGTCAGTCGCCGGATGCGCCCGCGAGTCTTTTCTCCTCCCCGCCCTCGCGCAACGCCCTGAGAACGACCCCTCCCCTCGCCTTCGGGCCGCACGCGAATTCCGCCGAAACCCGATGGCCGATTATCCACGCGACCTTCTCCCGCACGGCCAGCAAAGGGAGCCGGTTCCGCGAGGATTTCGGTATTTTCTGCTCCATCAGGTAGTCCTTGAGCTTCCTCTCCTTCTCGCGGCCCGGGGGATGAAATCTGTCCCCATCGCGCCGGGTGCGTATGCGGGCGTCCGCGCCCAGCTTTTCCGGGTCGAGGCGCGCTTCCCACAACAACGGCCCCTCCGGCTGATGCGCGCCTCCCCCCCGGGAGGCTTCGATCGCCAGCCCCAGGGAGCGATGCACCGTCCTCCCCGGAATCCGCAGCCTCCGCTCCTCCGTCCACCTCGCATCGACGCGGGCGCGTCCAAGCAGGAGCCGGTCATACTCCCTCCTCGCCTCCAGGCCGCCCGGCAGACTCAAGACGCCCGAGGGATTTCCCCTCCCCCTCGCGAGGCGGTCCAGCCCCTCGATCCATCTTCGGAGGGCGCGCCTGCGCGGGCGGGCGGGCGAGACGCTCCCGAGCGCCTCCAGCGCCGCGCGCCAGACACCGGCGCGTATCGCCCGGTTGAGCTTCTCCACCTCCCGCAGGGGGGAAACGGCGACCCTCCCGTCCGCCTCGCGGATGAGCCTAGCGCTCGCCTCCGCCGTCATCCCGTTCACGAGGGAGACGAGCGGCGCCGATATTTCCGCGCTCTTAACGATTCCGCGGACCGCCGCATCGCCCAGGTTCTCCCGAATCGCCGGGATGACGTTCCGGCGTATCCGGTTTCGGAGGCGGCTTTCGTCCCGGTTGGTTTCATCCTCGACCCAGGAGACGCCCCGCGCCTCCAGATACTCCAGAATTTCCGCGCGCGAGAAGTCCAGCAAGGGGCGGATAACGTGGAGCCCGTCTCCCTCTTTGGACGCGAGCAGGGTCCGCCATCCCATGCCCGCGATCCCCCGCGCCCCGGCGCCCTCGAACAGGCGCATGAGCACGGTCTCGGCCTGATCGTCCCTGTTGTGCGCCAGGGCGAGGGCGTCAGCCCCTGTCTCCCGGGCGACCTCCAGGAAGGCCGCGCGCCTCGATTCACGGGCGGCGCCCTCCAGTCCCCAGTGCGCCGACTGCCGCACGCGAACGCGCTTGCAACGGAAATCTACGCCGAACTCCCGACACACGCTCTCGGCGTGACGGGCGTCTCGCTCCGACGCGCCGCCTCGGAGCCCGTGCTCGACGTGAACGGCGCAAAGCGGCTGGGATTCCGGCAAGACCGCCTGCATGGACAACAAAAGGGCGGTGGAGTCCGCCCCGCCGGAAAAGCCGACGAGCAGGGGGGCGGGCGTCACCTCATGGGCGGCGCGCCGAAGCCCCGCTCGCACCCTGGACTCGAACGCTTTTTTTGTCTTCCGGGAAGGAGGTTGTCGCCGGGCTGTGTCCGAGGCCATGGAGAGCGTCCTCTCCCCAGACGGCAGGAAAATGGTAGCGGCGGAGGGACTTGAACCCCCAACACTACGGATATGAGCCGTATGCTCTAACCGGTTGAGCTACGCCGCCAGAATGTGTCCCTGTCAGGGAGACTGCTTGGGTCGGAAAATGGCGAAAAAGAACATGCCCGAGAGAATATAGAAAAACACCCGAAAACCGATGTCTTCCACGCGAAAGCCCACCATCAGGCACAAATATCCGAAAAAGAGCAAGATCAAAATTTCAATTTCACGTCTCATGATTTATCGTCTGCTCCTCATTTGGTGCCTTCGGACGAAGGCGGCGCTCCCTTCGGCCGCCCTTGCCGCAATCTCAGGTCAGGAGAAAACTCCGGGCAAAAAATCGCCCCGTTCGGCTCGTTGCGATATTTCAGGCGACAACCCTCTCGCCAGGCGCAAACGGCACACTCGCGAACCCCCTGATAGGCCATGCGCAACCACCCTCCCCCTGAAAAGGCCGCCTGCCCACAGAAGCAGAATATAAATGCCCAGGGCCGAGAACGTCAAGTTTTCTATTCCTCCCCCCAGGTGCCTCCGGGATGGGGAGGCGCTAGCGGGAAAACCCCCCGGGCGCGGCGGGGCGTGGCTTCGAGAACCCGGAAAATCAACCGGCGGCCTTCATCTCCCCGGAAACCAGGGCCTCCAGAAAAGACGCCGCCTCTTCCGCCGCCACGAGGCGCGTCTCCCCCGACTTGCGGGATTTCACCTCGATCCGCCCCTCCCGGAGTCCCCGCGGCCCGACGATCGCCTTGTAGGGAAACCCGATCAGGTCGGCGTCCTTGAACTTCACGCCCGGCCGCTCGTCCCTGTCATCCAGCACAGCCTCCACGCCGGTGGAGAGGAGCGCGTCGTACATGCGGTCACAAACCCGCATCGTCTCCCCATCGTCCGCCTTCACGGGGATGATCGCCACGTGGTAGGGAGCGATGGGAGTCGGCCAAACGATGCCGTCCGCATCATGGTTCTGTTCTATCGCCGCCGCCACCGTGCGTCCCACGCCAATGCCATAACAACCCATGACGACAGGGCGCGTCTCGCCGTTTTCATCCTGATAGGCGGCGCCGAGCGCCTCGGAATACTTGCAACCCAGCTTGAAGACGTGCCCCACCTCGATGCCGCGCCTGACGCTGAGCGCAGCCCCGCATTCGGGGCAGGCGTCCCCCGCCTCGGCGATGGTGAGGTCCGCGAATTCGCCCGCCGCAAAATCACGTCCCTCGCGCGCGCCACGATAGTGATGGTCCGTCTCATTCGCGCCGATGACGAGTCCGCCGGCGCCCCGGATGGCGTGATCGGCGATGGTGAGACGAACGCCCGACAAGCCGACGGGGGCCCGCGAAACCCACTGCGGAGCGGGTGATCCTCTCCACCGTCCCGGGGTCGGCGAGCTCGACCTCCACTGCGCCGAGCGCGTTCTTGAGCTTCGTTTCGTTCAACTCCCTGTGGCCGGGAATCACCGCCGCCACAGGTTCGCCATCCGCGACATACAGGAGGGTCTTGGCCATCCGGTGCGGCGGCAGGGAGAAGAACGCGGCCACCTCCTCAATCGTATGGGCGCCGGGAGTGTGCACCTTCTCGAGTTCGCCCCCCTCGTTGGCGGAGAGCTCCAGGCGAACCGGCGACTTCTCCACGTTCGCCGCATAGCCGCACGAATCGCACACGGCGACGGCCTCCTCGCCCGTATCGGCCATGACCATGAACTCGTGCGAGAAACTCCCGCCGATGGCGCCCGAGTCCGCCTCCACCGCGCTGAAGCGGAGGCCGCAGCGCCGAAATATCCGCGCATAGGCGCGCACCATCTCGTCATAGCTCCGCTCCGCGCCCGCCTCGTCGCGATCGAAGCTGTAGCCGTCCTTCATCGTGAATTCGCGCCCGCGCATCACGCCGAAGCGCGGCCGTATCTCGTCGCGGAATTTCGTCTGTATCTGGTAGAGGTTGAGCGGCAGGTCCCGATAGCTCCGCACCTCGCGCGCCACGAGGTCGGTGATCACCGTCCTCGTGCGTGGGGCCCAGGCAAAAGTCGCGCTCATGGCGATCTTGCAGGCGCATCAACTCCTTGCCGTACACCTCCCAGCGGCCCGTTTTTTTTCCAGAGCTCGGCGGGGTTCAGGGTGGGCAGAAACACCTCCTGCGCACCCGCGCGGTTCAGCTCCTCGCGCAGAATCCGCTCCACCTTGCGCTGGACGCGGACGCCGAGGGGCAAAAGCGTGTACACGCCCGCCGCCAGGCGCCGAATCATGCCCGAGCGCACCATGAGCGTGTGGCTGACGACTTCCGCCTCCGCCGGCGCTTCTTTCAGTGTGGGGAAAAACCCTCGCGAGAATCGCATGAATCAGCAGTTTCTAGGGGAGGGCCGCTTGATAGGATTTTTTCTGGGGACGTTGCGCGGAGTGCTGCGCCGCGAGCGCCTCCACGCGCTCGACCAGATTTTTCTTGATGTCCTCATAGGCCACCAGGCCAGCCTTCTCGCCCTTCATGAAAATCAGGGCGCGCCTGTGGCCGCCGGCCACGCCAATGTCGGCCTCTTTGGCCTCGCCCGGGCCGTTCACCTCGCAGCCCATGACGGCCACCGTGATGGGGGCGTCGATATGGGCGAGTTCCCGCTCCACCTCCATCGTCAGCTTGTCCACGTCAATCTGGACGCGGCCGCAGGAGGGACACGCGACGACGTTCACGCCCCTCTGGCGCAGCTTGAGGCTCTTGAGGATTTCATAGGCCACGCGCACCTCCTCCACCGGGTCCGCCGCGAGGGAGACGCGCAGGGTGTCGCCGATGCCCTCGGCGAGCAGAATCCCCAGGCCGACGGCGCTCTTGACGCTCCCCGTCCGAAGGCTTCCGCTCTCCGTGATGCCCAGGTGGAGAGGGTATTCCACGCGCCCGGCCATCAACCGGTAGGCCTGCACCGTCCTCGAAACGTCGGAGGCCTTCAGGGAGATTTTCGTGTCGTAAAAGCCGCGCTTCTCCAGCATGGCGACATGCCGCAGGCCGCTCTCCACCATCGCCTCGGGCGTCGCGCCGCCAAAGCGGTCCAGCAGGTGCTTCTCCAGGGAGCCGGCGTTCACCCCCACGCGGATGGGCAGGCCGTGGTCTTTCGCCGAGGCGACCACCTCGCTCACCCTGTCCTCGCCATTGATGTTGCCCGGGTTGATGCGCAGGCAGTCGACCCCCGCATCCGCCGCCATCAGCGCGTAGCGGTAGTCGAAATGAATGTCCGCCACCAGGGGCATCCGCGTGCGCTTTCGGATTTCCGGCAACGCCTGGGCCGACCTTTCATCGGGAACCGCCAGGCGCACGATTTCGCACCCGGCGGCTTCCAGGCGCTGGATTTGCTCGACGGTTCGCGCCACGTCGTGCGTGTAGGTGTTGCACATCGACTGCACGGAGATGGGCGCCCCCGCCGCCGACGCTCACGCCGCCCACCCTGGATCTGGAGGCTTTTTCGGCGATGGAGGGGAAAGGAGGAGGGATGCGCGCAGGGGCGGCGCCTCGCCCGCCATCGGCAGGGCGGGTACGCCCCCCTCCCTGGGCGGGAGCCCGACCCCGGGGACCGGTTTTGTGGAAAACACATCGTCCGTGAACGGCTCGAACATCACACCACAACCTTCGTCATTGGCCCTTTGCATTCCCGGAGGATGGCGCACTGGCGTTTCCGCCCCCCGTCCGTCCCTTCTCTCGCGCGATGGATGGCGCCTCGCCTCCGAAGAGATAATACACGCTGTCCTTGTAGGTGGCAAAGATCATCAGGCCAATGAGCAGGACGGTGCCCACCTGCATGGCCATCTCGCGGATTCTCAGGCTGACGGGCTTTCCCCCGCAAGCCCTCGATGAGCAGGAAAAGGATGTGCCCCCCGTCGAGAACCGGAATCGGCAACAGATTCAGGATCGCCAGATTCACGCTGAGGAGGATCGTGAACATCACGAGGTAGCGGAATCCGCGCTGGGCCTGCTCCGCCGCCACCACGGAAATGCGAATCGGCCCGCCGATGTCGGCCGGAATCGTTTTCGTGAGCATCGAATACAGCGTCACGACCGTCAGGCGGGCGATGGCGTAGTTTTGCTGCAGGCTCCGCCGCAAAGACTCGAAGAAGCCGAATCGCTCGGTGTAGGAGCCTTTGCCGATGCTGATGCCGATACGTCCGTAACCCAGCTCCTTGCCGGTCGCACTCCTCGAGGTGGGGACGATGACGGTCTCCAGGGACTGGCGGCCGCGCTCCACCTTCAGCGCCAGTTTTTTGCCGGCGCTCTTTCGGACGATCTCGACCAGCTCGGACCATTTCCGGACCGGCCTCCCGTCGATGGCCACAATGCGATCTCCGGTCTTCAGGTCGGCGCTCTGGGCCGGCGTGCCGGGGAAAACGCCGCCCACCCAGGTGCCCGGCACGGGAACCCCGCCCAGGTGCAGCCCCCAGCTCAGGAGTATCGCCAGGACGACGTTGAACGCAGGGCCCGCCGAAATGACCGCGAACCGGTGGCTCACCGGGCGCAGGTAAAAGGATTTTTCTCGCTCGTCCGGCGCCTTGCGGGCGTCGGGAGCGGCGGGCGCCGCCTCCGGGTCCTCGCCCACGAGTTTCACATACCCGCCCAGCGGGATGAGCGATACGCGATATTCCGTCTCCCCCCTCTGAAAGCCCCAGATGCGGCGCCCAAAGCCCAGCGAAAACGTGGAGACGCCGATTTTTAGCCATTTGGCTACGAGATGGTGGCCCAGCTCATGGATAAAAATGAGCAGACCCAGCACCAGCACGGCCCAGAAAATCGTCTGCCCCAAACCCATCACCCAGCCCAGGATGTGCGTTGTCATGATCGGATGAGCCCTTACCTGTCGCCGGCCGGCTGGCCTGGCATGTGCACCACCTCCACATGGGGCGGTGCGATGAACCGAAACTTCTCGCCCGAGATTCTGACGCCCTCTTCCACGTTTGAAAACCGCAAGCGGCTCCTGTTGCCGAGATTGTCCGTATACGCCAGGGAGAGGATGGCGAAGCTCCCGGCCTCCACCTCCAGCCACATCCGGCGAAACGAGGCGTTGGGAGACTTCGGCTCCAGGCGAATGCGATGCGGATGCCCCGCCCGCCAGATTCCTCCGCCTCGCCGGGCTATCCCGATTTCCTCCACGAACACGTCAAAATTCTTCCTCAAATCCCCCTCCCCGGCCAGGAACAACAGGGGCGTGGGGCCGCCAAAGGCGGCACGCCCGGGCTGCGAGACCACCACTTGCCGGAAGCGGGGCGTGTAGAGCCAGAACGTCTGGCCGTCGGAGACCAGAACCTGCATTTCAGGCTCGCGATACTCCAGGCGCAGTCTGCCCGGCTTCTGCAACAGGAGGCTCCCGCTCGAGGTCGTCGTTCGGCCCAGGGTGCGCAGCTCGTTTTTCTGCTCGAAAGAGGCGCGCAACGACTCCATCCCTTCGTATTTCTCCTGGAGCGACGCGATGATCCTCTCCGCCTCCGGACGCGCCTCCTTCTCCATCGGCGCGGGGAAGACGGGCACCCTCGCGAACGCCAGAAACAGAAGACTGCACGCGAGCGTCCGACAAACGTTCGATTTGCGCAAAGTCTCGTTCATCCTTTCGGGTCGGCGGCCTGGAAGCGGGGGGAGATGAAGCCGTCGCCATCCACGGGTGCGTCCACCGCATATTCTACAACACCGCCCGCGCAGCGCACACGCCCCTCGGCGATGAGCCGCACCGCCAGCGGGTATAGGCGGTGCTCGTAGCGGAGGATTCTCTCCGAGAGTGCTCGCTCATCATCCCCGGGGCGCACCGGCACGGCGGCCTGCAGGATGATCGGCCCAGTATCCACCCCCTCATCCACGAAGTGCACCGTGCAGCCCGCCACCCGCACGCCTGCGTCCAGGGCCTGTCTTTGCGCGCGCAGGCCGGGGAAACTCGGCAGAAGCGAGGGATGGATGTTGATGATTTTGCCCCGGAAGCGGTCCACGAACCCGGGAGGCAGGATGCGCATGAAGCCGGCACAGCAGATGAGGCCGATTCCGCAACGCTCGATCTCCTCGCCCATCCTTTGGTAAAACCCGTCCTCCCGGGGGTTGAGGCGCCTGTGCCGTATGCCCGCCGCCGCCGCGCGCGCAAGCGCATGCGCCTTTTTCCTGTCGCTGAGGACGAGTGCGACTTCGGCTGGAAAATCCGCGTCCCGCTCCGCGTCGATGAGCGCCTGAAGATTCGACCCGCGGCCCGAGGCCAGAACGCCCAGGCGCAAGCGCGTTCGAGGGGACATTCTCATACGCCCGCGATGACGACGGGCGGCTCGCCCCGCGGCCGCTGAACGACCTCGCCTACGATCAGGGCTTCTTCGCCCGCCGCCGCCAGGAGATCGCGCAGAGATTCCGCCCGACCCGATCTGGCGAAGAAGACGAGACCCAGACCCATGTTAAAGGTGCGGTACATCTCCGCCGGCGCGACCGGCCCCAGCTCCTGAATCAACGGGAATATCGCCGGAAGGGGCCATTTCTCGGGACGCAACACGGCCTGCAGGCCGTCGGGCACCATGCGGCGCACGTTTCCGGGAATGCCGCCCCCCGTGATGTGGGCGACCCCGCTCATTCCCCGCTCGCCTCGGACGGCGGCCACGCCGTTCGCATAGATGCGGGTCGGCGCCAGGAACGCATCCTCCACCGAGAGGCGGAGCCTTTGCGCCGCGGCCTCCATCTTTTCCCTGGAATCGAATATCTTTCGCAACAGGGAGTAGCCGTTGCTGTGAACGCCCGAAGAGGGAAGCGCGAGGATGACGTCGCCCGCCTCCGCGGAGGGCGCATCGTCCAGCCGCCGCCGCTCGACCACGCCTACGGCGAATCCCGCCAGGTCATACGCCCCGGGCGCATACAGATCGGGCATCTCGGCCGTCTCGCCCCCGATGAGGGCGCACCCCGCCTCCCGGCAGCCCCGAGCGATCCCGGATACGACATCCGCCAGCACCCCCCGATCGATCCTGCCCGTCGCGATGTAGTCCAGAAAAAAAAGAGGCTCCGCCCCCGTGGTCAGGATGTCGTTGACGCACATGGCCACCAAATCGACCCCGACGGCGCCATGGCGCCCGAGCCGCTGGGCCAAAAGCAGTTTCGTGCCGACGCCGTCCGTCCCGGCGACGAGAACCGGGTCTGCGTAATCCCCGCCCAGGCGGAACAGGCCCGCAAAATCCGCCCTCCCCCTCCAGGATGCGGCCGCCCTGGCGCTCGTGGGTGGACTTCACCGCGCGGGAGATGGCGCGAACGAAACTCTCGCCCGCATCCACGTCGACGCCCGCGCCACGGTATGTCACATGGGGATCAGGCAAAGGAGGGGTTCCATGAGGGAGCCGGCGGAGTGATTCGGCAAAAAACAAGGTCAGCCATGGGCCTCCACCAGCTTCCTGACCAGGGCGACATTGTGCCGGTGACCGCTTCTCTCGGCGACCACCCTTCCCAGGACGGGACGACCCCAGCAGATACAGATCCCCCATCACGTCGAGAATTTTATGGCGAACGAACTCGTCGGGGAAGCGCAACTCTGTGTTCAGAACACGCTCTCCATCCACGAGGATCACGTTGTCCCAAGCGCCCGCCCTCGGCCAGGCCCATGTTCTCGAGCGACTTGAGTTCGGAGACGAGGCCGAACGTGCGCGCCGGCGCGATTTCCTTCTGGAAGCCCGACGCATTCCGGTGCGCATACAGGTAGCGTTGCCTGCCAATCGGCTCGGGGTAATCCATCAGATACGAGATCGACAAGGAATCCGCAGGCTCGATGCGAATATACCCCTCCCCGGAGCCCGGCTCGCCCACCTCATGGGCTTCATCCAACCGCAACTCCTCGATTTTTTCCTGTTGCTCCTCGATCCCGGCCTCTTCCAGCAGGCGGCAAAACTCCCCCGCCGATCCGTCCATGACGGGGACTTCCTCTCCAATTTTCACGAGGATGTTGCTGACCCGGTAGGCGTGCAGCGCGCTCATGAGATGCTCTATCGTCCGGGCCGTCACGGCCCCGTCGCGCAGGTTCGTCGCATGGTTCGTACCGTCCACGAAATCGACGCGCGCACGCACGGTCTCGGAACTCGTCAGGTTGCCGAACCGGACCCCGCTTCCCGGCGGCAGGGGCTCGACGATCAGCCCGGTTTTCAGCCCGGAGTGCAGCCCCCGGCCATGCAGCACAACGCTCCTGGCGATGCTCCGCTGGCTCGCCCTCCCGGGCGTCGAGGCCGGCGGTGCGGCGGGCTTCACCTCGACCGCCTTTGCTGGAGGCCGCAAGGCCGCCTCGCTTTCCGAACCATCCAAGCGGGGAGAAGAAGCCGCGCGCATCGCATACGGGAAGTGCTCGACGCGCACCTCCTTTCCGCGGGACGAATACGCCGCTTTGGCGACCACGCCCTTGAGTTCGGCGACATTGCCCGGCCAGTCATATTTATCCAGAAGCGCGATGGCGTTCTCCGAGAACTCCTTCTCCTCGCCGGCCGATTCGGCGCACTCGTCCAAAAATTTGTTCGCCAGCAACAAGATGTCCCCCTTGCGTTCGCGCAAGGGCGGCAAATGTATCAGGGTGGCGCCCGTTTTCTCGGAGAGTAGCCGCACGGATGCCTTGTCTTCGGGAGTACCCGCATGATTGAGAGACGCTATCAAGCGCATCGAATCACTCGCATGCCCCAGAAGGCGATGGATACACTCCTCGCGCTCCGCAGCGGGCAACCCCTCCAGGCCATCGAGATATACCGTCCCCCGAAACGAGGCGGGCACCAGATGCGCTAGCGCCTTTGCCCATTCGTCTTTCTCTGAAAGCGGCGGCAAGGAGCGGCAATGGAGCGGCATGAACCCCCGCTCTTTGGCGACGCCATGCATGTGTATCATCCGCACGACAAAGCGCTTGCCCGTGCCCCGCTCCCCGGCGACCAGCGTGGGGGCCGCATCCTTCATGGCACTCCGGATGGCTTTGCGGGTCCTGAGCACCTCCCTTCCGCCGCCCTCCAGCATCACCTCGACGCCCTCGCCCGTCGTGCGTTCCTTCTCGCGCTTCGTTTGCACGGCGGAATCCACCACGCGCAGCACCGTGTCGAGGGAGAGGGGCTTTTCAATAAAATCAAAAGCGCCCAGCTTTGTCGCGGCCACGGCGGTCTCGATGTTGCCGTGGCCCGACATGACGACGACCTCGGTGTCCGCGTTGGATTCCTTGACCGTCTGCAAGGTTTTGATTCCGTCAATCCCCGGCATCCACACATCAAGCAAGACCACGTCCGGGGTTTCCGTCCGAAGCAGATGAAGCGCAATGTCCCCGGACTCCGCCCGCACGACGCGGTAGCCCTCGTCATGGAGGACGTTCTCCAGGCTCGTGAGTATTTCGCGCTCATCGTCGACGATGAGAACGTGTCCCTTATCCAATGGCGGCCGTCCTTTGTCTCTCGGGCGGGATGTCCGCGGCAGACGCCAGCGGCAGCGTGACGCGAAAAACGGAGCCCGCCGGCTGGTTGTCGCGCACGCCTATCGTTCCGTTGTGATCGGTCACGATGCGGTGGCAAATCGCCAGGCCCAGGCCGGACCCCCCTGTTCTTGGTCGAAAAATAGGGGGAAAACACGCGGACTTTCATATCCTCCGATATCCCCTGTCCCTGGTCGGTGACTTCGACGACTATCATATTCTCATCTGCGTCGCTCCACGCCTGCAGGCTTACCTCGCCCTCGGCCTCCTGGGACTCGAACGCATTCTCCAGCAAATTGATGAACACGCGCTGCAGCTGCTCCGGATCGGCCAGGACAACCGCATTCTCGGCGTGGAGCTGAACGGCCAGTTTCACATTTCCCTTCCCGTCCCGATACAGATTCGCCACTTCCTCCAGAAGCGGAACAAACTCGCAAAGCCGCAGCCTCGGTTCCGGCATTCTCGCGAAACGGCGAAACTCGTTCACCATTCCCTCCAGGCTCCTCACCTGATTGATGATGGTCTCCGTACACGCGTCGAGTATTTCGGGAAAATCATAGGCCCCGCTCTCAAATTTCCTCCGCATTCGCTGGGCGGACAGCTGGATGGGCGTCAGCGGATTCTTGATCTCGTGCGCGAGGCCCTGGGCCACCTCGCGCCACGCCGCTATTTTCTGGGCGCGTATGAGGGCCGTCATGTCGTCAAACACGACGAGGGTGCCGAGCCTGTTGCCCTCCGCGCTCTTCAGCATGGTCAGGCTCGCTCGCAGCGTCAGGATGCGGCCATCGATCATGATCTCTATTTGCTCCGAGGTGTTCTCCAGGTTCCGCTCTCTCAGGGAGCGCATCAACTGCAGGACGGGCTCGATGTGCGCGCTTTGGAAAACCTCGCCGAACATCCGGCCAATGGCGCCGCGAGGAGGGATGTGCAGCAGCGCCCCGGCGGCTTTGTTGAGAGTGGTGATCCGCCCCTGCCGATTGATCGCTACGACGCCGGCGCCGATGTTCTCGAGCATCGCTTCCGTATATCTGCGCCTTCTGTCGATTTCAGCGTTGGAGTGGCGCAGGGTTTCCGAGGATTCTTCGATTTTCTTCTTGTTGGCCAGCAATTCCTCCGTCATGCTGTTGAACGCGCCGACCAGGATGCCCACCTCCCCGTCCGCCCGCGATTCGACGCGATGCTCGAGGTCTCCGCCCGACACCGCGCGGGTGGCCTCCGCCAACTTTTCGATGGGCACCGTGATGCTGCTGGCGAGATAGAGGCCGAACCACGTCGCGGCGAACAAAATGAGCAGCGCGACCACAAAAAAGGTGATCATGTAGCTCGCCTTGAGCAGAACCTTGGACATTTCCACCTCCTTGTAATCCACAAAGGAGTCCGATATGCCCTGTATCCTGTCCGCGAGCCGCTCCGACACGTGCCTGGACGCAACGATGAAACCCACCACTTGTTTCTGAATCCGCAAGGGCGCCAGGCCGTGGATGACGTCGCCCTTCTCCCTGTGCTCCACGCTCGAGCGCGACTCCCCCTCCAGCACCTGCTCCACGTATCCCGTCAGGGGAGAGAAAAGCGCGCCCTGTCCCAGTCCCGAACGCCTCACCGAGGCGATTTCCTTTCGGTTTCCGTCGTAGAGCTGGACGCTGTCCACCCACAGGTTCTTTCTTTCCGCCTCCAGTATTTCTTGAATCTTTCGGGGGGTTCGCATCGCCTCCGGGTGCGCCCTCTCCAGGGTGAGCGCAAGCCGACTCGCGCTGAACAGCATGTTTCTTTCCGCCTCGCGATAATACGTCTGCGCCACCTCGAACGAGCCTTTGAGCGCATTCTCCACGCTCACGTTGAACAATGCGTTGAAACTCTTGGTGATCAGGCCGCTGGCCACCAGGAAAAGAGCCACCGTCGGGATGAGCGCGAATCCGACAAAAGCCAGGACGAGCTTTAATTGCAGGCGCGAGCCACCGGCGCTGCGTTTCCTCCCGTAATACAGGCGCATCAGATTCTTCGCCACCAGGAGGAGAACCACCATGAGGAGGATGATGCTGAGGTTCACGAGCGCGAAGACGACCACGTTGTTGAGGAGGGGAATTCCCGGCTCCGGATCCTTGAAGTAGAGCCAGGCCGCGAGCGACAGGGTAGCGATGCCGATCAAGGCGATGAGAAGGCGGATCAGGTGCTTTCGGCGGCGCGCGGCGATTTCTTCATGACTCAGGCGCACTGGATGCAAGACTCACATTCCTTTCGAGCCGAATGTTACGGAATAGCTCCAATCGGATTTCTTCGCCATGAAGGCAAGCAGGAGGTTAAAGGGGAAGACAAGATTCACAGAGCCCGACTGCGCCCTGATCCTGACATAGTATCGCTCATGGGGAGACAACGCCCCGACAGAGGCGATGGGCACGCCATTCAGCTCGCGCATCCAGTCGATCATCTCGTCTTTGCTCCTGGTCGTTTTTCTCTCGAGGCTCTTCGCATCCTTCTCGACCACAAAGGTATAGGTCTTTTTCAACGCATTATATTGCACCTGGTGATGCAGCCGCCGGGAGGAGACTTCCACATCATAGATCAGCTTGCGGGATCGGAGGAGGGCCATATCGAAGACGAAGCGGACCATCACCCCGCTATGGATGGTCTCCAGCAGTTTCGGGGAGAACGCACCCCGGAGCGAAGCAAAAACGAGCAGCTCCCCGCTTTTCTCCACCACGACAATATCTTGTATGTGAATTCCGCTTTTCCCGCCCGGAGCGGCGAGTGCCGGCCCGGCCATCACGCAGAGGAGGCAGGCGGAGAGGGCGAAACTCCATGGAGCAAGCATTTTCTGCGTGTGATGGCGCATCAGCTCACCTTGGCTTCCAGGCCCTGGCGCTGACGGACGACGGGGAAAGAACATGGCGCTATCCTGTCTTCCCGCCTCCCGGCGCGCGCCTTCGGACGCCGCCTCCGCCCCGAAGCGAGGAGGCGTCCCTCCATTTTTCTTATTCCCCCTTGCCCTCCGCCATCCTCTGGAGCGCATACAGGGTATCGAGCGCCTCGCGCGGCGTCATCGCATCCGGATCGACGCCTTTCAGGGCCTCTTCGACCCTCGAGGGCGCGCGCGCGAACAGGGGCAGCTGCCCGTTCTGACGCCCCCCGCCCGGGAGCGGGTCCCCCCCACCGGCAGCGGACGACGCAGCCTCCGCACCCTCCTCAAACCGGGAGAGCAGCACCCTCGCCCGGCGGATGACCTCATCGGGAAGTCCCGCCAGCCTCCCCACGTGAATGCCGTAGCTCCTGTCGCAGCTGCCGTCGGTCACCTTTCTAAGGAACACGACGTCATCGCCCCACTCGCGCACCTCGACCGTCAGGTTCCGCACGCGCGGGAGCTTTTTCGGGAGTTCGGCCAGTTCATGGTAATGCGTCGCAAACAGGGTTCTCGCCCCCTGGCCGGCCTCCCGGTGGAGATACTCCACGATCGACCACGCGATGCTCACCCCGTCATAGGTGCTCGTCCCCCGCCCCACCTCGTCCAGGACGATGAAGCTTCTCGGCGTCGCCTCCCTCAGTATGGCGGCCGTCTCCACCATCTCCACCATGAAGGTGCTTTGTCCCTCCAGAAGCCGGTCATGCGCACCGACCCGGGTGAACACCCTGTCGACCAAGGCAACCCTCGCGCTCCTGGCGGGGACGAAGCCGCCCATCTGCGCCATCAGCACGATGAGCGCCGACTGGCGCAGATACGTGGATTTGCCGGCCATGTTCGGCCCCGTGACGATGAGTATCTGGCGCTCGCCGCCGATGGCCAAATCGTTCGGCACAAAGGGGACGCCGGGATGCTCCGCCTCCATGACGGGATGCCTGCCCTCCACGATTTCCAGATGCGGGGAATCCGTGATTTCCGGGCGAACGTATCCGTGCTTCCGCGCCACGAGCGCCAGGGAGAGGACAGCGTCCAGAAGCGCGACCCGCTCCGCGGCGGCGAGTATGCGCCCGGCCTGCTTCGATATTTTCGCGCGCAGGACGCCGAAAAGCATGAATTCGCGCTGGCGGGCCTTCTCCTCCGCGCCGAGGATGTCATCCTCCATCTTCTTCAGCTCGGAGGTGATGTAGCGTTCCGCCGAAACGAGGGTCTGCTTGCGCGTGTACTCTGCCGGCACCGCGTCGCTCAGGCGCTTGGTGATCTCGAGGTAGTATCCAAAAACGCGGTTGAACCCGATTTTGACAGGCAGCCCCGTCCTTTGCCTCTCCCCGGCCTCATAGTTTTTCAGCCACGTATCGCCCTCGCGCTGCGCCTCTCGCAGTTGCGCGAGTTCGCCGTCGTAGCCGGCGCGGAACATGCCGCCCTCGCGAATCGAAACCGGCGGCTCCTCCACGATGGCGTTTTGCAACTCGCGCGCCACATCCTCCAGAGAATCCCATCCCGACAAGGCGGAGCGGAACAACTCCGTGTCCGCCTCCGCTATGGCGGTTCGGACTTCCGGAAGCATGGACAGAGAGGCGCCTAGCGCCCGCAAATCCCTGGCGTTCGCGGTTTGAGAGCCCACGCGCCCCAGGAGGCGCTCGATATCCTGTATGGGCCGGATGGCGTCCTGGAGCGTCTCCTGGAACCCGGGATCCTCCACGAGTTCCTCCACGGATGCGGCGCGATGCGCAATAGCTTTTTTCTGAATCAGCGGCGAGAGCACCCATTTCTTGAGCAGGCGCCCCCCCATGCCCGTGAGCGTCTCGTCCAGCAGGGCGAGCAAGGTGCCCTTCCTCCCGTGATCCGCCGCCGAGCGGATGATCTCCAGGTTCCGCAGCGTGGCGGCGTCGAGAATCATGGTGTCGGAAAGTCGGGAGAAGGAGACGGGCTTGAGGTGGGGAAAATCGCCAGGCTGGTTTTCCTGGAGATAGGCCATGACGCCCACGGCGGCGTTCGCCGCCGCCGGATTCGCCAGCACGTCCGCCTCATCGGGAAATATGGTCTCCGCCTGACGGAGGTCGAACGTTTCGCGAAAGGTGGCGGCCGGTCTTTTTTCCACATGAATCCCCAGCGCCTCGATCCTGCCTTGCAGTGCGGCGGACGGCGAGAAGGTGTCCGGCAAGACGATTTCGCGGGGAGAAATCCTCTCCAGCTGGTTGCAGACGAGCGTCTCGGCGGCGTCGCCCGCGGCCTGGGTCGCGCAAAACTCGCCGGTCGAGCTGTCGAGCCACGCCATCCCCCAAAGCCCGCCTCCCCCGCCCCTGGATACGGCGATCCCGGCCAGATACTGGGATTCCTTGCCGTCCAGCAGTTCGAGGTCGGCGATGGAGGTGCCGGGAGTCAGGACGCGCGTCACCTCGCGCTTCACGACCCCCTTGCTCTCTCCCGCATCCTCCACCTGCTCGCATATCGCGACCCTGTAGCCCGCCTTCAGCAGGCGCCCGCAATACGAGGACGCCGAATGACAGGGCACGCCGCACATCGGGATGGGCCCCTTCTCGTCGCTTTGGCGCGACGTCAGCGCCAGCTCCAGGGCTTTCGCCGCGAGCGTCGCGTCCTCGTAGAACATTTCAAAGAAATCGCCCAGCTGAAAAAAGAGTATCGCGTCCGGATAACGTCTTTTCATCTCCAGATACTGCCGCATCGCGGGGGATGGGCCGCGGGACTTCCCCCGCGACGCGCTCTTTTGCGCCCGCGGAGCGCTTTGTTGTGGGGGAGGAGACATCCCTACTCCGCCCTGGATTCGCCGGCGGACGGGCGCGGCTGGGCGGCGGAATCGGTTCGCGGCGCGGCTTCCACAGGTTCGGGATTCCCCGCCGCGAGCAGCCTGCCGCCTTTCTCGCGCGCTTCGTCGAGGCTGCTCTCCAGCGTCTTGACCTCGCGCTGGAGTTTTCCGATCTGGCTCCGGAACTTCAGCCTGTCGAACGCCCCGCCAAACCACGCCGCCATGAACCCGCAGGCAAACACCGCCAGCAGAACGTAGAAAAGAGGGAGGCTGACGCTGCCCCGATAGTAGGCGACCGTCACCGGCTTCATGTTGACGACGCCGAAGCTGGAGATCGCCAATGCCAGAATCAAGCCGACGATGAGTCGCAAGCTGCCCATATCGCCACCGAATGGAATGCGTTTTAGACTTCAAAATCCGGACGGAGTTGGTTGTAGGTCGTCTCCAGGCTGCCGGGAATCACCCGCACGTCCCCGAGAACGGGCATGAGGTTGTGGTCCCCCTCCCAGCGCGGGACGACGTGCATGTGCAGATGCCCGGCGATGCCGGCGCCCGCGCTTCTTCCCAGATTCAGCCCCACGTTGAAGCCGTGCGCTTTCAGGCGCTTTCGCAAGACGCCCACGCATTTCTGGGAGAATGCAAAAATCTCCCGGCATTCCTCCTCGCCGAGACCCTCGTAGTCCTCGACGTGGCGAATCGGCACCACCATGAGGTGGCCGTTCGTATAGGGGTACCTGTTCATCACGACATACGCCCACTCGCCCCTCTGGAGAATCAGGTTCTCCTCCCCGTCCTCTCCGTCAAGCAGGCCGCAAAACACGCAGGCGGAGGGCGCCCCTCCGTCTCCTTCCCCGGCGACGGCATCGCTCGACACATACTCTCCGCGCCACGGCGCCCATATCCTTTCCATCTAGCGATTCCCCGCTTCTCGCCGCGACAGCCAGGCGCCGTCGAGCAGCCCGGCCATCCTCTCCTCTTCTTTTTGCATCCGGGCGGATTCCGCCCCGGCGTGATGATCATACCCCCGGAGATGCAGGAGGCCATGAACGAGCAGGCGATCCGCCAGAACCCCGCAATCCACCGCTTCCGCCCCCGCCTGGCGCAGGACCTCATCGACGGAGATGAGCACCTCGCCCCCGAACGTCTTCTTCTCTCCCCGCTCTCCCGTCAGGGCGAAGGAATCCGCCGGCGGAAAAGCCAGCACGTCCGTCGTTCCGTCTTCCCCGCGATACTGGCCATTCAGCGCCCGCATCGCCTTGTCCCGTATGAGCGCGACGCCCAGCAGCAAATCATCCTCGTACCGGAGCTCTCGCCGTATGACCTCCAAGCGCCTCCGCAGCGCCTTGCGATCCAGCGCCAACAGCCTTTGCGCGTTTGTGATGAGAACCTCCATTCGCGGCGCCTCTCCTGGGAGCGTCCTGTCCCGGGTAATGAATCCGATGATGATGGATGCCGACCAGAACGCGCATGAAAGCGTCCTGGATGTTGCTCAGATCCCTGAGCGTGAGGCTACAGTTGTCCAGCTGTCCCTCCATGAAGGCGCTCTGGACGATCCTGTCGACCATGCCGCTCAGCCGCCCCAGGGAATGGTCGGAGAGAGAGTGCGTCGCCGCCTCCACCATGTCCGCCAGCATCAGGATGCCCGCCTCTCTCGTATGGGGCCTCGGGCCAGGGTAGCGAAAAATCTCCTCTTTCGCGTCCTCCCCGTTTTGTCTTTTCGCCTTCTCGTAGAAAAACCGAATCAGGGAGGTGCCGTGATGCTCCTGGATCAAATCCATAATCTCTCTGGGCAGCTTGTGGGTTCGGGCAAGCTCCACGCCTTCTTTCACGTGGTTGATCAGGATGAGCGCGCTCATGTTGGGCTTGAGCCTGTCGTGGCGGTTTTTCTGCCCCTGGTTTTCCACAAAATACTCCGGCTTCATCATCTTGCCAATGTCATGGAAATACGCGCCCACCCGCGTGAGGAGCGGATTCGCCCCGATCGCCTCGGAAGCCTCCTCCGCCAGGTTCCCCACGAGGAGGCTGTGGTGGTAGGTGCCCGGCGCGTTGACGACCATCCTCCGGAGCAGCGGGTGGTTTTGGTCGGCCAACTCCAGGAGGCGCATGTCGGTCGTGAGCTGGAACATCGACTCCAGCAGGGGCAGCGCACTCGCCACGATGATGACGTTCGAGATACCGCCAAGCAGGGCGATGGGAATATCCCTCCACTGCAGCACCGCGGTGCGGAAACCGTCCTGCAAGTTGAAGCCCAGCGCGAGGGCAGCGCCCAGCAGGCCCAGGATGAGCGCCGCCTTGAGCACGGACGACCTGCGGCGATACTCCTTCCAGCGAATCGAGGCGGCCACGCCGCCGGCGAGGGCGACGATGCCGAAATGCATGTGGTTCGGCAAGATCAACGCGGCGAGAACGGCGGAGAAAACCGCCATCAACATCGCGGAGGAGCGCCCCTGCAAAATGGCCGCGAGGAAAGGAGCCGAACAGAAGGGAATGACGTAATAAAGCGATTGCAGCGGTATCCCCCGAAACGTTTCATGGAGCACCTGGGCGAAGAGAATCCCCAGCTTCAGCAAAACGGCCTGGACCAGGAGCAGCACCACGAAAAGGATGACGTTTTTCTGCGCGGACAGAAAAACCCGGTCATACTTCTTCACGCAGACCCACGCCAGGGCGAGCAGGATGAACACCACCAACGCCGTTCCCACGAAGTTGTCGAGCGCGTGGCTTTGCCGATAGATTTTCTCCAGGCCGTGAAGCCGGATGATTTGCCTCTTGCTCACCCGCTCGCCCTCGCGGACGATCATCTCCCCGCGCTTGAGAATCTCGAAAACCGGCTCGATGGCGGCGGCGGCCTTCTCCTGGCTCTGGAGGGTCGCCCTGTTGTTGAACGTCAACGTTGGCTGAATCATTTTGAAGACTTGCGCGACGAGCAGCCCGACGATCCGCGCAGGGGCCTGGAGGTCCATCTTCCGCGTTTCGCGCCGGAGGAGCGCATCCACCTCCCGCAGCTCCAGGGGATTCATCAGCGCGTTGAGGGAAACGCGATTCCCCGTTCGGATGTCGCGCCCCGTAATCCCCTTGACCGCATGGGCCGCGTATAGCTGCTTGTCGCTCACGATGTGGCGCGAGAAGGCCGCCTTCAGCAACCTGGCGACATCGTCCCGAATCCACCCAGCGAATCTCTCGGCCCTCAGCCAGGCCGACAACTCCCCGGGAATCTGGCCGCCCATCAGTTTGCGGAACGCCTCCTCCGCCTTGACGTAGGAGGGCGCAGCGTACATTTCCCGATACGCTTCCGACTCGGCGAAGAGCGTCGCGCTCCTCTGCTTCGCCCGCTTGACGAACCGCTCGGTTTTCACCTTCTCCAGTTCAATGTCTATCGTCCTTTGAATGGCCTCGAACGCGCCGTTCAGCCTGTCGAGGACGGCTTTCGAGGGTTGCGCGTCAATATCGTAGTGCGGCAGCACTTTCCCCTTGGCCGCCTGCCGCTTCGCGTTCGTGGCGATGGGGTCCATCACGCGCATGTCCTCGGGCGCCTTGATGTCTTTGGGAACGACATCGCCCGCCTGAAACGACACGCGCGGCGACGACACGTCCGCCGTGAGCAGAAAGGAGAGGATGAGGGCGAGTGCTCCGCCGAGGGTCCACGGGTACGCGCGCGTGCCGGCGAACGCCGACAGGGCGCGCAACATCCCCTCTCCCACCGGCGCGCACAGGCGCCAACAGATATTCCTGTTCTTTCTGGCGGCTCTCCCTGCGCCGGCTCGATGAATCACGCAACTAGCCTCCAGAACCCTTTGGCGGTGGCGATGGGGGTGGAAGGAGTCCAAGACATACCGGCATATCGGAAAGCCCCCGTTGGCGCAAACGTCTGTTTCTGGCCAACTCGTCCACTACAAGCTGTGCGCCTCGTATGCGGAAACGATTTTTCTCACCAGCTGCGTGCGGACGACATCCCGCTCGCTGAAGTGGATGAATTCCACTTCCTCGACATCCCCCAAAACCTCCTGCGCGTGAATCAACCCGCATCCGGAACCCTCGGGCAGGTCGCTTTGCGTGACGTCTCCCGTCACGACCGCCTTGCTGCCGGCGCCGAGGCGGGTGAGGAACATTTTCATCTGCTCGCGCGTCGTGTTCTGGGCCTCGTCCAGGATGATGAACGAATCGTTCAGCGAACGCCCCCGCATATACGCGAGCGGGGCCACCTCTATCTCGCCCCTCTGGATGAGGCGCTCGGCCCGATCAAACTCCACCATGTCGTTCAGGGCGTCAAACAGCGGCCGGAGATACGGGTTCACCTTCTCCTGCAGGTCTCCGGGCAAAAACCCGAGCTTCTCGCCCGCCTCCACCACGGGCCGCGTCAACACGACGCGGGCATACGCCTTCTCCAGCAGGCCGGACACCGCCATGGCCATGGCCAGGTAGGTTTTCCCCGTCCCGGCCGGTCCGATGCCAAACGTCACCCCCTTCTCGCGAATCGCCCGGACGTATCGGCTCTGCACGGGGCTCTTGGGGATGACGTGGCGCTTTTTCGAGAGAACCGATATGCGGTCCGCCACCAGGGAGCGGAGCGTGACGTCCTCTGCGGCCGCCACGGCGCGCGCCAGGGTCCCCACGTTCAGCGAATCGAAGCGGAATCCCTCCTCCACGCAGCCCGCCAGTTCGTCGAGAAACAAGCGGGCCTTCTCCGCGTCGACGGGCGCGCCGTCGACCACGAAACCCTCCGATGCGAGCCGAATTTTTACGTCAAACGCCCTCTCCACGGAGCGGAGAGACGCATCCCGGTTGCCGAGAATGTGGATGAGCCTGTCCGGCCGCACCAGCGGGCTTGCAGAGGTTCTCGTCGCCAAAAGATTCGGGGCTCCTCGTATCTCTCATGCGTCTGGCTCGGGAGGAGTGGAAATCCACTCGGCCCCGGATCGTAAGCCCGTCGATTGGAGGCGTCAACACGGGACTTCGCACTCCCCCCCTCCGCGCGACGCCCTACCCCCTCGGGTGACTTTTATCCAGGAGCTGGCGCAGCCTCCCCCCTCTCCACGTGCGTGTACACCTCGGTGGTCGAAATGTCCGAATGTCCGAGCATCGCCTGCACGGCCCGCAGGTCGGCCCCGTGATGGAGCAGGTGGGTCGCAAAGCTGTGCCGAAAGACGTGCGGGCTCACCCCTTTGCCCACGCCCGCCTTCATGGCCCACCGCTTGACCCGCGCCCAGAAGGCCTGGCGCGTCATGCCTCCCCCCCGGCGGGTGAGGAACACGTGGTCCGACTTGCCGGTGCGCAGCAGATGCGGACGCGCCATGCCGACATAATCCTCCAGGCACTCCCGCGCGGCGTCGCCCATCGGAACGAGGCGGGATTTCCCGCCCTTCCCGTGAACGATGCAAAAGCCCGACTCCAGTTGAACCTGCGTGAGCCTGAGCTGGATGATCTCGCTCACCCGCATGCCGGTGGCGTAGAGAAGCTCGAACATGGCCCTGTCCCGAGCACCCTCGGGCGTCTTGTCGTCCGGAGCCTCCAGAATCCTCCCCATATCCTCCTGCGAAAGCGTCTTGGGCAGGCGCTTCCACCTCGCAGGCTGCATGACGTCGGCCGTGAAATCCGCCTCCAC
>CBDBZY010000020.1:0-4032 GCA_965213685.1 bacterium
GGGCACACCCTGAAACGATGGACGCGACGAGGACGCCGCAGAGCGCGCTCAGGCGCCGGTGGGGTTTGGGTGCTCCCTCCATCCTCCCAGGCAGCATCGTGGCGGATAATAATGGCTATCCGAAGAAAGAATCATGCTCCCGTTTGCTGAAATCCATAGGAAAGGCCCGCGCCGGTCTCTTGATGGTCATGGGACGCGCAAGACTCCCCGCCGCTGTGGAGATGGCCTCCGCCAGCGCCCTCTCTTCGGCCGCGCGCATGGGTTCTCCCCGTATCTCCCGATACGCCCCGGCCATGTGCCGAACGCAAATCCGCCATCCCGTCTCCCCCCAGCCGGCCAGTGCGGCCCCGAGGTGCGCCGCCTCGGGTGCCGCGCAATGTCTGGATGCGATGGCGTCGACGTCCACCGCCACGAGGCGGATGCGGCGGCGGTTCTCGACGCGCTTCGGGGTGGTTGAGGACGAGGACGCCGCCGGGGTCTTTGAGGGCGTCCCCCATCGGGGGCACGACGGCGAGGTGCGGGTCGCAGACGATTTCCAGGTCATACGCCGTGGGGAATCGCGAGGTCGGCGGGCTGGGTTTTGGCGATTTTCACCACCGCCCTGTCGGGAGAGCCGACGGGGGAGGGAAATCCGGGGGGTGCGCACCTGCGCGGAGAATCCCGCCCGGACGGCCGCCTCGCCGAAGATGCGCGCGGGTGCGCAGAAACATATCCTCCCCGCCAATCTCCCGTCTTCCATGAAAGCAAACCACGCGCATGAGAGGCTCTCGGTCAGGAGAAGCTGCGGGCGAGTCCCGGGTCATCTATAGCAAAATCCGCCTGTCTTTTCCATCCCGCAAGTTGACATCGAAAACGGAGCCTCGCAATATGCCGGCGGGAATGAAAGCGCCGGTCTCGCCCGTGGGCCTTGTGGATACCCGCGGCCGGGATGGGATGAAGCAGGCCGCGCCTCGCTCTGTCAAAGAAGGCTTTGATTGATTGCGCGGGCCGACGATCCGACGGCGGCGGGAAGTCTTGTTGATTTGGGACGATGGGGAGGGCGCCTTGGGCGGGAAATTCCGGATATTCACATACGGCTGCCAGATGAACCGCTACGATACGGAGACGATCGCGGGGTATCTGGAGCAGGAGGGGTACGAGGAGGCCGAATCGAGCGAGGGTGCCGATCTGATTCTGCTGAACACCTGCTCGATCCGCGACAAGGCGGAGCAGAAGGGTGTTCAGCCAGATCGGGCGCCTCAACAAGCTCAAGAGGTCCAACCCCGACCTCAAAATCGGCGTGTGCGGCTGCTTCGCCACGCGCGACGGGGAGGCGATCGCGAAGCGGCAAAAATCGGTCGACCTCGTGTTCGGCACCCAGAACATCGCCAGGCTCCCGACGCTGCTAGAGGAGATGGAGGAGGGGCGGGTGGTGGATACCGCGCCGATCCCGCCTGACTTCACGGAGCTGGCGCCGATGGAGCGCGGCGGCGGCCTGAACGCCTTTGTGAGCATCGCGCGCGGGTGCGACAACTTCTGCACCTTCTGCGTCGTGCCCTACACGCGCGGGCCCGAGTGGAGCAAGCCGAGCGCCCTGATTGTGGAGGAGGTGGAGCGCGCGGTGGGCGAGGGGTTTCGGGAGGTCACCCCTCCTCGGCCAGAACGTGAACTCCTACGGCGCGAAATCCGCTGGCGAGCTGACCTTCGGCGGTCTGTTGCGGCGCCTGAACGAAGTGGACGGACTCGAGCGCATCCGCTTCATGACGTCGCACCCCCAAGGATTGCGACGAAGAGATGGTCGACGCCATGGGGGAGTCCGCGAAGGTGTGCGAACACCTGCACCTGCCGGTGCAGTCGGGTTCGGACGCGGTGCTCCGGCGCATGGAGCGCGGATATACGGCGCGGGAGTATCTGGAGAAGGTGTCCCTGTTCCGGGAGCGCGTGAAGGGAGGCGTGCTGACCTCGGACGTCATCATCGGTTTTCCGGGCGAGCGGGACGCGGATTTCGAGGATACGCTCCGGATGTTGCGCGAGGCGCGCTACGACAACATCTACATGTTCAAATACTCCCCCCGCCCCGGAACGCCCGCCTTTGCGATGGAGGATACGCTTCCCGAAGAGGTGGTGTCCGAGCGGTTCGAGGAGGCGAGCCGGCTGCAGCGCGAGATGACCGAGCGCCTGCATTCCGGGCTGGTCGGCAGCGTGCAGGAGGTGTTGGTGGAGGGGGCGGTGACGCCGAAGGGCGCGCCTGCCGGGTGCGCGGGCTGCCCGGGCCTCGGGGATGCGGCGGACCCGCGCTGGTTCGCGGGTCGCAGCAGAGGGAATCACCGGGTACAATTCTACGCGGAGGGGGGCCGTGCCCCCCCTTCCCGGGGATGTGGTCGACGTGAAAATCATGCGGGGCGGCATTCATTCTTTGGCCGGCGTCTCGCCGCCTGGTGCCGTGGCAATGGAGGAGGACGAATAGATGATCGAGATGAAAGTCAAGGGTCTCACGCTCGATCCGCTCACAAATGTGCCCATCGTGATTCTGCGCGAGCTCGAGGGCGAGCGCGCACCTGGCCCATCTGGGTGGGCATCTTCGAGGCGCACGCCATCGCGCGGGAGATCGAGAACTTCCAGGCCCCCCCGCCCGATGACGCACGACCTGACTCAAGAACATGATCAACGACCTCCGGGGCCGGGTGGACAAAATCCTCGTCAACGATTTGAAGGACAACACCTTTTACCGCCGAAATTCATCTTTCCGTGAACGGCGCGGAGATCGTGGTCGACTCCAGGCCCTCCGACGCCATCGCCGTGGCCCTGCGCATGGGCAGCCCGATATTCGTCGAGGAGAAGGTGCTCGACGAGGCGAAGAGCATCGAGTTCAACGAAGGGGGACGTGAAAGAGGGCGTCTCGGGCCTTGACGCCGAGGAGGGGGAAGCCGCGTCTCCGGAGGGGGAAAGAGCCGCCGGGGATGCGCCCGAGGACATCAAGGAGTGGCTCAAGGATTTGAAGCCGGATGATTTTCTCAAGGAAGACAACAATTAGCAGGTAGGACGACGCTCGCCTAACGCCCCGGGGGAGTGGTGCCAACGGAGTTTGACCAACTTGCTTCTCTATCTATTGCGGCACGGCGAGACGGACTGGAACGTGGAGCAGCGCATCCAGGGCGTCTCCGACATCGCGCTCAACGAGGTGGGCGTCGCGCAGGCCGAGGCGCTCGCCTGCGCCCTGCGGGGACGGCCGATCGCGCGCGTCTACACGAGCCCGCTGGGTCGGGCGCGGCAGACGGCGGAAGTCGTCGCCCGGGGGGTGGACGCGCCCCTCGAGTCCGAGGCGGGCATCGCCGAGCTCGACCAGGGCGAGCTCGAGGGGCTGGCCTTTCGCGAGTTGTCCGAGACGCACCCCCGATTTCATGTCCGCGTGGCGGGACCATCCAGCCGATGCGCACGTGCCGGGCGGGGAGAGCCTGCCGGTGCTGCAGGAGAGGGCCTGGGCCGCGATGGAGCGGTTCCTCGAGTCCCATGAAAGCGAGAGCATCGTTGCGGTGAGCCACAACCTGGCGATCATCACGATCTTGTGCAGAATCCTGGGCGTGGGCCTCAACCGGTTCCGGCGGTTGCG
This sequence comes from bacterium, assembly GCA_965213685.1. GTDB lineage: Bacteria > UBA8248 > UBA8248 > UBA8248 > UBA8248 > Bin107. The sequence goes on from CBDBZY010000020.1 coordinate 3,590, forward strand.
CCAGCACAACGCGACCATGAACATCATCGAGCATACGCCCGAGAGGGGCTGGAGCGTCGTGACGATGAACTCCTTGGCGCACTTGCAGGACGCGCCCGTCTCCGAGCGCAATTCGCATCTGCCCTATCTTTAGAGGATGTTAGAGGATTAGAGGGTGCGCGGGGAAGGGCGCGCGGCTCAGTCGCGGTCCTTGCCTTCCTGGTCCGAGACGCTCCGGTAGTAGTCCTGGATGTCGTCGACGAGGCGGTCGATGCCCCGTTTTCGGTTTCTCCCGCCTCGGTCGCCATGTAGCGATGGAGCAGGTAGAAGGCGATGAAGCCCAGGAAAAAGCCCAGGGCCACGCCGTCGAGGAATGTTTGATATGCGTTCATCAAAACGTTCCTCCCGAGCGGGGGGAATGTCCCATGCTGGCCGCAACCCTCGGAGGAATGCCCGCCGCCTGC
>CBDBZY010000021.1:0-8561 GCA_965213685.1 bacterium
AGATTAACTTCTAATATATTATAACAAACGCAGCCACACAACATATCATAGCTGTTGAAAAAAGCACAATGTCATTATTTTATCCTTTTCACATTCCATATTAGGTAACAATGAATAAAAAAATGTAACAGCAACAGAAAAGTAACTCAATTTTGTAGTACACTTACACTTAGAAAATTTTATAAACAAGACTTAGTGCAATGAACAAAAAGATCAATACAAGGAGAGGGTTTGGGTTAATAGAACAATAATAGCATCACAATGATCAGCACAATGACCAAAATGCCAAGTACAAATGTGTTCTTTTTGGCTGGATGGGAGGGAGGTAAGTGTGGTGTGTTGGTACCTTCTTTCTGGTCTGTAGGAGGAAATGAAGTGATAAAAATCATGGCTTGTAAGTTAGCAATTTAAGTGTACAGTCTTTTCTCGTGCAACTGGCATTATATTCCTTGGTAGTAGTATTTGCTACCAAATCTATGCATACCTTGATGGGCTCCAGTCCTTTTCCTCAACTCCTCATCCTTCTCTCTTAGATTCTCTCCTGGCACTTTGGCACCTTCTGCCTGGCCTATAAGAGCAAATGAAAGTATTCATGGCACACTATTCAGCAATGTAGTGCATATTGTGTGCAGCATGAATGTCAACTCGTATATTTAAGTTCTACCTTATTTGTATACGAGTTGACCCCTTGGGTGTGTAAGTGCCATCGCTGCTACATGAGTGCACCAACAATTATTAAGCAGTGAAGCCCACTGTAAAACTAAATGAAAGGAGCTAAATACATACCTTGTTGCTTTCCATCTGTGCTAGTGGCACTATCATGGGTAAGAGTTGGAGTAGTGAGTGCTGCAGAATGTCCACCAAGCTGCTTAGTATGCACACCTGCAATCCAAACAACAGTGTTGGCATGCACTGTCATCTCTCTACACACAATCCAACAGCACTTACTTTGAGCCAGTTTACACACTTTTTGGGCATCTCCTGCTCTATCACACTTCAGGAGGGCCTCAAGGAGTGTGCGATATGTGGCGTTCCAAGCATTTTTCTGCTTCCATCTCGTCAACATCGCTTTCTTTCGTAGTTCATGTGTTCTTGCATCTCGATTGATTGCTATCATCTCTTGTACAGTAAGTTCCAGATAAGGGCCCACTTCTTCATGATCTGCAATGATCCTTGACACCTCTCTCAAGTGTTCCTCAGTAACCTCCGCATGTAGTTGGTCTTGAGAAAGGTGAAAAGTATCTATTAGATCTTGCAGTGAGATCCCAGGTTTTGGAATGTTTGAACCTTTTCCTACAAAAAAACAAAATGCAATTGATTCTCAATTCTACTACTACTACAAAACCAAAAATGAGTGTGCACCTGCCAATCTAAACATGAGATATGTCGCACTCCACAACTATAAAATTAGCAATCGGCTGATAGGTGAAAGTGTATGAGCTCTTATGTGACACTCTAACATCACTCATAGCAGTGCAAATATACACCACAATTGCTAGACATCCTGCACTTTTCTTCTTCCTCCTCCTCCTCCTCCTCCTCCTCCTAATTCTCCAGAAGGAAATAAGGTCCTATCCTGCTCAATACTTGTGTTCTTACAGCATAGTATTACATGTTGTAACACTCAGAGTCTATTTTAGACTACAGACCAAAGGTTGTGCTCAAGGTCTATTGGGGTTGCTGGTCTAAATACAGCCAACCAAAAACCTTTACTAGTTGTAGCTTGGTAACAGTCAATTGATTAGAGGGTCTAGCAAACCTTGCACTTGATTGCATTTGATGATATTTTTTAAGGAGAACTTCAAGTTGCTGTCACCTATGTACATGTACACAGTCATGCATATCAGATGAAAATTTGCCTCACCACAATGGTATAAACATCAACTATCTTTTGATTTTGCTTGCAAACAAAAACTACTGCGGAAGTAGAAAAAGCTAGCCAACCTTCTTCCGAGTTCATGTCTCCAAACAATAGCCTGTAGAGAATTAAATCAATATAATGGTACTCAGCACATGTACAGTTTAGTACTTACTTTATTGAAGCATCTCCATACCCTGCTTCTCTCAAATATTCCGCTAGCTTGTAGCGGTTTTTTTCCTCATAAAGAAAATAATCTGAAATCAGTGTGTACTCAGGACTGTCACATTTATTGGGATCTCCCTTTGCTGCCTCAAGACTATACTCCATCTCCATCACTATGGCCAGATTACCTCCATTTCCTTCAATTGTCTCTGCAACATTTTTTATTTCCAATTTGGTAAGTTTTCCATCCTCTACATAGCCCTGCAGAATGAGGTCATGAGGTAATCTAGTGCATTAGTCTAAGTACAACATCACATCATACAAGCAACTATTAACCTTCACAGGTGGCTCTGGTTGCAGCCAGTACTTGTGTCCTGGATCCATTATGTATGGTCTGCCCTGGCTGCAAAGCTTCTGTGACTCACGATAGGTGTTGTCATTAATGATAGCAAAGTGCTCCCCAGCCTGCTCATAACAGCTACATCTGAAGGCAAAGTTATTTTCAATGGATGGAAACCAGCGCAGGGCCTCCTTGCACATTTTCGCTAGCTCATTTCGAAAGTTAAAGCAAGACTCAGCAAAATGGATGCCTGATCGCTCGCGCCTAGCAACACGTATGAAATCCACCTGAACACTTGTAAGAGATTTGGACTCTGATATTGTGACTTTGTCAACTTCTCCAAAATGAAATGTGATGCTATCACGGTAGATGCTTCCTTTAATAAAAAGCGTGCATTTCTTGCTGTTAATCATCCTCGCAGCAAGGCGGATAAAGAAGCCAGGAGGAATATATCCAGTGCTGAATATGATGTGGAGGGACTCTGCCTTTCGTACAATCTCTTGGTGCATCATACCCTCCGTTGGACACTTCTGTGATCGGGCCTTCAGCATGCAAGGTACAAAGTACTTATGCCCTTCAGCCTATTCTGCTTCTATCTCCTTGGCAAGATCAAAATGCTCAAGTAGGTCAACAAGAGCCTGAGCACCACCCTCCAACCCACAGTCCTCCCATATATCCCGATAAAGACGTTCCTCTAGGACTCCCTTCCCCTCCAAGTCATTCCACTGACGAGTCAAGTACTCAGGCCTGGAGCCAAACATTTCAGGCAAGAGCAACTTACACAACTGCTGTATGAGCCATTGAGGCTTAACAATAATCGTGTTTTGTAGTAACTTAATCTTTGTATAGTGAAGGAAGACACCCAGCTGGTGATAAAAATGCAGCACACTTGGTACCTCTTCTTCGGAGATCCCACATTCCTTGGCAATAGGAATCACTTCTTCGTATAACAGGACTGGGCTGTCACCAACTGTATTCTCCAACACCTTGCGAAATGACAACCAAGCATTGGGGGTATCAACGATGAGGTTCTTGGTAAAGTCATAAATCTTCTTGCGAATGTTTTTGTAGCCAGGATCTTCTTCCTTTTTTCCAGCTGTAGTATTATCAATGATCAGCTTGCCTTCTAAAATATCTTGAAAAGGCATATCTTTACAAGCTCTAAATTCCTCCAACACCTCATTCTGTTGCTGTTTTGATGAAATTTTATCACCATGAGTGCCAACAATCATTATTCTGGGGCACCGATGAGACAAATTAGATTGCCCTTTTTCTACAGTAGCTTCATTTTGTGTGGCTTCACCTTGTTCGCTTTCCTTGTTTGCTATGCCCCTTTCATCCTTGGCTACGAGGCTGGCATAGATTAGTTGCATCCACTGCATCATAAGCTGAAGGATTGTAATATTTTGCTTTTCATCTTGGCATTTCTTTCCCTTATGTGTCCAGATTCCCTGGTACTTGCTTTTCAATGGCAGTGAGGCATCAAAGAACAGAAGAAACATTGTGCGCTTGGTGAGAAATGCAGACAGGATATCCATAAAGACAGGCTGCCCCCCACAGTCCCATAGGCGCATAACAAACTCTGTGCTGGAGGGAGAAGGCTCATTCTGTTTTAAGGCTTTGTCCATTACACTCTGTGTGAACTCTTTGTGGGCTTGAATTGCTTTATGCTCAAACTTTGAATTAGCTTGCAGAGTAACCAAGGCTCCTATTTCTACTGGTTTAAATACAGCTGAGGCTGATGCACCTTGTGACCCTTCCTCCCTGCTTTGTACTACCCGGTGACTGAGTTTGCTCACTTCATCATCCTCTGTCATAGCCTTCCAAATATACTCTCCTTCATTTGCAGCTTCCACCCAATGACACTTAATGTCCAATGTGTCAGCTAGTGGTGTACTCTCATCAGGGCGAAGTGGTTTCTTCATGAGTCCATCAAGAAGACTACTTTTTCCCGATCCACCCGGTCCAAGGAACATCACTCGACCATAAGCAGCAGGAGCCTTACCATCCTTGAGTGCTTTTGCATAGTGAGCTGCAGCATTACATCATTATTGAACAGTATAAATGTTGTGCCCAATTTACAGCCTAGAATGGGCTGGCAAACCAGCTTCAAAGCTGTTCAGCAATGGGCTGACCAATTTACAACGAATACTAGCCCACCAGCCAGCTTAGAAACAGGCCAATTCATAATTCAGCACCTACGTATCAGTTGACTTTGACCAAGCTGATTCAGACTGACTAGCTAGCTTTGAGGCTTGTTAATCAGTCTAGTTATATGGTGATTTATCAATCATAGAGTGGCACAGTGCAGATATATGTAAACTCATAACTATCATTCATTCTTGTGTCATGACTTGGTCTCATGCAACCAGACACTTAAATAAGAAACTGCTCCTTACTTCCATCTAGAAGGGTCCAACTGTTCAAATGAAGGCAGTGCTGGCCTGCTTCAAAGCCAGCTGGAATGCAATTCATTAGCACATACTGTACTTCCTGCACATCAACACCATATGCATGCACTTGTGCACACCCTTCACTACAGGTGGGTCAGTAGGATCTGTTGTCTCATCACCTTTGTTTTGTAAAGTTGAACCCTTGCAGGTGGAAGAAAGGAGCAGCTTCTATTCCTTTGATGTAGCCTAGCTTCAAAGCAATTAATCTGTGAACTTTGCACTGTAATGTCTCATTGCTGGTCAATACAAACTCATGAAGGGTAGTGGAGCTAAGGACTCAAAACATTTTCCAGAAAGGAAGCCAACAGCTTATTTAGTCTGCAGATCAAAGTTCTGCTGAAGATCAATTGGCAGTTGCCAGGCTACAGCTATGTACAGTGGTTGCCAGGCTACAAAGAGGCACCCTCAGCAGTGCATTTACAGGTATGGGTACATTTTAATTAATCACTTGTACAAACCACTAAGAAACTACACAAAGGGCTATAATTGCCACGGATGTCACCCCATTTGTACCATATCAATGCACACAAGACATGTGCACCTATAGTTGACACAGGATATGTTGTCAGTCACACATAATTGATCGAATTCCTAAAGCATGATGGATATGTATATACATGCTTATTGATTCTAAAACTCAAGTGATGTTAAGAATCAGTCGATGCTGAAAAGCAACTGATGCCAACAATTGATCGATTTCATAAAGCAAAAAAATGGATTGATGTCAAAAAATTGATTGATCGATGCTAAGAATCTATCAATGCTGATCGATGCCAAAAGTCGATGGGAAAAGTCAGATACCACAATTGATCGATTTCAGGTATTGAATTTTTACCCACGAATCGCGCCATAGTGGAAGCCCCTGCGTACCAAGTAGGCTTGATGATGGCTGGTATGCTTTACTTGCTCTTGGAGCTCATAGCTAGAGCATACCAGCCATCAGCAAACTACTACATAGTAACTGTGATAGCCTTGATTTCATCTCAACCAAACGCTCCTGTGCAGTATAAATTTCATACTCTCCACCAATCCTATACACAGCTCTGTGTATATGCACAGCCACTACCATGCATATACATGAAAATTCATACTTATAGCACACCACAATCCTAGGGACTGAAAGAAAGAAAGAGGGCTAACAAATGGCTACTAGGGCTAGGGTAGGGCAGGGCTAACAATCAGAGAGATCAACAACAGAGAGATGTACATCTACGTACAATCATAGAAATACCTTCATATTTTTCGTCTTCATCCTTCTTGTCCTAAAAAAAAAAATAGTCATGTCTCTCGCATGTACTTTCACACTACCTTTACCCTTCCCTCCTCCTTTCTCTTCCTACTAACTTCATTTATGCTAGGACAGAGTGAACGTACATTAATATGAAAGCTTAATCAACGTATACTGTACGTTTAATGAAGGAACATTAATGCAAAAGCTTAATCAACATGCGAGATCAATGTGTAAGTCACATCTGAGTCAGAAAAAAAACACTAAAGCAACTACGAGCAAACACAGAATTCATGAACAGTGTAGCCCCACTCATATGATGATTATTGATTTCCCACAACCTAGCTTTTCTCACAGCTACACTGTAACATTTATACATAAAAACTTACCAAGTGACCCGTTGGTAACAAGAAGTGAATGGTTGGGTCTAACCTGGATCCATTTGATGTGTGTTCTTAGTACATAGTAACGTAACGCGCAGCATGCGGACATGAAGGTGACAGTGTGGACCATGTACAATACAGAAATTCCTTGCAGTCGCGAGTATGTCATGCTACTATACATCATACCTTTCATAATGTGTACATGTGAAGGTGGATGTGTGTGTGTAAAGACCAAATGAACCGCCTCATGGAGAGTAGCAGAATGATACCATGAATAAATCGAGAACTCCCTAGGCCGTGAACAGCCCTTAGGCCTAGATGTTAAACAGTCACCCGATGCGCAGGATGCGTTTCGGCCAATACCAGGCCTCATCAGCTGCACTGGGGTGACTGGGAGTGTGGGTATTACAATATGAATATCAGCTCAAAGAAGGAATATGAATATCAGCTCAAAGAAAGGGACCGCAGAATCAGGGAACAGATAGAGAGGCAGAGATTGGCCCTTGCAGCCTCTGGCAGGCCAGATTTCAAAGACAAGGTATACACATGTACAATAGTATACGATGTATGAAGCGGAAGTTATTCGTGATTTTCTGGTGCATTCTCAATGCAAATGTACTGATTAGGTTTGAATGATCAAGTAACTAGTGACTACATGTGTATACCTTGTCTTTGAAATCTGGCCTGCCAGAGGCTGCAAGGGCCAATCTCTGCCTCTCTATCTGTTCCCTGATTCTGCGGTCCCTTTCTTTGAGCTGATATTCATATTCCTTCTTTGAGCTGATATTCATATTCCTTCTTTGAGCTGATATTCATATTCCTTCAAGTGTGCCTGCTTTTGCTGATTCACATATGACAGGAGTTGGTACTGCATGGACAAGGGCAGATTGGGGTCATAATTGAAGCCTGCTGGCAGTTCCATCTTCAGCATTTTCTCATCCTCTTCCGGCAGGAAGATCGGTGACTGGGACACTGGCTGGGGACAGGCAGCCCTGGGGGCTGTGGCTTCAAATGACGATAAGTTGGTTTGGTTTTACACTGGCTCCATATCCTTCAGTGTCTTTTTGGTCTTCTTTGAGTTCCTAGGTCCTGTCAAGGTGGCTTGGTAATGGTAACTTTACTAACTTTCTAACAAAGCTGTTATAGAGAAAACACCTTTTTAGTTTTGTGAAAAATGTGCCACTCAAGCTGCTAGTGCCTTCGGTTAGACATCTACTAGTGCCAGACTGCAGATTAGCTCTAGCAGACAGGCAGACACACACACACACACACACACACACACACACACACACACACACACACACACACACACACACACACACACACACACAGATAGACACACAAGACAACTACCGTAACCCTCTGGCACATGTGTGCCAAGGGTTGACAAGAGGCAGTGAGGAATGGGATGATTGAGGGATGGTGGCAGGTGTGGGTGTATGTGTGAGTATCACACAGAGATTGAGGCATACATGTGTATATTGTGCATATTTGTGATCAGAGAAATGCTGAGGCAAGGGCAAAGGAAGAGGAATTGCCATTATCCCCACATATGTACATTGCTCATCTATAGTTACTCTCTCTCCATACTTGTCAAAAGTACATGCTACATAATTGCGTAGGAGGCTGAGAATGAGGGAAGGTTGTGAGATGAGTAGCACATACACAGTATCCACACAAACACAAAAGAGATGAGTATGTATTGAGGTATAGGAGGTGTGTGTAGAGGAATGGATACTATCATACGAACAATAAAGATGGGCTGGAAGGTTTAATGAGGCTGACTCATCTCCTCCAATCTTGGTAGTCTCTGGCAACGTGTAGTCTATGTCCAAGTTATGCTGCCAACAAAATTGAACATAATGCAGTACACTAGCTTGCACATTCGTTTACTCTTTCTATTTTTATCTCATATTCTTCCCCTTTCACTTCTTTCAACATAATTAACAATTTATCTCATTGACAGGAGGTTTGGGCTGCACACCCTCAGATATTTATCTTGCAAATCTGTGCCCATTTGTCTGGTAGTAACCAATTGTGTTCTAGATGATCAGAATGATGGGAGCAAGGCAAGAGAAATTAGAAGAAAATAAACAGGGAGAAAGAGATGAAGTGATTGATGATGTGCATGTTA
>CBDBZY010000022.1:0-4446 GCA_965213685.1 bacterium
CTCCTCCAAGGCCCGCATCCTCGCCAACTCCGCTTCGTACTCGTCGTCGGAGACCATGACCTCGCTGACCGGGATCTGCATCGCCTCGATCATCCTGCGAATCAAGCTCGGCATGTTGACCGCCGCCCGGATCTCCGGGTTCTGCCCCGCCATCTGGACCAGCATCATCCGCTGCGAAGCCTGCACCTCGCGCACCAGCAACACCGAGCTCGCGAGCGGCACGATCTCCAGATCTCCCTTCGCCCGCTCGTCGTCGCTGAACTGCATCTGCCAGTGGTACAGCTGACGCATCGCCGGCAACGTCACGCTGAAATCGAAGGCCCGGACGATGTTCCGGAAGCCGATGTTCACCGCGTTCGCCAACAACGTCATCCCGTGCGCGGTCGAGGTCGCCGAAGCACTCGGCTCCCCCTGCGCAATCAACGGCAAGCTCGACTCCTCGTCCATGAACCGCAACGCATACTCGATCACCTCCAACAACTGCTGCGAGTTGCCCGCCACCGGAATGGGAAGCAGCGGCGATACCCCCTGGAGCGACGTCATCACCTGGTTGTCGAACCGATACACCTTCCCCGGCGCAATCCCCGGACGCGAATCCTCGCTCTGCAACCCCTCGTGCATCAGGAACGCCGGAATGCCCGCCAGCCCCGCATTGTCCAACGTGATCCGCCACGCCGAGTTGAGGGCCGCCTGACTGTCCCTCACCATCGCCGGCACCCCGTCGCCGAACATGCTCGACTCCTCCGGGTCCAACGAGAACACGTGATAGGGCAGCTCCTGACTGTCCAACGGGTTCAGGCTCATGGCGAGCATCACCCCCTGACAGACGTACACGGTCATCCTCAGCGCCGCCAATGGGTCCAACTCCCCATCGTCCCCGCGGAAACCCTCCAGCAACTGCTCGCCCTTCACCCCCATCTCGCCCGAAGCGCGCTCCAGGTCCTCCAGCTCGACAGGGCCGCGGTACTCCCACACGTAGAAACGACGATCTACCCCGCGCGCCGAATCCCCGCGCTCGAACTCCTGCACGGCCCGGATGAAGTTGGAGTACACCCCACCCACCGTGGGACCCATCCGCAACAGATGACGCACCGCATCAGGATCGAACTGCATCTGCGGCCCCATCATCCGCAAGTCCGACCGCGACCAGCGATGCAACTCCAGTACGTACTCCGCACCCTTCATGTCGGACGCTTCCGGGTCCGGGAAGAAATCCCACAAGTGCACCGAGTGGAACGTCGGGCGAAGGCTGGTCTCGGAACGTACCCCCCAACCCTCTTCGTCACTCACCCAACGCATCTTCGTGTGCCAGTCCGCGACCGGCCCTTTCAAAACCCCCGTGCCGTACTTGCACGCCTCGTGAATGACCTGGTACATGACGCCCGGGAAGTCCGACGCCTGCAAGTCGTCCGCCATCAACAACTCCATCCTGGACGCAATCTCGGACGCCTTCCCGTACACGGCGTTGTAGACGCGATCCTCGTCCGGCTCCGCCGGCGGCTCCGGGGCCGGGGCCACCATCCCCGCCTCCGGGGGAAGGCCCATCTCCATCCCCGCAGCCTCCATCGGGAGTGCCTCCATCCCCGGCTCCACCCCAGGCTCCATCCCCGGCTCCGGCATCGCCTCCCCCCTCCGCCGGCTGCCCCGCCTCCGCCGCCTCGGCAGCCTCGCGCTCCATCGCCGCCGCCAACTCCTCGCGAACCTCCTCGACCGCCCAATCCGGCAGGTCGGGTACCTTCGACGGACGCAACGACCAGTTGAGCATGTCCGTCGGCAACAGAATGTCCGCCAACCTCGCCCGCAACGTCCGCGTCCTCGCCCGCGTCAGATTCACGAACACTTCGCTGTGCTGGTTCCGGTTCGAGCGGAAGACGCTCCTCGTCCCCGCGTCATACACCCCCTTGTACTGCAAGGCATCCGCATACCACTCGTCCTCCGCCACCCGCCGGCGGGACGCCCCCTCCAACGCCAACCTCTCGATCTTCTGCGCCAGGATGTCCCGATAAACCGAATCCCCGCCCTCCCCGCGGCGACTCGCCCGCATCGCCTCGTTCAACCGCTCCAGCGCCGAATCGACCGCCACCTCAATACCCCCCGCGCGTGCTCAGCGAGCTGTCACCCCGGATCCCCATCATACCCGCCCGGCGCGACTCGAACCGCGCCCGAGACACCGCCACCCGCAAACCCGACAACTCCAGATACCGCAAGGCGTCCATCAGGTGATCGTTCTTCTTCAGCGGCTTGTTCATGCCCTGCCCGTGCGGGTCCTTCTTCCACACGTAGCTCCCCATCTCCCTCTCGAACCGCTCCAGACCCGGGAACAGCCGCAACCGCCCCGTCTCCATCCGCCCGTACACGCGCTCGATCCCCGCCAGCACCGCATTCTCCGACGGCTCGACGTTCAGCCCGTGCCCGCGGTACTCCTCGATCAACGTCCCGCCGTCGCGCATGTTGACGCCCGCACTCGCCGGATCGATCAGGCCCGGAACCCAATCCCCCCCGCGTGCCTTGATCGCCTGTGCATGGATCAGGCTCGGGGCGCGCCCGCGGGCATACTCGTTCATGACGTACATGACGTCGCCCTCCGGCTCCCACGCGGCGAACAACGCAGCCGTCATCTTCCACCCCGGGTCGAGTGCCCACGCCCGCGGCCAGTGGTCCGGCACGCGGAAGGCCGCCACCCGCAACTGCGACGGGTCGAGCGGGTAGATCCGCCCCACCCCCAACACCGGCTCCCCCTCGCTCCGCGCGCGCCGCAAGTACGGCGGGGTCTCCGCCAGGATCTCCCTCTTCATGGAATCGGTCAGATGCGGCGGATCGTCCCGCCACCCCCACCTGCTCCCGATACACGCGAGGCGACAGCCAGTGCCCCGTGTCCGGCCAGTCCTCGAACACCGTCTGCCGGTCCCAACTCACAGCTTGCTCCAACCCCCGGACAGGTCCGCACCATCCTCCACATCGAAGGACGACCACTGCTCGTCCACCTCGGCGCGCTCGGAAGGCTCGTACAGGAAATGCTCGACCACCTCCGTCAACCCGTCCAACGGCGTGAACGACAAGATCATCATCCCCCGCGTGCGCTCCGGGCCGTCCTGTACCGTCATCGTCCGGATCGCGCACTTCGTTCCACACCTCCGCGCTCATCTCCTCGTCACCCCACACCACATGACGCGCCGTCCCCTCGAACGCCCCCCGCCCCTGCTCCACCGACTTCAACGCGAACGTGCTGGCCTCGCTCTTGCTGTCCCGATACCGAACCTTGCAGTTGGCAACCGTCCGCCCCGTCCCATGCCGGAACTCCAACGAGTCCATCAGGATCGACTCGCGAGGGATCATGCCCGTCCCCGAAACCTCGTTCCGGCCCCACCCCCCCGCGCACCGCCCGTACCTCGCCGAACAACTCCGTCTGGATGATGTCGCGCGCGGTGCTCCACGTCTTCCCCACCCGCCCACGTGTCCACCGGCTGCCGGAACCTCCTACCCGGCCACCAGTCCGGATACATCCCCGTCAGATGCGCCGTGACCTCATACGCGCACGCCCGCGACTTCCCTACCCGGTTCGCAGCCATGATGCAGCGCTGCGTCGCGCGCTTCCCGGCAGAGTAGAACGACATGATCTTCGGATACAATTCGCGCCGGTACGGACCCGTCGACGGAAACGTGGTGTGAAACAACCCGCCCTCGATCCGCTCCGCCTCGCGAACTACCCGCGAAGCCTCGCGCAACATCCCCGGCGGAAGCCGGTCGCGGGCCTTGCCGTCCGCAATCAGCTTCAGCACGCTCACCACTTCGTCAAGCCCGACCTCCCCCGCCCCGACGTTCACTACCGCGCTCACCCGTGAAACTCCCCGCCCTCGATATCGCGCCCCACCGCCTCGCGCACTACCGGAAGCTGCGCGCGGAAATGCGCCCCGACATGCTGCGCGCCGCCAAACGCGCGGAAGAGACACCTAAGCACCCGGCGAACATCCGGCTCGTCCAAGGGCCTCATCCGCAAACGCGACGCCCGTGCCCTGCTCAACCTCGCCCAGGCCGCCTACGTGCACCAAGGGAACCTCACCCGTACCTGGCTCGCGCTCCCCCACCGACGACTCCGACTCCCCTCATCTTCCGTGCCGAACAGAAAGGGCTCCTGGAACTCGCCCGCTGTGTCGTGAACGACCTCAACCAGGCATGCCGGATCTCCTCCGGCAAACATACCCCAGGCTTCCTGCGCCTCCACCACCCGCTCGAACTCCCCCCCAAAGCCTACGACGACTCCCTCGCCTGGCTGCTCGCCCTCAACGACGACCACCAAGGCGGCAATACCTTCCTCCCCTCCTTCGGAACCGCCTTCTCCATGCTCCCCGGTGACGCCCTCCTGTTCCCCAGGAAACACACGCCCGGCGTCTCGAAGCTCCACGAAGGCCCCGCCCGATTCACCCTCGAAGCCTTCCCGCCACCCCC
>CBDBZY010000023.1:0-2308 GCA_965213685.1 bacterium
GCTCGGCCCCAGTACGCGAGCGCCCCCGGCGCGAGCTCCGTCTACAGCACCCCCACCCATTCCGCGTCAAACTTCAGCGAAGCGTTCCGGTTGGGGGCACGACGGACAACTCCCGGACGACCGCGGCCCCTCCCCCGCCGCAGGTTGTGGCCGAGCGCAGGCGCGTCAGCGGCGAGCGAGTCCGTGTGAATGCGGCCCCAGTAAGGGAAGTGTCTTCAGCGCAGCGTCTCCACCCACCCCAATCAACCCAGCGTCGGCCGCGGCCCCATTAAGAGAAGTGTGTTTGGTGGACGCGCCGCAATCAACCTCGCCGACGCCCGGCCCCATTGACGTGAAGTCGTCTTTTTTGCGCAGCCCGGCAGGGCGAGCACGTTGGCGCTTTTTCGGTTATGCGAGGGCGGTAGCCCGAAGCTGCGTTGTTTACAGCGTGCGGTTCCGGGAGTGGTCAAGTTGTTGCATTTTGGCGCCGGGGCTGCAGTCTGCTCCCCTCTCGCCGGCGCGGTTCCAACGGGCGTCTCGGCGCTCCAAATCCGCCGATGCAGCCCCCGACCGAGTTGAGTCGATTGGCAAATTTTCGATTTGGGGAGGCGGGAGGGGGTCCAATGGACGCGGCGTGCCGAGAGGATCACAATGGTACCATCGGCGCCCTCGTCCGAGCACGTGCGCCCGAGATAGGCCCCTTTAACCGCCGGCCGACGGCTCCAAGGGGGGACCCTTGGAGCGTCCAAATACAACGGCGGCCGCAGTCGCTCCCCGTCGGCAGAGGAGGCCGCGGAGGAGGGCGGCGGAGCCATGGCAGAGAAGAGAGAAGTGAGGGAGTGAGGGAGGCGGTCTATCTAGAGAGAGGCAGACAAAACTACGTACGTAGATAACTGAAAAACATCACCTCCTCAACCTCTCAAACATCAAACATCAACACGATGGCGAGAAGATGACGGTGCAGTAGCTGCAGCGGCGGCGGCCTGGCCGGCCCGCGGCCCGCTCGGCGATTCCGCGCCGCCCGCGCAGGGCAGCTAGCCCCGCAGGGCCCCGCGGGAGCGATCGCCCACTACGTCCATTTGCTCTGTGGTATGATCAGCGCCGGGCGCCGAGTGGTTTGATGGTCGACTAGGAGCCGGACTCGGAAGAATAATCGGCAGGCGTCCGTCGCGAGCGATCCCTCCGCGGCCAAGGGCGCCGTGCTCGGCGTAATGGCCGGCGGGGGCGCGGCCTTCGGGTGGGCAGGGCGCCGTCAAAAACGCCCTCGAGCGGGACGGCCTCGACCCCGCCATCCTGGACCTCGATCCAAACGCCCCCCTCCCCAAGACGGGCGCCTCCGTTGGTGCCGCCCACTCCTCCCAAGCCAAGCGCGAAAAGGAATGCCGAAGGACACGCACCGCCGCACCCGCCTCCACTGGGACACGGCCGGGGTCGCCATCAACTCCAACTCCGTCTGGGCGATGGTCGACGCCGACGATTCGCTGGACGCCCTCGAGATCGACGAGGGGGAGTTCGCCACCCTGTTTCAGGCGGAGCTTTCGGCGACCGCCGGCAATGGGGCGGGGGCGGGGGGTAATAGGGGCAATGGCGGCGGGGGGAAGAAGGGCGTGGTGCAGGTCATCGATCCCAAGCGGGCCAATAATGGGGGCATCATTCTGGCGAGGCTGCGGATGAGCTACGACGACATGGCCCGGGCGGTGGAGCGGATGTGAGTTTGGTTTGTTTGCCGAATCGCGCCGTTGCAACTCTGTGCGTTCGTGTCGAGCAACAACCGTATGTGCGGCTCGTGGCTCACCCTCTTTCTTTCTTGCTCCCCTCCAACTCTCCAAATAATACAGCGACGAGACGGCCATGTCCTCCAACCAGGCCCAGGGCATCGTCGAGTACATGCCCACGGCGTCCGAGCGCCGGGCCCTCCGCGCGCACATGACCGGGAACGGCGCGGGCGGCGGCACTGGGAACGAGTCGTCGGCCGCCCAGTTCGAGAAATTGTGCGAGTGCGAAAAGTTCATGGTGGCCATGATGACGGTGGCGCAGTCGCGGAAGAAGTTGCGGGCGCTGCTGTTCAAATTGCAGTTCCGGGGGTGCATACACGATTTGGCGCACGGTGAGTTAGTTGCGAAGTTGGGGTATGATTTATGTATGTATGTTGGGAGACTCTCTCTGAGCGTTGTCACAACTCATGTGCATTCTCCACCGCCACAAACTTGCTCATCGATTGATTCATTCATTCTTCAGACGTCTTCTCGATCGAGAAGGCGTGCGACGAGCTCAGCCACTCCGTCCGCCTTCGCAAGCTCTTCGGCATCGTCCTCAACATCGGCAACCG
>CBDBZY010000024.1:0-100909 GCA_965213685.1 bacterium
CCCGCCTCGCGCGGACCGGGGCAGGCCTCGGGGTGATGCTGCACGCTGAAGACCTTGGGCGCGTCCGCCCGCAGCCCCTCGCACGTCCGATCGTTCAGGGAGGAGTGCGTGACGGCGACGCCGGCGGGCAGGCTCTCGGGGTCCACGGCGAACGAGTGGTTCTGGGAGGTGATGTCCACCTTTTTCGTGGCCGCGTCCTGGACGGGGTGGTTCGCCCCGTGGTGGCCGAATTTCAGCTTGTAGGTCTTCCCGCCCAGAGCCTGCGCTAGGATTTGGTGCCCGAGACAGATGCCCACGACGGGAGCCTGGCCGAGGATGCGCCGGACGCTCTCGACGACGTAGCCGAGTGCCGCCGGGTCGCCCGGGCCGTTCGACAAGAAGACGGCGGCCGGCTTGCGGGCGAGGACGCTGTCAGCCGCCTCGGACGCCGGCACGACTTCCAGGTCGAACCTGCGGCTGAGCTCCCGAAATATGTTGTCCTTGGCTCCGAGGTCATAGGCGACGCAAAGCGGGCGGCCCTTGCGCTCGCCATAGGGGTGCGCGGCGTCGCACGTCACGTCTTTCACCATGTCGCGCCCGTCGAGCCCCGGGCTCGCCTTGGCGCGTTCGACGAGGCGCCGCTCGTCCAAATCCCTCGAGGAGAGGACGGCGCGCAGAGCGCCCGCCTCCCGGATGTGGCGCGTGAGCGCGCGGGTATCGACGCCCTCCAGCCCCGGAACGCCCTCTTCTTTCAGGTAGGAATCCAGGTCGCCGCGCGCCCCGGAAATTGCTGTGGCGCCTGCAAACCTCCTTGACGATGAACGCCTCGACCCAGACGCGGTCGGATTCCCCGTCCCCGGGGATGACGCCGTAGTTCCCGATGTGGGGATAGGTCATGACCACCATCTGTCCGTGGTAGGAGGGGTCGGTGAGCACTTCCTGGTAGCCCGTCATGGCCGTGTTGAAGACGACCTCCCCCTCGGCGTCCACATCCGCCCCGAAACCTCGGCCTCGGAAGATTCCGCCATCCTCCAGGGCCAGGATCGCTGGTCTGGCGCTTCGACCTCTCACGGGGTGAGCGCCTCCCGCGCGAAGATTTGCAGTTCGCCGCCGAGCCGGCTCATCCGCAAATTCCCCGCGACGACCGTAGCCACGGCGCATCCCGTGAGCCTCCAGCCGACAAAGGGGGTGTTTCTGCCGCGACTCTCGAAATTGTCCGGGTCGACGACCACCTCGCGCCCGGGGGTCGAGTATCGTCACGTCACCGGGCGCGCCCTCCCGCAAGGTGCCGTACGGCAGGCCCAGTACCTCGCACGGGCCGGTGGTGAATTTCGCGATCATCTCGGGCAGCGTGAGCACCCCCCCGCCCACCAGCCTGTCCATCGCCAGGGACACGGCCGTCTCCAACCCGACGACGCCAAACGGCACGGCGTCGAACTCCCGCTGGGGTCTCCGCCTCGTAGTGAGGGGCGTGGTCCGAAGCGATGACGGAGATGGCCCCGTCCTTCAGGCCTTCGAGGAGCGCGCGCCTGTGCCCCGCATCGCGAAGCGGAGGCGCCATCTTCGCGGAGGAGTCGAACCCCTGAATCGCCTCATCCGTCAGGGAAAAATGGTGCGGCGTCGCCTCCCCCGTCACGCGGAGGCCGCGCGCCTTCGCCTCGCGAACCAGCTCCACCGCGCCGGCGGAAGACAGGTGCAGGATGTGGAGCCTGCCTCCCGTCAACTCGGCCAGGCGGATGTCCCGATAGACGCATATATCCTCGCTGGCCGCCGGGTTCCCGGCCAGGCCGAGCATGGTGGACGTCCTGCCCTCGTTCATCACCTTGCCGCCGGAGAGAGACGCATCCTCGGCGTGGTCGAGGGACGCTCACGCCCCAGCATGCCGGCGTACTCGAGGGCCGAGCGCATCAGCGCCGCCGTCCGGACCGGCACGCCATCGTCGCTGAAGGCCACCGCCCCGGCCTCTATCTGCTCGGCCATCTCGCTCAGCTCCTCTCCCTCCAGTCCCACGGAAACCGAACCGACGGGAAACACGCGGCACGCGCCCACCTCGCGCGCGCGCTTGAGGATGCGCTCGGTGATCGAACTCGTATCGTTCACCGGGTCGGTATTCGCCATGCACGCCACGCCGGTGAAGCCGCCCGGCGGCGGCGGCGCGGGTGCCACTCTCGATGTCCTCCTTGTACTCCTGGCCCGGCTCCCGGAAATGGACGTGCATGTCGATGAATCCGGGCGCCACGACGAGCCCCGAGGCGTCGAGGACTTCATCTCCGGCGCACGGGGGGTATGTCCTTGCCCCTGCGGGCGATTCTTCCCGCCTCGATCAGGGATGTCGCACGCCGCATCGACACCCTCGGCAGGGTCGATGAGGCGTCCCCCCTTAATGAGCAACGGCATCGCGCGCCCCTCCCGCCCGCCGGCTCCGAGACGGCCGCAGCACCGCGCGCGGGTGCCGCTCCTCCCGGGGCCGCGTCCTTGCGCTCCTCCTCCCTCCTGCCCGAGAGGAGATAGAGAATCGCCATCCGGCAGGCGACCCCGTATTCGACCTGCTCGAGGATGACGGAGAACGGGCCGTCGGCCACGTCCGGGGACATCTCCACGCCGCGGTTGATCGGCCCCGGGTGCATGATGAGCAAATCCCGCCTCGCCCCCCCGCAACCTTTTCTTCGTGATTCCATAGGTGCTGGCGTACTCCCGCGCGCTGGGGAAAGCGCTCCGGGCGCCTCTTTCGAGCTGAATTCTGAGGGCGATGAGAACGTCCGCTCCGTCAATCGCCTCATCCAGCCTCGTCGTCACGCGGGCGCCCAGGCACTCCGCCTCGGCGGGCAGCATGGTGGAGGGGCCGCAAAAGGTGACCTGCGCGCCGAGCTTCAAAAGCCCGGCCACGTTGGAGCGCGCCACGCGGCTATGCGCGATGTCGCCCACGATGGAAACGCGCAGGTCCCGAAACTTCCGCTTGTGCTCGCGAATGGTGTAGAGGTCGAGTAGCGCCTGCGTGGGATGCTCATGGCAGCCGTCGCCCGCGTTCACGACGGCGCACCCGAGCTCCCGGCCCAGATAGGAGGGCGCACCGGACGCCCAATGCCGAACGACGAGGACGTCGGTGGCCATCGCCTCAATGTTTCTGGCCGTATCCCGCAGGGTTTTCGCCCTTGCTCGCCGAGCTCGTGGAAATCGAGAGGTTGATCACGTCGGCGGAGAGGCCGCTTGCCCGCTATCTCGAACGAGGCGCGCGTTCTCGTGCTGTCCTCAAAGAACAGGTTGACGATGGTTTTGCCCCGGAGGGTGGGAACCTTCTTGACGTCGCGCTCGTTAATCTCGCGAAACGAATCCGTCTGGTCCAGAAGAAACGATATTTCCCCGGCAGTGAGTTCCCGGATCGAGAGCAAATTCTTTCTCCGGTAGGTCTCCGCGTTCATATCCTTTCCCCTCGTCAACGCCCCGATTCCCGGGAATGTTTGAAAACCGCGTCCTGCCCATCGGTTTCCTCCAGACGCACCCGCACGCCCTCATTCCGGAGCGCCTCGATGTTTTTCCCCACGAAATCGGCGCGAACGGGCAACTCCCGCCCTCCCCTGTCCACCAAAATGGCGAGCCGCACCCGGCGGGGCCGCCCGAAGCCGACGAGGGCGGCCAGGGCGGGCGCGCACCGTCCGGCCGGTGTAGAGCACATCGTCCACGAGAATGACGTCCTTGTCCGCGCACGAGAACGGAAGGGTCCGTTCTCTGGAGCTTGGTCCGCACGCCGCCGCCCTGGTTCAGGTCGTCCCGATACAGCGTGACGTCCAGTGCGCCCAAAAGCGGGCGGACGCCCACCAGGGAGTGAATCTCCCCGGCCAGCCTCTCCGCGAGGGGGGTACCCCCGCGTCCGGATGCCGATGAGCACCAGGGCCGAGATGTCCGCCGTCCGCTCGACAATCTCGTGCGACAGGCGCCTCAAGGTGCGTCTCAACTGCTCAGCGTCGAGTTGCTTCATCGCAGGATGGCGCCTGGCGGGCGGGCGGCGGCGCGTGGAGGCGGGGGACAAAAAAAAAACTTCATGCCCCCAAGGGCATGAAGTCCGAGCGACGGGGAGGGGAAATCCAGGCATCCGCGCTTCCTCCTTTGCCGCCTCGCGGGACGGCTTTAAAGGGGGACTCTTCCCTGCGATGACATTCGCACTCTGATGCGGGCACGGCCACAACCGAACCGCACCGTCCCATTCCCCCGCGAACCCTAGCCAATCTTTCCCCGTCCGGGGCAAGTGGGGATTCAGGCGCGCTTCAGGAAATCCATCGGCGCCCCTGCAGCTTTCCCCGACCTCATCGGCGAGGCGAACGGACTCCTCGAGCACCTCGAACATCTCCGGGGCGTCTTTTTTTCGGCGGATGGCGCTCCGCCTCGCCCAGCACGCGAATTCGGCAAGGTCCTGTTCGCAAGCCGCAGGCTCAGCACGTCCCCCCACCTCTACCCGGCAGGAGGCCTTCGCCGCTTTCCCCTCGATATGGACGGCCCCTCCATCCGCCAGGCGCTTGGCGAGAGGCCGGCGCTTCACCAGGCGGCTGTAGCGCAGGAACTGATCCAGACGCATCTTCCCGCCGCCCGTCATTGGGTGATCTCCTTCGGGTCCGCCACGATGCTGCGCGTATTCTGCACCTCTACCTCGAACTCGAGCTGCGCGGCTTTGGTGTCGGTCTCCAATGCGATTCTCGCCTTCTCCGCCCCGGCGCTCGCCTGGAGCGCATGCGCCGCCTTCATCATGTCCGCAAAACCCACCTTCCCGATATAGGAATCAGGGAACAGGTACCGATGGCTGAACAGGTAGATGCTCGCCGAGGGGGTCCGGATTGACGAACGACCGCTGCGTCGGGGCCAGCGCGCCGATCTCATCCTTGCCCAAGGTGTGCTTATCGTCCACCCTCAGTCTGTCGGATTTCCAGCGCGGGCTTCTCTGATGCGCCCCGTACGTCCAGAAGATTCTGTCCCGCCCGAGCAGTCCCCTAGACTCGCGGAGCCGGATTCGCACGAGGTGAAAGGTCACCTGCTCGCGGACGTCCTTGAAAATGGAGGCCAGCCCGCCGCCCGAAGCCTTGGGATCATAGTGAATCTCCAGAAAGGCGGTTCGCTTGAGCTCCGCTATCCACTCCCGGCGCCTCTTGGCGAACTTGGCGGAATACAGCTTGTTGCGAATCTTGCCCGCCACGCGGTCGAGGGGAATCAGCTTCCCCGGCTCCACCTTCTCGACGTGGATGACATGAAAACCCACCCTCGTTCTCACCGGCTGGCTTGTCTCGCCCTGTTTCGTAGAGAAAATGAGTTGCTCCAGCTCCGGGAAAACCTCGCCCTTCTTCAGCGTGCCCAGCGATCCGCCCCGGCTTCTGGTGGGGCCCCCTCGGAACGCTCCCGCGCCACCTGCGCAAAATCCGCGCCAGGCTGCATGGCCCGCGCGTGCGCAAGCGCCGCCTTTTTGCGCTGGGCCTCTATCTCCACAGGGGCGGCGCCCTTGGCGAGGGGGAAGAAAATTTGCCGGACCGTCCTCTCCTCGTCCTCCCGGTAGTCGTCGGCGTGGGCGCTGTGATAATCCGCGATTTCCTGCTCCCCCACCGTAACGCGCACGCCGACTTCCATGCCCGCCACCCTTCGGGTCAGCAGCCTCTTGCGGATGTCCTCGCGATACTTCTCGAGCGTCACGCCCTGCGTGGACAAAAAATTGCGCAACCCGGCCGTGGTAATTTTGTTCTCTCGCAGCACGACCGCGATGGCGTTTTCCACCTCTTTCTCATCGACCTTCACCTGGAGAGCGGCGGCGCGCTGCAATATGAGCTTGTTCTCGATCAGGATGTCCAGCAGCTCCAGCTCCAGTTCGCGCATGCGCCGATTCAGCTCGGCGCCCTCGTGGTTCTTCCTCAGATTGTCAACGCCCGGCTTCGCCAAATCCTGCAGATCGGAAAGCGTGATGATCTCGTCGTTCACCTTGGCGATGATCCTGTCGATGGTCACGGCGGCCGACATCGCCTGTTGCGGGCGCTCCCGCCAGCGCCCAGAGGAGCATCCCCAACGCGCAAAAAACGCTTAGCCGTGGCGAAGCATCTTCCCGATTTCTCCAATCATGGTGATCATGGTGAATTTTCGCATTTTCCCTCAAAAAAGCTTCCCGAGCGGCCAAGCGTTCAATGGCGCGCGCCTCACGCTTCCCTCCGCCGCCAGCTCATCCTCGGACACCTTGCACATCTCCAGAGCATCCAGAACTTGAACGAGAAAGTCAAAATCCTCCGGCCAACGCCCGCTGATTTTCGCGCGAAAAGCATGGGTGTCGGTGAAAACCATGCCCGGCATGTCCAGAAAGGCGGCCGTCAGTTCGTAGTCTCCGGGGAAGGCCTCCAGATGCGCCTCTTTCCCTCGAACGTGGAGAGACTTGATGCCGCAAAGGCGCGCGCGCAACCGGATCTCCCCCAGCTGGAGAAGGTGGGCGGCGCGCGGCGGCATCTCTCCGAACTTGTCTCGCAGCTCGACCGCCAGTTCCCTGATCTCGGCGGGCAGCCGCGCCGACGCGATTCTGCGATATACCTCCAGGCGATCCGCCTGGGCGGGAATCCAGGAGGGAGGTTAGCGTGCCCGTCACCGGCGCGATTATCTCGGGCTCGCGCCGCTCGGCGGTCTCGCCTTTCGTCTCCTGGACGACTTCCTCCAGCAGCCGGCAATACATGTCGAACCCCACGGACGCGATTTGCCCCGATTGCCGGCGCCCCAGCAGATGCCCGGCCCCGCGAATCTCCAGGTCGCGCATGGCCAGCTTGAAGCCGCCCCCCCAGCTCGCTCAGCTCCTCGAGGGGCCATCAGCCGCTTCTTCGCCTGATCCGTCAAGGAGCCGGAGCCCCGAGACCAGCAGGTAGGCGTGTGCCTGGAACCTGTCGCGCCCCACCCGGCCGCGCAGCTGGTAGAGCTGCGCCATGCCGAACATATCCGCCCGGTGGATCATGATAGTGTTCACCGAGGGAATGTCGAGGCCGCTTTCGATGATCGTCGTGCAGAGCAGGATGTCGGCCCGGCGGGTCACGAACTGCTCCATCACCTCTTCCAGTGCCCTCTCCTTCATCTGGCCGTGGCCCACCAGAATCCGCGCGTCCGGCACCAGGCGCGCGAGCAGCCGGCGCATGGAGGGAAGGCTGCTCACCCGGTTGTGCACGAAAAACACCTGTCCCCCCCGGTCGATTTCCTTCGTGATGGCCTCCTTGATCAGCTTTTCGCTAAATCGGGATATGTAGGTGCGCGGGGCCAGCCTGTGGAGGGGGGGCGTTTCGATGACGCTCAAATCGCGCGTGCCGGAGAGTGCCATCTGCAAGGTTCTGGGGATGGGCGTGGCGGTCAGCGTGAGAACGTCCACGTTGACGCGAATCTTTTTGATCTTCTCCTTGTGGGCCACGCCGAAACGATGCTCCTCGTCGATGATCAAAAGCCCCAAATCCTGGAACGACACGTCTTTTTGCAGCAGCCGGTGGGTGCCGACGACGATGTCCAAGCCCCCCCCAGAGAGCTCCTCCACCACCGCGCTCTGCTCCTTTTTGCTTCGGAAGCGCGACAGCATCTCGACGCGAACGGGCAGCGGCTCAAAGCGCTTGCGAAAGGTTTCCCAGTGCTGGTGCGCCAGCAGCGTCGTCGGCACGATGACGGCCACCTGCTTGCCGGCGGAAACGGCCCGGGCGGCGGCCCGGAGAGCCACCTCCGTCTTGCCGTATCCCACGTCCCCGCAAACGAGGCGATCCATCGGCCGGGAGCGCTCCATATCCTCCAGGACGGCGCGAATGGCCTGATCCTGATCGGGCGTTTCCTCGAACTCGAAGCCGGCGGATATTTCCTGATCAAACGCTCCGTCGCCCGAGAACGCATGGCCGGGGGCGACGCTTCGATCAGAGTAGAGGCGCACCAGGTCGCGCGCGATTCCCCGAAGCGATTTCTTGACATTTCTCTTCGTCCTGCTCCAACGGCCTCCCCCCAGCCTGTCCAGAGGCGGCGGGGTGCCCGCGCCGCGATACTTGTGGACGCGATCGACGGCATCCATCGGAACATACAGCCTGTCGCTGCCCGCGTACTGCAAAGTCAAAAACTCGCTTTCCCCATCCTGATGCTCGATGACGCGCGCCCCCATGTAGCGGCCGACGCCATGCTCCTCGTGCACCACCAAATCCTTCTCGCGCAAGTCCTTGAGGCCCTCGCCAGGCTTCGATCGCGCGACTCGGGGGGAGGCCCTCCCCGAAGCGCCGACCAGCAAGTCCTCCGCGCGAAAGAAAATCCTTCTCTCCCGGGGCAACCGAAAGCTCGCGCCGAGCCGGCCCTCGACCAAAACAACGTCGGGACGCTCATCCACCAGGGAAACGCCGCGCGGCAAAATCTCCACGCCCAGCTCATGTTCGCGCAGCAGGGACTGTACCCGCAGGGCGAGGGTCTTCTCCTCCGCCACGATGACGACGCTCTCGTCTTCTGCACGCCAGGAGCGCAGCTGGAGGACGAACGCCTCCAGCCGTCCGCGGAAGGGATGGACGCCCTCCGCGCGAAGGGACTCGCCTTCCCCCGGCTCCTCCTCGGGGCCTGCGGCGTCGAGCGCCAGGGAATGGAACTCGAGGCGCGGCCAGATGGATAACTCTTCCCGAATCTCGTCCGGAGCGAGCCATAACCGCTCCGGTGCGAAGGAGATGAGACCCCGCTCGGGTGCCAGACGCGACTCCTCGTTCACCTCATTCCACAACCGCGCCATCGCCTCGTCCAGATTTTCCACCTCATTCAGAATCCACAGCGCATCGCCGGGGACGACGTCGAACAACGTTTTCATCTCCGGCAAGAACATCGGCGCCAGCCCCTCGATGCCGGAGAAATATCTCTCCGCGTCCAAATGCTCGACGAGACGCTCGACTCTCGGCCGCGTCTCGGGTCCGGCGGCCTCCCAAAGAGCGCGGCGGCCATTTTCCAGCTCCTCCGCCGAGAAGATCATCTCCTTCGACGGGAAAACCTCGACGCTCTGTCGCACCGCCAGATTGCGTTGCGTCTGTGGATGAAAATCCCGCAGGGAATCGAGCTCGTCCCCCCGAAACTCCAGGCGGATCGGATACGCGCTCTGGGGGGAGAAGAAATCCAGGATGCCGCCCCTGACCGCATATTCTCCGGGGGACTCCACCAACGACCTTCTCTGATACAGCAATGATTCGAGCGCACCCACGAGCGCGTCCCGCTCCATCGCCGCCCCCTCGCGCAAGGGAATCACCGCGTCATCGATCCGCTCGGGCGGAGGCACCCGCATCCCCATCGCCGCCGCCGCCGCCAAGACGACGCCCCGCTCCCCCCGGCGCAAAAACCGCAGCGCGGACATCCTCTTGCCGACGACTTCGCTGGAGGGGGACAACCTCGAGAAGGGATACGCATCCCACGCAGGAAAGCCCAGCACCGGCAGAAAGCCCCGCGCACCCGGAGTGCCGACGAACAGCCTCGCGTTCGCCTCGATCGTCTGGAGACGACGCGGATCCTCCTCCACAAAAACAACGGGCCTGGGGTTCTCGCGCGCTATGCGGACGATCCACCAGGCGATGACGGCCTCGCTCGCACCCCGCAGACGCACGCGCGTCCTCCCCTCGGGCGTCGGAGACGGCAAGAGAGCTCTATCCATCGCGCGAGGGTTCAGGGCTCGATTTTGATGATGGCGATTGGAAAGGTCCGGCAGTGCGGAAGAAAAACGGGGCGGGGCGTCTCGGCTCGCATCGCATCAGAATCCTCGGCGCGGGCCTTTAATTCAGAGACTTTTTGGTGATGACGAAATCCCTCAGCACATTGGAGGGGCTGGAGGGCAGTGGAATGTCGGTGCCGTTCAGGGATACCTGCGTTCCCGCCACGTTTCCGACGGTGAGTGCGAAGCTCTCCGACGCGCGCCAATTCTTCTCGTTCCCGGCCTGCAGCAGAATATCCTCCTGGGTGTCCTTGTCCATCTTCACGCGCAACCACGTGTCTTCTTTCGCAAAAATCTTCAGCGTCAGGGGAGGCGCCGAGGCCGAGGCGAGAGGCCGCTGTTCTTGCGGCTCTTCCTGCGGCGCATTTTCCGCCTCCGAAACGGGGCGACTCTCCTCCGCAGATCGAACCTCCCGGTCCGACGGATTCTCCGCCGCCACGGGGCTCGCCTGAGGGAGCGCGGGGCGGTGCTCCTCGGTCGGGGAAACGCCTTCGGGCGCAAGGCGCGCTGCCGCATCATCCGGGGGTTTGCTCAAACGCACGGTCGAGGCGGGAGAGCGGGATGGGTCCGCCGCCTTCTCCTCCCCCTCCTCCCCGACCGCGTTCTCCACGTCCACATTCTCCACGCCATCCACTTCCGGTGCGACTTCATGGCCTGCGTTGCCGCCCTCCTCCTTGCCGTTCAAGCTTTCTTCAAACGGAGGAGGCGCGCTTTCCGTGCCGATGACCGCCTTCTGGATTCTGGCGACGATGGAGCCCACCGGAACGAACTCGCTCGTTTTCCCCTTCATAAACCAGAGAAGCCCGCCGCTGGCGAGGAGAAAGAGGGATACGGCGACGACGGATACGGCGGATTTGATGCGATTTTCCTGGGAAGTGGCGTTGAAGGGCGCCCCTTGCCGGGACATCGACTCATGCGCATCCAACGGGAACTTGCCCGTGGTTTCCCGCTCATAGAGCGTGGTTGCGACATTGAGGTCCACGCCGACCGCATCCGCAAAAGCCCTGACAAATCCCAGACCCACCGGGCCGGCCGGCAAGCGATCAAAGGCGCCTTTTTCGATATGCTCGAGATAGTATGTTCTGATTCGCGTGTGATCGGATATGGAGCGAAGCGATACGCCGCTGGCCTCGCGCGCGCTCCGAAGGTAAGGCCCCAGACCCTCTTCCGCTATCCGCGCTATGATTTTCGGGTCGGTGTTTTCCGCCATCCACCCTATCTCGGCAAAATTCAGCAAGATACTCCCGGGCGATCGTGGAGAGCGAGTATATAGAATGAACCATGCGGGCGTCAACCTCTAAAAGGCGACGCCCTCCCCTTTTGCCGTCAGAAATCACGCGCAGCACCTGGCCGCGAGGCGGTTCTGGCTACATCATGGAGAGAATCAGGGGCGTCACATGACAGATGCTCGGATTCGCGGCGTCGGGGAGGCGGTCTTCCGCGTGTTTGCCGTATAGCAATATCGGGACGGGGTTCTTCGTGTGGGAGGACGTTCCGACGTCCTCCACGTTGCCGTGATCGCTGCTCAGGATGAACGTATCCTCCTCTGCGTCCATATGCCGCAACGCGGCCCGCAAAAACCGGTTCAAATCCGCCAGCACCTCCCGGGCGTCCTCCGCACTCCCGCGGTGCCCGACGTGATCGGTATGAAAAAACTCATACACCAACAAATCCGTTGTTCTCGCCAGTTTCCCGAGACGGCCGCCCGCCTCCTCGGCATCGAGTATCCCCACTCCGTGGCCCTGCGCGGACGCGGCGCGGTTCGTGTAGTCCCGATAGACGGCCCTGCCCGCGACGAGGTCGCCGAGGCGATTCAGGGCGATTCCCGCGCTCTCGGCCATCACCGTGGTCACGGAACGCCTGCGGCTCCTGCGGCGGGCGAAAAAAGGAGGCGTATACGCGTTGGCGAACCCGACGCTGGCCCCCCGCTCGCGGGCGCGCCTGAGGAGGCCGTTCCGGCAGATGATGCGGCGCAGCGCCGTATTCGGCAAGCCCTGGCGGTGTCCCCCCGCCGCCCTGGGCGCGTTCACCCCCGTGAACAGCGCCGTCCCGCCGGTCGCGCTCTGGGGGACGCCCGCGACCCCAAGGCAGGCGTCGGCCTCGACAAGCCGGAAACCCTCCGCGCAGCGTCCGCACAGCAGTCCCAGCGGAGGCTCCCTCAAACCGGAGAGCGGATTGTCCGGCCCCGGCGGGGCGACGCCGAGGCCGTCCACGAAGACGAACAGGACGGACATGCCTAGATCGTGCGGCCGACGGCCTCTGCGAACACCCGCAGCTCCTGCACCAGGGAGGCGAACTTCTCAGGCTTCAGCGATTGCGGCCCATCGCTCATCGCCTTCTCGGGCTCGGGGTGCATCTCGAGCATCAGGCCGTCGGCCCCGACCGCCACGGCCGCCTTCGCCAGGGGCGCGACGAACCGCCAGGCGCCCGCCGCGTGGCTCGGGTCCACCACGACCGGCAAATGCGTCTGCTCCTTCAGCACGGGCACGGCGCTGATGTCCAGCGTGTTGCGCGTGGCCGTCTCGAACGTCCGTATCCCCCTCTCGCACAGCACGATGTTCGGGTTCCCCTGGCTCAGGATGTATTCGGCCGACATCAGGAACTCCTCTATCGTCGTGGACATGCCGCGCTTCAGGAAAACGGTCTTGTCGGTCTTGCCCACCTTTTTCAGCAAAGAGAAGTTCTGCACGTTGCGCGCGCCGATTTGCAGCACGTCCGCATAGGCGCGGCACACCGCGATGTCCTCGGAGTCCATCACCTCCGTCTGGATGGGGAGACCCGTCCTCTCGCGCGCCTCGGCGAGGAGCTTGAGCCCCTCCTCCTCCATGCCCTGGAAGCTGTATGGCGACGTGCGCGGCTTATAGGCCCCGCCCCGGAGGACGTGGCCGCCGCCCGCCTTCACGATCTCGGCGGACTGCATGATCTGCTCCTTGTTCTCCACGGAGCACGGCCCGCCGATGATGACGATTTTCTTGCCGCCAATCTCCACGCCCCGGCCCATCGGCACCTGGCTGCGCTCGGGCCGCCCCTCCGCACTGGCCAGCTTGAACGGCTTGAGAATGGGCATCACGTTTTCCACGCCGTTGAGCGAGGCGAGCGCCTCGAGCATGTACTTGCCGCGCTCATCCCCGATGGCGCCAATCACCGTGCGCTCCACGCCCTTCATGACGTGCTCCGCGTAGCCCAGCTCGTTGATGCTCCGGACGGCGTTTTCCACTTCCCCCTCGGTCGCGTTGCGCTTCATCACGATAATCAAAACTTCTCTCCTTCTTCCCGGGATTCCCCCGGTGTTTTCAGCGTGGTTTCCAAAAAAAAAATCGCCGCGAGGTCGCCCCCCGGCGGATGCTGGTTCCGTCTATCGTCCGCGGCGGCCAGGCTGTCCGCCCGCCCGCCGTCCGTTCGATTACAAGACGGCGGGCGGACGGACGGTGGTAAAGCCGAAGCGGAAGCTCCCCCCGCCAGGCATCAGCCGCGTCCACATCGCGTCCGCCCCCATCGCTTCCTTCATTCACCAACCCCCCAACCCATTGACCACACCGTCAACCAAGCCCCGCAAAGCCTTATCCTCTCATCCACTCCCAGCGACCCATCATCCGCCCTGCAGGATCGGCGAAAAGGCGACCTCCGATATAATCCCGCGAGTGCGGCTGCGTCAACCCCCTCCGGGTGCGGAGATTCCCGAATTATTCCATCACCTCGGAAAGCCTCCGCCGCCCCGCTCCCGATGGCCTCAGGAGCCTGCCTCCCAGCACCACGTGCGTCGCCTCCAGCATCCGGTTCCCCACGCGCCGCGCTCCGAGGGAGTCCTCAAACACGAACCTGCCCTCCCGCACCCGGAACACGGCGACGTCGCCCCGCGCCCCCCGCCGCAGCGTCCCCGCCTCGTCCTTCAGGCCAATCCACTCCGCCGCCGTCTGCGTGCTGAGCCGCACCACCTCCGAGAGCGGAAAGCCTATCGCCAGAAACTTGCTCATCAGGTTCGGGAAATCATACACCGGCCCGTGGATGCAGTGCGCATGGAGGTCCGTGCTCAGGTTGCCCGGCATCAGACCCTGTGCCATGGCCTTCTCCAGCACCTCGAAGCTGAAGCTCGAGCGTCCGTGGGCGACGTCGAGCAGCACGCCGGAATCGCGCGCCTCCCACACGGAGCGGCGCACCCTGCCTCTTTTGTCCAGGATGTTCTCCCGCCGGCCGTGGAAGGCGTGGGTGAGCACGTCCCCCGGCCGAAGCCGTTTGAGAATGCCGGGCAGGGAGGTCGGCGTGTCCCCCACGTGGGACCATGAGGGGAACCTTCAGAAACTCCGCCGCCTCCAGCGCCGCGTCGAGGGGGCCGCGCGCCGCTGCGCTCCACCACGTTGTCGCTCAGGCGCACCTTCATGCCGATGAGATACTTTCGATGCGCCTGATAGCACTCCACCGCCCTGTCCACCCGCAAGGCGCGCATGTCGACGTTCTCTCCGAGACCGTCGATCAGCAGCCCGCCCTCGGAGATGTTCAGATACGCGCGCACCAGAGGCCGGGCCTCCTCCAGGAACCATTTCTGAAAGCTCGGATACGTCCGCGCCCCGGCACTGCCCGTGTCCACCGCCGCGGTCACGCCGCGCGAGAGCATCGCCGCCTCGAGGTTCACGCCGTAATGCGTGATGCCCTCATAGAAGTGGCAGTGGAGGTCCACCAGCCCCGGGGTGACGATCTTCCCCCTCGCGTCCAGGGTGCGCCTGCCCCCCGGCTCGATGTGGGGAGCCACCCCCCGCACGCGCCCGCGGGCGATCTCGACGTCCATGGTCCCCTCGAGTCCCTCGGAGGGGTCGATGACGTATCCGCCGCGAATGACAAGGTCCATCCCCTGGAACTCCCCCTCACAGCGAAGCGCGCGCGACAGGCAAAAAAGCGGGCGGGCGCAGGCCTTCCGGAACGGGCGGGACGCATTGTTCCCCCCAGGAGCGTTGACATGCAACCGCCCCCGGGCGGATCATGGCGTGGAGAAACCGAGAACGCCGTCCCCGCCCCCCACTGCTGGAGCCATGCGATGAGCCTGCAAACGCAATCCGCGCTTCCCTTCGACCTGGACGATACGCAAAAGATGCTCCGCCAGACCGTACGGGAGCTCTCCGAGCGCCACGTCGCCCCGCGCGCCGCCGAGATCGACGAGAGGGAGGAATACCCCGAAGACATCTATCAGCTGCAAAAAGACCACGGGTTGCTCGGCATTTTCTTTCCGGAAGAATACGGCGGCGGCGGCATGGGCTTCATGGGCGGCTGCATCGCGATTGAGGAGATCGCGCGCGTCTGCTCCAACTCCCCTCTTTTCATCGTCCTCAACATGCTCTCCAGCCGCATCATCGACCTGAGCGGCACGCAGGAGCAGAAAGAGCATTACATGTCGGGACTGGCGAGCGGGAACCTGCGGGGCGCCTACGCCCTCACGGAGCCCCACGCGGGCTCCGACGCCGGCAACATCCGCACGCGCGCCGTCCGAGAGGGCGACGAGTGGGTCATCAACGGCACCAAGTGCTTCTGCACGGGGCCCGACAAGGCGGATTTCATCACCGTCGCCGCCAAAACCGACCCCCATGCGGGCACGCGCGGAATCACCTACTACATCGTTCCCACCGACGCGCCGGGCTTCCGCATCGCCAAGCACGAGCGCAAGATGGGGATGCGCGGCATCGCCACCTGCATGCTCCACTTCGACAACGTGGCCGTCCCGCTGGAGAACCAAATCGGCGAGTTGAACCGGGGCTTCCGCTCCGCGATGCTCGGCTTCAACCAGATGCGGCCCGCCATCGGGTCGCGCGCGGTCGGGCTGGCCCAAGGGTGTCTGGACTACGCGGCGGGCTACGCCAAGGAGCGCGAGGCCTTCGGCAAGCCCATCGCCCAGCACCAGGCCGTCCAGTTCATGCTCGCCGACATGTTCATGGACATCGAGGCGTCGAGGCTGCTGGTCTACCGCGCGGCCTCCCTGGTGGACGCGGGACAAATCGGCAAGGAGAACGCCCGATATTTCTCGACGGCCAAGACCTACGCGGCCGACATGGCGATGAAATGCGCCATAGACAGCATCCAGGTCCTGGGCGGGGCGGGCTACATGAAGGACCACCCGCTCGAGCGGTTCATGCGCGACGCCAAGCAAATCCAGATCGTCGAGGGGACGAGCCAGATCCAGCGGATCATCATCGCCCGAAACCTGCTCGACCTCTAGGAGCGGTGCGGGATGATGGGGAGAGAAGCCGGCTCCCGGCGCGCGTTTGCGCTCACGCGAGACCAGCGGAGGCTCGGGGCCGCGATATATGATCTGAGCCGACGCCACGTCGCTCCCCGCGCAGCGGAAATCGACGCGCGCAGCGCATACCCGGAGGACGTGTTCCAGCTCCTGAAATCCCGCGGCCTGCTCGGCCTCTACATCCCCGAAGCCTACGGCGGCGCGGGCCTCGGGGTTCTGGAGACGTGCGTCGCCATCGAGGAGATGGCGCGCTTCTGCTCGAACTCTCCCCTGTTCTTCTCCGTCCACCTGCTCGCCACGCGCCCCGTCGCCGTCGGCGGAACCGAGGCGCAAAAACGCGCCTATCTCGGCGGCGTCGCCCGAGGGGAGATGCGGCCCGCCTTCTCGCTCACGGAGCCGGGCGCGGGCTCCGACGCCGCGAACATATCGACGACGGCGGTGCGGGACGGGAACTCGTGGGTGCTGAACGGCCAGAAATGCTACTGCACCGGCGCGAGCGTGGCCGACTTCATCGTCGTGGCGACGAAGACGGAGCCCGGGAGGGGGGCCAGGGGCATATCCCTCTTCATCGTTCCGGCGGGGGAGTTTCGGGTGGGACGGCATGAACGGAAGATGGGGATGCGGGGCATCCCCACGTGCGAGCTGTTTCTGGAGAGAGCGCGCGTCCCCGCCGAAAACATGATCGGGGAGCGGGCGGAAGGGTTCCGGGTCGCCATGCTCGGGTTCAACCAGGCGCGGCCCGCCATCGGCGCCAGGGGCGTGGGACTGGCGCAGGGGTGTCTCGACCATGCGTCCCGATACGCGAAAGAGCGGGAGGCCTTCGGAAAGCCCATCGCCCAGCACCAGGCCGTCCAGTTCATGCTCGCCGACATGTTCATGGAGACGGAGGCGGCCCGCATGCTCGTTTACCGCGCCGCCGCGATGGTGGATAATGGCTGCTACCACAAAGAGCACGTGCGCTTCATATGCGCCGCGAAATGCTACGCCTCCGACGTCGCCATGAAGGCCGCCGTGGACGGGGCGCAGGCACTCGGCGGTGCGGGCTGCACGCAAGATCATCCGCTGGAGCGATTCATGAGAGACGCCAAGCAGCTGCAAATCATCGAGGGAACCAACCAGATTCAGCGCATGGTCATCGCCCGGAACCTGCTGGATGGATGATTTCATTTCGGGCGTCAGAGGTTTCATGGCAGGCGTCGGAGATTCCCCCCCTGCAAGTCGGGAAGGTTGCATCGGGGAGATTGCATGACAGGCCGGACAATTCCATTTCCCGCATCGGAGGCCCCACATGAGCCGGATGATTGAAATCCTGCAGCCCACCTCGTTCGTTCGCGCGGGGGACCACCCTCTGGCGGAGCGGCCCGGAGACCTTGGCGGACTGCGAATCGGCCTGTTCCACAACAACAAGCCGAACGCCGACGTTCTGCTGGAGCGCATCGAGGAGCTGTTCGCCCAGGCGGACGAAACGCTCCGGTTCGTCCGCTGGGGGAAGCCGAACCCGACCCTGCCGGAGGGACGCCTCCGGGAGTTCATCGACCAGGTGGACGTAGCCGTCTGCGCGGTGGGCGACTGAGGGAGCTGCACGTCATGGAGTATCCATGACTCGGTGGAGATGGAGAAGGCGGGGATTCCGACAGCCACGTTTTGCTCCAGCGAATTCTCCGCCCTCGGGGCGAACGAGCGGGTGGCGCTGGGAATGCCCGGTCTTCCGATCGTCGTCGTGGCACACCCCGTGGGCGGCATTCCGCCCGCGCAGGCGCGCGCCCTCGGAGGCGGGGCGATGGACGAGGTGCGGCGGATACTCACGGGCGACGCGGAATCGCTGCGAAGCGAATATCGGGATGTCCGCTACACCCCGCCCCGCAAGACGGTGCGCCACAAGGCGCTGTTCGCATAATTCGCACAAGCGGGCGCGGCGGGTGGATTCGGCGGATACGCGCGAACGGCGGCACCAGGAGGGAGCCATGCGCATGGGCAGGGGATTTTTGGCATGAACGGGGGGGGAGGACGCCGCTGCGCCGCCGCAGGGGGAGCGCGTGCGGGTTCGCGACGCGCCCGAGGCCGTGGCGCGCCTGTTCGAGGCGAGAGGATGGGGGGACGGCCCTGCCCGTCGTTCCGCCCACGCCCGAGCGCGTCGCCAGGATGGCGGCAGGCGCGGGCCCTCGCCCCAGACGAGGAAATCGGGCGGATGCCGCCCCGCCAGGGGGGTGCTCACGGTCGAGGCACTCGCCGTCAACGCCCGTGATGGCCGGCTGCCTGCCGGCGCATATGCCCGTTCTGGCCGCCGCCGCCCGGGCGATGCTCGCCCCGGAGTTCTCGCTCCACGCCGTTCAGGCGACCACCCATCCGGCAGCGCCCCTGCTCATCGTGAACGGCCCCGCCGCCGGGGAAATCGGCCTCAACGGGGAATATGGATGCTTCGCCCCCGGAAACCGGGCGAACGCGACCATCGGCCGCGCGGTGCGGCTGCTCCTCCTGAAACGTCGGAGGCGCAAGCCCCGGCGTGCTGGATTCGCGCCACGCAGGGCTCGCCCGCGAAATACGCATTCTGCATCGCGGAGAGAACGAGGCGGAATCCCCCTGGGAGCCGTTGCACGTCGAACGCGGGCTCGACCCCGGGGAGAGTGCCGTGACGCTCGTGGCCTGCGAAGGCCCGCACAACATCAACGACCACGTCAGCCACGGCGCGGAGGGCATTCTCGCCACCGCCGCCGATACGATGTCCGTCATGGGGAGCAACAATTTCTACCTGCGGGGGGAGCCGCTTCTCGCGCTCGGGCCGGGAGCATGCGGCGACGATAGCGGGAGACGGCCTCTCGAAAGCGGATGTGAAAAAAAAGAATTTTCGCCCTCGCGAGAAAGCCCGTCCGCCAGCTCAGGCGCGGCGGCATGTGGGGAATGCAGACGTGGGGGCGAGGAGATATCCCCGAAACGAGGGGGATGACGATTACGAGATTCCGCTGCTCGACGGGCCCGAGAACCTGATCCTCATCGTGGCGGGCGGCGCAGGCAAGCACTCCTCTTATCTGCCCACCTTCGGCCCGACGCGCTCGGTGACCCGCAGGATTGACGCGCCGGACGCATAATAACCCCCGCCCGCCCGCCGTCATGAATCCCGCGCCCTCGCGCTGCGTCCAACGCACAACGATCCCCCCGTTTGCGTTGCCTGGGGTTCCGCCCCCGTGCTAGGTTTCATGCGCAGGCTGGGAGAGATGGCGATTTCTTTCCGATTGAGACGGGGGGAGGAGAATCCATGGGAAAACAGCAAATCGTCTCCGAGAAGGTGAAGCCCGTAGCCGCATACTCCACGGGCTGGAAAGTGTCGAACGGGTATCTCGTCATGCTGGCGGGCCAGGTGGCGACCGACGCGGAGGGCCGCACCGTCGGGGGAGGCGACATCAAGGCGCAGGCCCGGCAGGTGTACGAGAACATCCGGGCGGCGCTCGAGGCGGCGGGCGCCGGGATGGAGGACGTCATCCGGCTCACCGTGTACCTGACGGATCGGGCGCATTTTCCGGGAAGCGTGGAGGTGCGGCAGACGTATTTCCGCCCCCCCTATCCGGCGAGCACGCTCCTGTTCGTGAGCGGCCTGGCGAACCCGGAGTGGCTGATAGAGATTGACGCCATCGCCTTCGTGGAAGACGCGGCGTCATGAAGACGGGAAAGTCGATTTCCGATGCGCTCGTCATCGTCAAGGGAGGCGGCGACCTCGCCACCGGCGTGGCCCACCGCCTGCGCCGCTCCGGTTTTCCGGTCATGATCACCGAAATAGAAAACCCCACCATGGTCCGGCGCACCGTCTCCTTCGCCGAGTGTCTCTACTCCGACGAATGGGAGGTGGAGGGCGTGACTGCCGCGAGGGCGAACGGCGGCGCGCTTGCGGAGAAAATCGCCAACGCCCGCGCCCTGCTCGCGGCGGGTGCCATTCCGGTGGTGGTGGACCCGCGCGCGGAGTCCGTCCCCCGCGTTCGGCCCGTCGTCCTGGTCGACGCGATTCTGGCGAAGCGGAACCTCGGCACGCGGATGACGGACGCCGAGGTCGTCGTCGGCCTGGGGCCCGGCTTCGCGGCCGGCGTCGATTGCCACGCCGTCATCGAGACCTCCCGCGGGCATGACCTGGGCCGGGTGATTCTCGAGGGGGCGGCGAAGCCCGACACGGGCGTGCCGGGAGCCATCGGGGGCTACACCACCGAGCGGCTGCTGCGCGCCCCCCGGCCCGGCGTATTCCGCTCCATCGCCCGGATCGGCGATGTGGTGCGGGCGGGGCAGGCCATCGCCCGGGTGGACGGGGCGGAGGTGACCGCGCGCATCGACGGCGTCTTGCGCGGCCTCCTCCGGGGACGGCGTCGAGGTGCGCTCCGGCTTCAAGGTGGGCGACGTCGACCCGAGGGCCGACCCCTCCCCATTGCATGACGATATCCGACAAGTCGCGCGCCATCGCCGGCGGTGCGCTCGAGGCGATCCTGATGTTCCTGTTCGGCGTTCACTCGGCCATGGAGTATGCGAATTGAATCCTGAAACGCTCACGGAGACAGTGGAGAACGGCGCCTACCGCATCGGACGCAGCGAAATTCCCGTCAACGAATCCACCGGAAACTCCTTCGTCCCCCCCGCGCAGTTCTACCTGGCCGCGGGCGACGCGCTCGAGCGCATCTCATGGGCGGTGAGCCAGAACCTGCCCGTTCTGCTCGTGGGAGAAACCGGCGTCGGCAAGACGCTCTCCGTGCGCCATCTCGCCCACATGACCAACAACGGCTTCCGGCGCGTCAACCTGAACGGCATGACCACGGTCGATGAATTCGTGGGCAAGCTGATGATCAACGAACAGGGCACATACTGGGTGAACGGCATCCTGGTGGATGCGATGGAGTCAGGCGACTGGCTGCTCATCGACGAGATCAACGCATGTCTGCCCGAAATCGCCTTCTGCCTGCACAGCCTGCTCGACGATGACCGGATGATCGTCCTCTCGGAGTATGACGGCCGCATCGTCAGGCCCCACCCGCACTTTCGGCTCTTCGCCAGCATGAACCCCCATGAGGATCGCAGGTACGGCGGCACCAAGCCCTTGAACGAGGCGCTTCTGGATCGCTTTCCGGTCACCGTGAAGATGGACTACCTCCCCTTCGAGGCGGAAGTCGAGGTCATCATGCAACAAAGCGGAAACGGCGACGAGGCGCTGGTCAAGCGCATGGTGCGCGTCGGCCATGACGTGCGCGAAGCCATGAAAAACGAAAAGGTGTTCTGCACGTTCAGCACCCGCCGCCTGATAGACTGGGCGCGCATGGCGGCGCAGTTCAGCCCCATGGAGGCCGCCGTCTCGACCATATTCAGCAAAGTCAACTCTTTCGACGCCAAGGTGCTCGAGGACATCGTGGACAACCACTTCTAGCCGGGGGATGCGGCATGGAACGCCGACGCGCCCGCCTCGAAGCGCTCGCCCAGGTGACGGCGCACGACTACGATCTCGCCCTGCTGTTCGGCTCCCAGGGGAAACCCGAGGAGGCCGCCGTCTGCATCGAGGACCCGGAGAAAACCCTGGCGCGCCTAGGCGGCGACCTCGACGACGAGCGCGTCCTGAGATACCAGAAGGGCATGACGCTCATCGAGGTGGCCCACAAGCTCCAGGGAACGTTTCGCTGGGCGGGGCGCGCCGTGCTCGCAAACCGCGAGAGGCCGGGTCTTTTCCACCTCTGGCACACGCTCGAGGACGCCAGGTGCGAAAATCGTCTCGCGGAATCCCTGCCCGGCACCAAAAAGAACTTCCGGGCCTTCATTCGTCCGGCCATCGAGGCCGCCGAGCGGAATCACGCGCGCGGAGAGCTCCCCCTGTTTCTCCAGATTCAATGGGGAATCTACCTCGGCGGCATCGGCCAGACGCCCGGCGTCGCCTCGTCAAACCCCGAGGATTTGCCCGCAGCCTGGTTCGACCCCGTCATCGTCCAGATACTCCAGGGAATCGCGCCGCTGATCGATCGCGCCTGTGCCGCGAAAAACCCCAAAACCACCTTCGACTGCGCGAACGAGATGTACGACGCCATCCAGCGATATTTCACCGAAGACCAGCTGGGCGAGATGATGGACGAACAGCAGCTCTCGGAGATTCCGGAGGAAATTCTCCGGAAGATCGAGAACGAAAGCATCCGGGGGGAGGAGGACGAATCGCTCGAGGCGCTGCACGCGGAGGCACTCGAGGAGGTCGACGAGGAGGAGGGGGAGCCGGTCGAGCTGACGCCCGAGGAACTCGCCGCCCTCGGGCATTGGGCCTCCCCGTGGTTTGAGCGCGAGGGGAACAAGAAGGAGGTCCACCCGACGGCGCAGCATCCCGACGAGCGTACCATCATACTGCCCCCCGAGGGCAAGGCCGAGGAATACGCGGCGATCATCGACAACGCGGGCAGCCACATCAAGGTGCTGGCGTGGAAGCTGACGCAGATCATCCAGGAGAGAACCTATACCCGCTTCAGCGGTTCCCATCGCTCCGGCAAGCTGAACCTCCCCAAACTCTGGAAGCAGCGCCTGGGAAAATTCCATCTCTTCCACCGAAAAGAAGAACCCGAGAAACTCGACGTCTGCTTCACGCTCCTCGTGGACGAGAGCGGCAGCATGAACCGCGAGTCGAAATACGTCGCCGCGCGGGAGGCGACCATATTCTTCGCGGAAGTTCTCGACCGGCTGGAGGTGCCCTTCGAGGTGATCGGCTATTCCACCGAGAGCTCCGAGGCGGCCATGGCGGCGGCCCTGGGACACATCCCCGCGTTCAAGTTCCGGCACATCAGGCACTCTCCGCTCCAGCACCGCATCTACAAGGGCTTCGAGGACAGCTTCTCCCAGGTCAGGCATCGGCTCGTCAACATTTATCCGCGCTTCAACAACTGGGACGAGGAACATCTGCTGTTCGCCCACCGCAGGCTCATGCAGCGGCCGGAGGAGGAGAAGATCATCATCATCACGTCGGACGGCCAGCCCAACGGAGACGCGACCCACCTCGTGAGCACGGTCAACCGCCTGGAAAAACTCGGCGTCCGGGTCATCGGCGTCGGCGTGGTGGACCCGTTCGTGGAGCAAATCTACCCGAACCACATCGTGGTGCAGGACCTCTCCCAGCTTTCCACGGAGCTCGTGAACATCTTGAGACGCGAGCTGCTCGGCGGTGCGGAGAGCCGCTCTTGGTAGCGGGCGGGGGCCTCCTCCAGGCGGCGGACATCCAGCCGGGCCACGTCGTCGCGGCGGTCGGGGCGGGCGGAAAAACAAGCCTGTTGACGGCGCTCGCCAGAGAGTTTCACGCAGCATCCGGGAAACCCGCCATCCTCACGACGACCACCAGGATTTTCGCGCCGCACCCGGAGGAGGGCATCCCGCTGGCACTGGGGGAGGTCGACGCCTTCGCAAGGCATCTCCGCCGTTGCGTGAACGCGCGCGGAATCTTCTGGCTCGCCCGCCGCCGCGAGGGGAGGACGCCCGTCCCCGGCCAGGCGGGGGAGCACCGGATGAAGCTGGCCGGCTTCGCGCCGCCGGAAATCGCCGGCCTCCGGCTCGAGGGCGGCCTCGCGCTCATAGAGGCGGATGGCGCGCGGAGGCTGCCCATCAAGGCACCCGGCGCGCATGAGCCCGTCCTGCCCGAAAACGCGGACGTCGTACTCGGCCTCGTCGGTCTGGACGCCCTGGGCGCGCCCCTGGACGAAGCGCACGTTTTTCGCCCCGGACTGCTCTCCGGGATATGCCGCCTGCCCGTGGGCGCGAAGATAACGGCCGAGTCCGTCGGGAGGCTGTGCGCCCATCCGGAGGGGCTTTTCCGGAAGGCGGGACCGCACGCCCGCAAGTGGGTCATCCTGAACAAGGCGGACGCGGAAACCCGGGTGGATACATTCCGAAAAATCGCATATACTATATGGAAGCGGGCCGGGCCGCCCCATGGCCCGGCGGATGGCGTCCTCGTCACATCGTGCCGCAAGGGCGAATGCAGCGTATTGTTTCGCATGGCGGGGGACGCGCGCGCAGGATGACGCACCCCGATGGGAGCCAGGAATGAGCAAAGACGTATTCAGGGAGATGGCCCGCCTCAGAGAAGACGGCCAAACGGGCGCGCTCGCCACCGTCGTGGCGCGCAAGGGTTCGGCGCCCATGAGCGGCGACGCGAAAATGCTTGTGCGCGAAGACGGCAGCACGGAGGGCACCGTCGGGGGCGGTTGCCTGGAGGCCGAGGTCTGGGAGACGGCGATGAGCGTTCTGGAGACGGGCGAACCCGAGAAGCTCACCTTCGACCTCACCCAGCAGGAGGCGGAAGACAGCGGGCACATATGCGGCGGCGTGGTGGAAATACTGGTGGAGCCGTTTCGGGCGTTTCAGCAGGAACTGCTCGACGAGATCAACCAAATCCGCAACCGGGGCGGCAGCGCGGCGCTCGCCACCATCGTGCAGCCGGGCGCTCTGGAGGTTCCGACCCCGGAGGCCCGAAAAATGCTTTTCCGGCGCGACGGCAGCGCCGTGGGAGAAATTCCGCACTATTCGGCGGAGATCTGGGCGGAGAGCACGCAAATCATCCGGCAGGGCAACCCGACCCTTTTGCATTTCAACAGGGACCCCGCGCGCGCGAGGCAAAAAAGGCCCGCGCCCGGGGAGGCCACGGAGATTTTCGTCGAACCGATTTCCAGCCAGCCCCTCGTCTACATTTTCGGCGGCGGGCACGTATCCTTCTGCGTCGCGCAGACGGCTTACATCGCCGGCTTCCGGGTCGCGATCGTGGAGGACAGGCCCTCGTTCGCGAACGAGGAGCGCTTCCCGATGGCGGAGGCGTTCTACGTGGGAGAATTCCCCGATGTTTTCGAGAAAATTCCCGTCGATGAGGCGGACTACATGGCCATCATCACCCGAGGCCACGCGAACGATGAGGTCGTCCTGGAATGGGCGATGAAAACGAAGGCGCGCTACATCGGGATGATCGGCTCGAAGAGCAAGGTGTTGCTCACGTATCGCCACCTCCAGGACAAGGGCTACGGGAGGGACGAGCTCATCCGGCGCGTCCACGCGCCCATCGGCCTGGACATCGGCGCCGACACGCCGGGGGAGATCGGGGGTGGCCATCGTCTCGGAGCTCATCCGCTATCGCCGCCAAGGCGAGGCGAGAGACGGGAGCGTGGGCAGCAAAAGGGTGCGCCTGAGAAGAAGAGCGTAGTTTTCCCGCCGCAGCGCGCACCCGGGAGGAGCCCGCCAAAATCCATACGCCCGCAACGCGACCGCTCCCGAAAACGTGAACTATCTCCGCGCGCTCCTGGGGGCGGCGGCGGATTTGCTCATCCCGCCGAAGTGCCTCCTTTGCCTGGTGCCCATGCGAATCGGCGACCCCCCGCGCCATATGCGCGCCCTGTGCGGACGCCCTGGAGCGGTTCGCGCCCCCCCTGGTGTCCCATGTGCGGCGCGCCCTTCTCCTCCCAAATCGCCCTCCGCCATTCCCCCGCGCACGTCTGCGCGCGGTGCCAGGAGGATCCCCCGCATTTCGACAGGGCGCGCGCCCTCGGCGCTTTCGAGGGGTTCCCTGCGAGAGCTGGTGCACATGTTCAAGTTCGAGGGGCTTCACCAAGATTCGCGCGCGAGCTGGCGCCCC
The DNA here is from genome assembly GCA_965213685.1 of bacterium. GTDB lineage: Bacteria > UBA8248 > UBA8248 > UBA8248 > UBA8248 > Bin107. Next base: position 25,498 of record CBDBZY010000024.1, read on the forward strand.
CACCTCGCCAAACTCGCGGCCGATGAGTTCGGCGTGGACGAGCGGATGGAGAACGTCGTCGTGACGCACGTGCCGATTGACCCGGCGCGCTGGAAAACCCGGGGCTTCGACCAATCGCTGCTGCTCGCCCTCCGGACGGCGAAGCTCCTGGGCGCACCGCACGCGCATTGCCTGGAGCGCGTGCGCTCCACCCGCTCCCAGACGGGATTGTCCGCGCGGGAGAGGCGGCGCAACCTGCGCGGCGTATTCCGGGTCCGCTCCGGCCGCACCCGCCAGCAAATCGAATCGGCCACATGTCTTTTGATCGACGACGTCGTCACCACCGGCTCGACCGCCTCGGCGTGCGCCCGGGAGTTGAAAAAGGCGGGCGCCGACGCGGTGTGCCTCCTCACCGTCTGCCGCGCGTGATTTTTGAATTTTTGCTGCGCAGGGATCATCATTATCATCCGGTGCCCTTCAACGGAAGCATTTCGAGCATCCGGGGCAAAAATTGCGAATGTTTACTCCGGTCGACGGAAAAGATAGTCTGGTGTCGTCTGAAAGGCGAAGACCTACAAGGAGCGGCCCACTCGAGAGACCAGTTTCTATATGCGGGAAGTGGAGCGCGTGTGCAATCAGACCGCCAATTCACAGGACATCGAGGCAAAATTCCTGGAGGCGTGGATTCCGGAACGGGTCGGTGTCAAGAGAGCAATCACATCGGGAGGCGTCCCTCCCGAGTTGGTGAATCCCTTCAAGGTTCTTTGGCGCGAAGTCATGGAGTATATCCAGTGAGCAAAATCGCGTTCCGAAACCAACGGGAAGAATTAGAACAACTGATTCAAGAGATAGAGTCTGTCAAAAGCACCATCAAAGACGTTGGTGCCACAGTGAGCCGAATCGAGCGACATGTCCGGAGAGCTTTCGACGTTCCGAAGCCATCAAAAGAAAAAAGTGCAGGCAAGAAATCTGGTAAACTTGCAAAGGCCCAACCTGAAACTCTGACGATCTCGGCGAACGAGGCATTGAAGGTCTTTGATGAGTTGTCGATTTTATTCGGTGAAGGCCAAGGCGGCGCCGTCGAGGATCGACTTCAAAAGATGGCGATTCCCGACCTCCGGCTTCTGGCCAAGGAACTCGGAGTAACATTTCGCTCTCGCCCTTCCAAGAAAAAACTTTGCTCCGGAATCATCGGACGGATTAACGAGAGAGCGATGCTTTCAAAGAATGTAAATATCACTCGGCCCCAAGGTGAAATAGCCTGAATTTGTGCCACCGCCCATGTTGGAGCGTATTGTCGGGCGTGGGGCAGTGGGAGATATTGCCATTCTAGATGAACGCACCCCTAGGCGTTTTTCGCCATCCGGGCGGCGAGGAGGAGTGCGTCCACCATGCTGGAGGGATCGGCGACGCCTTGCCCGGCGATGGGAAACCCCGTCCCGTGCTCCACCGAGGTGCGGATGATGGGCAAGCCCAGCGTGACGTTCACGCCCCGGACGGCTCCCCGCCCCTGCGAGTCGAAGCGAAAGCACATGAGTTTTCCCGGAATATGTCCCTGATCGTGGTACATCGCCACCACCCCCGTCGTAGCAGCCGCCCCGCAGCTTCCCGAATATGGTGTCCGGCGGCTCGGGGCCGTGCGCGTCCACCCCCATCTCTCTCAAATCGGAGACGGCGGGCGCGATTTCCTCGAGCTCCTCCCTCCCGAACAGGCCGGATTCGCCGGCGTGCGGGTTCAGCCCGGCGACGCCGATCCTAGGCTTTTTGCGGATGAGCGAACGCAGGGCGTCGTCCAGCACCCGCGCCACGTAGACGATCCGCTTTCGCTTCACGCGCCGCAGCGCCACGCGGAGCGGGCAATGGGTGGATACGTGCGCGATGCGCATTTTCCGGTGGGCCAGCATCATCACGGGCCGCCCGCCGCCGCACAAGGCGGCGAGCATCTCGGTATGTCCCGGGTAGTCGTAGCCCCCGGCGCGCAGGGATTCCTTGCTTATCGGCGCCGTCGTCATGGCGTCCGCCCGGCCGGCGCGCACCATCGAGACGGCCCTCTCGATATACTGGCCCGCCGCCTCTCCCAGCTCGGGCGCCGCTTTTCCGAACGCCCGGCTTCGGGGAGCGACGTTTTTCAAGTCCGCCACGGGCGTGCGCGCCTGCGCCTGAGCAGGCAGCGGCGCACTCTCGTCCGCGACCGGCTCCAGCCGGGCCGGAATGTGCATCCGCCGGGCGTGATCCTCCAAAACCGCCATGTCGCCAACGATGAGGGGGGACGCACCTTGCCTGAACGCGCGCATCCCGGACGGCCTTCAGGCAAACCTCGGGACCGACCCCCGCCGGATCCCCCATGGTCAGCGCGATTACAGGGCGTCGTTTCAAGAAGGCTCCCTCTCCCTTGTTGCGCGGCCGCATCGCCGCGACGCCCGACCCGGCCAACGCGCCTCTTCGGGCGGCGGCGCATTTCGCCGGGCAGCCTTGACTCGGGCTGCGCACCATCCGCAAGATGCCCCGCTCAATATGAAAGAACATGACGTTCCCATCAAGAGGAAAATCCTTGAGCGGAAAAGGCGCAAGCGCAAAGCGGACCGTCCGGAAACTTCACGCGCTCGGCTTCACGCACGTCTTGATGATCCCCGACAGCGAGAGCCGCCTGCTGTACCAGGCACTCGAGGACGACGCGAAAATCGACCTGATCACCCCCTGCCGGGAAGGCGAATCGATAGCCATCGCGGCCGGCCTGTGGACGGGTGGACAAAAGCCGCTGCTCGTGATCCAGAACACCGGGCTGATGGAGGCCGGAGACGCCCTGAGAGGCTGCGGGGTGGGGCCCAGGGTGCCCCTGCGGATGATGGTCGGCTGGCGAGGCTATGGCGGGGCGATGGCGGGCAAGCTGCCGATCGACTCGGCCTATCCCTTCACCGAGCCGCTTCTGGCGGCGTGGAAAATTCCCACCTGGCACCTCATGTCGGACGATGATCTGGGAGCGCTCGGGTTGATGGACCAAACCGCGTCGGCCACCTCGCATCCGGCGGCCGTCATCACCGGCTACGGGTTCCGGCCATAGGAGGACGAGTCCCCTTGATGGAGCGCATGGAATTGTTTCGGGCGGTGGCGAAGCGAAGAACGGAGGAGATTGTGGTCATGACGATGACGGCGACCCTGCAGTGGCCGCAAGTTTCCAGGAGTGCGCTGGATTTCGATTTTCTGGCGTTCGGCATGGGGCACGCCGCCGATTTCGGCCTCGGCCTCGCCATCGCGCGGCCCGAGCGAAAAACCATCGTCTGGAAGGGCGACGGGGGGATGCTGATGAGCCTCGGCTCGCTGGTGACGCTGGCCCGCTACGGGCCGGAGAACCTGATCGTGTTCCTGCTCGAAAACAGGAGCTACGAGATGGTGGGCGGACAAAAACTCCCGCCGCGGGTGGATTTCGTCGAGCTCGCCCGCGCTGCCGGCTTCGAGGGCGGGGGCGCAACGGGAAAGGGCAAGGTGGCGCGGCTGGATACCCTGGAGTCGTTTCAGGACGCCCTCCCCCGGATACTCGCCGAGGCCGGCCCCCATTTCGTCGTCTTGCCGGTCACGAACCGGGAGAAACTCCCGCCCGTGAACCACTCCGATCACGCGCGCAGAATCCAAACCCTCCGGGAGGCGCTGGACGTCTCCTGAGCGGGCGGACTCCGCCTTTCCGACGGAATCTCTGTTTCCCTGCCGAGAGCGGCCCCGCCGGGGGTGCGCGGTGCGCGCAGGGTTCACCGAACGGGCGGCCAGAGGGACTCAGCGGTGCGCGAGTATGCCCTCCAGCTCCTCGAGCGAGCGGATTTCCGCGTCGATCTCGTGCGGAACGCGCTCTTTTTTCTGGGAGAACCGGTTGACCCAGACGACGCGAAACCCGAAATGCGACGCGCCGGCGACGTCCCAGCCATTGGAGGAGAAGAAGCAAATCCTCCCGGCGGGCACGCGGAGCCCGTCCACCGCCAACTGATAGACGGATGGATGCGTCTTGAATGTCCCGACGCTTTCGACGGAGAACACCGCCTCGAGATATTCCCCGATTCCGGCGTTTTTCACCGCGCTATCCAGCATTTCGGGAGAGCCGTTGGAGAGAATCGCGGCCCGCACCCGCCTCTCCCGCAGCCCTCCGAGCACGCCCCGCACCTCGGGATAGGCGCGCAGCCTCTTGTAGAGCATCATCAACTCTTCCCGCAGTTCCGGGCTTCCCATCCCCAGGGTATCCAGGGCGAAGTCGAGGGCGTCGCCCGTCACCCGCCAAAAATCCGCATGGCAGCCCATCAGGCTTCTCAGCCAGGTGTATTCAATCTGCTTCGTCCGCCAGAGGGAGGAGAGTGCCTGCCACCGCGCGCCCAGGTCGGACCGCTTTTCCGCCGCCGCCGCGGACACGTCGAACAAGGTGCCGTAGGCGTCGAACACACAGGCGTCGATCTCGTGCTCGTTCAGCAGGAGCATCTCTCCGTCCTCCCCGGAACGCGCGGCCATTCCGCCCTAGGGCACCAGGTTCACCTTGCCCAGGAACTGCCCGCTCAGCAGAAGCGCGTGCGAGTCGTTCGCCCTCTCCAGCGGAAGCTCCCGCCCGATGTGGGGGCGGATGGCTCCTCCTTCCAGCAGGGGGTGCAGACGCCTCAGGATGCCCGGGACGAGAGGCCCCAGATTTCCCGAGGAGAGCGCCAGAATCCTGGCGTCCCGGCCCATGGCCGCCGGCAGCGGGATCGTCACCTCCGGCCCTTTCCCCGTCCCCGTTCCCACGATGACGATGCGGCCGTCAATCGCGTTGAGCCGCAAATCGGCGGGCAAATTCTCGCAGCCCGCGGTTTCCACGACGACGTCGACGCCCCTGCCGGAAGTCAGGGACATCACGCGCTCGGGCACATCCTCCTCCCTGTAGTTGATGGCCGCCTCGGCACCGGCCGCCAGGCAGAAATCCGCCTTCTCCGCCGAGCTCACGGTGGCGAACGTCCGGCAGCCCATCACGCGGGCGAGCTGAATCGCCAGATAGCCCACGCCGCCCGCACCGCCCTGCACGAGCACGCAATCGCCCGGAGCCGCCTCTCCCTTCACCGCCAGGGCGTTCCAGGCGGTGAGCAGCGGAATCGGCAACGCGGCACCCTCGGCGAAGGACATCGCATCGGGCAGCTTTCCGGTGAGAGCGGCGGGCAGCAGCCCCTTTTCGGCATACGCACCCGTGGAGGTGCGGCCCCACACCCGATCGCCCGGTGCGAACGCATCGACGCCCTCGCCCACCGCCTCCACCTCGCCGGCGACGTCCGTGCCGCACGTGTAGGGCAGATTCATCGCCCCCGCGCGCGGATGCTTCCCCGAGCGTATCGCCACCTCCAGGGGATTGACCCCGGCGGCCGCTATGCGCACCAGAAGCTCGCCCGGGCCGGGTCTCGGCGCATCCACATCCTCCAGAACCATCGGATGCTCCAGTCCGAATCGGGTCACCCTCATTGCTCTCATCGCGCGCCTCCCCCTTCCTTACTCCGGGTTCACGGGGTCAAGACCACCTTGCCCAGAAACTGCCCCTCCAAAACGTAATCATGCACCTCGTTGGCGTCCTCAAATTTCGACGCCCGGTCGACGTTGATCCGGAACGCCCCCTCCCGCAGCAAGGGCGTGAAGCGGCGCACCAGCTCCGGCATCTTCGGGAACAGGTTCACCACCGCCAGGCCGAGCACCACCGCGTCTTTCGTCATGACGGCGGGCACCCGAAACTCCGCGCCCGGGCCTTTGCCCGTGCCCGTGCCGATGACGATGATTCTCCCGTCCACGCGGATGGCGTCCAAATCCTTGTCGAAATTGTCGCACGCGCAAAGCTCCACGACGACGTCGACGCCGCGCCCGCCGGTGAGCTCCATGCAGCGCTCGGCGAAATCCTCCTCGCGGTAGTTGATCGTCTCGTCCGCGCCCAGGCTCCGGCAAAACTCCGCCTTTCTCTCCGAACTCACCGTGGCGAAAACGCGGCATCCCAGGCGCTTGGCGAGCTGGACGGCCGCCATGCCGACGCCCCCCGCGCCCCCCTGGACGAGCACCGTCTCGCCGGCTCCCGCCCGCGCCTTGATGACGAGCGCGTTCCAGGCCGTATAGAACGCCACCGTGACGCACGCCCCCTCCTCGTAGGAGTAGGCGTCGGGCAACTCGGCGGCGGCGTCGGCCACCAGCCGCACGCACTCGGCGTAGCCCCCGCCCACGGCCCGGCCATACACGCGCTGCCCGATCCGCCAGCCCTCCACGCCCTCTCCCAGGGCGATGATATCTCCCGCCGCCTCCGCCCCCGGGACGTAGGGGGGCGTCACCAGCCTGGCGTAGGGGTGCTTGGCGGCCCGTATGGCCAAATCCACCGGATTGACGCCGACGGCGCGGGCGCGTATCAGCACCTCGCCGGGCTGCGGCGTCGCGTCGGCCACGTCATCCACCCGCATGGGAACATCCATGTTGAATTCATGCACGCGCACGGCTTTCATCAGAATCCTCACTCCTCCGTATCGGGAACCGGCAAGAACCATCCAACCATCAGACAAACGTCACAGACAAAACGGAAAGAGGCGCACGCCCCTACCTGTGGACGCGCGCGCAGAAGCTTTTATTTTTTTAATAGTCCGGCGCCCAGCTTCTGCGGCGCCTCTCGCCCGCATCACACGGCGGAGCCGACCTCGACACGAGAACCGGGACGCGCTTTGCGCGCTGCGCGGCGTCGGGCGCCTGGCGCGGCCCTCTCCTCCTCTCCGGCAAGCCGACAATCTCCAGAATCAGCTTTCTCCGTATGGCGCGCCCGAAAGACCCGAAGTCCTTCGCCACCACCAGGAACGCGCGCCTGCCGCCGATGACGCATTTTCGATAATACAAATCCAGATGCGCCATCGGGGCTCGTCCCCAGGGACTCGGCCGGCTGTTCACGATGGGAAGGCCGTTGATCGTCACCCCCGCCCGCAGGGCCTTTTCCCGCGCCGTGGTTACGTAGTCTCCGCTGTTGTTCGGCCCGTCGCCGGAAATGTCGATGATGCGGCGTTCGCCCATGAATCCGTTATTATCGAACAGCGGCAACGAAAATTCTATCGCGCCGCTGATGGACGTGTAGGGGCCTGACCCCACCGGTTTTTCCGCGAGAAGGGCGGCGAACTCCCCGGCGCTCGCCTTGTCGTGAATCTGCCTCCAGCCCACCACGCTGACCTGCCAATCAGAGCCGGCCCATTCCACATAGGTGACCGCGATGCGCTTGTGCCGGCCCGATTGAATGGCGCGCAGGACGGAGGGGGAGCGAAAGGCGTCCACGTATCCCATCCGCTGGAGCCTGCCCTCCTCCTCATCCACGCTCCCGGAGACGTCGACGGCCAGGACCAGCTCCAAATCCACGCGGAGCGGGGCGGACCACGCGACGACCACGCCCGGGAGAATGGCGAGCAACCCCAGGAGAACCGCCAGGCACATGCGTCGGGCCGGGCGGATCGCCGCCGCGCTCCCGTATGATCCGAACCATCGGAAAGTCATTCTCCCCCCAAGGCGTCGGGAATGGATTTCACTGCGAGACAAAATCTTTCCGAACAAACATATGGAGACGGACATAGCGGGCCACTCGTGGTGGCCCAGGTGGGCGTCACGCCTAAAATCGCAGCCGCCTTTCGGGGCGGTTGGCGCGGCGCCCACCTCACAATCTAGAAGCCACTAGCATCCAGGTTTCACTTCCTCGTTGATAGGTTTCATGTAGATAGGTTTCATTTCCTCGTAGAGCGTCGTGATGTAGCTGAGAATAATGTCATTTACCATATCCTCTGTGACGATCGACCCATAGAGCTGATATTTCCCCGACGAGAGAAACATCCCTCCTCGTTTGATTTTCTCGACCGCCTCCCTCCATTTTTCTTGACCTTCCACAGGAGGGCAGACGATGCGACACCAATGACCCGGAGAGCAGATCACGATGGCCCTGCTGATGGGTGGGGTTTTCTCTTCGGCCCAAGCAGGGAGCGAGAGCAGGAAAACGGCGACAGCGAGCATAATTTTCATTTCAGTTTCCTCACACCATTTTTGAAGGGCATAAGAGGCCCCCGGGGACGCCCTGGCCCCGGGGTTAAGACACCACGCAACGAGCGTGTGCTAAAAACGCATCCGCTTCACCCGGGAGATATAACGTGCGCTTCGGAACGAGCGGTGCCCCGGCCTCCGGTTTTCGCCCACCCTCGGAATCGCCCGGGGCGCGGTCGCAACGCGCGACCCGCCATGAGAAGAGCGCCCTCGCGCGCGTCCTCCGGATTTTCACGCAGCAGGCCCTCGGCGGGGGGAGAGAGGGCGCGCGCGCCCTGAGAGGCGCTTTTGCGCCATGCCCGGCGGCGATGATGGGCCGCGCGCTGAAAATCGTCCGGCAGAATCCGAGAGGCGGACGCCTTCAGGAAACGCCCTTCCGGGTGCTCCGGCGGTGCAGATATGATTTGAGTAAATGTATCCAACGCTTCAGAATGATGGCCGGCGGCGAGGCGACGAAGCCCGGGACGAACCGATTTCTCATCGGCGGGCGCGCCGCGGGACGCGCTCGCGCAGGTGGCGAAGATGAGGAGAAAACCAGACATCTTCATCCAGCGGGGCATGGCGCATCCTCCGTTGCGCGACACGCTATCAGCCGGATGCGGAGCGGGGCAAGCGCCCCTGCGAAATCCCCTCTCCTCCCCCCCCCCCCCCGCGCGCGGAGCGGGCGCGCCGCGACTCCGGGGGTTCCGGGATTCCCTCCACACGGAGCCGGGCATGTCGGACATGATGCAACCTCCGGACGCGGTGCTCGCCATTTTGCGGACCCTCCGGGCCTCGGGGCACAGGGCGCTTCTCGCGGGGGGATGCGTGCGGGACGCCCTCCTCGGCCGCCAGCCCGCGGACTGGGACATCGCCACGGACGCAACGCCGCAGATGGTGGCGGAGTGCTTCGAGAAAACCGTGATGGTGGGAGCGCAGTTCGGCGTGGTGCGCGTGCGCGTGGGTGCGCAAGAGTTCGAGGTGGCGCAATTCCGGGAGGATGACGCCTACCGGGACGGGAGACGCCCCAGCGCGGTTCGCCCCTCCAACGAGGCGGAGGACGCGAAGCGGCGCGATTTCACCATCAACGGCATGTTCTACGACGTCTCCGAGGATCGGGTGCTCGATTACGTCGGCGGCCTGCGCGACCTGGAGAGTGGAACGATTCGCGCCATCGGGGAGCCGCACCTCCGCTTCCAGGAAGACCATTTGCGTATGATGCGGGCGGTGCGCCTCTCGGCGCGGCTCGGTTTCGAGGTCGAACCGGCGACCGCCGCCGCCATCCGGGACAACGCGCGGCGCATCGCGAAAATCAGCCCCGAGCGGATTCGGGACGAGCTGACGAGAATGCTGACCCAGGAGAGGCCGGAGGCTTCCTTCTCCATGCTGGATTCCCTGGGACTTCTCAAACACACGTTGCCCGAAGTCGCCGCCTTGCGCGGCGTGGCACAGCCGCCGGAATTCCACCCCGAGGGCGACGTCTGGACGCACGTCCTGATCATGCTGCGCATCAAGCACTCCGCCTCGCCCGCCCTGTCCTGGGCCGTGTTGCTCCACGACGTCGGCAAGCCCGCCACGTACAGAAAGACCGACCGAATCCGCTTCAACGGACACGACAAGGCGGGGGCGCGGATGAGCCGCGCCATTTGCGAGAGGCTTCGCATGTCCAGGGCGCGCGCGGCGAGAATCGAGGAGCTGGTCGCCAACCACATGCGCTTCCTGAACGTGGAGAAAATGCGGGAGAGCCGCCTGAAGCGATTTTTGCGCGCGCCCTATTTCGAGGAGTTGCTGGAGCTGCATCGCATCGACTGCCTCGCCAGCAACGGCGATTTGCGAACCCATGCGTTCTGTGCGCGAAAACTGCGCGCGCTTCACGAGGAATCCCTGCGACCGCCGCGCCTGCTGGATGGCCACAAACTCATGCGCATGGGCTATCCGCCAGGGCCCGGGCTCGAGAAAATCCTCCGGGCGATAGAGGACGAGCAGCTCGAAGGGCGCATCTCCACCACGGAGCAGGCCAGGGATTTCGCAAGGGGGAATTTTCCCGTTCCGGACGATCGTTGATTGATTCCGGAGACCGCAGGCGACAGGATGCGGCGCATCGCTCACCGGCAACGCGGAGGAGACCATTCATGACTCCCCTATCCATCATGACGGCACAGGCCGGGTCAGCCAGGGCGAATTCTGGACGATCCGGAACGCCCCATCCATGACTCCCGTCCCCATCATGACGGCACAGGAGCTGGAGTTATCGCTCCGAAGAATCGCCTCCGAGATGGTGGAGGCGTGCGCCGGGGACGGGAGCATCGCACTCGTCGGGGTGCGCACGCGCGGGGAGCACCTGGCCAGACGCCTCCGGCAACACGTCGAGGAACTCGAACATATCACCCCTCCCCTCGGCACCCTCGACATCGGGATTCATCGAGACGATGCGGGACACCCCGCGGAGGGGCGCCGTTTCGAGCCGACCCTCATCGATTTCGACATCACGGACCGCCAGGTTTTTCTGGTCGACGACGTATGCTTCACGGGCAGAACCGTGCGCGCGGCACTCGACGCCATGATGGAGTTGGGGCGGCCCCGGAGAATCTGGCTCGCCGCCCTGATAGACAGGGGACACCGGGAGCTGCCGTTTCGGCCCGACTTCATCGGCAAAAACGTGCCCACCTCTCTTCAGGAGCGCATCGAGGTGCGGATGCGGGAGGTGGATGGCGAGGACGGCGTGTGGCTCGTCCAAAAACAATCCCCCCGATGAGGGCGAAAACAACGGCGCGCCCTCTCCTTTCGGGGCCGCCGCTCACCTCGCCCGCCAGAGAATGGCCGCCATCCCCACAAACACGAGGAGGGCGCCCGCCGTTTTCGGCCAGGTGATCTCCTCCTCCTCCCGGAGCCAGATGCGCGCCAGCAGCAGGGAGAACAGCGGCGCCGTATAGCTGACGGGCCATGACGATGAACACCTCCCCGTATTGAAACGCGGAGAAAAACGCCAGATACGCCGCGGCGTTGACGGCCCCCGCCAGGGCGAACCACTTGAGTCCGACCCTGTCCATCCGGAAACGCTCGGCCGGCGGCAGGGCGGGGGCGAACAGCAGGAGCGTGGGCAGGGAGACGACGTTCGCGATGGTCGCGCCGATGAGGGGATCGCCATACAGAAGCAGTCCATAGCGCCTCGAGGAGGACGCCACCGCCATGACGGCGGCGTGGAGGAAGGGATACACCATGTGCACCCGCCTCCAGTCGGAGTCGCCCTCGGGCTTGATCGTCAGAAACAGGCAGCCCGCCATCACGAAAAAGATGGCGACCCAAATCGCCGGGCCCGGCCTCTCCCCGAGCCACGCGATCGACACCAGGGCGGACAGGAACGGGGTAATCGTCACCAAGGGCATGGTCCGACCGACGCCGATGGTGCGGAAGCCCAGAAAAAGAAGAAAGCGGCTGAACCCCGGCGCCAGGATTCCGCCCAGGACGAACCAGAGCGCCGCCCGGGGGGAAAGCTGGCTCCAGCTGGAGAAAACGAGAGAGAGGCCCCCCAGAATCGGAACCCCGATGGCCAGCCCGATGATGGCGCCGACGTAGGGAGAGGTGCCCCCCAGCCCCTTGCGCGCAATGACGCTGAACACGGCGAACAGAACCGCCGACGCCAGGCTCAGGGATATGGCGAGATAATGATCCAATCAGCAGGCCTGCGGGAAGACGTAGGGGGGCGGCGAAAACCGGCACAGTGGGGGCTTCCTCCCCTCCCTCGCGCACCGGCGTCCATCCGCAGGGGCGGTGCGCCCCGGTTTTCCGGGTCGCGGCACCTAGTAATACACCTGCCCGGGACGCACGGGCGGCGTCCACTCGCACGCCCCGAACGGCCCGTCCCCGCTCTCCTTCACGTAGGCGATGCGGGCATCGTTCGCCTGCCCGTCCATCAAGGCGCGATGCAGCCAATCCAGAATATACTGGTGGTTGTCCATGCCGCCCAAATTCTTCAGGCTGACCAGGGGGTGGAACTGGTTCTCGAACACCCACATTTCCTTTTTGCACGTCAGGTCCTCGTAGACCTCGATGGCGTCCTCCAGCGGGCAGAGCGGGTCGAATTCGCCCGTCACCAGAAGGGTGGGACACTGTATCTTGTCCATGTAGCCCTTCACGGTCATATTTCGCGCCATCTCGTCAAACTCGCCCTCATCCTCCATGCCCGCCATATACATGAATATCTGCTTAAACCGGGGCGAGGACTGCGTGAAGATCGTGTTGTTCGGGTTGAAGCAGGCCACCGCACTCGCCACCGCGGCCGCGCGATGGTCGTAGCTCGCCAGGCGAAGCGACCAGAAGCTGCCCATGCTGATGCCGTAGATGCCGATTTTGGTTGGCTCGATTTCCTCGCGGCCCAGGAGGTAGTCCATCACCGCGGCCCCTGCGCGCTCATAGTTCTGCCCGACGGCGCGTATCTTCTGCATGTTGGAGTTCCCCTGCCCCGGGCCGTCCATCGCCAGGACGTGAAACCCCCGCTCCGCCGCGACGTTGTGCCTGGCGTGGGGGAAACACCTCCTTGGTCTGGTCCATTCCCGGCACGTAGATCACGCAAGGCGCCTTCCTGCGATCGGGCAGCAGATGCAGAAGACACGATATGGTCTTGCCGTCGTCGAAGGGCACCTCGACGCGCTCGATGGGATAGGAGGCCGTCTCCGATCGCCTGTCCACCATCTCCTTGAGCTTGTTGGTGAGATAGATTTTCACCGGGTTGTCGTCATAGAAAATCGGGTGCTGCGCCATGCGATACGCCTCGATCGCGTGGTCGTAGTGTTCCGTGGCCGTGGGGTGAAAGCCCTCGCGCTGCGCTTTCTTGGCGAGCTTCTCGTGGGCTTCGGCGGACTCCCGCCATACCTTGGGCAGCATCTGGTAGTTGTGGGCGCGGCTGCCTTGGGGTACCTCCAGATAATCCCGCTCGAAGTTCTGGACGCGGCCCCTCATGTTCAGGGCCAAATCGAGCATCCACTGCTGGTTGTCTCTTTCCGTGCGTAGTTTCCGAATCATTTTTCTCTCCAGGTTCTGACGAAGAAATAACCAAAGCGCCGCTCCGCATCATATAAAGCCGCTTCGCCGCATGGGGTTTCGGAAGATGCTAAGCGCGCCGCCCCCCGCCGGTCAATCGCACCCGACGCAAAAACGCAACAAACCCCGCTCAACGGATGACCCCCCGCCCCCTCAGATCGGCCATCTCCCGGTGCGAGCACCCCAACTCGCCCAGCACCTCGTCCGTATGCTCTCCCAGCTGCGGCGGCGGCCTGCGCACGGACGAGGGCGTCCTGTCGAGCTTCACGGGCACGCCCGCCATCCGCAAGACGCCATATTCGGGATGCTCCGCCTGGGCGAGGTAGCCCATCGCCCGCATCTGCGCATCCTCGAACAGGTCCGCAGGCCTTCTCACGCGCGCACAGGGCACGCCGACCGCCTCGAACCTGCGCACCCAGCTCTCGGCCGATGCGGTGCGCAAAACCTCCTGGACGCGGGGGATGATGCGCGCGCGCGCGGCGTGCCTTCCCCGAAACGCCCGCCAGTGCTCGTTTTCCAGCAGCCCCGGCAGTCCCAAAACCTCGCAGGACTTCTCCCAGAAGCCGTCCACGTCCATGTAGAGATAGACGTGTCCGTCGGAGGCCTCATAGATGCGGGCGATCCTGTCGCTCAGCGCGTCCTCCACCTTCGAGAGCGGCTCGCTGCCGGGCGCCCACACCAGACGGCCGAACTGGAGGGCGGCGGCCCCTCCGAGGAGCGAGGCGTCGATGCGCTGGCCCGCCCCTGTGCGCTCGCGCGCGTAAAGCGCCATCATGACCGCGCCGAACGCCAGCGCACCCGTGACGTAATCGACAAAGGAGCCCTGCACGAGCTGGGGAGGGGCGCCCGCTCCCTGCTCGGCCGGAATGCCCGCCGTGGTCTGGATGATGGGGTCAATCCCCCTCCGCTCGCGCAGGGGGCCTCCCTGGCCGTAGGCGGAGACGGACAGATAAATCAGCCGGGGGTTTTCGCTCATCAGCAGGTCCGCGCCCAGCCCCAGCTTCTCGACCGCCCCCGGGCGATAGCCCTCCACGAACACGTCCGCGCGCGCGGCCAACTCCCGGGCGATCTCCCTGCCCCGCTCCGCGCGCAGGTTGAGGGAGAGGCTCCTCTTGCTGCGGTTCAGTCCCAGGAACAGCCTGCTCTCCCCCTCGAACGATGAGGGAAAATTGCGGACGCGATCGCCCGCTGGCGGCTCCAGCTTGATGACGTCGGCGCCCGCGTCGCCCATCATCAACGTACAGAACGGGCCCGCCACGTAGTGCGTCAGGTCCAGCACCCGGATTCCGTCCAGTGCGCCCATGGTTTTCCTTGAAGTTTTTTGGATATTCCTATGTATTTGAATGATTTTCCTTTTTGTAAAGGGGGATAGAGTGGGCGGCTGGATTTCACTGGATTTCAATTACAGGTAAAAAGATGCTCCATGACCATGCATGCGCCGTCCCGGCAAGACACCGATCCGCTTGCGTAGATCTGGCAAGTCCTTTCGGCCCTCACGCACCACGAACTCACGAACTGCGCGTTCTTGCCATAGCGCACACAGCCTCTCTGTGCCTCGCTCCATATATGATTCGGCCGCGCCCACTCCCGGAATATGGTCTCCCTCACGTTTCGCACCCTCACCATTGAATCGTTGATATCGGATATGACCGGAGGATTCGGAGTCGTCATTCCAGCGCATCCGGACGCTATGAGCACCGTTGCGAGCGTCAGAGTCAAGAAGGTTTTCCTCATGTTCACCTCCTGAAAACCCTAGCTCTCGGACAAAGTCTCCGCCTTGAGCGAAAAGTGAAGTCCATTAGAAACCTTATGACGGACTCCAAATCTCCCTTATGAGAGGCCCCGCTCCAAGAGGAAAAGGGACTAGAGAGGGAGGCGGTTCATGCGTGGGGGCGGGCGCCTCCCCCACGATGAGGAAATATCTCCTCCCCGCCCCCGGCCGGATCGGCTCGTCACGCATGCGGGCGCACTGCTCGCTCGATGGGCCGTCCATGCGTCCGCTAGTCGTCTAGCCGTCGACCGTCAGGACGATCTTTCCGAACACCCTTCCCGTCATCAGCTCCTCGTGGGCGCGGGCCGCTTCGGCGAGCGGGATTCTCGCGCCCACGACGGCGCGCACCTTCCCCTCGTCCAGCAGAAGATCCAGCTGGCGCGTCATCTCCGGGAAAACGGGATCCGAGTTGAACAGGCTCATGCCCCGCACGTCGATGTCCTTGGAGTAGAAGGGGGGATAGTTCACCGAACCCGCGAGGGGCTTGCCGGTCCCGGCTCCGAGGACGACGATGCAGCCGTATTTTTTCACCGCCCGGCAGTCGTTGTCGAAATTCTCCGCCGCCACCATCTCGACCACGGCGTCCACGCCGCGCCCCCCCGTCTCCGCCAGGCACCGCTCGGCGAAATCCTCCTCGCGGTAATGGACGATCACGTCGGCGCCGAGGCCTCGACAGAACTCCGCCTTCTCCTCCGAGCTCACGGTGGTGATGACGCGCGCGCCGGCGGCCTTCGCGATCTGGATGGCCACGTAGCCCACGCCGCCGGCTCCCCCGTGTATGAGTATGGTTTCGCCCGCCTTGATCCGCGCCTTGTAGACGAGCGCATAATACGCCGTATACAAAACCACCGGAAAGGACGCGCCCTCCTCATAGGACAGCCCCTCGGGGAGTTTCGCCGTGCGCGACGGATTCAGCAGCGCGCACTCGGCGTAGCTCCCGCTCACCGCGGCGCCAAAAACCCTGTCGCCGGGGGAGAAGCCCTCCACGCCCTCCCCCACGGCGAGCACATCGCCCGCAGCATCGATGCCGGGCGTCCAGGGCAGGGCCAGGCTCCTCGACAACGGATGCGCACCCGAGCGAAAGGTCGTATCGACGGGGTTCACCCCGGCCGCGCGCACCCGGATCAGCATCTGCCCCGCGCCCGGGGCCGGCGCCGCCGCCTCCTCGAGCACCATCGCTTCGGGGCCGCCAAACTCATGCACATGTATCGCCTTCATCGCTCTCTCCTGTCGCATTGGGGGGGCGTCATGGCCTCGATTTCCCGCCCGCATCTTCCACATCCTGGCGAAGCAGACGATAGACGGAGAAACGGGACTCTCATCTGTATCTCCTTACCACACCTCGCCAGAAAACGCTCTCAGCTTGCGACGCCGTATCCCAAAACGGCCTCAGAACCGAAGAATTCCGCTCTTTCGCCCTCCATCGCGCGCCATCATGGTCCCCTCCGGCGGACGCCGCCCTTCCTCCGCAGGGGTCTTGACACCTATATTTTGGAGAAGGGATAATGGGGCATCCGCATCAAAATGCAAATTGGCCATGTCCCATGGGCGTGAACGATTGGGGCGGGGGGAATCTGGAGGCGGCGAACCGGCAGGGCCGAGCACAATGGCAACTCTCCATGGCGGTGAGGCGTTCATCGGGTGATGAGGCGATGAGACATTACGGATGCAATCGTGTCGGACGTGTTTTAAACATTTAACCAGTGAAGAAAAAAAGGAGTAGGCAATGAAAAAACGCACCTTCCTTGTGGCAGCGGCAGCGGGCGTGGCGCTCATGATGGGGACGGCGGACGCCGCCGAGCGCTATCGCTTCGGCGGTGGCCCCTCCGGCGGCGGCTGGCACCCCGCCATCAGCGCCGGAACCCAGCTTCTCAACAGAAAGCTCGGAAGGAAATTCTACTTCCAGTATTCGCCGTCCGCCGGTTCGGTGGCCAACGTTCGCCGCGTGAGCCTGGGCGAATTCGGCACCTCGTGGGGACACGTCGGCCAGGTCTATCAATCCTGGACGGGCACCGGCCTGTTCAAGAAAGACGGCGCCAGCAAGGACTTCCGCATCGTCGCCAACGTCCGGGCGCAGTCGCAGATCATCGCCGTGCTGGCGGACAGCCCCATCAAGACCTACCAGGACATGGCGGGCAAGAGGGTGAACCTGCTCAAACAGGGAACCGGCAGCCACGTGAACTGCAAGAACATGTTCGCCGCCGTCGGCATCCTCGACAAGATTCAGCCGCGCTACCTGGGCTTCGCCGCCTCGGGCCGCGCCCTGGGCGATCGCCAGATCGACGTTTACTGCTCGGCTGGCGCTCCGTTCACCATCCCGGCGATCACCCGGCTCTCCATCCAGAAGCCGGTCCGCTACGTCAGCCTGACGGAGGCGGAGCAGAAAAAGGTGACCGGCAACCACAGGTTCTACGTGCCGGTCACCATCCCTCCCCAGAAAGAAGTCCGGGGAATGACCGCGCCCGCCCGCTCCATCGCCTATGACGTCTGGTGGATCGCGCACAAGCAGATGTCGGACGCGGCCATCTACAACATGCTGAAAGTCATCGCCGACCCCAAAAACCTCCAGCAGCTGACCAAGACGGCGCGGTATTGGCGCGACCTCAGCGGCAACTTCAACGCGCTGAAAGTGCACAAAATCTACGTGCATCCCGCCGCCGCGCGCTACTGGAAGGAACGCGGCGTGAAGGTGCCCGCGGAGGTGGTGAAAGGCTACTAGCCCCGACGAGAGGGGCGAACCACAGAGAAGCCCGGCGGTAAGGGATCGCCCGGGGGAGGAGGGGCGGGAGACGCCCCTCCTCCCCGGAATTCCTGTCGCGCTTCACGCTTCACCTTTTGCGCCCTAGAAGATTCTTGACGACGGCCACCAAACCGCCTGTGCCGAGGCAGAGGACTACAAATACATGTTCCGAAATCTCTTGCCCATGTTGATGAAGATCGGTCTGATTTCAGACGAAATGATCAGGCCCCGGGACTTGAGAGGCCTCTCGCGCGCCATCGTTTCCGTCATCGCGGTCGCGTTCTCCTATTTTTTCGTGCACATCTCCTACTTCGGCCCCCCGCGTTCGGAGATATTCAAGGGCGTCTACATTCTCGCAACCGCCACCCTGTGCATCCTCGTCTACAAAAACAGGCAGCGGCCGATTCGCGAGGGGTTCGCCTATCTGGACGAGATTTTCTCCTTTCTCGCACTCCTCACCATGTGCGCGTCATTGTCCTTGTGGCTGTTCTGGGGCGTTTTTTATCGCGGGGGGCTCTGGAGCGAATTCCTGGGGCCCGGAGCGTATGTTTTCGCCCTCGGCGGCGGGCTGTTCGGCGCGTTCCTGTACCGGCGGGAAGCGGTGCGGGAGAAGATACCGGAGCTCCCGACGCTCTCCGACTGGCTGTTCATCGTATCCGCCGTCGCCCCCATCGTCTGGTGGAACATCTTCAACATCGAGCTCACCACCCGCATCGGCGGCCCCGTACCCGCCTCGGTGGTGATATACACCGCGCTGCTGACGGGCGTGAGCTTTGAAATCGCCAGGCGGGTCATCGGCCCCGTCATCCCGCTCATCGGCTTCCTGTTCCTGATCTACACGTTCCGGCCCATCGCGCAGATGTCCCCGGGCTTGCTGTTTCACGACGGGTTCGGCCTCGACCGCGTCGCCGAGTTCCTGATGCTGGAGGCGGACGGCATCACCGGCCTCATCGTCGAGGTCTTCGCCACCTACATCGTCATCTTCGTCGTGCTCGGCGCCTTTCTGGAAAAGACGGGACTGGGCGAGTTCCTGATCGACGCCACCTACCGGCTGACGGGTCAGAAAACCGGCGGGCCGGGCCTCACGGCCGTCATGTCGAGCGGATTGTTCGGCATGATCTCGGGCAGCGGGGTGGCCAACGTGGTGACGACGGGAACCTTCACGATTCCGCTCATGAAGCGCGTGGGCTACCGCCCCGAGTTTGCCGGTGCGGTGGAGGCGGCCGCCTCCACGGGAGGCGCCTATATGCCGCCCATCATGGCGGGCGCCGCCTTCCTCGTCGCGCAGCTGACCGAGACGCCCTACTTTGAAATCGTCAAGATAGCGACGCTGCCGGCGGTTCTCTATTACCTGTCCGTGGGCTACATGGTGTATATCCGCGCCGTGCGGCGGGGGCTGCACGGCGTTCCCGTATCGGAGCTGCCCCCGTGGAGCAGGATCGTCCCGCGCCTCCACTTCCTGCTGCCGATTCCCGTGATGGTGTATTACCTCGTCATCGGAGACTCCGCGTTCCTGGCGGCCTTCAAGACCATCTGCATCATCGTCATGCTCAAATCCTGCGAGCTGCTCTCGGCCTTCCGGACGCCGACGGCGGACAAGACGGCGCGGCCATTCCTGTTCCTCTCGATCCTCTTCGGCGTTTTCTCCTATTATTTCGGGCTGAAGGTAGGCCCCCCGTTCTCCTGGTTTGCGGACACGCTGCGCGGAATGAACTGGGGAGACGCCCTGTTCTGGGCGATAGCCTGCTTCATCGTCCTGAAGCTCGGCGAAATCCTCATCGCGGCCGCCAAGGGCGCCTCCCCGCCGGACTCGGGGCATGAGACGGGGACCATCCTCCTCACGCGGCTCCGCGAACTGCTCGTCGAAATCATCCGGATCATATGGATTTCCCTGGAGGCCGGCGCGAGAAACACGCTCGTCATCGGCTGCATCGCCTGCGTGCTGGGCATCCTCCTCTCCTGTGCGACGCAGAGCGACCTGTCGGGGCGCATCTCCATCCTGTTGACCGAGTTCAGCTTCGGCCTGCTGCCCCTCACCATCATCTGGGTGATCATCGCCGGATACATCGTCGGCATGGGCCTGCCCATCACGGCGAGCTACGTGGTGCTGGTCATCTTCGGCGTCATCGCACTCACCAACCTGGGAATTCCCACGGTGCACGCCCACCTCATCTGCTACTGGGTGGCGGTCGTGAGCGCGGTGACCCCGCCCGTCGCACTGGCCGCGTACGCGGCGAGTGCCATCGCCGTGTCAGACCCGGTCAAGACCGGGTTCCAGGCGTTGAAGATCGCCTCGTGGCTCTTCATCATGCCATTCCTGTTCGTCTACACCCCGCTCCTTCTCAGCGGCACGTCCACCGAGGTGCTCATCACCTTCGTTGCGTGTCTCATCGGCATCGTCGGATGGGCCGGATGGATGGAGAATTTCATGATACGATACGCAAACGGGGCGGAGCGGGCGCTCATGTTCGTCAGTTCCGTGTGCCTTCTGCTGCCCGTAGGGAACTTCGTGGTTTTCATCACCCCGCTGGAGGGAGATCTGCGGTATCCCGCGTACGCCGTCGGCATACTCGCCATCGCAGCGGCGTTCCTCATGCAGAAAACCCGCGCAGGCGCGAAGCGGCAGCCCGCGTAGCGCGCATTCTCCGCCCACAGATAGGAAGCCCGCGATGAGCGCAGCCCCTCCCTCCCTGAGACGCATCCAGCACGTCGGCCTGAAGGTGCACGACCTCGACGAAGCCATGCGCTTCTACCGCGACGTCATGGGACTGCGGGTCTCCGACCGCTACGATCCCGGGGACAACCCCCACAATCCCTGGGGGATATGCTTCATGCGCTGCGGGGAGGGGCATCACGAAATATCCCTCATCGGATACCCCGAAGACGCCGGCCTTGCGCCCCGGGAGGGGGACATGCGAAAGCCCGAGGTCGGCCTCCACCATGTCGCCTTCGAGGTGAACTCGCGCGAGGAGGTGGAAGCCTGGGCGGAGCACATCCGATCCAGGGGAATAGAGATCGCGGCAGGCCCGCTCGTTCACAGCCCGACGCACCCCGAGGGCGACGGCACGCTGGGCGAGAACCGCGCCTTTTATTTTCACGACCCCTCCGGAAACGGCATCGAGATTTTCTGCGACATGGCCAGAATGGACGCGGACACCAATCGGGTGAACGAGGGGTGGTATCGGAACAGGCTGGAGCGGGACGGATATGCGCGCGACGATTCGGCCCCGCCCGAGGCTTGGCGGCCCGGCGTCTCGAGCATGGCGAACGCCCGGGAGAGGCTCGGCAGTCGATGAGGTCGGGGGGAGGGGGGGAGCAGAGCGATGCCGCACCGCGTCCTGACCGTGGATGAGCGCACCCGAACGCAGCCGGTGCGCAGGGCGTTCATGGAAGAATACCTCCACGAGGGGTATGCGTTCATCGTGCCGGAATCGTTTGACGAAGGCGCCCTGCGGGAGGAGGCGCGAGGCGCCTGCGCACTCGTCACCGGCTTCGCCCCCATCACCAGGGAACTGATGGAGGCGGGCTCCCGCATCAAGGTGGTCGGCAAGGTGGGGACGGGCGTGGACAACATCGACCTGGGAGCCGCCACGGAGCTCGGCATTCCCGTCGCCCACGCTCCCGGCTGGATGCGCTGCGTCCCCGTGGCGGAGCACGCCATCGCGCTGATGCTCATGATGGCGCGCAGACCCTGGCTCTGGGCGAGCGGGGAGCGCGCGCTGCACGTTCAGCTGCAAGGCGCGACCCTGGGGGTCGTGGGCCTGGGGAACATCGGCCAGGCGCTCGCAAAGCGCGCCGCCGCATTCGAGATGGACGTCCTCGCCCATACGCGCACGCGGGGGAAGTTCCGGCCGCGGGGCTTCGCCGTCGAGGAGGTGGAAACCCTCGAGGAATTGCTGCCGCGCGCCGACTTCGTGGCGCTCACCCTGCCCCTCACGCCCGAGAGCGCGGGCATCATCGGCGAGAAAGAGCTGGGGATGATGCGCGAAACCTCCTTTCTCATCAACGTCTCGCGCGGCCCCCACGTGGACGCGGAGGCGCTCGCCGACGCCATCCGCGAGGGGAAGATAGCCGGCGCCGGTCTCGACGTCACCGAGCCGGACCCCCTGCCGGAGGCCCACCCGCTGCGCCGCTTCCCCAACGTCGTGATATCGCCGCACAACGCCGCCCAGACCGAGAGCGTGCAGCGCAGAAGCTATCAGCTGTTGTGCGACAACATCAAAAGAGCGGTGGAGGGCGAGAAGGTCACCTCGCTCGCCAACCCCGAGGTCTACGGCTGAAGCGCGCCGCCGAGGAGAGAATTCTCATGAAAGACGCACCCATCCGGGGTCTGGAGGGCGTCATCGCCACGGACACGCGGATATGCGACCTCGACGGGGCGAACGGCGTTTTGGCCTACTGCGGGTACGACGTGCCGGAGATGGTGCGCCAAAAGGCGCGCTTCGAGGAAATCGCATACCTCCTGTGGCACCGCGAGCTGCCCACCCGCGCGCAGCTGAGGGAATTCGACGAGCGGCTCAAAGCCGAGCGAAAGCTCTCGCCCGGGATGCTGCGCGCCTTGCGGCAACTCCCCCCCGGCGGGCAAAGAACGGCGGCGCTTCGGGGGGGCGTCGGCGTCCTCGGGCTTTTCGACCCGGAGGCGGAGGACGACGCTCCGGAGGCGAATTTCAGAAAAGCGCTCCGGATCACCGCGAAAATTCCCACCATCATCGCCGCCCAGCACCGTCTGGCGGCGGGACTCCGGCCCCTCAGCCCCCGCAAGGGGCTCGGGCATGCGGCGAACTTCCTCTACATGATCACCGGGGAGGCGCCGGACAAGGAGGACGCCCGGGCGCTCGACGCCACGCTCGTGCTGTATGCGGAGCACGAGATCAACGCCTCCACCTTCGCGGCGCGGGTCGTCGCCTCCACCATGTCGGACATCTACTCCGCCGTCACGGCGGGGATCGGGGCGGTCAAAGGCCCGCTGCACGGGGGCGCCGGCCTGGCGGTGATGGAAACGCTGCGCGAAATCGGAACGCCCGAGGCGGTGGAGCCCTTCGTGGAGAAGGCGCTCGCCCAGAGAAGGCGGTTCATGGGGTTCGGCCACCGGGTGTACGCCAGGAGCGGAGACCCGCGCGCGGGTGTTCTCGTCCAGCTAGCCGGCGAGATATGCCGCCGCCCCGGACGCGACGGCAAGTGGTTCGAGGTGGCCCGGGCGCTCGACCATGCGGTACAAAGCAGAAAGGGCGTCATCCCGAACGTGGATTTCTACTCCGCTCCCCTCTGGCAGGGACTGGGAATTCCCATGGAGTTGTTCGTCCCCATCATCGTCATGTCGAGAGTCGCCGGCTGGACGGCCCACATCCTGGAGCAAAAAGCCGACAATCGCCTCATCCGCCCCCGGGCGCGCTACGTCGGAACCCCCGGGCGATCCTACAAAACCCTCAGAAGCCGTGGCTGAGCCGGGGTCGCGCAGCCTCACGCAGAAGCTCCTCGACGCCCACCTCGCCTCCGGCGCGTCGAGAACGCCGGGCGAGGAGGTCGAGATACGCATCGACCAGGTGCTCCTACAGGACGCTTCGGGCCCCATGGCGCTGCTCCAGTTCGAGGCCATGGGCTTCGCCAGGGTAAAGCAGAAAACAGCCGTGATGTACGCCGACCATCAAACCATCCAGGCACACAGCCTGCACACGGACGCGCACCGCTTCCTGCTCGGGTTTTGTCAAAAGCACGGAATCCATTTCTCCAAGCCCGGCAACGGCATCTGCCACAACGTCCACCTCGAGGAATTCTCCATCCCCGGCGAAAGCCTCCTGGGCACCGATTCCCACACGCCGCAGGGGGGTGCCGTGGGGATGCTGGCGATTGGCGCGGGCGGGCTGGACGTGGCGTCGGCCATGGCGACGGGCAGCGCCATCCTCCCCCGCCCCCTCATCGTGGGAGTCCGGCTCTCCGGGAAGCTCAGTCCCTGGTCCACGGCGAAAGACGTCATCCTGGAGCTTTTGCGCCGTCTGGGCATTCGTGGAGGAATCGGCAAATTCTTTGAATACACCGGCCCGGGCGTCCGCACCCTCTCGGTGCCGGAGCGCTTCACCATCGCGAGCATGGGCACCGAGCTGGGCCTGACGGGAAGCGTATTCCCCAGCGACGCGCAGACCCGATTGTTTTACGAGCGCATCGGCCGCCCGGGCGACTGGTCCGCACAGGAGGCGGACGCAGACGCCGCCTATGACGCGGAAATCGCGCTGGACCTGGGCGAAGTGCAACCCCTCGTCGCACTGCCCTCCAACCCGGATCGGGTGGTTCCCGTCGCGGAGGCCGTCGGCACGCCCATCCACCAGGTCATCATCGGCAGCTGCACGAACGGCTCGTTCACCGACATCGCCTCGTTCGCGCAGGTGCTCCGGGGGCGAAAGGTGGCCCATCCGGTGGACGCCATCGTCTTTCCGGGCAGCCGGCAAGCGTTCGAGGAGCTCGCCAGGGAAGGCCATCTCGCCGACCTCCTCGCCGCCGGTGCCTGCGTCTCCGAGGCGACTTGCGGAGCGTGTCCCGGGTACGCCCACATACCGGCACCGGGCATGAACTCCCTGCGCGCGTTCAACCGCAACTTCCGGGGCCGCTCGGGATTGAACGGGGATTCCGTGTATCTCGCGAGTCCCGAGGTGGGCGCGGTAGCCGCCCTCCACGGCCAGATAAGGGACCCGAGGGACGAGGGACGGGCGCCCGAAATCCTGCTCCCCCACCGCTTCGCGGGCGACAGGACGGGAATCGTTCCCCCATCGGCCAGCGCCTCGTCCGCGGAAATTCCCCGGGGGCCGAACATCGGCCCCGTTCCGGTGGGGACGCCCTTTGGCGACGCCTGCCGCGGCGCGGTGCTCATCAAGCTCGGCGACGACGTTTCGACCGACCACATCATCCCGGCGGGGGTGGAGGCGATTACCTATCGCACGAACATGCCCGCACTGGCCGATTATGTGTTCCGGCGCGTGGACCCGGCGTTCGTCTCCCGGGCGCGGGAGGCGGGCGGCGGAATCATCCTCGCGGGAAAAACCTACGGCCAGGGCTCCGCCCGCGAGCAGGCGGCGATATGCCCGATGATGCTGGGGGTCCGCGCGGTCATCGCCAAGAGTTTCGCCAGAATCCACCGGGCGAACCTCATCAACTGGGGCGTCCTGCCCCTCTCTTTTCTGAACCCCGACGACTATGACGCGACAGACCCCGGGCAGAGGCTGTCCATCGTCCGTCTCCAGGACGCGCTCCTCGCCGGTGCCGTCGAGGTGGAAAACGAGGACACCGGCCATGCCTTTGGCGCGGCGTGCGCGCTGACGGAGCGCGAGCGGCGCACCCTGCTGGCGGGCGGAGCGCTCGCCCTGGCGCGGCGGGAGGGGGCCCTCCCCGCCGCCGAAGCGCAGGGCGGCTCCTAGCATGGGGCAGAGGAAGTATCCCGCCGTCTTCATGCGCGGGGGCACGAGCCGCGCCATCGTGTTCCACGCGCGAGACCTGCCCGGGGAGCGCGCCGAGCGAGACGCCATATTCCTCGGGGCCATGGGCAGCCCCGACCCGAACGGGCGCCAGCTCGACGGGCTCGGGGGCGGGGTATCGTCCCTGAGCAAAATCGCCGTCGTCGCGCCATCGGAGCGCGCGGACGCCGACGTCGAGTTCACCTTCGCACAGGTGGGAGTTCGGGAGGAGATCGTGGACTACGCAGGGACGTGCGGGAACATCTCGAGCGCCGTCGGTCCCTTCGCCGTGGACGAGGGGCTCGTGCCGGCGGGGGAAGACGGCATGGCCGCCGTGCGCGTCTACAACACGAACACGAAAAAAACATACCGTGCCCGCTTCCCCGTGGAGGCCGGCGCGGCCGCCGCGCACGGCGCCTATGCGCTGCCGGGCGTCTCCGGGACGGGGGCGCGCATCACGCTCGAATTCATGGACCCGGGAGGGGCCGCCACCGGCAGGCTCCTCCCTTCGGGCCGCGCCGTGGACGTCTTCGACATCGAGGGGATGGGCCGGATCGAGGTGAGCCTCGTGGATGCGACCAACCCGATGGTGTTCCTCCGCGCGCGGGACGCGGGGCTATCCGGCGGGGAGGCGCCGGGCCGCATGGACAGCCGGGTCGAGCTGATGGTGAACCTCGAGCAGATTCGCGCGGAGGCTGCCGTGCGCATGGGCCTGGCGCGAAGCAGAAGGGAAGCCTCCGAGAGCGTTCAGGCGGTGCCGAAAGTGGCCGTCGTCGCACCCCCGGTGGAATACGTGAACCTCCGGGGCGAGGTCATCTCCCCGGACGCCTACGACCTCGCGAGCCGCATCGTCTCGATGGGCAGGACCCACCGCGCCTATGCGCTGACGGGCGCCATGTGCCTTGCGGTCGCCGCCCGCATTCCCGGAACCCTGGCGGCGGATGCCGCCCGCAGCGGCGAGGGCGACCTGCGCCTCGGGCATCCCTCGGGCGTCCAGACGGTGGGCGCCGAGGTCTCCGGCGCGCCGGGCGGATACAGGGCGGAAAAGGTGGTCGTCTACCGGACGGCGCGGCGGCTGATGGAGGGATTCGTGTGCGTGCCGGCGCCGCGCTGAAAGCCGGTTCTCTCGCAGCCGGTTCTCTCGCCGAACATATCTCCGGGCTGCGAAGAGGGGGGCCATTCCGTCGCGTTGCGGAGCGCATCGGCGGGCGGGATCGGCCTATCTCCTCTCTCCCGTCACGAGCCAGACGCCGGCGGCCGTCAGCGCGGCGCCCGCCATCAGATGCCAGCCCGGCTCCTCGCCCAGATACAGGGCGCTGCCGACCACGCCGATGATGGGAGTCAAGAACAGGAACACCGACATCCTGGCGGGAGAATACCGGAGCAGCAGATAGCCCCAGTAGGCGAGAAGGAGGGCGCTGGATATCACCCCCATGTATGCGACCGCCAGCGCCTCGGCGGCGCCGAAGGAGGAAACCCCGAAGCGGGGGTCGGGGAAGGACAGAAGAAGATAGGCCGGCGCGCCGATGATCATCGCCCACCTCGCCACCGCCACGAAATCCGAACGGGAGAGGTAGCGGCGGAAATGAATCGTCTGCACCCCCCAGAGAACGGCGGCGGCGAGAACGTAGCAGTCCGCCCAGAGTGCGCTCTCCGCCCCGAGGCGATTCGAGAACACCGTCATCGTGCCCCCCATCGCCGCGGCGAAGCCGAGCCCCCGCACCCAGGTGATGCGCTCTCCCGCAAGGAGCAGGGCGGAGAGCAGCATCACCCAAATCGGCTGGGTGTACAGCAGCACCGAGGCGCGCGCGGCGGCCGTGCCGGACATCCCCTGATACAGGAACAGGATATAGACGTTGTGCAGCAGGCCGTTGAGCATCCGGTGCCCCTTCTCCTTCCAGGCGTCCGGGTGCGTCACCCTGTCGGGAGCGGGGAACGCGAGGCGATAGAGCGTGAGGGTGATGACGCCCGCCGCACAGCGCATCCATATGAGGGCGAAGGGCGTGAGACCCGCGTAGGCGCCCTTGATGATGGGCTGCGCCATGCCCCACACGATGGCGAGAAGCAGGGAGCCCAGCACCAGTTCGAGCGCCATCCCCGTCTCGCCGGAGGGCGGATGCGCGGCCGGAGGTCTGCTCAATCGGCCTCCCGGGCGGGACGCGGCCGCTCGCATATTTCCACCCGTATGTTCTCGGGCCCCCGAACGAAGGCGATCATCCGTCCCCCCACTCCCGCAGGGACGGGGTCCATCAGCACCTCCGCCCCCCGCTCTTCGAGGCGGGCGACCGTGGACGCCACGTCGTCCACCGCGACGCCCAGATGGTCCAGCCCATGCACCAGCCCGGGCGCGACGGCGTCCGGCTCGTCTCCCGCGCGATACCCCCGGATGCGCAAGTCGCCCTCCCCGAGCCGGAAGATGGCGTAGGGCGCCCCCTTGAAATCCTCCTCGTAGGAGATGGCCTCCAGCCCGAATATCCGCTCGAAGAAATCCGCCATGGCGCGGACGTCCCGGGTCAGAAAGTGGACATGGTCATACCGAAAGTCCATCACTCGCTCCTTCTTGCGATTTTTCATTTTCCAACGCGCGTATTACGCTGGGTCGAGAATCCCACAGGAAGCGCCATGCATACAAACGACCTGCATCCTCTCGCAAAAAGGGGCGCGCCCATGCCGAAAGCGAACATCACGGGCGACGCGCACCGGGCGCATCACGACGGCGCCGACCTGTTCTTGTGGAGAAAGCGAAAGGCCGGAAGCGCGAAGCCGCCTCGGGGCGTCGTCCTCCTCGTGCACGGCTCGTCCATGGCCTCCACCCCCACGTTCGACCTTCAGGTGAAAGGCCGGCCCGAATACTCGCTGATGGACTATCTCGCGGAGCGCGACTACGACGTCTGGTGCGTGGATTGCGAGGGATACGGGAGGTCCACCAAATCGAGAGGGGTCTCCTGCGGAGTCGAGCGCGGGGCGCGGGACATTCTCGCGGCGGCGAACAAAATCCTGCAAATCACCAGAATCCGTTCCCTTCATCTCTACGGCATCTCATCCGGTGCGCTGCGGGCCGCCCTGTTCGCGCAAAGAAACCCGGCGCGCGTGAAGCGGCTGATACTCGACGCTTTCGTGTGGACGGGCAAGGGGAGCCCCACCCTCCGGGAGAGGCGCAAACGATTCCAGGGCGTGGCCTCCACGTCGAGGAGGCCCGTGAACCCGGACTTCATCAAAAGCATTTTCACGCGGGATCATCCGGGCACAGCCCACCCGGACGTCGTCGCCGAATACGCCCGGGCGATTTGCGCCCTCGACGATACGATTCCCAACGGCACCTACGTCGACATGTGCGAGCACCTGCCCTTGGTGGACCCAAGGAAGATCGCCGCGTCCGTGATGATCACGCGCGGGCAGTTCGACGGCATCGCCAGCCTCGACGACCTCATGGAATTCTTCGGGCTGCTGCCGAATCCGGACAAGCAGTTCGTCATGGTGCCCGGAATCGCCCACGCCAGCCTGCAGGAGAAAAATCACGGGATCGTCTACTACCTCATCGAACGATTCTTCAGCCAGCCATCGCCGGTCTACGAAGGCTGAGGCCAGAGGCGGGCGGCGGCGGCCGCTTGATTCCCGGGGAACAATGGGGCTAGATTGCCCCCCACGCATCGGGACCGATGAGGCGGACGCGAAGCATCCCCTTGTCGAAAGCAAAAGGCCACGCACGCACCTTTCATCCCTCAATCAGAGAGGCGCTTCCATGGAAACCCAGGATTGGTATTCTGTCAACGAATTCGCACCGAACAGCTACCAGATCACCGAAGGCGGCCGCTTCAACATGCTCCTCTTGGTCGGAGACGAGAAGGCGGTCGCCATTGACGGGGGAATCGGAGTCGGGAACCTCCGGAAGCTCTACGAGAGCATCACGGACAAGCCCATCGACTTCATCCTCACCCACACCCACTGGGATCACCTCGGTGCGGCCTCGCAATGGGAGAAGGTGGGCGTCCACCCTGTCGGCATAAATCTGCTGGCGAACGACTTCTCGAAGATGCAAACCGGCTTCCTGAACATGTGGAAGAACAACGGAAACACGTTTCCCGAGTGGTTTGACGAGGACGCCTACGACATCCAGCCCGCGGCGTTCGGCTGGACGCTCCAGGAGGGCGACGCCTTCGACCTCGGGAACCGGAAGTTTCACGTCTACGAGACGCCCGGGCATTCGCCCTGCAGCATCTCGCTCTATGACGAGCGGGAGAAAATTCTCGTCTCAGGCGATCTGATCCGCTGCGAGGAATGCCTGTTCCTGCAAGTGCCCACGGCGGTACTCTCCGACTATGCGCCGTCGCTCCGGAAGATGGAGAAGCTCGCACGGGAGAAGGAGGTGCGCTGGATCACCTCGGGACACACCGACCCCTATCCGGACCCCTCCATCATCGGCGAGCTGGCACAGAACATGGAGGAGCTCGAAGCCGGCAAACACGACCCGCCCGCCAAGGTGGACGGCGGGGCGTGGGGCGAGGTGGATGAATACGTGTTCCCCCGCGTCAAGGTCTGGATTCAGGATCACGCCAGAAAGTAAAACGCTTCCGCGGGAGGGGATATGGGTGGACGCGCAGGGCTGGTATGACGTCATCGAGTTCGCACCGGGGACCTATCAGATCACCGAAGCCGGTCGGTGGAACATGTTCCTGCTCCTCGGCGAGGAGAGGGCACTCTCGCTCGACGGCGGAATCGGCGTGGGCAGCGTCCGCAGGCTCTGCGAGTCGCTGACGACGCTCCCGATCGATCATGTGCTCACGCACACGCACTGGGATCATGTGGGCACCGCCCACGAATGGGACGCCGTGGGCGTTCACCCGAACGGCAGGGAGAAGCTGGCGAACGACTACGGCGCCGGCTGCCGGGATTTCGTGAACACGTGGCGCGGAAGGCCGTTTCCCGAAGGATTCGACCCGGACGCCTTCACCATACCGCCCGGGAAATTCGGCTGGGCGGTTCAGGAGGGCGACGTCATCGACCTGGGCGGCAGGAGAATCCGGATATACGACACCCCCGGGCATTCGCCGTGCAGCATCTCCCTGTATGACGAGAAAGAGCGCGTCCTCATCTCGGGAGACCTGGTAAAGCCCGGCCAGCCGCTCTTCATCCAGGTGCCCACCGCCGTCTTGTCCGAATACGGCCCCTCCCTGCGCAAGCTGGAAAAAGTGGCGCGAGACAACGACGCGAAGTTCGTTTGCTCGGGCCATACCGACCCGTGCGAGGACATCCCCGTCATCGGCCGGATGGCGCGGTTCGTGGAAGAGGTGGCGGAGGGCAGGCACGAACCGCCCGCCCGGGTGGAGGCCGGAAAGTGGGGAGTGGTGGATGAATACGCGGCGGACGGCTTCCGGGTGTGGACAAACGAGAACGCCCGAAAATAGCGGAGGCGAAATGCAAGGGAACGCTCCGGACATCATATGGCGGCCAAACGAGGATTTTCTGACGAACAGCCACGTCGCGAGGCTCATGAAAAAGCTGGACATCGCCGATCACCGGGAGTTCCTGAAATGGTCGGTCCAGGACATACGGCGCTTCTGGGAGGTTGTCCTGGAGGACATGGGGCTCGATTGGTACAAGCCTTACGACGAGCTGCTGGACTTGGGCGGCGGCTTCCCCTGGGCCAGGTGGTTTCTGGGCGGGGAGACGAACATCGTCCTCAACTGCATCGACCGCCACGCGGCGGGTGTGCGCAAAGATCAGGTCGCCCTCACCTGGGAGGGCGACGGCGGGGAGTGCCGGCGCTTCACCTACGCCGCCCTCTCCGCGGAGGTGTCCCGTCTCGCCAACGCCATGCGCGCGATGGGACTCCGGCCAGGGGACGTGGCGGGCGTGTTCCTCCCGATGGTGCCCGAGGCCGCCATCGTCATGTATGCCTGCTTCAAGACGGGGGTGGCGGTATTGCCCGTTTTCTCGGGCTTCGGCCCCGAGGGGCTGGCCGAGCGCCTGAGACACGCGGAGGCGCGCATTTTGTTCACGGCGGACGGCGCCGTCCGCAGGGGCAGGAAGATTCCCCTGAAAGGCACGGCGGACGCCGCACTGGAGCGGGACACCCGCGTCGAAAAGGTGGTCGTCCTCGAACGCTCCGGCGATGACGTTCCCATGAAGGCGGGGCGCGACGTCACCTGGGATGCGTTCCTGGCGGGACACTCCGCCGAGGCGGAGACGGCGCGCCTTCCCGCAAACGCCGTTTCGATGATCATGTACACCTCGGGCACCACCGGCAAGCCCAAGGGCACCGTCTACACCCATGCCGGGCTGATGAGCGGCCCGGGGCGCGAACTCCGGTATTGCCTGGACATGCGCGATGGCGACACGATCTTCTGGGTCACGGACTTCGGCTGGGTCATGGCGCCCTACGAGCTGGTGGGCGCCCATTTCAGCGGCCATTCCTGTCTGCTGTATGAGAGCGTGCCAAACCACCCGACGCCCGACCGCCTCTGGCGAATCGTCGCCAGGCACCGGGTCAGCCACCTGGGGCTTTCGCCCACGGCGGTGCGCGTCCTGATCAGCGCGGGCGATGCGTGGGTGGAAGACCACGATTTCTCCTCCCTGCGGGTTCTGGCTTCCACGGGCGAGCCCTGGGACCCGGAGTCCTACATGTGGTTCTTCGAGAAAGTGGGCGCCGGGCGGTGTCCCGTCATGAACATCTCGGGCGGCACGGAAATCGGCGCCTGCCTGCTGCAGCCCCTGCCCGTCATGGAACTCACCCCATGCACGCTGGGCGCGCCGGCCATGGGCACGGACACGGACGTGTTCGACGAGGACGCCCGTCCGATTCGCGGCGAAGTGGGCCATCTGGTGCTCAAGCAGCCCATACCCTCGCTCACCAACGGCTTCTGGAAGGAGCCGGAGCGCTACGTCGAAACCTATTTTTCCCGCTGGGAGGGCGTCTGGTACCACGGGGACTGGGCCAAGGTGGACGAACGGGGGC
The DNA here is from genome assembly GCA_965213685.1 of bacterium. Taxonomy (GTDB): domain Bacteria; phylum UBA8248; class UBA8248; order UBA8248; family UBA8248; genus Bin107. The sequence continues at coordinate 57,435 of CBDBZY010000024.1, forward strand.
TTTGGTATCTCTACGGACGCTCGGACGACACCATCAAGGTGTCCGGAAAGCGCGTGGGACCCAACGAGATAGAATCCGAACTCATCAAGCACCCGGGCGTCATCGAGGCGGCCGTGGTGGGAACGCCGCATCCGGTGAAGGGGGAGGGCCTCACCTGCTTCGTCGTCATGCGGGAGCCGTATCAGCCGAGCGACGCGCTGCGCGAAGAACTCAAAGACCAGGCGGTCGAATACCTGGGGAAAAGCCTGCGGCCCGACGAGGTGCGCTTCGTCCAGGCGCTGCCCAAGACGCGCTCCGCCAAAATCGTCCGCAGCGCGATCAAGAAAGTGTATCTGGGCGAGGCGGTCGACCACATGGACATGAACGCGCTCGAGAACCCGGCCCACCTCGACGCCATCCGGGAGGCGGTGTAGCGCGATGCCCGACATCATCTGGCGGCCGAGCAAGGATATGCTGGAGAACTCGAACATCGCCGGCTTCATGAGAAAAAACGACCTGGCCGGCTATGAGGAGCTGCTCGCCTTCTCCAGAGAAGACGTCGGGCGACTCTGGGCGGCCCTCGAGCGGGACATGGGCGTCTGCTGGTACAAGCCCTACGAGAGAGTGCTCGACCGCTCGGGCGGCCTCCCCTGGACAAGATGGTTCGTCGGCGGCGAGCTCAACATCGTCCACAACTGCATCGACAGGCACCTGGCGAGTCCCGCGCGCGACAGGGTCGCTCTCGTCTGGGAGGGCGACGGGGGCGAAGTCCGCCGCTTCACCTATGCGGAGATGAACGCCCGGGTCTGCCGGCTGGCGAACGCCATGCGCGAGGCGGGAATGCGTCCGGGAGACAGCGCGGGCATTTTCATGCCCATGCTCCCGGAGACCGTCTTCGCCATGTTCGCCTGCCTGAAAATCGGGGTCATCGCCATCCCCATATTCTCAGGCTTCGGCCCGGAGGCGGTCGCCGAGCGCCTCGCCCATGCCGGGGCGCGGCTCGTGTTCACCTCGAACGGCGGGATGCGCCGCGGCAAGGAGGTCGGCGTGAAGGCGCTGCTCGATGCGGCCCTCCGCCTGGGTGCTGAGGTGGAGAAGGTCGTCGTATTCCGAAGAACCGCGAAGAGCGTCCCCATGCAGGACGGACGGGACGTCCTCTGGGACGATTTCATCGACGGGCAACCCGACGCCGCCGAAACCGAGCGCCTGCCCGCCGAGGCGCATTCCCTGATCATCTATACCTCGGGCACGACGGGCAAGCCCAAGGGCACGGTGCACACCCACGCGGGCTGCATGCTCAACGTGTCCAAGGAGATTCGCTATTGTCTGGACCTGCGGGATTCGGACATGTTCTTCTGGGTGACGGACATCGGCTGGATGATGGGCCCCTGGGAGATGATAGGCGTCCAGTTCGCCGGCGGGACCTACCTCATCTACGAGGGGGCGCCGAACTGGCCCGAACCCGACAGGCTGTGGAGGCTCCTGGGCGATCACCGGGTGACCACCTTCGGGGTTTCCCCCACCGCCGTCCGGCTCCTGAAAAGCCTGGGCGACGCCTGGGTGGAAAAACACGATCTGTCGAGATTGAGAATGCTGGGTTCGACCGGCGAGCCGTGGGACCCGGAATCCTACATGTGGTTCTTCGAGAAGGTGGGCGGCGGGCGATGTCCCGTCATGAACATCTCGGGCGGCACGGAGCTCTGCGGCTGCCTGCTCCAGCCGTATCCCGTCATTCCGCTCGCGCCCTGCTCCCTGGGCGGTCCCGCTCTGGGCGCGGACGCCGACGTGTTCAACGAGGCGGGCGAACCCGTGCGGGGCGAAATCGGCCATCTCGTGTGCAAGCAGCCGATGCCCTCGATGACAAAAGGTTTTCTCAAGGATGACGCGCGCTATCTGGAGACGTATTTTTCCCGGTGGCCGGACGTCTGGTATCACGGCGATTGGGCGCGGGCGGACGCGGACGGCCAATGGTATCTGTATGGGCGCTCGGACGACACCATCAACGTCGCGGGCAAGCGCGTGGGACCCGCCGAGGTGGAGGCGGCGCTCATCGGGCATCCCGCCGTCGTGGAGGCCGCCGTCATCGGCACGCCGCACCCGATCAAGGGGGAGGGCCTGTGCTGCTTCGTGGTGCTGGGCGCGGAGCAGGAACCGACCGACGCGCTCCGGGAGGCGCTCAAGGAAGAAGCCGTGAAGTATCTGGGGAGAAGCTTGCGCCCCGAGGAAGTGAAGTTCGTCAAGGCGCTGCCCAAAACGCGATCCGCCAAAATCGTTCGCGGCGCCATCAAGAAAATCCACCTGGGCGAAGACCCGGCGAATATCGACGCCTCCTCCATCGAAGCGCCGGAGTTGCTCCACGCCATCCAGGAGGCGCTATGAAATGGCCATCGTCGATTGCCCGGAATGCGGGGGCGTGCTGAGCACCCGAGCCGCATCCTGTCCGCATTGCGGCTATCCCCTGAGAAGGCGCCCAAACGGGGGGATATTTCACACGATCGCCCAAATTCCCTGCTTTGTCGCCGGCCTCATCCTGATTCTCCTCATATTCTTCATCGCCCTGATTCTCGTCGACGTCTATTTCATCCACAGCCTGATCCCCGCAGGGGGGATCACCAGGCTCTAGGTCGCGTGCGCAGGCACTCTCCCCGCACGCACGCTTCACCGCTTGCCCGCCGGATGTGCGGGCGCCTCTCCTCCGCCGCGCCCTGCCCCCGGAGAAACGCGCGCGCGCGCTTGTTATCGCTCCCCGGAATCGCTAGGCTGGCTCTCCGTTTCGCCACAGATGCGCGGGGGGATTTTTGGAATACTCGGTTCACCAGCTACTCGCGGTCGGAATCGCCGCTTTTTTCGTCGGCTTCCTCAAGACCACCTTCAGCTCCGGGGTGGGTATTTTTCTCGTCCCGGTCATGATAATCTTCTGGCCCACGCGCTTCATCATCGGAATCGTGGCCGTCGTCATGTGGGTGACGGATTTTTTCGCCGCCCCCATGTTCTGGAAACAGTGGGAAACCCGCTTTCTCCGCTTTTTGGTGCCCGGCTTCTACGCGGGGGTGATCATCGGCGCGTATGCGCTGGTGAATCTGCCGGATTACTGGCTGAGAAAGGGAATCGGCCTCACCTGCATCCTCTTTGCGGGGCTGCTCATCTGGCGAGAGATGCGAGGGGAGATGAGGCCGCCGCCCATCAGCGCGCCGCTGGGCGTGGGAATCGGCGTGGGGGGCGGAATCGTGAGCGCCATGTTTCACTCGGGAGGCCTCGTCCTGAGCCTGTTTTTCATCAGCCAGGGCCTTTCCAAAACGGCGGTGGTCGCGAGCATCCTCGGCACATGGCTCTGGGTCAATCCCGTCAAGGTCGCCTCGCTGTGGTTCGGCGGCATCGTGCAGACCCAGATGCTGGCGGCCGGTTTTCTGGCCTTTCCCCTGGCGTGGGCCGGAAGCTGGTGCGGCAGGCAGACGCTCCGAAAAATCCCGCAAAAAGGCTTCACCTACATATTCTTGCTCCTCTCCCTCCTCACGGCCCTGCGCCTGCTCACGGAGCCGAACTAGCGATGCCCGATTTTTCGATCGTCGAGTGGGCCTTCGTCCTGGCGGCGGCGTTTTGCAACGGCTTTCTGGTGCGCACCTTCGGGGCGGGCGTGGGACTCACGATCACCCCGTTTCTCATCTTCGCGTTCTCGCCCTCTTTCTCGCTGGGCCTCATCGCGCTGTTCAGCTGCTGGGCCGGCCTGGGGGCGGCGCCGGACTTCTGGGGCAAGTGGAACGCGCGCTACGTGCTCATCTTCGCCCCTGGCATCGTGACGGGAATCGCCTCGGGCGTCTGGCTCCTCACCTGGCTACCGCAGGCGGGGCTGAAAATCGTCATCGGCGCCATCTGCCTCTCCCTCGCGCTGTATCAGACGATCGTCGAAATCCGGGGCCGTCCCCTTGAAATCCCCCCCCTGCCCACCTGGCAGGGCGCGGGCTTCGGCGCGATGAGCGGGCTGTGCTCCTCCCTCGCCAACAGCGGGGCCATTTTCCTCACTCCCGTTCTCATCAGCCAGAAACTGGAGAAGCTCACCCTGGTCAGCACCATATGGATTCTCTATTCCGTGATGAACCCCATCAAGGTCATCGCCTACTGGCAGGTCTCCGTCGTCACGGCGGACGCCGTCTGGGCGAGCCTCATCGGCCTCCCGGCGCTGTGGCTGGGCCTGCGCGCCGGCGCCTGGGTACAGGACAGGCTCAGCGGGCGAACGTTCAACCTGTCCGTGCTGAGCATCGCCCTGGGAGGGTCCATTCGCCTGCTCATCGCCTAGCCCCCCCCATGGCCCCGGCGCGCGCATGGGCAGAGGCGGGGGCTTCGACATCGGGGAGAGAATAAAATGAGGACGACGCCACAGAGCGAAGAGGCGCCTCCGCCTGCCTCTGAAACCAGCCCGGGCATCGTGGACGCCGACATCCATCACGCGCCCCGGTCGCTGGACACCCTGCTGCCCTACCTGTCGGCGGAGTGGCGAAATTACGCCCAGGAAACCGACTACGCCAGGCTGCCCAACGCCCCGTATCCCAAAACGGCCGGCGGCGGCGTGCGCCAGGACGCCGTGCCAGCCGATGGCGGCCCCGCCGGCTCCAGTCTCGAGATGCTTCGGGCGCAGGTGCTGGACGCCTACGGGGTGCGCTACGGCATCCTCAACGGCGCGTATTACAACGTGTCCTTCATGGGGATTCCCGAGTTCGGCGCCGCCCTCGCCCGCGCCCACAACGACTGGACGATCGAGCATTGGCTGGAGAAGGACGAGCGGCTGCGCGGAGCCATCACGGTCGCACACCAGGACCCGCAGCACGCCGTGGACGAGATCCGGCGCGTCGGCGAGCGCGGGGACATGGCGCAGGTTCTCTTCCCGGCGGGGTCGCACGCTCCCTACGGCCAGAGAAAATATCACCCCATCTATGCCGCGGCCGAGGAGCGGGGGCTACCCGTCGGGATTCATTTCGGGGGAACGGGCGCCGGAAACGCGCCGCCGCCCACCGCTTCGGGCTGGCCCACCTATTACATCGAATGGCACACGGCCATGAGCCAGAGTTTCATGACCCACGTCGCCAGCTTCATCTGCGAGGGCGTGTTCGAGCTGTTTCCGAATCTGAAAGTCGTCCTGATCGAGGGCGGCGTGTCCTGGGTTCCGGGCCTCCTCTGGCGTCTGGACAAGAACTATCGGGGGATGCGCGCGGAGGTGCCCTGGCTCAGAAAGCTGCCGAGCGAATACTTCTTCGAGCATTTCCGGTTGACGAGCCAGCCCATCGAGGAGCCGGGCGAGGACGCGCACCTGCTCCAGATATTCGAGATGATCCGGGCCGAGCGCATTCTGCTTTTCGCCACCGATTACCCCCACTGGGATTTCGACTCGCCTGTTCACGCGCTGCCGAGTCGCGTGGACGAGAACCTGTGCGAGCGCATCATGCGAGAAAACGCCCTGGCGCTCTACCGCTTCGACGACGACTAGCCGGGGGTGCGCGGAGGCGAGGCGCAGAGGCGCACCCGCAAACCTTTTGACCGCGCCCCGTTTGGCGGGTAAGGTTGAGAGACAAGACGCAGACGCGGGCGGGGCACCCGCCCTCTCTGTATCGGGAGACATCCATGTCCACGATGAATACGCATATGGAGATTCCGGGCCCTCCTCCATATTCCTACGAGAAATCCTTGGAGCCAGAGCTTCAGGCACTCTCAGAGCGCGTGAAGGATATGCGAGCCAGAGCCGAAGGCGAATTGTCGCGAGACGTCCTTTATAAAATCCGAAAATTCTTCCGGCTCAAGAACATCTATCACTCGAACGCGATTGAAGGGAATCAACTGAAGTTGGGAGAAACCCGCCAGGTCGTCGAACTGGGCCTCACCATCACGGGGAAACCGCTCAAAGACCAGGCGGAGGCGCGCAACCTGTCGGAAGCCCTGGATTTCCTGGAAGACCTGGCCAAAGATGCGGACAAACCGATCACGGAGCATGACATTCGCCAACTGCATTCCTTCGTCCTGAAAGGAATCCATGACGCCGGAGCGGGGGCTTACAGAACCGTGCCGGTTGAAATCAGCGGCTCCAAATTCCCCCCGCCCGGCCCGGAATCCGTCCCTGGTCAGATGCGCGCATTCGCCGACTGGTTTCGGGAGGCGAGCACGCTGGGCGATAAGCCGCGTGGCAGCGTCAGCGGACTTCTTGCTGCGGCTGCGGCGCATACGTGGTTCGTGAGCATTCATCCGTTCATCGACGGAAACGGGCGCGTGGCGCGCTTGCTCCTGAACCTGATCCTGATGCGGCACGGCTTTCCCATAGCGATCATCTCCAAAGAAGACCGCCTTCGCTATTACGATGCTTTGGAAGAGTCGCAAGGGTCGGATTTGACTCCCTTCACCGGCCTCCTGGCTGAATGCATCGAGGAAAGCCTCGAAGAATACGAACAGGCCGCCGAAGAACAGCGCGCGCATATCGAATTGGTGGAATCCCTGACGCAAAAATTTACCGAGCCTGAACGAGTGCGCGCGGAAAACGAATACGAAGTGTGGCGAAACGCGATGGAGCTACTCAAAAGCCACCTTCGGCAGACCGCGAACAACCTCAATGAAAGCCTGGGGCGTCAAGGAGAAGTCTTTTTCAGGGATTTCGGCCACCTGGAGTTCGAGAAGTACGCAGCATTCAGGTCTGGCGAATCCGCGAAACGCACCTGGTTCTTCCGCATCGATTTTCGGAGAGGAGAAACGTCCGCTCGCTACCTCTTCTTCTTCGGCTTTCGCAGCTTCGCATTGCGTCAGCGGTGCGCCGACGCAACCCTCCACGTGGCGCGAGAGCATCCCCCGAAATCATACCGCTTTGAGCGTCTCGATCGCATCGACGCGCAGAACGTCCCGAATCTGCTCGAGATTGGATACGAAATGTCGAAGGAGCGGTTCGTCGCGCGAAAACGGGGGGACGCTGTTGTCCCCGGAAGAATCGAAGGGTTCGGCAAGCAATTCTTCGAAGACGTAGTGGAAAAGCACTTCGGGACGTGAGGCGTCCGCCGAACGAACAAGCGCGGACGAGCCGGCGATGTGCGATCACGCATCCGAGTTGACGAGGTAGATTCCTGCGGAAATCAGGATCGCGCCGCCGAGCATGAGCAGCGTCAACGGCTCGGCGAGCAGCAGGGCGCTGAGAAACACGCCGAAAACGGGCGTGAGGAACATGAACGCGCTCACGCGGCCCGCCGGATAGTCCCTCAGCAGCCACAGCCAGGGAATCATGGCGAGGCCCGTGCCGATGATGCCGTTGTAGCCCACGCCCATCAACACGTTCTTGTCCCCGAGGTCGGGCCAGGGCTCCCCCAGAAGCGAGGCGATGAGAAAAAACGGAGGCACGGCGAGCAGCTGGGTCCAGGCCGTGATTCGGGAGGCGTCGAAACTTCGGAGCCGCATCTTCAGGAAAATCGACTGCACCGCCCAGAAAACAGCCGCCAGGATGACGATGGCGTCCCCGAACCAGGTGGAGCCGCCCGAGGAGGAGAGCTTGTCGCCGAAGAGGAAAACCATCCCGAGGCTCGCGCCCATGAACCCGAAAACGGCGCGAACGCCGACCCGCTCCTGGGGCAGAATCCACGCCGCGAGCCCCGTGAGAAACAGGGGCTGGGCATAGAGGAACAAGGAGGCGCGCCCGGCGGTCGTGTAGTCCACGCCGTGGTAGTAGGTGAGAAACATGAGGTTGTGCAGGCAGGCGTTGATCCAGAAATCGCGGTTTTCCCGTCCGCCCCGGGGGTTGGGGAGCGGGGGCAGCATGGGCATCTTCCGCAAGAACATGATCAGAAAAACGCTGGCCGCCGAGATGAGGCCCCTGAGCCAGAGAAACGTGAAGGGATCCACGCCCCGCAGTCCGACCTTGGCCGCCGGAAAACTCAGGCCCCAAAGAAACGTGACGGCGAAAATCAAGACGAAAAATCGCAATGCCTGTTTTTTCCTTCATCGACTCGGCTTCATCCTGCAAAACGGGCAGGGGGGATGAAATTCGGGGAAAGCGCCTCCCTCAGGCGCCGGGCTCCCGCTTCCGGGGGAAGGGGTCGAGCGTCTCCATATCCACCTTTTGGTCCAGCTCGTCGTGGCAGGCGTCGCAGCGCGGCTGTGCCGTGGCCGCCACGAGGAACACCTTCGTTCGATCCCCGCCCATCCGATGGCCGTTGTGGCACTGCACGCAGTTCGCCTCCAACTCCGCATGATCCACGATGGCGTGAAACGCGCCATCGGCCAGCTCCAGAAGACGCTCCTCGTCATGGCACTTGGCGCAGTCCTTGTCGAGGATGGGGTGAAACACGCGCGAGGGCTGCTCGAAATCGCCGATGAGGAATTTGTAGAGGTCCTTGCTCGCCAGAATCGTCGTCCGAACCATCCCCGCAATCCCCTCCTCCCCATGGCAGGAGATACACCGCACGCCGCCTGCGCGCGCGTGCCATCCGGCCAGCGTCCTCACCTCCGCCCTCGGGCGCGCCCCGTCGTCGAGGTAGTCCTGGTGATCCTGCAGGTGACAGACCGTGCAGAAGGGATCGTAGGATTCCACGGCGCGAATCCCATGCAGCCCGCCGACGCCGGCCACCGGAGAGACGACGATGAGCAGAGCCAGCCACCGCCACCAGCGCCCCCGAAAGGTTCCTCCCATCCAGATTCTCCTTGGCGAAAACACGCCGGCAAAGGTCCGCTCTCCCCGTTCCCGGGGGGAGAAAGAAATCCATCCCGTCTTTCTCATTATAGCGCGATTTGCTAGAATGGGCTTTGCGCAGGGGAGGTTCACTCAATGGCGAGAACGAGGTTCACCGCGAAAAGACGCCGCCCGGGACGCAGGAGCGCTCCCGGTGCCGCCGCCAGTTCCGGAGAAAGCGCCAGGCAGACCGCCGCGCGCCTCAAATCCTCCGCGAGCGTGGGCAGGAGCGCGGCGGACTATCGGCGCAAGTCGCTGGAGATTCACGGCTGGTTTTGTGCGAAATGCGGCCGGGATTTTGATGAAAACAACCTGCACAAACTGACGGTGCATCACCGGGACGGCGACCACAAGAACAATCCGCCGGACGGCAGCAACTGGGAGAACCTGTGCGTGGAATGCCATGAGGACGAGCACTCCCGCGACATGCTGGGCCGCTATCTGAGCGATGGCCGCTAACCGGTCCCGCCCCGGGCGCCCGTCGCCATGATCCTGTCCGTCAAGCCATCCATCGCCAAGGGAACCGCGAGCGTTCCCGGCTCCAAATCCCATTCCATCCGCGCCATCGCGCTCGCATCCCTCGCGGCCGGCAAAAGCGTCATACGCAACCCCCTGGATTCCGAGGACGGCCGCTCGGCGGCGAGCGTCTACGAAAGTTTCGGCGCGGCGATACGCAAGGGGGCGGAGGTCTGGTCCGTGGAGGGTTTCGGCGCCCGTCCCAGAGCACCGCGCGGACTCGTCCACGTGGGCAACTCCGGAACCACCTGCCGGATGGCGCTCGGCACCGCCGCGCTCCTGCGGGAGGGGAGCGCCCGCCTTGACGGCGACGCCCAGACCAGAAAACGGCCGATGGGGCCGCTGCTCGACGCGCTCTCCCGCCTGGGCGCAACCACGGAATCCAGCCGGGGCGGCTACCTCCCCGCCGGGGTGAGCGGCCCGTGGCGCGGCGGGCGGACGAAGGTGGACGGGACCACCAGCCAGTTCACCTCTTCCTTGTTGCTGAACGCGCCCTTCGGCGAGGAGGCGAGCGTCATCGAGCCGATCCGTCTCAACGAGCGCCCCTATGTCGAGATGACGCTGTGGTGGCTCGACCGGCTGGGCCTGAAATATGAGCGCGACGGATATCGGCGCTTCCTGATTCCGGGGGGACAGGCGCTTTCCGGTTTTGAGGTCGCCGTCCCCGCCGACTGGAGCTCGGCCGCTTTTCTCGTGGCTGCGGGCGCGCTGCCGGGCGGCGACGTGACGCTCGAGGGGCTGGACCTCGCCGACGCGCAAGGGGACAAGGAGATTCTCCGGTTCGTGGAGGAGATGGGCGCGGACGTTCGGGTGACGGAGGCCGGCGTCAGAATCCGCGGAAGGGCGCTGCGCGGCGGGGAATTCGACCTGAACGCCACGCCCGACCTGCTCCCCGTCATGGCGATACTCGGCGGGTTCTCAGACGGGGAGACCAGGCTCCGCAACGCCCCCCAGGCCCGCATCAAGGAGACCGACAGAATCTCCGCCATGCGCGAGGTGCTCGAAGGGCTGGGCGGCGAGGCGAGAGAGCTGGCCGATGGCCTCGTCATCCGCGGGGGCGGGCTGCCGGGCGGAGCCGTGCACGGGTTCGGGGATCACCGCATCGTCATGGCCGCCGCCGTCGCTGGACTCGCCGCCCCGAGGGGAACATCGGTGGACACGGCCGAGGCGATGGCGATAACCTTCCCCGACTTTTGCGAGCGCATGGCGGCGCTGGGCGCCGAGGTGAGGACGGGAGACGCGACCGATGCCCATATATGAGTATGAATGCCGGGAATGCGGCTTCATTTCCGGGCACCTGGTGATGAAGCCGTCGGACAGCGGAAGGCTCGCCTGCCGCGCCTGCGGCAAGAAAACGCTGAAAAAAATCATGTCGCGCTTCGCAGCCCACCAGACCGAAGCGCAGCGCCTCGATGGATTCGACCCGTCGAAGCCGCAGGATGCGTCTTTCTACAAAGACGACCGCAACATCGGGCTTTGGGCGCAAAAGCGCGCCCGGCAGCTGGGCGTCGACCTGGGCGATTCGTTTGGCGAAGTCCTCGAGAAGGGCCGCTCCAAGAAAATTCTCGATAATCTTTGAGAGGTCATCGTGCCTGCCGAAACGACGTTGAGCGAGGCCCTCCGCGCCGAGGCGGGGCCGCTTTGGCGAAGAATCCACGCGCACCCCTTTGTGCGCGGCATCGGGGACGGCACGCTGCCGCTGGAGCCGTTTCGCTTCTACATGCGCCAGGACTACGTGTTTCTGAAGGAATACAGCCGCGTCATCGCCGCCGCCGTCGGGAAGGCGCCGCGCCTCGAGGAGATGGGGCGCCTGGCCGACCTGCTGCACGCCACGCTGAACGCCGAGATGGCGCTCCACCGCGCGTTCGCCGCGAAATTCGGCATCTCGGCCGAGGAGATCGAGGCGACGAGCCCCGCGCCGACGTGCAAGGCCTACACCAATTTTCTGCTGGAGGCGGCCCATTCCGGCACGTTCGGAGAAATCGCCGCCGCCATGCTCCCCTGCCAGTGGGATTACGCCCTCATCGGCCAGGAGCTCGCCGCCAGGGGCGTCCCGGAAAACGCGCCCCTTCACGCCGAGTGGATAGAAACCTATGCGTCGGATGCGTTCGCCCAGCTGGCCGGCTGGCTGCGGGAGATGCTCGACGCGGCCGCATCGACGGCGGCCGCGGCCGAGCGGGAGCGCATGCGCGCGCACTTCCTGATGGGCACGAGATACGAATACCTCTTCTGGGAGATGAGCTGGAACCTCGAAGAGTGGCCCCTGTAGCCCCCCCTCCACGGGAGAGTCCATGTCTCCGGAAACGCGAAAGGACGTCCCCCCTCCCCGAAGGTGCGCATGGGCGGAGGGCGATCCGCTCATGGAGGCGTACCATGACGAGGAATGGGGATTTCCCCTCGACACGGATCGGGCGCATTTCGAGCAGCTGACGCTCGAAATCTTTCAGGCGGGCCTCTCCTGGCGCACCATCCTGCACAAGCGCGCGGAATTCCGGAAGGAATTCTCGCTGTTCTCTCCCCGGAAGGTCGCCCGCTTCGCCGAGAAGGACATCGCCCGCATTCTGGCCAACCCGGGCGTCGTGCGAAACCGCAAGAAAATCGAGGCGACCATCGAGAACGCCGGAAGGTTTGTGGCCATCGAGAAGACGTACGGATCGTTCATCCGCTATCTCGCCTCCCTGCCCGATGACCTGTCATCCTTGCAAAAGATATTTCGGGAGGCGTTCGCATTCATGGGCCCCAAAATCGCCGAAGCCTACCTGCAGAGCGTGGGCAAGATACCCGCACCCCACGACCCGCACTGCTGGCGGGCGCGCGAATGAGGCCGAACGCGCACCGCCCCGATGCGTTTCTATCGTTCCCGCTCGGGAGGCTCCCTGCCTGATCCGGCACCGGCGGGGCCGCTCTCCTTTGTCGAGTCGTCCGTGAAATACCCGGGGCCCTCCTGCGCGTCCCGCAAGCCAGCCGCGCCGCGGCCGATTTTCTCCTGGACGGACGCTGCCCTTTCCGAAACATCCATCTCCCGGAAATAAGCGGCCATCTGCCGCATATACGGAAGGATTCTGTCCGACTTCGCCTCCGGCAGAGACCCCGGCGCATACGCCTCCAGCCCCCACACGACGGCGGCGACGCCGAACGCGCCCTTGACGCACCCGATGAGCCCGCCGCCGAATCTCGACAAAAACCCGGGCTTCGTACCCGAGAAGAACCGAAAAGCCATGCGGAAGAAGAGCGTGGCGAGCATCCAGGTCGCGAGGAAAACCAGCGGGCCGGCGATGGGGGAGAGCCAGGCCGTCTCACCCATCAGGGTGGAGAAGTGGTCGCGCGCGACGGGTGCGAATTCCAAGGCGGTGAACGCCGCGATCCCGAGTGCGGCGAGGGAGAACACCTCCTGCAGGAAACCGCGCAGATAACTGCGGATGAAGAACACCGCGACGATGAAGACGATGCCCATATCGGGGATGGTGAAGGAAATCATGAATCCTGCCTTCCCGTCCAGGGCGGATCGTGGGGAGAGGTGAGGAGTATACAGCACAAGCTGCGCAAGCACAAAGGGTGCGGGCGGGGCGCTGGCTCAAATTCTCTCTTTCCACATCACCAGGGCGTCTTCGCGATTGTCCGGATAATAGCGCGGACGCATGGCCGCCGCGGTGAATCCGCATTTCTCATACAGCAATATGGCGGCCGCGTTGCTGACGCGCACCTCCAGCGTGGCGCGAACGATGCCGTCCTCCCTGGCGTCTTCGAGAATGCGCCGCAGCAAAATCGCGCCGACGCCCCTTCGCCTGCAGGCGGGCGCCACCGCAAAATTCGTGATGTGGCACTCATCCGCCACCGCCCACCAGCAGGCGTAACCCGCGACCTTGCCGCGCGAGGAGGCGGGCGCCCGAACGCACCCCTCCCCTTGCGTCGCAACGAGGAGGCGAGAGCTGCCGACCTCGCGCATCTCGCGCAAAAAATTCTCCCTGCTCCACGGGAGCGGGAAGGAGCGACGCTCGATCTCCAGCACCTCGTCGAGGTCGTCCTCCCGCATGGGCCTTGTCTTCATGGCTCATCTCCCGCGCGCCGGCCCCCCTGCTCCCCGCCAGCCCGAACCTCCACAAACTCTTTCACCGGGAGGGTTTTGGGACTATAATGCGGCAAATGCAAACGTCCGACTCTTCGTCAGCGGAATATCCGCCATCGTCGCCGCGAGCGCATGGCGATTGCGGCTGAGAGAAAACTCCATCAAACACCCGGGAGGAGGAAATCATGGGAGCGAGTTTTGACGTATCTGGGACATTCCAGCTTCATCGGGCGATCCGGCGGGGGCAAGACGTTCTACATCGACCCCTGGCTCGAGGGAAATCCGCGCTGCCCCGAAGATCGGCAAAGCCCGCAGAAGGCCGACCTCATCGCCCTCACCCACGGCCATTTCGACCACATCGCCGGCGTCATGGACGTCTATGGGCAGGGCGGGTGCCCGGTCGCCGGCCCCTATGAGCTGGTGAACCTCATCGCCCAGGCCGAGGGCTTCGCCGAGGAGCACGCCGGTGCCATGGGCAAGGGGGGAACGGTGGACTTTGACGGAATCAGCGTCACCCTCACCCACGCCATGCACAGCTCCAGCTACAACGACCCGGGCGTCTACGCAGGCGAGCCCGCGGGACTCGTGCTGACGTTCGAGGACGGCAAAAGGCTCTACCACGCGGGGGACACCGCCGTCTTCGGCGACATGAAGATCATCGGCGAGCTCTACGCACCCGACCTGTGCCTCCTGCCCATCGGCAGCCGGTTCACGATGGACCCGCGCGAGGCGGCCCTCGCCGTCGAGCTTCTGGGCACCGGGCGGGTCGTGCCCATCCACCATTCCACCTTCCCGCCGCTCACGGGCACGCCGGAGCAGTTTCGGGAGGAGGTCGCCAAGCGCGGGCTGAAGCCTGAGATCATCGTGATGGAGCCGGGGGAATCCATCGAGGTGTAGCGTCTCCGGGCGCGACCCCCGGGACGCCGCCAGACCATGAAAAATCGCCCAATGAAAGGAAGACGCGCATGAGCGAAGCCCCTGAGGTACACGCACGCACCGAGGATCGCGACGGGATGCGAATCACCTGGCACCAGCCGATCGAGATGGACGACGGGCTCGTGCTTCGCGCCGACGTGTTCCGGCCCGTCGAGGAGGGCCGGTATCCCGTCATCCTGACCTATGGCATCTACGGGAAGGGGGTGGCCTACCAGGAGGGCTATCATCACCAGTGGAACAAGATGGTGGCGGACCATCCGGAGATACTGGAGATGTCCACCAACAAATACCAGAACTGGGAGGTGACGGACCCGGAATGCTGGATTCCGCACGGCTACGTCTGCATTCGCGTGGACTCGCGCGGGGCGGGCTGGTCTCCCGGCTTCATGGAGCCCAACTCCCCGCGGGAGATCGACGACCTCTACCAGTGCATCGAATGGGCGGGCGTCCAGGAGTGGAGCAACGGCAAGGTGGGCATGCTGGGAATCTCCTACTACGCCCGCAACCAGTGGCGCGTCGCGGGCCGCAAGCCCCCGCACCTCACCGCCATCATCCCCCTGGGAGGGGGGGAACGACACCTATCGGGATTCCGGCTACCACGGCGGCATCCTGAGCCAGTTCACCGAGCAGTGGTCGAAGATACAGGTGATGAACGTTCAATACGGGCGGGGGGAGAATGCGAGAACGCACCCCGTGACGGGCGAATCCACCGCCGGCCCCGTCACGCTATCGGAGGAGGAACTCGCGGCGAACCGCGTCAACGCCTTCGAGGAGCTCAAGAAACATCCCTTCGACGGCCCGTGGCATCGGGATCGCTCCGCCGACCTCTCGAAGGTGGCGCTGCCGCTTCTGACCTGCGCCAACTGGGGCGGCCAGGGCATTCATCCGCGCGGAAACTTCAACGGCTACATCGAGTCGCCCTCCGAGCAGAAATGGCTCGAGGCGCACGGCGACTCCCACTGGTCGCTGTTCTCGAGTGCCTACGGCCTGGATCTGCAGAAGCGCTTTTTCGATCATTTCCTCAAAGGCGCGGACAACGGCTGGGAGAAAACGCCGCGCGTGATGCTCAACATCCGCCATCCGGGGCCGAAATTCGTCCATCGCTACGAGAATGAATGGCCCCTCGCACGCACGCAGTGGACGAAGTTCTATCTCGACCTCGAGAACGAGGCCCTCTGCCGGGAGCCCGTCGCGCAGGAGGCGCGCCTGGAATACGAGGGCATGGGCGACGGCGTGACGTTCTGGATGCCTCCGATGGCGGAGGACACCGAAATCACGGGCCCCATGGCCGCCAAGCTGTTCGTCTCCTCATCCACCGAGGACGCCGACCTCTTCCTCATCGTCCGCGTGTTCGACCCCAGCGGGAAGGAGCTCACCTTCATGGGCTCCACCGATCCGCACACGCCGATCGCCAACGGCTGGCTGCGGGCGTCGCACCGCGCCCTGGACCCGGAGAAGAGCACCGTCTACCGCCCCTATCATCCCCACGACAGGGCCTGCCCGCTCGCGCCGGGCGAGGCGTATGAATGCGACGTGGAGATTGTGACCTCCTGCATCGTCGTCCCCGCCGGCTGGCGGGTCGCGCTCACCGTTCGCGGGAAAGACTACGAATACACAGGGGAGATCAGCGAGTTCGGCAAACAGTTCCACTATTCCACCAGGGGCACGGGGGGCATGACGCACAACGACCCCCGACGACCGGCCGGCCGCCATCTTCGACAACAAGGTCGCCCTGCACGCCGGCGGCGGGCGGGATCCCTACCTGCTCCTGCCCATCATTCCGCCCGGGGAGGGCGCATAGGCATTCCGTTCACCCGACGGCGCCGCGGCCTCCGTCCACCACGATGTGCTGACCGGTGAGATAGTCGGAGGCGGAGGAGCACAGGAAGAGCGCGGCCCCCGCCACATCCTCAAGGCGCCCCCGCTCGTCCGGCGGGCGTGCGCGCGACGCTCGCCTTCATCTTCCCCGGGTCCGCGAACAACCCCCTCGTCATCGGCGTGCGCGTGAGTTGCGGCCCCAGGGCGTTCACCTGAATCCCGTGCGGTGCCCACTCGAGGGCGAGGGCGCGCGTGAGGGAGACGACGGCGCCTTTCGTGGCGATATACGCGGCCTGGTTCGGCACCGCGCGCTCGGCCACCATGGAGGTGAGGAAAAGGATTTTCCCCGCCGCCGCCCCGGGGGATCATCGCCCGCGCGGCCTCCTGGGCGCACAGGAAGGCCCCGCGCACGTTGGACGCCAGGAGCGCGTCCACATCCTCCGGGGCGTGTTCGAGGGCGGGCTTCACGATGTTGATCGCCGCGCTGTTCACCAGGGCGTGCAGCCCCCCGCAGCGGGCCGTCACCCCATCTCACGAGGGCAGAGACCGATTTCGGGTCCGCGACGTCGCAAGGGTGGAAGCGCGCGTCCGGGCCGTTCGACCGAAAGGCTTCGAGTGCCGCGCCGCCGCGCTCCCGGGAGCGTCCGGCGAGAACGACGCGCGCGCCGGCGTCCGCGAGTGCCTCGCCTATCGCCAGGCCGATTCCCGACGTGCCGCCCGTGACGAGGGCGACGCGGCCATCCATGCGGAATGACGCCATCACCGCCTCCCCTCCCGAACGCGGCTGCTCACAGCCGCGCCCGGAGGTATTCCATCGTCCTGGTCGCCGCCGTCTCGAAATCGGGCTTCTGGGCGAGCTGGGCGGAGAGATAGCCGGAATAGCCCACCTCCCGGAGTGCGGCGATGATCTCTTCGAACGGGATGTGGCCCGAACCCGGATAGGTGCGCATGTTGTCGGCGACGTGGAAATAATCGATTCTCCCCCCCGCCTCGCGAATCGACCCCGCGAACGAGGCGTCCTCGATGTTCATGTGGAAGCTGTCGATCAAAAAACCCACCGCCTCGTGGTTCATCTCGTCCAGAAACGCCAGTCCCTCCTGGGTGGAGCGCACGAAGTTCGTGTTGAATCGGTGGTGCGGCTCGAACAGCATGCGGATGCCGCACTCGCCCGCCCTGTCGGCGCCCGCCCGGAGCGCATCCCACATCCAGGTCTCGGAATCCGCTCTCCGGTCTCCCTCCAGAAGGTTTCCCCGGAAGCGGCCGATGTTCACCGGACAGCCGATGGCGCCCGCGAAATCAATGTGCCCGAACAGGCGCGCTAGCGCCCGCGCGCGCGCATCCGCGTCCGGATGGCACAGCTCAATCTCGTCCTGATACGATATGGGCGCCGTGCCGACGAGGGAGGCCTCCAGCCCCGTGTCCTCGATCGCCCGGCGCAACTCGTCCCCGTCAAGAGCAGCCGCGTCCCGAACCGCGAGTTCGACTCCGTCAAAGCCCAGGTCTCTCAGGAACGCGAGGTTCTGCCGAAACGCGCCCCGCACCGCGGGCATCAAGGGGGTCGTCACATCCGGCGTCGCCACCACATAACCGATTTTCATTCCGCCCGACTCCTCTCCACTCTCTCCATCACCCCGCCAACACGCCCCTCATCCCCACGCCGGAAACCGGCCCGGCCGCCGCATCCATCGCCCCCCCTCTTTTATACTCCTTCCTGGGGCCGCCCGTCCCTGTGGCCGCAGACGCCTCGGAGGCGGAGGGACGCGAAACGCAAGCCCCGCAGGCGAGAACCACTGAGAAACACTATAACCGCAATGCCTGCGTGCGCGAAAGGCGGCGTCCGTTGCCCGAACAACCCGGATTCTGTAGCCTTGGGAGCGCGTGCGTTTCCACGCAAAACACCACGGAGAGAGGGAGAAGCATGAGAGAAGACCAGCGGCTGCTTCACGGCGCAATCGACACCCACATCCACGCCGCACCCAGCCTGTTTCCGCGCGTCTGCGACCACATCGAGTGTGCGCGCGGAGCGGCGGCGGCCGGGATGCGGGGCTTGGTGTTCAAGTTACACCACGGCGACACGACGGGCCGCATCCCCATCGTCCGCGAGGCGGTCGGCGACGCCATCGAAATCTACGGCGGCGTCACGCTCAACAGCCCGGTGGGCGGGTTCAACCCCTTCGCGGTGGACGCCGCCGTCAGGATGGGGGCGAAGATGGTGTGGATGCCCACCATCAGCGCGCTGAACCATCTCCAGAAGCTGGGGGCGCCCCATTTTCCGGGCATGAAGCAGGTGCGCGGCGTGCAGCTCAAGGAAGAGGGGCTGACCATCTTCTCGGATGAGGGCCGCAGGAGGATACGCCCCGAGGTGCGCACCATCTGCCAGCTCATCGCCGATGCGGGCATCTGCCTGAGCACGGGGCATCTGGCCGTCGACGAGGTGCGCGCCCTCATCCCCCTGGCACAGGAGGAGGGGGTGCGGCACATCATCGTTCAGCACCCCGAATACATCGTGGACGCATCGATAGAGGAGCAGGTGGAATTCGCCGATATGGGGGGGGGGGCCTACATCGAGCATCTGGCGATTTTCTGCTTCACCCACTGGGGCGCGTATCCGACAAATAAAAAGGCGCCGCCCATATCCGTCAGGGAGCAGGCGAAAATGGTGCGGGCCGTGGGGCCCGCGCGCACCATTCTCTCCACCGACCTGGGCCAGCTGCACAACGCACCCCCCTGGGAGGGCTTGCGGGTGTTCGTTCAGCTCATGCTGGAGAACGGCGTCGAGGCACAGGAGATAGAGACGATGCTGCACGAAAACCCGGCCCGGGTGCTGGGCCTCCCCCTCCCGCCGGAGAAGCGGGCGGAGAAACAGGAAGAAGACAAAAAACCCGCCTGAGAGACGATATTTTCCGGACGACAACATGCGGAACCCGACGACGCGCAGCGGGGCGGGGCGTCATGACGGCCGGACAACCCGCTCCCTCCGGGCGCCGCGCCTCATCGGAGCGAAAGGGCCGCGTCGCGCACGAACCGGCCCAGGTTTTCCTCCGTCTCGTCCCCGAAATTCTCGAACATCTCGATGGTGGCCCGCTTGCTCCCCTCCACCGCCGGCTGATCGAAGGGGTTCACTCCGCGCAGCAGCCCCCCGTAGACGGCCGCCCACTGCCAGAGCGCGATGAGGCGGCAGACGTCGGCGACGGCCAGGGAGTCGAGCGTGAGCACCAAGTGGGGCGTCCCCCTGCGCTCGGCCTCCTGCACGACGCCCGCGTGCTCCATCCGCAGAAACTTCGTGCAGCTCACCCCCTCGACGAGGCGCTCCTCCCCCTGAAATCCCTCGACGCACAGCGATACGCCCAGCATGTTCTCCCGACCGCCGAAATACCGCTGATTCGTATGGTGCTGGCTCTCGGGGGCCTGCGCGCAGAGAATCGTCTGGCCGCATCCGGCCTTGCAGTAGCTCTCGTGGACGAGCTGCACGATGAGCGCGCCCACGCCCGAGAGCGCCCGGGCGTAAATCGGCAGGAACACCTCCGCGTAGCCGGCCCGTTCCGCCCGCCATAGCCCCAGGGCCAGACGCTTCGCCATGTTCTCGCGGGGGGGGACGTCCGGCTGGAGTTTCCCGTGGGCGTCGGCGAAGGCGGCGTCGACCTCCCGCGCCAGCGCGGTGTCCCCGGAGAGCATCGCCAGCGGCAGGAGCGCGTTGTTCTGGCCGGCGGTGAACCGCCCGCCCACGTCATCGGGATGCGGAAAGGCGTCGAGCCGCGCGGAGGCCACCATCGAGGCGAGCTTGCTCGGCCCCGGGCCGGTGATCGCCAGGGCCGGATACCCGCGCGCCACGAGGAGTGCGGTTTCCTGAATCACGTTTTCGGTGTTCCCCGACTTGCTCACGGGAACCAGAAGCGTATTTTCGGGCCGCAGCTTCCCATCGGGACGCAGCAGCTCCCCGAGCAGTCCGCTCATGTCCGTGCCGTCGAGCAGGTGCAGTTTTTTGGAAAAACCGCGCTCGAACAGCGCCATATACAGCGCCCAGACGTTTCGGATGGACCCGCCGTTGCCGATGACGACGATGTGCGACTTGCCCCGGGCCGGGCCGAGCATGGCTTCCATCCCGTCGATGTCCGGCCGCTCCGCCGCGAAGCGGGGCGCCGCAGCCCCCCCCTGGTATCGCCCTATCCGCTCCGCGCACCGCCCGGCGTCATCGAGAAGCGCGCTCCCCTCGCGCCAGAGGGCGTCCTTCCCCCTCTCCCCGAGTGGCGCCTCAAAACTTTCCGCGTAGAGGTGCAGACCCACAAGCCGCGCTCCTTGTCGCCTAGGGTGATGGGAAAATTCTCTCGTCGACCGGCCCCTCCTCCAGGTGGGCGCGGAAGGTGCGCACGACGATGGGAATCATCCCCGTCCGGGGAAGGCGCAGGCGGTCGAACACGAACTCCGCCGCCTCCTCGGGCACAACGTCTCCTCCGCATCGGGAGGCGGCCTCCCGCACCAGCCCGTCTATCTCCCGCACGTAGCGCGCCCCGCTTTCGATATGGGAGGAAACCGCCGCACCGCGCGAGACCTTCCGGCTCATGGCCGACAGCAGCACTTCCGCTCCCTCGACGGCGCGCAGCCTCTCCAGGCTCCGCAGCGTGGACGCCACGCCCTCGTAGATGGGCAGCGTCCCCGGCTCGGGCAGCGCGTCGCCGCAAATGAGAACGCCCTCCTCCGGAACGAGGAAGGAGAGGCTCCCCGCCGAATGCCCGGGCGTATGCAGCACTTGGACGGCGACCCCGCCGAGCGACAGCGCATCGCCCCCCGAGACGAAGGCGTCCACCCGCACGGGACCGGAGACGGCCGCGCGCATGTTTCCCACCGGACGGACGCGGTGCTGATAGTCGAGGTCTTCTATCATCTCCCGTTCCGCCTCCGGGGCCAGAAACCTCGGCTGTGCCCGCGCGGCTATCAGGCCGTTGCCGCCGATGTGGTCGAAATGCGCGTGCGTATGGACGACATGGGCTATCTCCTCCGGTGCCCGGCCGATGGATTCGATGTAGCGAAATATCTCGGGTGCGGTGGTGGCGACGCCCGTATCGATGATGGTGATCGCATCGCCCACGAGGACGTAGGACGTCACGAACCGGGGAACCCGCCCGCCCGTCGGGGTCTCGATCTCGAATTCCAGCCACAGACAATGCACGCGGGGTGCGACCTGCATGGAATTTCCTCTATCTCGACAATGGCGTCGCCCACGTCGCGGACGGGCAATCATGCACGTGGGGTGCGACCTGCATGGAATTATCCAAAATGCGCCGTGGAAAATTTCCCGGCCCCGGGGATCCGCAGACCCCGGGGCCCCCATCCTGCTCTCGCGAGGCACCCGCCTCCCGAATCTATCAAAGCGCAGCCCCGGATGGGAAACCCCGTCCGCGTCAAACCGGGTGCGGGGAGAACGAAACGGCGGGAAACCATATCGGCGGAAAGGGGGCGTCCTCGCCAGGTGACGTCTTGCCCGCATGCCCGTCACATGCGGCGTGCGCCTTCCCGCCCCCCTCGCGGCGCCCGCCGCCGCCTCATCCCGGAGCCTCCCGCCGCCGGCTGGAAGCACCCGCCCCCCCTTGTGCACGGAAGAGAAAACCGCCTTTTTCGCGCACCCTCCTCCTCTTGCCGAATCCAGCCGCTTTGTCTTTCCCTCGGCATTTTCTTGCTGTATAAAACCGCTTGGCGACAGGCCGGACGAATAGCATCCTTTCGGGTCGGCGGCCTGGAAGCGGGGGGAGATGTATAAAACCGCTTGGCGACGGGCGGGACGGATGGCCCGCCGGAATCATTCTCCCGGGGGAGGGAAGACGATGAATGCGAGCGCCTTGGGCTTCACGCTTCTTTCCGCCCTGTTCTTCGGCGTATGGGGGTTTTTCATGAAGATGGGCCAGGAGCGCCTGGGAGCCGTGCCCCACCTCATGGGAATGGGCGTGACCGTCGCCGTCGTCGTCCTCCTCGCCCTGCTGAGCCGCCAGCTTCCCCTGCCGGCGATGCGGGGGGACGTCTGGCTGCCCGTAGTCGCCACGCTGGCCACCCTGCTGGCCATGCTCTTCCTGGTCCTGGCGCTCGCGAAAGCAGGGGGGCAGACGGCCGGCGTGGTGGCCCTCTCGGCCCTATACCCCGGGATTACGGCGGCGATGGCGACGATCTTCCTCGGAGAGGACTTCTCCCCCGCCAAGGCGGGCGGGCTGGCCTGCGCCGCCCTGGCCGCCTTTCTCTTCACGCGCTAGGCGAGAACCCTCGACCCATGACCCCAAAACGCGGCCTGCGCATCGGGATCGACACGGGCGGGACGTTCACCGACGTCGTCGGCGTGCGCTCGGACACCGGGGAGGTCTTCACCACGAAGACCCCGACGACGCCCGGCGACTTCAGCGAAGGGCTCATCCGGGGGATCCACAAAATACTGGGGGAAACCAAGATTCGGCCCGCCCTCGTGAACGGCGTGTTTCACGGGACGACGGTGGCGACGAACGCCATCCTGGAGCGTCGCTTCGAGGATTTGGGGTTCATCGTCACGGACGGGTTTCGTCACCTCCTGGAGGTCGGGCAGGCGAAAGGCCGCGCCCGCGCGCACTACGCCGCCCCCCTGCTGGAAACGCCCCGCGAGGCGCTGGTTCCTCCCGAGCGGATTCGCGAGGCACCAGAGAGGGTTTCCGCGTCCGGCGAGGTTCTCCGGGCCATGCGGCAAGAAGACGCGCTGGCGCTGGCGAGGTGGTTCCGGACGCAGGGCATCGGCGCCGTGGGGGTCTGCCTCCTCCACGCGTACGCCAACCCGGCGCACGAGCGCATCATCCGCGAGGCCTTCGGCGAGGAATACCCCGAATGCTTCGTGAGCACATCGGCGGAGGTGATACCGGAGCCCGGCGAGTATGAGCGGGCCGTTACCACGCTGCTCGACGCCTGCATCAAGCCGCGCATCAAGGCGTATCTCGAAAGCAGCTCCCGAAAAATCGGCGAGGCGCTGGGCGACGCGCCCTTCCTCGTCATGAAAAGCAACGGCGGCGTCTCGACCGCGCGGGAAATCGCGAAAAGGCCGATAGGCACCGTCCTATCGGGGCCCGCCGCCGGCGCCCTGTCCGCCGCGTATCTGGGAAAACTCTCGGGACACGAACAACTCATCACCCTGGACGGCGGCGGCACCTCCACCGACATCGCCGTCATCGAGGGCGGGGAGGCGAAGCGCGCCACGCGCCACCAGCTGGATGAGTTTCAGTTGAGAATGCCGATGATCGACGTCGTCACCATCGGCACGGGGGGCGGCTCCATCGCCTGGCGAAGTCCCGAGGGGAGGCTCCGCGTCGGCCCGAGGAGCGCGGGCGCGGACCCTGGTCCCATTTGCTACGGCAAGGGGGGCGAGGAGCCCACGCTCACCGACGCCAACCTGCTGCTGGCCCGCAGCCCCCTCCACCTGGCGGGCGGCGAGGTGAAGCTCAACAAGGCACTCGCCATGAAGGCCATGCGCACGCTGGCGCGGCAGTTCGGCATGAGCCCCTACGAGATGGCCTCGGGCGTCATCGAAATCGCCGCATGGAACCAGACCCACGCCGTGCGGCGGGCGACGGTGCAACGGGGCGTCTCCCCGAGGGAGTTTCTGGGCCTCATGGCCTTTGGCGGCTCCGGTCCGCTGACGGCCGGCCTGGTGGCCGAGCTGCTGGGAATCGACACCGTCATCGTTCCCCCCTTCGCGGGCATGACGAGCGCCTTCGGGCTGGAGGTCGTCGACCTGGTGAACGACCACGCGGCGGCCCACTACCAGTCCGAGGAGAACCTCCGCCCCGAAGCCCTAGGCGCCGCGTACGAGCAGCTCGAAGCCCAGGCCGCGCGGGGCCTCGAGGGTGAGGGCGTCCCGCTCCACCGGCGGGTGATGCGGCGCACCGCGGAGATGCGCTACCACGGCGAGGCCACCGAGATCGAGGTGGACGTGCCGGGAGGCTACATCACCCCGCCGGTGCTCGAGGAGGCGATAGAGCGCTTTCACCTGCTGTATCAGCGCCGCTACACCTACAACCACAGGGGGAGCCGCCCGGTCGAAATCGTGCACCTGCGCGTCACGGGGGTCGGCTTGACGGAGCCGCCGAACCTGCCCCTGATCCCCGCCGGAGACGACAGCCCGGAGGAAGCCTACAAGGGCGCCCGCCTGGTCTGGTTCCAGGAGCTGGGCGGGTTCCAGGACACGCCCATCTACTACCGGGAGAGGCTGCGCGAGGGCAACCACATTCCGGGGCCCGCGATAGTCGAGAGCTTCGGCAGCACCACTGTCATATTCCCGAGCCAGGAGGCCCGCGTGGACAGATACGGGAACCTGGTGATGCGCTTTCGCTCGACGGTCCCGGAGAGCGGGGAGCGCGCCGGCAGGCCAAGGGGCGCCCACGGCGTGGGAGCGGCGCGACGATGAACGCGAACCCCGTCGTGAGCGAAATACTGTCCGGCGCGCTGCGCGCCGTCGAGGAGGAGGTCGAGGAGCTCCTCGCGCGCATCTGGCGCAGCCCCTCGCTGCGGGACGCGGGCGATTTTTCCGTCTGCCTGTTCGACCGCTTCGGACGCGCGCTCACCGGGCGGGTTCTGGCCGCTGGCCCCGCCCCCATCCTCGCCGCATACGACGACTTCGCCGAGGGGGACGTCTTTCTGCACAACGACCCCTACGCGCCGCCGGCGGGCCTCGGGGAAGCCGCCGAGCTCTGCCTCACCCGCCCCCTGTTTTCGGAGGGTGCGCTCCTCGCCTTTTTACAGGTGCGGGGGCGGCACGACGATTTGGGCGGCACGCTGCCCGGCGGGGGGAGCATCGGCTCGCGCGAGAGCTACCACGAGGGACTCATCATCCCGCCGGTGCGCATCGCGCGCGGGGAGCAGACGGCGGAAGACGTCAAAACCATACTTCTGCGGAACAGCAGGCAGGCGCACCACCTCGGGGATGACATCGACGCGCAACTCGGCGCGCTGCGCGTCGGGGCGGCGCGGCTCCGGGATTTGACGCGCCGATACGGGGCGGAGAACCTCTCGGCGTGTTTCGCCGACTTGCTCCGGGAATGCGAACTCGCGTTTCGCCGCCAGATCATCCCGCGGATTCCGGAGAGGAGCTGGACGGCGCGCTCGGCCGTGGAGTCAGACGGCGTGAGCGGCCCACACGGGTTCAGCCTCACCCTCACGCGGCGGGAGGACGCCCTGCGCGTCGACCTGCGCGACGTCGCCCCCCAGGCGCGGGGACCCGTCAACTGCCCCCTCGAGGGAGCGGGCGTCCAGTGCCTCGGACGCCTCCTCGCGCCCATGCTGGTGCACCTCGCGGAAGATTTTTCGGGCGAATTCCCTCTGAACGACGGCGCGCTGCGGGCCTTCGACATCCGCCTGCCGGGACCCGGAACGATACTGACCCCCCGCTTTCCCGCGCCGACGGGCCTGCGCTTCCTCACCCTCGGGAAGCTGCTCTCGGCGTTCGGCGAGGCGCTCTTTCATGCGTCGGGCGGACGGACGCCCGCAGGCTTTGACAACCTGAGAACACTCAGCCTCTGGGGGCGTGACGAGAGCGGCGGCTTTCACCTGCTTCGCGAGGCGCTGGGCGCGGGGGCGGGCGCCCGGCCGGGCGGGGACGGGGCGTCTGCCACTCCCCCCATCGGCGCCACCGGCGGAATGCCCGTCGAGGCGATGGAGGCGCGCTATCCGGTGCGGATCGAGTCGATGGGGCTGGTCCGCGATTCGGGGGGCGCGGGCGAGAGGCGCGGCGGGCTGGGCGTCTACCGGGAATATCGCCTCCTCATGGACGGCACAGCGGCGAGTGCCGCCGGCAGCGCGGAGGCGGGACCTCCGGGCTGCGCGGGCGCCTCGGGAGGAGCTCCCTATCGGATATACCGCAGCGCCGGCGACGCGCGCGTCCGGATGCCGGCGGTCGGCGCATCCGCCCCGTTTTCGAGCGGCGACGCGATTCGGGTCGAGACCCCCGGCGGCGGCGGGTGGGGCGACCCGAAAGAACGCGACCCGCAGGAGGTGCGCGCAGACGTCCTGCGCGGCTACGTCTCCAGGAAATCGGCGGAATCGGCCTATGGCGTGGCGCTGGGAGACGCCCCCGGCCTCGCAATCGACGAGGAGGAGACCGGGAGGCGCAGGCGGGGAGAATAAATTTCCGGCGGACCGTCCCCGTCCGGAATGCGGAAACGGCGGGCGGAGGCGGCGGGGCGCGTCCGCCGGGCAGCGCGGGCGAGACGGAAAAACGGCGGCGCGCACTTGGAGCGTCCCGCCGCGTCAGGTAGAATCCGCCTTCACAGGAGACGGGGCGGGATCGGGCGGCGGAATATGAAACCATCCATTTTTCTGTTCGGCGGACTCTGGGCGGGCAGAGGGAGGGGCGCAAGGAATGGCAACGAAAGTCGGCATCAACGGTTTTGGCAGGATCGGACGCAACCTTTTTCGCGCGGGGCTGGAGGACGCTGACATCGAATTCGTCGCCGTCAACGATCTGACCGACCCGAAAACCCTGGCCCACCTGCTGAAATTCGACTCCGTCCACGGCCGTTTTCCGGGCGAGGTGGAGGCGGGCGACGGGGAAATCCGAGTGAACGGAAAATCCATCCGCGTGCTCTCGGAGCGCGACCCGGCGAACCTCCCCTGGGGAGAGATGGGCGTGCAGGTGGTCGTCGAGAGCACCGGCATCTTCACGAAAAGGCGGGACGCGGAAAAACACCTGCGGGCGGGTGCGCGCAAGGTCATCATCTCCGCCCCGGCGAGCGACGAGGACATCACCATCGTCCTGGGGGTGAACGACGAGAAGTACGACCCCTCCTCCCATCACATCATCTCGAACGCGAGCTGCACCACGAACTGCCTGGCGCCCGTGGCCAAGGTGCTGCACGAGAAATTCAGCGTGAGGCACGGGCTGATGACCACGACGCACGCCTACACGAACGACCAGAAGATACTGGACCTCCCCCATTCGGACCTGCGGCGCGCGCGGGCCGCGGCGGTGAGCATGATTCCCACCTCCACCGGCGCGGCGAAGGCGGTGGGGCTGGTTCTCCCCGAGCTGAACGGCCGGCTCGACGGCATGGCGATTCGCGTTCCCACGCAGGATGTCTCGGTCGTGGACCTCGTGGCGGAGGTGGAGGACGAGGTGACCGCCGAGGAGGTGAACGACGCCCTGCGAGAGGCTGCGAACGGCCCGTTGAAGGGAATACTGGACTACACGGAGGAGCCCCTCGTATCGGTGGACTACCTTGGCAATCCGGCGTCTTCCACCGTGGACGGCCTCTCGACGAAGGTGCTGGACAAGAAGATGGTCAAGGTCATCTCCTGGTACGACAACGAATGGGGATTTTCCTGCCGGATGGTGGACCTCATCAAAAAAGTGGGCGCCGCCCTCTAACGACAAAAAAACCGCTGGGGCAGACATGGGGACGATCAGGAGCAGCATCGAAAACGGCGACCCGAAACTCGGCGTGGAGGATGTGGACGTCGCGGGCAAGCGGGTCTTCCTGCGGGTCGATTTCAACGTCCCCCTCGACGATCAGGGACACATCCAGGACGATACGCGCATTCGGGCGGCGCTGCCCACCATCAACTATCTTCTCGACGAGGGCGCGCGGGTCGTCATCGGCTCCCACATCGGTCGGCCGAGAGGAAAGTCCGACGCGAAACATTCCCTGGCTCCGGTGGCGAAGCGCCTGGCGCGGCTCCTGGACAAGGAATGTCCCCTGGTGCCCGACTGCGCGGGTGCGGACGCGAGAGACATGACCGAGGAGATGAAGTCGGGCGAGGTGCTCCTGCTGGAGAATCTCCGGTTTCACGCCGGCGAGGAGAAAAACGACGAGAGATTCGCCCAGAAGCTCGCCTCCCTGGCCGACCTCTACATCAACGACGCTTTCGGCAACGCCCACCGCAACCACGCCTCGATGTCCGCCATCACCCGGTTTCTCCAACCCGCCGTCGCCGGCTTTTTGATGATCAAGGAGGTGAGCTATCTCAGCGGGGCGGTGAACAAACCGATGCGCCCCGTGGTGGCGATTCTCGGCGGGGCGAAGGCGAGTGCGAAAATCGGGATCGTGGAGCAGATACTGCCGAAGATGGACAAGATCGTCATCGGCGGCGGCATGGCGGGCACCTTCCATCGCGCACTCGGCTTCGAGATGGGCAACAGCCTGGTCGAGGAGCACATGATGGATACGGCGCGATCCATCATGAACAAGGCCCAGGAGCTGGGCGTCAAGTTCTACCTTCCGAGCGACTACGTGGTGGCGGACAAGTTCGAGGCGTCGGCCGAGACCAAGGTCGTGCCCGCACAGGAAGTGCCCGAGGAATGGTACGCCCTGGACATCGGGCCCGCGAGCACCACCCTGTTCGGCGAGGTGCTCCAGGACGCGAAAACCATCATCTGGAACGGTCCGATGGGGGTGTTCGAGGTGGACGCCTTCTCGCGCGGGACATACGCCATGGTGAGCCACGTGTCGAACTCCTACGCCCTGACGATAGTGGGCGGCGGCGATACGGACGTGGCCGTTCACGCCGCGGGAGAGTCGCGCCGCATCTCCTACATCAGCACAGGCGGCGGCGCCTTCCTGGAGCTGCTCGAGGGAAAAGAGCTGCCCGGCCTGGCGTCCCTGACGGACAAGCACTAGACCGCCCTCCGGGACGGGAGAAGAGGAACTTTCGATGCGGCGCGCACTGGTGGCCGGCAACTGGAAGATGAACAAGACGATTCGGGAGGCGCGGGAGCTGGCGCGCGAGGTGGCCGATGGCCTCGCAAGGGAGGGCCTCTCCCGGGCGGACGTCCTCATCGCCCCTCCGTACCTCTCCCTTCCGACGGTGGCGGCGGCCGTCTCGGGCACCGGAATCGGTGTCGCCGGACAAGACTGCTCCCCGCACGCCGACGGCGCCTTCACCGGAGAGGTGAGCGTCGCCATGCTCCGGGATGCGGGCGCCGACCACGTCATTCTCGGCCACAGCGAGCGGCGCGAGACGATGGGAGAGGGCGACGCCCTCATCGCCCGGAAAGCGGCGGCGGCGATCGCCGGCGGACTCCGCCCGATTCTCTGCCTCGGGGAGCCGCTTCCCACGAGGCGGGCGGGCGCCACGCTCGCGCGCATCGCCCACCAGATGGACATCTTCCTCCAGACCGCGCTCCCCCCCGAGCCTCCCCGGGGGCTGAGCGTCGCCTACGAACCCGTGTGGGCCATCGGCACGGGCCTCACGGCCGCGCCGGAGCAGGCGCAGGAGGCGCACGCATTCATCCGCGAACGACTCGCCGGTGCCTGCGGATTGGAATGGGCGAGAGAAATACGTATCCTGTATGGTGGTAGCGTGAAGCCGGACAACGCCGCCGCGTTGTTCTCGCAGCCGGATATTGATGGCGGCCTCATCGGCGGAGCGAGTCTGAGCAGCCGGGATTTTCTGGAAATCATCCGCGCCGCCCAGACGAGCTCCCATACACATTCAAAAGAGTGAGAAAATGACGATAGTGCTGACGGTACTGCATGTCGCAGTGGCGCTTTGCCTGGTGCTCTCCGTGCTCCTCCAGTCGGGGAAAGGCGCCGGCATCGGCGCCGCCTTCGGCGGCTCCAGCGATACGATGTTCGGCTCGCGCGGACCGGTGAGCTTCCTGAGCAAACTCACGACCGGCGCCGCCGTCCTATTCATGGTGACCTCGCTTCTCCTCACCTACGTCGGCTCCAGAAGCGGCGGCCAGGGCGGCTCGATAGTCCCCGCCGCGCCCATAAGAACCGCTCCGGCACAGCAGGAGGCTCCCCCCGCAACAACCCCGAAGCCGGCCGCCGCCCCCGAAAAAAAATGAGACGGGCGCAACAGGCTCCGCCATTCGCCCGCCCCGGGGACCGCCGATGCTGATCAAGCGCGCCCTGTTGCTGCTCCCCTTCCTGATCGTGGCCGTATTGCTCCAGTCATACTTTTGGGTGCCGACTTTTTCGGATCAAACCAGGGGGAGCGAGAAGCGCCTCCGCCAGTTCATCAACGGCTCCATCGGCGATGCGCAAATCCTCAACCCCGTCCTGCACGCCGACACGGCCAGCGGCGAGATCGTCGACAAGGTGTTCGAAGGCCTCATCGACAGGGATCGCGACCTCTCCTATCGCGGCCGGCTGGCCACCTCGTGGAGAATCTATGAGGAGGCGTTCTTCGTGCCCCATCCCGACGGGCCGGGCGCGAAGGCACTGGCCGCGCGCATCGCGCGGGCGCGGGACGCCGGCGGTGCCGCATGGCTCCAGAACGTCGAGAAAACGGAAATCCTGGCCCCCGCCGAGCAAAAAACGCGCATTCCCGCCCCGCCGTCCCGAAGGGGACGAAAGCCCGGGCGGGCCGACGTCGTCATCTCCTACCCCGAGCGCGTGAAGATGACGCTCCGAAACGTGGACCAGGATCTGTTCGCCCATCTGCGAAAACTGCTCGGCGACCGCGCCATCGCCACCGACCCCGCTCCCTACGTCCGGACCGCGCTGCCCGCTCCCCTGCGCACCGCCGCCGCGCGGCGCGTCCAGCTCACCGAGCACAATCCCGTCATCATCTTCCGGCTCCGGCGCGGCGTGCGCTTCCATGACGGGCACGAGTTCGACTCGGCGGACGTGCGCTTCACCTACGCCGCCATCATGGACGCGAAAAACCTCTCCCCGCGGAAATCGGACTTTGAACCCATCAAGCGCGTGGAGACGCCCGACAGGTTCACCGTGAAGCTCACCTACAAGCGTCTGTACTCCCCCGCCTTCAGCACATGGGGGATGGGGATGCTGCCCGCGCATCTGCTCAACCGCGAGAAGCTGGCGGAGGAGGCCCGGCGCGCGGGCAAGGACCCCGGGACGTTCAGCGTGCGGGACAGCGCGTTCAACAGAAGCCCCGTCGGCACGGGCCCGTTCGTCTTCCGGGAGTGGCGCTCCGACGAACTCATCCGCCTCGCCCGGAACGAAGACTACTGGGAGGGGCCGCCCGAGTACGATGAGTATATCTACAGAATCCTGCCCGACCCCCTGACGCAGGAAATCTCGTTCTACGCCGGAACCGTGGACAGCTACGGGGCGGGCGCCCACCAGGTCGAGCGCCTCAGGAAAGACCCGAGGTTCCAGGTATTCTCGGGCCTCAGCTTCGGATTCAGCTACATCGGCTACAACATGCGGCGCTGGCCGTTTCAGGATGCGCGCGTGCGCCGGGCGCTGGGCATGGCGGTGAACGCGCGGCAGATTCACCGCTACGTGCTCAACGGCGAGGCCGAGGACATCACCGGGCCGTTCGTGAAGCAGAGCCCGCACTACAACCGCGGCGTCCGGCCCCTGCCCTACGACCCCGAAGGGGCGACGCGCCTGCTCCGCGAGGCGGGATTCCGGAAAAAAAACGGCGTCCTGACGAAGGGCGGCAAGCCCCTGGCCTTTCATTTGATGACGAACCACGGCAATGAGCTCCGGCGCGCCATCGGCACCGTCGTGCAGGACGCCTGGAAGAAAATCGGCGTCCAGATCAGGTTCGCCCAGGTGGAATGGGCCGTCTTCATCCGAAAACACATCAATCAGCTCGACTTCGACGCGGTCATCCTCGGCTGGAGCCTGGGCCTCGACCCGGACCTCTACCAGATATGGCATTCGAGCCAGACGGGCAAGGGACAGCTCAATTTCGTGGGCTACAAGAACGCGGAGGCGGATGCGCTCATCGTCAAGATTCGCCAGGAATACGACCTGCCGACCCAGGTGCGCTACGCGCACGCCCTCCACCGCATCATCGCGGCGGATCAGCCCTACACGTTTTTGTACGCCAGCAAATGGACGGCGCTGCTGGACAGGAAAATCGCCATCGCCCAGCGCCTGCGCGACGGGACGATACGGCCGCAGAGAATCCGCCCCACCATCACGGGAAGCTACTCCTTCGACTTCAACGAATGGCTGAAATTCCCCAGAGCGCCGGAATTCGAGAGCCGGAATTGATCGCCTACATCGTCCGAACGACGCTGTTCAAGCTCGCGACGCTCTTCATCATCTCGATCGTCAGCTTCCTCATCATCCACCTGGCGCCCGGAGAGCCCAGCCAGATCAACCCCCTCAACCCGCGCTTCACGAAGGAGGACCTCGCGCGCTACCGCGCCGCCTTCGACCTCGACAAGCCGCTGCCCGTTCAATACTGGCGCTTCTACAGAAAATTCTTCACCGGCGAACTCCGGAGCCTGAAGGACAACCAGCCCGTTTTCGGAAAAATATGGCGGCGCTTCCTCATCAGCCTGCCCCTGTTCATCGTGGGCACCATCATCACCTGGGGCCTCTCCTTTCCGCTGGGAATCGCGGGCGCGCTGCGGCGATACGGCTTTTTCGACCGCTCCACCACCTTCCTCAGCTATCTGATGATATCCATGCCCAGCTTCTTCCTCGCCTACATCCTCATCATCGCCGTCGTCCAGGGGTTTCCCATCCCCCTCATCGACTACCGGGTGCCGGGGCTCGAAGTCTCCGTCCTCGGGGTGGAGACCTTTGGCCAGAGCGGCGCCGCGCCCCTGTTCCGCATCAACGACCGCATCTGGCATCTGCTGCTGCCCAGCGTCGTGGGCGCACTCGGCGGCATCGCCGTGCTCTCGCGCTACGTGCGCGGGCAGATGATGGAGGTGGTGGATTCGGACTTCATCCGGACGGCGCGCTCCAAGGGACTCGACGAGGACGCCGTGAACTACGTGCACGCCCTGAGAAACGCGGCGCTTCCCTTCGTCACCATGTTCGGGCTCATCCTGCCGGGGCTGATCGGCGGCTCAGTCATCATCGAGAACATCTTCGCGTGGCCCGGCATGGGGCGCATGGGCTTCGAGGCCGTTCTGACGCGGGACTACCCCGTCATCCTGAGCCTCAACTTCATGTCCGCCATCCTGGTCGTCATTGGCACCTTCCTGTCCGACGTCCTTCTGGTCGTCGTGGACCCGAGGATTCGCCTGTGAGCCAGAGCGTCGAGATGCGGGAGATGATAGAGGAGATGGGGGAGGAGCTGACCCCTCGCGAGCGCATCTGGCGGCACTTGCGGCGCAACACGATGGCGATGGGAGGCGGCGCGGTGCTGCTCCTCTTCTTCGGGCTGGCGGCGCTCGGCTTCGTCAACTCCGCCGTCATGCGCGAGCCCCTGTTCGACGCCAACGTCGTCCGCCTGCCGGACAAGCTGCGGGCGCCCCTCTCCGTCCCGAGCCATGAGGTGATCCCCCGGGAGAATCTCCCCCGCCTGGGGATGTACCTGTTCGGCACCGACGACCTGGGGCGCGACGTGTTCGCCAGAATGCTGGAGGGCACATTCATCTCGATGTCCGTGGGGTTCGTGGCCATCGGCATCGCCACCATTCTCGGGGTGGTGATCGGCGGCATGGCCGGGTTCTACGGGGAGATCAAGCCCAGCGGCGCGCCCCTGTTCGGCTTCGCCGGCGCCGCGCTCGCAGGCCACGCCATCTGGAACGAGGCGGGATTCCTCCCGCTGTTGTTTAGCGCGGCGGGCGCGGGCGCGGGATTGTGGGCGCGCCAGGCGGGACGCACGCTGTTCCTGGAGGGACTGGCGTTCGGCGCGCTTCTGGGCCTGGCGCTGAACGGGTTCGAGCCGTTCGCGCCCGCGGGCTTCACCTCCGACTTCGGCCTGCGCGTGCACACGCCCGATTGGCGCGAGGGAATCTTGGGCGCGCTCTGCCTCACGGCGCTCGCCGCCTTCGGCGGGGCGCAGGGGCTGCGCGCGGAGGAAAACGCGCCCGACGGGGCCGCCCTCAGCGGGGTGCTCGGCGCGGGATTCGCGTTTTTCATCGTCTTCCTGACGGGCCTCTACCTCGCCTACCCGGGACATGGGCCGCACATGTGGCTCACCGGCGGCGGCGCGCTGGCCGGGGTCTTCTTCTACCGGAAATTCGGGGTCAGCGCGCGGCTGCGGCGTTTCCGGTTGCCCAAGGTGGACATCATCTACACCACCATCGTGGACGTGCAGCTCTCCTTCCCCTCCTTTTTCGTGCTCCTCACCATCCTCGCCCTCGTGACGCCCAACATCTGGATCATCATGGTGGTCATCGGCCTCCTGGGCTGGGTGGGCCCCGCGCGCTTCGTGCGGGCGGAGATTCTCTCGCTCAGGGAGCAGCCCTTCGTGGAATCCGCCCGCGCGGCGGGGGGGTCGGACGGCCTCATCATCTTCCGCTACCTGATCCCCAACTCCCTGGCGCCCGTTCTCGTATCGGCCACCATCGGCATCGCGGGCGCGATTCTGACCGAGGCGAGCCTGAGCTTCCTGGGGTTCGGCGTTCCGCCGCCCCAGGCGAGCTGGGGCAACATCTTCTCCGACGGGAAAAAATACATCTTCGACGCCCCCTGGCTCACCTTCATTCCAGGCTCGGCGATCCTCGTCGTCATGCTCGCCTTCAACCTCTTCGGCGAGGGACTGCGCGACGCCTCGAACCCCAGGGCGAACGCCAGGTAGCCCCCCCCCCCCCCGCGGGGGCGGGCGGCGGCTTCGGTGCGGCACATGCGAAGGATGGCCGCCCGTGCGGGGGCCGGCTGACGGACGCCGCCCGGCGGAGAGGCGTTGACAGGCGGGGGCGCGCAACGCTATATACCCTCATGTCCCGGGCGTTCGCTTTTGCGAAAACCGGGGGCGTCCTGCCCAAGTGGTGGAACAGGTAGACACGCTAGCTTGAGGGGCTAGTGGGGGCAACCCCGTGTCGGTTCGAGTCCGGCCTTGGGCACCACCCCCACCCGAACGAAACGTCTCGCTCCCCGTTCTCCTCCCGCGCGGTGCCCGACGGTGCGCCATCCGTCATGAGAAGGTGAACCGGCCCGCCCTTCATCCGTCCTCTGAAGCGGTCCAAAAACGTCCCGCTCCTCCCTCTTGGCGAGGCTGTCCGCCGGAGGAGGATTGCGGTGAGCCGATGCGCCCGGATTTGCCCCTGCTGCCAACGCACCGGCTCCGAGAACACGTGTTTCACGTGTGTTTGAGGAGGCCGCCTGCGGGAGCGGCGCCATCTGCAACGCCTGCCTGCTGTGCGGGGCTGGAATTTCCGGGCGCAGAGACGACGCGGGGGAGCGACCCCTGCTGTGCGGAGCAAACCGGGGACGCGCATCCTCCGGCTCAGCTGTCTGCCCCGCTGGTTTGGGGAGCGTGATACCTGCGGTATTCCTCGCCAAAGCAAAGGGTGGAGAAATCCCGCATCCTGTCGAGAAAAACCAGCCCATCGAGATGATCTTGCTCGTGCTGGCATACGCGCGCGGCGAAGCCGTGCAACTCCTCCGCGTACGCCCGCCCGCGCGCGTCGAAGGCCTCCAGGCGAATCCTGTCGTTGCGGGGGACGCGGCCGTGCAGGTCCGGAATGCTCAGGCACCCCTCCCACTCCTCCCATCCCTCCGCGCCCAGGGGCGTTATCTTCGGGTTGACCGCCACGCGCAGCGTCTCCGCATCGGCGGAATCCGTCTGCATGACAAACACGCGCAGCCTGTAGTGCACCTGCGGTGCGGCCAGCCCCACGCCCGCATATTCCGCCATGGTGTGCGTCATGTCCTCCACAAGCGCCGCGAGGCCGGAGCTGCCCAGCTGCTCGGGTGCGACCGCGCGCGCGGCCGCGCGCAAAACGGGGTGCCCCAGGCGAGCGACCTTCAAAATCGACATGTGCGCCTCCTATCCGCGCGCGGGCAGGGCGGAAAACCAGGCGGCCAGGCCGCCCGGGTCCACGGTCTCCTCAAGCGAGGCCACCACGCGGTCCGCCTCCGTCAGCTTTCCGGCGGGATAGCTCGTCGTCACGGCGAGCGTCCGCATGCCGGCGGCGCTGCCCGAGCGCACGCCGGCGACGGAATCCTCCACCACCAGGCACGAACCCTCCGGAATCGGCGCCAGCGCGTTCTCGTTGATCCGATCGAGGGCGGCCAGAAAACTCTCCGGGTCCCGGCTTCCCCCGGCTCACCATCTCCGCCGTCACGATGACCGGGAAACAGCGGAGCAAATCCACCCTCTCCAGCACCGCCCGCACCTCATGGCCCAGCGCCCCGCTCGCTATGGCCAGGGGCCAGCGCGCGGACGCCGCCCGTATCATCTCGGCCGCGCCCGGCAGAATCCGGGGCGATGCGGCGATTTCCCGATACCGCGCCTCTTTCCGCTCCAGGAGCTGCTCGAAGCGCCCGGGCGTCACCCCCACCCCCCGGTCGTTCAGCACCTGGGCGAACAGGAGCCTGTCGTCGAACGCGAGGTAGCGATCCGTGTATTCCTCCTCGGTGAGGTCCAGGTCCAGCTCCTCGGAAAGCACCGCCTGAAACGCCGCGAGGTGGAGCGGCTCGCTATCCGCTATCGTGCCGTCGAAATCAAAGATAACCGCTCTCAGCTCCGCCATCGCCTCTCCCCGGCCTTCTACAGCCATCCCCCGCCATCTTCAAAGATGCGCTCGCCCGTGATGTAGGCCGAGGCGTCGGAGGCCAAAAAAACCGCCAGCCCCACAATGTCCCCGGGCTCGCCCATCCGGCCCAGCACCGTCTTCTCCCGCAGCCGCTCCTCCGCCTCGGGGTCTTCGAGGGCGGGCGCAAGCATCGGCGTGCGGTGCACCCCCGGGCAGATGCAGTTCACGCGCACGCCCGCTCCGCCCCACTCCACGGCAAGCGATTTCGTGAGTCCCACGACGCCGTATTTGCTCGCGTTATACGCCGCGCGCGCGGGCCGGTGCCCCCGCTCGCCCAGGAACGTGCCGACGTTCACGATGCTGCCCGCCCCCCGCTCCAGCATGCCGCGGCCGGCGGCCTGGGCGCACAAGAAGGCTCCCGTCAGGTTCACGTCCACCACGAAGCGAAAATCCTCCGGCGACACGTCCACGCTCGCGTCCGCGTTCAGCACGCCCGCCGCGTTGACCAGAACGTCGATGGCGCCCAACTCCCCCTCCGTGCGGGACACGGCGCGGTTCACCTCGTCCGCCCGGGTGACGTCCGCACCGATGGGGAGCGCCCTGCGCCCCAGCCCCTCGATATGGCGCGCCGTCCCGGCCAAAAGACGCGCCCGTCTGCCCAGGGCGGCCACGTCCGCGCCCGCCTCCGCCAGCCCCCGCGCCACGGCGGCCCCCAGGCCCGTGCCCGCGCCCGTCACCAGGGCTACCTTTCCATCCAGCCGAAACGTGTCCAGTATCACGCCGAATCCCGCAAACTCCGCCCCCCCCTCCCGCATCAGGAGTAGAAAACGGCCCGCTCCGATAACCGTTCTCGTGACAACGCCCCAAGCTATGGGATGGGGCATGGGGTGTCAACGCGAGGGACGAGAATTCCCCTCATCATCACCGGCGGCCGGAGGGCCCCCTCGTCCCGCGTTGTCGGGAGGGTGCACGGGCGATACCATGCGGCCCCGGGACTTCGCGTGGGAGGGGAGGATGGAGATCGGAGACGAGAAGCGCGACGGCGCGCGCAGCCGCATGTTCCCGCCATCGTTTTTCGTCTTCCCCGCCGACGATGCGGCGCGCTGAAATGGCGAAAACGGAGCACCGCCCACCGACGGACGAGACCGGGAGAGCCTGCCCGCTGTGCCGGGCGGATCGCGCGCGACTCTATCTGCGCGCCGACGGACGGGATTACCTCCACTGCCCCGTCTGCCGGCTCGTTTTCGTTCCGCCGGAGTTCTGGCCCGCACCCGATGAGGCGAGGGCGAGATACGAGCAGCACCAGAACTCGGTGCGGGACGAGAAGTATGCCGCCTTCCTCAAAAGGCTGGGCGCACCGCTGGCGGACAGACTGCCGAGGGGTGCGCGGGGTCTGGACCTAGGCGCGGGGCCTGCGTCCGCCCCCGCCCCCGTCGGGTCCGCCCTGTGTGCCATCCTGCGCGACGCCGGGATGGACTGCCTGCCCTTCGATCCGTTTTTCTTCCCCCGGATGCCGGATGGCCCCTTCGACTTCATCGCGTCGAGCGAGACGTTCGAGCACTTCCGCCAACCGCGCCGGGAGATCGGGCGCATCCGCCAGCACCTGAAAGCCGGCGGACTGCTCGGCGTGATGACGGCGTTCTGGGAGGAGGCGTCTTTCAGAAACAACTGGCACTACCGGCGCGACTTCACCCACCTGTGCTTCTACCGGGCCGAAACTTTCGCGTGGATTCAGCGGAATTTCGGGTTCGCGCGCCTGTGGACGGACCACCGCCGCGTCATCATCCTCCAAGAAACGCTGAGCCTCCCCTCCCCTGCCCCCATGATGCGCCGAACGTCAGGGGAGCGACGGGGGCCCCGTCATTTCGGCAAGCCTCGGCCTCCCTTGTCCCCGCCTCGTCCGGTGTGGCATTCTCTCCCTTGGCAACCTTTCGTCGATCCGCCTGAGGGATCCACCCCTTGCAGACGATGAAGACGGACATCCTCATCCTGGGCGCGGGCGGGGCGGGCCTCCTCGCCGCACTGGCCGCCCATACCCGAAACCCCGGCCTCGACATCACCGTGGCGGTGAAGGGCCTTTTTGGAAAAAGCGGCTGCACCCGCATGGTGCAGGGCGGCTACAACGCCGCGCTCGCCGCAACCGATTCGGTGGAAAACCACTTTCTCGACACCCTGCAGGGCGGGGCGTGGATTAACGACCAGGAGCTCGCCTGGGCGCTGGTGAGCCGCGCTCCCGGCTGCGTGGAGCGGCTGGAGACCGTGTGCGGCTGCTTCTTCGACCGAAAACGACGACGGCACGATTCATCAAAAGGCGTTCGCGGGCCAGAGCTTCGACAGAACGGTGCACAAGGGCGACCTGACGGGCATCGAGATCACCAACCGGGTTGTCGGAGCAGCTCGCGCGCCGCGAGGTGGAAGCGTTCGAGGAGGCGCGGGCGGTGGCGCTCCTGCCGGCCAGGGGCGCGCCGGAGCGCATCGCGGGCGCCTTGCTGCTTCACATCCAGAGCGGCGCGTTCCTCGCCGTCAACGCGAAATGCACGCTCCTCGCCACGGGCGGCGGCCCCACGCTCTACAAAATCTCCGCCTGCGCGCAGGAGCTCGCCACAGACGGGATGGCCATCGCCTGGGAGGCGGGCGCCTCGTTCTGCGACATGGAGATGGTGCAGTTTCATCCGACGGGCATCCTGACGGGAGACGGCCTCCAGATCAACGGGCACGCTCCTCGAGGAGGGGCTGCGCGGCGCGGGCGGCCACCTGAAAAACGCGGATGGCGAGCGCTACATGGCGCGCTACGATGCGGAGCGCATGGAGCGCGCCACGCGCGACGTCGTCGCGCGCGCGGGCTACACCGAGATCGTCGAGGGCAGGGGCACGGAGCGCGGCGGCGTGTTCATCGACGTGAGTCACCTGGGCAGAAGATTCGTTCGCAGGAAACTTCAAGGGGCATGGTCGAGCGCTGCGCCGACCTCGGCTACGACCTCGCGGGCGGTCCCGTGGAGGTGACCCCCACCGCGCACTACATGATGGGCGGGGTGAAAATCGACACCGCGTGCCGGACGAGCCTCGCCGGCCTCTACGCCGCCGGCGAGGACGCGGGCGGGACGCACGGCGCCAACCGTCTGGGCGGAAACGGGGTGGCCAACGCGACGGTGTTCGGCGAGATCGCCGGCGAGGCGATGGCGGAGGAGGCGGCGGAATCCCCCCTCCTCCCGCTGGACCCGGGGGCGCTCGCCGGGGCGGAGGAGAGAGCGCTGGACGCCCTGGGCGCGGGCGGCTCGCCCTACCCCATCCGCACGGCGCTCAAGGAGACGATGTGGCGGAATGTGGGCCTGCGCAGAAACGGCGGGGACATCGCGCGGGGCATCCAGGAGATTCTGGCGCTGAGAGAGCGCGCCGCCTCCGCCCGCGCGGGCGGCGCCCGTGCCTATAACGTCGCATGGCAAAACACGATGGACGTGCGAAACCAGATATGCGCGGCGGAGATCATCGCGCGCTCGGCACTCGAGCGCGACGAGAGCCGGGGCAGCCATTACCGCGACGACCATCCGCAGACGCAGGCGGAGAACCTCTACAACGTCTACATCCGGCGGGAGGGCGAGAGCGCCGTCCTCGAGCGAAAGCCCGTTTTGTTCAGCCGCCTGGACCCGGCGGCGTCGGCCGCCCGGGGGGCGCCCGAACCCCATTTCATCGACTGACGTTCGCCCCCTTCCCTCTCGCGGCGGGAGGCGGCGGGGGCGCAACATGTCATCATCGTGGGATATGCAAGGCAAAACATGACGCGCGCGAAAGAGTCGAAACCATCCATCTGGAACGTCGGCGCCTGGCGCTCCATGTATCCGGGCATGTGGTCCTGGGTGCTGCAGAGAATCTCCGCCCTGGCGCTCATCGTCCTCTTCCCGATTCACGTGATGAACCCTTACGTCGATTCCGTCCGAATCGCCATGCTGCTCCTGGTCGTCTGGCACGCCATGCACGGCGTCAAGGTGATCCTGACCGATTTCGGTTTTCCGGCGCGCCACCAGAGAAAGCTCCTGTGGGCGCTGTGCTTTCTGGGCGTCATCGCCTTCTTCTGGCTGGCGCTCCTGCACAAGGACTACTGGAGGTTCGCGGCGTGAGCGCGGGCGCGCGGGAGGAACGAGCGGAAAAGAGGCCGTCGGTGCGCATCCTCATCCGGCGGGGCGGGGCGTCCCGCGATTCGGGCGCGCGCATCGACAGCTTCGAGGTCTCCCCCGCCCCGCGCATGACCATCCTCGACGCGCTGGTCGCCATCCAGAGCGCGCAGGACGCCACCCTCTCGTTCCGCTACTCCTGCCGGGTGGGCATGTGCGGCACGTGCGCCCTCAGCGTCAACGGCCGCCCCGCCTGGGCCTGCAGGACGCGGCTGGAGGGCCTGGGCGCCGAGATCAGGCTGGCGCCGCTCCCGAACTTCCCGGTGCTGCGCGACCTGGCGGTGGACATGTCGCCGTTTTTCCGGAAGATGAAAAAAGCGCGCGGCTGGCTCGAACCGACGGAGGCGGCGGGCAGGGCGCCCGCGCGGACGCCGCCCGACGCGCGCGAGCGGTTGCGCATCGAGCCGCACATCGAGTGCATCACGTGCGGCATCTGCTATGCTTCCTGCTCCATTGTAGGGCATGATGGCGACTACCTCGGGCCGGCCGCGCTCAACCGCGCCTACACGCTCGTGAAC
This sequence comes from bacterium, assembly GCA_965213685.1. Classification (GTDB taxonomy): domain Bacteria; phylum UBA8248; class UBA8248; order UBA8248; family UBA8248; genus Bin107. Next base: position 98,425 of record CBDBZY010000024.1, read on the forward strand.
GACAGCCGCGACGCCCTGGGCGAAAAAAGACTTCTGGAGGTTTGCGCGGAGGATGGCGCCTGGCGGTGCCACTCGCAATACAACTGCACGGAGAGCTGCCCGAAGGGCATCAGCCCCACGGGCGCCATCAAGGGATTGCAACGCCGCGCGGCCGCGCAAGGCGTCAGGCAATTCGCCGTATCCATCTTCCGGGGGAGCCCGCCCGGTTCATGAGCGCGGGGGAGGAAACCGACATGCCAACCATGGAAGCACGCGCCATCCGCAGCGAACGGATTCGGGAAGTGGCCTTCGAGCTCAACCGCCGCGCCGCCATCGGCATCCCCAGGGACGTGGGCGAGTGCATCACCGGCATGGCGGAGCGGGAGACCGAAAAACTGTCCAAATTCGTGCTCCTGGAAATCGTCAACAACTATCAGGTCGCCGTGGACGAGCAGCGCCCCATGTGCGCCGACACCGGGCTGCCGCGCTTCTACGCGAAGGTGGGGAACGAGGCGGTCATCGAGGGCGGCTTCGTGGCGCTCGAGAGAGCGGTTCGCCCAGGGAACGGCGGACGCCACCGAGCGCGTGCCCCTTGCGCCCCAACCGCGTCCACCCCATCACCCGCCGCGACTACAACAACAACGTGGGCATCCACGCTCCCACGGTGTGACTACTCGTGGGAGCCCGGCGCGGACTGGATAGAACTCACCAGCTTCCACAAGGGCGGTCTTTTCGGCGGGGATTACAGAATGCTCTTCCCCACGGACGGGATCGACGGGATCAAGCGCTTTTTTCTGGACGTGATCAGCGAGTTCTTCAAGCGCGGACTCTCCTGCCAGCCGGCCATCGTGGGCGTGGGCATCGGCGGCACCAAGGACACCTGCGTGCGCCTCGCCAAGGAGGCGGCCTGCCTGCGCGTGGTGGGCGACAGGAACCCGGACCCCGAAATCGCGCCAGCCTCGAAGAGGAGTTGAACGACCTCGGCAGGAAGACGAGCCTGGGCCCCATGGGCTTCAAGGGAGAGGGGGCGGTGATGGACACCCACATCGAGGTGGCCCTATACCCACACTGGAGGGATGCCGATATCGATTCACCACCAGTGCTTCGCACTGCGGCGCGCCACCGCGCGCATCCACCCGGACGGAAGGGCGGAATACCGCGAGGACCCCCGGTGGTTCACCGACTACTATCGCCGCGACTCCGTCAGCTAGGCGGCCAGGGAGATTGGAGAGAATGGGCGGCACCGCAGACCTGCAGATGAACGAGCACCGCCTCGCGGCGCCGGCGTCGCCCGAGGATTTGGCGAAACTCGCGCTGGGCGACGTCGTCTATTTCGACGGCGTGGTGTTCACCGGCAGGATTGGCCTCTACAAGAAGCTGTTCGACGAGAAGGCGCCGCCGCCCGTGGACATCTCCGCGCTCACGAACGTGACGTTCCACTGCTCGCCGGCCGTGAGACAGAACGAGTCGGGCGAATGGGAGGTGGCCGCGCGTCACGGCAACGGCGAGCCTTTCGCTTCGAGAAGCACCCTCCCCCTGCTGATGGACGCGCACGGGGGTGCGCTGCGTGATCGGCAAGGGCGGCAATGGCGCCAAAGTTCTACCGGGACCACTTCAAGCGCCTGGGCGCGGTGTTCCTGAACACGGTGGGCTACGGCATCGGCGCGCAGTATGGACGCGGCATCAACGGGCGTGCGAAACGTCTATTGGCTCGATACGAGCTGGGCATCGCCCAGGCGATGTGGGTGTTCGAGGTGAAAAACTTCGGCCCCCTTTCTCGTGGAGTGCGACGCCCGGGGGGAGAGCCTCTACCAGATGGCGCTCGCGGAGGACGAACCGGGAGCTGGGCAAGCTCTACGAGGGTCTCCCCGCCCCCACCCTCAACGCGCCTGGGCGAGGTGCACAACCCGGAGGACGAGGTGTTCTGATGGCGAAACGGCCGCCGTCCGGACCGAACCGCCGATGAGAGGATAAAAAAATTGTCGAACGGAATCGCCTGGGTCACCACGAGCTGGCTCAGCAGAATGGAAGACCCGATGCGCTACTTCCGGCCGCTCGAGACCGAAGCGGGACTGGAGGTGCGCATCGAATCAAACGGCGTGGACAGGACGGAGGAGGAGCTCATCGCCTCCCTGCCCGGCGTGGTCGTCACCTTCCCGAGCAACGACCCCTACAACGAGCGCACCCTGCCGGCGGGTGCGGACCTGCGGCACATCGCCAGGACGGGCGTGGGCTTCAACTCGGTCGACCTGGCCGCCGCCACGCGCCGCGGAGTGATCGTGACCAACGCGCCGGGGCAGAACTCGGACTCCGTCGCGGAACACGCCATCGGCCTCATGCTCTGCGCCGCGCGCAGAATCGCCGCCTGCGACAAAAAGATGCGCGCGGGCGCATGGGCGGGCCTGCGGGTCCCCATGTCGCCGCTGCGGGGCAAGACGCTGGGCATCATCGGGTTGGGCAACATCGGCAAGCGCGTGGCGAGGCGCGCCGTGGCCTTCGGCATGGA
>CBDBZY010000025.1:0-41236 GCA_965213685.1 bacterium
TGATCATCACCTACCTCCTCACCAGGCTGCTGGAGCGCCCGGGAACGGCGCTACACTCCGTCATGCTCGCCGCCCTCCTCATCCTGCTGGTCGAGCCCGGCTTCATCTGGGACGTCGGGTTCCAGCTCTCCTTCGTGGCGGTGAGCGCCATCATCCTCGCGGCGGACAGGCTCCCGCGACCGGAACCTGGCAGCGGAATCTGGAACAAAAAAACGCTGGGGGGCGCGGGCGCGGCAGCTCGCCATCATCCAGCTGGTCGTCACCGCAGCGATCACGCCATTGACCGCGCTGCACTTTCACCAGGCGCATCCCATCGGCTTGATCGTGAATTTCCTGCTCATCCCGGCCGCCTCCCTCCTCGTCCCCCTCTCCTTCGTGGCGAGTGCGGTCGCCGCCATCGCGCCGGCGGGTTGGGCCTTCCTGCTGACGCCCGCCACATGGCTCACCGGCACCCTCGCGCAATTCATGATCTTCGTATCGGCGCATTCCTCCCAGATTCCGTGGGCCACGCTCATCGTGCCGAGACCCGACGCCTGGCTGGTCGCCTCCATATTCTCCCTGCTCGCCCTCGCCCTGCGCGCGAGGCGCGCCATGTGGCGCAAAGGCGCGTGGGGGGGGCGTGTGCTGCCTGACGCTCGCGCTGCTGCTCCCGCCCCACGCCGCCACGCGACCCGCCCCCCCGGGTCGCACGACGCTGCTTCTGCCCGACTCCGGGAGGGTGGACGCCTTTTTCCTCCGCCTCCCCGACGGCAAGGGACTGGCGGTCGATGGGTCCGGGAGGCGGGGCCGGCGGCTTCAGCACCTGGCGAAACGTGCTCGCCCCCCTGATGCGCAGGGAAAACGAATGGGACTGGCACACGATGCTCGCCCACTCCCGATACCCGAGGAGTCGGCTGGCCGCGAACGATTTCGCCGCCGCCGGCATGGGCGTCGGAAACCTCCGCCGCACGGCGGACCTGCTCGCCTCCCGCCGGGCGCGTCCGCGCACCGTCTGGCGGATGACCGGCGGCGGGACGCGGGTCTCCCTGCGCTCCTGGAAGCGGGGGGCGATGGGCCTGGAGGTGGAAAACCGCCATTCCCGCTGGCTGCTCATGCTGCCCTCCCCCCCGGCGCCCCCGCGTTCGACGCCCGCCGGTGGTTTTCGGGGAGGGAATACGCGCTCGTGCGCCTGCCGGAGGGTTTGTTGCGAAGGCCGGAGGTGCTGGACTGGCTCGAATCCCATGCGCCCGCCCTCAAAGTCGTTCTGGCGGCGCCCCAGAGGGCGGGGTGGCTGCGGCCGGACGTCTGGCGGGAAACGAGGAGGCGGCAAAGAAAGCTGGGAGTCTATCGCCCCTGGCGCGGGGGGATGCTGCGCGTCAGCGCGGGGACGGAGCCGGGCGCCGCGCCCCTCGCCGTCAGACGATTCCGCGCGGCCAGGCCCTGGCCCGGCAGCGGCGGGGCGCGCTGGGTCGGGTTCCGCTATCGGCCGGGGCCGGACTCCGCGCGACACGGCGTGAAAAGGCGGCGGGACGCCGCCCTGCGGCGAGGAGGCGGAATCGACGCCTGGCGCCCCATCGCCCAAGCAAGAACAGGAAAACGACCCGCGTCAGGCGCGCGCGTCGGACGGCGGCGCGGTGGCGGCGCCCCGCTGGAAGGATTGGACGCTCCGCGCCCATCTCGATGAGAGCACCTCCCGATCGATCGGACAATCGATGAGGTGAACGCCGCCCTCCGCCCGGGAGTCGCGGATGGCGCGCCCCAGCTCCTCCGCAGAGCCCGCGCGATGGCCATGCGCGCCGAACGCGCGCGCCAGGGCGGGGAAATCCGGATTGTTCAGCGAGGTGGCGATGTAGCGCCCGCCGAACACATGCTTCTGCGAGTGACGCAGCGCGTTGTATTCCCCGTCGTTGAATATGAGGTATGTGAGGGACAAGCCGAGCGCCGTCGCCGTCGCCAGCTCGCCGCAGGCCATGGTGAAGCTCCCGTCCCCCACGACCGCGCACACCGGCCTCTCGGGCGCGCCGAGCCTGGCCCCTATCGCGGCGCCGAGGGCGTAGCCCATCGACTGATAGGCCTCCGAGAGCAGGACGCTTCTGGGGCGGTGGATGACGAAGGCCTGCTCCATGAGCCAGCTCTGGGTGGCGGAGGAATCCGACACGAAAATCGTATCGGGCGGGAGGCTCTCGCGTAGCGTCTTCATCACGAACAGACCGTGGAACGGCGGCGCGGCCGGCTTCGTCAAGAACGACCGCAGCCGCTCCTCATACTGGCGCCTGCCCGCGCGCACGCGAACGTGGCCCTCTGTGGGCGTCGCGTCGTCCGCCTCGGAGATGCGCTGCAATATGCCCCCCAGTGCGGGCTTCAAGTCGCTCACCAGCCCCATCGACGCGGGATAGTTTCGCCCGATGCGCTCGGGGTCGATGTCGATCTGCACCAGGTTCGCCGCCATCGGCATCTTGAAATAGAAGGTGGAGAACTGCCCGAAGCCCGTGCCGAGGGCCAGGCAGAGGTCCGCCTCCTCCAGCATCTCCTCGCAGCCGACGAAGTGGGCCAGGCCGAAGGCGAGCGGGTCCGCCTCCGAGAGAATCCCCCGTCCCTTCACGGAGGTGACGACGGGCGCGCCCAGCCGCGAGGCGAGGAGCTGCACCTCCCGCTCGCAGCCGGCGCTCACGACGCCGCCGCCCGCATACATCACGGGCCGCCTAGCGGCGAGCAACCGCTCGGCTATCTCGTCGAGTGCGCGCGCATCCACGGGGGGCGCGGGCGCGGGCTCCTCGAATTCGGGCGCCAGGAGCACCCGCTCCTCGGGAGCCTGAAACAGGTTCGCCTTCATCACCACCTGTACCGGTCCGGGCCTCCCCGCCGCCGCCCACCGAAACGCGGCGTCCACGGCGGGCGCGACCTCCGCGACGGAATCGGGCGTGAACGCCTTTTTCACGCATCCGGCCAGCGCCTTCTCCATGTCCACGTCGTGGATGGCGCTCCTGTTCCGCATGGCGTCGGCGAGCGTGGCCGTCACCGCGACGAGGGGGACGCTGTCCTCGTAGGCGGAGCGCAACGCCGTGGCGAGGTTCGTGCCGCCGGGGCCCGGCACGGTGAACGCCACGCCCGGTTTGCCGGAAACCTTGGCGTAGGCGTCGGCCGCGAAGCCGGCGCCCTGCTCGTGGCGCGTGACGATGGGCACAGCGCCCGCCCTGTCGATCATCGCGTCGTAGAAGGGCAGCGTCAGCGTCCCCGGAATGCCAAAAATGTATTCCGCGCCGTTCGCCTCCAGTGCGTCCAGCAACACCTGCGATCCGTTTCGCGCCATCGAAGAAGACTCTCCCGGAACCTCTCCCCTCCCGAAATCCCGAAACCTTCCGGCTCCTCCCAGCCCCTCCCCAAAACCCCGCCAACGCTAGGCGGCATCCGCGCGCGTGTCAACCATCGTTTGCGCGCGGGGAGGCGGATGGGCTACTTTCCCCCGGGGTTTGATTCGCGCGCGCCGTGAGGGGCGGCGCCCGTGGTTCCGGCACATCCCGGTGCGGCCGGAGTGTGCGGGCGGGATGGAGAACCCATGTTCAGCAGGCGGGCGATAGACGCGCTCAGGTGCGCGGAGTCCGTGGTCGTCCTGACGGGAGCGGGCGTGAGCGCGGAGAGCGGCGTGCCCACGTTTCGGGGCGCGGGCGGCCTCTGGCGCGCGCGCAGCGCAACGTCTCTGGCCACGCCCGAGGCGTTTCGGGCGAATCCCCGGCTCGTCTGGGAATTCTACAACCACCGCCGCGAGACGCTCGCCTCCCTCTCGCCCAATCCGGGGCACTACGCCATCGCGTCGATGGAGGAGCGCTGCCCGCGCTTCACCCTCCTCACGCAAAACATCGACAACCTCCACCGCGTCGCCGGCGCGCGCGAAATCGTGGAGCTGCACGGCAACATATGGCGCGTTCGCTGCACGAACCCGGGCTGCGGGCGCGCGGGCCTCTCATGGGAGAACCGACAGGTTCCCCTCGACCCCATGCCGCCCCGCTGCGCGGCGTGCGGCGCCCTCCTCCGCCCCCACGTGGTGTGGTTCGGCGAGACGCTCGGCGCCGAGGAGTTGCGCCGGGCGATGGTTGCGGTGGATGATTGCGACTATCTGATCGTGGCGGGCACGTCCGCCCTCGTGCAGCCGGCCGCGTCCATGCCGCTGATGGCGGCGCGCGGCGGCGCGTTCACGCTCGAGGTGAACCTCGAGGCGACGGACATCAGCCCCCACATGAGCGAGACGGTCGAAGCGCCCTCGGGCGCCGCCCTTCCCCGTCTGCTCGAAGCGGCCTTTTTTGTTGGAGGATAGCGATGGCGCGGCCCAGGATTACGGCGGTACGAGGCGCGCGAGACATACTGCCGGAGGAATCGCCCCGCTGGCGAGGAGCCGAGCGCATGGCGCGCGACGTCTTCGCGCGCTACGGCTACGGGGAGATTCGGGTGCCCGTGTTCGAGCGCACCGAACTCTTCTCGCGCGGCATCGGCGAGGAGACCGACATCGTCTCCAAGGAGATGTACACTTTCGCGGACAAGGGGGGCGACTCCCTCACCCTGCGCCCCGAGGCCACCGCCTCGATCTGCCGCGCCTACGTGCAAAACGGCCTCCACAACCGCCCGGGCGTCTCGAAGCTCTTCTGCATCGGCCCCATGTTCCGCTACGAGCGCCCCCAGGCGGGGCGCCTGCGGCAGTTTCACCAAATCGACGCCGAGGCGTTCGGCACCGAGGATCCGGCGAGCGACGCCGAAGTCATCGTGATGCTGATGGAGTTTCTGGGCGCCATGGGGATCGGGGGACTGCGGCTTCAGATCAACAACCTCGGCGACAGGGAGTGCCGCCCGGCCTATTCCGCCGCCCTCCGGGAGTATCTGCGAGCGGAAACGAAGGGGCTCGGGGCGGAAGTCGCAGCGCGAATCGAGCGCAACCCCCTGCGCTTTCTGGACAGCAAGGACCCGCGCCACCAGGAGATCATCGCGCGCGCGCCGAGGATAGACGAATTCTGGAACGACTCGTGCCGCGCCCACCTCGCCGGCGTGTGCGGGCTTCTGGAGGGGGCGGGCGTGGCGTATGAGACGAACCCGAGGCTCGTGCGCGGCCTCGACTATTACTGCCTCACCGTCTTCGAGGTGATGAGCGAGAGCCTCGGGGCGCAAAACGCGGTGTGCGGCGGGGGGCGCTATGACGGCCTCGTGGAGGAGCTGGGCGGCCCCCCCACTCCAGCCATCGGGTTCGCCATCGGCATGGAGCGCCTCCTCCAGCTGGCCGGCGAGAACGGGCCCGCCGCGCGGGAAGAGGTGGAGGCCTACATCGTCGCCCTCGGCGAGGCGGCCCGGACGGAGGCCTTCGCCCTCGCCTCCGGGCTGCGCGCGCGCGGCATCCGCACGGAGCGCTCTTTCGGCGGGGGCAGCATGAAAAGCCAGATGAAGCGCGCCGACCGCTCGGGCGCGAAATTCGTGCTCCTGCTCGGCGACGACGAGGTGGCCAAGGGGGTGGTGAGCGTTCGCCACATGGCGGAGAGCCGGCAAACGGAAGTGCGGCGGGAAGAGGTGCCGGATTTCATACAGGGATAGTTTTCCGTTCTATAACAAACAATTATCCGCATATTATTAAAGCATATTCTACTGCCGCACGAACATGTTCCGCATCAAGGGCAAAGCCATTCATACACCGAGATAACCCCCTGCTCGGCAAACCCCAGCTTTTGATAAAACGCGCGCACCGCGTCATCGTCGGCGGAGACGATGAGCTCCACCGCTTCGGCTCCGCACGCCAGTCCCCTCCGGGCGGACGCCTGCATCAGCGCGCGACCCAGCCCCTTTCTTCGGTGCGCCGGCACGACGCCGATATCGGGAATGTAGGCGGACTTGTCGCCCGAGGCCAATCGCCCCGGGTCGACGGCCAAGATGGACATCCCCGCCCCCTCGGGTTCGCGCGACCCATCGCCCGAGAACTCGAGGATGAGCGAATTCTCCGGCTTCGTGTCCGGCGCGTCGTACCAGGCGGTGATCGTCTCCGGGGTGTGTCGCGTGAAATTCCACATCTTCCCGAAAATCCCGTTGAACAGGTCGGCGAGGCGTCCCGCGTCGTCCGGCAGGACAGCCGCGCGGATTTCGTAGCCCGTCGGCAGGCGCGGCGGCGTCCATTCCGCAGGCGCGTCGTGCTTCAGAAAGCGCAGATCATGAATCTTTCGCCCGCCGCTCAAATGCACGAAGCGCCCCGGAAGCGAGACGGGCAGATACGCCCAGATGCCGCCCAGCCCGTTTTCCCGCGCCTCCTCCAGGGCTGCTTCTATGAGGCGCCGGGCGTAGCCCGCGCGTCTGCTCTCGGGGCGAACGAACAGGCCGTCGACGCACGCGCGGCCTCGCGCTCCCGTCTCCCGGTTCACCACCATCCGGCAATAGCCCGCCGGCTCGCCCCCCTCCTCCGGCCATACCAGCCAGACCCTTGCGCCGGGCGGGCCGAAACTGCTGACCGCCTCCTCGCGCGAGAGCCCGAACGCCTCCGCCGACAAGGCGGCCAGCGCATCGCGGTGCCTAGGCGCAAAGCGCTCCACCCTAGCCCCGGTAGACACGCACCCTGCCCTGTTCAATCATTTTCTCGCACTTCTTCATCAGCCATATCCGTATCGCGCCCCGCACCGCGGGCACCATCAGGGCGAAGCCGACGGCGTCCGTCAAGAGGCCGGGCGTGAGGAGCATCACGCCGCCCACGAGCACCATCGCCCCATCGACCATCCCGGCCCCGGGAAGCCTCCCCGCCGCCATTTCCGACTGAATCCGGGACACCACGTAAAACCCCTGGGTCCTGGCCGCCCACGCGCCCAGCGCGCCGGTGAGGATGACGACCCCGAGCGTCGCTCCCAGGCCGATGGCACCCGCCAGGTCGATCAGGACGATCAGTTCGGCCAGGGGGATCAGCGTGAACAGTAAAAACAGCTTCCAGACCAAGGCAGTTCTCCTCCTTGTGATGCGATGGGCGGATTTTATCACGTCTGCGCGTCAAATGAACCAAGCCCTCCCCCGCCCGGAACAAGAGGGTGAAGCGGGGGAACCGCCGGCATTTCTCCGGGGGCGTCTCCGGATGCCTGTGCGGGCGCATCACGGACGGAAACGCATTCGTATGTTCGTATGGCGGCGAAGCCCTCTCGCCGCTTTTCAGGACGCGCGAAAAGCCTTACAGTACAGTCTCTCCGGTGCCTGGAGAGGCGCGTTCCGTCGTTTTGGCTATCGCATCTGGCCATCGCATGAGAGACCACGTCGACAGATAAAGGGGCTCGGAAATGGCATCCACGATGAAAGCAATGCGACTCCATGAGTTGGGCGGCGCGTTTCAGCTGGAGGAGGTTCCGGTGCCCCGGCCGGGGCCGAATGACGCGCTCCTCCGCCTGAAGGCCACGGGCGTGGGCCTCACGCTGGTCATCATGCGCAACACGCCCGGCCTCGTGGATGCGTATCCCCGGATTCTGGGGCACGAAATCGCCGGCGAGGTCGTCGAGGTGGGCTCCCACGTCACGAACGTGGCCCCGGGCGACCTCGTGACCTGCCATTTTTATCTCACGTGCCACAACTGCCGGTATTGCCGCAGCGGGCGGGAGACGCTTTGCGAGAATTTCCGGGGATTTTTCGGCCTCGCCATGGACGGCGGATACGCCGAATACACGACCGTCCCCGGGGTGAACCTCTGCAAGATTCCCGAGGGCGTCGGCCCGCTGGACGCCTGCGTGGCGGCGGACGCCATCTGCACGCCCTATCACAACTGCGTGGCCGAGGCTCAGATAAAGCCGGGGGACGTGGTGGCCATCGTGGGGGCGGGCGGCGGCGTGGCGATTCACGCGGTGCAGATGGCCCAGTTGTGCGGCGGCCACGTCATCGGCGTCGACATCTCGGAGAAAAAGCTGGAAGCCGTCTCCGGGCTGGGAGCCTTCGCCACACTGAACCCCGAGAAGACGGACCCGGCGGAGGAAATCCTGGCCCTGACCGACGGTCGGGGGGTGGACGCCTACATCGACTACGTGGCCTCGCGCGCGACGCTCGAGGCGGGCCTCGCCAGCCTGGGGCGGGCGGGCAAGCTGGTGATCGTGGGCTACCGGCCGCCGGCGGCCTATCGCGACGCCTCCCCGAACTTCACCGTCGACCCGCTCCGCCTGCTCAACAACGCGCAGGAGATTCACGGCTCGCGCTACTGCTCGATGGAGGAGCTCCGCCAATCGCTCGCGCTGGTGCAGCAGGGGAAGATCCAGCCGATAGTGACCGAAACTTTCGCCCTCGAGGAGACGGAGGCCGCCTTTCAGGCGCTGATCGAGAACCGGGTGACAGGCAGGGCGGCGGTGGTGTTTGACTAGATTCGTTTTCACGCCCCGGGGCGCGCATCCATCCGTCTTGCTTGCGCGCCTTGCGGCTTCACGCTTTCGGGAGGACGCCTCATGGTGGAAGCGGTGGACAGGGAGGTGATGGCCAAACAGGAGCGCCGGGTGAAGGCCAGGCGCGTGAGCGGCTGTCAAGTGGAGATGCGGGCGCGAAAGCACTCTTTTCTCGCCGATGAACCCACGCAGGGCGGCGGCACCGACAAAGGGCCCACGCCGCGCGAACTCGCCCTCGGCGCGCTGGCCGCCTGCATCACGGTCATCACGGGCAAGGTGGCCGCGGGGCTGGATTTTCACGTCATCGCCCAGGAGGTGGAGGTGCGCGGCACCGCCGACCCCCGGGGGGCGCGGGATGCGGACAACGGCGTCAGTCCCAATTTCGACCGCGTGGAGGCGAGCATTCGCCTCACCACGGATGAGTCCGACGCGCGCGTCGAGGAGCTGAAGCGCCAGCATCACGGGCGCTGCCCGATTTCCGCCCTCTACCGCGAGAGCGGCTGCGAGCTGGTGGAGGAGTGGATCATCCAGCGGCCATAATCATCGATAATCATTGACAATCGGGACGCGCCGGAACGCGATGGAGGCGGAGGAGAGGAGGAGATCATCCAGCGGCTCATAAAAGTATAAAAGCGCCGGGCGGCGCCCCTTTCCCCTCAGCGGCCAGGAAGAGGTTTCCTGAGTTTGGCGGGTTTCCCGGGTTTGGCGGGACGCGCGGCGGGGAGAAGAACGACCCTCCCGGTCGACAGCCATCCGGACGCCGGGGAGGCGCAGACCGCCTCCGGGCGTGGGGAGAGGCGATCTCCTCACTCCACCTTCGCCTTCACGTTCCGTGCGAACTCGGCGAAAATCTTGTTCGCCTGGTTCTTGATGACGCTGAAGCCGAGCGAGCCGAGCTTTCCAAACACCTCAACGTTCGAGTCGATGCGCACCCTCGTCTCGTTATCGGAGACGGCCTCGAGCGTCACCTCGTTTTTTTGCTTCAGGCTGGCCGCGATTCTCGAGTCCTTCCCCTCGCCGGCGGTGCGGATATACTCGGGGGGGCGCACCTCCTCGATGCGTATCTGCAGCTGAAAGCGCGCCTTGAGGAAGCTGACCTTCTGCTCGACCTGCACGCCGTAGGTCGCGTCGTCCACCTTCTCGACGCTCCGCACGCCCGGCACGCAGGCGGCGAACTCCTCCACCCGCCAGATGAAGTCCCACACCGCATCCCGCGGGGCCGCGACCGTAATTTCCTGGTGAAATTCCATTGGGGTGTCCTTTTATAGCTCTTACGTGACGGGAAATCATGCTCGAACAAGGGTATCATCCTACCAGGAAACGCATTTTTCCTCCACGCCCCTCTCTCCCCCAGGGGTGACGATGGCGAACGAATCCCTCATCCTCCTCGCCAAGCCGCCCCGCCCCGGCCGGGTGAAGACGCGGCTCATCCCGACCCTCGGGGAGGAGGGTGCCGCGCGCCTGTACGCCTGTTTTCTGCGAGACGCCGCCGATGCGGCCCGCACCCTGCGCGGCGCGCGTCCGGGGGCCGCCCTCGTCTGCGAGTGGGCTCTCGAGCGAGGAGAGTCGCTCGGCCAATTTCCGCTGTCCGGGTGGCTGCCCGGCCCCTTCCTGCATCGCGCGCAAACGGGCGCGAACCTGGGCGAGCGCATGGCGGCGGCCCTGGGGCGATGCCTCGTGAGCGGGATGCGGGCCGTGCTCATCGGCACGGATTTTCCGGACCTGCCGCACGGCGTCCTGGCCAGGGCGTTTGAGAGCCTCGAGAGTGCCGACGCTCCTTGCGTCGCGCTTGGCCCCGCAGCGGACGGGGGCTACTACCTCATCGGCATGAACCGCTTTCGCCCCGAAATCTTCGGGGACATCCCCTGGAGCACGCGCGCGGTACTATCCCGCACGACGCGGCGCGCGCGCGCGCTGGGTCTGTCCGCCGCGCTTCTGCCCGAATGGCGGGACACAGACGACGCCCAGGATTTGCGGGCACTCGCAACCCGCCTGGCGGGCGCCTCGTGCGCCCCGCACACGCGGGGCTTTCTGGGCCGATGCGGTCTCTGAGTTCACTGAATTCACGCGCGGAAATCTTTCCGGACAAGTTGCCCAAAACGTCCAAACTTGCGGCCCGCCCCCGACGGGTGGTATGTATGTGCGATGGAGAGAACGGTATCGCCAAGCCCCTCCCCCCCGGTCCGTTTGCTCCGGTGTGGCGAGGCTTGAGGCTTGAACAAGTCCGCACCGGGCGGTGACGCCAAGCAGGCACCTCCGCCCGAACGGCAAATTGTACCCTTTTGCTTGAAGGAATACCTGAAAAGGCGGGCGGACCTGCGCAATGATGCGAACGCCTGAAAACGCGCGGGATGCGCTGCGCACGAGCGTCATTTTGATGCCCGGCGCGTTTGTTGGCAGATCGGGCGGGCGGTCTCTGGCGCGTCTGTTGGCGCACCCGCATTCGCTGGTCTAGGAAACCTCGGGAGTGAAGTAGTGGGTGAAGTAATGGAAGGTTTTGTGTTTTATGCGCTGCTCATTTCCGTTGCGCTTTTTGTCCTTGCGCTGATGCTTTGGGCTTTCCTGTGGGGCGTAAAGAACATACTGGAAGCGCTGATCGGAACGGGGCGCGCGATTGCGCGCCTGTTTCCTTATTTGGCGCGCTTCGCCCGCGCAAGGCCTATCCTTACGCCTTTCCTGCTTTTCCTTGGGCTGAGAGCTGCTGGATGGTAATCTACGGCTGGCTTACGTGGATGGGATTTATTGATGGGAATTTAATACGAATACCTGAAAACGCGGGCGGGCCTGCGCAATGATGCGAACGCCTGAAAACGCGCGGGATGCGCTGCGCGCTGGCGGGCGGATGGCGCGCCATTGATGGGCGCGTTCCTGGCGCGTTCGCGGCCCATAGCCAACACAACACATTCGGGCGTCCTTCCTTCTTTGGCTTTACGCTGGCGCGCGGGCTGGGCATACGGCGCGCGCCGATCTCAACAAACGATTCGCCGCATGGAAGGAGAACAGAGGGCGTGAAACGGCGACTGACTCCGGCACTCATACTCATCGGCGCGCTGACCCTTGTCGGCTGTGCCCCGAGGAGCAACTTTCCGGACGTTGACGAGCGACTCGCGCGAGCCGAAGCGCGCAAGCAGCGGATCGTGGCGATGAAAAGTCAGCTGCGCCACGACAAACGGATCTGGAACGTCGCCTCCCGGATATTGGCTGCCAACGCCGCACTCTGCGGCGAGAAGGTCATGAAACATTTGGGCGTGAAGGCCTCCACGCTCGAGCACTATGGCACTGAATGGCGGGAAATCGCACGCACCGAGTTTGGCGTCGGTGCTCACCTTACCATCAACCATGTCGCCGAAGACTCCCCGGCCCAAGTCGCCGGCCTCGGGGCGGGTGACATGATTTTGCGCCTGGATGGCGAAACCCTCGGAACCGGCGAACGCGCGGTGCAAAAAATCGCCGCCGCGATGCGGCGGGGGGACAACCGGGGTGCGGACATGACGCTCAAGATAAAGCGTCGGGGCGAGGAACGCTCCGTCATCGTCAAATCCGTTGCCGCCTGCGATTATCCGGTCGTCCTCATCAACAAGGACGTCGTCAACGCCTGGGCGGACGGAACGAAAATTTACATCACCACCGGAATGCTCCGCTTCATCGAGAGCGACGAGGAGCTCGCCCTCATCATCGGGCACGAGCTGGCGCACAACACGCGCGGCCATATCCAATCCAAGCTGGGCAACCAGCTCATCGGCGCCATCTTCGGGGCGATCGTCACCGCCTACTCGGGCGTGGATGTAGTGAACCTCGGCACACAGGCGGGCCGCCACGCCTTTTCCCAGGAATTCGAGGCGGAGGCGGATTACGTCGGCGTGTATTACGCCGGGCGCGCAGGATACGATCTCACGGAAGCGGCGTCTTTCTGGCGCCGTCTCGCCGCATCGCACCCGGAGGCGATACATCTTGCGGGCTCCACGCACCCCTCCACGGCGAAACGCTTCCTGGCGATAGAGCGGGCGGTTGCGGAATTCGAGCACAAGCGAAAGAACCGTCTGCCGCTGATCCCGGACGAACGCGCGAATCCTTAGGGACAGCCACAGGCGCCTCCACGGATGGCTAGCCGCGTCGTGCGCATCCACGGGGGAAGCGGAATGGCCATCGCCCTCCTCGTGTCGCTCCTCCTGTCCTCGGGCTGTGGCGGCGGCCTCCTCTCCCTCCCCAGCCTCATCGTCCCTCCCAAAGCGACCGGGGCCGCTCCGGAGCCGCCCCGTCCACAGAAGAAAGCGGAGGCGGGCCACTTCTTCCGCATCCTCACGCTCCCCACCTACGAGATGGCGAAAGAGGCTTTTGACAAGACCGCGATTCTCGACGTCCCCTTCCACAAGGTGGCGGAGGAATTCCGAGAAAACGCGCGCAGCGTCCGGGAAGCGGAGTTCTCCGCGCTCAGCCCCGCCATCCAGGCCGAGGTGCGGGACCTGCGGCTCGGACAAACCTCGAGAATCGTCCAGTCCCGGGAGGGATTTTCCATTCTCCGGAAAACCACGAGCGCGTTTTACGAGCGCGCCCTCCAGCTGCTGGAGCGGAAGGATGACAAGCCCGCCCTGCAACTCCTCCGACGCGAGCTCGCACTCAACCCCGACAACCTGGACGCATGGCTCGCCCTCGCGGGGATGATGGACAATCTGGGCAACCTCGAGGAAGCCATCGCCGCCTACCGCAGGGCACGGGCGCTCGCCCCCGAGAACCCGATTGTCTCGAACAAATACGCCCGATACCTCGCCTCGCAATACCGCTACGAAGAGGCCGAAAAAATTCTGAAAGAGGCGGAGACAAAATCGCCGCGCGACGCCCCCGTGCTGCTGAATCTCGCCTCTTTGCTCGTCTATCTGAACAAGGACCTGGACTTCGCCTCCCGCCTGATCGCGCGCGGTGCGGAAATCGACCCGGGCCGCGCGGACTGGTATCGACTCTCGGGCATCATCCAGAAAAGGCGGGAGATGGGAATCGCCCCCGGTGCGAAAGCACCGCGCACCGAAGAGAAGAGAGGCGAATAGGCCGCAGGCAAGCGCGGACACCCCCCGAACCGGCCGAACCGACATTCCGCCCGCCCGAGGGTTTCATTTGGACTAAGGCGGCCGCGCACGGCCTCCGGTGCTGTCCCCTGATTGTCCCCCGGTGCGCGCATGCGTCATAATGCCCCCGGTTTCGGGTCACGCGCGACACTTCACGCTTCACGCCAGACAAAGGGGTATCCAGATGGGCTGCGAGCTTTTGATCAAGAACGCGAGAATCGTGACGCCCGGCGGCACCTACGCGGGCTGTGCGCAGGTGGAGGGGGGGCGGATTTCCGCCATCACGCAAGAGGCGGGGGGGAGTGCGAGGCGGGAGATAGACGCCGGCGGACGTTTCCTGCTGCCGGGCATGGTGGATGAGCACGTCCACATGATGGACCCGGGCTTCACCGAGAGGGAGGACTGGACGACGGGAACCGAGGCGGCGGCCAGGGGCGGCGTCACCACGGTGATCGACCACCACAGGAGCGATCCGCTCGTCTACACCAGAGAGATTCTGGAGGAGAAGACCGCATACATCGACTCGCGCGCGGTGGTGGACTTCGGCCAGCTGGGCGGCCTCGACGTCGATAACCTCGCCCACCTCCGCCCCATGTGGGAGGGCGGCGCGCTCGGGTTCAAGGGGTTCATGTGCGAGCTGCACGGCGTGCCCGACCTGTCCGAAGGCCTGCTCCTGAACATCATGCGCGAGGCGCGGACGTTCGGGGCCACGGTGATGCTTCATTGCGAGAGCGACTCCATCCTGAAAAAATCCAAGGACCGCATCGACGGCAGGACGGACTACATGTGCATCAGCGACTGGCGAAACCCCGAGAGCGAGTATGTGGCGACGATGGACGCCGTGGCCCTCGCCGAGCTCACCGGTTGCACCGTCCTCGTGGCACACGTGAGCCAGCCCGCCCTGCTCAAGGCCATCCAGGCGGCGCGCAGGCGCGGGGCCAGGATTTTCGCCGAAAGCTGCCCCCAGTATTTCTATCTGGACCACTCCCACCTGGAGAAGCTGGGCCCGTTCGTGAAGTTCACGCCGGTGATTCGCTCGCCAGAGACGCGCCAGGGGATGCGCGAGGCACTCGGGCGCGACATGGTGGACACCATCGGCACCGACCACTGCCCCTTTCCCCGCCAGAGGAAGGAAGACGGCATCGACAACATCCACGAGGCCCCCTTCGGCATACCGGGGGTGGAGACGACGACGCGCCTCATGCTGAACGCCGTGAGCGAGGGGGTGCTGACCTTGAACCAGCTGGTGAGAATCTGCTGTGAGCAACCCGCGCGCCTCTTCCACCTCTATCCCCGCAAGGGGTGCATCCAGGTGGGGGCGGATGCGGATTTCCTCCTCGTGGACATGGAGCGGGAGGAGACGCTGCGCGACGCCGAAGTCGTCTCCAAGTGCGGATGGACGCCGTTTGACGGCTGGAAGGTCAGGGGCGCGCCGGTGATGACGATAGTGCGCGGCGAGGTCGTGATGGAGGACGGCGAGGTCTGCGGACGGGCGGGATACGGCGAAAGCGTGAAGCGCGTGGATTCCAGCGGCTGATTCAGCATCGTCGCGCCTCGTCTGGCGAGACGCCGGGCGCATCGCCTCTTTTCTCCGACTCCAGCAATTTTTTCTTGCGCTCCACCCCCCAGCGATACCCCGCCAGGGCGCCATCCGTCCGCACCACCCGGTGGCACGGAACGAGCAGCGCCACGGGGTTCTCGGCGCAGGCCCTCCCGACGGCCCGGGCGCCCCTCTCCAGACCCAGGTCCTCCGCTATCTCCTTGTACGTCATCGTCGCTCCGGGGGGAATGGCTTTCAGCCGCTCCCACACCCGGCACTGAAAAGCGGTGGCGCGCACATCGAGCGGCAAGGATTCGTCGGACTGCGGACCGCCTTCTGCGACGCGCGAAACGAAGCGCAAGTATTCCTTCATGTATTTATCGCTACGTCGCAGATTCGCATGGGGAAACTCTTTTTCGATATCCAGAACCAACTCCCGCTCCGTTCCGCCAAGGCTCACGCGGCACACCCCCCTGTTCGTCACCGCGACCAACAGGCGGCCCAATCGGCACCTCGTGATTCCATACCGGATCGAAACGCCATTCCCGCCCTTTTGATAGGTCGCGGGCGTCATGCCCAGATAGCCCGACGCGCGCTCATACACCCGGCTGGCCGAACCATAGCCGGCCGCGTAGCAGGCGCCCGCCAGATCGTGCCCGCCTCGCAGCAGATTCTTGTACTTCCGCATCCGGAGCGAATCGACGTATTGGCGCGGACTCACGCCCAGCGTCCGCTTGAAAGCGCGCTGCAAGTGATGCGGACTCAAGCCGGCGCGGCGCCCCAACTCCTTCAGGGTCGGGTTCTCATCCACGTGCTCCTCGATGTGCCGAAGCGCCCTGCGCACCTTGTCGAGACGGGGATCGGACGCGGCGTCCCGAGGAGCGCACCGCAGGCAAGGCCGGAATCCCCCCTCCTCCGCCAGTTCCGGGAAGTCAAAGACGATGACGTTTTCTCGTCGCGGCTTTCGGCTCGCGCACGAGGGCCGGCAATAAATTCCGGTAGTGCGCACGGCGTACACAAAACGGCCGTCCGCCCGAACGTCCCGCCTGAGAATCGCTTCCCACTCCGCATCCATATCCATCTTCCCGCCTCCTCCCCCGCCAATGAGCGATTACACGCCTTCATCGCCAACCTAACCGCCGGGCCGGGAGGGTTCTATCCGATTCTTGCTCTCAAACCATATTTTTCGCTCTGAGCGGCGGCAAAACCGGGCTTTGGAGACTTCGGGTCGGGCGGACGCGCGCTCATATGCCCGAGCGGAACACCACCTTTCCGCCCACCATCGTGAGCAAGGGCTTGATGTCCCTGATGCGCTCTGCGGGGATGGTCATGTAGTCCCTGTCGAGTGCGACCATATCGGCCAGCTTGCCCTTTTCGATGGATCCCAACTCGTCTTCCTTGAACAGCAAGTATGCGTTTGACCGCGTGTGGGCGATGAGCGCATTTTTTCTGGAGACGGTTTCGGTTGCCGCAAGCGCGACCTCCCCGCTCAAGTCCCTGCCCGTAACAGCCCACCAAAGAGAGAGCAGCGGCGGATACGGGGCCACGACGCCGGCGTCCGTCCCGAGTCCCCAGACAACCCCGCTGTTCTGCACCGTTCGCAGCGGCGGCAGGGAAAGCGCCCGGTCGCCCAGTCTCCGCCTGAGGGCGGCGCCCAGAATGGTCATCTTGCTGTGCAGGGCCAAAGTCATGCCGAGCGCTTTGGTGCGTTCGACGTTTCGCTTCGAGATGAAATCCGCATGGTGAATCGACCAGCGCAAATGCGTCATTTTCTTTCTTCGGTTGAGGCGCTCGAATATGTGCAGATACCGCGTGATCGTGCTGTCCCGAAAAGCATGTTCGTGAACTGTCCAGCCTCCGTCGACGGCCGCCTCGGATACTTTTGCGAATTCCTCATAATCCGCATCCGATGCGCGCGAGGGCCGGAAGGGCGAATCATGAATGGGCGCATACAGATGCTCTCCCAGTGCGATTTCCCCCATCATTTTTACAGATTTCTCGGGACGGGACGCGCGAATTCTTTTTATTACCTCCTTATTTTTCTCAGGCGTGCGAACCCGAAAGCGCGGCGTGTGAAATATCCGCACCGTGAGGCCGTTGCGCCGGGCCAGCCTTTTCCGGATCAGTTCGTAGGTCTCGTCCCGGACGCCGCCGCCGCCCAACTCCAGCAGGCTCGTGACGCCGACGCGGTTAAACGCCGCCATCATCTTTCGCATGCCGGAGATGATTTTATCTTCCGTGACTTCGGGCAGCGCGCGGCGCCAGAAGTGGAAAATGGCCCGGCGGCCAAAAATAACGCCCGTGGGACTTCCGGAATCGCTCCTCGCTATGCGCCAGCCTCTCCGATCGCCCGCGCTCTCGTCTATGCCCGCCCTCTGGAGGGCCAGACTATTCAGAATCATCAATCGATAGGATTGCTGCACAAAAACCGGATTGTTCGGGGCCGCCCTGTCCAGCTCCGCCTTCGTGAACAACCCCGGCTTGTCGCGAAACTGCTCGGGGCTCCATCCCCCGATGACGAGCACCCATTGCCCAGGCCGCATGGATTTCGCCTTGGAAGAAATGACGGAAAGCGCTTTCGCGCGCGACACAATCCCGTCGATTCTTGCCTCATGCTCCCAGCGCAGCGCATGGCGGACGAAATGAACGTGGTTGTCAATCAGGCCCGGGATGAGCGTCTTGCCCTGGAGGTCGATGACCCGCGTGTCCGCCCCTATCCATGGACGTATCCGGGAATTGCTCCCCACGGACACAATGCGCTCGCCCCGCACGGCCACCGCCTGCTGGGTGGAAAAATTCGCATCGACCGTCAGCACCTTCCCGTTCACCAAAGCGACATCGGCTGATTCGGCGAAGGAGTCGGCCGGGAGAATCCCGGAAACAACAAGCGCGACGGCGCATGCGGTGGTTCGGAAAATCATGAAAATCATATGACCCGCCTCCTGCATGTCAGGGAAACAGTCTCCACTCGCCAGCCCGCCGGAAAAGCCGGAAGAGCTAAAAAAGCGCCGGCGCGCCCCTCTTCAGTCTCCGGGATGAAACAGTCTCCACTCGCCACCGGCGCCCCCATTCCCGCCTCCCGCAAGCGCGCGAACGCTCGGGACGCAGGGAGCCGCTTGTGCGGAACGTTCGGCCCACCAGTTTTTTCCGGCTCGTTCTCGATGGCGACGCCGGTTCATTTTCCTTCCGTTGATCCGCCTGCTGGATATGTTATGGATAACAGTGGCGGCGAAGAAACGATCTCCTGACCTTACCCGCAACGGGGGAGATTCCCAAACGCCCCCGTTTCGCGCTTCTTCGTTTTGCCTCCGGGGAAGGGGGCGGGAGAATTCTCTCGCCAAAGTCCGCAAAGGATGTACAATAGGAGCCGGGAATCGCGCCGGCGCCTGTCCAGACGGCCGGCAAAGAGACGGATCGCCATCCAGGGCCGCGCCCTCCACGGATGCACGAGTCCTGAACGCGCCGCCCGGGAGGTTTTTTGGGGGAGAGGTTTTTCCGGCGGGGCGACCATCATTCCGGAGGAGGATGAAAATTGAACCATTCCCAAGGAAAAAACGGGCCAACATCCAGACCCAAAACAAGCGTGGCGCCGGTCACGGTGATTCGCTTCGCCGAACTCGTCCCTGACTGGGGCGAATACCACGAATCCCACATGGCGGGGAACCATCGGGCAATTTACCGATACATCGGCGGCATCTCCGGCCAAAACCTCCGCGCTCCCCTCCCTGGCTGGGACTTCACCTGCGGCATCGCCATGACTCCCCCAAAAAATGGCGCGCCGCTTCACGATCATCCGGACGAGGAAATTTTTATGGTCTGGGAGGGCGAATTCGAGATATATTGGGAGGACGCCCCCGCCGGAAACCTCCGAAGCGTAACGCTCGGGAAATATGATCTGATTCGCGTTCCCTCCGGCGTCATGCGCGGCTTCAGAAACACCGGAGACGCGGACGGGTTTCTGCATTTCATCCACGGGCAGGGCGACTATCAATATCCCCGCTACCACGAATCCCTGCGAGAGGGTCTGCCCGATGACGCGCGCAGGGACGCGTACGTGCGGCAGCCCGCCTACGATCCCGCCACCCAGCTGGTCCGCTTCGCGGAATGTCCGCGCAACTGGGACGTCTACCATGAGGCGAAACTCCCCGCAGGAACCCGGTCTCTCAGGCGCTATATCGGCGGCGTATCCGGCGACAGGGACGAGGGGCCGCCGCCCTCCCTGTCCGAGGGAGAGATAGGGTATGCGATGGTGGAGTGCGGCAACGGCCGGGGCGCGCCGCTCCATGATCATCCCTGCGAGGAGCTTTTCATCCCCCTCGAAGGCAAATGGGTGGTCTATTGGCTGGATGCGCGCGACAGGACGCAGCAAGCCGTTCTCGACCCATGGGACGCCTGCTGGGTGCCCAGCGGCGTGCAGCGCGGCTTTCGGAACGCAGGGCGGCGCGAAGGCAAAATCCACATCATCCAAGGCCAGGGAAGCACCCCGGCCCCCGATTATACGGAGGATTATTCCGCGCTAAAGGAAAACGCCGCCGCGAAATAATAGGAAACGGAAGGTGCGGGAGCGGTTGATGCCGCTTCGCGCATCCTGCAGGCTATCGCCCCGGCGATCATCTCTGGCGATCCATCTCTTGCTTGTCTTTCTTGTCGAGGAGCCCTCCCCCCATGCGAATCGTGCGGATCGTATCCCTCACAGCCACCATGCTCATGTTCTTCGCGCTTCTCAGCAATCCGTCCGTTTCCGCTGCGCCGACGCGCGTATCCGTCGTGGGCTCCGGCCCCGGCACAAGCATCTACGTCATGTATGGCGGCCTGGCCGCCCTGGTGTCCCGGAACTCCAAATCCGTCCAGATGTCGAACAAGACCACCCGAGGCGCCGTGGAAGACCTCCGGCTTATCGAAGCGAAAAAAGCGGAGTTCGGCCTCGGGGTGGCCGGCCTCGTTCTGCGCGCCCTGAACGGGAAGAGGCCCTACAAGAAAAAACACGTCAACCTCCGGGGCATGGGCCCCGCCACGGTCTCCATGTTTCAGATGGCTACGTTTCGCAACTCCGGCATTCAATCCTTGCAGGATTTGAACGGAAAAACCATCAGCTCGGGCCGCAAGGGAGGGAACGCGCATTTCATGACCGGCCGGCTCATCCAACACGCCGGCCTGAAGGTGAGACGCGAATACATGACCTTTGGCGCGTTGGCCGACGCGATGAAGGACAATCGCATTCAGGCATTCTCCATCCCCCTGCCCGTCCCGGGGCCGGCGTTCGTGAAAGCGGCCGCCGCCGCCCCCATCCGTCTGTTGCCCATCACGGGCGCGACGCTTCAAAAATTCCTGAAAGACAGCCCGGCGTATTTCAACGCCCATATCCCGGCCGGCGCATACAATGGCGTCGCGCAGGAGGTGTCCACCGTGGGCTACACCGCCTGGACGGCCGTGGGCGCCCACGTCTCCGCCTCCGTGGTGTATGAAGTGGCGCGCATCAATTTTTCCAAGCAGGGACGAGAATTTTTGCCCAAAGTCCACCGCGGCTGGGTCGCGGGGTTCGAGGTGGCCCCCGCCCTGGATCAGATGGCCGCCATCGGTCTGCGGATCCACCCCGGCGCAGCAAGGTACTGGAAGGAGAAGGGCTACAAAATCCCCGCCGGCATCCAGTAGGGGCATGAGAGAACCGACCCGTCAGGAAAGAAATACCGGCTGGGCGATTCTCCGCCCCAAGGGGCTCCGCAGCGGCTCCGGTCTTCTCCCGCGTATCTTATGGTAGAGGCCCGTACATGAAACTCATCCTCCTGGGCGTGGGCTCGCCTCCCCCATACCCCGGGGCGAGCGGACACGCGAACGGAATCGAGGTCGGCGGAAAACTCTATCTCGTGGATGCGGGCAGGAACGTTCCGCGCCAAATCGTGGCCGCCGGCCACAAAATCAGCGCGGCGCACCATCTTTTCTTCACGCATTTTCACTCGGATCACTTCACGGGCTTTGGAGATTTCTACATCACGCGCTGGCTGTTCGGGGCGTCGGAAACCCTGCACGTTTATGGGCCGGCGCCCGTGGAGCAGCATGTGGAGCGGATGCTTCATTACTATGAATACGACATCGAGATTCGCGCGGAGGAAGGCAAGCCGAGGGAGGGACTCGACCTGCGGACAACCGCCGTCTCCCGGGGCGATTCCCTGGAAATAGACGGGCTGAGAATCCGCGCCGAGAAATGCACGCGCCATGGCAACGTGGACGATATCCTCTCCTACCGATTCGAGGCGGAAGGCAGAAGCATCGTCATCGCGAGCGATGGGAGTCCGACCGAAAAACTCGTTCCCTTCGCAAGGGACGCCGACGTGCTGATGATGCATCCGTGTCTTCCGGAGTCTATTGTCGCGCTGCTCGGGCAAACCGAGCACATGGCGAAAATCATTGCGGGCCACCACGCGACGACGGAAGAGATTGGCCGAACGGCGGCCGAGGCGAACGTCCGGACCGTCGTCCTGTCTCATCTCACGCCGCCCATGGCGCCCAGGGAGAAAGTCCTGGAAGAGGTAGCGCGGTTTTATGGGGGAAACGTCATTGTCGGCCAGGATCTGATGCGCATCTGACAGGGGGGGGGGGCGACGCACAAAAGGAGCGCGGCGGCGGCCACCCACCCATCAACGTCTCCGGGCCCATCCGCGATGCCCGCTGAAGGGCGGTGCGGCGCCCCCTCCTGATGAATCCCTCTCAATGCCCCTCGCCCAGCGGCAGCCGCACGGCCTCGCCCGTCTGGGAGGACAACTCCATCGCTATCGTCACCTCCAGGGTCTGGCGCGCGTCCTCGGGCGTGGCGTGGGTCGTCGCCCGGCCATTGACCACGTGATCCAGCCAGCTCCTCGTCTCATCGCCGAGCGGCCCCCAGTAATCGCCCGCCGCCCAGTCGCCGGGGGTCGTGCTGCTCAGAAACGCCGTGTTGATATGATGATCCGGAATATAGGTATGGGGAATCCCCTTGTCGGTGTATAGCATCTCGTCCTTGTGGTCCTCGTCCAGCATCAAGACGCCGTCCGTCCCGTAAATCTCCATCCGCACGCTTTGGCCCAGTGCGGGGTATTTCGCGGGCAAGGCGTAGAAAACGCCCAGATTCATCACCGCTCCGTTGTCAAACGTGACGATGGACCAGGTGACGTCGTTCGCGGAATAGCCGTGTTCCTTGTATATTTTGCCGTTTCCGCGAGCGACCACCTCCACGGGCCGATGTCCCTCCATGAACCAGCAGGTCATGTCCACCCAATACGTGAGCACGTCGAGAACGGGGGTGGCGTGGGGGGAGCGCTTGAGAATCTGCAGCCCCTGCGCGCGGGTGTTGCAGGTTCGGCCCATGCCCGCCAGAATCTCCCCCAGCCTTCCCTGGACAATTTGCTCCTTGGCCATCTGGTAGCGGCGCTTGAAGCGCTGCGCATAGCCGACACGGAGCTCCGTGCCCGTCCTCTCGGCGGCGGAGAGTATGCGGTCGGCGTCCTCCAGCGTCAGGGAGATGGGTTTTTCCACCAGCACGGGCTTGCCCAGCTCCAGGGCGTGTATGATGGAGTCCGCATGGTCGTGCTCGGGCGTGGACACGATGACGGTCGTGACGTCGGGGTGTTCTATCACCTCTTCGTTTCTGGCCGTCGCGAGCTGGGCACCCACCTTCTCCCCCAGCTCCCTCGCCCGCGCCGGGTCGATGTCCGAGACGGCCAAAAATCCGAGAGACGGGTGGCGGGAGACCAGATTCGCCCGCAGCGTTCCAATTCTGCCAGACCCGACAACGCCCACGCCCAACGCTTGTTCATTCATTTTTCGCCCTCTGGCAACATGCTGGAATGATGGCTGGATGGCCCCGCACGACGCCCGGAAAACAACAAACCTCCCGTCCGCCTTCGTCGGGGCGAAACGAAAAACCGGCCTCCTGGGAGACCGGTCTCCAGCGTATCAAGAGATTCGCTTCATCAGGTGACGGGGGAGTAGTATTGCTTCCATTCCTCAGACAATTCCTCTTCTTTCACGTCTTTCATGGAAAGGCGAATTCTCCCGTTTCCCTCCACCTCGACGCACTTCACCAGTATTTTCTGTCCCTCTTTCAGGACATCGCCCACTGAACCGATTCTCCTCTTCGCGATCATGCTGATGTGACAAAGGCCGTCCGTGCCCGGGAATATCTCGACAAACGCCCCGAAATCCATAATCTTCCGCACCGTGCCGTAATAAATCCTCCCCTTCTCGGCTTCCTGCGTGAGTTCGCGGATGATTTCCATCGCCCGCAGGGCCGCCGCCTCGTCCGTGGAGGAGATGAAGATGGTCCCGTCATCCTCAATGTCCACGTCCGCGCCCGTCTCCTCGACGATTCCGCGAATCACCTTTCCGCCCGGTCCTATCACGTCCCGGACGCGATCCTTGGAAACCTGCATCGTCATAATCCTCGGCGCGTAGGGAGATATCTCCGCGCTTGGCCGGGAGATCACCTTGTCCATCTGCTCCAGCACGTGCATGCGCGCGTCGTTCGCCTGTGCCAGGGCCTCTCTGACGAGGCTGAGTTGCAGCCCCTTGATCTTGATGTCCATCTGGAGGGCGGTAATGCCGTCCCGCGTGCCGCCGACCTTGAAATCCATATCCCCCAGGTGATCTTCCAGCCCCAGAATATCGGTGAGTATCGCAGTTCTGCCGGTGGACTCCTCGCTGATCAGCCCCATGGCGATGCCGGCCACCGGAGAGGTTATCGGCACGCCCGCATCCATCAAGGCCAGGCTGGCGCCGCAGATGGTCGCCATGGAGGAGCTGCCGTTGCTCTCCGTGATGTCCGAGACCACGCGGATGGTATAGGGGAAATCCTCCTGCTCCGGCAATATCGCCTGCACGGCGCGCGAGGCGAGCGCCCCGTGGCCGATCTCCCGGCGGCCGGGGCCGCGATTCGGCTTCGCCTCGCCGACGCTGAATCCGGGGAAATTGTAATGCAGCAGAAACGTTCGGTCGGCCTTGCCGTCGAGCGTGTCTATCAACTGCGCATCCGAAGCAGTCCCCAGCGTCACCGTCACTATCGCCTGGGTTTCGCCCCGCGTGAACAACGCGCTGCCGTGGGGCCTGGCCAGGGGGGCTCTGCGGATGGTGATCGGCCGCACGTCCCGAAGCGACCGCCCATCCGCACGCTTTCCCTCTTCCAGAATCAGGCCGCGAAAAACCTCTTTTTCGACCCGCCCGAAATAATCAGCGACGACTCCCTTCTCCGGTGCTCCCTCCTCGCCCGTGCAAAGGGAATCGACCGCGGCGTCTCTCGCCGCGCCGATCGCGCCATACTGCCCTTCCTTGTCGTGGATATCGGCAGCCGCCCTCAATCCGGGAGCGGCAATCTCCCGAACCCTCTCCATCAGGCCCGCATCCTCCTCCTCCGTCTCGATGACGCGCTTCGCTTTTCCGCACTCCGCCCTCAGTCCCTCCTGCAGGGAACAGAGCTCCCGGATGACGGCATGGCCCCTCTCAAAAGCTTCCATGTATACGTCTTCGGAAACCTCGAAGCTGCCGGCCTCCACCATGACCATCGCGTCCGCTGTTCCGGCCATCACGCAATTCACGTCGCTGTCGATTTGCTGTTCGACCGTCGGGTTGACGATGATCTCGCCATCGATTCTTCCGACGCGAACGGCCCCGATGGGACCGGCGAAGGGAATATCCGAAATGTGCAGGGCGGCGGAGGTTCCGTTGATCGCCAGAATGTCGGAATCGTTCAGCTTGTCGTAAGACATGACCATCACCTGAATCATCGTCTCGCAACGAAACTCCTTGGGGAAAAGAGGGCGAATCGGCCTGTCGATCAGGCGGCAGGTGAGCGTTTCCCTCTCGCCGGGCCGCGCTTCGCGCCGGAAGAAGTTGCCGGGAATAATTCCCGCCGCGTAGAAAAACTCCCGATAATCCACGGTCAGGGGGAAGAAGTCCACCCCCTCGCGAGGGGAGGAGGATGCGCAGGCCGCACACAGCACGCTGGTCTCGCCGTAGTGCATCATCACGGCACCTCCGGCCTGCTTGGCGATCTCGCCCGTCTCAAAGGCGAGGGTGTAACCATTGATGGATATGTCTTTGCGATATGGTGGCATTGGATGACTTCCCTCTGGGGCGGGGGCCCCGTCTAGCGACGCAGGCCGAGGTCCTGAATGATCGTCCGGTAGCGGTTGATGTCCTTCTCTTTCAGGTAATCCAGAAGGCGACGCCGCTGACCCACGAGTTTCAGTAGCCCTCTTCGGGAATGGTGATCCTTCTTGTGGGTCTTGAAGTGGCTGGTGAGGTAGGTAATGCGCTCGGTAAGAATAGCTACCTGAACCTCTGGCGAACCGGTGTCGGTGCCATGCGTGCGAAACTTTTCAATAACTTCGGATTTCCGCTCCTTCGCTAGGGGCATTTCTTTCGCTTCCTCCACTCCCTGTGATGTATCGTCCCGGGCCCTCCCGGGACGCATTCACTCGCGCAACCTTCTCGAAACCGCGCGGATTCTATATGACTTTGCCGTCAATGTAAATACAAATCGCATCCTCTCGCGACGCTACGCGAGAAATACCTTCTCGGGGGCCACGAGCCCCCGGCCGCGCCTTCGCCTGTCCGCGCCCACCATCTTCCCGACCGCCAACAACTCTCCCGGCTCGTTCAGCATACGGACCCGGGCATCCGCCGGCAAATCCACCGCCTGCCGAACATCCTCCGTCCGGATGGGCGCGCCGTTCAACACCCTCGCCTCCGCGCCCGGAAGCACGTATATGGCGGGCAAATGGGCGAGCGCCCGGGCCGGACTCATGAGGAGTTCTCCCAGCCGATTCCCTTTCGCATGGCCCTGCGCCTCCTCCAGGGAAACGGAATCGGCGATCTCAAAGGGACCCAGCGCGGTGCGCGTAAGCGCCTGCAGGCACCCGCCAGCGCCCTGGTTCGCGCCGATGTCGTGGCAGATGGAGCGAATGTACGTTCCCCGGGAGCACGTCACGTCAAAGGTGAGCTGTGGACCGTCCATTCGCACCGCACGTATCCGGAACACCTCGATGGGCCGCTTTTCCCTGTCCACCTCCTTGCCGGAGCGCGCCAACTCATGGAGACGCTTTCCGTCGACTTTCAGGGCGGAGTACATCGGCGGCACCTGGGTCGTCTTGCCCAGCATGGCGTTCAAAAGCTCCTGGGCCTGCGGAAGCGTCATGTCGCCGGGTTCGGATTCCGACAACAACCTTCCCGTAATGTCCTGGGTATCCGTCACGCGCCCGAACAGCATGACGGCGCGATACGTTTTCTGACACTCCAGAAAGTATGGGAACAATTTGGTGGAGCTGCCGACGCAAATGGGCAACACGCCCTCGGCCATGGGGTCGAGCGTTCCCGCATGGCCCACTTTCGTCTTTCGGGGGAGCAGCCTCCGCACCGCATCGACCATATCGTGCGAGGTGGGCCCATGCCCTTTCCGGAGGTTCAATACCCCTGAGAGTTCCAACGTCCCGTCCTTTCTCCATCCTGTTTCCTGGCACCGGCCAACAGCCGCTCGATTTCATCGCTGTGCGCCAGGCCGCGATCAGGGAAAAAACGCAGCCTCGGCGTCCTTTTCAGCTGCAATCGTTCGCCCAGCTTTCTTTGCAGGAAGCCGCCGGCGCGCTCCAGCCCCCTGCCCCCCTCTTCGCGCTCCTCGGAAGTGCCCTGCTCCTCTCCGTAGCGGCTGAAGAAGACCTTCGCCGCCCGCAGGTCGGGAGACATTTCCACGCGCGTGATCACCACATGCCGCACGCGCGGGTCCTTCACGTCCCGCATCACGAGATTCGCCAGTTCCGACTGTATGAGTTCCGCCACGCGCAACATGCGGGAATTGCCCATCCGCCCGTCCGCTCCCCCGGAATCAAAAAATTTCGACGTCAAAATCCAGCAAAACCACCGGCCCGGCTCTCTCCAGAAAGTTCACCGCCTTGCGCAGCTGGCTGTCCACGAACCGCGCGTCATTGCTTACCATACCCACGCCGATGCGACACCTTTGCCATTTGTCCTGAAAGTCGACCTCCGCAACGGATACGTTAAACCGCTGACGCAGGCGCGTCGTGATGGACTGCACCACCTTGCGCTTCGCCTTGAGGGACTGGCATTCGGGAATCTGCATATCTATCGTCAGAAGGCCAACGACGGGCATGGACGCGAAAATCCCGGAAGAGGGGGGACGAATCCGCCTAGAGGGTGCGGGATATTTCTTCCGTGATATACGGCTCTATGATATCGCCTTGCTTGATGTCGTTATACTTCTCGATTCCGATTCCACATTCATAACCGGACTGCACCTCGTTGACGTCATCCTTGAAACGCCGCAAAGAGGAAATCCTGCCCGTGTAAATCACCACGTTATCCCGAATGAGGCGGACTTTGGAGTTTCTGTTGACGTGGCCATCGCTGACGTAGCAGCCCGCCACCGTCCCCACGTTCGGGACGTGGAAGAGTTCTCGAATTTCTGCGTGCCCGCGCACCACTTCGCGCCGGACGGGTTCGAGGATTCCCTCGAGTGCCAGCTTGACTTCATCGATGGCGTCATAAATGACGGAATACAGGCGGACATCCACCTTTTCGCGCTTCGCGACTTCGGTGGCACCGGGCGTCGGGCGCACGTTGAACCCGACGATGACGGCCGCCGACGCGGCCGCGAGCATCACGTCGGTCTCCGTGATCCCGCCGACCGCGCTGTGCAGAACATCGACGCCCACCTCGTCATTGCCCAGCTTGCCGAGAGACTCCTTCAACGCCTCTATGCTCCCCTGGACGTCCGCCTTGAGGATCAAGCGCAACTCCTTTGCCCCGCTCTCGCCCGCGCTTTCCATAAAACTCTCCAGGGAGACGCGCGCGGAGGCCATGAGCGCCGCGATGCGCTCGCGCTGCTGGCGCTTGGAGCTGATCTCCCGCGCCATCTTCTCATCCTCGAGAACCGTGAACGTATCCCCGGCTTCGGGCACCCCGGCAAACCCCAGAATCTCGACCGGCGTGGAGGGTCCCGCGGATTTCAGCTTGCGCCCCTGATCGTCGAGCAGCGCGCGCACCTTGCCGTTCCACTTCCCCCGCCACGAAGTTGTCGCTCACGCCCAGAGTCCCGTGCTGGACGAGAACCGTGGCCACCGGGCCGCGCCCCCTGTCCAGCTTCGCCTCGACGACGACCCCGTTTGCGGGCCGGTTCGGGTTCGCCTTCAGCTCCATGAGTTCGGCCTGCAGAATGGCCACATCCAGCAGATCGTCGATCCCGATGTTCTCTTTTGCGGAAACCTCGGAATACACCGTATCGCCGCCCCAGCCCTCCGGGATCAAACCCAGCGTCGACAGCTGCTGCTTGACCCTGTCGGGATTCGCGTCGGCCAGGTCCATCTTGTTCATGGCCACCATGATCGGCACCTCGGCCGCCTTCGCGTGATCGATGGCCTCCCGCGTCTGGGGCATCACTCCCTCGTTCGCCGCCACGACGATGATCACCAAATCCGTCACGCGCGCCCCACGCGCCCGCATGGCGGTGAAGGCCTCATGGCCAGGGGTGTCCAGAAACACGGCCGTCCCCTTGTCGGTGGTGACCCGATACGCACCGATATGCTGCGTGATGCCGCCGGCCTCGCCCTCCATCACGTTCGCCTTCCGGATGGCGTCGAGAAGCCTCGTCTTCCCGTGGTCGACATGGCCCATGATGGTTATCACGGGGGCCCTCGGCCTCAGGTCTTCCGCCTTGTCCTCCTGCTGAATCAGCAGATCCTCGATGTTGTCCTTGGATATCTCGACCTCATAGCCAAAGGCTTCGGAGACCCCCATGGCCGTGTTGTGATCTATCATTTGATTGATCGTCGTCATCTGGCCCTTCTTCATCAACTCCTTGATGACTTCGGTCGCCTTGACGCTGATCTTCTCGGCGAGCTCCTTCACCGTTATCGTCTCCGCAATGCGGACGCGCCCGCCATGCCGCCGGACGGGTTTCTCCCTGGGCGCGACGACCCGCGGAACCTCGGGGGGCACAGGCGGCGCGGCGACTTCCTCTTTTTGGGGCGGCGGAGGCGCCTGCGTGGGCACGGACTGCCTCTCCGCTGCGGGCTCGTCTTTTTTCGGCTCCGGCGCCTCGACGCGGGCCGCAGGTTCCGACGCAACGGGCGTCTCCGCTCGCGCGTCTTTCCCGGAACGAGGGGGACTTCTTGGTGGATTTCTCCCCGGATTCTTTTCCATCCGGGTCGGCCGTGCCGGTTTCCTCGTCCGGGGCAACCGCGACGGTCTCCTTCTTCGGAGCCTTCTCCTCGTCCGCGCTTTGGCGCGCCTTCTCTTTCCCTTTCTCCTGCACCGCCTCCTGGGAGAAGAGCGCTACCACCAGCTCCGCCGTCTCATCGTCCACGGTGCTCATATGGCTTTTGACTACGATTCCCTCCCTGGCCAATTCCTCGACAAAAGACCTGCTGTCATACCCAAGATTCTTAGCCAGTTCGTATACGCGCATATTCGCCATAAGGCCTCCACCACAAATGATTCACACCCGAAACCGGATGAACGATAAGTCTACAACGAACCCTCCGAACGATTCCCGCCGCAGCCTCGGCCCATCGCCTTCTCCTGCGTCAAGCGCAAGCGAATGCTCTCCGCAAGCAGGGAATCCTCCACGAACAGCAAGCCCACCGGCTTTCGTCTCAACAACCCTCCCAGTTCGTCCATATCAAAAGGCAAAATATTAAATTCTTCCGACACACGTTTCAAGCGCATCAAACTTTTCGCCGACACGTCCCTGGAAACGAACAATTTCCCGGCACCAGAGCGCCTTATCTTTTGCAGCACCGCATCCTTGCCCGCGGCGAGCACCCCCTTTCTCCGGGAGGCGCTCAACAAACCCCGGATATTTTGGCGAAGCAGGTCCCGCACGTTCTGCGTCAACGCATTCGCGTCCATTCGCACATTCTTTCTCTTCAGCGCGGCTTCCAGGCGATTCGACCGAACCAGCCGTGAAACACAACCTGCGTCAAAGCAGCAGTGGGCGCCTCTTCCCGGCAATCTGCTTCCCAACTCACAAACGAGGCTCCGCTCCGGACCGCCCACCATCCGGAAGAAGAGATGCGCGCCGCCCTTCTTTCGGCAAGCCACGCAGGTTCTCTCGGGCAACGCTCATTCCCTTGCCGTTTTACGGCGCATCTCGCGCCTCCGGAGACTCCGCACCGGCCGACTCTCCATGCGCCCGAGCCGCCTCAATCAGCAAATCCGCCCGATTGGGGCCGATTCCCGGCACTTCGCACAACTCATCCGTCGACGCCGCGCTGATCGCCGCAATCGTCGGAAAGCCGTTGTCCGCCAGAAGCTGCGCCATTTTCTCGCCAACGAGCTCCAGTGCCGTCAGTTCACTATCGCCGCGGGCCTCTTCATCGGCTTCGGCGGAGTCCGCCCCTTGCGCCTCCTCCTCCGCGCTGGCGGCCTTGCTCCGGCCGTCATCGCTCGAAAACGCCTGCTCGGCAATGAGGCGCCGATACTCGCTCTCGCCTTTCAGATCGATTTTCCAGCCCAGGAGTTTCGCCGCCAGGCGAACGTTCTGGCCGCCCTTGCCGATGGCCAGCGAAAGCTGATCGTCCGGCACCAGCACCTCCATGCGGCCCTCCTCCTCCACCAGGGTGATGTGCTGGATTTTGGCGGGACTCAAGGCATTGGCCGCATACGTGCGTATGTCATCGCTCCAGGAGATGATGTCGATCTTCTCCCCCCGCAGCTCCTGGACGATGGACTGCACGCGGCTGCCCCTCGTCCCCACGCAGGCACCGACAGGGTCCACGTCCCGCTCATGGCTCACGACGGCCACCTTGGAGCGCCCGCTCGGCTCCCGGACGCACCCCTTGATGGTCACCACCCCGTCGTAGATTTCCGGCACCTCTATTTCAAACAGGCGAGTGAGCAAACCCGGATGCGTCCTGCTCAGGATGATTTGCGGGCCTTTCGTTATCTCCCGCACCTCCATGATGTACGCCCGAATGCGGTCCCCCCGCTTGTACACCTCCCGGAATATCTGCTCCCGCCGGGGAAGAATCGCCTCCGTCCGCCCGATGTCCACATAAATGTTGCCGCGCTCCACCTGCGAGACGGACCCCGTGATCAAATCCCCCGCGCGGTCCTTGAACTCCTGGTAAATGTTCGCGCGCTCCGCCTCCCGGACCCGCTGCAATATCACCTGCTTGGCGATTTGCGCGGCAATCCGCCCCAGCCCCTCCGTCTCGACGCCCTGGGTGAGAAAATCCCCGACCTGGATGTCCGGATTCTCCTTGCGCGCCTCGTCCAGAAGCACCTCGCTTTGCGGATTCTGGATAATCCTGACGACCTCTTTCGACGCGCGCACGCCAATTTCGCCGGTTTGCTCGTCAAACGACACATCCACATTCCTGCCCAGGCCGTATTGCTTCTTGGCCGCCGACGCCATGGCGAGCTTCAGGGTATCGAGGAGCACATCCTTGGCGACGCCCCGCTCCCGCTCCAGTTGTGTCAGGACGGCAATCAGTTCTTGGCTCACCAAACCATTCCTCCATGATGGATTGGGCTGATTCTACCCCGCATTCCCCTGCCCCCGAAATTCTGCTTCCCAATCCACATCCAAGTTCGCTTTTGCGATATCCGCCAATGAAAACGAAACCTTCTCTCCATTTTTCTCCAGCACGCGGACGACGTTTTCCTCCACCTCGACGATCTCCCCCGCAAGTCTCGTCCTCTCCCCTCGCTTGTCCTTCAAGCGTATGCGCACCCGCCGTCCGACGCAGCGCTCAAAGTCCCGCGTTCTTCGCAGGCGCCTCTCCACGCCGGGGCTGGATACCTCCAGGCGATACGAATCCTCGATGACGCCGCCCTCCTCCAGACGTTCCCCCACCTCCCGGCTCACGGCGGCGCAATCGGAAATCGCGACGCCCTCGGGCCTGTCGATATATACGCGAATGGTTCGCCGGCCCCGGTTTCCAGTCCGCTCCACGTCCACCAACTCGAGCCCCAGGCCGGAAACCACCTCCCCGAGAATTGCCCAAATTTCGCCATCCGCCCCGGTTGTCGCCACAATCAATCCCCGCTCCGGGTGGGAATAAAAAAATGGGTCATCGATTGACCCACCTGCGCAACAACGAAAATCCTGGATACTCTAATCGCCATTCGCGCAAAGCGCAAGCGCCGTCCCCATCCCGATGAAGGGGCAGGCGTTCTTGCCCGGAAGCGTATCGCATGCTAGATTTCGCCAATCCGCCGGGCGGACATGCGGGACGCAAACGGGACGAGAAGAGGCCACGCCGCGCACGACTCTCCTCGAGACAACGCGGGACGACGCGCCCGGGAAAAGGCGGGGCGCGAAGATCGGCGCCCATGCGGCGGCAACCGCGAGGGCGCGTTCAGGAGCGACTCCATGATTCGACTGACGAAGCCCAAGGCGCTGTGGATATACGAGACGATGGTCCGCATCCGCAGGTTCGAGGAACGCTCCATCGAACTGTTTCAGGCGGGGGAGTTGCCGGGCTTTCTCCACGCCTATATCGGCGAGGAGGCCGTCGCCTCCGGGGTGTGCGCGCACCTTGCCCCGGAAGACCAGATCACCTCCACGCACCGCGGCCACGGCCACATGATCGCCAAGGGACTGCAATACAGGGGCATGTTCGCCGAGTTGTACGCCCGCGCGACCGGCTACTGCAAGGGGAAAGGGGGTTCGATGCACATCGCCGACCAGGACCTGGGAGCTCTCGGGGCGAACGGCATCGTGGGAGGAGGCATCCCCATCGCGGCCGGTGCCGCCCTGGGGCTGCAGCTGAGAGGCGAAAAACACGTCGCCGTGAGTTTTTTCGGCGACGGGGCGAGCAACGAGGGCGCCTTCCATGAGGGCGTCAACCTCGCCTCGGCCTGGAACCTGCCCGCCGTATTCGTTTGCGAGAACAACGGATTCGCGGAAAGCACGCCCCGCACCGCCCACCAGGCGGTTCAGGACATCGCCGATCGGGCCAAGGCCTACGGCATCCCGGGAGTCGTCGTGGACGGCATGGACCCCGAGGCGGTGTACGAAGTGGCGGGCGAGGCGATCGCGCGCGCCCGCAGGGGAGGAGGACCCACGCTTATCGAAGCGAAAACCATGCGCTTCCTGGGACACTATGTGGGCGACCCCGGCACCGCCTACGGACACGACAAGGAGGTGGGCAAGTGGCTGAAGCGCGACCCGCTCCTCACGTTTGCCCAAACCCTCCGTAAGAAAAAATGGCTGACCCCCCAAGACGTCGACGCCATGCGCGCGCGCGTGAACGAGGAGATGGAACAAGCCATCGAGTTCGCCCGGACAAGCCCGGAACCCGACCTCGCCGACGCCATGACCGACGTCTACGCACCCGTCCGGGGAAAATAAAATGCGCGAGATTCTGTATCGGGAGGCCATCATCGAGGCACTGGATGAGGAAATGGCGAGGGATGACTCGGTTTTCCTCCTGGGCGAGGACATCGCCGAGTTCGGCGGCTCATACAAGACCACCGTGGGACTGCTGGACAAATACGGCGCGGAGCGGGTGCGAAACACCCCCATCTCCGAGCAGGGCATCGTCGGCGCGGCGCTAGGGGCGGCGCTCGTGGGGATGCGGCCCGTGGCGGAGTTGATGTACATCGATTTCTCCGCCGTCGCCATGGACCAAATCGTCAACCAGGTCGCCAAGGTGCGCTACATGTTCGGCGGCAAGGCGAACACCGCGCTCGTCATCAGAACCCAGGGCGGGGCGGGTCGCAGCTCCGCCGCCCAGCATGCCCAGAGCCTGGAGGCGTGGTTCGTTCACGTGCCGGGCCTCAAGGTGGTCATGCCCGCCACCGCGCGCGACGCCAAGGGACTCCTCAAGGCGGCCATTCGGGATGACGACCCGGTCCTCTTCATCGAGCACAAGCTCCTCTACCTGGAGAGGGGGCCCGTTCCCGAGGAGGAGGAGATCATCCCCATCGGCGTCGCCGACGTGAAAAGAGAGGGGGACGACCTCACCATCGTCGCCACCTCCTCGATGGTCGGCAAATCCCTGGCGGCGGCGGATGAACTCGAGAAAGAGGGGGTGTGCTGCGAGGTCATCGACCCCAGAACGCTCTTCCCCCTGGACGCGGAGACGATTCTGTCCTCCGTCCGCAAGACGGGCCGGCTCCTCGTCACCCACGAGGCGGTGCGGCGTTGCGGCTGGGGAGCGGAAGTCGCCGCGCTGGCGGCCAGGGAGGCTTTCGACTACCTCGACGCCCCCATCGAGCGCGTCTGCGCCAAAGAGACGCCGGTGCCCTTCTCGCCCAAACTCGAGTCGCACGTCATTCCCGACAAGGATGACGTAATCGCCGGGGCGCGTGCTATGCTGGGGACGGCGTAACTCCCCCGCATATCTCATCATGAGGAGCAAGATTCATGGCCACCCCCCTCCCGATGCCCAAACTCGGCCTCACCATGGAAGAAGGCACCATCCTCAAGTGGCGCAAGGGCGAGGGCGAAGCGGTCGAGAAGGGCGAGATCATCCTCGACATCCAGACCGATAAGGTCGAATACGAGGTCGAATCGCCAGACGGCGGCCTCCTGCTCAAAACGCGGCGGCGGATGCACTCGAGAAAGAGGGGGTGCGCTGCGAGGTCATCGACCCCAGAACGCTCTTCCCCCTGGACGCGGAGACGATTCTGTCCTCCGTCCGCAAGACGGGCCGGCTCCTCGTCACCCACGAGGCGGTGCGGCGCTGCGGCTGGGGAGCGGAAATCGCCGCCCTGGCGGCCAGGGAGGCTTTCGACTACCTCGACGCCCCCATCGAGCGCGTCTGCGCCAAAGAGACGCCGGTGCCCTTCTCGCCCAAACTCGAGTCGCACGTCATTCCCGACAAGGATGACGTAATCGCCGGGGCGCGTGCTATGCTGGGGACGGCGTAATTCCCCCGCATATCTCATCATGAGGAGCAAGATTCATGGCCACCCCCCTCCCGATGCCCAAACTCGGCCTCACCATGGAAGAAGGCACCATCCTCAAGTGGCGCAAGGGCGAGGGCGAAGCGGTCGAGAAGGGCGAGATCATCCTCGACATCCAGACCGATAAGGTCGAATACGAGGTCGAATCGCCAGACGGCGGCCTCCTGCTCAAAACGCTGGCCGGCGAAGGCGCGGTCGTCCCCTGCGGGACGGACGTCGCCGTCATCGGCGAGGAAGGCGAGGACATCAGCGCCTTTGTTGTCGGCGGCGACGCCCCGCCAGAGAAAAAACCCGAACCCGTCGCGGCGGACGCGCCGCCTCCCGCACCCGCAGCAGCCCCCGCCGTGGCACAGCCCGCCCCCGCGGGCCGGGTGTTCGCCAGCCCGGCCGCCAGGCGCGTGGCGCGGGAGCTCGGGGTCGATTTCCGCACCCTCCGGGGTTCGGGCCCCGGCGGGAGAATCGTGCAGGCCGACGTGCGGGCGGCGGCGTCGGACCTCCGCGCGGCGGCCGCTGCCGTGGCCGGCGCCACGCCCATCGCCGGAATGCGGAAAATCATCGCCGACCGCATGCTCTCCAGCTGGTCCCGGGTGCCGCGCATCACCATGCAGGCCGAGGTGGACCTCACCAACCTCCTCGCCGTGCGCGAGGCCAGCCGGCAGGCGTGGGAGAACGACCTGGGCGTGCGGGTCTCCATCAACGACCTCATCCTCTTCTACACCGCCCGCGCCGTGCGCCGCTGCCCGGCCGTGAACGTTCGCCTCCGCGAAGACGCCCTGGAGCAGATGCGGGACGTGAACGTCGGGGTGGCCGTCGCCGTCGATCAGGGGCTGATGGTTCCCGTCATCCGGGGAGCCGACCAGAAGTCCATCGACGCCATCTCGCGCGAGTCGAGAGCGCTGGCCGAGGCTGCCCGCGCGGGCGCCCTGGGGCTCGACGCCCTGGAGGGCGGCACCTTCACGGTCTCGAACCTGGGCGCCTACGGGGTCGACCACTTCAGCGCCATCATCAACCACCCCGAAGCGGCCATCCTCTCCGTCGGCGCGGCGCGGGAGCGCGCCGTGGTGCGCGCCGGCGAGGTCGTCGCCCGCACGACGGCCTACGTCGGAATCAACGCCGACCACCGCATCGTCGACGGCGCGCCGGCGGCCGAATTCCTCGCCACCCTGAAGGACATGCTGGAGCATCCGAAGGTGATGCCGGCGTAAAAGGAGCGCCGCGCCCGCCCGGGCGCTTCTCTTCGCCGAAACGGAGGGAAAAGAAAATGGGCATGGAGACGATGCAAAGATATTGCGTGCGCTGCGAGGGTCTGACGCTCGCTGTGCGGCCGAGGCCGAACCACATCCTGCACCTGATTTTGACGGTTTTCACCGCCGGTGCTTGGGCGCTCATCTGGATCTGGCTGTCCATGCGGCGGGAGGACTTCCTCTGCCAGGCGTGCGGGAGCCTGACCTCGAAACACGCCCCGCCCGAACCGCTGGAGAAAGTCCGGGCGAGGCTGGGGCGATGAGGTGCGCGCCGTGTGCGCAATCCCCCCGCCCCGCCCGTTAATTCCCGCCGCACCTTGCGGGAGAATGGGGGCGGCACCCTGTGGGCCGGCGTCGGCTCCCCCCTCCCCCGCTCACGCACAGAGAGGATTCTCGCCATGCCGATAGACAAGACCACCGGCCTCGCACAGGAGATGGGCGTCACCGAGGAGATGATGGCCTGCCCCCTGCCCCGGGTGCCGCTCATCGACCCGGACAACCTCCCCGAACACCTAGCCGCCGAGCTCGCGCCCCTCTATGCGCGCGGGAAGCGCAGATGGGGGCGGGTCTCGCGCTTCCTCCGCCTGCTCGGCTGGGCGCCCGGCTTCGTCGAGGGCTGGCAGAT
Organism: bacterium; assembly: GCA_965213685.1. Taxonomy (GTDB): domain Bacteria; phylum UBA8248; class UBA8248; order UBA8248; family UBA8248; genus Bin107. Next base: position 36,705 of record CBDBZY010000025.1, read on the forward strand.
CATGGACGGCAAGCTCCGCGTCGCGCACCAGAAGACCGACCCCGAATACCTGCGCACCGCCCAGTTCGTCATCATCAAGACGGCACTCCTCACCGAGTGCAACAACTGACTTGGGCACAACGTGGAGCTCGGTCGGGCTCAGGGCATCACCGAGGAGCAGATAGAGTCGCTCACAGGCGAGGGCTGGCGGGAGAGCGCCCTTTTCAGCGAGAAGGAGAAAGCAGCCATCCGCTGGGCGGAGGCGGTGACGAACCTGACGGCGAGAGAGGACGACGCGGCGTTCGCGGCGATGGAGCGCCACTTCCCCACCGAGCAGCTCGTCTCCCTCACCATCATCTGCGGGCTGTGGAACCTCACGGGCCGCGTGGCCGAGGCGCTTCACCTCGTGGTGGAGCCCCCCGGCGAGCGCATCGCATTCCAGGATGGGAAGGAGGAGTAGGGGGCGCGCGTCCGCGCGGGATGGGCGATTATCGGAATTTAGGGCTGATTTTGACCTTTCTTTATGACGTTTTTATAATAAGATTTCGAAACATCACCTATATCTAAATTGGGGAGTTCCTTCTGGATCATTTCCAGTGCTTTCGGGCTATACCTTTTGTATTCCTGTTTTCCAATACGAATTTTCTTAAAACAATCTACGTCACCTTGAAGTTTTGTTTTCCAAATGACGGCTAAAGTCTTGTGCATTGTCAAATCAACTTTTTTTGCGAGTTCTTTTGCTCCCATGGAATAAAAATCGAGCTCGTTGACTCGGCGAATTACGACGGCTGAGGCATCCGCCGTTCCCTCTGGCACAGTGCGAACGGGAACCCCTTCTCTCCTTGAAAACCGAATGTGAACTGGTCTTCCTTCCCCTTCCATGGATAGTGCCAGTGAAAAAATTCCTGGAAAAATGGAGTCCGCAGGCTCGCCATCCTCAATTCGATTGATAATTTTGTCCAAATAACCCACACTGGGCTGAACACTTTCTTCCCCCTTCACAACAGCTTCCATAATGGCGAGGCCCCTCAATCGATTCCTGTCGTCAGTTTTTTCCCGACGCATTGGATCGCTCAGTTTTTTGATGATCTGGACTTCATCCGCAAGCAGAATTGCTAATTCTTTGGGAGGCTGGGTGGAAACCGGCAAGACCCTCTCAGGCAGCTCTTCAGATAGTTTTTGCCCGAAAACAGAATGCAACAAATCCCCAAAAAGTGTTACGCCGGACTGCGTATAAAGATACAACAGTTGCTCTGAAACAGTTAGCAAATAATGTTGTGCCGCATTCCGGAACTCATGAATTGTCTGCAAAGTGAGCGCTTGTTCTTCTGTCAGGAATTTTAATTGTCCATCGCTCCGTGCCTTGCTAAGACATTTGCCGAATGTATGCGTTTGATTGGGTGCTTTCTTTGCTTGTATTTTGCCTTCTTTATGGACGATTCCAGCCTTCAACAACATTTCAAAACTATGGCCCAGAAAAATCAGAACAGCGTCATTACGCCCTCTATCTACTGGACGATTGAAGTGCTCAACAGCCGATAAGAGAGAATTGAGCGCTTTCTCTTTGAGAAGCCTGGCTTCGCGTTTCATCGCTTCATGTCGGCAGGCGAGAACAGCACGCGCCCCGGCATGGTCCGCTCCCTGGAGACCTTGGTGCGGCAAGCCATCGCGTCCACCTCCGAGATGACGTCCCGCACCTCCTCCCACAACCGGCTCCGGTGAACGAGCAGGTATTCCTCGCCGTTCAGATGCGAATAGCGGGCCTTGATGCGCATCAATGCCCCCCGTTCGGCTTGGCGGGGTCGTAGATGGGCTTTCCCATCGGGCGCGTTTTCAAAGTGCCGTCCCGGAGTTGGCGCACCCGCTCGCGGGCGATCTCCACGTATTCGGGAACGACGTCGCAGCCGAAGGCCGCCCGTCCGTGCATGCGTGCGGCGATGATGGTGGAGCCGACGCCCATGTAGGGGTCGAACACCGCGTCGCCCGGGTCGGTCATGGAGAGCACCAGGCGCTCGGCGAGTTCGACGGGAAACTGGCAGGGGTGAATCGTCTTCTCCGGGTGATTGCTCTTCACGTTCGGGAAGGCCCACACGTCTGTCGGGTTCTTTCCCTTCGGATTGCCCGAGAGCTCCCCCGCCTTCGGTCCCTTGAAGTGCTTCTTGCCCGGATACTTCGCCGGAACCCGGATGGGGTCGAGATTCCACGTGTAGTCATCCCCCCGCGTCCACCAGTTGATCGTCTCGTAGCGGCCCGAGAGCCGATGGGTGCAGTGCAGCCCGTGGCCGAAGCACCAGACGATTCGGTTGCGGAGCTGGAGGCCCTGCGCGCGAAACACGGGATAGAGGACGGCGTCGAGGGGGACGACCTCCGCGTTTCGCACGTAATTGCCGACCTGCCAGCAGATGGAGCCTCGGGGGTGCAGGAGGCGGACGCACGCGCGTATCACGCGCGCCTGCGCCTCGAGGTAGTCATCCAGCGGGGTTCTCGATTCGTATTCCTTGCCCAGGTTGTAGGGGGGCGAGGTGAGGATGAGCTTCATCGCCCCGTCGGGAAGCGCATCCATGAAAGCGAGGTTGTCCTCGCACGCGAGGAGGAGGGGCTGCTCTTCGGCTTTTGCCCGTCCCGACAACGGGAGCGGCGCCTGCGCTAGCGGCCGTGCGGCGGCGTGCGGGGGGCGGAGGGGCGTGGTCATTCGATTTCCTCACGGGCGTGAGGCTTGGCCATATGATTTGCGCTCAGGCGTCGTGCTCTCCGCCCGGACGGGCGCCATCATACAATCCGGCATGCCCGCCCTCAAGCCCGGAGCCTTTCGGCGGCACCGCTCATTTGTCCATGTCCATCGCCCGCGCGGCTGATGGGGCGCAGCCCCTCCCGCCGGGCGGACGGCGCCGGGGGATTTTTTCGGCCCCTCAGCCCCCCAGCTCCCGCCGCACGATGGCGGCCCCCTCGGCCAGGGCGGCGAGCTTGCCGAAAGCGGTGTCCCGATCCATGTACTTCATGCCGCAATCGGGGGCGAGGACGAGCCGTTCGGGGGATACGTGGGCGAGCCCCGCCCGGATGCGCGCGGCGACGGCACCCGGCGATTCGACCTGCGCGTCCCCGTTGTCAATGACGCCGAGGATGATGGTTTTGTCCGGCAATTTCTCCAGGACGGCCAGGTCGATCCCGGGCTGTGCCGCCTCGATGGATACCTGATCGACCCTGCTCTCGTTCAGCTCCGGCAGGAAGGAATAGGCGTCGGGCTTGCCCAGCCCCTGCCAGGCGTGGATGGCCGCGTAGCCAAAGCACATGTGGAGGGCGGTCGTGCCCGAGACGCCCTCCAGGGCCGCGTCGAGCACCTCGACGGCGAACTCCCGCGCCTTCTCGGCGCGCGCCTGCATGTAGGGCTCGTCGAGCTGCACGACGTCGGCGCCCGCCTCGAAAATATCCCGTATCTCCGCGTTCACCGCGCGGGCGTAGTCGAGCGCCATCGCCCGCTCGTCGCCGTAGAAATCATCCTGTGCCTGCTGCGTCATGGTGAAGGGGCCCGGCAGGGTGATCTTGATCTCCCGCTCCGTGTTGGCGCGCAGAAAGACTGCGTCGCGCACCTCGATGGGCGCCTTGCGGTGGATTCTCCCCACCACCCGGGGGACGGGGTTGTCCCTGCCCGAGCGATCCTTGGCGAAGCCGTGGCGCTCGGTGTCGATGCCGCCGAGGGCGGTGGCCACGCGGTTCGAGTAGCTCTCGCGGCGCGCCTCGCCGTCCGTGATGATGTCGATTCCCGCGCGCTCCATGTCCCGAATCGCCAGGAGGGTGGCGTCGTCCTGGGCCTCCTCGAGAAACTCGGGCGCCACGCGCCAAACCTCCCGGGCGCGCACGCGCGGCGGGAGGCGCTTCCGCAGATTCTCGCGGTCGATGAGCCAGTCGGGCTGGGCGTAGCTGCCCACCACCGTGGTGGGCAGAAGCTTCCTTGTCGGCATCGGCATCCTCCCCCTCTATCGCGGAAACCGGAAGACGGCGGCCGGCGTCTTCCGGGAGGCCGGAGCGCGCGCGTTCGGACGCCCGGGAATTATGGCGTGAGCATCACGCGCATGACGCCGTCCTCGCGCGCCTGGAACATGCGCATCGCCTCGGCGAAATCATCGAGCGCGAAGGTGTGCGTGAGCATCCTCTTCGTGTCGATGTGGCCGTCCGCCACGATCCGGATGGCTCTCGGGTAGCAGTTGGGCGAGCCGCGCCCGCCGAATATCGATATCTCGTCCAGCACGATGCGGTCGGTGTGGAACGACGCCTCCCGGCCGCCGTTGATCCCCTCAAGCACCACGCGCCCGCCGCGACGGACCATGTCCACCGCCTGGCGCATCGTCGCGGGCGGGCCGGCGCACTCGATCGCCAAATCCACCCCCCGGCCCCCCGTCCTGCTCCATGACGACCTCGACCGGGTCCTCCTTCTCGATGTCGATGACGCAATCGGCACCGAGTGCCTTCGCTATCTCCAGGCGATAGCCGCGCCCGGAGATGAAGGTGCGGGAGGCGCCCATCATCCTGACGAGCTGGAGCACCGAGAGGCCCCA
>CBDBZY010000026.1:0-45156 GCA_965213685.1 bacterium
GCCCCAGGAGCCGCAGGGTGCCGTCCGAGAATTGCTCTTCCGTTTGCCAGGCGTCCTGCCCGCGCCAGTGCCGGTACTTGCCCCGCAGATGGGGCGTGCCGAGGGGGTCGCGCCACAGCTCGATCTCCCCGAGTTGGGGAACGGCGACCTGGAGCGCTTTCTGTATGCGTTTCAGCCGCGCGTTGCGGGTCGGTGTCGGCGTATTGATAACCCGCTCCAGGAAATCGCCGCCAAATGGGTCGTTCGTTCGCCCGACGGAGCGGTCGGGTTCGCGCACCAGTTGCGGAATGATATGCAGATAGCGGATGGATGCGAAAAAATCAACCAGGGCGCGAAACGGCTTGTTGACGCTCACCTGCTCCAGGTGGGTCTGCGTCAGGCGCGCGGGGTCCTCCGCATCCTCCTTGTCGGGCCTGTCAACGAGCTTGGCGCCGTTGCGCGTCAGGTATTCTTTGCGGAGGCGCGGTCTCTTCTGGTTGTCCTGGTGAAAGACGATCCCGTATCCCCACCTGTCCTCTTCTCCGCCCCCTCGCAACTCGACGTGGACCTCGACGTCCGGCCTTTTGCGCGCCGCCAGACATCGGATGGCGCCCACCCCGCCGCGCCGGCGAACCGCATCTTCAAAGCCGCCGCCGGTGGAGGCGAGATCGCGCAGGAGGCGGAAAGCGTCCAGAAAATTGGATTTTCCCGATGCGTTGGGACCCACGAGAAAGACGCGATCCTCTATGGCGACGTCGACGTCGGCAAAGTTTTTCCAGTTGCGCAGGCGCAGCCTCCGAATTTTCAAACCGGCGGCCTTCGGCTTTCTCATGGCGCTCCCCTCCTCGTCCGCCGCCGCTTCTCCGACCGCGTCCAGGTCCAGCCAGTAGTGCTGCACCTTGGATACCTCATGCCACGGGAGCCGGGCCGGGTTTTTGATGCGCCGGAGTTCGGGTGCCCCCGCGCAGTTGGTCACCACGTAGAGCCAGAAGCACTCGGGGCGGTCCTCGGCGACGCGCCGCTCGTTCGGCGTGAGGAAGACGCTGCCCGCAGGCTCGGCGAAGCCCTTCACCTCGATCAGCCGCAGATCGCCCGACGCGGGGTCGAGGCTGGTCACGTCGTAGCCGAGGTTTTCTTCGTGGACGTCCTCCACGTGGCGCCCCTGTGCGGCCTCATGCTCCATGGCCACCCGCATGGCCGTCATCTCGGTTTCGGGGTTCGGGCGCAGCCCCCGGGCGTCCAGCGCGCCGCGCTCGGGGGAGGGCAGGATGAGGGCGCTCGCGATTCGCTCGACCCCCTGCAGCGTGAGCTTCCGCTGCCGCGTCAGTTCCTCGCACCGGCGCGCGCGCCGCGCCTGCGCCTCGGCGTAGCGGATTTCGGCCTGCGCGAGACGTCCCTCGGCGCCGGTGACCTCCTGGGCCGCCTCCTCGGCTGCGCGGCCGATTTCCTTGTCGAGCCGATGGAGAACCTCCGTCAGGGAGAGCGCTACGTGCCTGCCGATTCGCTCGACCTCGGCCACCCGCTCCGCGCGAACCTCCTCGATGAAGGGCGCGAGGGCATGCTCGTTGAGCCAGGCGGTCGCCTCCGGGAGGGCGGCCGCGGGGGGCGGTTCATCGGGCGCGGCGGCCGGGCGCATGTCGCCGAGTATGTCGGGTTGGCGGAGGCGGGGGGAGGCGCCGCTCGTCAGCTCCGCCGTGAACAGCCGCTCCTGAATGACGCGCCCGAGGCCGTCCACGACCCGCGCCCGGTAGAAGTCGAGCCGCGCCGGCGCGTCATGGGCGAGGGAATGAAAGCAGGCGCCTCTGGCGAAGGCGTCCCCCGCGCGGTCGAGGCTGTGGCGGCGCAGCGCCTCGAACAGCGGATGCCCGGGCGTCACCCATTCCATGTGGTTCTCCTCCGCCGTCTCGCGGTCTGTGGAGAGGCGCGGATACTGGCTCGCCAGCTCCGCGAGCCTCCAGTCCGCCTCCCGCTCATACTTTTTCAGGGCGGACGGCGTCCGGCCCGGCCGGAACGCATGGGGCGTGCGGCGCACCGGCCGCAGCGTCAGGCCGGCGTCCCGGGCGCACTCCTGGATGAAGCGCGCGATCGTCTCGGGAACGACGCGCCGCTCCTGCGCCCGGGCGCGGCGCTTGAGGAGCATGTCGAGGTGGAGCCTCTTCGCGGCCAGTCCCTCCAGGGCCGTCTGGCAGATGGATCGGAAACGGCCTTCGTCCACGTCCCTCAGGAGCCGATCCTCCAGATCGGCGTCGCCCAGCTTGCCCGCGTAGTAGTCCCGCAGCACGCGCTCCACGTGGGCGGACGGCAAGACCTCGCCCACCACGTTGAACACCGCGTCGTCATCGAGGGCGTCGCGAATCTCCTGGAGCTTGTCCAGGAGGCGGAGGGAGCACCCGCCCTTCGATGGTGTTGGCGGCGACGAAGTTGAATATCAGGCAGTCGCGCCGTTGTCCGTAGCGGTGGATGCGGCCCATGCGCTGTTCGAGCCGGTTCGGGTTCCAGGGGATGTCGTAGTTGAACAGGATGTGGCAGCACTGCAGGTTGATGCCCTCGCCCGCCGCCTCGGTCGCCACCAGAACCTGGATGGCACCCTCGCGGAACTGCTGTTCGGCGTGGAGCCGGCTTCCCGGTTCGTCGCGCGCGCCGGACTTCATGCCGCCGTGGATGCAGCCGACCCGAAAGCCCCAGTCTTTCATCCGCTCCACCAGGTGGTCGAGGGTGTCCCGGAATTCCGTGAAGAGCAGCAGCCGCTGGTCGGGACGGTCGAAGAACCCCTCCTCGCGCATGATTTCCCGCAGGCGCCCGAGTTTCGCCTCCCCGCCCGAGCCCTCGACCGCCTTCGCCTCCTCGGCCAGCCCCCGCAGTTCCGCGACCTCCGCACGCACCTGATCGGCGTTGCCGGCCAGCGTGACCGCCTCGAGCTGGCGCTCCAGGCGCTCGCGCTCGGCGTCCTCGAACTCATCGAGCTCCTCCCGGTCGGGCAGGCTCGGCGGCGCTTTCCGCAAAAGCTCCCGGGCGCGCTTGAGCCCCTCCTCGAGCCTGCGCGCGCGATTCTCCAGGGAGCGCCGCATGGCGTAGGCACTCGACGCGAGGCGACGCTGGTAGAGCGACATCAGGAAACCGACCGCCCGGGCGCGCGGGTCGTCGCCCTGCGCCGCCGCGCGCGCGCTCTGTCGCTTCACGAACCGCGTGACCTCCTGGTAGAGCGCGAGCTCGGGGCCATCGATGTCAAAGTTGGCGGTGCGCGGGATGCGCCTGGTGAACACCGGCTGCGCGGCCCACGTCCCCGTCCGCCTGACGCTCCGGAAAGTAGACCATCGCCTCCTTGGTGCGGCGCAGGTAGAAGGGGGCCCGCCGTTTGTCCATGGCCTCGCGGATCGACTTCACGTCGGCGTAGGCGTCCCGGTCGAGCAGCTGCAGGAACAGCGTGAAGTTCTGCGGGTCGCCCTTGTGGGGCGTGGCGGTGAGCAGGAGCACGTGATCGGCGCTGTCGCGCAGCAATTCCCCCAGCCTGTAGCGCTGGCTCTTGTGCGTCTCGTCGCGGGCCGACATGCGGTGCGCCTCATCCACGATCACCATATCCCAACGCGCCTGGCGCAGCCCGGGCAATATCTCGGTGCGCTTGGCGAGGTCGAGCGAGGTGATGATCTGCTTTTGATCCATCCACTGGTTGACCCCGAATTGCTCGCGGATGTCGCCGCCCTTCATCACACGGAACGTCTCGTCGAACTTCTCCTTGAGCTCCCGCTGCCACTGGAACGAGAGGTTGGCGGGGCAGACGACGAGAATCCGCTCGATGAGGCCCCGCAGCTTGAGCTCGCGGACCAGGAGGCCGGCCATGATGGTCTTGCCCGCACCGGCGTCGTCGGCGAGCAGGAAGCGCACGCTGGGGAGCTTGAGCATGTGCTCATAGACCGCGTCGAGCTGGTGCGGCAGCGGGTCCACGCGCGAGATGGAAAGCCCGAAATAGGGGTCGAACTCATAGGCGATGCCGAGCGCGTAGGCCTGGAGGCCGATGCGCAGAAGCCGCCCGTCGCCGCCGTAGGAGAGGACGGAGTCGGCGATGGCGAGGTTCGATATGTCATCCGAGGTCAGCGTAACGCGCAGAAACCTCTCGGAGCGCTGGCCCACGAGCCCCGCGACCCAAACGCCCGGACCGTCTGGGCGGACGGTCTCCACGCGCATCGGTTCGCGGAACAGCGAGCCGCTCAGGACTTGCCCTTCGTGGATGGGCGCCTCAGCAGTCAACGGCGTCCTCCCTGGCCGTCATCGACCCGCCCCTGCGTGATGAGGCCAAACCGGGGAAACACTAGTCTGTATATGGAGATCGACGCTTCCGGTCAATTCGGGGTTTCGCGCGCGCGAACGAGGCCTCCAGGCTGGACGCTTGGAAAAAGTGGCTCCGGCGGTAGGATTCGAACCTACAACCCATCGGTTAACAGCCGATTGCTCTGCCGTTGAGCTACGCCGGATCGACGGCCATTTTACGCGGGCCGGGCGCCCGCCTCCAAACGCAGGGTTTTTTATATGTAGGCGGGGGTGCGATTGTCAAGACTGCCGGGCGGAGTCCGTCAAAATCCGTAATAGCGCGGGTAGCCCTGCTTCTCCCAAAAACCGCCCATGTCCTCGTTCGTGAAAAAGATGTAGCGCAGGAATTTGGCGCTTTTCCAGCCGATGTTTGTGGGCGAGGCGAGGCGCAGGGGCGCGCCGTGCATCATCGGCAGAGGCTCGCCGTTGTATTCATAAGCCAGAACGTTTTGCGGGTGCATCGCCTGCTGGAGGTCGAAGGTCACGCTGTAGCGCTCATGGCCGTTTGCGGTGGCGAGCAGGTCGTCGCACAGAAAGAAAACGTAGCGGCTCTCCGGCCGGAGCCGGTGCGCCTGGATAAAACGCGCGAGGTCCACGCCCCGCCAGTGGCATATGGCGCTCCAGCCCTCCACGCAGATGTGCTCGACCGTCTGCTCCAGGGCGGGCATCTCGCGCAACTGCGCCAGCGTGTAGTTCTGGACCCAGTGTCTTTTCATCATCCGTTGCTCCCGCAAGCGGGCCTCTCCCACGATGAGCCGCCACTCTTCGGGGGGCGTCTGGATGAGCCGGGAATCGGGCGTGACCACCGATCCGTTGGGCCGCATCTGATCGGGCTGAACGGCGCTTCTCGGGTAGGTGCGCGCCAGTCGGTGATTGCTGTCCGCCGCGAGGCCCACCTTGTGGTTCAGGCGCTCAAACCAGCTGAGGGCGGCCTGTGCCCAGGGCGCTTCGTTCAGGCGGGAACAGCCGGCCATGAAGGCGGACAGGGCGGCGAGGAGCATTTTCAGGAATCCCCGTCGAGACGCCCCCCGCCCATCTCCATTCCCTCCGACCTCCCGCTTTCGCGGTTCGTTTTTTCTCATCTTCTCTCTCCCGGGGTCTCGTCCCGTGGTTTCAGCAGCCTGGCGACGATGGGCACCACCACCGGGACGACCAGGAGGAGGGAGGCGGGAAACAGGATGCCGGCCCAGCCCAGAAAGGTGAACTGAAACCGCGTCATCTCCGCCATCGCCCCGCTCAGCAGGTATGCGGCGAGGAGGGCGAAAAGGGCGTTGAAGCAAACGATGCACAAGACCAGTCTGCCCACGAAAAGCCTGCGCCTCGCCAGTCTGGTCGGCAGGGTGAAGCCCGCCCGATCTTCTGGTGCGCCCATCCGCTCAGCTCCCGACGCTTCGCGTCCGCCGGACGCGCCCGATGCGCCCTCCTCGCATGAGGCCCGCCCGAACGAACAGGTAGGCCAGCGCGCCGAACCACGCCCCCGAGGCTGTGCCGCCGAACAGCGCGTTCAGCATATCCGCGACGAGGCTTCCTGCCCAGAAGGAGACGGCGAGGATCATCCCCTCCGAGACGAGGCGCCCCAGGCGCCTGGCGAATTGTCTTTGCCTGGCCTGAAATGCGTCGCGCTCCGCCTTGACGCCGACGATCATGGGCGCCAGGCCGCGCCGCCATCCGTGGGACGCCACCATGAGCAGATGCCCGAGCGTGAAAAGGATGAGGAACAGCATGACGAGGAAGTGCAGGAACCTGCTCGACTGATACCCCCCGAACAGCCAGGTCAGCCACCCGAGCTGCACGGGCTTCAGGATGGCGAGCCCGGTGAGGACGGAGAGGACGCCGGCCAGTATGACGGCGTTGTACGCGAACTTCTGAATCGGGTGGAACTTTCCGTCCCCGGGCGGATGGTGAAAGGTTCGTATGGGGTGAAGGAGCATCTGTTTCGCACCGGAGAAATCCTCCCGCGCGATGCGGTAGTGGCGCCCTTCCTCCGTGAGGAGAAGGGAGAGCAAGAAAACCAGGCCGTTGATGGTGTAGGGCCACATGAGGGCGAAGTGCCAGCGGAGGGCGCCCGCGAGCCATCCCCCGAGCCCGAACGTGTTCGCGAGGGACTGGACGAAACTTCTGTAGTCAGCCCCGAGTTCGATGCCGCGCGCGTCGGCCTGGGCCTGCGTGCCCCGCACCGCCGCGAAGATGGTTTCCGGGTTGGGCCGGTCCGGCCCGAAGGCGGGATACGCCCACCATATCTGAAGCCCGCTCGCCATCATCAACAGCAGCAACGGGACGTTCAGCCAGTGGGTGATCCGCAACAGGGGGGAGTAGGCGTAGGCCGGTGCGCGCGGCGTTTTTTCCGTCTCCATCATCGTTCGGCGAGCAGCTGCAGGATCATCGCTTCGGTGCGCGCGTGGTTGCCCTCGCCAATCGTCTGGAATCGCACGATTCCCCTCTTGTCGATCAGGTATTTCGTCGGCCAGTAGCGGTTGCGGTAGGCGTTCCAGTTGGCGAACCGGTTGTCCATCACGACGGGGTAGGGGATGCGGAGCCTGGCGATGGCGGCCTCTACGTTCTCTTTGCTCTTCTCGAAGCCGAACTCGGGCGCGTGGTTTCCGATGATGACCAGGCCCCGGTGCCTGTAGCGCTCGTGCCACGAACGCAGCGTGGGGAGCTCCCGCACGCAGTTGATTCAGCCGAACGTCCACATGTCGAGGAGCACGACCTTGCCGCGCAATTCCGCGAGCTGCAGCGGTGTATTGTTGTTGTCGCCGCCGCCCAGCCAGGGCCCGCCCCGCAGCTCGGGTGCGCGCGTTCCGGGTGCGAGCCCCGACGCGCGCGCCTGAGGGAGCGTCCAGAACATGGCGAGGAGCGCCGCGGCGCCGGCATAGGCCCAAGCGCGCTTCATCGTGGTCTCCTGTTGCGGGAAAGCCGCCTGCGCGGATACTTTAGGGAAATGATTGAACGGATGCAAATACTTCTATACGATGATCGGGCGGATTTTCCGACCTGTGGCGCTTCGCGGGTTTTGCCCAGTTGCGGGCAAGGAGACGGAAGAGGGGTATCCGGGGATGAAACACTACCATTTCGAGGAGATGGAGCCGCACGACACCGGGGAGCGCGTCCAGCGGGTGGTGGCCGGCGAGCGCTTGACGGTGCTTCGCCAGACGATTCGCGCGGGCGTGGACATGTACAACCCCCATTCGCATCCGAACGAGCAGATGACGATCGTCCTTCAGGGAGAGGCGCGGTTCGAGTGCGGGGGCGAGGAGGTGGTGCTCGGGCCGGGCGGCGTGGTGGTGTTTCCGCCGCATCAGGAGCATTCCACCCGAAACGCGGGCGACGGAGAGCTCGTTCTGGAGGAGATATTCACGCCGGGCGTCGAGGCGCTGAACCGACTCGCGCGCGAGGGCGGGGCGGGCCGATGAGCGCCGCGTGGATGGCCTCGCCGGACGTTCCGTGGAGTGGGGAGAAGCGTGGGTCGTCTGACGATTGCGGGACTCAGCAAAGATTTTGAGGATGTGCGGGCAGTGGATAATCTCTCCCTCACGCTGGAGGAGGGGGAATTCATGGTGCTCGTCGGTCCCACCGGTTGCGGGAAATCGACCCTCCTGCGCCTGATCGCCGGCGTGGAGGATGCGGATGGCGGGCACATCTACCTGGACGGGGCGCGCGTCAACGACCTCCCCCCCGGCCAGCGCGGGGTTCAGCTCGTCTTCCAGAGCTACGCCCTCTGGCCGCACATGAAGGTGTTTGACGAGAGGGGATACTCCAACCTGGGCTTCGCGCTGAAAATTCGGCGGTGGCTCCCGGGCATCCTCAACGAGCGCGTCCAGGACGTGATGCGGCGCGTGGGAATCGCCAAGAGCTGGTCGGGCCGACACCCGCACCGGCTGAGTTCGGGTCAGCAGCAAAAAGTGGCGATTGGCCGGGCGATCGCCATCCCCCCGCGCGTTTTTCTGCTCGACGAGCCCTTGGCGAACATCGATCCGGTCGCCAGGCTCGAGGTGCGAAAGGAGTTGCGGAGGGTGCACGACGACATCGGGGCGATGAGCCTGCTGGTGACGCACGACCTGAACGATGCGTTCCAGATCGCGGATCGAATCGCCGTGATGCGCGACGGGGCAATCGTTCAGGTGGATACGCCGGAGTCCCTCATCCACCATCCGGCGAACGCCTTCGTCGAGGGATTTCTCTCGAGCGTGCACCACGAAAGGCTGCTGCGGGAGTTTCGGGCGAGGCGTCGGGTGCGAAAATCCGAAGCCGGCTCCTGATTCACCCCGCCCCGGGGTTTTGCAGGAAGTCCCGCCATGCGTCCCAGTAGGTGGCGCCCCCGGCGAGGTATGTGTCGTTGTGGCCCGCCCCCCGGATGGTGAAAAAGCGTTTGTGGGGGGCGCGCGCCGCCTCGTAGAGTCGTTTTCCCTGGGCGTGGGGGACGATTCCGTCCCTGTCTCCATGCAGGATGAGCAAGGGCATCTCCACCTCGGGAATCATGGATGCGTTGTCGAATTTCTGGGAGATGAACCAGCCGACCGGCAAAAAGGGAAACAGTTTTTTCCCCATGGCGATGATGTTCTCGAACGGGCTCTCCAGGATGAGGCCCCGCGCGCGCTTCCCCTCCACCGCGAGCCGGACGACCACGGCCGCGCCGATGGACCGGCCGAACAGAAAAACGCGCTCGTGCGGCATGCGCCCCGTGAGCCAGGCGTATGCGGCCCTCCCGTCGGCGTAGAGGCCCTCTTCGCTTGGCCTGCCCTCGCTTTTTCCATACCCCCGGTAGTCGAACAGGAATACCCCGGCGCCCAGTTCTTTTTGGATGAACGCAATGTTCTCCGCACGGTGCGAAAGGTTGCCGGCGTTGCCGTGTGCCCAGAGGAGAACCGGGCCGTTCGCCTCTTGGGGCGCGACGTACCAGCCGTGAATGCGCGCGCCGTCCTCGGTCTCGAGGTGGACGTTTTCGTAATCGACGCCATAGGTCCTGGGCGTCAGGTCGAGCTGCCGGTGGGGGTGGTAGAGGAGGAAGTTCTCGAGGAGGCCGATCATCCCTATCGCCAGCAATCCGCCAAGGGCGAGGAGTGCGTAGCGATGGAATTTCTGGGATAGGCGCAATGGTCCGTTCTCATTGAGGCGTTTCCGCCAGGCTCCGGTGCGCGACCTTGATGCAAAGGTTCTGGATGGCGGTGATTCCCGCATCCTCCAGGCGGCGGGCGGACGCCGGGTGGGAGATGCCCGCCTGCATCCAGAATGCGCCTGGCCGTTTTTTCAGCGCGTCGTCCACCAGAGGGGGGATTTGCGCGGGACGCCGGAACACGTTGACGATGTCGACGGGCGCCTCCACATCCCCCAGACGCGGATACGCCCTTTCGCCCAGGGAGCGTTCAATGCGGGGGTTGACGGGAATAATGCGATAGCCCGCTTCCTTCAGGTAGGCGGCGATGCGGTGGCTCGTCCGCGCGGAATCATCCGAGAGGCCGACCACGGCGATTGTCTTGGCCGCAGAAAGTATGGCGGCGATTTTCTGGTTCTCGATGCGCATTCCCGCACCCTTCTCCTCTCTTCTTCCCATCCTTCCCACCCGGGGCGATCATAGCATAGACTGGAGAGAATGTGGCAGCCCGACGGCGCCCGGAAGCCGTTGCCCTGGATGGCGCCAGCCCGTAAGTCCAGGGGGGATGCGCGAGAGTCTTCCGGCGCGCACGAGAAAATATGCTTTCGGGAGGGGAGGGGATGATGCATATGCCGGTTGTGGAAATTTTCCATGAGTATCATTGACCGTGGGCATACCTGGCCGCGGCGCGGCTGGACAAGGTGATGCCCGGTTTTGAGGGAAAGCTGTTGCTGCGATGGCGCGCGTTTCCCCTGGAAGTCATCAACGACCGCCCGGCGCCGCGCCATATCGTGGATCAGGAGTGGCCGCTGGTGGCGGTCCAGGAGCCGCTCGCCCCGTGCAGAGGCTGGCCCCACGACGCGTATTTGCGGAGCACGATGCCCGCTTTTCAGGCCTACGCGAGTGCCTACGCGCAGGACCCGGAAAGGGCGCGCGCCTATGACTTGAGGCTGAGGCGCGGTTTTTTCTATGAGGGCAGGCGGGTGGACGAGGTTCTCGTTCTCGTCGAGATCGCGGCGGAGGCGGGCCTGGACCCTGCCCGTGTGCGCGCGGACCTCGAGTCGGGCAAATACGAGAAAGCCGTGATGGATGACTACAGGGAGGCCATGCGGCTGCGCGATGCGGAGGGATTGCCGATGACCAGCCCCACCCTGATCCTTCCGGGCGGGGAGGTCCTGCACAATCCCTATGCGTCCGAGAAGACGATAGAAGACGGGAGGCTGACCGAGGTGCACGCACCGCCCGCTTACGGGGAGGCGGTGTATGCGGGGTTTCGGGAAATCCTGTCGAGAGCGGCGTCCGGGTGATTATGGCTGAGCACCAGCTTCGGATTTTATCTCTTGCTGGGCTTCTTTTTCCATTTTCTTTTTTCTCTCGGCCATTTGCTTTTTCAATCTCTCGTATTCCTCTTGGAGAGCGACGGAAGCAGAATCTTCAGGTTGCATGATAACATGGACGAGATTCGGGTATTCTTGTGCCGCGCCACTTACGGCGTCGACAAAAATTCCAACGCCTCCGCCGAGTATGATGTTGCCCAAAAGTCGCGCCTACCAACGTCTCGTCAAATGCGTGTGTAGTTGTCTTGAAGCCTTTTTTTCTCACACGTGAGAACTATCGGCCCGTCTCCTTTATGGACTGTCGTGGCACTTGGAGTAGAGGCCCATGTATAGCTTCTCCCTCTTTTGTCGATTCCCTTGCACATCGCACCCTTCGCGTTGAGCACATCCACGGTAATGGTTTGAGAGGTGCCCGAAACCAAAGTTGCGCAACCGGAGACGAGCAACGCCGAACAGGCGAGCAAAGGAGTTCCCATCATGCGCAGCATGGCGGCCTTCCCTTTGCGCGCCATCGACCATGCTTCTCTCGTCCCGATCACTGCGGACAACGTGGCAACGACGATTGCGAACTTCTTCATGCGACAGCCCTCCCCTTGATGAAGGAATCCCCGGCCTTCCCGCAAGGCCGGGTCGGTTGCCAAACGAACCCCGGAGGATAGGCGTCTCCGCCCGCCTTGGCCCGCTCAGGCGAGCGGGTACATCCGCGCGACGCGCAGCCTGGCGACGAGCCGTCTTTCGTCCTGCATCGCCTGCAGGTATTCCTCCACGTCGTCCGGCGCTTTTCCGGTGATGCGCCGATAGAGGTCGAGGTTCAGGAGTCCCTCCGGGTCTTTGACCAGCGCCGCCTCCCCCTCCGCGCAAAGGTAGGGATAGAAGCTGTCCTGCGGCAGCACGCAGAGCGTGGCCCTGGGGTCGCGCCTCAGGTTCTTGGCCTTCACGCGATCCCACGTCATGGAGAATTCCACCACCCCGCCGCGGTGATCGAATACGATGGGCGTGGGGTGCGGCCTGCCGTCCGCGAGCAGGGTGCTCAGGACGCCGTGGTGCTGCTCGTTCAGAAAAGCGGTCGCCTCATCGTGCGTCATGGGTTTCTCCTTGTGCATGCGCGTCGCTTACGGTGTCGATGAAAGCCTCGAACGCGGCGGAAAAAGCCTCGGGCGCCTCCTGCATCGGGTAATGGCCGCAGGCGGGAATCATCGTTCTGACGCAATCCGGAATCCGCGCCTCCAGCATCTCGCCGAACGCCATCGCCCCCGCGTCCCTCTCGCCCACGCACACCCAGGTGGGGGTGCGGATTTCGTGCAGCCGCGTCCTCATGTCGGGCGTCCGGAGGATGGCGTCTATCGCCGCGGCACAGCCGGCGGGCGTGTTCCGGAGGTATCGTTTCCGGAACGCCTCGGCGCCCTCTCCCTCCGTGTAGGCTTTGGGGAGCGTCGCCCCGCATCGCCTCGCTCGCCAGCATCGCCGCCACCCCCTCCTCCAGTGCGATCTTGCGCAAAACGTTCCCATCGCTTTCGGGCCTCTCCTTCGGGGGCTGCGGCGGACGCGCCGACGAGGGTCAGGCTCTCCAGTTTTTCCGGGCGCTGCAGGGCGAACCACAGGGCGGTGCGCCCGCCCATGCTGTGTCCCATGAGGTGGACCCGGTCGAGCCCCCAGAAGTTCAGGAGGCCCAGCAGATCGTCGGCCAGGGCCGGGATGTCGTATGGCGCCTGCGGCGTCCCCGATGCGCCGTGGCCGCGATGATCGTATGCGAACACCTGGCAGCGTCTCGAGAGAGCGTCCATCACCGGCTCCCACGTGTATGTGGAGTGCGCGAACCCGTGCATGGCGACCAGGGGCGTCCCCCGGCCCTTCACGACATACGCCAGGTTCACGCCGTTCACCGTCGCTATGGGCATCCTCCGCTCCTCCTTCCTCATGGGAAATATGCCGATCACCTTTGCCGCACCGCCAGAATACCCTATTATGGACTCTCGGGGAGAGCGACCAGGTCCGACGAGCAGAGGCGGGAGAGTGCCCGTGGATGAGAAGGGAGCGGCCGTCGTCCTCCTGAGCGGGGGCATGGATTCCGCCGTCGTCCTGGCCATCGCTAGGCGCGCGGGGTTTCGTTGCGAGGCGCTGAGTTTCGACTATGGCCAAAGGCATCGGCGCGAGCTGCTGGCCGCGAAAAACGTGGCGCGCCGCATGGGCGCGTCCGGCCACGTGACGTTGTCGGTCGACATGCGCGCGATAGGAGGGAGTGCGCTCACCGGGGACGTCGACGTGCCCAAGGGGCGCCACGACATAGGCGACGACATCCCCGTCACCTATGTGCCCGCGCGAAACACGATTTTCCTGAGCTACGCCCTCGCTCTGGCCGAAGTGCGGGGCGCGCGCGATATTTTTATCGGGGTGAACGCGCTGGATTATTCCGGGTATCCCGATTGCCGCCCCGAATACATCGAAGCCTATGCGCGCATGGCGCGCCTCGCCACGAAGGCGGGGGGTGCGGGGCGCCCCCCTGCGGGTGCATGCGCCCCTGATCGAGATGGGCAAGTCGGACATCGTGCGCAAGGGACTGGAGCTGGGGGTGGATTTCGCTCTCACCCATACCTGCTACGACCCGATGGAGGATGGCGCGCCCTGCGGTGCGTGCGACGCCTGCATCCTGAGGCGAAGGGGGTTCGAGGAGATCGGCGAGCGGGATCCGCTCCCCTATCCCCATCCCTGACGTTCGGGGGGAGATCGTGGAAGAAATACGCACGGACGTCCTGGTGATCGGCGGCGGCCTGGCCGGAACCTTGGCCGCCATGGCCGCGCGCGCGGAGGGGGCGGACGTTTGCGTCGCCATGAAGGGCGGGGTCGGCCGGACGGGCAATTCCGCGCGCGCCGGCGGCGTTTTCGCAACGATACGGAAGGGCTTCTCCCTGCCCGATGATTCCGTGGAAATCATGGTGGCGGATACCTTTCGCAGCGGATGGTTC
Organism: bacterium; assembly: GCA_965213685.1. Classification (GTDB taxonomy): domain Bacteria; phylum UBA8248; class UBA8248; order UBA8248; family UBA8248; genus Bin107. The sequence goes on from CBDBZY010000026.1 coordinate 13,677, forward strand.
ATGTCCGACCCCGCACTGGTGCGCGCGGTCGCGTCCGAGTCGGGCGCCGCGATAGGGCGCCTGCGCGACTACGCGGTCCCCTTCCTGGAGAAAAACGGCGCGATGACGCCCACGAAACTCCCCGGACACACCTATCCCCGGGGGCGCGGGTGCCGGGCGGCGGCCCCCGGATGATGGGCATCCTCGGAGAGAGGCTTGCGCGCAGCGGCGCGCGCACCCTGGAGTGCCTGGCCCTCGCCGGGTTGCTGCGCGACGGCAACGCGCGGGTCGTGGGGGCTGATTTTCAGGAGGAGAGCGGCGCGGGTCTGCTGCGGGTGCGTTCGCGCGCCACGATTTTGGCGATGGGCGGCCTGGGGGGGATGTACCCCGTCACGACGAACGCGCCGGGCGTCGCGGGAGTCGGCTACGGGGCGGCGCTGGAGGCCGGGGCGCGCTTGCGGGATATGGAGTTCGTGCAGTTCACGCCGACGGCGATGGCCCATCCGCCGCAGCTGAGAGGCAGAAACTCCGGGGGCATGGCCCTCTCCTTCCGGGAGGTGAGGATGCGGAACAGCCGGGGCGAGCGATTCATGTCCCGGTATGCGCCCGACGACATGGAGCACGCGAAGCGCGACGTTCTCGCCCGCGCGATGCACCGGGAGCTCCGCGCCGGACGCGGAACCGCGAACGGGGGCCTGTTTCTGGATTTGACGCGGGTGCCCTACGGGGCGCTGCGGGACGTGATGGGGGAGATCATCGACGATTTCGAGGCGGCGGGCCTCGACGTGCGAAAAGAGCCGATAGAGATCGCTCCCGCCGCGCACTCTTGCATGGGCGGCGTCCGCATCGACGCGGACGGGCGAACGGACGTGCGTGGCCTTCTCGCCGCCGGGGAGAACGGCGGGGGGCTGCACGGAGCGAATCGCCTGGCGAGCGGGGGGCCTCACCGTGTGCGCCGTCATGGGGGAGCGGGCGGGTCGGGCCGCCGCCGGCATGGCGGGAGAAGGGGGGGCGCCCGAGGAGGACGGGGCGGGGGCGGCCCGCGCCGATGGCGCGACCGCGAGTCAACTGGCGGAAATCGAGGACAGCGTGCGCGCGGTCATGTTTTCTTCCGGCGGCATGGAGCGGGATTTGCCGACGCTGCGGGCGGGGGTCGAGAAAATGGCGGCTCTCAAACAGAGAATGGCGGCCAGGGCGCCCACGGGCTCCCTCCTCTCGCGGGGCGCCCAGGCGCGCTGGATGTGCCTGACGGCCGAGGCGATGCTGGGGGCGATGGCGATGCGCGCCGAAAGCCGGGGGGCGCATGTGCGGTCGGATTATCCCGAACGCGACGATGAGAACTGGCTCGCCAACATTCACGTATCGCTGGGCGATGACGGGGCGCCGATCCACCGGAGGGTCCCGATAGACGCCGGGCTGCGGGAGATGGCGCGTCGCCATGCGGGCGCTTGAGGGCTACGGGGCCGGTGGCGGACGGCGATTGACACCACAGGCCCGAGAGGATAACCAAGAAGGACGCATCCGCCATTCCGAGGATTGTTGCGCGACCCGCTGGAGGAGCCATGCAATATCCATTCACCGAAGAACAACTGGCGCTGGCCGACCTGACCCGGGATTTCATGGAGCGCGAGGTGGCGCCCGTAGCCGCGGAAATGGACAGGCGGCCCGACCCGAAGGATTGCTATCCGGGCGAACTCCTCCACAAGGCGTCGAAGCTCGGCTTGCGCACCATGGCGGTTCCGGAGAAATACGGCGGCATCGGCGCCGACACGACGACAAAGGCCCTCTGCCTCTGGACGGGCGCGCAGATCGAAATCGGCGTCATCAAATGCCTGAGCCAGTGCTGGAAGATATCGGGCGCGCTGTTCAAGTGCGGAACGGAGGCGCAACTCGACAAGTGGGGCAGGATGTTCGTGGAGGATCACGATTGCGTAGGCTCGTTCGTGATGACGGAGCCGGACTACGGCGCGGACAATCTCTACCGGCAGCCCGACCCCAGGCTGGGCCTGAAAACCTCGGCGGTCAAGGATGGCGACCACTATGTCATCAACGGGGCGAAGCGGTTCACCTCGCTCACGAGCTGGGCGAAGATTTTGCTGGTCTTCGCCAGAACGGACCCCAACGTTCCCGTGCATGACGGAACCACCTGCTTTCTCGTGCGCGGCGACCAGGAGGGCGTGAGCTACGGCAACGTGCACGACAAGCTCGGCTACAGGCTGTATCCCAACGCGGAGAGCTTTTACGACAACGTCCGCGTCCACCAGGACGACATCCTCGGCGAGGTCAACAAGGGCTTTCATACGTTCGCCTCGGTGTTTCGCGGCAGCGCCGAGCTGCCCGCCTGCAATACGGGCATCGCCCGGGGGATGTACAACTTCTGCCTCCAGCACGCGAAGGAGCGCATCCAGGGGGGCAAGCCCATCATCGAGCACCAGGTGATACGGCATCAGCTCGCCGAGATGCTCATGAACATCGAGGTGGCCGAGCAGTTCATGTGGCGCATCTGCTGGGGCGTGGAGAACGACGAGGGCTTCAACACGCGCTTCACGCGCTACGGCAAGGTGTTCAGCGATCAGGTGGCGCTCAAGACGATTCGTTTCGCCACGGATATTCTCGGCGGCATCGGCATCATGAAGGAGACGCCGACGGAGAAGATGATGCGCGACCTCATCACCTTCCTGCACGGCGACGGGACGGATTCGATGACGCTTCTGCGCGCCGCCCAGACGCTGGACGAGCCCGCTTAGGGACGCGGAAAACGCCGCGCGGGCGCTTTTTTTTTGGAGGGGAAGGGGCGCGTCGCCGCTCCCCCGCCCGGTTTCGGGAGGAGAGCGATGGATTTGATGCTCGCCGACAAGGTGGCGATGGTCTCCGGGGCCAGCCGCGGCATCGGCTTCCACATTGCGAAGGAGCTGGTGGGCGAGGGTTGCCACGTGGCGATCAGCGCGCGGGGGGAGGAGCGCGTGCGCCAGGCGGTGGAGGAGCTGAACGCGCCGGGCGGCGGCCGCGCCGTGGGCTTCGTGGGCGACGTGACGCGCGAAGGCGTGCCCGACGCTTTCTTGCGCAAGACGCTCGATGCGTTTGGCGGCGTCGACATTCTGGTGAACAACGTGGGGGGCAGCAATCCGAAGGCGTTTCTCGACGTCACGGACGCGGAATGGCGGGAGGGGTTTGATTTCAACCTGTATCATGCGGTGACGCTCTCGCGCCTCGTGATACCGCAGATGAAGAAAAGAGGCGGCGGCGCCATCCTGAACGTCGCCTCCATCTATGGCCGCGAATCCAGGGGCGCGATGACGTACAACGCCTCCAAGGCGGCGCTCATCAGCTTCTCCAAGGGCCTCGCCCAGCAGACGGCGAAGGACAACATCCGCGTGAATTCCATCGCCCCCGGCAGCATCCTCTTCCCGGGAGGCGTTTGGGAGCGCAGGATAAACGAGGCGCCCGACGGCCTGAAGGGTTTTATGGACGCGGAAATGCCCTTGGGCCGGTTCGGCCGGGTGGAGGAGATAGCCGCGGTGGCCGTTTTCATGGTGAGTCCGAGGGCGAGCCTGGTGCACGGGGCCTGCTGGAACGTGGACGGCTCGCAGAGTCGGTCGAACATCTAGACCGGACAGGGCACGGGGCCGTCGCTCCCAAGCGTCTACAGCTCGCAGAATCGGCCGGACATCTCGCTCGGCAGGGATGTTTACGAAATTTTCTCCAGCGGCTCCCGCACGCGCGTGAGCCACTGCTGTTTCAGGGCGCTTTTGACGACGCGCGGGAGGCTGAACCCTATCGGTATCATGCGGGGTTCGACGAGTGGCCTGGACAATCTCGCCTCCTCGAGCGGCAGTCCCGCGAGGTCGATTTTGCCCAAATCCGTTTCGCCGAAGCCCGTCAATCGGGCGGCTTCGAGCGTCCGCAGCTTCTCGGGCGCAAGCCCGGACACCTCACAGGCGACGCGGTCGAGCGCCACCGGGTCGGCACTCGCCATGATGAGGCCCACCCGGCGGGGGCTTCCCTGTGCGGGCCCCTGGCCTTCCATCGCCCAGACGGCGTCCAGGACGGAGAGCCTCGCGCCCAGCAGCTGCGCCGTTTCGACGAGCATGAGCGGAAAATAGTCCTCGAACCCCCCCGCCTTGAAATGCCACCACGCCTTTCTTTTGCCGGCGACGCAGCCGAACAGGTTTTTGACCGCACCCGTCATATACAGCTGGCAGTGGGTCTTGAGCTTCGGGAGGTTGACGATTCCGTCCGCGCGCACCGCCTCTTTCGCCACGGTGAGGTGCGCGTACACGGCCCCCTGCGGATTGGGAACCCTCGCCCCTTCCCGAAACGGGGCGAGGGGAATCCCCAGCGCATCGCATACACCCGACAGGCCGGCCTGTTTGGCGGCGGCGGCGAAGCTTCCCCATGCGGGGCTATCCCCCACGGTCAATTGGGGCGGCGGCGCGTCTGCGCCCAGCAGCTGCTCCGCCACCGCCCGGAGTATTTCGGGGTGGGTCGTCACCGCACTCTCCGGCGGCGCGCCCTTCAGGAGGTTGGGCTTGAGGAGGATTTTCTCGTCCGGGGACGCGAATCGCGCCGCACCGCCCAGTGCCTCGAACGCCTCGGCGACGGCGTCGCGCACCCGCTCTCTCTCATAGCTTTCGCACCGGACGATCGCAACGCGGCTCATCCGTTCGTCAACTCTCTTTTTTCACGGCTTCTATTTCCGCGTCGCGCTGCGCCTCGAGTGCGGTGCGCTCGTTCCGAAACTTCTGGCGAAACGCGCGAACGGCCTCCCGGGCTTCCGGCTTCATCTGCGCCTCCACGGCTTCCAGAGGGGCGCCTCCCGTCATTCCCAACAATTCCTGCTGGTGGAGGACGTCCTTTTCGGCGATTTTGCCCTCATACACTTTCTTGATTTCCTCGATCCTCTCCCTTTGCTGGGGGGTGAGTTTTTCCAGCTCCTGCCGTGCTCTCTCCCCGATGGCGGAAGTCTTCTCCATCGCGATTTCCAGGGCGCTTTTCATCATCACTCTCCCGACGGCCGCGTTATGTAGGAAGGGGCATTCTAGGTTGCGGGACGCAGGGGGTCAACATCCGCAGTTTCCGGCGAACCCGGCGGAGGCGGCCGGCCGCCGGGCGCACAGGCGGGACGGGTGAGCCGACGCCCGCGTTTTCAGAGAGATGGGGAGAGTCTCCGTTTTCTCGTCTCCGAACGAATCTCCACACGGGAAATTTTGCTATAAGGACATGGAGGAGCTCCCCCCCTCTGCCGGAGGACGTATGCGCGCGGTCACGTTCGATGACGTATTGCAGGCGCAAAAACGCATTGCCGCATACCTGCGCCCCACGCCCTTTCACGAGGTGGAGGTGCTCTCCGAGCGCATGGGGTGCCGGTATTTCCTGAAGTTCGATTCCATGCAGCCCGTCGGCGCCTTCAAGGTGCGCGGCGGCGTGAACCTCGTCTCCCAGCTGGCGCCGGAGGAGAAGAAAAAGGGGCTTATCACGGCGTCGACCGGCAACCACGGGCAGTCCATCGCCTATGCCGCCAGGATTTTCGGCGTCCGGGCGCTGGTGGCGGCCCCGCACGGGGCCAACCCGGACAAAATCTCGGCGATCCGCAGACTCGGGGCGGAGGTCGCATTCGCCGGGAAGGATTTTGACGAGGCCAGGGAGTGGTGCGAGGAGCAGCGCCACGCGCGGGGCATGCGCTACGTGCACTCGGCCAACGAGCCGCGCCTCATCGCGGGCGTGGCGACCCAGGCGCTGGAAATCATGGCGCTCGAACCGGATCTGGACGTGCTCATCGTTCCCCTCGGCGGCGGCAGCGGGGTGTGCGGCGCCGCTCTCGCAGCCAAGCATATTCGCCCTGGAGTCCACGTGGTGGGCGTTCAGGCGCGCAACGCCCCCGCTTTCTACGAGAGTTTCTATGCGGGGGAGATGCTGCCGCAGCCGGCGGCGAACACCTTTGCGGACGGCCTCGCGACGCGGGTGCCCTATGCGCTGACCTTCTCGATGATCCGGCAATATGTGGACGAGATCGTTCTGGTGAGCGAGGAGGAGTTGTGCGACGCCATACGCCTGCTCCTCTCGGAGGTGCGCGTCATCGCCGAGGGCGCGGGGGCCGCCGCGACGGCGGCCGCCATGAAGATGGACCTGAAGCGCAAGCGGGTCGCCGGGGTCTTGAGCGGGCGGAACCTCACCCGCGCGCACCTGCAGGTCATCATGAATGGCGGGGTGCCCCGCCCGTGAAATACGCGATCCGCAAAGGGGCTCCGCGAGCGGGCGAGCCGGACGAGCGCTATGTCGAGGTGGCTCTCAGCGTCCCGCACCTTCCTCCGCTCACCTACCGGGTGGCGGATGCGTTCGCGGAGCGGCTCGCGCCCGGGCTGCGCGTCCTGGTTCCACTGGGAAGGAGGAGACTGACGGGCTACGTGATCGGCCCGCTGGGGAAAAGTCCGCCCCCCGGGGTGGAGCCCGCCTCCATCAAGCCCGTTCTGGAGGTGATGGATGACGAGCCGCTGCTCGCGCCGGAGCTGCTGGAACTCACCAGGTGGGTGGCGGAGTATTATTGTTGCGGCTGGGGGGAGGCCCTCAAATTCGCGCTGCCGGCCCACAGGGAGAAGAAAACGGTGGAGCGCTATCGGCTCAGCGTGTTCGGGCGGCGCGAAGCCGATCTGGAGGAGGGTGGCCTGGGCCTGCCCGGGCTCGGCTCCACACGGACAAGGGGAGGCCACAAGGCGAGAATTCTGGTCGCGCTGCGCGAGCGTCCGAGGACGATGCAGTCCCTCACGGCGTCGTTTGGGCGCGGGACGCGAGCGGAGGTCATGCGTCTTATCGAAGCGGGTTTCGTGGAGAGGGTCGTCGAGGCGGTGGGCGGGGCGGCGCGGCCCCGGAAGGCCAGGTATGCGCGCCTGCGCAAAAAACCGGTGGGGGATGCGCTGAAAGATTTGGAGAGTCGCGCGAGACGCCAGGCGGACGTTCTTCGTTTTTTGTCCGAAGCGGAAAACGGGCGGGTGCGGTTGCAAAAGCTGGAGGCGCTTTTCAAGGGCGCGCGCGCCGCTTGCGCGGCCCTGGAGAAAAAGGGGTGGCTCCTCGTGGAGGAGGACGCCGTCCCGGACGAGGCGGATGCTCCTCCCCGAAATCAACGGCCGGGGGCTCCGCCCCCCGCCCTCACCGGGGAGCAGAAAAAAGCGTTTGAATCGGTAAAGGCGGACCTGCGGCGGCGGAGGTTTTCGGTCACCTTGCTTCACGGCGTCACGGGAAGCGGGAAAACGGAAGTCTACATGCAACTGGCGCAAGCGGCCCTGGAGGAGGGCATGGGCGCGTTGATTCTGGTGCCGGAGATTGGCCTGACCTCCCAGCTGCTGGAGCGGTTTCGGGGGCGTTTCGGTCATTCGGTGGCCTGTCTGCACAGCGCGTATCCGGAGAGGGAGCGCATGTCCGCCTGGCGGCGCGTCAAGAACGGGGAGGCGCCCATCGTCGTGGGCACGCGGTCCGCCGTCTTTGCCCCCCTCCCGAATCTGGGGATGATCGCGGTGGATGAGGAGCATGACGGCTCCTACAAGCAGGAGGAGTCCCCGCGCTACCACGCCCGGGATACCGGGATCGTGCGCGCCCGGAATCTGGGCGTTCCGGTCGTGCTGGGCTCTGCGACGCCTTCGATGGAGAGCTATACGCGCGCCAGAGGCGGGCGCTATCGACTCAGCGTTTTGCCGCATCGTCCCGCCGGGGGTGTCTTGCCAAAGGTGCGGTTGGTGGATTTGAGAAAAAACACCGGCCCGGACCCGAAAACGCCGGAGCTGCTGACGCGCGATTTGGCCGCAGCCATGCGCGAGCGCCTGGCGCGAGGCGAACAGACGCTGTTGTTCCTGAATCGGCGCGGATTCTCCTCGGCGATTCTCTGCCGCGATTGCGGCGAGTCGATTCCATGTCCCCATTGCTCCATCCCTTTGACCTTTCACCGCGAGGGCGGGGGGAGGGTGCAATGCCATTGGTGCGACTACAGCGCGCGTGCGCCCCATCGGTGTCCGTCCTGCGGCAGTGAGCGCGTGGGTTATTTCGGGGTGGGAACGCAGCGCGTAGAGGAGGCCGTCCGGGCGCGGTTCCCGTCCGCGCGCGTCCAGCGCCTGGATCGCGACACCGCCCGCCGCGCCGGCGCGTACGACAGGATATTCGGGGCGATGCGGGACGGGGAAATCGACATACTCATCGGCACGCAGATGGTGGCCAAGGGGCATGATTTTCCGCGACTGACGCTTGTGGGAGTCGTGGTGGCCGACGTGGGCCTCCACGTACCGGATTTCCGGGCGGGCGAGCGCACGTTTCAGTTGCTGACGCAGGTGGCCGGGCGGGCGGGCCGCGCCGATTTGCCGGGAGAGGTCATCATCCAGACGTTCCGGCCGGATCATGACGCGGTTCAGTGCGCTCGCGCGCACGATTATGTCGGCTTCTACAAGAGGGAGGCCCTCGCGCGGGATCGGATGGGGTACCCGCCATATCGGCGCCTGGCCAGGCTGCGCTTCGAGTCGAAGAACAAGCATCTCGCCGCCAAGTCGGCCGCCTGGGCGGCTTCCTGGCTGAGGGGCCGCCGCGCGCCGACAGCCGGGCGCGCAGCCGAAGCGGACGAAGTCGAGCACTTGGGGCCCGCACCGGCGCCCGTCCTGAGAATTCGCGGGATATGGCGATACCATATGATCCTGAAGGCGAAATCATCGAGACGCCTGGGCGAGGCCATCCGGTCGCTGGCGGCTGAGTTCGACGGCGAGGCGGCCTTCTCATCCGTTCATCTGGCCGTGGACGTGGACCCGATAAGTTTGATGTGACGCGGGGGACGCCGGCGGGAGCGCGCGGAAATGGCGGGAGGAAGCCGGCCGGGGGATGGCGGAGGAGACGGGGCGATATGCCGGGATGGGGATACGGGATTCTCGCCAGACGCCGGGAGGACGCCGTCCGCTGGTGGGCCGTACTGGATTTGAACCAGTGACTTCTGCCGTGTGAAGGCAGCGCTCTGCCGCTGAGCTAACGGCCCATCGCTTCGGCGTGTATCACAGGCTGCGCATCGGGTCAAGAACGGGGCGGGTTTGTCGCCCGCAGCACCGGTCGCCGACCTCTTCGGCCTCACTTGCGCGCCGGCGGGGCGCGTCGGACGCGGATGGCCCACAACAAACCCAGGAAACCTCGGCTCCAACTTTGCGGCGATTCGCGCTATCCGCTATCATGCCGTGAGTGGAAATGGGCGCGCCCGAAATTTCGCCAGCTCTGGGAAGAGGGGATAACCCGAGATGAATCAAGTGACGAATAACGGGGTGAAATATCACCTCGAAGCCCGTGCGCACGATCTGTACGGATTCGGCGTCGACGTGTTTATGCTGGATACGGACGGCGGCCAGCCCAGGGAGCCCATCGCGTTCATTCCGGGAAAAGACGAGAGCGCCGCGACGGTGCTGACGCGGCAGTGGCTCAAAATCGCCTTTCCGGCGGAATTGCCCAAGGGCAAGAGAAAATAGCGGCCGCGGGCGCGCGCTCAGGCGTCTCGCCGGAGAGTCTTTTCTTCTCAGCGCTCCGGTCCGTGGAGGTCTCTTGAAGTCGCCTCAAACCATTCAAACGAATCTGGCGCCCGCGCCCACCGGGCCGTTTGCGCAGGCGCGCCGGGCGGGGAATCTGCTGTTCATCGCCGGCCAGCGCGGCATCGACCCGGATTCAGGGGCGCTCGTTGCGGGAAATGTCGAGGCGCGCGCCAGGCGGACTTTGGAGAACCTGCGAGCCATCGCGGAGGCGGCGGGCGGGTCGCTGGCCACCTTCGTTTCCACCGTCGTCTATGTGCGGGACATGAACGCCCACCGCCCGGCCATCAACCGGCTGTATGAAGAATACTTTGGCCCGAACCTGCCCACGCGCACCATCGTGGAGGTGAGCGGGTTGAACCAGGACGACATGGTGGAGATCGAGGCGGTCGTCATGATTCCCGGCGCCCGGGAATCGGCCTAGCCGGCGGGTGCCGCCGGAGCGGGAAGCGGCTCCCACCATTTTTCCAGCCCCGCGTCATCCGCTATCGCACCGGCCGCGTTATAGCCGGGCGCCCCGTTCAGGCCGCCCCCCTGGCAACTCGAGCTGCACAGGTAGAACCCTTCCAGCGGCGTCCGCATTCCGGAGAGCAATGGATGCGGTCTGTGTATCCCCAGCTGCTCGGGAACGTATGCCCCCATTCGTACGCCGCCTCGCACCATGTTTTCGTTTCCGCGCTCGATGTCGAGCGGGGTGTAGAGCTTGGCCGCGCGAACGTTCTCGGGGGTGAGGTTCGGAGCGTAGCGCCTCCACGCCTCCACCAGGTGCGCGGTGTATTCCTCCTTGATTTCGTCCCACCGTCCGGGCCCGCCGTCTTTCAGCTCGTAGGGTGCGCCCGGCCACCAGAAGGCGACGTGCCCGTCGGCGGGCGCATAGGAGGGGTCGTGTTGGCTGTTGCACGAGCCGTTGCCCATCGGACGGGAGGGGAGGGAGCCGTTTTTGCGCTCTTGCGCGTTTTGGGCCATCTCCTCGCCGGAGTCCGCGCCGAATATGATGTTGTACGCCCGGCCCACGTCCGGGTCGAAGTTCTGCGCGGCGTATCGCGGCGGGGCGGCCAGGGCGAGATGCAGCGTGCTGAGGGAGTGGAAGCCCCAGTCCCAGTTTCGCACCTTTTCGTTGACCTCCTCGGGGAAAGCGTCTTCTCCCGCCAGGCGGACCGACGTCGGCGCATTGAGGCTGGAGGCGACAAACCGCTTCGCCGTCATTCTTTCGCCGTTGTCAAGAATGACGCCCGTCGCGCGTCCGGCGTCGCGCGTCACCTCCTGGACGCGGCTGTTTCTGAGGACGACGCCTCCGTGCCGGGTGACGATGCGCTCGAGTGCCAGAGGCAGCTGGAGGGCACCCCCCACCGGAAGCCCGAGCGTCGTGTGGGTGGAGAACAGGCTGGGGAGAAAGATGCCCGTCCCCGGCGCGTTCTCCACCGTGATGGCGTGGGAGAACAGGAAGAACAGCGCCCGCATCTTGGGATGTTCGAAGTGGGATTCGATGGCCTCGAAGATCGAGGTTTTCGCAAATCCCAGAATATCGCGTCCCGCCTCGCTCTCCATCCGGGAGGCGATTTCGCCCGGAGGCAGCGGAGGATGGAACAGAAAGCTCCGCATCAAGGGGGCGAGCTCCACGGCGAATCGCCGGTGGAGGGCCAGATAGGACGCGGCGTCCTTGGGAGAGAATCTCGAGATGGACGCGGCGCTCCTGTTCGGATCCCGATGCAGGAGGATGGCCGTGCCGTCCCGATACAGCGCGGCGTGCTGCGCGTCCGGCGTGAGCCACCGGAATCCGTATTTGTTCAGCTCCAGGTCCCTGACGATGGGAAAATCATCCAGCCCGATGAAGAAATTCGCGTGCATGTTGGAGCGGTAGCCGGGCAGCAGGAAATCTTTCGTGCTCGAGCCGCCGCCGATTTCATGCTCGCTTTCCAGAACGGCGATTTTGAGGCCCGCCCGGGCGAGATAGGCAGCGCATACCAAGCCGTTGTGCCCGGCGCCGATCACGACACCATCGAATTGCGCCATGGAGTTCTCTCCTCGATATGGGAATACGGAGAGGCCAGCTTACCGAACCGGGGAGGAAAGGGCAAAACAGACGGATGAGCGCACGCCCTGCCCGAGGCGGGCGGAGGTCTCCCCCATCCATCCATCCTTCTGGACGGGCCGGCCGCGCGCGCGATCAGCTCTCCTCTTTCTCCTGCTCGAGGCGTTCTCGCCTGACGCGGGCAACCTCCGCCCTGACGTCGTCGATCACGTCTTTGCCCCAGAAGCGCTTTCCCTCCACCACGAACGTGGGGATTCCAAAGATGCCCAGGCTCTTTCCCTGGGCGCGCTGGCTGTGGAGCGCGCCGATGTAGCGCTCCTCGGCAATGACGTTCTTGATTTCTTCTCCGTCCAGGCCGACGTCCTCGCCGAGCCGGGAGATGACGTCCGCATCCTCCAGATCCAGGTCTTCCACCCAGCGGGCCTGGTAGCAGCGATCCCGAAATTCCCGGAACTTTCCCTTGTCCCGGGCGTAATAGGTGGCCATATGAAGGCCGGTCGTGCGGTAGTCCGCTCCCGCCGGACGGATGGGGACGTTGTATTTCTCGGCGAGGGGCTTGTGGTTTGCCTCGTAGTTTTCTTTTTTCTGCTCGGGCGTGTAGCCGGCGAAGTCCTGGCCGGGCGGCCTCCCCTCCCAGCTCACCCATTCGACGACCACGTCAGGGTCCTCTTCAATCACGGGCGTGCCACCGACGGTGGCGACATAGCAGAAAGGTCATGTGTAATCCGAGTATTTCACCACAACGATTGGTTCTTTCAACCCGCCCATTGCGTTGCCTCCGTCTTGTTTTTGAGGAGAGAGGTCCGTGGCTGCGTCGCGCGCCGCACCGCTCGATTTATACCACTTCCGCGCGGTCGTGGTCGATGGCGTCATGCCCCCCGGGGTCGACCCAGACGCCCATGTTCCGAAGTTCCGTCACCGCCCGCGAGATTTCTCGCGCGTCTCCGCGAAACGCGCATACCTGCCACCCCGAGTGGGCGTCGACCTCGCTTCTCAGGATGTGGATGGAGAAGGAATGCCGCTTGCCGAGCTCCCACAAGATGGGTTTGCCTACAAGATGTCCCGGAAGGGAGAGAACCAGCCGGTCGCATCCCCGCGGTATCGGAGTCGCGTGGATGCCGACGGGTCCGCCGCTCTCCAGTCTGGCGAAAAAATCACCGACGATCTCGGTGAGCTTGTCGTACTGCACCAGGAACGCATCGTGCCCATAGGTGGACTCCACGGTGTGCAGCTCCGCCTCGCGCCCGAGTTTTTCGAGAATCCGGGCGATCTCCATGCTCCTCTCCGGCGGGAAGAGCCAATCGGATATGAAGCAGACGAGCATGCATTTGGTCGTCAGCCGCGATAGCGAGGCTTCGAGACTCTCGAAGCCTGCGGCGGCGTCGTAGAGGGCCATCATGCGGGATATGTACAGGTAGGAGTTCGCGTCAAAGCGCTCGACGAATTTGTCTCCCTGGTGGTCGAGGTAGCTCTCCACCTCGAACCGGGAAGCGATGCCCTCCAGCATTTTGTCCTTGTCCCGAATCTCGCGGCCAAATTTCTCCCACATGACGCCCCGGCTCAGGTAGGTGATGTGGGCCAACATGCGCGCCGCGCTGAGGCCCTTGCGCGGCCCCCCGGACGAAGCGTAGTCGCCGTTTTCCCAGTCGCCGTCCGCCGTGATGGCCCGGCGGGCGATTTTGTCCCAGGCGATTCCCATCGGGTCGAGGCGGGCGGCGCCCGCGACCGGTATCACGGAGTCGCAGAAATCGCTGTAGCGCAGCCCCCATTCCAGGCTTTGCATCCCGGCGAGGGAGCCGCCTATCACCGTTTTCAGGCGTTTGACGCCCAGGTGATCGAGGAGCAGCCTTTGGACGCGCACCGTGTCCCCCACCGTGATGACGGGAAAGCCCATGTTGTAGGCGCTTCCGGTGGCGGGGTTGATGGAAGAGGGCCCCGTGGTGCCCGAGCATCCCCCCAGATTGTTGGAGGAGACGACAAAGTATTTCTCCGTGTCGATGGCCTTGCCCGGGCCGATCATCGGGTCCCACCAGCCTGGCCGCGGATCGTCCCCGCTGTGGAAGCCGGCCGCGTGGGCGTCTCCCGTCAAGGCGTGAATGACCAAGACGGCGTTGTCCCCGCCGGGGGAGAGTTCGCCGTATGTCTCATAGCGCACCTGGACTTCGGGCAGCGTTTCGCCCGAATCGGTCCGGAACGGATCGGGGAGCGTGAACGTATGGGCTTGGACGAGGCCGACCGAGCCGGGGTCTTTCGTGAAATCTTTCTCGCTCATGGTTTGGCGCGACTTCCTCATTTCAAAAACAAGAAGATATACTGGTTTGTAGCAAAATTGTGTGTTCGATACACGCCCGCTCCCGGGACGCCCGGTCTGCCCGGCGCCATCTTGTGGGACGCAATGGTGGTTGTTACATTTTTCGCGAGTGAAATACAATGCCCTGACGTTCTCCGCCCGGTGCGAGCCGGCGGATTGGCCGCACCTTCGCCTCTGCGTGGGTACGCAGCATGATAGTTCGTCCGCGAGACAATGCCGTGCGCCTCATCTGCCAGCATGATCATGCGAGGGCGGCGGGCACCATCGCGCGAAACTGGGCGGGGATAGGATCGCTGCCCCCGCCGCCGGAGGAGGTCCGCGAGGAGGTGCTGTTTGCCGTGGACAACCACGATGTGGGGTGGTGCCGCCCGGACGCAACCCCCCAACTCGATGAGATGACGAACCTGCCCTTCAGTTTTTTTGGCATAACGGCGGACAAGGTGATACGGATATGGACGGAGGGGATCGATTCCTGCGCGTCTTTCCATCCATTTTCCGGGTATCTGGTCAGCCTCCATTTCGCCGCACTCGCCGCCGATGGAAAGAGGGGCGCTCCGCGAGAGGTTTCCAGGGTGCTCAACGGTTTCATCCATGCGGAATCGAAGCGGCGCGAGGGGCTGGGCGCCCTCATCGATCCGGAGCGGAGGGGGGCGATTGAAAGTTCCGCCCTGCTGCTCAAGGCTTGCGACACGCTGTCCCTGCTGGCGTGCCGGGCACCGGAGATCACCCCGCTCGACGGCGCCGTCCACCCGCTGGCGCAAAGCGACCTGAGGGTGCGGACCCGGGGATCGGACGATATGGAGATATCCCCGTGGCCGTTCTCCTCGGGCTCCGTCAGACTGCGGATGCCGGGATTGATCATGCCGGGCGTCCGTTTCGCCGATGAAAGGGAGCTGGCGGAGGCGTTGTCGATGGCGGAGCCCATCGTGTTTTCCAGCATGCTCACGCGATTGTCGGAATGAGGGCGCGACGGAGTGGTGCGGAGCGAGGCCCACGGATTGTGAATGAGAGATGAAGCCGCGGTTCCGGAGTTGCGCGTCGTCGCTGGAATCATCTGGCGCGAGGGGCGCATCCTCGTTTGCCAGCGACCGGAGGGCGGGCATATGCCCGGTCTCTGGGAGTTTCCCGGCGGCAAAGTGGAGCGCGGCGAAAACGCCCGGGCGGCGCTGCGTCGGGAGATTGGCGAGGAGCTCGGCATCGAGGCGCGCGTCGGCCGCCTGCGCTGGGAGACGCGCCACCGCTATCCCGACAGGAGCGTTCACCTGCGCTTCTATGATTGCGCGTGGAAAAGCGGGGCGGCGCGGAATCTGGGGGTGGCCAGGCACGAGTGGGTGCGCCCCTCCGCGTTGGGGGATTTTGATTTCCTGCCCGCCGACGCGCGGCTGATAGATTCTCTCATGCGCCCCCGGAAAACGCGCGATTCCGGCAAAAACCCCCGAACCCGAAACGCTTCGGGAGATTTGCGCGTCGCCTATGATGCGTGTCTGGGAATCGCGGCCGGCCACTATGAGAATTTCCCCGTCGCCTCGCGGCTGCTGCCGGCGCGGGTGCGCCCGCATGTGGCCGCGGTCTACGCCTTCGCAAGAGGCGCGGACGACGTCGCCGACGGGGCCGGGCGCGCGGACGAGCGCCTCGCGCGTCTGGAGGAATGGGAAGAGAGGCTCCTGGCGGCGCGGAGGGGAATCGCGGAGTCGGACGTTTTCCGGGCGCTTTCGGACACGATGCGTCGTTTCGACTTGCCCCTGCGGCCTTTTCAGGATTTGCTCTCGGCGTTTCGGCAAGACGTCACGGTGACCCGATACCCGGACTACGAAGCCTTGCGCGACTATTGCCGCCGTTCCGCGAACCCGGTCGGGCGCGTGGTTCTCATGCTGCACGGCATACGCGACGCGGAGGCCCTGCGCGCGTCGGACGCCATATGCACGGCCTTGCAGATCGCGAATCACCTGCAGGACGTCAGGGGGGACGCCGAGCGCGGCGTCGTCTATATGCCGCAGGACGAGATGGAGAGATTCGCCGTCTCCGAGGGAGATTTGACGCGGGATGCGGCGACGCCTCCGCTGCGCGCGTTTCTCGTTTTCCAGATACGAAGAACGAAGCGTCTTTTCCGGGAGGGGCTGCCGCTGTTGTACCGGACACGCGGCGCGCTCGGCCGCGAGCTTCGGGCGATCTGGCGCGGCGGCATCGCGGCACTCGACGCGATCTCCCGCGCCGGGTGGAACGTTTGCGCAGGCTCGCCCACCCTGAACCGCCGGGACAGGGCCGCGTTGTTTCTCGCGGCGCTTCGCCCGGTCTATCGGCTGGAGTCCCTGGTGGACCGGCGCGCGGAAGAAGAGTTGCGCCGCCGATATTGCCGCTGGCTCATCCGCGCGAGCCGCTCGAATTTTTCCCTCCCCTTTCTCGCCCTGCCGGCGGACAGGAGGCGCGCCCTCATGGCGGTGTATGCCTATTGCCGCATAGCGGACGACATCGCCGACGCCCCGGGCGAGGAGACGGACCGCAAAAGAGCATCGCTGCGCTTCGAACGAACGTGTGGAGGAAGGGCGGATGAGCGGCGCGAGGAGACGGACCGCAAAAAAATATCGCTGCGCGCGTGGCGGGAGGCGCTGGCGGGTTTGCGCGAGGCGGATCCACCCCACCCGATAATCGGGGAACTCGCGTGGGCGGCGCGAAAATATGATTTGCCGCCGGAACACCTTCAGGCGGTTTGCGACGGCGTGGCGATGGATTTGGAGGAGGAGGGGAGCCGCTTCGAGGGTCTTGCCGAGCTGGAAAATTATTGCGACAAGGTGGCCTCGGCGGTGGGGCTGGCGTGTTTGGGCATCTTTGGGGCGAAGTCGGAATCCGCGAAACATTACGCCACCTGTCTGGGCAGAGCGCTTCAGATGACGAATATCCTGCGCGACGTCTGGGAGGATGCGGCGCGCGGGCGGTGCTACATTCCGCAAGACGAGATGGAAAAATACGGGGTGACGGCCTCCGATCTGGCGAGCGGGAGGCATACCCCCGAGGTGGTGCGTCTTCTGCGGCTTCAGGCGCGGCGGGCGCGCGGGTATTACGAGCGGGCGGATGCTGCGTTGCGCGAGGGGGAGAGGGGAGCCCTCTTCCCTGCGAGACTCATGGCCCGCATCTACCAGAGGCTTTTGCGGAAGATGGAAGCCGATCATTTCCGGCACACGGACTATCGCCCCTCTGTCCCCTCCCGGGAAAAACTGCACGAAGCGCTCCGCTGCTTTCTGGAGCCATAGGCGATGGCCCCGCCCGCGCGATGCGAGCAGCCGATCGTCGTCATCGGCGCCGGCGCCTCGGGACTGTCCGCCGCTTTGCGCCTTGCGGAGTCGGGCCTCAGGGTGGTGGTGCTCGAGGCGGGCGCCCTCCTCGGCGGCCGGGCGCGTTGCTTCGCCCACCGGGGCGCGGAGCTGGACTGGGGTCCGCACTTGTTGATGGCGGCGAATCCCTCGTTCCGCTCTTTGCTGGAGAGGACGGGAGCCGCCGCCGACGTTTTTTTCTATCCCTCGCTGGGGGTGAGCTACCGCGTTCGGGAAGCGGGACTCGTCCGGCGGACGCGATTGTCGCTTCCCGGGAGCGGGGGTGCCCCGGCGCAGGTTTGGGGCTTGCTGAAATGGCGGGGCCCGCGCTTCGGGGAGAAATGGCGCATTCTGCGCGGCCTTTCCAAAATCGTTTCCGGGTCAGCGGACGAGAGGCCGGACGAGTCGGTGCGCGAAATGCTCCGACGCTTTGGGCACGGGGAGGAGGCCGCGCACTGGTTTTGGGAGCCGTTCGCGCGCGCGGTGTTGAACCTGCCCCTGGAGCGGGCGAGTGCGAAGTTGTTCCGGACGGTCGTTCGCGAGGCCTTCGCCCATGGCCCCGGGGGGGCCGCCCTGGGCGTTCCGACGACGACCCTCGGCTCGGTATGGTCGGAGCGATGCGCGCGAAGGATCGAGCAACTGGGCGGGGAGGTGAGGTTGAAGTCGCCCGTGCTCGGCCTGGATGTCGGGCGTGCGGGAATGAGGGGCGTGATTCTCGACGGGCGGGAGGCTCTTCCCGCGCGCGCGGTCATATCCGCCGTGCCGCCCGACGCGCTTGGCAGGTTGGCGGAGGGGGAATTCGCGGAGCGAACGCTTTTCCCGAACCTGGGGAAACTCCGCCCGGGCCCCATCGCCAGCGCCTACTGCTGGCTGAAGAAACCGGATGCGGGGCCGCGCGTGGAGGCCATCCTGAACGAGGATTGGCATTGGCTGTTTCGTCCCGGGGCGGGCGGAGCGGACGCTGAAAACCTGGTGTGCCTGCTGGCCGGAGCCGATGACTCCATCGCGGCCGGGAGTCGGCGCGCCATGAAGTCATCCGCGGCGGAATGTCTGAACCGCCTCATTCCCGGCAATGCCGTCCGGGATGTTCTGGTGGTGCGGGAGCGCGCGGCCACCTGGGCGAACGGGGTGGCGGAGCAGGATGGCCGGATGGACACGCGAACGCCCATCGCGGGTTTCTTTCTGGCTGGCGACTGGACTCGGACGGGCCTGCCGGCCACCGTGGAGGGGGCGGTGCGAAGCGGGGACAAGGCGGCGGAGGCGGTTTTGGAGGGCGTGCGCGCAGGCGGGTAACCTCTCGCAACAGGGGGTGCGACGTCGCAGCAAGGGACTCGATGGCGGGAAGGGGCAGTCTGCCTGCGCGTTGTGCTACATTCCCAGTTTCGTCACGTTCGCCGCCTGAAGCCCTTTCGGGCCTTGGGTCACATCGAACGCAACCCGTTCGCCTTCTTGCAGGGATTTGAATCCATCTCCGACGATGGCCGAGAAATGAACGAAGATGTCTTCGCCGCCTTCACGAGAGATGAAACCATACCCTTTTTTGTCGCTGAACCACTTTACGTTTCCTTCTGGCACCTCCCATCCTCCCGAGCGAGACCCCGTTCCGGGGTCGAGGACCTCATGCCCAGACAAGTCCCTGCCTGGACGCTTGATTCACGGGGAAACGGAATTTAATTTCCCCGCCGAAAAGAGATCGTAGGCGAACAGGATGCTTTGTTGGGGGCGTTGTGTCAAGTTGCTGTATTTTCATTATTCCGCCCGAACGTCTTTTGAGCCGACATAGCCGTCGGGATTGATGACGGCGTCGATGACCCACGGTTGAGGAGACGAGAATGCGCACCGGAGCGCAGCCTCCAGTTCCCGCTCGGTATGGACGCGCGCACCCGCACAGCCCAGGCCTTTCGCCACGGCGGAATAATCGGAGTCGCGAAACTCGGTGCCAAGACGCGGGAAAGATCGGTTGTCCTGCTTGATCTTGATCAGGTTCAGACACCTGTCGTTGAACACGACGACGACGAAGGGGACCTGCTCCCGAACGGCGACTTCCATGTCGCCAATCCGCATGAGGAACCCCCCGTCTCCCGTCAGGCAGACGACGGGCGCGTCCGGCTCCGTCATTTTGGCCGCCATGGCGGCGGGTATGGCGACCGCCATCGAGCCGAGCCCGCTGGAGGTGAGATAGCCCCGGGGGCGTCTCGTCTCCCAGATGTCGTTGGCCAGGACTTTATGGCTTCCGGCGTCTGCGGTCATGATGCCGTTGTCGGGGAGACACGCCCGGGCGATCCGGATGACGGCACCGGGCATCAGGCCCTCTCCTGCGGGGAACAGCGCGGCCTGCCTCATTTTCTTGTAGGAATCCATCTCCTCGGTGTTCCAGGCGTGGCCGGAGGGGACGAGTGCGCT
This sequence comes from bacterium, assembly GCA_965213685.1. Classification (GTDB taxonomy): domain Bacteria; phylum UBA8248; class UBA8248; order UBA8248; family UBA8248; genus Bin107. Next base: position 33,246 of record CBDBZY010000026.1, read on the forward strand.
CAACTCTCTGAGGATGTCGGCGAGGTGGGCGACGACTTCCACCTCGGGACGAATCAAGTCGTCGAGATGGGCGACCTCGTCCAGATTGACCACCCGCTGCGGATAGTCCCAATACCCGGGGGCGAACACCTCCACCGTGTCGAAGCCCACCAGGATGAGCAAATCCGACTTGTCTATCAATTCCCGCTCGGAGGGTGCCCCGCGGAAGGTTCCCATGGCGAGGGGGTGATTTTCCGGCAACACCCCCTTCGCCGCCGGCGAAGCGAGAACGGGTGCCCCGAGCCTCTCGGCGAAGCGGATGAATTGCGCTTCCGCCTCTCGTCCGGAGCGGTTGACCTGGAGGCCCGCTATCACTATCGGGTTTTTCGACTCCGAGATCGCGGCGATGGCTGCGGCGACGCCCGGGTGGGCGGAGCCGATGCGTCCCGCATATCTCTGGGGATTTCCTTCCGGCGGAAAATCACGCTCCTCCGCGTCCGCCAGCATGACGTCGTATGGAAGGTCCACGTGCACCGGGCCCGGCCTTGCCTGCGTGGCCAGAGCGAGGGCGCGCCGGATGGTCGCCGCCGCGTTATCCCGCGCGAGCTGGAAGGTTCCTTTTGTGATGGGACGAAACAGGCGATCCTGCTCGAGCTTTTGCCGTCCCTGGCGGCGAAACTGCGCATCGGAGAAACGGTCGGTCAAAACGAGGCACGGCGCGCGTTCGAGGTGGTTGTTCGCCACGCCGTGGAGGACGGCCGCCGCCCCCGGGCCGACTCCCGTGCTCACCACCCCCGGCCGTCCCGTCATGATGCCGTAGGTTCCCGCCTTGACGGCCGCGCTGCTCTCGTTGCTGCAAAGGACGTAGCGCAGGCCGCGCTTTCTGGCCGCCTCGATGAGCTCCACCGAGCTGAGGCTCCCGGGGACTCCGAAGATGCATTCAACGCCTGCGGCCTGAAGGGCGGCCGCCACGACATCGGCATACGTGGCCATCGGGTTGTTCCTGTCGATGATAAATTGTGAATTCTGGAGAATCAGCATACCATAACCGGGGGGATGAAAAACGGGGAATCCACAGGAAAAAGGACGCCGTTTTGCCTTTGAGCGACTCTCAGCTGGAAGCCGTTTGCGATCTGCTGGATGATGGTTCGCCGAGCGTGGCCGCGGTTTTGAACCGCCAGGTTTCAGGGTTCTCGGACGAGGAGCGGACGAAACTCTTCTTGATGTTGCAAAAGCGCGAGTCCCAGGGGGTGCTGCTGCCGCCATCGCTCAGGCGCTTCCATTACGCGCGGATCGAAGACGCTTTCTTGGACTGGTCTCTCTCCTCGGGGAAGGATGCGGATCTGGAGGATGCGTGCTTTATCCTGGCGTCCTTCGGCCACCCGCTGGAGGACATGAAGACGAGAAAGGACGAATTGCGGAACATGGAGGCGCATTTGCGCCAGCGTCTGGGGGGTCTCGCCGAAACGGACGCGGTTCTCGCCGAGGTGGTCGCGTATCTGCACGGAGACCTCCGGTTTGACGGGGATCGGGAAAATTACTATGACGCGCAAAACAGCTTTCTGAATCGCGTGCTGGATCGCAGGCGGGGCATTCCCATATCCCTCTCCGCCCTGTATCTGATTCTCGCCAGGCGGCTGCGGCTTCCGTTTCATGGCGTGGGGATGCCGGGACATTTCATCGTCAGGTACCAGTCCGTGGAAGGCCCCATATTTCTGGACCCCTATGATCGGGGCAAACGCCTGAGCGTGGGGGATTGCGCGGAAATCGTCCGGGGGCTAGGCTATCATTTTGACATGCGGTTTTTGCAGGAAACCCCGCCTCGGCGCATCGTGGAGCGGATGCTCAACAATCTGATCGGCGTTTACAAGCGCGACGGCGAGGATGAGAAGGCGACCTGTCTGCTCCGCTGTCGGGAACTGGCGCAGCGGGGATAACCCCCTCACGCAAAAGGGATGCGGCATGAACTATTTCGAGCTGGCGGAGAATCTGGCGTTCGGGGGTCAACCAAACCGCGAAGACATGGAGTCTCTCGCGCGGAGGGGAATAAAAACCCTGGTGAACTTGCGCCTGGCGGATGAAGGCGAGTCCGAGCTCCCGCCGGATGCGGAGGAAAAGGCGGCCCGGGAGCTGGGGATGGACTTCGTGCATATTCCCGTAAGCGTCAGCACCATGAATGACGCCTTGTCCAAAGAAATCGGCGAGACGATTCGCGGGGCCAGAAAAGGCGGACCGGTGTTTGTCCACTGAAAGGGCATGGGGCGGGCCGGGATTTGCTCGCTGATGCATCTGGCGGAAGAGGAGGAGATGGGCACCGCCGAGGTGTTGCAGAAGGCGCGCGCACTGGGGCTGGACTGGCGGGCCTCCTCCATCGGGGGATATTTCCAGAAATTCGCGGACCAGAGAAAGAAGCCCTGATATATCCGTCCCCGGGGATGATCATTCGTCCGTGACGCACCCCTCCGATGCGGAAGACACGCATTGGGCGTATTTGTAGAGCGTGCCCCGGGTGGCCTTCAGCGCGGGTGCCCGCCAATTCTCGCGGCGTCTCTCTATCTCGGCGCAGGATACCCGGAGTTCCATGACGCGCCCCTGGGCGTCGATCAGAATGGTGTCGTCGTCTTCGATGAGGGCGATGAGGCCGCCGGCCTGGGCTTCGGGCGTGACGTGCCCGACGACGAAGCCGTGGGTGCCGCCCGAGAATCTCCCGTCCGTGATGAGGGCCAGCGCGTCGCCGAGGCCGGCTCCCATGATGGCGGACGTCACCGTCAGCATCTCCCGCATTCCAGGCCCGCCCCGGGGGCCCTCGTAGCGGATGATGACGACGTCTCCCCTTTGAATCCTGTTCTCCTCCAGCCCCTTGAGGGCGTCTTCCTCCGAATCGAAGCAGCGCGCGGGTCCCTCGAAACGCTCCCCCTCTTTCCCGGTAATCTTGGCGACGGCGCCCTCCTCCGCGAGGTTTCCGTAGAGGATCTGGAGATGTCCGGTTTCCTTGATGGGGGATGAGAACGGGACGATAACCTTCTGCCCCGCGTGGAGATCGGGCAAATCCTCGATGTTCTCGGCAAGCGTCTTGCCCGTGACGGTGAGGCAGTCCCCGTGGAGCAGGCCTTCTTTCAGAAGGAGTTTCTGAACGCCCGGGACGCCGCCTACGTCGTGCAGGTCTTCCATGACGAATTTTCCGCTGGGCTTCAAGTCCGCGATGTAGGGCGTTCGGTCGCTGATCTCCTGAAAATCGTCTATCGTGAGTTCGACCCCGACGGCTTTGGCGATGGCGATGTAGTGTATGACGGCGTTGGTGGAGCCCCCCAGAGCCATGATGATGGCAATCGCGTTCTCGAACGCCTCCCTCGTCATGATGTCGCGCGGTTTGATGTCGTTTTCGAGCAGATGGTAAATGGCTTTTCCCACGTCGAGGCACTCGTTTTTCTTGTCCTCGCTCATGGCGGGGTTCGACGCGCTGTACGGCAGGCTCATGCCCAGCGTTTCGATGGACGAGGACATCGTGTTCGCCGTGTACATGCCCCCGCAGGCACCGCCGCTCGGGCAGGCGTTCCGGATGACGGACTGAAAGCGGGCCGCATCGATCTGGCCGGAGAAGTATTCCCCGTAGGCCTGGAAGGCGGAGACCACGTCCAGCTTGTCGCCGTTGAGGAATCCCGGGCTGATGGTGCCTCCGTAGACCATCAGGCCGGGCCGGTTGAGGCGCGCCATGGCGATGATGGAGCCGGGCATGTTCTTGTCGCATCCGGGGAGCGTGACCAGGGCGTCATACCATTGCGCGGCAACGACGGTTTCTATGGAATCGGCGATGAGGTCCCGGGATTGCAGGGAGTACTTCATCCCCTCCGTGCCCATGGAGATGCCGTCGCTCACGCCGATGGTGTTGAAAATGAGGCCCACCATTCGCTTGTCGGCGTTCACGCTGCGTTTGATGTATTCGGCGAGTCGGTTGAGATGAAAATTGCAGGAGTTTCCCTCCCACCACATGCTGGCGATGCCAACCTGCGGATTTTTCATGTCGATCTCATCCAGTCCCGCGCCGTAGAGCATGGCCTGGGAGGCGGCCTGGGAGGGCGGCTGGGTGACGCGCTGGCTGAACCGGTTCAACGCCGTTTTCTGCTCTGCCATGTTCTTCTCTCCTCGCTGCTCGGATGATGAAAACAATTTCCTTCATTTCCATCGCCCTGCGATGATTTTTGGCGCTTCAGACAGAAATACCGCCATCGAATGCCCGCGCCCGCTTCGGGAGGCGGTGAGAATGCGCGAACATCATGGACGACTCTACCACACTCTCAAAAAAATCAGGGACGGGAAGGCGCGCCGCTCATGCTCCCCGTGCCTTTTCTTCCCCGCAGGCACAGGCGGGTCGGCCGGGGGAGGTACCGCACCGCCCGGTTTTCCCGCTCGTTCGGGGTTTCCGGGGTTTTGCCGCGCAGAGGATACGGGAGAGGCGGGGGCCGGCGATGGCGGAGAATTCGCCTTTGCGCGTTCCTGCGCGTCGGCTGTCTTTTTCACCGGGGACTGATTCGGCGGACTCCGCCGGACGATGCCCGCATCCTCGTTGCGGGTGGACTCCCCCGGCGGCGCCCGGCGTGGGGGAGCGGCCGCTTTTGCCCGATGTTCCCGGGTTTCGGGGCGGGCGGGTGGACTCCTGCGCTGGCGCGCGACTCCGGGCTTTTTCTTGGCGGGGTCCACCCTTCCGGTGTTTTTTTGGGCCGGTTTGGCCGGCGATTCGGCGGGTCGTGGCCGCGTTTTCGGTTTTTGGGCCTTGCGGCGCCCTCCATGGCCGCGCGCCTGTTTTGCTTTCGGGGCCGGCGGCCGGATTTGCGTTCGGGGCGTCCGGACCCGGTGGCGGTTGTTGGCGCGCGCCCGTTTCCGTTGGCACTCGCGCCAGGAGCCTTGGAGACGCTGCGCGTCCAGGGGCCGGGAGCATGCGTCGCGCGCGTCGGCGTCATGGGCGACCTCTATGCCATCGATGAATCCATCCCCGTCGCTATCGGCGAGGAGGGGGTTCAACTTGCGCGATATTTCCTCCCCGTCGCTCAGGAGGTCCCCGTCGGAATCCGCCCGCAGGGGGTCCGTGCGGTAGCGGCGGATCTCCAGGCTGTCGGAAACGTTGTCCCCGTCGGTGTCGGCGTCATCGGGTTTCGTGTGGTATTTCCGGTGCTCTTCGATGTCGGTGAGGCCGTCGCCATCGTTGTCGACGCATTGTTTTTTGCGCATCCTCTCCTGTGCGTGCCGGATGGACGCGCGCGCGCGCCTCACGAAGCGGGCCAGTTGCGCCATGCTGGCGGTCCTCTTCTCCTCCACCGTCTGATACACGGCGAACCGCGCGATTCCGAAGCGCACGGGTGCGCAAAGCTCCAGGTCCCCTTTCTGGTCGAGGCGGTCGAACTCGCGGGTCAGCCTGGCGAACTCGGCGTGAATGGCGTCCTGGAGAATTTTCACCGAATCCGCCTTCGCCTTGGGAAGGTATGCAGCACAGCCGGACAAGCCCGTCCCGACGAGGAGCGTGGCGAGGAGTGCGCATGACGGGAGCGCGCGCTTTTTCGGGTCAGAGAAATTTCGCATGTCTCCACGCTCCATCGGTTCCGGCTTGCATGGCCCCGGCTCTTGCGTAACATACATCAATCGTCGGCCGCATTTCACGCCCGGGCGCCGGCATGGCCATCATCCATCCCCATCTGGACGAGAACCGTTGCGCGACCCCCCGAGAGAACTCATCGAAAGAGCGGCGGCCTGGGTTTCGGAATCCCGCTCGACGGTGTGCCTGACCGGTGCCGGAATCAGCACGGAAAGCGGCATTCCCGATTTTCGGTCCAAAGGCGGAATCTGGGATCGGTTCGACCCCGGGGATTTCGACATTCGCAGGTGGCTGGCCTCGGCGGAGATTCAAAAGCGTTACTGGGAAGTGGCCCAGGAAGGATACCAACTGGTTCAAAACGCCCCCCCTTCCGATGGGCATGTCGCCTTGGCGAGATTGTCGCTGCATGATCGCCTGACGCTGCTCGTGACGCAGAATACGGACGGGCTTCACCAGAAAGCGGGGCATGACCCGGCCAGGCTCGTGGAGCTGCACGGGACGAGTCATCGATGCGTCTGCGTGGGGTGCGGCGCCAGGCTCCCCCGCCACGAGGTGCACGCGCGGGTTCGGGGCGGGGAGGCCATTCCCAGGTGCCGGGGTTGCGGATGCCTGCTGAAGCCGGACGCGGTTTTCTTTGGAGAGGGGTTGTCGGCGGAAAAATTGTCTCGCGTCGTCGCGGCGTCCCGGGAGGCGGAGGTTTTTTCTCGTCGCCGGATCGTCGTTGGCGGTGAGGCCGGCGGGCGGCCTGCCCGAGCGTGCCCGAAGGGCGGGTGCGCGCCTCGTCATCGTCAACGAAGGCCCCACCCGTTTCGACGCCAGGGCGGATATACGGATTCGCGGAAGAACGGGCGACGTTTTGCCCGCCCTCGTGGATGCGGCGCTCGCGTGAATGCGCCCGACAGATGGATTTTTGATCTGCCGGGCACCGGGTGGTAGAGTCGATACCGCACTCGGGGCGCACCGCCGCGTTTTTTGGCCTCTCGCGGAGGTTGCCGGAATCCCTCGGGGGCGCGTCCGTCTCGTATATTCTGTGGGTCGCCATCATTCAGGGGAGGGCTGTTTTTGGCCACGCACGCACTCGATACCACTGCGGATACCTGCCACTGGGGCTTTTACGACGCGGCCCTCCCCCCTGTCATGACCATCGCCTCCGGCGATACCCTCGTCGTGCGGACCGAGTCGGGCCGGAAGGATTTTTTGAAAACGCATCCGGAGCGGCTTTCGGGAAATCTGAAGAGAATACTCGAGACGATGACGCCAAGCCCGGGTCCCCACATCATGACGGGGCCGGTGGCGGTGGAGGGAGCCGAGCCCGGCGATGCGCTGGAGGTGAAGGTGCGCGACGTCCAGCCCCGATATGACTGGGGCTACAACGGGTTCCGACCCCTGGTGGGCGGCTTGCCGGAGGATTTCCCGTATTCCAGAACCGTGCTCGTGGAGATAGACGAGGAGACGAACACCGGCGACTGGGGGGCGGGCGTACAGGTGCCGCTCGCGCCTTTTTTCGGAAACTTTGGCGTGGCTCCGGCACCGGGGCTGGGCCGCGTGCCCACCTTTCCGCCGGGGGTTTGGGGAGGAAACACGGATTGCAAGGAATTCGCCGCCGGCGCGACGGTCTACCTGCCCGTTTTCAACGAAGGTGCTCTGTTCTCCGTGGGGGACGGGCACGGCTGCCAGGGGGATGGCGAGGCGAACATCAACGGGATAGAGATGGGACTCATCGGCACGTTCGAGATGCGCGTTCGCAAGGGCATGCGCCTCCAGACGCCGCGCGCGGAGACGGAATCCCACTATATCCTGATGGGCTTCGACCCGATTCTCGACAATGCGGCGAAGATGGCGCTGCGGGAGACGATTCGATTCCTCGGGGAGCTGCGCGGCATGGGCCGCGACGACGCCTACAGGCTGTGCAGCCTGGCGGTGGACCTGCGGGTCACGCAAATCGTGAACGGCACCAAGGGCGTTCACGCCATGCTGCCCAAATCCCTGTTTGCATGAGTCTGGGCTTCCGGAAGGGGCGTCATTGGCCGAGCACGTGATCACCCAAACCCCCGACAACGTCCAGTGGGGGCATTACGACGCCCGCCTGCCTCCGGCGCGCGCCGTGGCTTCGGGCGACGTGCTCGAGATTCACACCGAGCCGGGAGTCAGAACCCTGGAATCCCCGATTCGGGAAAGGGCGTCTGAAAACCTGCGGGCTATCGTCGCGCGCGGGAGCAGGGACCTGGGCGGCCACATTCTCACGGGGCCCATCGCGGTGGAGGGCGCACTGGCGGGGGACGTCCTGGAGGTCAGGTTCCTGGATGTTCGGCCCCGCTACGATTGGGGCTTCAACGTTATTCGCCCGCTGGCGGGCGGCTTGCCCGAGGATTTTCCGTATTCCGGAACCGTGATCGTGGAGATAGACGAGGAGGCGAACGCGGGCGACTGGGGGGCGGGCGTGCGGGTGCCGCTTCGCCCCTTTTTCGGAAACTTTGGCGTGGCCCCGCCCGGTGCGCTTGGCCGCGTTCCCTCCACGCCGCCGGGGGTTTGGGGAGGAAACCTCGACAACAAGGAGCTCATCGCCGGCACCAGCACCTATCTCCCCGTATTCCACGACGGCGCCTTGTTCGCCATCGGCGACGGGCACGGGTGCCAGGGGGACGGGGAAAGCTGCCTGTCGGCTCTCGAGTGCGGGATGTCGGGAAGAATCATGCTCGTTGTCCGAAAGGACTTGCGCCTGAAAACGCCGCGGGCGGAGACGCCCACGCATCACATCCTCATGGGGTTCGACCCGATCCTGGACAACGCGGCCAAGATGGCGCTCCGCGAAACGATAGATTTTCTCGGGGAGTCGCGCGGCATGGGCAGGGACGACGCCTACACGCTGTGCAGCCTCGCCGTGGACTTGCGGGTCACGCAAATCGTCAACGGCGTGAAAGGGGTGCACGCCATGCTTCCCAAAGACATTCTGCCGGATGAAGGAGCGCTTTGATGGCGACGCATGAACTGATTGCGAATCCCGATACCGTTCATTGGGGCTACTATGACGCCTCCCTGGAGCCCGTGATGCGGGTGCGCTCGGGCGACACGCTGGAGGTCCACACCGAATCGGGCAGGGAGGAGTATCTGGCGGAGCTCGGGGACCGCGCGTCGCGGAATTTGCGGGACATCATCTCGCGCGTCCCCCAGGGCCCAGGCCCCCACATCATGACGGGGCCCGTCGCCGTGGAGGACGCCCGGCCCGGGGACGTCCTGGAGGTTCGCATCCACGAGGTCAGGACGCGCTACGACTGGGGGTATAACGCCATCCGTCCGATGCTGGGGGGCTTGCCGGAGGATTTTCCGTACACGCGCGCCGTCATCGTGAATCTGGACCTGGAGGCGCAGACGGGGGATTGGGGAGCGGGCGTCCGGGTGCCTCTGCGCCCGTATTTCGGGAACTTCGGGGTGGCGCCCCCGCCCTCCATGGGCCGCGTGGGGAGCTACCCCCCGGGCGCCTGGGGAGGAAACCTGGACAACAAGGAGCTCGTCTCGGGCGCGGTCGCCTATTTTCCGGTTTTCAACGAGGGCGCGCTGTTTTCCGTGGGCGACGGACATGGCTGCCAGGGGGACGGGGAGGCCTGCTTGACGGCCATTGAGACGGGTCTCTCCGGCAGGCTGGAGATCATCGTCCGAAAGGATTTGCGCCTGCGGAATCCAAGGGCGGAGACGCCTACGCATCACATCCTCATGGGGTTCGACCCCATCCTGGACAACGCGGCCAAGATGGCGCTCCGCGAAACGATAGATTTTCTCGGAGAGTCGCGCGGCATGGGCAGGGACGACGCCTACACGCTGTGCAGCCTCGCCGTGGACTTGCGGGTCACGCAAATCGTCAACGGCGTGAAAGGGGTACACGCCATGCTGCCGAAGTCATTGTTTGCATAGTCGGACATATCCGTATTTTCACGGGAGGGAGAAGGGGTGAGTCAAAATGCGTGGGCGGAGCGGCCAAAGTATATTCCGGGAACGCCCGAGGAGCTGGACGGCGTAATCGCGGCGCCCGAGAATCACGAAATCGTTTTTGAGAACGAGCGGGTTCGCGTGTTGCGGGTGACGATCCAGCCCGGCGAGCTGGAAAACCAGCATACGCACAAATGGGAGAGCGTGTTCACCATCACGAGCCTCCCGGAAATCACCTACTACAACGAGCGGGGGGAGGTTTGCGCCACCGGGCGCGGCCGCGCGGAGGGCGTCCCCTTCTGGTTGGGAAGAGAGGGGATGCACGCAGTGGAGAACCACGGAGACAAGCCCCTCGAGGCGATTCGCGTGGAGCTGAAAGACTAGTTGGGGGCGGGCGGCGATTGTGCGCGGCCGCGCATGCTCTCCCGCCGAACCGGAAAATCACATCCAGGCGGGCTGCGTGAAAATCCGCACGTCCGCGGCGAGGAGCGAGGAATGCGTACGGAGAACGGAGGCGGAGTGCCCATTGGCCTGGCCGTCGTCGGCTGCGGGAAGATCGGGAGAATCCGGGCGGAATTCGCCCGCGACTACCCGGGCGTCGAATGGCTGGGCCTGTGCGACATTGACGAGAAGCTGGGGAGGAAACTCGCGGAGGAGACGAACGCCGATTTTTTCACCACGGACTACAAGGAGCTTCTCGCCCGACCGGAGGTGAACGCCTCGATCATCGCGACGGAGGAAAACGAGCACGTAGGCCCCATCCTGGCTTCCGTGGATGGTGGCCATTCCCTGTTCATCGAGAAGCCCCTGGCCACGAATGCGGCGGATTCCGCCCGCGTTCTCCAGGCTATCGAGGGCGCCGGGCTGGACGCGGTCGTCGGCTACACGCAGCGCTTCCGGCGGCGGTTCCTGGTGGCGAAAGAGAAGATTCGCACGGGCCAGCTCGGGGACGTGACCACGGTCGTCACGCGCGCTTTCATGAATCGCCTGGTGCCCATCGCCACGGTGGAGAAAACGGAATACCGCGGCATACTCACGCCGATGGTCGTCTCGGGGACGCACAGCCTCGACATCTGCATGTGGCTGATGGAGGGGAAAACGCCGGTGGAGGTATATGCGCGCTCCATGGACAAGGCTCTCGGCGCATCCTATGGCACGAAAGACGCCACCCTGGGCATCTTCACCTTCGAGGACGGCACGATATGGAGCATGAGCATCTCCTGGGCGTTGCCGACGGTGTGGCCCGGCTCCGTCTATAGCCTGGAAATCGGCATTGTGGGCACCGAGGGCGTTCTGACCATCGACGACACGCACCGGGACTTGGTGCTGGCCAGCGAGAATGCGCAGCCTGCGGGCTATACGCCCGAAGTGAAGCGGAACGTGGATTTTCTGACGAGTTATCCGCCCGGAGACATCGCCTTCGAGCAGCTCTGGGGGCCGATGCGGGAGGAGACCAACGCCTGGTTCGGGCGCGTGCACACGGGGCTCGATACGCCGCACGCCACGGTGCGGGACGGACACCGAAACCTGCTGCTCACGATGGCGATGGACGTTTCGGCGAACCGGAAAGCGCCCGTTTCCCTGCCCCTGGATATCCATGAATACGAGGAACGATAACAGACAGTTCCCATAAACGGAGAGGGGAGCCCGAATGCCCTTTTATGAAATCGAAGGAATGAAGGAGAGCACCAGCAGGACGAATCCCAACGTCCGGGCGAAAAGCGTCGCGGGCGAATTCATGAAGGTGGGCGTCGTCACGAAGCCGGAGGGGGAGGGCCCGCCCTTGCACATGCACCCGAACGAGGAGCAGTTCACGCTGATTCTGAGCGGCAGGCTGCACTACATACTGGGGGAGGAGGACAAAATCGTCGAGTGCGGCGATTTGATTCATATCCCCAGGCATACGAACCACAGAAGCCGGGCGGTGGACGGCGAGGCCACTTTTTTCACCGTGAAATTCCCCGCCGGAACGGGGGATCTGGATGCGGATTACAACAGGGCGGAAGGGGCCGAGGAGGCGGAGAAAAAATATCCCGGAGCCGGGGAATGACATGACATGAAATGTGACGGGCGGTTTTGATGAGAGAAAAGTATTTTGAGGATTTCCGGGTGGGCGAGAAGTTTCGGACGAAAGAGAAGACGCTCTCAGCGAAGGAAATCGTGGAATTCGCCAGGTTGTATGACCCGCAGCCGTTCCACGTGGACGAGAAGGCGGCGGCGGAATCCCCGTATGGCGGCATTATCGCCAGCGGATTTCATACGATAGTGACGTCGTTTCGGCTGTTCCTCGATACGGGAGTCATCGGCACGACGGGCATGGGCTCGCCCGGGATGGATTCTGTCCGCTGGATGAAGCCCGTGCGCCCCGGAGACACCCTGGCCGTGGAGGCGGAAGTCATGGAGGCGAGAGCGTCCCGCTCG
>CBDBZY010000027.1:0-6447 GCA_965213685.1 bacterium
TCGAAGGGCGGACGCTCCACCTTCCGCAGAACCCCGAGAGGCACGGGCCCGCCCTGCAGCTCGATTCGGCTCAAGATGTGGGCGTAGGCGCCCGTCTCGTCCGCCACGCGATGGACGGCGACGTCCGGAGAGTCCGCCGCCACGAAGCCGACCCGGTAATCTTTCAGGGAGATCCCCTTGCGGTCATCCTGCGGGCCATAGACGAGGGGCTGGCCGTCTTCGAGGTAGAGCACGTTTTGCTCTTTTAACCCCTTTTCGGTGTATTTGTGCCACGCGCCGTCATTGAACACGATGCAGTTTTGCAGCACCTCGAGTATGGACGTTCCCTCGTGGCGCGCCATCTCCTGGAACATGGCGGCCATATGCTTCTGATCCCTGTCCGAGGAGCGGGCGACGAAGCTGCATTCCGCGCCCAGGGCGAGCGTCAGCGGATGGAGCGGATAATCGACCGACCCGATGGGCGTGGATTTTGTCCGCGAACCCAGAAGCGAGGTGGGCGAATACTGTCCCTTCGTCAATCCGTAGACGCGGTTGTTGAAGAGGATGATCTTCACGCCCACGTTCCGGCGCATGGCGTGAATCAGGTGATTTCCGCCAATGCTGAGCGCGTCGCCGTCCCCGCTGATGACCCAGACGGACAGGTCCGGGTTGCTCACCTTCACGCCCGTGGCGAAAGCCGGCGCGCGGCCGTGAATGGTGTGAAACCCGAACGTGTCCATGTAATACGGAAAGCGCGCCGCGCAGCCGATGCCGGAGATGAAAACGAATTTCTCGCGCGGAATCCCAATCCCCGGCAACACCTTTTGCATCTGGGCGAGAATTGCGTAGTCCCCGCAACCAGGGCACCACCGCACGACCTGGTCGGACTGAAAATCCTTGCGGGTGAGGCCCAGTCCACCGCCATTCTGGGTTGCCGTCGTAGCCATTTAGAGTAACTCCTCAATCTTTGTCATGAGTTCGCCGACCTTGAAGGGCTTGCCCTGTATCTTGTTGCAGCTGATCGTATCGACAAGGAATTGATAGCGAAGCATCTTGGAGAGCTGTCCCAGATTCAGTTCGGGGACGAGGATTTTCTCGAAATTGCCCATCACGTCCCGGAGGTTGGGCGGGAAGGGGTTCAGGTGCCGGAGGTGCGCCTGGGAGACGGAGGCGCCGCGGGCCTGTAGTGCCTCCACCGCCGCCGTGATGGCGCCGAAGGTTCCGCCCCAGCCGATGACGAGCACCTTGCCGCTCTCCTCGCCCATCACCTCGACGGGCGGAATGTCCCTCGCGATGCCCGCTATCTTGGCCTCGCGCGTGCGCACCATGAACTCGTGGTTCTCCGGCTCATAGTTGACGTTGCCGGTTCCGTCCTCCTTCTCGATTCCGCCGATCCTGTGCTCCAGCCCCGGAGTTCCCGGAATCGCCCACGGGCGCGCCAGCGTCTCCGGGTCCCGCAGATAGGGCAGGAACCCCTCCGGATCCGTCCGGAAGGATACCGGCATCTCGGGAATGTCCGCCGCCTTGGGCAGAAGCCAGGGCTCGGAGCCGTTGGCGAGGTAGCCGTCGCTCAGGAGCACCACGGGCGTCATGTATTTCACCGCCAGGCGGCAGGCCTCGATCGCCGTCCAGAAGCAATCCCCCGGCGTGGCCGCCGCCACGACCGGCATCGGACTCTCGCTGTTGCGGCCAAACATCACCTGCAGGAGGTCGGCCTGTTCGGTCTTCGTCGGAAGCCCCGTGCTGGGGCCGCCCCGCTGGATGTTGGCGATGACCATGGGAAGCTCCGTCATCACGCCCAGTCCCATCGCCTCCGCCTTCAGGGCGATCCCCGGGCCGCTCGAGCAGGTCACCCCGAGCGAACCGGCAAAGGCGGCGCCGAGGGCGGAGGAGACCGCCGCGATTTCATCCTCGGCCTGGAACGTCTGGACGCCGAAGTTCTTGTGCCGGGACAGCTCGTGGAGGACGTCGCTGGCGGGCGTGATCGGATAGGCGCCCCAGAAAAGATGGATCCCCATCTTCTTCGCCGCCGCGATGAAGCCGTACGCCAGGGCCACGTTGCCCGATATGTTCCTGTATCTGCCCGGCGGATAGGTCGCCTCGCGCACGATGTAGTTGCTGCTGAACACCTCGGTGTTCTCGCCGAAGAAGTAGCCCGCCTCGAGGGCGCGCGTGTTGGCCTGCACGAACTCGGGCCGCTTTCCGAATTTCTCCTCGATCCACTGCTTCGTGGGCTCGAGGGGGCGGGAGTACATCCAGTACATCAGGCCCAGGGCGAAGAAGTTCTTGCACCGATCCGCCAGGTTGGACTGCAGCTCCATGTCCTCGAGTGCCCGGCGCGTCATCGAGGTGATCTTCACCTCGTGGACCTGGTAGTTGCTCTTGAACTCCTCATCCTCCAGGGGGTTGGACGCATACCCCGCCTTGGCCAGGTTCTTCCGGCCGAAGTTATCGACGTTGGCGATGATGATGCCGCCGCTCTTCAAGTCGACGATGCTCGTCTTGAGCGCGGCGGGGTTCATCGCCACCAGAACGTCCACGGCGTCGCCCGGCGTGTGGATGTCCTTGCTGGAGAAGTTAATCTGAAATCCGCTCACGCCGGCCAGGGTTCCTATCGGCGCGCGAATCTCGGCCGGAAAATCCGGAAACGTGCTCAAATCATTCCCGGCGATGGCGGCCGCGTTGGTGAACCTGTCTCCCGTGAGCTGCATCCCGTCGCCAGAGTCGCCGGCAAACCGAATCGCTACCGTCTCGAGTTCCACGAGCTGCTTTTCCGCTCCGTTCTTCCCTGAAGACTCAGGCATCGTCTTGGATGTCTCCCAGTTGGATTGATTTGAGGTTTGAAAACGTGTGGAGGGCTTTTTTCATCGTGAGGCACCGGACCTTGCGCGCATCTTTTCGGGGCGTGGCCATCACAGCGAATCCAAGAGGCGTTCGGTCATGAAACCAATAAACCAAGCGACTGCGGATTATGCGAAAATCCATCGAGGGCGTCAATGCGAAACGGGTTGTTTTTCAAAAAAAATCAAGCACATCAGCGCGCAAGCGACCCGTCGAGTCCCAAATCGGCGGCAACGCCCCGCATGGCTTCCAGCGTGAAGGCGATATGCTCCTCCAGAGGCACCCCCAGCTCGGCGGCGCCCGTCTCCACGTCCTCGCGGTTGACGCCCCGGGCGAAAGCCTTGTCCCTCCATTTTTTCCGGACGCTCCGCTCCTTGACCTTGCGAACGTCTTTCGCCGGATTCACCAGCGCCACGGCGGTGATGAGCCCCACCAGTTCATCCACCGCGAAGAGCGCCCGGGCGAGGCGGGTCTCCCGAGGCACCCCCAGATACTGCGCGTGCCCCAGGATGGCCTGTATCATCTCCTCGGGATAGCCCTTCTCGCGCAGGACGGCGCAGCCGGTTTCCGGATGCTCCTCGGGTGCGGGATGCTTTTCGTAATCCATGTCATGCAGCAGGCCGGTGACGCCCCACAGCTCCTCGTCCTCGCCGAATTTTCTGGCGTAGGCGCGCAGGGCGGCCTCCACCGCCCGGGCGTGCGCCCGCAGACCGGGGCTTTCCGTCCACTCGAACAAGAGCGCCTCGGCACTCGGGCGATCCAGTTCCACGCTCGACACCCTCCCTCCAGACGGCGCCTCTCCCAAACGGCGGCGCCCGCGGTTGCGCGGGGCTGCTGTCCGCCCCAAATAAACCAAACCTTGCGCTTTCGCCCCCTTCTAGTCAAGGCCTTCCAGTCAAGGCGCACGGCCTCGCCCGGGCGGGTGCGACTGTGATACATGTTTCCCCGCGACATTTTCCGACGGGTCTCTTCGCGGGGGCCGGAATTTTTCCAGGGGAGTAACAGGCATGCTCTACAACAGGGAACGCGCACTGGAACTGATGCGCGAGCACGACGTGGCGGCCATGATCGGCACCACGCTGGAGAACGTCACCTACCTGACGGGACACGTCGGCTGGGCACAGCGGGTCTACCGGGCGCGGAAAAGTTATTCTCTGCTCACCAACGACCCGGACGCCGGCGCCGACCTCATCATGAACCGCGCGGACAACACCTACTACGCCGCCTATGGCGGACACGCGGAGAACGTCTACGTCTGGGGAGGGCAGGCCTATCACATCGAGCCGGAGGGGTACGCTCCCGCCGACGAGGAGATGGAGCGCTACCGGGCGCTCCACGAAAGCGGCGCCAGGCACCCGACGCTTCTCGACGGCCTCCTCGCGGCCCTCGAGGCGCGGGGAGTTACGTCCGGGAGAGTCGCCCTCGACGAGGAGGGCTGCCCGGAGGGGCTCTTCGCCGTCCTGAAAGAGAAGCTGCCCCGCTGCGAATTCATCCCGGGCTCGGGCCTGTTCCTGATGACCAGGCTCGTCAAGACGGCGGAGGAGCTCGACCGCCTGCGCCAGGCGGCCCAGGTGAACGAAGACGCCATCGCGCAGGTTTTCGACTTCCTGCGGGAGGGCGTCAGCGAGCGCGAGGCGGCGGAGGTCTGGCGCGAGGCGGTGGCCCGGCCCGGCGGCATGTGGCACTGGTTCCACTTCAACAGCGGGCCGAGGAGCGTCTTCATCTTTCCGCCCACGGAGAGAAGGCTGCAAAAAGGCGACCACTTCATGTTCGACGCCGGGCTCTTCTACCAAAACTACAACGCCGACACGGGAAGCTGCGGCTCGATCGGCGAGCCGAGCGCGCGGACGCAGCGCGAGTGGAAGGGGATCGAGGAGGGGTTTCACGAGTGCCTGGACGTGATACGCGCCGGCTGTACGGGCAGCCAGATATACCGCGCCCTCCTCCGGGGGGTGCAGTCCCGCTTCCCCGCGTTCGACGCCCCGTTCGCCGGCCACACGGTGGGACTGGAGGCGCGGGAGTTCCCCTTCATCCTGGGAGACGAATCCGGACACGACCAGCCGTTCCTGCCGCCCACCTCCGAGATACCCCTGCCCGTCGATTCGGTGATCAACGTCGAGGCACCCGTGGGCACGTTCGGCTACGGGGGCTACCAGATTGAATACTCGGTGATCGTGAAGGAAAACGGCTGGGAGAAGCTCATCCCGCAGGACAGGCGCTTCCGGGTGATCGACGCCTAGCGGCGGCGCGCGTCCCATCGTCCGCACCCGGAGCCGCACCCGCGCGGCAATGACGGCGAGGGCGCAAACGGCAGGGCCTTGACGGGCAGGGAAAAATGCGATGGGATGCGGGAGCCGCGCGACCTTCCTGAAGGCCTGTAAGGAGAATTCCGATGACACCAGCTCCCGAGAACTCCCGGTCTCTGGCAAGACGTGATTTTTTGCGAAAGAGCGCATTCGCCGGCCTGGGGGCGGGGCTTCTCCCCCTCGCGCGCGCCGTCCCGGACGCGGCAGCCGCGCAAAACCGGGTGCGCCGCTACGTCACCCTGGGAGAAACCGACATCCGGATGTCCGACATCTCGTTCGGCGCAAGCCGCCTGGGCTCCGGCGAGGAGGAACTCGTGCGCCACGCCCTCGACCTGGGGGTCAACTATTTCGACACCGCCGAGAGCTACACCGGCGGCGAGTCGGAGACCACCATCGGCAACGCGCTCCGAGGCGAACGCCACAAGGTCTATCTCACCTCCAAGACGCATACGTGGCCGCAGGCGCGCAAGGAGTCGATGATGCGCTCCCTCGAGGCGAGCCTGCGGAGGCTGCGAACCGACTACGTGGATGTCTATTTCAACCACGCCGTCAACGACGTGGCGCGGATGAAAAACCCGGAGTGGCATGCGTTCGCCGCACTCGCGAAACAACAGGGGAAAATCCGCTATTCCGGCATGTCGGGACACGCGGGGAACCTGATCGAATGCCTGGATTACTGCATCGACGGCCGGGCGGTGGACGTCCTCCTGGTGGCGTATAACTTTGGGCAGGACCCGGCCTTCTACCAGAGGTTCACCCGCGGCTTCGACTTCATCGCCAGATTCCCCAAACTGCCCCAGGCCATCCGGAGGGCGAAGGCCAGAGGCATCGGCGTCATCGCCATGAAAACCCTCATGGGCGCGCGACTCAACGACATGCGCCCCTACGAGCGCGGGGGCGCCACGTATTCGCAGGCGGCCTTCCGCTGGGTGCTGTCGAACCCGGACGTGGACTCCCTCATCATCTCGATGACGAGCAAAGACCGGATCACGGAATTCCTGGGCGCCTCGGGCTGGACGAAAATCTCGCGGCGCGAACTCCCGATTCTCCGCAAATACGCGCGGCTCAACGGCGCGTCCTACTGCCGCCATGCGTGCAACGACTGCGAGGGCGCCTGCCCGGAGCAAGTTCCGATAGCGGACGTGCTCCGCACCCGCATGTATGCGAAAGACTATCGGGACATGCGGCTCGCCAGGGCGGAGTACGCCCTCCTGGGCGCGGGCGCGTCCGCCTGTCTCACGTGCGCGCACCAAAGTTGCGCCGGTGCCTGCACGCACGGCCTGCCCATCGAAAAGATGACGCCGCCAACCCACAGGCTGCT
>CBDBZY010000028.1:0-1456 GCA_965213685.1 bacterium
GATCCTGATGGTGGTGCTGTGGGTGATCCAGCAGCAGGGCATGCCGAAGCCCGCCGACGAGCAGGCGGCGCGGATGCAGAAGATGATGATGTTCATGCCCGTGGTGATGGGCGTGTTCCTCTACAACTACGCGGCGGGGTTGTCGGTCTACATGGTCACGCAATCGGCCTTGGGGATCGTCGAGCAGAGGGTGATCAAGAAGATCTGGCCCATCGACGACACGGAGCCCGAGAAGAAAAAGAAGTCGGGGTGTGGGCCGTTCAGCGGGATGATGGAGAATTTGGCGGAGAAGCACCGCGCGGAGATGGAGCGGTTGCAGAAGGGTCAACCGCGCAAGAGTGGGGGCGGGGAGAAGAAGAAGGGGAAGAAGAGGCTGTAGGGCTTCCTTCCTTTCTCGTCTCCCCTCCTTCGAAGTTCGGTTCGCCTGTTTGGCGCTTCGCGCCAAAGGCGGTCTCGAGCTCCCGCGTGCCTCATCTCGCTATCCTCACTCGGATACCGCCACCACCGAGGAGATGTCCTCCCGGCGCGCAACGCGCCTCCCGGACAAGCGATTCGAAGGAAGAGCCGAATAGCCGCCTCGCCTTCGGCTCGGCTTTCGGGGCATACGGGTTCCGGTCCCGCTTCGCGGGCCCGTCACTCGTCACCCCTCACGGCTCAAGCAGGAGCTTTCGCCGGGCTCGCGCATTCGCGCTCGCGGCGCGCCGCACGATAGAAGCCCCGTTAGCCGCCCCGGGTACGGAGTGGTGCGACGGCGCGCCTTCGAACCCCTCCGAGATGAACGGTCTGCCTGCTCGAGCTGCGTGATCGACGGTTCGGGGACTTGGAGCCCGGTTGCGGCCCTATCCGTGCAACCGGGCCCACGGGCAGGCAGGGCCGTGGAGGGTGGAGGGGTTGACCAGGCGCGACGCCAGACCTACTCCGTGCCCTCTACAACTGCCGGGGCACCATCGTGCGGCGCGCCGCGAGCGCGTACTGCGCGAGCCCGGCGAAAGCTCCTGCTTGAGCCGTGAGGGGTGACGAGTGACGGGCCCGCGAAGCGGGACCGGAACCCGTATGCCCCGGAAGCCGAGCCGAAGGCGAGGCGGCTATTGGCTCTTCCTTGGCAATCGCATGCCCGGTAGGCGCGCTCGCGCGCCGGGAGGGCATCTCCTCGGTGGTGGCGGTACCCGAGTGAGGAAGCCGTCGGACACGCGTCAGCTCCAAACCGCCTTTGGCGCGAAGCGCCAAACAGGCGAACCGAAGTCCCGAGGAAGCCAACCGCTACACTCCTCACCCATGCCCACGACCATCGTCGCCGTGAGCTCTCCCCCCGGCCCCGGCCGACGCGGGGTGCTGCGTCTCTCCGGACCGGACGCCGCTCGCCTGCTGACCGCGTGCGTAACCGCTGACGTCACCCTCCCTCCCCCCACACGCGCCGCCTTTCGCGGTCGCTTCGACGACGGAACCGGCACCCAAC
>CBDBZY010000029.1:0-130549 GCA_965213685.1 bacterium
GAAGTCCCTTGCGCGCATCGAGCAAGGCGATGTCCTGGGGCGTGCTCACGATGACGGCGCCCGCCAGGGAAACCTGCTGCACGATGGTCAGCTGCGCGTCGCCGGTGCCGGGCGGCAAATCCAGAATGAGGTAGTCGAGCTCTCCCCAGATCGTCTCGCTCAGGAACTGCACGAGTGCCCGCATGACCATGGGGCCGCGCCAGATGACGGGACTGTCCTCATCGACCAGAAACCCCATCGACATGACCTTGATGCCGTGCGCCTCCAGGGGGCGTATCTTGTTCTCGCCAACCGCCATGGGCTGCGCCTTGGGGATGCCCAGCATCAGGGGCTGGCTCGGCCCGTAAATGTCGGCGTCCAGCACCCCCACCTTCGCGCCTTCCCCCCTCAGGGAAAGCGCGATGTTGGCCGCCACGGTCGATTTGCCCACCCCGCCCTTTCCGCTGGCCACGGCCACGATGTTCTTGACCCCCTCGACGTCCATCTTGCCCGCCATGGAGGGCCTGGCGGAGACGCGGCTCGTCACCCTGACGTTCACCGCATCCACGTTCGACAGGGCACCGACAGCCAGCTTGCACTCCTGCTCGAACTCCTCTTTTCGGGGATGGGCGGGAGTGGTCAGCTCCAGCGTAAAGGCGACCGCACCCCCGCAAATCTGCACGTCCTTGATCATGTTGAGGCTCACGAGGTCCTTTCCGACCTCGGGGTCTCTCACGTTTTTCAGAGCCTCCAGAACCTGGGCTTCCGTCGCCTCCGCCATCGCAGGAATCCTTGTAGTCAGAAACGGGAATAGTCCGAAACGGGAAATTCATTGGGAAAGGAAAACCGTCTGTCGCCAAGCGTTTTTCCAGCCGATTTCATCTTATCGCCCGGGGTTTTCCGATGTCAAACGCGAAAGCGAGGCCCGCGTTTTCCGGATGCGCGCGAAATCGGCAGAAAATCGCATTCCCCGGTTGACGCCTCGGCGCCGCCTGATTATTTTGAGGCCGTTGCGGATTCGGCGCGCACCCCAGCATCTCAAGCGGCCACGACGACAGGACGGCTGGAGCCGGCCAGAACCAGGGAGAATCGCCCTTTTGGACATCATCGTCTGCATCAAACAGGTACAGGACCCGGACATTCCGCCCCGCGACTTCAAGGTCGACGAACAGAGGATGGACGTCATTCCGCCGGCGAACGTCTCGCCGGTCATCAACGGGTTTTGCGAGAACGCCGTCGAGGCCGCCATCAACCTCAAGGAGGCGCATGGCGGCAAGGTCACCGTCCTGACGATGGGCGACGAGAAGGCCAGGGACAGCCTGAAAAAATGTCTGGCGATGGGCTGCGACGAAGCCGTCCTGCTCCAGGACGAGGCTTTCGATGGCTCCGACGCCTTCGGGGTCGCGCGCATTCTGGCGGCCGCCATCCGGAAGCTGGATGGCTTCGACCTCATTCTCTGCGGCAGGCTGAGCAGCGACTGGAGCTACGGGGCCACCGCCCTCGCCCTCGCCGAGGCACTCGACCTGCCCAGCGTGACCCAGCTGCAAAAGGTGGAGAGGACGGAGGCGGGCCTGCGGTGCGAACGCGCCCTCGAAGACGGCCTGGAGGTGGTGGAGGTCGAAACCGCGTGCCTGCTCACCGCCAGCAACGAGATCAACACGCCCCGCCTGCCCTCCGTCAGAGGCATACTGATGGCGTCGCGCAAGCAAATCCCCGTCTGGGGCGCCGAGGATATCGGGATAGACCGCAGCCTGGTCGGAAAAGAGGCGGCCACCTTTGAAGTCACCAGGCTCTACCAGCCCGTGTTTGATGGAAACTGCGAATTCATCGAGGGCGAATCACTCGAAGAGGCGGCCGGTGCCCTGGCGCTTCGCCTGCGCGAAGACAAGATTATCTAGGTATTGAGGGGAGAAAGAACAACGCCATGTCGAACAACGTTCTCATTCTGGCCGAGCGCGCGGGGGAGAAGCTGGCGCTCGTGAGCAGCGAGCTTTGCGGAATCGGACGAAAGCTCGCCGATGAAAGCGGGGGCGCCCTGGTGGCGCTTCTCCTCGGCGGCTCCGGTACCCGGGAATTGTCGAAAGGACTCATCGCCCTGGGAGCCGACAAGGTGCTGGCGGCCGAATCGGAGGTTCTGGAGGGCTACACGAACGCGGCGTATCTCCGGGTCATCGACGCGGCCGTTCGCGAGGAGCGCCCGACCATCTTTCTGGTCGCCAACACCTCCACGGGGCGGGACGTCGCGCCGAGGCTCGCCTTTCGGCACGGCGCCAGCTACGCGCACGACTGCACGGATCTGGCGCTCGAGGAGGGCAAGCTCGCCGCCGTCCGGCCGGTTCACGGGGGCAGCGCCATCAGCCACGTCCGCTCCAAAACGGACTCTCTCTCCATCGCCTCCACGCGCCCGAAAGCCTTGCCGCAGGCGGACGTGCAGGAGGGCCGCGAGGGGGAGTTCGTCGAAATCGCCGTTTCGGTGGAGGCTGATGAGATTCGGATGCATTTCGTGGAGGCCAGAAAAGTGGAGGCCGAGGGCGTCCGCCTGGAAGATGCGGAAATCGTCGTGAGCGGCGGCCGCGGACTGGGCGGCCCGGAGAATTTTGCGTATCTGCAGGAACTCGCCAGGGTGCTCAAGGCGGCCGTGGGCGCGAGCCGCGCCGCCGTGGACGCCGGCTGGGTGCCGACGCCCATGCAGGTGGGCCAGACGGGCAAGATCGTGAGCCCGAATCTCTACATCGCCGTCGGCATCTCCGGAGCCATGCAGCATATGGTGGGCGCCGGGCCGAGCAAAAACATCGTGGCCATCAACACGGACGCCGAAGCGCCCATCTTCCAGCGCGCGCGCTACGGCATCGTGGGGGACTACAAAAAGGTCATTCCCGCACTGACGGAGAAATGCAGGGAGTTGATGGACTCCTAGCCTTCAGGCAAGCGGCTGATAGGCCCAGACGACGCGGCCCACAATTCTGTCGGAAGGATCCTCCGCATCCAGATCGATGTGCGCGACCGCCTCCTCGCGATTCTCCGGCACCAGCCACAGGCGAGGCGGCGTCCACTGCAACCGCTTGAGCGTGCAGCCGCCGGATTCGTCGCGGACCGCGTAAATGCCGTCCGGGACGATCCGCTTGTCGCGGCGATCGATGACGACCACGGCGCCCGGCTGTATCAAGGGAATCATGCTCTGTCCCATTTCCCTGTCCACGCGGACGGAGACCAAATCCCCGCGCCCGGCGATCTGGGAAACGTGGATGAGCGCGTATTCCTCGATTGCCTCGTCCACGATTCTGGCACTACCCGCCGCGATGGAGCCCGCCACGAGGGGCACGGCGCGAAATTCCGCATCATTCACCTTGCCCAGCGTCTGCAGGTTATCGCTTCGGCTCAGGACGACGCTCAAAGGGCCGGCACCCGGCATCTCCCGGGCCTCGGTTCGCCCCAACAGCCAGTCGGCGGGCACCCCGAGCACTTCCGCCACCCTCAGAAGCTTGCTTGCGCTCGGTTCGTTTTCTCCCCGCTCATACCGAGTAAGATTCGCCCAGGTAACGCCCGCGGCGCGCGCGAGTTGATTGCGGTTCATGCCTTTTCCCTCGCGCGCGCGCGCGATGCGGCGGCCCAGTTCGCGGGCATACTCGGAGCGTGGTTTGTGGGGGGGGGGGAGGCTTCTTGGCCATAGGCTTTTTACGGGGGTTGGAAAAGCCGCTCCCTCGGGGCGGATAGCGCCGGCATGCGATTCCTCTACCGTAGCATTTTCATCGCGTACCGCAAAGGCTGTGTCCCCCCGCTCCGAGGGGCCGCAAGGCCCCCCGGGGGGAGGGGCGCGGCCTAATCGTCCAGAACGGCCACGGCGCGAACGGGACTCCCCGTCCCCTCACGGAACTTCAGGGGCAGGGAAATAAACTGGAACTCCCCCTTGCCCAGCAGCGCCTCCAGATTGCACAGGCTTTCCAGGTGGGTAATCCCCCTCTCCCAGCAGGCCTTGTGCACCAGGGAATTGACGTCTCCCTCCGGCCCGGGGCGCATGGAGTCGATGCCGAAATGGACGATTCCCTGATCCGCGAGCCATTCGGTGGCCTCCACGTTGACCCCCGGATTGTCCGTCCCATACGCCTTGGTCGGGAAGGTGCGGGCATGGTGCCCCGTGCACAGCAGAATCGTGCCGCCCTCGGGAATCGAGAGCCCCGTTTGCCGCACCGCCGCGTCCAGCTCGTTCGCGCTGATCTCCGCCCGGGGCTCGATGTGCCGCAAGTCGACGCAGATGCCGCGAACGATGCAGTTCTCGAGCGGATACTCGTTCATCGGGGTGGCGTCTTTGTGAAAATGACGCGGGGCGTCGAGGTGCGTGGTGCCGTGCTCGGGCATGGTGACGAAGTTCAGGGCGTTTCCCCAGACGTTGCCCGAGTCCCGGAAAGCCTCCTCGTGGTTTTTCCACTCGGCGTACAGGATGGGGGGCTGGCCCGGGTATGCGGGCGTGCGGTGATAGATCTCCCGCGCGAGGTCCACAATCGTAGGCATCGAATTTTTCTCCTTTTTTGACCTTTGACCTTTTTGAACTAATTAAACGGTGCAGCGCAGTATGTGCAGGCCATGGTTTTTGTCCGTCACATAAATGACCCCGCGCCTGTCCACGATGACGTCCTCGCTCTGGGTGACAAGCGTCTTGGGCAACATCCCGAGCCGTCTCGTCGGGTCCGCCGGAATGTAGTGCGCAATCTCTCTGGGATGAATCGGCTCGGAAACGTCATAGACGCGAAGGCCCGCGTTAAAATACGTCAGATACACGCGGTCCACCCTTTGCTCCAGACACGCGAGCCCCTGGGCGTGGTGCTGGTTGTGCGGCCCGAATCGCCCGCCGCGCTCGCAAAAACTTTTGTGGGAATATCCGGGAGGCGGCTCGGGAACCGGAAAGAGCGCCATGAGCCTGGGGGCGGTTTCGTCCTCGATGTCGATGATGGCCGTATAGTTGAGCGGCTCGTCGCAATTCTCCTTGAGCGCCTCGCTGTTGATGATGGCGAATCCCCGTTCGAGATAGGGATACGCCGTGTGCACGGCAATCGCGCTGCCCAGCGGCGGATAGACGTTGAAGCGGCTGATGAGCCTGGGGCTGGAAATGTCCTCTATATCCGCGATGACGAACCCGCCGCGCGCATACGGCAGATACGCCCTCCCGTTCTCCGCGTGCGCGGGTCCATGCTGGAACACGCGCATCCCCTCGCTCCAGTCGCCCTCGGCGGCGCCGGCATCGCCTCCCTCCTGCTCGGGCAGCCAGAAACGGCCCGCCTCCTTCGGGTTGCGGGGGTCGGCCATATCCAGAATGCGGTAGATGTTCCCCTCATAGCCCGGCGCGTATGCGGACAGATGGGCGTAGCGGCCCCCGTTGTAAAAATTCCTGTGCGTCCCGTCGGCTCCCGTCTCCCAGTGCGAGAGCAGCTCCGGCTCGGCGGGGTCCTTCCCCACATCCCAGATGTAGACGCCCTCGGCTTCCGGCGGGTCGTCGGGCCTTGGGCCCCAGCCCCGGGGAATTTTTTCCAAAGAGGTGATGAGCAGGCCATCCGCCACCTGCACCTGCAGCGTCCAGGTGTTGTCGGGGCCTTCGATAAACCGGAGGAGCTTCGGGTCCTCCGGTTCCGTTACGTCCAGAACGCTCCAGCCGCTCACCCAGAAATGCGAGAGATACAAATAAAAGCGCCCGTCCACCTCCTGGATGGCCGTCTTGAAGGCGGGCCGATCCGCCAGATCGTGGTAGCCGAGCATCTCCATGTTTTGGGTGCTGATCGCCCCAGGCGCCTGCGCAAGACCCATCGCATCCTCACGGAGCCCGCCGCCCCCCTTTGGCGCCTCGCCAAGGGGGGGAGCAGCGAAAATTTTCGCGAACGAAGTCCGAACCCCGCATTATGTACCCCAGGAAGGTCCGGCGGTAAAGCTCCCCGACGGATTTGCGGCATCGACTCCGAAAGGCGCAGAAGGATTCTCCCAAAAGGTGATACCATGTGCCGGAGACGCCCCGCCCGCGCAACGCCTCCGCGCGGAACCCGCAGACGCCCGGGACAAGCCGCCGCATCGCGCGCCGCGCAGGAGAGGGTGCGGCAGGGGGCATGATGCGCTTCGCAAAAACTTCGGACGGAGAAGAAATGACCTCGCCCGGCGTGGATCTAAGCGGCAAGAAAGCCTGCGTCACGGGCGGCGGCCAGGGACTCGGCGCCTCGATGGCCCTCGCCCTAGCGGAGGCGGGGGCGGACGTCGTTCTCATCGGCCGACGCCCGGAGCCGATGGTGGAGGTCGCCAGAGAATGCGAGAAATTCGGCGTTCAGGCCAGACCCGCCGTCTGCGACGTCACGGATTCGGCGCGGGTGAACGCCCTCTTCGCGCAAGTCCACAAGGAGATCGGCGGCCCGCACGTTCTCGTCAACAGCGCGGGGGCCTCCCTCCCCAGCCCGATTCTCGAGACGACGGACCGGATTTGGCGCGACACCATCAACCTGAACCTGAGCGGCGCGTTTTATTGCTGCCGCGCAGCAGTCCGCTTCATGCTCGAGGCGGGAGAGGGGAAAATCATCAATCTCGGATCGAGTGCCGGCAGCCGGGGCCGCCCCCACCAGGCGGCCTATGCGGCGTCGAAATCAGGAGTCGCAGGCTTGACGAAGGCACTCGCCGTCGAGCTTGCCGAGAGAAACATCCAGGTGAACTGCATCGCGCCGGGCCGCTTTCATACGCCGATGACGGCCGAGCGCATCGCCGACCCCGCGCAGAGCGAGGCGTTCCTCCGCTTCGTTCCCATGCACCGCTATGGTGCCCCGGAGGAAATACGGGCGTTGACCGTCTATCTCGCCAGTCATCAAAGCGACTACATGACGGGGCAGACGATATATCTGGACGGCGGCGGCAGCGCGCTCTAGGGCCTGACCGCCTCGCAGCGCCCGCCGTCCACGTTGATGGATTCGCCGGTGATGTTCGAGGCCAGGTCGGAGACCAGAAACAACGCCGCATTGGCGCAATCCTCGGCCCGCGTGAGACGCCCCATCGGCAATTCGGCGCGCCTCTCCGCATCCACCTCCTCATAGGTGCGATTCGTCAACTCCGCGATTCTCCTTGTCTGCCTGACATACCTCGGGGTGTCCGTCGTGCCGGGATTGACGAGGTTCACCCGGATGTTCTCCGGGGCCAGCCTTCGGGCGAGTTGATGCTTATACGCGGACAGGCCGGCGTTCGGTATGCAACCGGAGCCATGATACTCCGAGGTGTGCACATGGCTCAGGCCCGAGAAATAGACGATGCTCCCCCCGCCCCGCTTCCTGATGCGCGGAATCGCAGCCCTCGTCAAACGGATGCTGGCGCGAAGCTTCAGGTCGATGGCGAGGTCAATGTCCTCATCCGTCGTCTCTATCGGGTCGGAGCGCCTGCTCACGCCCGCGGCGTTTATCAGGAAATCGACGCCCCCCAGGCGGGCGCAGGCCTCCTCGACGACGCGCTCCGTCTGACCCGCCGCGGTGAGATCGCCCGCCATCGCCTCCGCGACTCCACCGGCGGCGACAATGCCTGAGGCCGTCCTCCGCAAATTCTCCTCGTTGCGGGCGGCGAGTGCGACGGATGCGCCGGCGCGCGCCAGCACCCGGGCGCACGCTTGCCCGATCCCCTGGCTCGCACCCGTGACCAGGGCGACTTTTCCGCTCAAATCTATGGTGATCATCCCCTCTCCTTCCCGATGGCCGACATGCTCCCACGCGCACCCCGCCCCGATCCTTCAGGGCGCGCGACCCATACCCCAAGGGAAGCGGGGCGACCCATCCCCCATCGCGCGGGGCACAAAAGCAAAAGCCTCTCGCCGCACGCCCGGCCTCGCGCCCGGGGGCGCTGGATTTTCCGCACGATTTTTCTTATACCATTCTTGTTTCTCGACAACATTCCCAGGGGCAACTCTCGATGAGAAAAAAAAGCGTATCGGATGTGAACGCGCAAGGTAAGCGCGTGCTGATGCGGGTGGACTTCAACGTGCCCCAGGACAAGGGCGGCCGCATCGTCGACGACCGCAGAATCCGCATGGCGCTTCCCACCATCCGCCACATACTGGATGGCGGCGGCCGTCTCATTCTCATCAGCCACCTGGGACGCCCGAGAGGAGAAAACCCCTCGGCCGACGGCAAATGGACGCTCCGACCCGTCGCTAGGCGCCTGGAGGAGCTGCTCGGCAGGGAGGTCGCCTTCGCGGAGAACTGCGCGGGGCCCGCAGCGGAGGGCGCGGCGGCCGCTCTCGCCGACGGGGAATGCTGCCTCCTCGAAAATTTGCGCTTTCACAAGGCCGAGCAAATCAAGGACGCTGCGGCCTCGCAGGACGAGGCGCAAAGGCGGAGGAAGGACGCTTTTGCGCACGGGCTCGCATCCCTGGCCGACATGTACGTGAACGACGCCTTCGGCACCTGTCACCGCGACAACGCGAGCATGGTCACCGTGCCCGGGATGATGGCGGGCAAGCCCCGCGTCGCAGGATTTCTGCTGGCGAAGGAGTTGCGATACCTGGGCGGTGCGCTGAGCGCACCCAAACGGCCCTTCGTCGCCATCATCGGGGGAAAGAAGGTGTCCGACAAGATGATGGCGATCGAGGCCCTACTGGGCAAATGCGACGAGGTGCTCATCGGCGGGGCCATGGTCTTCACGTTCATGCGGGCGAACGGCCGGGGCACCGGCACAAGCCTCGTGGAGGAGGACAAGCTCGACGCGGCCCGGCGCCTGCAGGCGGTCGCGGGCGACAGGCTGGTTCTGCCCCGGGACGTCGTCGCCGCGCGCGCCCTCGAGGAGGGGGCGGAATTCGAGGTTTTCCGGGGGGACATTCCCCAAGGCCGGATGGGTCTCGACATCGGCCCGGAATCGAGGCGCCAATTCTCGCAAGTGATCTCGGATGCAAAAACCATCGTGTGGAACGGCCCCATGGGCGTCTTCGAGGTCCCGCCATTCGGCGCCGGCACCTTCTCCATCGCGGAAGCCATCGCGCGCGCGACGAGAAACGGCGCCACGACCGTCATCGGCGGCGGCGACAGCGCGGCGGCCATCGAGATGGCAGGGCTGAGCGGGGAGGTGAGCCATGTGAGCACGGGCGGCGGGGCGAGCCTCGAGTTCATGGAGGGGAAATCGTTTCGCGCCGTCGAAATCCTGGATGATTCTGATTTGTAGACGCCTCCTCCCGAGGTGTCGCATAATCACTTCGCCGGCGCGAGGATTCCCCGTCCCTGGTCCGCCTGCGAGAAGGGAGCCGCATGAAAAACAACATCCTCGAAGCCATCGGCAACACGCCGATCGTGAGGCTCAATTCCATCGGCTCCGAGCTGGAGTCGGAGATATTCGTCAAAATAGAATACATGAACCCCGGCCTGTCGGTAAAAGATCGCATCGCTCCGCTCATCGTCGAGGACGCCGAGAGAAGGGGCGCCCTCCAGCCGGGCGGAACGATTGTCGAGGCCACCTCCGGCAACACCGGCGCCGGACTGGCCATGGTCGCCGCCATCAAGGGGTATCGGTGCATTTTCGTGATGCCCGACAAGATGAGCCAGGAGAAAAGGGACAGGTTGCGCGCATATGGCGCCGAAGTGATCGTCACGCCGACGCGCGTGGCCCTGGACGACCCGAGAAGCCACTACTGCGTCGCGCGCAGGCTGGTGGAGGAGACGCCCAATTCCATTCTGGCGAACCAGTACAACAATCCGAACAATCCGGAGTCCCACTACCGCACGACGGGCCCGGAGATTTGGGAGCAGACGGGAGGCCGTTTCGACTCCTTCGTGACGGGCCTGGGCACCGGCGGCACCATCTCGGGGACGGGCAGATTCCTCAAGGAAAAAAACGCCGACATCCAAATCATCGGCGTGGACCCCATCGGCTCGATTCTGTACGACCTCTTTCACGGCAAAACGGACCCCCCGGCGGCATCCTACAAGACGGAGGGAATCGGGGAGAGCTTCAAGCCGGCGACGCTGAGTTTCGAGAACATAGACAAAGTCGTCCAGGTCACCGACAAGGAGACGCTCCGGATGACGCGGAGGCTGGCCAGAGAGGAGGGCATCCTGGCGGGCGGCTCGGCGGGCGGGGCGGTCGCCGGCGCCCTCCGGTACGCGCAATCCCTCGAAAAACCGGAGCGGATCGTCACCCTGCTGCCGGATTCCGGCATGTTCTACCTCAGCAAGATATTCTCGGACGAATGGATGGCGGCCAACTCGTTCCTGGATGACGGGGAGACCGTGAAGGCGCCGTGAAGCCATGAAATTCCCGCCAAGAAAAACGCAGCCGCCTCCCCCGGCGGGACGCGCCGCACAGCGGGCGTGCCCCCGGGTACCGGCGACCTCCCCCCATCACCCCCTGGGAGCGAAATGAAAATATCGACCAGAGCGATTCACGTCGGAAAGGAGCCGAACGAACTCACCGGCGCCGTGAAGCCGGACATCTGCCTCAGCAGCACGTTCAGGCAGAATACGCCCGGGGAGCCCGTCGGCGATTTTGAATACTCGCGCTCGGGCAATCCGACGCGCCAGGCACTCGAGAGGAACATCGCCAGCCTGGAGTGCCCGGAGGCGTGGGATGCGGAATGCCACGGACTGGCGTTTTCCTCAGGCCTGGGCGCCAGCAGCACCATCCTCTTCTCGCTCCTCTCCCACGGCGATCACATGCTCTGCTCGGACGACGTGTACGGCGGAACGTTTCGCCTCATCACGGGCAAGGATTTTCGCGGTTTCGAGAAATTCGGCATCCAGTGCGACTACGTGGACATGGCCGACGAGGAATCCCTCGCCGGCAAGGTGCGGGAGAACACGAAACTCATCTGGATAGAGAGCCCCACGAACCCGCTCCTGAAGATGGCCGACATCCGCAGCATCGCCGCCGCCTTTGGAGGGGACGGCGCCATCGTCGCCGTGGACAACACCTTCATGAGCCCCTACTTTCAAAAGCCGCTCGCCCTGGGTGCGGACGTCGCCGTTCACAGCACGACGAAATACATCGGCGGGCACAGCGACGTCGTCGGCGGCGCTCTCGTGACGAAGAGCGAAACCCTCCATGAGCGCATCCGGCACTACCAGAACGCGCTCGGAGCGACACCCTCCCCGTTTGACTGCTACATGGCGATGCGGGGCATCGACACCCTCCCCGTACGTATGGAGAAGCACCAGGCGAACGCCCTGGAAATCGCCAGGTTTCTGGAGGGACACGCCCGGGTGGAGAAGGTGATCTATCCGGGGCTGGCGTCTCACCCACAGCACGCGCTGGCCAAAGCGCAGATGAGCGGCTTCGGGGGCATGGTGGCGTTTTATCTCCAAGGCGGGCTGACCGAGGCGCGAAGGTTCCTGGAGAACGTTCGCATATTCACCCTGGCGGAGAGCCTGGGGGGCACCGAATCCCTGGTGGAACACCCCGCCATCATGACCCACGCCTCCCTCACCGAGGAGAGCAGGGAGGCGCTCGGCATCAGCGACACCCTGATTCGGCTATCCGTGGGAATCGAGGACGCAGGGGATTTGCTCGAGGACCTCGAAGGCGCGCTGGGGAAATCCTAGGGGCTTCGCCGGGAGGGAGAAAGCGACCATCCCCCGGACGCTCCCGACCGTCCCTTCCGCATCCTGCGCGCGGGCTACATCATGAAATACCTTCTCCGGAGGGGGGCTCAACGCTGAGGCGCGATGACGAGCTCCGCATCCTGCGCACGAGCTACATTACATGAAATACCTTCGGTCGCTCATGTCCGGATACATGGCGCCCACCCACTTCGCATAGCCGTTGAACAGGAGCGTCGGCCTTCTCTCTTCCGTCCCCAGCATGCGCTCGGAGGCCTGCGACCATCTCGGATGATGAAACTTGGGGTTGACGTTGGCCCAGAAGCCGTATTCGCTGGGGGCGAGCTGCTCCCAGAACGTGCGGGGCCTCTTGTCGGTAAATTCGATGGACACGATGGATTTCACATTCTTGAACCCATACTTCCAGGGCGCCACCAACCGCAGGGGCGCGCCATGCTGCTGCGGCAGCGGATGCCCGTAAATGCCCGTCCCCATTATCGCCAGCTCATTCATGGCCTCCTTCATGGTGAGGGCTTCCACATAGGGCCACGGGTACCAGACCCGCAACTGCCCGAGTGCTATCTTGCGGTTGAGGAACGTGGAGAACTTGACGTATTTCGCCTTGCTCGTGGGCTCCACCTTTCGGATCAGCTCCGAAATCCGAAAACCCGTCCAGGGCACGGCCATCGCCCAGGCCTCCACGCAGCGGAAGCGGTAGAGGCGCTCCTCCAGCCTCATGCCCTTGATCAACCCGTCAATATCGTAGGTTTTCGGCTTTTTGACGTGCCCGGTCACCTCCACCTGCCAGGGGCGCGTCTTCATGCGCTTGGCCAGCCAGGCGATTCCCTTCGTCGCGCCAAATTCATAAAAATTGTTGTACTCCGCCGCCACCTTCTCATCCGTCATGGGCCGATCCAGGACAAACGCGGGGTTTCTGGACGCCGGATACAGACCCACCGTCTGATCCTCGGGGTATAGGCCCGCTTCTTTCGCCTGGGCGAGGGAGGGCGTCGCCATCTGGCTCACCATGGCGCCCAGGCCGCCCGCCATGAAAGAGCGGCGGCTGAGAAATGCGGATTCCGGCGTCGCTTCGCGATCCGGCATCGACCATTCGGGCTTTTTGATATAACGCATCGTCATATCCCCTTCTCGGATGAGGGCTGGGGCCGCGCTCGCCGCCGCCGACGCGCGGGACAACCAAACAAATCCTTGTTCCCCGGCGGATTCTCCTTCCATCATGCCGCATGCGAATATATCATATCGTCCGCTCCGTTGGCCGCGAAACCGGCGAGAGCGTCCAACTTTCGTCCAACTTTAAGGAATCTTTACGGACCAGAGGCGGGTTGCGGACGTTCGGATGCGCCGCATCGGCGCGTCCCGCGCACCGCACGCCCCCCCTCCCGAAAAAACCGTCATCCGATCGAGGAGACCCCCCCATGCCCGAGGCGCGCTACCCCGTCGAACGCCTGGAGAATTTCATACGCGCCGCACTGGCGGCACAGGGCGCGCTCGAGGATCACGCGCGCATCTGCGCGAGCCGCATGATCGAGGCGGACCTCCACGGGATGCACGGCCACGGCATATTCAGGCTCCCCCCCTATTGCCGCAGAATCCGCGAGGGAGGCTACAACCTCAGACCCTGCATACGCGCGGAGCGCGAAACTCCCGTGAGCGCGCTGATCGACGGGGACAACGGCTTCGGGCAGGTGGTCGTGACGTTCGCGGCGGAGCTCGCCATCCGGAAGGCGAAAGAGAGCGGTCTGGCGTGGATCGGGATTCATCACGGAAACCACGCCGGCGCAGCGGGGGTCTATGCCGCCATGCCCCTCGCGCATGACATGATCGGGATGTACATGGCCGTCGCCAACGCCAATCACATGCCCCCCTGGGGCGGCGTCGACATGCTCCTGAGCACCAACCCCGTCGCCTACGCCATTCCCGCGGGCGAGGAGGCGCCCTTCGTTCTCGACATGGCCACGACGGAGACGTCCTACGGAAAGGTGAAAGTCTATGCCCAGGAGGGAAAGCCGATGCCCGAGGGATGGATGATGACCAGGGACGGCAAGTCGCTCACGGACGCCTCGCGCGCCGAGGAGGGATTTTTGCTGCCCATCGGAGGCCACAAGGGCTACGGACTCAACATGGTGATCGGCGCACTCGCCGGGGTGCTCAACGGCGCGGCCTTCGGCTCGGACGTCGTGGACTTCAACAAGGACTTTCAGACGCCCACGAACACAGGGCAGGCCTTCTTCGCCATGCGGCCAGACATTTTTCGGGAACTGGACGACTTCAAGTCCGAGATGGACCGGAGGCTTCGCGAGATCAAGCGCTCCACCCCCATGCAGGGCGGAGGCCCCATCCGGGTTCCCGGCGCGGGGCTGGCGCGCAGAAAAGAGGAGATGCGCCGAAACGGCGTCCCCGTCGCCCTCCCCGTCATCGAACAGCTGCGGGAGCTGGCTGACCGACTCGGGCTCGAGGACAGGCTCATCCCCTAGCCGGCCCTCGCCGCCCCCCTAGCGGAAAAGCGCCCCCGCGCCTGAGGCGGAGAAGCGCTGATTCCGCCGCACATCCGCTCAATCCTGGATGATCAGCTCCTCGCAATAGGGAGCGCGCGTCATGTAGACGGGCGCGTCGTCGGTGATCAGCACATGATCCTCGATGCGCACGCCCGCTCCGCCGGGAATCCCCGGCACGAATATCAACGGCTCGATGGCGAACGTCATCCCCGGTGCGAACTCCACGCTCTCTGCCCCGGGCATCACCTCCCCCACATAGGGAGGCTCATTGGGAGATATGCCGCAGCCGTGCCCGATGAAGAGCTTGATGAAATTGTCCTCCAGGCCCGCCGACCGGGCCACCTCCAGGAACTCCGCCGCCGATTCTTCGTTCGTGTATCCGGGGCGCATCTTGTCGATTCCCGCCCTGAGCGCCTTGTAGACGGTCGTGTACACCTTCCGCTGCATGGGATGGGGCGGGCCGCCCGCAATCTTCGCGCGCCCGCAGTCGCCGAAATACCCGTTCCAGCAGGCGCCGATGTCGATGAAGACGATGTCGCCGTTCCGGATGATCTTGTCGGTGGGAAAGCGCGTCGGCGGCGCCATGTGCTCGCCCGAGGCCACGAACGGCGACGCCAGATGCCCGAACTCCCCGCCGTGGGTGAAGAGCGTCTTCATGGCTTCGGCGGCCACGTCGAACTCGCGCACGCCCGGGACGGCGTGATTCAGCGCCGTGATGGTCACGGCGTCCGCAATCGCGCACGCCTGCTGCAGGCAGGCGACCTCATCCGGCGTTTTCTGAATCCGGCTCATGTACATGAACCGCTCCCCGTCCACGAACGTGGCC
Organism: bacterium; assembly: GCA_965213685.1. Lineage (GTDB taxonomy): Bacteria > UBA8248 > UBA8248 > UBA8248 > UBA8248 > Bin107. Next base: position 14,847 of record CBDBZY010000029.1, read on the forward strand.
TCCGGAAAATATTTTTCGATCATCGCCCGCTGGGTGAACGTATGGCCATCCAGGCCGATCACGCCGCCGGAGACCCCCCAGTCGTCGAACCGCTTCTTGATGTCGCTCCCCACCGTGTGCTCCACGAGGCCCGGCTCCTCCAGGATGCCGATGGGCACGTAATCGTCGATCCAGGGCATGCACTCCTCGATCCGGTGGGCCTCGCCGCTCGAGGCCAGGAGCGTCGGGGCGCCCTCCTGTCCGAGCAGCACGCCGTAGGTGGTGGAAGATCGGTACTGAATCATGATGACGCGCGCACTGGTCAGATAGCGCACGTTCTCATCCTTCCAGAGGATGAGGGCGTCGATGCCCCGCTCCTTCATCGCCGCCTGGGTCTTCGCAACGCGCTCCCTGCGCATCCGGTCCATGTCTATCCGATGTTCCCAGTCCACCATCATCGAGCCGCGCGCCCATGTGGGATAATCCGTCATTACGCACTCCTCCTGATACCCGTAAAACCGAAACCAGAAGGGTTCCGGCCCCAAATATCCAGTTCGCCATCGGGCACCTGTATATGAAATTTCGTGGCGACGTGTCAAGAAAACGCCGGGCGCGCCGACGCAAAAGCGATAAGAGGAAGGCGCACCGGAAAAATAACCCATCCCCTCCTCCCCCTCCGTTTGACTTCCCGCCCCGGCATCGCTACTTTCGGCCCAACGGATACGCGGATACGCATCGTCGAGTGAACGAAGCGCGGAGAATCCCCCGATGAGCCTCATCCTCTACGACGTGCAGGACAAAATCGCCACCATCACCCTGAACCGGCCCGAGAAACTCAACGCCTACAACGAGGAGATGGTGGGCGACCTGTATGACGCCTGGCAAAAATTCGCCAGGGACGGGGACGCGTGGACGGCCATCGTCACCGGCGCGGGCGATCGCGCGTTCTGCGCGGGCCATGACCTCGCCATGATCGTGGAGAGCGAAGGCCAGTACAAGGATCACGACGCGCCCACGATGTGGTATGGCGAACTCGAGATTTACAAGCCCATCATCGCCGCGGTGAACGGCTACGCCTTCGGCGGGGGGTGTTCGCTGGCGTTGTCCTGCGACATCCGCATCGCCTCGGAAAACGCCGTCTTCGGCTACCCGCAGCCCAGGTATGGCGCGATGAGCCTGGGCGGACACCAGCGGTTGCCCAAGACCATACCGCCCGGCATCGCCATGGAGTTCATGCTGACCGGCAGAAACATCCCCGCGGAGGAGGCCGCGCGCTGGGGCATGGTGAACAAGGTCGTCCCCCGGGAGGGGCTAATGCGCGAGGCGCGCGACATGGCCGCCCGCATCAACGAGAACGCACCCCTGTCCGTCCGGCACACGAAAGAGGCCCTGCTCAAGGGACTGCGAACGCCCGACGTGCGCGAGGGCATCAGCATGGCCAAGCTCATCAGCTACCGCCTGCAGACGTCCGAGGACACGAAAGAGGGACTGGCGGCCTTCCAGGAGAAAAGAAAACCCCACTGGCGGGGCCGCTAGAGGCCCATCGGCGCGCGGAGGTGAGCGAGCGGGCCGCGCCCGCGCCGCCGCCCCCTCCCCCCCCCTGGAAACAGCGTATCGTCAAGGAGCCAACGGATGATGAATGATTCTCCCAAAATCGGCATGGCCTTCATCGGGCTCGGCTGGTGGGGTGCCGTGCTTGCGGACGCCGCTCTCGCGTCCGGGAAGGTGCGGGTGACCGGCGGCTTCGCCCGCACGCCCTCCTCCCGCGAGGAGTTCGTCGCCCGATACGGCGGCAGGAACTTCGCCTCCCTGGACGAGTTGTGGGCGGACCCGGAGACGGACGCCGTCGTCATCGCCACGGCGAACTCCGCCCACAAGGGAATCGCCGTCGCCGCCGCCCGCGCGGGCAAGCACGTGCACCTGGAAAAGCCCATGGCGCTGAGCGTCAGCGACGCGAAGGCCATCGAGCAGGCGTGCGCGGATGGCGGGGTGAAGCTACACATGGGGCAGAACTTCCGGCGCTGGCCGATGTTCCGGAAGGCGAAAGAAATCGTGGAGGCGGGGGATTTGGGGCTGGTGAACTATGCGGTCGCCACGTTCTCCAACAACCACGGCCTCACCGCGGGGCCGAAGAGCATGAGATGGGACGCGACGGAGAACCCGGGCGGCCCGCTCTACAGCTACACCATCCACCTCGGGGACGTGATGGAGTATCTGTTCGGCGACGTGGCCGAGGTGAGCGCATCATGCGCCAAGGTGGGAGGCCCCAACCCACAGGAGGACGCTGCCGCCGCCATCCTGCGCTTCGAGAGCGGCCTCCTCGGCACCATCTCCGGCAGCTACCTGGCGCCGTTTCATTTCGCCTTCGACGTCCAGGGCACGGAGGCGAACCTCAGCCTCACCACGACCGAAGCCCCTGTCCTCAAGCGGCCGGTCGACATGATGGGCGGCGTGGAGACGCAAACCGTGGCGCTCGACCATGACCTGGTGGAGGGGAGGCTCCTGGCCAACCGCGAGCAGTTCGACGATTTGGTCGGCGCGATTCGCGAGGACAGGGAGCCGGAGGTCACCGGGCGGCACGGCATCCGGGCGCTCGCCATCATGCGGGCGATTCTGAAAAGCAGCGCCGAGCGGCGGATCGTGACGATCCGGGAGATTCTCGAGACGGACTAGGCCCCCCGGGAGCGGCGCGCGCCAGGGGCGTCCGATTCTCCTGCAATGCCCGAACCGGCTGCCCGCCGCGCAGCCGTTCTCGCGCACTCCCCCCGGGAGCGGCCCCGGATGGGCGGGCGACGCCCCGGGCCGGGTTTCGCGCACTGCCGCGCACCGCAGGACGCCGCGACGGACAGGAAGGTTGTCTTTCATCCGGCTATCGGGTAAGAAGGACGTATCGAAAACGCACCCATTCCCTTGTCCAGCGTCCAGCCTAGAGGAGTGCTTTCCCATGCGGCCAGCCAACGATTTCGCCCGAAAACCTTGGGGACCGATGGCGGGTTTCTGGTCCTGGCAATACCTGAACCTCTGGAAGACCGTCAAACTCGTCACCAGCAAGCGCGTGAAGCGTTTCTACGACAAGTTCCGGAAGATTTTCCCGCCGGGCAGCCCCTTTCCCGACTTTGCGCTCCGGGACATTCACGGCAAGACCCACCGCATGGAGGACTACCTGGGCAAAAAATACGTGGTGCTCACGACCGGTGCCATCACGTGACCTCCCTACAGGCGGCAGGTGCCGTTTTATGAGGAGCTGCAGGAGAAATACGCGGAGCGCGACGTCGCCGTCTTCAACCTCTACGTGCGGGAGCCGCACGCGGGCGAGCGCGGGTTCCCCGAGATACGAAACCACGAGTCCTACGAACACAAGGTGGGCTACGCGCAGGAGCTGGCCAGAATCAAGAGCATGAAAACCCACATCCTCGTCGACGGGATGGATCAGAAGGTCCACGCCATGCTCGGAGACCTCCCGAACACCATCTGGCTCATCGGCAAGGACGGCAAGGTGGTCTACAAGTGCACCTGGTCGAACGCCGAGCACGTGGACGCGCACCTGGCGCACATGGTGAATGCGGACCCCGCGTTCAAGGGAAAGCCGAAGATGGAGCACACCATATTCACGGCCCGCGCCGGCACGGCCATCTAGCGGAATCCGCCGACCGGGGGGGGGGCTCCAGCACACATGTCGCGTGTCACCCGAGGTAGAGCCCTTTCGATCTCCTGATCATCGCCGCAGTTGAAACGCCGGCCTCTCATCGCGCCTGCCTGTCACGCAGTCGAAGCGCGCGAACCAGCGGTGCTTCGCACGACATCAATCGGACAGGCTCCGTGCGCGCATGGAACCGGACGCGATTGGATTTTTCCTTCAGCATGTTTAGTTCATGTTTTCGCCTATTGCCGGATACGACAACAGGGCGGAATCTGACTGGCTCGTTCTGAGGAATGAGTCTCTCGGCGGCGCAGGCGCCCTGTTGTAGTTGTCTGATGACCTGAGCGGCATGCAGCCTTCCCCGTTTCAGCTCGAGCGGAACGACCCAGCCGCAGTCGTCCGCACCTTGGGCAACCAAGAGGTAGTCGCAGCGCGTCTCGGGCGCCGCCAACGGGGACCCAGGCTTGTCGAAATCGACGATCAACCTGGGTGCGGGTGCGCCGGTCATCACAACCTTGCACCCTCCCTTGTTCAATTTCTTGACAAGGCACTTGGGGTCGAGCGCGCGGCGAACCTTCTGCACCAACCCCGTCACGAACCGGCCCCGATACGACTTGACAACTCGGCCCAATCGTTATGGAGCGCGGCGGCGACATCAGCGAAGTCGGAGGGATAGAGCCCCGACTCGTCGAGACCGATCCCGGTCACCACCGACCCTTTGGGGCGCCGCTTCGGCTGAAACAGCCAGGCGCCTACCTGGTCCGGACGGAGCGCGACATCACCGTCCTTAAGATGGCCTTCGGGAAGCTGGGAACGCCGCACGATGTTGGCGAGCTCTTCGAGCAGCCACTCGCTGTGGGTCGTGACGATCACCCGTACGCCCGCGCCGACGAGCGCCGCGAGCTGGCGGGTAAACTCGACCTGCATGGCCGGATGCAGATGCGACTCCGGCTCCTCGATGATCAGCACGTTGCCGGGTTCGACCATGTGACGGAGATACAGCACCACCGGAGCGAGCTCCGAAACCATGGACGAGGCGTTCATCAGGGGCAGATCGTCCCTCCATCCGTCCGGCCGATAGGTGAAGCGCGGGTAGTTGACTGCGGCCGACCTGTCAACGCCCACCGACCCGCCGAGAATGTCTTTTTCGATGCTCGCGCCGAGATCATGTGCGCGTCTGCGTCTGCTTCGCGGACGCCGGGGGAGATCGACTTCGATGAGTTGTTCGAGAAAGTCCGCCAATACCCCCGAGAGTATCGGCGTAGGGTCCGTCGGACGGAGGCCCTCCATCGGCGCTCTTTTGATCAAGGCGCTGACCACCACGCTGTGGGCGTGCATCACGCCGGTTCGATCCGCGGGAAGATAGTACGCGGGGAGGGACACGGGACTGGTGAGGCGAGGCAGGACCAGGTTGCTCAAGGCCCCCTTCAACCTCCGGAGTTCATAGTCCCGCCTTTCAGCCTCCGATTCTTTCACGTTCAGCCGGCGCAGTAATTCTCTCATCTCCTCGTCATCCTCGGAGTTAATCCGTACCGGGATTTCCTCGGGGATTGTCGTCTTGGACTCGATGGCCTTTCTCGCGAGCGTCAACTGGTGCTCGAAGCGCGCAGAGTCGCTCGACGTGCGCCGCCGCAGTGCGACCCGCGCGCCCTTGCTCTTTCCTCTCCGAATCAACGCACCGGCGTCGTCGATACCGAAACAGCGGCAAATTTCACGGCCAAGCGCATCCCGACCATTATCGAAGCCGGAACGAAACAAATCCGCGACCGCAGGCGGCAGGAGGACACCCTGTTGGCCTGGCGGTTCTTGAATATCTCGAAGCAACATTTCCACTGTTTTGACAAGAGCGGCGATGGCTGCCTCGGACAATTCCATCGTTTCCAAACCGAGGTGCCCCGGATAGATCCTGTAAAATAACCGGGGGAAAGGTTCTGCGGCACCACTAAAGAACCGATGCAGTGCGTAGATCAGGATCGCCAGATAAGACTTCCCCGTGTTGCTCGGCCCGACGAACACCGTTAGCGGACGCAGATCGACCGTGGCCTCGATGATCGGTCCGAAATCCGCCACTTCGAGTTCAAGAGTCTCTTGCGTGGGTGCGTCGTTCATGCTCTCCGCACTCCCCTGTCAAGGCCGCCGGCCTCGTGATCAGAGCCTGCGCTGGCAGGTTTTACTCCTTTTTCCTTCTTATTCGGGTTTCTCGCTGCGGTCAAGCAACTCGCGCGGCGCTCCGGGGGCTGTCTCCGCAGGCGCGCGACACCCCCGACGGCGCGCGGCTAGTCGAGTTCTCCGAGAATCCGGATCGCCCGCCGCACGTCCTCTTCCGCCGCCTCGTCCGGCACCCGGAAGAGCGGCTGCGTGACGCCCATCTCCCGAAGGGCGGCCAGCGCCTCGCCGCACCTGGACCGGGGGCCGCAAATGCTGAGCGCATCCGCCAGGGCGTCCGAGACGGCCGCCCCCACCGCCCGGCGGCCGCCCCTCCTCCAGGCCTCCCGAATGTTGTCGGCGTCCCGGCCATAGCCCCAGCGCGTGAGCTGGGCGTGGTAGTAGTCGCCCATCGCGCCGATGTAGAAGCCGAGCTCCGGCTTCACGAGGGCGCGCGCCCGGTCCACGTCATCGAAGGGCGCCGCGTAGATGAAGGGGGCCACGTCAACTTCCGAAAGCGCCCTGCCCGCTCCCCTGGCGCCCTCCTCCAAAATGCCGATCGCGTCCCGCGTCCTGGAGAAGGGGATGCAAAACGGAATCCAGCCATCGGCGATCTCCCCGGTCAATCTCGTATAATTCGGCCCGTTCGCTCCCAGATAGATGGGCAACCGCTCCTGCGCCGGCCCGCGCCGCAACCGGAAGCCGCGCATCCGGTAGACGTCGCCCTCCAGCTCCACCCGCTCTCCGCGGAACGCCTGGCGCAGGGCGTCCACCATCTCCCGCGTGCGCTTCAGGGGACTGCCGAAGGGCACCCCGTGCCAGTTCTCGATCACCGCGCGGCCGCTCGAGCCGATTCCCAGATGGAACCGCCCGCCGCTCAGGACGTCGAGCTCCGCCGCCGTCTGGGCCATGAGGCCCGGGCTTCTGCCATATACGTTGAACACGGCCGAGCCCAGCTGAATCCTGTCCGCCGCCTGTGCCGCCATGGCGATGAGGATGCCGCCGTCGCGCACCCATGTTTCGGGAAACCACAGCGAATCCATCCCCGAATCCTCGCACCATCGGGCGAATCGCGGGACTTCCCGCGCGTCGATGCTATCCTGATGCCACAGAACGATTCCCTTCTTCCCCATGAACGATCCCCTCTTTCATGTGACGGGGCACCGGACGCCGGAAGTTTTCCGCTTGACAGACGGCGGCGTCTTCCCTATAAAGGCTCCCCGTGAGAATTATCAGCTATCCAGGGAGCATCATACGCTCCAAAAACAAGGAAAATCACCCCGAGAGTCAGTCTCCCCGCCAGGTTCCGGAAGCCGCTTCCATGCCAACGGGAACCGATTCTGAGAAGAGCGGCCTCGCATCCGCCTCCAGCAAACCCGCCGAATCTCGGCAAAAACCGGAAAATCCGACGTCCAGGAATGCGAGCCGTCGGCGCAGACGCCCCCGGAAAAAAACCCGCAATGGAGAAGCCTTGCCCACGCAAAACGCAACCCGAGCAGCATCGAACGAACAACGGCGACAAAGCGCCCCCGCACTTTCCGCGAACCAGAGAAAGCGAAGGCGCCGGAAAAAGAAAACGGGGACGTCCGGGCCGAAAGCCGCCAGCGCCTCCTACAACGGCGTGACCTATCAGAAAGACGCCGCCGCCCTGGGACTCGGCGACTTCGACGTCAGCGCGGCGCCCGAGGGCTTCCGGGCGCTCGGCCTCATGCCGGAGCTGCTTCGGGGCATTCACGCCATGGGATTCGAAACGCCCACTCCCATCCAGAAGGAGGTGATCCCCGCCGCGCGGGAGGGGGGGGACATCATCGGCTGTGCCCAGACGGGCACGGGGAAAACCGCCGCGTTCGCCCTGCCGACGCTCGAGCGTCTGCAGACCGGCTCGGGCACCCGGTGCCTCGTCCTCACTCCCACGCGAGAGCTGGCCATTCAGGTTTCGGAACAATTCCACCGGCTGGGGAAGCACCTCAAAACCTCGTGCGCCGTCATCTACGGCGGGGTCGACTACGAGCCGCAGTTCCAGGTGTTCCAGGACAACGTGGACGTCGTCGTGGCGACGCCCGGCAGGCTGCTCGACCACCTGAAGCGAAAATCCGTCCATTTCCGAAAATTGCGGACCCTCATCATCGACGAGGCCGACCGCATGCTGGACATGGGCTTCGCCGAGGAAATCACCGACATCCTCAACCGCCTGCCGAAAGAGCGGCAGACCATGCTCTTCTCCGCCACCATGCCCCCCAAAATCCAGGACCTGGCGAATCGGGCGGTGACCGACCCGACCCGGATCAGCATCTCGCCGCCGTCGACTCCGGCGGAGGGCATTCACCACGGCGTCTATCCCATCAGCATGGCGAACAAGCCCCGGGGGGTGCTGCGCATCATCCAGAAGCACGAGGCGACCAGCGTCCTGATTTTCACGAGGACGAAGGCGGGAGCCGACCAGCTCTGCGGGTTCCTGGAAAGGGAGAAAATCCCCGCCGTCAAGATACATTCGGACAGAAGCCAGCGGCAGAGGGAGCGCGCGCTGTCGGGGTTTCGCCAGGGGAGGCACCGCATTCTCGTGGCGACGGACATCGTCTCGCGCGGCATCGACGTGACGGGCATCTCGCACGTCATCAACTACGACGTGCCCGAATATCCCGAGGACTACGTGCATCGCGCGGGCCGCACCGCGCGGGCGGGCAGCGTCGGCTACGCCATGACGCTTATGTCTCCGGGCGAGATCACGCCCCTCAAGAACATCGAGCGCTTTATCGGCAAGGCACTGCCCAGGGTCGGCCTCCAGGGTTTCTCGGACGACGTCCACCAGCAAAACCTGGCGGATGCGCCCAGACCCCTGCGCGACCAGCCCGCCGTCGCGCGGTATGACCGGCTTCGCAAGATGCCGCGCCGAACGGGCCTGTCGCTGCGCTAGCCGAAAAGCGTCCGCCCCAAACGGGGAAAACCCGCCCCCCTACCGCGCGCTTGACCTGCCTGTCGATTTTGGCTACATTCCAGGCCATCATGGTTTTTGTATTCTATTTTTTGCCGGAAGGTTCTAGACACAGCCCGCCGCCTCTGCAATTTCCTCGGCACCGGCAACACTCGGGCACAAAGATGGGAGAACGTTCGAATGCAGAAATCGGACATCGTAGAGAAAATGGCCGCGGACGCCGGAATCTCCAAGGCGGCGGCAGACCGCGCGCTCAGATCCTTGATTGATTCCATCACCCAGACGCTCAAGAAAGGGGAGCGCGTCTCCCTCGTCGGCTTCGGCACGTTTTCCGTTTCCAAGCGGGCCGCGCGCCTGGGCCGCAACCCGAAAACGGGCGAGAGCATCCGCATCAAGGCGAGCAACGCGCCCAGGTTCGTCGCCGGTAAAACCCTGAAGGACTCGGTCAACAAATAATCAACCATTTTTATTTTTCTATTTTATACGAACGCACTTTTCTGCGAAGAATTGTCGGAATCCGTTGACCGGATCCGGAAGAGGTTTCACGGCGCGAAGCGAACAACGGCGAACGAACTCAGGCAAGAAGATTCCCGAGCGCATGGAGGAGGCGCTCATTCTCCGAGGCCAAGCCAACGGTCGCGCGAATCCATTCGGGGTGCCCGAACGCGCTGCCGGGACGAACGATGACGCCCTCCCGCATCAGCGCCCGGGTGGTGCCGTCGCCGTCGCCCACCTGCACGAAGACAAAATTGGCCTGGCTCCGAAGGTAGGGGACGTTCATGTCGTCAAACGCCCGATAGAGCGTCTCCTTTCCCTCCCGCACCAGGGCGAGCGCGCGGTTCCTGTACCCATCATCCTCGAGAGCGGCGAGAGCCGCCGCCTGCGCGAGATGGTTCACGTTGAAGGGCTCGCGCACGCGGTTCATGTATTCGACGACCCCCTCCCGGCTGACGCCGAACCCGGCGCGAAGGCCCGCGAGGCCATACGCCTTGGAAAACGAGCGCAGAACCACGAGCGGGAAGCGCTCTATGAGGGATACGCTGTCGGGATAGGCCGGATCGTCCACAAAATCGCCATAGGCCTCGTCCAGGAGCACCAGGACGCCCGGGGGCAGCCCCTCCAGGAAGGGGGTGAGCTCCTCCGCGGTCAGTATCCCGCCGGTGGGATTGTTCGGAGAGCACAGGAAGACGACCTTCGTGCGCCGGGAAAGCCTGGCGGAAACGTCCTCTAGGTTGATTTTCATGTCCCGCAGGGGCGAGAAAACGACCCGGGCGCCCATCACCCGGCTCACGTGGGCGTAGGGGCTGAACGTGGGCTGCGGTATGACGACCTCCTCCCCCTCGTTGAGAAACGTCCTCCCCAGGACGGAGAGAACGTCGTCCCCCCCGTTGCCCACGAACACGCAGGATGGCGAAACGCGAAACTTCTCCGCCAGGCGCCCGACCAGCGCTTTCGCCCCGCCGTCGGGGTAGCGGTGCAGGCCGTCGAGGGCGCGGCGAATCGCCTCCAGCACCCGGGGCGGGGGGCCGAGGGCGTTCTCGTTGCTGGCGAGCTTGACGACCCCGCTCAGGCCGAACTCCGCCGCCACATCCTCGATGGAGCGACCCGGCACATAGGCCCGGAGCGAGGAGACGCCCTTGCGCAGGAGGCTCTCCACCCCGAAAGCCCCATCCCTTTTCTCCGTCCCCGCCATCGCTTCGCAACCCTCCACAGGCGCGCGCCGCCCCTTCTTCCCCATCGTCCGCTCCCCGGTCAGCGGAGGCGCGCGACCGGCAGCCCCGCATCCCCGCGCAGGCGAATGCCGTCATACGCCATGGGGCGGGAAATGTCGATGCGGGATGATCACCGCGTTGCCCTCGGGAGAGAAGGCAGGCTACAATGCGGCGGACCATGCACGGGACGGAGGCGCATCTTGAGCGACGCGCGGCGAGACGTCAAACTTCAAAGGCTGGAGCAGACCCTGCGGGAGATGGGGAGCGTGCTCGTCGCGTTCTCCGCCGGTGCGGACAGCACCTTTCTGGCGAAAGTGGCGCATCGGACGCTGGGGGTGCGGGCGGTCGCCGTCACGGGCCGCTCCGTCACCCTCGCCGCATCCGAGCTGCGGGAGTCCCGAACGCTCGCCAGCCAAATCGGGATTCGCCACATCATCGTGGACACCGACGAGATAGCGGATGAGTCTTTCGGAAACAATCCGCCCAACCGCTGCTATTTTTGCAAGAACGAACTCTACTCGGTTCTCCGCCGCGTGGCCGTGCGGGAGGGGGCGGCCGTCATCGTCGATGGCTCGAACGCCGACGACGTCGGGGATCACCGGCCCGGCATGGAGGCGGCGCGAGAGCTGGGCGTGCGGAGCCCGCTCATGGAGGTGGGCATGACGAAGGCGGACGTTCGCGCCCTCTCGCGCTCCCTCGGGCTGCCCACCTGGGACAAGCCGGCCCAGGCCTGCCTGTCGAGCCGCTTTCCGTATGGAGACCGCATCACGCCCGCGAAAATCGCGCAGGTCGAAGCGGCGGAGAGTGCCCTGCGGGAGCTGGGCTTTCGGCAGTTGCGGGTGCGCCACCACGGCGCGGTCGCGAGAATCGAGGTGCCCAGCGGCGACATCCCCCGCCTGCTCGAGGAGGAGACCACCCGAGAGGCGATCGGCCGCATCAAGGAGGCCGGCTTCACCTACGTGACCATCGACATGGAAGGATTCCGCTCGGGCAGCATGAACGAGGCGCTCCGCTCCGCCCGCGGCTCCGACCTGCTCATCCTCTCGTGAACCCCGACTTCCTCCTCGACCTCCTCGGGCAGGTGCGAGAGGGCCGCCTCGCCCCGGAGGGGGCCGCCGCCCGCCTGCGGGACCTGCCGTTCGAGGACTTGGGCCACACGCGGGTGGATCACCATCGCGCCCTGCGAAACGGCTTTCCCGAGGTCATCTTCGGCCCCGGAAAAACCACCGAGCAGGCCGTAGAGATCGCCCAAAGCCTGATGGCGAAAGAACAGGCGGTTCTGCTCACGCAGGCGGGCGCGGAGCAGGCCGAGGCCCTGCTCGGGCTCTCGCCCCGGGCGCGTCACCACGAAATCGCCCGCATCGTCGAAATCCCGCCCGAAAACCCGCCCGCACCCGTCGGCCTCCTCGCCGTGGCGTGCGCGGGAACGTCCGACATCCCCGTGGCCGAGGAGGCGGCCGTGACGGCGCGCATCCTGGGCTCGGAGGTGACCCGCGTCTATGACGTGGGCGTGGCGGGTCTGCACCGCCTCCTGGCAGAGGTCGAAACTCTGCGTCGGGCCAACGCCATCATCGCCGTGGCGGGCATGGAGGGCGCGCTCCCCTCGGTGGTCGCGGGCCTCGTGGCCTGCCCCGTCGTCGCGGTGCCCACATCGGTGGGCTATGGCGCGAACCTAGGCGGGCTGACGGCGCTTTTCGCCATGCTCAACTCCTGCGCCTCCGGCCTCAGCGTGGTGAACATCGACAACGGCTTCGGCGCGGCCTGCCAGGCCCACCTCATCAACAGGCAGGCGGCCCTCCCGTGAAGACGCTATACTTCGACTGCTTCGCCGGCGCGTCGGGGGACATGCTCTTGGGCGCGCTGATCGACCTGGGCCTCGACCTGGCGACGCTCGAGGAGGAGCTGCGCAAGCTGGCGGTCGAGGGCTATTCGCTATCCGCCGAGAAAACCCTCAAGCAAGGGGTGAGCGCCCGAAAATTTCGCGTGCGCCTCTCCCCCTCCCCGGAGCCGCTCCACCATCACCGGGAGGAGGACTCCCGCCGGGAGGAGGACTTCCCGCCCGCGGGCGGCCACGGCCGCTCCTACGCGCGCATCCGCGAAATCCTCGAGGGCGCGTCCATCCCCGAAACTCCCAAGGCGCGCGCCATCTCCGCGTTTCACCGTCTGGGGACCATCGAAGCCGAAATCCACGGCGTCGGCATCGAGGACATCCACTTCCACGAGGTGGGCGCGGTGGACTCCATCATCGACATCACAGGCTATTTTCTGGGCCTCCACATGCTGGGCGTCGAGCGGGTGGTGGCCTCGCCCCTGCCGGTGGGGCGCGGATACGTGGAATGCGCCCACGGACGGATGCCCGTCCCCGCGCCCGCGACGGCGAAGCTGCTCGAAGGCGTCCCCGTGGCGGAGGGCGACCTCGAGGGCGAGGCGCTGACGCCCACGGGCGCCCTGCTCCTGCGCGAGAGTGCGGAGTTCTTCGGTCCCGTGCCCGCCATGACGATCACCGGGGTGGGCTACGGGGCGGGCGACAGGGAGCAACCGCGCGTCCCCAACCTCGTGCGCGCCTTCCTGGGGGAGAGCGAACCCGCCCCGCCGAGGGGCGGCGACCGCCCTCCCGCGACGATCGCCGTGCTGGAGGCCAACGTCGACGACATGCGCCCGGAACTTTTCCCCCACGTCATCGAGAGGGTTCTGCGCGCAGGCGCGCTGGATGCGTTCTCCACGCCCATCACGGGCAAGAAGGGCAGGCCCGCGCAGTTGCTCACCATCCTGTGTCCGCTGGAGAGGCAGGAGGCGCTCACCCGACTCCTCTTCCGCGAAACGTCCACCCTCGGCGTTCGCCACCGCAGGCAGCGGCGCACCGTCGCCGGGCGCAGGTGGGTGGAGGTCGACCTCCCGTGGGGACGGGTGCGCGTCAAGCAGGGCATCTTCGAGGGCGGGGTCGTGAACCTCGCCCCGGAATACGAGGACTGCAAGCGGCTGGCGGAGGAGAGCGGCGTCCCCCTCAAGGAGGTGATCGAGGCGGCCGCCGCGCGCGCCCGGCAAACACCGGAGGGGCGCTTGCCGTGAGCGTTCGTCCCGCCGTCCGACGACGCGCGGGTTGCCCGTCAGAACCCGGCGGGAACCACCCGGAGGACAGGGTGCGGTGAGAATCCGGCTCCAGCTGTTCGCCGATTTCGCGGAGAAGATGCCGCCCGGCCAGGATGCGGCCGGTGCCGCCGAAATCGTCCTCCCCGAGGGGGCGCGGGTCTCCGACGTGCTGGATCGCTTCGGGATACCCCATGAGGAGGCCTACATCGTCCTGCTCGACGGCCGGCACGCGAAAAAATCCGCCCCGATACCCGAGGGGGCGGAGCTCTGCGTCTTCCCGCCGATCGTGGGCGGATGACGGAGCGGCGGCGCGCCTGAAGAAAAACGCAGGAGGCGCCGCTACGGCGCGCCCTTCTCCTTTCTCTCCACCATGATGGTGACGTCGCCCTCGTGGATGACCTCCCTCCTCTGGTTCAGGAGGCGCAGGGCGAGGGTCACCAGCCCCTTCCCCTTGCTGGAGACGCGCCGCGACTTCACGACGACCTCGCCGGAAATCGTGTCGCCGAACAGAATCGGCCCGCGGAAGCGCCACTCCAGCCCCAGAAACGCCTCCACCGTCCCCTCGATGATGCCGAGCCGCGTCACCAGGCCCATCAGGAAGGAGAGGCCGAGCAGCCCGTGGGCCACCCGTTGCCCGAAGGGGGTTTGGGCCGCCCCCTCCGCGTCGGTGTGCAGATAGGTGTAATCGCCCGTCAGGGCGGAGAAGGCGTTGACGTCAGACTCGCCTACCGTGCGCGCGGCCGTCCGCCACGACCTGCCCTCCTCAAACTCCTCGTAGAACAGACCCGTTGTCACACGCTCCACGACACGCTCCTCAGCGCAAGAGAAAGCGGAAGGTGACCTCGCCCCACTGCTCGGCGTCCGCGCGCCCCCCGGGGGGAAGCGGACTGAAGCGCCAGCGCTTCAGGTGGTTCGAGGCCAGACCCTCCAGATGGGCGTTCGCCTTTTTGATGGGAATCACGCGGCCGACGGCGCCGTCGGGCAGCACCCAGAATTTCAGGACGATCTCCGTCGTGCTATCGAGCCGATCCACCTCGGGGGGCGGGGGACGAAACAGGATTCTCCGCCTGGCCGCAGGCCCCGCGATGGCGGCGCGCCTCCTCCCCGGAGCGGGACGGGAGAGGTTCGCGCGCGACAGCTCCTCCAGGATTCTCCGATCCGCACCGGCATCCGGGAACGACGCCTCCTCCCTCCCCCGCACCCCCGGCAAACCCCTGGACTCTTCCGCCTCGCCCTCCGGCAGGACGATCTCCCCAAGCCCTCCGCCCGGCTCCAGAACCTCTCCCGGGAGGATGACGCTCCCGGGCGCGAGCGTCGGCCGCGGCAGCTCGACGGCCGGGGGGGCGGGCAGCGGCTTGCTCGGGGGCAACTCTCCCCGCTCGGGGGGCGGAGGCGGCTGCTTCATGGGGAGATGCAAGTTCCGCCTGGCCGCCGTTTCCTCCGGCAGCAGGCGGCCCAAATCCAGCGGCTTCGGTAGCGGAACCGGCGGCAACGGCTTGGGGAGCAGGGCTTCGGGTATCGGCACCTCGCGGCGCACGAGATCGACCTCCATCCGTTCGGACTGGCCGGCGAATATCGGCGAGAGCCTGACGGCGGGACCCAGCAGGATGAGCCCCGCGTGGAGGGCGGCGGAGATCAACAGCATCATGATCAAGGAGAGGTTCATCGTTTTTGCGCCGTCCTTCCGTCGGCTATTTCGTCGGCTTGTTCGTCGTCGCCTTCTTCTTCTCCACCCGCCTGGCGGGCGCCGTCGCAATCGACATGCGCAGCGCCCCCGCCTGCTTGGCGACGTCCATCACGCGCACCACCAGCCCGTGCGGCACGCCCCTGTCCGCCCGGATGATGATCATGCCCTCCCGCTGCACCTTCAGCTCCTCGATCAAGCGGCCCCAGAGCGCGGAGAAGGGCACCTGGTCGTTGTTCAGAAAAATCCGCTCGTCGCGGGCGATGATGAGGATCAAATCCTTGCGCACCGGATGCTCCTGCGTGACCGTCCGGGGCAGATCCACCTTGAAGCCCGGCTGCAGGACGAACGAGGAGCTCAGGACGAAGAACAGGAGCAGCAGGAAGATGATGTCGATCATGGCGGTCATGCCGGGCTCGGCCTGCACGCGCCTCAGTTGCCGAAACCTCATCGTTTCAGCGTCTCCACGACGCGGTAGGAGTGTTTTTCAATTTCCAGGATGAGGCGGTCCGCCTTGTTGGTGAAATAATTGTAGAAAATGAGCGTGGGTATCGCGATGACGAGGCCCGTCGCCGTGGTGATGAGGGCTTCGCTGATGCCGCCCGCCAGCTGGCTCGGGTGGGCGATTCCCTTCTCGCTGATGATGGCGAAGGTGCGAATCATGCCGAACACGGTGCCCGTGAGGCCCAGCAGCGGCGATATCGCGGCGATGGTGCCCAGGGCGCCCAGATTCCTGTCGAGCGTGGACGCCTCCTGTCTGCCCGCCTCCTCCACGACGGAGCGCAGCTCTTCGCGCGCCCTGTCATGATTCGCCATCGTCACGAGCAATATCCTCCCCATGACGGAGGGATAGCGCCGGCAGAGCGTCATGGCGTCGTTCATCTGGTTCTCCGCAGCCAGGTCCCTGACTTGCTGGAGAATGTCCAGCTGAATGATTTTTCTGGTGCGCAGATTCAGCGTCCGCTCCAGGACGATGGCCAGGGCCAGGATGGAGCAAACGCCCAGGGGAATCATCAGCACCCCGCCTCGGGCCAAAAATTCAAACATGGAATACACACCCCTCGCATGAACGGGAATTTCCGGTTGTCTCGTTCCTACTGTACACGACTTTTCATCTGTTGCGTAATCCGACGGATGGCGGTGCGCGCCTTTCGTCGAGACGCGGCGTCATCCGCCACCTTGGCCATCTTCTGGTACACCCGGAGGGCGATGGCGCGCTTGCCCGCCCTTTCGTAGATCGCCCCCGCGCGCGCCAGTGCGCGCGCCACCCACGTCTTCTGCTTCGGATACCGATAGCCCAACTTCAGGTATTCCGCCGCCGCGCCCGGATCCCCGCGCTCGGAGAATATCCGCGCGCGCTCGAAGAGGGCCTCCGCCCGCCAGCGCCGGCGCGCCCCACTCGACGGCGACCGCCAGCGCGCGTTCGGCGGCGCGATATTTCCTTCGCCTCCGGTACGCCCCAGCCGCCAGGAGAGCGGCCTCGCTGCGCAGGTTCGCGCCGGCCGTGGATTGCGCTTTCATGACGGCCGCGAGATGGGGGAGTGCCGCGCCATACTCGGCCAGCCGAACCAGGCAGCGGCCCAGGACGAACCGCGCCAGCATTTCATAGTCATGGCCAGGGGCCGCCTCCAGGAACGCCGCGAGCCGCCGCTTCGCCTCCGCGCACCGGCCGATGCCGGCCAGGGTCTCGCCGGAGCCAAACAGGGCGTCCGCCCGGAGACGGCCTTCGGGGTATCGGGTCAGCAACGTTTCATACGAATCGAGGGCCTTGTCGATGTCTTTTCTGTTGCGGTGGATGCCCGCGATTCGCAAGATGGCGTGGGCGGCCAGGTCGTGGTCCGGGTAGTGGGCGACGACGTCC
This sequence comes from bacterium, assembly GCA_965213685.1. GTDB lineage: Bacteria > UBA8248 > UBA8248 > UBA8248 > UBA8248 > Bin107. Next base: position 31,890 of record CBDBZY010000029.1, read on the forward strand.
CCATACGCTTTGAGCGCCCCCCCCAACTTCTTCTGCGCAAACAGCACCTCGCCAATTTGAAAGGCCAGGGAAACGCCCAGACTGCTCTCCGGGTATTTGTCGATATACTCGCGCGCACTTGAGAGGAAGTCCGCGTGCTCGCCAAGTTGAAGATGGCTGAGCAAACGGCCATAGACGGCTTCAGAGAGCTTCGGGTGGGAGGGATAGCGGTTCATCATGAGCCTGTACAAGCGATTCGCCTCCCTGTAGCGCCCCTCGTTGTAGGACGAATCGGCCGCGCGCAAATATCCCTCGCCCGCCAACGGGGAGTCCGGACGCTTCTCGAGGAAATCGAGAAGTTTCCTGCGCGCCCGGGAGTAGTCGCCCCTGCGAAACGGAACGAGCGCCAGAAGGTATTCCACCTCGGGCGCCGCCTCGCTTCGGGGGTAGTGCTCCAGAAACGCGCGAAAACTCCTCTCCGCCGCGTCAAAGCGATTTCGCCGGAACAACAGCTTCGCCTTCTGGTATAGCGCCTCCCTCGCAACGCCGCTGCCCCTGTATTTTTTCTCCACGCTTTCAAAGGACCGCAGGGCGCCTTCGTAGTCCCTGAGGTTGAAGCGGGCCTCGCCGGAGCGGGCGAGGGCCTCCGCCGCCAGGGCGCCGCGCGGCCCGGCCTCGAAGACGCGATCAAAGGCGAGGGCCGCCTCCTTCCAGTTCTTTTTCCGATATTGAACCCACGCGCGCCCCCCCAGGGCGCGGTAGAACTCCGGAGCGTCCGCAGGAACCGCGCGGAACGCCCGTTCCGCCTCATCGAGCGCCCCCAGCTCGAAGGCCGCCTCCCCGTACCACAGAGCCGCCAGGGCGTCCCTGGAAATCGCGGCCTCTCCCTCCCGCAAGAAGGCCCAGTGCCTGAGCACGTCGCGGGCGCCGCCGAAATCCTTGAGCCGAAACGCGGCGAAGGCCGTCGCCATCGCAGCGGAACGGGCCGCGTCCCGCTCCGCCAGGCGGTGGGTGGAAACGGGCGGATGATCGGCCCCCAGACGAAGGATGCCGTAGGCGCGCTTGACCTTGTCGAGATGATACAGGGAGAGGCCCTCCACCACCCTCGCGACGCGATAGATTCTGCCGAGCGGAAACTCGTCGCTGACCCTTCCGGCCAGAACCGACGCCTCCCGGTAGGCGCCCATGCGGAACAGCTTCCAGGCCAGTTGCAGGCGCAGGGCGCCGGCGCGCGTCTTTTGGCGATGGGTGCGGGAGAACTCCAAAAGGCGCGTCCGCAATTTCCCCAGTCCCCCCCGGGATTTCGGGAGCGCTTCAATCTCGACGGAAAGCAAGCCCGCCTCGACGGACGCCCGGAGCGGATGCTTCGGGTGACGGCGCGCGAAAAGAGAAAAGGCGCGCTTCGCCTCCCCCGTTCGGCCCAGGAACAATCGCGTCCAGGCGATGCCGTAGAGCGCCTCCTCCAGCGGCGCGGAGCCGGCACCGCCCCCCTTGGAGCCGAGCGCCTCGGCCGCCGCATAGCGTTTCGCCGCCCGGGCATAGTCCCCTCTTTTCAGGTGCGTATGTCCGAGAACGACGAGTGCCCGAACCGCCAGGCGTCCCCGGACGTTCGCAAGACCCGTCCATGCGTCGAGCGCGGCATCGACGGAATCCGCCTGCGCCTGCGCCCAGCCCCTGAGGAAAATCGCCTCCTCATAGGCAAAATCTTTCCGGCTCCACGATTGGCCGTCCAACAAATCGAGACACCCCCGGTAATCGCGCGCCTCGCAACGCTCTTGGGCCAGGGCGTAGCGCGCGGCCGCCACGTAGCGCGCGCCGGCGGTCAGAAGCAGGCGCAGCAAGCGCTTTCTTCGGGCCGTGGCCTCCCCGGCCCTTCCGAGCCGCAGCAGCGTCTCCCCCGCCCAGAACAGGGAGGCCGCGCGCCAGAAGTGGCGGCTTGTCGTTTTTGTCAGCCGATCCAGCAAGGAGAGGGCCTCCAGGGGGCTGTCTTGCCGGAGATACGCGAGCGCGGCGGCGAATTGTTCGCTCTCGTCAATAAAAATAAACTCATCCAACAAACCGCCGAGGAGACCCGCGCGGTTCTGTCCCGGTTCTTTCTCCGGCGGAATCGGGCGCGGAGGCAGGCGGACGGCCGGGATTTCCGGCTCCACAAAAACGGCGGGAAGGCGAACGCCCAGCCGCTTGGGCGGCAAGGGACGCACGCGCGAAGCGATGAGATGCTCGATGCTGGGCGATTCCACCACAATCTCGGGCAGCGAAGTCGAGAGTTGCGCCTCCCCGGCCGGGCCGCCCTCCTGTGCCCGCGCGGGATTCGCGTCCCACAGATGGCCACAGAGGACGACCGCCGCACCCAGCAGTACCCACCGTGAATCACAGGCGGAAAATCGCATCATCCATCCCCTCTCCTCATCGAAGCAGCGGCTTGCGGTTTTTCATCCGGAACTCCCGCTCCTGGACCGAGGCCATGTAGGACTCGATCTGGCGGATTCTCGCCCGCGCCCGCCCGATCTCCTTTTTCACGCGGGCGGAAGCATTCCCGTCTCCCAGCCCCGCGATGGCCTGATAATGGCGGATGGCCTTCCTCCACTCTCCGCGCGACTCGCGAATCGCCGCCGCCCGCCAGGTCGCCGCGCGCAGCCATGGGGCGCGTCCTGCCGCAGAACGCATCAACTCCTCGTAAAGCGCGAGGGCTTGCGCCCCCTCCCCGCTTCTCTCCAGCTGGATGGCGATTTGAAGCCGTGCGGGGCCGGAAATGTTCACGTCCTTTGAGCGGGAGGCGATCCGAAAAGCCGCCGACGCCGCCTCCGGCCTTTTTCTTCTCAGCTCCAGCCCGCCGAGGCGCAAGGCCGCCTCATCCGCCCGGATGTTCTGCGGAAATGTATCCAAAAAATAGGAGTAGGCCCCGGCAGCCTCCTCGACATCCCCCATGTTCTCGAACACTTCTCCCAACTCGAGGGCCGCCTCGGCGTCATCCGGAGCCAGGGCCAAAATATGGCGCAGCGCGCCCACGTATTTCTCCAAATCCTTCTCGCGCAGAAAACACGCCGCCCGCAGCCGGTACAGCCCCGCCTTCTCGTCGCTCGACGCCGCGAGCCGCAGCGCCCGCCCCGATACGCTGATGGCGCGCCCGCACTCGTTTTGCCGAAACAGCGCAAACGCCCACAGCCTGAGCCCCTCCCCGGGGTCGGGGGGCGAGAGCGCGTCCCAAGCCGACAGCGCCGCATCCGCGCTCCGCCAGTCGCGCGAGGCGGCCGCGTCCCGCGCCAGCAAATACCAAACCGACCGCCTCCGGGAAGCGCTCACCTCCGCGTCGCCAGCCAGCGGCAGGAGAAACGCCCGCGCCTGCGCCATGCGCCCCCCCGCACGATAGAGGTTGCCGATCTTGAGACGCGCCTCGCGCCGCCACTCTGCGGGGAGAGCGGGCAGCGCGTCCTGGAAGCGCTTCAGCGCCTCCTCGCGGTCTCCGCGCTTCTCCGCCACCTCGCCCAAACGGTACCGCGCCCGGGCGAGGAGCGCGGGGCGGCCTCCGCCGGAAACAACCCGGCGGAAATGCGCCTCCGCCTCATCCAGCGCCTCCGCCTTCCACGCGCATTCGGCTCTCAGGAAGGCGACTTCCGGGCGCAGGGGCCGGGGAACGTATTCTTCGGGAACCGCTTTCGCCAACCGGGTCGCCCGGGCGCAGTCTTTTTGCGCATTGTGGATGGACGCCGCCCGCAGGACGCCCTGATATACGGCCCGCTCGAGGCCGGGCTCGATATGTTCTCCCGAGCGCCTCAGCTCCCGGAACGACGCGTGGACCTGCCGATACCGCCCCAGAAGCGCTTCGGGACGGCGGTTCGCGTCTTTCTCGAGGAGGGCGGCCAGGCGCAAACCCGACCACACCGCCTCGCGCGCGTTCGGGGCGCGGCGGATGACCTCGCGGTACTGGCCCATCGCCTCTTTTTTCAGGCCCCGCGGCCAGCAGGCAGGCGGCCATCTGGAACCGGGCGGAGGGGGAAAGCGGCGCGCCCGCCTCGAGTGCGCCGAGTGCGAACGCGAGGTGCTCCCTGCCGTCCTCTCGGCAATGACCCGCCTTTTGCACGCTCTGCAGCAAATAGGGGAGATGGGCGCCATCCTCCCGCGGATCGCGAATCAACCGCCGATAGGCGCGCGCGGCGCGCGCGTATTCGCCCGCACCCCACCAGGAAGACGCCAAACCCCGCTCCGCCGCCAGACGCTGGGGCGGGGAAAGCTCCATTTTCAAAACGTCCTCAAACGCGGCGCCCGCCTTTCGGTATTTCTTTTGCGCCAGGAAACTCTCGGCCTGGCCCAGCCTCAGGTCGACGCGCTTTTGCTCCCCCGCGTATCGCTGGAATACGGACTGGAGCGTCCTCTCCGCCGCGGCGAACTTTTTCAGTCGCAATTGTATATTCGCCAGCCGAATCGCGAAGGCGCGGGCCCGCGGGTTTTGCGGGAACCGACGCACGACAAGCCGGTAGGCCGCCTCGGCCGCCTCGGCGCGCGGTATGCGGTCCAGGGCGACGGCGCGCTCCACGAACGCATTTTCCACGCGCGGGTCTTTGGGGGGCGCGGCCCGGATGAACGCATCGAGTGCGGCGACCGCACCCGGCCAGTCGCGCGCCGCCAACCGGAGAGCGGCCATCCTGTAAGCCGCCTCTATCCGGTGCCTCCCGGACTGGACGAAGGAATAGGCGCGTATCGCCTCCTCCCTGCTCCCGCTCCTCTCCAGGAGCTCCCCGATGCGAAATCTGGCTTCATCGGCCCTCTCATACCCTGGATGCCGCCCCAGCAACGACCTGTACGCCGCTATCGCCTCTTTGGGGCGATTGTCGCGGCGCAGCGCCTCGGCGAGCAAATACCGCACGCGCGGCGCCTCGGCGCTCCTCCCCGCCTTCTGGAGATAGGCCCGGAACGCATCCGCCGCGGGCTCGAAAAATCCATCCCGATAGGCGTGGAGTCCGAACGCGAGATGGGAGCGCGCGCCCTCTTCCGTTTGCCCGCGCGCCGAGGGGAGGGGCAGGAGCACGAACCCCGCAAGAGCGAACGCCGCGAGGCAGAGGGCGCTGGGCCTCACCGCCAGGCTCCAGGGAGATGGAAAAGGGCGCCCAGCGGGCCTCCGCGCCATCGACGGGCGCTAGGCATCGTCGCCAGGCTCCAGGGAGATGTTGTCGATCAGTCTGGTCCCGCCAACATGGGCCGCGATGGCCAGGCGGGCGGCCCCGCGGATTCTTTCCATTTTCGCGAGCGTCGCCGGATCGACGATTTCCACGTAATCCACCCTTGCGCCGGCTTTCCCCAATTCGTCCACGCACGCCTGCACGACATGCGCACAGAGCCGCTCTCCGGCCGCCACCATTTTTTTCGCACGAAACAGGGCGCCGCTGATGGCGCGGGCGCGGGCGCGCTCCTCCTCCGACAAATAGGCGTTCCTGCTGCTCAGGGCCAGGCCGTCGCGCTCGCGGATTATCGAACACGGGACAATCTCCACCCCGAGGTCCAGATCATGCGCCATCCGCCGGATCAAGACGAGTTGCTGGTAATCTTTCTCGCCGAAATACGCCCGATGGGGGAGACATGCGGAGAACAGTTTGAGCACGACGGTGGCCACGCCCCGGAAATGTCCCGGGCGATTGCGACCGCAAAGGCGCGCGCCCAGGCCGGGCGCCTCCACCCAGGTATCGTATCCCTCGGGATACATGGAGGCCGCCCCCGGCGCGTAGAGGGCGCAAACCCCCATCTCCCGACAAACCTGTCCGTCCCTCTCCAAGGCGCGCGGGTAGGTCTGATAATCCTCGCCAGGGGAGAACTGCGCCGGATTCACGAAAACGCTCACGACGACGGCGCCGCACTCATCCCTCGCCCGGGAGATCAGGCTTCTGTGCCCCTCATGAAGCGCGCCCATCGTGGGCACCAGACCGAGCGGCGCCCTGTCCCGCCTGAGAGATTCCGCCAATGCGCGCATTTTTTGAGGCGTGTCGACGACTTTCATCCCGCGTCTCTGGGGAAATGCACAACGGAAGCGAGCGGCGCGGAGGCATCATCTCAAATATGCGGGGGAAAAGACAAGCGCGCGAAAAAACACAGAGGCTCCGCCGCCGGGCGTCATGGCTTGGGGCCGCATTTCTCCCGCGGCAGTTTCTCCACCCAGGGGCCTCCCGGAGGGAGGGCGGCCAGCAGGCCGGAAGCGGATTGCCGGAGGAGGGGATGAACGAGGTCGGGCGCCACCTCCGCCAGGGGAGCGAGCACAAATCGCCTCTCGTGCAATCGCGGATGCGGCACTGCCAGCCCCCGCTCGCGGATGATCGCCTCTCCGTAGAAGAGCAGATCCAGATCGATCACCCGAGGCCCCCAACGCTCCTTCCGCACACGTCCCATTCCTTCTTCCACGCGCAACAGGAGGGAGAGCAACGCCGAGGGATCCAGCCCGCATTCGAGCGCAAAAACGGAATTGACGAAGGGAGGCTGCGCGACGGGGCTCACCGGCTGCGTGCGGTAGAAAGAGGAGGAGCGCAGGAGCCTGACCCCCGGGCTTCTCTGTAGCGCATCCCGCGCGCGCCCTATCTGGCGGATCGGCTCGCCCAGGTTCGCGCCCGCCCCGACGAAAGCAGGCGCCCAGCGGGTCAAAACCCCGCCTTCTCGATCCGCGCGAGCGCCTCTCGGAGCCTGGCTTCCGGGACCGTCAAGGCCAGGCGCACATATCCCTCGCCCGAGGGGCCGAAACCGTTGCCGGGCGTCGTGACAACCCCGCAATTTCTCAGAATATGCGCCGTGAACTCGCTCGACGTGAAGCCGTCCGGACACTTTACCCACACATAGAACGTGGCCTTCGGCGTGGCCGCCTCCAACCCGAGCTTCCGCAAGCCGTCCATCACCACGTCCCGCCTGCCCTGATATATCCTGCGCATCTCGGCCACGCAGCCCTGGTCCGCGCCCATCGCCTCGATGCCGGCCTCCTGCACCGCGCCGAACACGCCGGAATCCACGTTCGTCTTGACGGCGCCCAGGCCGGCGATGGCCTCCGCGTTCCCCACCGCGCACGCGATGCGCCAGCCGGTCATGTTGTAGGTCTTCGAGCAGGAGTGGAACTCGACGCCCACCTCCTTGGCGCCGTCGGCGCTCAGGAAGCTGATGGGTTCATAGCCGTCAAAAGACATTTCCGAATAGGCGTTGTCGCTGCACACGATGATGTCGTACGAACGGGCGAACTCCACGAGTTCGTCGTAGAAGCCCACTTCGGCGCAGGCGGCGGTGGGGTTGTTCGGATAGTTGACGAACAACAGCTTGCTGCTTCTCGCCACCTCCGATGGAATCGCGCCCAGGTCCGGCAAGAAACCGTTCTCCGAGGTGAGCGGCATGAAATGCACCTTCCCGTCCGCGAAGTATGTCCCGATCTCATACACAGGGTACGCCGGGTCGGGAACGAGCGCATAATCGCCGGGGTCCACAAACGCCAAAGGCATGTGGGCGATGCCCTCCTTGGAGCCGATCAGGGAGACCACCTCGGCGCCCGGGTCGAGGGAAACCCCGAATCGCGACTGGTACCAATCGGCGCAGGCTTTGCGATAGCTGGGCATCCCCTCGTAGGAGGGATACTGATGATTCGAGATTTTCCGCGCAGCCGCATCGAGCGCCTCGATGATGTGGTCGGGAGTCGGCAAATCCGGATCCCCGACGCCCAGGCTGATGATGTCCATGCCCGTATCGGCGACCTCCTGCTTCATCCTGTCGATTTCCGCGAAGAGATAGGGGGGCAAGCGCTTCAGGCGCTGCGCGCGTTCGATATGGATTGACGCCATGAAATTCCTCAAAAATGATGATGAACAGAAACCGGGAGGGCCATCATCTAGGCCGGCCTCCATGATTTGCATGCTGCTTCCCGGCACAGCCGATCAAACGCCGCCGACGACTCCAGCGTCCCCGGCGGGTTTTCCCGCTCCGTGCGAGGGGAGAACCTAACACGCCCCGAGAAATGCGGCAAGGCTCTCCCCCGGTGCGCGCAAAAACCGGGCGCAAACGCCCTGAAACTTCTTTTGAAAGATGAACGATCATATTTTAATTATTTGATATATTCGGTGTTACAATTCAAACACTTTGCGCTTTCACGTTCTTCCTCCCCGTCTTGTGTTTTCGCCCCCGAAAGTGGTAGCATGTTCCCGCTGGGGAGAACGCCTTGGGGAGGCGAATGACCCCATACTGCCCGAACTTTACCTGGACCTGGAGGAGTGTGCTCCGATGACCCACGTCATCGCTGAACCATGCGTCGGCACGAAAGACACCGCCTGCGTGGACGTATGCCCGGTGGACTGCATCCATGAGGCCGCGGACGGCTCAAGCCCCATGCTGTACATCGACCCCGACGAATGCATCGACTGCGCGGCCTGCGTCCCGGCCTGTCCGGTGGACGCCATTTTCGCGGAAGGCGACCTGCCCTCCAAGTGGAGCAAATACACGCAGATGAACGCGGATTTCTTCGCGGGCGGCGGCGTCGCCACAGGCGCGCCGGCGGGGGGCGGGGCACCGGCCGCCGCGCCGGCGAAAAAGAAGAAGGCGGAGCCGGAGCCCGAGCCCCTGCCCGAGCCTTTGGAGCTCACGTCCGAGGAGATGTACAAGCAACTCTCCGACCTCAGGAAGGACGTGGCGCTGAACAGAGGAAAGGGAGAGGATACGGGCGCGGCGAGAAGGTCGCCCGGCCTCGTCTTCCTGGCCGCCGCCGTGATACTGCTGGTGGTGTACGGCATCTCCAACAACTTCTCGAAAACCGTCAACACCAGCCTCTACGGGAAGCTGAGCGCCTTTGCGTTGGGAAGCGAAAAACCCACCCTCTCCGGCAGCATCTATACCGTCAACCGAACGATCGGGGGCAAGCGATATACCCTCCTGGTGTCCGACTCGATTTTCGGCGGGCGCACCCTGCGGCTGCAGGCGCCGACCAACCCGATTCAGAAGATATACCACGAGGACGAGCAGTTCTTCTCCAACGCATCGAACCAATACAGCCGCTACTACCATCTGTACATTGACGACAAGAGCGATGGAACGGTGGACTCCATCCTCCAGGTTCGGGAAATCTGGAGCAGGGAGAACCGCTTTCTGGGCCGATACCACAACCCGATTGCGCCAAGCCCGGAATTGCAGCGATCCTACCAGGAGGCCGCGAAAACGGTTGCGGAGCAGATCGGGATCACGGGATCAGGCGCCTAGAGCGCGAAGCACGAGGAAACCCGGGCACCGGAAACATCTTCCGCCGCTAGAAATCGACCTTGTCCGCCTCGTCGGTCTCCGGAAAAGGCCCCTCCTTGATTTCGATGGCCCGGGTCCCCTCCTCCAGGAATTCGATGCGGTGCCCCTCGTACATGAGGATCAAATCGCCGGGCGCCAAGGCCACGTCGGCGACGTGCTCCCCCTCTTTCGCATACACCCCGATGCGCATTTTCCCGGAGCGGCAGAGCATGATCTGGTGGCGCGTCGCGTTCGTGGGCCGCTCGGTCACCTCGTGGTAGTGCGGCTTCACCACGGCGCCCGGGTTTCTGTTCAGCATGACGATTTGGAGCGGATGCTCATCCGGCGTCATGTGGGCCTTGGTTCTCCTCTCCGTCTCCGGGTCCGCTCCGGCGTAGGCCTGCGCCAGATGGGCGCGCTCTGCCTCTGAGTCCAGGAACGGGGGAAACGCCCCGTAGTCATCGAAATGATCCCGGATGATGAGCGCCAGCGTCCTGCCATCCGCAGCCCGCACATACTCGACGCCGGCCGCTTCGATCTCCCGCGCCATTCCCGCATCTCCTTCCCGTGTTGTGCCCGTGTCGTGGACCTGCCGATAGACTATATCCTCATCTTCCTTATTCCTTTCGTATTAAAGTCCCAGCACCTCCGCCATGCCGTATAGGCCGGCGGGCTTGCCGAACACCCATCGCACCGCGCGAATCGCACCGGCCGCAAAGTTGTCCCGGCTCCCCGCCCTGTGGGTGATCTCCACCCGCTCGCCCATTCCGAAGAAATACACCGTGTGCTCCCCGGGGACGTCGCCGCCGCGCAGCGTCTGCATCCCGATGGCACCCGGCGGGCGTTTTCCGGTCTGCCCCTCGCGGTGAAAAACCGCGTCCCGGGGATAGCCTCCGCCGGTCGCGCTCGCCAGAATCTCGCCCATGCGCACCGCCGTCCCCGAGGGCGCGTCCACCTTCTGGTTGTGGTGCACCTCCATCACCTCGATGTCGTAGCCCGCGCCGAGGAGCCTGGCCGCCTCCTCTATCAGACGAAAGGCGACGTTCACCCCCACGCTCATGTTGGGCGCGACGACGCAGGCGGTTCTCTCGCCCAGGCCCGCGATTTCCTCGCGCTGCGCATCGCTGAAGCCGGTGGTGCCGACGACGGCGGCCATCCCCTTCTCCGTCGCCAGGCGCAGGTGGGCGACGCTCGCCTCCGGAACGGCGAAGGAGACCAGGACGTCGCCGGTCAACGAGGCCGGATCGGAGGTGAGGGGGACGCCCAGCTCCCCCAGGCCGGCGCGCCGGCCTGCGTCCTCTCCCAACCCCTCGAATCCCGCGCGCTCGAGCGCACCCGAGAGAGAGAGGTCGTCCGCCGCGGCGATCTGGTGGACGATGCGGCCCCCCATCCTTCCGCCGGCTCCGGCCACGACAATTCGTATGGACACGGGATTCCCCTTATGTAGAAAGGAAAACAAGTCGTTGATCGTGCGGGGCATGATACGCTTCTCGCCCGAAAATGGGAACCTGCCGACGTCATAATGGGCAGGAGACAAGAGAAAGCGGGAGCACATCTGCTCCAGGGCCGGGCGTTTGATAATTTTGATAATATAGGGCGATGAACATGCGCACCCTCGCGATACAAACATGGGGATTTGGCCTTTTGGAAGTCCCGGCGGAAGGACAGGAAGAATCTTTGTGGGTCAAACGCTGCCAGAACGGGGACAAGGACGCCTTTGAGCCTCTCGTCCGTCAGAATGCCGGGAAAATCCAGCGCCTCGTGTGGGGGATGCTTGGCGAGCGAAGAGAGGACGCGGACGACATCGTCCAGGAGATATTCCTCAAAGCGTATATCGCCCTCCCCAAATTCAAGGGGGAGGCCAGGTTTTCCACCTGGCTATACCGCATCGCGGTCAACCATTGCCGCGACCATCTGAGGCGCAGCGCGCCCCTGCCGGTAGCACTCGCCGAGGATCAACTCGCCGGGAGCGCTTCGCCAGAAGACGCGGAGCGCGAGCGCCGGCTGCAGCGGAGGCAGGAGAAGCGCGCGAGCGAGGCGCTGCAAAAACTCTTGTCGCGATTGCCGGAGAAGCATCGCCGCATCCTCGTGATGCGCGAGCTGGAGGGAATGAGCTACGAGGAGATTGGCGACGTCCTGCAGATTCGGCCCGGCACGGTGCGCTCGAGGCTGAACCGCGCGCGCGCGGGCCTGTTGCGGGTGGCGGCGCAGAACGACCGGGGGGAGAGGTGATGGAAGCGTGGTGGAAGCGGATGCTCGAGCGACGCCGCAACGCCCGGGGCTGGGATGCGCCCCGGCAGGAAAACGGGACGGTCGCCGGGCTCCGGTCCCTGTTCGAGGCCGCGCGCGACGACGCTCCCGCACCGGATGGGAAGCTGTGGGAGAAGCTGCGGCCCAGGCTCGCCGCCCATGACGAGACTGCGGTCCGCCATTCCCTGCCTTTCGTCACGACGCTGGCCACGACGGGGCCCCGGCTCGCCGTCGGCGCACTGGGAGTCCTGCTCCTGGCCGCAGGCCTGTTCTGGATACAAGGGACGGAGAGGCGGGCGCGGGTCTCGCCTCTTCCGACGAATTGGACGCCCAGCCTGGACAATCCGCTGAACCCCCTCAATCCCCTGCAGGCGATCGGCCACGGCCTGGAGACGCAAACGGGCCAGGAGCTGTTGCGATACGTCGCCTACGGATCGCCTGATCGCGAGACTGCGAGACAGAGACGATGAAAATCTGGTTCACCAGAGAATTCCTGAAGGCGTCGGCCGTCCTCCTCGTCGTGTTCACGGCGGGGGCCGGCACCGGCTATATCGGCGGGCGCAAATACGCCGAATACAGGCTCCTCAAAGACACCCGAGCCTTCTCGGCGCGGGAGGCCCGCTCCCGCCGGGGCAAATACGGGAGGCGCTTCATGCGCAGGCTGGAGCGGGACCTGAACCTGAACCCCGGGCAGCGGGAGAGCGTGAACCGCACGCTCCAGCGTCACCATGCGCGAATCCGGGAGATCAGAAACCGGATGGCGCCCCAGATGAAAGCCATCATGCGGGAGGTGCGCAAGGACGTGCGCTCGCTCCTCGACGACGACCAAAAGGTATCGTTCGACCGCATCGTCAAAACGTTTGAGGAAAGACGCAAGAGGAGGTGGAGAAAATCCGGAAGGCGCCATTCGGGCGCCCCGGCAGATCGGACGGAGAAGCCGTGACTCCGTGCACAATCCGCAGGCAACAGATAAGCCGCCGCCAGAGTGAAACACAGCCGCCACACGAGAGAGGAGCATGAACATGAGATTCTCAAAACGCCGCACCCTGTCGACAGCCGTCATAGCCGCCGGGCTCGGCCTGGGCATCGCCGGTGCGTCCTGGGCCGCCAGCAACGATTCGCCGGGAGACGTGATGGCGGATTTCTCCAAAATCATGAAGGACATGATGAGGGACACCCATTTCGGACGGCATCGCGGAGCGCACCGCAAGCCTCCGCTGGCGGCGCGCCCGCTCGTTTCCATCGCGCTGCGAAACCATGAAAAGCTCCAGCTCACCGACTCCCAGGTGAAGCGTCTCAAGGACATCCGGGACGCTTTCTCCAAAAAGGCGGTCAAGCAAAGGGCGGAGATGAAAGCCGGCAGAATCGACCTCAGACGCGCCCTGGACGTCGAGAAAATCGACTTCGCCGACGTGGAGAAGAGGATGCGCGGGATTGCGGACATGCGGGTGAGCCTGAGGCTCGCGCGCCTTCGGGCGATTCAGGAGGGCAAGGCCGTCCTGAGCGATGCGCAGCAAAAACAGCTGGTAAAAATCGCTCGCGAGCGCCGTGGCCACGGATTCCACAGGCAGATGTTCCGGGGCCGGGGACAGGGCGACGGGGGGAACCGCCCCCAGACTTACTAGTTCGCCAGGAACCATCTCCTCCGGCCCCCTGTGCGGCATGGCGTGAAAAGCCGCGCCACAGGGGGCCGGGGGCATCCTGATGAGAGAGGCCATGTGGATTTTGGGATATGAGATATACGCGGACTATGACTTGCTCGATCTCGCCCTGACGGCCGCCATCCTCGCGTCCTCCGGGGCGGTGTGCGGGCTCCTGCGAAAACTCGCGCACGACGACTTGCCGGGCGTGGGCACATCCGAGCGCTATCGATGATCCCCAAAGACCGCATCTGCCGCCGCCGGAGCATAGGACGCCAGATGGGCACATCCGAGCGCTCGCTATTGATGATCCCCAAAGAGCCGGGCAGAGGCGAACTCTCCCCGGCTTTTCGGCTTTCGGCGGCTCAAAGCAACGCCTCTTCCGTCATCTCTCCGCGATAGACGAGCCTGGCCTCCCCCTCCATATACACGTCGCGCGCCTCCGCGCCTCCGCCCTCGAAGTAGATTTTCAGTATCTCCCCGCTGCGCACCCGCACGTCCACGGGCGCGGCGAGAAGGCCGCGCGCGGCGGCGAGCACGGCGGCAGCCACGGCGCCTGTGCCGCAGGCGAGGGTCTCGTTCTCCACCCCGCGCTCATACGTTCTCAAAACCAGGGAATTCCTTCCGCTCACCTGGGCGAAATTCGCGTTCGCGCCCGCCGGGGCGAACGCTTCGTGGGTCCGAATCGCCCGCCCGTCGGCCACGACGTCGACGCCCTCGACATCGTCCACAAACTCCACGGCATGGGGGACGCCGGTGTTCAGTTGATCCAGGAGCGCCTCCCTTCCGTTGACCTGGAGCGGGACGCGCGCGCGGTAATCGAAGGGGGGCGTCATCCGCAGTTTGACCCTGGAATCGCGCATCGTCGCGTCAATGACGCCTGCGATGGTCTCGAACGACACCGCATCCGTGGCGATGCCCAGCTCCTGCGCAAAGCGCGCGGCGCAGCGCCCGCCGTTTCCGCACATCTCGCCCTCCGAGCCGTCGGCGTTGAAAAAACGCCACTTGAAATCGGCCCGCTCGCTCGGCTCGATGAACATCAGCCCATCGGCGCCCACGGACTGTCCCCTGCGACAAACCCTCCGGACGAACCCGATCATCTCGTCGGCCTGGTGCTCGAGGCTCCGGTTGTCGATAAAGATAAAATCGTTGCCGCTTCCGCTGAGCTTGGTGAACGGGATCGTTTTGCTCACGACATCCGCCTCTGTTCGATAAACGCCGGTATGTGCTCGCCCCGAATGAGATCCTCATACGTCTCGCGCTCGCGTATCACGTGATAGTCGCCTCCGCGCACGAGAATCTCGGGCGGCCTGGGCCGCGAATTGTAGTTCGACGACATGGCGAACCCGTAGGCGCCCGAGCTCATGACGGCCACCAGGTCGCCTCTGTGGAGTTCCGGCAAATCCCGGTCTTTCGCCAGGTAGTCTCCGCTCTCACATATCGGGCCGACCAGGTCCGTGACGTGCCTCGCCCGCCCCCTGGCCGCCTCCTCCACGGGCCACACGTCCTGGAACGCCTCATAGAGGCTGGGGCGGATGAGGTCGTTCATTCCGGCGTCGACGATGACGAAGCGTTTCTCGGGGTTCCTCTTCTCATACAGCACCCGCGTGACGAGAACGCCCGCATTGCCCGTGATGACGCGCCCGGGCTCGAAGATGAGCGTGCACCCCAAATCCTGGAGCCGCGGCAATATGGCCGTCGCGTAGTCTTTCGGCAGGGGCGGTGCCTCATCGTGATAGGTGATGCCGAGGCCGCCTCCCAGATTCAGGTAGCGGATGTCGCACCCATCCGCGCGCAGCTCGCGCACCAGGTGCGCCACAATTTCCACCGCATCGGCAAACGGGCCGCTCGTCGTTATCTGGCTGCCGATGTGGCAATGCACGCCGGAGGGCTCGACGCCCTCGAGCCTGGCGGCCTTGCGATACTGCTCCCGTGCCCGGTTGATGTCGATGCCGAACTTGCTCTTCTTCAATCCGGTGGCGATGTAGGGATGGGTCTGGGGGTCGACGTCGGGGTTGACCCGAATCGCGACCTGCGCCCGCTTGCCCAGGCGGCGCGCCACCGCGCCAATGTTCACCAACTCCTCCTCGCTCTCCACGTTGAACAACAGCACGCCCTGCTCGAGTGCGAAGGCGATCTCCTCGTCCGACTTGCCGACGCCCGCGAACACGATGCGCTCCGCGGGAATCCCGGCCTTGACCGCCCGAAACAGCTCTCCGCCCGAGACGATGTCCAGTCCCCCGCCCATCGCGCCGAACAGCCGGAGTATCGCCAGGTTGGAGTTGCTCTTCATGGCAAAGCAAATGAGTCGGGGAACGGAGGAGAACGCCTCGTCAAACACCCGAAAATGGCGCGAGAGCGTCTCGTGGCTATAGGCGTAAAAAGGCGTGCCCACCTCCTCGGCCAGCTGCGTCAAGGGCACGTCCTCCGCGCACAGCGCCCCCTCCTTGTACTCAAAGTGGTGCATTCTTCATCCTCTCTTTCCGAGGCCTCGGGGGAACGGCTTTTGGCGCACCGCTACCCTTTGGCAGCCGCCGCCTCCGGAGGCTTCGGCGGTCCCTTGACGCCACAACCCACGGCCCCCCACGCCAGCGCGGCCATCAGAAGGCTCGCCAGCAGGATTTTCCGCATCATCCCGTGAACTCCCACACGCCCCACGCCCATCCCGCCCTGGCCACGCCCGCCCGGCAACCCACAAAAACCGGCCGCCGCCCCAGGTGGTTGGCCGCGCCCGCTGGTCTGACCAGAGGAGCGCATTCGCGGGACAGGCCGTCGCCCGCACTCTACGCCCGCACTCTCTATATGCCCACTATATGCCCAGACGTTTTTTTTCCGCCCGTATCTGGGCCGCAACGCTGTTCCGGGAGGCGCCGCCGGCGCTGCTCCTCGAACGCAAGGATTTTTCCAGATGCGCCTCCGCCACATCCTCCTCGCGCAGGCGCGGGTCGGCCCGCTCCAAATCAGAGGCGCTCAACTCGCTCAGCGCCGCTCCCCTGTCGAGAGCGATCCGCACCGCGCGCCCCGCCGCCTCGTGCGCCTGGCGAAAGGGAACGCCCCGCCGCACCATGGCGTCCGCCAGGTCCGTCGCCGTCATATACCCCCCCTCTGCGGCCTGCGCCATTCTTTCCGGCCGGAACCGCATGGATTCGACCATGGGCGCCATGACCAGCAAGGAGGCCAGCAGCGTGTCGGCGGCGTCGAACAGGGGCTCCTTGTCCTCCTGGAGATCCCGGTTATATGTCAGCGGCAGCCCCTTCATCAAGGTGAGCAGGGCGAGAAAATCCCCGAAGACGCGCCCGCTCTTGCCCCGGACGATCTCCGCCACGTCCGGGTTTTTCTTCTGCGGCATCAGGGAGCTGCCCGTGGCGAAGGAATCCGCCATCTCGGCGAAGCCGAACTCCCCGCTCACCCAGAGAACGACCTCCTCGCCCAGCCTGCTGAGGTGCATCATGGCGATGGCGGCGGCAGATGCGAACTCCAGGGCGAAATCCCGATCGCTCACCGCGTCCATGCTGTTCTCCGCAACGGAGGCGAACCCCAGCTTTTTCGCCACCGCTCCCCTGTCTATCGGGTGGCTCGTGCCCGCGAGCGCGCCCGCGCCCAGCGGCAAGACGTTGACCCGGACGCGCGCCTCCGCCAGGCGCTCCGCGTCGCGCCGGAACATCTGGCAATACGCGAGCAGATGATGCGCCAGGGAGACGGGCTGCGCGCGCTGCAGGTGCGTGTAGCCGGGCATCACCGTGTCGAGGTGCGCCTCCGCCTGGGCGAGCAGGGCGCGCCGCAGTGCCGAGAGCGCCTCGCGCGTCTCGTCAATCTGATCCCGGAGCCACAGCCTCAGCGAGGTGGCCACCTGGTCGTTTCGGCTCCTGGCCGTGTGCAGCCGGCCGCCGGCGGCGCCGATGCGCTTCGTCAGCGCCGCCTCGACGTTCATGTGCACATCCTCGAGGCCTGTCTCAAACCGGAACCTGTTCGCCCGCACATCCCGCAGAATGGCCCGGAGGCCGGAGACGATTTTGCGCGCGTCCGCCTCGGGGATGATGCCCTGCGCCCCCAGCATCTCCGCATGGGCGATGGAGCCGGCGATGTCATGGGCCGCCAGACGGCGATCGAAGGAAACGCTCTCGGTAAAGGCCTCCACGCGCGCGTCGGTATCGCCCTGGAACCTGCCGCCCCAGGGTTTCGGGGCCCGCACCCCCCCGGCCTTCGCTTCCGCTTCCCCTTCTTCCGGCATTTGGAGAGACCCTCTCTATAGAGCTTAGAGATGAAGAGCGGCGCGCCGCCCCGGGAGGGTTCCCGCCCGGGGAGCCAGAAACAACTGCTTACACGATAGGGGGCATGAGGGGCAACCAGGACAAGAAAGCGGGGAGATGCACAGAGCGCGCGCCATGTGGCGCGGCCCACTTGCGGGCGGTGCGCGCCTGCCCTAGGATGCGGAGGGTCTGCGAGTCATTTTTTGCCGCATCTTTGTGCCCGTGTCCTTTGGAAAGAATCATTTGAGACAAAACCACCGGCTCTTCTCGCCCAGGCAGTGGATCTTCATCGCCTCCGCCTTCGTGCTCCTGGGACTTTTCTCGGGACTGAACTTTCTTTTCGGCATATTCCTGAATCCCCTGATAGACGAATTCGGCTGGAATCGCTCGACGGCCTCGGCGGCATACTCCATCAACATGTTCATGATAGCGTTTTGCTCGATGATCGCCGGCGGCCTCTCCGACAGGTTCGGCACCAGACCCGTGCTGATCGCCGGCGTGCTGATCGCCGGCGGCTCCCTGCTTCTCTCCTGCTTCATACAGAATTTATGGCAATACTTTCTGCTGACCGGCGTGATGGCGGGGCTGGGGCGCGCCGCCATCGCCACGCCCGTCCAGGCCTTCATTCAGCGCAACCTGGACAGAAACAGGGGGCTTGCCACCGGCCTGGCCGGCTCGGGCGCCGGCCTCGGCATACTGGCGCTGGCGCCTCTCACGGGCTTTCTCGTCAGCGCCCACGGGTGGCGCGTCTCCTACCTGGCGCTGGGAGTCCTCTTTCTCGCCATCGCCATCCCTGCGGCCATCGCCCTGAAAACGCAAAAACGGCGCGCGGCGCAAGCGAGCGGCGCGCATCCCCCCAATCATAATCCCCATGATCCCCCGGAGAAGGCGGAGGAGTCCGCCCGGATACTCCCCGAAGCGTCCCTGGGGATGCGGGAGATTCTCAAGCGCAAGCCCTTCTGGATGATCATATCGAGTCACGCCACGGACTGCATGTGCCACTCCGTTCTGATCGTGCATCTGGTGCCCATCGCGATCGAGGCGGGCATCTCCCACGTGCAGGCGTCGGGCCTCGTCGGCGTCATGGGGCTGGGAACGATCATCGGGCGAATCAGCCTCGGAATACTGGCGGATCGCATCGGCGCCAAACGCGCGCTGTTCTCCACGCTGATGACGCAGACGCTGCCCGTCCCCCTGCTCTTCTGGATAGGCTCTCCTCTCGCATTCTACGCCGTCGCCCTGATGGTCGGGGTCGGCCTCGGGGGACACGGGACGATGTACCCCGTGGTCACGCGCGAATACTACGGCCCCAAAAAGGTGGGCATCCTGTTCGGCGCCTTCATCACCGGCGCGAGCTCGGGGATGGCCACGGGCGGGTTCATGGGCGGACTGCTGCACGACCTGACGGGCGACTATACGCTGTCCATCCTGTTCAGCTTCCTGACCGGCGTGGCGTCCCTGCTCTTCGTGCTCTCCTATCCCTCCAGGGATGCGCTGAAAAAACCAAAAGACATCGCGGAGACCCTCGTCCAGCCGGCGGGGTAGGAGAATCCACGCGCCCCCGAGGCGTCCGGAACGCTCCATCGTGGAAACCGGAAAGCCCCGCCTGCCCCATGCCGGCATCCAGAACCAGACGCTCCCGCGCAGACTGGAAGCCGGGGCCATCGCGCGCCGGCGGCCAGAGGGCCATCTTGCGGAAGCAGCATCCACGCGCCCCTCATTCCGGCCGTGCGCGCCAGGAGATTTTTCCGTTCCAGAGGGGGCGTCCTCCCTTGACACCCGCTCGCGGTGCTGATACGTTCCCGCCCGTACGTTCTGGGATGGCGGCGTTTCCTGTCATGCGGGAGAAGAAACAGGCGTGGCTCCTGACCCTTCCCCGGAAGAAACGGGTCGCATACCCCCAAGGGATAAAACGCCAACAAAAAAGTCCCGGGATGAGAGAATTCGCAAAGGCGTGCGAAACGCGCACCTTGCGACGCTCGGATGGAACTTTGTAACCGCACCGCTCGTCGGCGGCGGCCTGGGCTATGGCCTGGACTGGCTTCTGGGCTCCTATCCGTGGGCGATGGTCGTTGGCCTGCTGCTGGGCTTTGTTTCCGCTTTCATCGACCTCATCAAAGGCGTGCGCTAGGTGGCAAACCGGTATCCGCCGTCCATCAGCCTCAGAAGCATCGAAACCTCCGGCTGGCGGATTCTGGCGATCATGGGTGCGGCGGGGTTGATGCTGGGGTATGTTTCGGCGGCCGTTGGGCTGGCCGTTGGCGGGGGATGCGCGCTTGGAAGTTTCCGGCTGATGGACATATACTTCGCGCGCATGTTTCTTCGAGAAGGCATGAACCGCCCTGCCGCCAGATGGTGGCACCATGTTTTATACATCCTGCGATTCGCCGCTCTCATCGGAACGGTAGCGCTTGCGATAGGCTGGCTCCGACTTTCCGTCGTGGGCGTGGTGATGGGGTTGTCTATCCCGCCATTGGCCATATTCATTCATGGGGCACGGAGCGCCCTCCGCGCAGAAGGATCGACAAGGGCATAGGGCATGGAAAAATTTCACCCGTTTCTGTATTTCGACGTCTTCCCCGGACTCTCCGCCTACCCCAACATCGTGTACAGCTGGCTGGTGATGCTCTTCCTCATCGTGAGTTCCTTGCTCGTCACCAAGGCGCTCCAGAAGATACCCGTGGGCGGACAAAACGTGTTCGAGGCGATTTTCGACGCTTTTTCCGCTTTCATGGAGGGCCCCCTCGGCAAGGAGGGCAGACCCTTCTTCCCCCTCGTGTTCACGCTGGGCACCTACATTTTTCTGTGCAACGTCATCGGGATTCTGCCCGGCTTCATGGCGCCGACGAGCAACCTGAACACGAACGTGGGATGCGCCCTCACCGTCTTTTTCGCCACGCACTACGTCGGGTTCCGGAGAAGCGGGATGGGCTACCTCAAGCACTTCACGGGGCCCATCATGTGGCTGGCGCCGCTCATGATTCCCATCGAGATCATCTCCCACCTCAGCCGCCCCCTCTCCCTCACCCTGCGCCTGTTCGGAAACATTACGGGCGAGGAGCTGGTGCTGGGCGTTCTGATGCTGCTCTGCCTGCAAATCTTTCTGCCCGTTCCCTGGGCGATGCAGATGTTCATCATTTTCGGAAGTTTCATTCAGGCTTTTGTCTTCACTCTCTTGACCATGATATACATTGCCGGTTCGCTCGAAGGGCACGACCACGACGAAGAGCATGGGCACGAGGTCGCCCACGCCCATTAAAACACAACCATAACAGCCCACACCGAAATCACTTCAACAAGGAGATGTAAGGCATGAAACGTTTGTTGGGAATGCTCGGACTCACCATCGCCGGCCTGGCAGCCATGGCCACCGATGCGCTGGCCGCCGCCGCCGGGGACGCCGGAAGCGGCGAGGTTCTGAAATGGAGGATGATCTCCGCGTCATTCGCTCTGGCCATCGCCGCAGCCGCCGGCGCTTTTGCCCAGAGCAGAAGCATTGCGAGTGCACTGGACGGCACGGCGCGCAATCCGGGCGCGGCCGGAGACATTCGCGTGTCGATGATCATCGGTCTCGCCCTGATCGAGTCCCTCGTCATTTACACGTTCGTTATCTGCCTCATCATCATCCTTGGCTAGATAAAAGCGCATCTCCCGTCCCGCGCGCGCGATGCGAGAGGGGGGGAGCCGGCCGGCTCCCCCTTTTCGCGCGGCGGGATTTTCGCTCCCCGAACGCGCGCCCTGGGCTTGGTGCGCCATGTCGCGATGCGTTCGCAACGTCCGCTTGCTCTCCCCGCCAAAACCCATAAAATCTAACCGCGCACGAGACGCCGCGCTGTCTTACCCGTTTTCCAGCGAGCCGAGAGCCCACATGTGGGAGAACACGAAAGTCAGGATTCCCGAGGCGACCGTCAACCGATTGTCCACTTACGCCCGAATCCTGGACCAGGCCAAGGACGGGGGGACGGAGCTGATCGCGTCCGCCGACCTGGCGCGGCAATGCGGATTCAAGCCCGCCCAAATCAGAAAAGACCTCGCCTATTTCGGCGAATTCGGCGTTCGCGGCCAGGGCTACTACGTCAAGGAGCTGCGGTACACCCTCAAGAAAATCCTGGGGGTAACCCAGACGTGGAAAGTCGTGCTCGTCGGAGCGGGGAATCTCGGCTCCGCGCTGCTGGCGTATAAAGGATTCCTGGCCCACGGCTTTGAAATCGACGCCGTCGTCGACAAATTTCCCGAAAAAATACCCGCCCACCGAACCGGCTCCCTGCCGGTGCGTCCGATGTCGGCTCTGCACCAAATCGTCCAGGAAAAAGGCATCAAGATCGGCATCGTCGCCGTGCCGAGCGCAAGTGCGCAAAACGTGGGAACGTCGCTCGTGAACGCGGGCATCACGGGCATACTGAATTTCGCCCCCACCCAGATTCAGACGCCGCGTCATGTAAAGGTAAAAAATGTGGACCTGGGCAGCGAACTCGAACACCTCTCGTTTTATCTCTCGCAAAACGCCTGAGACGCGCAGCGGCTCCATGGGCGGACCTGGCGTCTTGAACCCGCGAACCCCCTGCATCCTGGCGCTGGACACCTCGACGCCCAGAGGAAAGTGCGCGGTGCTCTCTTTCGCCGGAGAGGCGGGCGAGGCGTCCGCACCGGAGGATATCCGCATCTCCCGAACGCTTCTCCCCCAGGTGGAGGAACTGCTGGATGCGAACAACATCCCCGCCAACATGATCCGGGCCGTCGGGGTGAGCGTCGGCCCCGGGACGTTCACGGGGCTTCGGGTGGGACTCTCGTTCGCCAAAGGGCTCGCGCTGGGGCTGGGGTGTCCGCTGTATGGTTTTTCCTCCCTGGAAACCATGGCGATGGACGCACTGCTCCGCAGGATGCGGGCACGACGGGTGCTGCCGGACTACATCCTCCCCTATCGGGACGCCGGGCATGGCGAGTTGTTCACCGCCTTGTTTCAAGTATCGGCGAACCCGGAATCTTCCCTGTCCCATACCCTTTTGCGCGTCCGGGCGGACGCCGTCACCGAGCGGGGCGCGCTTCGCCCGCCGGCGGATGGCCATACCCTGGCGGCGGGCAGAAGGAAAGAGCGGCCCGAAACCCTCGGCACCGGGGCTTCGGGAGAAGCCGTCGCGCACCATGAGGTCGATTCCTCCGCCGTTGCGGCCGCATGGCTCGCGCGCGCGGCGATCGAGTCCCGCACGCCCCCGCCCGGTGCCGACGTATCGCTGAACTATTGCCGCAAACCGCAGGCGCAAACAAAATGGGCGGACCCGCAGGGTTGATTCCCGGTTTCATTTCTCGTATTTTCGGGGATTATGTTCGTTGCCGGCGAAACGACCGGCCAAACGCCCTTTCTGATCATGCGAACAGGCGGAAGCCGCACATTTTCAGACATGCCCACGCGGAGGAGATTTTTCATTGGAGACAACGAAAGAAACGCCGAACGCCGCCGACGCACTCGCGCGTCTCAGAAAAAAGCACGCCGTTTTGGATGAAAAAATTCTCGCTCTGGAGGACATCCGATTCCCGTCCCCGGCGGAGCAGCAGCAGATCAAATCGCTGAAAAAAGAAAAACTCGCCGTCAAGACGCAGCTGGAAACCCTGGAGCGCCGCTAGGGAGCGGGAGAGGGGTTCGTCCGAGGAAAGGTGCGGTCGCCCCGTGCGACGAGATGGCGCAATGAGAGATGAGAGACGTGGTTCGATTTTCACCCTTGACCGAAGACGAAAAACATGCGGTACTGCCCCTCGTTGCGCGTTCTGGATGCGCGGGCCGACGAGACGCCCGGCCCTCCCCCCGAGTCGTTCCCGGGGGCTTGGTTTGTTGATGGACGCGCAAATCCATTTTCATCCGTTTCATCTGGAAGACGGCCATATGCATCCGAAAAAGATGTTGTGGAACAAGGAGTCTGGCGTAAAGAGGGGGCGGTGCGCCCCCGTGCGCCGTCCCCTGATTTCCGCTTGACAGTCTGCCGGCATCGTCGGCATTTTTCGGATCGACTTCCATTGCCAGAATGAGGCGAGGCCCCGTCTGGCGGAGAGGAAATGGCCGTGGCGACCAAAACGCAAAACCCCACTCCCGAACAACCGGCAAAGCTGAGGCCGAAGAAAATCCCGGGCGCCGAGATCATCTACCGCAGCCTGGAGCGCGAAGGCGTGAAGTACGTCTTCGGCCATCCGGGCGCCGTGCTCCTCACCGTCCTGGACCTGTTTCTGGAAAGAAGCGAGATCAAGCACCTGCTCATCCGCCATGAGCAGTGCGCCGCCCACATGGCCGAGGGCTACGCCCGCGCCAGCGGCGAGGTCGGCGTATGCCTCACCACTTCCGGGCCAGGCGCCACGAACCTCATCACGGGCATCACGGACGCCTACATGGACTCGATTCCCATCGTGTGCCTCACGGGGCAGGTCGCCACCTCGATGGTGGGCAACGACGCCTTCCAGGAGGCCGACATCGTCGGCATGACCCGAACCGTCACCAAGCACAGCTATCTGGTGAAAGACACCGACGACCTCGCGGAAACGATTCAGGAGGCTTTCTACATCGCGCGCACGGGCAGGCCGGGGCCGGTGCTCGTCGATCTCCCCAAGGACGTCCTGCTCGGCGAGGGGAACTACCAGATTCCGGACAAGGTGGAGCTGCGCGGCTACAAGCCCACGACCAAGGGGCACCCCAGGCAGATTCAGCGCGTGGCCAAAGCCATCCGGGAATCCAAACAGCCCCTCCTCTACGTGGGGGGCGGCGCCATTCACGCCGAAGCGCACGCGGAGATCGTGAAACTCGCGGAGACGGCGGACATTCCGGTGACATACACCCTGCTGGGCGCGGGCGCCTTCCCGAGTGCCCATGCGCTCTCGCTGGGCATGCTCGGCATGCACGGGACGGCGTACGCCAACTACGCGACCATGGAGTGCGACCTGCTCATCGCCGTCGGCGCGCGGTTCGACGACCGCGTCACCGGAAAGGTGTCGGAATTCGCGACCCGCGCGAAAATCATCCACATCGACATCGACCCCACGGCCATCGGCAAGAACAAGGTGACGGACATCCCGGTCGTGGGCGATGCGCGCCAGGTGCTCGCCGAGGTCAACAAACTCGTCGAGCCGCAAAAGCGCGCCCTGTGGCAGAAGCGGATACAGAACCTGAAAACGGAATACCCGCTGACGTTCGACTCCTCGGAGGACGCGCCGATCAAGCCGCAGGAGGCCATCCTCGCACTGAGCGAGGAGGTGGGCGAGAAGGCCATCATCACCACCGAGGTGGGACAGCACCAGATGTGGGCCGCCCAGTTTTACAACTTCACCTTCCCGCGCCAGTTCATCTCCTCCGGCGGCCTGGGGACGATGGGGTTCGGGTTTCCCGCCGCCATTGGCGTGGCGCTGGCGAGGCCGGACAAGCTCGCCATCGACATCGCGGGAGACGGCAGCTTTCAGATGGTGATGCAGGAGCTCGCCACAGCCGTTCAATACGACATCCCCGTGAAGGTCTTCTTGCTGAACAACGCCACGCTGGGCATGGTGCGCCAGTGGCAGGACTTGTTCATGGACAGGCGGTTCAGCGAGGTGAACTTCGACTCCTCGCCCGATTACGTCAAGGTCGCGGAGGCGTTCGGCGCCAGCGGGCGGCGGATTGTGGACAAACACGACCTCCGGCCCGCCATCCAGGAGATGGTCGCCGCGCCGGGCCCCTACGTCCTGGACGTGATCGTCGACCCCGACGAACTGGTGTTCCCGATGGTGCCCGCGGGCGGCGCGACAAAGGACATGATCGTTCGGGACAGCCGCAAGAAGGTTCTTCGGGGCAAGCTCAGCGCCTTGCCTGACAACTAGGAGGTTTCATCCGTGGAGCGCAACGGCTCGCAAATCCTCATCGAAGAGTTGAAGGCGGCAGGCGTCGAGATGGCGTTCGGCATTCCGGGCGGCGCCATCATGCCTTTCTACGATGAGCTCATGAAGTCGAACTTTCCGCACATCCTCACCCGGCACGAACAGGGAGCCGCCCACATGGCGGACGGATACGCGCGCGTGAGCGGCAAGGTGGCCGCCGTGGTCACCACCTCCGGCCCCGGGGCCACCAACCTCATCACCGGACTCGCCAACGCGCAGATGGATTCCGTGCCGCTCATCGCCATCACCGGCCAGGTGGCGACCGGCATGATCGGCACCGACGCCTTCCAGGAAGCCGACATGTATGGCTGCTCGATTCCGGTCACGAAGTTCAACTGGCTCATCAAGGACGTTCGCGAAATCCAGCGCGTCGCGCGCGAGGCGATTCGCGCGGCGACGACGGGACGACCGGGCCCCGTTCTGCTCGATTTTCCCAAGGACATCCAGATCGCCAGGACGGACTACGCGCCGCGGCCGCCCGGCGCATCCCCTCCCCCGGCGCCCGGCCAGGAGCCGAACGTCGACACGGAGGGGATCGACGCGCTGCTCGAGGCCATCGAGCGCGCCAAGCGGCCCGTCATCATTGGCGGTGCGGGCATCATCAAGTCCGGGGCGGCGGCGGAACTCACGAAATTCGCCAAGGCCGCGGGCATCCCGGTGATCAACACGCTGCTGGGGCTGGGCGGCTTTCCCGGCACGGACGAGTTGTTCCTCGGCATGCCGGGAATGCACGGCACGGCCTATGCGAACTTCGCCCTTTGCGAGTGCGATTTGCTCATCAACCTGGGGGCGCGCTTCGACGACCGCGTAACGGGCAGGGTATCGAGCTTCTGCCCCAAGGCGACCATCGCGCACGTCGACATCGACGCCGCCGAGATTAACAAGCGGGTGCATACCCACATTCCCATCGTCGGGAACGTGCGGGACGTGCTGGCCGCGTTGAACGCGCACCTGACGCCCGGCGACTATGCGGCCTGGCGCAGGACGTGCCTGGGCTGGAAGCGGGACTACCCCCTCCAGTATGACGCGGACGGCACCATCAAGCCCCAGTACGTGATCGACGAGATTCAGGAGATCACCGGGGGGAACGGCATCTATGCGACCGGGGTGGGCCAGCACCAGATGTGGGCGGCGCAATTCATCCGCTTCAACGAACCGAAGGCCTGGGTGACCTCCGGCGGCCTCGGGACGATGGGCTTTGGCCTTCCCGCCGCCATCGGCGCGAAATTCGCCCGCCCCCAGAAAGACGTCTGGCTCATCGACGGCGACGGCAGCTTTGCGATGACGCTCGTCGAACTCGCCACGGCGGCGACCTACAACGTTCCCGTGAAGGTCGCCATCCTGAACAACGCCTACCTCGGCATGGTCCGCCAGTGGCAGGAGCTGTTCTTCGAGAAACGCTATTCGCACTCCCATTATCCGGAAAATCCGGACTTCGCCGCCATCGCGGAGGGTTATGGCGTCAAGGGCATCAACGTCAGCGACGTGGGCGAGGTGCGGAGCGCCCTCCAGCGCGCGGCCGCGCATGACGGCCCCGTGGTTCTGAACTTCCTCGTCAACAAAGAGGAAAACGTCTGGCCCATGGTTCCCGCCGGTGCGGGAAACGACGAGATGCAGCTCGCACCGCCCTCAGCGGAAGCGCGATCATGAGGCAGGTCTATTCCATTCTCGTGAACAACCACGCGGGCGTGCTCTCCCACGTGGCCGGCCTGTTCACGCGCCGCGGCTACAACATCGAGAGCATCGCCGCCGGACCGACGGAGAACGCCGAAATCACCCGCATCGTCATCGTCGCCATCGGCGAGGAGAACGAGCTCGACCAAATCGCCAAGCAGCTCCGCAAGCTCTACGACGTGCGGGAGGTCGACCAGATATCCTACAACCAGGCGGTCACGCGCGAACTCGTCCTGGCGACGATCCGGGCGCCGGTGAGCCAGAGAAGCGAAGTCATACAGCTCGCCAACGCCTTCGGCGCGCAGGTGATCAACGTGACCGACGAGACGGTCACGCTCGAGGCGAGCGGCAACGACCACAAGGTTCGAACCCTCATCAAGGCCTTCGAGAGCTACGGCATATCGCAAATAGCGCGCACGGGGATGATTTCGCTCCCCTACGACGGAATGCCCGAGGACTGGGAGCCCATCGCATAATGCCCGGAAGCGCGAACAAGAACGCGACGGACGAGACGCACACGATAGCGGTGCTGGTGGAGAACAAATTTGGCGTTCTCGCCAAGGTGGCGAGCCTGTTCAGCGCCCGCGGCTACAACATCGACAGCCTCTGCGTGGGCGTGACGCAAGACCCGAGCGTCTCCCGAATCACCCTCGTCACGCGCGGGGACGAAAAGATTCTCGAGCAGATCCGCAAACACCTCAGCAAGCTCATCGACACCTTCAAGGTGATGGACATGGGGGAGACGGAGAGCGTCGAGCGGGAGATGATTCTCATCAAGGTTTCGGCGCCGAAATCC
Source organism: bacterium (assembly GCA_965213685.1). Lineage (GTDB taxonomy): Bacteria > UBA8248 > UBA8248 > UBA8248 > UBA8248 > Bin107. The sequence continues at coordinate 59,588 of CBDBZY010000029.1, forward strand.
GCGCGCCCGGACATCTTTCAAGTCATCGAGATTTTTCGCGGGCGCATCGTCGACGTGTCCTCGGACACCATCACGGTCGAGGTCACCGGCGATGAGGGGAAAATTCGCGCCATCCTGAACCTGCTCCAGCCGTTCGGCATCAAGGAGATCGCCCGCACGGGCAAGGTCGCCCTCACCCGCGGAGCCAAAACGCTCAAGGGCGCCAAAAGCTAGCCGCATGCGAACGAAGAGCCACGCCCGCAGGCCGCCCGTCGCGAGAGAGGGCTGGGGCTACGTTGCGGGCCTGTGCGCCATCGGCCTCCTCTCGATCCTCTTCGGGGGCTGGGCGTGGGCGATTGTTTTCTGGGCGATGGGCGCGGCCGTGGCCGGATTCTTCAGGGACCCCCACCGCACTCCGCCGGATGAGCCGGGCGTCGTGCTGTCCCCGGCGGACGGGCGGGTCGTGGAGGTCGCATCCACCGGGGACGGCGGCGGCGTGGTGCGGATTTTCCTCTCCCCCCTGGACGTTCACATCAACCGCTCCCCCGTGGAGGGGAGAATTTCGAGCGTCCGTTACCGGAAAGGCCGGTTTCTGGCCGCCTATAAAGAGGACGCCTCGAGCGTCAACGAGCAAAACGCCCTGGAAATCGAAACGGACGCCGGCAAGCGCTTTGGCGTCGTCCAAATCGCCGGCGTCCTGGCCCGCCGCATCGTCTGTTGGCGGCGGGCGGGCGACGTCCTCGGCGCGGGGGAGCGCTTCGGGCTGATTCAGTTCGGCTCGCGCACCGACCTGTATTTGCCTGGCGGGTATGATATCATCGCGCGGCGGGGACAGCGCGTGCGCGGAGGAGAAACCATCATTGGACGGAGAACAGACCGGGCGGCCGCGCAGTAGATTTGTCCGCCGTCCGCGCAGGAGAAGGCGTCGCTCCAGAAGGCGCTCCTACCAGCGAGGGATATACCTCGTCCCCAACCTGCTGACGACGGGTAGCCTCTTCGCCGGATTCTACGCGATAGTCGCCTCCATCCAGGGAGACTTCGCCTGGGCCTCCCTGGCCATTCTGCTGGCCATCTTCCTGGACGGGGTTGACGGCACCGTCGCCCGGTTGACGAAGAGCACAAGCGCCTTTGGCCTTCAATACGACTCGCTATGCGATCTGACGGCTTTCGGCGTCGCTCCCGCCGTTCTGATATACACGTGGGCTCTCGCCCCGTATGGGAGAATCGGCTGGCTGGCCGCATTCATATTCGCCGCCTGCGGCGCATTGCGGCTCGCGCGCTTCAACGTGATGGCCCAGGCCGGGGGCGGCTCGCTCGATTTCCGGGGGCTGCCGATACCGGGTGCGGCCGGCGTGTTGGCCTCCATCGTGTATCTGGCCGAGGATTTCGCGCTCAAGGCCTACATTCCTCTCATCGCGGTCGCTGCGCTCGGCTACATTCTGGCGTTCCTGATGGTCAGCACCATTCGCTACAAGAGCTTCAAGGATTTGAGCGGACCGCTCAAAAGGCCGTTTCGCGTCCTCGTCGGCGCCGTGCTCGCCCTGTTCGTCGCGGCGGCGATCCCCCAGGTGGTCGCCTGCGTCGCGTTCGGCGGCTACGCCGCGTCCGGCCCTTTGGGGACGATCCGGAGGTGGCGTAGGAAGGCGAAGCCGGAGCCCCCCCCGGAGGTTCTCGAAAAAAACCATGCGGAATCCTCCTAGGCTCTCCTCCGGACGGCGCCACGACGCACGCGCCCCGTCCGTTTTCCCGATTGCGCTCCCGCCCGACACCCTTCATAATCGAGCGCATTAGACGGCCCAATCCACCACATGACGCGACCACTTTTCAAACGCCCGACCCATCCGGGGCTGGAGAGGTTTCACGCAAATCCCGGCTGCAAAAGGAAAAGGGTTCGCCAAGCCGCGATGACGAAAGGGCCCGCCTTGCATATGCCGAAATCCGCTTTCTGGAAAACCCGGGCGCTTTGTTTGCCGTTCATCGTTTTCGCCCTCGCGTTTTTCTGGCGGCCGCCCCACCCGGCGGCACAATCCGCCCCCGCCGGCGCGCAAAGCCCGTCGCCGGCCACCCCGCCTCCGGCGAGCGACGCGGGGTTGCGGTTTTTGAGAGACCCCGGCGCGGCCATCGCCATTACGGCGGATCAGATCATCGAGGACAGGAAGCGGCAGCGCATCATCGGCCGCGGGGATTCGGACATCCGCTATCTCGGCAACCGAATCCAGGCGGACTACATCGACGTGCAAACGGCCACCCGCGACGGCGTGGCCACGGGGAACGTCGTCTTTCACTCCGGGGACGACCGCCTCACGGCCAGCCGCGTCGAGTTCAACCTCGACACGGAGCGCATGGTCATATTCGACGCGCGCGGCTTCATCGGCGCCACCCACTACGTGACGGGGCAGATGGTTCGACGCCTCTCCGAGGATCGATTCGAAGTCCAGGATGGCACCTTCACCACGTGCGAAGGCGACCTTCCCGACTGGGCTTTCGGCTTCAGGAGCGCCATCTTTCAGGTGGAGGGCTACGCCCGGCTTCAGTCCCCCGTCATGACGGTGAAGGGCGCGCCCGCCGCGTTTCTCCCTTGGGCCATGGTTCCCGTCAAGACCAAAAGAGCCACCGGCTTTCTCGTGCCGGACGTCGGTTACGGCAGCCGGAGCGGCCTTCAGTTTTCCCCCTTGTTTTTCTGGGCCATCAACGAATGGTCGGACGCCACCCTGGGGGTCGATTACTTCAGCAGGCGCGGCACCCGCTACAAGGGGGAGTATCGCTACACCCCGAGCCAGAACACGTCGGGAGAGATCGCGGGGCGGTACCTGGAAGACAGGCTCGAGGGAGCGACCTTTGAGGACATCAAGGGCTTCCACCGGACGGATTTCGGCGCCGGCTCCCGTTTGCACGCGGTGCTCGACATGGAGAAGCGCCCCGCCCCCAAGGACAGCTCCCTCGAAAGCGACCTGGTGGCGCGCACGCGCCAGCGCACGGACAGCCACGTCACCTTCCAGCAAGACCTCCCCCGCATCTCCGGCCAACTGCAGATAGGGGCAAGGCGAGAGGAGGGATTGAACGAAAAAGAGGGGCAAGTATTCCAGAAGGCGCCGGAAATCGTGGTGGACATCCAGGACAGGCGCCTCGGCTCAAGTGACCTGTACTTCAAGATGAACTCCTCCCTCATCCGTTTCCGAAAAACCGAAGCCGACAGAACGGTGCGCTTGAGCCGGTTTCACGCCGAGCCGTCCCTGTCGCTTCATCTGGCGTCGTTCCCCTGGCTCCAGGTGACGCCCGAAATCGGACTTCGCAAAACCTACTGGACCCATCAAAAAGCGGACCGGAGCGTGGGGCGCGTCCCGGATGCGGACGAACTGCTGGAAGACGGCCTGGGGCGCGACATGTGGTTCGCGAGGCTCCATACGGTCGGCCCGCGATACAGCAAGATATACCGGGGCGCCCTTGGCCCCTTCCGGGATTTCAAGCACATCATATCGCTGGAGACGACGTACAAATACAGCCCGGCGAATGACGCCGAAGACAGGCGGCTGATCATTCCGTTCGATTCGGTAGACACCCGCGGGGACGAAAACGCCATTGAGTACGCCCTCGTGAACCGCGTGCTGACAAAGCTGCCCCGAAAAAACGGCCACGAGACGAGACAGCTGCTCCGGTATGAAATCCGCCAGGAGTACAACGTCGATGAAGCCCGAAGAAGCCAGCGTCTCTTCACGCGCCCCAGACGCACTTTCAGCGACATCACGTTCAAGCTGGTATCCGAACCCATATCCTCGTTTCGCCTGCTCCAGGAAATCAAATACAACCCGTATGATTCGGAGATCAGCGAACACTCCACGGACCTGTTTCTTCATAGCGGCCAGGACTGGTATCTGGGCGTGGACCGAACCTGGAAGCGGCAAAGAAACAGTTTTCCCAAAAGCGAGGGAAGCAGCTCCATCAATTTCGCAGGCGGCTTCTCCATCAACCAGAGGCTCTTTCTGGAATACATCACGCGCCTGAACGAAACCGAGGAGACCACCATCGAGCGAAGCATCAGCGCCCGCTACCGGGACTGCTGCTGGGCAATGGAGCTCACCTACACGGCCCTGGAGGATCAAGACGACATTTTCTTCGGGTTCAGCCTCCTCGGCGTGTTCGAAGCGGAAAGGTCCCCGAGGTTCCGGACCGGAAAGAGCATCTGGCGCGGAAGCATGTTCTCCGGAAGCGACCTGCTGAAAAGCCGTCGGCCGGGGCGCCGGCCCTCTAGGTAGAATGGCCACGCCGGATTTTTTGGGGGATTTTTGGGGGAAGAAGGGGCGGCCGCAGGCTTGACATCCCCCCAGGGGTGTCCTCATTATTTGACAGCCCGAACAGGGAGAAGGAAGCGATTTCATCCACATTTTCAGCCGCCGTCCCGCCCATGCATCCTGCGATGACAGCTCCCCTCCGAGCGGGGGAAACCGCGGGCACAGCAGAAACCATCCGCCGGGGCGCCGGCGGCGCTGTCATCGCCCGCATTGCGGAGGGGAGTCCCGGGCCATAAAACGGATTTTTCATCGCCGCAAGGCGAGGACGGCGGACCGGCGGCTTCCCTGCCAAGTTCCGCGCGACAACCATTTTCTTTATGTTCCATATACTCGCCCGCGAAACTTGACCATTTCCATCCGGAACAGAGAAGCGAAATGAACATTTCCATCATTGGCTGCGGATACGTCGGGCTGGTCACGGGAACCGTGTTCGCACACCTGGGCAACAACGTCACCTGCGCGGACATCGATCACAGGCGCGTCGCCGCCCTGAACGCGGGCGACTGCCCCATCTATGAGCCCGGGCTGCCCGATCTGCTGGAGAGCAACCTCCGGCAAGGCAGGCTCACGTTCACCACCTCCACGTCCCGGGCCGTCTCCGAAAGCGAGAACGTATTCATTTGCGTGGGCACGCCATCCGACGGGAACGGCGCGACCGAGCTCTCGCAGATAGAGGCGGCGGCGGCGAGCGTCGCCCGCGCGTTGAACGGCTACAAGATCGTCGTCAACAAAAGCACCGTGCCCGTCGGCACGGGGGATTTCGTCCGAAGCGTCATGGAAAAAAACGGCGCCGCCCCGGAAGATTTTGACGTGGTGTGCAACCCCGAGTTTTTGCGCGAAGGACAAGCCGTGCAGGATACGATGCAGCCGGACCGCATCGTCATCGGCGCCTCATCGCCCAGGGCGGCGGAGGCCATGCAGCACCTGTATAGCCCCCTCAACGCCCCCATCCTGCACACGGACATACAAAGCGCCGAGTTGATCAAATACGCCTCGAACGCATTTCTAGCGACGAAAATCGCGTTCATCAACGCGGTGGCGAACATTTGCGAGCAGACGCAGGCGAACGTCCGCGACGTCGCCCGGGGGATGGGCGCGGACTCCCGGATCGGCCCCGCTTTCCTGGGGGCGGGACTGGGCTACGGGGGCTCCTGCTTTCCGAAAGACGTGGATTCCCTGCTGGACACCTCCAGGCGGCTGGGCGCGGAGATGGGGATTCTCGAATCCGTGAAGGCGGAAAACGAAAACCGCGTCCCCCGGTTGATTCAGAGAATCATCCGGCGAATCGGCGAGGCGGGCGGGCCGCCGCTCGAGGGAAAAACCATCGGCGTTCTGGGATTATCGTTCAAGCCGGACACCGATGACATGCGGGAGGCGAAAAGCGTCGAGGTTTGCCGGGCACTCCGCGACGCGGGGGCGCGGCTGCGCGCCTACGACCCGGTCGCCACGGAAAACGCCCGGCGCGTCATCGGGAGCGATCGCGTGGAGTATTGCCGAAGCTCCTATGACGCCGCGAAAGGCGCGAGCGCAATCGTCATCGTCACCGAGTGGCGCGAGTTCGTCCAGCTGGACCTAAATCGCCTGAAATCGCAGATGCGCACGCCCATCCTGTTCGATGGGCGAAACGTCTACTCCCCGAAACAGGTGGCGGACGCCGGCCTGGAATACCACGGCATCGGGCAAACGCTGGCGCGGTCCTGAAAATGGAGAATTCCCGCATCGTGATCACCGGTGGGGCGGGCTTCATCGGCTCCCATCTATGCGACCACCTCCTCTCCCTGGGGAACGAGGTCGTATGCGTGGACAACTTCATCACGGGGGAGCAGTCGAACATCCGGCATCTCCTCCAAAACGGAAGCCCGAATTTCACGCTCCTCGAACACGACATCTGCCAGCGCATCGAGGTCTCGGGAAGCGTGGACGCCGTTTTTCACTTCGCGAGCCCCGCCAGCCCGATCTACTATCTGAAATTTCCCATCCAGACGCTGAAGGTCGGCTCCCTCGGCACGCACAACGCACTGGGCCTTGCGAAGGAGAAAAGGGCGCGCTTTCTTCTCGCCTCCACCTCCGAGGTGTATGGCGACCCGCAAATCCATCCGCAGCACGAGGAATACTGGGGCCACGTCAACCCGATCGGCCTGCGCGGGGTATATGACGAGGCCAAGAGGTTCGCTGAGGCGATGACGATGGCGTACCAGCGGACGCATGGCCTCAACGTGCGCATCGCCCGCATTTTCAACACCTACGGCCCGCGAATGCGCATCAAGGACGGGCGCGCGATTCCCGCCTTTATCTCGCAAGCCATCCGGAACGAACCCATCAGCGTCTTTGGCGACGGCCAGCAGACGAGAAGTTTTTGTTTCATCACCGACCTCATCGACGGCCTCATCAAACTGATGGGCAGGGAGATCCATACGCCCGTCAACCTCGGCAACCCCGCCGAGATGACCGTCCTCGCCCTGGCGCGGAGAATCATCGCCATCACAAACGCGGGCTCGGAAATCCACTACATGCCGTTGCCCGTGGATGACCCCAAAATCCGGCAGCCCGACATCCAGAAAGCGAAAAAACATCTCGGCTGGGAACCGGTTGTTCCACTGGAGGGGGGACTGCGGGTCACCATCCAGGATTTTCAGGAACGCCTGGGCACAGCGCGCTGAACGCCCCCGCGCGGGCCGCGCGCATGTCCGGCGGAACGCGCCGACGCCGCGCACCCTTTCCGCCTGGTTCTCCTCACGCGCCTTGAAATCCGGCGCGCAGATCGGCTAGATTCATGGCCGGCGGACAAACTCGCCCTCCCCATCGTCTGCGCCGCCCGGCAGGCCTTCACGCAGAGGTGTCTTTTGTTGGAATCCTCGGCAAAGGAATTCCTGGCCGGCCGCGCCGCCAAATACGCATCGCTCGCCGCGGGCGACTACCCCCGTCAGATAGACGGGGTCTGCGACGTCATCCTCGAGTGTCTGCTGAACGGCGGGAAAATCATCGCCTTTGGCAACGGGGGGAGCGCAGCACTCGCCGCGCACTTCACCGGCGAGCTCGTCGGCCGCTTCCTGGCCGATCGCCCCCCCCTGCCCGCCATCTGCCTGCACGCCGAGACGAGCGCCCTCACCGCCATCGGAAACGACTACGGGTATGAAGAGACGTTCTCGAGGCAGATTCAGGCGCATGGCCAAAAAGGGGACGTCGCCCTGGGCTTGAGCACGAGCGGCAACTCCGGCAACGTCGTCGCCGCCCTCCGGCGGGCGAGCACCCAGGACATGCGGGGCGTCGCGATGACGGGAAGGGGCGGGGGGCGGGCCTCCGGAGCAGCGGAGTTCGTGGCGAAAGTCCCGTCGGAGGACACCGATTTCATACAGGAAGCCCATGAGGCCGCCCTGCATTACATATGCCACCGCATCGACGGAGCTCTCGCCGGGGGGGACGCGCGGGGGCTGACGCGGCGCGACGCGGACGAGACGCCCTCCGGAAGCGGACAGGGGGAAGCCGCCCCGGGCGGATGAGCGCAACAACGACGACAGGACGCGCGAGACGTGGAAATCGGAATTCTGGGGAGCGGAAGCCGGGGAAACGCCGCCGTGGTCCGCGCAGGCGGTGCGGCCTTTCTGGTGGATGCGGGCCTCAGTGCGCGCCAGATCACAAAACGCCTCGAAGCCTACGGCCTCCACCCGCGGGATTTGGCGGCCATCGTGCTCACGCATGAGCACATCGACCACGTCCGAGGCGCGGGCACCCTAGCGAGAAGATGGGATTTGCCCCTCTGGACGAACAAGGGCACATACGAGGCTAGCCTCCGGACGATAGGCGAGACGCCCAGGTGGATCGAAATCGAGGTGGGCCTCCCCTTCCACATCGGCGGCGTGCGGCTCGAGCCTTTCAGCACGCCCCATGACGCGGCGGATCCGTTCGGAATGATATTGCGGGGGGAGGACGGGCGGCGCATCGGCTTCGCCACCGACATGGGGTTCGCCACGAACCTGGCGCGCCGGCGACTCCAGGGGATTCAGGGACTCGTGCTGGAATTCAACCATGACGTGGAGATGCTCATCAACGGTCCCTACCCCTGGCCGCTCAAGCAAAGGATCCGGGGGAAACTCGGACACCTCAGCAACGAGGACGCGGCCCGCCTCCTCGAGGAGGTCGCCACGGACGAGTTCGAGTGGCTCGTCTGCGCCCACGTCTCGCAGGAGAACAACGAGGACCGGCTTCTTCTCGGGGTAGCGCGAAAGGCGTTGGGCGGCAACGGGAGGGGAGGCGAAAGAAACCTCCTGTGCGCCGGCCAGGACGCGCCCACCCCCCTCATCGGTCCCGGAGGAGAGGGGGAGGGCATCTCGTGATTCCGCGATACGCGCGCCCGGAAATGGCGAGGATATGGGAGGAGCGGGAAAAACTGCAGCGGATGCTGGACGTCGAGATCGCCGTTTGCGAGGAGATGGCCGCGCGGGGCGAGATTCCCGCGGACGCACTGGAGGAGATTCGCTCGAAAGCGGCGTTCGACGTCGGGCGGATCAAGGAGATCGAGCGCACCACCAAGCACGACGTCATCGCGTTTCTCACCAGCGTGGCGGAGCACGTAGGGCCCGCCTCGCGCTACATTCACCTCGGCATGACGAGCAGCGACGTCCTCGACACCGGTCTCGCCCTGCAACTCGTATCGGCGGCCGACATCATCATCGAGAACATCCAGCACCTGCGAGAGACCCTCCGGCGGCGCGCCCTCGAGCAAAAGCGCACCCTCATCGCGGGCAGAACCCACGGGATGCACGCCGAACCCACCACGCTGGGACTGAAAATAGCCACGTGGCACGCCGAATTCGGACGCGCGGACGAGCGCATGCGAAGGGCGCGGGAAGCCGTTCGCGTTGGCCAGATATCGGGCGCCGTGGGCGCCTGTCCGCACATTCCGCCGGACGCCGAGGAGGCTGTCTGCGAGCGCCTGGGCCTCGAGGCGGACCGCGTCAGCAGCCAAATCATCCAGCGCGACCGCCATGCGGAGTATCACCTGGCGCTCGCCCTCGTGGCGGCGAGCATCTCGCGCGTGGCGACGGAGGTGCGCCACCTGCAAAGAAACGAGGTGGGCGAGGCGGAAGAATTCTTCAGCAAGGGACAAAAGGGAAGCTCCGCCATGCCCCACAAGAGGAACCCCGTCGTCTCGGAGCAGCTCTGCGGCCTCGCCCGGGTGGTGCAGGGAAACGCCTCGGCGGCCCTGCAAAACGTGCCCCTCTGGCACGAGCGCGACATCTCCCACTCATCCGTGGAGCGCGTCATCCTGCCGGACAGCACGATTCTCGTCGATTACATGCTCCACAAGCTCAACGACTTGATGACAAACTGGGTGGTCTATCCCGGAAGGATGCGGGAGAACCTGGATCGCTCCCGGGGGCTGCTCCTCAGCGAGCACGTCATGCTCGCCCTGATTCGCAAGGCGGGCATCACCCGCGAGGAGGCCTACGCGCGCGTCCAGGCCCCCGCCATGGAGACGTGGGCCGAGGGCGGCGATTTTCAGGCCAGGCTGGCGGCGGACCCCGCGGTGGGGGGCGTCCTGGGCGAGGCGGCGCTCGCCCGCTGCTTCGACGTGGACGCCCATCTGAAGAACCTGGACCGGATATTCGAGCGGGCCTTTGGCCCCGGTGCGGAACGAACCCCCGGCGGCGGATGACAAGCGGGGGCGCGGATATGGTAGGATGCGGAATCCCGGCGGCCGGGACCCCCGCTTTCTCGAGCGCCCGAATGATCGAACCGCCCCGGAACGCAGGCCCGGAAAACCCCTCGCTCCCCGAATGGAGAACGCTTCATGCAACGCGGCAGACAGATATACGAAGGCAAGGCCAAGATCATCTATGAAACGGACGACCCCGCCTACTGCATCCAGTTCTTCAAGGACGACGCCTCCGCCTTTAACGCCAAGAAGCTGGGCACCATCGAGGCCAAGGGCGTCTTCAACAACTCCATATCCTCCCGCCTGCTTCAGGAGGTGGAGCACCAGGGCGTGCCCACGCATTTCGTCCGGAAACTCTCCGAGCGGGAGATGCTGGTGAAAAAACTCGACATCATTCTGGTCGAGGTGGTGCTGAGAAACATCATCGCGGGGAGTCTGGCCAAGCGGATGGGCGTGGCGGAAGGCGCGCGCCTTCCCCACACGATTGTCGATCTGCACCTGAAAAACGACGCGCTGGACGACCCGCTCATCAACGAGGACACCGCCGTGGCCTTTGCGCTGGCGACGCGCGCGGAGCTCGCCCGGATGCGCGAATGCGCCCTGCGGGTGAACGATATCCTCACCGCGTTTTTCTCCGAGCGCAACATCGACCTCGTGGACTTCAAGCTCGAGTTCGGGCGTTGCGGGGCCGAGGGCGGCCGGCTGCTCCTGGGCGATGAAATCACGCCGGACGGCTGTCGCCTCTGGGAGAAGGAGACGGGCAGAAGGCTGGACAAGGACCGCTTCCGCAGAGATATGGGAAACGTGGAAGACGCATACGCCGAGGTCGAAAAAATCGTCCAGAGCTAATCCATCATCCCCCGCCTCAAGAGGCAGCGATGGCGAAAGCCCGTATCTACGTGACGCTCAAGGCCGGCGTCCTCGACCCCCAGGGGGAAGCCGTTCGGAGCGCCCTCGCCTCTCTGGGATTCGGGGGCGTCATCGACGTGCGCGTGGGCAAATTCATCGAGATGGAGCTCGGAGACTCGCACAGCGTCCGCGCCGACCTCGAACGGATGTGTCGGGACCTTCTCGCGAATCCCGTCATCGAGGATTATCGCATCGAAGTGGCGGACGGCTCCGCGAACGGCGAGGGCTGATGATGCGGTTCGTCGTCGTCGTGTTCCCCGGCTCGAATTGCGATCACGACTGCTACCACGCCATCAAGGACGGCCTCGGGCAACCGGTGCGCTTCGTCTGGCACAAGGAAACCTCCCTGGGGGACGCGGAGGTGGCGATACTCCCCGGGGGGTTCAGCTACGGGGATTATCTGCGCGCCGGCGCCATATCGCGCTTCTCCCCCATCATGCGGGCCGTGGCGGCACACACCCGGGAGGGGCGTCCCGTCATCGGCATATGCAACGGCTTTCAATGCCTGGCCGAATCCGGCCTCCTCCCCGGGGCGCTGAGGCGAAACGAGTCGCTTCGCTTCATCTGCGACGACGCCTGGCTGAAATGCGAAACCTCCAGAACCCCCTTCACCCGCGGGATTCCGGCGGGAGAACTCCTCCGGATGCCCATCGCGCACGCGGAGGGAAACTACTACTGCGCACCCGATGCGCTCGCCGCACTCGAGGATAACGATCAGATCGTTTTTCGGTACGCGGACGCAGAGGGCCGCGCGGACACCGCATCGAACCCCAACGGCTCTGTCGGGAACATCGCCGGCGTATGCAACCCGCAAGGAAACGTGGTCGGCCTCATGCCGCATCCGGACCGCCGTTGCGATGCGTTGGTGGGCGGAGAGGACGGGCTGCGGCTGTTCGCCTCCCTCGCGCAAACGGCGGCGTCGTCATGATCGCGACAGATGCCCCCGCCACGCGGGAGATGGCCCTCGACCACGGGCTCTCGGCGGCCGAATGGGAGAGGATAGGGCGAATTCTGGGGCGCGCGCCCAACGTCACGGAGCTCGGCGTATTCTCCGCCATGTGGAACGAGCACTGCTCCTACAAGAGCAGCCGCATCCACCTGAAAAAATTTCCCACGGCGGGCGCCCACGTCCTGCAGGGGCCGGGAGAGAACGCCGGCGTCGTGGACCTGGGCGACGGCATGGCCGTGGCGTTCAAGATGGAAAGCCACAATCACCCCTCCTTCATCGAGCCCTACCAGGGGGCGGCCACCGGCGTGGGCGGCATTCTGCGGGATATTTTCACGATGGGCGCGCGGCCCGTCGCCCTGCTCGACAGCCTCCGGTTCGGAGCAACGGACCATCCCCGGACGCCCTACCTCCTCTCTGGCGTCGTATCCGGCATCGCGGGCTACGGGAATTGCGTCGGCGTTCCCACCGTCGGCGGGGAAACCGGATTTCACCCCTGCTATAACGGGAACATCCTGGTGAACGTCATGTGCGCGGGCGTCCTGCGCGCGGACGCCATATTCCGCGGGGCTGCTTCGGGCACCGGAAACCCGGTGATCTACGTCGGCGCGCCCACTGGCCGGGACGGCATTCACGGCGCATCCATGGCGTCGGCGGGATTCGACGATTCCGCCCTGCAGAAAAGACCCACCGTGCAGGTGGGCGACCCGTTTCGGGAGAAACTTCTGCTCGAGGCCTGCCTCGAACTCATGGAGCGGGGCGTCGTGGTCGGCATTCAGGACATGGGCGCCGCCGGCCTCACCTCGTCCTCCGTCGAGATGGCGGGCCGGGCCGGCACGGGCCTCCTCCTGCGCCTAGACGCGGTTCCCTGCCGCGAGGAGGGGATGTCGCCCTACGAGATGATGCTCTCGGAGAGCCAGGAGAGGATGCTTCTCGTCGCGGAGAAAGGCAGGGAGCCCGAGGTGCGCGAGATATTCGAGCGCTGGGATTTGCCAACCTCGGTCGTGGGCGAAGTGACCCGGGACGGCAGGCTCCGCGTGGCGTTCGGGGGCGCCCGGGTCGCCGACCTGCCCATACCCGCGCTGACGGACGAGGCGCCGGCGTATGATCGCCCCAGAAAGCCCGAACGCGCGCTTCCAGCGACTGATCTGCTGCGTGCGCTTCCAGCGCCCGATGACCTCGGGCCCGCCCTGCTCCGGCTGCTGGCCCACCCCAACCAGGGAAGCAAAAAGCCCATATGGCGGCAGTATGACCACATGGTCCGGACGAACACGGTGGCACCTCCCGGCGGGGACGCCGCCATCATCCGACTGAAAGGCTCGAACAGGGCGCTCGCTCTGACGACCGACGGGAACGCGCGATACGCCATGCTCGACCCCCATGCAGGAGGCATGCTCGCCGTGGCGGAAGCCGCGCGCAACGTCTCCTGCGTGGGCGCCAGGCCGCTCGCGATAACGAACTGCCTCAATTTCGGCAATCCGGAGCGCCCCGCCGTCATGGCCCAGTTCGCCCTGTCGATCGAGGGCATGGCGCAGGCGTGCCGCGCCCTGGGCCTGCCCGTGGTGAGCGGCAACGTGAGCTTCTACAACGAAACGCACGGCGCGGACATCTACCCCACCCCGATCGTCGGCATGGTGGGACTGCTGGAGGACGTCCGCAAAAGGGCCGGGCACGGGTTCGTCTCGGAGGGCGACGCCATCGCCCTGATGCACCCCGGGGACGAGCCGCCGCTGCCGCGCGCGTGCGCCCACGAATACGCATGGGTGGAGACGGGCCGGGAGGGAGGCGCCGCGCCGGCAATATCCCTGGACGCGGAGAAAGCCGTGCAGGCGGCGTGCAGGCGCGGCGTCGCGGCCGGTCTGGTGCGCTCCGCCCACGACCTTTCCGACGGCGGACTGGGAATCGCCCTGGCCGAATCCGCGCTCGCCTCGCCAAACAGCGGCCTCGGCGCCGAGGTATGGCTTCCCGAGCAGGAGGGCAGGATCGACCGGCTGCTGTATGGCGAGGCCGCCTCGCGCATACTGGTGAGCGTCTCTCCCCGGATGACCGGCGCCCTGCGCGACGCGGCGCAAAGCCTCGGGGCGGAACTGACGCGGATCGGCCGGGTTCGGGGAGGTGCTTTTACCGTCCGAACCCCCGATAATGTCCCCGTGATCGATTTCGCGATGCCCGACCTCGAGGCCGCATGGTCAGGCGCACTCTCCGAGGTGTTGTGAGATGTCCGGCTGGCAGGATGACCATCCGAGAGAAGAATGCGGCGTCTTCGGGATTTACGGCCATCCCGAGGCGGCCAACATGGCGTATCTCGGCCTCTACTCCCTCCAGCACAGGGGACAGGAGAGCTCCGGCATCGTGGCCTCCGACGGCGAGAGGGTGCACAGCGAAGTCGGCATGGGGCTGGTGGCCGACGTCTTCACGAAAGAGCGCATCTCCAAACTCCGGGGGCACATCGCCATCGGGCACAACCGCTATTCCACCGCGGGGCAATCCGACATCAAGAACGCCCAACCCTTTTTGGTGAACTACGCCAAGGGAACGCTCGCCCTCGGCCACAACGGAAACCTCGTCAACGGCGGCGCCCTGCGCGCGGAACTGGAAGCCACCGGCTCCATATTTCGCAGCGCGACGGACCAGCGAGGTCATCCTGCACCTCATCGCCCGCTCCGGGGAGAAAACCATCGAGGGCGCCATCATAGAGGCCTTCCAGCGGCTCGAGGGCGCCTACACGCTCACGATGATGACCGAGGACGCGCTGATAGGGACACGGGACCCCCACGGCTTCCGCCCCCTCGTTCTGGGCAAACTCCCCTCCGATCCGCCCGAGCTTGACTCCTGGGTTCTCGCGAGCGAGACGTGCGCGCTCGACCTGATTGACGCCGCCTACGTGCGCGAAATAGAGCCGGGCGAGATGATCGTGATAGATCGGAACGGTCCAAGGAGCATCAGCCATTCCCCCGCCCGTCCAGCACCAGCAATGCATCTTCGAGTTCATTTACTTCGCTCGTCCGGACAGCTTCATCTTTGGCAAAAACGCCTATTCCGTCCGACAGGCGCTGGGCGCGCAGCTCGCCAGGGAGGACGATCTGGAAGCGGACGTCGTCATCCCCGTTCCCGACTCCGGCCTCGCCCGCCGCGCTTGGATACGCGAACGCCTCGGGCCTTCCGCTCGAATGGGGACTGATACGCAACCACTACGTGGGCCGCACGTTCATCGAGCCGGAGCAGTCCATCCGGCATTTCGGCGTCAAGCTCAAGCTGAACCCCATCAAGGAGCTGTTGGCGGACAGGCGGGTCGTCGTGGTCGACGACTCCCTCGTGCGGGGCACGACGAGCAAGAAAATCGTGGAACTCATCCAGCGGGCGGGCGCGAGGGAGGTGCATATGCGCATCAGCTCTCCCCCCATCACCCACCCGTGCTTTTTCGGCATCGACATGCCCACCCTCTCGGAACTCAAGGCCTCCTCGCAAAGCGTCGAGGAAATCAGGCGCTTCATCGGGGCGGACAGCCTTCGCTACCTCTCGCTGGAGGGCCTGCTCCACTGCGTTCACCCCAACGAGCGCGCATTTTGCACGGCGTGTTTTTCCGGGGAGTATCCGATGCGCGTCGAGCCGAACGATCATCAGCTCTCTCTTTTTCGGGAATCCCGCACCTCCGAGCACCGCGTATAGGAATTTGACCGGGCGATCCATGGCGGGTATGCTGTGCACGCAGGCAACGGCTGGTTCCGTCTTCTCGGCCGCAAAGCGAGACAACAACCGGAGGAGCGCCTGTCCTTGGGCATGAAACGGAAACTCCCGCTTTTCATCATCCTGCTCGCCACCGGCTGCGGCGCAGCGCCTGTCGTCGAGAACCGCATCCCTCCCCGGGAAGCGGCTGCGACCGAATCGGCCGAAACGCAGGCCCGCGTCGCCGTCGTCCCCGCGAAGCGCGCGTCGGCGCCCCAACGGCTCTCCGCACCCATCGGGGAAACCCTCCCGCCCGCCGCGGAACCCGCGCTCCCCCAAGGCGAGGGAGGCGGACAAAGACGCGGAACCCTCTCCGCACGACATCAGCCTGCCCATCGCCGGAAATCGAAGAGGGTTTCCTCCCTTCGCCGACGCCGCCCGCCCAGGTGCCGCCGGCCTTTTTGTATGACGTTGCCCGTCGTTCGCAACGCCCTCGTGGACAGGTGGATCGAATACTTCACGGGGCCTGGACGCGCGAGTTTCGCTCGCTGGCTGGGCAGGAGCGGCCGCTACGTCGGCATGTTCCGCGAAATTCTGGAGGAAAACGCCCTGCCGCAGGATCTCGCGTATCTGTGTCTGATCGAGAGCGGGTTCAGCCTCAAGGCGCGCTCCAGAGCGGGCGCCGTCGGCCCGTGGCAGTTCATGCCGGGCACCGCGAGGATGATGGGGCTGAAGATCAACTTCTACGTAGACGAGCGGCGCAACCCGATCAAGGCGACCCGCGCCGCCTCGGCGTATCTCTCGCAACTCTACGAGGAGTTTGGCGACTGGCATCTGGCGCTCGCCGGATACAACGCGGGGGAGCGCCGCGTCATCCGGGCAATGCGCAGATCAGGGAAAAGGGACTACTGGTCCCTCGCCAGAACGAGATATTTGCCCAACGAGACGCGCCACTATGTCGCCAAATACCTGGCGGGGATGATCATCGCCAAAAATCCGGAAGTTTTCGGCTTCGTCGGCATCGATTACGACGCCCCGTGGGATTATCCGTCCATCGCGCTTCCGCACGGCATCAGCCTGCGGGCCATCGCGCGCGCGGCGAACGTTCCGCTGCGCACGTTGCGGCGCATCAACGCGGAGCTGCGAACCTCCGTCACGCCTCCGGGGCGGGGATACCACGTTTTTCTGCCGAACGAGGCAGCTGCGCGTTTCGCCGTCAAGCTGGAGAAGTTCCCCAGAGAGTACGCCTCGGCGAACGGGTATTACCGGATACGTCGCGGCGACACTTTCGGCGTCATCGCGCAAAGGTTCCGGATTCCGCTCCGCAGGCTCATGGAGGCGAACGCCCACATCCATCCCCGAAAACTTCGCCTCGGCACCAGGATTCTCCTCCCCACGTCAGGAACAAGCCGCCGGGAGGCGGCGCGCCGACGAAAGCCCGCACCGCCCGCCATGCCGAGGACGCACGTCGTGCGGGACGGGGAGAGCTTCTGGCACATCGCCCAAAAATACAACGTCTCCACCCGACAGCTGGTCCGGCTCAATCCGGGGCTCCGCCCGAAGCGCATACGGGTCGGCGCGAAAATTCGCCTCCCCTCCCCCCGGCGTCTCGCAAAGGCGAAAAAAAATCAGGCACCGGCCCCGAAGAGGCCATCGCACCACGTCGTCGGCCCGGGAGAGAACATCTGGCTCATCGCCAAACGATACGGAATTCCCGCAAAATCCCTGCTCGCCTGGAACCGGCTGGCTCCCTCGGACAAAATTTTCCCCGGCAACAAGCTCAAAATCCGCCGATAGCGCCAAAGGATTCTTGACACCCGTTCTCCTGCTCTCCTAAGATGCACGGTGGCGCCACAGGCGCAAGGATGCATCTCGGCCCATCTTCTGCTTTTGGATAGGGAACGACATGACCCATCGCACTGCACGCCGCTTCCCGCTTGTCGCCTTCTCCCTGGCCTGCCTGCTCCTCATCTCGAGCGGCTGCGTCTCGCGTCCGAAAGAGCAGGCCTCGCCCGGGGAGTTGCTCGTCCTCGGCGAGGAGGATTTGCGAACCGAGCGCTTCGAGGCGGCGCGCCTCGCGTTCAAGCGCCTGCTGGAGGAATACCCCAACAGCAAGCACCGCAGAAGGGCGTTGCTGCGCCTCGCGGATTCATACTACAAAGAGGAGGAGTACATCGAATCGAAGCTGCAGTATTTTGAATACGTGCGCCTCTACCCGGTGAGCGCGGGGACGCCGAAAGCCTATTATTTTCTCGCGATGAGCGACTACCAGCGCAAGCTGGCACCCGACCAGGACGCATCGGTCGCGAAAGACGCCCTCGAGAATTTTCAAACCCTCGTCAGTCGCTTTCCCCGCTCGCAGTACGCCGCCGACGCGACCAACAAGATTCTCGAGTTGCGGGAGCACCTCGCCAAGCACGCCATATTCATCGCCAATTTCTATTACAGAACCGATCTGCGCGTCTCGGCGATTCCGCGCTACAAGGAAATTATCCGGGACTTCGAGGACGTCCCCCACATTCGGGCCGAGGCCATCTACAAACTCGCGGAGAGCTATCGGGCGGAGGAGAGCTTCGAGAAGGCGGGAGAGGCCTATCACGCGCTTTTGAAGTCATATCCCGGCAGCGCGTACGCCTCGGCGGCACACGATAGCCTCCTCACCCTCACGGGCAGAAAATGACCTCCCCGCGAACCCGGGCCACTTCTCCAGCCGACCTCGCCACATGCGGGTAACTCCCGATGTCTGAGTCGAGCTCCGAGGAGCCCGAAGGCAGGAGTTTCCCCGACGCCGCGCCGGGCAACATCCCCGGGACGAAAGAAAAACGGGCCGGCTTCCACCCGACGAGCGATGCCGCCGATCGAGCCGCGCTACCCGACATCTCCAACGACTCCGAGGGAGCGGAACCAGCGGGTTCCCCCGCCACGGACGTCTTGTCCATGTACATGCGAGACATCGGCGCCCACCCTGTTCTCACGCGCGCGGAGGAGCGCGCCCTCGCCCTGCGCTCCCGAAAGGGGGACGAGGAGGCGTTCGGCCAACTCGTTCGCTCGAATTTGCGCTACGTCATCAGCGTGGCAAAACGCTACAGACACTTCGGGCTTTCCCTCGAGGACTTGATCAACGAGGGCAACATCGGGCTGATCCACGCGATCAGGCGCTTCGATCCGGAGAAGGGCGTCAAGCTCATCACCTACGCCGTATGGTGGATCAGACAGAGCATCATGCACGCGATGGCGGATCAGAAGAACACCGTCCGGCTCCCCGTCAAGCAGGCCGGCCTCCTCCACAAAATTTCCATCACGCACGAGAGGCTCCGCCAGGATCTGAAGCGCGAACCGACGATGTCGGAGCTCTCCGAGCAACTCGACCTCAAGGCGGCCGACATCTGCAAACTCATGCGCGCCAATCAGCACTGCCTCTCCCTCGACGCCGCCGTCTCTCCCGACGATGACACCAGCTACCTCGACCTGCTCGAGGAGCAAGACGCCGTATCCGTGGAAGAAAGCGCGGCGCGCCACTCCCTCGAAGAAGAGGTGGAAGACCTGCTGCAGGAGCTCGACCCCCGGGAGCGCGAGATCATCCGGATGCGCTACGGATTCGATGGAGAGGCGATGACGCTGGAGGAAATCGGACGCAAGCTCGGGCTGTCGCGCGAGAGGGTCAGACAGATAGAAAAAAAAGTGATCCACCGCTTCCGCGCGCAAGGCAGCCACCAGGTGCTGCATGATTTTCTGGGTTGACCATGACCGAGGCGAAAGAAAGAAAACCGGCTCCTCTCCCCCCGGGCTGGCGGAAGGCGACCTCGCGCCTCATCGCGAGCGGAACCGGCGAGAAGCTGACGCTCTCCAACACCCTCACCTTCGCCCGCATTCTGATGGTTCCGCTGCTCGTCCTGTTCCTGCTGCAAGGATCGCCCCCCGCGCAATACTTTGCCGCCGGCCTGTTTGTGATGGCCGCCTTCACGGACTGGCTCGACGGCCATCTCGCCAGAACGCGCGGCCAGATTACGCCGCTGGGAGAGATTCTCGACCCTGTGGCCGACAAGCTGCTCATACTCGCCGCCCTGATCCCCCTGGTATCGCTCGGGAAGGTGGACGCCTGGGTCGTGGGGATACTCCTCGGCCGGGAGCTCGTGGTGACCGCCTTTCGCGCCGTGGCCATGCGACAGGGACTGGTGGTGCCGGCGGGTGCGCTCGGCAAAATCAAGATGGGGCTCGAGGTCGCCGCAATCTTCTTCCTGATCCTGGGCCTCCTCCCCCCCCTGGGCACCGTTTTGATATGGGCCGCCATGGCGGCGGCGGTCATCTCCGCGATTGATTATTTTCGGCAGATCATTCGGAGCCTCCCTTGATTCCCGCCCTCGTTCTCCTCCTCCTTGCCGCCGGATGCCTCGGCGCCATCCCGTTCGGGGTGGTGGTCACCCGGCTGCTCGGCGCCACGGACCCGCGAACGTCGGGAAGCGGAAACATCGGCGCGACGAACGTCCTGAGAACGAGCGGATGGAAGGGCGGCGTCCTCACCCTGGCGCTCGACGTGCTCAAGGGCGCGGCGGCCGTCCTTCTCGCCCGCTACGTCGCCGCGCGGATCGCCGCGCCGTCCCTGGAGCCTCTCGCCGCCCTCGCGGCGGTGATCGGCCACATGTATTCGCCGTTCACGGGATTCCGCGGGGGCAAGGGCGTGGCCACCGGCCTGGGCGCGTTCGCACTGCTGGCGCCGGGGCCGACGACCGTCGCGGCGCTCGTCTTCATCGGCGCGGTGGCCTCGACGCGTTACGTGTCCGTCGGCTCCATCCTCGCCGCGGCGACGGTGCCGACTGCGGGCTTCGCCATGGGCTATCCCGCGATGGCGTGCGCCTCCGCCGGCGTCGTCTGTTTGTTGGTGATCTGGAAGCATCGGGACAACATCGAAAGACTGGCGCGCGGGGAGGAGCATCGCGTCGGCCAGAAGAAAGGATGAAACCCTTTCCGGCAGCGGGGGGCGTCCGGCGCCCCTAACCCATTGGAGAGACCATGCTCACGGGCTGTTCCCCGGTTTTTCTTCTCGTCATTCTGGGCGTGGGAATCGGGAGCTGGATTTTTGGAAACCACACCGCCGCCCGCATCACCGGTCTCGGGGCGATCACCGCGTTTCTCGCCTACTTTGCCCTGTTGAACTGGACGGCGCAGAACCGCCAGAAACAGGCGGCGGACTCCCCCCGGGAGAAGGATTTGTATCAGGAGATCACCGGCCCGCACGACGAGGGGACGCGCAGAGAAATTTTTACCGAACAGGACAAGGCGGAATGGCGCAGCTATCTCAAGACGGAGGGGAAAATCCTCTGGTTCGGCGTGGGAGGGCTGCTACTGGCGTTGCTCTATCTCATCCTGAAGGGCTAGAGGTTGGCCGGAACCGCCTACGCAAAAAACCGGGCCACGGCGTCCGCCACCATCTCCAGGTCGGCGTCCGGCAGTTCGGGATAGACGGGCAGCGACAACACCTGCGCCGCCGCCGCCTCGCTCTCGGGCAAGTCCCCCTTTTTGTATCCCCCGAAGCAGGGCTGAAAATGCAGGGGCGAGGGATAGTACACCCCGCACCCGACGCCGTTCGCGGCCAGATGCGCCTGAAGCGCGCCCCGCTCAGGCGTCCGCACCACATACTGGTGAAACACGTGGTCCTCCCCGGGAATCGAGGGCGGGGCGAACCGCTCCCCGATGATTCCGCTGGCCTCGAACATGGACTGATACTTCCGGGCGTTCTCCCGTCTTTTTTCGTTCCATCTCCCCAGGCGTTCGAGCTTGACGGACAAAGCGGCCGCCTGCATCGTGTCCATCCTGAAATTCCCCCCCACCTCGGAATACTCGGAATTATCGGGCGAGCCGTGAATCCGCAGCCTGCGAATGCGCTCGGCCCGCGCTCCGTCTCGCACCAGCACCATCCCGGCGTCGCCGAGTGCGCCGAGATTTTTGGTGGGATAGAACGAGAGACAGCCAGCATCCCCGATGGCGCCGGCCACGCCCAGGCGCAGCCGGGCGCCGACCGCCTGGGCGGCGTCCTCCACCACGAAAAGACGGAAGCGCCGCGCGATCTCGAGAATCTCCGCCATCGGCGCGCAGCGGCCATACATGTGAACGGGGATGACGCCCCTCGTCCGCCGCGTGATGGCGGCCTCCACCCGCTCCGGGGCCAGGTTGAACGTGGCGGGGTCAATGTCCACGAACACCGGCCTCGCCCCCAGGCGCTGGACGACGCCCGCCGTGGAGAAAAACGTGAACGCCGACGTGATGATCTCGTCTCCCGGGCGGACGTCGTTCGCCATCAGCGCCAGCAGCAGGGCGTCCGTGCCCGAGGAGACGCCGATCGCGTGGACCGCGCCGCAGTAGGCCGCCATCTCGGACTCGAAAGCGCCGATCTCCGCTCCCATGACGAACCTTTGGTGGTCCATCACCTCTTCGATGGCCGCCAGCGTCCGCGCCTTCAGCGGCCTGTTTTGCGCTTCCAGATCATACAGGGGTATGCGCATGGGGCGTGTTCGGCCTTATCGAGGCGGCTCATTTTCCGTTGCGGGGCAAGGCGCATTCAACTGGTGCCGGAGGCCGGACTCGAACCGGCAAGGGGTCGCCCCCGGTGGATTTTGAGTCCACTGCGTCTACCAATTCCGCCACTCCGGCAGAAAGAGCGCCCAACTTAGCCTGTCCCCGCGCTCTCTGGCAAGATGCGTCCCGCATTTTCGGCCCGGGGGCGCGAGGCTCAGCCGTCATACTCCGCCCAGCCCGACGCCGAAACCTCCTGCGCGTCCACCCGCCAGGCGACGGAATCCTCGCACCCGGGACATAAGACGATAAAACGCCCCTCGCGCTCCTCTTCCATCTCATCCTCGAACACCCGGAGGCAGTTGCGGCAGTGCACCCGGCCGCAAGCGGTGCACGCATTCGGACGCGGATGCCGAAAGCGCAAGCCGCACGCGGGACACTCATGGGTTTCCACGTTTTCCCCTCCATCTTCGCCGCCGCCCGTCGTGCGGCTTCCTCGGGAGTTTTCGGGTCGGTCCGGGAGGCCGCCGAACCAGGAGGGCGTATGACAGGCGCGAGGCGCCTCCAAAATCCCTCCAAAGGGCGCGCGCCATCATGGGGAGGCACCATGGCGGGGCGCTCCCGAATTTGCTAGGTTACGATGAAATTCAAACCCATCCAACTTCTCTCCCCCGCTCCGGGAGGAGGCACTTGCCATGATCATCGACACGGACCGCCTGGATGACTACGACCTCGTCGACCTGAGCCACCCCTGGGGCCATGGCGCTCCGCTGTGGCCCTATTTTCCCGATCTGAAGATCGAACGATTCCACTACCACGCCAAAAGCCAGGTGCTGAGCCAGCAAATCACCACCTTCATGCACTGCACCACCCATACGGACGCTCCGGCCCACGTCATCGAGGGAATGCCGTTCATGGATCAGGTGCCGCTTCGGAGCTATTTCGGCAACGCCGTTTGCGTCGATATCCCCAAGGGGGAGTGGGAGGTCATCACGCCTGAGGATCTGGAAAACGCGGAGCCGGAGATTCGGCCGGGCGACATCGTCATCGTGCACACCGGATGGCACCGCCACTATGGCGACAACACCAAATACTTCATCTATTCCCCCGGCCTCTACAAGGAGGCCGGCGAGTGGTTCGTGGAACGCGGCGTGAAGGGCGTGGGCGTGGATCAACAGGCGCTCGACCACCCGCTGGGAACGAAAATCGCCTGGGGGCCTCAGCCCATATGCCCGTTCACCCTCGATGAATACCGAGAGCGCTTCGGCCGCTCCACCAGCGAGGATTTTCCCGACTGGGAGCCCTGCCACCGCGCGCTCCTGGGGAATGGAATCGTCGGCTTCGAGAACGTCGGGGGAGACGTCGCCAGGGTCGTGGGCAAACGATTCGCCCTCGCCGCCTTCCCGTGGCGCTGGACGGGCGGCGATGGCTGCATCGTGAGAATGGTGGCGTTTCTCCCCAGAGGCTAGCTGGCGGCTACCGGCTTTTTGGCCTCCTTCTGGGCGGTTTTCGCCGCCTCGCCGCTGGCCGCCGCCTCTTTCTTGTCGGCGACTTTCTCCGCTGGCTTGGAATCAGAGGCCGCGCTCCCGGCGTCCTCCTTCTTCTCCTTGCCGTTCGAGGCGTAGTCCGTCACATACCAGCCCGTTCCCTTCAGATGGAAGGCGGAGCGGGAGATTTTCCGCCGGAGGCCGAGCGCGCCGCAACCCGGACACTCCCGGAGCGCGTCGTCCCCCATCCTCTGGATAACCTCGTGCTCCTCCCCGCATGTGCTGCATTCATATTCGTAGATCGGCACTTCACACCTCTCCTGTCTCAAACAAGGGTCAGCCAATGGAGCTTGCTCTCGTCGCGTCCGTTCACAATCCCGAAAAACGCGGACTGGATTCTCTTCGTCACCGGGCCCGGCTTCCCCTCGCCGATGCGCCTGGCGTCCACCTCCCGAATGGGGGTCACCTCCGCCGCCGTGCCGGTGAAGAAGGCCTCGTCCGCCACATAGACCTCATCCCGGGCGAAGGGGGCGACCTGCACCTCCACCCCCTGCTCATGGGCGAGCTGCATGACGGTGTCGCGCGTAATGCCCCCCAGCACCCCATGCAGCGGCGGCGTCTTGAGCACGCCATCGCGAACGATGAAGATGTTCTCGCCCGACCCCTGGGTGACGAGACCCTCCGGGTCCAGCATCAGCGCCTCGTCGTAGCCCGAACCCACGGCCTCGAGCTTCGCCATCTGGCTGACGGCGTAGTTGCCCGTGGTCTTGGCCTTCGTCATGTAGCTGTTCGGGTGATGGGACGTGAAGGAGGAGACCTTGACGCGAATCCCCTTCGCCAGTCCGTCCTCGCCCAGATACGCCCCCCAGCTCCAGACGGCGACCATCACATGGGTGGGCGCACCCTTGGGGTTCACCCCCATGGAGCCGTAGCCCAGCCAGATGAGCGGGCGAACGTAGCACGCCTCCATCTTGTTGACCCGTATCGTCTCGAGCAAGGCGGCCGTGAAGTCATCCCGCGTCACGGGCACGTCCAGCCCCACGATCCGGGCGGAATCATAGAGCCTTCTCATGTGCTCCTCGAGGCGAAAAATGGCCGCGCCCCGATCTGTCCGATAGCACCGGATGCCCTCGAATACCCCCAATCCGTAGTGCAGCGAATGCGTGAGGACGTGAATCTTCGCTTCATCCCAGGCGACGAAGTTTCCGTCCATCCATATGTGATCTGTCGCGCCTTCCAAAAAAGCATCCTCCTGCATTGCGGGGGGTGTCGGTATCCGGGGTTCCGGAGAACCGCTCCAGTATAGTGATTTCCGGCGGACGGACGCAAGCCTCTCCGGGCAAACGCATCCTGCGAAACCGATCCGTCAGGTGGCGTACGCTTCCGGGTTGAGCAGGGTGGCGGGATTCACCCGCTCCCCCCGCAGGGCGGCCAGGGCGTTCTCGGCGGCCGACCGGTTCACCCGCTCGCGCGCCTGGCGGCTCGCTCCGGCCAGGTGCGGCGTCACCACGGCGTTCGGCAGCCCGAAAAGGGGATTGTCCGCATCCGGGGGCTCCTCCTCGAACACGTCCAGGCCCGCCGAGGATATCTCCCCTTCCCGGAGGGCGTGAAACAGCGCCTCCTCGTCGACGATCGCCCCGCGCGCGCAATTCACGAGGACGGCTGATTTCTTCATCATCCGGAACCGGCGGGCGTCGAACATATGGCGGGTGTCGGGCGTCAGGCTGCAATGGATCGAGATGAAATCCGAATCGCGCGTCAGAGCGTCCAAATCCGCCGGCTCGGCGCCCCCTGCGCGTATCGCCTCATCCTCCACGAATGCGTCGAACGCCAGGACGCGGCCCCCGAAGCCGGACAAAAGCCTGGCCAGTTCCCGACCGATGTTCCCGAAGCCGACGATCCCGAACGTGGCCCCGCTCATCTCGCCCGCGATCCAGATGCCGTCGCGCCAGCCCCCTCCTCGCAGCCTCGCCATTCCCTGGGGGATGCGGCGGCTCGCGGCCAGCATCAGTCCCAGGGAAGCCTCCGCCACGGCGATGGCGTTGGCGCCCGGGCAGTTCGTCACCGGAATTCTCCGCCTCGTCGCCGCGGGAATATCAATGTTCTCCACGCCCACGCCGAGCTTGGCGACGAGCTTCAGGCGCGTCGCGGCCTCGAGCACCCGCCCGGTGACGCGCTCTCTCGAGGTCACCAGAAGAGCGTCCCATTCATGGGCGTCGCGCACCAGCTCCTCTTCCGACCATTTTCGGTGCCCGCCGACGCGGAACTCGCCGTGCGGCTCCAGCATGCGCCGCAAAGATTCGATGGGCGCGCGCGCCTCCGGCACAAAAAAAAACCGCGCCTTCGCTCAAAAACGCCCCCCTCCCCTTGCGGAAACCGCGCGTCCGGCGGCTAGGTGCCGACGACCAGCGTGGACGTGCGCTCCTTGAGAAAGGACAACGCGGAAAGATAGGTCAGCACGCCCGTCCGATGGTTCTCCGAGGGCACGTTCTCGATCCGGACGAAGGAGCGCCCGAACTCCCCCACCGCCTCCACCTCGTGAATGTTCCTGTCCACCGCGGGGTCGCAAAAAATCCGCACCCTCGTCCTGCGCGGCCCGATGCCGGCGAAGCTCACGGCGGCCGACACGTTCACGTTCGCCGGAAACGCCTTGCACGCCTCCAGCGGGTTTCCCTCGAAAATCAGCGTCGGCTCATCCATGGCGTCGAGGTCGATGCGCCGCTCTTCGATGTAGGGGGCGCCCCTGAGGCTCGCGGGCGGCTTTCGGGTCGTCATGGTGACGGACTCCACCTCGCCGACCGATGCGCCCTTCAGCCCGTCCAGGCCGATGATGGCGCCCGAGGGGATGAATATGCGCGCCCCGCCCCGCCGCGCCTCCTCCATCAAATCATCCCGCTCGAGGAGGGCGCCCACCGAGTTGAGAATCACGTCCTTCCCCCGCGCAAAGCACGCGCGGCAAATCGCCTCCACCGTGCCCCCGCCCGAGGCCTCCATGACGAGTTCCGCCCCCTCCGCCACGCCCGCCAGGTCCGTCATTCGCGGCGGATTGCGCAGGCTCGCCAGAAAACTCTCCACCGCCTCCGGCGTGCGGGTCGCGGCAACCGGCACGTCGACCGGGACTCTCCCCTCATCCGCCGCCCGCACCACGGCCCTGCCGATGACGCCCAGCCCCACCACGCCCAGTTTCATGCCACGCTCCCGCCACATGCGCGAGGCGGGCCCGCCAGAGGCCGGTGCCGCGGCCTTCGGCCCGGCTCATACGCTGTGCGCACCGATGCGACCCCCCAGACCCAGACGCCAGTGATCCGCCAGCACGAGGGCCATCATCGCCTCGCCGATGGGCACCGCCCTCGTCGCCACGCACGGGTCGTGGCGTCCCTCCACCCGCACGGTCGTCTCCTCTCCCGACGCCGTCACCGTGTCCTGCTCCAGCAAGATGGAGGACGTCGGCTTCACGGCGAAGCGCACCACAATCGGCGCGCCCGTGGATACGCCCCCCAGAACGCCGCCCGCGTTGTTCGTCCTCGGTCTGGGCCTGCCCTGCCTCATCTCGAAGGGATCGTTGTTCTCCGACCCTCTCATACCGGCGGACCGGAAGCCCGTGCCGATCTCCACCCCCTTGACCGCGTTGATGCCCATCATCGCCGCCGCGAGGTCGGCATCGAGGCGCCCGTAGAGCGGCTCCCCCCAGCCGGCGGGAACGCCATCCGCCCGGATGGTGATGGCCCCGCCCACCGAATCGCCCGCCTTGCGGGCCGCGAGGATGGCCGCCTCCATCCGCGCCGCCGTTTCTCCGTCGGGGCAGCGAACGACGTTGCGCTCCACCTCGTCCGCGTCGAAGCGGCCGCCATCCCATACGACCTCCCCCACCTGGTGGACGTAGCCCAGAATCGAGACGCCCAGGTGGGCGAGGAGCTTCTTGGCTATCGCCCCGGCCGCCACGCGCGCGGCCGTCTCCCGCGCACTGGAGCGCCCCCCGCCCCGATGGTCGCGAATCCCCCATTTTTCGGTGTAGGTAAAATCCGCATGCCCCGGCCGAAAGAGGTTGCGCAGGGGCTCGTACTTGCTGGAGTCCGCATCCTTGTTGCGAATGAGCACCGATATGGGATGCCCCGTCGTCTCGCCCTCGAAAACGCCGGACAAAATCTCCGCCCGGTCCTCCTCTTTGCGCTGGGTCGTCACCCGGCTCTGCCCCGGCCGCCTGCGATCCAGATCGCGCTGCAGGTCGGACGCATCGAGCTGCAGGCCCGCCGGACAGCCGTCCACCACGACGCCCAGCGCGGGACCGTGGGACTCCCCCCAGGTGGTGAAGCGAAACAGACGACCAAACGTGTTCGACACGGCTCCCCCTCTAGGCTCCCGGGTTCGGCATCGCGGCGCGTATCCGGGAGAGGGCCGCCCCGGCCACCTCCTCCGGTGCGCGCGTGTTCTCCACCACCACATCCGCAAGTTCTTCATATCGCGGCGCGCGCTTTTTGAAAAGCGAACGCAACGCCCGCTCAGGCTCCGCCTCGTTTTCGAGGTAGGCGGGCCAGCCGGCGGCGCGCACCCTTGCGACGATATCATCCTCCGGCACCCGGAGATACACCACGCAGTGGGGGAAGAGCAGGGAATCGGCACCCGGCGACATCGGCGTTCCGCCGCCGAGGGCCAGCACGAGCTCCTCCCCCCCGAGCCGCTCGCGCAGCAGGGCGTGCTCCATCGCCCGGAAGGAGGTTTCGCCCTTTTTTCTGAAAATCTCCCGAAAATCCAGCGCCTCGCCCGTTTCCTCGAACCATCTGCGCTCCATCACATGGTCGAGGTCCTGAAAGGGGCGCCCCATTTTCTGGGCGAGCAAGGGCCCGATGGTGGATTTCCCGCATCCCTTGAAACCGATGAGTACGACGCTCAACGGGACTCCTCCCGAGGCCAGGCGGCCAGGTATCGGGACACCCTGTCATGCACGGCGTCCAGCAAAACATGGGTCGGCATCCCCTCCGGAGAATACCAGCACACGCCCTCGATCTTCCGAAACCAGGTGCGCTGCCGCTTCGCGTAGCGGCGGTGGAGGCGGGATATTTCCCGAACCGCCTCCTCTGCGCCGATCCGCCCCTGACGCAGCGCGAGCGCTTCCCGAAAGCCGAGTCCCTCGAAAACCCGGGCGTCGGTGAGATTCATCCCGGCCAGCATCGCCACCTCGTCCAGCATCCCGCCCCGGAGCATTCGCCGCACCCTGCGCTCGATGCGCTCGGCGAGGACGGACGCCGGATACCGGAGGCCGACGTACAGCGGAGAGGCGAACCGGGGCGCCCCCTGCTCGGCGCGCAAGCGGGAAACCGGACGCCCCGTCGCCTCATACACCTCCAGGGCGCGAACCACGCGCCGAACGTCGTTGGGGTGGAGTTTGGCGGCCGTATCGGGATCAACGGCCGCGAGGCGTTCGTGCATGGCGCCGGCCCCCCATCGGGAAGCCTGGGCCTCCAGCCGCTCCCTTATCTCCGGCCGCACCGGGGGGCTGTCGAAGAACCCCTCCACCAGGGCGCGGACGTACAACCCGCTCCCTCCTACCAGGAGTGGATACGCGCCCCGACGATATATGTCCTGCAGACAGGACACTGCCTCGTCCGCATAGCGCGCGGCGCTGTAGGTCTCCCCCGGCTCCGCAACGTCCATCATATGGTGCGGAATCCCGCCCCGCTCGTCGGGGCCGGGCCTGGCGGTGCCCACGCCGACCTGCCGGTAGATCTGCCTCGCGTCGGCGCCCACGATTTCCAGCGATACGCCCTGCTCCCGGAAGCGCCTGGCGAGCGCCACGCCCAAAGCCGTTTTGCCCGAGCAGGTTGCGCCCACGAGGAGGACGATGGGCTGCGAACCCGTGGATTGGGTCTGGTCCATGGCATGGGATTTCAGGGGGGCGGGGGGTCGTCTCGCCGCGGAGTCAAAGCGCCTCGAGGGCGTCTTGGAACGCGGCCAAGTCCGCCTCCGAGAACAGCGCGAACTCCACGCGCGCGAGGGTGCCGGCGGGGGAGCGCAGATGCGCCGCGCAGGCCCGGAGCATGGGGAAGGCGACCGCCTTCGCGTCCAGGCCCCCGACGCCCGTCCCGATGGCGGGGAACGCGATGCTCTCCAGCCCGTTCTCCTCGGCCACCTCGAGGCTCGCCCGGGCGCAGGCTTCGACGATCTCCGCCGAGGTTTGGAGATCCAGCCCCATTGCCGCCGCATGGATCACGCGCCGCGCGGGGAGCCTGCCGCCATCGGTGATGACGGCGCTTCCCACCGGAATCGGCCCTTTCGACACCGCTTCGGCCTCTATCGCCGCCCCGCCCCTGCGCCTGATCGCACCCGCCACGCCCGCTCCCATCCGCAGGCTGCTGTTGGCTGCATTCACGATGGCGTCCGCCGCCGACTCGGTGATGTCGCCCTGGCGAAGAACCACGCACCCGCGACCGACGCGCTTTTCGTTCATGCGGAAAATTTCCGGCTGGCGGCGCCGTCCCGGTGCAGAACACCCATCCCGGAAATCGCCCTAGAAGAAGGGGTCGCTCTCGGATGCCCCCTGATACGCCTCGGAATCGGCGGGGGCGAGAGCGCTGACGTCGAACGCCTCGTCCGGCTTCTCCTCATCCGCGAAGGAAGCGGAACCGGGCTGATCCACCATCTCCCTCAACTCCTTGCCGGCCCTGAAAAAGGGGACGTTCTTTGGCGGAATCGCCACCGCCTCGCCCGTCCGGGGGTTGCGGCCGCTGCGGCTGTTTCTCGAGCGCACGCGAAAACTCCCGAACCCTCGTAACTCCACCTTTTCGTCTTGCGTCAAGGAATGCATGATGCTTCCAAACACGAGGTTCACGACGCGCTCGGTGTCTTTCTTCGTCAGGTGTATCTTGTCGGCAACGCGATCCACCAACTCCGCCTTGGTCATGAGACCCTGTATCCTCCCTTATCCTGCTTGCGGGCCTTGCGAGCGCACCGGACGACGCATTTGCTGCCCCCCCCCCCCCCCCCCCCCCCCCCCCCCCGAGAAGTTCGTGCGGGTTTCCGGGGCATCCGCGCGCCAGGAGAAGCGAAGCCACCCTCCGCCGAGTCGAGCGCGTCTCGGGGCATGAGGGGCAGGATATGCGGAGGGGCGCGCGCCTCGCTCCGCCTTGTGCCCTCTCACCCTTGCCGTTCTCCTGCGGACCGCCTCCTGCGGGAGTCCGCCGCTCATCCCGGCATGACGCATATCCGGCGCGACAGCGCCTCGCTCTCTCCGCACGGCTACTCCGGATTCTTGTTCGCCGGCGGGCCGCTTCCCCCTGAGGAAGACGCGGACTCCGCGCTTACGGCCGCCGGTTCGGGCGCCGGTGCGCGGCTGACGAGCGGGTCCTCCCCAGTGGATTCCACATACGCGCGGATGCTCAGCCCCAGCCTCCTTTGCTCCCGATCGATTTTGATGACGCGCATCCTGAACACGTCGCCCACGCGCACCACGTCCTCCGGCTCCTTGACCTTCTCCGTGTCCAGCTCCGAGATGTGCACCAGCCCCTCCAGGTCCTCCTCGGGAGCGGCGAATACGCCGAAGTTCGTGATTTTCGTGACCCTCGCCTCGATGTCATCGTCCACCGCATAGCGTTCGTTGATGCTGGACCAAGGGTCCGGGGTAATTTGCTTCACCCCCAGGGAGAGGCGCTCTTTCTCGACGTCCACGCTCAGGACGACCGCCTCGATTTCCTGTCCCTTGCGCAGGATTTCGGAGGGATGCTTGAAGCGCTGGGTCCAGGAGATGTCCGAGATGTGGACGAGGCCGTCGATCCCCTCGTCCAGGGCCACGAAGGCGCCGAACTCCGTCAGATTCCGGATGCTTCCCTTCACCCGCATCCCCACGGGATACTTCTCCCCCACCGTGGTCCACGGGTTGGCCTCCACCTGCTTCATGCCCAGGGAAATTCTGCGGGCGTTCTTGTCCAGATTCAAAACGACGGCCTCCACCACATCTCCCACGGCGACGAATTTCGAGGGATGGCGGACGCGCCTCGTCCAGGACATCTCCGAGACATGCACCAGCCCCTCGACGCCCTTCTCGAGCTCCACGAACGCCCCGTAATCGGTGATGGAGACGACCCGGCCCCGCACCCTGCCGCTCACGGGGTATTTGATCTCCACATGCTCCCAGGGGTCCGGCGTGATTTGCTTATGGCCCAAGGAGACGCGCTCGCGCTCCTTGTCATACTTGAGCACGATCACCTTGACGCTGTCCCCGATGGCGAAAAGTTCGGTCGGATGGCCGACCCGT
The DNA here is from genome assembly GCA_965213685.1 of bacterium. Taxonomy (GTDB): domain Bacteria; phylum UBA8248; class UBA8248; order UBA8248; family UBA8248; genus Bin107. The sequence continues at coordinate 91,278 of CBDBZY010000029.1, forward strand.
CCCCAGGACATGTCCGTAATATGCAGCAGGCCGTCTATTCCGCCGAGGTCGATGAACGCCCCGTAGTCGGTGATGTTCTTGACGACGCCCACCTTCTCCATGCCTTCCTTGAGGTTCGCCAACGTCTCGCGCTTGAGCTCGGCCCGCTCGCCCTCGAGCAGCACGCGCCGGGAGAGAACGATGTTGCCGCGCTTTCTGTTGAGTTTGATGATCTTCATGTCGAAGGATTTGCCGATGAACTGGTCGAGGTTTCTCACCGGCCGCAGATCGACCTGGGAGCCCGGCAAAAAGGCCTTGAGGCCGACGTCGACCGTGAGGCCCCCCTTGATGCGCGCGATGATCACCCCCTTGATGACCTCGTCGTTGTCGTGTGCCCTGCTGATCTCGTCCCATATCTTGATGCGGTTGGCTTTCTCCTTGGAAAGCGCGATGAGGCCGTCTTCGTCCTCGCGCTCCTCGACGAAGACCTCCACCCGGTCGCCAGGCTTGAGGTCCCGCCCGCGGCCCGGGAACTCATAGCGGGGCACCAGTCCCTCGGACTTATAGCCTACGTCTACAAGGACATACTCTCCTTCGATGCCCACGACGGTTCCCGAGATGATTTCGCCATCCCGCACCCGCATCGTGGCGGCATACAAATCGTCCATCTGTTCGGAGGAAAGGGAGTCGGGGTCCACCTCGTCCGGGAGCAGTTCCGCCACCTTCGCCGAGAGGGTGGGGGCGGCTTCGGACGTGTTCGGGGAAGTTTCACTCATGGGCCTGTGCTACCTCGTTTTGGGAAAAGAGAATTGCCGCCACGGATCAAGCGTCCATCGCCATCACGGTCATCGGCATGAAATTGGTAGAAAAGGAACCCCATACTACACCTTGATGCGGGGAGAATCAAGGGACACTGCGCACACCCGTGGCACCCCCATACATCAGCGCGCAAGAGCACGAGCGCATACGAACGCGGAGAGCCTCGGAAACCACTGCTTTTGCAATGACTTGGATGGTGCTTGCGAACCTGATACCTGAGCCCTCTCACGGAGCCGCTCCGCCCGTTCCTTGTCGTCGTCGTCAAACGCCCGCGACGCTTTGTCGCCCGGAGGTTCGGCGTTCACAACCCAGGCGGACTTTTCCGGCGGACAGGTTTTTGTTTGGGCCATTAAGCTTCTTCTTCGTTTTTTCAATAGCTTCAACAGCGCGGATTCGCGTGCGGCCAAAATTCTACCAGAGCCCACAGCGGAACCCGAAACCCTCGCCTACAATCTAGGCCTTCGCGCCTCGCTACACTCTATCCCATTCCGCATGAACGGTGCAGGCAGCGACAAATTCGATCTGGACTGGCGAGAACGAATCCAGCGTCGCCTTGAGTTCATCGAGCGTCATGACACGCGCAACCGCCGCTCCATCAAATCCACGAAAGCGGGCTTGATTTCAATCCCGACCCACCGTCGCCCGAGTTCGCGAGCCGCCAGAAGCGTTGTCCCCGAACCTGCATAGGGGTCGAGCACAATGCTGCCCTCGTGACTTGTGAGGGCTACGCAGCATCGAGCAAGCGAAAGGGGCATCATCGCGGGGTGATCATCCGCTTTCCCATTCACGCGCTTCACCGGCTCCGTGGGAATCTCCCATACCGTTCGCAGGCGACGGTCGCGCGGCCCCTTGACGATTTCGTGGTCGTAGCAATAGTCCTTGCCCTTTGACAAAAGGAAAACTGTCTCGTGCGCTTTGGTTGGTCGGTCTCGAACGGACTCCGGGTGAGCGTTCGGCTTGTGCCAAATGACTTCACTGCGCACCCACCAACCCGCATCCTGTAGGGCGAACGCCAATCTCCACGGAACGCCTATCAAGTCCTTTGGCTTCAGTCCTTCCGGCGTCGGCGGTCGCACTGCCATGGCGCGCGCACGATTTTTCCGATCCGATGCCCGATATCTCCGGTTGCCGGACGTGTAGGAATCGCCAACGTTCAGCCAGACAGTGCCGTCGTCGCGCAGGACGCGCCTGATCTGCTCAAAGGCGCATACGATGCTCTTGATGTCGTCCCGCCCAATCTGTTCATCTACCCCGTAATCGCGCAGCGACCAATATGGCGGTGACGTGACGACCGTCTGAATGGAACTATCCGGGAGAAGCTGCAGCGCTTGCGTGGCATCGCCGCACATCACCATGGAACGGGTTATCGCCTCGAACGGCTTTCTCTTCAGGCTGTCAACCCGCATGTGGGATTGTTGCGCTTCGCTCCCTGCATCCGGCGGCGAATGCCCAGAACGCCCGAATGGCGCAATCTGGTCACCCTCCGACGGTATGGCCCGTAAGGCGCTGTCATTCACAACCTACGCATCCTCAAGGACTTCCCCGTACATCCGGCGGATTTTCTCTAACATGAGGCCGAGCACCTGATCAACGCCCATGTCCGTCGTCCGTATCTCCACCGCGTCCTCGGCCTTGCGCAGCGGCGCCGCGCTCCTGCTCCTGTCCCTCTCGTCCCTGCGCCGCAAGTCTTCCCGAAGGCGCTCGGGGTCAAAATGAACGCCCCGCGCCTCCAGCTCGGCGAGACGCCGCTCGATTCGCACCTCCACCTCCGCATCGAGAAAGAACTTGAGCCTGGCGTCCGGGAAAACGACCGTGCCGATGTCGCGCCCGTCGATGACGGCGCCGCGCGCCCGCCCGAAGTTCCGCTGAAAATCCAGAAGCGCCTCCCGCACCTGCGGGATGGAGGAGACCAGCGAAGCCGCGTCGCTCACCGCCTCGTCCCGAAGCGCGCCGGTCACGTCCTCCCCGTCGAGAATGTTCCGCCAGGCCTCCCCCTCTTTCCGGCACGCGAAGCGCAACCCGCGCGCGATCCGGATGGCCTCGCCCTCGAAATCGTCCGGTTCGCCCCTGCGCAACATCCGGTAGCCCACCGCCCGGTACAACGCCCCGCTCTCGAGGTAGTCGAAGCCCAGCGCGTCCGCTATCGCCTTGGCCGCCGTGCTCTTGCCCGAGCCTGCGGGACCATCGACGGGAATGACGATGCCGGCGGACGCCCGGCGCAGCCCCCCGCTCAAGCCCAGCCCTTTTCCCGCGCCCACTCGTCCCTGCCGTCTTTGGCCAGGCGAAACGCGCGCTCGAGCGACCCGGAATCTCCCCCCTCGAGGAAGCGGCGGAGGTCCGCCAGTTTTCCCTCGAACGTATCGAGCGAGCGCAGCAGCGCCTCCTGGTTGTCCTGGCATATCTCGCGCCACATCTCCGGGCCGGAGGACGCGATGCGGGAAAAATCGCGAAACCCGCCAGCCGCATAGGGAAGCCCCTCCCCCTCGAGGGCGGCGCCCATGATGGCGTAGGCCACCAGATGCGGGAGGTGGCTGATCTCGGCCATCACGCGATCGTGGGTCTGCGGGTCGAGGATATCCACCCGGGCGCCCACCCCCTCCCAAAGCGCGCGCAGGCGCTCGAGGGCCGCCGGGTCCGTCCGCTCCGTGGGCGTCAGAATGGTTTGATGCCCATCGAACAGGGAGGAAAAACTCGCCTCCACGCCCGACTTCTCGGCGCCGGCGACGGGGTGGCTCGCCAGGAAGCGCACATCCCCCCAATCCATCTCCTCCACCGCCCGCACATAGGGTGCCTTCACGCTGCCCACATCGGTGAGAAGGGCGCCCGGGGCCATTTCGGGCAGAATCGCCTCCGTCACGCGCACCGCCGCCCGCACAGGGGTGCACACGACCACGAGGTCGGAGTCGCGCACCGCCTCGAGGTGGTCGGTCTCGAGGCGATCCACGACGCCGAGCGCAACCGCGCGCTCGAGATTGGCGAGGCTCCTTCCGGCGCCGATGAACCTGGAAGCGAGGCCCCTCTCCCGCGCCGCCCGGGCCAGCGAACCGCCGATGAGGCCCACGCCGATGATCGTCATCTGCTCGAAAAGCACTCGAAAATCCCTCTCTCCCCCAAAAGGCGACGCCATCCCCTCCTGCGCGCCATTCCGGTGGTGCCCCCGCGCAGAATCCGGAAACGCTCCCGCAAGCCGCCGGCTCCCGCATGAAGACGCCGGGGGCACCGCGCGTTTCAGCGTGTCGCCATACCTATAAAATACATCACATAATAAATGTATATATTTGTTGTTATTATATATTCAACACTTTTGACAGCGCGCGAACCATCTGTTCGTTCTCCTGCGGCGTCCCGATGGAAATCCGCACGTGCCGCGGAAAGCCATACCCCGCCACGGGCCGAACGATGACGCCCTCCCTGAGCAGCCCCTCATACGCCCTCATCCCATCGCCCACCTCCACCATCAGGAAATTGCCCTGCGTGGGCACGAAGGGCAGCCCCATCGCCGCCAGCTCATACACGAAATACTCCCTGCCCTCGGCGTTCGCCGCCACCGTCCGCTCCACGTGCTCGACGTCTCCCAGGGCGGCTTGCGCGGCGGCCAGGGCGAGGGAATTGACGTTGAACGGCTCGCGAACGCTTTCCATCGCCTGGGCAACCTCCGCATCCGCCACGCCATAGCCGACCCGCAGGCCGGCCAGTCCGTAGGCCTTCGAGAACGTGCGCACGGCGATGAGGTTCGGGAATTCGGCCAGCATTTCCGTCGCGTCGGGATAATCCTCCAGGTGCGCGTAATGGCAATACGCCTCATCCACCGCCACGAGGGTGGCCGGGGGGATTTTTTCGAGAAACGCGCGGAGCGCCCTCCCGTTCACCGCCGTGCCCGTGGGGTTGTTGGGGTTCGCCAGGAAGACGATCTTCGTCTTCTCGCAAACCAGGGCCGCCATGGCGTCGAGGTCCTGGTGATAATCGCGCATCCGCGCCCGCCTGATCTCGCAAGAGCTCAGCTGCGAGACGATGTGATAGACGATGAAGGCACCCTCGGAGAACACGACGGGGTCTCCGGGGTCCAGATACGCATGCGCCAGAATCTCCAGCACCTCGTTCGTTCCGTTGCCCAGGACGAAGTTCCCGGGCTTCAGCCCGTGGTGTGCCGCCAGTGCGTTCTTGAGATAAAACCCCCCGCCATCGGGATAGCGGTGCAGCTCCGGGACTGCGCCCCGCATGGCCTCCACCGCCTTTGGCGACGGCCCCAGGGGGTTCTCGTTCGAGGCCGCCTTGATGGATTCCGAGATGCCGAGCTCCCGCTCGATCTCCTCCACCGGCTTGCCCGGCTGATAGACGATGATATCCGAAACGGGCCGGGCCCTTTGGTATTTCATCCACTCTCCCCGCCGCCCCGGCGGCGCAAGATTCCCCCCGGGTGCGGAAAATCCATTCACATTTCCGTCAAGCGCCTCTTCGCCGCCTCGCGGAAAGGCCCCGCCAACGGCCGAGGGTGCCCGCGAAACGAAACAAAACCCTTACAGCGTTCGTTCGTTAAACGTTAAAAACGCCCGCGCGCGCCGATCATTGCATCACGGGATAAGACCCCAGCACGCGGAGGGAGGCCACCCGGCTTTCCAGGTCCCGAATCCCGCCGGCGATTTCGGCGTCTTCGACATGGCCGTCGATCTCCACGTAGAACACATACTCCCACGCCTTTTTCCGGGACGGGCGGGATTCGATTTTCGTCATGTTCAGCTTCCGCTCGGCAATGGGGGCGAGCGCGTTGTAGAGGGCGCCCGATTCGTTTTTCAGGCCAAAGAGCAGGCTCGTTTTGGAGTGCGCCCCGCACTCCGGACGCTCGGCGCCGATGATGAAGAAGCGCGTCACGTTGATGCTCTCCGAATCCAGCTTCTCCTCCAGAATGCGCAGGCCGTAGTGGCGCGCGGCCAGCCTGCTGCCCAGGGCGGCTGTCCTCGCGTCCGCAGCCGCCATCTTCGCCGCCAGCGACGTGCTCGCCACCTGCTCTACCCGGATGCCGGCGGCTTTCTCCCGAAGCCAGCCCCGGCATTGGGCCACCGCGTGGGAATGGCTGAGGATGCGCTCCACCTCCCCCATGGACGCCGCGTTCGTGAGCAGGTGGATGTCGATGGGCAGCCTGACCTCGCCCGCCAGCGACAGCCGGGATTCCAGCAACCTGTCCAGGGTGACGTTGACGGTGCCCTCGATCGCGTTTTCTATCGGGACCACCCCCCACCGGGAGCGGCGGCTTTCCGTCTCGTCGAATACGGCGTCGATGCTCGGCTCGGGCGCGAGGACGGCCCCCGCGCCGAAGCGCAGGATGGCCGCCTCGTGCGTGAAGGTGGCCTCGGGGCCCAGATAGCTGACTCTCGGCAAATCATTCATGACGCAAAACCCGCTCGGGGAAAAGACGCACGCACCGGAAACCGCGCCATCCTACCCCAAGGCCGGGCGATTGTGAACGCGCGGACGCTCTGGCAAACTGCATCGGGTATCCGGGGGCGGCATCCCGCCATTCCGATGAGCACATGAGGGCGCCATGAAGATTGCGGACGTAGAAGCGTATATGCTCACCGGCCCGCCAGAGGAGCGCGGCCACTGGGTGAGCCATTATCCCGTCCACCAGGCGAACGAGCTGCTGATACGGCTCAAAACCGACGCCGGGGTTGAGGGCTTTGGCCTCGGGAGCAGCCGCCTCCTCATCCGGGGGGCAGCCGAGATGTTCCGCGACGGGCTGAAGGAGGTCATCGTCGGCGAGGATGCGCTCGCACCCGAGAGGCTTTACGAGAAGGTGTTCTCCATCACCCATCAAAAACTTGCCTACGAGAAGGGGTGGTCCCGAAACGGGCTGCTCATCGCCAGTGCGGCCCTGGACCTCGCCATGTGGGATATTTTGGGAAAAGCCTCCGGCCAGCCCCTGTTTCGCCTCTTCGGCGGGTATCGGGCGGAGGTGCCATGCTACGTCACCTGCGCCTACTACCGGGACGGGAAGGGGCTGGGCGAGCTGCGCGAGGAGATGGAAATGCTGCGCGACCAGGGGCACCGGGCGTTCAAGGCGAAAATCGGCGGCGCCTCCCTCGCCGAGGACATGGCGCGCCTGCGCGTGATTCGCGAGGTCATCGGCGAGGACGCCCAGCTCATGCTGGACGTGAACAGCGCCTGGGATCTGCCCACCGCCATCGAGGGCGCGCGCCTTTTGCGAGAGGTTCGCCCCCGCTGGCTCGAGGAGCCGGTGCGCTGGTTCGACGATCGGCGCGAGCTGCAAATCCTCTCCCGGAAAACGGACATCCCCCTCTCCGCCGGCGAGAGCGAACAGACGGCCCACGGGGTGCGCGCCCTGCTGGAGGAGCGCGCCGTCGACGTCGTGCAGTTCGACTGCACGCGCATGGGCGGATTCACCATGGGGAGAAAACTCGCGGCGCTCGCGGAGCTGAACCACGTGGAGGTCGCCCCGCACCACGACTGCTTCCTCCACGCGCACATCGTGGCGGCCTCGCCCGCGGGCTGCGTCGTGGAGTCCTTCACGGACCCGGAGCGCGACCCGCTGCAGGCCGAGCTGTTCGAGAACCCGCCCCGCATCGAGAACGGCACGCTCCACCTCAACGACGCGCCGGGCCTCGGGCTTGCGCTCTCGGAAAAAGCGATAGCGAAGTTCGGGACGCGCATCGCCTGAGGGCACAGGGAGGATGCGCCGCCCGCATCCGCCGGGCCGCGCCTCGCGCCCGGACGCCACAGATATTTCCTGTTGGCCAGCACGCCCTTTCCGCCGCTTTTGACGCGAACCGGCCGCCTCGCCCGGGCACCATAGATATTTCCTGTTGGCCAGCGCGCCCTTTCCCGCCACGCTTTTGACGCGAACGGGCCGCGTCTCGCCCGGCCGTTATAAATATTTCCGGAACCAGGCGATGGCCTCGACCATGCCGACCTCGTGGTGTTCGGGGCTGCAGAAATAATAGGACTCATAGTGCTGGGCGCCCGGGAGTTTGACGATCTTCTTGGGCTCTCCGCAGGCTTCATAGCACCGGATTTGCTGATCCACCGGCACGAGAAAATCGTTCTCCGAATAGATGAACAAAACCGGACGCGGCGCGATCCGGCTCGCCACCCACTCGGGCTTGTAGCGCCAGCAGGCCTCGGCGCTTTGCAGATCGTAGTCCTTCACGTAGTCGTCGTGCTTTTGGTGATGCGTCTGAATCACCTCCAGCGTATGGGGGTCGCAGAGCATGATCTCCGGCAGCGGCATCGTGGTCGGCTCGCCGGTGGCGACCCGCTTGCGGGCCGCCTCCATCACCCGGGCGCGAAACGCGGCCCACTCGTGCGGCCTCCTCACCGAGCGCATCCAGCGCTCCCCCTCGTGGACCCCCACGGAGGAGACCACCACCTTCACGCGCTCGTCGAAGGCGGCGACCCATATGGCGTTCGCCCCGCCGAAGCTCGTGCCGAAAATCCCGATTCGCTCCGGGTCCACGCCCTCGACGGTCTCCATGTAGGAGATGGCGTCATACGTATCCTGGGCCTGCTCCAGGGGTCGCTGGCGGCCGCGCGCGCCCTCGCTCTTGCCGAAGCCGCGATGATCCGGCGCCAGGATGAAGTAGCCCTCCCCCCAGAGCCGCCTCGGAACGTCCATCCCGTACACCTCCTTCATCCCGCTGTAGCCGTGCAGGCAGATGATGGCGGGCCTCGGCGGGTCGCCCTCTCGCCAATCTTCCGGTCGATAGAGGTGGGAGGCGATTTTCAGTCCATCGCTGTAGTAGAAAATTTCCTCATACATGCGGATTTCTCCTCCAGCAGGCGACGCGCCGTCGCGCGGCCTCAGGATGAAAGACGAACCCCGATTCTGCGAGAGTTTTCCTACCTTCCGGCGGCGCCGCATCCCCGCCGGGAGGGCGCCGGCGAGATGCCCCGGAGCTCGCGCAGCAACTCCCCCGGGCTGGGCGCGCGCATGAGCGCCTCCCCGACCAGAATGGCGTCGACCCCCTCCTCCGCCAGGGGGGCCACCTCCCGCCATCCGAAAATGCCGCTCTCCGACACCAGGACGAGCGCCTCCCTCTGTCCGGGCGCGAGTTGCGAGAACACGCGGGAGGTGTGCTCCACATCGACCTCGAACGTCCGGAGGTTCCGGTTGTTCACGCCCAGCACCCTGGTACCCGCCTCGAGTGCGCGCGCCAGCTCCTCCTCCGCATACACCTCCACGAGCGCGTCCATGCCCACCTCCTCGGCGCGCCCGCGCAAATCCTCCAGGTGCGCCGTCTCCAGGATGGCCGCGATGAGCAAGACGGCGTCCGCCCCTCCCGCGCGGGCCTCGAGAATCTGGTAGTCCGTGAAGATGAACTCCTTTCGCATGACGGGCAGGCCCACCGCACCGCGCACGGCCTCGAGATGCGCCATGCTGCCCAGAAACTTTCTGCGCTCCGTCAGCACCGAGACGGCGGCCGCACCGCCCGCCTCGTAGCCGGCGGCGACCTCGGCCGGTCGGAAGTCGCGGGCGATCCGGCCCTGGGAGGGCGAGGCTCCCTTCACCTCGGCGATGACGCGGATGCGGTCCTCCCCGGCGGCCGCACCGGCGGAATCAGGACGGCGGAGCGCGCCTGCGAAATCCATCGCGGGCGGGGCGTCCCGCACCCGGGACTTCACCTCGCTCTCGGGGCGCGCCCTTCTGTCTGCGTCCAGGTCTTCCCGAACGCCTTCCACGAGCCTGTCGAGCACCGTGCGCGTTGCAATCGTCAAGATTCGGATACTCCCCCATCGGGATTCATCCGGACAACATCCCGCAAAACCAGGCCCCGGCTCCCCTCCCCTTTCGGGATCAGGAGTTGGACATCTCCACCAGGTGCGCCAGAACCCTGGCCGCATCGCCTGAGTCTATCGCCGAGGCCGCCCGCCCGACGCCCTCCCGCAAATTCTCCGCCCTGTCGGCGGCGATGAGGGCGGCGGCGGCGTTGAGCAGCACGATGTCGCGTCGGGGGCCCCTCTCCCCTCCGAGGATCGCGCGCGTGATTTCCGCGTTCTCGGCGGGGTCGCCCCCCCGGAGGGCGTCCGCGTCCGCGCGCGCGAGGCCCGCGTCCTCGGGCGCGACGTCATACGTCCGTATCCCGTTTCCATTCCACTCCGACACGCGCGTGGGGCCGGTGAGCGTCAGCTCGTCCATCCCGTCCGATCCGTGCACGACCAGCGCCTTCCGGCAGCCCAGCCGACGGAGAACGTCCGCGAGCAGCTCGGTGAGCTCCGGCGCATACACGCCCACCAGCTGGCTCTGGGCGCGGGCGGGGTTCGTCAGCGGACCCATCACGTTGAATATGCTCCGCATCGCGAGCTCGCGCCTCGGGCCGATGGCGTGCCGCATCGCGCCGTGCAGCATGGGGGCGAACAGGAAGCCGACGCCCGCCTCGTCGATGCACTCGCCCACCTTCTCGGGCGTCGCCTCGATGTTGACCCCCAGCGCCTTCAGCACGTCGGCGGCCCCGGACCTGCTCGACACCGCGCGGTTGCCGTGCTTGGCCACCGGCTGGCCCGCCGCCGCCACGACGAGGGCGGCGGTGGTGCTGATGTTGAAGGTGTGGGCGCCGTCCCCGCCGGTGCCCACGACGTCAATGACGAAGGGGCGCTTCGTCCTGACCCACGTCGCCCTGGCGCGCATGGAGCGGACGCTGCCCGCGATTTCCTCGGGCGTCTCTCCCGCCATGCGCAACGCCACGAGGTAGGCGCCGATCTGGGCCGGGGTGGCCTCGCCCTCCATGATGCGGTCCATCGCCCGCTCCGCCTCATCCGCGCTCAGATGGCGGCCCTCCACGAGCTTGCCGATGGCTTCGCGCATCATGGGCGCGCCTCCTCTGGAGATGGAAAGGTTTGCATCCGCTCCCGCTCCCTCACCGCTGCCCGCGCGGCGCGCCCGGAATCTCGCGAGTCCCGAACCCCGCGCGATTCCGGGCGCGCACGACTCCGGGCGTCATCGGTTCCAGGAAACTCCACCATATCGCGTCCGCGCGCGTTTCCTCAAGGGCACTCAACGGCGCCCTCCAGCGCGTTCCGGAGCAGCGCCTTGCCCTCCGGCGAGAGAATCGACTCGGGGTGAAACTGCACGCCCGCGACCGGCAGCCCCCGGATGCGAAGCCCCATGATCTCCCCCTCGGCCGTCTCCGCGCACACCTCGATCTCCGCGGGCAGGCTCTCGCGCTCGACGAGGAGGCTGTGGTATCGCGTCGCCGTCGTCGGATTCGAGAGTCCCCGAAAGACGCCGCGCCCGTCGTGCCGTATCCCGGAGGTTTTCCCGTGCATGATCCGCTCGGCGCGAACGATTCTCCCGCCGAATGCGGAGGCGATGGCCTGGTGCCCCAGGCACACCCCCAGCAGCGGATACGCGCCCGCGCATCTCTCGACGAGCGGCAGGGTGCGGCCTGCGGATTCGGGCCGGCCAGGCCCCGGGGATATGACGATCAGCTGAGGCGAGAGTTCCGCCACGTCGCCGAGCGCGAACCTGTCGTTTCGCCACACCGTCACCGCCGCGCCCAGCTCGGCCAGATACTGCACGAGATTATAGGTGAACGAATCGTAATTATCGATCATCAAAACGCGCGTCATGCCGCCCTCTCCTGCCTAGGGAAGCCCGCCGCGCGCCACTTCCAGGGCGCGGAGGGTGCCGCGGGCCTTGTTGATGGTCTCCTCATACTCCAGATCGGGTTTCGAGTCCGCAACGACGCCCGCCCCCACCTGGAGATAGAGCCTCCCCCCGCGCGCATAGAGCGTGCGGATGGCGATGCAGGTGTCCATGCCGCCGCCAAAGCCGAAATACCCCACCGCGCCCGAATAGGGGCCCCTGCGTACGGGCTCCATCTCGTCGATGATCTCCATGGCGCGCACCTTGGGCGCGCCCGAGACCGTGCCGGCCGGAAAGGTGGCCCGCAGCACGTCGAACGCATCCTTGCCACAGGCCAGATTTCCCACCACGTTGCTCACGATGTGCATGACGTGGGAGTAGCGCTCTATCACCATCTGCTCGGTGACCCGCACCGTGCCGCGCTCGCACACGCGGCCCACGTCGTTGCGGCCGAGGTCGACGAGCATGATGTGCTCCGCGCGCTCCTTCTCGTCGGCGAGCAACTCCTCCGCCAGCGCCCGATCCTCCGCCTCGTCCGCCCCGCGCCGGCGCGTGCCCGCGATGGGGCGCACCTCGACCTGCTCCCCCTCGAGTCTCACGAGAACCTCCGGGGAGGCGCCCACGAGGGTGATGTCCCCCAGCTCCAGGTAGAACATATAGGGCGAGGGGTTAACCGCCCGCAACGCCCGGTAGATGGCGAAGGGGTGGACGTCGAGTGCGCTCTCCAGCCGCTGGGAGAGCACGACCTGGATCGCCTCGCCGGCGTGGATGAGTTCCACCGCGTCGGCGACCGCTCGCCGGAACCCCGCGCTCGTGAACGACGAGGAGAGGCCCGGCATGCCATCGACCGGATGCCCGCCCGCCTCCCGCGCGGGCGCCTCCTCAGGCGGATGGGGCGGGGCGACCGAGGGGCCTCTCAGCCTCTCGATGAGCGCGTCGATGCTGGCGCGCGCCTCCGCGTAGGCGGCCTCGGGGCCCCCATCCCCTATGTGCGCGTGGGCGACGACATATATCTTCTGCGCGACGCTGTCGAAGATGAGCAAAGACTTCGTGACGATGAAAAGCAGTTCGGGCAGCCCGAGGTCGTCGCGGGCGTGCTCCGGCAGGCGCTCGATGAAGCGCACCGCGTCATACCCCATGTAGCCGATGGCACCCCCCCAGAACCTCGGCAGCCCGGGAACGGCGACGGGCCGATAGGAGCGCATCAAGTCCCGCAAGGCGTCGATGGGGTCGTCCGCCTGGCGGGTCTCCACCCGCCCCTCCCGCGTGATGCGCACCTCCCTCCCCTTGCTCTCGAAGACGAGAGAGGGTCCGCTCCCCAGGAAGGTGTATCGCGCCCACTTCTCCCCTCCCTCAACGCTTTCGAGCAAAAAGGAATGGGCGCCGCCGTCGGCGATTTTCAGATAGGCGGACACCGGCGTATCCAGATCGGCCAGGATTTCCCGGTAGACCGGCACGATGTTCCCCTCCCCGGCGAGAGCCAGGAAGGTTTCCTTGTCTGGTGCGTAATGCTCTGGGTTCATTTTTCCCGGAGGCGTCGGCCCGGAAGCGACGCCTACCCTCCCATACAAAAAAAGCCATGGGGCCGAACGGGCCGCCATGGCTTGCGGATTCGATTGCGAACAGCTCCGTCAATCGCGCTTATGGCGAACCTCCTGCGTGGGCGGCGGGAAGTCGCCAGGGCCAAGCCTCCCGCAACACTTCGCGCGCGCTCATCTCCCCCCCCTCTCCCTCTGAGGCCATCGAACGGGAAAACTCCGCTCCCTCGCCGGACATATACCCGGTTTTTTCCGGGAAGGTCAAGGGCGCGCGGGGCGCCTCACGCCTCCTCCGGTCCCGGCTCGGCGAGCGGCGGGAGCTTGTCGCCATAGTCCACGCGCACCAGGGCCAGCCCCTGGGCCGGGGCGGTGACGCCCGCCAGCGCCCGGCGCCTGCCCGCCAGCACGCCTCGCACGGAGTCCGCTCCGCGCTCCCCCCGCCCGACCTCCACGAGGACGCCCGCCAGGTTTCGCGCCATGTGGCGCAGGAATCCCCCCGCCGTCGCCTCGATCACCACCTCATCGCCCGCGCGCGCCACGCCGAGGCGCTCGAGGCGGCGCACGGTGTCCTCGGGCTTTCCGCTCTCCCGGCAAAAGCTGGCGAAATCATGCACGCCCTCCAGCATTCTCGCCGCCCGCCGCATCGCCTCCACGTCCAGGCGCTTTCGGACATGCCAGGTGCGATGGCGGCGCAGCGCACTGGGAGAGGGGCGGTTCAGTATGCGGTAGCGATAGGTTTTCCGGATGGCGTCGAACTGGGCGTGAAAGCCGCCCGCCGCCTCCCTGCAATCGAGGATGCAGACGTCCCGGCCCATCATGGCGTTGAGGCCGATTCTCAACTTCCAGGGCGCGATGCGGGAGAGCGTGCGGAAGTGCGCCACTTGTCCCCAGGCGTGCACGCCGGCGTCGGTGCGGCCCGAGCCGACGACGCGAATCGCCTCGCCGCACATCCTTGCGAGCGCGCCCTCGATTTCGCCCTGCACGGTGCGCTGGCCGGGCTGGACCTGCCAGCCGTGGAAATCGGTGCCATCGTATTCTATCCAGATGACGAGGCGGCGCGCGTCCATCGGCGGAGGCGGCTAGCCGGCCCGCGCATCGGGGAGCACGCCGCGCAGCACCGCGCGCAGGGAGACGCCCGTGGCGGAAGCGTCGACCCCGGCGATGTGCTCGGGTGCCCCCTCCGCCAGCAAATATCCGCCCTCCTCCCCTCCGCCGGGACCCAGGTCGATGATGTGATCGGCCGATTTGATGACGTCCAGGTTGTGCTCGATGATGACGACGGTGTTCCCCTGCTCGACCAGGCGGTGCAGCACGTCCAGCAGCCTCTCGATGTCGGCGAAGTGCAGCCCCGTGGTCGGCTCATCGAGGATGTAGAGCGTTCTGCCGGTGGACTTCTTGGCGAGCTCTCTGGCGAGCTTGACCCGCTGGGCCTCCCCCCCGCTCAGCGTCGTGGCCGGCTGGCCCAAGCGCAGGTAGCCCAGTCCCACGTCGCGCAGCGTCGTCAGCTTCCAGCGCACGGCGTTGATGTTTTCAAAGAACGCCAGGGATTCCTCCACCGTCATCTCCAGCACCTCGGCGATGTTCCGGCCCTTGTAGCGGATGTCCAGCGTGTCCTGGTTGAAGCGCCTCCCCCCGCACTCCGAACACCGCACGAACAGGTCGGGCAGGAAGTGCATCTCCAGCCGAATGTCGCCATCCCCTCGGCATCTCTCGCAACGCCCCCCCCGCACGTTGAAGCTGAACCGCCCGGCCGCATAGCCGCGCTTTCTGGCCTCGGGCACCTCGGCGAAGAGGTTTCGGATGGGAGAGAACACGCCGGTGTAGGTGGCCGGGTTGCTCCTCGGGGTTCGCCCGATGGGAGATTGGTCGATGGCGATGACCTTGTCGATGCGCTCCACGCCCTCGATGGCTTCGTGCGCACCCGGCGTGGCGGGCGAGCGGTATATCTTTCGGGAGAGGGCGCGATAGAGGATGTCGTAGACCAGGGTGCTCTTGCCGCTCCCGCTCACGCCGGTGACGCACACCAGCAGGCCGAGCGGAAAGCGGACGTCCACGTTTTTCAGGTTGTGCTGGCGCGCCCCCCGGATGGAGATGCACGGCCCGCCGGGGACGCGCCGCCCGCTCGGGCGGGGAATCTCGGCCGCCCCGGCGAGGTATCGCCCCGTCAGCGAATCCGGGGCCGCGCGAATCTCCCGCGGCGCGCCGCACGCCACGAGATGGCCGCCCCCCTCGCCCGCCCCCGGTCCCAGGTCCAGCACGTAGTCCGCCGATTCGATGGTCTCCCTGTCGTGTTCGACGACGACGATCGTGTTGCCCATGTCGCGGAGCCGGCGCAGGGTATCCAGAAGGCGGCGGTTGTCGCGCTGGTGCAGGCCGATGCTCGGCTCATCGAGCACATACAGGACGCCCACCAGACTGGCCCCGATCTGGCTCGCCAGCCGTATCCTCTGGCCCTCGCCGCCGGCGAGCGTGGCCGAGGGCCTGTCGAGCGTGAGGTAGTCCAGCCCCACCCTCTCCAGAAATTCCAGCCGGTCGACGATCTCCTTCAAAATCCGCCGCGCCACCAGGTCGTTCTCGTCCGCCCGGTTTTGTCGCTCCTCCAAAAACGCGCGCGCCCTTTTGATGGGCATGGCGGAAACGTCCGCGATGCTTTTCTCGCCATAGGTCACGGCGAGGCTCTCCGGCCGCAGGCGCCCCCCTCCGCAGGCGTCGCACGGCATGACGCTCATATATTTTTCCATATCCGCCCGCACGCCTTCGCTGGTCGTCTTCTCGGCCCGCTCGGCGAGGGCGGGCACGACGCCCGGGAAAGCGCGCTCCCGCCGGGGGGCGCGCCTCCCCGTCTCCCGGCGGATTTTCCCCTTGCCGGAGGCCTTTCCGTAGAGCAGGATGTTCCTGTGCCTTCTGGAGAGTTTCGCGTAGGGCCTGTCGCCCGGAATGTTTTCCGCCCGCATGACCGCGCGCACGGCAGAGGCCAGAAAGCCCTTGCTCCCCGCGAGCGGGGCGATGGCGCCCTCGTCCAGCGTGAGGCGGCGGTCGGGAACGATCTTGTCCTCGTCCATCCGGCGCACCGCGCCCAGGCCGCCGCACGCCGGGCACGCCCCGTAGGGGCTGTTGAACGAAAACATGCGCGGAGCCATCTCGGGGATGTTGACGCCGCACGCCGCGCAGGTGCACTCCTCGCTGAAGAGATACTCGGTGCCGTCCTCCTCCAGGAGAATGACCAGCCCCTTCGCGAGGCCCAGGGCCGTTTCGATGGATTCGCCCAGGCGCTTCTCCGCCCCCGGGCGCAGGACGACGTGGTCGACCACCACCTCGATGTGGTGCGTCATGTGGCGCTGGAGGGATATCTCCTCCTCGCCGAGTTCCCGAAAGCGCCCGTCCACCCGCACCCTGAGATATCCCTTGCGCTCCAGCTCCTCGAGCTCCCGGCGATAGACGCCCTTGCGGCCCCGCACGATGGGCGCTAGAATCTCCAGCCTCCGCCCCGCGCCCAGCCCCATCGCCCGGTGCACCATCTGCTCCACGTTGAGCGCGTTCATCGACTGCCCGCAGGAGGGGCAATGGGGCAGGCCCAGGCGGGCGTACAGAAGCCGGAGATGATCGTAAATCTCCGTGACGGTGCCGACGGTGGAGCGCGGGTTCTTGCTCACCGTCTTCTGTTCGATCGCGATGGTGGGGGAAAGTCCCTCGATGGAATCGACGTCGGGCTTGCCGATCTGATCGATAAACTGCCGCGCATAGGCGGACAGGGATTCGATGTACCTGCGCTGCCCCTCGCCATACAGGGTGTCGAAGGCGAGCGAACTCTTGCCCGAGCCACTCAGGCCCGTGATGACGATGAGCTTGTCGCGCGGTATCTCGAGGTCGAGATCCTTCAGGTTATGCTCGCGCGCCCCCCGGACGACGATTTTTCTCTCGCGCCTTCTTCCGCCATTGCGAGACGGCATGACCCCTCCCGACGCAGTGAAGCGCGCCGTCATCCGCAAGGCGCGCGGCACCGGGCACGCACCGGCATCCCCTGAGCGGCATATCCCGAACGTTTCGCAGAAACCCGCCGCGCCCGCTTCGGCACAGGGGCGACCGCCTCCCGAGCGGGGGCGGGGGGCTGCTAATACCAGACGAGCCCGCCCGTCACGTTGATGTCTTGGGCGGTCATGCGCGCGCCCTCGTCCGAGGCGAGGAACACGCACAAGGCGGCGTGGTCGTTCGCATCGACCAGCGTCTTGAGGGCGCCCGGCTCCGTGAACGTCTTCTTCGCCTCCTCGAACGTGACCCCGAAGCTCTGCGCCATGTTCTCGATGACGCTATCGATCCTCGGACCGGAGGTGGCCCCGGGGCAAACCGCGTTCACCGTGACGCCGTATTCCCCGAGTTCAAACGCGAGGGTGCGCGTCAGGCCGATCACCGCCATCTTGGAGGCCGTGTAGGGCGTGCGGTTCGGCAGCGGCCGCTTGCCGCTCATGGAACTGATGTTGAGAATGCGGCCGCACCGCTTCTCCTTCATCGTGGGGATGACGTGCTTCGCCATCAGGAAGGTGCCCGTGACGTTGACGCCGAAGCACTCCTCCCACTCCTCGCGCGACACGTCCTCGCACGCCTTCGTGGGGCCGGCGATGCCGGAGTTGTTCACGAGGATGTCGATGGTGCCGAACGCGGCGAGCGTTCGCTCCACGAGGCCCCGGATCGAGGCCTCGTCCGTGAGGTCGGTGGGAACGACGAGCGCCGCCCCGTCGGGCATTTTCGCGGCGGCGTTCTCCAGGTTGCGGACGGTGCGCGCGGCGAGCGCGACCCTGGCGCCCTCCTCGGCGAACGCCAGGGCGATGGCCTCTCCGATTCCCTGTCCCGCGCCGGTGACGATGGCGACCTTATCCTTCAAACGCATTTCGGGGCTTCTCCCAAGGGGTTTCGTTTCCTCCAATCCGAACATCCGAACAGACGGATGACGGGGCCTGCGGCTTCCACGGAATCTGCGAGCCTCGCTATCACGGACGCCCGCTCAACTCCGCGCCCGAGAACCAGTAGCCCAGCTCGAAGGCGGCGGTGTCGGGCGCATCGGAGCCGTGCGTGGAGTTGCGCTCGATGCTCTCGCCGAGCTCCGCGCGAATCGTTCCCGGCTCAGCCTCCGCGGGGTTCGTGGCGCCCATGACGCCGCGCCAGTGCCGGATGGCGTCCTCCCGCTCGAGTGCGAGCACCACCGCGCGGCCCGACGACATGAACGTCGTGAGGGCGCCGAAAAAGGGGCGCTCCCTGTGCACCGCGTAAAAGCCCTCCGCCTGGGATTTCGACATGCGCACGAGCCTCATGCCCAGAACGTCAAATCCCTCCTCCTCAATCCGCGCCAGAATCCTGCCTGTGAGACCGCGCGCGGTGGCGTCGGGCTTGATCATCGCAAATGTGCGCTCCATGTGTTCCTCTCTCTCCTGTGTGAGCGTTATGCCCTGCCCAGCGCCCGGGCCATGGTCAGGCCCATCTCGGCCGGGCTTTCGGTGACGTGAATCCCGCATTCGGCCATGACCCGCATCTTCTCGGCCGCCGTGCCCTCGCCGCCCGAGATGATCGCGCCCGCATGCCCCATCCGCCGGCCCGGGGGCGCCGTCTGGCCCGCGATGAATCCCACGAGCGGCTTGCGGACGTTCTCGCGCGCCCAGCGGGCCGCATCCTGCTCGGCGGAGCCGCCGATCTCCCCTATCATGATGATGGCCTCCGTGGCGGGGTCCGCCTCGAACCTGCCCAGGAGGTCGACGTACATCGTCCCGATGACGGGGTCGCCGCCGATGCCCACGCAGGTGGTCTGCCCCAAGCCCTGCGCCGTCAGCTGGGCGACGACCTCGTAGGTGAGCGTGCCGCTCTTCGAGATGACGCCGATGGTGCCCTCCCTGTGAATGTGGCCCGGCATGATGCCCATCTTGCAGCCGCCGGGGGTGATGACGCCGGGGCAGTTGGGGCCGATGAGGACGGCGCCGCTGTGCTCCATGTGGCGTTTGACGTACACCATGTCGCGCACCGGAATGCCCTCGGTGATGCACACCACGAGCGGCAGCCCCGCGTCCACGGCCTCGACGATGGCGTCCGCGGCGAAGGCGGGCGGCACGAAGATGAGCGAGGCGTTCGCCCCCGTGTCCCGCACCGCGTCCGCCACCGTGTGGAACACGGGCACCCCGTCCGCCTCCTGCCCCCCCTTGCCGGGCGTGACGCCGGCCACCACCGCGCCGCCGCCGCCCGCGAACTCCCTGCTGTATTTCTGGCACTGCGCGGCGTGAAACCCCCCCTCGCGTCCGGTGATGCCCTGCACGAGAATGCGCGTGCCCCTGTCAACCAGAATGCTCAAACCCACACCCCCTAGCGATTGAGGGCCGCGACCACCTTCTCGGCGGAGTCGGCCATGCCATTGCCCACGGTGAAGTCCAGACCCGAGCCTTCGAGTATCTCGCGGCCCTTCTCCACGTTCGTCCCCTCCATGCGGATGATGATGGGCACGTTCACGTTCACGCTCTTGACCGCCTCGACGACGCCCTCGGCCAGGATGTCGCATCGCAGGATGCCGCCAAAGATGTTGATGAACACCGCCCGCACGTCCGGATCGTCCATGAGGATGCGAAAGGCGTTTTCCACCATCTCCTTGCTCGCACCGCCGCCCACGTCCAGGAAATTCGCGGGAGCGGCGCCCGCGAGCTTGATGATGTCCATCGTCGCCATGGCGAGGCCCGCGCCGTTCACCATGCAGGCGACCGAGCCGTCGAGCTTGATGTAGTTCAGGTGGTGCCGGGAAGCCTCGACCTCGAGCGGGTCCTCCTCGTCCTCATCGCGCATCGCGGCCACGTCCTTGTGCCGGTAGAGTGCGTTGTCGTCGAAGTTCACCTTGGCGTCCAGGGCCAGGATGCGGCCGTCCCTCGTCTGCACCAGGGGGTTGATCTCGAGCAGGGAGGCGTCCATCTCGTCGTAGAACCGGTAGAGGTTCGTGACGAACTCGACGCCCTCCCGCACGAGTGCGGCGGGCAAATCGAGTCCGTAGACGACGCGCCGGGCGGTCGATGGCCAGACGGACAGGGCGGGGTCGACGGGTATTTTCAGGAGTTTCTCGGGCGCCTTCGCCGCCACCTCCTCGATGTCCATCCCGCCCTCGGCACTCGCCATGATGGTGGGGCGACCCGTGGCGCGGTCGAGCACGATGCCCAGATACAGCTCGCGCTCGATCTCGCTCGCCTCCTCCACCCACACCTTCTTGACCAGCCGGCCCTCCGGCCCCGTCTGGTGCGTCACCAGCGTCATGCCCAGGATGCGGGAGGCCGCCTCCCGCGCCTCGGCCGGCGTCCTCGCCAGCCGGACGCCGCCGCCCTTGCCGCGACCGCCCGCATGGATTTGCGCCTTGACGACCACCGCCCCGCCCAGCTCCCCGGCGATGCGAGCGGCCTCATCCGCCGTCTCGGCCACCCCGCCCTTCGGCGTGGCCACCCCGTATTTCCGAAACAGCTCCTTGCCCTGGTACTCGTGGATATTCATCCAGCCTCCCCAGCCTCGATAAGAAAAAGGAACGCTCCATCCAGAATCCGGCTTCTATTCCCCCTCCCTCATTCTTTCGCGTATCTCTTGAAGCCTTCCGCGAAAATATCGCGCCCCCTGCTGTCCACGGCGACGACGACCGGAAATTTCTCCACCACCAGCCTGCGAATCGCCTCGGTGCCCAGGTCCTCATAGGCGATCAGCTCGACCGCCTTGACGCATCTGGCCAGCAGGGCGGCCGTCCCGCCGACGGCGGCGAAATAGACGGCGCGATGCCGCGCGATGGCCTCCACCACCGCCGGGCTCCTGCCGCCCTTGCCTATCATTCCGGTGAGGCCGAGTTCAAGCATGCTGGGCGTGTAGGCGTCCATGCGGCCGCTCGTGGTGGGTCCCGCAGAGCCGATGATCGCCCCGGGCCGGGGCGGCGTCGGCCCCACGTAGAAGATGACCTGGCCCGCAACCTCGATGGGCAGCGCCTCCCCGCGCGCCGCATCCTCGAGCATCCGCTTGTGCGCCGCGTCCCGCGCGGTGTAGAGGACGCCGCTCAACTCGCAAGCATCGCCCATCTCGAGGGATTCCACGACCTCGCCTCCCAGCGGCAGCGCGAGGGGGAGCGCCGCGCCCATCCTAGAGCACCGCCTCGGCATGGCGATGCGCGTGGCATTCCACGTTCACGCAAATCGGCAGCGCCCCGATGTGGCAGGCGTAGGTCTCCACGTGCACGGCGACGCAGGTGGTGTCCCCGCCCATGCCCATCGGTCCCACGCCGGTCCGGTTCACCGCCTCGAGGATGTCGCGCTCCAGTTCGGCGACGAGGGGGTCGGCGTTTGGCGCGCCCAGCTCGCGGAACAACGCCCACTTCGCCTGCAGCGCCGCCTTTTCGATGGAGCCGCCGAGGCCGATCCCCAGCAAGATGGGGGGACAAGGGTTCCCTCCGGACCGGAAAACGTGCCCGACAACCTCGCGGATGACGCCCGCGCGCCCGTCGGAGGGCTTCAGCATGCGCGCCACGCTCATGTTCTCGGCGCCCGTCCCCTTGGCGGCGAAATACAGCTTCAGGCCGTCTCCGGCGACGACGCGATAGTGGATGACCGCCGGGGTGTTGTCCTTCGTGTTCACGCGCCGGAGCGGATCGTTCACCACCGAGCCGCGCAGGTAGCCGTCCCGATAGCCCTGGCGAATCCCCTCGTTGATGGCGTCCTCGAGGAGCCCGCCCGTCACGTGAACGTCCTGCCCCACTTCGGCGAATACGATGGCGACGCCCGTGTCCTGGCAATAGGGCACGCGCGCAGAAGACGCGAGGGCCGCGTTCTCGGTGATCTGGTCGAGCACCATGAGGCCGAGGGGCGAGGTCTCCCGTTCCTTCGCCTCCTCGATCTTCCCGACGTAGGCGGAATCGACATGGTAGTTCGACTCGATGGACATCTCGCGAACCCTGGCCGTCACCTCGCCCGCATCTATCGTTCGCATCGCCCGCGCATCCCCGGAGTGTTCGCCGACGCCGCCACGGCGGCGCGCCTAGGGTTCCAGCGTCTGGATGAGTTCGCGCACGTGGTCGGCGGATTGATTGAACGCCGCCTGCTCATCCGGCGTCAGCTCTAGCTCCACCACCTCTTCCATGCCGCCCGCGCCGAGCTTGGCGGGCACGCCCATGAAAATGCCGTCCTGCCCATACTCGCCGCGCAACAGGGCGGCACAAGGGAGAATCCGCTTCTTGTCCTTGAGGATGGACTCCACCATCTGCACGACCGCCGCCCCCGGCGCGTAAAACGCGCTGCCCGTCTTGAGGTAGTTCACAATCTCCGCGCCGCCGTCGCGCGTCCTCTGCACGAGCGCCTCGATGCGCTCCGGCTTCATGAGCGCCGTGATGGGGATGCCCGAAACCGTGCTGTATCTCGGCAGGGGCACCATGCTGTCGCCATGCCCGCCGAGCACCGTGGCCGTGATGTCCTCCACCGAGACGCCCAGCTCCATGGATATGAACGCGCGAAAGCGCGCGCTGTCGAGCACGCCGGCCATTCCCATGATGCGCTCGCGCGGAAACCGGCACTGCATGTGCGCCTTGGTGACCATGACGTCGAGCGGGTTCGAGACGATGATCAGGATACAATCCGGAGAGTGCGCGACGATCTCCTCCGTCACGGAGCCGACGATTCCCGCGTTGGTGTTGATGAGATCATCGCGGCTCATGCCCGGCTTGCGGGCGATGCCCGCCGTGACGACGACGATGTCTGAGCCTTTCGTGTCCGCATAGTCGTTCGTGCCCGCGATACGGCAGTCGAAACCCTCAATCGGGGCCGCCTCATACAGGTCCAGCGCCTTGCCCTGGGGCACGCCCTCGACGATGTCGATGAGAACGATGTCGCCCAGCTCCCTCGCCGCCGCCCAGTGCGCCGCCGTGGCGCCCACGTTTCCCGCTCCCACAATGGTGATTTTTGGCCTGGCCATGACTCCCCTCCCGCCGCGGCTACATGTTCTCGATGATGGCTTTCCCGAAACCAGAGCAGGAGAGCTTCTTCGCCCCTTCCATCTGGCGGTGCAGGTCATAGGTGACCGTCTTTTTCTGGATCGCACCCTCGATGCCCTGGACGATGAGACGGGCCGCCTCGTTCCAGCCCATGTCCTCGAGCATCATGACCGCCGAGAGGATGAGGCTGCTCGGGTTCACCATGTCCTTGCCCGCGTATTTGGGGGCCGTGCCGTGGGTGGGTTCGTAGAAGTGAATCCTGTCGCCGATGTTCGCACCCGGCGCCATGCCGAGGCCGCCGACCTGGCCGGCGATGGCGTCGGAGAGGTAGTCGCCGTTGAGGTTCGTGCAGGCGAGCACCTGGTATTCCTTCTGGCGGGTGAGCACCTGCTGGAAGATGTTGTCGGCGATGCGATCGTTGACGAGTATCTTGCCCTCGGGCATCTCGCCGCCATATTCCTCGCTCCAGAGCTCCTCCTCGGTGACGATGTGTTCCCTGTACCGCCTCTTGAGGAAGGCGTAGCCCCAGTCCTTGAACGAACCCTCGGTGTACTTCTGCACGTTGCCCTTGTGCACGAGCGTCAGCACCCTCTTCTTTTGGGCGATGGCGTAGTCGATGGCCTTCTTGACGATGCGCTCGCTGCCGAAAACGGATATCGGCTTGACCCCGATGCCGCTGTCCTCGCGGACGCTGCAGCCCATCTCCTCGTTCAGGAAGCGAATCATCTTCTTCGCCTCCTCGGAACCGAGCTCCCACTCGATGCCGGCGTAGACGTCCTCGGTGTTCTCGCGGAAGATGCACATGTCCACCCACTCGGGGTGCACCATCGGGGAGGGAACGCCCTGGAAGTAGCGCACCGGACGCACGCAGGCGAACAGGTCGTTCATCTGCCGGAACGCGACGTTGAGGCTACGGAATCCGCCGCCGATGGGCGTGTAGAGCGGGCCCTTGATGGCGAAATAATAGTGCCGAACCGCCTGCATGGTCTCCTCGGGCATCAGCTCGCCATACGTCTCCATCGCGTCCTCGCCCGCCATGACGCGGAACCACTCGATGCGCCTCTTCCCCCCGAACGCCTTTTCGACGGCGGCGTCGACCACATCCTTCATCACCGGCGTGATGTCCACGCCGATGCCGTCGCCGCGCACGTAGCAGACGATGGGGTCGTCCGGTATCCGGGGCTGGCCGTCGTCCCGGAAGGAAATGCGCGTTCCCTGCTTTGGTGCTTCGAGTTTGTCGAATTCGATCCTCATCCAGTGCTCCCTCTCATGGTTTCTCAATGCGGAGAAACTCCGCGCGAAAAAAACCGCGCGCCTTCTCCGGGGATACAAGAAAAATGGAATGGCGAGGCCAGCGAAAATGAAAACGGCAGAGCCAGGCAAAGCCAGGCGCGTGGCCGCCGAATTGGCCCGGCACACTCCCCGGCCACGCAAGCAAACCGCACCGCCCCTTCCATATCACGTCCCCGCTTTCGACGCCAGCCCGCAGGGGCAAGTTTTGATGGAACCTGTGCTCCCGCCCTGCTATACTGCCGCCGTTGCTCCCGGCGTTTGCGGATCGTGTGCCGGCGGTGCGAAAAAAGCGGAGATACAGACGAACGCATGGCCTCCTCGTGCCCAGAAACGAAACGACGAGGCACATGTTCCCCGAGCGAGAAAGGGTGGGGAAACCGCGAACCCGGCCATTCCCCGCTTTCGCGGCCCTCCGTTGTCCATGGTCCAGCCATCCAGGAAAAAACTCGGCCAACACTTCCTGCACGACAAGAAGTATCTGGCGCAAATCATTGATTTGGCGGATATTATTCCGGGAGAAGACATCCTGGAGATCGGGACGGGCAAAGGCGCGCTCACGCGCTTCCTCCTCGACGCCGGCGCAAACGTGCACGGGGTGGAGATAGACGACGCGCTCATCCCCGCACTCCGGACGCTCGAAGGCGCGTCTGCGCGATTCCGCCTCACCCACGGCGACGCGCTCGCACTCGACTACGCGGCGCTGCCCGAAAAGATGAAGGTCGTGGCGAATCTCCCCTATCAGATCGCCTCCGCCATCATCTCCCGACTCGCTGAGAAGGCGGCCAGGTTCCCTCTCATGGTGCTGATGGTGCAGCGCGAGGTGGGCGAGAGGCTTTGCGCCAGGCCAGGCGGAAAGGACTACGGCTCTCTCACCCTCTGGGTGGGGTATCGGTTCGAGGCGAGGCTGTGCCAGATGGTGCCCCCGGGCGCATTCCGGCCGCCGCCCCGGGTGGATTCGGCGATCATGCGCCTGACGGCCAGAGCGGCGCCCCAGGTCCGGGTGGGGGACGAGGAGCTCTACTTCCGGATCGTCCGGGCGGGTTTCGCGCACCGCAGGAAGACGCTTTTGAACAATCTCAAGTCGTTGGACGTATCCGGGGAAACGGAAGGGCGCGGCCTCGGCCCGGCAGCCTGGCGGAGCCTCCTCGAAGGCGCGGGCGTCGCCCCCGGGCGGCGGGCGGAAACCCTGGACGCCCGCGAATTCGCGCAAATCGCCCGAGCTGCGGAATCCGCCCTGGGGAGCGGGTAGCCATATGGCGGGCGACATACTGATTTACAGGATGGGCGCCCTGGGGGACACGCTGCTCCTGTCGCTGCTATTCCAACGCCTGCGCGCCCATTCCCCGGGAGTTCGCATCACCCTGGCCGCGAACCCCCGATACGCCGCCCCGCTGCTCGACTCCGGGTTGATCCATCAAGTTCTCGATGGCGGAGCCCCTCCTTTTCATCTTTTGTATGACGAGAAACCATCGGAAAATGACCCGTTGTGCCAGCTCATCCGGGGATACGACGCGGGCGCGTTCTACACCGCGGATCGCTCCGGAGAACTCGGGCGGCGCCTGTCTTCGCTCGGGTCGGACGCATACCGCATCCACCCGCCCTTCCCTCCTGGCGGGGAGAGGGTGCACGTTTGCGAGTGGATGACGCGGCCGTGGCAAGGCTTGCCCGCCCCGGAGCGTGGAAACGTCAAGCTGCATCCTTCACAAACCAGTTTGGATATGTGCGACAAGATATTGAATACACATAACATACGCGACATAAACTTTTTCGTCATCCATCCCGGAAGCGGCGGCAGAAACAAGTGGACGCCCCCCGGGATTCTCGCCAGGATGGGGCGGGAATACGCGGAGGAAACCGGGCATCGGCCCATCGTGGCGGAAGGCCCGGCAGATGCGGTTCCCAGCAGGGAATTTCAAAGGCTCTGGGGCGACTCCGTCCCGGTTATCGAGGATATGTCCGCCAGAATCCTGAGTGCCCTGCTCGCCAGGTCGTCCGCCTATATCGGGGGAGACTCGGGCGTCTCCCACCTCGCCTCCCTGTATGCGCCGCGCGCCACGATACTGTACGGCCCCCATTCCGACATGGAGGTTTGGCGTCCCATCGGCTCTCGCACGCGCTGTCTTCCGTGGGAGGCGGCATAACGAAAAGGCGACATTTGTTTCTCGTCATGCGCGGGCGGTGCCGGGAGTTTTTCAGCGGGCGACCGGGATTTGATGATGGGTGGACAGACGGCGGATTCCGCCTAGCCGAGAAGGTTGGCGAGCCTGCCCCACCGGGGGAGCCCGCATCCCCGTCCCAGGACCAGTAGATTGAGGAACGCGGAGCCGCGAATCTTGTCGTCCCAACACGCCGCGGGCCATATTGCGCAGGGAAAAGGAATGCCGAAGGAATAATCCGCAAAACGTATGGGGATATGGTCCACGCGCTCTCCCATTTTCAAGAACCCCCAAAAGCGGCTGTCCTGGCTGTTGTTCCGGTTATCCCCCAGCATGAACAGGTGGTTCGGCGGTACCTTCCGGGGACCCCATCCGCTCTCATCAAAGCCCACGGCTTCGCCGTTCGGCTTGAACTGTACGTATTTCTCCCGCAGCGGCTCGCATCTTTCCGGCGCATCCGGCGTTGCGCAGTTAATAAACACCTTTTTCCCGCGAACCATCACCTCCTCGCCAGGCAGCCCCACCACGCGCTTGATGAAATCGCGCCGCTCATCCTTCGGGAAGCGAAACACGATGATGTCGCCGCGCCTGGGCTCCCGGAACCAGAATATGAACTTGTTGACGAGTATATGGTCTCCGACGAGGAGGGTGTTCTCCATGGAGCCGGAGGGTATCTTGAACGCCTGCACGACGAAGGTGCGCACGAACATGGCCAGCAGCAAGGCGATGACGATCGCCTCGGCGTACTCCCGAAACGTCGATTTGGATTTTTTGCGCCTGCGCGCAGCACTCTTTCGCGCCGCGAAACCGGTGTCCGCCACCTCTACTCCTTGCCCACGTCCAGAACCGCCATAAACGCCTCCTGCGGCACCTCCACGGTCCCGATATTCTTCATGCGTTTTTTCCCTTCGCGCTGCTTTTCCAGCAGCTTGCGCTTTCTCGTAATGTCGCCGCCATAGCACTTCGCCGTCACGTCTTTCCTCAGGGCGCGAATCGTCTCCCGCGCGATCACCCGGTTGCCCACCGCCGCCTGTATGACCACCTCGAACATTTGCCTCGGGATGATCTCCTTCATCTTCTGAACGAGCGCGCGACCGTGATAGTAGGCCTTGTCCTTGTGAATGATGGTGGAAAACGGGTCGATCGGCTGTCCGTTCAGCAGGACGTCCAGCTTTACCACTTCCGCCGAACGGTAGTCCAGACGTTCATAGTCGAAGCTGGCGTATCCCCGGGAAGCGGATTTCAGCTTGTCGTAAAAATCGAAGAGAATCTCGCTGAAGGGCAGCTCGTAGACGATTTGGACGGTGCCCGTGTCGATGTATTCCATGGAGCGCTGCACGCCGCGCTTCTCCTGCGTCAATTTCAGGATGGCGCCCACATATTCCGCCGGCACAAGAATGGTGCCCAGGATAAAAGGCTCCTCAATCGCCTCGATCCTCGACAGTTCAGGCAGTTTCGCCGGACTGTCGATCTCCTCCATCCTCCCGTCGCTCAGCAGAACGCGGAAGATCACGGTCGGGGCCGTGATGATGAGCGTAAGGTTATACTCCCGTTCGAGTCTTTCCCGAATGATCTCCATGTGCAGGAGGCCCAGGAACCCGCACCGGAAGCCAAACCCCAGAGCGACCGAGGTCTCGGGTTCGTAGGTGAACGCCGAATCATTGAGCCGGAGCTTCTCGAGTGCCGTCCTCAAATCCTCGTATTCGGCGCTGTCCGCCGCATACAATCCGCTATACACCATCGCCTTCGGCTCCTGGAAGCCCTGAATCGCCTCTCCCGCCGGCTTGTTCGCCAGCGTGATGGTGTCGCCCACCCTCGTATCGCTCACCTCGCGGATCGAGGCCGACAACGCTCCCACCTCGCCCGCTCCCAGCGCCTCCACCTTCACTTCATGGGGCGTGAACGTGCTCAAGCTCAAGACCTGGTATTCTTCCCCGGTCGACATGAACCTGACGATATCGCCCTTGCGGATCGTTCCTTCGAACACGCGGAACAAGGGGATGGCTCCCCGGTAGGAATCATACCAGGAGTCTATGACAAGCCCCTGGGCGGAAGCGCGCGGATCGCCGCCCGGAGGCGGAATTCGCTCGATGATCGCCTCAAGCAGCGCATCCACCCCCTCTCCCTGCTTCGCGCTGACCAGAAGGCACTCCTCCGCGGCGATTCCAATGACGTCCTCCACCTGCCGCATGACACGCTCGGGGTCCGCCGCCAGCAGGTCGATTTTGTTGATCACCGGTATGATGACCAGATCATGCTCCAGGGCCAGATACGCGTTCGCCATCGTCTGGGCCTGAATCCCCTGGGTGGCGTCGACGAGCAGCAAGGCACCCTCGCAGGCCTGAAGGCTTCTGGAAACCTCATAGCTGAAATCCACGTGTCCCGGAGTGTCTATGAGGTTGCAGACGTATTCCTGGCCGTCCTCCGCCATGTAGAGTATGCGGGCCGTCGCCGCCTTGATGGTGATGCCGCGCTCTTGCTCCAGGGCCATGGAATCCAGCACCTGGGAAGACATCTCGCGCTGGGAGAGTGCCCCGGTCATCTCCAGAATCCGATCCGCCAGGGTCGACTTTCCGTGATCGATGTGCGCGATGATAGAAAAGTTCCTGATTCTCTCGATGCTCACGGCTGGAAAAAATCTCTCCGGACAAGCGGATGGCGTAAATGCCGGAATCTCGTGATTCCCGTTGAAAAGCCCACGTCTCATCTTCGGCGCTTGTTGCGCGGATGGCGAGGGGAGCGGGCAACATGGCCGCCCGGAAATCCCCGCATCGAGCGAACACGCTATACCAAACTTCTCTCGTCGCGGTCAAACGGATCGAATTGCCCCCCGAAACACGCGATGCTACCATACGGGAAGTGCGGCGTTTCCACAGTTTTCATGCGTATTTCAAAGATGCCCCGATGAGGATGCCCTCCCCCATGCGTTGCCACAGGCGCCGTCTCCCCATTCTCGCTTCCCTGCTGTCCGCCTGCGCGTTGTGCGCGGCGCCCGCCTCGGCGGCGGCGGCGCCTCCCCTCGGCGACCGCCTCATCGTCAACGCGGTCAAGAGGCTGCAGCCTTCCGTCGTGCACATTCGCGTCAAGCCGAGAGACGCGGAGGGGAACCCGCTGCTCAACCTCTTCGGCAGGGGCCGCCGGAAAGACGACCCCCCGATGCTGGGTCGGGACGACGCGCCCTTTGGCGGCAACTACAACGTGGGCGCCGGAATCATCGTCTCCGAAGAAGGGCATATTCTAACGAACCACCACGTCATCCGGAACGCGCGGGAAATTCTGGTCAAACTCCATCAGGGCGAAGAATTCTCCGCCCGCCTGCTGGGCGTGGACGACAAAACCGACCTCGCGCTGCTGAGAATCGAACCGACCGAACCGCTCCGGGCGGCGCCTCTGGGCGATTCGGACGCCATCGATGTCGGTCAGTGGGTTTTGGCGATCGGCAGCCCTTTCGGACTGGCGAACTCCGTATCCGTGGGCGTCATCAGCGCCAAGGGCCGGGATTTGAACGAAGGACCCTTTGACGAATACCTCCAGACCGACGCCTCCATCAACCCGGGCAATTCCGGCGGCCCGCTCGCCGATACGGAGGGCGTCGTCCTCGGCGTCAACACCGCCATGTTCTCCCGCAGGTCGCGCGCCTGGAGTTTGGGGGTCGGCTTTGCGATTCCCATCAACCAGGCAAAGGCCGTCATCGATTCCCTGCGCCACAAGGGCTATCCGGTGCGGGGCCGGCTGGGTGCGGCCGTGGCCGCGGTCCCCCGGCCGGAGAGAAAGGCACTGGGGCTTACCCGCTTTGAGGGCGCCATGCTCGCCGAGGTCATCAACGGCGGGCCCGCCCACCGCGCGGGCCTGCGGCGAGGAGACGTGATCGTCGAATTCGACGGCAAGCCCGTCAGCACGTGGCAGAGCCTGCCCCGCATGGTGGCCCGCACGAAACCGGACTCTCTCGTGCAGGTGAAATATTACCGGGGAAAACGCATGGAGAGCGCCCATATCCGCATGGGAAGCCGGCCCGAAGCGCCGCTCTCCCGAGAGGCGGCCGCGAATACGTACGCGGGGATGAAAGTGGAGGCACTCACCCCGCATCTCGCCAAGCGCCTCGGGTTGCCCCACGACGGCGACAAGGTGGTGGTCTCCTCCGTCCTGCGGGGCAGCGCCGCCGAGCGCAGCGGCGTCCGGCCGGGCGATGGAATCGAGGAGGTGAACCACCGGCCTGTCCGAAACATGGGAGAGTTTCAGGCGGCCATGGACAAAGCCCGGCTGGAGGGTTCGGCTCTCCTCCTCCTGAAGCGAAAGGAGACGAATCTCTTCGCTGCGGTCGAAATCAGGTAGCCAGGTTTCGCCGCCATCGCAGGATGCCCATCGTCGAAAATCGTTCCGAGGGGTTTGTCGGGTTGTCGGCTTGTCGGGTTCGGCGCCGTCCTCGCCGGGCCAAGGGCGGAGCCAGCGCAAAACGCGCAGCAGAGACGGCAACGCTCCCGGTTCCGCCACACATGAAACCACACATGAATTACGCTTCCAGCCATCGTTCATGCTGCTGCAATGCGTAGCGGTCCGTCATCCCGGCGACATAATCGCAGACCATCCGATGCGGGCCGTCCACCTCCTCGCGTCTGCGTATGTGCTCCGGCATCTTGCGGGAATCGGCGATGTACAGGCGAAACAGCCCGCTCAACGTCTCTCGGGCGCTCTCCTCGAGTTTCAGGACACGTTCGTTCTTGTACATCCGCTCCATCAGGAAACGCTTGAGTTCGACGTTCTTCTCGCTCATTTCCGCATCGAAGCGAATCACGTCATGTCCGGACTCCCGGACGTCCGAAACGTTTTTCAGCCCCCGGCTCTCAATGCGCCTCCGCGCGGATGAGATGATGTCCTGAGCCTGCGCGTTGATGATGCGGCGAATGGTCTCGTACTTACGCTCCCGGGGAGAGCAGTCGGGAAAGGACTTCTTCGCGTTCTCATGGTGCTCCCGCCAGAGCCGGGTATCCCGCGCATCTTCCGCGTCGAACAGCCTGGACGAGAGGCCATCGTCGAGGTCATGGTTGTTGTATGCAATCTCATCCGCCACGTCCACCACCTGGGCCTCGAGGCTGGGCGCGATGGCGTTCGTCAGGCCCGGAGGCATCCGGCCTTCATACCGATCCAGATACTTGATGATTCCCTCGCGCGTCTCCCACGTCAGGTTCAGCCCCGGAAACGACGGGTAGCGCTTCTCCAGAACCTCGACAAGCCGCAAGGCCTGCAGGTTATGCTCAAACCCGCCGTGCTCCTTCATGAGTCCGTTTAAAACCTTTTCTCCGGCGTGCCCGAAGGGCGGGTGCCCCAGGTCGTGCGCGAGGGCAACGGCCTCGGCGAGGTCTTCATTCAGGCAGAGTGCGCGGGCGATGGAGCGCGCGATCTGGCTCACTTCGATGGTGTGCGTCAGCCGCGTTCGATAATGGTCCCCCTCATGATTCACGAAAACC
The DNA here is from genome assembly GCA_965213685.1 of bacterium. Classification (GTDB taxonomy): domain Bacteria; phylum UBA8248; class UBA8248; order UBA8248; family UBA8248; genus Bin107. The sequence continues at coordinate 123,092 of CBDBZY010000029.1, forward strand.
TGGGTCTTGTATTCGAGCCTCCGAAACGCCTGCGTATGAATGATGCGGTCGCGGTCGCGCTGAAACGCCGTCCTCACGCCGTGCTCCGCCTCCGGATGCGTCCGCCCGAGACTATCGGCGCAATGCGTGGCGTAGGGCGCCAGAAGGTTGCGCTCCCGCTCCTCGATAGAGGCCCGAAAGTTGTCCATGTGCGCGCCCGACTCTCCGGACTTCATGGCATCTCCCGCGCAGGCGGAACGCCCGCGCGCCACGCGGCGAACAAATAGGTCGTCGCCAGAGAGGCCCACGGGCGCCAACGATGCGCCCGGCTGCGCGCCGCCTCCTCGTCCACGCGCTCCTTCCCGAAACAATAGCGCGCCACGACCTTCTGCACGCCCAGATCGCCGCCGGGGAACACTTCCACCCGGCCAAGCGCCCGAAACAGCATCTGTTCGGCCGTCCAGCGACCCACGCCCCGTATTTCCGTGAGACGGGCCACCGCCTCCTCGACGGGCAGGGCGCCCAGCTCCTCCCCGTCCAATCGCCCCTCCAGGGCGGCGCGCGCCACGCCCATCACATATTCCGCCTTCCGCTCCGAGAACTGCATCGCGCGAAACGTGGATACGCGCGCCCTCGCCAAACGCTCCGGACGCGGAAAAGCGTAATGCGGACGGTCGTCGACCCGCATTTTTCTCCCCCAGCGCCTCACCATGCGCCCCCGTATCCTCCCGGCGAACGTCAGGTTCACCTGCTGAGCCGTGATGGCCGTCACGAGCGCCTCGAACACGCTCAGGTGCCGCACCGGCCGAAGCCCCCGGAATCTTCTGGCGATGGGGGCCAAATCCGGGTCGCCCGCCGCCATCTCGTAGAATGGCTCCAGGTCGAGGCCGAAGGACAAAATGCGCCGGATGGCCTCCAGACCCGCGCGTTGGGCCGCTTTCGTCATCCGGCCCTCCGTGGCCATCCGAAGCCGAATCGCGCTCCCCGGCGCCTCCCCTTCGCTCCTGGCCTCCAGGAAAACCAGTTCGCCTCCGGAATCTTCCACCACCCTGCGGTACGCCCCGTCCGCATAGGAATTGACGAATTCCTCGTCCGAGGCGCGAAAGCGCAGCAGGCTCTCATGGAACAGGAAAGGTTCCGGGGGATGCAGGATTTTCGTCACGGACCCCATGATCATTCCACCATCCGCCTGCTCACCAGAAAGCAGGCGATGACCAGGAACAAGCCGGTAAAACCGAGAAGAAAGGAAAAGTGCCAGACAAAATTATCGACGCGGCCATAAATGAACAAGCCGCGCGAAATTCTCACCGCATGGGTCAGCGGCAGGGCGTCGGAGAACCGCTCCACCCACAACGGAAGTCCCTTGATGGGAAACAGGGTGCCCGCGAAGAAAAACATGGGCATGACAACGGCGGAGAAATAAAAATTGAAGAACGAGAAGCTGTGGGCCAGGGAGGTCGCGATGAGCCCCATGGCGGCGAACATCACCGCCTCGATGAACAGAACCGGGAGGATGGCTATCGCCCACCATGAGCCGACCAAACCGAACAGGCTCAAGACGATCAGCATCAAGGTCGAGCCAATCAACGCCCGGCTGGCACACCAAAGGAGGTCGCCCAGCACGATATCGCCCACCGTGAGCGGGGCCATCAGCATGGACTCGTAAACGTTCTGAATCCGCATTCTGGAATAGGCACCGTATGTGGATTCATACGTGGCGTTCCACATGGCGACGGAGACCATCAGCCCGGGGCCGATGAACTGCGCATACGAGACGCCATCCAGACTCGGCACCAACCGGCCCAGCCCATAGCCAAACGCCACGAGCCACAAGATGTGCTCGCCCAGGTTGCCGGCCCATTCCGCCAGGTAAAAAGAGCGGTAGTACACCAGATGGCGAACCCAGACGCGAAAGGCGCGGTGACTCGGGGCCTCGGGCAGAAGCATCGATCAATCCCTCAGTTCCCGGCCCGTGAGCCTCAAAAACAAATCCTCCAGCGTCGCGGGCCTCCTCAGGAAATCCTTCCGCCCCCAGGAGAGCAGATGCTCCATCACCCGCGTCCCGTCCTGGCTGTACAGGTACAATATGTCCGCCACGGCTTCGGCGGTGACGCGGAGGCCCTCCAGGGAAGCCATGAACTCCTTGGAGGCGCCTCCCCGCAACTCGTACACCTCATCGCCCACCTCCTGACGCACCAGTGCCTGCGGCGCGCCCTCCAGAAGGAACCTTCCCGCATCCATGATGCCGATGCGATCGCACATCTGGGCCGCCTCTTCCATGTAGTGCGTGGTGAGGAGGATGGTGAGACCCTGGGACTTCAGCTCCCGGAGCCGCTGCCAGACAAGATGCCTGGCCTGCGGATCGAGGCCGGTGGTGGGTTCATCCAGAATCAAAAACTTCGGCCCGTGAATCAGGGCGCGCGCGATGTGGAGGCGCCGCTTCATGCCGCCGGAGAGGGTCTTGATCTGCGCATTCCATTTTTCGCGGAGCTGCATGAAGTCGAGCAGATGCTCGATGCGGGAGAGCGAAGCCTTTCGGGAGATGCCGAAAAATCCCGCATAGACCCAAAGGTTCTCGTATACCGTCAGGTCCCTGTCCAGGGTGTCTTCCTGCGACACGATGCCCATCTGCGCGCGGATGCGCCGGCTGTGGGTCATCACGTTTCTGCCGAGCACCTCCAGGCCGCCCATGTCGGGCAGAACGGCGCCGTGCAGCATCTTGATCGTCGTGGTTTTACCGGCCCCGTTCGGGCCCAGAATCCCGAAACACTCCCCGCGCTCCACCTGAAGCGAGACGCCGTCGACAGCCTTGAGGGTTCCGAAGGATTTTTCGATGCCGCGGGCGTCTATCACGAATCCAGACAACAAAAACTCCAGCAGCGCGGCAGGGGCGCTTGTTTATATGCCGCGAAGGCGCTCCGCCTCCGCCACTCTCTGGATCGCAATGATAAAGGCCGCCTTGCGCAAAGACACCTCTTCGCTCCTCGCCAGCTCATACACCTCAGCGGCCGCGCGCGCCATGATTCTGCCCAACTCCGCGTTCACCCGCCCTTCATCCCATCCGAACTGCTGGATGTTCTGCACCCACTCGAAATAGGAAACCGTGACGCCGCCCGCACTCGCCAGCACGTCCGGAATGAGCGCGATGTCGTGATTGTCCATCAATACTTTCTCGCCCATATCCGTAACCGGGGCGTTGGCCGCTTCCAGGATGACGCGGGCTTTCACGTCCGCCGCGTTGCCCGCATGAATGGCGCCGCCAAGCGCCGCCGGGATCAGGATGTCCACATCCAGCGCCAGAAGCTCCTCGTTGGTGATTTCCTCGACTCCCTCCAGCCCCTCCAGGGTCCCCCGCTCCTTTCTGTGGGCCGCGGCGGCCTCGACGTCGATGCCATCGCCGTTAAAATACCCGCCCCTGCTGCCCGAGATAGCCAGCACCCTCACTCCGAGTTCCCGGATGAATCTGGCGGTGAAGGCGCCGACGTTCCCGAAACCTTGTATGGCCGCCGTCATGGTCGCGGGGTCCCACCCTTCCCTTCGGGCGATCTCCTCGAACGCCATCACGGCGCCCCGCCCCGTGGCGGCCTCGCGCCCCGGGGAGCCGCCCATGGAGAGAGGCTTTCCCGTGACGCAAGCCGGCGCATACCCCTTGCGCCCGCTGTATTCGTCGAAAATCCACGCCATCACCTGGGCGTTCGTGTTGACGTCGGGTGCGGGAACGTCCCGGTAGGGGCCCAGGATTCGGCCGATGCGCGCGATAAATTTTCTGGTCATTCTCTCCACCTCAAAACGGCTGAGCGCCCGCACGTCGACGCAAATGCCGCCCTTCCCGCCGCCAAACGGGATGTTGACCAAAGCCGTCTTCCAGGCCATGAGCGCGGCGAGGCCGCGCACCTCGTCTATGTCCACCTCGTGGTGGTAGCGGATTCCTCCCTTGAAGGGGCCGCGCGCGCCGTTGAACTGAACGCGGTATCCCTCCCAGACGCCGAGGGAGCCGTCGTCTCTGCGGATGGGGACTTCGACTTTCATCTCACGGAAAGGCGTCTTGAGGAGGAGGCGCATCTCATCGTCTAAATCGATGTGTTCTGCGACCTGGTCAAACTGCGCGTCAGCGGTCTCGGAGATGCCGGCCTGCTCCCCTTTCGACATGGGGTGTCTCCTCTCCTCCAAAGGAATCTCACAAAGGGTGGGCGCGAATCCGCCCGGCGGGAAGGAGCCGGGACCCGGGCAACCGCCGAGAGGCTAATAATGGCCCGAGCACATGCCCCCGCAGCAGCCCCCGCCGGCCGAGTAGCCGCTAAAAGCCGGTGCGGACGCCGCCGCACCAGCGGAAGACCTGGCGAACAGGGAAAGTTTTTTGTGGACTTTTCTCGAGCCGCATTCCGGACATTCTTGGGTATCCGCAACCTGCGCGGACGCAACGAGCATCTCAAAATCCGTTTCACAGCTTCCGCAAAGAAACTCATACATCGGCATGATGGCTCTCTCCTCCCACAGAATCAGCGCATTTCATTGGCCCGCCGCCAGTCCGCCAAAAATTTCTCCAGCCCGATATCCGTCAATGGATGCTGGAGCAGCTGCGCGATCACATGAAAGGGAATCGTCGCAACGTCCGCTCCCATTTTCGCGGCCTCGAGCAAATGGATCGGCGTCCGTATGCTGGCCACCAAGACCTGGGTGGCGTAGTCATAGTTCTGAAAGATGCGCACGATATCCCCCACCATCTGCATTCCCGGATGGGATATATCGTCCAGCCGGCCCACGAAAGGACTCACGAACGAAGCCCCCGCCTTGGCCGAGAGCATGGCCTGGGTCGGGCTGAACACCAGGGTAACGTTTGTGTTGACGTTCTCCTCCCGCAGCGCCTTCACGGCGCGGAGGCCCTCCACGCCCACCGGCACCTTCACCACGACGTTCTCATGGAGCGCGGCCAGTGCGCGGCCCTCCTCCACCATCTCCCTCCACTCCGTAGCCACCACCTCGGCACTCACCGGCCCATCGACTATCCCGCATATCTCCTTGATTCTCGTGTGATGGTCCGCCCCTTCTTTCGCGATGAGCGAGGGATTCGTCGTCACGCCATCCAATATGCCGGTGGAGGCCGCCTCGGCGATCTCCTCTACATTGGCCGTATCGATAAAAATCTTCATGTTCTCTCCCACACGCAAAATAAGACGATGCCTCCGGGCACATTACGCCACTGCGTCCAAATGTCAATATGGCGGCGCGCGGGAGGCGGCGGCAGACGCGCGCATCACGCATAGCTGGAGCGCGGCCCTCCTAACCGTCCGCCCCGGGCGGCCCGCCCCTGCTGGCGAATTTCTCCGCGCACGCATCGCAACAGAAAGAGCGCCTGGCACCACCGGCCCGTCTGGAAACGCCTAGGCGGGAGGGGAAAAACGTCTCGCATTCCGGACAGCTCCACATCTCATCATCCAGGGCGTCCGCTCTGGTCCGATTCTGGGAGACCGCGCTCTTGACGCTCCCGAGAAGGCTGCGAACGAGGTAATACGCCCCCCAGGACAACGCCAGATAGAATATCAATCGAAACATCGCTCGCGCCTCGCCGCATCCCGCATCAGCGGAAAAGGAAAAGCCCCATCCCATGCCCCGGGCCGCGCGCGGGGGGCATCATGGCGCGCGCACGGAGCATCCCGGGGCCTCCTCCTGTTTGGCGGCCGCTCCGTCGCCGACGGCTTTCGGGAACTACCGCCTCGCCGCCGGCGGAGGCTCCCCGCCCCGGGAGGCTTCTCCTCGATTGCGGCCGTCCCGATCCGACCCCAAACCCCGTCCTGCGCCCTCAGTCGTATCTTCTGCCCAAATGGCGTATCCAGCCGCCCCGCTTTCTCCCCCTCGGGTCATGATGCGTCCAGTGGAGAACCCCGCCCTTCCTGTTCCACTCGTAGAGGCCGCGCACCGCCACTTCGTGTGCCGCGTCCAGCGGCACCCGGGGAGCGATGTCGATGTTATGCGCCACGAGCAGGGTGTGTCCATCAAACAGGCGGATGATGAAGCGCTGGTGTCTCCTCCCCTTCAGGTCGTCTTTGAGAATCCGGACGACCTTCCCGCGGGCGGTGAGCCAGACGCCCGACCTGTTCGCCTCGAAGAGGGTCCTGGCCGCGGAGACCCCGCGTCGCGGCGGTGCGGCGAGGCCGCCGGCGGCGTCAGCGGAATGAAACGCGCCGGATGCGAGGAGAGCGAGGAGGATGCAATGAGCCAGAATGCGCTTCATATTCCCAAATCCCGTTTATGCGGTGCGGGCGCTTTTGATGCGCGCGTGATAATCCTGGAGGGAGCGCACCGAATACTTCCGCTCGCGCAGAATCCGTATGGCGCGGATGGCCGCCTGCCCGGCGGCCAGCGTCGTGCAGTAAAATATATTGCGCAGAAGCGCCGTTCTCCGGATGGAGAAGCTGTCCCTGATCGACTGCTTGCCGGCCGTGGTGTTGAGGACAAACTGCACCCTGCCCGCCACCATTTGATCCACGATGTGGCCCGGCTCGCCGTCGATGACCTTGTGCACGAAATCCGCCTCTATGCCGTTGGCCATGAGCGCCGCTCTCGTTCCGTCCGTGGACACCAGGGAAAACCCGAGCTCGACGAGCAGTTGCGCCAATGGAACGATGGCCGCCTTGTCCTCGTCGCGAACGGAGACGAACGCCCGGCCCTCCCTCGGCAGGACGGCGCCGGCCCCCTCCTGGGCTTTCAGGAAAGCCGTGGGAAAATCCGCCCCCAGCCCCATCACCTCGCCAGTGGACTTCATCTCGGGGCCGAGGATGACGTCGACGCCGGGGAATTTCTTGAACGGAAACACCGCCTCCTTGACGCCGAAATGCCCGGGCTGCGGGTCGTGACGCAGCCCCAGCCCCGCGAGGGTCTCGCCGGCCATCAGCCGGGCGGCGACCTTGGCGAAAGGCACGCCGACGACCTTGCTCACGTAGGGCACCGTGCGGCTCGCGCGCGGATTCACCTCCAGGACGAAAACCTGGCGCTTGTGCACCGCGAACTGCACGTTGCCGAGGCCCACGACGTTCAGGGATTTCGCCAATATCCTCGTCTGGCGCTTCAACTCCTCCACAATGTCGGGCCCCAGCGTATAGGGCGGGAGGGAGCATGCGGAATCCCCGCTGTGAATCCCCGCCTCCTCGATATGCTCCATCACGCCCGCGACAATCACCTCCCGGCCGTCGGACACGGCGTCCACGTCCACCTCCACGGAATCCTCCAGAAACCTGTCGATGAGGACGGGCCTTTCCGCAGAGGCGCGAACGGCCTCCCGCATGTAGGCGGCCAGATCGTCCGCGTCGTGCACGAGGGCCATGGCGCGCCCGCCGAGCACATAGCTGGGACGCACCAGCACGGGATACCCGATGGTACGGGCGATCCGGAGCGCGTCCTCCGCGTTCGTGGCCGTGCCGGAGGGGGGCTGGGTGAGGTGAAGGCGCTTGAGCATATCGCGGAACCTGTCCCTGTCCTCCG
>CBDBZY010000030.1:0-15835 GCA_965213685.1 bacterium
GCCGCCCTCGACGTCATCGCCCGAAGACGCCCGGCCGGCCTCCTGAACCCGGAGGTGCTGGAGAGGGCGGGCATCCAGGGCTAGGGGGGGGACCGCTTCCCCCTGGCCGCCGCGCCCGCGGGGGTCTTCGGGTTCACCGCCGCCGCCGTCATCAGGGATGGACTCATGCTGAAAACGACCATCAAGCTGTTCGCTCCCCTCACCCTCTGCGTGCTCCTCCTCGCCGCCCCCCCCGCGCCCGCGCGGCCGACGCGCTGCGCGTTCCCTGGAACGTGACCGAGCACAGGATGAAAAACGGGATGCGCGCGCTGCTGTTGCCGGATCGCAGCGCCCCCATGGTGGTGTTCAAGGTCTGGTACGCCGTTGGCAGCCGGGATGAGCAACCGGGCCTCACGGGCATGGCCCATTTTCTCGAACACATGATGTTTCGCGGCACCCGGAAATACGGCCCCGGAAAATTCAACGCCACCATCAAGAAAAACGGCGGCTCGAGCAACGCGTTCACCAGCTTCGACTACACGGCATACTTCGAGCGCATCGCCTCGGACAGGCTCGAGCTCGTCATCGCGCTCGAGGCCGACCGCATGGTGAACATGGTCCTCGAAAAAGAGGGGTTCGACACGGAGAAGAAGGTGGTGCACGAGGAGAGGCGCACCCAAACCGACAGGCCGACGGGCAGGTTCTGGGAGCAGCTGCGCGCCGTCGCCTACACGAACCACCCCTACAAAAACCCGATCGGCGGCTGGCCCGAGGACATAGAGGCCATCACCAATCCCGGACATGGAGGCGTTCTACAGGCGCTACTACAGCCCCGAGAACGCCACCGCCGTCATCGTGGGCGATTTCCGGGTGGACGAGGCCATCGCGCTCCTCGAAAAGCATTTCGGCACCATTCCCCGATCCCCCTCCTTCCAGAAAAGGCCGGCGCTCTTCGAGTTCCCCCAGAAATCGGAGCGCCGGGTGCGCGTGCGCGCCGACGCGCAGCTTCCCTACGTGGCGATTGGCTATCACGCCCCCAACTGGAAGAGCCCGGACGCGCCAGCCCTCGTCCTGCTCAAATCCATCCTGGGCGGGGGGAATACCTCGCGCTTTCACCAGAGGCTGGTGCGAAAAGACGCCATCGCGCTCGGGGCGGGCGCGAACTACACCTACCTGTCGGTGGACCCGATGATCTTCTACCTCTACGCGCGGCCCGTTCCGGGGAAGAAGGTCGCCGAGGTGGAGGGGGCGCTGCGCGAGGAGGTGCGAAAGCTCATCGAGGAGGGCGTGGGGGAGGAGGAGTTTCGCCGCGCGCTCCGCAACATCGAGGCGAACACGATTTTCGCCATGGACTCGCATTTCTACCGCGCAATGCTCCTCGGCCAGGCGGCGGTGACGGGCGACTGGCGGCTGCTGAAAGGCTATCTGCCCGCCCTGCGGAAAGTGAAGCCCGCCGACGTCGTCCGCGTCGCCGAGAAATATCTGGGCCACCCGAACAGGACCACCGCCGTGCTCATCCCGCAGGAGGCGGGCGGACGCAAAACGGCCCGAAGCGGAGGAGGACGCTAACATGAGGCCAGGACGCATTTGCTGCTGGACGCTGGCCGTCGCGGCGCTCCTCCCCCCCGCGCTCTCCCGCGCCTCCGCCCTCAGCTACGACCGCGCGGAGCTGCCGGGCGGTGCGGTGCTGCTCGTGAAAGAAAACAGGCAGTTGCCCATGGTGCGGATCACCGTCTCGATTCCGGCGGGCGCGCGCCACGAGGCGCCCGAGCGGGCGGGGCTTGCGAACCTCACCGCCGCCCTGCTCCTCCGGGGGACAAAGACGAGAAGCGCACTCGAGGTCGAACGGATGAACGACTCCCTGGGCGGGGGCGTGGGCGTCGAAGGCGGACGGACGCGGGCGAAGGCCTCGCTCCGCTTGCTCACCCGGGATTTGGACGCGGGCGTCTCCCTGCTGGGCGACGTGCTCCGAAACCCCACCTTCCCGGCCGGGGAGATTGCGAAGACGAAGCGGCGCATCCTGGGCGCGCTGCGCCAGCGACGCGAGCGCCCCGCCCATCTCGCGGACAGGGCGTTCAGAGAGAGCCTATACGGCGAGACGCCCTTTGGCCGCATGGCGAAGGGAACGGAGGAGTCGCTCCGGAAGCTGGGGAGGGACGACGTCGTCCGCTTCCACAAGAAATGGTATGGCTTGCGGGGTGCGGTATTCGTCTTCACGGGCGACGTCTCCCTCTCGCGGGCGCGAGCGCTCGTCCTCTCCCGCTTCAGGGGCTGGCGGGCGGGCGGGGGAGAACTCCCCGAGGCGGCGACGCCCGAGGCACCCGCGCAAGATGCGGGTCATCCGGATCGACCGTCCCCTCTCCCAGTCCACGGTGATTCTGGGCAACCGCTCGCTCCGACGGACGCACCCGGACTTCTACGCCGCGCGCGTGATGAACCACATTCTGGGCGGGGACTCCTTGCTCAGCAGAATCGGGAACAACCTGCGGCACAAGAGAGGCCTCGTCTATGCCGCCTACAGCTATTTCGCGTCCAGCCGGCATTCCGGCCACTGGCGGCTCGCGCTTCAGACGAAGAACAAGAGCGCGAACGCGGCCATCGGCGAGACGCTCCGGGAGATAAAGCGCATCCAGGCCCAAGGGGTGAGCGACGCGGAGCTGCGCGACGCCAAGGACATCATCACCGGAAACTTCGCCACGCGCTTCGGCTCCTCCAACCGCATCTCGAAATACATGCTGGCGGTGGAGCTGCTGGGCTTCTCCCCCGGCTACGCGGAGGAATACCTGAAAAAGATTCGCGCCGTCACGAAGGCGCAAGTCCTCGCGGCGGCGAAAAAATACATTCGCCTGGGGGAGGCCTCCCTCGTGGTGGTGGGAAATCTCGCCGAGGCGAAAATATCCTATTGATCCGCTGCGGGAGGGGTGAAGGTGAAGCGCGAGACAGTATCCCCCGAGGGGCTGGCCAGGCCGGCCGGACATTTCTCGCACGGGGTGATCGCTGCGGGCGGTCGAACGCTCTATGTGGCGGGGCAAACGCCCCTGGACGAGAACGGAAGGATCGTCTGTCCGGGAGATCCCGAGGGACAGGCGCGCCAGTGCTACCGCAACATGCGGAAGGTGGTGGAAGCGGCGGGCGGGCGCATGGAGGACGTCGGCAAGATTCAGGTCTTCGTCACGAGCCTCGACTACAGGCGCGCCGTCGGGAAGGTGCGGGCCGAGTTCTTTCCCGACGCTCCGCCCGCCAGCACGTTTCTGGTGGTCTCCAGCCTGGCCGAACCTGATTTTCTGGTCGAGGTCGAGGCCATCGTCCCGCTCCCCGGAGAAGACCGGTGAACCCTCTCCACCTCCTGCGCTGGCTCCTCGCACTGGGCTATGCGGCGGCGATTCACCTCAAGACCGCCACGGGCGCGCTCAATCCCTCCTCGCCCCTTCCCTACGAGACGGACAAAATCGTGCACGCCTGCGAATTCGGGCTCCTCGCCTGGCTGCTCTGGCGGCCCTGCCGGAAGACGTTCACGAATCAGGACAGAGGGGAAACCTGCGCCCTCATCTTCGCCTTCGCCGCCCTGAACGCCGCCGCCGATGAGTTACACCAGCTTCTCATCCCCGGTCGCTCCGCCGCATGGGGCGACTTCGCGGCGGACTGCGCGGGCGCTGGAATCGCCCTTGCGTGTTGCCTGTTCATGGAAAAGGCGAGACCTCGCGCGGCGGTGGCGAAATCATAGGAGCCTGCCCATGGCCAGCATCCGGGACGCACTCGCCCAAGACATGAAAGCCGCCATGCGCGCGAAGGAGTCCCTCCGGCTCTCCGCCATACGCATGGTGCGCGCCGAGATACTGCACAAGGACAAGGAGAACGGCGAGGAAACATCGCCGGAGGAGATTCTCCGGATACTCCAAAGTATGATAAACAAGCGAGAGGAAGCCGCAGCCCAGTACGCAGCGGCCGGACGCGAGGACATAGCGCAGAAGGAGCGCGATGAGATTCGCGTCATCCAGGCCTATCTGCCCGCCCAGATGGACGATGCGGAAATTCGGGCCGCCGCCCGGGCGGCCATTCACCAGACGGGGGCCTCCTCGATGAAGGACATGGGGAGGGTCATGGGAATCTTAACGAAAACACTGGCCGGGCGCGCCTCGGGCGCCCGCGTTTCCCAGGCGGTCAAGGATCTCTTGGGCGCATGAAACTATCGGAGGATTTCTCCAGATGACGAAACCGGCCTATCGCTTGGAGGATGTCGCCACGGCGTACCAATGCGAGCCAGAGCAGGAGGAGATCATCTCCGCCCTGGCCGAGCGCGACTACCGCGTCTTCGAGGTCGAGCAGCCCGCCGGCGCTTTCGTGCCCTATCACACGCACCGGGAGGAAGAGGCCGTTATCGTCGTCGAAGGACAGATGCAGTTCAACGTGGAGGAAGAACTCGTCCTTGTCCAGACGGGCGAGGTCATCACCATCCGCGAGGAGGCGATTCACAGCGCAGCCCAGGTGGGAGACGAGAAAGCCAGGCTCCTGCTCGCCTTTCCCAACGACGGAGACGATCCGCCGGTCATCGACCTTGACTGGGAGGGCGACGAGGAGGAGGAGGACATCGGCTACGCCTGAGTCATACTACTTCGCCTACGGGGCGAACCTGCACGCCGCGCAGATGAAATCCCGCTGCCCCCGCAGCGTCCCCGTTGCCCCCGCGCTCCTGGAGGGCTACCGTCTCGCCATCGCCCTGCCCGCCGATGCGCCGGCGGGCGAGACCGGCTGGGCGACCGTGACGCGGCAAGAGGGGGCGCGCGTCCCCGGTGCGCTGTTTCGCCTGCACGCCGACGATCTGGCGGCACTGGATCGATTCGAGGATTTTCCCACGCTCTACCGCCGTGAACGCCTGAAAGTATCCACGGCGACCGGTGCCGCCCACGCGATGCTCTACATCATGCGCACACCCCTGAGGGCGGCGCGGCCGACAGCGGGATACGCCGCGACCATCCAGGAAGGATACCGGAACTTCGGCCTGCCGACGGCGGCACTGGAGAGGGTTCTTCAGGGAGGTTGAAGCCGCGCGCACCGAGAAGGCACTCAAAGCGGCCGATCAAGCCTGCGATGCGGAGAATCCCGGCATGGCCGCCGAGAGGGGACGAAGCAATCCGGGGAGCGCAGCGTCAGACGAACCAGAATGTATGTCCGCCCTCCCCCCGCCGAAAAAACATCCGGACCAAGCCCCCTGGAAATCTCCTTTCGCCCGGAGAAACGGCACCCGCCCGGAGGATATGGAATACATTCTCGGGCTGATGAGCTAGAAATCTCCCTGCGCCTGGAGAAACGGCACCAGCCCGCCCGCTTCGAGCATCGCCCACAGGCCGTCGGGGAACGGGGGAAAGGAAATGACCTCATCGCCGACGCGGGCCTCTCCCGCCATCGGGTCCACCAGGATGTCGTCGCCCGCGCGGATCGCCCCGGTGTCGCACGCGATGGCCGGAAGTCCCGAGTTAATCGCGTTTCGATAAAACATGTGCCCGAAGCTCTTGGCCAGGACGCAGCGCACGCCCAGCTCCCGGAGGACGACGGCGGCGTCCTGCCGGCTGCTGATGAGGCCGAAATTCTCCCCCGCCGCCACCACGTCGCCCGCCTTCACGTTTCGGGAAAAATCCGGGTCGAGCTCCCGGAACGCATCGCGCTTGAGCTGCGCCATCGAGGTGCCGGGCGGACGGTATTTCACCGACAGATGCACGTCCGTGCTGATGTCGTCGCCAAAGCGGTGCACCTTCCCCCGCATCGCCAAAACACGCCCTCCCCGCTGGATACGTCCCGCCCTTCGGAGCACAAGCGACGCCCCGCCGCCTGCGCCGGCTACAGAAATTCCCTGGGGTCCGTGATGCGCCCCGTCAGCGCACTCGCCGCCACCGTGGCCGGCGACCCCAGAAATATCTCGGCCTCCTTGCTGCCCAGCCTCCCCGGGAAGTTCCGGTTGGCGGAAGAGATGGCGCGCTCCCCATCGGCCAGGCAGCCGTTGCCCGTCATCGAGGCGCACGGGCCGCAGGCGGCCGTGAGCACGGCGGCGCCCGCCGCGGCCAAATCCGCGATAGCCCCGCTGGCGGCGGCCGCCTCGTATATTCTCCTGCTTGTGGGAGCGACGTAGAAGCGCACGCCCGGCGCGATTCTCCTGCCCCGAACGACGCGCGCCGCGATTTCGATATCCTCCAGCCGCCCGTTCGTGCACGTGCCCACGAACGCCTGCTGCACCGGAAGGCCGGCGTAGGCGTCGACGGGATGTGCGTTCCCCGTGGCGGGCGGGGCCGCCACGACGGGCGTGAGCGCGGAGATGTCGAGATGAATCCGCCGCGCATAGGCGGCGTCCGGGTCCGGCGCTACGGGCGCTTCGCACCGCGCGCCATGCGACCGCGCCCAGGCGAGCGTTTTCTCGTCCGCCTCCATGATGCCGGTCTTCGCCCCCATGTCGACCGACATGTTGGCGATGGTGAAGCGCGCGTCCATCGACAATCCGGCCAGGGCCGGCCCGCCGTATTCCACCGCCATGTAATTCGCCCCGTTCTCGCCCATCTCCCTCGCCAGGGTCAACTCCATGTCCTTCGAGAACACCCCGCGCGCGAGCGCGCCCGCAAACTCCACGCGAACGCTCTCGGGCGCCTTGAACCAGAGTTTTCCGGTGGCGTAGGCGGAGGCGATCTCCACGCTCTCCACGGCCACGCCCATCGCGCCCAGCGCCCCGTAGGTGCAGACGTGGCTGTCGCCGCCCACGACGAGGTCGCCCGGGCCGACGCGCCCCTCCTCCGTCACCACGGTATGGCAGACGCCCGCGCCCGGCTCAAAAACGCGGATACCGAATTCGGCGCCGAACTCCCGGAGCTTCTTGTGGTGGTTCGCCCAGAGAACGTCCTGGGCCGGCACGAAATGATCGATGACGAAATCCGTCTTCTCCGGGTCCATCCGGAACGCGAAGCCCGCCTCCCGGAATATGTCAATCGCCTTGGGCCCCTTGGCGTCGCCCGCCATGACGTAATCCAGCGCGGCGATCACCAGCTCGCCCGCCCTCACCTTCCGCCCCGAGCGGGCGGAGAGAATTTTTTCCGCCATCGTCTGGCCCAAGATTTTACTCCCCCGCTTCATCGGAAAGGGAAAGTGCGACCCCCGCCTGTATACACCAAAACCCGCAAGGACGGAATATGGGGTGCGGCGCGGCTTCCGACGCTGGAGCGACGCGCACCCGAATCGGATGCGGATGTAAAAACGCCTCCGCCTGTGTCATCCTTCACGGACGGGCCGGGCGGGGAGGAGGGACCGGGAATCTTGAGAGCGCATCGGCCCATCCTGCTTGCCCTGCCCCTCCTCATGCTCGTGGCGGGCTGCGGCCAGCGGCAGATAGTGCGGGGCGCGCCGGTGCGAATCCAGAAAAGATTGCTGGCTCCGATCTCCATCGGCTACCGGCTCGCGCGCCAGGGGCCGGGCCGGGTGGTGCTGCGCCGCACGGCGCTTTGTCCCTATCAGGAGAGAAAGGTGTATCAGAAGGTGGAACTGCGGCGGGAATCTCCCGCCATCGTGGGGGCGCGGGGCGTGGGCTGCGCGCTGCGGATCGTGGGCGAGGCGTTCGAGAATCTGGCGGGGCAGAGAACGGGCGACGTCACCAACTGCAAGGGGGAGAGCCGCACCGACAGGCGCGAGCGCGCGGGGCGCATCATCGGCGAATGGAAGACGCTTCGCGCGCAGGCCTGCGGCGAGATGACGCCGCTCCCAGGCGGCGGCGCGCTCCGCGTGCGATTCCTCCAAACCGGAACGACGAAAGAATATGCGCTGGGCCCGAACGGCGTCCTGGAGTTTCCCCCGAAAGACCTCGCCGAACTCAGGCTCTATCTCACCATACTAAAAGGCGTGGACCTGTATCTGCGGTTTCAGGACAAGACCTGGCGGCAGCGGGTAGACCTGGAATAAAGGCGCGCGCGCGCATCGCCCCGGCAAGCGCCCCGACCGCCATCGCCCACGTTCGGGCGCCTCTCCTCGCGGTTCAGTTCGATTTGCGGAGGATTTTTCGCCTCATCCAGCCCGCCACGCCCCGCACGACCGCGAGGAGGAGCATGCCGCTCGGTCACGTGGGACAATCCCTTTGTTGCGGCGGCGCCTGGTTTTTCGCGTCCGCCGCCCCGGACGTGCGGGTATTCACGATTTGCTCTCCTGCGCTCCGGGCGAGCGTTTGACGCGCTGCGGGTCGATGTCATGAAGATAATCGAACGAATAGATGCCGGCGCCGCATCCGCCCTGCCAGATGAAGTTGATCGCGTAGCGCCCCACCATCTCCGCGTTCTCCAGCTCCGCCGGCCCGCTCGGCCCCGAGAGGACGACGAGCGGGTTCTTCTCCCGCTCCCTGCGCTTCTCCTTGCAATTCGCGCAAGGGCAGAGGGCGGAGAGGTAGTCGAACCCGAACACGCTCCTCCTGCCGTCCGCCCACTCCACGCGAAACTCGCGGGTGCGCTTGTCCACCGTGAGATCGACGGGCTGGCCCGCATTCCCCGCATCGCTCATGGGACGGAGCCCCCCTCCTCGCGCCTCACCTCGCCTTGATCCCGTATTTCTCATACTTCTTCGCCGAGGCGGAGGTGCGCCTGGCGGATTCCGGCGTCTTGAGCTCCAGGAGATAGGGCCTCTGTGCCGAGACGGCCCGCACGGCGTCGAACAGCCCCTCCTCGTCGCCGCCCTTTTCCCACTCGCCTTCCTCGAGCTTCACGAAGACGGGCTTCCCCTCGCCGAAGTCCAACGTGGGCACTCCGAAAACGCCCTGCTCCGCCGCCGCCTCGTGCTCCTGCGCGATCAGGGGGATGGTGGCGCCGCTCTTCATGTCCTCCTCCCAGCGGCCGACGTCCAGGCCCGTCTGCACGGCGATGTCGCGCAAAACCAGCTCGCTCGTGATGTCCTTGCCGTCGCGGTGCTTCGCCCTGTGGAGGGCCACGTGGTATTTATCGAACTCTGTCTCGCCCTGCAGCCCCGCGCACTTGGCCGCCTGGTGCGGAGGCATGTCCCTGCTCGGGAAGGTCCGATCCTCCCAGGCCCTCCAGTCCTCCCCCCGTGCGGGGCCGAAATTCACCTGCTCCAGCACGAAGGCCTTGTAATCGACCTGCAGGTCATTCCTCTTCTCCTGAAGGCGAACGAGCCATTCCATGGCCCTGTAGGCATAAGGTCAGACATAGCAATTCCACATGGTGGCTTTCATGGTTTCCTCCTCGCAGGCAAGGCGTCCAGAAACACGGCTTCGCCATCATACACCATACAAACCGACATGAGAAAACGAGGCGGGCCTCCGAAGAGCGTCGCCCCTCCCCCCTATCCGGAGGAGGAGAGCGCCTGATGGAGCAACGCCTCCGCCCCGCTGTGCAGCGTCATCTCCCTGGCGGCCTCCTGCCCGCGCGGGGACATCTTCGCCCATGTTTTCCGCAAAATATCGACGATTTTCGCCTCCTCGTGGAGTCGGGAGAAATCCCACAAATAGTTCTCCAGAAACACCAGACACGCGACATCCTCGAGCGTCTGGGTTTCCGGGTCGGACTTCAGCCCCTGCTTTTTCAGCAACATCCGCACCCGCGCTATCGTCTCCTCCCCATAGCCCGCCTCCCTGAGAATCCCGGCCGCCCTCTCCCCGTGGTAGGCGTAGAGATACGTTCGCCACCGGTGATACCCCCTGCGACCGGGCGGATAGTCCGAGCGCGGAACCTCCCACCTGCATATGTGCTGGCTGCGCACCGCCAGACGCAGGGCTTCGGAGGCTTCCGGTGCGACGGCCTCCAGCCACTTCGTCATGCGCATCGAATACAGCAGCGCCTTCGGGTAGTCCTTGCCCTCAAAACTCTCGGCGTTCGGGTCCTTGGCGTTCGCTTCATCTATCCGGCGCAGCGCATCTTCCAGGCGGGCCAGGCGGGTGGATGGGGGGGTCATCTTCCGTGCTTCCTCCATGCGGGAGGGGGGCGTCAGCGGCGGCACGCCAGGTGCGGCCATTCCGGAATGAACGCCTCCTCCCATTGACAAGCGTGAAAGAACCGATATATTTTCCATAAAAGTTAAGTTTTACACTTAACAATAAATAAAATACCACCTCAAGACAGGAACCTCCTCATGTACCCAGCGAAAGTCCAGATCGTGGGAGCAGGCCCCGGGGACCCGGACCTCCTCACGCTCAAGGCGGCCAGAGCATTGAGA
Source organism: bacterium (assembly GCA_965213685.1). Lineage (GTDB taxonomy): Bacteria > UBA8248 > UBA8248 > UBA8248 > UBA8248 > Bin107. Next base: position 10,165 of record CBDBZY010000030.1, read on the forward strand.
AGCGCGGATGTGGTGATTCATGATCGTCTCGTCAACCCGGAGATTCTGCAACTTTGCCCGGGAGGCTGCGAGTTCATGGACGCTGGAAAATCCGCCGGACGCCACGCCATGAGCCAGAGGGACATCAACGCATCTCTCATCCGTTTCGCCCATAGCGGCTTGCAGGTAGTGCGCCTGAAGGGTGGAGACCCCTTCGTGTTCGGCCGCGGGGGCGAGGAGGCGCAGGCACTCGCCGAAGCGGAGGTTCCCTATGAAATCATACCGGGCATCAGCTCCGCCATCGCCGTGCCCGCCTATGCGGGCATTCCGGTCACGCACCGAAACATCGCCTCGTCCTTCACCGTCGTGACGGCCCATGAGGACCCAGGGAAACCGGAGGCGCAGGTGGATTACGCGCATCTCGCCCAGAGCACCGGAACGCTCGTCTTTCTCATGGGGGCGCGCTCCATCGGGCGCATATCCGCCGCCTTGATGGAAAATGGCATGTCGAAAGACACGCCCGCCGCGATCATCGAAAACGGAACGACGGGCAAGCAGGCAGCCTATCGCTCTCCGCTGGGGGAGGCGTCCAGCCTCGCGCAGCGCGAAGAGGTCTCCCCGCCCGCCGTTTTTCTCGTCGGCCCGGTCGCCGGACTCGAAGACCTCGTCTGGTTCGAGGCCGATGAAAGCCAGGAGATCTCCTGGCGCTGTGCCGCGAAAGAATTCCTCGCCAAAGTCGTTTCATAGACGCCCGGGCTTCGTCCCGGCGCCAACAAATTCATCATCTGTCATCTGGACAGTCGTTCATCGCAGGAGCATACGATGCATGAGCAGTCTCTCATCAAACCGGCGTCTCGGGAAAAATCAGGCGTCATTCCGGTAATCGCGGCAGAGCTGGACGATTTTGAAACGGAAGCCACGAAATTTCAGAACGGGGAGCTGGACAACAGCGCCTTTCTCCCCTATCGCCTCAAACGCGGAGTCTACGGCCAGCGGCAGGCCGACGCGCAGATGGTGCGCGTGAAAATACCTTTCGGGGGGCTGAGCGCCTCTCAACTCGAAGCCCTGGGGCGCGTATCCCGCGACTACGCTCCTCTGGGGAAGGGCCATGTGACGACGCGGGAAAACGTGCAGTTTCACTTTGTGCCGCTCGGCGAAGCCGCCGACGTGCTGAGGCTCCTCGGCGAGGTGGGGCTCACCACGCGGGAGGCGTGCGGAAACTGCGTGAGAAACGTCACCGGCTGCCCGTATGCGGGCGTCTGCAAGGATCAGGTTTTCGACGCCACGCCCTATGCGGGCGCGTTCGCCCGCTACTTCGTGCGCAAGGACTTCACGCAGGATCTCCCGCGCAAATTCAAGGTGGCCTTTTCCAGTTGCGCTTCGGACTGCGTGGCGGGCGGAATCCATGACATCGGCTTCATCCCTCTCATCGAGGAGGTCGAGGGGAGCGCCGTCCGCGGATTCCGGATGCTCGTCGGCGGCGGCCTCGCCACCTTCGCGCGCACGGCGGAAACGCTGTATGAGTTCGTGGCGGTTTCTGATTTCCTGCGAGTGAGCGAAGCCCTCATCCGGGTTTTCGATCAGGCCGCCGAACTGCGGAAATCCCGCTTCAAGGCGCGCATCAAGTTTCTGGTGGCCCGGATCGGCATAGACGGGCTGCGCGCGCGCGTGGAGGCGGAACTCCGAAAGGATTGGGCGAAAGCGCCCGTCCATCCCGACCCCTATCTCTGGCGGGATGACGAGGACGCCGACGCCCCGCCCGTCCTGAACACCCTTGACGGGACGGGATTCCACCCGAACGGGGACGCAGCGGATTACGAGAGATGGAGAAACACGAACGTCCTCGCGCAAAGGCAGGAAGGTTATTTTGCCGTCGAAATCCAGCTGCCGCTGGGAAACATTCTGACAGAGCAGTTCTTCGCCTTGGCCGACCTCGCCCGACGTTTTGCGCGAGGGCGCGCGAGGACGAGCTTTGAGCAGAACCTCGTCCTCCGGTGGGTGCGGGCGGGCGAGCTGTATCCCCTGTGGAAGGAGCTGCGGCGCATCGGGCTGGCGGAAGGGGGCGCCCGCGAGATATCCGACGTCGTCTCTTGCCCGGGGACGGATTCCTGCAAGCTCGGCATCACTTCCTCGATGGGACTGGCGGGCGCCATACGCGAAACCCTCCGGGAGATCGACCATGACCCGCTCACGCGGGAGGTGCGCATCAAGATGAGCGGTTGCCCGAATTCGTGCGGCCAGCATCACATCGCCCACATCGGCTTTCATGGCGGAACGCTCAAGGCGGACGGCGTGATGCTCCCCGCCTACGAGGTTTTCCTGGGCGGCCAATACGAAAGAGCGGACGGGCAAATCCGCATCGGCAAGCGCATTCAGGTGCGCATCCCCGCAAAGCGCGTTCCCGAGGCCCTCCGGAAGATGTTGTCCCGATACCGGGAGAACAGGCGCGCGGGCGAGCGCTTCAACGATTTTCTGGAGCGCGTCGGCAGCGGTTTCTTTGAAGACCTGTTGCGCGAATTCCACCTTTCTGGTTCATTCAACGACAAGCCGGACACCGATTTGTTCGTGGACTGGAGCCAGGACAGGCAATACGTGCTGGAGAGAGGGGAGGGGGAATGCCTGGCCTAGGGCGACAAGCGGAACTTCCGGGCGAAACATCCGGAGACGCGGTGAAAACGGCGGTGCTGCTCGTTGGCCATGGCAGCCGCGCGCAGAACGCCAACCACGCGCTCCTCCTCGTGGTGGAGCATTTCCGGGAAGCCTGGCCGCACCGCGTCGTGGAGGCCGCTTTTCTGGAGATCAGCCGCCCCTCCATTCCCGAGGGGGTCGACCTTTGCGTCGAGAGGGGCGCGGAGCGGATCATCGTCATCCCCTACTTCCTCTTCCGGGGCAATCACGTGCAGGTCGATTTGCCCGGATTCGTCCAGGAAGGCCAAAACAAACACCCGGCCATCGACATCGTTCTGGGCCCGCACCTAGGCTTTCATCCCAGGATGATCGAGATAGTCGAGGATCGCGTCCAGCAGGTGATCGGGACGCTGAAATCAGAGGAGCGCGCACTCCCATGAGGGATGACAACGGTTCCGACCGGCCCATCGCCATCTATTACGAACACCCCGAGTGGTTCCAAAAACTCTTCGATGAACTCGACGGGCGGGGCGTGGCATATGAGAAGGTGCAAGCCCACAACCACCGATTCGACCCCGCCGAAACGCAGTCGCCCTACGCGCTGGTTCTCAACCGGATGAGCCCATCCGCATGGGCGCGCGGACACGGGCATGCGATTCCCTATACGCTGGAGTATTGCGCCCATCTCCGGGACATCGGCGCCAACGTGATCAACGGCTACGAAGCCTATCTCCATGAATTCTCCAAGGTGCGGCAGGCCCGCCTGCTGGAGCGCCTGGGGGTAAGGCATCCGAAATCGCGGGTGATCAACCATCCCTCCCAGGCGCCTGCGGCGGCCGAGGGACTCCGCTTTCCCGTCATCACGAAAGCGAACGTCGGGGGAAGCGGCGCCGGCATACAAAGATACGACACGCCGGAGGCGCTCCGGGAGGCGGCGAACGCGGAGTCCATCGATTTCGGCATCGACAACGTCGCCCTCGTGCAGGAATACGTTCGGCCGCGCGGAGAGCGGATCGTCCGCGTCGAGGTGCTGAACGGCGAGTTTCTTTACGCGATCCAGCTGGTGCTGGTGGACCCGCATTCCTTCAACCTCTGCCCGGGCAGCTATTGCCGGCGCAACGACGAAATCGCATGCGGCGGGGACGCCCTGATCCAGAAGGTCACGCCGCCGGGAGAGGTCATCGACACCGTCGAGCGCATCATGCGGGAGGCGGGCATAGAGGTGGGCGGAATCGAATATCTGGTCGGGGATGCAGACGGGGAGATATATTATTACGACATCAACGCGCTCTCGAATTTCGTGGATGACGCGCAAAACGTCGTCGGTTTCGACCCCTGGCCGCTGATGGCCGACTTCGTTCTTGAACGCGCGAAACATCCCGCCTCGATGCGAAAAGCGTGAGGAGCAGGATCAAAGGCGCTTTGACGGGCTCCCATGCCCTCTAATGATGGGGGCGTGCTTGAGCCAGCCGCCATATACGCCCTCCTGTCGGCCGTCCTGCTTGCGCTCCGAGACGTCTTTGGCCGCCTCGCCGTTCGCGGCATCGACCCCATCGCGGGCTCCGCCTTCACCGCCATCGTCGGTCTCCCCGTTCTGTGGGCCGTCTCCGCCTGGAGGGGAGATTTTTCCGATCCTCCGCCAGGCCCGGGCTGGCCCCTCCTGTTCATCGCCATCGCGGGGATTCTCAGGGTCACCCTGGCGCGCACCATGCTTTTCGCCGCCACGCAGCACATCGGCGCCGCGCGCACGAGCGTCATCGTCGCGACAAACCTGATATTCGCCGTCCTACTCGGCGTCGTCCTACTGGGGGAGAGCCTCACGCCCGCCATCGGGCTGGGCACCGTCCTGGTGTTCAGCGGATACGTTTTTATCTCCAGGAGCCATCCCGACTACCGAGGGGGCAGGGGCAAATCCCCCCGGAGCCTGTACGTCGGCTTGGGCCTGGCACTCGGCTGCGCGCTGGCGTTTGGAGCGGCCGCCGTGCTCGTCCGCCCGGCGGTGGGATTTTTCACCTCCGCCAACGAAGCGAACCTGTATTCCAACATTTTCGCCGTCCTGCTCTTTTTGCCCTTCCTCTCGCGCAGGGGAGCGACAGGCGAAATCAGGGGCTGGACCATGAGCCACTGGAGGTTTCTCGTTCTGGCCGGCCTGTCCGCAAGCCTCGGCGTCACCTTCCTCTATCTCGCTCTGGCGAACGCGCCCGTCGTCTACGCCTTTCCCATCGCCCAATCCAGGCCGTTGTTCGCCATCGCGGCGTCGTGGGTTTTTCTCCAGTCCGACGAGAAGGTGAACTGGCGCGTCGTGGCGGGCGCACTCGCCATCCTCCTGGGCACGGCGTCCCTGATTCTCGGTGGGTGAAGCACCCCCCGGGACTATGCGCTCCCCGCCGTTTTTCTGCGCACCAGATGGACGGCGCGCAAGGCGAGAACCAGTTCATCGTCCTGGTTCCGCGTCCGGAAATCCATGAGGGACGATCCCGCGGCCGGGCTCCGAGCGGGACGCTCTCGCCTCCATGACTTCCGCCTCCACGGCCAGGGTGTCTCCGGGGCGCACGGGCTTCATCCAGCGGACAGAATCCATCCCGGGCGAGCCCATGCCCGTCGTGCCGATGACTCCCGTATCGAGGAACAGCCGAAACGACGTCACTATCGTATGAAATCCGCTGGCGATAATGCCGCCATACGGGGATTCCGCCGCCGCCTTCTCGTCCACGTGGAACGGCTGCGGGTCATACAACCTGGCGAATTCCACGATTTCCTTCGCTGAGAGCGTCTTCTCTTTCGTCCGAAACTTCTCGCCCACCCGGAAATCCTCAAAATACTTTTCTCTCATCAAAACCGCCCGTCACATTTCATGTCATGTCATTCCCCGGCTCCGGGATATTTTTTCTCCGCCTCCTCGGGCCCCTTCCGCCCTGTTGTAATCCGCATCCAGATCCCCCGTTCCGGCGGGGAATTTCACGGTGAAAAAAGTGGCCTCGCCGTCCACCGCCCGGCTTCTGTGGTTCGTATGCCTGGGGATATGAATCAAATCGCCGCACTCGACGATTTTGTCCTCCTCCCC
>CBDBZY010000031.1:0-317500 GCA_965213685.1 bacterium
AACAACATCATCCGAGGCAGGATCGTGAAAACCGACAACGTCATGGCGTGCAGGATCACGGCGCGTGCCGGCAGCCCCATCCAGACGCACGTCCACGACTTCGACCAGATAACGCACATGATTCGGGGAAAGCTGAAATTCCGCGCGGGAGAAGGTGATTACGAAATCGTGCAGCCAGGGGGACGTCATGGTGTTCCCCGCGGGAGTGCCGCACGGAGGGGAGGTGCTGGAGGAGGCGGAGTACATCGACATTTTCTCTCCGCCGAACCCGGATTTTCGGTGGGACGAATAGCCCTTCCCCCCAGGGGAAGCCGGCCCGCGCGCCATGCGCAGAGCCGGCCCCCCTAGTGCGGGCCGCCGCCGCACCCGCTCCTTTCTCCCCGCCTCCCGCCGGCTCCTCCGCTCCTGGGCCAAGCCAGCCTCGAGCACCTCCTGGTTGAACCGGAACTCGTCCGGAGAGCATCGGGCCAGCAGGTGCGGCGGGAGGCCATACGTCCTGGCCTGAAAATGAATCATCGCCAGCACCGCGCTCCTCCTCTTATGGAAACGCGGCGCCTCGCGGCGCATCCTCCCCGGATGCGGGGGACGACGCCTCCTCCTGCAAGGAGGTGACCGCACTGAAAATCGCGTCGGCGTCCCCGGGGTCGAGTTCGTGAACGCTCAGCTCGTCGGGCAGGCATCGTCCCGGCTCCTTCTCCGTCATGACGCCTCCCTCGGGAACGAAGCAACGCCGCAATACGCAGCGAACCCATTCCCCCGCAAGCGCGTGTCGCTCCTCCTGGTCCGCCGCGCCGTCCGGGGCGCCGGCCAACAATTTCGGATACGCCGCCATGTCCAGGATGCTGGGGGTGCGAACGAAGCCCCTGAGGCCGGAAGGCAGGGTGATGGGCTTGCGGCCGCGGTTTCTGTATTCGGATATTTCCACGACACCTCCCGTCCGGCTTTCGCCGGGTCGGCGCTCCCGTTGCGCGCAGGGAAAACGGGAGCTAGGTAAAGACGATTCTGATCTCGTCATCGCCCGCATCCCGCGCCAGGCGGAAGGGCGTCTCGTAGGCGAGGACGCCGTCGCGATCCCCAAACCCCAGGTCCGCGTATTGGCACCTGGGCGCGGTGATGGAGCAAATGTTCCCGGCGCTCTGGCCAATCCGGACGCTCAGGGCGACCTGCGCCCCGTTTTCCCAGTCGCTGAACACGTCGTTCGTGCCCTTGAGCACGGCCTCGGGGTCGAATGAGCCGGAGGGCGCCCGGCCCGTCACCACCGCGTTGGTGTGCCCGCCGGGTGCGTTGGCGCTTTGCCGCAAAACCACGTTGTTGTTCATCGCGAAGCGAATGTCCGTCGCGTCGAAATGGTATCCGCCAAACGAAAAACCGCTCATGAGGACGGGCGCGGGCAGCTGGGCGTCATAGGAGGCGCCGGCGAGGAGCGCCGCGTCGCTCACCTCGAAGTCGGCCGCCTCGAACTCCCAATCCACCGTGGGCACGCCATCTAGGGGGCAGTGGATGGAGAAGCTCCCCATGCAGCCGAGATACATGACCCGCAAACCGTCGACGTATGCGGTCAGGCAAATTCTCGCGTCCTTCGATTTGTCGGAGGAGGGGGCGTAGGCGACGGAGGCGCCCGCGGCGATCGTCTCCTTCATCGCGCAGCCCTGGAACAGCAACCCGTAATCCGGCGCGACGCCCGCAGCCCCCGACCCGCGCAACTCGGTGGAGAAGGAAAGCCGGGCGGAGCGTTTCCCCATGATGGAGGGAAACGGCGATACGCTCGCATCCCGCACCGCGCGCTCGAGTTGCTCCACGTTGAGGTCGTGGGAGAAGTTGCCCGCCTGGAACAATTCCGCCGCCTGGGCCGGCCGATCCAGAAGATACGCCGTCCCCGAAGCGGGCTGGACGCTCCAGGCCGCATCCAGGGTTATCGTGTCCGAGGGCGCGTCGAAATCCCGCACCCTCCTTTTCTGGCCAAGGCCCGCGCCCCGAATCGTCCGGAGCACGGCGCCGTTCCAAAAATCGTCGCCCTCCGAGAGGGCGGCGTCCACCAGGGTGGAAGCCCCGGCGGAATCCGCCACGAGTTCCCGCTCCAGCGTTGCGCCGATAGTCTGCCGATCCATCAATAGAGCGTCGCCCATCGTCTATTCTCCTCCTCCTCTTGTGGGTTTTCCCTAGCGGCGCGGGCGCGTCCTTCCCTTTCCCCGTCCCCGCCGTCGCTCCCGACTTCCTGTCCCGCGGCGTCCCCGCGTCCGGTTTCCGTCCGGGGCGGCGCGCTCCTCCCCCCGGCCGCCCGCACGTTCCGCCCGCGCTCAATCGCGCCGAATCCGCTCTATCGCCTGAATGCGAATTTCGGCGTAATGGCAAAGCACGCCTCCGAAGGTTCTCATCTCAATCACGTCCACCTGCGGGGGCTGGAGGCGCTCCAGGGAGCGGACGCGCGGCGCGCCGGACGCATCGAGGAGGCGAAGCGCCCCGCTCCGCCGGAAGCGATCGCAAATCTCCTCGACCACGTCCTGGAACGCCAGCTCGCTGCCCGATTCGTCATGGGCGCCCATGATTCCAAACAGCAGAAACGTGTGGGTTCTCCTGTGGAGGCCCGCGGGGACGAAGCCGCCCGGAGCGCCTGCGCCCACCGACGCAGCCTCCTCCCGCGCCTTCTCGCGCGTCAGCGCCCAGCCCCGTATCTGCCCGCCCCCGCCGCTCGCCTCCCACCGGAAAAGGTCCAGGTATTTCCCCAGGTCCGCCGACCAGCGCTGATAGGCGTGCACCCGTCCCGCTCCCGCCACCGCCGATATTTCCGAGGAGATGGCGTTGCCTATCTCCCTGTAGCGCGATTCAGCCACAGATCCGCCTCCCGATTTCATCCGCCAGCGCGTCGAACCGCTCGGCGACGCGGCCCCGGTTCTCCTCGAACGCGCGCGCGAACATATGGCGCCCCCGCGTCCCGCGCCTGGCTATCGCGCGGGCGACGAGAAAGGCCGTGCCCTCGAAATCCCCGTGGCGAGGCTCCAGGTGCCGCACCACCCAAAGGTACAGGGGCGAACCCCTCCTCCAGGGCGGGAGCGCGCCGCCCGCCGAACGACCGCGCTCCACGTAGGGGGCGTAATCGGCGATCGAGAAAACCACGCCGCGCATCCTCCCCCGGCCGTTTCCCCTCGTTTCGGCGAAAACGCTGCCCCGCAGGTTTCCGGTCGCCCCGAAGGGGGTTCTCCGCACGACCTCCCGCCGGAGCATCCCGGTGACGTCGTCCATCGCCTCGCGCGCGAGCCGGAGCACATCCGCCTCCTCCCGGGCGCGAGGCCGCCCCTCCGCCATGCCTTCGAACAGCCCCTTCCGACCGCCCATGTCCGCCCTCCCTCTCCCGGCCTAGCGCTCGGCGGGCGCGCCGTGCGTGAAGTATTCGCCCCGCCGCATGGAGAGGCGCCCGTCCCAATCCGCCGAGGCGCCCGCGGCCTCCGCCCACTCGCCCTCCCTCTGGCCGATGTGGGTCTGGTATTTGCGCTCGAGCTCCTTCGCGAGGCGCGTGTACTCCCCCGCCTTGTTCGGGTAGTCCGTCGCATCCGCCGCGAGGGTCGGCGTCGAGGTCTGGGCGAAGCGGCGGGCCAGGATGTGACAACCATCCGCGGCGGCCAGCCATCCCACGGCGATCAGGTCATTTTCGGGAACGCTCGTTCGGGCGTCATCGGCCATGTGCCTGAGCGTGTAGAACAGGCGGAGCCTCTCGCCCCGGCGCGGGGTGTGGCGCAAGAGCCTGAACTTCTGGGCCGAGGTTCCTTTCGCGTAGATGGTCCAGTCGCGCCCTTCGAGGCAGGAGGGCGTTCTCTCTCCCTGGGGATATTCCACCGCCCGGACGGTGGAGAGGGAATCATCCCAATCCCCGGGCAGGGAGAAGTCGAACGCCGCGCCGTCGCCGTCGAAATCCGCAAAAGAGGACAACGGCCTGTCCTTGCTGTAGCGCGCGAGTGCCGCGCGCACCAGATCGGCGTAATCCGCCTCCTCCAGGCCGAACTCCCGGGGCAGCGCGCCCGCCTTCAGCAACGCCCGCACATCCTGGATGATCGTCTGCCTGCTGGCCATGTCCGGCTCCTCTCCTCTCTCTCTCCGCGCCCGGTGCGCGGGCGGCTACGTTTTCAGGGTGCGCCTGGCCTCCGCGAACCGGCTCACCTCGAACGCGGCGCTGGCGCCGTCGGCGACGCGCGCCGCCCGGGAAGCGAGAACTATCGTGTGGGTTCGTCTGTCAGACATGGCCTCTCCGATGCGTGCGCGAGCAAGCGCCCGGGCTAGGCGGGCGCTCCGCGATAAAAGCCGCGAAAGTCGAGGACGGCGCCGCCGTAGACGTGCCGGATCTTGTAGCGAATCTTGTCGGCGCTGAATCCGCTGCCGGCGGCGGGATTGTCCTCGATGAACAGCTCCGGCTCGCGCATGTCGTCCATGAAGCCAATTTCGATGGTGTCCATCAGGCTCGGGTCGGCGACCATGTACCAATCTTCCGCGTCCGTGAGCTCGGGCACCCACAAGGGCTCCAGGCCCAGGCGGTTGATGACGCTCGGCTGCGTGGAATTCTCGCCCGAGACGACCTTGACGGACGACTGGGTGACGTCGAACGCCTCTTCGAGCAGCTCCGTGGGGTGCGCCAGATACCTGGGACGCGCCTGGGCCGCCACCTCGACGCTCCCCTCCCCGTAGAACGTCTGCTGCCCCATCGCCTTGACGCCGGCGATCACGTTGTCATAGGTCAGCTTGTTCTCCGAGGCGTTCGCGTGATCGACGTGAAAGAGCGCCTTCCCGTCGTAGATGGCGGCGTTCGTCGTCAGAAAGTCGAACACGAAGGCGTTCAGGGTGCGCTGGGCGGCGCGCGCGAGGCGCTGGGGAATCATCCGAATCGCCCCCATGTCGTCGTTCTGGATCATCTCCCAGGTGAGGTCCTCCACGCCGCCGCGCTTGGCCACGGCGTATGTCACCTCCTCGTCCGTCGGGGAGGAGAGGGTCGGGTAGTTCGCCTTTTCGGCCACCTTCTCCAAATCCCCGTAGCCGCCGACGCGCACCCGCCGGTTCGTTCGGAAATCCTTGACGGGCACCACGGCCGAGACGATTTTCTTCCACTGGTGGAACCGCTCGTCCCGGAAATCCCGCAGCAGGGCGCGCCGGATCGAATCCCCGAACGCCTCGCCCCACGTGCTCGTCTCCAGGGAGGCGGAGAGGCGGCGGACGCCGTTCCAGTTCTCGGCGGTGCGGTGATAATGAAACGTCTCGGCGAAGAACTGGCGCGGGGTGAGGCGACGGCCCGTGAAATCCTGAAACGCCTCGCTCATGAAGCGATAGGGCCGCTCCCCTTCGACCGTCCGATCCGGGGAATCCCAAAGGCCGTCCAGGGCCGCCCTCTTGCGGTCCGACTCGTCGCGAACCGCCTCCGCGCGCGCGCCGAACCCGCGGAGCGCGCCGCTGGCCGTCAGTTTTTCGAGCGTCTCCGCCTCGATGCGAATCGCCTCCTCCAGAGCGTCCTCGCTGAAACCGCCCGCGCCGAACTGGGCGCGCACCTTTTCCTGGACGGCCTCCGGCAAGGCGGACGCCGCGAGCTTTCGCGCGAGCAGGCGGCGCGCGTCGGCCCCGCCCCGTTTCAGTTCCGCCTCGAGGCCCGCCTCTTCACGGGCGGCGGGAAGCCGTTGCGGCGTCCATCCCTCGGCGGCTCCCGCGTCGGAATCGGGCGCCGCGCTCTTGCGTTTTTTTCCCAGTTTCTCGAACATCTTCACCTCCGGTATAGGGGAATGATGGGCGGCGAGACCCAGAATCCCGCCCCCGAGCCTGCCTTTGTGGACGATGTCGACGGAGTGAACCGCCAGAATTTTCTCGAAATGCAGGACGAGCCCGCCGGACTCCTCGCGAAACTCCGCCTGGGCGATGACGTCGAACGAGAACCCGAACGGCTCCTTCACCCCCCGCGACAGCGCATCCTGTGCCAGTGCCTGAAACCAAGCGGCGGAGCGCGAAACCGCGAACGTGCTCACGAGGCCCTCCTCGCCCATGCGGACGTCGCGGTGCCAGCCAACCAGATCCTTGATGTCGGGGCCGCCCGATGCGGCGTGGTTCGCAAACGCCTGCGCACCCTCGAACAAGGGAGCGGCCTCGCGCAGAACCTCGCGGGGCAGAAACCATTCGCCATCCTCCGAGTAGCCGTGCCGCGCGATCAGCACGTCGAAATCCCACGCTTCCCCCGGCGGTGCCTCCTCCGCGACCGCGCGGATGACGCGGCCATGCAGCCGGACGGGGCGAGATGCGCTCCGCACTCGCGCGCGCGCCGACATGCGGTTCCTCCACTTTTTCAAGGCCTGCTCCTTTCCTGTTCTTCCGGGCGTCGGTTCCTGGCGATGCGCCAGAGGGTGCCCCGCGGTTCGGCGAACCAGGCGGCGGATGCAACGGCGATAATCTAGGGCAGGCGCCTTGCGGTGCGGGCCGCGCAAACGCGGGGAAATGCGCACCGCGCGCCCGTTTGCGGAAAATTTCCGTTTTTCGTGTTTCTGCGTTTCCCGAAATGCGATACCATGCCGAGGCTATTCGGTTTGCGGAGGTTGGAGTGGACGGGCGCGGCGGCCTCGGCCGATTCGTCTGTCCCCCGAAAACTTTTCGAATCGTGCGCCATCGAGGCCGCCCCCGAGACGACGCGGACGAGGTTTCCTCTCATGTGGGGTGCCGAGGCGACCATCTTGCAGTTCATCCAGCGCCTGTCCTGGAGCCACGCGATCGACATCGGGATCATGTGGTTTCTGCTCTATCAGGTCTACATCCGCTTCAGAGGCACCCAGGCGATGCGCCTTCTCGTGCGCGTGTTCGTGGTGTGGCTCATCTATCTCGCCTCCCAGGCAGCGGGCCTGCACCTGACCTCGTTTGTGCTCTGGGCCATCTGGATCGCCGTGCTCATCTTGTTTCTCATCCACTTCCACGGGGAAATTCAAAAGATATTCTTTCAGCTCCACCCGCTGCGCAGACTCTCCGCCCTGTTGCGGCGGGCGATGCGCATCCGGCTGCCGGAGGAGAGCGTCATGACCATCGCCGGAGCCGCATTTTCCCTCATCGGCGGGCATCTGGGCGCCATCATCGTCCTGGAGCGCCGCGATTCGACCGACGCGCTGCTGCGCAGCCCGGGCGAGGAGATCGCCGCAGACGTCCGGCCGGCGTTGCTGGAAACCATCTTCTTCAAGGGAACGCCCTACCACGACGGCGCCGCCGTGATTCGCGAGAACAAGGTGTCCCGCGTGGGATGCCTCCTTCCCATCTCCGAGAACCCGGCCCTCCCGCCGGAGTTCGGCGCCCGCCACAGGGCGGCGGTGGGCATCACCGAGCGTTGCGACGCCCTGGCGATCGTCATATCCGAGGAGCGGCAGGAGGTCACCTGCGTGGAGGGCGGCCACGTCAAGACGACGGGGACGGAGGAGGAGCTCGCCTCCTGGCTCACCGCGCGCCTGCACGCGGCCCGCGAGGCGGCGCAAACGAGGAGCCGCATATCGCTGGAGCCCATCCTGGAGAACTGGAAGCCCAAGCTCGCCGCCCTGTCCGCCGTCATCTTTCTCTGGGCACTCGGCGGGCAGGGACGCCAGAATCCGCAGAATTTTTTTCCGCAACTCGAAAGCAGGTCCGAGGAGGAGTTTCGGGTCCCCCTCCACTACTACAACCTTCCGGACGGCATCGCCCTCTCCGACGGCGCGGCGAGAAGCGTTCGCGTCCGGCTCCGGGGCGCGCGCGACCTCCTCCACTACATCGACGCCGCCCGCCTGCGCGTGAACGTGAACCTCGCCCAGATGACGCCCGGAGCGCATTCGCGCACGCTGTCGGGCCGCGACATCGACTTGCCGGGCGGGCTCGAATTCCTCGGCACCGATCCCGGCGCCATCCAGCTGACCCTCCGGAAAGCGGACGCGCCCGTGAAGCGGACGCCATCAGGCGAATAGGAGCAAGGGGGGGGGGGGAGACGCGCGGCCCAACCTCCCCCCGGGAGCGGGCTCCCTCGACGCGCGGCGCCAGCGGGCGGGAGCTTGAGTTTTCCGGGGGGCGCGTTTTTTTCGGACGAGGCGCGCGCGCCGCAAAAACTTGCTTTTTTTATGTCCAGGACCCATATTGAATGACACGGAGGCGTGATCGACGACCGGGGCAAGAAGGAGGAAGCGGTATCGCCCGAAACTCCCACGCCGCATGAAGAGGGCTGAGGAGGGGAGCCGACATAGGCAGCGGCTCCGGGGCAGGAGAGTTCTCGAAGGGGGGAGGATGCGATGATATTCAGAATGAATCGCTTCACGCGCGCCGAGTTTCCAGCCTCCCCGGCCCACCGCATCAGCCGGGCGGGGAGGAAACCTCAAGGCTGATGCCCATGTCAAGGCGGCAAATCGCCTTTGCGAGGTGGGAGGAAGTCCCACCCGGAAGCGGAACCAAAGAGAGCGGGACGAAACGTCCCGCTCTTCTTTTTTTACGGATTGCCGGCGGCCGGGGCCTGCGCCGCCAACTTCCGCATCTCGATCTCCAGCTGCTGCAGCCTGTTCTTGATCATGTTGAAGTCATACTCGAACCCCTCCGCGAGCAGCACCAGCCCCTGATACAGCCGATATTTCTCAGGCGCATCCGCCTCGCTCACCGAATCGCGCATCTCGACGAAAGCCTCTCTCGCATGATGAAAGCTCAAATCGCATCCCCCCTCTTCCCGGAATGGGCGCCCCGAAACGAAAACTGTCTTGCGGGAGGAAATCCTACCCGCATCTCTGCTAGAATCAAGCGCGTCGACGAATCATCCATCACCCTTTCGAGGAGTCGCCTTCATGCCGGAACGACCGAACACGCCACAGGTCATCCTGCGGCACATCCAGGGCACCCAGCTGCAGATGCTGACCACCACGGGCAAGCACTCCTACGTGCTCGACGAGCCGGAGGCCCGCGGCGGCACGGACCTCGCCGCCACGCCGTTCGAGTTCTTCGTCGCGGGCCACGCGGGCTGAGGCCTCTACACGCTGCTGGGAGCGGCGAAGAGCAGGGGCATCCGCATCGACGACGTGGAGGTGCACGCGGAGTTCAAGCGCAACCTCTCGCCGAAGTTTCACCCGGATTTCCACGGGGACCCCGAGCGCAGAAAATTGTCCATCGGCGTCATTCGCACGAACTATTACATTCACGGCGACGTCTCCGAGGAGCAGCGGGCGGAACTCCTGGAGGAGCTCGCGAACTGCCCCATCCACAACACGCTGGTGACGCCGCCGCAGCTGGAGGAGCGCATCGTCGTTCTGGAGAGAGACGAGCCCCCTCCCCGGGAAGCCTGACGCCGGACGGAGGGGGGAGGGGGGCACTCCCCCCGGCGGGAAGCCTGACGCCGGACGGAGGGCGGGGGAGAGGGGGGGCGCGCTCCCCCCGGCGGGAAGGACAGCCAGACGGGAGACGGGAGGACGCGTCCCCTCCAAGGCGGACAACCACAATAAAGGAACGCACGATGAAAATCGGATTTATCGGCCTGGGGAAGATGGGCGGCGGCATGGCGGCCAACCTCCAGAAAGCGGGCCATGCGCTCGTGGCACACGACATCGTCCGCGAGGCGGCCGCGGAGCATCTGGAGCGGGGCGCCCGCTGGGCGGATTCTCCCAAGGAGGTCGCCCGCGCGTGTGAAATCACCTTCACCTCGTTGCCGGGGCCAAAGGAGGTCGAGAGCGTCGCCACGGGTGCCGACGGCATCCTCGAGGGCATCCGCGCGGGAGACGTCTACATCGACCTGAGCACGGGATACCCCGCCAGCGTCCGGAGCGTGTACGAAAAATTCTCGGACGCCGGCGCGCACATGATGGACGCGCCCGTGAGCGGCTCCACCATCGGCGCGAAAACCGGACGCCTGGCGATCATGGCCGGCGGCGACAAGGACGTGTATGAGCGCTGCAAACCCGTCCTCGCGGCCATCGGGGATCGCCTCACCTACACGGGCGGGATCGGCAGCGGCACCATCTGCAAGCTCGCCCACAACTGCCTGGGCTACGGCATCCAGGCCATCGCGGCGGAATGCTACACCCTGGGCGTCAAGGCGGGAGCGGAACCCGGGGCGGTGGCGGAGACCATCCGCAACGGCGCCGTGGGCCGGGGCGTGCACTTTCATTTCATCTTTCCCGAAACGTTCCTGAAGGGAAAATTCGACGCGCCCCACTTTCCCATGAAGGGCGCGGCGAAGGACGTGGGCCTCGCTCTCGCACTGGCCCGGGAGCACCAGGTGCCCATGACGATGGGCAACATCGCCTACCAGGAGCTCATCGCGGGACTCAACCGCGGATGGGGGGAGGATGACGCGAGACGCGCCATGACGCTGCAGGAGGAGCGCGCGGGCGGCGTTTCCGTGAGAGTCCAAGAATAGCGCGAGGTCTGACACAGGATGAAACACGGCATCGCCATGCTGCCGCCTGCGCCGGCGACCTACGCCCGCTGGTGTCGGCTCGCCGAGGAGGCGGGCTTCGACGTCATCTGGGTGCCGGACTCCCAGTCGCTCTACAGGGAGATGTACGTCTCCTGTGCCGTCTGCGCCGCGAACACGTCGCGCGCGCTGCTGGGCCCCAACGTCACCAACCCGCTCACGCGGCACCCCGCAGCAGCCGCAAGCGCGATCGCCACGGTGGACGAGCTATCCGGCGGGCGGGCGCTCTTCGGAATCGCCACGGGCGACAGCGCCGTCCTGAACCTGGGCCTGCGCCCCGGCCGGGTGGACGATTTGCGGGAGTACGTCCTCGCCCTGCGGGGGATGCTCGAGGAGGGGGTCGGGCACTATCAGGGAAAATCCTGCGCCCTGGGCTGGCACCGAAAGCGCGTCCCCCTCTACATCGCCGCCGAGGGGCCGCGCACCATCCGGCTCGCGGGCGAGGTGGCCGACGGCGTCATCATCGGGACCGGCCTCACCCCGGAGGTGGTGGCGGATTCCCTCTCCTGGCTGGCCGACGGCGCCAGCGCATCGGGCCGCCGGGTGCGCGACCTCGACGTCTGGTGGCTGGTGAAGGCCCACGTGGGAGAAGACGGGGGGCGCGTCCGCGAGGAGATTCGCACCGCCCTCGCCGCGAGTGCGCACCACGCCTTTCGCTTCGCACTCGACGGCAGGCGGATTCCCCGGCGATTCCTCTCCGCCGTCGAAACCCTCAAGAGGGAATACGCATTTCACGAGCACGAGATGATGGACAGACAGGCGAACGCGGAGCTCGTGGACAGGCTCGGCCTGCGGGAATACCTGCTGGATCGCTTCGCCATCGCCGGCACGCCCGCCGAATGCCGCGCCAGGCTGGAAAGCCTGCGGGCGATCGGCGTCGAGAACCTCAGAATTTCCGCCCACGTGCCCGATAAGCCCGCCTTCATCGAAACGTGGAGCCGCGAGGTGATGGGCGGGGGCGAAACCGCGCCAGCAGAGACAAAGAGGACGCTTCCATGAGACACGGCATCTCATTCCGCCCGCCCGACACGGACTCGTTCGCCCGCTGGTGCCGGTGCGCGGAGGAGGGCGGGTTTGACGCGGTCTTCATCCCGGACTCCCAGTCCCTGTATCGGGAAGTGTATGTGTCGAGTGCGATATGCGCGATGCAGACGAGCGCCATCCTCTTCGGGCCGTGCGTCACCAACCCCCTCACGCGGCACCCGGCCGTGGCCGCGAGCGCAATCGCCACCATCAGCGAGCTATCCGGCGGCCGCGCCTTCTGGGGAATCGCCACGGGCGACAGCGCCGTCCTGAACCTGGGACTCAAACCCGCGCGGCTTGCGGACCTGCGCGAATACGTCCTCGCCGTGCGGGGAATGCTGGAGGAGGGGAGCGCCGCCTACAAGGGGGAAAACCAGCCGGCTGAGCTGGCACCGATCCCACGTGCCCATTCACATCGCCGCGGAAGGCCCCCGGACGCTGCGCCTGGCGGGAGAGGTGGCGGACGGGGTCATCATCGGAACCGGCCTCCTCCCCGAAGTCATCGGGGACACGCTGGGGTTCATCGACGAGGGCGCCCGGAAATCAGGCCGGACGGTGGAAGATCTCGACCTCTGGTGGCTGGCGGACGCCCACGTAGACGCCGATGGCGAACGGGCGAGAGAGGACATCCGCACCGCCCTCGCCGCGAGTGCGCACCACTCGTTCTCGTTCACGCTGGAGGGCAAGCGCGTCCCCGGCAGCCTGGAATCCGCGGTTCGCGCACTCCGGGACGGATACCGGACCGCAGAGCACGGCTTCATGGACAAATCGAACAACGCGGCGCTCGTGGACCGCTTCGGGCTCAGGGAATACCTGACAGATCGGTTTGCGATCGTCGGCACGCCCGCCGAATGCCGCAAGCGACTGGCGGCGCTGGAAAAGATGGGCGTGAGAGGATTGCGCATCAACAACAACCTGCCCGACCGGACCGCGTTCATGGACGCCTGGAGCCGGGACGTGCGGGAAATCCGGTGAACGCCGCGCGGAACGGGGGGGGGGCATTCCCCCGGTGCGCGCGTTCGGGTAGAATGGAGAGAAGTTTTCGCCAGACCAGGCTTCGCGTCCCGCGACAGCCGCTCACAGGGGGGAGGGCGTGCTCGTGACGACCAGGGCGAGGGAGAAGATTCTCGTGTACGAACCCGCAGCGGAAGCTCCCGGCGGATGCGCACCGGCCGCCGCGCGGCCCGCGACGCTCAACGGCAAGAGCGTGGGCCTCATCAACAACACGAAGGACCTGACCGATGAGATTTTTGACGCGCTCGGAGCCGGCCTCCAGGAGCAGTTCCCCGAAGTCCGCATCCTCCGCTACAGGAAGAAATCCGTGAGCGGAGCACCGGCCGCTCTCCTCGAACGTGTGGAGGGGGAGTGCGACGCGGTCGTTTGCGCCCTGGGCGACTGAGGCTCCTGCGCATCGTGGAGTATCCACGACAGCGTCGCCCTGGAAAAAAGGGGACTGCCCACGGCGACCATCATCACCGACGCCTTCGAGACCTACGCCAGACAACTCGCCCGGCTGCACAAGATGCGCGCGCTTCCCCTCGTGACGCTCCCCCACCCCGTCGCGGGCCGCGCGCGGGCGCAGGTGCGCGAGATGTCGGCCAGGGCGGTCGCGCGTCTCACGGCCGCCCTCACGCAGGCGCGCGCCTGATACGCGCATGAGCGAACCCGCCCGCCAAATCGCCCTGGATGCGGATGCGGACGCCATCTTCACGCACTTCTACGAGCAGGGCTGGACGGACGGCCTTCCGGTCATACCGCCGACCGGGGAGCGAATCTCCCGCATGCTGCGCTTCACGGACCATGCGCCGCAGGACGTGATCGCCGCCATCCCGCCCAGAAACGCGCCGGCCACCGCCGAGCGCATCGCCATCAACGCCGTGATGGCGGGGTGCCTGCCGGAATACCTCCCCGTGCTGATCGCCGCCGTCCAGGCCATGACGGCGCCCGCCTACAACCTGTACGGCCGCCAGACGACCACCCATCCGGGGGCGCATCTCATGATCCTCCACGGGCCGGTGCGGAACGAGCTCGAGGTGAACTGCCGCCAGAACGTGTTCGGGCAGGGCTGGCGCGCGAACGCCACCCTCGGGCGCGCGATCCGGCTGTTGATGATGAACGTGGGCGGCGGCATCCCGGGCGTGACCGACATGGCCACCCACGGGCACCCCGGAAAATTCTCCTACACCATCGGCGAGGACGAGGAGGGGAGCCCCTGGCCCCCCTTTCACGCGGACCGCGGCTTCGCCCCCGAGACCTCCGCCGTCACCATGCTTTGCGCGGAAGCACCCCACAACGTCAACGACCTCGTGAGCAAAACACCCCACAAATACCTGGGGACGGCGGCGTCCGCCCTCTCCACCCTGGGTGCGAACGGCGTGTACCGAAGCGGGCTGCCGAGCGAGCAGATGCTGGTACTGACGGCCGAGGCCGCCCGCTGGCTATCCGGGCAGGGATGGTCCAAGGCCGACGTCTCCCAATACCTCTTCGAGGCGGCGCGCCAGCCGATTCGCCTGCTGCGCGACCGGGGCGGCTTTGGCATGACGCCGCTCGCCCCGTTCGTCGACGTGGCGGACGACGAGGAGATGGCGCCCATCGTCCCGAGGCCGGAGGACATCCTCATCATCGTCGCCGGCGGCCACGGCCGCCACATGAACGCCGTCCTCACGGCGAGCTACAACCTGAGCGTCACCCGGGCGATCGCCCGCAAGGACGGGACGCCCATCGGCTCCGTGCGGGAGATGGGGGAGTGAGGGGGAGAGGCGAAAACCAAGTGCAACCTCCCATGTTGGAGATGCTCGCTCCCCGGAGGCAGGAGTCCGGGTTAAGGTGCGACAGGGAGTTCGTGTGTCTGGATGACCTTGATTCCGAAGCGTTGCGCCAGCTCTTTCAGACCGTTGTCATCAGAGTAAATTGTATTTTGATTTCGGGCGAGAGCAACAGCAACAATTTGCCTGTCAAATTTGAGTTGTGCCTTGGTGCGTGGTGACGCGGATTTCCGTTCTTTGTTGTGATGTACCTTTCGGGTTACATCAACAAGCTTTCTAACAGCATTCGTATCAAAATCCGCAATCTGGAAATGTCGAGACTGATGCAACCTGGAGAGACATTCTTCTGTCCTTCCTTCTGGAACGGCAAAGAGCACTTCCGCCAATGCTGGCGTCGGGATAACGATCGTCTCGGACTTTGCCTGTATATCCTGTATCAGGATATCCATCCGCTCCTTTATTTTGGCGAGCGGCTCCCCCGTGTCGGGGTCGGCGGGAGGCCTGGCGTCTGGCTGGACCAGTGGCAGGCGTCTCGCCCTCCACCCTCCCGACGGACAGCCGGAAGCGGCGGCGGCGCTCACCTCGCGGCGGCGGCGCCCCTCTAGCATTGGGGTTTAGTCATACCAAAAGACTTCCTAAAGTGCTTGAAATAAAATCCTTGTACGCTCGCAGCATAAAACGCGGCTTCAAAATAATCCTTTGTCCACCGTCCATTGGTGTGCTTCCATTTCTTTGGCAGGTGAACTTCCCGAGGCTTGCGCGGCGCGCGTAAAGTCTCCGGCGTCGCGCCGGCCGTGAAAACATTCTTCATATCTTTGTCAACTTTCCTCTCGATCTCCTCCAGCCATTTTTGTCCACCTTCCACAGGCGGGCAGACAACGCGACACCAATGCCCCACCAAGCAAATCACCACGGGACTTTCTAGGGGCATCCGGTAATATTCCTCTTCCGCCCAAGCCCAAAGAGGGAGTGAGAACAGGAAAACGGCAACCGCGATTATGATTTTCATCTTAGGCACCCTTCTAGCGGTTAGCACGCGAATCTCATCTCCCGCAAAATTCCCAAAAACATAAGAGACAAAGTGGCTTTCGATATTTCGCGTATGCCTACCTTAAAAAGCAGAGCAGGTTGATTGGTGGTTGCCCCGTCTTCAAATTTAAAATCATACCGACTTGTTCGCAAAAATTTCGTGGCCGCCTCTGCCCATTCAGCCCGTCCTTTGTCAGGTGGGCAGAATATGTAACATTTACCCAGAGGCTCCCAGCACAACAACAATGGTCGGGATACGAATGTATCAGGTGGAGTTTTCAGGAAAGAAGGGGGTCGGTCCTCTCCCCACGCGGGCGCAGCGAACATCAAAACGGCAACCGCGAGTATGATTTTCATTCGGTTTCCTCTCAGGTGCGGTCGGGGAAAATCAAGAAAGCAATGCCCGCCGTGATCAGCACGCAACCGGACAGCAGCAGCGAGGCGTCGATCAGGGCGGCGGCGCGATAACCCGCAATCGCCGCCAAAAACATGAGCGTTGTTGCATCGAATACGGGCATCACCTTCTGACTTCAATGCCTCGTTCCCTCATAAGTTCGGCATAAGGGTCATGAACGCCCTCGAACAACTTCAAACTTCTCATTTTATGAACGAATACATCGAGCGGCTCATCAATGGCCTCGTCCATTCGTATCGTATTTAACGTTTGACTATCCTCAGAATATATTCCCCCCACACAGTTCGTATCTTCCTGTACTTCGCCACGGGAAATGGCTTCATCGGATACATCGTTATTCCCTTGGTCTTTACTGTTCAATACTCCTCCTCCCCTCCAAAGAAGCACAATTATGCCTACAAACGGGAATTCTTGACAAGCGAGAAATTATCGCATCCGATAACAATAGGCAGGCCACGCAGAGAAAGCCCTACCCGTCCAGGTTCATGCCGAACTGGCCCGCCATGTGGCCAAAGAGTTTGCCGGCGGCCTCGTCGCTCATCCAGCCGCGCCCGGTCGCCGTCTCCAGCGCACTACTCACGCGCAGGAGGGCCTGCGAGATTTTCTCGGTGTCGCGGACGGAGATTTCCGGCAAAACGGGGGAGACGCCCGAGCACAGCGGCCTCCTCGGGCAGCGCGCCCGCGCGGTGGGCTTCCTCGAGCTGCTTGTCGGCCATGGCCTGCAGAATATGACGCACGGTGCGCTGGCGCCTCGTCATCTTCTTGAGGGTGGGCTGATCCATCGACTCCGCCGACGCGCGGTTCACGTCCTCTCCCTGGGCGAACCAGTGGGAGGGGACGCCCACGCCGCCCAAGAGCAGGCCCCGCATCAGCTTGGCGATGCCCTGGGCGCCCGCCTCGCCTCCCTTCAAATCGGGCGAGACGGCCCGCCACTCCTCTTTTTCATTATGCACGCGCACGCTCGAGGGCTTGGGGGCGACGCCGTTCTCGGAGAGCCAGTCCGCGATTTTCTCCGGCCCCGCCCCCTTGAGGGTGACATCGTAGATGAAGCTGTTTTGCAGTCGGGCGCGCTCCACGGCGTCAAAGATGAAGCGCTCGTAGGAATCGATCCAGTCGATGGCGGCAAACAAATCGGAGGAGCCGCGGGCGGCGTCGCTCGATTTGTTGATCTGAAACAGGAACGCCTCCCCGTCTGCGAAGCGTTCGCGCTCCCTTTGGGCGGATGCGCTCAGATAGCCGCGCGGGTCGCCCCCCAGAACCGTCCGGACCCTCTTGCCCTTCCGTCCCGCCCCGGCCCAGCCCGTCGGCGCGCAGGAGGACCCCGATGGGCAAGGCGCAGTTGTCCGGGTCCATCACCACCTCCTCTATCAGCCGGGGGCTGACGTAGCCCAGGCGCACGCGCCCCTCGAACCGCGAGACGGCGACCGGCAGGAGGAGTTCGCCGAAGATGCCGAGCTCCGAGACCAGCCGCTCGAAGCGCAGGTCCATCTGGTTCACGGGGTCGCCCCAGAACGCCTTCACCGCGCGCAGCGCGCGATCATCCTCCGCGTGCCAGCTCACCCCCTCGCCCACGACGTGATCCGTCACGATCTCGATCAGGCGCTGGCCCATCAGGTTGGTGAGCCACAGATCATGCGCGAGGGACTGCATCCGCGCGTGGGCGTGGGGCGTGACGCTCCTGGCGCCCTCTCCCAGGGGACGCCAGACTCTCTCGTCAGGGTCTATGCCGGCGCTCAGCCGCCCGGTGTTGCGCGCGGATGCGGCGCGGGCCCCGCTTCACCGGCGCCCCGGCGGCCGCCTTGCGCTTCGGGCTCTGCGCCCCCTTCGCATTCTCCATCCTCATCTCCTCCCGAGCATTCGCCCGCCCCACTCTCGCGGCGCCACCGTCCCGCCGGCGATGGGGGCCAGAATTCCCTCGCTCCGCGCCAGGGACTCGGCCAGCCGCGCATAGGCGCAGGCGAAGCCGAAGTGATTCTCGTTGCGCTCATAGGCCAGGATCGTCTCCCCCGAGGAGCGGACGCGCGGCTTTTTCCTCAAGTTTCCCAGATGGCGCTCCACCTCGGCGAGAAGCGCCTCCTCCCCGGCACTCCCCGGATGCGGCAACAACACCCGCCCGGCGCCCTGGTGAAACTCCTCCACGAGATGATCCAGAAGGTCCTCGCGGCTCATGCGCACGTGGCGGCGCGCGACCCCCAGAAACGAGACCTCCTTGGTCTGCATGGCGCCCTCGGTATGCCGCCAGATGAAGCCGCCGTCCGGGTGCAGGTCGTACACCCCCCTTGCGGCCTGGGTGTGGGGGCCGCCATCCACGACGAACGCCTCCACCCCCAGGTGTGCGAATATCGCGCGGCACCTGTGGATGAGCCGCTCGATGGGCGGGGCCTCAAAATAAATCCAGCGCACGGGCCGCCCCCGCTCATGCTCGCGCACCGCGAGGGCGCACACGTCCCCCGTATCGACCCCGCAGAAGCGATGGCGCGCGCTCATGCGGGAACCTCCGCCAGCCGGTAGGGTGCGGTCGTGCGCAGCGTTTTGAGCAACTCCCCGGTGAGCGGCTGTGCGTCGCCCGCGTCGGGCATGGCGAGCGTGGAGCAACGAAACCGCGCCCTCTCGCTCGGAAGCCGGGCGGCGGCCCACTTCGCCGCGACCCGGTGCAGGCGAACCGCCCCGACCCCGAGTTGAGAGAGGCGGTAGCTCCTGTCGCGCCGACCCGGCCGCGCGGCCCGCCAGACGCCCGCTCCCCTGTCGAGAGGCCCGCCGCAGCCCGGACAGGCCAGGGCCGCCGAACGCAGGATTCCCGGCCAATGCTCCTCGGGAACGCTCTGCGCGCGACAGGCCGGGCACCTCAGGTGCCAGTGCCTTTGGTCTCCCTCCTCATACATCGCGTGGATGCCGGCTCCGGGGGTTCGTCCCATCGCGAGGTTCAGCGTCAGGGCGAGCGGGGAGGCGTCGATTCGATCGTTCGACCACTTGAGGTTCTCGGGCGGGAGGTCGTCCACCTCGTCGCGGATCAGGATGTCGAGCGGGAGCGATATGGCGTTGCCCACGTCCCGAAGACCAAGTATGTAAAGAAACCGCGACCCCCCGGGACCGGGGAATTCCTTGAGGCCCTTGGGGGACGCGCCCCTGTATTTTCCATCACGCATGGTCTGGGCGATCGCTCCGCTCCGAATCGCCGGGCGCACGCGCGTCTGGTCGAAGCGGTCGGCGAAATCCTGATCGGGCAAAAAATAGCCCACGTTCAGGCGGCGGACGATGACGGCGTACAGCGCCAGGCCTATCGCGAGCGTGGTCAGGCCGACCTGGGCGCCCTTCAGGATGCTGATGGTTTGATCGGGGATGCGATTCCGGAGGACGGCGTCGAGTGCGGCGGTGAGCTCGATGAGCGCCTCGCGGCCCTCAAACGTGAACGCCCCTCCCTCGGTGGACATCTCGCTCGTCAGAAAACGCGCCAGCCCGGGGGCTTCGACCGAGAAGCGCGACGGCTTGCCGACCGCCAGAACGATGCTGGGCGTATGCATGATCTTCCGGGATTTGCGCAACCCTGCGACTCCTCCGTCCCGAGGACGCCGCGCGCATCCTCACGGGGGAGGAATATAGAAGGGGGAGAGGGTGGGCCACGCCGCGCAAATGCGGGGAGATGCGCGCCTCCAGCCTAGTCGCGCATGTTCTCGAACTGGAGTGCGAGCGGGAGGTTCAGCTTCCGGCAGAGGGACATCACCGCCTGCAGATCGTCGCGCTTCTTGCCGCTCACCCGCAGCCGATCCCCCTGGACGGCGACCTGCACCTTCATTTTCGTCGCCTTCACTTTTTTGACGATGGCGCGCGCCGCGTCCTGGTCCACCCCCTGCCGCACGGCGACCACCTGCCGGAGGCTGCCGCCCGAGGCCGGTTCCGGCTCCTGGAAGTCGAGCGCGCGCCAGTCTATCTTCCGTCTCGTGCAATAGGCGCTCAGCAGCTCGCGCATCTGCCGGAGTTTGAAATCATCGTCGGCCAGGAGGGTGAGGGCCCCCTCTTTTCTCTCCAGCGCGCATCTCGACCCCTTGAAATCGAAGCGCTGGGCGATCTCGCGCCGCACGCCGTTCATCGCGTTGTCCACTTCCTGCAAATCGGTTCGGGAAACGATATCGAATGAGGGCATCCGGTTCACAAGGCTCCTCTCGGAAATCGGGCGGCACCAGGAAAGCGCATCGGCCAAAACGTCCGGCACACGGGCGTCCGACTGCCGACGTCCGCAAGGTTCCCGGGCGCATACTACACAGGCCACGCTCCTGATGATATAGTGCGGGGTGCGCGCATCTACCGCCACACGCCGCTCTGAGGACGACGGGGTTCCTTCTTCACGAGAGGGGAGCCCTCCTCCCTCTTTGTCGCACATCCATCTTGAGGCCCTTGAAGCGCTGAGACCATCCCGAAGGAAGCCCGTTCATGCGTCTTTCCACAGCCGCCATCCAGCCATCCCAGTCCGAGGACGGAAAAGCGGCACCGCCCGCGCCTGGCTTTGCGCGCAGGACAGTGATAGAAGCCAGGGGATTCGATCTGGATGAGGCGAGGCGTCCGGTGAGCCGCGGAGCGGGACGGAGTGCGCGGCCGGCTTCCCGCCCACAAGCATGGCCCGGACGCGCGCGCATGACGAAGACGCAGAATCCACCGTGAACGCCCCATCGAATCCCCGGAAACGGGCGGTGCCGGCAAAACGCGCGTCCATCCGGTGGAGGGTCGCATCCGCCTCCGAGCCGGGGAGCGGTAGAAGGCGACCGCCCCAAACGAAAAAACCGTTTCCCGATCGCTTTTCCGACGCATTGTATCTTCTAGAGGAGACTCCCAAGATGAAACGCCTTCTGGTGGCCCTTTGGGCCACGACGCTTGCCCTGACGCCGGTCATCGCGTTTGCGGCCCCTGCCCAGAAACTGGACACCGGAAACACCGCCTGGATTCTGACGTCCACCGCCCTCGTCCTCTTCATGACGCTTCCGGGTCTCTCCTTGTTCTATGGCGGCCTCGTGCGCGCGAAAAACGTCCTCTCCGTGCTGATGCAATGCTTCTCCATCGCCTGTGCCGTGTCGGTCGTCTGGCTCGTCGTCGGCTACAGCCTGGTGTTCGAGAGCGGCAACGCCTTCATCGGCGGCCTGGGCAAGGCGTTCTTCGCGGGCGTGGGCGTGGATTCGCTCTCGGGCAACATCCCGGAGACCGTGTTCGCCATGTTCCAGCTCACCTTCGCCATCATCACGCCGGCGCTGATCGTGGGCAGCATCGCGGAGCGGATGAAATTCTCGGCCCTCTTCCTCTTCGCCATCATCTGGGTCGTCGCCGTGTATGCGCCCGTCGCCCACTGGGTGTGGGGGGGCGGATGGCTCGGCGAGATGGGCGCGCTCGATTTCGCGGGCGGCACCGTCGTGCACATCAACTCGGGCATAGCGGCTCTCGTGGCCACCCTCATCCTGGGACCGCGGCACGGCTTCCCGACGACGGCCATGCTACCCCATAACCTGCCCATGGCGGTGACGGGGGCGGGCATCCTCTGGGTGGGCTGGTTCGGCTTCAACGCCGGCAGCGCGCTGGCGGCGGATGGCGCGGCGGGCATGGCCATGCTCGTCACCCACATGTCCTCGGCCGCCGGCGCGCTCGCGTGGATGTTCGCGGAGTGGACAAAACACGGGAAAGCGAGCGTGCTCGGCATCGCGACCGGCATGGTGGCGGGGCTGGTCGCCATCACGCCCGCCTCCGGCTTCGTGGGCCCGATAGGGGCGCTGCTGCTCGGCGTGATAGCCGGCCTCGGCTGCTACGCCGCCACCAACTACATGAAGCGGGTGCTGCAGCTGGACGATTCCCTCGACGTGTTCACCGTGCACGGGGTCGGCGGCATCATCGGCGCCATCCTGACCGGCGTGTTCGTCGCCAAGGGATTCGGCGGCGTCGGCTTCGCCGAGGGCGTCGGCATGGGCCGCCAGGTCTGGATTCAGGTTGTGAGCGTCATCGCCACGCTCGTCTATTCCGGCGCCGTCTCCTTCATCATCCTCAAGATACTGGACAACGCCATCGGGCTCCGGGCCGCGCCCAACGACGAAGCAGGGGGCCTCGACCTCACCATGCACAACGAATCGGCCTACGAGCACTAGGCCGCTCGCCTCGCGAAAAAAAGGAAGGGGCCCCGGCGCGCGCGCGGCGTCGGGGCTTCTCCGCGTCTCCCGGCCGGGCGGCGGCCCTTACTTTGGGGCGGGTCGCGCGGCTCAGGAGCGGATGATTCCCGGACGGGGGAGGGAGGGCCTCACGGGGATGCGGCGGCCGCCCGGACTCTCTCCAGGTACGCCTTGGCGTCATCGGGCAGGGAGGTGAAGCGCAGCGTCAACCTGTTTTCTTTCGCCTCCATCACCTTCGCGTAGGCTTCGGAGACGCCGCTCTCCTCCTCCGCCATCCGCAGCATCAGGTTCGCGTTTTTCTCGAAAGACGCCTCCGCCACGGCCTCGACGCAGTTCTCCGAGACGCGCCCGATCTCCCCGCGCACCGCGCACCCGGACACCTTCTTGCCCTCGAGGGCGAACATCCGCACGGGGATCGGCTCCGCCAAATCCACGAACGCCTCGGGCCGCACCTCCGGCATCTCGCACGCATACGCCCCGGACATGCCCCGCACCTCATAGACGCGCACCGGCCCCTCCAGGCCCTTGAAGCGCAAGTCCTGCGTCCCGCCCACCACCACGGAATCCGCCGTCTTGCAGTATGTTTCGGGACTGATGAGCACCTGCCCGCTCACCGTGTGGGACTCGATGCGATAGGCCATGTTGATGGCCGTGCCCATGGCGCCGTACTTGGTGCGCTTCTCGGAGCCGATGTTGCCGACTATCACCTCGCCCGTGTTGATGCCGATTCCCATGTGGAGCTCGGCCAGGCCGCGCCTCCTCTGCTCCTCGTTGATGTCCACCAGCGCGCCCTGCATCTCCACCGCGCAGGCCACCGCCCGCGCCGGGTCGTCGGGGGCGGCCAGGGGCGCGCCGAAAAACGCGAGAATGCCGTCGCCCTGGAACTCGTCGACCGTCCCCTTGTATCTCGTGATGATCTCCACCATCGGCTCCAGAAAGCGGTTCACCACCTCGATGACCTCCCCCGGCGCGAGGCGGGAGGAGAGTGCGGTGAACCCCCTCAGGTCGGAGACCAGAAAGGTCACCTCGCGCACCTCGCCGCCCAGCTTCAGGCCATCCGGCGAGTTCAGCAGCTCGTCCACTATCTCCTCGCTGATGTAGCGACCGAAGGTGTCGCGTATGAAATCGCGCTGCTTCAGGCCCTCGACCATCCCCTCGAACGAGGCGGCGAGGCGACCCACCTCGTCGTTGCTCCTCCTGGCGGGAACCGAGACGTCGAGATTCCCCTGGCTCACCTCCTCGGCGGCGGACGTCAGGCTCCGGAGCAGGCGCAGCATCCGCGAGGAGGCCACCGCGAACAAAGCGAGGCCCAGTGCGAGCACCGCCGCCGTGAGGCCGAAGAGC
Organism: bacterium; assembly: GCA_965213685.1. Lineage (GTDB taxonomy): Bacteria > UBA8248 > UBA8248 > UBA8248 > UBA8248 > Bin107. The sequence goes on from CBDBZY010000031.1 coordinate 23,128, forward strand.
CGGATGGTGTTCATCCGCACCTGCTCGGCCACGGGGTTCGCGAACTTGTTGAGCATCAGGATGGCCACCACCTTCCCGTCCCGCTTGATCGGCGCGTTGATTTGCAGGAACTTGTCGAAAACGCGGTCGCCCACCTTCCCGCCAAAAAGCCGGGAGTGCATCATCTCGCCGCGGCTCCACGTGTCCTCCGTGGCCCGGTAGGTGGCGGGAAAGAGCTGGTGGATGAAGGCGTCCTGGCCGATGGCGAATCCATCGTGGCCGGCCGCGACGAAATGGTATCGGCCATCGGGCTGGCGGCGCATGATGACGGCGTTATCGACCTTGGTCCTTCTCTTGATGCCCCGCAACGCGACCAGAACGCGCCTGTAGGCGCCCGTCTTCTTGTCGCCCGGCTTCCGCAGGCTGTCGACGGCGTCCGGGTCGATGAGAGCGGCGCCGCGCTCGGCGAAGAACTCCAGCCTCGACGCCAGCACCTGAATCTCGTAGTCGCGGCTGGATGCATAGTACTTGAACGCGAGGGGGACGACGGCGACGACGAGGATGACGAAGAAGAGCGCCAGGTTCTTGAACACGATGGAGCAGTAAAACCCCCTGTGCCCTCGCGCGCTTGACTCCGGCCTGCTCGATTCCGACATATCCAAGCCTCCCGAGGCTGCAGGGCATAGTATACACCACCCGCTCCCCCGCCCGGAAAGCTCCTCCCTCCTGTTCGCGTTCGGTTGCCGGAAAGCGGCGCTTTCGCCCGGCGCCATCTCCCGGGGGGCGCGGCGGCGCCCACGCGCCGGCAGCCCGTCAGACGCGCGGGGAGGCACTCGATGGCGGCCCCCCGCCAGGCGGAACAACCCGCCCGACCACCCGTCAAACCAGCGCAGCAGGAAATCCCCCCGGGAGGCGGAGATTTCCTATTGCGCGGGGATCACCGGAAGCAGCACGTGGGAGGGATGCGCCGGCCCTGTGTGCAGCGTGACGCTTCCGCCAAACAGGGAGGTCGGCCTGTCCTCCTTGAGGTCGTGCTTGAAGGGGCCTACGCCGTAGTAGACGCGGCCCGATATTTTCGGGGCGGAAGGCTCGTAGCCGGGCCAGACGTAATCGCGCCCCCGCACGCTGAGTGCGAGGCGGTATCCCCTCGGCACCACGATGCTCGTGGGCCATATCTCCACGTCGAGTGCGTATATCTCGCCGGGCGTCAGGGGTTGCGCCTCGTCGTGTGCGTGATAGGGCCTGTAGGGTAGCGTGAGGGACGGGTCGAGCTTTCTGTGCGAGGCGCGCAGCCAGCCGATGGCCACGGGCGTGTGCGGGTCGTTCGAACCGCGATAGAGGACTTCCGTCATGTCCGGAGAGAAGACGCGCAGGACGAGGAACAGGTCGGCATCCTCCGTGTCCGAGGAGACGAACAGCCTGGCCGCGACGGGGCCGGTGATCTCGGTTTCCGCCTCCAAGGGGGGCGAGAGGTAGGTGAGGCCGTCCCCCAGTGCCTCATAGCGCTTGGCGCGCTCGTTGCGCTGCGGGTCCGTCCGCAGGGTGCCCGAGCCGGAGTGCAGGTAATACTTCGTCCACCGCGTGCGCGCGATGGGCCATTCGTCCTCGCCGCGCGCGACGAACCTCTCTCCCGGGTGGCGCACCTGCAGCAGCACCCTCGGCTGCTCCTCCCAGCCCGTGTCCTCCCCCTTCAGGAAATGGCCGAAGAATTTCTTCTGTAGCCCCACGCCGTAGTCGGTGTAGAAATGCGTGAAATGCTCGAGTCCGTGCATCTCCAGCCATTTCTGCCCGGTGGCCGAGCGGACGAAGCCCTCCGTGTTCCCCCTCGGGTGGAGTCCCACGCCGCCCCAGTTGCCCGCCGAGAGGAGCGGCACGTTGATTTTCGAGAAATCCGGCATCCGCGCCCGCCAGTAGTCGTCATCGAGCGGATGCGCGAGGATGTCCCGGCCGTAGTCGCTCCTGTTCGCGGCGAGTTCCTCCTCGGTGAGGTTCGAGGGGCCGGATATCCAGTCCCCGTTCAGCCTGCTCTTGATGCCGCGCGCACCCTTGCCGTGCTGGCGGGGAACGACGGCCTCGCGGTACCACGTCTCGCCGAAGCGGCAGGCGATGCCCCCGTGGTAGCCCATGTCGCGGTAGAAATCGGCCGCCCCCTCCCAAACGCACATCGCCGCCAGGTGCGGCGGCTGCAGCGCGGCCACCTGCCACTGGTTCATCCCGTAGTAGGAGATGCCGTTCAGTCCCACCTTCCCGTTGCTCCAGGGCTGCGTCCCCGCCCATTCGATGCAGTCGTAAAAGTCCCTGGCCTCGCGGGGCGACCACACGTCGAGATACCCGGGCGAGCGGCCCGCGCCCCGCGAATCCACCCGCACGCAGGCGTAGCCGTCGGGCACCCACTTCTCGGGGTCCACGAGCTCCCAGTTCTGGTACTTGTTGGTCGTGCCCATGACGGTCTCGGGATAGTCGTTCACCATCAGGTGCCACTGGTGGGGATACCCATCCTGCAAATGGAGCCACTTCGCGTATGGGCCGTAGCTCATGATGACGGGATGCCTCCCCTCCCCGACGGGGCGATAGACGTCGCAGCGCAGCACCACGCCGTCGTCCATCTCGACCGGCACGTCCCAGTCGATGCGCATCCCGTCCCTCGTCTCGCTCTTGTACTCGCTCATGGCTCGCCTTTCCGGAAGAAGGGAAACCGATCTGGACGATGCGTTCAGGAATGCGAAAATATATCCGACCACGCGCGCCCCGTCCAGGCCGGACGCCTCCCGGAGGCGAAACGCTGGGAGTGGGAAGAAAATGACGCGACGATTCCTTCCCCAAAACCTTACCGGAGAGGATGCGCAACGCTTTCTTTCATTGTGGCGGGGCGATAGGGGCGTGATTCCTGGGGTTGTGGTTTCGGCACCCGCGCGTCAGCGGAGGCAATCCGCGGGAAGTCGCTCTTACGTGTTGCGCTTCAAGCTATCGTGACCGCCTATGCGGCGCAGTGTAATTTCGTCGTTTTCCCGCCAAAATGTCGCGCGGCACCCTTGGGTGATCCTCATGTACCAGACATACTTGCCTTCACGCATTTGTCCTAGCTTGCCGATTTTCAGAGAATTGTGTCCCGGGTTTTCACACAACAATCGTATTTGCTTTCTCGCGGCGTCCTGTATCTCGGGAGGGAGTTTCCTGAAATCTCGATCGAAACTTGATAAGCTAGAGAGTTTCATCCAGCATCATGCGCATCACAAAGAGGCCAAAAGTTCGTCCACGGAATCGTAAGACTGAAGCCTTCCCGCTCTGTGATCTTCATCCGCCTCATCTTCCATGGCCTGCCATTCATCGGAATAAAACCAGGGAGGCTCTCTTTTCGTGCTGACGTCCATAGTATCCGCCTGCTCATAAGCAGGCGGGACAGTCTGTTGGGTTTGTGAAGCCTCGGGAATCCAACAAACCACCAAGGCCGGCGGCGATGTTTCCACCAACAGGCTCCAATAATCGTTTTTGACGGTGGTCGCCGCACCCCCGTACATAGCTCGCTCCACGTCAGGTTGAAGTCTGCTTTCGTTGCTCTGTAATTTGCATTGTATCCGGGAAAAACTTTCGACCCGTGGCCCTCTCGGCTTCCACAATTTGCCTCAACAGCATCATGGCCGTATCCGCCGCAACCTTCATGGGCAACATGACCTCGCCGACCACATGAGTTTTTTGGGTCTGTGGGCGCAATTGGGCGAATGACAAAATAATTCCTATATCCGCATTCGTCACCGCCCGGACAAAATCCGCAAAGGGGATATCCTTGTCTGCGTCCAAAACAAGAGGCCTCGCATCCTGTTGCTTGTCCTGGTTGTTCATCAGCGCGAATACACTCCTTCGGAGCGACAAGAAATTTTACCTTCCTTGAATCCGTGGCGGCCAGAAAGCATCACTGCGATATTAGCAAACAACAAAGCCACGCGCCAACTATAACATATCCCCTACCCGGAAATTAACGCTGGCGCTTCTCGCGCCGAATGCGTGCTGATCCTCGCCCGCTCGGAAACCGGAACTCCTCGCCCGCTCGGAGTTCATCCTCAAACCCGCTCCTCCAGGGCGCGGGCCGCCTCCACCGTGAGTTCCTGCAGTTTCGCCAACACCTCCGGGTGGGCGTGAAGCGACTCGCGCACCTCCCGCAAGATCGCCCCCTTCGCCGCCGCGAACCCGTCCTCGTATTCCAGACGGAGGCGCTCGGCCGATATGCGGGTGCGCTCCAGGGCGTTCACCATCCGGGCCAGGGTCTCGGGCGTGAGGTCATCGAAGGACTCCCGCTTCATCTGCGAGATCGCCTCGACCGCCTGCGTCATCAGCATCCGCCGCGCGGCCGCCGCCACCTTCTCGACCGGGTCCCGCCCCCGGCCGTCATACGCCAGCATCTCCCCGATCAGCTCGTCCACCATGGCCTCCACCCGCCTGCTCTTGCGGATGCCATCGCGCAGCCTGTCGTTCCGCTCGCCGACGGAGGAGAGGCATATATTCTCCGCCGTCGCCTCCCCGCAGGCCCGCCCCGCCCGCCGGGGGGTCTTCCCGCCACCGGCGCCGGCGATTCTCGCCCTGCGCCCTCCTCCTGCGGCCATCACAACTCTCCCACGAGGATGTCGGGTGCGGAGGAAACCGTTCCCTCGAGCAGGCCCCGCCCCTTGCGGGAGAGGTGTACCTCATAGTCCGTCAGCAGGCGCCCGAACCCCTCCGGGGTGTGTTTCTCCAAAAAGCCCCGGGCGGCGAGATCCTCCACGAACGCCTCTATCGTCTCGCGGCCAATGGGCGCGCCATCCTCATGGTGGCCCGCCTCGCGCAGCGCGCTCCACAGCAGAAGGCTGCCCACCGGGGATTGGTCATGAAAGGCTCCCTGGTAATAGAGCGTCTTCAATATGTCGCCGCGAAGAACGCGGGCCGCCAACTCGTTCACGATGATATACCTCCCGGGTAGCTGTCATGATATGAGGCGTCTCCCGCGGACGAGGGCGGACGCCGCGCCGCGTGAGAGGCCGCCCCCGCCCCGATATGCGCCGGGTTCGGCGAGGCCTTGAGAGCCTTGAGAAAAAAGCGCCGCCGACGCACAATGGGGGCGAGGAGGATGCCCCGATGCCCGCAGCCGCCCTGAGAGCCGCCATCGGCGCCGTCTTTGCGCTGTGGTTCGCGTGCCTGCCCGCGCCGCCGGCGCTTGGCCACGGGGAGGAGGAAATCCTCCTGTTCACCTATCTGGCGGAGGAGCCCAACCTTCTGAGAATCTCGACAGCTGTCGTGGGCGGCATCATCCTGGCGATGGGATTCTTCATCACCTTCCAGTCGCGCGCCCAGGCGAGAGCGGAGAGGGGATCGGACTCCCGCATTTTCCGGCTGATGGCACCGGGCGTCATCATCACGGGCCTGGGCGTCGTCATACTGCTCACGGCCGCCTTCGTTTTGCCCGACCGCCTCACCGTCGTGCACGATCATCCCCTGCACCGCGCCGAGAGGGACGCCCGGCAGGGCGGAGGACACTAAAAAAGCCCCCCGCCCGTCCACCGCGCGCGCGCGGCGTCGTCGCGCCGGCTTCCCGTCCCAGGCCCGGAAACGCCTGGAAGGGCACCACCTCAATGGGCGCCGTCGCTCGCCGAGACGAGACCCACGCCCGCCAACGCGCCCAGAAGGTCCTGAATCGCCATCACGTCCATCCCCCCGCCGTAGACCTTCGCGACCAGCGAGAGGAGACTCGCTCCCAGAACCAGATAGCCGGTGACCGTCGTCTTGGGATGATGCATTCTCAATTCCTCCATGAAGGGAGAAGACGCGCCCGGCACGGAGCGCGCCCGGAGGCGGTGCGCCTCCACGGGCAGCACCCTATCCGCTGGCGGGGCGATGCCGATGGCGGAAAACGCGGGGGATTGCGGGAAGGTGCGGCCCCGGCGTTTCAGTCCGCCGGAAAATGATGGTACAATTCCCTGCGTAGGGGGATTGCCTGACCCCGATGCGATTCTCGCCCACACCGCTTGACACCTGGGAGAAAGACGATGAGAAAACTGATGGCCGCTACGATGACGGGCGCCCTCGCCCTGGGACTCGCAGGCTGCGGCGCCGGACAAGGGGGCATGGAGAAGCGAACCGGCGGAGCGATCATCGGCGGAATCGCGGGCGGCGTGCTCGGCTCCAAAATCGGGAAAGGCCGGGGCCGCGACGTCGCGACGATCGCGGGCGCCATCATCGGCGGCCTCTTGGGTGACTCCATCGGCAAGCAGCTCGACGAGCGCGACCGCCTCCTGATGGCGCGCCGCACGCAAAGCACGCTGGAGAGTGGAAAATCCGGCAGGACCGCCAGGTGGGTGAACCCGGACACGGGCCACCGGGGCACCATCACGCCCAAACCCGCCTATCGGGTCACCAGGGGAGCGACCCGGACGTATTGCCGGGAATTCCAGCAGACCATCACCGTGGGCGGCAAAACCGAGCGCGCCTATGGGCGGGCCTGCCGCCAGCCCGACGGCAGCTGGAAGATCAGGAACTAGGGCGCGCGCAGCGGCCGCATCCCTCCCGCGCGGCCGCCTCCTGCGACAAGCCGGGATTTTGCGGCGGCGCTCTCCCGCCCTGGAGCGTCCGGTACGGCATCCGCCCGAACCGCCGCCCTGCGTGAAGCAACGCCCCGCCCGATATGGTCGTGTCCCGGCGCATCGCCTGGCGCACCACCCGTCCCGCAGGCATTCGCGGTCTCCCGCAGGGGAGGATTTCCCCCTACTACTCCTCCTCCCGCATTCCGCCGAATTTCCACTCGAGGTCGAGCGGGAACTCCTCCTGCATCTTCTCGATGTAGGCCAGGACGTCCTCGCGGCGGAAGCGCGCGCTCTTGAAGGAGGGATGGTTCTTCGGCTGTCGAACGCCCGGGCGCGGGGGCGGGCGGCGGAGGTAGACGGGCCGCAGGCAGGGAGCGTCGCTCGCGCAGTCCTCGGCCACGATGGCGTCGAGCGAGCGGTGGCTCTTGTAGCCCAGAACCTTGGCCAGCATGGGCTTGGTGAGAAGCGCCTCCTCCTCCAGAATGCGGCGCGGAGTCCTGGGGTCCGGCGGCGCCTGCTTGGCGCCTCCGCCATTGCGCTTGCGCGTGCGGGCATCCCCGGGCGGGCGCATCAGCGGAGCGCCTCTTGCAAGGGGAGCACCTGAACGTCGCGCCGCCTAGCGCGCCCCGACCGCAGGAGCGCGTCGGCGCGCCTCCGGGCGGATGCGAGGCTCGGGAACAGGAGGCTGACGCTCCTGTCGCGCGTCAGGTCCCGATAGGTGAGCAGCGCGCCCTCCCCCGGCACGCCGAACCCCTCGTCCACCAGGTCGGATATGGTGCGCTCATGGGTGCTGATGAAAGAGACGGCCTCGTCCATGACGTCCTCCTGCGCGTGGGTGCGATCGATGCCCGCTGAAAAGATGAAAGACGCCCGGACGGCCTGCGCGGTCTGGATACTGCCGGAATGGAAAAGGAGGGAGCGCCCCGCCTGTGGCGACGCGGGGCGCCTCACGGAGGGGGATGGGGTGGGAATTTGCGGGACAGGCCATCCGGGCAAGGCGAATTCCGAAAGGAAACGCCAAATATGGATACGTTCGATATTTTTTTGAGAAATTCACGAAACCGGCTTCCTTTCGCATAGTCCTTTATATCCTAAGCCGTTATATCCATGATGCAGATGCGCGCGACCTTTCATGTGATATTCTTGTTTGCATATCACACAAGCAGATAATAACTATATTAGAATGTATGTGTCAACAAAAATATCTATAAATAGCTATTTTTCTGTTTTCCCTCTGGGGCCCCCGGTTCGGCATGATCGCCGGCGATGGCCGCCAGCGGGGCCGGGGGGAGGGGAGGCGTCGCCTCTCCCGGACAAGGGGCGGGGCCGTCCTGCGCGAGCGATGGACAGGAAAGGAAGGCGAGGCGGGACTGCGGCCCCGGCCGAACGGGCACCGCCGGCCGGGGAGGCGCGGGACTCCGGATGGGGCGCGCTCCTAGTCGGGGCCCCCGCGCAGCAGTTCGATGAAGCGCTTCACGCCGCCGCGAAGCGGCTTGCCGCGCCGGTGGATGAGGCCCACCGGACGCACGATGCGCTCCCCCTCGAAGGGGAGGACGGCCAGGGTGTTCATCGCCCGTTCGTTCTGGACGGCGGAACCCGGCAGGATGCTCACCCAGGTGTCGATGAAAAGGGCCTCCTTGATGCTCTCGACATTGTCGAACTCCATCACCACGTCCACGCGCACGTTGGCCTTGCGAAAGACCCGGTCGATCGCGTTGCGGATGGGGAGCTCGGCGTCAAACGCCACGAATGGCTCCCCCGCGAGATCGGAGAGCTGCACCGTGTGGCGAAAAGCGAGCCGATGGCCCGGGTGACTGACGAAAAACATGGGCTCCTCCCGGAAGACCGCCACCCGGAGCGCCTTGTCACGCGGCGGATAGGCGAGAATCCCGACGTCCGCCGCGTCGTCCAGAACGGATTGCACCACCTTCTCGGGGTGCAAGCACTCCAGGCGAACCCGCGCCTGGGGGTAGAGCGTCCGAAACCGCTGCATGTACGCGCCCATCTGATGAAGCCCCACCGAATAGATGGCGGCCACCCGAATCTGTCCGTGCACCTCGCCGATGCCGTGCGATATTTCCGAGCACACCTGATCGAAGCCTCCCAGCAACTCGCGGCACGCATCGTAGAACCGCGCGCCCTCCTCCGTGAGGTCAAACGGCCTCTTGCTCCTGTCGAGTAGCTGGACGTTCAGGTCCCCTTCGAGCTGGCGAATCGCCTGGCTCGCCGCGGACTGCGTCACCCCGGACTGGGCCGCCCCTTTGGAGAAACTTCCCTGCCGGATGATCTCGCAATATAGCCTGAGGGTCTCGAGGTTCATGGCGCGAAGACTACAACATAAACAAATCTAATACAATATATTAAATTTTTTAGATTGTCTTATAGTTCGCCATGTGCTATATTCTGGTTCCCGGCCTTGCCGGAATCATCTTGGCAGCATTCACTAAGACGCATTCAGGAATTTCCTGGCGCCGCGGGGGCCGGGGAGTTTCCCGGGACATCCTCCGAGGCGGAAGGCGGGTGAAACCATGAGAGAGCCCTCCCGAAAGCAGGGTCTGTACGATCCTGCCCTGGAGCACGACGCTTGCGGCGTCGCCTTTGTGGTGGACATCCAGGGGCGCAAATCCCACAAAATCGTCCAGCATTCCCTCACTATCCTGAAGAATCTCGCCCACCGCGGGGCCACGGGCTCGGAGATCAACACGGGCGACGGGGCGGGAATTCTCATGCAGGTGCCCGACAAATTCCTGCGCAAGGCCTGCGCGGCGGAAAAATTCGGCATCCCCCCGGAAGGCCGGTACGGGGTGGGCTCCGTATTCCTCCCCAGGTCTCCGAACCAGGCGAATGAGTGCGAACAAATTTTCGAGTCCATCGTCCACGAGGAGGGAGCCTTCGTCCTCGGCTGGAGGCCGGTGCCGAACGACCTCTCCGCGCTCGGGGCCTCCGCCCGGGAGAGTGCCCCGCGATTCCGGCAGGTATTCGTCGGCGGATTCCACGAGTCCCTGGACGCCATGGGGATCGAGCGCAGCCTCTACGTCATTCGCAAGCGCGTGGAGCACGCGATTCGCGAGTCGAACGTGCGGGACAGGGAGGAGTTTTTCGTTCCCTCGCTGTCCGCGCGCACGCTGATCTACAAGGGAATGCTCACCGCCAGGCAGCTCGAAAACGTGTTTCCGGACCTCAATGACCCCGACATGGAGTCCAGCCTGGCGCTGATTCACTCCCGCTTCTCCACCAACACGTTCCCCTCCTGGCCGCTGGCCCACCCGTATCGCTACCTGGCGCACAACGGGGAGATCAACACGCTGCGCGGCAACATCAACTGGATGCGCGCCCGGGAGTCCCTCTGCCAATCCCCCCACCTGCCCGATCTGGAGAGAATCCTGCCCATCACCGTCGAGGGCGGAAGCGATTCGGCGATCCTCGACAACGTGCTGGAATTTCTCTACATGGCCGGTCGGGAGATGCCCCACGCCGTATTGATGATGATCCCGGAGCCGTGGGTGGGCCACGAATCCATGAGCGCGGAGAGAAAGGCGTTCTACGAGTTTCACGCCAGCCTGATGGAGCCCTGGGACGGCCCCGCCTGCATCGCGTTCACCGATGGCTCCCTCATCGGCGCGGCACTCGACAGAAACGGCCTGCGGCCCGCCAGATACTACGTCACGCATGACGACCTGCTCGTCATGGCCTCAGAGGTGGGCGTTCTCGACGTTCCGCCCGGGAACGTCAAGATCAAGGAGCGCCTCCACCCGGGGCGCATCCTCCTCGTGGACACCAGGGAGGGGCGCATCGTCGATGACGAGGAGATCAAGACGCGCTATGCGTCCGCGCACCCATACAAGGAGTGGGTGGATTCGCACCTGCTTGACCTCCAGGACCTGCCCCCCGCCCCGGTGCTCCCGGAGCCGGATCGTCACTCCATCCTCGAAAGACAAAAAATCTTCGGCTACACGCAGGAGGACCTGCGATTTTTCATCGGCCCGATGGCGAAACTGAAAACCGACCCGACCGGCTCCATGGGCAACGACGCCGCCCTCGCCGTTCTCTCGAACCGCCCCCGTCTCCTGTACGACTACTTCAAGCAGCTGTTCGCCCAGGTGACGAACCCGCCCATCGACGCCATTCGCGAGGAGATCATCACGCAGATATCCTCCACCATAGGCCCCGAGAAAAACCTGCTCGCCCCCGGGCCGGACTCCTGCCGGCAGGTCAGGCTGGACTCCCCCATTCTCGACAACGGGGATTTCCACAAGCTCGTCCACATAGAGCAGCCGGACCTGAAGGCGGTCCCCCTGCCCATTCTCTTCCGCGCCGAGGAGGGCGTGGAGGGACTCCGGCGGGCGATGGGGGAGCTGTGCAGGAAGGCCAGCCGCGCCATCGAGCAGGGCTACAGATTCATCGTTCTCTCGGACCGCGGCGCGTCGAAGGACTACGCGCCCATCCCCGCCCTTCTGGCCACCGCCGGCGTCCATCATCATCTGGTTCGGGAGGGAACCCGCACGCGGGTCGGCCTCCTCGTCGAAACGGGCGAGGCGCGCCAGGTGCACCACATGTGCCTGCTGCTCGGCTTTGGCGCCGCGGCCATCAACCCCTACCTCGTCTTTGAGACCATCGACGACATGCTCAAAACGGGGCTCCTCCGGGAGGTCGGCCCTGAGGCGGCCCGCAGAAACTACATCACCGCGCTCAACAAGGGCATCCTGAAGGTGATGTCGAAGATGGGCATCTCGACCATCCAGTCGTATCGCGGTGCCCAGATATTCGAAGCCATCGGCCTCAAGCGCGATTTCGTGAAAAAGTATTTTACCTGGACGGCCTCGCGCATCGGCGGAATCGGCATCGACGTCGTGGCCCAGGAGACCCTGAAACGGCTCCGGAACGCCTTTCCGGCCCGGCCGGTCGGCTCCCGCGAGCTCGAGGGCGGCGGCGACATCCAGTGGCGCCGGGACGGGGAGTTCCACCTGTTCAATCCCGAGACCGTGTTCAAGCTGCAACACTCCACGATGTCGGGCCAGTATGAAATTTTCAAGGAATACACGGAGAAGGTGGACAACCAGAGCAAGCATTTGGCCACGCTGCGGGGTCTTCTCGACTTCCGGCTGGCGGAGAGGGCCATCCCCCTGGAGGAGGTGGAGCCGGTCGAGGCGATCATGAAGCGCTTCAACACGGGGGGCATGTCCTACGGCGCCTTGAGCGCAGAGGCGCATGAAGTGCTGGCCGTGGCGCTCAACCGGATGGGCGCGAAATCCAACTCGGGCGAGGGCGGGGAGGACGCCAGCCGCTATGCGCCCGATGCGAACGGCGACCTCCGGCGCAGCGCCATTCACCAGGTGGCCTCGGGGCGCTTCGGGGTGACGAGCGATTACCTGGTCAACTGCACCGACCTGCAAATCAAGATGGCCCAAGGCGCCAAGCCCGGAGAGGGCGGACAACTCCCCGGCCACAAGGTGTATCCCTGGATAGCCCGCACAAGGCACTCCACCCCCGGGGTCGGCCTCATCTCCCCGCCGCCCCACCATGACATCTATTCCATCGAAGACCTGGCCCAGCTGATATACGACCTGAAAAACGCGAACCCGCGCGCGGGGGTTCACGTGAAGCTCGTCTCCGAGGTGGGCGTCGGCACCGTGGCGGCGGGCGTCTCCAAGGCCCGCGCCGACACCGTCCTCATCTCGGGGCACGACGGGGGGACCGGCGCGTCTCCCATCACCAGCATCCTCCACGCGGGCACCCCGTGGGAGCTGGGTCTCGCGGAAACGCAGCAGGTGCTCGTGCTGAACAGGCTGCGGGACAGGATTGTGCTCCAGGTGGACGGGCAGATGAAAACGGGCCGCGACGTCGTCGTGGGCGCCCTGCTCGGCGCCGATGAGTTCGGGTTTTCCACGGCGCCGCTCGTCGTCATGGGATGCATCATGATGCGCGTGTGCCACCTGAACACGTGCCCCGTCGGCATCGCGTCCCAGGACCCGAAGCTGCGGGAGAAATTCGCCGGAAAGCCCGAGTTCGTGGAGAATTTCTTCCGCTTCGTCGCCGATGAGGTGCGCGAATACATGGCCGGGCTCGGCTTCCGCAGCATGGAGGAGATGATCGGGCGCGTGGACAGGCTCATCACCAGGAAAGCGGTGGATCACTGGAAGGCGAGAGGGCTGGACTTCTCCGCCATCCTCCACAAGCCGGACGCCGGCCCCGGCGCCGCGACCCGGCAGATCACGACGCAGGACCACGGCCTCGAGCACTCGCTCGACATGCGGGAGCTGCTGCCCAGGTGCAGGGACGCGATAGAGAACAAGACGCCGGTTTCCCTGCGGCTGCCCATCCGCAACATTCACAGAACCGTGGGCACCATCACGGGCTCGGAGGTGACGCGCGCGCACGGGGCGGAGGGGCTGCCGGAGGACACCATCCGCGTCCACTTCACCGGCTCGGCGGGCCAGAGCTTCGGCGCGTTCGTCCCGAAAGGCATGACCTTGACGCTGGAGGGCGACGCCAACGACTACATGGGCAAGGGACTCTCGGGCGGCAAGCTGATCGCCTATCCCCCCAGGGAGGCCGGCTTCGCGCCGGAGGAGAACATCATCATCGGAAACGTGGCGCTGTTCGGCGCCACGTCGGGAGAGGCGTATTTCCGCGGCCTCGCCGGCGAGCGCTTCTGCGTCCGAAACAGCGGCGCGCGCGCGGTGGCGGAGGGCGTGGGAGACCACGGATGCGAATACATGACGGGCGGCCGCGTCGTCATCCTGGGGAAAACGGGCAGGAACTTCGCCGCGGGAATGTCGGGAGGCGTCGCCTACGTTCTGGACGAGGGGGGCGACTTCGCCGGCCATTGCAACACGGAGCTGGTGGACGTCGAGCCTCTGCGGGCGCCCGACGACGTCGAGGAGGTGAAGGGGATGATCCGGAAGCACATCGACCACACGGGCAGCGCGCGGGCGGAGGAGGTTCTCGGCGCGTGGGACGCGCACCAGCCCAGGTTCGTCAAGGTGATGCCCCGGGACTACAGGCGCGCGCTCACGGCCATCGAGGAGGCGAAGGAAAAAGGCGTCTCGTGGGAGGAGGCCGTCATGGAGGGGGCGGATGGGTAAGCCGACGGGATTCGTGGAATTCGGCAGGGAGGCGCCCAGGACGCGGCCCGTGGAGGAGCGCGTCCACGACTGGGACGTGGTCTATCTCCCCACGCCACAGGAGACGCTCCGGCGCCAGGGGGGCGCGGTGCATGGACTGCGGCATTCCCTTTTGCCATCAGGGGTGCCCGCTGGGGAACCTGATTCCCGACTGGAACGACCTCGTCTATCGCGACCTGTGGAAAGACGCCATCGAGCGGCTTCATGCGACGAACAATTTTCCGGAATTCACCGGCTGGCTCTGCCCGGCGCCCTGCGAGGACTCCTGCGTCCTCACGATAAACGACTCCCCGGTGACGATCAAGGAGATCGAAAAATCCATCATCGAGCACGCCTTCGCCGAGGGGTGGGTCAAGGCGGCCCCGCCCGAGGCGCGCACCGGCAAAAAGGTCGCCGTCGTGGGATCGGGGCCGGCGGGCCTGGCGGCGGCCCAGCAGCTCAACTACGCGGGGCACCTCGTCACCGTCTTCGAGCGCGACGACAAGCTGGGCGGACTCATGCGCTACGGGATACCGGACTTCAAGATGGACAAGACCTACATCGACCGGCGCACGCGGCAGATGGAGGAGGAGGGGGTGGCGTTCCGGGTGAACGCGAACGTCGGCGTGAACCCGAGCGTGTCCGACCTGCAGGAGGAGTTCGACGCCATCGTGCTGGCGGCGGGCGCGCTGATGCACAGGGATTTGCGCATCCCGGGGCGCGAGATGGGGGGCATCCACTTCGGCATGGAATATCTCACCATGCAGAACCGAAGGCTCGCGGGCGCGGACATACCGGATGCGGAGTTCATCACCGCACAGGACAAGCGCGTGGTCGTCATCGGAGGAGGCGATACGGGCGCGGATTGCGTGGGCACCGCGCACAGGCAGGGGGCCAAGTCCGTCCGCCAGTTCCAGTACCATCCGCGTCCGCCGGACAAAAGAGACCCGCTGAGCGACCCCTGGCCGAACTACGCGCACATATTCCGCACCGCGCCGATGTATGAGGAGGGCGGCGAGCGCATCTTCCAGATTCAGACCCGGCGCTTCCTCGGCGAATCCGGCCGCGTCAGAAAAATCGACACCGTGCGGGTGAACGAGACCCGCGACGAGAGCGGAGGAGCCGTGTTCTCCGAGATACCGGGCTCCGCAGAGGAGATCGACGCGGACCTCGTCCTCATCGCCATCGGCTTTCAGGGGCCCGACTGCCATCCCCTGCTCGACGCGCTGGCCCTCGAGCGCACCGGACGCGGCGCCGTGCGTCGCGACGAGAGATGGATGACCAGCGCGCTGGGCGTCTTCGTGGCGGGCGACATGACCCGGGGCGCCTCCCTGGTGGTCTGGGCGATTGCGGACGGACGCTCCTGCGCGCGCGCCGTGGATGAATACCTGATGGGGGAGTCCGGCCTGCCCGCCCCCCTGGAATAGTCCCGGGATTTTCGGCGGACGTTTCGCGCCGACATGACGGACCCTGCAGGGCAGACGGCGGCCGCGCCGCCATGAAAGGAGTCGACATGATCACCGAGGGGGAGTTGGCCAGCGCCGCCGGGCGCAGGCCGGTCGGCGACGAGCCAGTCGCCCCGCGGCACCGGGAGGGCTTCGAGGGCGTCGTTCTGCGCGGCGCGAGAACTTCCGTGGAGCCGCTCGAGCCGGAGCGCGACTGCGCCGATATTCTCGCCGCCGCGACGGGGGGGCGATACGCCGGACAGGATTTGGGACTACCTCAGCGTCGGTCCCTTCGCCGACGAAGCGGGGGTGCGGGCCTGGCTGGACGACTGCGCGGCCTCGAAGGATCCGGTTTTCGTGGTCTACCGCGACCGGGCGACCGGCCGCCTCGGCGGGATGGGCAGCTTCATGGAAATTCGCCCCGCCGCCGGGGTCGCCGAAATCGGCCACATCTGGTTCGGCCGCGCCTGGCAGCGCGGTGCCCGCGTCACCGAAGTCCTCTCGCTGATGATGCGCCGCGTCCTCGACGCAGGCGGCTATCGCCGCCTGGAGTGGAAATGCGACGCGCACAACGCGGCGTCCCGCGCCGCCGCGCTGCGCCTCGGTTTCCGCTACGAGGGCACCTTTCTCAACCACATGATCGTTAAGGGGCGCAACCGCGACACCGCCTGGTTCTCCATCACGCAGGAGGAATGGCCGCCCGTTCGGGAGGCCCACGACCACTGGCTCCTCCCCGAGAACTTCGACGACCAGGGCCGACAGAAGCGCGCGCTGAGCGACCTCACCCGCGCGCTCTGGTGAGTGAGGCGGCAGGGGGAGACGAGTCCCGGCGGGCCTCTCTCAATTCGCCAGCGCCGCGTTCCAGATCGGGCGGATGGCGAAGGCGCCTGACGTCTCCGTATCCACCATCACCCGCACGGCGTGCATGTGCTTCGCGCCGAAAACCTGGAGGGCGACGACGTTCGGCGCCTTTTGCCGGAACGGGCGGATGACCTGGTAGATATGGCTGTCGCCGTAGATCAGCAGAACCGGCCTGCGGAACGCAGCCGCCCCGCGAATCAGCGCCTCGCCGAACCGCCTGAACCCGGACGCGCGGGCGAACGCCTCTTTTTTCGGCGCGAAAGACGCCGCCCTGAACATGTCGGCGTGGATCGCGAGCACGATCGCTGTGGCGTCCGAGGCGGCGGCCTTGTCGAAACTCGCCTGGAGCCAGGCGACGTTCGCCGCATCTCGGGCGAAGAACTCGCGGACGGCGCGCGGTGCCCGCACCTCGAAGTTGTTGTTCGATCCAACGACGTGGGCCGTCAGGAAATGCACCCCCTCCTTGACGAAGCGGGCGTTCTCCACGTAATCGCCGAACCCCTGCATGGCGTCCGACTGCCGTTCAAGCCGCATCGGCGCCTTTCCGCGCGAAGTGCGCGCCGGCGGCGAAGAACGTCCGCCGGACAAAGGCCAGCCTCTCCAGCGGGTCGAAGCGGCCCGCCTTCTTTCGGTGACAATCGGTCCACTCGTTGTCCCCCGGCGTGTAGATGAGCGGGGCGATGAACGAATCCATGAAATCGCGCTGCGCGCGCAGCATCTCGTCCGAACACGGGGTCGAGCCGGACTTGATGTCGCCCACATGTATCGTGAAGGCGGGTTTGAGAGCGTTTATCTGCCCGATCAGCGCGCGGAACGGCGGATAGACTTTCTCGGGCTTTCCGTAAGGCATGTCGCCGAGCGCCACGAACGCGAAAGGCTTCTCCGCCGCCGCAGCGGCTCCCGCCGTCAACCCCCACATCGCCAACGCCCCGAGAGCCGGCGCCAGCCATTTCCTCGCGAGCGCGTCCCCGGCGCGCCGCATCGTCCCGACCGTAGAAACCAGCGGTTCCATCGCAGTCTGTCCTCCATGCATGAAAGAATGTGGGAGCGATTCGGCATCCGCCGCCGCCGACGGAGCGACGCCATCCCGATCGGGGGGACTATAGGGGAAAAAGAGAGGGCGCATGTTGCGCGCGGGTGAATTTTTCGTGATTTTCGGGAGAATCACGCGGGCCGCCGGACGGGCTCATCCGGCCTCCGCCCGCGCATCGCGGCAAATCTCACCTCCCCCAGCCCAGCCTCTCGGCCACCCGCAGGAGGATGTCCGAGCGGTTGAGGGCGTAGATGTGAAAATGCCGGACGCCCATCGCCGTCAGCTCCTGAATCTGGGCCGCCGCCAGGTCCGCCGACGCCTCCCGAAAGCCGGCCGGGTCGTTCTCATAAGGGGCGAGTGCGTCGACGACCCTCCGGGGAACGCGCGCCCCGCACTTGCGGGCGAAGCGCTGGGCCTGGGTCAGATTTCGTATGGGCAGGATGCCGGGGGCCAGGTCTATCCGCACGCCCCGCCCCGCCGTCTCCTCCAGGAAGCGCTCCCAAATCCACGGCTCGAAGAAGAACTGGGAGGCGGCGTAATCCGCCCCCGCATCCACCTTTTGCACGAAGTGGTCCATCTCCCTCGCCCTGTCGGGCGTTTCTGGATGGCCTTCGGGGTAGCAGGCCACGCCTATCGAGGAGAACCCGCCCAGGTTCCGCAGCCACCGGACGAGGTCGACCGCATATCGAAACCCGCCGGCGGCGGCCTCCGCTCGCGTCATGCCCTCCGGAATATCTCCCCGAAGCGCCAGGATGTCGCGCATCCCGTTTTGCCGATAGGCGGACATCAGGCGCGATATGTCCGACTCGCGCGAACCCACGCAGGTGAGATGTGCCACCACCCGCCCGGGATAGCGCTTCGAGAGCGCCAGCACCAGCTCGAGCGTCCCCTCCCGGGTGGAGCCGCCCGCCCCGTACGTCACCGAGGTAAAGGCGACGTCCATCGCGGCCTGCAGCGCGGCCACCTCCCGCAGCGCGCGCTCCACCGCCTCCCGGCCCTTCGGCGGATACAGCTCCACCGAAACGCTCACGTCGGCAGAGGAGATGCTCTCGATCACCCTGGACAATCCGCTACCCTCTGCGGACGCCGCCAGAGCGGCGCGAACGATGGACGCAACAAAAAACAGGCGCGGGGCAAAAAATTCGCCCCGCGCCCGAGAACGGCAAGCCCGAACAGAAGGCTCAGGCAAACCAACAAGCTCCCACAAACCCCACAACAAGCTCTCCGGAACTTCCCGGCCGCCCCCCCTTCGCCCTGGCGCAGCTCCGAGGGGGGGGGGGTACGAACCGCGCGGGAGCGGGCTAGCTCAAGGCCCCGAGTGCCGCGAAGAGCTTCTCGTCATCGGGCTTCTCGGGCGGGGCCGCCGTCACCTCCATGTAGGCGACGCTCCCCTGCTTGTCGACGAGAATCACCGCGCGGTTGCTGAACCCCTTGTCGTTCAGCAATCCGTAGGCCGCGCAGGTTCCCTTGCCGAAGAAATCGCTCAGCAGGGGGAATTCGATGCCATACTTCTCGGCCCAGGCCGCATGTGCGAACGGGCTGTCCACGCTGATGCCGAGGACCTCGCAATCCGCATCGTCGAACCGGGCGCTCTCGGCCTGGTAGGCCGGCAGCTGCTCGCTGCACACGGAGGAGAAATCGAACGGATAGAAGCACAGCAGGACGTTCTTCTTTCCGCGGTAATCGCTCAGCCGCACGGTGTCCCCCTCGGCGAGGGTTCTCGGCAATTCAAAGTCCGGTGCGGCGTCGCCTACGCTCAGCCCCATGAGGGCGCCCTCCCTTTTTATGGATGGTTTTCTTAGCTGGCGGCCGCGAAGCGCGCGGCGACATCGTCCCAGTTCACCACGTTCCACCAGGCGGCGATGTAGTCGGGACGGCGATTCTGGTAGTTCAGATAATAGGCGTGCTCCCAGACGTCGACGCCCACAAGGGGGACGTAGCCCTCCGTGCGCACGCTCGTCTGGTTGGGCATCTGCTTGATCTCCAGGGAACCGGAGCCCGGCTTCGTGCACAGCCACGCCCAGCCGCTTCCCTGGACAGTCGCCGCCTTGCCGGAGAACTCTGCCTGGAAGGCGGCGAAATCGCCGATGGCCGCCGCCAGATCGCCGCTCGGCTCGCCGCCGCCGTCGGGGCTCATGTTCTTCCAGAAAATGCAGTGGTTGTCATAGCCGCCGCCGTTGAAGTTGAGGCCGCCCTGCTCCGGGGAGAGGTTCGAGAGAATCTCCTCGATGCTCTGGCCCTCCAGGTCGGTGCCGGCGATCGCGTTGTTCAGGTTCGTGAGATAGGTGTTGTGGTGCTTCGTGTGGTGAATCTCCATCGTGCGCGCGTCGATGTGCGGCTCGAGTGCTCCATAGTCGTAATCCAGAGCGGGAAGTTCAAATGCCATTTTGTTTTCTCCTTGATGGAAATGGAATGTTCTGTTCATTCACACGAAATTTTGTGACTCCTGCAAGGCCGCAGCCTCCCTCGACGCTCCCGAACCGCCCGGAACATGGACGGCGCAAGACGAGGCGCCGCCGGGGGCCGTTGTTCTTTTTCCGCTTTAAACCAAACGCGCGAACCTCTCTCTCGCGTCTCGCGAACCCGCCAGAACGTCCCGGACGACCTTCGTCTAGTCCGTTTACCCCGTGCGCATGGATGCGCCAGAGGGCGCATTGTATTTTAGGGATCGGGGCGCGTCAAATCTCCTCCTTGCAGCACGTCTGCGCGCCTCCGTCTATTCCGGTGCGCACCCCTTGTGGATTTCATCGAAATCGCGGTAGAGGAGGGACATATCCTCCTCCACCATCCCCCGCGCGACGGCTTTCTCCAGAAACGCGAGGGCGTCCTCGGCCAACGGAATGTCCGCCCCGCACTCCCGCCCCATCCCGACGGCGATGCCCACGTCCTTGCGCAAATTATAGACGCGCGCCATCCCGTTCCACTTGCCCGAGAGGATGTTGTTCGGAAAACGATGGCGGCTCGCGTAGCTGTAGGCCGTCGAGACGTTGCAGACGTCGATCATGTCCTCCACCCGCATCCCCAGCCGCTCGGCGAGGCGCGCCCCCTCGCAGGTCGCCAGAAACATGGTGTGAAGCACCATGTTGTGGATCAGCTTCATGGTGTGGCCCGCACCCTGTGCCCCCAGGTGAAAGGTGTTCTCCACGAAGGGGCGGAGGAACGGCTTCGTCCGCTCGAGAAGCGCCGCGTCTCCCCCGACCATGAGGGTCAGCTTCCCCTCCAGGATGCTGGCCGGCCCGCCGCTCATGCCCGCGTCGAGATACCCGACGCGCGCGCGCGCGGCCGCCTCCGCCAAGCGCCTCGTCCGCGCCGGGTCCGAGGTGGTCAGGTCGCAGATGACCAGCCCCTCTCCCGCGTTGCGCAGCACTCCCTCCGCACCCCGCAAACAGGCCTCGATTTCCCCGGACGACGGCACCACGAAGAAGATGACCGCACAGGATTTCGCCATCTCCCCGGGCGCGGCGATCGAGACGCCGTCGATTTTCTCGAACGGCCGGCGCGCCGCCTCGGACACGTCCCAGAGCGTCAGGGGCGTTTTCGCCTCGATGAGCCTTCGCGCCACCGGGTTGCCCATGCGCCCCAGGCCGATGACGCCCGCCCTCCTCTCCTGCCCCATGCGGACGCCTCCGGGGAAACGATGCGGGCGATGCGCCCGGATGGAGCCGACGACCGGACTTGAACCGGTGACCTGCTGATTACGAATCAGCTGCTCTACCTGTCTGAGCTACGTCGGCGAGAAGAAAGGGGCGCCCCCTGCGCGCGACCCCCACGCGGGTGCTATTGAACACGCCGCTTTCGCCTTCGTCAAGCGGCGAGACCGCCCGAGGCCGCGTGGTACGCCGCCTTTCGCGGTTTCCCCCGCCCAGGGTTGACTTCCGGGGCGGGCCGTCGTACAAAATTCCTCTTTCTCGCGTGCCGCTAGCTCAGCTGGTAGAGCAACGGACTTTTAATCCGTAGGTCCAGGGTTCGAGTCCCTGGCGGCACACCACACACGTCCCCAGGCCTCGTTTGGGTTTCTGGATTTTTGGATTCTCACTCCCGCCACCGCCGCCAAGCCGCCTCCGGCCGGCGGGGCCGCAAGGGGAGAGGACGCATGGATGACGCCGACGCCCAAAGGCTGATAGAAAAAATCGTGGACGACCGCGGCTGGGTGCTGCCCGAGCAGGAGTTCTACATCCGCAAGGACCCGGAATACCACGCGCGGCAAAGCGCACTCTACAACCACGTGATCAAGCGCGAGGGCGCACTCTCCGAGAAGATGCGCGAGCTCATCGTCATCACCGCCCTTTGCGTGCGCCTGCCGGGCACCGAGGTGGAGGTCTACGTCAAAAACCACATGCGCCGGGCACTGGAGCTGGGAGCGACGGAGGATGAGATATTCGAGGCCGTGCAATGCCTGATATTCCCCGCCGGCGGCCCCTCCCTGATGATGGGGATCAAGTGCCTGCGCGCCGTCATGGCGGAGCGCGGGAGCACCGGCTGACGTCTGGACAGTCTCCCGGCCGCGCGCCTCGATGGGACGCGCCGCCGCGGGAGCGCGCACCTGGGAGGGAGGAGGAGCATGGACAGGGGAATCTGGGCGACCTGGTACGACCTGCCGAAAGAGGGCGAGGCGGAATACAACGACTGGCTGCACAACGCGCACATCAAGGACGCACTCAAACGCCCGGGCTACATGTGGGCGGCCCATTACGAACTCATCGACAGGGAGTCGCCCCACTCCAAGCGAAAGGCCCACCTCGCATACACGGACGACGCCTCGATTCCGGGCGGTACGGAGTTTCTCCTCCTCTTCGGGGCCGCAACGCCCGAGGCGTTTCTGAATCCCAGCCCCGCCCAGCTCCTGGAGGCGCACTCCGGCGAGACGCGCGCGATGCTCGCCAAAAGAATCGGCGCGCGCACCTGCATCCTCACGGAGGTGGACCGGGTGAACGGCCCCGACGCCGCGACGCGCGCCATCGGCGGGGTGCCGGCGCCGGTGCTCCAGATGGGCACCTTCAACTGCTTCACGCCCGAGGACGATTTCGACCTGAGCGCCTGGTACGCGCAAGATCGCCTGCCCGCGATGAAATACATGCCCGGCTGCGTGGGCGCGCGCAAGCTGGTCTCCGCCGCCGGGTGGGCGAAGCACAGCATCTTCTACGAGTTCTCCTCCCTGGAGAAGGTGCTCTCCCACTTCCCGCGGGCGGACAAGCTCATCGCCGGCGAGAACGACTGGTCCTACCGCGTCTGCCAGCGCCTGCTCCACGCGCCCGGCTCGCCCACGCGCGGCAGGCGCATCTGGCCGCCGGCGGAATGAGGGGAGAATGCGGATGCGCTACATGAAGCCCATCCCGGTCGAGGAAGCGCAAGGAGAGGCCGCCAGGCTCTTCGGGGGCGTGGAGAAGATGCTCGGCCGGGTGGCGAACTCCTTCGCCGTCATGGCTTACCAGCCCTACGTCGCCAAGGTGATTCTGCCGCTCACCGTCACGCTCATGCGCGAGGGGCTCGGCACGGTGCTGCCCACCAAAATCAAGGAGATGGCCGTCATCAAGACGAGCCACCTGAACGGGTGCGAATACTGACTCGGGCACAACACGGCGCTCGGTCGGGACGCCGGGGTCACGGAGCAGGAGGTGCTCGAAATCTGCTCGGACGCCTATATGGACTCCCATACGATGAGCGCGCGGGAGAAAGCCGCCGTCCTCTGGGCGGAGCACGTGACGAAAAACACCGCCAGGACGCGCGACGACGTATTCGGGGAGGTCCGACGCCATTTCGACGATCGCGAATTCGTGGAGCTCACCATGGTCATCACCTACTTCAACATGCGCAACCGCTTTCAGGACGCCCTGCGCATTCCGCTGGACGCCCCGAAAACGATCGCGGGCATCACCGCCGGGCGCAGGCAGGACCCGAAAGATCTCAAGAATTTTCTCGAAAACATGGTGGCGGAGTGGCCCGAGCGCTTTCCCGCGCCAGAGGAGGGCGACGCCTAGTGCCGGCGCGCGAGGCCATGCGCACAAATGCCGCGGGCGACGCTCCCCCTCCCTCCGCACCCGTTCCGCGCCATGCTGCGGGCTGCGGTTTTTGCGGAGCGCGGGTCGGCAGGAGCCGCTCCCCCGTCCGCGCAGGGAGCCCCAGCGATGCCTGAGAAGCCCGACTTCGTCTGGGAGAATCTCGAGGCGGGCATGATCATCGGCGAGCGCACCCTCACGGTGACGCAGGAGATGGTGGATGCGCACTGCGACGCCGTGGGCGCGCGGCGGGAGCGCGGCGGGGGCGCCTCCCCCGCGGACGCGCCCATCGCCCCGCCGATGATATTCGTCAACGACTTGCTCGCCATCTATGACGAGAACTACAGCCGGTTCGGCACCATCCACGCCCAGCTCGGCTACCGGTTTCATCGACCCGTGCGGGTCGGGGAGACCGTGCGCCAGCAGGTCGCGGTAAAGAACTTATACGTCAAGCGGGAGAAGGGGTGGATCGTGAGCGAGCTGCGCGTCACGAACCAGGCGGGCGCACTGCTCCTCACCTCCACGCACACCTCGGTCTTGAGCCTCACGAGGAGGCACGGGGCGGATGACTGAAGACGCGCCCGACCTCCGCGCGATGCGGGTGGGAGACGCGCTTCCGGAGCGATCCTACGCGATGGGGCGCGACGCCATCCGGAAATTCAACCGCTACGTCACCGGGGGTATCGACACCCGGAACATCCACACCGATGACGAGGTCGCCCGAAAGGTGGGCCTGCCCGGGGCGGTGGCGACCGGCCGCCACCCGGTCTGCTTCATCGCCGAACTCATGGCCGACCATCTGGGGATGGGCTTCATCGCGGGCGGGGAGCTGGGGGTCTCCTTCGTGAAGCCCATATTCCCGGGCGACGCGCTGCGCCTCGCCGCCACGCTCCGGGAGAAAAGGGAGGAGGACGGCGCGACGCGTTGCCTCTTCGACGTCGCGCTCATCAACCAGGACGGCGTGGTCGTGACGCTCGGCACGGCCGGCGGACGCCTCGCGTAGCCGCCCCGCCCCGTGCGCACCCCCCGGGAGTCCCTCGACAGCCTCTTTCGCCCCGAATCGCTCGCCATCGTGGGCGCGTCCTCGAACCTCCGCCGGCTCGGGGGCATCCCCCTGCGCCTGACGAAGGAATACGGGTTTCCCGGTCCCATCTACCCCGTCAACCCCGGCCGCGCGGAAATCGCGGGGCTCCCGTGCTACCCGGACGTCGCCTCCCTGCCGCGCGCGCCCGAATTCGCCCTCGTCTGCACGCCGAGGGACGACGTCATCCCCGCCCTGGCACAATGCGCGGAGCGGGGGGTGCGGGCCGCTGCGGTCATCACCTCGGGCTTCGGGGAGACCGGCGCGGAGGGGATGGCGCTCCAGAGGAAGATTCTCGACATCCGCAAAACCTCCGGCATGCGGGTGCTCGGCCCCAACTGCATGGGCGTGGTGCACGTGCGCTCCAGGCTCATGGCCACGTTCACGATCTCCATTCGGGACGACGACCCGCTCATCCCGGGGGCGGTGGCCATCGTCACCCAGAGCGGCGCCATGGGGGCGTGCATGCTCACGGGCTTTCAGGAGAGCGGCGCCGGCATCAGCGCCCTCGTGAGCCTGGGCAACGAGGTGGACGTCGATTTTGCCGAATGCGTCGAATACTTCCTGGACGACCCGCATACGCGCGTCATTTGCGGGTATCTGGAGTCGGTTCGGGACGGCGCGCGCCTGCGGCGGGCCGCCGCGCGCGCCCTCGCGGCGGGAAAGCCCATCGTCCTGCTCCGGGGCGGGAAAACCGAGGAGGGCGTCCGCGCCGCGCGGGGCCACACCGCCGCGATCACGACCTCGAACGACGTATTCGCCGCCTTCGCCGCCCAATACGGGATTCAGGTGCTGGACTCGATGGACGATTTTCTGGAAATCGGGGATTTTCTCGCGCGCTCCCGCCCGATTGCGGGAAACCGGCTGGGCGTCATCAGCTTCTCGGGCGGGCTGGGCGCACTCGCCGCCGACCTCGCGACGACGGCGGGGTTCCGCCTCCCCGTTTTTGGAGAAGCCACCCAGGCGAAGCTGGCGGCCATCCTCCCCGATTACGCCCCGACGGACAACCCGGTCGACCTCGTCTCCCTGATGGTCAGCCAGCCGGAGAGCCGCCCCCTCCAGAGGGCGGGCGAGGCGGTGGCCGCAGACGCGGGCGTCGACGCCGTCCTCCTCCTCATGGGCGTCTACCACCATATGGCCGACGAAATCGCACAGGACATGAAGGCGCTCTTCGAGTCCTCGGGAGTCCCCCTCGCCTGCGCGTGGCTCACGGGCCCCCAGGGGCACATCCAGGCGCTCAAAAAGCAGTCCGTGCCCGTGTTCCGCGATTATTCGCGGGCGATACGCGGCCTCGCGGCGCTCCTGTCCCTCCAGCGCGCCCGGGCGGCCATCCCGTCCCTCTCCCGGCAGACGCAGAACCGCTCCCGCGCGGAGGCGGCCAGGCGGATCATCCGCCGCCATCCGCCCGCGGCCGACGGCTTTCTGCCGCCCGAGGCCTGCGCCGGCATTCTGGACCTCTACGGGGTGCCCAGACCCCGCGAAACCCTGGCGGAAACGCCCGAAGAGGCGCTCGCGGCCCAGCAGAAATGGCAACGCTCCGTGGCGCTCAAGGTCGTGGCCGGGCACCTCCCGCACAAAACGGAGGCCGGGGGCGTGCGGCTGGGGCTGCGCGCGGCGGAGCGGATTCTGGCGGAGGCGGAGGAGCTGCTCGGCCTCGCGCGCGACGCCCGCCTCCTCGTGCAGGAGATGATCGAGGGCGGCGTCGAACTCCTCATCGGCATATCGCGCGACGAGACGTTCGGCCCCTGCGTCACGGCGGGCCTCGGCGGGGTGTTCGCCGAAGCCCTCGGCGACGCCGTCCGCCTGCTGCCCCCCTTTGACGCGCAGCAGGCGCAAAGGGCACTCTCGGGCCTGCGCGGGCGCGCCGTTTTCGAGGGGTTTCGGGGCGGGCCGGCCGTTCCCATCCCGCTCGTATCCGATATAATGGCCAAAATATCCGAGGCGGCGTTCGAGCTGGCCGAAGAGGTCGCCGAGATGGACGTCAACCCCCTCATCGTCACGCCGGAGGGTTGCCGCGCCGTCGACGTGCGGATACGGACGCAACCCGGAGGACCCGGGAGAGAGGGCGCATGAGCAGGAGAATCACGCCGCAAATCCGCTCCCTGGTGGGGAGAAGGCACGGGCCCTACCGCGTCCGGGTCGAGCGGGGCGCGATAGAGAAATTCGCCGACGCCATCGGGGACCCGAACCCGGCCTACCGGGGGCCCGAGGCCATCGCACCGCCCACGTTTCCCACGACCTTCCGGCCCGGGGACGCCTACCCCGACCTGCCGGCGGATTTCGGCGACGTGGGGCTGCACGCATCCCAGGCCTACGAGTTCAGCCGTCCCCTGCGCGCCGGCGACGCGCTGGACGTCTCCTTCACCATCGTGGACGTCACGGAGAAGACGGGCCGCTCGGGCGACCTCGTCTTCATCGAGCGGGAATACGAATTTCTGGACGCGCGCGACGGCGCCCGCGTCGGCGGGGGGAGATGGGTCTCTCTCCGGCGATTCCAGACATAAGGAGCGGCGATGGGCCACCAGAGGGGCGAGGCGCTCCCCGAACTCGTGAAGGCGCCCGTGTCGAGGACGCAACTCGTGCAATACGCGGGCGCCAGCGGGGACTACAACCCGATTCATTTCGACGACGAGGCGGCGCGGGCGAGCGGCCTCGCCGGCGTCATCGCCCACGGGATGCTGTCCATGGCGTTTCTGGGGCAGCTGGTGGAAAACGCCTTCGGGGCGGGCGCCTGCAAAAGGCTGGAGGTTCGTTTTCAGGGCATGGTGCGGCTCGGCGAGGTCATCACCTGCCGCGGCGTCATCACGGAGGTCGCCCGCGCGGGGGGGCGCCCATACGCCGTGTGCGAGGTCGAGGCGGTCAACTCGGGCGGCCGCGCGGTCACCTCGGGGACGGCCGAGGCCTGGCTGGACTGAACTGAACCCACGGGAGGAGAGAGGAATTCCATGAGACTTCAAGGCAAGAGCGCCCTCGTCACCGGCGCGGCACAGGGCATCGGCCGCGCGGTGTGCCGGCAGTTCGCGCGGGAGGGGGCGAGCGTCCTCGTCGTCGACACGAACGAGGAGGGGGGCGAGGAGACGGCGCGCCTCGTTCGCGAGGCCGGCGGCCGGGCGGCGTTCCACCGGGCCGACGTGGCCAGCCCCGAGGAGGTCGAGGGCGCGGTCGAGGCGTCCGAGAGGGCGCACGGCCCCATCCGCGTCATGGTGAACAACGCGGGCATCGTGCGGGCGGCGATGCTCCACAAGATGACGGAGGCGCAGTGGGACGCCGTCATCGCCGTGCACCTCAAGGGCACCTGGGCGGGTATACAGGCGGCGGCCAGGCGCATGATCCCCCGCAAGGAGGGGCGGATCATCAACGTCACCTCGGGTGCCGGCCTGCGCGGCACCATCGGGCAGATCAACTACTCCGCCGCGAAGATGGGAATCGTCGGCGCGACGCAAAGCGCCGCGCGCGAACTCGGACGCCACAACATCACCGTCAACTGCGTGTCGCCCGCGGCGATCACCCCGATGACGGAGACGATACGCACCGACGAACGCTTCGAGTCGAAATACCTCGAGCGCATCTGCCTGGGCAGGTGGGGGGAGCCGGAGGAGATGGCGGCCGGCTTCGTGTTTCTCGCCTCCGACGAGGCCAGCTACGTGACCGGCATCGTCCTCAGAATCGACGGCGGCCTCGGCATGTAGGGGCGGGCATCGGAAAACGACCGGGAACTTTGCGGGAGCGCTTTGCGAACCGCGCCGTCCCCCCTGCGGAACAACCGCCCCGCCCTCAGAAGCCGCCGCTGCGCGCGGCTGGTCGGGCCGGGATGGGGCTGATACAATCGGGACAGGACGCCCCCTTCCCAAAAACCGCGCGATGGAGGAAACCGCCCATGAAGGCCATGATCCTCAAGGAGTTCGGCCAGCCGCTCGCCTACGAGGAGGCGCCCGATCCGCGCATCGGCCCCCGCCAGGTGCTGGTGGAATCGAAGGCGAACGGCCTGTGCGCCACCGACCTCAAGATTGTGGACGGCCACGTCAAGACGGCGCCCAGGCCCCTCATGCTCGGCCACGAGAACTCGGGCGTCGTCCTCGAGGTCGGCGCCGAGGTGGACGCCTTCGCCCCGGGCGACCGCGTGGTCGTCGTGAGCAAGCAGACCTGCGGGGCCTGCCGCATGTGCCGCCTGGGACACGAGGAGATGTGCAGGAACTCCCCCGGACGCTTGGGGATAGAGATAGACGGCGGCTTCGGCCAGCTCGTCGCCGTCTCCGAGAGGAGCCTCGTCAAAATCGGCGAGAACGTCTCGCTCGAGGCCGCCTCCCTCATCGGCGGCACGCTCGGCTCCCCGCTCCACGCCATCCGCATGGCGCGGCCGGAGCTGGGCGAGTGCGCCGTCATATTCGGGGTCGGCGGCCTGGGGCTGCACGCGCTGCAAATCCTTCGGCACCTGGGCGTGGGCGTCATCGCCGTGGACGTGAAGGAGGAGAAGCTGGCGAAGGCCCGGGAGCTGGGCGCGTTCGAGACCATCCACGCCGCGCGGCTCGACCCGGTGGACGCCGTGCTGGAGATCACCGACGGATTCGGCGCCGACATCGCCCTCGAGATCGTGGGCGGGGCCGCCGTGCCGCCCGTGATTCAGCAGTGCCTCCAGCTGCTGCGCCCCGGCGGCCGCCTCGTCATCCTCGGCTACACGTTTGGGCAGAAGGTGGAGATAGACCCCGCGCATCTCGTCTACAAGTGGATTCAGATCATCGCCTCGCACAACCACACGGTCCGCGACGTGGCCGACGCCGCGAGCCTGGTGAACGACGGCCGCGTGCGCGCCGTCATCACCGAGGAGGCGCCGATGCCGGAGGCGAACGAGGCGCTCGCGGCGCTTCGCGCGGGAGACCCGGTGGGACGCATCGTCCTGCGGTGGTGACACGGGCACGGGCCGTGGCGCGGGCACAGCCCGTGGCGCGGGCACGGCCCGGGGCGCGAGCCGGGGGCCACGCCCGACGGAGGAGAATCCACCCATCCTCAGAAGCGCATCGCAGGAGGGAGCATGGGGCATCGCATCGAAACGGACAGCATGGGGGAGATCGAGGTTCCAGCAGACAGATACTATGGCGCGCAGACCGCCCGCTCCCTCGTTCACTTCCGGATCGGGGAAGACCGCTTCCCCCGCGAGATCATCCGCGCCCTGGGGGTTCTCAAGAAGGCCGCCGCCCTCACCAACGAGGAGCTGGGAATCCTCGATTCCCGCAAGGCGGCCCTCATCGCCCGGGCGGCGGACGAGGTCATCGCGGGCGGGCTCGACGCGCACTTCCCGCTGGCGGTCTGGCAGACCGGAAGCGGAACGCAGACGAACATGAACGCCAACGAGGTGATAGCCAACCGCGCGATAGAGCTGGCGGGCGGGCGGATGGGCTCCAAGTCCCCGATCCACCCGAACGACGACGTGAACAAGGCCCAGTCCTCCAACGACACGTTCCCGACGGCGATGCACATCGCAGCCGCAGCCCAAATCACCGGCAGGCTGATCCCCGCGGTTGACGGGCTCCGGCGGACGCTCGCGGCGAAGGCGGACGCCTTCGGGGAGATCATCAAAATCGGGCGCACCCATCTGATGGACGCCGTCCCCCTCACCCTCGGACAGGAGTTCTCCGGCTACGCACAGCAGCTCGAAAACGGGCTGGGGCGCGTCGGGACGGCACTCGACGGCATCTACGAGCTGGCACTCGGCGGAACGGCCGTGGGCACCGGACTCAACACGCACCCCGAGTTCGCGGAGCGGGCGGCCGCCAGAATCGCCGCGATGACGAACCTCCCCTTCCGGTCCGCGCCCAACAAGTTCGAGGCACTCGCCGCACACGACGCGGTCGTCTTCGCGAGCGGGGCCATGAAGACCCTGGCCGCCGCGCTGATGAAGATCGCCAACGACATACGGATGCTGGCCTCGGGGCCGAGATGCGGGGTGGGCGAGCTGCGTATCCCCGAGAACGAGCCGGGAAGCTCCATCATGCCCGGCAAGGTCAACCCCACCCAGAGCGAGGCGATGACCATGGTCTGCGCCCAGGTGATGGGCAACGACGTGGCCGTGAACATCGGCGGGGCGACGGGGCATTTCGAGCTCAACGTCTTCAAGCCCCTCATGATCTTCAACCTGCTGAACTCGGTGCGACTGCTGGCCGACGCCTGCGACTCCTTCAACGCCCACTGCGCCGTCGGCATCGAACCGAACCGGCCCGCGATAGACGCCTACCTGCGCAACTCGCTCATGCTGGTGACGGCGCTGAACCCCGTCATCGGCTACGACAACGCCGCCAGGGTGGCGAAAAAGGCGTTCGCAGACGGCGGCACCCTGCGCGACGCCGCAGTCGCGCTCGATCTGCTCACCGAGGAGGAGTTCGACGCGGCCGTCAAGCCGGAGAAGATGACGGGCCCGGGGGGTTGACGCGGGCGACCTTTTGCGGACGCTCTCTTTCCTAGCTCGGGCGAGGGCGTTCGCCGTTCAGACCAGATAGGGCAGGTCCGGGCGCTCGCCTTTCAGTATCCGCTCCAGCGTCAGTATCTGAATTTTGGGGAAAGACCCGGAGAGCAGCGACATCGTGGGCGGGAGTGTAAAAACGCCGCTTCCCCTTGCAAATTTCATCATGGCGCCAGTCGGTTCGTTTCTTGTGATAAACACGCCCACCGGATTTGCGTCATTCAACAATCCCTTCAACGACCGGACGTGCTCTACGTTCACGCGCCCGCTTTTGACAGAGCAAATGGCGACATTATCGCCTCTCAGGAGAATGCGCCCGTCAATTCCGCCTTAACCTTTCAGCCGCCGCCATTGTCGTTCCGCAGCCGCAGAACGGATCAAGCACGAGCCCGCCGGGCGGGCATGACGCGCGAATGATTTTTTCCAGCAGTTTCACGGGCTTTTGTGTGGGATATCCGAGATATTCCTTGTTATGCGTGCTGTAGTTCGTGAACCCGGTAGGCTCCAAAATGAGATTTTGCGGGGGATTTCCCTTGTCCGCCTTCGCATAGCGCTTCAATCCCGGCCATTTGCCTTTTCTCGGATGATGGATCAACCCGGCCTTATCGAGAGCATCCAGCCTTTCATGGATGCCTGCGATGTCCAAATAGCCGGGGATGAACTCGCGAGCGATATATTCCGCGTAATCACCCGTTTTCGGCACAGACCAACCTCTTCCCATGGCATGAACGTCATAATGCTTCCAGGGCGTGGTGCTCGGGCTGCCTTTCGCCCCCCCCCCCCCCCCCCCCGGGCCCGTCAAATCAGCGGACCGGTACCGCCCGTGTTTGTCTTGAGAAGGATACGCCCGCCGCAATTGCTCCTCCGTTTTGGGAACCGCTATGGCCCAGCCGTTCCAATAAGCGTCCTTCCCGTTACGATAAAACAAGATGCTGTCGAGTATGCGGCCAAATCGATTCGGATTGTTATGGGATGTAGCGCGTTTCCAGGCGATATCGTTTGTGAAATTCTCCGCCCCGAATACTGCATCCATGACGACTTTGAGATAATGGCTGGCCGTATCATCGCAATGGAGATAGAGAGAGCCGGTCGGCTTCAATATGCGGCGCATCTCCACCAACCTGACGGCCATATTCACCAGATAGGCGCATATCTCCACTTTGCCCAATGCGCTCAACAGCGCGTTCAATATGCTCCGCGCACCGAAATGCTTCATCTCTCGCAAATGATCGTCGCATTCAGGCGTCCAGGACCACGTATCGTCAAAAGCCAGTACCTGGCCCTGATCATCGGGATAGATGATGTTGTATGCGCGCTTGGAATTGAACGGGGGGTCGAGGTAAATTAAATCGAATTGCCCGTCTTCCATCTTTCGCATGATCGGAAGATTGTCGCCATAATAGAGCTTTCTGGTGCCTACCTCACGCATTCGGTCCTTGCCTTCCGTTCGCCCACGCCGTCGGTTCGGTGCGGGCCATATCGTTTTTTCTCGCCGCCGGACCGAATGAGGAAGCCCGCATCACTCCCCCTCCTCCCTCTTCAAAAGCTGTCGGAGCACATACTGCAGGATGCCGCCGTGCTGGTAGTAGGCCACCTCGTTGGGCGTGTCGATGCGGACGATGGCGTCGAATGCGACGGGTTCGCCGCCGCCGCTCCCCTCCGGTGCGGCGGTGACCCGCACCTTCCT
This sequence comes from bacterium, assembly GCA_965213685.1. GTDB lineage: Bacteria > UBA8248 > UBA8248 > UBA8248 > UBA8248 > Bin107. The sequence goes on from CBDBZY010000031.1 coordinate 55,315, forward strand.
GGCCTCGCCCTGTGCCAGGCCGTCGATGTCGAACACCTCCCGGCCCGTGAGCCCCAGGCTCCCGGCGGTGTCGCCCGGCTGGAACTGAAGCGGTAGCACGCCCATGCCGACCAGGTTCGAGCGGTGGATGCGCTCGAAGCTCTCGGCGATGACCGCCTTGATTCCCAGCAGGCTCGACCCCTTGGCGGCCCAGTCGCGCGAGGAGCCCGTGCCGTATTCCTTGCCGCCCAGAACGACGAGGGGGACGCCCGCCTCCCGATACTCCATCGCCGCATCGTAAATGGGCATGACCCTGTTCGTCGGGAAATGGGTGGTGAAGCCGCCCTCGGTGCCCGGGGCCACCCGGTTCCTCAGCCGCACGTTGGAGAACGTGCCGCGCATCATCACCTCATGGTTCCCGCGCCGGGAGCCGTAGCTGTTGAAATCATTGGGCAGAACGTCGTTCATCACCAGAAACTGGCCGCCCGGGCTGTCGCGCTTGATGGCACCGGCCGGCGAGATGTGATCCGTCGTCACCGAATCGCCCAGAAGCGCCAGGCAGCGCGCCCCCCGGATGTCCTCAACGGGCGCGGGCACCGGCTGCATCCCCTCAAAATAGGGCGCCTTCCGGATGTAGGTGGACATGTCGTCCCACGCGAAGAGGCTGCCCTCCGGCGTCGGGATGCCCTGCCAGCGCAGGTCGCCCCGGAAAACATCGCCATAGCTCTTCTCGAACATGTCCGCCTTCACGTGGTTCATGACGGTATCCTGGAGCTCGCGCCGGGTGGGCCAGATATCCCGGAGGTAGACGGGATTGCCGTCCGCATCCTCGCCCAGTGCCTCCGTCGCGATGTCCAGGTCCATCCGGCCGGCGATGGCGTAGGCGACCACCAGGGGCGGGGAGGCCAGAAAGTTCATGCGCACCTCGGCGTGCACGCGGCCCTCGAAATTCCGGTTGCCCGAGAGCACCGAGCAGGCGACGAGGTCGCCCTCGGCCACCCGCCTTCGAGATGTGCGCGGGCAGGGGGCCGGAGTTTCCGATGCACGTGGTGCAGCCATATCCCACGTTGTGAAAGCCCAGTCGCTCGAGATAGGGGATGAGTCCCGCACTCCGCAGGTACTCCGTCACCACCATGGAGCCCGGCGCCAGCGACGTCTTCACCCAGGGCTTCACCTGCAGCCCCCGCTCCGCCGCCTTCTTCGCCACCAGGCCCGCGCCCAGCATCACGGACGGGTTCGACGTGTTGGTGCAGCTCGTGATGGCGGCGATGACGACGGCGCCATGCGTCATCTCGTAGGTTCTGGCGCCCTCTCGCACCGTGACCGCAGCGGCGGGCGCCACGGCCGTCGCGCCGTCCGCGCCTCCCAGCTCGCCCAGCATTTTGTCGAGCTCCCGCTCGAAGGCGGCCTTGGCGTCGGTCAACGCGATGCGATCCTGCGGGCGCTTGGGGCCGGAGATGCTCGGAACGACGTCCCCCAGGTCGAGCTCCAGCGTGTCGGTATAGGTCGCCTCGGGGGAATCCGCCTCCCGGAACATGCCCTGCGCCCTGGCGTAGGCCTCCACGAGCGCGATTCGCTCCGCCGGCCTGCCCGTGAGTTGCATATATTTCAGCGTTTCATCGTCGATGGGGAAGATGCCGCAGGTGGCGCCGTACTCGGGCGCCATGTTGGCGATCGTCGCGCGATCGGCCAGGGGCAGGTGGTCCAGGCCCGGGCCGTAGAACTCCACGAACTTGCCGACCACGCCCTTCTCCCGGAGCATCTGGACGACCGCCAGGACGAGGTCCGTGGCCGTGGCGCCCTCGATCAGAACCCCGGAGAGCCGAAAGCCGATCACGTCCGGGATGAGCATCGAGTACGGCTGGCCCAGCATGGCGGCCTCGGCCTCGATTCCGCCGACGCCCCAGCCCAGCACGCCCATGCCGTTGATCATCGTGGTGTGGGAGTCCGTGCCCACGACGGTGTCGGGGAAGGCGCGCGTGACGCCCCCCCTCTCGTCCGTCCCCACCACCGGGGAGAGGAACTCCAGGTTCACCTGGTGGACGATGCCGGTATCCGGCGGCACCGCCCGAAAGTTGCGAAACGCGCCCTGTGCCCAGCGGAGAAAGGCGTAGCGCTCGGTATTCCTGTCGTATTCCAGCTGCGCGTTGTTCTCCAGGGCCGTCCTCGTGCCGAACTCATCCACCTGAACGGAATGATCGATGACCAGGTCCACAGGCTGCAGGGGGTTGATGAGGTCCGGGTCGCCGCCCAGCGCCTTCATGGCGTCGCGCATGGCGGCGAGGTCCACCACGACGGGAACGCCCGTAAAATCCTGCAGCAGAACGCGGCTCGGCATGAAGCCGATCTCTTTGGCCGGGTTGTTCTTCGCATCCCAGGAGGCGAGCGCCTCGACGTCGGCGGGGCGCACGGAGCGCCCGTCCTCGTTTCGCAGGAGATTCTCCAGCAAAACCTTCATGGCGAAGGGGAGCCTGTCGACGTCGCCCTTGCCTTCCAGGGCGCGAATCCGGTACATCTCATGGGTTTTCCCGCCCACCTCGAGGGAGGAGCGGGCGCCAAAGGTGTTGTTCATCGTTCCCCTCATTCAGGCAGGAGTCCCGCCGCCCGCGTAATATCACGGAAGGCCCGGCTCCGCCCCGTCAAACGCTCCCTGCGTTCAGAACCGCTCCCGGGGGCGATTCCGGCAAAAAGCTATGCCCGAAGCTCGAAACTATGCCCGGCTGAATCGTATGGAATGGCGGAAAAACGACTTGCTCTGGCGGCATGATACCACAAACGCGCGGAGAGGAGGAGAGCGATTCCGGGCGGGTGCGCGGGAAAACGCCTCTCATGCGTTTTTCACGACCATGTAGGTGGCGGAGGCGAAGCAGGCCAGCTTCTCCTCCTCGCCCAGAACCCGAATCTCCCACACCGAGGTTTTCCGGCCGAGGTGCAGTGCCTTCGCCTCGCCGACGAGGACGCCCTGCGAGGCGGGCCGCAGGAAATTGACCTTCATCTCCACCGTCATCACTTCCGTGCCGATGGGGTAGCTCACGTAGCTGCCCACGCCCCCGGCGGTATCCGCCAACGCCGCCAGCGCACCGCCGTGCACCACTCCGTGGGGCTGAAAAAGAGCGGGGCGAACCGGCAGGCCGACCCGGGCGAATCCCCTGCGCGCCTCGAGAACCTCAAAGCCCATGACGTCGTTGAAATTCCCGCGCCAGCGATCCCGAAATATCTTTTCGACGTCCTCCCTGCTCCACGACGATTCCATCGCTACCCCTTCGGGCGCACATGGACGGACCCGAGGGACGGCGCACCCGGAAGGGATGCGCGGAGGGTGCGGGCCGGGCCACGCGCGCCGCCTAGCCGAATATCTGCGTCGGCACGCGCCCCCAGGCGGACGGGTCGGTGAGGATGTCGCCATCCTGGTCTTCGTAGGAGAAAAACAGGATTTCGGTCTCCGTCTTCCTGCCCTTCTTCTCCAGGCGGCGCACGGTGATCGTCGGGACGTGCACGCCCAGCTCAAAGTTTTTCGCATGACTCACCGAAACGACCGCCCCGAACTTGGCGGCACACCGCTCCAGCTGCTCCCTCGTCGTCCGCACCCGACCGTCCGCAAGCACCGCTCCGCCAAAATTCTCCGTCAGATCGACCACAAAAATATCCGGTTCCAGCATGATGACGTCCTCTCCCTCCGAGCCGGCAAGCGAAGATAGGCGAGAAATCCCGAAACACCCCCCGGGCGCCTGAAAGCGCGGAGTCTAGCAAAATCGGGTCGAGAAGTCTTGCGGCGGGGGGAAACCCCTACCAGTCCCAGAACAGCGTGTACGCCCGGCCGGTGACGGGCTGTCTCTCTTCCCACTCCAGGCACATCTGGCCGGTTCCGCTCAGTATCCGGGGATACATCCGGCGCTTGTTGAAGCTGTTGGACGCCCCTTGCGACTCCTCCCGCCGGGCGCCCACGATTTTCCGGCCGGCGGGCAGCAGCACCTCGAGCCGAAACGCCTCGGTGGGGTACTCCACGACGAGGGTGACCCATTCGTTTCGCGTGGTGAACACGTCCCGCAAGGCCAACTCATGCCGCACCTCGAAAACCTCCCCGTTGCGGATCGCCTCCGGCAGCGGGAGGGATGCGGAAAAATCCGCTCCGGCGCCCTCGGAGATGCGATACTCCAGGGGCGTCCAATCGGGCGCGCGGCTCTGGGCCTCCTCGATCACCCGATAGGAATACGCCGCCTCCCGCGCTCCGCTGCCCGTATGGTAGCGCGTCCGTATCCGGGAGAGTTTTCGCAGGGCCAGGCAGCGCCGGACGCCCTCCATGCGCGCCTCTCTGCCCGCGATGTCCTGGATCGCGTAGGTGCGGGCGTTGAACAGCACGCGATAGTCATAGACGTTGTGTCTTTGCTTCTCCCCCGAAAGAGCGGAATCGGAGGGGGGCTCCCCTCCCTCGATGCGGCGGATGCGGGCCTCGAGCGCGCCCATCTTCTTCGCCAGCTCGCGCTGCTGCTGGAGAATCGAAGAAATTGCGCCGGAGAGCTCCTCGAGTGCGCCCTCCGAGCCGGGGTCCTTGTCCGCCATGCTCCCCCCAGTCCTCGCGCCGCGCGCCCCGACCGAACGGCCCGCGGCGGCGGCTTCAGCGTTTTCCCCGCCACCTGAGCAATCCCGCCATCTGGGAAATGGTATATCAAGATACAGCACGCCCCGCGACCCGGGGAATCGCCTATCGCGAGGCGGATCGCGAAGCGCCGTCCCCCGGTGCGATGCGGCGCGGATCCGCCAGTTGTCCGCACGCCGCGAGGATGTCCCCCGCCCTTGCTGATGCGGATGGTGGCGAGGACGCCCGCGGCCCGCAACGTCTGACGAAACTCCTCGATTCGCCCGTCGTCCGGCCGCCCGTAGGGTGCCCCCGGAAACGGATTCCACGGAATCAGGTTCACCTTGCACCTCAGGCCGCGCAACAGCCGCGCGAGTCCCCTGGCATTCTGGCCGGAATCGTTCACGCCCCGGAGCATGACATATTCAAAAGTGATGCGCCGCCGTTCGGGGATGGGCAGTTTGCGGCATTCATCGACGAGTGCTTGCAGGCTCCATTTCCGGTTGACGGGCACCAACGCGCCCCTGGTCTCGTCATCCGCCGCGTGAAGCGACACGGCCAACCCCACGCCCGGGGCGGCGGCCACGAAATCCCGGAGCCTGGAGACGACCCCCACCGTGGAGACGGTGAGCCTTCTGGGGCTGACGGCGCCCGCGTCCGGGTGGGTGAGGATTTTCACGGCGGCGACGGTGGCGTCGAAATTATCGAGCGGCTCCCCCATGCCCATGAACACGACGTTATGAAAACGCTCCCCTTCCGGCAGGCGTCTCCTCGCGGCGAGAAACTGGCCGACGATCTCGCCCGCCGTCAGGTGGCGGACAAAACCCATCTTCGCCGTGAGGCAAAACGCGCACCCCATCGCGCACCCCACCTGGGTGGAGACGCAAAGCGCCCACCGCGTCGCGCCGCGGACGCTCCGCATCGGTATCCTGACGCTCTCCACGCGCGCGCCGTCGCCCAGGCGCCACACATATTTTTCCGTCCCGTCCACGCTCCTGGCCTCCCGCTCCAGCTCGAGTGCCTCTATGCGGGCCGCGCGCTCCAGCTTCGCCCGGAAATCCCGGGGGACGTTCGTCATCCGCGAGAATTCCCGCACGCCGCGGGCATACAGCCAGGAGAAGATTTGCCGCCCCCTGTATGCGGCCTCGCCCATCCGCTCGCACAACGAGACGAGCTGCGCCTCGTCCATGCCAACCAGCGGGACAGGTTCGGGGGAGGGCGGCGGACCCGCCCGGTCGGGGGAGGCCTGGAAACGCGCGTCCTGTTTCATCAACGCACCCACGGTGGTATGGTTTGCCCGTTTTCCTTCGCGCATGAATCATACCACGACCATCCATGCCGGGACGGGGAGTGTTCGCTCGTGGCCATACGCGCGCTTCTTTTAGACCACGACGGCACGCTTGTCGACAGCTACGAGGGAATCGCGAAGTGCATGCGCCTCACCTGCCGCGACCTCGGCGTGCCCGATGTGTCGGACGCGGAAATTCTCGCATCCATCGGCCCCACGATCGAGGAGAGATTCGCCGAACTCTGGGGAGAGGATGCGGCCGGCGAGGCGGTGCGCCTCTACCGCTCCCATTACGAGGCGCATAACATCGCGGGCACCCGCGCCGTTCCGGGGGCGCGGAAAACGCTCGAAGCCCTCGCGGGCCGGGGCATCCTGATGGCTTGCGTATCGAACAAGACATGGTTCTTCTGCGAGCGGCAGCTGGCGCACGTCGGGCTTCTTCCCTATATCGAGACGGTGCTGGGGCACCGCCAGGGATACGCGCCGAAGCCGGACCCCGAGATGCTGTTCGCCGCCCTCGAATCGCTGGGCGTGCCGCCCGAGGAGGCGCTCATGATCGGGGATACGACGACGGACATACGGGCCGCCAGAAACGCATCCATCCCGGTATGGATCGTCCGGGGGAAATATGCGCAGCCCGATGAGATACAAAAATGGCGCCCGGACAAATACCTGGAGAAACTGGACGACATCCTGCAATTTTTATGATTTTTCATGTTGCGGGCCGCGCGCGTCCCATATCATGGGCGCCTATCCTCGCCCGCGCGGAATCCGCAGAGGGCGCCTGTGCCGAAAAAAGCCGCATCGCGCCCGGGAAACGGAATCATGAACGCGACGGCCGCCGCCAAAAAGCGAAAAATCCGGGCACTGGCGGACAGGCTCCTCTCCCGCTTCGGCAAGCCGGGGCGCGTCATGCGGCGCGACCTGCTCGACGCCCTGGTGGAAACCCTCCTCTCGCAAAGCACGACCGACCACAATCGCGACATGGCGTTCCGCTCCCTGAAAAAAACGTTTTCCGGCTGGGATGAAATCGCCGACGCCCCCCGGACGGCCCTCGCCCAAGCGGTTCGCTCCGCTGGTCTGGGAAACCAGAAGGCCGGGCGCATCCGGGATTTCCTCCGGTGGCTTCGCGCGGATCGCGAACAGCTCTCCCTGGAGTTCCTGCATGAGGAGCCGGATGATTTCGCCGTGCGGTATCTCACCCGGCACAAGGGCATCGGCGTCAAGACCGCGTATGTCACCCTGATGCTGGCGTCGGGCCGGGACCTGTTCGCCGTCGACGTCCACATCCACCGCATCATGACGCGCCTGGGCGTCATCGGGGAGAAAACCACGCCCGAGAAATCGCACGCCGAGCTCGCGCCGCTCATCCCGAGGGGGCGCGCCCATGAACTGCACATGAACATGCTGCGCTTCGGCAGAACCATCTGCACCGCCCGCAACCCCCGATGCGCGGATTGCGACATGCGGCGCATGTGCCGCTACTACCGCGATGCGAGACGCGACGCCGCCTCTGCGAAACCCGGAAAATCATGAACTGGATTCAGCTGATCGGCCCCGGGGAGCTGCTGGCCATCGCGTCCTCCATCACGTTCTCCGTGGCGCAAACCTTTCTCCGGCAAGGCATCCGGAGCGTATCCCCCCTGGCCACCGCCCTGATCGTCAACGGAATCGTCAGCGTGGGGGGGCTCGTCATCTCCCTCATGAAAGGCACCCTCCTCACGTCCAGGCCTGCGACGATCCTCTGGTATGCCGCCGTGGGCGCCACGGGCCCCACGATCGGAAGATATTGCTACCTGATAGCCGTCTCCCGCATCGGCCTCAGCCGCACCGTGCCCATCTCGTCTGCGGCCCCCATCTGGGGAACCCTCTTCGCCGTCCTGTTCCTGGGCGAGGCGCCGACGCCCGTCGTCCTGTTCGGCACCCTCGGCATCGTCGTCGGCGTATCCATCCTCGGCATACAGGACGACAGGTCGCAATCTTTCAGAAGCTGGTTTCAGGGGGCGCTGATATTTCCGCTCATCGCATCGCTCGCCTATGCGGCGGCGCCCATCTTCGCCAAACTCGCCTATACGCATCAGTTGACGCCCGCCGTCGGCATGGCCGTCTCCTTCACCACGGCCAACTGCCTTCTTCTGGCCGCAAAGCCCATCCTGCCCGGGCAAAAAGACATCTGCGGGGACAGAGCTGGCCTCATCTGGGTGGGAGGCGCGGGCCTCATCGGCGTTTGCAGCTCCTACATGCTCTGGACGGCTTTTACCCTCTCCAGCGTATCCACCGTCCTGCCACTGAGCCGAATCGCGCCGATCTGGGTGCTGATTCTCAGCTATTTTTTCCTGGGGAAACTCGAAACGATCAACTACAAGACCGTGCTGGCCACCATCTGCGTCGTCATCGGCGGAGTGCTGATCACCGCTTTCCGGAACTAGCCCTCCCCGGGGGGAGGCCGAGACGCCCCCCTCTCCGGACAACGCCCGAACGCCCGCGCCCAGCCCCCTACCGGCCCGCCGCCGCCTCCGCCACGCGGGGGGAGTACGCGAGGTCGTCCACCTGGGGCGGGTCCTCGAGAAAGCCCGCCGCCTTCAGCGACAGCACGTCGTTCGTCCCGTCCGAATGCAGGAAACTCAGGGCGTCGCGCATGAGTTTCTCGATGGGATTTTTTCGCATATACCCCGCCGCACCCCAAAGCTCCATCGCCGCCTGGCACACCTGCACGGCGGACTCGGAGGCGAACACCTTGCTCAGCATCGCGTTTTTCCTGTCCATCTCGTCGAGCTGGGTGCTCCACGCCGTGCGCCACAGATAGGAGCGGGACGCCTCGATCTTCATCGCCATGCGCGCGAGCCGCACTTGCTGAATCTGGTGGGCGAACAAAGGCGCGCTGCCCTGGATTCTCGCGTGGGCGTACTGCAGGGACAGATCATACGCCCGCTGCGCGACGCCCAAGACGGTGGCGCCCGCCTGAATGTTGCTGCCATGCTTTATCAGCAGGTTGGCGAGCGCCGGCAGGGCCTGGCCCACCTCCCCGATCTGATCCTCCTCGGGAATTTCCACATCATGAAACTCCAGGGTGCCGTTTTGCACGCACCGCTGGCCCAGCTTGTCCCACACCTCGGTGACCGCAAAACCCTTCGCGTCCGAGGGCATCAAAAAAGCGGTGAGGCCCCTCGACAGCGGATCGTCCTTGTCCGTGCGGGCGACGATTTGATAGATTTTGGCGAGCCCGCCGTTCGAGATGTAGCGCTTCGTGCCGTTGAGCACCCAGCGGTCGCCCTTCTTCTGCGCATACGCCTGCATTCCCGCGCCGGGATTCGGATTGGGCCATATGTTGTCGCTGCCGGCGGTCGGCTCCGTCCAGGCCGTCGCCAGCAGGCACGCATCGTCGTCCATCAGTTTCGGAAGCCAGCGCCCGCGCTGCTCCTCATTCGCCATGTTGACGATCGACGTCATGATCTTCCACGTCTGATCATAGGCGACGGCGAGTCCCAAATCCCCGTACGCGAGGGCCTCTCCCACGATGGCGCACGAGAGCACGTCGGCCCCCTCGCCGCCGAATTCCTTCGGGACGGTAAGCGTCCGGAGGCCCCGCCGGGAGCCCTCCCGGATGACCTCCCAGTTGAAGGATTCCTCCGGGTCCTGGATGCGGTCCGCGACCTCCGCGGCGGGTATCATCACCTCGGTGGCGTATCTTTTCGCGATGTCCTGGAGTTCCGTCTGCCGCGACGTGAGCTGAAAATCGACCATCGGTTTCATCCTCCCCCGGAAAACGGGTTGTCGATATGTGCGCGGCGGCGCACCCTGCGCCAGAGAGAAACCGCGCGCCTGCGCCTCCCCACTCTCCCGCCGGACGCGCGGGGAGACGAAGGCGCTGCTAATGCGCCGATGGATTCTCGCACAACTCGATGCGAATGTTTCCAGGCCCCCTGACATAGGCGATCATGCGCCCGCCAACGCCGCGGCGCACGGGCTCCACCATGATCTGCGCGCCCTTGCCCCGGAGCCATTCCACGGCGGCCTCCACGTCGGCGACGCCAAACCCGAAGTGATCCAGGCCCTGGACAAGATCTGGCCCCACGGCGTCGGGCGTCTCGCCCGGCCTGAGGCCGCGCGCGAATATCACCAGACGGCCGATTTGAATCGCCGCGTTGGGCGCACCCTTCAAGTCCTCGTCGTAGCGGATGATTTTCGCATCGAACACGTCCTGAAAATAATCGGCAAACGCCTTCACGTCGGCGCAAACGTAGTGCATGTGGTCAAACCCGAACTCCATGAAATCCCCCTGAAGATGCGCCTCAAGGCGTGATGATGAGGGGTGCGGCTTCCGCATCCGCACTCCCCGGGGCGCCGCTGTCCCCGGCGCCCTCCTGCCGTGCCTCCCCTTCCCCGCCCGCGGACTCCCGGGCTTGCCGGATCATGCGCTCCATCATCACGCTGACGGAATACTGAACCATCTCGACGAGCAGCGGTGCGCGCCCATCCGCATCCTCGCGCACCTCGTCCGCCAGCGTCACGCACTCCCGGGCCATCGGCTCATCGCCCGCCTGGCGGAAAATATATGCGTTATCCTCCAGCTGGCCCGCTATGCGCTCCCGCAATCCCTCCTCCCGGAAAATCTCCTTCGCGCCATTTTCCACTATCTGGCGAAGGCGCTCTTTTTGCTGTCTCTCATCCATCGCCACCTGGCTTTCCATCGCCTGCAGGGATTCCCGAAAATACGGCGCGACGCGCTCCTCGTCCATCGCCCAACCCCAGAAGGGCCGATGGGAGAACAGCGCCCGCACCTCCATCCTCTCCTCGCCTTCGGCCAGGCGGTCCACCATCCCGCGCACAGGGTGCGCTCCCCCCGCGGGGAACGCGGCGGATTCCGCCAGCGGCTCCAGCATGAGCTTCGCGTGCGTAAATCCGCGGGGAAGCGGCGTTTCTCCCGCCTCGTTTTCGCGCTGGCTCCGCTCCAGAAGCCAGACGGCATACCCGGCGGGCACCTCCTGCGACGCCAGGGTGGGAACCTCCGAAATCCGCTGGAATACGCCGCGCAACTCCCTGGCGCTCATCTCCGCGTCGGTGAGCTCCACAATCCCCCGTCCCCGACGCAGGCGCGCCTGCACGAGATACCTTCCGCGCGGAACCCGGGAGCGGGCGATCCACACGAGCATCTGTCCGCGGCCGTCCACGGCGCTGGCCACGGCGCGCACATAATCGGGCTGGTGGGTTCGACTGGCCGCGCGCGCCTGCGGATCGGGCGATTTTTCGATTTCAACGCCCTGGTTTTTCAGGCGAAAGATCGCCTTGCGAATGCGGGACAACGTCTCCTTGTCGCCGGCGGACTCCGAGAGCGACCGGAGGGCGACCGCGGCTTCCCGCGTGCCCATGCGCCCCAGAATTTCTATGAAATGCGCGGGCGGCGGCGCTCCCTCGTCGGCCATCGCCTCCGCCAGGGCGAGTGCGTTCGCGGCGGAGACGCCATCCATGCCGCCGAGGCCGTCGCGCAGCGTCACCTCCTGCAAAAAAGGAGGCAAGTTCTTCAACAAGGACACGACGACGCGCGCGGAATCGCCCGTGAGGGGCGCGCCCGCTCCCAGCCGGCCGGAAATGTCGCGGGCCTTGCCCAGGTTCTCCGCACCGAGGCCAGCCGGCAGCTCCGCCCTGGCGTCCAACGCCTCGATGGTCTCCACCAGCGCGGCGAGTCCCGGCGTCGACCAGCGCATCGTCCGGATGAGGGAGAGCAATCTGGGAACGACGGACGCATCGCCCAGCGCCCGCAGCGCAAGAAGGGTGGGGATGCGTCCGGCCGCGCTGGTGGAGGACAAATGGGCCAACACGCCGGCGGTCCCGACCGCTCCCATCTCCCGGATTTCATCCAGCAGGGGCGCCGGCGCCAGGGCACCGGGCGGCGCGGGCACCGTGAAGGACGCCTCGAGGCCAGCCGCGACACCAACCGCCCGGTTCAAGTCCTCCTCGGAGAAGGCTTTTTTCGAGAATTTCACCCTGGATTTTCTTGCCACGCCACCTCTCCCGCAAAAATGATTGGACGCCTCCATCATTGGCGGGCGCGGCGCGCAGTGTCAAGACGGCGCGGGAGGCGCCGCCCCGATCCGATCCCCCCCGGCTTTTGCCAACGGTGGCGGCCCATGGCAAAATCGCCGACGTTCCGATTTGGGGAGACGCCATGAACTTCCGGTTCGCCCATTGCGGCGATTTCCACCTCGGCCATGATTTCGACTATCTCCCGGCTTCCAAGGCAGCGGCGCGCCGGGCCGACTTGCGCATGGCGTTTTTTCGCTCGGTGCGCGAGGCGCTCGCATGGGGTGCGCAGGCGTTCCTCATCTCGGGCGACCTGTTCGACACCCCGCATCCGGATGCGCGCGATGTGGCCATCGTCTCGAAGAATCTCTCGCACCTGTCCAAAAAGGGGGTGCGCTGCTTCGCCATTCCCGGCAACCATGACCCGATGGGCGCCGAATCCGTCTGGAACCGGCCCGAAATCGCCAACCACGTTCGGCTGTTCGGCAACGACCCGGGCAACGGACTGGACCAGGAGCGCATCGCCGAGCTGGACCTCACCATCGCGGGAATCCCCTGGAACATGAACGACGCATTCCGGCCGCCCCTGCAGGCAATTCTCACGCGGGAACTCCGCTTGACCGACAGGGCCATCCTCCTCCTGCACGGCTCGGAAGCCGCCCTCGCCCGGGAGCATCCCGCGTTCCGGGAACATCCCTTCCGGGCCGATGACCTCAGGCGCCTGCCGTTCGGGTATGTGGCCATCGGCCATTACCACAAGCCCGTGGACGTCGCCCGGTGGGACGGCGGCGCCGCGTGCTACAGCGGCTCGCCCGAGGGGATGCGCTTCAGCGACCACAACCTGGGAGTCCGCTCGATCGTCTTGGGAGAGATGGACGAGCGGGGCGCTCTCGTCCGGGTGCGGAGACAGCCCGTCAACGCGCGCACCATGCGCACCCTCTCCTATGCGGCAGGCGATGGAACGACGGCGGACGACTGGTTTCGGGCCGTGGACGACATGCGGGACCCGGACACCCTCCTGCGGGTGCGCGTCCCCAGGGAGCGGGGCGCGGGGCAAAGGCGGGCGGAGGTTCTGCTGTCCTCCCTTCGTCCGGATTTTTTCTATCTGGACATCGTATGGGAGTCCCCCGCGTGAGCAAGGCCGTCTGGTGCGACGTCGCCTTCGCCCGCACCGAAGTCGCCGCGCGACTCGCAGACGCCCGCCGCGTGCGCGGAGAGGGCGAGCGGAATGTCGTGTGCGTCGTGATAGACGTGCTCCGAGCCACCACGAGCATCGCGGCCATCCTGGAAAACGGATGCGCCGCCATATATCCCTGCGCATCTCCCGGAGCGGCGCGGGCGCTGGCCCGCGGGCTGCGGCACCGGCACGGGCCGGGGGAAATACTCCTGGGCGGGGAGCAGGACGGCAAACCCATCGAGGGATTCGATGCGGGGAACTCCCCGCTGGAATACACGAGCGAGCGAATCGGCGGGAAAATGCTGGCGTTCTCCACGAGCAACGGAACCGGAACGCTGGCCGCCGTCCAGGGCTGCGGGGAGGTTTTCACCGCCGCTTTCGTGAACATCACCGCCGCGGCCAAGCGGGCGGGGCGCCTCCTGCGGGCGAACCCGGGACGAACGCTCCTGATCGCCTGCGCCGGCCGCGAGGGTGCCTACTGCGAAGAAGACGCCGTGGCGGCGGGCGTCCTGCTGCGCATCCTGTCCGGGAAGGCGGCGCCCCTGGCTCTCTCAGACGCCGCGCGCGCGGCCCTCCGCCTCGCCGAAGGCGCGGAACGGGACCTGGAGAAAATGCTCCTTCGCAGCTGGTGGGGAAAACACCTGTGCGCCCTGGGCCTTGGAGACGACGTATCCTTCTGCGGGCGGAAGGACGTCACGAGCGTCGTTCCCGTCCTTGCCGGGGGGGCGATAACGCGCGCTCAGCCCCCGGGCGCGCCGCCCAATGCGCCCTCCACCGCGCTTTCCGCCTCCGGAGAGTCCGCCCCGGGCTTCAGGTAAAGAAAAAACTCCCGGTTGCCCTTGGCGCCCGTAACGGCGCTCTCGGCGATGGCCTGGGGGGACGCTTCCATCCGCAGCGCCTCGCTCCAGACGCGGAGGAGCACCTCTCGGTGAAGCGCGGGGTCGCGGACGATACCCCCCTTGCCGACGCGGCCCCTGCCCACCTCAAACTGCGGCTTGACGAGCGCGACCATCTCTCCGCCATCGGGCAGCAGCCCGCGAACCGGTCCGAGCACCTTGACGAGGGAGATGAAAGAAACGTCCATGACGCACAAACCCGGCCGCTCCTCCCCCGCCAGCGTCCGGAAGGCCTCCGGCGTCAGACGCCGCGCGTTGACACCCTCCAGCAGGGTGACCCTGGGGTCGTTCCGCAGCTTCCAGGCGATCAGCCCCCTGCCCACGTCCACCGCCGCGACGCGGCGGGCACCGCGCGCGAGCAGCACATCGGTAAATCCGCCCGTCGACGCGCCGACGTCCAGGCAATACCTGCCTTCCGGACACACCCCAAAAGCGTCCAGCGCGCCGGCGAGCTTCAGCCCGCCCCGGCTCACGTAGGGGCATGGGTCTTCCCGGACGGTGATGGAGGCGTCCTCGAGAAAAGAGGAACCCGCCTTGTCGGCGGGTTTGCCGTCCACGCGGACGAGACCGGCCAGGATCAGGCGCCGCGCGCGCTCCCGGCTCGGGGCCAGGGCGCGTTCGACGACGAGCCTGTCAAGCCTCTGTTTTCTTGCCATAGGTCGCCAGGCCGGCGGAATCGGACTCCGCCTCGAGCATCCGGCAAGCCGCCTGCGTGATGTCGCCCGGCGTCAGTCCGCAAGCCTCGCGCTGGAAGTGGGGCGCCCCGTGTTCGACAAAGTGGTCCGGAATCCCCAGAACGGCGACGGGAACGTCCGAAACGCCGCGCGCCGCCAGAAGCTCCAAAACGCCGGACCCCATGCCGCCGATGCGCGTCCCCTCCTCAATGGTGACGATGCGCTTGCATCGCCTGGCGAGCGCCAGAATTTTCTCCTCATCCATCGGCTTCACGAAGCGGAGGTTCAAAACCGACGCCTGGATTCTGATTTCCGCCAGCTGCTCCGCCGCCTCCGTGGCGAGGCCCACCATGGGGCCCAGGGCGATGAGCGCCACGTCGTCTCCCTCTCGGAGCAGCTCCGCCCGCCCGATGGGAATCGTCCCGATATTCTCGTCCATCGCCACCCCCTCGCCGGAGCCGCGCGCGAAACGCACCGCCGCCGGCCCGGGATGCTCGATGGCGGTACGAACCATCTTTCGCAGCTCGTTCTCGTCTTTGGGGGACATGATCACCATGTTCGGCAAGCAGCGGAGGTAGGCCAGGTCATACGCCCCCTGGTGGGTGGGGCCGTCGTCGCCCACCAGGCCGGCGCGGTCCAGTGCGAAGGCGACGGGCACGTTGGTGAGGCAGACGTCGTGGATGATCTGATCGTAGGCGCGCTGCAGGAACGTGCTGTAGATGGCGACCACCGGCTTCATCCCCTGAAGCGCCAGCCCCGCGGCGAACGTCACCGCGTGCTGCTCGCACATCCCGACGTCGAAGCAGCGATCCGGCAGCACCTTCTGATAGTTCACGAGGGCCGTGCCCTCGAGCATGGCCGCCGAGATGGCCACTATCTTCTCGTCCTCCGCGCTGAGGCGGATCATGGCGTCGGTAAAAACCTTGGAGTAGCTCGGAGGCCCGGCCGCTTTCTTGTGAAACTTGCCGGACTCGGGGTCGAATTTCGTCACCCCGTGGTAGGTGATGGGCTCCGCCTCGCTGTAGGGATACCCATGGCCCTTGCGGGTGACGACGTGCACCAGGTTCGGGCCGTCCAGGTTCTTGACGTTGCGGAGCGTGGGAATGAGCAAATCCAGCCGATGGCCGTCCACCGGGCCGACATACCGAAAGCCCAGCTCCTCGAACAAGATGCCCGGCACGATGATATTTTTCAGCGAATCCTCCACCCGGTCCATGAACGTGACGGCATGATCGCCCACGAGGGGGAGGTGGCCCAGTATTTTCTGCACCTCGTCGCGCACCTTGCGCGCCCGGTTCGCCCACTCCCCCGTCATGATGCGCGCGAGATAGGAGCACATGGCGCCCACGTTGTGGGAAATTCCCATTTTGTTGTCGTTGAGGATGACGGTGAGGTTCCTCTTCACGTCGCCGGCGTTGTTGAGCGCCTCCATCGCCATGCCGGCGGTCAGGCTGCCGTCCCCGATGACGGCGACCACCTGAAAATCCTCGCCCGAGAGGTCGCGCGCCGTCGCCATGCCGAGTGCCGCCGAAATCGACGTGCCCCCATGCGCCACGTTCAGATGGTCGTATTCGCTCTCGCGCCTGTCCGGGAAGCCCGCGATTCCCCCCCATTGCCTCAGCGTATGGAAGCGATCCCGGCGTCCCGTCAATATCTTGTGCGCATACGCCTGGTGGCCCACGTCCCAGATCAACTTGTCGCGCGGCGTGTCATAGAGATAGTGAAGCGCTACGACGAGCTCCGCCGCCCCCAGGGAGGCGCCGAGGTGTCCCCCCGTGGCGGAGGTTACCTGGATGACCATGTCGCGGAGCTCCTCCACGACCTGGGGAAGCTGGTCCTCCGGCAGTTTTCGCAAATCCGCCGGGCTATCGATGCGCTCGAGTAGTTCGCCCATGTCATCTCTCCCCCGGCTCCCCCGGGAAGCGTATCGCGACGCCCGTTTCTGCCCGGCCGGCGCGAACGCCCTCATCTCCGCACGATGGCCCGCGCCCATATGGAAGGTTCCGGTATTCTAGCAGGAGCATCAGAATCTGCGCAAGACGACGAACTGCGCCAGGGCGGCCAGGCCGGGCGCCTGGTCCG
The DNA here is from genome assembly GCA_965213685.1 of bacterium. Classification (GTDB taxonomy): domain Bacteria; phylum UBA8248; class UBA8248; order UBA8248; family UBA8248; genus Bin107. Next base: position 72,008 of record CBDBZY010000031.1, read on the forward strand.
GCAGGGTTTCGAGCGCGTCGAGCGCCTCCCCGCAAGCGGAGCGCGCCAGTCGCTTCGATGCGTTCAGTCCATACAAGGCGGGGTAGGTCGCCTTGTCGAGTCCCGCGTCCGAGCCCGTGGGCTTGCCGATGAGCGCCGCGTCGCCCTCCACGTCGAGGATGTCGTCCACAATCTGAAACGCCAGGCCGATCCTCTCCCCATACGCGCCCAGGGCTTCGAGTTGCGCCTCATCGCCCCCGCCGAGCAGGCCCCCCAGGCAGACCGAAGCCCGCAGAAGGGCGCCCGTCTTTCTTCTGTGGGTCTCCTCCAGATGCGCGAACCCGCTCGCCCGGCCATGCGCCCGGACGTCCAGGAGCTGCCCCCCCACCATGCCCGCAGCACCCGCCGCCGCGGCCAACATGCGAATGGCGCGCACCTGGCGCGCCGGCGAAACGCGCTTCCCCATCTCCTCGCTCGCCATCAGTTCGAAGGCCAGGGTCTGCAAGCCGTCGCCCGCGAGAATCGCCGCCGCCTCGCCATACACCTTGTGGCTCGTGGGGACTCCCCGCCTGAGGTCGTCGTCGTCCATCGCGGGCAGGTCATCGTGGATCAGCGAGTAGGAATGAATGCATTCCAGGGCGCACGCGGCGGGCAGGATCGTTTCCGGATTCCCGCCAACGGCCTCGCATCCCGCCACGCAAAGCGCGGGACGCAGGCGCTTGCCCCCCGCGAAAAGGCTGTAGCGCATGACCTCGAACACTCCGGATGGTTCGGACGCTTCCGGCACCAGCCGATCGAGCGCCTCCTCCACGCGCCCCGCCCAGCCGCTCAGGTAGGCCGCCGCATCGACGACGCCCGGGGGGGCGGCCTCACCCATCATCCGCACCGTTGTCGAACGGCTGCAACGAGAAACCTCCCTCCAGGCCTCCCACGAGCTCCTCCACCCTCTTTTGCGCCGCGTCCAGTCGCTCCCGGCTATAGCGGAATATCCTCACGCCCTCCTCATACAGGGAGACGGCTTCCTCCAGGGAAGCGTCGCCCCCCTCGAGCTCTTCCACGATGGACTCCAGACGCGCCAGGGCGGCCTCAAAACTTTTCGGTTCCGCATCGGGTTTCGCGGATTCATCCGAAGCACTCATGAACGCTCTCCTTCTGGAAAAACCTCCTCCACCCGGCACGACAAGCTGCCTTCCGCCAAGCGAATCCGTATCGATTCCGTTTCCCTCACACGGCTGGCGCTTTTGAGGAGGAGGCCATCGGCCTCCCTGTACGCCAGGCTATACCCCCGCGCCAGAACGGCGAGCGGCGACACCAGCTCGAGGCGCCGCGCGGCGTCCTGGAGCGCATCCCGCTTGCGCCCGACGAGCCGTGCGGGCGTCGCGCGCAGCCGACGCGCGGCGTCTTCCGCGCGGGACAGGGCGCTCTCCACCCTCTCCCTGGGCGACATCCCCCGCAGCCTCGGAGCCATTGCGGCCAGGCGCGCCCGACGCATCTGTCCCTGATGACCGGCCTCCCTCGCCATGCGCTCATACAGGGCGTCCACCCGCTGGGCCAGCGCCTCGAGCGGCGCTTCCGGTCTTCTGAAGGCGGGCTCCCTGAGCAAACGGGAGTACCTGCTCTCCAGCGCTTCCATCCGCTCCCGCATCGCCCGGCGCATCTCCCCCAGCAAGGCGCGCATGTCCCGCCCCGCACCCTGCCAGCCCCTGGCGACGCGCTCCGCCGCCGCCGTGGGGGTGGGCGCCGACGCATCAGCCGCCAGATCGCTGAGCGACGTGTCCACCTCATGGCCCACCGCCGAGATGAGGGGCGTCCCGCACCCGGCGATCGCGCGAACCACCTCCTCCTCGTTGAACGCCCACAAATCCTCCCGGCTTCCCCCGCCTCGGCCCACGATAAGGAGGTCGGCGGGGCGCTCCATGCCGGCGAGACCCGCATCCGCCCTTTGAATGGCCTGCGCGATGGAGGCCGCCGCGCCATCCCCCTGCACCGGCGTATGGACGATGACGACCTCGACAATCGGCGCGCGATCCCCCAAAACCCGCAGCATGTCGCGGAGAGCGGCGCCCTCTGCGCTCGTCACCAGCGCGACGCGGCGGGGGCGTTCGGGCACCTCCTTTTTTCGCTCGCGCCCGAAGAGTCCCTCCTGTTCCAGCCGTTCGCGCAACTGGCGAAAAGCCACCTCGAGCGCGCCTTCTCCCAAGGGCTCCATCGAGAGCGCGGACAGCTGAAAGCGGCCTTCTTTCTCGTAGAGCGTCAAGCGGCAGCGCAGCATCACGCGCATGCCCGCTTCCGGTGCGAAGCGCAAGAACCGCCTGCGGCCGGAAAACATCACGGCGCCCACCCTGGAGGCGGCGTCTTTCATCTCGAAATAGGAATGCCCGGATGGATACGTCCGCCAGGAGGAGATTTCCCCTTCCACCAAAACCTGGCCGAATCCTCCCTCCAGCAACTCTCTCACGCGCGCGTTGAGCTGCGAGACGGTGAGCACCGCCGGCGCAGCCCGGGGCTTGCCGCCCCCCAGGAGGTCGACGCTCATCGCGCGGCCCGCGCCGCTTCCGCGCGGAGGGAATAGGCGCGCACCGTGTTCGCCATCAGCATGGCGACCGTCATCGGCCCCACGCCGCCCGGCACCGGCGTGATGGCCGACGCCTTCTCGCACAAGGGACCGAAGTCGCAATCGCCCACCAGCTCCCCGTCCACCCGGTTGATGCCAACGTCCACCACGACCGCTCCCGCCCGGACCATGTCCGCCGTCAGGAATTTCGGCCGTCCCAAGGCGGCCACCACGATGTCGGCCCCCCGGGTGATGGCGGAAATCTCCCGCGTTCGGGAATGGCACACCGTCACCGTCGCGTTCTCATGCAGCATCAGCAGCGACAGGGGGAGTCCCACAATCTTGCTGCGCCCGATGATGACGGCGCTTTTCCCGCCCAGGCGGATGCCGTAGAACTTCAAAATCTCGAGGACTCCGGCGGGCGTGCAGGGCTTGAGCGCGCCCTGCCGGAGCGCCAGCTTGCCGAAATTCTCCGGATGAAACACGTCGGCGTCCTTCCCGGGGGAAACCGTTCCCAGGATTTCCCGCTCATTCAGATGCCCGGGGAGCGGCAGCTGCACCAACACGCCGTCCACTTTCGGGTCCCGGTTCAACTCCCGGACGAGGGAGAGGACTTCCTCCTCGCTCGCATCCTCCGCCAGGCGATGGTCAAACGTTTCGATGCCGAGCCTCCTGGCGGAGCGGCCCTTGATGCGGACATACACTTGGGACGCCGGGTCCTCCCCCACGAGAACGACGGCGAGGCCGGGCGGCCTGCCCATCTGCGGCAGCAGCCCGGCGATGGAGGCCGCAAGTTCCTCCATCACCTTCTCCGCCACAGGTTTGCCTTTCAGGAGCAAGGCCGGTGCCATGTTCATCCCTTATGATGGGGGTCATGACGGGTCGTCGCTTCCAAGGCGGGGGTTTTCAGCCGCGCGAGACGGCTAGACCAGAATCTTTCCATCCTGGATGATCAACCGCTCATCCGCCCACACCGTGGGGCTGTCAAAAATCATGTCGATGTGGAGCGGGGCCTCGACGTTGCCCCCGATGCTCCCGCTGTCGCCCACCGCCATGTGGCAGGTGCCCCACGTTTTCTTCGCCTCCCGCATCGTCTCCCTGGGCCGGCAGGCCGGGTTCGTGCCGATGGCGAATTCGGCCACGTTCTTCGCCAAATCCCCGTTTTCCTCCAACAGCCTCCAGAACCGGTCCGCAGCGGCGCTTCCCGTGACGGACGCCACCTTCCCCTCCTCAATCTCCAGGCGGATGGGCTCGGTGACGAATCCCAAATCCTTTCGCTCGATGGAGAAGGGGTTCACCATCACGCCGCTGGCCGTGCCCTCCAGCGGGCTCATGGCCGCCTCTCCGTCGGGACACGCCGCGAACTCTCCGGGCTTTCTCGCCACGCCAATGAGGGGGAAGCAAGTCCTTCCCTCCAGGGAGAAGCGCATGTCGCATCCATCCGGCGTGGTGAACCGCCCCGATTTCGCCTCGGTATATATGTCGGAAATTTTTCGGGTGACCCGGGCAACCTCGTCATAATCGGCCAGGGCACCGCCGGCGACCATCATGTCCTCGCGCCATCCCCACATATCGAGAACGCGGGCGCCCTCCCGGAGCGCGCTCCTCGCCGTTTCGGTGTGAATCGTGGCAAAGCTGGTCTGGAGGATCACCACGTCGGAGGCCGCCATCGCCGCCCCCACGTGGGGCAGGGGGTCCACGCCGCCATTCATATGCGGGGGCATGTGCATGATGGACAGCCTCGCGCCCGCGCCGCTCAGGGCGTGCGCAAGGGCTTGCGTGATGGACGCGGGACGATCCGAATCCGTGACGAGGAGCACCAGCTCGCCCGCTCTCACGTCCAGAACCTGCTCTACGATTCGCCTGGCGGTAGGCGCCATGTTGAACTTTGTCATCTCATCACCCCTGCGTGCGGAAAATCGGAAACGGACGGCGCGCCAGATGAATGCGGGCCGATCCCCGGCGAAAATCCTCCCTGCGCGCGCGGCATTATACGGGGCTGGGAAACGCGCTCGCAAGAGCGCCGCCGCATGTGCGAGAATCGGCCGGCAGCCTTCGCTTTCATGGCATCCACTAGGCATCCACTAAAAACGGGCGCGGACATGACGACCCCCAGAAACCCCTATCTTACGGTGGACATCATCATCGAGACCGGGGATGGGGGCGTCGTGCTGATTGAGCGGAACAACCCGCCCCTCGGCTGGGCGCTGCCGGGCGGGTTCGTCGACTACGGAGAGACGCTCGAAGGCGCCGCGATGCGGGAAGCCAGGGAGGAAACCTCGCTCGACGTGAGGCTGGTTCGCCAGTTTCACGCCTACAGCGACCCTGGGCGCGACCCGAGGCAGCACAACGTCACGGTGGTGTATATCGCAAGGCCCGTCAGCGGCGCCCTCCGGGCGCGCGACGACGCGGGGCGGGCGGGCGTCTTCACCCGAGACGCGCTGCCCTCTCCCGTCGCGTTCGACCACGCAGACATACTGGACGATTATTTCTCCGGCAAGCACTGAGAGGCCGCCGCGCCGCGCAGGCGCGTTGTGCTATCATGGGCGCGCGACGCACAGGCGATGCGCGCGCGCATCCCCGGTTTTCCGTGCCATAGGACTTCTCACGACATGAGCGCTCTATTCCGAACCCTCGGCCGCGCATTCGCCCTGCTGCAAAAGGACGTCGCCGCCGTCATGGAGCGCGACCCCGCCTGCAGGACAAAGACGGAGGTCGTCTGCTGTTATCCGGGATTTCACGCCATCTCCCTGCATCGCGTGGCCCATTTTTGCTGGAGGGGGGGCTTTCTGCTCGTCGGGCGCTGGCTCAGCCACCTGAACCGATTCCTGACGGGCGTCGAAATTCACCCGGGCGCGCAAATCGGCGAAGGATTTTTCATAGACCACGGCATGGGCGTCGTCATCGGAGAGACCGCGCAGATCGGGAAGAACTGCACCATCTATCAAGGGGTGACCCTGGGCGGCGTGAGCCTGAAAAAAGAGAAAAGACACCCATCGCTGGAAGACAACGTCATCGTCGGCGTCGGCGCCCTCGTCCTGGGGCCGCACGTCATCGGCGCCGGCAGCCGCATCGGCGCGAGTTCGGTCGTCATCTCCGACGTTCCCCCCGGCTGCACGGTGGTCGGCGTGCCCGCGCGCATCGTCTACCGCGAGGGGCTGGGAAAAACGGATGGTCCGCCCATCGTCTCCTTCGAGCACCACGAACTGCCGGACCCCGTGGAGGCGGCCATCCAGTCCTTGCACCAGCGCATCTCGGCGCTGGAAAAAGAGCTGTCCCAGACGGCGGGGGCGCCCGGGGCGGAAAAATCCGGGGCGCCATGAAAACCGTTTACATGGATCACAACGCGACGACGCCGACGCGCCCGGAGGTTCTGGCCGCGCTCCAGCCGTATCTGCAGGAGAAGTTCGGAAATCCGAACAGCATCCACCGCTATGGGCGCGAGACCAGAATCGCGGTGGAGCGCGCGCGCGGCCACGCGGCGACGCTCATCGGCGCTGCGGACAGCGATGAAATCCTCTTCACCTCCGGAGGGACGGAGAGCGACAACTGGGCGCTTCGGGGCGTCGTCTCCGCGGCACGGGGGGGGAGGAGCCATATCGTCACCACGCAGGTGGAGCACGAGGCCGTGCTCACGACATGCCGGACGCTGGAAGGGGAGGGGGTGGCGGTCACCTACGTGCCCCCCGATCGGAAGGGGCGCATCTCGCCTGGGGAGGTGGCGGCGGCGATTCGGCCGGACACGAAACTCGTATCCGTCATGTGGGGCAACAACGAGGTCGGCACCATCCAGCCGATCCCCGAGATCGGCGCCGTCTGTCAGGAGCGCGGGGTGCCGCTCCACACCGACGCCGTGCAGGTTCTCGGCAAGGAGCCCGTCGACGTGGAGCGGGCCGGCGTCTCCCTGCTTTCCGCCAGCGGACACAAGATCAACGCCTGCAAGGGAACGGGCTTTTTGTATGTGAGGAGGGGAGTCCGGCTCGACCCCCTCATCGCCGGCGGCGGACAGGAGCAAAAAATGCGGGCGGGGACGGAAAACGTCGTCGGCATCGTCGCCATGGGAGAGGCGTGCCGCATCGCGCAAGAAGAAGGCGCGCAATTCGCCCGGAGGGTTTCGACCTTGCGGGATAGACTGGAGAACGAAATCTGCGAGCGAGTTCCCGACGTGCTGGTCAACGGCGATCCGGCGCGCCGGCTCCCCGGCACGTCGAACCTGGGGTTCATCGGCGCGGAGGGAGAGACGCTGCTGATTCGCCTGGACCTGGAGGGCATCGCGGTGAGCACCGGCGCCGCGTGCAGCTCCGGCTCGCCTGAGCCCAGCCACGTCTTGCTGGCGATGGGATTGCCGAGGGAGGCCGTGCAAGGCTCGCTGCGGTTCAGCCTCGGGCACGGAAACTCGGATGCGGATGTCGACAGGCTGCTCGAGGTGCTGCCGGACGCCGTCCGCAGGGTGCGCGAGATGGCGCCCCCCTCCCTGAGACCGACAAAAACGTGAGGAAGCCCCTTGTCCCCGCAAGACGACTACCACTATAACGCCACCGTGCTCGCCCACATCGCGGATCCGCGCAACGTCGGCGTCATCGAAGACGCGGACGCCCGGGGAAGCGGGACGAACCCCGCCTGCGGGGATGAGGTGACCCTCTACCTCAAATTCGAGGACGGCGTCGTCTCGGACGCCAAGATGCGCATCCTGGGCTGCGGGGCGATCACCGCGGCGATGAGTTCGTTGACGGATTTGGCGCGCGGGAAAACGGCGGCGGAGCTGGGGCGCATCACCGCGCAGGAGATTGCGAAAAGCGTCGGCGGCCTCCCCGCCCACAAGCGCCACTGCGCCGCCCTCGCCCGGCGCGTGCTCCAGAGCGCATTGCGATCCCGCAACAGCGGCTGACGCCTCCATGACGCCGTCGCCTCCCGTCCGAATCATCGAACTCGACGGGCACCGGGGCTGGGGGCTGCGCACGGACGATCCGGCGACGCCTGCAAACATCGGCCTCCTGCAAGCCCGCCTGCTCAAAATCTGTGGACATCTTCCGAGAATCGGCCCCGCCTTCGGCCTGGACCACGGCGAGAGGGGGTATGCGGCCTGCTGGAGGGCGCCGGTCGAGCTGCCCCTGCCCCGGGCGCTCCACGAAGCGCGCGCACCGGGCGGCTGGTACGCGGTGGCGACGCACGAGGGGGGCTACGACGCGATGGGCGACACCGTGGAGGGCGTCCTCACCGGCTGGCTGCCCCACAGCGGATTCCGCAGAAAAGAGGGGCCGCTGATCTACCGGTACGTGACCGACCCCCGTGAAACGGCGGAGGCCGACCTGCGAACGGAAATCTGCGTTCCCGTTCGGCCCGACCCGATTGAATGACCGCGCCGAGGGCGACGCCTACAGGTTCTGTTTCCGGCGCCTCACGCCTTCGCGATGCGGCACAGCAGGCTCTTCATGTTCGTCTGATCGGAGGCCGGGTCCCGCTGGTTCGCATCCGTCAGAAAGTTGACGGATCGCCAGGGATGGTAGGGCTGGCGCTCTCCCCAGCCAATCGGGACAAACACCGAATCGCGCCGGATGCCCGCATTCACCCAGGCCATCGCCTCGATGGCGCCATGCGCGGTCTCGACCCGAAGCTTCTCCCCGTCCTCGATGCCCAGCGCCGCCGCCTTTTGGGGATGGATTTGGCAATAGAGGTCGGGCCACATCTCCTGTGCCTGCCAGAAATAATGCGTCCAGCTGTGAAAATGCGGGGCGGGCGGGCGGCCCGTGATCAACGTGGCGTCAAAACCGGCGCCATCGCCGGCACTCGCCCCGTCCGGCTGGACGATGCGGGCGGTGCGGGAGCCCGTCGGCACCTTGCTGAACGGGGAGAGCACCTCCATGTCGTCATCGCCGCGCTCATATTCGAGGTGGGGCAATTCCAGCAGACTCTCTTTCTCGCCGTAAAACTCCGGCAGCGCGCCCAGCCCCACCCGGGAGAATTTCTCCTCCAGCGCCTCGGTCCAGAACTCCAGCCGCCCGCTCGGCGTGGGGAACCGCTTGCCCTCGGGCTGTCCGGTGGCGGTCGTCCCCTCGAGATACAGCGTTTCCTGCTCGGGGGCGTCCTCGCTCGCGACCGGAAAGCGCACCCACCGGTAGGGGGTCGAGTGGAGTCTTCTTTGCGTGACCCCCCGCAGGAAATCGTTGTCTATGCACATCTCGTCCCAGAACTTTCCGGGGTCCTTGTACTCCTCCTTCATGACGTCGCCAAACCCCAGGCGCTTTCCGAGCTCTATCCATATCCACCCGTCGGGCCTCGCCTCCCCTGGCGGGTCGATCATCTTGTCTATCCACACGATCCGCCTGTCGTCATTCGTGCGGCCGACCTCCCCCTTTTCGATGCCGCCCGCCGCGGGCAGCACGTAATCGGCGAACGCGGAGGTCTCGTTCTGGAACAACTCGATGTGGACGACGAGGTCGAGGGAGAGGAAGGCGGCGCGCGCCTCGTCCTGGCCCGGCCACTGCGCCAGCGGGTTGTTGCACGTGATGAGGCCCCGGATGGGGTATGGCTTCCCCTCCCGCATGGCGCGCAGCCAGCCGGCCGGGCTCCTGCGCACCATGGGCCTTCGCATCTCCGCTCTCCTGTCCTCCGGTGCGTTGGCGGCGATGGGCGGGCCGGCCGTCATGTTCACGTAGGCACCGCCCCGGCGGCCCCAGTTCCCCGTTATCGCGGCCACGAACATGAACACCCGGTTGGTCTGCACCGAGTTGGTGTGCTGGTTGATTCCCCGGCTCGCGAAAATGACGCAGCCGTCCGCCCGGGCCACCTCCTCCGAGAGTGCCCGAATGTCCCGCGCGGATATGCCCGCAATGGCTTCCGCCCAGTCGGGGGAATACCCCCTGGCGAACAGGAAATCGCGCCACCGCTCCCAGCCCAGCACCCATCGCTCGCAAAAGCGCCTATCGTGCAGGTCGCCCGCGAGAATGTGATGCGCCATGGCGAGGCCGAGGGCCATGTCGGCGCCCGGGCGAATGGGCAGCCATTGGTCCGCCTTGCTCGCCGTCGCGGTGAACCGGGGGTCCACCACCACCATCCTGGCCTTGTTCCGGATGCGCCAGTCGTTCACCTTGCCGAAATAGACCGGCCGCGTCTCGGCCTGATTGTCCCCGATGTAGAGATACATCGCGGCGCTGCCGATATCCCGCGGCGTATAGCTGTTGCCGTTTCCGTTGATCCCGTGCGTCACCTCGTAGGCGACCACCTTGCCCGCCGCGCAAAACGGGTCCGTGCCCTGGATGTTGGGGGTTCCCCACATCTGGCTGAACAATCGCGCATACCCTTTCTGGGTGATGAGGCCCGTGCGCGTTCCCACGAAAAGCGCGAGCGCCTCCGGGCCCCACCGCTCGCCGAGTGCCTGCAGCTTCGCGGCGATCTCATCGAGCGCCTGCTCCCAGGGGATGCGCTCGAATCGGCCCGCACCCCGCGCGCCGACGCGCTTGAGAGGGTGCAGCAGGCGATGCTCGTTGTGGTGCATCTGCAGCGCGAACTGCGCCTTGGGACACAGCTTTCCGTTCAGGACGGGGTCCTCCTCGTTTCCCGTCACGTTGATGAGCCGCTCCCCCTGAAAGTGAAACTTCGCGCTGCAGCAGTTGAAGCAGAAATTGCACCCTCCGGGCAGAACGCGGTCCGCCTGCAGCGTCTTCTTGTCCTGCAGATAGGGGAAGCGGGGGCCTTTCTCCTCAAACACGGCGTTCGCGGCGGGAGAATCCGCAAAGCGCGGCCGGCGGGGACTTGCGGACGGACGCCGCCCGTCCCCCTCGCACTCGCGCCCGTTTCGCCTCTCGATTTTCTCGAGGTAGACCGTCTGCGGCTTCAGGAGGAAGTGATCGTGATCGCGGGGACGGCGCCCCTCCTCTCCCGCCTTTTCCAGGAGCGCCCCCCTTTCTCCGAAGGAGATGGCGAACCCCGGGCAAATCTCCGCGCAGGCGGGCTCCAGGCCCCGGGCGCGTCTGTCGGGACACAAATCGCACTTGACCGCATGATGCCCCCTGGCGTCGTAGCCCATCGCGCTGTAAGGACACGCCATGACGCATTCCCCGCAGCCGGTGCAAAGCTCCTCGCGCACTTCCACCGCGCCGGTGTCCGGATGTTTCGTTATCGCCCGGGGGTGAACGGGACAGGCCCGCAGACAGGCGGGACGCTCGCAGTGCTGGCAGGTGAGCGTCAGGAAGTCGGGTGCGCCCGTGGAGGCGTCTCCCAGCCAGACGACCTTGTTGCGGTATTCGCCGGGACCCAGCCTGTGCTCCTGCTTGCAGGCCGCCTCGCAGCTTTTACAGCCGAAGCACCGCTCCAGGTCTATCATCAAGGCTAGCTGCCCCAAGACGCGCCCCTCCCACGCACGCGGACTACCACTTCGCCAGATGCCACCAGTATATCTCCCCGCCGCCGGAAACATAGCCCGCGAAAAACGTGACGGTGACGACATGCCCCAACATGCCGAGAACGAAGAGAAACGCCAGAACGATGTGCGCCGCTCGCCAGTAGGCCTGGGCGGGAGAGGCGCGGGTGCGCCCGCCCAGCAGCCTCCTCTCCCGCTCGGCCAGGCGGGCGTAGGCGAGCGCGAGGCCGGGCCGGGTCAGCCAGTGCCCGAGCCGGAGGGAGAAGACGCCCTCATCCGCTCCCGGTGCCAGCCGGGACAAAAGGGCCTCTTTCCGCTCGATCAAGCGGGCGATGCGCTCCCGGTCGGCCGCACCCGGCGGGGAGAAGGACTCCTCCCTGGAGGCGAAGGCGGCCGCCATCGCCCTGGAGATGCGAACGCGCGCCCACACCCCGAGGATCACCAGAAACAGCAGCGCGACGAGCAACAGCGCCGGGGCGTAGCGCAGAAATCCGGCGGAGTGGATGGTCGCCAGCACGCCGCCGAGGGTGGCCGTCACCACATGGGCGGAAAACCAGCCGACGGGGGAGCCGCCCAGGCCCGTTCGCTTCGTGATCACAAACACAACGGAGACGCACAGGAGAACGGCGCCCGCCACGCCGAACGCATACAGCGTCGGGGAGCCCGGCTGACGCCATTCGCGCGGCAATTCCGGCTGGAGCGCGAAAAAGGTGACCAAAACCAACGCCGCGGCGAAGATGAGGTAGGCGAGCAGCCTGTCGCCAATGTCGAACCGTCTCATGGAGATCAGAAAAATTCGATCTTGATGACATCCACGATTTCAAAGTTTCGCACGCCGCCCGGAAGCCGCACCGTCACCTCGTCGCCAGGTGCTTTCCGCATGAGCCCGCGAGAGAGGGGCGCGCTGAAAGAGATGATTCCGTTGGGCAGGTCGCTCTCCTCCTCGCCCAGGATCTTGTAGGTAATCTCCTCTTCCCTGTCCAGGTCGAAAAGGGTGACCTGCGTCCCGATGGTGACCCTGTCGCCGGCGATGGGCAGATCCTCTATCACGCTCGCCTCGCGAATCTTGTCCATGATCCGGCTCACCTCGTTCTTCAGGTTGCCCTGCAGCTCGATGGCCGCCTCCCACTCGGCGTTCTCGCTCAAGTCGCCCAGACTCGCCGCCTTGCCGATCTCCTTCGACACCTCGTGCTTCAGGCGGTGCTGGATCGCCCCCACCTTCTGTCTCAGGCCCTCCAGACTCGCTTTGGTGATGTAATACGGCATCTCTTCCTCATTCCGCGGGGGGTGAAATGATCCCAACATGCGCCTCAGGCGCCCTCCGGTGCTTTCTCCTTCCATCCTTCCCGAAAATCATAGCCCGTCTCCTCCACGAACGCCTCTATCAGGCGCTTCGTGACGGGCCCCGGAACCCGCGCGCCGGGCCGGAAGCTGTCTATCGCGCGCACCGGCATGGCGCATATCGCGCTCGAGGTGATGAAATACTCGTCCGCCTGCGCCAAATCGTATGTCGTGATGCCCCTCTCCTCGAGCGGAATCCCCAGGCGCGCGGCCAGCTCGAACACCGCCAGGCGGGTCACTCCCTGCAACACGTTCCTCTCCGGCGGCGTCCAGAGAACGCCCTCTTTCACCATGAAGAAATTGGCCACCGAGTTTTCCGCCACGTTCCCGTATATGTCGAGCATCAAGGACAAGGAACCGGACGCCGCCGCGTCCAGCTCCGCGAGAATCTGATTCATCTTGCTCGTCACCTTCGCCCTCGTCTCCACGCACTCGGGCGGGTTGCGCCGCGTGGGCGTGATCGCCAGGCGCACGCCGCTTGCGTAGCGCTCCGCGAAAGACGCGACGTCCACCGGCCGCCAGAATATGAACACCGAGGCCGGCCCCGCCGCGCCCGCCGCCATGGAGGGATCGTCGAGGCCGCGCGTCACCCAGTGGCCCACGCGGTACATGGCGCCCTCCTCGAGGCGGCACAGGTTGGACTCCAGAGTCGCCAGCGTGGCGCGCCTCATCTCCTCCTTGCCCAGCCCCGCGTCGATGCGGACGTATCTGAGCGACCGGTAGAGCCTGTCGAGATGATCGTCGAGCCGATAGAGCCTTCCCGCGAAACAGGGCGTGACCTCATACACCCCGTCTCCCCAGAGGAAGCCGCGGTCGAAGGGGGATATGCGGGCACTCCCCTCCTCGATAATCTCGCCGTTGAGATATACGAAACGATCGCCTGGCATCGGGCGCCTCTCCCGTCTGAATCAGCAAAAACGCGGGCGCGAAACAACGGGCGCAGCCGCGCGCGAAAAGGGGACGTCGCTCTGCGCACCCCCGCATCTTACAGAGAAACCTTTCCGGAGAAAACGCAAGCTCCCCGCGCCGCAAGAAGGCGCCCGCTCAGCTCCTCTCCCCCCAGCCGCCGCCGCCCGGCGTCTCGAGGCGTATCCTGTCCCCGCATCTCGCCGAGAAGCGGGCCTTGCCGGAGAGCCGCCGGGTCTTGCGTCCGCTGATGAACGAATTCCGGCCCCGCTTGCCCGGCTCCCCGCCCGCGAGGGGCCAGGGCGCCCTCTCGCGCCTCTCCGTCATGAACGAGACGGTGGCGTCGCCGAGCAGCTCGATCTCCCGAACGATGCCCTCGCCCCCGCGGTGCCTCCCCCGGCCGCCGCTGCCGCGGCGAACGGCGTAGCGGCTCACCCGAAACGGATAGGCGTGCTCGAGGGCCTCGATGGGCGTGTTCAGGGTGTTGGTCAGGTGGGTGTGAATCGCATCCTCCCCCGGCCCCCACGGCCCCGCGCCCATGCCGCCGCCCGTGGTCTCGTAATAGGCGTACGGGCGGCCCTGCCTGGGGCCGGGGCGATGGTCCGCCCCCCCTATCGTGAGGTTGTTCATCGTGCCGCAGGAGGCGGCGGGCATCTTCTCCGGGCAGGCCTTTGCGAGCGCGCCGAGTATCGCGTCCACCATGCGCTGGCTCGTCTCGACGTTTCCGCCCGCGACGGCGGCGGGAAACTCCGCGTTCACCACCGTGCCCGCCGGCGCGATTACCTCGATGGGATTCATGCACCCCGAATTGTTCGGGATATCGTATGGCACCAGACAGCGGACGGCGTAGTACGCCGCCGTGCGGGCGATGGACTCCACCGCGTTGACGCTGCCCCGCGTCTGCGGGGCGGAGCCCGTGTAGTCCACGCGCATCCTGGGGCCGCGTATGGCGATCTCCACCCGTATCGGCACGGGGCCGCTGCCGAAGCCGTCGTCATCCATGAAATCCTCGAAGCAATACCGCCCGTCCGGGATGTCCCGAATCACCGCTCTCGTCAGGCGCTCGGCATACCTTTGCAGCTCCGCGCCGTAGCGCAGCGTCTCGGCGAGGCCGTGGCGTTCGACGATCTCCAGAATCCTCCGCTCCCCCACGCGGTTCGCCGCGATTTGCGCGGCGATGTCCCCCCTCCGCTCCTCCGCCGTGCGCACGTTGGCGAGGATGAGGGACAAAACGTCCTCCTGCACCTCCCCCCGGCGCAGAAGTTTCACCGGCGGAATCACCACGCCGTCCTGAAATATCTCCGTCGTGATGCTCATCGAGCCGGGGGCGATGCCGCCCACGTCCGCATGATGCGCCCGGTTGGCGACGTAATAGATCAGCGCGTCCTCCCCTCCCTCCCCGGCGTATACGGGCGAGATCATCGTGATGTCGGGCAGGTGATTCCCCCCGTGGAACGGGTCGTTCAGCACGACCACGTCGCCCGGCTCGAGCGTCATGCGCTCGATGACGTATTCCACGGACATCGGCATGGACCCCAGATGCGCGGGCAGGTGCGCCGCCTGGGCCGCCATCTGCCCCTTCGCGTCGAAGATGGCGCACGAGTAGTCTTTTCTCTCCTTGATGTTCGGGGAGAAGGAAGAGCGGCACAGCGCCACGCCCATCTCCTCGGAGGCCGCGAACAGCAGGTTGCGAAAAACCTCCAGGAGCACCGGATCGTAGGAGGGCTTTTGGGCCATCGCGGACCCCCTCACCCGAGGTTCTTCAAGATGAGATTGCCCCAGTCGTCCACCCGGCACTCCCAGCCCGGGGAGACGACCGTCGTGGCGCTGAACTCGCACGCCAGCGCCGGGCCCAGGAGGCGGTGGCCGGGAGAGAGCGCCTCCCGCGCATACACGAGGCCCTCGACTTCTCTCCCCCGAAAAACCATGCGCTGCTTTCCTGAGAGGGCGCGAGAAACGCTTTCCTGACCACCGGGGAGCCGCCTCATCGGCAGGCGCTCCACCTCCCCGACTGCGCGCACCCTGAGCGTCACGATCTCGACGGGGCTATCGGGGCTGGCGGTGCCGAACCGCTCATCGTGCAACCTGTCGAACGCCTCCCGCAGGCTCTGGCGAACGTCGGCGCCCGCCTCCTCGGGCCGATAGGGAAGCGTCAACTCGTAGGATTGCCCGAGATAGCGCATATCGATGAAGAACGAAAAGGAGGGGCGGCGAAAACCCTCGCGCCGCAACTCCTCGCGTCCCTGGCGCCGCAAGGGGGCGAAACGCCGCGCGAGGGATTTCTTGCTCACCTCGCCGAGCGGCAGCAGCACCGTTCTCGCGTAGTCTTTCACCACGTCCGCCGTCAGCATCCCCCGGGCGGAGAGAATCCCCGGGGCGTTGGGCACGACGACGTGCGGAATCCCGAGTATCTCCGCCAAGGAGCAGGCGTGCATCGCGCCCGCACCCCCGAAGGAGATCAGGGCGAACTCGCGCGGGTCGTGCCCCCGCTCCACGCTGATCAGGCGAATCGCGCGGGCCATGTGCTGGTTCGCCACGCGGACGACGCCCTCCGCCGCCTGCCGGGCGTCAAGGCGCAGGGACTTCGCGAGGCGCGCGACGCCGGCCTTCACCGACCGCGCGTCGAGGCGCATCCTCCCGCCCAGGAATTGCGCGGGATCGAGGCGGCCGAGAAAGAGGTTCGCATCCGTCACGGTAACCGCGCTTCCCTTGCCGTAGCATATGGGGCCCGGGTCCGCGCCCGCACTCTCCGGGCCGACGGCCAGCGCACCGCCCGGATCCACCCGGGCGATGGAGCCGCCTCCCGCACCCACCGTGTGGATGTCGATGAGGGGAGTCCGAATCGGACAGCCGGCCACCTCCGTCTCCGAGGTGAAGCCGATGCCGCCATGCAGCAGGGACACGTCCGTGCTCGTTCCCCCCATGTCGAACGCGATCGCATTTTCAAACCCCGTCCTGCGCGCCACCTCACAGGCGCCCACGACGCCGCCTGCGGGGCCGGACAAAATCGTTCGCACGGCCTCCTCGCCCGCCGTCCCGCTCGAGATGACGCCGCCGTTGCTCTGCATGACCCGCAGGCGCCCGGAATCGAGACGCGCCTCCAGCCCCTTCAGGTATCCGCGCATCATCGGGGACACGTAGGCGTTCACGCACGTGGTGCTCGTCCGCTCGTATTCCCTGAACTCGGGAAGCACGCGGCTGGACATCGACACGTGAACGCCGCCTTGCCCGACGGCCTCCGCCACGGCCTCCTCGTGAGAGGGGTTGGCGTAGGAGTGGAGCAGACAGATGGCGACGGACTCGACGCCCGCCCTCTCGAGCCTTTGCCTGAGCTTCTCCAGGGACGCGCGATCGAGGGGGAGTATCTCGCCGCCCCTCTCGTCTAGGCGCTCCGCCACGCCCATCCGAAGGCTCCTCGGCACCAGGGCGGATGGCCTGCGATACGCCAGATTGTACAGCTCCTTGCGGTTCTGGCGGCCAATCTCTATCACGTCCTCAAAGCCGGCGGTCGTCACGAGGGCGGTTTTCGCCCCCCGGCGGGTGAGCAGGGCGTTCGTCGCCACGGTGGAGCCGTGGGTGACGTCCAGGAGGGCGCAGCCGTCCTCCAGAATCTCGTCCAGCCCCCGGAGGATGGCGCGCTCGGGCGCGTCGGGCGTGGAGAGCACCTTGTGGACCCGGACCCGAACGCCATCAAACGAGATGAAGTCGGTGAACGTCCCGCCGGTGTCCACGCCGACGCGAAGCGTATTCCCCTCCCGCCCGGGCATCATCTCCTCCTGTTCGCCCAGGCTTCGGGGTTCAGCAGATCGGGAGGGCGCCTGCCGCGCAGGTAGGTTTTCACGTTTCGCACCACGCGCGCCGAGACGGCCTGGCGCCCCCGATCGGTGTTCGTCCCCAGGTGGGGCATCATGACGACGTTCCGCATCCGCAGGAGTTCCGGGCGCGGGTTCGGCTCGCGCTCGAAGACGTCCAGCCCCGCTCCGCCGAGACGCCCTGCGCGCAACGCCTCGACGAGGGCCTCCTCATCCAGAACGGCGCCCCGGGCGGTATTGATGAGCACCGCCCCCTTTTTCATGCGGGCGAACTGCTCCGCACCGAGGAGGTGATGCGTGGCGTCGCTCAGGGGCACATGCACGCTCAGGAAATCCGCCTCCCCCAGAAGCCTGCGAAAAGAGCGATACGAGACGCCCAGCTCCCTCTCCTCCCTCGGGCTTTTCCTGTTTCGGCTCCAGTAGCGGACCCGCATGCCGAACGCGCCCGCCATGCGCGCCACGGCGCAGCCGATGCGGCCCAGGCCGACGACCCCCAGCACCCTTCCCTCCAGGCCCAGGCCCTCGAACAGCGTGGGCGTCCAGCCCTTCCACCTCCCCGCCCGGACGTATCCGTCCGCCTCCACCACGCGCCTGCTCACCGCCAGCAGGAGCGCCATGGCGCATTCGGCGGTGGGCGCCGTAACGACGCCGGGCGTGTTCGTGGCGAGGATGCCGCGCCTCGTCGCCTCCGCCATGTCGATGTTGTTGAAGCCGACTCCGCAGTTGGCGATCAGCCGGAGGCGCGGCGCCTCCGCCAGCAAATCCGCCCCGACGCCGTCTCCCACCATCGAGATGAGGACGTTCGCATGGCGCAACGCCCGCCCGTAGGCGTCCGGGGACGGACGCGCTTCCTCCTCGTGCATGACCAGCTCGCTGCACTGGCGCAACTCTTCAAAATGGCCGGGGGGAAACCTCCGGGAGAGGAACACGCGCGGGAGGAGGCCGGGGGACGCCGCGCCGCTCATGGTCCCAGCTGCTTCACGGCCTGTGCGATGCGGTCGACCGCCCGCTCGAGATTCTCCACGCTGTTGGCGAAGCACATGCGCAGGTGGCCTTCCGCATGGACGCCGAAGGCGGAGCCGGGCAGAGTCGCCACGCCCGCCTCGTCGAGAAGATAGTCGGCGAAATCATTCGCGCTCATGGGAATCCGGCTCACGTTGGGAAACGCGTAGAAAGCACCGGCGGGGTATCGGCAGGATATTCCCTCCACCTCGTTGAGGCCCGCGATGAATATATCCCGACGACGCCGGAAATCATCCATCATGGCGCGGCTTTCGGACTGATCCTCCAAAAGCCCCCGCGCACCTGCCAGCTGGATGAAGGGGGGCACGCAGCTCACCGAGTTCGTGATGAGCTGGGCGAGCGGTGCGGCGAGGGCGGCGGGAGCGGCGACGAAGCCCAGCCGCCAGCCCGTCATGGCGTATGTTTTCGAGAACGTCTCGAGCAGGATCGTCCGCTCCCGCATGCCGGGCAGCGTGCCCAGGGAGGTGTGCTCCCCCTCGAAAAGCATGTGGGCATACACCTCGTCCGACAAGACGATGAGGTCGTTTTCCACCGCGATGGCGGCAATCGCCTCCAGCTCGTTTCTCGTCAACGTCCCGCCGGTGGGGTTGTGCGGATAATTCAGGATGAGGAGGCGGGTGTTCTCGGTGACGCGCGCGCGCAGATCCTCCGGTGCGAACCGAAAGTCGTTCTCCTCCAGTATCGGCAGCGGTACGGGCCGCGCACCCGCATAGAGCGTCACGGACTCATAGACCGGAAAACCCGGGTCCGGGTAAATCACCTCATCGCCCGGCCCGGCCGTGGCCATGATGGCGTAGTACAAAAACGGCTTTCCGCCCGGGCCGACGACGATCTCCTCCGGCGAATAATTCCCGCGCCCGTCGCGCGCGAGCCACGCGCAGGCGGCTTCCCTGAGCACCGGCAAGCCGGCGGACGGGCAATAGTGCGTCTGGCCCGACTTCAGCTGCGCGTACGCCTCCTCCACGATGCTCGAAGGCGTGTCAAAATCGGTATCGCCGATTTCCAGGTGGATGATGTCCCGGCCCCGACGCTCCATCTCGTTCGCCCGGGCCAGAACCACGAACGAACTTTCGGTCTTGAGCAATTTCATGCGATCGGCCAGGCGCATTCGACATCCTCGTTTTTTTCAGGTCACCGGGCGGGAGGCGCCCTCTTCGAGAACACCACACCTCATCAACATATTCAACGCTTCGGGTATCGGCAGGCCCACGACGTTGGTATAGCTCCCCTCCACCCTGTCCACCAGGCTCCCCCCGAGACCCTGGATGGCGTACGCCCCCGCCTTGCCCATCGGCTCGCCGCTCCCCACGTAGCGCCGGGCGGTCGCCTCGTCCACCTCCCGAAAGCGCACCCTGGTGGTCACCGCCCCCTCGCGCCGAAAGTCCGCTCCGAGGAGCGCGAACGCGGTGATCACCCGGTGGGTTCGCCCCGAAAGCGTCATCAGCATGTCCAGGGCCTCCTCCCCGCCGGACGGCTTTCCGAGGATTCTCCCGTCGAGTGCCACCACGGTGTCGGCGGCGAGCACGAACGCGCCCGGGGACCTCCCCGCCACGAAATCCGCCTTGGCGCGCGCGCGGCGCCGGGCCTCGGCTTCGGCCCCGAGACCCGGCGCAACGCCTTCCTCCACCCCCGGAGGCGGCCGGACGACGTCGAACGCAAGGCCCGCATCCTCGAGAAGCCGCTTTCTGCGCGGGGAGCCTGAAGCCAGGATAAAGTGCTGAACCTGCCGCAAAATCAGACCGAAGGGGGGCTGCTAGCTGTCCCGATCCACAACGTAGTCGGCCATGGCGCGCAGCGCGTCGACATGGGGGGAGTCGGGCAAGACGGTGAGGGCCGCCTTTCCCGCCTCCACGTATCCCCGGGCCCTGTCGAGGGTGTAGTCCACCGCCCGGTATTTGTTCATCAGCCCGAGAATGTATTCCATATCCTCCGGGCGAATCTCCCCCGCGTGAACGACGAGGTGATTCAGCCTCTCCAGCTCCGAGTCCGCCGCTTGGGCGCAAACCTTCAGCAGGGGCAGCGTGACGTTCCCCTCCTGCAAATCCCCGCCCACGGATTTCCCCGTTCTCTGCGCGTCTCCCATGTAGTCGAGGGCGTCGTCGACGAGCTGAAAGGCGTATCCGATCTGGACGCCAAACTGGTGGAGCGCGTCCACGAATATGGGCGGGCTGTCGGGTATCAAGGCGCCCACCCGGCAACTCGCGGCGATGAGCGTCGCCGTCTTCCGATAGACGACGTCCAGATACTCCTCCTCCTTCAGCTGGAGGTTGTACATGTTCACCAGCTGAAGCACCTCGCCTTCGGAGAGGAGGTTGCAGGCCTCGCTCATGGTTTTCATGATCCGGCCGTCGGCGTCGGACGCCATGAGCGAAAAACTCCTGGCGAACAGAAAATCCCCCACCAGGACGCTCGCCTCGTTGCTCCACTTGAAGTTGGCGGACGGGTTGCCCCGCCGCATCTTCGCCTCATCCACCACGTCATCATGAAGCAGCGTGGCCGTATGGATGTACTCCACCACGCACCCCATCGTCGTGGCGCGCGCACCCTCGTAGCCGCAGGCCTTGGCGGCAAGCAGCAGGAGCACCGGCCGAAGCCTCTTGCCCCCCGATCCGATGAGGTACCCGCTCACATCAGGGATCAAGACGACGTCCGAATGAAAATTCGACTGAATCGCCTCCTCCACATCGTCGAGTTCAGAGGCGATGGAATCCACAATTTCAGAAAATTTCATTCCACCCCCGACACACGGGCAAAACGATGCAAATGAAAAGCCTCATTCCCATTCTGCGGGCCCATTTTGCGGCCATCTCCCCCCATCAAGCGCAGGACAATCTATGGGGCGCGCGCAGGGCTGTCAAGGGATTCCGGCCTCTCTTTCCCTCCAGGCACAGCTCGGCTATGTTGCCAGAGGCGGGACACAACCATCAAACCACCCGGGAGAACCCTGATTGTGGGCAGGAAAATCCGGATCGCAGTCGGCGGCCTGAAGATGAAAGCAGAACTCGGGGAGGGCGAAACCGCGAACCTCCTGTGGGAGGCTTTGCCGATCCACGGCGCGGCGAACGTCTGGGGCGAGGAAATATATTTCCCGATTCCCGTGGAGGCGGGGGCGGAGGATTCCGCGCGGGAGGAGATGGAGGCCGGCAAGATCGCCTACTGGCCGCCGGGCCGCGCATTTTGCATCTTCTTTGGCCGCACCCCGGCGAGCGTGGACGACGCCCCCCGCGCGGCCAGCCCCGTGAACCCGCTGGGGCGGGTGGACGGCGACCCCGGGGATTTCCTGGCCATCCGCCCGGGGGAGGAGGTGCGCCTGGAAAGAGCCCCATGAACGCCGGCGCGTCGAGGGGGGCCTGCATCGTCCTGCACTACAACGAGATTGGCCTCAAGGGGAAGAATCGCCCGCTCTTCATCGAACGCCTCGCCGACAGGGTCGGGCGCGCAGCCTCCCTGTTTTGCGAGGCGCGCGTCCAGAAACGCACCGGAAGGCTGGTTCTGGAGACGGCCGACCTCCAGTATCCCGCCGCCCTGATCGACGCGCTCCGCAAGGTATTCGGCCTGGCCTATTTCGCCCGGGCGCGGAGAATTCCGCTCGATCCGGACGCGGCGGCCAGGACGGCGCTGGAGATGATCTCCCCCCTGAAAATCGGGAGTTTCCGGGTGCGCACCCGAAAATCGTTTCCCTCCACGCCCATCAGCGCGCGGGAGTGGGACAGGGCCATCGGCGCCAGGATTCAGGCCAGAAGGCATTTGCCGGTGGATCTGGAGCGGCCCGGGCTCACGGTGCACGTCGAGGCCATCCCCCGGGAAGCCTGGGTGTATGTGGAGAAGATACCGGGGCCGGGCGGTCTGCCCGTCGGCTCGGTCGGCAAAGTGGTCGCGCTGCTCTCGGGCGGCATCGACTCCCCCCTCGCCGCCTGGCGCATCATGAAGCGCGGCTGCGAGGCGGCCTTCGTCCACTTTCACGGCGCCCCCTACCTCAGCCGCGCGTCCGCCGAGAAGGCGCAGGATCTCGCCCGGGTGCTCAACCGCTACCAGTGGGGCAGCAGGCTCTACATGGTCCCGTTCGGAGACCTGCAAAAGGAGGTCGTCCTCGCCACGCGGCCCGAATACCGCGTCGTCCTCTACCGCCGGTTCATGGCGCGCATCGCCGAGCGGATAGCCGAACGCGAGAACGCCCGCGCCCTGGTCACCGGGGAGAGCCTGGGCCAGGTGGCGAGCCAGACGCTTCAGAACCTGGTCGCCATCGAGGATGCGGTGCGCCTCCCGATGCTGCGGCCCCTCATCGGCATGGACAAGGAGGAGATCATCGAACAGGCCAGGCGCATCGACACGTTCGACATCTCCATCGAGCCCGACCAGGACTGCTGCTCGTTGTTCGTGCCCAAGCACCCGGCGATACGCTCCCACGCGGGGCACCTGCGCGGGCTCGAATCACGCATGGACGTTGACGGGATGATCGAAAGGGCACTCGGTGCGACAGACGTCATCGAACTGGACCCGGAGGGGCGGACGCGAAAAGCCCCCCTCGTCCGCATCCGTTCCGCCGCCGGGGAGGCGCCCGTCCCGCGGGAGGCGTGAGGGTGCGGGCTCGTCATTCGGCGTCCCCGCCTTCCGCCTCCATCGCCGCCGCCAGGTCCCTCTGCTCCACGAAATGCGTATCCGGGTGCAGATAGCCCGCAAAGTTGTCCCGTCGTATCGGCCCGCAGGCCTCGAAGGCCACCGTGTCCTCCAGGTAATCCGCCTGGTGCTCGGTGTGCGGCGGCACATACCAGACGTCGCCCGGCTTCAGCACCGCCACGGGGTCGTCTCCCGCCTGCACGCGGGCCGACCCGCTGATGAGACAGAAAATCTGCTCCGCCTCGTGGTGGTGTCTCCGCGTGGACTTCCCGCCCTTCGCGTGAATGTAGCTGATCATGCAGTGCTTCCCGCTCACGAGCCCCACCTTCACCCCCGAAAATGGCACCTTCTCGGGCAGCTCGTCCCAATTCGTCACCGGCATATTTTCCCCTCCTCCTTATCGCTTATCGCTCGGCGGAAGCGCAGCCTTCCCCGACCCCGCCGCCCGAACCCTGTCGCGCAAAACGCCGCCCGGAACCTGCCGCATCGCGGCCGCCGCCAACCGCAGACTTCGCGGCGGCCCCCTCCCTTCCCTAGCGCGAAGGGATTGACGCGTCCTTCCCGACCTGCAATCGCCGGAAGGCGTCCGCCGGCAAAGGCGCGCCGCAGGCCGCGTTCTGCGTGGACTGCCCGGGCGTCCGTATGCCCGGAATCACGCAGCTGACGTTCTCGTTGGAGACGCAGAACCGAATGGCCGTCTCGGCCGCCGATACGCCCAGGTTCTCCGCCACCTCGCGGACGCGGCGGAGCTGGGCCTGGAACTTCCGGATGTTCTCCGGGGACAATATGTTCTTTCTGCGATCTCCGGCGGCGAACTCGAACGTCTCGTCGATGCGCCCGGAGAGGAACCCCCGCTTCAGCGGGACGCGCGATATCACGCCCACATCCGCCGCTTTCGCCCGCGCGAAGGCGGGCGCCGCCTCCTGGCTGATGACGTTGTACTCCATCTGCAGGGTGGCCGGCCTGTTCTGCTCCACCGCCAGGTCGCATTCCGCCACCGTGTTCACGGAGACGCCCCAGTGCCTGATCTTTCCCGCATCCCGGGCTTTCTCCAGCAGGGCGTAGCTGTCCTCGGCCGCCATGTTGTCGACGTTGGGGTTGTGCAGCTGGTAGTAGTCGATGGCGTCGACCCCGAGGCGCTTGAGGCTCCCCTCCAGGCAGCCGCCGATGTAGTCCGGGGCGAAATTGCGCCGCCCCGTCGTCATGTCGTTTCCCCCCCTTCGTGAAAACCAGTATCTCCCCTCGGTCGGAGCGCTCGGCGAGAAACTTGCCGATGACGGTCTCGCTGTGGCCCGCCCCGTAGGCGTCCGAGGTGTCGATGAAGTTCATGCCGGCGTCGACTGCGGCGTGCAGCGCGCGGTTGCTCTCCGCATCATCCACCGGGCCGAACACGCCCCCGATGGTCATGGCGCCGAACCCGACAACCGTGACTTCCAGACCCGTGCGTCCGAGCGTTCTTCTCTCCATGTCTCATCTCCGGATATAAGTTTTCCCGCGTTTTCCTGTGAGGCGGCTTGAATCGCTCCGTTTCCTCAAGGCTTTGGAGCCTCAAGCAGGGTGTCCATGGGGGTCAGGAACCTTCCCCGACCCCGCGGAGCACATCCATCCAGAACCCCATACCTTGTGCGACCGCATACTTGAGAAGACCCAACACATATACGACGGGCTCTTTCCCGATCGTCCACTTGATGACCCAAGCCGCCACGACCAAAAAGACCAAACAAAAAATACAGGATAAACAATCCGCCGCACACCCCATCCGCAGACTCTCGAGAAACCCCATCCGCTCCTTACCATCCTTCATACCCGCATACCCTTGAATGCGAATGCGCAACACCGGGCGCGGGCGAAAGATGGCCTCCCGAGAGTCGCTTTTGCGTCCAAGGCCACTACCCGCCAGAAAAACGGCACAGAGCGCGTCGGCGGCACCTGGGGATGCCCGCGGAGGCGCTTCGGGAACCATCCGGAAAGCACAGCCCGGGCGGATGCGCGCGAAGATGGGCGCATCATATCTTTCTTTCGCCTGCGTCCGCAATCCAACGCGCCCGTATACGAAAAGCCGCGCCCGGGCTATACTCCCCCCTCATCCGGCCACACCATCGCCTGGAGGAAAATACATGGACGCTCTCAAGCAAAAAGCACTGGATTATCTCGACGCCCAGGCGGGCGAGGCGCGCGAAATCGCCCGGCAAATCTGGCGCTTCGCGGAAATCGCCCTGGAGGAATTCCAGTCCTCGGAGTTGCTGGAGGACGTTCTGGAGCAAAACGGGTTCGAGGTGCAGCGCGGCGTGGGCGACCTCCCCACCGCCTTCATCGCGAGATGGGGCGATTCGGGCCCCGCCGTGGGGATTCTCGGGGAATACGACGCGCTTCCCCACTGCGGAGACTCCCACGAAAAGCAGGGGCACGGCTGCGGGCACAACCTGTTCGGCACGGCGAGCGCCTACGCGGCGATTGCGGCGGCGCGCGCGCTGCGCGAGGCGGGCGCCGAGGGTCGGGTCGTCTGCTTCGGCTGCCCCGCGGAGGAGACCCTGGAGGGGAAGGTGTATATGGCGCGCGACGGCGCGTTCGACGGCGTCGACGCCGCCGTCACCTGGCATCCCGGGGAGAGGAACTTCACGCGGGGGGGCAGCACGAACGCCATGGATTCCATCGTCTTCGAGTTCCACGGCGAAACCGCCCACTCGGCCCGGGACCCGTGGAACGGCAGAAGCGCGCTCGACGGCGTGGAAATCATGAACTACGGCGTCAACATGATGCGCGAGCACGTCATCGAGCCGGCCAAGATTCACTACGTCATCACCGACGGGGGGGTGGCGCCCAACGTGGTGCCCTCCTATGCGCGCGTCTGGTACTACGTGCGCGCCCCCAAGCGGGCGATGGTGGACGAGTTGACCGAGCGCGTCCGCAACTGCGCCAGGGCGGGCGCGCTGGCGTCCGGCACGAGAATGAAGGAAACCCTGCTCACCGCCGTCTACGAGAACCTCCCCAACGACGCCCTGGCCCGCTGCGTCCAGCGCAACCTGGAGTTCGTGGGCGCGCACGCGTATTCGGAGGAGGCGAAGGCGTTCGCCCGAAAACTCGGCTACGACGCGCCGCTCTCCGAGACGGTCTCCCCCCTCGACCCGGCGGACATCCGCCCGAGCAACGAGCGCGGCAACGTGAGCTGGCTCACCCCACTGGGCAACCTGATGACCGCCTGCCACGCACCGGGAACGCCCGGGCACTCCTGGCTCGCCACGCAGCAGTACGGCATGGAGATCGGGGAGAAGGGCATGATGACCGCCGCCAAGACGATGGCGGCCGCCGCACTCGAGCTCATCGGCGACGCGCGCCTGCTGCAGCAGGTGCGGGGCGAGTTTCGGGAGAAAACGGCGGGGTTTTCCTATGACCCCATCATCCCCGAGGGGCAGAAGCCGAATCCTTTGGGCATGCGGTAGCCGCCCGCCGCGAATCATTCGCCATCCCCAGCCAAGGGAGCACACCATGAAATTCGGCGTTGCGATTTTCCCGACCGACTACTCCATCGCCCCGCACGAGGTCGCCCGAGAGGCGGAGGACAGGGGCTTCGAGTCCATCTTCTTTCCGGAGCACACCCACATTCCGGCGAGCAGAAAGACCCCCTGGCCAGGGGGGGCCGAACTGCCGCTGGAATACTCCCACTCGCTCGACCTGTTCGTGGCACTCGGCGCGGCGGCGGCGGCGACGGAAAAAATCCTGCTGGGCACGGGGATATGCCTCGTCATCGAGCGCGACCCCATCACCCTGGCCAACGAGGTGGCCTCGCTCGATCACCTCTCGGGCGGCCGCGTGCTTTTCGGCGTGGGCGGCGGCTGGAACCGGGAGGAGATGGAAAACCACGGGACGAGATTCGAGGAGCGCTGGATTCTCCTGCGCGAGCGCATCGAGGCCATGAAGGCCATCTGGACGGAGGAGGAGGCGAGCTACCACGGGAGGTTCGTGGATTTCGAGCGCATCTGGTCGTGGCCCAAGCCGGCGCAGAAACCGCACCCGCCCGTGTTCGTGGGCGGCAACGGCGCCAGAACGCTCGAGCGCGTGGTTCGATACGGGGACGAGTGGATGCCGCTGCCCCGGGGGAGCATGGACTGGACCGCCCGCATCGGGGAGTTGCAGGAGCTCGCCGCCCGGGCGGGGTGCGCGCCCATCCCCGTCACCATGTTCTTCGCACCCCCCGACGCGGCGCAGCTGCGCGAGCTCGAGAGCAGGGGGGTGGGGAGGAGCCTCTTCATCCTGCCGTCGGCACAGGCCGACGTCGTCCTGCCGAAACTCGACGCGCTCGCCCGCGTCGTGGCCGAATTCGGCTGAGGCGCGCGACCGGGGCAGGGAGGGAGGGGTTGAAGCATCCGGGGGGAAGCATGTAGGATTTTCCGCAACTTTTCATAGCCGCAACTTATCGATAGCGGACAAGTGCGTTCCATGATTCCCGGCGCGTCCGGGAACGAACAGGGCTGGAAGGCGAAATGCGCAACACGCTCCACTACGGCGATTGCCTGAACGTCATGGCCGAAATGCCGGACGCCTTCGTTGACCTCATCTATCTCGACCCGCCGTTCAACAGCAAGAGCGATTACAACATCTTCTTCCCCAATCCCGAAATGAGCGGGGGGGGGGGGGGGGGTAGGGGGCACCTCGCCCAGATCATCGCCTTCCACGACACGTGGACATGGGATGGGCCGGCACGGGAGCGCGTGGATCGGATAAAACGCGCGGTCAAGCATCCGGCGCACGAGGCGATGACGGGGCTGGAAGTGACCCTCGGCAAGACTGGCGCGCTCGCCTATCTCTCCTACATGGCGGAGCGGCTCGCCGAGATGAAGCGGCTGCTCAAACCCACCGGCTCCATATATCTGCACTGCGACCCCACCATGAGCCATTACCTCAAGATCGTGATGGACGGGATTTTCGGGCACAAGAATTTCCGGAACGAGATTGTGTGGTGCTATACGGGGCCAGGTTCTCCGGGGATGCGTCAATTCAATCGCAAGCATGACATCATTTTGTGGTATTCCATCGGTGAAAAATGGGTGTTCAACGCCAAGAGCGTACGCATTCCTCACAAGCGTTTGAACACCAATCGCAAGGGGGCGATGATCACCAAGCCATTGACGCCGCAGGAGCGAGAAGCGTATCTGAAAAAAGGGAAAATACCCGAAACGTGGTGGCCTGATTTTTCTCCGGTAGGCCGCCTCAAGCGCGAACGCCTTGGTTACCCGACACAAAAACCCCTCGCCCTTCTTGAGCGCATCGTCAAGGCGTCGAGCAATCCTGACGGCGTTGTCCTCGACCCGTTCTGCGGGTGCGGCACCACTATCGAGGCGGCACACAAACTGGGGCGGGCCTGGGTCGGCATCGACATATCGCCCTTCGCCATCGACCTGATTCAAAAACGCAGAATGAAAGGAATCCCGCTAGAGGTGCGCGGCATCCCGCAAGACATGCCCGGTGCGCGGAAACTCGCCCGGGACAAGCCTTTCGACTTCGAGAAGTGGGCTGTTTGCAGGATTCCGGGCCTGGCCCCCAACAAGAAGCAAGTGGGAGACGGCGGAATCGACGGGCGGGGCCTGCTATTGAGGCCGCCGGACGATTGCGATTCCAGACTGGTGCTGGCGCAGACGAAAGGGGGGAAATTCCTTGCGAGCGGCTTGAGAGAGTTTCTCGGCGTCATGGAAAGAGACCGCGCGGCGATGGGCGTCTACATCACCCTGAATCCGGTGACGTCGCGGGATGCGCGCGCGGAGGCTCTCGCAAAAGGAAACGTCCGATACGGCGTCTCTCAATATCCGCGCGCCCAGCTGTGGTCGATCCATGATTATTTCAACGACACGCTTCCGAAGATGCCGCCGCTCGCCGACCCATACACGGGCATGGCGATGCAAGGGGACTTGGAATTCCCGCGCGGCTAGCGGCGGGCGACCCCCTGTTTTTCGTGATACTGCTGGTGGTAGTCCTCGGCCATCCAGAACGCCGACGCCGGCGCAATTTCCGTCACTATCGGCCGGCGATGGCGGCCCGACGCCTCCTGCTCCTCCCTCGAGGCGCGCGCCGCCGCCTCCTGTGCCGGCGAGAAGAAATAAATGGCGGAGCGATACTGGGTGCCGACGTCGGGCCCCTGGCGGTTCAGCGTGCAGGGGTCGTGAATCCGCCAGAACAAATCCAGCAGCGCGCGGTAGGCGACCCTCTCCGGATCGAACTCCACGTGGACGACCTCCGCGTGTCCCGTGCGGCCCGAGCACACCTCCGCGTAGGTGGGCGCCTCCTTCGACCCCGCCCGAATACCCCACCGCCGTGCGCGCCACGCCCCTCCACCCTGCGAAACGCATCCTCCACCCCCCAGAAGCAACCCGCACCGAACATGGCCTTTTCCATGCGCACCTCCCTAGATCGACAACAACCAGAGAATTACGGCGTTATCTCCACGCTCCCCGGCGGGCCCTCCACCACCTCGCCGAAGACGCCGGCGGCGGAGACGCCGCGCCTCGCGCAGCGCGCCCAGAAGCGCCTCCGCCCTCTCCGCGCCCACCGCGATGACGAGGCCGCCCGAGGTTTGCGCGTCGTTGAGCAGTGCGAGCATCTCCGCGTCAACGCCCCGCTCCGGCTCGACGAACGGCCGCGTCCACAGGCGGTTTGCGCTCCCCCCCCCGCCCGCGGTGCCGGCGACCCGCGTGGGGAAGCAGTCCCTCGAACCGGGGGCACGGCGGAGAAGACCACGCGCGCCCCGCGTCCCGCTCGCCCTCCATCACGTTGTGCAGATGCCCGAGGAGGCCGAAGCCGGTCACGTCCGTGCAGGCGTTCGCGCCCACGCGCACCATGCATTCGCTCGCCCGCCTGTTCAGTGCCTTCATCGAGGCGACCGCCTCCTCGAACACCCCGTCGGGGAGTTTCCCGCCGTTTCTCCCCAGGGACGCCGCGCGCGGCGCGCAACAGGGGGTTCGCCCGCCTCGACAGGTTGGTGACGACGCCCGTGCCGAGTTTCTTCGTCAAAATCAGCTTGTCGCCCGGCTGTGCCCCCCCGGTTCGTCACCATCCTGCGGGGGTCCACCGTTCCGGTGACGGCGATGCCGTATTTCGGCTCGGCGTCCTCCACGCTGTGCCCGCCCACTATCACGCCGCCCGCCTCGCGCATCTTGTCCGCCCCGCCGGCCAGAATCCTGCCGAGGACGTCGAGCCCCAGGCGGCAGGGGAAGCCCACCAGGTTCAACCCGGTGAGGGGCTTCGCGCCCATGGTGAAGCAGTCGCTGAGCGCGTTGGCGGCGGCTATCTGGCCATAGTCGTACGGATCGTCCACGATGGGCGTGAAGAAATCCACCGTCTGCACGATGGCCAAATCCTCCCGGAGCCGATAGACGCCCGTATCGTCCCCCGGGGTTCGCGCCATACAGCAGGTCGGGGTCGGAAAACGGCTCCAGGCGGCCCAGCGCCTCTCTCAGGTCCTCCGGACCCAGCTTCGAGCCTCACCCCCCCGCCTTGACCATCCGGGTGAGCTGTATTTTTCTCTCCGACGCCGTGGCCATTCTCATCTCCGCAGGTACGGTGCGCGGCTTGGGGAAATCCCCCGCAGGGGGGATAATAGTCCATGTCCGAAGGATAGCAAACACCGCGCCTCCTTGCTCTCCTTCCCGCCAAAAACGCCCGTGACGCGAGGTCTCTCTCCCATGAAAGTCGTCATTTCGGATGATTACCAAGACTGCGTCCGGCACCTGGAATGCTTCTCCAGGATGGCGGGACACGACGTCACCATCCACAACGACACGGTGGACGGCGCGGAGGCGCTCGCGGCGCGGTTTCAGGACGCGGAGGCCATCGTGCTCATCAGGGAGCGCACCCACATCACGGACGGGCTGCTGGACAGGCTCCCCCGCCTCCGGCTGGTGAGCCAAACCGGCGCGGGCTTCGCCGCGCACGTCGACCTCGACGCCTGCACCCGCCACGGGGTGGCGGTGGCCGCGGGAGGGAGCGGCACGCACTCCACCTGCGAGCTCACATGGGGCCTCATCCACTGCGCCACCCGCGCCCTGCCCCGGGAGATAGGGAACCTGGCCGGCGGCGGCTGGCAAACCACGCTGGGGGGAGGACTTGCGCGGAAAAACGCTCGGCGTATACGCCTACGGGAGCATCGGCCGCCAGGTGGCCGCCGTGGGAAAGGCCTTCGGCATGAACGTCATCGCCCACGGGCGGGCGGGCTCCGCGGAGCGCGCCCGGGCGGACGGCGTCCGGATGGCGGCGGACAAGGGGGCGCTGTTCGCCGAATCCGACATCGTCAGCCTCCACATCCGCCTCACTCCGCAGACGCGGGGGGTCGTGACGGCGAAGGAGCTGGCGCGCATGAAGCCGGACGCCCTGCTGGTGAACACCAGCCGCGCCGGTCTGATAGAGGAGGGCGCACTCGAGGCGGGGCTGCGGGCGGGGAGGCCCGGCTTCGCCGCGGTGGACGTATTCGAGACGGAGCCCGTCCGGGCCGCCGCGCATCCGCTCCTGCGCATGGAGAACGCGATTTGCACGCCGCACCTGGGCTACGTCACGCGGGGCACGTTCGAGAGATATTTCGGCATCGCCTTCGACCAGATCAACGCCTTCGCCGAGGGGCGGCCCATCAACATTCACAATCCCGAGGTTCTGGGTTGATCCGCCGCGGGGCGGCTCCCCGCCGCTCAGCTTGATCTTTCCCGCGATCCGGTGTGGAATCCGCCCCCGGAGCCGGGAAGAAACTCCCTTCACGCTGGAGGTGCCGCTTGGACTTTGCCTTCGACGAGCGCCAGGAGCTCATGCGCCGCACGCTTCACGAGCTTCTCGGGCGCGTTTGCCCGCCCGAATACGCGATGGACTGCGACAAGAGGGGCGAGGCGCCCGTGGACGCCTACAAAGCCCTGGCCGACGACGGGTGGATAGGCGTATCCGCACCCGAGGAATACGGCGGGATGGGGGGCGACGCCCTCGACCTCGCCCTCGTCCTGGAAACGGCGGGCGCCCACTATCTCGACCTCGCCACCATGATCTTCCGAAACGTCTGCTACGGCGTGGACGCCCTCCTGCTCAGCGGAACGGAGGCGCAGAAAAGAAGGTTCATCCCCTCCACCATCCGGGGGGGAGACGTACTTCGCGTTCAGCCTCACCGAACCCGACGCCGGCTCGGACGCCGCTGCCATCATCGCCCGCGCGGTGCGGGAGGAGGACCGCTTCCGGCTCACGGGCACGAAGAACTTCACCTCCGGAATGCCGACGGCGACGCACATCCTCGTCGCCGCGCGCACCGACAACTCGGGCGAGAAGCACGAGGGCATCACCAACTTCATCCTCCCCGCCGCCGCGGAGGGCGTCTCCTGGTCGAAACTCGAACTCCTCGGTCACCGGGCGATGGGCACCTGCGTGGTGCACTACGACGCCGTGGAGGCGGGCGCGGCCGACGTACTGGGAGCGGTGGGAGACGGCTGGAGGGGACTCATGGCATACATCACCACGGAGCGTCTGTGCCTGTCCGCGGCGCGCACGGGAGCGGCGGCGGCGGCGCTGGCGCTGGCGCTGGACCACGCGAAGGAGAGAAAGCAGTTCGGCCGCGCCATCGGCAAGTTTCAGGCCGTCAGCCACATGCTCACCGAGATGCACGTGCTCGTCGACACGGCGCGGCTCCAGGTCTACCGCTTCGCCTGGCTCGTCTCCCAAGGGAAAGCGGGGCGCGTCGAGGCGGCGACGCTCAAGCTCTACGCAGGCGAGGCCTACAAGCGGGTGGCCGACCTGGGGGTTCAGGTGATGGGCGGATACGGCTACAGCGGCGAGTACGCCATGGAGCGCCACTACCGGGACGCGCGGCTGGCCACCATCGGCGCCGGCACGAGCGAGGTGCAAAGAAACATCATCGCCAAGGGGCTGGGGCTGTGACCTCCCTCCGGGGGTTGATGATTTCGCCAAAAAGCCCGAAACTGGCGCCATCGCCCGAAGACGGAAGAAGAAGACGGGAAAAACAGATGCGCAGGAGGACGACGCAGTCATGCCGTTAGACGCAAGCGTGCTGGAGCGAACGTTTCCCGAGTTTGCCTTCGAGGTCGAGCGCGGGAAGATTCGCGAATACGCCCGCGCCCTGGGACTGACCGACCCGGTGCACACCGACCCGGAGGCCGCCCGGGCGATGGGCTTTGACGACCTCCTCGCACCGCCCACGTTCGTGCGCCAGTTCTGGCACGAGAATCCCGAGAACGACCCCATGCCGCATCTGGGCTACGACCCGAGGCGCCGCCTCCACGGGGAGCA
Organism: bacterium; assembly: GCA_965213685.1. Classification (GTDB taxonomy): domain Bacteria; phylum UBA8248; class UBA8248; order UBA8248; family UBA8248; genus Bin107. Next base: position 104,862 of record CBDBZY010000031.1, read on the forward strand.
GGAATTTGAATACCACAAGCCGCTCGTCGCCGGCATGCGCCTCAAGGGACGCAACGCCATCGTCTCCACCCGCGAGAAACAGGGCCGACGGGGGGGAATGATGACCTTCGTCGTCATCGAAACCAGGCTGGTCGACGAGCAGGGCGAATTGGTTCAAGTGGCGCGGCGCACCCTCATCGAAACGGCGGCCCCTCCCAAAGAGGGCTGACGGAGCTGACCGATGGCGAAAACCATGACATACGCGAAATGGGAGCAACTCGCCGAGGGCGCCGAGCGCGCGCTCAGGGCGGGCCCCATCACCCGGACGGACCTCGTCCGCTACGCGGGCGCCAGCGGGGATTTCAACCCGAACCACCACGACGAGATATACGCCATCCGGGCGGGGTTCGATAAACCCTTCGCCCACGGGATGCTCCAGGGCGGATACCTCGCCCGCCTGCTCGGCGAATGGCTTGGTCCCGACTCCTTGCGGAAGTTCAGGCTGCGCTTCAGCGCGCAGGCTTGGCCGGGAGACACGGTGATATGCCGCGCCCGCGTCGTGCGCCGATACGAGGAGGCGGGGAATCGCCTGGTGGACGTCGAGGCGAACGCCGAGAACCAGCGCGGCGACGCCCTCATCCAGGCCACGGCAACCGCCGCTCCGCAAGGCTAGCGCTTCAGGATTCGCCGACATGCTGGAAGGCTACCGCATTCTCGACCTCGGACAAGTCATCGCCGGAACCATCGGCGGCATGATCATGGCCGACATGGGCGCCGAGGTCATCAAGGTCGAATCCCCCCACGGCGACATCGGGCGCAACCCCGCCATCGCCGGCATCGGACCCGTCTCGAGCATCTTCCTCACGTTCAACCGGGGGAAGAGGAGCATCGTCATCGACCTCAAGAAGCCGGAGGGCAAGGAGATATTCCTGTCCCTGGTGGAAAAGTCGGACGCCGTGATGGTGAACTTCCGGCCCGGCACGATGCGGAGGCTGGGGCTGGGGTTCGACGCGATGAGGGCGAGAAACCCCGAGGTCGTGTTCGTGGACTCCAGCGGATACGGAGAGGAGGGCCCCTGGCGCGACAAGCCCGCCTTCGACCTCGTCGAGCAGGCCGTGAGCGGCCACATGTCCATCACGGGCGAGCCGAACCGCCCGCCCGCCAGAAACGGCTCTCCCACGGCGGACATCTCCACCGCCCTCTACACCGCCATCGCCTGCATGGCGGGCCTGCTCGGCAAGGCGAAAGGGAGGGGCGGGGCGCACCTCGAGGTGCCCATGTTCGACGTCCAGCTCGCCATGCTCGGCTACATCTCCACCATGTTTCTCAACAACGGCGACGTGCCCGAACCGCCCGGGAGTGCCCATGAGTACATGGTTCCCTACCAGGCGTTCCCCACGGCCACGATATACATCGTGATCTCCCCGCGCGAGGAGCGCTTCTGGAAGAAGATGTGCGAGGTCATGGGAATGGACGATCTGGCGGACGACCCGCGCTTCCGGACGAACGACCTGCGCTCTGCGAACAGGGACGTCCTCCTCCCCGTCATGGAGGAAATCCTGATGACGCGCCCGGGCGAGGAGTGGCTCGCGCTCTTCGAGGCGGCGGGCGTCCCGTCCGCCCCGGTGAATCCGCTCGACCGCGCACTCGACAACGAACAGGTCAAGGCGAGGCGCCTGATCCGCGAATACGACTATCCGGAGGTCGGCAGCGTCAAGGTCGTGGGCAACCCCATCCTGAACAGATCGGACGACGGAAACCCGGACCCCGCCCCCGCCCCCCTCCTCGGGGGCGACACCGAGCGCATCCTCCGCGAGGTTCTCCTCTATCCGGAGGAGCGCATCCGGTCGCTCATCGCCTCCCGGGTCGTCGGCGCAGCCGCCGGACGCGGAGCGTCCGAGGGATAAGCCGCGCGCACGGCGTGCGCGCCTCTCTCTCTCCATGGCGCATCGCCTCCGCGCCAGGCGCCACCACCTCCTCCCCCCCCTTCCAGAAAACGATAACGGGACGCGCGCGCGGCCGCCTTCTTCTTCTCTCCCTTCGGTGCGCCGTTTTTTTTTGCGGGACGGGCTTGATTTCGTTTTATATTCGTTATACATTTCGCATTATATTCGTATTCCACCACTCAAAACGGAGATCATCATGCTGGCCAAGACCCAAGCAGCAGCTGTCCTGGGGCGTGGACGCCTATCCCGTTGACGTGGAGGTCGACCTCGCATCGGGACTGCCATACTACTCGACCGTCCGGACTGCCGGACGCCGCCGTGAAGGAGAGCAAGGACAGAATACGGGCCGCCATCGTCAACACGGGATTCATCTATCCGATGGGGCGCATCACCGTGAGCCTATCGCCCGCCGACGTCCGCAAGGAGGGGAGCGCCTTCGACCTGCCCATCGCACTCTCGTTGCTGCGCGCGAACGGCGTGTTCGCGGCGCGCTCCCAGATGGAGGACGCGCTGCTGTTCCTCGGCGAGCTCGCACTCGACGGGTCCTTGCGGCCCATTCGCGGTGCGCTCAACATCGCCGTTCTCGCCAAGAAGATGGGCAAGCGCGGAATCGTCCTGCCGGCCGAGAACGCGCCCGAGGCCGCCGTCGTCGAGAAGCTCGAGGTCTATCCCGTGCACACGCTTCCGCAGGTGGTGGGGTTCATCCGGGAGGAAATCGGCATCGCCACGGCGCGCTGTCAAAAGAACCTCGCCGAGAGAAAACCGGGGGAGGCGATTGATTTTTCCGACATCCGGGGCCAGCACCAGGCCAAGCGCTCCGTGGAGGTCGCGGCGGCGGGGTCGCACAACCTCCTGATGATAGGCCCGCCCGGCAGCGGAAAGAGCATGCTGGCGAAAAGGTTTCCCTCCATCCTGCCGCCGCTGTCTCTGGACGAGGCCATCGAAACGAGCCAGGTGTGGAGCGTGCTCGGCAAGCTCACGCACAACGACTCCCTGATCCGGGAGAGGCCCTTCCGCTCCCCCCACCACACCATCAGCGACGCCGGCCTCGTGGGCGGAGGCGCGGTGCCGCTGCCCGGAGAGGCTTCGCTCGCCCACAACGGCGTGCTGTTTCTGGACGAGTTGCCCGAGTTTCGGAAAAACGTGCTGGAATCCCTGCGCGGCCCGCTCGAGGACGGGACAATCACCATCAGCCGGGCGCAGGCGAGCCTCTCGTTTCCGGCGCGCTTCATGCTCACCGCGGCGATGAACCCCTGCAACTGCGGCCTGCGGGGGGACAGGGCGTGCACCTGCACCCCGAAGCAGGTGAGCCGATACCGCTCCCGCATCTCGGGACCAATTCTCGACCGCATCGACATCCACATTCCCGTGCCGAGGGTGCCCTGGAAGGAGCTCGCCGAAGACGCCGGCGCCGAGAGTTCGCAGACGATCCGGAGTCGCGTCCTCGCCGCGCAGAAAATCCAGAAAGAGCGCCTCCAGGACCACCCGGGCGTCTACGCCAACGCCCACATGGGCCCCTCCCTCATCAACGAGCACTGCAAGCTCGAGGCCGAGGGCAGGCGCCTGCTCAAGCTGGCGGTGGAAAAACTGGGGCTCTCGGCGCGCGCCTATCATCGCGTGCTGAAGGTGGCGCGGACGATCAGCGACCTGGCCGGCGAGCGGGACATCGCCCCCCAGCACGTGGCGGAGGCGGTGCAGTACCGGCAGCTGGACCGACAGATGGCCGGCTGAAAGCCGCATCGCCTGGAAAAAACGGGCGAGCCCTGATGATTCGTTGACGGCCCGACCGCCCCGTGACATATTGGGGCCGGAGATAATGGGAGAGCGGCGGATGCAGAAATGGTTGTGCCAAATCCATCATGGCGATTGCCTGGACGTGATGAGGCGCATCCCGCCCGACAGCGTCGATCTCATCATTACCTCGCCGCCTTACGCCGATGCGCGGTCGCACACCTACGGCGGGGTCAAGCCGGATGAATACGTCACATGGTTTTGCGAGCGCGCCGACCAGATGCTCCGGATACTCAAGCCGAGCGGATCGTTCGTCCTGAACATCAAGGAAAAGGCGGTGGACGGCGAAAGGCATACGTATGTGCTCGAACTCATCCTCGCCCTCAAGCGGGACGTCGGCTTTCGCTGGGTGGAGGAATACATTTGGCACAAGACGACTTCCGCCCCCGGCAAATGGAAATACCGCTTCCGCGACGCCTGGGAGCGCATCATCCATTTCAGCAAAACCAAAGAAATCAAGATGCGCCAGGATGCGGTGAAAGTGCCCATCGGCGACTGGACGGAAAAGCGCCTCCGCAACATGAGCAAGAACGATCGCCAAAGGCAGGAGTCCGCCACCCAATCGAAAATCGGCCGCAGGATAGAGGCGTGGGAGGGGAGGGACACCGTGTATCCGTCCAACGTGCTGTATCGCCCGCCCGTTTGCCACAACACCGGCCACAGCGCGGCGTTTCCCGAATGGCTGCCGGAGTTTTTCATCCACCTGTTCACGGATACAGGCGACGTCGTCCTCGATCCGTTCTCCGGCGGCGGGACGACGTTCAGGGTGGCGGAAAAGATGGGCCGCGCGCCCGTCGGCATAGAGATACGCGAAGAATACGCCCGCCCGGAATCCGACGCCCAGGCTCCCCTGTTCGGTTAGTCGCCGACCCCCGAATTGCCCTGGCTCTCCCGGGAAGTTTTAGACCGGTCGGTGCGGACCTTGCTCCATGCATCCAACCAGGCGTTCGCCAAATCGGAAGAGCGGCTGAGAAAGAACGTCATCGACCCTTTTTCATCCATCGTCATCGCTTCGGTCCTGGAAATCGACACCTCCAGCGACCTCCTGGGCGCGCAGGCCTTGCGAACCACCATGGGCGGCATCTCCAACGCGGTCGGCGCGTTTCATCAAACCATCCTGGGCGCCGTTCCGGGATGGGCGGATCATGACTTCGGGTATGACCTGGAAAATCGGGAGCGGAGAACCCTCGCCGAAGTGAAGAACAAGCACAACACCATGAACGCGGCCAATCGCAAGCAGGTCATTGACGATCTGGAGACGGCGATCCGGCAAAAGGAGCGTGGGTGGACGGCGTATCTGGTTCAGATAGTGCCCAAGAAACCAGAACGCTTCAAAGAAAAACTGGTTCTCAACAGGCCGGTATATGAAATCGACGGGGCCAGTTTCTATGCACTGGCGACAGGCTCGCCAACCGCCCTTCAGGATGTATACGACGCGCTCGTGGAGTGCATCGGAGAGAAGTTGTCTGCTGATGTCAAGGCAGAGTGCAGGAGACTGTTCCGCGCCAGCATCCCCGCATAAGGCCAATATCCCGAAAGCCGGGCGAGGCGCCGCCCACACCCATCGGGCAAGGCCTCCACACGGCGGCGATTCGGGGACGGCGCGCCGCCCACAGACCCGCCTCTCCCGGTCCCCGCCCCTGAGATTGACGCGCAACTCCCCTTGTTTGTATTTTCAAAAGCGCGCGGGACGCATGCCGGCTCGCCGGTTTTGGATTATACTGCCGCCATCTCTCACCATGGAGGCTTGCGAACATGGGGACGGAATACGCCTGGTTTCTCCCGTCCGCCAGGGCGGGCGACGGGCGCAGAATCAACGCCAGGACGCCGGAGCGGAAGCCCACCATCGAATATCTCTCCCGGGTGGCGAACGCCGCCGAGCGGGCCGGCTTCGTGAACCTCCTCGTGCCCACGGGCACCCACTGCATGGACGCCTGGCTCGTGGCCGCGGGCGTGGCCCAGCACACGGAGCGGATCAAGTTCTGCGTGGCGTTCCGGCCGGGTCTCACCAGCCCCGTATTCGCCGCCCAGACGGCGAGCACGCTCGACGCCCTCACCGGCGGGCGCCTGACGCTCAACGTGGTCACCGGCTCGAGCCACGTGGAGCAGATGCGCTACGGGGATCATCTCGCGCACGATGAGCGCTACGACAGGACGGAGGAGTTTCTCGACGTCGTCACCCGCCTGTGGAGCGGCGACGGCCCCCTCACCTACAAGGGGAAGTATTTCGACATCCGAGAAGCCGCCTTTTTCCCGATTCACCTCTCCAGGCCCTGGCCGCCCATCTATCTCGGCGGAAGCTCGGAGCCCGGCCGCCGGGTGGGGGCGCAGTACTCCGACGTCCACATGATGTACGCCGTGGACGTCGAGACCATCGCCAAGGACGTGCGCGACATGCGGGAGCGCGCCGCGGCGTTCGGGCGGGAGGACGCGATAAAGTTCGGCGTCCGGATGCACGTCGTCTGCCGCGAGAGCAAGGCGGAGGCGAGAAAGGCGGCGGAGGCGCTCATCGAGGGGAGCGACCTCTCGAACGTGCAGGCGTGGATCGACATGAAGACCCGAACGGAGAGCACCGGCCAGACGCGCGTCAACGAGCTGGCACAGGGCGAATCGCTCTGGATCACCGACACCATGTGGATGGGCGTGAACACCGTGCGCGCGGGGGCGGGCGCCTCGCTGGTGGGCACGCCCGAGATGATCGCCAAGGCGCTCCGGGAGTATGTAGACGTGGGCGTCCATACGTTCATCCTCTCCGGATGGCCGCACGTCGAGGAGGTGGAGATATTCGGACGCGAGGTCATGCCGCTCCTCCAGGAGACCGGACCCCTCACCCTCGCGCCGCCCCTGCCCGCGCTCGCCGCGTACGATTGACGGGAGCGGGCGCGCCGCCGCAACGAGAAAAGAGGAAAGTCCCGGATGAACAGCCCCGCCGACGCCCTTTGCGCCGAATCCCGAAAATGGGTGGACCTCGCCGAATCCCTCGCCCGGGAGAAGTTCGCCCCGCGCGCCAAGACGATTGACGAGGAAGCGCGCTTCCCCGCCGAGAACTACGAGGACCTGGCCGACGCCGGCCTGCTCGCCCTCATGGTGCCCAGGGAATTCGGCGGCATCGGGGCGGACTCGCTCACCTACGTCACGGTGCTCTCCAGGATCGCGAAAGGGTGCGCCTCCACCGGCCTCACGTTCAACATGCACTGCGCCGTGGTGGACTTTCTGGGCCAAATCGCCTCGGACGAGCAGATGGCGCGCTACTTCTCCGAGGTGGTGCGCGAGGGCGCCGTCTTCGCCTCCATCACGAGCGAGCCGGGCAGCTCTTTCCGGGACAAGCTGGCGGTTCGCACCTCCATACGACGGGAGGACGGCGCCTATCGCATTCACGGCAAAAAGCATTTTTGCTCCCTCTCCACCGGCGCGACCTACTACTTCACCTGGAGCTATCTCGACGGGGCGGAGAGCCTCCGGGACGGCCTCCTGAACGTGATGATCCCCTCGAAGCGGGAAAACATCGAGATCATCGACGACTGGCACGCCATCGGCATGCGGGGCACCGCGTCCAACTCCCTGATGTTTCACGACGTCGCCGTGCGGCCGGAGGAGATCATCGGGGCGCCGGGCAGCATCTTGGGCAAGGACATGAGCATGTGGTCCCTCGGCTACACGGCCGTCTACATCGGCATCGCGGAGGCGGCGTATCAATTCACGGTGGATTACGTGAAAAGAGCGAAGTCGGGGCTGGGGGTTCCGCTCGGGGAGCTGGACAGAACGCAGCGCCAGATTGGCGAGATGGCCATGCTCCTCGAGAACGCGCGGCGCGCGGCGGAGAAGCTGGGCGCGCTGCGGGGAAACCTCGGAAAAATGGAGTTGACGTTCATCCTCAACCAGGCGAAGTTCCTGGCGACCGAGGCCGCGAAAGAACTCGCCGAGCAGGGAATCCGCCTCTGCGGGGGGCGCGGGCTTCACCGCTCCCTGCCGCTCGAGCGGCACCTCAGAGACGCGGTGGCCGGCCTCGTCATGCCGCCCGCCAACGACAGGTGCCTCGAAACCATCGGACAAATCGCCCTCGGGGGCGAGGCGAAAACGCTGGACTTTCAATAGGGGCGCGGCCCTACTCCCTGACCCGCGCCCGTCCGGTGCGGCGCGAATCCCCAAAGGCGGCGAGGCGCCCGCCGTCGCCCATCTCCACGGCGTGCACGCCGCCGAAGAAGTGGTGGGGATGCGCGCGCGGGGCCACCTCGAAGCCGGCCTCCCGCGCGCGTCGCAACACCGCACCCTCCATCCCCTCCTCCACGTGGAGGGGGCCGACGTCCAGGTGCATCCGGGGAGCTTCCACCGCTTCTTCCAGCGGCATTTTCCGGTAGAGCAGGTTCAGCATGACCTGGGCCACCGCGGTGGGGATGCGGTAGGAGCCGGGACTGCCGATCGCCAGGCGCAACCGCTCCCCCTCGAACACGAGGGTGGGGGCGTAGCCCGCCATGGGACGCTTGCCCGCACCCAGAGAGTTCGCGCGTCCCGGGCGGGGGTCCATCCAGTTCGTGTGGTTGTTCAGAAGCACCCCCGTGCCCGGAGGCACGACGCCCGCACCCCACGCCATGCCCAGCGTCTGCGTGTGGCAAACCAGGTTGCCCGCGGCGTCGGCGACCGTGAAATGGGTGGTGGAGCCCGGCTCCGCGTCGTGGAGGTGCGCGTCAGGTGCGCGCGCGTCCGCCATCGCGGCGGCGGCGTATTCCTTGCTCAGCAGACGCTCCACCGGCATGTCGCAGTAATGGGGGTCGCCATAGACAGAGAACCTGTCGCGAAACGCGGCGCGCATGGCGCGGGCGAACGCCAGGCCGCGCGCGGGCTCATCCGCGTCGCTCCACCCGGGCAGCAGCGCTTCGAGAAAATTCAGTATCTGAATGAGCAGCAGGCCGGAGGAGGGGGGCGGTGCCGTGAGAAAACGATGCCTTTGATAGGTCGAGGCGAGCGGCGCCATCCACCGCACCCGGTAGCGCCTGAGGTCGGCTACGTCCAGATAGCCCCCGCCGCGCAACACCTCCTCCGCGATGGCCTCCGCGAGCGCGCCCTCATACAAGGCGGCGGCGCCTCTCTCGGCCACCGCGCGCAGCGTTCTCGCCAAATCCGGCTGACGGAGGCGCGCCCCCTCCCCGAGCGGGGCACCGCCTGCCGAGTGAATCTCCGCGAGGGCCGGGCAATGGTCGCAAAGGCTCCTGAAGCGCGGCCCCTCCTGCTGGAGGCGATGGAAGCGTCCGACGGCAAAGCCCTCCTCCGCCAGGCGAATCGCACTCTCGAACAAATCGCCCCAGGGCCTGCGTCCATATTCCCGATGCATCGCCTCGAGTCCGCGCGCAAGCCCCGGAATCAGGATGGCGCGATGGCCGCGGCTGTGCGCCTCGCCCGCGTGCTTTCCGCTCTCGTCGCAAGCGAAAACGCCGGGCTCCATACCGACGGGGCACTGGTTGCCAAAATCGACGACCCGCGCCTTTTTCTCCTGCGCGCGCCAGATGAGCGAGACGCCGCCGCCGCCGAGGCCGGAGTAAAAAGGCTCCGCCACGCCGAGCGTCAGGGAGACGGCCACCGCCGCGTCGCAGGCGTCGCCCCCCTCTTCCATGACGCGCAAGCCCGCCTCCACCGCCTCCTCATGGGCGGCCGCCACCGCGAACATGGGAACTCCTCTCGCATTTTCGGGGCACGCCGTTTGGGGGAGGATTATACGCGCACGCCTATCGCCCGCTTCGCCGGGAAGCTCCCTCCCTTCCCGTGGCCCGGTCCGCTCGCGTTTGCCAGCACCGAGGGGGGGAGAGAGGGGGGAACGTTTCCGGTGGCGCGCCCAGACGAGGGGGGGATTTTATTTCATTTCTTGGGATAAATGCCGAAGGGGTCCTTCAGCACCACCCTCCACACGAAGACGAGGACGGCCAGCCCCAATATGACGAGTCCCAGCGTTTCCATTCGGAATCGACTCCCCATGCGCAGGAGGAAACTGGTGGGCCGCCGGGGAATCGAACCCCGAACCCACGGATTAAGAGTCCGTTGCTCTGCCTAGTTGAGCTAGCGACCCGCCCAGTGCAATGGCACGCCCGGTAGGACTCGAACCTACAACCTTCGGATCCGAAGTCCGACGCTCTGTCCAGTTGAGCTACGGGCGCCCGCTATGCGCCGGCCTTTGCCGGAAACCGCGCTTCCTTCGGAAAAACATCAGCAATCTGGGGTGAGTGAGGGGATTTGAACCCCCGACCTCCGGGGCCACAACCCGGCGCTCTAACCGCTGAGCTACACCCACCGCGTCCCCTGGCGCCCCTCGCGCGCGCGTGGCTCCGCACTCGGGGAGAAGACGGGCGCGCGAACCTGCGACCTACGGATTAGAAGTCCGTTGCTCTATCCAGCTGAGCTACGGTGGACGGATATGGGGTAGCTCAGGAAATACACCTCCCGAAACCCGCGCGGGTCGAACATGCGGGGTTCTTGCAATTCCAGCATTCCGGACGTTTTGCGGCGATCCGCCACGATGAGAAGCCGGACGTCATCCAGATCGGCGTTCTCTCGATATCGCGGCAGTCCTGTTGACTTGACTTCGATCATGCGGTCGATGTACCCGGAGGCGTCGCCTACCCATCCAGTCCTGTCGTTGACGCTAAACCACTGGGCACAGTAAGCAAGGGAATCAGGAACTCGCATGACATATGCTGTGAGCAGTGCCGGACCAGAAGGATGAGGGAACACTTCAATGCGCTCATCCCATGCGTCCGGTTTTTCTGAAAAACGCTTTTCATCCAGAAGGCGAAGCAGCTCCTCCATATTCTTCTTCATATTCTTCTTTATATTTTTCTTATCGCACGTAGCGTCCACGAGCGAGACGCGCAAGAAGGCACCTGTCTTTTCTTCCCATTTGCGCCGATATGCATCGATGCGTCCTTGGTTTTCGGCTTCCTCCTGCTTCAATTGAGATCCTTTTCGGCCTTGGGCTCCTGCGAAAATCTGGCATACCTCCAGCCCGAACTTCCGTTCGCCTTCCGTCACGATAAAATCCGGCGCTTCATGATCCGCAAACTCCCACTTCTTGCCCAAAATCTCTTCGGTTTGCTTCACGTAATCACGTTCGAGTGCTTTCTGACTAGCTTGGTTCATGAACCAGCTCCTCCATATTCACGTTCGCGCGCTTTTTTCTCATATCGCTCGGTTCATGGCAAATCCCACTCCCGGGACGTTCCCCGTATCCATCGCGCCGCTCCGGAGGCCTACTCCCCCTCGAAGGGCTTTCTGCGCACCCTGCCCTCGCCCACCAGGGCCGCCTTCATGAGCAGAACCAGGACGTTGGTTCTGGGGATGAGGTGGATGAAGCGGTCGAGCTTCTGATCGATCCGGTCGATCTCGCCCTCGGAGAGGCCGAGCCCCGCCGCCCGCTGCCTGCTCAAATCCACCGCGAACGGAAACTCCTGGGCCGCGGCCGCGGCGGCGCCCTGGGCCTGGGTGACGGTGATGCGAAAGCCCGGCTTCGCCATCTCCTCTTTCAGGAAGGGCCAGACCCGCTCCAGGAAGGGGGGATGATGGGCAAGGGCGCGCCAGACGCTGCCCAGCCCCCCGGTCGCCGCGCCGATCTCCCGGTACAGGGCGGCGAGGGCGTCCTCGGCGGCGGCCGGGTCCGCCAGGGTTTCGGTGCGCATCGAAACCGGCGGCCCCCTTGGGCAACTCGTCCAGGTCCGCATCCGCGCCCGGGCGGACGCCGCCTACCCGCACGCCGTTCAGCGCCCCCTTCAAGGCGGCCACGAGGATGAGGTTCTTGGGGTTCGCGTCGTTATACACGTCCAGAACGCCATCTATCGCGTCGATATCCTCCGGCGCGTAGCCACAATCGTCCTCGAGCTCCTCTCCCACGCTCGGGACGTCCGGCGGCATGGGCGGGGCCATCCGCATCCGCAGATTGTCGGCGCAACGCTCGAAATACGCGATGGAGGCGTTGGGCCGCAGCGCCTCCCAGGCCGCGCGAAAGTAGGGCGCATGCACGGCGAGGGCGCGATAGACGAGGTTCACCTGGGTGCTGCGGAGCACCTGCCGCACCTCCGCGTATATCGCCGCGATTTCCCCCGCGGCGCGATCCTCCGCGATTTCCTCCAAGGCGATGGGTTCCATGGCACTCCCCCCCGGCCGGGCGCGTGCGAGACGAAGGCGCAGACGGCGCGCCGCCGCCCGCATCGCCCGGAGTATAGGGGCGGGCGGAGGACGGGACAAGGCGGCTGCGCCCCAAAAATCCGGCGGTTTTCTCGCCGAAGGCCTTGCGCTTCGGAGCGAGGCGCCATATACTTGATTTGCTCAAATGTTGATGGTTGACACATTTGAGCTGCCGGACAAAAAAGCGCGGGCATTCTTGACGACGCCCCCCGCCGCGAAGCGAATCGACAGCCGCCCGGAGGATTCCGTGAGGATGCGCCCGACGACGCGAACCGATGGCGAGTGCGCCGCGCCCAGCGTCCGCAGCCTCGGCGCGCGCCTGCACGTGGCGCTCGACAATCTTTTCTCCCAGAAAAAACCGGGCGCACGGCAGGCGGTGTGCTGCCACCACATCACCAACACCCAGTGGACGCTCCTCCACCTGCTCGCCGACGCGGGGGCAGCGCCCCTCTCCATGGGGGAGATCGCCAAAAGCACGCGCCTCACGCCGAGCGGGGTCACGCGCTGTGCGGACCCGCTGGTCGGGCGCGGGCTGGTCGAGCGCGTCATGCAGGAGGGCGACCGCCGCGTGTGCTGCCTGCGCCTGAGCGCGGAGGGCGCCGCGCTTCACGAGACCATCCTGAAAGGCTGCGCGGTCGAGGACGGCGCCCTTCTGTCCGCGTTCTCCCCCGATGAGCGGGAGGAGATCGTCCGCGCGGTAGAAAAACTCGCGCGCGCCGCCAGGGAGACGCCCCCATGACCACGGAAGCGACCACGGAAGCGAAAATGGGCGCGGCGCCCGAACTCCCGGCGTCGCCCGCCGATGGCGCAGCCCCATGCTGCGCGCCCGGGCCCCCAAAGCGCGGACGAGCCGCCGTCCTCCTCTGGTGCCTCGTTCCGGCGGTCGCGCTCCTGGTGCTCGTCCTTTGGGCGGGCGCCGGGATTCCGGCGGGCCGCATCGCCGCCGAACTCCGGCGAAACGCGCTGTTCATCCTGGGCGGCTTCTGGAGCATCGCGCCCTTTTTCCTCCTGAGCGTGGCGGTCTCGGCCTGGGTCACCACCGCCGGATACGCCGAGAAGATACGGGGCGTGTTCCACAAACGCCAGGGCGTCGCCATCGCCGGCGCGGCGACGGTGGGCGCCGTGGTGCCGTTTTGCTCCTGCGGCGTCATTCCCCTCATCGCCGCCATGCTCTCGAGCGGCGTGCCCCTGGGGGCCGTGATGGCGTTCTGGATCAGCTCGCCCCTGATGAGTCCGGAGAAATTCGTGCTGACCGCCGGCGTTCTGGGGACGGATTACGCGGTCGCGCGCCTCATCGCCGCCGTCCTCCTCGGAGCGGCGGCGGGCTGTGCCGCCTGCCTCATCGGGCGGGGCGGGAGGCTGGCGGATCAGATCAGACCCGTCATCGCACCCGAAGCGCGCGAGGCGGGGGAGGGAGGCCGGCGGACGCGCCGGGGAGCGTCCTGGGGCGCGTTCACCCAACAGGCGAGGAGCGTGGGCTGGTATCTGTGCAAGTGGCTGGCGGTCGCGTTTTTTCTCGAAGCGCTGATCGTCCACTACGTCGACCCCGGCTGGATAGGCGCGGCGCTCGGCGCGGAGAACCCCTGGTCGATTCCGCTGGCGAGCGCGGTGGGAATCCCGCTCTACACCTCGGGCGTCGCCGCCATCCCCATCACGAAGGGGCTCCTCGCCGCCGGCATGGGCGCGGGCCCCGCCATGGCCTTCTTGATCGCGGGCCCCGTCACGTGCGTCCCGGCCATGGCCGGCGTGTGGGCGCTGGTGAAGCGGAAGGTCCTCGCCATCTATCTGGCCACCGGCATCCTGGGTTCGCTCGCCGCGGGGTATGCCTTCCAGGTTTGGACGCAACCATAACGGGCGGCGCACCCGCGCGCCGTCGCGCGGCCGCCCGCCTCCCCGGCTCGGGCAGGATCGCGCGCCGCTCCCGGGAGGCGCGCTCCCTCGACAAGGGCCCCCCGCCGCCGTAATCTCCGGAAAAGCCCCGCAAGACACTTTCTCTCTGGAGGCGCAGAAAAATGCCCATATCCCCTTACGCCGCCGAATACTCCGAGCCCAGCCGAATGCGCGTGGGCTACGTCATCACCACGCCCGAGGTGCGCTCGCCCCTGATGCCGGGCGTGCGCGGGAATTTTGGCGAGAACCTGGCCGTACTCGCGGATTTGGGCTACCAGACGCTCGAAGTGGCCATGCGCGACCCCAACGACCCCGACGCCCGGGGGGTGGAGGCGGATGTCGCCCGCTCGGGGCTTTCGGTGGCGATGATAGGATCGGCGCCCAGCGAGCTGCAGGACGGGGTGATGCTGTGCCACCCCGACGCGCGCGTCCGGGAGGCGGGCGCGGCGCGGCTGCGCGCCCTGATCGAGGCGGGCGAGACGCTGGGCGCCATGGGCGTGAACATCGGCCGGTTTCGCGGCACGCGCATCCCCGGCGAGATGTGGGAGACGTCGAACGGCTGGATGCGCGACGCGCTGCGGGCGGGTGCGGACTACGCCGCCCGGCGGGGCATGAAAATCTACATCGAGCCCTACAACCGCTACGAGACGAACTTCGTCAACACCGTGCGCCAGGGGATGGAATACGTGCGGAGCGAGAACCACCCGGGCCTCGCCCTGATGATAGACAGCTGCTGGATGAACTCCGAGGACGCCTCGATACCGGGGGCCATCTTCGCCGCGCGCGAGTGGATAGAATACGCGCACGTGGCCGATTCCACGCGCGGCTATCCCGGCTCCGGGCACATTCACTTCGGCGATTTCATCCGCGCCCTCCGGGAGATCGGCTACGAGGGGGTGCTCTCGGTGCAAATCGACCAGAAGCCCGCCTTCCGGATAGCGGCCGAGCGCAGCATCCGGCTCCTCGGCTGCTATCTGTAGAGGCGCCATCGGAGCGACGACGCGCCACCGGCCACCGGAGGCCTGCGCGCGGGCGGGACGCGCCCCTATCCCTCGCACTCCCCGCGCGCGAGCTTGGTGGCGATGTGGCCCGGAAACGCGGGAAATATCTCGATGGCGCGCTTCCCGTCCGCCTCGCGCACGACGACGGCGTGGGCGTGCCTCCCGGAGAGGAAAAAACCGGTGAGGCGAAGGCGGCCGAAGGGCCGCCAGGTGAGGACGAACGGATATGTGGCGGACTTCTCCCGATTGAACGGCCGCGTGATGCGCAGCTCCCCCTCCCCGCCGATGGGGTAGGCCAGCTTCTTGAAGGCGCCCTTCTTCCTCTCCACCAGCCAGACGGCCAGGTCGCGCTTGCGGGCGGGCAGCGATATTCGCACGTCCTGCCGCACCACGAAGCCGTTGAGGATGGTGTAGGTCACCCGGCAACGCAGCGTCGCCGCCTTGTTCGCCGGCGCCGCTTCCTTCGTCTCCGCCCGCGCACCACAGCACAGGGCGAGCACCATGAAAACGCAGACGACGCCCTTCATCCGGACACCTCGAAAGATGAGACACCGCACGGGACGGCGAACGCAGTATGGATGATTCGGGAGGATGATTTCCACCGCGGGCGGCGAGGGGACCGGCCCGGCGAAACGCGGGGGGCCGGCGACGACCGCCGGCGCGGGGCGAAGCCGGCGCCTCCCCGGAATCCGGCGGGTGCGGCGGAAGAGTTCATCCGCTCCTGCCGGGATCCTCGCCGTCGGGTTCAGGGTATTCGCTCGGCCAGTGGGCCACCATCGTCTCGTAGTAGGTCTTCACCTTCTCCCCGTCGAGGTGGAGGGATTTGCGAATCTTGTCGACCTCGCTTTGCTCCTCCAGCGGAATGCCGAGAGAGTCCATGTAGCGGTTGAAGAGGTTGAACAGCCCGCTCACCATGGTGAGTTCGACGATTTCCGCCTCCGAGAAGTGCTTCTTCACCTCCTCGAACACGTCGTCTCTCGAACGCGCGGTGTTGCGCGTCACGTGTTCGGCCCACAGGATGGCCGCCTTCTCCCGGGGGGTGAAGAGGTCGGAGTCCATATACCCGTCCGCCCCGATCGCCTCCACCTGCTCCGGGGTGATGCCCGCCGCTTGACCAAGCGACGTGTTGTGCGCGTATCAGTAATCACACCCGTTGAGATGGCTCGTCTTGATGACCACCATCTCCTTGATCTTCGACTTCAGCACGCTGCCCCCGCCCTCGCGCTGGAGCGTCGCCACGAAGGGCAGCATCGCCTTGGCGACGTGGGGGCTCTTCGCCAGCACCCGCATCGAATGCGGCACGCGGCCGAGCATGGCGGTGGTCGCCTCGTAGAAGCGGGCGACGTCGGCGTCCGCCTCCTCCGGCTGAATCATCCCTATCCTGGACATATCGGACATCTCCCCTGGCGCGCATCCCGCTTCGGGACGGGCGCGATTCTCCCGGTCGGCCGGGCGCGGCCGAATCCTCCTGCAATCCCCTTCATTCCGGCCCGCCCGCCGCCTCGTTCGCCAGCCACCGTCTGAACGCGGCGAGCGCCTGGCCCCGGTGGCTGATCCGGTTCTTCACCGCGAGCGACAGCTCCGAGACGGCGCAGCGGCGCCCGGGCAGATACATGAGCGGGTCGTAGCCGAAGCCGCCCGCCCCGCGCGGTGCGGACAATATCCTCCCATGAAGCGCGCCCTCGAAAAAGCCGAACCAGCCGTCCGGCTTCGCGTAGGCCAGCACGCACGCATACCGCGCGCCGCGCCGCGCGTCGGGCAACCCGCGCATCCTCTCGAGCAGGAGCGCGTTGCGCCCCGCATCGTCCAGGCGCGCGCCGCCGAAGCGCGCGGAGCGCACCCCCAACTCGCCGGGGAGCGCGTCCACCTCCACGCCCGAATCATCGGCGAGGGCGGGCAGGCCGCTCGCCCGACACGCGGCGCGCGCCTTGAGGAGCGCATTCTCCGCATAGGTGGCGCCCGTCTCCTCCACCGCGGCATCCAGGCCCGCCTCGTCCAGCCCCAGGAGTTCGACGTCCATCCCCTCCAGGGCGGCGCGCACCTCGCGCGCCTTTCCGCGGTTTCCGCTCGCCAGGATGATTCTCATTTCGCGCCCGCGTGGGTCGCCTGAACCTCCAGAAGCTCCCCGATTCCCTTCTCCGCCAGGGCGAGGAGGTCGTCGAGCGCGCTCCTGCGAAAAGGCGCCCGCTCGGCCGTTCCCTGCACCTCCACGAAGCGGCCGCCGCCGGTCATCACGACGTTCATGTCCACTTCGGCCTGCGCATCCTCGCCGTAGTCGAGGTCGAGGAGGGGCGCGCCCCCGACCACCCCCACGCTCACGGCGGCCACCGGCGCGAGGATGGGGGTATCGGCGATCCGCCCGGCCTCCCGCATGGCGCGCACCGCGCGCGCCAGGGCCACGTAGCCTCCCGTGATGGCGGCGCAGCGCGTGCCGCCGTCCGCCTGAACGACGTCGCAGTCGATGTGCACCGTCAGGCCCTCGATTTTCGAGAGATCCACAATCGCCCGCATCGAGCGCCCGATCAGGCGCTGTATCTCCTGGCTGCGGCCGCCGCGCGCGCGCCTTCTGTCCACGCGGGCGGGCGAACTGCCCGGCAGCATGGCGTATTCCGCCGTCACCCAGCCCCCGCCCGAATCGCGCCGGTGGGGCGGCACTCGCTCCTCCACCGAGGCGGTGCACAAAACCCGGGTGCCGCCCACGGCGATCAGGCAGCTGCCGGCGCACGTCTCCACGTAATCCGTCTCGATGCGCACCGGGCGGTTCTCGTCGGGAAGCCGCCCGTCCACGCGCACCCTCTCGCCCACCTCTCTCCGGGACATGCGCCCTCCCCCTGCCCAAGCATACCGGGAATACGTCGTTGCGGCCCGACCCGGAGAATACTACGGGGTTTTCCTCCGCGACGCCAGGGATCGGACGCCGGCGGCGGCTACGCGGCGGGGGCGGTGTATTTGGTCTCGCGCAGGCCGACGGCGCGCCGCAGTGCCCGCACCGCGTTCTGGGCCGCCAGATAGATGCAGGGCGCCAGGAAGAGCGTGAAAAAGGTGGAGAGCGAGAGTCCGCTCAGCACGACGAGGCCCAGGGGGGTCAGCATCTCGGAGCCTCGCCCCCATCCGCTCGCCAGCGGCAACAGCGCGATGACGGTGGTGAGCGTGGTCATCAGAATCGGCCGCAGCCTCGTCGACGCTCCCTCGACGATGGCTTCCCGCAAGCCCAGCCCCCGCTCCCGGAGCCGTTCGATGTAGTCGATCATCACGATGGCGTTGTTCACCACGATCCCCACCAGAAGGATGACCCCGATGAGCACGGTGGAGCCGAACGGCGTGCCGCTCAGATACAGCCCGAGGATCGCGCCGGTGAGCGCGGGCGGCACGGCGAAGATGATGACGAGCGGGTTCACGAGCGAGTCATACTGGACGGCCAGCACCGTATAGACCAAGAAGATGGCGAGCAGCGCCAGCATGAGGAGCTCGCGGTTCGACTTCCTCAGGTTCTCCTCGTCGTCGCCCGGCAGGATGAAATAGCCGCGGGGCGTCTGGATGGTACGCAGACGCGCGCGGACGTCGGCGCTCACGTCCCCGAGGGAGCGTCCCTGGATGTCTCCGGTGATATGAACGATGCGGTTCTGATCCGTCCGCGTGATGACCGCGCTGCCCTGCCCGTAGCGAACCCGCGCCACGTGATGGAGGCGCGTGGAGCGGCCGTTGGGGGGGAACAGGGGCAGATTCTCCAGATCCCGCTCGCTCCGGATGTTCGTGTCCGAGAACTTCACGCGCACCGGCACGCGCGCGTCCGCCCTGTTGATGAACGTGGCTATCGACCCGTCGACCGCCGTGGCCACGGTGTCGCCCACCTCCTCGACGGACAACGCCAGCTCCGCCGCGCGCTCCCGGTTCACTTGGATGCGGAATTCGGGCCGGGGCCTGTCCTCGTTCATCTGCACGTTGTGCAGCCCCGCCACGCCCTGGAGTTTCTCGACGACCTCCTCCGCGATGCGGTGGATCGTGGGCAAATCCTCCCCCCGAACGCCTAGCGAGAAGGTCTTGTTGTGCCGGGTGTTGGAGGTTCTGAGTCCGCGCACCCGACTCTTGTAGGCGTAAATCCGCGCGTCGGGATAGGCCATGCGCGCGAGCCGGGGGCGCAGCTTTTTCAGGTAGGAGAACACGCTCACGCCCTCCCGGAGCGTCGCCTCGATTCTCCCCCGCGCGGCCGATGGCGAGAAATTCCGCCCGAAAAGGCGGCCGCCCGCCGTGGCGAACACCTTGTCGACGTCGGGGTCGCGCACGAGCATGTCGTGAATCTCGCGCGTCACCCGCTTGGTGTGTTCGAGCGCACCCCCCGGCGAGAAGCGGATGTCCACCGAGACGCGCCCATCGTCCACCTGGGGCAGGAGCTCGTTGCCCAGCTGGCCCAGGAGCGCATAGCTGCTCGCGCACGCGCCGAAGGAGACGATGATGACGACCCACCTCAGGCGGAGCGCGGGGCCCAGGAGGCGGCGATACGCTCGGCCGGCCCGCTCCACGAGCCAGCCGAAGAGGCGGAAGAGCGGAAAGCGGCCGAAGCCGCTCGTCATCGGAATTTGCAAGAGCCGGGCGGAGAGCATGGCCACCACCGTCAGGCCGACGAGGAGGCTGCACACGAACGCCAGGGAGATGGTGAATATCAGCTCGCGGAACAGCAGCGCCACATAGCCAGACACCAGCAGAAACGGCAGCACGGCGGCCACGTTCGTGAGCGTGGAGGCCACCATGGCGCTCTCCACCTCGCCCGCGCCCGCCTCCGCCGCGCGCACCGGGTCGCCTCCGCGCGCCTGGTGGCGCGAGATGTTCTCCAGCATGACGACCGCGTTGTCCACCAGCATCCCGACGCCGAGCGCCACCCCGCCGAGGCTGAATATGTTGAAGGTGAAGCCCATCGCCCACATCAGGAAGAACGTGAAGACCGAGGCGACCGGAATGGCCAGGCCGATGATCAGCGTGCGCCGGAGGCTGCCCAGGAACGCGAGCACCACCAGCACCGCGAGGGCGCCCCCCGCCAGGGCGGAGGAGACGACGTTCCGGATCGAGGCGCGGATGAAGAAGCTCTGGTCGGAAATCGGAACGAGGCGGACGTCGGGCGGCACGATTCCGTAGCGCCTCAGGAAGTCGAGCCTGGCCCGCAGGCCGTCCACGACGGAGACCGTGTTCGCGTCGGGCTGCTTGAGGGCGACCACCTTGACGCTCTCATCCCCGTTGAGCCACACGAATATGCGGCGCTCCTTGCCCGCGTCCTCGACCCGCGCGAAATCGCGCAGATACACCCGGCGGCCGTCCCTGGTGGGGAAAATCAGGCGCGAGAGCTCGCCCGCGCTCTTGAGCTTGCCCGCCGTCCGGCTCGCGTATTCGCGGTGGGCGGTCTTTATCCGGCCGGCGGCGAGGTCCATGTTCTCCGCGCGCATCCGCCGCAGCACGGCGGGCAGGTCGAGGCCCAGACCCTGCATCCTCGGCAGGTCGACGAGCACCCGCACCTCCTCGTCCTGGCCGCCGAACGCCTCCACGGAGGCGATGCCGGGGATGGTCATGAGCTGGGGGATGAGCACCTTCCGCGCCCAGGTCTGCAGCTGGGGCCCCTTCATGGTGCGGGAGGAGAGGGCGTATTCGATGATGGGCACCTGCGCCGGGTCGGACTTGAAGATGCGGGTGTTCTGGAGCTGATCCTGTATCTCCTGGGGCAGGTTTCTCCTGGCGACGTTGAACTTGGTGATGGCGTCCTGGAGTGCCAGGTCGATGTCGCGCTTGAAGTCGAAGAACATCCACAGACGCGCGGCGCCCTCGCGGCTGATGGAAAAAATGCGCACCAGCCCCTGCGTGGTCGCGAGCTCGCGCTCCACCACCTTGGTGACCTGCTCCTCCACCACCTGGGGGTCGGCCCCCTCGAAATCGATGCCGATGAAGATGCGCGGATAGATGATGCGGGGGAGAAAATCGACCGGCAGGTGCGCGAGCGCGAAAAAGCCCAGCACCAGCGCGCACACCACGCCCATGATCGTGCCCACCGGCCTTCGGATGCAGCTGCGGCTCAGCACGGGGCTCCTCTCCCCCTCAGGGCGCCACGATGCGGATGGGCCGCCCGTCGCGCAGCCGGTTCGTGGCGCTCACCACCACCCGCTCCCCCACCCGCAGCCCCTGGAGAATCTCGATTCGGCCGTCGATCATCTCGCCCAGGCGCACCTCGCGGCGCACCACCATGAAGCGCGGTGCGCGCCCGGCGCCTCGCGCGTTCGCCTCGGCCACTCCCGCCCGCGGGCCTCCCCCGGCGCCGCCCCGTCCGCCTCCGCCTCCCCTCTCCTCTCTCCGGATGCTCTCGACGACGAAGACGGAGCCCGCGCGGGTGCGCAAATCCCCGTCCCACGCCACGGCGTGCAGCGGCAGGTTGATCGCGCTCCTGCCCAGCAGCGGGTCGAACCGCACGCGGGCGAGGAGGCCCGGCCGCAGCAAGGCGTTCGGGTTCTCGAGGTCCACCTCCACTATCAGCTGCCGCGCGCTCGGGTCCACGTGCGGAAAAATGCGGCTCAGCCTTCCCGAGAAGACGCGGCCGCGGTGGGCGTCGAGCTCGACCCGCGCCCCCTGGCCCTTCCGGATGAGCGGCAAGTCCAGCTCGCTCACCCGCACCCGGGCGCGCAGCGTGTCCGTCTGGGCGATGGTGAACAGGTGGGCGCGGTTCACCGCAAGGTCGCCGGGCTCTATTTTTCTCTCCGTGACGACGCCCGGTATGGGCGAGCGCACGTTGAAGTATTCCACCTCCACCTCCAGCCGACGCACCTGCTGGAGGCGCTTGCGCACCTCCGCCTCGGCCATCGCTATCTCCTCGGCCCGCGCGCCGATTTTCACCAGCTGGAGCCTCTCCTCCGCTACGCGCACCCGGGCGGCGTCCTCGGCGCGCCTCGCCCGGCGCTCGGCCACGTCCGCGCGCGCGCGACTCAACTCGGTCGTCACCTTGCGCCACTCCTGGGCGCTGATGACGCCCTTTTGATGCAAGGCGTCCAAAGAGCGCGCGTTGGCGTCCGCCTCCTCGCGCCGGGCGATGGCGGAGGCGAGCTCCGCGTCGCCACGCGCCCGCGTCGCCCGCGCCTGCGCGACGGCCGCGGCCGCGGCGGCTATCTCCTGCGGCCGGCTTCCCGCCCGCAACTTTTTCAGGTTCGCCCGCGCGGCGGCGAGTTCGCTCTCGGCGAGGGCCAGGTCGATGCGCTTGATGGTGTCGTCCAGCCGCGCGAGGATTTGCCCCTTCCCCACGCGCGCCCCCTCGCGCACCAGCACTTCGCGCACCTGGCCCTCGGCGCGGGACATGAGCCTCGCCTCGCTGCGGGACAGCAGGGTGCCCGTGGCCGCCACGCGCCTGCCGAGGCGGCCCACGGCGACTTTCTCCACCTTCACAGAGACGACGCGGTTTCGCCGCCCCCTGGCGCGGCCCGCCTCGGCGGGTGCGCACGCGCCCCAGGCGATGAGGAAGGCGAGAAACACAAGAGACGCTTTTGCGGCCATGTTCCCGGCAACTCCCGACGGACTCAGGGACGCCACCCATCCCGCGGAGAATGGGGCCCCCGCGGAGGATGGGCGACAACGCGAATCAGTCTATCACACGCGCAGGGTATCTCTTTGGACGCGGCCGGGTTCCCGGCCAGTATGGAGAGAGGAGGATATTCCCGCGCGCGGATAAGGCCGGCGGCGGAGCGCATTCGGTCACCGGGCAAAATCGCCGGGTTCGCTCCCGTCCCGGCCGGGCGGCTCTCGGCCCGGAAAGACGGCGCGACCTTCGCTCCAGGATTTCGCGGAGGCGGTGAAATCGCGGCCGGTGCGGCTGGTGATTCCCGGGAGCGGGGGGAGGAGGCGGGCCGGGCGGGCGGCGGCCAACTCCCTCGTCCGGGAGAGCCGGGAAAGGGCGAACACGCCGGGCTCCGTCCGGAACCCGCTCGCCCGCATCGCCCCCGCGCGCTCCGATGAACGGGCGCGCCCAACGCCTAGCCGCCGATGGCGCTCATGGTGCGCACAGGCTGGACGAACTCCTCCTGGCCGATGAGATGCCCCGGCGTCTTGGTGCGCACCACGCCGGCGAGCCAGGCCTCGATGTCCTCGTCCGACGCCCCGCCGCGCAGCATCTTCTTGATGTCGTGCTCCGTCGTGGAGAACAGGCAGGTGCGCACCATGCCGTCCGCCGTCAGGCGGATGCGGTTGCAGTCCCGGCAAAAGGGCCGCGTGACCGAGGCGATGACGCCCACCTCCCCGCGTCCGTCCTTGTAGCGGTAGCGCGTCGCGGGGTCCGAGGGGTGGCCGCTCACGAGCTCGAGTTCCCCCTCGACCGAGAGCCCCTCGAGTATCTCCTCCGCCGTCAGCACCTTCTCGTGTGCCCAGGTGCGATCCGCGTCGAGCGGCATGTATTCGATGAAGCGCACGACGTGGCCCGTCTCGCGCGCCCACCGCGCGAAGCGCGGCAGCTCCTCCTCGCTCAACCCCTTGACGGCCACCGCGTTGACCTTGATCGGGGCAAAGCCGGCGGCGGCGGCGGCCTCGATGCCGTCCATCACCTGGCGGAAGGCGTCGCGGCGCGTCATGAGCAGGAATTTGCCCGCATCCATCGAGTCGAGGCTGATGTTCACGCGCCGCAGGCCCGCCGCATACAAATCCTTCGCCATCCGGGGGAGGAGAACGCCGTTGGTCGTGAGGGCCAGGTCCATGCCGGGCTGGACCGCGAGCATCTGCTCGATGAGGAGATGGAGGTCCCTGCGCAGGAGCGGCTCGCCGCCCGTCAGGTGATAGCCCGAAAACCCCAGCGCGGTGGTGATGCGCACCACGCGGGCGATCTCCTCGTAGCCGAGAATCTCCTCGTGCGGCAGCCATGTCATGCCCTCCTCGGGCATGCAGTAGAAGCAGCGGAAGTTGCACCTGTCGGTCACCGAGATTCTCAGGTCGTCGTGCATGCGTCCGTAGCGATCAAGCAGTCCCATGTCCCCTAACCCTCTTGTCCGGACTCCGTCATCAACCGGCCCATCCACTGCGCATTATACCCGCCCAACGCCTCGACGCTATCCTGAAACGCCCGGTCGCGCAAAATATCCACCATCTTCCGGATCGCGGGCATCTCCCAATGCTCCCTGGGCACGATGAAATCGAAGCGCTCCCGCTCCAGGGGGATGAAATCCAGGCCCAGCAGCCGGGCGGCGGCGAAAATCCCCAAGCCGCAATCCGCGCGCCCCGCCGCCACCGCCATGGCCACCGCCATGTGCGTGGTCTCCACCCGCTCATAGCCGCGGACGCGCCCGGGCGAGAGGCCTGCGCGCGCCATGAGATGATCGAGCAGCATCCGCGTGCCCGCCCCGCTCTGGCGGTTGACGATGGCCACGTCGCCGCGGCCCAGGTCAGCTATCCCCGCGATGCCCTTGGGGTTTCCCGCGGGCACGAGGATGCCCTGCTCGCGCTGGACGAAATGCGCCACCACGACCTCGCGCCCCCGCAGATAGCGCCGGATGTAGCGCCAGTTGTAATCCCCCGTGTCGGCGTCGAGCAGATGGCTGCCCGCGATGTGCGCCTCGCCGTCCCGCACGGCGATGAGTCCCGCCAAGGAACCCACCGCCGAGGCGGAGAGGCGAACGTCCTCGTGCCGCTTCCGGAGCGCGTCCGCCAGCAGGTCGAGCGCGTTGTCGTGGCTGCCCGCCAGGAGCAGGTTCCCCCGAATCTCCCCCAGGGGACGCAAGAGCTCCACGGCGACCTCCTCGCCCGTCTCTATCCCCTCCGAGGCGGCCGGCACGCGCACCACGCCGTCGGCCTCCACCAGCGAGCTGATGACGCTGGCCCCGCGCTTGGCGGGCAGGCAGATCATCCGCTCGCCGACCAGACCCAGCTTGACGCGCAAAAACTCCTCCATGCCGGGCCGCGACGCGCTCTTCCGGCTCATGCGGGCGCGCACCCGCTCCTCCGCGCCGGGCGCCGCGCCCGCCATGTGGGCCATCAGGGGACGCACGAACTCCTGGAGGGCGACGACGGCGGAGACCGGATAGCCCGGAATGCCGAGGACGGGCTTGCGCGCACCCGACACCGACCGGCAGACGCCCAGGATGGTGGGCTTGCCGGGGAAGATGGCCACGCCATGCACCAGAAGCTCCCCGAGCGCCTCCACGACGGCTGCGGTATGATCCTCCCGCCCGGCGGAGGAGCCCGCGTTCACCAGCACGATGTCCGCGCACTCGAGGGCGCCGCGAACCGCGCGCAGGATGGCGTCGAACCTGTCCGCGCGTATCGGGCCGACCGTCGCCTCTCCCCCCCATTCGGCGATGAAGGCCGACAGGACGGCCGAGTTGAACTCCACCAGGTCGCCCGGCTTCAAATCGGCGCCCGCCTCGACAAGCTCGTCTCCCGTGGGGATGATGGCGACGCGCGGACGCCTGCGCACCCGCACCCGCGTGACGCCCGCGGCCAGAAGCCCGCCTAGGTCGTAGGGGCGCAGGGAGTGCCCCGAGGTCAGGAGGAGCTGGCCCTCGACGATGTCCTCCCCCGCCACGCGCACGTTCTGCCAGGGCGAGAGCGCCGCCTCGATCCGAATCGCGCCGGGGCGCGCCTCGTGCACGTTTTCGACCATGACGACGCAATCCGCCCCCTCGGGCAGCGGGTCGCCCGTGTCGATGGGCCGGGCCGCATCGGGAACGGCGAACTCCCTGGGCGCCGCGGGCGCAGCGCCTGCGGTGTCCGCCGAGGAGAGCGCGTAGCCGTCCATGGCGGCGGCGTGGAAGTGCGGGCTGGAGACCTGCGCATAGACCGCGCCCGCCGTCACGCGGCCGAGCGCCTCGGACGCGGCGACCTCCTCCTCCCCGAGCCGGGACGCGCCCAGGCTGCCCAGCAGACGCGAGAGCGCCTCCTCGCGCGGAATGTTCTCCAAATAGATTTTCCGGCCCCCGCGGGCCGGGGACGAACCGCTCATTCGCCTGCTCCGAATCCGGCAGGGGAAAAACCGCCCGAGGCGCACGCGCCCCCCGCCGCCTCCCTGCCGCTCAATACAGATGCACGCGCACCGGCGCGCCCGCCGGCAGCCCCTCCGCCTCCAGCGGAACCACGATGTAGCCGTCGGCCCTCGTCATGGTCGATATCATGGCGGAGTTGCCCATCAGGGGATGGGCGAGCCGTCCGCCGTCCCCCCGCTCGATCGAGACGCGAACCATGTCCTCGCGCCCGGGGGCGGAGGCCACGTTTCTCGAGAGCGTCGCCGGCAGCGCCTCGGGCGCAGCCTCCGCCCGCGTCGCCTCGCCGCTCAGCTGCCGGAGGATGGGGCGGACGAAGGCGTGAAATATCATCAGCGCGGAGACCGGATGCCCCGGAATTCCGATGACTGCCTTCTCCCCGCCGTCGCGGCGGACGCGCCCGATGATGGTCGGCTTGCCGGGCTTGACCGATATGCCGTGCACCAGGACGCCAGGCTCCCCCAGGGAGTCGATGGCCTCCACCGTGTAGTCCCGAAGTCCCATGGAGCTGCCGCCGGAGATGAGGACGACGTCCGCGCGGCGGACAGCTCGCTCCAGGCGCTCCCGGATGACGGCGAGATCGTCGGGGAGAATCGCCTCCGTCTCGGGCGTCCCGCCCGCCTCGATCACCCCCGCCGCCAGGGAGAAGCGGTTGATGTCGCGCACCTCGCCTGTGCGGGGCGTCTCGCGCGGGTCGATGAGCTCGTCGCCCGTGGGGAGTATCGCCACGAGCGGGCGGCGGCGGACCGCGACCGACGTGACCCCGACGCCCGCGAGGGCGCCGATGTCCTGGCTCCTCAGGCGCGCGCCCGCCCGCAGAACCGGATCGCCGCGCCGGATGTCGTCCCCGACCCCCAGGACGTTCTCGCCCACGGCGACGGGGCGGCGAACCTCCAGCGTCTCCGGGTCGGGCGCCGAGGTGAACTCCTCCATCACCACCGCGTCCGCCCCCTCGGGGATCATGCCGCCGGTCAGGATGCGGGCCGCCTCGCCCCGGCGCACCGGAAACGCGGGCGCCGCCCCCATCGGCACGGCGCCGACGACGTCGAGATAGGCGGGTATCGCCTCCCCCGCGCCGAACGAATCCGCCGCCCGAAGCGCGTAGCCGTCCATCGTGGCGCGCGGGAAATCCGGCAGGTGGACGGGGGAGCGAACCTCTTCGGCGAGGATGCGGCCCACCGCCTCGAACGAGGAGAGCCGCTCGGCGGCCAGCGCCGGAAAACCCCGAATCGCCTCCTTCGCCTTCTCGGGCGACACGACCTGGAAGAATTCCATCGGGCGCCTCCGCGCATGAAAAAACCAACCGCTGCGCGCGCAGGGTCGGCCTGGGAATCGAGCGGGCGGGAGCGCCGCCCGGGGCGGCCCGCTAGGCCTTCTCTCCGTCCCCGGCGGAGGAGGAGGCGGGCGCCTCCTTTTTCTCGGGCAGCTCCGCGTCGTCGCTCATCCCCCTCTTGAAGCTCTTGATGCCGCGGGCGAGGCCCGAGCCGATCTCCGGCAGGCGCTTCGCGCCGAACACCAGCACGCATATCGCCAGGATGACCAGCAGCTCGGGAATACCCATATTCATCGGGAACATCGGACAGACTCCTTCGGATGAATGATCAGGAAGCGGCGTCCGCGAACACCTGCGAGGCGGCGCCGACCCCCTCTCCCGCCTTCGCAATATACCCCAGTTTCGAGAAAATGGCCTCCAGGGCGGAGAGGAGGTAGACCACGTTCGCGTGGGTGGCGCCGTGGCCCATCATGCCGACCCGCCATATCTTCCCGGCCACGGCGCCCAGTCCGCCGCCAATCTCGATCTGGAAGTCGTTCAGCAGCCGCCCCCGAACGGCGGCGTCGTCCATCCCCTCCCGGAGGGCGATGGTGTTGAGCGTCGGCGTCCGCGCGCCCGCCTGGGCGAACATGGACATTCCCAGCGCCTCGACGCCCGCCTGGAGCGCCCGGCTCGCGAGGGCGTGCCTGCGGAAGCGGGCCTCCAGACCCTCCTCGAAGATGATGCGCAGCGCCTCGCGAATCGCGTAGTTCATGGAGATGGGGCCGGTGTGATGATAGACGCGCTCGCTCCCCCAGTATTTCTCCACCATGCCCACGTCGAAGTACCAGCTCGTGACCTTCGATTTTCGCTCGCGCACCTTGCCGAGTGCCCGCTCGCTGAAGGTGATGGGCGCCACGCCCGGCGGACACGCCAGGCATTTCTGCGTCCCGCTGTAGGCGACCTCCACCCCCCACCTGTCCAGCTCCACGGGCACCCCGCCGAGGGAGGGTGACGCAGTCGAGCAGCAGGAGCGCCCCGTGTGCCCGGCACATCTCGCCAATCTCCTCCATCGGCTGGAGGACACCCGTGCTCGTCTCCGCATGGACGATGCCGACCATGACGGCGTCGGGATGCGCGTCGAGGGCGGCGCGCACGTCCTCCGGGGCGACCGGCCGCCCCCAGGGCGCCTCCACGCGCACCACCTCCGCCCCGTAGCGGGCGGCCACCTCGCTCATCCGCCCGCCGAACACGCCGTTCACGCAGACGATGGCCTTCTCCCCCGGCTCGACGATGTTGCAGACCGACGCCTCCATCGCCGCACTGCCCGTGCCCGAGACGGGGAACGTCACCTCGTTCCGCGTGCGGAACAGGTCGCGCAGCATCCGCTGGCAATCGTCCATCACCGCCAGGAAATCGGGGTCCAGGTGCCCCACCACGTGGGTGGACATGGCCTTGAGGATTCTCGGATGAACCGGGCTGGGCCCCGGCCCCAGCAGCAGGCGCAAATGCGGATTCAACTCTCCGGTCAAGACGTTCCCCTCTAGCTTGCGTCAGAGTGATGTGGCGAACGAACGAGAGGCCTCCTGTGCCGCTTCCTCTCATCATCGTCCCGCCGTGCAACCGGGACACCCTACCACATGGCCGCGCCATCGGGAAGCCGCCCGCATCCCCGGCGAAGCGCCCGTCGCCGCGCGACTTGCCCGCTCGTCTATTTTCGTGTTATTTTCACTTTTATTGCCCAAAACATGGGCGATTCAGACTAAGAAGCGCACACATGCCGGTTCCCGGAACATATGCTGGAGGAAGAGCGCCAATGAAGAAAGAAGAATTGCTAGGAAAAGAATTGCTCAAGGAATTTGATACGCTGCGCAGAGAAGCGTGTTTCCTGATCGACACGTTCCGCACATTCGAAGATTTGTTCGCGGCCGGACCTGAAGTCGACAAAATCCTGGGCAAATCGGCAAACGAGTTCTTTGTCGACATCAACAGAATCATGCTCGAATACATCTGCCTGGTCGTTTGCCGTATCACCGACCCGCCGGGAACAGGCAAGAGGACCAATCTGACGATTCCCCGCATGAACAAACTACTGCGCGAGCGTGGTCTTCTTTCCCCGGAAATCAAAGCCCGAAGCGATCGCCTTATGTGTTACAGAGAGCTTGTGCAGGATGCGCGGAACAAAATTGTCGCCCACATGGACCTCAACACGTATATAAAGGACTTGAGTCTCGGCATCTACCCGAAAGAAGAAAAAGCAAAGAACTTTTTTGAGGTGAACCTTCCAAGATACCTCGACGCGGTCGCGAACGCCATTGGCGGTGACCCGGTGGGCGGCTTGGGGCGCATAGGTGGCGATGCCCAGTCCCTCCGCGGCACACTGAAAAGAGGACTGATCGCCGATAAGCTGCCCAAAGACCCCAGGGTTGGGCCCAAGCTTGCTTATGACCTTCTTGTCGCAAACCCGCCGGAGATTTAATCACGACAAGTTTAGTCCCGGCAAGAGAAGAGCGTGCGCGCGCAACCGTCCCTACGCCCCGTCGAGTGCGATGTTCTCGTAGTCGGGTATGGCGCCCATCCCCTTTCTGGCGGCGAGGGACTTTCGCTCATACTCCATCACCAGCTCCCCGCGCTGGTTGTGCGCGCGCGTCTTGATCGTCACGATCCCGCGGTCGGGCTTGCTCCGCGATTCGCGCTTGTCGAGAATCTCCGATTCCGCATACAGCGTATCGCCCGCGAAGACGGGGGCGGGCATCTTGATGTAGGTCCACTCCAGGTTCGCCACCGAGCGGTAGGAGGTGTCGGTGACCGTCATGCCGGCCACGACGGCCAGGGTGAGCGCCGAGTTCACCAGAGGCTTGCCGAACTGGGTCTTGGACGCATAGTGGGCGTCGAAATGGATCGGGTGGGTGTTGTTCGTCAGCAGGGTGAACCAGGTGTTGTCCGATTCGAGGATGGTGCGGCCCGGGCGGTGCCGGATGACCTCGCCCACGACGAAATCCTCATACCAGCGTCCCATCTGAAAGTTCGGCATCTCTCCCCTCCTCCGCATCCCGGCTCCGCCTACGCGGGGTATCGCTCCAGCAGCCTCTTGGCGATGATGAGGCGCTGAATCTCGTTGGAGCCCTCGCCCACCACCAGCAGTTTCGAGTCCCGGAAATAGCGCTCCACCGGCAGCTCCTGGATGTAGCCCATCCCGCCGTGCACCTGGATGGCCTCGCTCGCGCAGAACTCGGCCGCCTCGGAGGCGAAGAACTTGGCCATCCCGGCCTCGAGGTCGCAGCGCTTGCCCTGTGCCTTCAGGTTCGCCGCATGGTAGGTCATCAGCTTCGCCGCGTGGATGCGCGTCCCCATCTCGGCGAGCTTCGCCTGTATCAGCTGGTGGCCGGCCAGCGGCTTGCCGAAGGTCTCGCGCTGCTGGGCGTAGCGCATCGAATCCTCGAACGCCGCGCGCGCCAGGCCCACGCTGCGCGCCGCCACGTTGACGCGGCCCGCCCTCCAGGGCGCTCATGATCATCGGAAAGCCCTCGTTCTCGCGGCCCAGGAGGTTCTCGAGCGGCACGCGGGCGTCCTCGAATATCAGCTCGCTCGTGCGAATCCCCCGGTAGCCCATCTTCTTCAGGTGCCGGCTCACCTGAAAGCCGGGGGTTCCCTTGTGCACCAGGATGCAGGAGATGCCCCGCGCCTTGGGCCGCTCCGGGTCCGTCCTTGCGAACACGCTGAACATCGTGCCGTGCTCGGCGTTCGAGATGTACATCTTCGTGCCGTTCATCACCCACTGGTCATCCTCGCGCGTCGCCCGCGTCTTGAGGGCGGCGGCGTCGGAGCCCGAGCCCGGCTCGGTCAGCGCCATGCCCGAGTGCCACTCGCCGGTGGCCATCCGGGGAAGATAGGTTCTCTTCTGCTCCTCCGTCCCGTAGTGGAGGAGCATCCAGGCGGTCATCATGTGCGTGCCGAGGATGCCCGCCACGCTCATCCAGCCGACGGAGAGCTCCTCCATGGCGATGGCGTAGCACACCTCGTCCATGCCGCTTCCGCCGTATTCCTCGGGTATCGTGAAGCCGAAGAAGCCGAGCTCCTGCATCTTCTCCACCACCGGCGTGGGGTATTTGTCGGCGAGCTCGTATTCCATGGCGATGGGGATGACCTCGCGGTCGACGAAATCCTTCATCATCCGCCGCACGCTCGCCTGCAGCTCCGAGAACTCGAAATCCAATGGACGCTCCTTCCTCTTGGCTGGGGGGCCGGCCTCCACGCGCCGGACCGGAAACCATGCCGCCGGGCGTCAGATCACGCCGTCGCGGCGCAGCGCCGCCGTCTCCTCCGGGGAATATCCCAGGCGCTCCAACACCTCCTCCGTATGCGCGCCCAGTCTGGGCGGGTGCTCAAGCCTGGGCGTCATGCCGCTGAACTTCACCGGGAAGCGGCACATTTTCAGGGCGCCGTATTCGCCTTCCACCTCGGGGAAAATCTCGCGGTGCGCCGTCTGGGGATGATCGCACACCTCGCCCAGGTCGTTCACCTCCCCGCAGGGAACGCCCGCCTCCATGAAGATGCGCCGCCACTCCCCGCACTCCCTCGTGGCGAGAATCGGCAGGATGCGCGCGAGTAGTGCCTCCTTGTTCGCGTATCTGTCCGCGTTGGTCGAGAAGCGCGGGTCGTCGGCCCATTCGGGGTGTCCGAGGACGCCGGCGAGAAGGCGCCAAGTGTTCTCGTTGCCGCACGCGATGCCGATGAGCTTCCCCCCCTTGGCGGGATAGGCGCCGTAGGGGGCGAGGAAGTGATGCCCCACCCCCACGCGGCGCGGCTTTTTGCCGTGGAGGTGGTAGAGAAAGTGAAAATAGCCCTGCATGCTCACCATGCAGTCGAACATCGAGACGTCCACCTCCTGGCCCCGGCCGGTGCGGTCGCGCTGGCGGAGCGCCATCATCGCCGCTAGGGCGACGAAAAGCCCCGTCACCCCGTCGCAGATGGAGTGGGCCATCTTCGCGGGAGACTCCGGGGTGCCCGTCATGTCCATGATTCCCGCCTCCGCCTGGATGAGGCCGTCGAACGCCTTCATGTCGCGGTAGGGGCCGTCCTGTCCGTATCCGGAGGCGTGGAGGTAGATGATGTCGGGCCGTATCCTCCGCACCTCCTCGTAGGAGAAGCCGAGCCTCGCGACAGCCCCCGGGCTGAAATTCTCGAGGAAGACGTCCGCCCCCTCGAGCATCCGGCACAGAACCTCCCTGCCCCTCTCGTCCTTCAGGTCGAGCGTCACGCTCTTCTTGTTGGGGTTCACCCAGAAGTGCACCGCCCCCTCGCCCGAGACCGCGCTGTCCCAGTGGCGGACCATGTCGCCCGACCCCGGCGTCTCGACCTTGAGCACCTCCGCGCCGAAATCGGCGAGATGGCGCAGACCCACCGGCCCGCTGATGGACACCCCCAGCGAAACGACCCGAACGCCCTCGAGCGGAAGCGGCACTTTCCTCAACTCCCCGAAAAAACATGTTCCCGACGAAGGCGACCTCCCGAGAAGCGCGGGCCTCCATCAGAGAGACCTGACGATACACGATTGATTTCAGGGATGACAAGACGGGGGGCTCAGGCGGACTCCCCCGCCTCGTCCAGGTAGAACTGGAAATCGCCCAGGGTGCGGGAGATGAAGGACGCCGCGCGGTCGAGTGCGATGAACTCCATGTCCTCCGGGTCGTCCTCGACCTCGGCCCGCAGCGCGGCGAGGGCGTCGAGATACGCATGGGCCTCAGGCCCCGGGGGGGCGTCCCTCCTCTCCGCCGGCGCGGCGCCCGCCTCCACGAACGCCGCGAACGCGCCCACCTCGTAGGAGATGAAACAGAACGCATGGTGGAGTGCCCTCTCCTCCACGCTCCCCTCCCCTTGCGCGTCTTTTCGCAGGGCGTTGAGCTTCGCCAAAACGGGTTCGTGCTTCAATGGCGTCTCCTGGCAAGTTTGTCGAGAACGCGGGCGCGCGCCTCGACGCCCGCCATGCGCTCCAGCACCCGGACGAGGGCGATGTGGTCGAGCTCCCCCTCTCCGTTCGCCACCAGGGGCGTTGAACATCTGGGCCACGAGCGCAGCGCCGGGGAGTGCGACCTCGCGCTCGCGCGCCTGCTCGAGTGCGTAGCGCAGGTCCTTCACGTGGCTGCGCACCTTGCCGCCGGGCGAGAAATCGCCGGAGAGAATCTTGGGCGCCTTCACCTCCAGCCCCCCGCAGCGCGCGAGGCCCGCCCCCATGACGTCCACCAGCGCGGCGGGGTCGAGGCCGGCCTTGGCGCCGAACACGAGCGCCTCCCCCACGCCCAGGAAGGTGACGGCCACCAGAATCTGGTTCGCGAGCTTGGCGATGCACCCCGAACCCGCCGCAACCCCGACGTGCGCCACCTTGGCCCCCAGAACGTCGAGCAGGGGCTCGCAGCGCTCGAAGGTGGCCCTTGGCCCCCCCGCCATGATGGCGAGCGTCCCCTGCGCCGCGCCCTCGGGAGCACCCGAGACCGGCGCGTCGAGCATCTCCACCCCCCGCTCCGACAGGGCACTCGCGGTGCGGGCGGAGGAGGCCGGGTCGTTGCTCGTGCAGTCCACCAGAACGCTTCCGGGCTGCATGGCGGAGGCGAGGCCGCCTTCGGCGAACACCACGTCCTCGACGTGCGGCGCGTCGGGCAGCATGGTGAAGACGACCTCCGCGACGCGCGCCACCTCGGCGGGCGATGCGCAGGCGCGAGCGCCCTCGCGCGCGAGTTCATCCACCGGCGGGCGGCTGCGGTTCGACACCGCCAGGGGATGCCCCGCCGCCAGAAAGCGCCTGGCCATCGGCTTTCCCATCAAGCCCAGACCCACGAAACCGATCGAGACCGAAGGCATCCCTCCCCCCTCTCCCCTGGCGACCGACCGGCGGCCCCCCAGCGGGAGGAACGCCGCGTCCGCCGAAACCCGGAATCTACCCTGCAAATACCGATGCGCCAAACCGCCCGGAGAAATTTTTCGGGAAATGGCCCCCGCCTCCCGCCGGCGTAACGCCCGCCGGCGCGTTCCGAAGGCGCTCCCCAAACGGCGGACCGCGCGAATTGACAGGCTCCCCGCTCCCCCGTAATCTCCCCTCTCTCTCTGTTTTCCCCATTCTACCCGAACGCCAACGAGGCGACATTCGCGGAGGAGCCGATTTCATGGAACGCGCCTTCACCCGAAAAGCCATCCTCACCGCTTGTCTGCTGCTGCTCGCAACGCCCGCTTTCGCCCATAAGGTCGCGCGCGGCACCGCCCCCCAGGCCCAGGCCATGGTGGCCCGCGCCATCGCCCTGTTCGATCAGGCGGGCGCGAAAGCGGCGCTGGATCGCTTCACCAACAAGCCAGGGGTCGAATTCAACCAGGCCGACCTCTACATTTTCGTGCTTCGGGAGAAGGACGGCGCCATCGTCGCCCACGCCGCAGACCGCTCGCTCATCGGCCGGGACGTCAGAAAAATCAAAGACGCCAGGGGCCGGGACATCGGCCGCTCCCTTCTGGACCGCGCCACTCCCGAGGGCGCATGGGCCGACTACTGGTGGAAAGACCCCATCTCGGGCAAGGCGCTCGCCAAGTCTTCCTGGGTCGTCCGCCACAAGGGACACGTCTTCGGCTGCGGCATCTACAAGCCCTGAAGGTATGATAGGATGACCGCCAGCCGAAACCATCCAGGGAGGGGCGCGTATGCACGCCTCCGCCACCGCCCGGCAAGACGCCAGACTTCATGACCGCCTGCGGCTCGCCTCGTTTCCGGTGGCGGTGAAGTTCCTGGAATCCTGGGAGGATTTGCCGCCCCGGACGAAGCGCCCCCTTGCGGACATGGGCAACCGGTTCACCACCTGCCAGGCGGTCGCCATGGCGCGGCACCACGGCCGGGTGCTGGCGCTCGGGCGCGAGGACAGCAGCTGCGTGCTCGGAGCGATGGCCCTGGGCATCGAGAAGCGCCTGCCCCACTACACCGAGGGCAACCTGTGCATCGACCTCTACACGGAGAACCTCGAGGCGGGCCGCCTGAGCGAGGCGAGCGTGCCGAGGCTGCCCGAGGGAAAATACGCGGGCGTCCTCGTCGCGCCGCTGGGCCGGGCCGCCTTCACGCCCGACTCCGTCATCATCTACGGCAACGGCGCGCAAATCATGCGCCTGGGCCAGGCTTGGCTCTGGAAGCGCGGCGGCACGCTCACCAGCGCGTTCCGGGGCAGAATCGACTGCGCCGACCTCGCCATCGCCCCGCACACGACGGGCGAGCCGCAGATGGTCGTCCCCTGCACGGGGGACAGGATTTTCGGCCAGGTGCAGGATCACGAAGTGGCCTTCTCCTTCCCCTACGCCCTGATCGAGGAGATTCTAGAGGGACTCGAAGCCACCCACCGGGCGGGGACGCGCTACCCGGTGACGAACTGGCTCAACTATTCGGGCGGCTTCCCGCCCTCCTACGAGCGCTACCGGGAGATGCTCGAGGGGGAGGAGGAGGAATCCGCCGAAGGCGAGCAGGCCGTATAGCGGCGCACCCTCGGGGGAGGCTCGAACAGGAGGGGGGAGAATGGTGTCTCGTTTCAGGCTTTCGGCGGCGCTTCCGGTGGGAATCGCCCTCTGCCTCTCGGCGTGGACGCCAGCAGTCCCCGCGCGGGCGGAACCACCCTGCGCGGACTGGAACACGCCCTCATTTTTCAAGCGCGCCGACGCGGCGGACGTCTCGCGTTGCCTGAAAGCGGGGGCCAGGATCAACGCGCGGAACAAGCGCGGATGGACACCCCTGCACGCAGCGGCGGCAAAAAGCGAAACCCCGGCAATCATCACAGCCCTCCTGCAGGCGGGAGCCAGGATCAACGCGCGGAACAAGATCGGATGGACGCCCCTGCACGCAGCGGCGGCAGGCAGCAAAACCCCGGCAATCCTCTCAACACTCATCAAAGCCGGAGCCAGGATCAACGCCCGGAACAAGTTCGGATGGACGCCCCTGCACATGGCGGCGAGATACAGCGAAACCCCAGCAATCCTTACAACACTCATCAAGGCCGGAGCGGAAGTCAACGCGCGAGACAAGGGCGGAGTGATGCCCCTGCACGTGGCGGCGGAAAAAAGCAAAACCCCGGCAATCATCTCAACACTCATCAAGGCCGGAGCGGAGGTCAACGCGCGGAACAAGGGCGGAGTGATGCCCCTGCACGTGGCGGCGGAAAAAAGCAAAACCCCGGCAATCATCTCAACACTCATCAAGGCCGGAGCGGAAATCAACGCGCGGGACAAGGGCGGATGGACGCCCCTGCACCGGGCGGCGGCAAAAAGCAAAACGCCGGCGGTCGTGGAGGCCTTGCTGGACGCCGGGGCGGACCCTGCGGCGCGAAACAGAGCGGGCAAAACGCCGTGGGACTTGGCGAAAAACAACGCCGCACTCAAGGGGACGGATGTATATTGGCGGCTGAACGATGGGCGGTTCAAGTAGAAGCGGAGGGGGGAAGCCCACCCGAAAATCCTCCGGCGAACGATAGCAGGGACGCGCACCCGCCTGTGTGCCCGGCTTCTCCCGGAGCCGGTCGAGCATCCCGTGCGCGTACGGGGGAGGCGGTCATCTTCCGATGCGGGCGAGTTTCTGCCTGCGGGCAATTTTTGGTATAGGAAGATTGGTTGACGCTATACCTGATGCGGGCGAGGTCCGACCGTTTTGCGAGCGGTTTTCGGGTGCGAAGAAGGAGGGGGAGGAATGAGGCGGTGCCTGAAATTGTTCATCGCGGGGCTTTGTCTTTCTCTCTCTGTCTTGGTGGACACAGTCCCCGCACAGGCGGCGGCAAACA
The DNA here is from genome assembly GCA_965213685.1 of bacterium. Classification (GTDB taxonomy): domain Bacteria; phylum UBA8248; class UBA8248; order UBA8248; family UBA8248; genus Bin107. The sequence continues at coordinate 141,660 of CBDBZY010000031.1, forward strand.
GCAAAACTCCGGCAATCCTCACAACACTCCTCAAGGCCGGAGCGGAGGTCAACGCACGAGACAAGTATGGACATACGCCCCTGCGCGAGGCGGCGGCACTCAGCGAAACCCCGGCAATCATCATAACCCTCCTCAAGGCCGGAGCGAAGGTCAACGCGCGAGACAAGGACGGAGGGACACCCCTGCACGCAGCGGCGGCCAGAGAAACCCAGGTAATCCTCACAACACTCCTCAAGGCCGGAGCGGAAGTCAACGCGCGGGACAAGGACGGATGGACGCCCCTCCACCGGGCGGCGAGGGCGGCGGCATTCAGCAAAACCCCGGCAACCCTCACAACACTCCTCAAGGCGGGAGCAGAAGTCAATGCGCGAGACAAGGACGGACGAACGCCCCTCCACTGGGCGGCGGGAGACAGCGAAATCCGGGCAATCCTCACAATACTCCTGAAGGCGGGAGCGGAGGTCAACGCGCGGGACAAGGACGGATGGACGCCCCTGCACGCAGCGGCGGCATTCAGCGAAACCCCGGCAATCCTCACCACCCTCCTCAAGGGAGGAGCGGAGATCAACGCGCAGGACAAGGACGGACGAACGCCCCTCCACTGGGCGGCGGGAGACAGCGAAATCCGGGCAATCCTCACAATACTCCTGAAGGCGGGAGCGGAGGTCAACGCGCGGGACAAGGACGGATGGACGCCCCTGCACATGGCGGCGGCGAGATTCAGCAAAACCCCGGCAATCCTCTCAACACTCCTCAAAGCCGGAGCGGAGGTCAACGCGCGGGACAAGCGCGGAGGGACGCTCCTGCACTGGGCGGCGGCATACAGCAAAACCCCGGCAATCCTCACCACCCTCCTCAAGGGAGGAGCGGAGATCAACGCGCGGGACAAGGGCGGATGGACGCCCCTGCACTCGGCGGCGATATTCAGCAAAACCCCGGCGGTCGTGGAGGCCTTGCTGGACGCCGGGGCGAATCCTGCGGCGCGAGACAGAGCGGGCAAAACGCCTTGGGACTTGGCGAAAAACAACGGCGCACTCAAGGGGACGAAGGTCTATTGGCGGCTGAACGATGGGAGGTTCCAGGCGCCAAAAACCCGGGAATACCGGGAAAGGCGCAAAAACAGAAACGTTTTTACCTTTTAGGCGGACGCGCTCCCTCCCCCATCAGCCGCCCATCCGGGGACGGCGCGCGCCCGCGCGACGCAGCGCTTCTTGATTCGCCCAGGGAGACCGACTTTATGCCCCGGATCATCGACCTCTCCATGCCCGTCCACATGTGGATGGAGCGCTACCCGGGCACCCCGCAGCCCGTCATCCAGATGATAGAGAGCACGTTCGAGTCTGCAAAGCGCATCGGGACGGACAAGATGGGCTTTCCCGAGTTGTTCGCGCACAGCGTGTGCATCTTCAGCGAGCATTGCGGCACCCACATCGACGCGAGGAGCCACGGCGGACGAAACGACTCGCGCTCCGAGCACATTCCGCTCGAGAAGTGCTACGGCCCCGGCCTGCGGCTGGACATGCGCCACAAGAAGCCGGGGGCGCCCATCGGCGTCGATGATTTGAAAGAGGCGCTCGCCAGGGAGGACTACGCCATTCGGGGGGGAGAGATCGTCTTTCTGTGGACGGGAGCGGCCGCCTACAACGATGAGCCGCGATACCTGACCGACCATCCCGGCATGGTGGGGGAAAGCGCGGAATGGCTGATCGACCAGGGCGTCCAGGTGATGGGCATCGACGCGCCGGGGTTCGACCTGCCCATCCGGGAGATGCTCGAGCGAAAAGACCCCTGGCCCTGCCACCGCCTGTTCCAGACGCGCGAATACTGGCACATCGAGAACCTGTGCCGCCTCGACGCCATTCCCGCCGCCCACGGGTTCACCGCCAGCGTCCTGCCGCTGGCCTGGCGAGGGGCCACCGGAACCCACATTCGCGCCGTCGCCATCGTGGACGGATAGGCCAGCCATGCGCTTCTCTCTCGGCGGAACGGTAAAGCGGAAAAGTCGCCTCGCCCGCATCCTGCTCGTCCTCGCACTCTCGCCGCTCCCGGCGTCGCCATTTTTCGCGGCGGGCGCGGCGGAGCCTCCCCCGGGACGCGAGGGGCGCATCCGCGCCTACGCGCGCACCCTCCGCGCGCACCTGGCGTCCGACCCGTATCCGCTGATCGATCTGGAAGTCTCTCTGGCCCAGTGGCGGAGCGCGGCGCAGCTCGTAGAGGGCATGAACCGCGCGGGGGGTCGCACTCGCCGCGATCACCGCCCCCGACGAAGACGCCATCCGGAAGGCGGCGAGGCGCCATCCCCATCGGCTGATCCCCCTCACCGCCTCGGCCGAACCGGAAACATGGGCGCGGGGCGAAGGGCGCCATCTCTCCAGCGTCAGGCGGCAGCTCGCCCGGGGCGCGTTCGGAATCGGCCCCATCGCGTGGCGGCCGGCGCCCTCTCGTTCAGACAGAACAGAAACGGCGCGGGCGCGCAGGGCGCTGCGGGCGCTCATGCGCCTGGCGACGTCCATGCGCGTCCCCCTCTGGATTCGGATGGCGCCCCACGACGCGGGCCTGGGCCGGCTGGAGCGGCGGCTGAGGTCGGCGCCCGAAGCGCGGGTCATCTGGACGCAGGCGGGCAGGATACCGAACCCGGCCGCCCTGCCCGGCTATGGGCACGGCCTCTTCCGGGCGTTGAGCCTCCGGCACGCCAACCTGTCTTTCACGCTGACCCAGGACCCACCCCCCGCCACGTACTCTCCCGCCACGCGGAAAAAAAAACCACCTGTTCGACCCGAGCGGGGCACTCTCCGCCGAATGGCGGGCGCTGCTGGAAGCGCGGGTGCGGCACTTCGTGGTCGGAAGCGCCCTCTCCCGGGCGACGCCCTCCGCATACGCGAGGCGAACGCGCCTGTTTCGGGAAGGAGTCCTCGGGAAAATCCGTCCGCCAGCCAGAGAGCGCATCGCCTACCGGAACGCATGGCGTCTGCTGACGCGGCGGCGCTGGCCGCCCCCCTGAGCCGCAAAAGGCTCCCGAATCCGTTGCGTCCGGCCGGGGGCGCGGGGATAATGGGGCCCCCTCCGGCGGCGGGTGCGCCGCGGCGGTTGATTCCGCGGAAACGGGACGGGACGTACGCGCGACGCGCAAGGAGTTTCGCCATGCACAGCATACGGCATCCGAAACGAACGTGGTTTGGCCCCGGAACCGTCTCCAAAATCCGGGACGAGGCGGAGTTCCTGGGCGCCGGCAGCGCGCTTTTCCTCACCGACGAGGGGGTGCGGGGCGCGGGAGTCGCGGACATGGCACTGGCGCCCCTCCGGGAGGCGGGCGTGGAAATCGAGATATACGACGCGTGCCCGCCCGAGCCGGCCATCGGCGATCTGGAAGAGGCGTTTGCGCAATGCCGGGGCCGCTCTTTCGACCTGGTGGTCGGGGTCGGGGGCGGCAGTTCGATGGACATGGCGAAATCCATCGGCGCCCTGCTGGGGAACGACGGCGCGCCCAGGGACTACCTGGGGGTCGAACTCGTGCCAAAACCCGGCGTGCCGACCATCCTGGCGCCCACCACGAGCGGAACCGGCGCGGAGGCGACTCCCAACGCCATCTTCTCGGTGCCGGAGGAGCAGGTGAAGCTGGCCATCGTCAGCACCCACATCATCCCGTTCGCCGCCATCGTCGACCCGAACCTCACGCTTTCCGCCCCGCCCCGGGTTACCTCCGCCGCCGGGGTGGACGCCCTGACGCATTGCCTGGAAACCTACGTGGCCCGAAACGCCACCCCCCTGAGCGAGATGTACAGCCTCGAGGGGATGCGGCGCATCGCCGGTGCCCTGCGGCGCGTATGCGCTGATGGAAGCGACATCGAAGCCAGAACCGACATGAGCCTGGGCTCCTACTATGGCGGCGTCGCGCTCGCCGGCGCGGGGGCGGGCGCCATCCACGCCCTGGCGTATCCGCTCGGCTCCCGGTTCCACATCCCCCACGGGGTCAGCAACTCCTTGATGTTCTCCCACGTCATGCGGGAGAACCACGCGGCGGCGCCCGAGAAATTCGCCCGCATCGCCCAAATCCTCGGCGAGCCCACCGAGGGCGTCCCGCAAGACGAGGCGGCCGCACTCTCCGTCGGCGCGGTGGAGAAGCTCTGCCGGGACTGCGGGGTGCCCACCCGGCTCGGCGAGGTGAACGTCCCCGCGCACGCCATCCCGGAGCTGGCCGAAGCCGCCTTCAGGCTCGAGCGCCTTTTGCGCTGCAACCCCAGGGAGCTCACCCTGGAGGACATCGAGAGGATATACCGCGCCGCGGCCTGACATGCGCATCCAGCCGACTCCCGCGCACGCGCTGCGCCCGATGATGGGGATCTCTCCCGGCGACATGGTCTGCGTCATGGGGGCGGGAGGCAAGGCCACGCTGATGAAGCGGCTCGTCCGCGAGATGCTGGACGCGCCATTTCCCGTCATCATCACCAGCACGACGAACCTCCACGCCCTCGGCGACGAGGACGCCCCCGCCGTCCTTCTGAGCGAGGAGGGTCGGGCCGGGCTGCAATCCGTCGCCCGGAGCTGGTCTGAACGCGGCGCCGTCGTCTGGGTGGAGAAAAAATTGCCCCACAACATGTTTCGCGGCCTCGAGGCGAGTGCGGTGGAGGCGTTGTTCGCCTCGGGTTTTCATGGCGTGATGATAGTGAAAACGGACGGGGCGCGAAAACGACTCATCAAGGCACCGGGACCGCACGAGCCGGTCATCCCCCGGGGAGCGACGCATTGCGTCGTCGTGCTCGGGCTGGGTGCGGTGGGACGAAAGGCGGACGAGGAAATTGTCCACCGCATGGAGAAGGTGCGCGCCATGACGGGTTTGCGGGCCGGCGACGTCATCGAGCCGCGCCACCTGGCGAGGCTGGCGGGTCATCCGGACAGCTATCCGAGCCGGTTTCCCCCGAACGCGAAGAGGGTGCTGTATCTGAGCCATTGCGCCTCCCCCGAAGCCCTCCGGGACGCGCGAGCGATATTCGCGGCCGTGCCGGAGGGGGCCTACGACGCGCTCATCGCCGGGGATTCCGTGGCGGGAAATTTCTATCCTGGGAGAATCCGCACATGATCGGCGCGGCGGCCATCAGAACGTATCTCGAAGCCCGAAAAGGGGAGATCATCGACCAAATCGCCCACGTGGTGAACATCGACTCCCCGACGTTTCCGAGCGGGGGGAACGAACGCCGTCTCCTCTCATTTCGCGGAGAACTATCGCAAGATGGGAGCCGACGTAGAGATGATTCCGGGGACGCATGAGACGGGAGATCATCTTCTGGCGACGTTTCGCGGCGCCAGAGAAGACGGCGCCCGGATATTCCTGATCGGGCATTGCGACACCGTTTTTCCGGAGGGAACCGCCGCGCAAAGGCCGTTCGCCATCCGGGAGGGCGTCGCCTATGGCCCCGGGGTGGCCGACATGAAGGGGTGCCTGGTGGTCTGTCAATTCGTGATGGAGGCGCTGCTGGCCAACGGCTTTCGGGAGTTCGCGGAAATCCAGGTTTTATACGACACCGACGAGGAGCGCGGAAACCCCTCCTCCCGGAAAGTGATCGAGCGAATCGGGCGAAACGCCGCCGTCGCGCTGATCATCGAATCCGGCCGCGCGGACGGCTCCCTCGTATCATCGAGAAAAGGGAGCTGCTACGGAAGGCTGCGCGTCGGAGGTGTCTCGGCCCACGCGGGCGTCGACCCCGAAAGGGGCAGAAGCGCCGTCCATGAACTCGCCCACAAAATGGTGGCCATCCAGAACCTGGAGCGCGAGGGCGGCACCATCAACATCACCGGCCTCGCCGGCGGGCACAGGCCGCACATCGTGGCGGATGCGGCCTCTTGCCATGTCGAAATGCGCGCGGACCGGCAGGCGACCCTGGATTCCATGACAAACGAGATGGCGCGGATCGTCGCCGCGCCCCACATTGCGGGAACGCGCCCGGAGTTTGAAAACATCAGCGAAAGGCCGGTCATGGAGTGCAACCGCGCAACGGAGAAACTCCTCGCCGCCGCAGCCAGAATCGCACCGGAGGCGGGCGTCCGCTTTCGGCACACCCCCACCGGCGGGGGTTCTGACGGCAATTATCTCTCGCCGCTCGGGGTGGCCGTCCTCGACGGCTTGGGCCCCGTGGGCGGGTGCCTGCATACGGACGCGGAATACCTGGAGCTCGACTCCATCGCCCCCAGAGGCGCGTTGCTGGGGGGATTGGTGGAGGAATTCTCATCCGGGCGAGGCGCGCGGCGGAGGGGCGGCTAGTCCTCGCAGGGAACCCCCGCCTCCGTTCGGGGCCTGGGCTCCGCAACCACCCTCTCCTCCAGCAACTCCTCTATTCTCTCATCGCCCAGCCCGAGAAGACCCGACAATATCTCCCGGGTGTGCTCCCCGTGCAAAGGCGCCGGGCCCTGCACCTTGCCCGGGTGCTCGGAGAATTTGGGGGGAACGCCGGTCGCGTTCACCTTGCCCAGAAGCGCATGCTCCGTCTCCACCACCATCTCTCTGTGATGCACCTGCTCATCCTCGAGCGCCTCCCGCACGTCATAGACCGGACTGCACGGAATCCCCTTTTCCTCCAGCAACCTCAGCCATTCATCCCCGTTCCGCCTGGCCAGGTATCCCTCCAGTATGGGGATGAGTTCGCCCCTGTTTTCCGCGCGGCTGGGGATGTCCACAAACCTCGGGTCGCGCGCCAGCCGGGGGGCGCCGATGATGCGGCAAAAATCCCTCCAGAACCGATCGCTCGTCACGCCGATGATGATTTCCTTGTCCTTCGCCCGGAGCGCCTGGTAGGGGACAATCTGAAAGTGGGCCGAACCCCACCGCCCGCCGACGCTGCCATCCATGAAATAGCAGCCGCTCAGGTTCGTGAGCAACGACACGCTGCTGTCCAGCAGGGAAAGGTCGATATATTGCCCCCTGCCCGTCTTCTCCCTGGCGAACAGCGCGCTGGCCACGCCATAGGCCGCCCACATGCCCGCCGTGAGGTCGCTCAGCGGAACGCCGGCCTTGCAGGGCCCGCCGTCCGGCTCTCCCGTCGCGCTCATGATGCCGCTCATCGCCTGGCCAACGATGTCAAAGCCCGAGCGCTCCCGATACGGGCCCGTCTGCCCGAAACCGGAAACGGAAACGTACACGAGCCGGGGGTTCAGGGCGCGGAGCGCCTCGTATCCCACGCCCAGGCGCGCGGCGACGCCCGGCCGAAAATTCTCCACGAAGACGTCCGCCCGCCTCGCGATGGCGCGGGCGAGCTCCAGCCCCGCGTCTGTCTTGAGATCGACCACGACGCTCTTCTTCCCCCGGTTCACGCTCAGGAAATAGGCGCTCTCCCCCTTCTCGAACGGAGGCCCCCAGGTGCGGGTCTCGTCTCCGCTTCCGGGGGGCTCCAGCTTGATGACGTCCGCGCCCAGGTCCGAGAGCATCATGGTGCAAAAAGGCCCGGCGAGGATGCGGGACAAATCCAGCACGCGAATTCCCCGCAATGGTCCCTGTCCGCTCATGATATGGCCCTTCCCGAAAAAATCGAAAAACGCTCCAGACACGTCGCCATGCGCAAGGCGGCGCGGCTGCTCCTTCCGGTTCTATTTCGGGGCGGGGAAATGATTCCAGGCGAGATTTTCCAGCGCCGCCACCCCGTCGGCGCGCTTCACGGAAACGCCTCTTGCGGACGGCACGATCTCTCCGACGGGCGTGAGCGGCCCCCCGCCCGCCCGCCGGACGACCTCCTGCAGCGCGCGAACGGACTCTGGCGGAGCGGTGAGGAGGAGCTCGTAATCCTCTCCGCCATGCAGCACCCACTCCAGGGGGGCGCGCGCCGCGGCGGACGCCGCCTCGGACAGCGCGGCGGAGACGGGCAACGCCTGCTCCCAGAGGACGGCGCCCACCCCGCTCGCCGCGCAGAGGTGATGGATGTCGCCCGCCAGACCGTCGCTGATGTCCATCATGGACGTGGCCAACCCCGATTCCGCGATGGCCATCCCCTCCGCGACGCGAGGACGCGGCCGCAACTGCGCGGAGGTGAGCCGCGCGTATGACGCATCCGCGAGCCGGTTCCGCGGACGGGACAACAAATGCAGCCCGGCGGCGGCATCGCCCAAATGCCCCGTCACCAGAATCCGCTCCCCGGGGCGGGCGCCGCTGCGGCACAGGACGTTTTCCCGCATCATCTCGCCAACGACGAACACGTCGATGAACAGGGGACCTTCCGTGCGCGTGACGTTCCCGCCCAAAACGAGGACGCCGTATCGCTCCGCCAGCGCGCGCACCCCCTCATACGCATCATCGAGAAACGAGACCGCCGTATCTTCGGGGACGCCCAGGGAGATGAGCGCGAAGCGCGGCCTCCCGCCCATGGCCGACACGTCGCTCAGGTTCACCGCCAGCGACTTGTGGCCCACGGAGAAGCCGGAGGCGTCCGCGGAGGATGGAAAATGCACGCCGCCCACCTGCGCGTCGCACGTCATCACCCAGCATTTTTCGCCACCCGCCCCGATGACGGCCGCATCGTCCCCGTTGCCGACGAGGACGTCCGCGCCCGCGCGCGCCGGGCCGAGTTTGCCTCTCAGGCGCTCTATCAGGGCGAACTCGCCGACCCCCCCCGCCGATTCGACGCTCACCCCCTCGCCCTCTCCACGCGGTCCCGCAATTCCCTGGCCGCGGCTTCCGGGTCGGGCGCCCCCATCACCGCCCCGATCACGGCGACGCCGGATGCGCCGGCCGCCATCAGGGACTCCACGTTCTCGACCCCGATCCCCCCGATGGCGACGGCGGGCAATCCGGGAGCCCGCTCGATGATTTTCCGGAATCCCTCCGGCCCGATCGGCGCCCGCGCGTCCGCCTTGCTCCCCGTCGCGTAGACTGGACCCACGCCGATATAGTCCGCACCCTCGCCGGCGGCCCGCGCCGCCCATTCCGATTTTCCGGCCGTCACGCCGTAGAACAGCGCTTCGCCGGCCATCGCCCTGGCCCTCAGAAGCGGAAAATCCTCTTGCCCCAGGTGCACGCCGTCCGCACCGGAGGCCATCGCCACATCCACCCGGTCGTTCACTGTAAAGGCGCAATCCGCTCCCTCCAGCGCCTCGCGCAGCTCATCCGCCAGACGAAGCGTCTCCATTCCGCTCATATGTTTCTCGCGGAGCTGAATCATGCTCGCCCCGCCCATCGCGGCGGCGCGCACCGCGTCCCTGAGCGCCCACCCGGAAGCCCGGGACAACATCCTCCGGTCGGTGATGACGATCAACGATGGGTCGAATCTCATGACGTCCCCGAACGGGCGAGACGAAAAGGCACCCCCGCCGCCATGACGGGCAAGGGCGACGTCGACGCGCGTCGGGCGGCCTCCTCCGGCATCTTACGGAGACAAACCGGCCGCTTTCCCATCGGCGGCGGCGGGTTCGCGGGCGGCCGTTTTCCCCTGAAGCAGACGGCGTATCATCCCGCTCGCCCGGGCGCCGCTCCAGTCCGCGGTCCCCACGGCCCAGGCGGCCAGCCGCTGCTCGCGGTCGATGAGATAGACCGTCGGCACGAAGCGCACGTTGTGCGTCTGGCGAGACGTCCAGTCCCGGTCGTGCAGAACCGGATAGTTCAGACCTTTCCCCCTGGCCCACCTTTCCACAAGGCCTGCGCCCGCCCCGTCCACGGAAACGGCCAGAACCGTGAAATCCTCGCCCCCGTATTTCTTTTGCAGGGCGGAGAACTTGGGCATCTCCTTGTCGCACATCGGGCACCACGTGGCGAAGAAGGCGAGCAACACCACCTTCCCCCGAAAATCCCCGAGGTTGCGGGGATTTCCGGCGAGGTCCGGATATTGAAAATCCGGCGGCGGCACAGCGTTCTCCGGCGCCGCCCGCAGAACGTGGAAACGGCTTCTCTGCGCGTCGGCGGGAGAAGCCAGCATCCCCAGAAAAAGCAAGGCGGCCAGGGCGAAGACGTGAGGTCGGGAGAGCGGAATTGGTCGCATGACGCTTCCTCGTGTACACTGGAAGATGCCGTTCGCAAGATACCACATTTCTGCCCGTGCGAACCACGGCCCGTGCGAACCACGCAAGCGGGCGTCGCGCGGAATCCGGGCGGAAAGGGGATACATAATAAGGGGAGCGCCGGTCATGTGGTCCATCCTGGTCGCGTTCTCGCTCCTCGCACTCCCCCCTCCCGCAGAGGGGGCGGCCCGCCGTTGCGCGGAGGATGCGGGCGTCGTCAGAATCCCGCCGGGCGCCTTCTGGATGGGCAGCGACAGGGCCGAGCGGGACTATGGCTATCGAATCGGGAGCCGCGCCGCGCGCGCGGGGGGCTGGTTCGACAACTGGGAGCGTCGGCGCAAGCGCGTCGCCCTGCCCGAATACTTCATCGACAAGAATCTGGCGACCCAGGCCGCATACCGCCGCTTCATCCGGGCGAGCGGCCATCGCGCGCCCTTCATCTCGGCGGGGGACTATCAGCGCCAGGGCTACCTCGTCCACCCGTATGCGTCCGTTCGCCGCTACCTTTGGACTGAAGACGAAAACGGCAGGCCCACCTACCCGGAGGGCCTCCGGCATCACCCGGTCGTGCTCGTGAGCCAATCGGACGCGGAGGCCTATTGCGCCTGGCGGGGCGGAAAATCCGCGGGGCGATACCGCCTGCCCACAGAGGCGGAATGGGAAAAGGCGGCGCGCGGCGCCGACGCCCGGTATTTCCCCTGGGGGAGCGCATTCGACCCCCGGCGCCTGAACCACGCCTACGCGGTGGGCGCCACGACGCCCGCAGGCGCATATCCGCAGGGAAGAAGCCCGTATGGCGTCCTCGACATGGCGGGAAACGTTTTTGAATGGACGTCGACCCCGTTTTCCCCATCAACCGCCACGATGAAAGGCGGCGGCTCCTGGGACGACCAGCCAGGCATCACGCGGGCGGCCGCCCGCCATGGCCGCGACCCGAAGGCCAGGCACTTGCTTTTTGGCTTTCGGTGCGTTTGCGCGAACCGATGAGGCCGCATTCTCCAAGAAGCGGCGCCGCGACCGGTCTGTCCGGAACACGGGGGAACGCTCCCGCATTCCACGCCGCCGCCCGACGCGGAGCGTTCCCATGCGCCGACAAATGCGCCATATTCCCCCTTGGGCGTTGCGCCCCCGGCAGAGAATCTCCTTTCCCCGTTTGCGCAGGAGCGCGCCATGACCTGGATAGAGCCCATCTCCCCGGACGCTGCGGAGGGGGCGACGAAAAAAATTCTCGAAGACCTGCGCGCGGCGAGAAAAGCGGTTCCCAGGCTCTTTCTCCAGATGGGCCGAAGGCCCGGCGTTCTGGCCGGACGCGAGACGCTCCGCCGCTCGGTCCACGGCGGCTCCAGCCTGGGCAGGAGGCGAGAGGAGCTGCTCGCCTTCTATCTGGCGGCCCACGGCGGGTGATACGGCTGAGCGATGAACCACGGGCAGTTGTTCCGTGACGCGTGCGATGACGTCTCCATCGCCGAAGTGGCCGAGATACTCGACGCGCCCGCCCGGGCGCGAGCGCTCGACTCGGCGGACCGCGCCATGCTCGCGTATGCGGCAAAAATGACCCGCGCGCCTCGTCAACTGAGCGAAAGCGACATCGCGCGCTTGCGGCGCGCCGGCTTCAGCGAGGACAATGTGGTCGACATCATCGCGGCCGCGGCCTACAGAAACTTCGCCAACGCCATCAACCACGCCTACGGGTACGTAGAGCAAAATCCCGAAGGCCCCGCAGAGTTGCAGGCCGCCATCCAGAGGTTGAAAAGGAAAATCGGTGGATAAAAAATCCCGCGCCCTCTCCTCCGCCTCCTGGCTGGGCCTGTTCGTATCGCTCGCCTGCGCATTGGCCGCCCTGGCGTCGGGGATGGGCCATCGCTGGGGCTTGTGGGATTTCGGCGCGGGGTTCCAGATTCTGAAGGCCGCCTCCATCGTCGCGCTCCTCTCCGTGGCCGTCTCCATGACGGGGGGAGTGTTCGCCCTGCGCGACGCCGCCAGAGCTAGGACGCTGGCCGCCGCCGCCGGCGTCGCACTCGGCTTCGGCGTGGCGGGCTTTCTCCACGCGCAAATGCAGATCGCCAGACGGGTGCCCAGAATTCACGACATCACGACGGACGCGAAAAACCCGCCCGCCTTCCGGGCCCTCCTCCCGCTGAGAGAGGGGGCGAAAAACCCGCCCGCCTACGAGGGGGCGCGCGTCGGACGGCTCCAGCACAAGGCGTATCCCGACATCGCGCCGCTCCTCTCCCGGGAGTCCAGGAGAGAGGTTTTCGGGCGCGCTCTGGCGGCCGCGCGCGCCATGGGCTGGCGGGTGGTGGCTTCCGACCCGGAGGAAGGACGCATCGAGGCGTATGACGAGACGTTCTGGTATGGCTTCATCGATGACGTCGTCATCCGGATAACGTCGGAGGATGGAGCGACGCGCCTCGACATCCGCTCGAAATCCCGCGTGGGCGTGGGCGACGTCGGAGCGAACGCCAGGCGGATTCGCGGCTTTTTCCAAAAAATGAAAACTGCGATACACTGAGGGCCTCTGCTTTTTCTGGCGAGGATGCGCCATGAGAGGATGGCGCCTCGAACATCCTGACGAGGAAGCGGATGTCTGATTATCAGGTGCTGGGCAAACCCATCCCCAGGCTCGACTCGGCGGAGAAAGTCTCCGGATTCGCCGATTTTGGCGACGATTTGCAAAGGCCCGGCCGCCTCGTCGCGAAATTGCTCCTCAGCCCGCACGCCCACGCCAAAATCCGGAAAATCGACGCCCGCGCGGCCCGGCAAGTCCCTGGCGTCCACGCCGTCGTCACGGCGGAGGATTTCTCCGGCATTCGCCACGGGAGGCTCGTGCGCGACGAGCCGCTGCTGGCCATCGACAAGGTGCTGTATATCGGCGAGCGGGTGGCGGCCGTCGCCGCCGAGACCCCGGAGGCCGCGCAGGCGGCGATCGAGAAAATCCGTGTGGACTATCAAACCCTCCCCGCCGTGTTCACGACGGAGGACGCCCTCCAAGACGGGGCACCGCTCCTCCATGAGTCGCTGGATGATTTCATATCGTTTCCGGGCATCGTCCGCTATGGAAACGTGGCCGCGGAGATTCTCGTGCGCTCGGGCGATCCCGTCGAGGACGCGCTGGCGCGCGCCGATTTCGTCTTTGAGGACGCATACGAAACGCCCCGCGTTCACCAGAATTATCTCGAACCGCGCGCCATGCTCGCCGAGCCCGGCCCCGAGGACAGCACGATCGTGCATTCCCCCACCCAGGCGGCCTTCGTGGTGCGCGCCATCTGCGCGGAAATCCTCGAACTGCCCATGAACAAGCTGCGCGTGGTGAGCACCCACGTGGGAGGGGCCTTTGGCGGCAAATCCCAGCACCTGCTGGAAGCCGTGGCCGTTCTGCTGAGCAGAAAGACGAACCGGCCCGTTCAGCTGACCCTCAGCCGCGAGGAGGAGACCATCACCGGAAACCCGAGACACGCCTACCACATGCGCTATCGGACGGGCGTGACCGGGGAGGGGAGGATCATCGCGCGCCATGTGGAAATCACATCGAACAACGGCGCCTATTGCATGACGGGGCCCATGGTGCTGGGAAAGTCCTGCTACACCAGCGGGGGGCCATACAAGATTCCCCACGTCCGGGTCGACGGCCTCCTCGTATATACGAACCTGCCCCCCAGCGGCTCCTACCGGGGGCTGGGCGTGGCGCAGGTCGCCTTCGCCTGCGAGCGTCACACCGACCGCATCGCCTCCGAACTGCGAATGGACCCCCTCGCCTTTCGGCTCCGCAACGCGATGGATGAAAACGACCGCGACCCCGCCGGCACGATCCTGCAAAGCGTGAGCATCAAGGAAACGCTGGAGTGCGCGGGCAGGCGGGCCGGCTGGAAGGAGCGGAGCGGCAAGCGCCGGGGCGGCGGCAGAATCCGGCGGGGGCGGGGCATCGGCTGCGCGCGCTACCCCACGGGGGGCGGCGCGTCGGGGGCTGTCGTGAAGGTGAACGAGGATGGCGGCCTCGCCGTGCTGGCCGGGTGCTCCGACCTGGGCACGGGAGCGGCCACCCTGATGGCGCAGGTGGCGGCGGAGGTCCTCCAGTCGGAGGTTGCGAAGGTGCGCGTTCACGTCGCCGACACCGAAACCACGCCCTTTGACGCCATCACCGCCGGCAGCCGAACCACGTTCAACATGGCACACGCAGTGCGCATGGCGGCGGAGGACGCGCGGGAGCAGATGCTGCGCCAGGCGGCGCGCACCCTCGAATCCTCGCCGGAGGATTTGGACATCGGCGAGGGGAACATATTCGTGCGCTCGGCGCCCTCGCGCGCCATTCCGTTCGCCGAGGTGGCGCACGCGGCCGTCTGGAAGGGCGACGGCCCCGTGACGGGGCGCGGCGCCTACCGCGGAGAGAATCCGCCCCACCGGGCACACAACGTGCGGGGGCATCCGGAACCATCGAGGCCGGGGCCGGAATTCGCCACCCAGATCGCCGAGGTCGAAGTCGACGTCGAGACGGGAGAAACCTCGGTCGTGCGGATCACCAGCGCGCAAGACGTGGGCTTCGCCATGAACCCCCTCACCCTGAACGGCCAGATAGAGGGGGGGCATCGCGCAGGGGCTGGGCTGGGCGCTGGCCGAGCGGATTCACCATGAGGGCGGCCTCATCACCCACCCGGACTTCGAGAGCCAGCTCAATCCCACGAGTCTGGACGTCTCGGACGTCGAGAGCGTGATCGTGGAATCGCCCGACGCGGAGGGCCCCTTTGGCGCGAAAGGAGCGGGGGAGATGCCGCTCATTCCGGCTGCGCCCGCCATCGCCAACGCGATTGCCGACGCCATCGGGGATCCGGCGAACCCGCACCTCAACAGGCTGCCCATCGCACCGGAAGACATCGTCCGCGCGGTTCGGGAGAACAGCCCCGCCCCCTAGTCTATTCGTTTTTCAACGCGAACGTTTCGTCGTAAATATCAAAGCTGGAAGACGCCGCCATATCCCGCGCCCGCGCGATGAGCCGGCGCGACAACGCGGAGATATTCGGGTTTTTGAGGAAATTGACGTAGAAGCCGTGATAAAAGGCGTCGGGCCGCACATGCACGCGCACCCGGAGCCGCACGGCGCCCTTCGCGCGCCTCCTTCCATATCGGAACGTGATGGATTTTTGCGGGGGAATGCGCGTGTCATATATCTCGCGACGAAAATCCGGCGATAGTTTCCGCTCCATCACGTCCACCTGCCTCGAACCCGGTATGGTCTCTCCCTTCTCGTCCTCCATCTCGGAGATGAGGTCCACGGCGGGCGTGATGTAGGTGGGAAAATAATGACCGGCCCCTGAATTCGTGATCGTGATCCGGGCGGCGACGCGCTCCCCCGGGACCTTCTCGTCGAGTGCGACGTCTATCTGCACGGCACCCTGGGTCATCTCCTTGTCATGGATTCCCCGCCACAGATGCGCGCGCCCGGGCATGTGGCAACTCTGGCAGGCGACGCCCTCCGCACCCCAAAGCGAGTTTTTCCATTCATTGTATGTATTCTGAATCGGCTTTCCGTTCGGCCCGGCGAACGTGTGCTGGTGGCAGCCCATGCAAAACTCCGCGCGGCTGAAGAAAGGCGTGCGCTCCACTCCGGCGTGCGGGCCGCTGCTCGTCGCGTCGTTCACCCCCTCCGGGGTATCCTTCTTGGGCGGGCCATGCACCCTCCACTGCCGCACATGACATGCGGCACAGGCCAGGCCATGCATCTCCAGCTGCGGGTCGTGCGTCGGGTTTTTCCCCCAACGCGCAAAGGGGCCCACGCCCAGCTTCGCCTTTTTCTGCTGCTCCGCCAGAGGCGCGTGGCATTCGTTGCAGTCCCGCGCCCCCTCGGGATCCGTCTCCCACATATCGACGAGTTGTCCATAGAAGCCCGGGCTCATCGCCTTGGCGTGAAGGGTGGTTCGCCACTGCTTGTACTGCTCGGGATGGCAGCCCCCGCAACTCTCGGGCCGAAGGGAGCGCTCGGCGCCCTCGTATGATTTGGGCGCCTCGCCCATGGGAGGCAGCGGATAGCGAAAATGCGCGTCCACAAAATCTCGCCAATCCTTCCATTTTCCGGGACGCGCCTCCTTCCCCGCCGCCTCGACGGAGGGGTGGGCGGGCGCATCCGGCGCATCCTGCGAGACGCAGGGGATGAGGACGAAGAAAATACCGAGAACGGCTATCCTGAACGCAAAACGCATCGCACGCTTCCTGAGCCGGCGGCCGGCCTGCGCGTTCCATCTATTTTTGCGGCGCGACATTCGCGCGAAGACGCGCCGGAGCGGGAAAAACGCAAGGAATTGTAGCGTCCCCGTCCGTCTGTTTCCAGCGGGCATCCAGACCGCCCCCCTTTCCCGAGGGGGGTGCGCTCCGCCGCCAAAGGAGCCGGTGGTTCGTCGCCTGCGAAAAACGACGCCCTCCCGGTGCGGGCGCGGCGACTTTTACTTGCGGGATGGAATCCGATAGGGTCTGTGCGTCCAGACGACCGATTCCGACGCTTCCCGCCGAACCTGGAGTCCTGTGATGAATCTCGCCATACGCCCGGCCACCCCTGCGGACTCGGAGAAAATCATCGCATTCAACATGGAGATGGCGTGGGAGAGCGAAAGCCTGCGCCTCGACCGCGCGACAGTCCGCCGGGGAGTGGAAAAATCCCTCTCCGACCCATCGCTGGGCCGATACTATCTCGCGCATCTCGGAGGCGAAACGCTGGGCCAGATTCGGGTCACCCTGGAGTGGAGCGACTGGAACAACGCGCATTACTGGTGGATTCAGAACGTATACGTCATCCCCTCTGCGAGAAGGCAGGGGGTCTACAGCGCCCTGCACCATTACGTGAAAAATCTCGCCGGCGGGGCGGGCGCCTGCGGCCTGCAGCTATACGTGGACGCGCAAAACGCGGACGCGCAGCGGGCCTACGAAAGGCTGCGCATGGAGCAAAGCCACTATCTGATTTTCGAGCAGGTCGCAGAGGGGAAGAACCGCCAGGAGAAGCGCCGCGCCCCCTCATCCGCATGATGGCCCGGCCTCTCGCATGCGGCGGAGGGCGTCGTCCGCCGCCGTCCCCGCCCCGAGCGACGCGAATCCCGGGACGTTCGGGGGGAGGCTAGCGCCCTTCTTGATTTCTCTTGAGGGGGATGACGTCGGCAGGTTTCCGCGCGCCCTTGCGGCGGCTCGCCCGCCAGGAGGGAGGCCAGACATAACGCACCCGCCACGCGGCGCGCGCCGCGCCTCCCACCACCCACGTGGCGACGCTTCCCGCGGCGCGGGTTCTTTGTCCCAGCGAGCGGAACGCCTTTTTCCCGCCCTCCTCGCCGATGGAGACGAGGCGCGACGTCGCCTCCCGCGCCGCGCCAATCGGCCGAAGCGCCTGGGCGATGGCCTGGCGCAAAACCCACCGAATCATCCAGCAGAACAAGACGGAAAGCGCCAGAAAGACGCCCAGCACCTTGAACCCCCGTTCGGGTTCATCCACTATCATCACGCTCGTCTGGGCGATGCCGTAAAACGCCAGACCCACCATCGCCAGGCCAACGGCCACGGCACCGCCCGAGCGCGTTATCACCCGCAAGAGGCCAAACATCCCCATCTCCCAGGACATGCCGATGCGAGAGAACCTCCTCGATGCGCCCACCATACCCCATTTCCCCAACCGAAATCCAGCGCGAGTGCCTCACGTCCTGCGAGGCGTTTCCGTTGACGCGCGAAAACTCTCGTTTTATGTTCACTGTCCCGGGCGCGAACGCCGCGACGCCTCGCCGTGAAGGAGCCGGAAATTGTTGGACATTCGCCTTATCAGAAACGATCCGGAAGGGGTGGCGCGCGCCCTCGCCCGCAGGGGCGGTGCCTGGGGCATCCCGGAGGTGCTGGAAATCGACGCCCGAAGACGGGACTTAACCCATCGGGTCGAGAGCCGGGTGGCCGAGGTGAGAAAACGCAGCAAGAAAATCGGGGAGCTCAAGCGCAACAAGGCGTCCGATGAGGAGGTGGCGGCGTTTCTGAACGAGAGTCACCGATTGACGGCCGAGGCCAAATCCCTGGAGGGAGAGCTCGCGGGCCTCGCGCAAAAGCAGAACGACCTCCTCCTCGGCCTGCCCAACGTGCCGCATGCAACCACGCCCGACGGACAAGGCCCGGCCGAGAATGCCCTCCTGAGAGTCTCGGGCGAGAGGCCGGCTTTCGACTTCCCCCCCAAGCCGCACGACGAGCTGGGCGACGCCCTCGGCATTCTGGACATGAAGCGCGCCGCAAAAATAGCCGGTGCGCGCTTTGCGCTATACCGGGGGGCGGGCGCGCGCCTGGAGCGCGCCTTGATCAACTTCATGCTCGATCTGCATACGAGCGCGCACGGCTACACCGAGTGGCTTCCGCCGTTCATGGTGAACCCCAAGGCCATGACGGGCACTGGCCAGCTGCCCAAGTTCGAGGAGGACCTCTTTCGGGTGGACGACGGGCGATACTACCTGATCCCCACCGCCGAGGTCCCCATCACCAACATCCACCGGGAAGAAATTCTCGACGGGCGGGATTTGCCGCTCAAATACACGGCCTACACCCCCTGTTTTCGCAGCGAGGCGGGCTCCTACGGCCAGGACACGCGCGGCCTCATCCGCCAGCATCAGTTCAACAAGGTGGAGCTCGTCCAGTTCAGCCGGCCGGACGGGAGCTATGAGGAGCTGGAAAACCTGACGGCCGACGCCGAAGAGGTGCTGAGGCACCTGGGGCTGCACTACCGGGTCGTCACGCTGTGCGCGGGAGACCTCGGGTTCTCGGCCGCCAAAACGTATGACATCGAAGTCTGGGTCCCCTCCCAGAACACGTACCGCGAAATCTCCTCCTGCAGCAACTTTGAGGATTTTCAGGCCAGGCGCGCCGCGATTCGCTTTCGCCCGCAGCCGGGGGCCAAACCCGAATTCGTCCACACGCTGAACGGCTCCGGCCTCGCCGTCGGTCGCACCCTGGTGGCGATTCTGGAGAACTTCCAGAGAGCCGACGGAAGCGTGGAGATACCCGAAGCCCTGAGAGCCTACATGGGCGGGCGGGAGAGGATTGTGGCTGCCTGAACGGCTCGTCCGTTCTTCATCCGCCGTCGCGCGCCATGGTCGCGCGCCATGCTAGTATGGTTCCGGAGTTTCCGCCTCCCGGGGTGTGCGGAGGGATGGCCGAGCGGCCGAAGGCGGTGGTCTTGAAAACCACTGAGCGAAAGCTCCGGGGGTTCGAATCCCTCTCCCTCCGCCATGGAAAACGCCGGATGCGGCAGGTCGGGAATCCTCCGGACGGCGGGGATAGCCGCCGGAGAGGTTGTGCGATAGAATGAGCACCCCGCACGGAGAGATGGCCGAGTGGCTGAAGGCGCTCGCCTGCTAAGCGAGTAGGCTGGGAAACTGGCCTCGAGGGTTCGAATCCCTCTCTCTCCGCCATCGTTGCCCCGGCACAGGGGGCGTTTCTCGCTCTCCCGCGCGCCTTGCCGCCTCATGAGATCCCGGGGAGGAGAGGCCCGCGCGCGTTCGCTTCCGGTGCGGGGCCGCGCATCCCTCCTCCCCCCGGCGATGTGGATGGAGACGGCGTCTTGGACACGGCAGGCAAGGCTGGGCAGACCGCGCGACGCAACTTCTTTCGCATGGACGTGGTCCAGAGGCTCCCCATCCCGTTGGACGCCGCCTGGGCGTTTTTCTCCGACCCCCGGAATCTGCGGGAGATCACGCCGCCCGAACTCCACCTGGTCGTGGAGAATGCGCTTCCCTCGAGAATGCACGCAGGCATGCTCATTCGCTATCGGGTCAGGCCTGTTTGGCGGATTTCCATCCACTGGACAACGGAGATCACCCACGTGGAGGAGGGTCGCCTCTTTGTGGACGAGCAACGCTTCGGCCCCTATCGCTTCTGGCATCACCAGCACCATTTTCACGTCATCGAGGGCGGCGTCGAGATGCGGGACGTCATCCACTACATGCTGCCGCTGCTGGGGCCTTTGTCATTCCTGGCCGACCGCCTCGTCGTGCGCCCGAGGCTTCGCCACATCTTCGCTTATCGCGAAGAGGTGCTCGCGCAGCGCTTCGGGCGCATGGCTGACGACGCCGGGTCCCCGACGACATGCGGAGGTTGATGCCCCGTCCCATGCCTGCCAGGATTCGTGGATTATTCTTCCCCCCCATACGATCGGGAAAACGCCCTCTCTCATGCCGCTACCCTGGAGATGCCCATGAAAATCTTCCTCGCCCTGGTCGTCTGGCTCTTCCTGGCGCCGGTCTCTCTCGCGCAAGAAATACAAAGGGAAAAACCCACCAACCCGATCCTCTTGATGAAAACCAATTTTGGAGACGTCTTCATCGAAATGTTTCCCGAAGAGGCGCCCAGAACGGTGGCGAATTTCATCGAACTCGCCACGGGGAGGCGCGAATTCACCGACGAGAGGACAAAAAAGAAAGTGAAACGCCCGTTTTACGACGGCCTGACGTTTCACCGCGTCATCAAAAAATTCATGATCCAGGGAGGCGACCCCCGGGGGAACGGAACCGGAGGCCCCGGCTACCGCTTTGCGGATGAAATCAACGCGGACGCCCTCGGCCTGCACAAGCTACAGGCGATGCGGGACGGCCGCCCCCACGTTTTTCTGTCCATCCAAACCCGGAGCGACTTCCGGCGCCGCCTGCTGCACCCCTTGTTCTACAAGATGGGCATTCGCTCCCGGGACGACCTCGACAAGCGCATGGACGAGGTGAGCGACCGTCTCCAGAAGCTCACGCTGAAGGACGCCTACGAGAACATGGGCTATCGCTTCACGGACAAACTCCCATCGCGCCCGCCCCGAAAAGGCGTGCTCGCGATGGCGAACTCCGGCCCCAACACGAACGGCTCGCAGTTTTTCATCAACCTGGCGGACACGCCCTGGCTCACCGGGAAGCACACGGTTTTCGGCAAGGTCGCGAGGGGGATGAGCGTGGTGGAGGAGATCGGCGAAACGCCCGTGGGAGCAGACAACGCCCCCAAAAAAGAAGTTACCATCGTCTCGATTCGGATGCGCCCCTGATCGTCGCTCCGGGCCGGGACGCGCTCCGTGGGCGCTACATCTCCCGACGTCCTTCCAGGGATTTGGTGAGCGTCATCTCGTCGGCGTATTCCAGATGACTCCCCATCGGCAGGCCGTGCGCCAACTGCGTGACGCGCACGCCGAGCGGCTTCAGCAGCTGGGCGAGATACAGGGAGGTACCCTCGCCCGCCATGTTGGGGTTGAGAGCCAAGATCACCTCCCTCACCTCATCGCGCCTCACGCGCTCCACCAGCTGGGGGATGGTGAGATCCTCAGGCTCCACGCCGTCGAGGGGAGATATGACGCCCATCAGCACATGGTAGCGGCCCTGCACGCCCCCCGCGCGCTCCACCGCAAACACGTCGGCCGGCTCCTCCACCACGCAGATGACGCCGGGCTCCCGCCCACGGCAGACTGGGCAGTCGCTCCCGCCGGCTTCGCCTTCCACCAACATCGAGCAGGTGGCGCACAGGCCCACCCTCTCGTGAAGCCCGGCGCACGATGCGGCAATTCTGCCGGCGGCCTCCGGGTCTTTGCCGAGCAGATGAAAAACGATTCTTTGCGCGCTCTTGGGGCCGATGCCCGGCAGGCGCCGAAACGCCTCGATGCACTCCTCTATCGCCGGAAACTGGTTCAGTCGCATGGGGCGCTCTCATTGCGTTTCTGAAAACGGCGACGCAAAAACGACGGCGGAGGCGAACGAGTGCCGCCAACCGGGGAGCGGGCGCCGCCCATTCCCCACAAAGCACAGCCTCGCCACATATCCCGCGCGGCGGACGGAAACGGCCTCGGCGAGAACCTCGTTTCGGCAACCCCGGCTCCCCCCGGGGGGCGCCTGCGGCCGGCCCGCCAGTTCAGAACAGGCCGGGAATGCGCATGCCGCCTGTGAGCTTCTTCATCTGCTCGGCCATCATGTCCCTGCCTTTTTTCAACGCCTCATTGCAGGCGGCGCGCACCAAATCCTCGAGCATCTCCACATCGTCCCGGTCCACCACCTGCGGGTCTATCTTCACCGAGACCACATCGCCCGCGCCATTGGCGGTGACGTTCACCATGCCGCCGCCGGCGGAGGCCTCCACCGTTTTATCCGCCATCTCTTTCTGGATGCTCGCCATTTTGTCCTGGAGCTGGCGCGTCTGCTTCATCAAATTGCCGATGCCGCCCTTTAGCATTGGAACCTCCCCGATATATTATCCCCTCGCCACGCACGATATGGGATTTTCGTCCGGCTTTCACGCCCGCTTGCGGCGAATGTCGACTATCTTCCCGTTAAACAAGTCCACCACCTCCTGGATCATGGCCTGCTCACTCGCATTCGCCCGCTGGTCGGGGGCGTCCGCATTTTGCCGCTCCGCTTCCGCCTCTGGCGGACGGGCGCCATTCTCCGCGCCCGCTATCTCGACCCTGGCACTCCACGGGGAGTTCGCCCCGAAAAACTTCTCGAGTTGAGGCCGCACCTCCTCCGCCATATGCAAACCCTGCGCGTTCCGGTTCTCCCGCGCGAGCGCCACGCGGATGACTCCCTCCATCCCCGCATCGAGCGCCGCGTCCTGAAAAAGCGCGCGCCTCGATCGGGGCAAAGCCTCCACCGCCCGCGCCCATAGCCGGCCCGCCTCCGCAGCGTCCCACGTTTCCGGTTTACTCTGCGCAACGGGCGCGTCGCCCGAAGCGGTCTCCTCCGCCGGGAGGGGCGCCGCACCGGGGGCGGAGGCTTCCCGAGAGGCCGGGGGGGCGCCGCCCGGAGGCGCCGCGCCGCGCCGGGATGGGGAGGGACTGTCCGTCGCCCTCCCGCCCGCGGTTTCGAGCCTTTCTATCAAGGCGCCCAAATCCGCGATCGGCGCAATCTGGCACATCCGCAAAATCGCGACCTCGAGCGCCATGCGGGGATGATCCGAGGTCCTGAGCTCCATCTCCGCTCCCTGCAAGATGGAATACGCCTGATGCGCCTCGGCGAAACCCATCTTCTCGGCCACCTTTTTGCGCTCCTCCATCTCGGACGCGGCGATGTCGAAGAGCGCCTCGTCGTCGCCGGCCGACAGAAGCACCATGCAATCGCGCAAATACTCCAGCAGGTTGGCGGAGAAAAGCTTGAGGTCGTGCCCCGCGTCGAACACGCCCTTCAGCTCGGCGAGCGCGCGGGCTCCGTCCCGCTCCGTCACCGCCTCGACGAGGGCGCTGTAGACGCTTCCGGCCGGCACGCCGAGCACATTTTCCACGTCCTCGCCCGATACCGGATCCGCAGCGGAGAAGGCCAGCACCTGATCGAGCAGGGACTGCGCATCACGTATGCTGCCCTCGCCCATCCGCGCCAGCAGTTTCATGGCCTCCTCGTCCATCTTCCGGCCCTGCGCCTCGATGATCCTGGAGAGATGCGCCGCGATGACCGAAGTCGCTATCCGCCGAAACTCGAACACCTGGCAACGACTCAGGATGGTGTCGGGCACCCCCTTGATCTCCGTTGTGGCCAGGATGAAAACGACATGGGGGGGCGGCTCCTCGAGCGTCTTCAACAGAGCGTTGAAAGAGCTTCTCGAGAGCATGTGCACTTCGTCAAAAATCACCGTCTTGTAGCGCCCGCGCGCGGGATGGTAGCGCAGCCCCTCTCTCAGCTCGCGCACGTTGTCCACCCCCGTGTACGCGGCGGCGTCGATTTCCAGAATATCCGGATGCCCGCCCCTCGTAATTTCCTCGCAGGACGCGCACCGGTTGCACGGCTCGGGAGAGGGCGCCTGCGCGGATTCACAATTCAGCGCCTTGGCCAGAATGCGCGCGGTGGTCGTTTTCCCCACGCCGCGCGTTCCGCTGAACAAATACGCGGACGCAACGCGCCCGGAGGCAAGCGCGTTGGAGAGCGTTCGCCGGATGTGCTCCTGGCCGATGAGGTCCGCAAAACGCTGCGGCCGCCATTTTCTGGCACTGCCGATGAAGGCCATCCGGAATCCATCCCAAACGATTGAACGAATTCGGCCCTGGAGATGGAGCGTCCTGTATGAAAAACGCGCGAATCCTGCGATGGAGACGACCGGCCAGGCGCCCTCGTGGCGCCCGGGAGTATCCGCTTACCGCTGCTTCCTTCCGGACCTGACGGGGTTCACAGGCTCCCGCCGCACGAGACCCGACCGGCCGTCTTCATCGCAGGCTCCCACCGGAAATCCTACCCCGGACTCCGGTTTTTGGGAAGCGGGGAATCGCCATTGCGGAGGGGACGAACCCGGGGGCGGACGCTCTCCTGCGGCGTGGGCGGGAAAACCATGCGGGAGATCAGAAATTTTCCGGCGGGATGCAAAAATCCCCCGTTTCGCATAAGATGAACTTCTCCCGGCCACGAAGCGCACAACAGACTCCCGGGCGCGTATCGACATTCCCGCGCCTCCGAAAACAAGAAAGGCCGCAGCCTCATGTCACGCTCCAGCGTCACCGAACTTGCCGAGGGGAAAGTCTACGCTTTCCAGAATACGTTTCCCCTCGACGGCCGAATCAGCGCCTATCCCATCAGCGCGCGCGGTCATACCGCCTCGAACTGCTATCTCCTGAAAGAAGATGCGGGTGCGCTTCTGCTCGATACCGGCTACGCCGCCCACGAGGACAAAATCCTGGAGCAGCTCGGCTCCGTCCTCGACCCCGACACGCCGCTGTCGATGCTTCCCCTACGCATCAACGAATTCATGTCGGTGGGCAACGCCATGGCGATCGCCAAGCGGTTCCACGTGGTGGAATGCTTCGCCGGCGTGCCGAAAATCAACGAATGGCTGGAATTTGAAACGATTGACCCGGAGGGCGGGAACAGGGGGACTCCCACCCTGCACACCACGATACTGCGGCCGCTCCACCCCTTCGAGATCGGCGACCGGTATATCGAGGTGATGAATGCGCCGATCCGCCTCATCAGCACCCGCTGGATTTACGATGCGGCCACCCGCACGCTGTTCACCTCGGACATGTTCACCCACATCTGGCAGGAAACGGCCGATGGCCCCTGGGTGCTGGAGGAAGACGACGTCACCACGTCCGCCTTCGTCCGCTCGTTTTTGCTGAACACCCGCTACTGGTGGCTGGAGGGGGCGAAGACGGACGGGCTGCGAAAAAACATCGCCGACGTCTTCCATCGGTATGAAATCGAAACCATCGCCCCGGGCTATGGCGCCATCTTGCGCGGGCGGCGTCTGGTCGAGCGTCAATTCTCGGTGCTGGACGAGGTTCTCGCCGGTCTCGACCGGGAAATCATCGCTCCGCAATACGTCGCACTCGGCCTGGAGAGATAGGAGCTCCCATGAATCGTCCCCTGCCCCGTGAAATCTCGCCCGGCGTCTTCTGGCTCGGCGACTGCCTCGTGCAACACTCCAAAGGAAAAATATACCACTCCTACAACGCGGCTTTCCTCGTCATCGGCTCAGAGGCTTCCATGCTCGTGGAAACGGGACATCCCAAAGATTTTCCCGTCATCGAGCGACAGATGAGAGAAATCCTGGCACGGGGGGGCGGAGAGCTCCGGCACCTGTTCCTGACCCATCAGGAAACCCCGCATTCGGGCGGTCTGGGCCGCGTGCTCGACCGATACCCGCACCTCACCATCCACGGCGACATGTGCGACTACCACCTGGCTTTCCCGCAACATGCGGATCGCTTCCGGGCCATGGCGGTCGGCGACGCCATCGACCTGGGAGATCGCCGGTTCATGGCGGTGGAGCCGGTCATCCGGGACTTGCGAAGTTCTCTTTGGGGATTCGAGACCAGCGGGCGCGTCCTCTTTCCCGGGGACGGCTTCGCCTACAGCCACTACCATACGGACGGACATTGCGGGCTGTTCGCCGAGGAGGCCAAATCCCTGGATCTGGTCGACGTCCTGGGAGTGTTCGCAGAGCGCGCCTTGTTTTGGACCACGTTCACCGACATGAACGTCTATGCGGACAAGCTCGAGGAGCTGATGGACGCGCTGGGCGTCCGCGTGGTCGCACCCACACACGGACTCCCGATAAGAGACATCGCCCGCACCATGCCCAAGGTCAGGGAAGGCCTCGTCAGGGGGGAATGAGGCCCCCGGGGGGAGGGGGGCCGCCGGCTTGCCGCGTCCGCCCGTCCAGACGGATTCGGCCCGGGCGCGCGCATCAGCCACCGCCCATCCCCCCTCCGCAAGGCTCCCCCCCTCCTAGACGTCCTCCACCAGCTCCCACAGCGTGCCCATCGTGCTCTTGGGCTGGATGAAGGCGATGAGATGCCCGCCAAAGCCGGGCCTTGACTTCTCGTCGATGAGCTCGAAGCCCTGCGCTTTCAAGTCGGCCAGGACGCCGTCAATGTTTTTCACGTCAAAGGCCACGTGGTGGATGCCCTCGCCGCGCTCCTCGATAAATTTGGCGAGACTCGTCCCTTCCCGAAGAGGCGAGATGGGCTCCACGAGGTCGCCTCCCAAGTCCAGCATCGCCAGATCGGTCGCGCCATCGCTGGAAGTCTCCCTTGCGAGCAGCTGCGCTCCCATGCTTTCGTACAGGGCGATGGCGGCGTCCATGTCCCGCACCGCAACCCCGATGTGATGCACCTTGTTGAACATGTTCGCACTCCCTCCCCGGCAGGCCGCGGCAGGCTTGGGCTCCGCCTCCGCCGCTCCAGACGTTGATGATGGGCCGGCCGCGCGCGGCAGGCTTGGGCTCCGCTCGTATTTGTATCATCCTTCCTGTTTTGCGTCTCGTCTTCGCTCCCTGGATGAGGCCCCGGCCGGATTCTCCCGCCGGAAACTATACTTATACCAGCGTTTGCCATATACTGGCTTCCTGCCTGAAATGATGGAAACAACATGCGCATGAGGAGAAGATTCATGGAAGGTCCCGTTGATGGACACAGCACGTCGACCGTTCCGGGCGAGCGCGTCATAGACAAGCCGGAACTCCCCCTCAAAGGGCTGTATACGGACAACACCGTCCACGCGGAGATGGTGGAGGGCTCCTTGCAGCTGAAACGCGGCACCGCCGGGGAGTTCGAGATATTTTGTGACGAGGGTGCGCACATTGGCGGAACGGCCCGGTATCCCACGCCGATGGCCTATCTGGCGATGGCGACGGGATTCTGACTGCTCACCCAGGTGTCGCGGTACGCGCACATGATGAAGCTGACCATCAAAGGGGCGAGCGTCTCGGTTCGGTTCAGAAAAATTCTGGGCGGCTCCGTTCTGAAGGGAACCGTGTTCAACAAATGGGAGGGCGTGGACACGCATCTGCGGGTGGAATCGGACGAGCCGGAAGAGAAGCTCGCCCATCTGATAAAAAACGCCAAGAATGGCTGCTTCGCAGAGTGCCTCATCACGGAGCCAGTGCCCCTGACCTCCACCGTGGAAGTGAACGGCAAGCCATTCAGAATCGAGGGCATAACCGCCGACTAGCCCTTGCCCGATACTCAAAAAGGCTCTTGAGTGCTCCACCCAAGAGCGTAGCGCCTTCGTCAGACATTCCATTTTTTGCCCATCACCGGAGGAATGGCAATGTACGGATTCATCATGCGCGTTGTTCTGCTCGCGACCGTGGCGACCATGGTTTGGGAGGCGGCCCCTCGCCAGTCATACGCCGGCAAGAAAGACGACACGCTCGTCGTCGCCCTCCAGCGCGGGATACGCTCGCTCGACAGGCTGTACACCCGAAGGCGCGAGGGGCTGATCTTTGCCCAGCTGACGGACGACGGCCTGTTTTACGCGGACCCCAAAACGCTCCGATTCATTCCCCTGGCGGCGAAGTCCCACAAATTCCTGGATCCGAAAACGCTGGACGTCACCGTGCGCGAGGGGGTGAAATTCCACGACGGCAGCCCCCTGAACGCCGATGACGTCGTCTACACGTACAACTGGGTGCTCAACAAAAAGAGCAAGTCCCGCAACACCAAGCGCGTCAGGCGCTGGCTGAAAAGCGTCGAGAAGGTGGGGCCCATGAAAGTCCGCTTCCGGCTGAAGCGCCCCTACCCCCTGGCGCTTCGGGATATGGCCATCTCCATTTACCTGAGGAAAAAGAACGCCTATCACGCAGGCGGCGGAAAACGAGGAAACCGCAAGGCGATGACGAATGCGCTGAACGGTTTGGGGCCATACAGGGTGGTGGATTTCGACCCGGGAAAGCGAATCGTCCTGGAGCGCTTTGAGGGGTATTACAGGTCCAGCCCCAAGCCGTTTCCCGCCATCAGGAGGATAGAGGCGCGGACCATTCCGGACTGGGGAACCCAGCAGGCGGAACTCATGAGCGGCGGCGTGCAATGGATGTACAGCGTGCCCACGGACATCGCGGAGAACATCGGCAAAACGCCGCTGGCGCAACACATCGCCGGCCCCTCCCTGCGCGTCGGGTTCGTCATCCTGGACGCCATCGGCTACACGGGGAGAAACAACCCGCTGACGAAGCTGGAAGTTCGCCAGGCGATGAACCACGCCATCAACCGCGAGGCGATCGTCCGGCACATCGTGAAAGGCTCCTCGAAGGTCATCCACTCCGCATGCCATCCGGTGCAGTTCGGCTGCGCCCAGGACGTGAAGAAATACGACTACAACCCGCAGAAAGCGAAAGCGCTCCTGGCAAAGGCGGGATACGAAAACGGATTCGCGTTTGAGCTGTGGGCGTATCGCGAAAAAAGCGTGGCCGAGGCCATCACGGCCGACCTCCACAAGGTCGGCATCCGCGCCAAGCTGCGCTACGTGAAGCTCTCCACGCTGTCGAGAGCGAGAAAGAGCAGGGAGATTCCCGCGTATTTCGCCACCTGGGGCTCCGGCAGCACTGCGGACACCGCCGCCATCGCCACCTTCCATTTCTCGCCGACGACGAACAGGAACCTCTCCCGGGACAAGGAGGTGGAAAAATACGTCATGGCGGCGGAGGGGACGCTGGACCCCGCGAAACGCAAAGAGGCCTACGCCCGCGCCCTCCGGCTCATCGCGGAAAGGGCGCTGTGGATTCCCCTGTACTCTTTTACGCTCAACTACCTGACGTCCAACGATCTGGCGTTCGAGGCACCCAAGGACGGCCTGCCCAGATTGTTTCTCGCAAGGTGGAAATAGGGAAGAGCGCGTTTGCTGCGGAACGTCATCCGCCAAACCGGCCCGTCCGGGAGGGGCGCGCGCGTCTTCCTGGATGGACGAGAGGGCGTTGCGTGAACGACCTCCCGGGTGAGGGAATCCCGCCATGCTGAAATACGCGGTCCATCGCGGCGTCATGGCCATACTCGTGGCGTTCACCGTCTCCCTGCTCACGTTCATGCTGCTGCATTTCGCGACCGACCCCGCATCCGCCATCGCGGGCGAGGACGCGACGCCGGATGAAATCGCGCAAATCCGGGAAGACTACGGCCTCGACAAGCCGCTCCCCGTCCAGTATTACGATTGGCTGAGCGGCATATTCCAGGGAGATTTCGGGGACAGCTACTACTGGAAAAAACCGGTGGGCGCCCTCATCGTCTCCCACGCCCCGGTCACGATACAACTCTCCTTGTGGGCGTTCGTGGTCACCATCCTCATCGCCCTTCCCCTCGGCGTCCTGGCCGCCATGCGCCCCAACTCCCTCGTCGATCGCTTCGCACTCTCGGTGGCCGTCTCCGCCCAGGCGGTGCCCAACTTCTGGCTGGGCCTGATGTGCATCATTCTCTTCTCGGTAAAACTGGGGCTGTTCCCCGTGTCGGGAGACGGCACCTGGCTGCATTTCGTGATGCCCGCCATCGTGCTCGGCTCCAGCTCGGTGCCCGCGGTGATGCGCCTGACGCGCACGGGCCTCCTGGACGTCATGTCGTCAGACTACATCCGCACCGCCCGCTCCAAGGGGTTCCGCGCCACCCGGCTCCTCGTCCGACACGCGCTCAGAAACGCCATACTGCCCGTCGTGAGCGTCCTGGCCGTACAACTGGGGAACAAACTCGGCGGCTCCGTCATCACCGAGTCGGTGTTTGCGCTCAACGGGCTGGGCCGCCTCACCATCGAGTCCATCATCGGCGCGGACATCCCGATGGTGCAGATGCTGGTTTTCGTCTTCGCCGTCACGTTCATCGTGCTCAACTATCTGGCGGATCTGCTCAACGCCTGGCTGGATCCGAGAATCCGTCTGGCTTGAGGGCGAACATGACCGCACAAACCGAGGAACGCATTCCGGCCTCCGGGGACGCGGACGACCTGCTGAGTCCGGCAGAGGCGCTCCAGCTCCGGATCAAGAGCCACAGGGGGCTTTTGATCGGCTTCGGCGTCATCCTCTTCATGGCGCTGCTCGCGGTTCTGGCGCCGTGGATCACCGCGCACGGGCCCTATGAGCAGACGCTGGCGAACCGGCTTCTCCCGCCCGCGTGGGAGGCGGGCGGAAGGTGGGAGTACCTGCTGGGCACGGACCATCTGGGGCGGGATTACCTGAGCAGGCTCCTGTATGGATCCCGCATATCGCTGGCCATCGGCATGGGGGCCGCCACCATTGGCTGCCTGATCGGGGTGCCGATGGGGATTTGCGCGGGCTACTTTGGCGGCCGCGTGGATCACTTCATCAATTTCATCCTGACGTGCAAGCTCGCCATGCCCGGGCTCGTGCTCACGATGTCCCTGGTTTTTCTGATCGGCCCCTCGGTTTTCGTGGTGATGGGCATCATCGGCGTGCTCCACTGGTCCTATTATCTGGTGGTCACCAGGGCCGCCACGATGCAGATTCGCCAGATAGACTACATCGCGGCGGCCCGCTCCATCGGCAGCAGCAGGAAGCAGCTCGTCTTCTATGAAATCCTTCCCAATCTCCTGAACCAGATCATCGTCATCTTCACGTTTGAGGTAGGCATCGCCATCCTCTCCGAGGCGGCGCTGTCGTTCCTCGGCGTAGGCATCCAGGCGCCGACCCCCTCCTGGGGGCTGATGATCGCCGAGGGGAGAAGCGCCATGTTCTACCGGCCCTGGCTCGTCATACTGCCCGGCGTCTTCTTGTTCACCCTGGTCATCGGCACCAACCTCATGGGGGACGGCATCCGGGACGTCACCGCTCCGGAGAACAGGAACTAGGCGATGCGCGCAGACTCCCCCTTCTTTCAGGTCTCCAACCTCAGCGTGGACATCCCGCTCGGGGCGGGGGACCTCCATGCGGTGCGGAACGTGGATTTCTCCCTGCGCAAGGGGGAGGTGCTCGGAATCGTGGGCGAATCCGGCTCGGGAAAATCGATGACCGCCCTGGCCGTCATGGGTTTGCTGCCCCGACACGCCCGACGGACGGCGGACGTGATGCGCCTGAATGAAAGCAATCTGCTGGAAATGTCCGACCAGGAGATGGCGCAGCGGATTCGCGGCAACCGCATCGCCATGATTTTCCAGGAGCCGATGACCTCGCTCAATCCCGTCTACACCATCGGCCGGCAACTCTCGGAAACCATCATCCTCCCACCAGCGAACGCCTAGAAAACAGGCGGAGGAGCGCGCCGTCCACCTGCTGGAGAAAGTGGGGATTCCGGACGCAAAAAATCGATTGCGCCAATATCCGCATCAGCTCTCCGGCGGCCAAAGGCAGCGCGTGATGATCGCCATGTCGCTGATGAACGAACCGGAACTCATCATAGCGGACGAGCCCACCACGGCACTCGACGTGACGATTCAGGCCCAGATACTCCTGCTCCTCGTGGAGCTGCAAAAGGAGATGGGCACCTCCATGATCCTCATCACCCACGATCTGGGCATCATCGCGAGGACGGCGAACCAGGTCGCCGTGATGTATGGGGGAGAAATCGTGGAGCGGGGAATGACGAAGCCCGTTTTCGAGAATCCGAAACACCCCTATACGAGAGGGCTGCTCTCCTGCATCCCGGAATCGGGCCATTCGCGCACCGGCCGAAGGCTGGGCTCCATCCCCGGCGTGGTGCCCTCCATGGTGGGCGACGTCGCGGGCTGCGCATTCGCCAGCCGCTGCGGACTCGTGCGCCCCGAGTGCCGGACATCCCCTCCCCCGCTGCGCATTCTGGGGGACGACAGAAACTATCGCTGCGTGCTGTCGGAACGAGACCTCCCCGACGAGCGGGAACGAAGCGGCCGGGAAGAAACGGCGGCGACCGGCCGCGCGCAAAGCACCCCCAGCCTCCTGCGCGTGGAAGACGTGCGCTGCGCTTTTCAAATCAAGCCGAACGTCTTCTCCGCCACCAGGCAGTTGCGCGCGGTGGACGGCGTCTCCCTGGACATCCGGAAAGGAGAGGTGCTCGCCCTCGTGGGCGAGTCCGGGTGCGGCAAGACGACCCTGGCCAAGATACTGCTCGCCCTGCAGCCGGCGAATGCGGGAGAGGTGTTTCTGGACGGCGACAAGATGGGGGCGCTAAAAGGCAGGGAGCGGGCCCGGCGGATACAGCCCGTTTTCCAGGACCCGTATTCCTCCCTGAACCCGCGCAAGACGATCGGACAGATCATTCGCAGGCCCCTGGACGTCCACCAGGTGGGCACGACCCGCGAAAGACGCGAAGAGTTGGAGCGCATGATGGCGCTCGTCGGCCTGCCCAGGCGCCTGACGCACCGATACCCCAGCCAGGTTTCCGGCGGACAGAGGCAGCGCGTCGCCATCGCGCGCGCCATCATCATGAAGCCCGACATCCTGATTTGCGACGAACCCACCTCCGCACTGGACGTCTCCGTTCAATCCCAGATACTGAACCTTCTCCTGGACCTGCAGGAGGAGCTGGGCCTTACCTACCTCCTCATCACGCACGACCTGTCCGTCGTGGAATACATGGCCACGCGGGTGGCGGTGATGTATCTGGGCGAGATTGTCGAGATGGGAAAAACCAGCCGCATCTTTCGGGCACCGCAACATCCATACACAAAAGCCCTGCTGAAATCCGTCCTCTCGCTCAACACGGAGGCGGGCATCCCCGACAACCGGATGGGGCACAGCTACCCGAATCCCCTGGCGGTTCCCCCCGGGTGCCGCTTCCACCCGAGATGCCCCGAAGCCATGCCCCACTGCTCGAAACGGGCGCCGACGCTGCGGCACAACGGCTCCGATTCCGTTCGCTGCCTGCTGTATGAATGAGTCGGGAGGCGGTGCCTGCGCAACGCGCGGGAGGCCCGCCCCTCCCCCTCTAGGGCGTGCCGATGAGCTCCATGGCGCGCGCGGCCATGCCGGAGTTGCTGTGCCCCACGTCGGGGACGATCTCCAGCGCCCATCGATACGGGTACCCCTTTCGCCTGGCGTACGCCTTTGCGCGGGCGTAAAAATTCCTGCCCCGCGCCAGGCGGTGCGCTCCCTGGGCGACGGCCTCATCCTCCAGGTTGAGCGACGGGTGGCGGGGGTCGTCGTCTTCCGCGCCCAGCAATATCGTGAGGCGCGCCGCGAGAGATTCCCGCAAACTCGCCGCGCTCAAACCGATGTTGGATATCCCGTAGGGAATCTCCACGCCCTCATCCAGCATGGTGTACCAGCCCGGGTTCGCCGCAACGGCCCGCCGGATGCGGGCGCGGGGGTGGAAAAGGACGAGCCGATGCACGAACTGCCCGCCGGCCGAGTGCCCGTAAATGTCATACCGCGCCGCTTTCAGTCCGTTGGCGGTGCGAACAAAATCGAACAGCTTCTCGAGAATCGTGAACGTCCACTCCGCCCGGGGCTTGCGCTTGCCGTTCGGGCGATACACGTTGCCCAAATGATACCGCCACGCGCCTGGAAAGTGCTCGTCCGAGAATTCGGGAACCAGCAAAACAAACCCGTTGACGTTGGCGAAAGGACGCCACTCATCCCTGTATTGCTCTGCGTCGCGGCCGTTCCCGTGCATGACGAACACCACGGGGGCGGATTTTTCCACGCCCTCGGGCCAGTGGTACCAGACCTCGACGGGCAAGCCGGGGTTGCTCCCCCCCTCTTCAAACACAAAGCTGCCCGTGCCCATCTTCATAGCAGGCTTCCCGCTCTCAGGCTCCGCCTTCGACACGGCGCCTCCCGCCAGAAAGGCGGACATCAAAACGATGACGAATCGACGAGAGAACCCGCCCTTCTCCCCGGCGTCCATGCCCCACCCTTTCGCGCGCGCAA
The DNA here is from genome assembly GCA_965213685.1 of bacterium. Taxonomy (GTDB): domain Bacteria; phylum UBA8248; class UBA8248; order UBA8248; family UBA8248; genus Bin107. The sequence continues at coordinate 175,632 of CBDBZY010000031.1, forward strand.
GCCATCCCCGGCCTCATCCCGGAGATGATGGTAGCACTCCCGTTCCCCATCGACCACGAGTGCCGGCGACGTTCCGGCGGACCGCAACGAAGCGGCGGTCGGCGACCCCCATCGCCCCCCGCGGAGGTTCACTTCCTGCGCAAGACCGCCGTATAATGCGCCCGCACGCCCCGGGGAGGAATGGAGACATCCGCTCATTTTCGATGGAGTTCGCATGGACTATTTCGACGCTTCCCAAGACATCTCCTTCGGCTCGCAGCCCACGCTGGACGACCTCAAGGCGCTCGCCGCCAGAGGCGTCAAAACCATCATCAACACCCGTTTTCCGGACGAGGAGCAGGGCGCGCTTCCGCCGGCGCGCGCCAAGGCCGAGGCCGAGGCGCTGGGGATGGCATACCTCAACATCCCCGTCTCGCCCGTCGCGTTCACCGACGACTCCCTCGCCGAGGTGAGCCGGGCGCTGCGCGAGGCGAGGTCCGACGGCCCCGCCTTCGTGCACTGAAAGGCGACGGGGCGAGCCGGGATTTGCTCGCTACATCACCTGGCGGAGGAGAATGATTGGACGGGCGATGAGATGGAAAGGGCGGCGGACGCCACCGGCTACGACTGGCGCGAGGCGAGGCTCGCGGCCAAGTTCCGGGAATTTTTCGACAGACGGGGGCGATGAGCGCCCCGTCGGCCGGGTGCGGGAGGGCAGGGGGGGGTCTTGTGCACGTCGTTCCCCACCGGGAGCGCATCCCCGCCGGTCTCATTCCTCGCCCAGAGGCGTCCCGCGCGCGCTTGGGGGCCGCTTCCGTCAAACTCCCCCCCCTCCTTTGGAGGAACCCTAGAGGAACTCGTGCACCTCGGCGAACATCCCCTTCACGATTCCCCCGCTCAAGTGACCTACCAGGACTTCCTCCGGCCGATACGGCCCCCCGCTCAGCGCCAGGTGGAGGTGGATATACGGCTGGGGGCCATCCCAGTTTTCGTCCCCCCGAACGGCAGGGGGCTTCTCCGGCCAGCTGATGTTGCCCACGGCGAGGAGCTCGCGCCAGTCGTCGAAGCGTCGCCGGGCGGAGGGGCCGATGATCTCCCGGAAGCCGGTGCGGACGTCGGATTCCTTCAGGGCGCCGAACACGATGAGCGAGGCGCTTCGTATGTTCTCCTCCTTCACGAACCGGTGGAACTCCCCGAAAAAATCATCGTCCTCATCAAATTCCAGATGAAAGACGCGGCCCAGGCGCTTCTGCTCCGCTCGCATGTCCCATTCCCCCCCTCACCTCCGCGTAGAGGTTCTCCAGACCCCGCCGAAAGGTCCTTCTCCTGTGCTCCACCCAGGACGCGCCCCGCGACCGGTCGGACCAGAAAAATTTCTCGAACGCGGCGTCCGCGACGGCCTCCTCGCGGGCCATTCCCCTCCCCAGCAAGCTCTCCATGATCTCCCACATCTCCACGAAGTCGTTCCTGAGCCTCCGGACGCCCTCCATTCCGCATATTTCTCCGTGCCCGGGAACGACATATTCCACCGACAGCCCCTCGATCCACTCGAGTGCCCCGATCCATTGCCGAAACCGGGCCTCCCGCATCCCCGGCCCCGGCTCGTTGATAACCACGTCGCCCGTGAAGATGACGCCTTCCTCGGGCACGTACACCGAACTGCAGGCGGGCGTGTGGCCCCCCAGACAAAAAACCTCGAACGTCAGGGGGTGGAGGTGAAGCGTCATCTCCTTTTCAAAGCACACCTGCGGCAGGGGGAGGACGGCCTCCGCGATTTCGTTCGCCTCCTCGCGTTCGCCGATGTCGTTGAGGGTGTTGACGAAGGTTTCGCGTCCCGCGCGGGAGTTCGCCTCGGCGGCGGCGAGCTCCTCGAAAACACGCCGGGGGGCGATGGAAACCACCCCCGCATCCTCAATGAACGCCGCTCCGATGACGTGGTCGCCGTGATAGTCCGTCGCGATGCGGTATCGAACGCCTTTCGGGCTGAGGGTTCGAAGCTCCCCCTGCCAGTGGCGCGAATCGGAGGGCCGCACGGGGCAATCCACGAGAACCACGCCGTCGGCGGTAATCCCCGCTCCCACATTCGCCCACAGATACTCCGTCTCCGCCACCAGGTGCTCGCTCAGCCGCCGCATGACGCACATCCCGTCCATTCAGGCGCAAATCGGACGATCTTCATGGACAATGTGGACGCACCGGGCGGGAGAGACGCGCGGGACGCGGCGCCTCCCGCGCCCGGGCCTCCTCCATCCCTATTGTCTGATTTTCACGCCCGCGTTCTTGTAAATGTTCTTGTTGCTGTCGTACTCCGCCTGCAACTGCTTCTGGAGCTCCTCCCCGACGACCGGCTGCGCGCTGACGCCCATCTTCCTGAGAAGACGCTTGAAGGTCTTGTCCTTGGCCATCTTCAGGAGGGCCTTCCGCAGAATGTCGATTCGATCCGCGGGCGTTCCCGCGGGCGCCATGACGATTCGCTTGGAGGAAAGGAGGAGGTCCACCCCCTGCTCCCTGAAGGTCGGCACGTCCGGGAAGAGCGGGAACCGCTTGGCGGCGGCGACGCCGAGGATGCGGATTTTGCCGGACTTGTAGTTGGAGAGAACGCCCCCCGTAGCCGGGTTGGCTCCCGCCGTGTCCACATGGCCGCCCAGCATGGCGAGCATGGCGGGGCCGCCCCCCCGGAAGGGCACGTGGTTCAGCGTCACCTTCATGTCATAGGCGATCTTCATGAGCATGGTGTGGCTGAGGCCATACGTTCCCGTGGAGCCGTGCATGACCTTTCCCTTGCTCTTTCGGGCCGCGGCGATGTAGTCCTTGAAGTTCTTCCACGGCTTGCTCCCCAGCGTGACCAGCAGGTAGGGAAGTTCGTTGATCTGGAACACGGGCACGAAATCATTGAAGGGGTCGAACCCCATGTCCTTCACGTGGGGGGACATGTAAAGATGGCTGTTCGCCCCCATGGCGAGGGTGTAGCCGTCGGGCTTGGCCCGCTTGAGCGCTCCCATCCCTATCTTTCCGCCGCCGCCCGGCATGAGCTGCACGAACGCCGGCTGGCCAATGTACTGGTGCAGGACGCTGGCCACGGCGCGCGCGTGGAGGTCGTGCGACCCGCCGGCACCCAGCGGCACAATGATCTTGATGGGTTTGGAGGGATACTTCTCCGCGCTGGCCAGCGGCGCGGAGAAGGCGAGAAGGGCGAGCGACAGAACTGCCGCCCAGGCGATTTTCCAGGATTTGCGCATCATCTTCGGTCCTCCTTTGGGGGGTCTGAATGGGCTCCCGTTCGCGGCCCCAGCGTCGACGCCCAGGGACGCCGCCAGATGCTCAACGCCAGCATCAACACCGTCATGCCTATGAAGAAAGCCGCGATGGGGCGGGTGATGAAAACGGAATAATCGCCCCGCGAGATGATGAGCGCCTGCTGCAGGGCCTCCTCCGCCCGGGGCGCGAGGATGAACGCGATGACGAGCGGGGCCATGGGAAATTTCAGTTTCCGGAGCCCGTAGCCGAACAGCCCGGCGATGAGCGCCAGAACGAGGTCTCCCAGATTGCTGTGATAGACATACGCCCCCACGAGGCAGGAGAGAATGATGCCCGGCACCAGTATCGACTGCCGGATGGAGACGATCTTGGCGAACATGCCCGTGAGAAGCCAGCCCTGGATCAGCATGATGGGGTTTCCCAGCATCAGCAGGGTGAAGATGGCGTACATGGTGGGGGCGTGTTCCTGGAAGAGGCTCGGCCCCGGGCGCAGCCCCTGGGCGATGAACGCGCCCATGAGAATCGCCGCGCTCGGATCGCCCGGAATCCCGAACGTGAGGGTGGGTATCAGGTCCGCCCCCGCGACCGCGCTGTTGGCCGCCTCGGACGCCGCGACGCCCTCGTAGCTGCCGTGGCCGAACTCCTCTGGCCGCTTCGAGGCGCGCTTCGCCGCCGCATAGCTGACGAAGGTGGCGATGGCCGCCCCCGTCCCCGGAATCGCGCCGACGAAGGTGCCTATCATGGAGGAGCGCAGGATGGTTCGGGCGGAATTTCGCACTTCGCCGATGCGCAGCTTTCTGCCGCCGCGCAGGCGCAGCGTCTCGGGCGGGCGCGCCAGGTCCGCCGCCCGCTTCTCGGCCTGGATGAACACCTCGCTGACGGCGAACAACCCGATGAGCAGGGGCACCACCCCCACCCCCTCCGCCAGGCCGGGAAGGCCGAACGTGAAGCGCTCTCCCCCCGAGACAATGTCCGTGCCCACCATGCCGAGCTGGAGTCCTATGAGGGCGGACAGCACCCCCTTCACCACGGAGGCGCCCGTCACGCTGGAGATGATGGCCATCCCCATCAGGAGGAGGCCGAAAAACTCGGCCGGCCCAAACAGGAGCGCCACCGCGGCCAGCGGGAGCGCCGCCAGAATCAAGACGAGGTCGCTGAACGTGTCCCCGATGGTGGAGGAGTACAGCGCCATCTGAATGGCGCTCCTCGCCTCGCCCTTTTGCGCGAGCGGAAATCCGTCCATGCAGGTCGCCGCGGCGGGCGCCGTCCCGGGCGTGTTGACCAGGATGGCGGGGATGGAGCCCCCGAAGAGCGTCCCCTTATGGATACCCAACAAAAAGGGGATGCCCAGAACGGGGGGCATGAAAAAGGAGAAGGGAACCAGAATCGCCGTCGCCATGACGCTGGTGAGTCCCGGAATCGCGCCCACCGTGATGCCCACGAAGACGCCCACCGCGATCATGGCCAGGGCCTGCCAGGTAAGCGCCATCGTCACTCCCTGGAGTATCTGTTCGAACATGCGGACCCCTAGTCAAACAGGCTGCCCGAGGGCAGCGCCAGCTGAAAGCTGAACCAGAAGAAATAGTTCACCCCGATGGGGAACAAAACGGCGATGGGCACGACGTATCGCCAGTCGCGGGTGCCCATGAACATCATCAAGGCGGCGAGGAAAACGGGAGAGCTCAGCAGGAAGCCAAAAAAAAAAATACGCCAAGGACTGGACGTAGGCGTAGCAGGCCACAAAGACCACGCCCACCTGCAGGAGCGCCCTCTTGGTGGCTATTTGCCGGCCGCCCGCCTCCTTCCTCCTGAGCGCGCCGAACAGGAGCATGAGGCTCACCAGCGCGAAGAGGACGACGGAGGAGGTGGGAAAAAAGGTGGGCAGGAAGACGGCGTTCGAGACATCCTCCGGCGGAATGGAGTATTGAATCTGCGTGGGGATGATGTAGAAAAAGCCGACGGCGCTGTAGATGAGAAAAACGACCGCCGTGTAGACATCCGCCTTTCGCACGCCCGGCTCCTTCCGCTGACATGGAGCGCGCACCGCCGGCATTCATGACGCCCGACGATGCCGTGATTCCGGAACTCAACCGCTCGCTGCTTCACTTTTGGCGCAGTGGACGCAGTCTAGCAGAAATGGCCGCGCGCGTCACCACGCCGCGCGCCCGGAGGCGGGATTTTCACTCATAAGCACCCCCTCCCGTTCCTTCCCGCCTGCGCGAAATGTGGGATAATCTGCGAAAATGAAGTTTTCAGATGCGCAAGCAGACCTCGCCAGAGAACAAAAGGAGCGGATTTCATGTCCAGAGTCCCCGCTGCTCAGCCAGGAGGGTGCGGAGGGCGAGATCGCGCGCACCTTCGACATCCTGGGGAACTTTCAGCCGCACCAGGTACACTCCACCCGCGCGACGGCCCACTCCCCGTTTCTCGCCCGAATCTTCTACCCTCTCGTTCAGACCCTGATGCGCGAGGGGCTGGGAACCGTCCTCTCCTCGAAGGTCAAGGAGATCGCCGTCATCAAGACCAGCCAGCTCAACGGGTGCGACTACTGACTGGCCCACAACACCGCTCTCGGCCGGGTGCTGGGAATCACCGGCGCGCACGTCGCCGCCATCGGGTCGGACGACTACATGGATTCGCCCCTCCTCACGCCCAGGGAGAAGGCGGCCGTTCTCTGGGCCGAACACGTGACGAGGAACACCGCAAAGTTTCGGGACGACGTGGCGGAGGAGGTGCAGGCGCACTTCCCGGACGCGGAGTTCGTCGAACTCACCTTCGTCATCAGCTACTTCAACATGCGCAACCGCTACCACGACTCCCTGCGGCTGCCGAACGACGAGGAGAGCGTCGTCGAGGGACGTCGGACGGCTTCGGCCGGACCCGGAGAAACTGAAAGCGTTTCTGCAGGACATTCTAGACGCATGGCCGGACGCCTTCCCGGAACCCAACCCGTGAGCGCGCCCCCGCGCCCGGCCGCTGGGACCAGAGAACCCGTGCGTCGCCCAACGGGCGCAGCCGGCGTCGGCGCGCCAGGGGCGGGGGACGCCGCGCAGGTCGCAAGGGGGTCGGATCGGGAGGCGCGCGGCACATCACGCTTGCGGGCGACGAACGCAGGAGCGCACCGGAGAGGAATCGGGATGCGTCTCGTCGGTTGCCCGTTCCCGCCGCTCCGGCTATCGTCGGACTGGCCGTAGAAATATCCTCCGGGCGATCATGCGGGAGAGCGACTCTGCGCCCCCCGCGCGGTGCGCCGGAGTCGGGCGCTTCCACCCCGGCCCCCGGGGTGCGACAAATGCGTGATGCGGTCGCTCGGAGACTGCCCCGATGATTTTTCGCCCCATTCGCTGAACTGCGCCGCCGTGGAAAAACAATCCAGACCCCAGCTCGGCGTCGACGGCCCGTTACGCGCTCAGACGAAGCGGTCTGGGCGCCGTTCTGTTTCGACTCCTCCGTCCGGGAGACGCCGCAGCCGCCACGATCAGCGCGAACGCCTTGCGCCTGAGGTTCGTGTTCCGAACCACAGACATACCCCTCGGAGACATCGAGAAGGTTGCGTTGCAGACAGGGCGACTCTGGGGGCGCGTGAGCGTCTCTCACGCCTTCGGGGCGGCGGCCGTGTCCGGGCTGTCGCGCAAGAACGCGCAGGGGTTCGCGGCCGCGCTGGAGGCCGCCAGGGGCGATTGGTGGCGCAAGGTGCTCGCCGAACGGGCCGGGACGCTCCATTCCGTCCATGACCGCGTGGCGAATTTCGAGGCCGCGGCCGTCTACGCGACGCGCAGCGCGTTTGCCGCACTCAAGCGCGACATCGTGAAGGCGGTCCGCGAGTTGCCGACCACATGGCCGGACGCGCTGTCGGGTGCCCGCGAAGTCCGGATGCTGGACAAGATGCGGCGCTTCCTGGCCGGTGCCAAAAACCTCCGGGAGAGAACGAACGAGGTCTATCTCACGAAGGAGCTGGAGCGGTCGCGCGCGTTCTTCGATCAGGTGGAAGAGAGGCCGCTCACTGACGAGCAACGCAGAGCGGTCGTTGTGGACGAGGAGCGCAATCTGGTGGTCGCCGCCGCCGGCAGCGGCAAGACCTCGGTGCTTGTCGCGAAGGCCGGGTGGCTCATCGACAAAGGCCACCGACGACCGTCGGAGCTGTTGCTGCTGGCCTTCGCAAAAAACGCCCAGAAAGAACTCGAAGAGCGGATGAGGAGGCGTCTCCGCCGTCGGGTAACGATTCGCACATTCCACAGTCTCGGCATGTCGATTCTCGGCGAAGCCGAAGGCAAGAGGCCCACGCTGGCCAGATTCGCCGAAGACGAAGCGAGGCTGAGCGATCTGCTGAAGAAGATCGTGAGCGACTTGCTCGCCAACCGGAAACTCTCGGGGCTCCTGAAGTGGTTCCAGGAGCAGCTCGCACCCTACAAGAGCCAGCATGCGTGCCGAAGTTGGCGCGAGTACCATGAACACCTTCACCGCTACGGGCTCCGCTCGCTGAACGGGGAGAAGGTGAAGAGCCACGAGGAGTGCGAGATCGCCAACTTCCTCTACCTCAACGGCGTGCCCTACAAGTACGAAGCTCCCTATGAGCACGATACCCGCACGCGGGAGAAGCAGCAGTATCGCCCCGACTTCTACCTCCCCGAAGCCAAAATATACATTGAGCATTTCGGGATCGACGCAAACGGAAACCCCGCGCCGTTCGTCGATAAGAAAGAGTATCGCGAAGGAATGGACTGGAAGCGTGGGGTGCACCGGGAGAAAGGCACCGTCCTGATCGAGACCTTCTCCCATGAGCGCGCCTCCGGCAGGTTGAGCGACAGTTTGAAGAGGAAGCTGACCGCGCGCGGCGTGTCCCTCTCGCCGCGCCCCCAAACCTCGATCTTCGACACCCTCAATCGGCAGGGCTGGATCGATCCGTTCATACATTTGCTGGCGAAATTTCTGAACCTTTACAAGAGCGCGCGGCTGTCCTTCCAGGACATTGTCCGCCGCCTCCCATCGGGCCCCGAACCCAGGCGGCGGGCCGAGGCGTTCCTGACCGTGTTCCGACCGATCTTCGAGGGCTACCAGGAAAGGCTCGGCGGGCGGAGAGAGATTGATTTCCACGACATGATCAACAAGGCGGCGGAACATGTGGAGGCCGGACGCTATCGCAGCCCGTTCGGCTACATCCTGGTTGACGAGTTCCAGGACATCTCGCCCGGCAGAGCGCGGCTGCTGAAAGCGTTGCTGGAGCAGTCCCCCACCGCTCGGTTGTTCGCCGTGGGCGACGACTGGCAGGCGATATACCGCTTCGCCGGATCGGACATCGCCATCATGCGCGAGTTCGGCAAGCGCTTCGGCAGCAGCGAGCGGTGCGATCTCGAGACGACCTTCAGGTGCGCCGACCGCATCGCCTCGGTCGCGACCGAGTTCATCCTTCGCAACCCCGCGCAGATCCGCAGGGAGGTGCGCTCCACACGCCCCGCGGGCGAGCCGTGCGTGCACGTCGGACTTCCCGGCGACGGAAACCTTCCCCTGCTAGGCGAAGCGCTCGGGAGGGTCGCGGCCGGACGCCGCCAGACATTCTGACAGGTCAAGCGTTCTGCTGTTGGGACGCTACAAGCACCTGCGCCCGAAGCATCTGACCAGATTGGCCAGGCAGCATCCCCGCCTGGAGCTCTCCTACCAGACCGTGCATGGGGCGAAGGGGCTTCAGGCCGATTACGTGGTGGTGCTCGGCCTGTGCGCGGGGAAATACGGCTTTCCGGCGGAGGTCGACGATGATCCGCTCCTCGATCTCGTCCTCTCGGCACCCGAACCATATCCCAACGCCGAGGAGCGGCGCCTGTTCTATGTCGCCCTGACCCGGGCGAGACGTCAGGTCTTCCTTCTCGCGGACGAAGAGCCGCCGTCTTCCTTCGTCCGGGAACTGCTCGAGGGAAACTACGACGTCACCGTTTTCGGGCGGTTGCCCGAGGAAGATGTGCCCTGTCCGGCATGCGGGACGGGGCGTCTGGGTGCGGCGCGAGGATGCGCGCAAGCGCACCTTCTACGGCTGCTCGAACTCCTATTGCAAGCACACGCAGGCCCCCTGCCCCGCCTGCGGCACGGGATTGCCAATCCAGGAGGCGGACAAGGGACTCCGCTGCCGAGATTGCAAACTGTCGCTCGAGGCTTGCCCCGTCTGCGACGGCTGGCTACAACGCCGGTTCGGGCGGCACGGCCCCTTCATCGGCTGCTCCAAATACCCCGCGTGCAAATACACCCGCAACGTCACGGAACACCGGCGGCGCCGCGGCGACGTTGCCGGTTCCGTGTGACAAGAGAACCCGTGCGCCGCCCCGACGAGGAGAACGGACGAATGGACAGAGGAATTTGGGCGATATGGTATGACCTTCCCGAGGAGGGAGGGGAGGAATACATCTCCTGGCTACACGAAGTGCATATTCCCCGCGCACTCCAGCGACCGGGCTACCTGTGGGCGGCGCACGTCAAGAACGTCGTCACGCCGGAGCGGGAGGCGCGCATCCGTCAAATCGTTCACCACACGCAAGATCGGAGCGTCCCGGCGGGCGTGCAATACCTGATGCTTTTCGGCGCCTTGGGCCCCACCGTTTTTCTCGATCCGAGTCCTGCGCAAATCCGCGAGAAGATGACGCCGGAGGCGCGCGAGATGCTGGGACGGCGACGCAACCCGCGCTCCTCCATTTTCATGGAGCACAACCGCATCGCCGGCCCCGAGGTCAAGTCCCGGGCGCCGGGCATCACGCCGGGCCCCGCCATCCAGATGGGAACCTTCAACATCAACGCCGTAGAAAACGAGGACGAACTCGGGAGTTGGTACGCCCAGGAGCGGATGCCGCGCCTCACGAAAATGGAGGGATGCGTCGGGGCGCGCAACCTGGTCTCCGTCTCCGGCTGGGCCAAGCACGCCATCCTCTACGAGTGGGTTTCGCTCGAATCCCTTCAGGAGAATTTCATCACGGAGAAGATACCGCGCTCGCGCCGGGCGGTGAGTACCCTGGTGCACGCGCCCAGTTCCCCCAGCCTGGGAGAGCGCATCTGGCCGCCCGCGAGGAATTTTTGACCCTCTGGGGCTGACGCCCGGAGCCCCGCAAGGGAGCGCCAGCCCGCACGGGCGGCGGGCCGGGCTCAATACGCGAGCTGCGAGAATCCCTCGAAGAGGCGGACGAGAAATTTCTCGGACTGGAGCACCCCCCGCACCTGCGCGTATTCGTTCGCCGCGTGCTTTCGCATGGCGTGGCAGGGCAGCCCCCCGATCCAGGGCACCCCGAGTTCTTCTGTCCACAGCGCCACAGGCATCCCCGCCGGGTGCACGGGCCAGACCTCGGGGTCGGCGCCCATCTCCGAATGCGCCTTCAGAAAACACTGGACGACGGGGTGATCCGGCGGCGTTCCCCCGCCCGCGTAGCGGTTGTTCACCACGAACTCGACGTCGCCATAACCTCCCTCGGACAGAATGCGCCGAACGTTTTCGACCCGCTCATCGGGGTCCTCGCCGGGCTGGAAGCGCATGTTCACCACCGCCTGCGCCTCCGAGGGGATGCTGACCTTCACCGACTTCCCCTCGCCGATGAATCCCGCCTGCAGGCCGATGACGGTGAATTCCGCCTGAAACAGATGGGCGCGAACCGCCGCGTGGAAATCCTCCTGCCGAAACCGACGCACCCCCAGGCGCTCCTTCATCATCTCCGGGTCCATGCGCTCCGAGAGCCGGCGGCACAGCGCCTCCTGGGAGTCGCTCGGCGTCCAGCCCTCCCCGTTTTCGTATATCTCCCGCAGCCTCTTCTGCAGATGGGCGATCGCCTCGACGAGATGCTCGGCGGGATTGTCCACCCAGTTGCAGTTGAGCGCGTGCATCTCGTTTCCCACCGGTCCGCCCCACGCCCCGGGACGGCAGAAGAGCCTGCCCATCAGGTTCCCCTTGAGGCCCAGCGGCACGATCGGCGTGCCGTCGGCCTGGGCCATCGGACAGAGCCAATAGGCCGCGTTCGCCCGCTTCATCCTCTCCTTGTAGCGGGGGAAGAAATCCCGGATGCCGCCGCTGCCGAGCTCGGAGGCCTCGTGGACGAACATCAAATTGAGCGGGAGCCTCTCGCCGGCGGCGCGCGCCGCGCAGACCGCGTTCATCACGCAGGCGATCCCCGTCTTCATGTCCTCCGCCCCCCGGCCCACGACGCAGCGCCCCAGGCCGTCGAGTTCCTGAATCTGCGGGTCGAACGGGGGGTTGACCCAGTTCGGCTCATCGGCGGGCGTCACGTCGTAGAGGCCGTGGCAAAGGAGCGTCCTGTCCGCCCCCTCGTCTATCAGGCCGTAGACCACCGGAAACTCCGAAGTCGCCACCACCTCCGCCTCGCCGCCGACCTCGCGAATCTCCTCCGCCAGCATCTGCGCCATCTCCGCGTTCCCGAGGTTTCGGGCGGATACGCTCGGCTGGCGGATATACCGCAGGAGGCGTTCGATGTGCGAGGCCTCGAAATCCTTTTCGATCTGCGCGATCACCCGTTCGACGTTCATCAGGAAGGCTCCCCGGCGCGAGGCGAGGGCCGCGTGCTCTTGCCCCCGTGCACGCTCGGCTCGGCGCACCACTGGCGGCGGACGACGTCGAAATCGGCCGCGACATCCGCCGGAACGCCGAGCAAATCCACAAGCAGGGCATGGTCCAGCGCCTTCCTGTTAGCGTCATGGTAACTCTCGTTCGCGGGCAGGAACCGCGCGTCGCGGAAACGCTCGAACAGGGCGTCAGCCTTCGCCAGCATCGTCTTGTCGAACTGTCGGGGGTCGATGGACAGCAGCGATGGCAAGGCGGAGATCGTTACAATCGTTCTCCCTGGCTGTTGTCTAGCGCCAGTCCACCAATAAAGCATCAAGCCCAACGTTGAATTGAACCAGAGGACGACGGCCTTCTCATGCTCGACTTCGTCCAGAACGAAGTTTGGCCAAGCACGGCCCCCCAGGGTCTTCTCCGGCGTCAGGCAGGCCGCCAGACTCTGCGAGTTCAACCCGAAATCAAGCGTAAAATGAAGCCGGGAGGCGAAGCGCGTCCAGGCGTCCGCCGCTTTGTCCTCGTATCCCTTTCGCACCAGCAGCGCGCAATCGGCATCGACGACAAAGGAACGCTCGCGCGCGGCGGCATGGCTCCAGAGGCTGGGATAGGTGGGGAACTGCCCGGGACGCAGCGGCGCCTTGTCGAACGGCCCTCGCGCGGGTGTTCCTGTAATATCCCGATGCAACAAACCTCGACTTCCCAATTCCCCTAATCTGACGGCGGGCAAATTTATCTGTTCTCTCGTTCGCGGAGCGAAAAATATTCCATCCAACAACGCGAGCATGAACCGGGCGATGTCGGCTTCCGCCAAACCCGCGTAGCCGCAACTGAATTGCCCGGCATTGATGTAACCGCCGTTGCTGTCCTCACCGCCGATGGCGATGCGTCCGGTACCCGGTTGACGGTCGGCCCCGGCTACGAACTTCGCCAGTTCGACGGCCTCGACGTGGTGGAGCGGGCGACGCCGCAGGTTGACGAACTGGAAGGCGGATTTTTTCGGCCTCCCCCCCCCTCCATTCTTCGTGGCGAGGACCAGCACTTCCGCTATGGACGTATCAGCGGAAAAGGCCCGGTTGCCCATACCGGTATCGGCAATAGAAACAACCGTTATGTCCTGATAACAATCTATCAGCAGATTCCGCGCGGCTTCCCATGATTGGCCGGAGGCGAAGGTCGCCGGCAGCACGAGTGCCAGGACGCCGCCCGGCTTCAGCTTGACGTGCGCCAGATCGATGAAGTTCGACGCCAGCCCGGCGTTGCCGTGGCCGGCGGGCTGCGGGAGGCTCCTGCGTATTTGTTTCAGCCGGGAGCTCATGGCCTTCTGCTCCTCGTCGGACGTCCGGAAGCCCGCGAAGGAGGGAACCGGCACGCCTATTTTTCCGGCTTCATGCCCCGTCGGGCGCGTGAAGGGCGGATTCATGATCATGACGTCGAAAAAATCGTGCGGGACGCCGATTTTCTCGTCCGCCTCCTCGTTCTTTTGGCTCTTCTGGCCAGCCACCTTTTCACCCAGGCTGAACAGGGGCGTCACAGAAACCTGGTCGATGAGATCCAGCGAGCCGATGTGCGGATGCCCGTTCTTCTCGTCTTGGCCATAGGGCATCGTCAGAATCTTGGTGGCTCCGAAGACGCGGGCGGGATGGGCGTTCGACAGGGTGGACGCCCCAGATGCGTGGCGGCGGGCATGATGTCGGCAGCGTAAAGCGCCTCCTCGATCATGGCGGAATGCACCTCGGCGTCGTCGCGTCCCGCCCGGCGGTGGCGGGCCAGCATCGCGTGGTAGAGTGCGCCGATGAGGGTTCCGGTTCCGCAGGCGAGATCGGCGACCCGCAAGCCCTTCACCGCGTCCGCACTTGACCAGTCCGTTCGCAGCCTGGCGACGGCGAGCTCGGCGAGCAAGGTGGCGGACACCGGAAGTGTATAGAAGGTGGCGAGGAACTTTCTGTCGGCGATGAGTTTTTGGAACATGCGCCCCGACAGGTCATTGAGGCTCGTCGCGCCCATGTTCGCCAGGGTGGACGCCGTCCGGTAAAGCAGGTCCAGCACCCGATTCGCCTGAGGCGTCGGCATGGACCTCAGCAAATCCGAAGCAATCTGAAAAATCGGCCAGTAGTTGACGTTTTCGACAATCCACTGCCAGGCGCTGATGACTTCCGTATTGACGAATCCGGTCGGACCTTTCAATTCGCCAATCGCGGAGATGTCCCCTTCCCCCTCGACCCGCGTATGGAACACGGCGGCGTTGGCGATAATGGCGACGGCCATGCGGTTGGTCTGCTCCCCAGGCGACTGGTGCAGACGCCCGGCGATTTTGCGGAGAATTTCCTCGCGCGCCGTCTTGAGGACGTTGGCGGCCTGGGTGACGCCCTCCTCCAAGACATCCGTGGTTCTCGATATGAGGGATTCGGACAGGGTTACCGACTCCAGGCAGTTCGCCACGTCGTCGACGCCGCCATCGAGCCAGCCCCGCTCAGGCCATCTTTGGAGCCCGCCGGTTTTCGTTTCGGAAAGAACGCAGTAGGTGAAGGTCGCCCGCTCGATGGCTTCCGCGATTCCGCTCTGCCCGACGGTGCGCAGCTCGCCCGGAACCCGAAGCGCGATGGCGTTCTCTATCTTTCTCCCGTCGCTCGCCAGGCACTCTCCCAACCGGTCGACTGCGTCCTGCTCCACGCCGGCGGCGGGCGGGAACTCCGTTTCCAGTGCCACCGGCGAGCTGCCCGGAGGGGAGAGGAGCAGGTCGGGTTGCTTTCCCGGCGCGCCCTTCAGGACGCCCGTCTGCTCGACGCCGATGGCGTCCTTCCAGAGCGGATGCTTCCCGCGAAGCACGTCGCCGAGGGAAGAATTGAAGAACCCCTCACTCGTGGACGCCATCGCCATTGCGCGGAACTCCGGGGCTTCGGGGCGGATTTTCGGGCGAAGGGCCCCCGCACAGCCGGAAGGAATCACGTTGGGGCTTCCGCCGCCTCACACAGACCCTCGGGACGCACGCCAGCGGGAACGGAACGGTGGCAAGCGTAAAGGCTGCGCAGTGGATGCGTCAACCGGAAAGCCGCGGCCGATGGGCACTGCGCACATCCGGAATCAGCCTTCAGCGGCTACTCGCGGGAGACGCCCCGCGCGGACGCGATGGATTGCGCGAGAGAGGGGGGACGCGCGGGAGAGAATCCCCCCCCCCCCTCTTTTTTGGGGGTCGCTATGAACGCACGCGCAGCCGCTCGGGCTCGATGATGGCCTCCACCTCTATCTCTACCAGCGCGTCGGGCGGGCCGAGCCGGGAGATTTCGATCAGCGTGCTGGCCGGGCGAACGTTCTTGAAGTATTTGAAGCGCTCATCGGAGTGCTTGTAGTATTCCATGATGTCGGTCACATAGGTCGTGGAGCGCACGATGTCATCGAACGTCGCGCCCGCGTGGGCCAGCCCCTTGCCGATGTTCTCGCAGGTGACCCGTATCTGGGTGCGCATGTCGCCCACGCCCTCCACCTCGCCGCTGGGCTTTCGGGGCACCTGGCCGGAAAGGTAGATGTGGGCGTGGTCCGCGCCGTGGATCGTCACCACGGGCACATACAGCAACTCGCCATTCTCCACGCGCGCCCACATGTCGTCGGGCTGCATGAACTGTCTCTGGATCATGTTTTCGGCTCCCCCCTGTGATTTGCGCCTAATCCGTCACCCACGCGGGTTGACCGCCGGACTGGCCCGTCAGCCTGGCCAGCGTCTCGGCCACCTTGCGCTCGCATTCGAGAAACTCCACCGAGAGGGCGTTGCGGGGGCGCGGCAGGTCGATCTTGATCTCCTCCGCCACCCGGCCAGGACGAGGCGACATCAAGAGCACCCTGTCGGACAGGTAGGCCGCCTCCCGAACGCTGTGGGTCACGAAGAGCACGGTCTTGTGGGTTTCCATCCACACCTGCACGAGAAGCCGCTGGAGGCTGGAGCGGGTCTGGGCGTCGAGTGCGCCGAAGGGCTCGTCCATGAGCATCACCTCGGGGTCGAAGGCCAGTGCCCGCGCGATCCCCACGCGCTGCTTCATGCCTCCGGAGAGCCGGTAGGGATAGACGTTCCGGAAGCCTCCGAGCTCCACGAGCCTCAAGAGCCTGTCGACGACGGGGTCGCGCTCCTGCTTCGGTATTCCCTTCATGCGCATCCCGAAGCGCACGTTCCCGGCGACCGTCAGCCAGGGGAACACGGCGAACTCCTGAAACACGACCCCGCGGTCGAAGCCCGTGCCGTCGATGTGGCGATCGTCAAGGACGACGTCGCCCGAGGTTTTTTCATACAATCCGGCCACGATCATCAAGAGCGTGCTCTTGCCGCACCCGCTCGGCCCGATCAGGGAGACGAACTCCCCCGCCCGGACGTCGAAGTTCACCCCCTCGAGGGCCGTGATTTCCGTGCTCCGGCCCCATCCCTCGTCGATGGTGAAGACCTTGCCCAAATCCTGTACCTGCAGCTTTACGGCGCCCGCGCTTGCCAAGACACACCCCCATCCGCGCGCTCTATTCGCGCAGCGTTCCCCAACGCTGGACCGTGGCCAGCTCGATGCTCCGCAAGAAGACGCGCTCCACGATGACGCCCAGAATGCCCACGACCACCACCCCCCCATACATCATGTCCGCCGCCAGGAAATCCCGGGCCGCGAAAATCCGGAAGCCCAGCCCCGCCTCGAGGGCGACTATCATCTCGCCCGTCACGACGATGCGCCAGGCGCGGCTGAAGGCAATGCGGTAGCCCGCGATCAGGCTCGGGAGCGCGCCCGGAACCATCACCTGGAAGAAGAGGGTCATTCCCTTCGCGCCCATCGCCCTTCCGGCGCGGATGAGGGAGGCGTCCACGGTCTTGACGCCCGTCCAGGCGTTCACCATGACGGTGATCATGCCCTCGAACCAGAGCACGGAGATCAGGGTGAAATCGCTCAGCCCGAACCACAGGATGACGATGGGAAACAGCGCGAGGCCCGGCACGGCCAGGAAAAAGTACATCGGCGGCGCGAGAACCCGCTCCACCGTCTTGTTCATTCCCATGACCAGCCCGACCAGGGTTCCGGAGACGATGGCGAGGGCCGCGCCGATCAGGAGCCGGTAGAGGGAAACGTAGATGTCGAGCCAGAGGATGCCGGACTTCGCCTGCTTCACCATCGTGAACCAGATGGTCTCCAGCGGCGGAAACAGGACGGGGTGCAGCGTCCCGGAGTGCGCAAGCAGCTCCCAGAAGACGAGCAGGCCGATGAGGGGCGCGGCCATCTGCAGGAAGGCCTTGCCGGAGTTTCGCACCACCACGCCCCAGTTTGGCGGCCCGAGCTTTCTCTTCTCGGTCCCCGGCGCTTCTGCGGTCTGATCCTGCGCTCTGTCGGCCGACGCCACGAAAACTCCCTTCCCTCTCGTCCTAGGTTTGAAGAGCTTCTATTTGTCCGGGGGCGGGCAGGTTCGCGTGCGGGTCTTCGGGAATGATGGCCGGGTCCCTCTCCCGGGAGCAGAGGTCCAGCGCCGCCAGGGCGTAGACCCTGGTCGCGTTCACCAGCGTCTGGACGTTGATGTGCTCGCCCATCTCGGCGTTCCAGCCGTAGCTGGTCGTCGTCGTATGGCCCGCCGGCCCATACGTGATGGTCTGGATGCCGTAGCGGTTCATGTGGGCGCCGTCGAGATAGGAGGTCTTCAAGATGATGTTGGGTTTCTCTCCCATCACGTCCTCATGCGCCCGGATCATCGCCCGAGAGGGCAGGGAGTCGACGGGAATGCCGGAGGGGGGATGCGAGCAGAACACCTCCACCCGGGCCTCGATATCCGGATGCTCCCGGTTGGCCTGCGCGACGACCCCCTTGAACTCCGCCTGCACGTCCTGAATCTTTTGCCCCGGAACCAGGCGAACGTCCACGTACAGACGGCACTCCACGGGCGAGCGCGCGCAGCGATACGGCCACCCCCCCTCGATGGCCGCCACGTTGACGTGGGGACGCTCCCCCAGGAACTCGTTGCGCGACCGGTATTCGGGAATCCACCTGCGGATGGCCGCCTGCACCCTTTCCATCCGCTCGATGGCGCTGGCCGTATAGTCTCCGTAGCACGTATGCCCCATCAGCCCCCGCGTCGTGATCTTGAACCACACCGTGCCCCCGTGCCAGGGGGCGACCTGCATCCCGGTCGGCTCGCCGAGGATGCAGAAATCCGTCAGGTAGCCGTGCGAGATGAGGTGCCGGGTGCCGACGCCGTAGCCGTCGTAGAGGACGTCCTGATACTGATCGACGCGATTTTTCTCGATCTCCCCCACGACGGAGGCCAAAACGATGTCGCCCTTGAGCTCCACGCCGGCGTCCGCCAGCGCCTTCGCCGCGCCCAGGTAGGAGACGTCGGCGCTCTTCATGTTGAAGGCGCCGTTTCCGATGATCCAGTCGCCGTCGCGAATCGCCTTGTTCTTGTAGCCCGGCTGGGTGAGCTCCGGCTCCTCGCCGGAATAGGAGGTGTCCAGGTGGCCGTTGAACATCAGGGAATAGCCGCCGCCCGCACCGGGCGATATGCCGACCGCGTTGTAGCGGCCCTCGGCCACCTTCTGCAAATGCGCCTCGAAGCCGGCCTCCTCGTACTTCGCGTGCATGTAGCGGGCCGCCTCCTCCTCGGAACCGGTGGGACTCGGTATGTCCACAAGCTCCATCGTCGTCTTCACGAGAAAATCCTCGTCCACCGCTTCGACGACCTTTTTTTGCAACGCATCCATCATGATTCCCGATTCTCCCTCTCAGACCGACACGGATTCGCGCGCATGCCCCGCGGCCCCCCTCCGGAGGGGGCAGATTCACAACCCTCCGGAGGAGCGGAAAACCCGCGCTCGGGATTATCTAAAATCTCCCGCCTCACTTACTTCATCAGCGCGAAGTAGGCGTTCTCCACCAGGGTGGTGTCGATGTGCTTCGTCACGTCAATGCGCTTGGGCAGCTTGCCCTTCTTCACGCTCACGTCGACGCCGTCCTGCACCTCCTTGATGTCCCTGTGCGTGATCATCGCGCGGTCCCAGCGCATGAACCTGTACAGGTTGTTCTTCACCTTCTTCACGCTGAAGTCAAAGCCCTGGCTCTTCCAGAACTCCTGCACGATCTTCGCGGACTCATCGCGGCGGCGGTTCAGAAAGCGCATCGCCCGCACGTGGGCGTTCATGAAGCGCTGCGCGCCATCGGGGTTCTTCTCCCGGATGTAGGACCACGAACTCGTCAGGAAGACCGGGGAGGTGTAGCCCAGCAGGTCATCGTATTCCTTCGGCCCCATGACCATCCGGCCCAGGCCCTTGTCCACGATGATGGAGCCCCAGGGCTCCCAGGTCAGGCCTGCGTCCAGCGCGCCTCTCTCGAAGGCGGCCGGGAGCGAACCCGTCTTGGTGTTGCGGATCTTGAAGTCCTTGTCCGAGAGTCCGATGCGCGAGAGATACGTCATCCAGGTGGCCCAGGTTCCCGTGCCCATCTGCGCGCCGACGGTCTTTCCCCTGAGGTCCTTGACCGACTTGGTGGTCTTGTCCTTCACGGGGACGAGGACCATGTTCTGGTTCCCGTAGCGGTTCAGCGCGATGCCCACGACGTCCAGCCCGCGCGCCGCGATTTGGCCCACGCGCGAGCCGCGCGTGCTGATGATGTCGGCGGTGCCGCCGATCAGGGCGTCGATCAGGGCGCGGGGGCTCGTGACGCGACGCCGCACCTCCACCCCCTCGGCCTTGTAGAAACCCTTCTTCTCCGCAATATAGGGGATGGCCGCGTGCGAGGTGTTGTCGTGAATCAGGCGCAAGACGCCCTTCGCGGCCAGTGCGTTTGCGGTCCAGCCGAACACAGCGATAGTTGCCACCAACAACAACAGACCGAGGTTTTTCATCGTATCCTCCTCCACTGATTGAGGCTCCCCCACTCTCTGCACCACGCAGAGAAAAAACGACCAAGGCCGGCGAGGAGCGTCCCCTCACTCTCGCGCCGGGTGAAATATCGCCAGCAGCCTTACGTCCCTCGTCCCTCCCGTCATGCTCCGGTGCCGCGTCTTGCGGGGCAGAAAGATGCAGTCTCCGCCCCGAAACTCGATGCTCCGATCCTCCAGCTCGTAGCGGCCTTCTCCCTCAATGACGTAGATGAATTCGTCCTCTTCGTGATCGTGCCATTCGTGCGTCTCGCCTGGCCGGAAGATCGTCAGCCAACCGTCGACGTTCCAACCGTGGTCTTCTTGGGAGGTCATCCGCCAGGCCTGCGCTCCGCCCTCGAGCACCTTGTGCTTCCCGGTCCGGGGCCTTATCAGACAAGCCTCTCGCGCCACCGGTCGCCTCCCCCCCATCCGAACAGCCCGAGCCCGACTCCCCCCCCTCTAGAGGTGCTCACGCGCGCCGGCGCATGGGCGCACCGCGTCTGCAGAAAAACCTCCAGAGAAACTTCGCCGGCACCCATTCCCGGAGTCGAGAGGCGCATCCGCTACACCGAACGAACGGTTCCGACCCCTCCCCCCGGGCAACGAAATTCACGGCGATCTCGGCTATCACATAGATATTTATAATATTGAGCGTATGCAGGTGCTTCTAGCACTTTCGGCGGGAGATGTCAACGCGGCGATCCCCCGCCGCCCTTATGTTTTCTATGTTTTCATGTTTTCGCCGCGCGCCCCCGGCGGAAAATGCCATCGTAGAAGGTGAACAGCGAGACGATGAGCAGCAGGGTGCCGACGGGACTGGAAAGGAAGTGCCAAAACGGCTTGTTCTCGAAGGTGATCAGCGCCCTGCGCAGGTTCTCGTCCGCCAGGGAGCCCAGGATGACGGCCAGCACCATGGGCGCCAGGGGGAGGCCGAGACACCGGAGAAAGTAGCCGGCAAACCCCGCCGCCAGCATGACGTAGACGTCCACCATGCTCAACCGCACCGCGTACGCCCCCAGGATGCAGATGGGGATGATGATGGGCATCAGCAGGGTGCGGGGCAGGCTGTAGAGCTTCACCGCCGGCTTCACCAGCAAGAGTCCGAACACGTACATCAGGAAGTTGGCCACGATGAGCGCCCCGTAGACGAAGTAGACGAGGCCGGGGTTCTCGATGTTGATGGTGGGGCCCATCACCACGTGCTTCAGCTCGAGGGCGGCCATGAACGCCGCAGCCGGCGGGCTGCCCGGAATCCCCAGGGTCAGCGTGGGGAGGATGGTGCCGCCGATGCAAGCGTTGTTGGCCACCTCGCCGCAGACGATGCCCTCGTAGCTCCCCTTGCCGAACTTCTCGCGCTCCTCGGGCGATGCGCGGCGCTTCCCCACGTCGTAGGCGACGAAGGCGGCGATGTTCCCCCCCGCCCCGGGGATGGCTCCGATCACCGTGCCGATGATGCCCGAGCGCACCGACGATCGGGCATATCGCCACAGCATGGCGAAGGGGGGCACCACCCGGCCCACCTTCTCCGGAATCACGGGCGGCGCCTTCTGCGGGAGCACCCAGAGGACCTCGGTGAGTCCAAAAAAAACCGATGATCACCGGGATGTAGCTGATGCCGTCCTCGAGGAACACGTTGCCGAACGTGAAGCGCGGGACGCCGTACATGTTGTCGAGTCCGACGTAGGCGATGAGCAGCCCCAGCCAGCCGGATATCCAGCCCTTGAGGGGCGACTCGCCCGAGGTGAGCGTTCCGCAGATGGCGATCCCCCACAGCGCGAGGAGGAACATCTCCCAGGAGCGGAATTGCAGGGCGATCAGGAGAATGAGGGGGATGAACGCCACCAGCAGCAGGATGCCCACCCAGTTGCCCAGAAACGAGGCCACCAGCGCCGTGCCCAGCGCCAGGCCTCCCTCCCCTCTCTGGGCGAGGGGATGCCCCTCGATCATGGTGGGAACGGCGGCGGGCGTGCCCGGGATGTTCATCAGGACCGCGGTGATGGAGCCGCCGAAGACGCTCGCCGTGTAGACGCCCAGCAGAAACATGATGGCCACGTCCTGGCTCATCTGGGCCGAGAGGCCGATGAGGAGCACCATGGACATGGTCGTCGAGATTCCCGGCATCGACCCCCAGAGAAGCCCCAGCATGGTGCCCAGGATACAGATGAACACCAGATACGGGTTCAGGGCGTGGATGACCTGCTCCAGGAAGAACACGCCCTACCCCGACCCCGGCAGCGGGATGTGGAAGCCGTAGCGAAACGCGGCGGCGAGAATCATCGTTGAAGCCAGGGAAACGAGGAAACAGCGGAGAAAGGGCTTCGGCCAGAACAGGCGGAGCACGACCGCCAGTGCGGGGATGGTGACCGCCTCGAAGCTGCTGAAGCCGAGCCACCATCCCGCAACCCCCAGCGGAACGGCGACCTCGAACGTGACCCAGTCGATGAGCAGCACATACAGGACCACCATCCCCATCAGGATGATCGCCCACTGGTTCTCGTAATCGCGCAAGCCATACCGCAACCACGCCACGGGGGAGACGCCCGGCCGCCCCGCCCGGCCCTCCCCCCTGACCCACCGGAGGGCGCCCGCCCCGAGGCCGGCGGCCATGGCCAGCAGGCTGAGGCCTGTCAGAAAGGGCATGAAGCCCGGAGCGGTGAAGACGCTCCCCCCGGGGTTGGGCATGAGGAGGCCGAGGATCATGGCGAGAACGGCGACTGCGCCCACGCAGAGCGCCGCCGCCAGGTCCTTCCCGCGGGGGATCGCCTCCAGCCCGTCCCGGGAGGCGGGAGCCGGCTCGCGCGATTCTTCCGGCGCATCCGCGGCCTCCCCGGCGGGCTGCGGGGTCTCCTCCCGTTTGTCATCGTTCCAGGAAACCATACCACTCTCTCCCGGCATATCGCGAGGCGGGGGGGAGCGTGGCCTCCCCGAACGGACCGTCGCTTCTCTCGGGAGTCCGTCCGGGGGGCCGCGCCATGGCGCGGGGGCGC
Organism: bacterium; assembly: GCA_965213685.1. Classification (GTDB taxonomy): domain Bacteria; phylum UBA8248; class UBA8248; order UBA8248; family UBA8248; genus Bin107. The sequence continues at coordinate 198,261 of CBDBZY010000031.1, forward strand.
GCTCCCTCTAGCTCATGCGGGGCTTGTATCCCTTCGGCGGCCACCAGGCGTCAAAATCCTTCGGGTCGGGAAGGCCCAGCTCCTTGGGGCCGCGCACCTTCTTGCCGATGTGCTTCTGCAGCCGCAGGAGGGTCTTGGCGCTCAGGCACTCCAGCAGCGCGGCCCGGCGATCCGCGTCCGCGCCCACGCGAATGTCGCTCTGGAAGTACTTGCGCTTCGCTATCTTCCCGAACGACTCCGATTTCGCCGCGGCGATCCACGCCGGCTTGATCTTCTCCAGCACCTCGACCGGCGTCTCCCGCTCGACGCCGATGCTGTAGGTTCCGCCCATGGGCAGCAGACCCTGGAGTGCGGGCAGGAAGTTGCCCACGTTGGAGGCCTTCCCGTAGCCCGGAATGTCCAAATCCTTCGGTCCGGTGTGCATGAGGTTGCGGAGCTTGCCCGCCCGCAGGAACTCGACGTGCTCATGGACGCCGCCGCCGGCGATGTCCACCTCGCCCTGCAGGCCGGCGACCGTGGCGGGCTTTCCGCCCTTGTAGGGGACGAACCGCAGCTCGATGCCGGCGGCGTCCGCGACGATGGCGCCCACCTCATGCCAGATGCTGCCCACGCCCGAGGTGGAGATGGTGAGCTTGCCGGGGCGCTTCTTGGCGGCGGCGATCACGTCGCCGAAGCTCTTGAAGGGGGAGTCGGGGCGCACCGACCAGCTCGCCAGCGAGGTGGCCGCGCCGAAGTGCTGCCAGTCCATCCACGCCGCGGAATCGACATACCCCATGGGCCGGACGAACTTGTTGTAGTTCGCGGCGCCCAGCCAGGTGTAGCCGTCGGCCGCCTTGTTGAGGACGTAGCGGGTGGCCACTCCGCCGGAGGAGCCGGGACGGTTGATGACGTTCACGCGCCAGCCGGTGGTGCGGGCCATCTCTCCCACCAGGGTGCGAATGACGGTGTCGGTGCCGCCGCCCGCCGCGTACATGACCACCGTGGTGATGGGCCGCTCGGGCCAGCCTGCGGCGCCGGCCTTGCGCGAGGTGAGCACCATCGGCGCCATGGCCGCGGCGCCTGCGGCGCCAAGGGTGCGGATGAAGCCCCTGCGCGTGATATCGGACGCTTCGGGAACGATGATCCCGGGGTGCTCGTGCGACTCTTTTCTGGACATGACGACCTCCTCCGATTGAGATGAAACGACCGCCCGGGGACAGCGTGGCGGCCGACTACAACCCCACCCGACACACGATTCATGCGGCGCTTTCCGGCCGGCCTCACTTTCCATCCGGCCGGCCATTACTACGTCGATGCTTTCTCCGCGATGCCCCATCCTAGCGCAAAGAGGAGACGCCGCGCAACCGGCGGCGCCCGGCACTGGGAGGAGGGAAAGCGCGCCGAAACGGCGGCCGCTAGCCGCAGTGTATCGCGCGCACGCGCCCGTCGGCCTCGAGGACGACGTTCATCCGCTCGGGCCGATGATCCGCCGTGATCCGGCTGCCAAAGGAGTACACCCGCAGAGGCTGCGGCAGGGCGGCCGTGTCCACCTCCCCTATCGGCCGTCCGACCATCGCCTGGTATCGCGCGGCGGCGCACGTCCCCTTGCCGGCGGGCGCGGGGCGCGCCCTTTTCTTCGCCGCCTCCTTGCCGGGCGGGCGGGATTCGGCAACCCTGCCCGCTCCGGGGGCCGCAACGGCCGCGCAGCCCGAGAGCAGCCCTCCCGACAAGAGGAGCGGCATGATCCTGCGGCAGAGCACCCTCCCGCACCGGCGCATCGTCCCTCTCCTCTCCATGCGTCCGTCCCCGCGAAAGGCGCGCCGCGCGATTCGCCCGACGCGCGGGCCGTTCTCAGAATTCCTTTCGCAAGCCCACCAGCAGGTTGAGCGCGAGGTCCGATGCCGCGTGCCCCGGATTGTGCGAAACGACCGCCTCCGCCCGCAATTCGCCGTCGAACAGCCCCCGTCCGACCCAGCGGGCCGTCAAGTCAACCTGCCTGCCGGAGGGAACGAGGCCTGCCGAGAACGATTCGCGCAGGACGGCGCCGTCCCGGGTGCGTCCGATCGGCAGCGTGATCCGCGCCGACCCGTTTTCTATCCGCGGCGGCTGGGACAGCGCAAACGTGATCTCGTCGCGCCCCCAGAACCGGCTGGCGCGCAGCGAAAGCGCACTCGTGGTCAGCTGCGAGAAGCCGTCGATGACGCCGCCGGCCGCACCCGGTGCGACCAGGCCGACCTCGGCGTCGAGGACGAGGCGCCACCCTCCCCATTCGGCGGCCGCCTCGAACCCGGCGAAAACGTTGTCGGCCGAAAGCCTCCCGAAGGCGCCCTCCGCCGTGGAGCCGAGGACGCTTTCCTCCTCCCGAAGCCACCCGACGCGCACGCCGAACGGAGCGTCCGGCGGTCGCCAGGCCAGGTATGCGCCCACTTCCGACGCCTCGTTCGAGAGCGGGTCGGCGGCGGCGAACGTCGCCGCCTCGAGGCCGCCCCGCGCCTGGAAGGCGAAGGTCGCGGCGCCCTCCGCGAGGTTGAGCAGACTGCTTTCGGCATTCGCCGGCGACTCGTGGAGGCCGAACCGCCATGCGCCCAGGCGGACGGCGCGCGCACGCGCGCCCACCGTCATCCGCGTGCCGCGCGCGGCGGGCCAGGCGCCGACCCCCTCCCGGGGCGATGAGACGGGACGGCCGACCCGCGTCAGGGAAGAGGGGCGGGCGGCGGAGCCGGTGAACTGCGAAGCCTCGAACCAGAACGGCGCGCCCAAGGCGTCGAACGCCGCTATTTCGCGCCCGGCCAACGAGCGCGAGAGGCCGTCCCCGAAGGCGGCGCCCGTCCTGAAGCGGGTGGCCTGTATGTCGGGACCGCCGCCGCCGACCCGCCCGCCCATGCTGACCCGCGCCGCCTCCACCGGCGAGACCGCAGCGCCCAGGTCCATCGCGCCCTGCCCGTAGATGGAGGAGGTGCCGTCATCCCGGTCGGCCGCGTATACGCCGCTCTTGTCGGCGGTCGCGAAAAGCCGCGTGACCAGGTCCCTGTTGGAGAGCTGGCCGCGAAAGAACTGCTTCATCAGCGCGAGGCCGCCGGCGACCATGGGCGCGGCGAAAGAGGTGCCATAAGTGATGCCGTATAGGAACTCTCCGGGCTGGGGCGGAGGGGAGCCGAAAAACGCGACCGTGACGTCGACGCCGGGGGCGGCGATGCACCAGCGCCCGGCAATCCCGCAGCGGTTGGAAAAATCGGCGATCTCCCCGTCCCGATCCAAAGCCACCACGACGACGCTATGGCCCCGGAGTTCGGGCAGCCGGGCAACCGCCCCGCCGTCAATGCTGGGCGAGGTCGCCCGGTGGGCATAGCCCGTAGGACTTGCCGAATCGGAAAAGCAGTTCTCATCAATCCCCGGACTGCAGGGTCTGCCGTGGGTGTTGCCTGCGGCCCAGACAAAAATCGCCGGATCCGCCACGCCCCTCTGCGCGATCACCTCGAGTTCCCGGCCAAGCGCGGCGCGCAACGCGTCTGCGTCATGGTTCTCGATGAACGCGTCGGGGGTGCCGTAGCTGTTGTTGACGATGTCGACGCCGCTTCGCAACACCTCCCGATACGCGTCCGCGTAGTCGAACGAACTCTTGCGCGGATCATCCCCTGGGAGGTGAGGGCCGATAGGTATGGTGAACACCTTGAAGTGGGCGTCGTGGGCGATGCCGACGAAGCCCGCCCCGTTCGGCTGTGCGGCCATGACGCTCGTGACGGCGGTGCCATGCGAAGACTCACCCAAACGGAAATCCCCATGCTTCTCGTCCGGCAGCCCCTGGAGGCGGATTTCCGTCAAGCTCGCACCCTCGAGCTCGTAATGGGTGAGGTCGACCCCCGTATCTATGACGCCGATGGTCACGCCGGTTCCGGGCTTCGTCTCCGCGCCGTGCTTCACGGCGAGTGCCGCATGGGCCTCGTGCGCGTTGACGCTTCGGAGTCCCCACTGCCCCGGGAATTCGCGCCCCCCGCTGGATCCTCCGCTGAATTCGAAGTCCGCGAGAATATCAGCGGCGCGCGCATCCCGAAGGCGGAGGAACGCCTCCTCCGAGATGCATCCATGAGCGGCGGTCTCGACGCAGGGAACGACAGGGGCAGGCGCGGCAGTCCGTGAACCGCCGCCGCCCCCGCCGCCGCAGCCGGACAGGACAAGGAGGAACGACAGCCCGAGGCAGGAGGCAAAACCGCGAGTGCGAACGAACATGGCCGTCTCCTTTCAAAGCGATTGCGCGTGCCCGACCCTTGTCGCCTGTGAAATGTGCACCGAATTGTAATCCGGCCCTCATCTCATTGCCAACGTGGGCGTGATAGCATAAAGAGGACGCGGAAATATGAGCGCCCCCCCTCCTTATCAAGCCAGAAGGAAGCGTGAGAGATGAAGCTGGGAATCCTGACCGGAGGCGGAGACTGCCCCGGACTGAACGCGGTCATCCGCGCGGTGGCGGCGTCGAATTTTCATCGCGGGAGCGAGACGCTGGGCGTCCGCCGGGGGTGGCGCGGGCTGGTCGAGGGGGATTTCGTCGAAATCACCGGGCCGATGATCTCGGGCATCCTCGACAAGGGCGGCACCATTCTGGGCTCCTCCAGGACGAATCCGATGAAGGAGGCGGCCACCTTCGCGCGGTTCCGGGAAAACTGGCGCGCCTCCGGCATCGACGGCCTCGTCGCCATCGGGGGGGACGACACGCTGAGCGTCGCCGCCTTCCTGAGCAAGCGGGGCTTCCGCGTCATCAGCGTGCCCAAAACCATCGACAACGACATCGGCCTGACGGACTACTCGTTCGGCTTCCACACCGCCGTCGGCGTCATCACCGACGCCATCGACCGCCTGCGCACCACGGCGGAGGCCCACGACCGCGTCATCATTCTCGAGGTCATGGGACGCCAGTCGGGCTGGCTCGCCACCTATGCGGGAATCGCGGGCGGTGCCGACCTCATACTCGTGCCCGAGCGTCCCTTCGAGATCGACGAGGTGGTCAGCGTTCTCCAGGGGCGCTTCGCGCGCGGGCGCAACTTCGCCAACGTCGTCGTGGCCGAGGGCGCCAAGCCCAGGGGCATGGAGCACTACATCACGCGCAGCCAGGCACAAGATGAGTTCGGCCACGTCCAGCTCGGCGGCGTCGGGGAATACCTCGCCAAGGAAATCGGGGATCGCATGCGCGTGGACACGCGCGCCGTCATCCTGGGGCACATCCAGCGCGGGGGCGCGCCCGTGCCCTACGACCGGGTGCTGGCGACCCGCCTGGGCGTGCGGGCGAGCGAATTCGCGCACGAGGGAACCTGGGGGGTCATGGCCGCACTCCAGGGCCGGGACATCCGCCCCGTTCCCCTGGAGGAGGTTCTCGGAAAGGTGAACGAGCTGCGCGCGGATTTCTACGACGCAGCGGCACTCTTTTTCGGATGAGCGGCCCTCCTCCCCTCCAGTCGCAGAGGGCGGGGAGGGGGCGCATCTGCGCGGAACCTTCGCGCTGCGGGCGCCTTTTCTTCGGGTGCGGGCCTGTGCGCGGAGACGAGACGCGGCGGGGCGCCTCGCCGCTTCTCCTGGCGGAGAGGGGGGGATTCGAACCCCCGAGGCACCTTGTGGGCGCCTATACGATTTCCAGTCGTACTCCTTCGGCCTCTCGGACACCTCTCCTCGGCGCGAGAGTCTGTATATCACGGACGGCTCCGCCTCGCCAGGGATTGCGGATGCCTGTTGACTTTTCCCCTCCTTTCCCCGATGATTCCCGGTACGTCAGAAAGGAGGTGATCCTATATGAAAACAGACTGTAGGGACGAGGTGGCTGGCGCTTAGGGGAGAGAACCCTGAGGAGGTTCCCGGGGTCATCTTCGCCCAGGCGAATCCCCACCAGCCCACCGCAAAGGTGAAACCCCGGCCCGGGAGGGCCGGGGTTTTCGCAACTTTCGTGCGCGGGGAAAACCGCCAAGGCTTCCTCCCGCATTTTTCCGAATGCTTAGATAAGGAGCGTGTCCGCGTGCCTCCGACAACAAACTGGACGGTGTATCTCTCGGGCGAAGTGCATACGGACTGGCGGGAGCGCATCCGCGAGGGCGCCCGGAAAGCGGGCCTGCCGGTCACCTTCCTGGGCCCGGTCACCGACCACGACGCCAGCGACGACTGCGGCGCGTCCATCCTGGGCGAGGAGGAAAACCCGTTCTGGAGAGACCGCAAGGGCGCCGGCGTCAACGCCATCCGAACGCGGACGCTCATCGAGAAGGCGGACGTCGTGGTCGTTCGATTCGGAGAGAGATACAGGCAGTGGAACGCCGCTTTCGACGCGGGCTACGCGGCGGCGCTCGGAAAGGCCATCATCACCCTGCACGGGGCGGGACACGCCCATGCGCTCAAGGAGGTGGACGCCGCCGCCATGGCGGTGGCGGAAGCGCCCGAGCAGGTGGTGAGAATCCTGAACTACGCCATCAACGGCGCCTTGTAGGGGAAGTTCAGCGCCTCCGCTCCGGCCTGTCATACACTTCCGGGTTGACCGCCGCGGGCGGCCGCGCGCCCCGGAAAAAATCCAGGACGCACCTCGTCGCATGGCGGAGGGTGTTGCGGATCGCGTCCTCGCCGCGCCCGCCCAGATGCGGTGCCAGCACGGCGTTTTCCAGGGTGAAAATCGGATGCGCGCAATCGGGCGGCTCCTCGGGGAACACGTCGATCCCCGCCCCGCGAATGGTGCCGTCCTGGAGGGCCTGCGCCACGGCGTCGAGGTCGAACACAGCGCCCCTCGAGGTGTTGAACACGAAGGCGGCCGGCTTCATGAGGCGCAAAATCTCGCGGTTGACGATGTGCTTCGTAGCCGGCGTCAGGGGGACGTGGCACGTGAGGTAGTCCGACTCCCTGGCCAACTCCTCCAGCCCCACGAACCGCACGCCCCACCCCCGCGCCGCCTCCTCGTCGCGCACGATGTCGTGGGCGATCACGCGCATGCCGAAAGCGACGGCTCTCCTCGCGACCTGCTTGCCGATGTTCCCGAATCCCAGAATCCCCATCGTCATTCCGTTCAGCGGACGCATCGGCGGCTGAATCTCCCGCCAGAGGCCCTTGCGGACGTTGGCGTCCAGCCAGCCGATGCGCCTGCAGGCCGCGAGCATCAGGCCGAAGAGGTGCTCCGCGACGGATTCGGAATTCTGCCCCGCCGCATTCGTGACGAGGATGCCCATCTCCGTCGCCGCCGGAATCTCGATGTTGTTCACGCCCACCCCCGCGCGGGCGATGATTCGCAGGCGCGGTGCGCTCTCCATGACGTTTCTGGTGTAGGGCTCGGCCCCGGCGATGACCGCAGCGACGTCCGGCAGGCAGGCGATCACGTCCTCCTCGGGCATGTGGCCGCGGCATTCGTCGAGGCGCACCTCCATCCCCGCGTCCGCCAGCGGCTGAAACATTTCGCCGGGACGCTCCAGGTTCAGTATAAAGGGGGTTCCCACCCATACCACCGGGTTCGCCATCCGTCCTCCGTCTCCTCTTAGGTGAACGATGCGGGAAAATCCACGACCGCGCGCTATCTCCCGCGCCATCGGGGCTTTCTTTTCTCCCGGAACGCCAGGACGCCCTCTTTGGCGTCTTCCGTGTGCAGCACGCGGTTCGCAACGTCGCGCGCCATGCGCACCCTGTCCCGATAGGCCAAGTCCTCGCCCCGGCGCGCCGCCTCCTTGATGGCGCGGACCGCCGCGGGCGCCGACTCCAGGATTTCCGCGGCGTAGCGCTCCGCCGTCGGAAGCAGCGCGTCGTGCGCCACCACCTCGTTGGCTATCCCCAGGCGGAGGCACTCCCCGGCGGGAATGAACTTCCCGCGCATCAGGTAGCCCATCGCCTGGGGCCAGGGGAGCGCGTGCGCGCACATGGCGGGCCCGCTGACGGAGGAGATGCCCCGCTTCACCTGGGGCCAGCCCAGGGAGGCGCGCTCCGAGAAGATCAGGATGTCCGCGTTCAGGGCGAAGCCGGCGCCCTGGGCCAGGCAGGGACCGTTGATCGCGCAGATGACGGGCTTGTAGAGATAGCGCAGATACAGATACAGCGCATCGTTCGACATGACGCGCGGGTCGCTGTTCTCGGGGGCTTTCTCCAGGATGTCCTTTCCCGAGCAAAACACGTCGCCCGCCGCCGTGATGATGGCCACCCAGACGTCCGGGTTGTGCTTGATGTCCACATACGCATCCTGCACCTCTTTTCGCATGGCGCGGTTGATCGCGTTTTTCTTCTCCGGGCGATTCAGGGTCAGATACGCGACGTGCCCTTTCACCTCGTACGTGGTCGCCTCTCGATTCGCCATGCTCAGACTCCCCTTTTTTCGGAAAAGACGGGGGAGGGCGCGCCCATCGCCCCCATGCGTTTCCCGCAAGACGGACGCCGCCCATTGTAGCGAAAACCGCGAACGAGCGCCGCTGCCGGCGGCGGAAACTTCCTTCTCACCCCCGACGTGTGCGAAACTGAGGGGGACGCACCCGAGAGAGAGGATACGTTCGCCCGCCGGAGGAGAAGCCGCATGCGCGTGGTCGACGCCGTCGCCCGAATCCTGAAGCGCGAGGGGGTGGAATATCTCAACTGCTATCCCACCACCGTCCTGATCGAGGCCGCGGCCAAGGTCGGCATCCGGCCCATCGTCTGCCGGCAGGAGCGGGTGGGGGTGGGCATCGCCGACGGCTTCGCCCGCGTCAGCAACGGCGCCACGCCCTCCGTTTTCGCCATGCAGTACGGCCCGGGGGCGGAGAACGCCTTTCCGGGCATCTCCACCGCCTTCTCCGACTCCACGCCCCTGTTGCTGCTCCCCCTCGGCCACGCCAGGGAGCGGGACGGCGTGTTCCCGATGTTCAGCTCCGTGCGCACATACGCCTCGGTCACGAAATCAGCGGAGCTCCTCAACGTGCCCGAGCGCACGGCGGACGCCATGCGTCGCGCCATGAACGCCCTGAAAAACGGACGCCCGGGCCCCGTGCTCGTGGAGCTGCCGGCGGACGTCGCCAACGCCGAGGTGAGCGCGGACCTGCTCCGCGACTACGCGCCCGTGAAGCGGGTCCGCGCCCAGGCGGACCCGGCAGACGTCGAGAGCGCAGCCCGCGCGCTGCTGCAGGCGGAGCGTCCGGTGATCCTCGCCGGCGCGGGCGTGCTCTACGCGCAGGCCACCGATGCGCTGAAGACGCTGGCGGAGCTTCTGGAGATTCCCGTCATGACCACCATGGAGGGCAAGAGCGCGATCTCCGAACGGCGCCACCCCCTGGCCCTCGGCGTCGGCTCCAGCGTCATGGCCGGCCCCGCCTACCACTTCCTCAAGGATGCGGACCTCGTGTTCGCCGTCGGCGCGAGCCTCACCGACCATGGGCTCGCCACGCCCATACCCGCCGGCAAAACGATCGTCCAGGCGACGAACGACCCCGTGGACATCCAGAAGAACCATTTCGTGGCCCACCCCGTCCTCGGGGACGCGGAGCTCGTCCTCCGCCAGTTCATCGATTGCTGCACCGAGCGCCTCAAAGGATCGGACCGCTCGGAGCGCGGCGGCCGAGTCCGGGAGCGGGTGGCGCGGGCGCGCAGGGCCTGGCTCGACGCATGGGCGCCCAAGCTCACCTCCGATGAAGTGCCCATCAATCCCTACCGCGTGATCGCGGAGTTGATGCAAAGCGTGCCGCCCTCCGAAGCCATCGTCACGCACGACTCCGGAAATCCGCGATACGAGGTGCTGCCCTTCTACCAAGCGGACGGGCCGCGCTCCTATCTGGGCTGGGGAAAATCCCACCAGCTCGGCACGGGACTCGGCCTCGCCATGGGCGCGAAGCTGGCGGCGCCCGACAAATTCTGCGTGAATTTCATGGGCGACGCCGCGTTCGGCATGACGGGGATGGACTTTGAAACCGCCGTGCGCTCGAACCTTCCCATATGCACGGTGGTGCTCAAGAACTCGACCATGGCGGTGGAGGCGAACCACATGGCGCTCTCCCATGAAAAGTTCAACACGCGCGACGTCGGGGGCGAATACGCCGACATCGCCAGAGCGCTGGGCGGGTGGTCGAAGCGCGTGGAGAGGCCCGGCGAAATCGGCGCGGCCTTCCTGGAGGCGAGACAAAAAACGCAGGCGGGGGAGGCCGCCCTCCTCGAATTCATCACGAGCGAGGAGATGGCCTACTCCCACCCCCATCCGTTCGGGTAGTCGCGGCGCGCGTCCGGTTACGCCTCGACGACGATTTTGCCCATCTGCCGGTTCGACTCCATATGCCGGTGCGCGTCCGCGACGTCCTGGAGCGGGAACGTCCTGTCGATCACGGGTTCGAGGAAGCCGGCCTCCAGGCCACGATAAACGAACGCCTTCGCCCGCTCTCTTCTCTCCGGGTCCTTGGTGATCTCCATCAGCGTATACCCCCGGAACGTCAGCCCTTTCGCCAGAGACGGGAACAGGGGGAAAACCGCATCCTCGGACGCCAGAACGCCGTACAAAAAAATCATGGCCCCCGGTGCGGCCGCGGCGGCGAGCTGCGGCAGGAAGCGCCCGACGACGGGGTCGAAAATGACGTTCGCCCCGGCGCCTTGCGTGGCGTCCATCACAGAATCCGCCAGATCCTCTGCATCGGTGACGACGACGCAATCCGCGCCCGCGCCCAGGAGGAACTCTTTTTTCGCCGCCCCCCGCGTCGTGGCGATCACCCGCGCGCGGCGTGATTTGGCGATTTGAATCGCAGCCAGGCCAACGCTGCTGCTCGCAGCGGTGATCAGCACGGCGTCCGCCTCTTTCAGCCCTCCATACTCGATGAGCGCCCCATACGCGGTCACGTAGGGCATCCAGATGGCGGCGGCCTGGACGGGCGTCAACCGCTCGGGATAGCGGGCCGCGGCATGGGCCGGCACAATCGCCTCCTCCCCGTACACCCCGTACCTTCCCATCGAAAAGGAGGGAATCGTGCTCACGCGCTCCCCGAGCGCCAGCCCCTCCACGCCGGGGCCGAGGGCGTCTATCGTTCCGGACGCCTCGTAGCCAATGCGGGAGGGAAACTCCGGCTTCTCATGGTAGCGCCCCTCGCGAAACAGCACTTCGGCCCGGTTCATCCCGATCGCCGCCACGCGGATGCGCACCTCGCCCGCGCCGGGTTCCGCAGAGGGCGCCTCCACGAGGCGGAGCGCGTCGGCGCTTCCCGTTTTCTCCAAAAGAACCACTTGCGGCATGCCCTCACCCTCCCTCCATCCCCGTCCGCTTCAGCTGCTCGTCCAGGAACGCGAGCGTCTTCGCCCAGGAATCCTCGCTTTGCTCCGCCCGGAAGCGCTCCGGGTTGTCCTCCCACTGAAAGGCGTGGCCCGCGCCATCGTAGCGATGGAAGACATACTCCACGCCCGCGCGCCTGAGCGCCTCCTCGTAATCGTCCACGTCCTCGGGCGAGGGGTTCTGGTCGTCGTTCCCGAAAACGCCGATGAGTGGACACGAGATGGCCGCGCTCAACGCAATGGCGGGCGGGTTCCCCTCGCCGCGCACCTCCTTCACGCCGCCGCCGTAGAAAACCGCGCACGCCCGATAACGGGAGTCCGCGCACGCCCCCAGCCAGCTGACGCGCCCGCCCCAGCAGTGCCCGACGATGCCGATTCTGCGCGCGTCCACGTTCTGCAGCGCCGCCAGGACGTCGAATCCGGCTTTCAGATCGAGAATCGTTCGATCATCGCGGAACTCCTCGCGCTTGATTTGCATGCCGTCATCCTTCGACCACCAGTGATACAGGAACGGAACCGACACGGCGTAGCCGTTCTCCGCGTAGCGCTGCGCCGTCTTCAGCGTGAAGGGGTCCCGCTCGATTCCCTGGTGCCCCGGTATATGCTGGCAGAGCACGATCCCCGGATGGGGGCCCGCTCCTTCCGGCTCATACAAGAAAACCTCCATCGCGCTGCCTTCCACTTCCGTCGTCTCGATGCGATAGCCCATCTCTCTCCCCTCCTCCTCCTCATCACCGCGCAAAGGATACAACCCGTGATCGCGCGTCCCATACGCTCCGACATATTTTCCGTTCCGCGCACCGCCCCGGGAGCCGGAAGCCCCCGCGCCCGCCGCCAAGGAACTCCTCCTTAGGCGTCCTCAAACACCAGGTTTTGCGGATCGCCGCGGAGGTAGGCCTCCACGTTGTCCACGGATATGCGCGCCTCCCGCTCCGTGGCCCCCTCCGTATGCGCGCCCACGTGCGGGGTGAGGATCACGTTGTCCAGAGAGCGGAAGGGGGAATCGCCCGGCAAGGGCTCGTCGGGCTCGAACACGTCCAGCCCCGCACCGGCGATGCGCCGCTCCCGCAAGGCTTCCAGCAGGGCGTCCATGTCCACGAGCGCGGCGCGCGAGGTGTTTATCAAAAACGCCGTCGGCTTCATCCGCGCCATCCGCTCCCGGGAGACGATCCCCCGCGTCTCGGGCGTCACGTGCAGCTGGAGCGTCACGAAATCCGCGCGCAGGCATTCCTCCAGCGACGCGGCGCGCGCACCCTCGGCGGCCGCGCGCCCGGGCGTCATGCTTCGCGACCACGCGAGCACCTCCATCCCGAACCCCCGCGCCATGGGGACCACCTTTTTCCCGATGTGTCCGAAACCGAGCACGGACAGACTCTTGCCCAGCAACTCCACCCCCCGGACGCGCTCCCACGCCCCCGCCCGCATGGCGGGGGAGTGGGCCGGCAGCCTCTTCGCCAGCGCCAGGACGAGCATCATCGTATGCTCCGCCACCGAGGGACTCCCTGCCCCCGGCGTGACGGAAACCAGAATGCCGCGCCTCCGCGCGCGCCGCATGTCCACCATGCGGGGGCGCGTGCCCCACACGGAGATGAAGCGGAGCTTCGGGGCGTTCTCGAGCAGGGCCGTCTGCCGGAAGTCCGTCTGATAGCGCACGGTGAGGACGACCTCCGCATCGGCCAGGCGCCGCGCCATCTCCTCCCCGTCCTTGGGCCGCCCGGTGAAATGCGACACCTCGCCCAGCCCCAGGAGGCGCGCAAACTGCGCGGTGTTCCCGAGCATCCCGTCATAATCATCCGGAACAACGATTTTCATCGACCGCCCGCTCCGCTTGACGGGGCGCGCCTCCGGCCCCCCGAACCTCCCGCCCGGTTCGCGATTTCCCCGTCCATGATATACCCGATATCATTGACAGGGCACATCGTCTCCCGTAGTGCTGTCTCATCGGGCAAGCCATAGCCCCGTCCCGCCTCCGGAGGATGCGTTCAGACGCCATGGAGCCAGACCTGTCCGCCGAGGAAGCCGCGATGGTGCGGCGGGCGCGCGAGATCGCCCGGGAGGACATTCTCCCCATCGCCGCCGCCCGGGACCGCAACCACGCACCCGGCGAGGCGTATCCGTGGCGGGTCGCCGACAAGCTGGACGCCGCAGGCCTGAGGACGCTCACCGTCCCCCGGAAGTTCGGCGGATTCGGGGCGCGCCACCTGGTGCAGGCCATGGTGGCGGAGGAGATCGCCTACGGGGATCTGGGCGTCGCCGTCTCCATGGATCAAACCTATAAATTCACCCAACTCCTGGCGAACGAGACCACGCCGGCACAGCGCGACCTGTACCTGGAGGATTTTCTGAACGACCCGCGAGCGCTGCTCGCCCTCGCCACCACGGAGCCGCAAAGCGGAACCGACACCTTCCTCATGCACGATGCGCCGGGTGCCGGCCCGCGCATGACGGCGCGAAAAGACGGCGACTTCTACGTCCTGAACGGCACGAAGCACTACATCTCGAACGGGGGGCTGGCGAAATACTATTTTATATTCGCGCGGACCGCTCCCGAGAAGAAGATGAGCGAAGGCCTCACCTGCTTCCTCGTGCCGCGCGGGACGGAGGGCTTCCGGATCGGAGAGGCGCACTCCAAGCTGGGAAGACGCCTCTTGCAGAACGGCGAGCTCATCCTGCAGAACTGTCGGGTGCCCGCGCACAACCTTTTTGGCGCATGGAACGGCGGCCTCTCCATCCTGCGCCGGATGGTGAGCGGCGCCCTCATTCCCGTCATGGGGCCATCCCGCCTCGCGTATGATCTCGCCCGCGCCGCCGCGCGGGAGAACGGCGCCCTGCGCGAGCAGTGGGCGCAGATGGCGCTCGCCGAGATGTACATGCTGATCGAGGCGGCGCGGACGTATCTGTATTCCGCGGCGTGGCATGCGGAAAGGCCGACGGACGACTCGAAGCGCCGTTTGATGTCCAAGGTGTTCGCCTCCGAGGCGGGCATCAAGGTCTGCCGCATGGCGATGGACATCTGGGGCAAGGCGGGCGCGACGCATCACGACGACAGGCCGACGCCCGAGAAATGCTGGCGCGACGTGTTGAGCTACCTGCACGGCTTCGGCACCAACGAGGCGGTGAAACTCAAGGCGGCACCGCTTCTGGCTCCCGCCGGGGAGAGTGAATGGTAAAGGGAAATGCAATCGGACAACCGTATGGAATCCACCCCCCCCCAGGAGAAGAAGGAGATTTCAATGCCCCCCTACAAGAAGGCGGACGCGCGCGCGTATTGCAAGGAGAACATGCAGGGAATCTGGGCCGCCATACCCTATCCGTTTGATGAGAACGACAACGTCGACGAAGCAGGTTTTCGCGCCGACATCCGGCACTATATTGACAACCTCCACATCCGGGGATTTTTCGTCGGCGGCATGATTGGCGAATTCTGGTGCCTCACGAAAGAAGAGCGCCTCCGCGGCCAGGCGATCGCCTGCGAGGAGGCCGGTGACGTTCCCGTCATCGCGCACACCGGCCACACCTCGGCCAAGGAGGCGATAGAGCTGACGGAGGCCGCGATGGAGGCGGGCGCGGCCTACGCGATTCTGGCGAACCCCTATCTGGGCGCGCAGGGGATTCCCGAGCGCGTTCGCGCGTATTTCAAGGAATTTTGCGGGAACGTGGACATCGGCGTGTCCCTGTTCAACACGGCGGCGACCGGCTATTCGCTCTCGCCGGCCTTGGTCAGGGAGATCGTCGACGAGAACGAGAACATCTGCTGCATCAAGAACGCGCAGCCCAAATACCACTGCGACGAGGTGCGCGAAGCCGTGGGGGACGACATCGTCGTGAGCGACCCGATGGAAACCCAGTGGTTCTTCAACCGGGCGTATCACAAGCAGCAAACCTTCATGAGCGGGCCCGACCCGTTTCTCCTCCAGCGCGCGGGCAACCTGGGCATGGAAAAATATACCGACCTGATCGACGCGGGAAATCTCGAGGAAGCCTGGACGGCGCGCGAGTCCATGAACCCGATGCGGCGCGTGGCCGAGAAGTGGATTTGGGCACCCTGGGCGCGGGGGGCGTTCCCCATCGCCGCACTCAAGGACTGGATGAGCCTGATGGGCATGCGTGGCGGCCCCTCCCGCGCGCCGATGATTCCCCTGAGCGCGGAGGAAAAGGCGGAGTTGGCCTCGGACCTCCAGGGCGTGGGCCTCATCGACTAGCCCGGCGGGCCGCCTTTCGCGTGCATGCGGGCGCCATCATCCTCAATAATAATAAAGGGTTCGGCGCATGGATTTTGCTCCCGGCGAGGATTGCCTCGCGCTGCAGCGGCTGGCGAGCGATTTCGCGCGGCGGGAGATTCTGCCCGTCACGGAGGCCATCGACCGGGAAAGAAGGCCGGAGGCCCGCCTCCCGGCGGACATTCTGGCCAGGGGCAGCCGGCTGGGCCTGCGCACCCTCTCCCTCCCGGAGAACGGCGGGGGCGGCGGGGCCGACATACTGACCCTGTGCTTCGTAGCAGAGGAGCTCGGCTGGGGAGATTTGGGAGTCGGCGTCATCCACGCGCAGGACTGGGCGCTCGCAAACGCCATATCCCGCCTGTGGGACGGGGCGGAATTCCGGGCGTTCGCCAACCGTTTCGCGCGAGACCACGGCTGCCACCTCAGCCATGCGCACATGCGCGAAACGCCCGCCCCGGAAGACAAAAGTCCGTATCCGTCCGGGGAGCGGCCAGACGCATCCGTCACGCGGGAAGGAGACGGCTGGCGCCTCCACGGGGCGGCGGGGCGCGTCCTCAACGGGGCGGCGGCCGGCTTTTTTCTCATCGAGTCGAACCTGCGGGGCGCGGCAGGCAGGCGGGTTTTTCTGGTGGAGAACGAGGGCGCGCCGGAAATCCGCGTGTTGTGCCATCACGATTCGATGGGGATGCGCTCCTGCCCGGACGTGGACATCCGCTTCGAAGGCGCGAGGCTCCAACGTCGCCATCAGGTCGATTGCTCCCCGGAGGCGTGGCGCGAGGCGACGCACGCCGCCCGCATACTCCCCGCCGCCGCCGCGATCGGAACAGCCAGAAAATCCAACGAACACGCACTCCGCCACGCGCGCGAGCGCGTCCAGGGGGGAAAGCCCATCATCGGGCACCAGACGGTGGGCTTCATGCTTTGCGACAACCTGGCGGAGCTCGACGCCGCCAGAAGAAGCCTCCAGGCGGCGGCCTGGGCGGCGGATCGGGGCGAGGGCGCCGACCCCTGGCGAAGTTTTCTCGTCCGCGCCCTCGTCACGGAAACCTGCGAGCGCGTCGCGCGCCGCGCGATGGAGGTCTGGGGAGGCGCGGGCTATATGACGGAGGCGCCCATGGAAAGGCTGCTGCGCGACCTCGTGCGCTTCTCCCATTCCCTCGAGATGGGCCACGCCCTGCGCGCGGCCGCCATGGGGCTGATCTGAGGGGGGCGGGCCGGATTCGCCATCCCCGCACGGATGATGCGCTTCGGAATGATCCGTGATAGGATGGGGAAAAACGAGGACATGAGGAGAGGGTGCTCCATGAGCGAGAGAATAGCCTACGTCAAGGGCCGGTTCGTGCCGGAAGCGGAGGCGAACGTGTCCATCCTAGACCGCGGCTTCCTCTATGGCGACAGCGTCTATGACGCATCGCGCACCTTTGGCGGCAGGCCCTGGCGCCTCCGGTCGCACATCGACCGGCTCTACCTGTCCTGCCGGTACGCGAGGCTCGACCCCGGCATGGGTGCGGACGAGATGGAAGCCCTCACCATGGAGCTCGTGGAGCGCAACCGCGCGGCGTACGGGGAGGGGGAGGAGTTCCGCATCAACCACTGGGTCACCCGGGGCGGCGGCGTGAGCTCCGCCGCCAGCCACACGCATGGTGCGCACACCCTGGTCATCTTCACCCTGCCGATGGACTACACGCGCTACGCCCACGGCTACCGGGAGGGGGTGCGCTCGGTCGTCACCGGCGTGCGCCGGACTCCTCCGGAGTGCGTCGAGCCGCGCGCCAAGGTGGGGGGCAAGATGAACCACGTGCAGGCCGAGTTCGAGGCACAGGAGGCGGGCGCCTGGCCCATCATGCTCGACACGAACGGCTTCGTGGCCGAGGGGTCGAGCTACAACTGTTTTTTCGTGCGAGAGGGCGCGCTCCTCACGCCCACGGACCGCAACTGCCTCGCCGGCGTGACGCGCGCCCACGTCATCGACATGGCGCGCGAGCTCGGCATCCCCGTTCGCGAGGCCAACCTCACGCGCTATGATCTGCTCACAGCCGACGAGGCATTCCACACCGGAAACAGCATCTGCATCCTTCCGGTCTCCTCGGTGGACGGCGCCAGGATGGCCCACGGCGCGCCCGGCCCCATCACCAGGCGGCTCATGAGCCTGTGGGCGAGCCAGGTGGACTGCGACTGGGCGGCGAAATCCCTCGCCGCCTTGGAGGGGGGCGCATGAAGGCCATGGTGCTGCGGGGGAGAGGGGCGCCGTTCTCCCTGGAGGACGTGCCGGACCCTGCGGCCGGGGCGGGCGAGGCGGTGGCGCGCGTCATCGCCTGCGGTGCGGGCCTCACGATTCACCACGCGCGCGCGGGGCGCGTCGCGGTCGACTACCCCGTCATCATCGGCCACGAGGTGGTCGGCGAGATCGTCGAGACGGGCGCCGGGGTCGCGAACGTGCGGGCGGGCGACGCCGTCACCTTCCATTGCTATCTGACGTGCGGGGACTGCCGCTGGTGCCGGGTGAACCGGGAGCCCCTGTGCGACAACCTCGCGGGCTTCGTCGGCAGGCACTGCGACGGCGGCTATGCGGAGTACGTCAAGCTGCCCGCCCGGAACTTCATCCCGCTGCCCGAGGGGCTGGACTACGAGGCACACCCCGCGGAGGCGGCCGTCATCTGCGACGCGGTCGCCACCCCCTACAAGGTGGTGCGCCGGGCGCGGATCGCGCCGATGGAGACCGTCGCCGTCATCGGCGCGGGCGGCGGCGTGGGGATTCACATGGTGATGCTCGCCCGCTGGGCGCACGCGCGCGTCATCGCCGTGGACGTCTCGCCGGAGAAGCTGGCGAAATGCCGGGAAGTCGGGGCGGAGGCCGTCGTCGACGCATCCGGAGGCGACGTCGCCCAGGCGCTGCTGGAGCACACGGACGGGGCGGGCGTGGACGTGGCCGTCGATTTCGTCTCGCAGGACGCCACCCTCGAGGCCGCCGCCGAATCGCTCGGCAAGGGCGGCCGCCTGGTGACGCTGGGCGGCTTCACGCCGAGGCCGTTTCGCCTCTCCGCCGGCCGTCTCCTGAACGGGGAGCTGGAGGTCATGGGCAGCCGCTCCTTCACCCGCCAGGAGATCGTCGAGTCCCTGGCGCTTTGCGCGCGCGGAGAGGTCTGGCCCCTGGTCACGGAAACCTACCGCCTCGAGGAGGCCGAACGCGCCCACGAACGCCTGGAGGCGGGGAGCGTCACCGGGCGGGCGGCCATCGTGATGGAATAACCGCGCTCTCCCCGAAAGGCGCCCCATGGACTTCACCCTCACCGCATCCCAGCGCGAACTCCAGCGGCTGGCCCACGATTACGCGAAAAACGAGCTGCGGCCCCATGTGCGCGAGCGCGAGCGGCTCACCGACCCGGGCGCGAGGTTCCCCTGGGAGGCGCTGGAGGCCGGCAGCAGGCTCGGCCTGCGCACGCTCTCCGTCCCCGAGGAGCGGGGCGGCGGCGGGGCCGACATATTGACCCTGTGCGTCGTGGGCGAGGAGATCGGCTGGGGAGATTTGGGCGTGGCCGTCACCTTCGACCAGACCTGGAAGGTGATCCACTTTCTGGACACCGTCTGGAACGCGGAGCAGCGCGAGAGGTTCCTGCCGGAATTTCTGGCCGACCACCGCTTCCACCTCGCCGTCGGGATGACGGAGCCGGAGGTGGGCTCGGAGAATTTCATCCCCGAGGAGGGACCCGACCGGGGCGTCCGGACGCGCGCCGAGCGAGACGGCAACGAGTGGATCGTCAACGGCCGGAAGCGCTACATCAGCAACGGCGGCATCGCCAGGCTCTACGTGATCGTCTGCCGCACCGACCCGACCGTCGGCGTCTCCCGAGGCGTCACGTATTTCATGGTGACGCCGGACATGGCGGGCTTCTCCATCGGACGGATTCACGAGAAGATGGGCCAGCGTCTCTCGCAAAACGCCGAGCTCCTCTTCGAGGACTGCCGCGTCCCGGACGACCACCGCGTAACGCCGGTGGGCGGGGGCGTGGCGGCCCGCTCGGGGCCCTTCTCGCGCGGCTCCGTCATCGAGTCCGCCGCCACCGCCCTGGGGCCGGCGCGCGCCGCCTACGAGGACGCCCTGGAGTTCGCCAGGACGAGAATCCAGGGCGGCAGGCCCGTCATCGAGCACCAGGGCGTGGGCTTCCTCCTCGCGGACTGCTTCGTCGAGTACCAGGCCGCGCGCCAGACCCTGCACCACGCCGCCTGGCGCGCGATGCGGGAGGGATACGACCCGAAGCTCGGCTACATGGCCAAGGTCTTCGCATCCGAGACCGGCTTTCGCATCGCCACGCGCGCCCTGGAGGTCTGGGGCGGGGCGGGCTACATGACGGACGGGCCGATGGAGAAATACCTGCGCGACGTCGTCAGCTTCCTCCACTCCGCCGGCACCAACCAGGCCCAGCGCATCCGCACGATGGCGTATCTGTGAGGCGCGCCGGATTCGACGCCGCACACCGGGTGCGTCCGCCGGAAGGTTCTCCCCTGACGGGCGCGCGGAGAGGCTTCGCCGCCTTTTTCTATCGACACACGCTCCGAGCAACGGAAAGACGAGGGTAGAGAAATGAACAAGAAGATTGCCGTCCTGGGCACCGGCGCCATCGGCAGCAGCGTGGCGGCCGACCTGACGGACGCCGGGCTGGACGTCGCCATCATCGACCAATGGCCGCAGCACGTGGAGGCGATGCGGGAGAGGGGCCTGCGCGTCCAGATGCCGGACATGGACCTGCGGCTGCCCGTGCGCGCGCACCACCTGTGCGAGCTGGCCTCGCTCAAGACGCAATTCGACATCGTCTTGCTGGTCGTCAAATCCTTCGACACCCGATGGATGTGCGAACTCATCGCACCCTATTTCCGGAGCGACGGCGTCTTCGTCGGAATCCAAAACAGCATGAACAACGAGACGATCTCCTCCATCATCGGGCGCGAGCGCGTGGTGGGTTGTTGCGTGGAGCTGTCGGCGGAGATATTCACGCCCGGCCTCGTCCAGCGCAACACCGCGCGGAAGGGCACCTGGTTCGCCGTGGGGGAGCTGGACGGAGCCATCACGCCGCGCGCCGAGGAGATGCGCGCCCTCATCGCCCACGTCGGCGTCACCGAAATCACCCCCAACATCGAGGGCACGAAGTGGACGAAGCTGATCGCCAACTGCATGACGATGGGCCCCTTCGGCCTGCTGGGAGTCAGGAACGCGGAGGCCAGGGACTTGCCGGGCATCGTCGACATTTCGGTCCGGCTCGGAAAAGAGGCGATGGAGGTGGGCACCGCCCTGGGCTACGGGGTGGAGCCCGTGTTCGGCCTGACGGCGGACGATTTCGCAGGCTCCGACGACCAGGTGCTGATCACGGCCATGAAAACGTTGCTGGGCCACGTGGGGACCCGCTCCCGCACCGCCCCGATTCACGACCACATCAAGGGCCGCAGGAGCGAGATGGACTACATCAACGGCCTCGTGTCGCACAGGGCGCGAGAACTCGGCATACCCACCCCCTGCAACGATGCGGTGGCGGAGATCGGAAACATGATCGACGACGGGGAGATGGAGATGGGACTCTCGAACTACGACCTTCTCCGTTCAAAAATCGCCGGCGCCGGCTAGGGGGCACCCGGAGGCTTTGCTCCCACGCTCCGGGAGGGTGCGCGGGGGGAGGTCGAAACCAGCCGCTACTAGGCGCCCTCCGTTGACTGGCGGCCCACCCAGCGTTGCGCCTCCTCCCGGACGCGCCTCGCCCGATCCGTATTCTCGACCACGAGATTCTCCGACGGCGGGCTCCCGCTGAACTTCTCGTTGCGCCAGCAGTGATAGCGAAGCGCCTTCGGGTAGGGGGCGAGGTCCATCGCCTGAAAATACGACGCCGGCACCTCTCCGGGCTTGTGGGGGTCCATCCTGTCCTTCTCGTATATGATCGTGCGCTTGATGACGCGCCACCGCCCCTCCCTGTGCTCGTGGAGGTCCACCACGCTGCTCCACGTCGAGAAATCGAAATCATGGCCGTCCATCGTCCTCCTCTGGTGCAGGATGAGGTAATACTCGCAGACGCCGCGCTCCCCGCGCACCCGGGCGCGCACGTTGCCCGCGATGTGCTTCTGGGTGTCCTCCGCGTGATGGCCGCTCATCATCGCCCCCGACTCCTCGATGAACGAATGCGCGTTGCCCGAGAACCATGAAGTGGTGATCTCCGCATCCGGATGAAAGCAGTCCAGCAGCCCCTCCCAGTCGCCCGTGTCGCGGCAAATGTGGGAGAACATGGACGTCTCCATCATCTCCAGCTTGTCCGCCGCCGCGCGCAGCCTCTCCGCATCGCTCATCCCGCATCTCCTCCCGCGAGCGTCGCTCGCATGCATGTCCCGCTCCCCTCCTCCGGGCGCCGCGCGGAACGAAACGGGGGGGGGGGGGGGGGCGTCCACCGCTCTCCTCGCCCCCTACAAAACAGTCCGCGCGCCAATGGCGGGCTCTCCGTGCCCCAGGCCGGGCAACTCCCAGACGCCGGCGCCCATGGGGTTCTCCTCTCCCCCGACGTTCGCGTCAATCACGTAGGGACGCCCGGCCCGCACCGCCTCGTCCACGGCTTCTCCCAAATCCGCCGCCCTGTTCACCCGCACGCCCGTGACGCCCGCTGATTCCGCCATGGCGGCGAAGTCGGGATTGTAGGGGGCGGCGGAGCCGGGACGCTGAAACCCGGTGGCCAGTTCCCGACCGCCCAGATAACCGCGCTGCAGCCCCCGGATGGAGGCGAAAGCGTAATTGTTCCAGACCACCCAGACGGCGGGAATGTTGTATTCCACCGCCGTGGCGACGGCGCTCAGGTGCATGAGGAAAGCGCCGTCCCCGCACACCGATACGCAAGCCCTGTCCGGTGCCGCCAGCTTGGCCCCCAACACCCCCGCCACCCCGAAGCCCATCGCGCCAAAGCCCATGGAGCCGATGAGCGATTGCGGCCCCTTCGGGCGGCAATACTGGATCAGCCAGTTGTGGTGGACGCCGACGTCGCTGACGAGGATGGCGCCATCGGGCAAGGCCTTGTCGATTTCATGGGCCGCGCGCTGGGGGTGGATGGGTTCGGTGTCTTCGCGGTAGCCGGGAGCCGTGAACTCCTCCCATTCGTTTCGCCCAGCCGTCAATCTCGCGAAGCCATCCTTTCCGGGCGACCGGAATCTCCGTTTTCTCCGCGGCGTCCAGGGCTTCGTTCACCTGCTCCAGGAAGACGCCCGCATCCGCCATGAGGCCCAGGGCCACGGGATAGTTCCGGGCGATCTCCTCCGGATCGATATCCACGTGAATGAGCCTTGTCGGCGGAATGTTGAACGAGTATCCGGGCAGCCAGCTGCTCGAGGTGCGATCGTCGAAGCGCACGCCGAGCGCAAGCAGAACGTCGGCCTGCCGCGCGGCGTGGTTCGCCGGATAGGCGCCGTTTCTGGCGAGCAAGCCCAACGCCAGGGGATGTTCGGAGTCGATTGCCCCCATTCCGCTCGATGAGCACGCCACGGGAATGCGCAGTCTCTCCGCGAGCGCGACCATCTCCGCCGCCGCCCCGCCGTATTTGACGCCCTGGCCCACCAGCATCACGGGACGCTCTGCGGACAAAAGCATCGCCGCCGCCTTCTTCACCCCCTCCGGGTCCGCCCCGCAGCGGCAGGAGACGTTCGCGTTCCATGCGGCGGCGCGCGGCATCTCGACGTCGGCTTCCTCCTTGAATATGTCGAAGGGCACGTCGAGCACGACGGGGCCGGGCCTTCCGGTCACCATCGTCTTCCACGCCTGGCGCGTGAACTGTGGCACCATCTCCGCCCGCGTGGGCTGATACACCCGCTTGCAATACGCCTGCACTGTCGAGGGGAAGTCCGCCTGGTAGTGTCGATAGGTCTCCTGAAACGCCCCGCGGTTGAACTGGTTGGTGGGGACGTTTCCGGTCACGGCCAGAAACGGAACCGAATCGAAAAAAGCGTTGGCCAGAGAAATCGGCATGTTGGCCGAACCCGGCCCGCAGGAGGTGAACGTCGCCACCGGCCGGCCCGCCACCCGGTAGTACACGTCGGCCATGAAGCCGCACAGCGACTCATGGCGCACGGAGAGCGTCCGGATTTCGTCGGCGCGCTCGTAGAGCGCATCCAGAAAACTGATGTTCCCGTGCCCGCAAAGGCCGAATATATAGGGGACGTCCTCCTGGATGAGATAATCGACGATGATCTGCCCACCGTTCATGCGGGTCAATATACGGCTCCTTTCCAATGAAGACGGAGAATTGTATGATGGGCGACTGTAGAAATTCCGGCGGGGCCTGTCAATGAACGGAAAACGCCGGGGACGGAGGGAGGGCGCAACAAGAACCAAACGCCTTGCGTTGCGGGCCGGGCGGGTGCCCCGCCAGCAGGCCCGACATCCGATAAGAACGGCGCCTTCCCGAAAAGTAAGGTTTCATTCCATTCATTTCCTGAGGAGAGAGAGACGATGAGCACAGCCAGATGGACGTCATCGCTGATCGCGGCGGCGCTCGCGCTCAGCGCCCAGTTCGGCGCCATGCCCCCGGACGCAGCGGCCCAGCAGCGCATCACGATGAAGGGCGGCCAGATTCGCGGCGCCTACAACCGATGGACCAGCGCATACGCCGTGTATCTGACAAAAGAACTCCCGGGAGTTCAGGTCTCCTCCGAGTCCTCCACCGGCTCCTCCGAAAACGTGCGGGCCGTACACTCAGGCTCCGTGGAGGTGGCGCTGACGTTCTCGAGCGACGCCTTTCTGGGCTACCGGGGCGAGGCGCATTTCAAGAAACCCCAAAAGAACGTCCGAACGATGACATACCTTTTCGGCTCGGTGGGGCATCTGCTGGTGCCGGCGAAAAGCGCGATCCGGAAAATCGGAGACCTGAAGGGAAAGACCATCTCGATGGGCGGCCCGGGCTCCGGCTCGGCCAAAAACCTGACGGCACTCCTCAAGCATCTCGGCATCTGGGGCACGTTCAAGCCCGTCTACCTGGGCCGCAAAAGCCCCGAGGCCATGCGCAACGGCAAGATCGACGGCTACAACTGGCACCCCGGCCTCGGCAACGCGATGATTCGGGACACGGCCACGATGATGCGGATTCGCTTCATCAACATGGACGCCCCCGCCCGGCAATCGGAATTCTACAAGAAATTTCCCTATTTCGGACCGACCGTGATTCCGGCGGGCGTCTATCCGAACGTGGACGCCGACACCCCGACCTTCGGCACCGGCACCGTCATGATCGCGGGGAGCCGGGTTTCCGCCGATCTGGTCTACAACATCATGAAAGCCATCTACTCCGAGAAGGGCCGCAAATACATTCTCTCCGCCGCCGGCAAGGTGGCACAGGAGATGTCCATCGAGAACGGCCTCAAACTCCTCAACGCGCCACTTCATAAGGGGGCGATCCGGTTCTGGAAAGAAGTGGGGAAGAAGATTCCCGAAGAGCTCATGTAGCCTCCTCCTCGGCTTCGACACGGCAACACGCGCGAATCTCTCCCGGCGGGCGGAGTGGGCCCGCGCGGGGAGGTTCTCGGGGGCCGCGCCATGACCTCCAGCGATGAAACCCATATCCCCCGCGCACCGGGCGGAAGCCGCGCCCCGCTCCTGACGGGAGGCTGGAAGCATTTCCATCGGGCCATCGCCTGCGCCTTCGCCCTCTTCGCCCTTTGGGCGGCGGGGCCCGGCATACCCGAGGACAACCTCCACCTGGGGATATTCACCCTCGTCATGTGGAGCATGAGCTTCCTCTTCCACCCCGGCCGCGAAGGGTCGGCCTGGAAGGCGCCCGAAATCTCCGACTGGGGGGTCGCTCTCGCCCTCGTTGCGCTGCTCGCCGGCGCGATCTACCGGGCGGAAGGCGTCGCCGAGGAAGGCGCGCGGGCGGTGGACCGGGCGACGTGGCTCGGGTGCGTCCTCCTGGGTGCCGTGGCGCTTTTCCGGCCGCGCGCCCTGAACCTCGCCCTCACGGGCCTGACCTGCCTTTGTCTGGGCTACTTCGTATCCCACTACCTCGAACTCCAGGACAGGACGGGGGCCTGGCACCAAACGGACTTCTGGATGGCCTTCGTGGCCATCGCGCTCGCCCTGGAGGCGGCGCGGCGCGGGCTGGGGGCATGGATTCCGGCCATCGCGATTCTCGCGCTGCTCTTCGCCCACTTCGGCGCCTACGCCCCCGGGCAACTCTCGCACCGGGGCTCCACGGTCCACCAGATCGTCAACTACGCCTTCTATTCCCAGGAGGGCATCTTCGGCGTCATGACTTCCGTCATGGCGAATTACGTTTTGATATTCATTTATCTGGGCGCGTTCATGAACCAGTCCGGGATGGGCAACTTCTTCATCGAAATGCCGATGGCACTCGCCGGCCGGAGGGTGGGCGGACCCGCCAAGGTGGCGGTCATCGCCTCCGCCATTTTCGGCTCGATCTCGGGCAGTAGCATCGCGAACATCGTCTCGACGGGCACCTTCACCATCCCCCTCATGAAAAAAGTGGGCTTCCGGCCCCACGTGGCCGGCGCGGTGGAAAACAGCGCCTCCCTGGGCGGGCAACTCCTGCCGCCCGTCATGGGATCGGGCGCATTCGTGATGGCGGAGATAACAGGGGTGCCCTACGTCCGCATCATGGCCATCGCCGCCGTGCCCGCGCTGTTGTATCTGCTCTCGATCATCGCCATCGTCCACTTTGAAGCGAAGCGACACGGCGTTCAGGGAATCCCCGAGGAGGAGCTCTCCAGTCCCGGGGAGGTCTTCGCAGCCGGCTGGTTCCACCTGCTGCCGCTCGCGATTCTCCTGGCGTTTCTCATCGCGGGCTACTCGCCGGACTGGTGCGCCGTCATGGCCATCTTCTCCATCCTGGCGATTAACTGGATGCGCATGTTGCTGGCGCGCCTCTTCCCGGCTCGGCATCGTCCCCCGCGTGAACGGATGGACGCGCGCGGCATCCTCGACGCCATGCTGGAGGGGGCGCGAAACTCTCTGCTCGTCGGCTCGGCCGCCGCCGCGGTGGGGATCATCGTCGGAATGGTGGCGCTCACGGGCCTCGGCCTCAAGATGAGCTACCTGCTCGTGGCCCTCTCGGGCGGAAGCCTCCTACTCGCCCTGTTCCTGGTGGCGGCGGCCTCTCTCGTCCTGGGCATGGCGCTGCCCATCACCGCCTCCTATCTCGTCCTGGCCGTCCTCGCGGGGCCCGCTCTCGAGAGCTTCGGCCTTCCCCTCATCGCCGCACACATGATCGTCTTCTGGCTAAGCCAGGACTCGAACATCACGCCGCCGGTATGCCTGGGCGCCTACGTCGCCGCCTCCATCGCCGGGTCCGACCCCTGGAAAACGGGCTGGACGAGTTTCCGGTTCGCCAAGATGCTCTACGTCATGCCGCTTCTGTTCGCCTATACGCCCATCCTGCTGGGCGGCTCGGCGCAACGCACGATCTGGACGATGGGCGCGGCGCTGTTCGGCACCGTTGCGTTTTCCGCCTGGACGATGGGCTACCTGCGCAGAAAAACCTCTCTCGCCGAATGGCTCCTGCTAGGCGTCGCCGCCCTGTTCTGCTTTCTGCCGGCGACGCTCGCACTGCCCGGGGGCTTCTCCGCCCATGTCGTCAACGCGGCGGGGGCGGGGCTTCTGGTCTGGATATACGCCCGGCAAAAATGACGCCGGGCGAAACGCGGGAGCATCCGGCGCCGCCCTCACCAGCCGTGCGGCTCATCCTCCAGAATCCCGAGCGCGGCCAGCGTCCTCTCCGCGTGGGCCCTGGCGGTGGTGCCCAAGGGCGGGATGGGCTTTCGCGTCCCGCCCACCGGACGGCCCATGAGCGCCATCGCGTATTTCACGGTCGCCGGGTAGTTCGTCTGCAACAACTCCAGGAGCACGCCCATCTTGTATTGCAGCGGACGCGCCTTCTCGTAATCTCCCGAGGCGCAGGCCTCGAACAGGGAGAGAACCAGCCGGGGGGCGACCTCCCCGCAGTTGGAAAACGCACCCGCCCCGCCGACGGGGATCGACGTGAGGAGCCACTCTATTCCGGTGAACACGGAAAAATCCGCCCGCGCGCGGGAGGCGATGCGGCACGCGCCCGTAAAATAGTTCATGTCGAAGCTGGCGTCCTTGAGGGCGCACAGGTTCGGCATCCTTTCCAGCATCTCCTCCAGCATGTCGTGGGCGATGGCCGTCTGCGTCCTCCCGGGGTTGTTGTAGGCTATCACCGCCGCATCCACGCATCCGCCGACCGTCAGGAAATGATCCAGATGGGCCGCCGGCTCGGGTGCCCAATGGTAGGGCGACAGGACGACGATTCCCTGTGCCCCCACCGCCTCGCCATGCCGCGCGAGGTCGACGCAGTTGTCCGTCCCCGGGGCGCTCGCGTTCACGAACACGGGGACGCGGCCGGCGGCGGCGTCCACCAGGCACCTCGCCAGCTCCCTGCGCTCGCGCTCGCTCAGATTGAGAGACTCCCCGATGTGCATGGGATGGGCGATGAAGGGAAACCCCTGCTCGACGAGAAAGTTCACCTGTCGCCCGAAAGCGTCGTAATCGACGCCGCCGGCCGGCCCGAAGGCCGTGGCGGGCGCACCCATCATCCCCCTGAGTTTCAACGGCTCTCCCCCTCATGCCCAGTCGCCGACGCCGCGCCCGGAACGCCTCCCCTCCCGAAGAGGACTCGCTTTTGTCTAGACCGGCTGTCTAGACCGACAGCTTCTCCATGCTTCCGAGTCTTCTGAAAATGATCGTGCCCACCAGGAGCAGAATCGTCTGAACGAGTGCGAACGCCGCCACGACGCCCAACGCCTCGTTTTCCTGCAAGATGTAGAGTGCCACCGCCATGGGCGCGCTGTCTTCCGTCGCCAGCAGCACGGACACCGGCAGTTCCCTGATGAACATGATGAACAGCATCAGATAGGCCGCAAAAATACCCGGCTTCAACAGCGGCACCGTGATTTTCCGTATCGTCGCAACGAACGAGGAGCCGCAGATTCTCGCGCTCTCCTCGAGCTCGGAGCTCAACGACTGCAGCACCGAGGAGATCGTTCTGAGGCCATAGGGCAGATAGCGCGTCATATACGCCATCATCAGCAAGAGCATGGGGAATCCGTAGAGCGGCGTTTTGATCCATGTGATAAGAAAGGCCATGCCCATGATGAGGCCCGGCACGCCGATGGGCAGGGTGCTCAGGTAATCGACCACGCCGCTCAATTTCCTGTTCCTGCCCCGGAGGATCACCATGGACAGGAACGTGCAGAGGACCACCGTGAGGAATCCTCCCGCCAGCCCCAGGAGAAGACTGTTCTTGGTCGCTCGAATGGCGTATTCGTATTCGAACAACACGTAGGCCCAGTTGTAGATGGAAAGCTGGCTCCACCGGAATCCGCCCAGCCAAGCGCGGTTGAACGACGCCAACAGGAGTGCTCCCAGCGGGAGGATGACCGCCAGAAGGACATATACGACATTGATGCCGAGGGCGAGATATTTCCAGTTTCCCAGGGAGACGCGGCTCGGGCGGTAGCCTTTCCCCGTCACGGTCACGTAGCTTCTCGGGGCTATGATCTTTCTCTGGACGTAGAGCCCCAGGGCGGTGAACGCCATCAAGACGCTTCCCAGGGCGGCCGCCCCGCCGATGTCCATGGGGTATTCTTCCATCTTCGTATAAATGATCGTCGAGAGCGTCGATATTCTCGCAATCGGGCCCAGCAGGCTGGGCACCCCGAACACGCCCATGCTCACCACGAAAACGATGATCGTTCCGGAGAGCATGGCGGGCGTCGAGAGCGGAATCGTTACCCTCAGGGCGGTGCGCAAGACTCCGGTTCCGCAAACCCGCGCGGATTCCTCGAGGGCGGGGTCCATGCGATTCAGCGAGCCTATCGTAAAAAGATACATGTAGGGCGTATAGAACAGCGCCAGCACCATGATGATTCCGCCCATCGAATAGATGTTGAACGGCGGTGCCGACAACCCGAAGATGTCGATCATCCAGCGATTCAGTATGCCCGTCCTCGGGGCGGCCAACGCCCACCAGGCGACGGCGCCCAAAAAAGAAGACAGGAAAAAGGGAATCAGGGTCAGCGCCTCCAAAACCCCCCTGAAGGGCATATCGGTGCGCGCATGAAACCAGGCGAGCGAAACGCCCGTCAGGCAGGAGAAAACAGACGTTCCCAACGCGATGAGCAAGGTGTTCAGCGAAGCGTCGATCACCTCGGCGGTGGTGAACGTATTGGTGAAGTTCGTCAGCGTGAAGAGGGATTCCCCGGCTTCGGGGTGGGTAACGAACGCGCTGTACAAGAACACGGATACCGGCACGATGGCGAGAATGGTGAGCAGGCCCAGCGAGCTGAGCTTCAGCGTATTCTCGGAATTGAAAAACCGCCCCAGAGGAGCGGAGGCCGAGGCGGCCAGCTTTCCGCCAGCGTCCCCGGCCTCCCGTTCCGCTTTGGATACCCTGCTCAATTCCCGGCACCTCAGGCGCTTCTAGATCGTTATCTTTTCGTTCCCGACCCGAACACCTCGATGAATTCCGCTTTCCACTTCTTCACGTCCGCCGGCGTCACCTTGCTCCAGTCGGTCGGGATGACGTTGATCTTGTCGATGGGAGGCGCGATGCCGTCTTTCGCCAGGATGAGCTTGTTGATCTGCGGATCCTTGTGCGGCGGAAGCGGCCTGCCGGAATTCAGCGGATTATAATTGAGGAGCATGTGATGCCCGCGCACGCTCCGCCAGTAATCGACGAAAAGTTTCGCCATGTTGGGATGCTTCGCCTTCGCCATGATCACGGAGCCGATGGGAAGCGCCACCACCCCCTCTTTGGGGTAGATGGGGTCCATCCGCACGCCGGCCTTCTTCGCAATCCAGTTGTGCCTGGCCATGATCGTCGTTCCGAGCCAGTACTCCCCCGCCATGATGGAGCGCCGCTGTGCCGACCCTCTCGCCATGACGCCCGCCTTCTCGCTGCTCAGTTTCAGGAAATAACTCTTCGGCAAACGCTCGCGAAGGCCCTTGTACCAAAGCGTATACGTCTCGGACGGCCTCGCGTCGCCGACCAGCACCTTTCCCCGGAACTCCGGCCTCAGCAAGTCATACCAACTGGTCAGCTTGACGTCGCCCGCCAAGTCCCGATTGACGGCCATGGTGTTGATTTGCGCATCGGCCACCCAATAGCCGCCGCCGTTCATGTTCGCCTTCTCCGCCAGATTGTAATACTTGTCCTCCGGCGAGACGTATTTCATCAGGTTTCCGCGACGCTTCATCGAGTGCAGCCAGGAGGCGGCCGCCAGCACGACCACGTCGACGGAGAGCTTGTTGGCCTTGATTTCCTGCTCGAAACGCTTGATGAGCGTCCCGGAGCGCCTGTTGGCGAAACGGAATCTCACCTTCGGCAGTCCGTAGAGTTTTTTGAAGTCCTTCTCCATCGCCTTGGCCGCTTTTACGGGCGCAAGGTTCGTGGCCCAGGAAAAGGCCCCCTCTTTTCTGGCGCCCCGAATCAGCTTCTCGACGCGGGCTTTCTCCGCACCCTTCAACCCTTTCAAGATGGGCACCTCCGCGGCGTGGGCGGCCCCGCCCAGTGCGAACGCGCCTGCCAGCAACCCTGCCGTTACCCACAAGAAACTCGCCCTTTTTTTCATACGCCCTTCTCCCCATAGAATACGTCTGGAAAAAACCGGCTCCGGCGGGGGAGGCGCATGCGGCGCGCCCCTCCCCTCTAATCGCTCAATACCACGCACCTCGAAGGAGATATGGTCATGGTGACGGGATGACCCATCCGAATCTCCGCATCGCCGCGAACGTGCACCCTCAACTCCAGGCTGCCCGATTGGATCAGGCAATCCCAGGATTGCCCCAGATAAACGGCGTCGCTCACCCGGCCCCTGAGAACGTTCGTATCGTTCGACCCATCCTCCGCGAATTCGATGTATTCCGGCCGCACGGTGACCAGCAGATCGGAACCGACCGGAATCTCGCGCTCGATTCCCTTCGCGCACAGGATTTTCGATTCCAGGGACGGCACCTCCACCCAAAGCCCCTCGCCGCCCTCCCTTTCGCCGGCCTTGCCTTCGAGGATGTTCGTCACGCCGATGAAATCGGCGACGAAACTGTTGGCCGGCTCGTTGTATGTGGCGTGCGGGTCCCCTTCCTGTTGTATCCTTCCATCCTTCATGACGATGATCCGGTCGCTCATCACCATGGCTTCGGCCTGATCGTGGGTCACGTAAATCGCCGTCAACTTGAGTTCCTTGATCAAGCCCGCCAACTCGACCCGCATGCGTTCGCGCAACTTCGCGTCGAGGTTGCTCAGCGGCTCGTCGAAAAGAAGAACGCGGGGGTTGTAGGCCAACGCGCGGGCAAGGGACACCCTCTGCTGCTGGCCGCCGGAGAGTTTGGTGGCGTTTCTCCCGCCCAGGCCGCTCAGGCCGACGAGTTCGAGGGCCTTGTCGACCTTTGCGCTCACCTCTGCGCGATTCGCCCCCTGGGCCTGGATGCCATAAGCCACGTTCTCGGAGACCGACATGTGGGGCCATATCGCATACGACTGAAACACCATGCCGAGCCGCCGCTTCTCGGGCGGAAGGCAAACGCCCTCGCGGCTCGAAGTGAATACCTCGTTCGCGATGAGAATATCTCCCTCATCAGGCGTCTCGAGCCCCGCGATGCAGCGCAGCGTCGTCGTCTTCCCGCATCCGCTGGGGCCCAGCAGGGTCACGAACTCCCCCTCGCCCACGGTAAAGCTGACGCGATCCACCGCCAGGGTCTCGGAACCGAAGCGTTTCACCAAGTTCTTGACGACCACTTCCGCCATGTCAAAACCCCGCCATGCGCGTGCCGTTCATGTAAGGATACGCCTCCATGATACCGCCATATACGCCAGGCGGGAAAGCTCCGCCGCCCTCCCATCCGCGGAATGGCCCATCGGCGCGTTCGGCTAGGCGCGTTCGTGCGGTGTGAGATGAAACCCCTCGTATCCCGCCTCGACGATTTCCGCGCACCTTCTCGCATAGACGTCGAAGCCCGCGATGTAGGGCATGAACACCCGGGGCTTGCCGGGTATGTTCGCCCCCAGATACCACGAGGCGCAGCGGTAGCGCAGCGTTTTCGCGGCCTCCTCGTTGTTGTGCGCCACCCAGGCGTCCTCCGCCTCCGCGGACGCCTCGATGCCCGCCAGGCCCCGCGCGCGCAAGAAAGCGAGGCACGCGCCGATCCACTCGACGTGATGGTCTATGGAGGTTTGCATGTTCGTCAGCACCGAGGGGCTTCCGGGACCCGTGATGGTGAACAGGTTCGGGAACCCCGCCGTCATGAGGCCCAGATAGGTGCGGGGGCCCTCCCTCCATTTGTCCCGCAAGGTCTGTCCGGCGCGGCCCCGGATGTCCATTTTCAGCAGCGCCCCCGTCATGGCGTCAAACCCCGTGGCCAGGATGAGCACGTCCACCTCGTGCAGCACCCCCGCCGCCGCCACCCCTCCCGGCGCTATCCGCTCGATGGGGGAGCCGCTCACGTCGATCAGGCGGACGTTCGGGCGGTTGTAGGTTTCGTAATATCCCGTGTCCACGCAAAGGCGCTTGCATCCCAGCACCGTGTCGGGGCAAAGCAGCTCCGCGGTCTTCGGGTCGTTCACGATTTGCCGAATCTTGTTGCGGACGAACTCGCCCGCCGTCCGGTTCGCCTCCGCACTGAAGGGCAAATCCGTGAAGGCGGCGAGGAAGGGCAGTCCCCCGTGTGCCCAGCGTCTTTCATATTCGCGCTCGCGTTCCGCCTCGTCAACCTCCAGGGCCGCCTTGTCGTTGTACGTCTGGTAGAAGCCCGCGGGCAGCCGCCGGGCCCTCTCGCGCATCTGCGCGTAATCCGCCTTCACCTCGCGCAGCCGCCCGGCGTCCAGCGGGCCGTTGTGCGCCGGCACCGCATAGTTCGGCGTCCTCTGGAACACGAGCAGCCGCGCCGCCTGGCGCGCGATGACCGGGATGGCCTGGATGGCCGACGAACCCGTGCCGATGATCCCCACCCGCCGGCCCGAGAAGTCCACCTCCTCGTGGGGCCAGAGGCCGGTGTGCAAAACGGGGCCCTCAAAGGCGTCGAGACCCTCGAAGGCGGGCAGGTTGGGGGAGGAGAGGCACCCGGTGGCCATCACGCAGAAGGTCGCCGAAACCCGCGCGCCCCCCTCGGTCTCGACGACCCAGTGGCCCGCCTCCTCGTCAAAGACGGCGGAGGCGACGCGCGCGCGGAAAACGATGTCGCGCCGCAAGTCGAAGCGCTCGGCCACGTGGCGGACGTAGCGCAGAATTTCCGGCTGGCTCGCGTAGCGCTCGCTCCAGTCCCATTCCTGCTGGAGTTCGTCGGAGAACTGGTAGGAATACTGGACGCTCTCCGTGTCGCAGCGCGCCCCCGGGTAGCGGTTCCAGTACCAGGTGCCGCCCACGTCGCCCCCCGCCTCGTAGATGCGCGCCGAGAAGCCCAGCGACCGCAGCCGGTAGAGCATGAAAAGACCGGAGAAACCGGCGCCCACGATGAGGACGTCGAGGTCCGCGCGCGCATCGTCCTTCAAGTCGGGGTTCCTTTCGCGGCGTTCGTTTTTTCGGGTGGCGTTTTTGCTCCGGGGAATCATCGCATATTTTCGGGCGTCTTGCGATGGACGCCGCCGCCCCCGCCCGCTCCCTGCGTTCGCCGTTGCGAAAACGGGACATCCCCCATAGGATGCGGGAGCCGCCCGGACACAGCGGCCCGCCGCCCCGGCGGGCGGAAACAGGAGCGGAAGCGAAAGGATACGCCATGGGAGACAAGGCCGAGGCATTTCGCCTCGAGGAGGCGACCATCGAGGAGCTGCACGCCGCGATTCGCGCCGGGCGCACGACCTGCGTGGAGGTGGTCGAGGGCTACATCGCGCGCGTCCGCGCCTATAACGGCGTCGCCAGCATGCTCGTCACCGAGGACGGCGCGCCGGTTCCCGAGGCCCGGGGCACCATGCGGGGGGGTTCGCCGCTGCGCTTCCCGACGCGGACCGTCCGGGCCGCCGACGTGCTGCCCGACCTGGACAAGTATCGGGGGCCGCCCCTGGAGTTCGGGCGCATGGAGGACACCGCCTCGGACCCCGACGTCCAGCAGCAGTACGGCATGATCGTCGGCATCCCCGACGCGGGGCAGGTCAACGCCCTCGCCACCCTCAACATTCGCGGCGAGCGCTCCGTCACCTGCCGGGGGAGTTTCGACAGGCATCCCGACGAGGGCCCGCTGCCGCCGGGTGCGCCGCCCGTCTGCGAGGCGTTTCGCCGCCACCCCGACGCACGCGAGCGCGCGGCGGCACTCGACGCGGAATACGGCGCGAACCCGGACGCCGAAAAAATGCCGATGCACGGCGTGGTCTTCTCCTTCAAGGACCCCTTCGACACCAAGGACATGCGCTCCACGGGCGGCGGCGACGCCCGCTACGACATCGATTTTCCGGCGCGCGACCACATCCTCGTCGAGCAGCTCCGCAACAAGGGCGCCATCATCTTCGCCAAGGCCGTCAGCACGGAATACAACGGGCGCGCAGGCGACCCGGGCGGGCGGCACGCACCGGAGAAGGCGCTGCCCTCCGTGCTGGGCTACCAGCGCAGCTCGTGGGGCGGGAACCCCTCGAACCCCTACGACACGACGCGCGCCGCCTCGCTCGGCTCCAGCTCCGGCTCCGCCCTCTCGGTGAGCACCAACATGGTGATGGCGAGCCTGGGCGAGGAGACGCGGGCCTCCTGCCGGGGACCCTCCAACCACAACGCCGTCGCGCTGATTCTGCCGCACAAGGCGATGCTCGGCTTCGACGGCGGCGCCATCGGGGCGGACATCTACTGCGACAGAAGCGGCGTCATCGCCAGAACCATCGGCGATTGCGCCAGGATACTCGACGCCCTGAAAGACCCGGAGAACGGCTACTACGACCCGCGCGACCCGTTCACGACCGTGCCGCGCTCCTCCGTCCTGGAAACGCCCTATGCGACGCACGCGAGGACGGGCGGTGCGGCGGGCGCGCTCCGGGGAGTGCGCATCGGGATCATCCGCGAGTCCATGGTGTATCCGCCGGGCTCCAAATCAGAGGAGCCCATCGTCAGGGCGGCGGCGCGCGAGATCAAGACCGTCCTCGGCGGGAAGCTCGGGGCGACGCTCCTCGAATCCACCGACCCGCTCTGGAGGAGCGACCCTGAAATCGAGACGATGAAGACGGACTTCCGGCGCGCCCTCGCGAGGCTCGTCCCCGTGTTCATGCCCGACATCATGTTCCGGCTCACGCCCGGGGGGGCGCCCCTCTTTCCGGAATTCGCGGACGCCGTCGTCCCCACCGAGTTCGCCCCCGGCAAAACCTTCGGCGGCGGGAGCATGCAGCCCATCGACTACATGCTCGACATGGCGGAGGGCAGAATCGAGCCGCCCGCGGGCCTCGACCTCGCCGCCGTGCAGCAGCAGGAACTCGCCATGACGTTTCGCTACCACATCCATCAATACCTCTCGCGCCGCGCCGAGGACTGGAAGGCGCGCGGATTCACCGAGACCATCACCGGGTTCGCCGAGCTGAACGCGCGCTCGAAATTCTGGGGCGACGACCAGCGCGCCGCCTTCCGGAACTGGGAGGAGGTGACCGACCCGCGCAACCCGCTCGGGAGCCGGCAGGGGGTGAACGAGCGCATCATGCTGCGGGAGCTCCTGCGCCGCGTGGACATGATGGTGCTCCTCGAAAACAGGCTGGACGCCCTCGTGCGGCTGCACACGCCGCTTCCGCCCGCCATCATCGGCGGCGCGAGCCAGCCGGGGCTGCTGCTGAACTCGCGGCCCGAGTCGCAGAGCGGGCCGAACGCCGGCCTGACCGAGGTGCTCGTGCCGGCGGGCTACGTCCGCACGACCTACGACCCCGCGTTCGAGCTCAGCGCAGACGGGACCCGGTTCGTGTCCGCTCCCAACGATGAGGCCACCGCCGTACCGGAGCCGGGATTGCCGTTTTCCCTGGTCTTTCGCGCCGAACCCGGCAAGGAGGACGTGCTCCTGCGCGTCGCCTCCGCGTATGAGGCGGCGTCGAGGCGCCGCATCCCGCCGCCTGATTTCGGCCCGCTCCCGGACTAGGCGCACCGCGCGCGCTTCCCGGAAGTTGCGGCCGCCCGCAGGGTTCGCCCGCGCGCGCCGGTTTTTCTGGGGGGAGGGGCCCGCAGCCTCCCTTCGCCGGCGCCTAGAATTTTCGCAGGCGCACCGCCTCCCGGCCGAAGAGCGCTTTTCTGGCGAGGCTCCAGACCGCAAAAGCGGTTTTCCTCAAAATCTCGGGCGAGGCCGCCAGCCAGCGGACCAGCACGCCCGGGCCGGCGAGGAGCGCGCATCCGCCGGCCAGCCCCGCCCCCCGCGCCAGCAGCGCGTCCACCTCCTCGGCGAGGAGGCGGAGCAGGCCCGCATCCTCGCCGCCGGCCACATAGAAACAACCCAGATACGGGTGCGGCTCGAACAGTCCCAGGCGCTCAGGGTCCGATTCCTGCGGATTCACGCGCATCGCGTCATGGAGGAGGGGGGCGCCGTCATACTCGATGCGCAGCCCCAGGGACAGGGAGGAATAATCAAACCGCTCGCCCGAGGCTACCCGTCCATGATACAGCGACTCCCCGTAGAGGAGCTTCGCGCCCGCGGCCATGCGGATTTCCGTCTCCTGCGCGTAGATGGAGCCCTTGTAGGGAATGATGGGGTCGGGCAAAAACTCGAGGCCGCATCCCCCGCCCATCTCGATATGCGTGGTCGAGACCACCGGCTCGCCCAGGCTTCTGTAGATTTTCGTGGCGCCCTGTGTCGTCCACAAAACGCGCGTCCCCGCGCCGAGGGCGACCTCCACCTCCAGGCGGTCTCCGCCCACATGCCCGCCCGTGGGGTTGACGAGCGTCATGTGGGCCGGCTCCCCCCCCTCGGGATAGAGGGGCCGAATCAGCTGCAGGGGCACGCGGAAGAAAGAATCCCGGAGGCGCGTCCTGCCCCGCGCGCACTCGAACCGCGCGAAGGCGACGCCGTGCCGCCCCACGTTCGCGGGGACGGGCGCGCCGGGCTGCGCCATCAGGCTTCCACGAAGAGGAGCTCGCGCTCTATCCAGCCGACGACGTCGTCCAGGCCGTGTTCCGCCTTCAGGTTCGTGAAGAGAAACGGGCGCTCCCCGCGCATCTTCCGCGCGTCGCGCTCCATCACCTCGAGGCTCGCGCCCACCAGGGGCGCCAGGTCGATCTTGTTGATCAGCAACAGCTCGGAGCGCGTGATGCCGGGGCCGCCCTTGCGGGGAATCTTGTCGCCCGCGGACACGTCGATGACGTAAATGGACGCATCCACGAGTTCGGGGCTGAACGTGGCGGCGAGGTTGTCGCCCCCGCTCTCCACGAACACGATGTCCAGCGGACGAAATTCGCGGACGAAAGCCTCGATGGCCTCGCGGTTGAGGGAGATGTCCTCGCGAATCGCGGTGTGCGGACACCCGCCCGTCTCCACGCCCGATATTCTCTCCGGTGCCAGGGCGCCGCTTCGGGTGAGGAACGCCGCGTCCTCTTTCGTGTAGATGTCGTTCGTCACCACGGCGATGGCGTATCTGTCGCGCATCCGTTTGCACAGCCTCTCCACCAGGGCGGTTTTTCCGGAGCCGACCGGTCCGCCCACGCCTATCTTGACAGGCGCCCTCTCCATCATCCGCATCCTCCCCCATCAAGAGACGAACAGGCGCGAGTACAGCCTCTGGTGGGCCATGGCGCGAATCTCGTGTCCGGCGCCCAACGAATGCGCGTCATCGAGCGGAAGCGCCAGGGCGCGCTCCACCGCAGCCTGCGCCTCGCCCTCCAGGTTCGAGACGACGCGCTGGCCCTCCGTCTGCCCGAGCGGGATCAGGCGCACGGCGGCGGAGACGAAGCCGGAGACCACGCCATAGCAGAGCGACGCCAGCGCCTCGCCGCAACCGACCCCCAGCGATTGGGCGACGCAGCCCAGCACCAGGGGGTAATGGGCGGAAGCGCGCCCCACCCTCGCCGCACCTTCCAGACCCTCCAGGAAGGGGTCGTCCACGAAGCCGCGCGCCGTGAACAAGAACTGGCGGCCCACGCTCCGGCTCCCCTCGCGCAGCGACCGGACGGGCCGGGCGGCGGCGTAGGCGCGATCCAGCCCCACCACGCGGTCGAGCGCGCCCTCCCGCTTCGCCGCAAAGGCTTCTCGCAGATAGACGCCGTCGAGCGTGGCCACGCCGTGGCGCAAAACGGACGCGACGAACTCCTCCAGCGCCCCGGCCGAGACGACGCGCTCCTGCTGCACATACGTCTCCAGACCACAGGAGTGGGCGAAGGCGCCGCGCGGAAAAGCGGAATCGGATATCTGCAGGAGCCGATAGACGCTCATCTCCTAGTGGCGGTGCGCGTGGAAAGCGCCGAAATCGTGCGTGAAGGGCGCTCTCGCTTTCTCACACCGAACGCCCAGCTTCGAGAAATACGCCTCCAGCACATGGTCATACGGGGTGAGGATGCGCCCATCCTCCACGCAAATCGGCGCGTGGCGGTTTCCCACCTGGTAGCAGAGACGGCCCATCTCGACCTCCGACTCGGGGTAGAGGGCGAGCAGGTCCTCCGCCACGGCGGAGACGACCACCACGCGCGCATCGTCCTCGAAAAGGACGTCGCCGTCCCGGAGCGGCCGTCCCGTGGGCAGGGCGACGCCGAGCTCCGTGCCCGCGTCGGAGCGCACCCGCTGGCGGCTCCGGAGCCTGTCCTCCCAGCCCAGGGCCACGCACTCGACGCGCCTGTGCTCATCGGCGGATAGCCTGCCCCGGAGCTCTTCGACGAGAATCATCGCGTCCCCTAGAACAGGAAATACCGCTGGGCCATGGGCAGCTCCTCCGCCGGTGCGCAGGAGAGAACCGCGCCGTCCGCCTTCACCACGTAGGTTTCGGGGTCCACCTCCATCTCGGGCAGCGCGTCGTTGAGGCGCATGTCCTTCTTGCCGATAGCGCGGCAACGCGACACCGGCGCGACCATCTTGCGCAAGCCCAGCGCCTCCCCGACGCGCGCGTCGGCCGCCGCCCGCGAGACGAAGGCGCAGGAAGTAGCGCCCGCCGCCCCGCCCATCGCCCCGAACATGGGACGGCCCAGGACGGGCTGCGGCGTGGGGATGGAGGCGTTGGGGTCGCCCATCGCCGCGTGGGCGATGAAGCCGCCCTTCACCACCACCTCCGGCTTCGCGCCGAAGAACGCCGGCTTCCAGAGAACCATGTCGGCCATCTTCCCCACCTCGATGGAGCCGACGTAATCGGCGATCCCGTGGGCGATCGCCGGGTTGATGGTGTATTTGGCGACATAGCGCCGCGCCCGGAAGTTGTCGTTGTCGCCCGCCTCCTCGGGCAAGGCGCCGCGCTGCCGCTTCATCTTGTCCGCCGTCTGCCAGGTGCGGATGATCACCTCGCCGACGCGGCCCATCGCCTGGGAGTCGGAGCCCATCATGCTGAACGCGCCCATGTCGTGGAGAATGTCCTCCGCCGCGATGGTCTCCGCCCGGATTCTCGACTCGGCGAAGGCCACGTCCTCCGGAATCCTGCTGTCGAGGTGATGGCACACCATGAGCATGTCGAGGTGCTCGTCCACGGTGTTCACCGTGAAGGGGCGCGTGGGGTTCGTCGAGGAGGGAAGCACGTTCGCCTCCCCGCACACGCGGATGATGTCGGGCGCATGGCCGCCGCCCGCCCCCTCCGTGTGGTAGGTGTGGATGGTCCGGCCCCGGAACGCGGCGATGGACGCCTCGACGAAGCCCGATTCGTTGAGCGTATCGGTATGGATGCACACCTGCACGTCCATCTCGTCCGCCACGCCGAGGCAGCAATCAATCGCCGCGGGCGTGGTTCCCCAATCCTCATGGAGCTTCAGACCGGCGGCGCCCGCGCGAATCTGCTCCTCCAAAGGCTCCGGACGCGAGGCGTTCCCCTTTCCCAGAAAGCCCAGGTTCATGGGGTAGGCCTCCGCCGCCTGGAGCATTCTGGCGATGTTCCAGGCCCCCGGGGTGCAGGTGGTG
Organism: bacterium; assembly: GCA_965213685.1. Taxonomy (GTDB): domain Bacteria; phylum UBA8248; class UBA8248; order UBA8248; family UBA8248; genus Bin107. Next base: position 238,677 of record CBDBZY010000031.1, read on the forward strand.
GCGTTCGTGCCCGTGGCGGGCCCGGTGCCCCCGCCGAACATGGTGGTGACGCCCGAGGCGAGCGCCTCGTCTATCTGCTGGGGGCAGATGAAGTGGATGTGGGTGTCCACTCCGCCCGCGGTGAGGATCATCCCCTCGCCCGCCAGCACCTCGGTGGCGGCGCCGATGGTCATGTCCACCCCTTCCATGAGATGCGGATTCCCCGACTTGCCGACGCCGGCTATTTTCCCGTCCCGGACGCCGACGTCCGCCTTCACCACGCCCCAATGGTCGAGAATCAGGGCGTTGGTGATCAGCAGGTCGACCGCTTCCCCCGCGCGCGTCTCGGTGGGCGATTGCCCCATGCCGTCCCGGATGACCTTGCCGCCGCCGAACTTCGACTCCTCGCCATAGACGGTACGATCCTCCTCCACCTCGATAAAAAGCGCGGTGTCCGCAAGCCGCACCCTGTCCCCCACCGTGGGGCCGAACATGTCGGCATAGGCGCGTCTGTCCATCCGAAAAGCCATCAGCCCGCCCCCCCATAGCCCCCGGCCCGGGCTTTCTCGATGGCCTCCTCCCGCACGACGTCGGAGTCGAGCGCACCCTCCGTCAGCCCGTTCAGCCCCAGGACGGCGCGCGCACCGGCGAGAGCGACGAGTCCCACCTCCTTCTCGTCGCCGGGCTCGAAGCGCACGGCCGTTCCCGCCGGTATGTCCAGCCGCATCCCGAAAGCCGCCCTCCTGTCGAAATCGAGCAGGGGGTTCGCCTCGAAAAAATGAAAGTGCGAGCCGACCTGGATGGGTCGATCCCCCCGGTTCGCCACGAGGAGGGAGGCGGTCTCCCGCCCCGCGTTCAGAACGATTTCGCCGTCGGCCAACAGATATTCGCCGGGTATCATGCGCCTCCCCCTCCCCCTCAGTCGCGTATCGGGTCGTGCACCGTGACGAGCTTGGTGCCATCGGGAAACGTGCCCTCCACCTGCACCTCGTGAATCATCTCGGGCACCCCCTCCATGACGTCCTCCCGCGTGAGGATCGCCGCGCCGTGACGCATCAGCTCGGCGACGGATTTCCCGTCGCGCGCCCCCTCGAGCACCTCGGCCGTGATGATGCTGACGGCTTCGGGGTAGTTGAGCTTCAATCCGCGCGCCCGGCGCCTCCGCGCCAACTCCGCCGCCAGGAAAACGAGGAGCTTCTCCCGCTCCCTCGGTGTCAAATACATCGCCTGCCTCCTGGTTGGGCCTGCCTCCTGGTTGGAAAACCCTCGGGGGGCGGGATCATGCGGTCAAGCGGTCCAGGAGCGCGCCGTCGCACTCGCCCTCCGCCTTTCCGGTGGCCGTGAATTCCCCCTTCTCCATCACGTAATACGCATCCGAGAGCCGCCAGGCGAACTCCAGATACTGCTCCACCAGAATGACCCCCACGTCGCCGCGCTCCTTGATCTTCCAGAGAACGCTCTCGATGTCCAGGATGATGGAGGGCTGGATGCCCTCGGTCGGCTCATCGAGCAACAGGAGCCTGGGTTCGCTCACCAGGGCGCGGGCGATGGCGAGCTGCTGCTGCTGGCCGCCGCTCAGCACGCCCCCCTTTCGTCCGAGCATCTCCCGCAGCACGGGAAAAAGCGCGAAAACGCTCTCATCATAGCATTTGGGGCGCGCCGGGTGCGCCTCGAGTCCGAGCAGGAGGTTCTCATGCACGCTCAGCTGCGGAAAAATCTCCCGCCCCTGGGGAACATACGCCATCCCGAGCCGGGCGCGCGCCTCCGGCCGCGCCGAGGTGACGTCCTGCCCCAGGAATTCGATTTTCCCCGCCTCGGGCCGGAGCAGGCCGACGACGGACTTCAGGAACGTCGTCTTGCCCATGCCGTTTCTGCCGATGATGCCCGCGATCTCCCCGGCGCCCACCCGGATGTCGAGGCCGCGCAGAACGCGGCTCTCCCCGTAGCAGGCGTGCAGCCCATCCACCCTAAGCACGTTCTTCGCTTCCCCTGCCGAGGTAGAGTTCAATGACCCGCGGGTCTCGATGCACATGATCGATGGAGCCCTCGCATATGACGGCGCCCTCGTGCAGCACGGTGACGCGCTCGGCGACCTCCCGCACGAATTTCATGTCATGCTCGATGACGAGCACGGATCGCCGCGCGGCGATCTTGCGCAAAAGCGCGCCCGTCTTCTCCGTCTCCCTGTCCGTCATTCCGGCCACCGGCTCGTCCACGAGCAGCAAATCCGGATCCTGGGCCACCACCATGCCGATCTCCAGCCATTGCTTCTCGCCGTGGGCCAGCAAGCCGGCCCGCCAGCCGCCCTTGGAAGCCAGCCCGATGACGTCGAGCGTCTCCTCGACTTTCTCCCGGGCCTCCGGAGCGGGCCCGGTGAACAAAAGCGGCATCACCCTCTTGTCCTGCCTGACGGAGAGCTCGAGATTCTCGCGCACCGTCAGGTTCTCATAAATCGTCGGCGTCTGGAACTTTCTGCCGATGCCCGCGTTCGAGATTTCCTCCGGCCGCATCCGGGCGAGGTTGGTCTTCTCCTTGAAAACCACCCGGCCCGCATCCGGCTTCACCTTGCCGGTGACGACGTCGAGAAGCGTGGTTTTCCCCGCTCCGTTCGGGCCGATGACGCAGCGCAGCTCCCCCCTGTCCATCTCGAAATTCAGCGCGTTCAGCGCGCGGAAGCCGTCGAAGATGACGAACACGTCCTCCATGTAGAGTATGCTTCTCGACGTCAGCGCCATGACGCTCCCCTAGCCTCCTTCCGGTTGCGCCGCCCGCCGCCCGGGGGCCGCCTCCGCGCGGCGCCCGCGCGTCCACCTGCGCAGATTCCGGGGCGCCCCGCGCGCCAGGCCGACGACGCCGTCCGGAAAGAACCGCACCACGAGGACGAACACGCCGCCCAGAAAGTAGAGCCAGTAATCCGGATAGGTCGACGTCAGGTAGCTGCGCGCCCAGTTCACGCCGACCGCGCCGACGACCGCGCCGATGAGGGACCCCCGTCCCCCGACCGCCACCCAGATGACCATCTCGATGGAGGGCAGCACCCCGATGCGCCCGGGGGTGATGATGCCCACCTGGGGCGCGTAGAGTGCGCCGGCCACCCCCGCCAGCATGGCGGACACGCTGAAGACGAACACCTTGTAGTTCGCGGGCGTGTACCCCGAGTAGAGCACGCGGTTTTCCGCGTCGCGAATCGCCAGCAGGATTTTTCCGGCCCGGGAGCGCACTATCCACCGGCAAAGGAGGTATGCGCCGCAGAGGGCGAGGGCGGTGATGACGTACAGCCCCCTCTGCGTGGAAACCTCCGCGAGCCCGTAGCCCAGAATTTTCTTGAAGTTGGTGAGTCCGTTCGTTCCGCCCAGGTTCACCTCGTTGCGGTTGAACACGAGCCAGGCGGAGAGTGCCAGGGCCTGCGTGATGATGGCGAAATACACGCCGCGAACGCGCGTCCGGAAAGCCAGGAAGCCGAAGACGGCGGCCAGGGCGCCCGGCACGAGCGCCACGGCGGCCAGCGTGAAGGGAAACGAATGAAACGGCCTCCAGAACAGGGGCAGCTCCTTCACGCGGTTCCAGACCATGAAGTCGGGCAGCTTGCTCTGGTAGACTCCCTCGCCGCCGATCTCGAGCGTCAGATACATCCCCATGCAATAGGCTCCGAGGCCGAAAAAAACGCCGTGGCCCATGCTCAGGATGCCCGTGAAGCCCCAGATCAGGTCGAGACCCAGGGCCAGGATGGCGTAGGCCAGAAATTTCCCGAACAGGTTGAGCGTAAAGTCCGAGACGTGAAAAAACGACCCTGGTGCGGCGAACGCATTCAGGGAGGGCATGGCGACGAGAAACCAAAAGGCCCCGGCGGCGAGAACGACCCCGCCGATTCTCCTCTCCACCCTGTCCGCCAACGCTTCCTGCGGCATCGCGCTCAGGCTCCTCTCGTCCGGATGGCGAACAGCCCCTCCGGCCTTCTTTGCAGGAACAGAATCACCAGAACCAGAATCACCACCTTGCCGAACACCGCGCCCATCGCCGGCTCGAGTATCTTGTTCATGCCGCCGATGCCAAAGCCCGCCACGATGGTTCCGAGAATCTTGCCGACGCCGCCCGTCACCACCACCATGAAGGAATCCACGATATAGTTTTGCCCCAGGTCAGGCCCCACGTTTCCGACCTGGCTCAGGGCGGCGCCCGCCATGCCCGCCAGCCCGGCGCCGAACGCGAACGTCCCGGCGTCCACGCGCCGGGAGGGGACGCCCAGGCAGGTGCTCATGCTCCGGTTCTGGGTCACGGCGCGAATCCGCAACCCCGCCCGGGTGCGGAACAGGAACCCGTATGTGCCCGCCACGCAAAAGGCGGCCAGCCCGATGATGAACATCCGGTTGTAGGGGAACTGGACGCCCACCATGAGGTGATGCCCCCCGCTCAGCCACTCGGGGGATTTCACGTCCACGTTCTGCGCGCCGAATACCTGGCGAACCGCCTGCTGCAGAATCAGGCTGATCCCCCAGGTGGTCAGAAGCGTCTCCAGCGGTCGGCCATACAGGTGGCGGATGATGGAAATCTCCATCAGATAGCCCATGAGGGCGGACGCCGCGAAGGCGGCGGGAAGCGCCAGTATGAAATACCAGCCAAAGTAATGCGGCGGAAGATGGGAGAGGAACACGCCCTGGATGAGAAAGGTGGCGTAGGCGCCCAGCATCATCAACTCCCCGTGCGCCATGTTGATCACGCCCATGAGCCCGAAAACGATGGCCAGCCCCAGCGCCATCAGCAACAGGATGGAGCCCAGGCTCAGGCCCCGAAACAAGGTGCCGATGATGGAGGTCCAGGTCAGGTAGGCCTCGATTTCCCGTATGGCCTCGCCCGCCGCCGCGCGCACGGATGCGGCAGGGTCGCCGCTCGCCAGACGCCTCAGCTGCGAGACGGCGTTCAGCCCGCGAATCTCGCCCAGCCTGGCGGCCGCGAGGCGCCTCTCCTCGGGCTGGGGCGATTGCAGCAGAATCAGCGCCTTCGCCTCCACGATCGCGTGGCGACCCAGCCAGTGGGTCTCGCCCTCGAGCGCCCCGTCGAGGAGCGGAATGATGTCCGGCCCCCCCACCCTCGCCATTCGCGTCGCCGCCGCGCGGCGCACGTTCGGGTCGTCGGACCGGAGTTGCGCAGCACTCTGGAGCCGGTTCAGATGGGGCTTGATCGCCCGGCGGATTCTGCGGCCAGCGCGAATCTCGTCGAGTTGCCCGCCGGGAACGAAAAGAGGGCGCCCCTCCGGGGAGAGGAGCCGCTTCCTCCCCCGTATCGAGAAGAGCGGAACATATTCCGCGCCGTCGTCGCGGGCGAGGGCGTCTCCGCCGATGACGAGCCGGGTTTCTCCCGACTCGGATTTCCATTGGTAAAGGCTGCCCTCGCGAAGCGCCAGGAGGAGGGGCAGCAGGTTCGGCTCCAGGCGCTTCGCGAGACGAACGGCAGCGCGTCTTCTCTTCTGTCGATCCTTCGATTGCAGTTGCGCGATCTCCGCCCGGACGCCCGGCGAAAACGCTTCCGCCCGCGCCTCGCCCCTCCCCGCGAGGCCAAAAACAGCCGCCGCGAGCAGGAGGAGGGCGCAAGACCGGAAGGCTCTCGCCAGTTCTCCGCGCGGAATCGCAACCACGCCGGCCCGCTGCATACCCCCTCCTTCGCCGTGTTCGGCGCGTCGCCGGTATTCGTTCGCGATTCCTATGCTGCCACTAGGCTTTCTTCTGGTATGTCCCCTGGTGGTTCACCCAGTCGCAGCTCTTGTCCGGGCTCGTGTACTGGCTCCAGGGTTCGGGTGCCACGAGGCCCTCCGTTTGCGATACGATGCGGAACTGCCCGTTCCTGAGGATTTCGCCGATCAGCACCGGCTTGTGCAGGTGGTGGTTTTTCTCGTCGATCTTCTTGAACCCGCCCGGTGCCTCGAAGCCCATCCCATACGCCGCCTTGCGGACGGCGTCCACGGCCGTCGTGCCCGCCTTCTCCACCGCCTGCTTCCAGATGTGCACGCCGAGGTAGGCCGCCTCGATGGGGTCGTCCGTCACCCGGCTCGCCCCGCCCGGCAGCCCTTTTCTCTTGCAATACATCTTGAAGTCCTTCACGAACTTCTTGTTTTGCGGCGTGCTGATCGACTGGTAGTAGTTCCAGGCGGCGAGGTGCCCGACGAGGGACTTGGAGTCCATGCCGCGCAGCTCGTCCTCCGCCACGCTGAACGCCATGATGGGCACGTCCTCGGAGCGCAGCCCCTGGTTCGCGAACTCCTTGTAGAACGGGACGTTGCTGTCGCCGTTGATGGTGCTCAGCACGGCGGCGTCGCCGCCGGAGGCGAACGACTTCACCTTGCCCACGATGGTTTGATAATCTTGGTGATGGAAGGGCGTATACTCTTCCCGGATGTTCGCAGCAGGAACGCCCTTGGCCAGCAGGAAGGCCCGGAGTATCTTGTTCGCCGTGCGCGGGAAGACGTAGTCCGTGCCGAGCAGATAGAACTTCCGGAAGCCGCCGCCATCCTCGCTCATCATGTATTCCGCCGCCGGTATCAGCTGCTGGTTCGGCGTCGCGCCCGTGTAGAAGACGTTCCTGGAGCACTCCTCCCCCTCGTATTGCACCGGGTAGAAGAGCAGGCCGTTGTTTTTCTCATACACGGGAAGAACGGATTTCCGGCTCACCGACGTCCAGCAGCCGAAGGTCACGTCCACCTTGTCCTTCAGGAGGAGCTGCTTCGCCTTCTCGGCGAACAGGTCCCAGTCGGACGCGGGGTCCACGACGACGGGCTGGATGGGCCGCTTCATCACGCCGCCTGCGGCGTTGATCTCCTCCACCGCCATCAGGACGACGTCGCGCAGCGAAACCTCGCTGATCGCCATCGTCCCGCTCAGGGAATGCAAAATGCCGATCTTGATGGGCACCGCCGCCCGAAGGACGTTCGGAAACGGGAGCGTGCTCGCCGCCGCCGCACCGAGGCCCATCGCGCCCGCCTTCTTCAAAAACCCCCGGCGAGACATCTTCTCCGTACCGATCCGTTCCTTGTTCTTCATGTTCCCTCCCTCCCCTTCTTCTTCCGTCATGTGTCAGAGGGGGCCGTCTTGCGCGACCCGAAAATATGCGTGAAACGCTCCCAATCATTGATGCGCACCTGAGAATGTAGGGGAGTTTCTTTGCGGGAATCTTGCGATTCGGTTAAATTATCGTTTCTGTTTTGTTTCTCCGAGGTTTCGAGGAGGGGAGGGCATTCTCATGGGCGTCTCCCGCGCCATCAGGTTCTCGGCGCCGGAAGAACGATCCGGGCGGAGGGGGAGTGCGGCGGAGGCGCGAAGACGCCCCGCGCACCGAGAGAGGCCTTTCCGATGGCGTCGCTGAGCCGCCGGTTCGCGAGGTGGGCGGCGGGGCTCCGCTATGAAGACCTGCCTCCCGAAGTCATCGACCGCGCCAAGGCCGTGACCCTGCTGGCGGTCGGCTCGGCTCTTTTGGGTTTCGACACCGAGGAGGGACAAAGGGCGGCGGCGCTCATCGCCGAGGAGGAGGCGGTGCTGCGCGGTGGTGCCACCATCATGGTGAACGGGACCAAGGCGACGAAAGGGGGGGCCGCGTTCGCCAACTCCGAGATGACGCTGGCGGGCGGCAAGTGGGACACGTTCCGCATGCTCACCCACCCGGGGACGATCATCCTGCCCGCCGCCCTCGCGGCGGCGGAGGCGGAGGGCGCCTCAGGGAAGGAGCTCCTCACTGGAATCGCCGCGGGCTATGAGGTCATGGAGCGCCTGGCGTCCGACTTCATCCCCACGGTGATGTCGCGCGGCTTTCATGCGGGGCCGGTTTTCGGGATTTTCGGGGGCGCCGTCGCCGCAGGGAAGATCATGCGCCTCCCCGAGGAGCAGATGAACAGCGCCATCGCCCTTTGCGCGAGTCTGGCGAGCGGCAACCTCGAGGGACCGCGCAGCGGCGGGCGCGCGCTCAGGGAGGGGGCGGCGGCGCGGGGCGCCCTCCTCGCGGCGGCCCTCGCCGGGCGGGGGCACGCCGGCGGAGAGACCGTCCTCGAGGGAGACGCCGGCTTCTACCACGCCTACGCGGGAAACAACGAGGGCCGGCTGGCGTACAGCTTCACGGGCGACGCGCGGGCCAGCCTCGACGAGATCGCGGCGGGGCTCGGGGACGAGTGGCTGTTTCTCGAAACGCTTTTTCGCGTTTATTCCACCTCGGGCTATAACCTCGCGCACATCGACGCGACGGCGAAACTCTGCGAGGAGAACGACATTCGCCCGGAGGACGTCGCGCGCGTCGAGGCCGTCGTGAACTGGCTGGAGACGCAATACCCGAGTCCCGCCTTCGCAAACCGGCGCGAAGACGGTCCGCCCCGCCCGGGCGGGACGCATTACTATGCGGCGTTCGGCGTCGTGCGGCGCGGCTATCCGATACTGAACGACCCGCCGGGTGCGGCCGACCCGCCCGAGGTGCTCGACATGATGCGGCGGGTGCGCATCATCCCCTCCCGCCGGATGGGCCTTTTCGCACCGCGCGTGACCATCCGCACGAAGGACGGAAAATCCTTCACCAGACAGGCCACCGGGCGGGAATTCATCTGGACGCTGGATGAATTGGCGAGGCGCTTGCGGGACATCGTCCCCGCCATCCCCGTGCCGGCGGAGCGGTTCGCGGAAATCATCGACACCTGCCGGGTGCTCGACGCGGAGGGGCGGGCGGAGAAGCTCGTTCGCCTGACGCTGGCGGAAGGATAGGGAGGCCACCTCCGCCGCCCCCGGGGCCGGGCAGCGGACGGAGGCGCCAGCACCGCCGCGCCGCCGCGCATGCGGGAGGGGGGCCATGCGGCAGCCCCCGGCGATGCGCGCGCGGGGACTGGCTTGGCCGTCTCGCCTACTGGATCGAAATCTGCTTCGGCTTCGCCGCCTCGGCGATGGGGACGCGCAGGGTGAGGACGCCATCCCTGAGTTCCGCGGTCGATTCATGATCCTGCACCATGCCGGGCAGGACGACGCGGCGGATCAACGAACCCGCAAAGCGCTCGCGGCGGTAGTATTTCTCCGCCTGCACGTCCTTTTCCGCCTGCCTCGACGCCCTGATGGAGAGAACCCCCTTCTCGATCCGCAGCTCGATGTCCTCTTTCCGGAACCCCGGAAGCGACGCGCGCACCACAACGTCCCTCTCCGTCTGCGCGATGTCGATGGGCAGAAGCTCCTCCTCGGCGTCATGGGAGGACGGCCTGACGAAGGAATCCTCCAACATGCGGTTGAACACGTCGTAAACCGAGGCGCGTCTCGCCAAACTGGCCATTTCCGAACCCTCCTCTGGTGAAAGTGATTTTTCGGGGACTTCGTCATCCCCGCGTCCAAAGCCTGTCAGCCAACCGTTTCATCGAGCATCTTTTCCGTCGAGCATTTTTTATATGATTATATTTCACTCATATAATCATATGTCTTACGCATAATATATAGACCCCTCTCTCGTTTTTGTCAACAAAAAAACCGGCGGCTCCTCTCACAGGGCACCGGTGCGCACGTCGGCGTGCCGGCGATGACGAAGACGAGAAGCCGGATGGGCGCGGAAACGTCAGGGATTTTTCGGGAGAGCGCGCCATGAGAGAGGGGAGGGAGTGGTCGGGCGGGCGCCGATGCGGCGCGAAACGGCGCATCCCGCGAAAGGCGGCGGCTCGCGCGCACCACCTCCCGCGCGTCTGCGCATGAGCGCCCGCCTGCCGGCGCGCCTCGCTGCGTCTACCAGAGCTGCGCGGACGCCAGCGCCGCGCCCTCGGCGAGTGCGGCCAGCTTCATCCACACGATGCGGCGATCCACCTGCACGCGGCCAGCGAAGGTGCCGAAGCCGCAATCGACGCCGGCTGTCACGTTCTCGCGGCCAACCGCCCCGGCGTAGCGGACGATGCGATCCGCCACCAGTTCGGGATGCTCCACGAAGTTCGAGGTCGAGTCGATCACGCCGGGGATGACGCGCTTGCCCTCCGGCAAATCCACCTCCCGCCAGATCTTCCATTCGTGCGCGTGGCGAGGGTTCGCGCCCGGAAACGACACGGCGCAGGGCCGCCCCCGCAGCACGATGTCGACAATGTCGCGGAGCGGCACGTCCTCATGGTGCGGCCCCAGCGTGCTGCCCCAGCAAACGTGCATCCGCATGCGCTCGGGCGGAACCTTTCTCACGGCGTGGTTGAGCGCCTCGACGTGCATCGCTATCTCCCTGCGAAAATCCGCGAGGCTCAAATCCCGAAACACGGTGTGGCGGCTCAGCGCGAGGTCGGGACAGTCGAGCTGGAGGATCAGCCCCGCCTCGACAATCGCCTCGTACTCGCGGCGCATCACGTCCGCGAGGGCGAATACGTACTCCTCCTCGCTGGGGTAGTAGAGGTTCTTCAGGTAGCGCGAAATCTGCCCCGGCGAGGGGGAGGTCATGAACGCCGCCTCCGCCCCGGCACGGCCGAGGGCGCGCCTCGCGCGGTCTATGTCGGCTTGCGCTGCGGGCCAGTCCCTCCACGCCACGGGGCCGGTGCAGGCCGGTCGGTTTTGCAGGGGCGAGGCGAAGCGGGAGAGCATGTCCGCGAGTTCGGGGAAGCGTTCATCGCCCGTGCCGAGCGGGGGGGAGGTCGGGCCGTCATAGCCCGTCAGGCGGTCTTTGACGTGCGTGGTGTAATCGGGCCGGCCCTGCTCGCCGTCGTTGATGATGTCCAGCCCCGCCGCCGCCTGCCTCTCCACGACGTCGTCTATGGCGCGCGCCACGGCGGCCTCGAGGCGCCCATCCGCCCGGGGGCCGCCCTCCTCCTGTGCCAGCAGCAAATCGACCACCGCAGGCGGGCGCGGCAAGCTCCCCGTGTGGGTCGTGCGTATCCTCTGCCCGTTGCGCTTCATGGCCTGGCCCCCTCCTCGTTTCCGTCCGCACCCAAAGATGCCCCCTGAAATCCGCTCCGTCTCTCCCCCCCATCCCCCGGCGGACCGCTTCGTCGGCGGCTGCGCGCGCGCCCTCTCGGCTCTCGGGCGTCCCCTCATGAAATGGCGGCGTCCCGCCTTTTCCACAGGGAGGTTCTCCTCAGAAAAACGCTGGCGAGGTAGAGCAGCGCCACCGCCAGAAACGCCAGGCTGATCGGCTTGCGCACGAAAATTCCCGGATCGCCGTCCGAGAGGATGAGCGCCATCCTCGCGTTCTTCTCGAACACGGGGCCCAGGATGATCGCCAGCAGCAGGGGCATGATCGGATAGTCGAACTTCTGCATGAAAAAACCGAGCAGCCCGAAGCCGACCATCAGGAAGACGTCGAAAAAGCTGTTCTGAAGCGCGAACGCCCCGATGACGCAGAACACGGCGATGCTCGGAAAGAGCAGCCCCGGCGGCACGCGCAGCACCTGGACGAACAGGCGGATGCCCAGGAGCGCGATGGCGATTGTCAGGAACAGGGCGATGAAGAAAGAGCCGAACACGGAAAACACGAACCCGCCGTGGCTCTCGAACAACAGGGGGCCCGGGGCGAGCCCCTGGATGGTGAGCGCGCCGAGCATCACGGCGGTGACGGGGTCGCCGGGAATTCCCAGCGTGAGCATCGGGATCATCGCGCCGCCGGTCATGGCGCTGTTGGCGGCCTCGGGCGCGGACACGCCCTCCAGGCTTCCCTCCCCGAACGATTCCGGCTCCGCCGAGCGGCGCTGCGCCGTGTTGTAGCTCAGCACGGCGGCGACGGCGCTTCCCGTCCCGGGCAGCAGCCCGACCGCGGTCCCGATGAGGGAGGAGAGCGCGAGCGTCTTGCGGAGACCGAACAGGACCGCCGGCGTGGGCAGCAAATCGCGCAGGCGCGTGGAGAAGCGCGGCAAGGAGAGGGCGGAGCCGCGCATCCCCGAGATGATCTCGGGCACCGCGAAAAGCCCTATCATCACCGGCAGGAAGGAGACGCCCTGCTGAATCTGGACGACGGAAAACGTGAAGCGCGGTATCGAGTCGATGGGGTCCATGCCGACGGTGGAGAAGCCGAGGCCCAGCACGCCCGAGATGAGCGCCTTGCGCATCGAGGACTGGGCGAATCCGCAGATGAGGCAAAGCCCCAGCAGGACGAGTGCGGCCAGCTCCGGCGCGCCGAAGTTCAGGGCGAAATCCGCCAGCTGGGGGGCGATGGTCGCCAGACAGACGAGGCTGAACAGCCCGCCCAGGAAGCTGGAGAAAAAGGCCACTCCCAGCGCGACCCCGGCCCGCCCCCTCCGGGCGAGCGGGTGTCCGTCCAGGCTCGTGACGATGGCGGCGGGATTCCCCGGAATGTTGAGCAGGATGGCCGAGATGCTCCCCCCGGTCATTCCGCCGACGAAAACCCCCACCAGAAGGCTCATCGACGTCCCGCTCGCCATGTGAAAGGTGAAGGGCAGCAGGAGGATGATGCCCATGCTCACCGTGAGGCCGGGGATGGCCGCGAACACGATTCCCAGAAAACTTCCCAGGACGGCGAACAGAAGGGGCTTGAGCTCCAGGGCGCGGAGGAGGCCATCCGCCAGAAGGTCCATCTTCAGAAGAGCCAGTCCTGGGGCAGGGGCACCCGCAGAACCTGGTGAAAGACGTAGTTCATCAAGACGGCGCAGAGGATCGCGTGGGGGAGGATGATTCTCCAGGCGCGGACGCCGCTCCACCGTATGCAGACGGCGAGGAAAATCGCGGTCGCGGCGGAGAAGCCGACATACTGCATGGAGAGTGCGAAGCCCGCCAGCAGGAGACAGAGCGCGACCGCGTCGAGAACGTCCTTGCGCGCGATGGAAACGGGCGCGCTATCTCGGGGGGGCCTCCGGCAGTCGGCGCCGACGTCGAGCAGGACGAGAACCCCGAGCAGTGCGGCCCACAGCCAGGGAGCGAAGGCGGGCCCCAGGGGACCTTCCTCTCCCGGCCCCTGGGGCAGTTCCAGGATCAGCGAACCATACCAGACGCAAAAAACCGCCAACAGGCCCGGAACGAGTAGGCGCCCAGACCGCCGCCGCCTGATTTTTCCATGCCCCTCCGCCATGAACGCCAGACCCCTCGCGGCTTGCCGCGCCTCCCGTTGCGCGGCGCGTTATTTCTTCTTTTTCTTCTTGTCCAGACCCAGCGATACGACGATTTTCCGGATCAGCTCGTTTTGCTCCGCCACGAAGGCAGGGAATTTGTCCGGTCCCATGTAGGAGACCAGGAAGCCCCGCTTCTCTGCGGTGGCCAGGACTTTGGAGTCCCCGGAGGCCGCCTCGAAGGCCTTGTGGAGTTTCTGAACCGCCTCGGCGGGCGTCCCCTTGGGAACGTGCAGGCCCCGGAACTGATAGAAACCGACATCCCACCCGTGCTCGCTGAACAGGGGAACCTTGGGATACGCGGGATGGCGCTTGGGGAAAGAGACGGCCAGCATGCGGACCTTGCCCGCTTTGTGGAGGGCCAGCACCTCGGGCGGATGGACGGAGATCGCGTCCACCTCTCCGCCGAGGAGGCTCGGCACGCGGCGCTTGCCCAGCGGGACGTGGCGAAACTTGAAGCCCGCCTTCTGGGCGAGGGCGGAGGCCGTCAGCCGCGTGAAGCTGCCGGAGCCGGCGCTTCCGATTTTCAGGGTTTTCGACTGCGCCGCCTTCACGAGGTCGGGCAGCGTCTTGTAGGGAGAATCCGCCCGGACGACGATGGCGGTCGCCTCGAACACGACGCGGGCAACGTAATCCCACGCGCGGTAATCGTAGGGCAGGCGCCCCATGTTCGTTCCGGTGAGAATCGAGGCCGAAAGCCAGCCGATCTTGTATCCGGTGGGCGGTGCGGTCTTGATGTGGGCGAAGCCGATGGTGCCCCCCGCCCCCGGGCGGTTCACGGCGACTATCGGCTGCCCCAGCACCTTCTCGGCCGCCTTCGCCACGGTGCGCCCGGAGATGTCGGCGGCCCCGCCCGCCTTGAAGGTGATGGTCATCTCCACCGGTTTTGTCGGATACGCCGCGTGCGCGGAAGCCGTCCATCCGGCCACGGCAAAGAATGCGAATGCTGCGGCCACCCAGCCTTTCTTCATGATGATTCCTCCTTGAAGGCAATGCGTCGAGAAGTCCGTCCGAATCAGTTATTAATCCCGGTTCCAGGAATGCCACCTCGAAAGTCCGATGCAGACGCTTTTGACCTGGGTATACTCCCGCAGCGCCTCCTCCCCATGCTCTCTGCCGATGCCGCTCTTCTTCGAACCTCCGAACGGAATTTCGGAACCGTAGCGGTAGGTGTTGATGAACACGTTTCCGCAATCCAGGTCGGCGGCGAGCCGGTGCGCGCGGCGCAGATCGCTCGTCCAGACGTAGCTCGCCAGCCCGAATTCCGTGGCGTTGGCGTCCCGAACAGCGTCTTCGAGGGCGTGGAACTCCTGCACGGTGAGGACGGGGCCGAAAATCTCCTCGCACGCCACCCGCATCCCCTGGTGCACTCCGGTGAGAATCGTGGGCTCCATGAAATTCCCGTCCGGTGCCCCCTCCCGCCGTGCGCGGCCGCCCCCCGCCGCGACGCGCGCGCCGTCCTCCCGGGCGGATTCGACATAACCGACGACGTCGGCCAGGTGGCCTCGGGAGATGAGCGGCCCCATGTCGGTCGCCTCGCTCATGGCGTCGCCGACGCGAATCCTGCGGACGCGCTCCACCAGCCTGTCGACGAACGCATCGTGAATCGAGGCCGGCAGAAACAGGCGGGTTCCCGCGAAGCAAACCTCGCCCTGGCGGGCGAACACCTGGCTCATCACGCCGTCGGCGGCCTCATCGAGGTCGGCATCCTCGCAGACGATGATGGGGCCCTTCCCTCCCAGCTCCGCCAGCACGGGCGTCACGTTCGAGGCGGCGAGGCCCAGCACCTCCAGCCCCCCCTCCGTGCCGCCGGTGAAGACGACCTTCCTGACGCCCGGGTGGCCGACGAGATGGGCACCCGTCGAGCGGCCCGCACCCGCCACGATGTTGACCACCCCCGGCGGAAAGCCCGCCTCCTCCACCAGCTTCCCGAAATACAGAACCGAGGCCAGGGCGACGGCGGAGGGCTTGATAACCACCGTATTGCCGCAGGCCAGAGCGGCCGCCAGCCCCCGGGACATGAGCTTGAGCGGGGTGTTCCAGGGAACGATGATGGCCACGACGCCCAGAGGCTCGCGCAGCGAATACAGGAGGCGGTCGTTCATGAGCGGCTGGGCGTTGCCCGCGACCTTTCCCGACCAACCGGCGAAATACTCGAAGTGACGCGCGGAGGAGGCGGACTCCAGACGGCTCTCCCGGATGGGAATTCCCGTGTTGATGGCCTCCAGCCTGGCGAGGGTCTCCGCGTGTGCGCGCATCAGCCCGGCGAGCTTGCCGAGCAGCTTTCCGCGCTCCAGGCCGGGCATCTTCTTCCAGGACGGATCGCGAAACGCCCGCCAGCAGGATTCGACAGCCGCGTCGACCTGCGCGTCCGACGCCGGGAACAGCTGGAAGATCGTCTCGTTGCTCGAGGGATTCACCACGTCCATCGGCGCGCCGCGATCGCCGCGGCGCCAGTCTCCGTGGATATGCTGCTGCTCCGCCTCCTGGGAGAGCGGGAACGCGGCCACTTTCACAACGCTGCTCGACATCGCAAAACCCCTTTCATCGAATGGGCGCATCGGCCGGACGCATCAGCGCGGCTGCCTCTAGCCGTCCTCCAGGTTTCCGGATTGGGGGCCGGCCCACTCCTGATCGCTGAGAACGTTCTGGTGAACCACGTCGGCGTCCACGGAGGAGACGACCTCCCTGGCGACCTGCTCGTACCAGTCGGCCACGTCCTTCGGATAGTCCTTGTGGCTGGGGAGATCCTTGATGAGCGGGCCCTCCACGGAGGGGATGTCGTGTGCCCCGTCGAACTCCCGGGAGTATTCCCGTCCCTTTCGCGCGGCGAACTCCTTGTCGATGGTGGCGTCGAGCTTGAGCCACCTGCCGTCCAGGTACGCCTCTCCGAGGGAGTGCCACGGCAGCTTGCGATCCCCCCAAATCCTGGCGACCTCCTCGTTCATGAACGGCTTGTCCGGACAATGCAGCTGCTGGAAGCCGATGCGGGAGGGGATACCCGAGGCCCGGCAAAGGGCGGCGAACATGCTGGCCTTGCCCATGCAAAACGCCTTGCCGTTGTGCAGCACGTCGCTCGCCCGCCTCTTGCCCTCGGCGAGATAGCGAAACGAATCGAGAATGTCGTAGGGAAAATCGCGGACGAAATAGTAGATTTTGCCCAGCTTCTCCTTCTCGTCCGCGCAACCCTCGGTGAGTGCCGCCGCTTTCGAGACGATGTCCGGATTGTCCGAATCGATGAATTCCGTGGGCTTCAGGCAATCGGCGATATCTTGCTTTTCGTTCATGGGGAAACCTCCCTGCTTGACGAGGCGGACTCACCGCGGCTCGAGAGACTCCTGACCAGGGGGAGAACCTCCTCTCCCGCGAGGCGAAGCATATCCATGTTGGCGACGTCGGGAATCGTGTAGAGGAAATGTCGAACGCCCGCGTCGACGTATTCCATCATCCGATCCGCGCATTCCCTGGGTGTGCCGGCGATTATACCCGTTTTCGGAATCGCGGCAAACCGCTTCTTCTCCGCCTCGATGCGCGCGGGGTCGCGGCCGGGGAGGAGCAGACACATCAAGGAGCGCCTGAGCGTCTCCGGGTCGCGCCCCGCCTCCTCGCAGCTGGCGTCAATCTCCTCTTTGCGCTCGAGATAGCGCGCGGCGGGCCACCAGCGCACGTTGAAGCCGTCTGCGTGTCTGGCCGCGACGCGAAGCACCTTCTTCCCCTCGCCGCCGATCCATATGGGGGGCGAGGGCCTTTGCGCCGGCGGGGGGTCGCACACCGCCCCCCGTATCGTGTAGTGCGCGCCCTCGAACGCGGGGTGCGGCTCCGTCCACATCCTGCGGATCAGCTGGACGGCCTCCTCCATCTGGGCGATGCGAACCGACGCCCTCGGAAAGGGGATGCCGTACGCCTGGTACTCCTCCTGCATCCAGCCCGCGCCCAGCCCCAGGTCAAGCCGCCCGCCGCTGATGTGGTCCAGCGTCGCGCCCATCTTCGCGAGCACCGAGGGGATGCGATAGGAGTTGCACAGAACGCTGGTGCCCAGACGAAGTTTTTTCGTCGCCTGCGAGAGGGCGCTGAGCGCCGTCCACGTCTCGAGCAGGGGGATGGAGCCCGAGCCGGCGCCCCCTGCGGCCTCCTCCTTGTCGAAGCCCGCGTCCCTCGCGTAGGAGTCCGGGTCGAGCGTCAGGAAGTGGTCGCACAGCCACACCGAATCAAAACCCAGCCTCTCCGCCTCCTGCGCCACCGACTTCATCTCCCCGAAGTTTCCGACGGCGAGTCCGCGGATGGTCAGGGCCATGATCAAACCGAATTCCACGCGGGCGCTCATCCCACACCCTCCTCGTCACTCCAGATGAAAGAACGCGACTCAAACGGCCAGATAGCGCGATTTCAGCGTCTCCTCCGCTTCGAGCCGCGCCACCGTGCCCTCGAAGCGGACCCTGCCGTCGTCGATGATGTAGACGCGATCGGAGAGCCGACAGGCGAAGCGGGCGTTCTGCTCCACCAGCAAAACGGCGATCCCCTCGTCCTGGAGCGTCCGGATCATCCCGCCCACGTCCCGCACGATGGCCGGGGCCAGACCCTCGGAGGGCTCGTCCAGCAAAACGAGCCTGGGCGCCCCCATCAGAGCGCGGGCGATGGCCAGCATCTGCTGCTCGCCGCCGCTCAGCTCGTCTCCCCGGTGGGACTTCAGCTGCGCGAGCTGGGGGAAGAGGCCATACACCCGCTCGAGCGTCCAGCCGCTGGGCCGCGCCAGATGGAACGCTCCCATCTCCAGATTCTCCTCCACCCGCAGGCGCGAGAAGATTCTCCTGTCCTCGGGCACGAAGCCCACGCCCCGCCTCGCAATCTCATGGGGCTTGCGGCCCTGCACCTCCTCCCCGAGCCAGGAGACGCTGCCCGTCCGGGGGGGCGTCAGTCCCATGATGGAGCGGAGCGTGGTCGTCTTCCCGGCGCCGTTTCTGCCGAGGAGGCTCACCACCTCGCCCTCGGCGACCGACAAATCCACGTCGAACAGGATGTGGCTGTGCCCGTAGAACGTGTTCACCTTCTCGAGAGCGAGAATCACGCCTCCCCTCCCAGATAGGCGAGGCGCACGCCCTCGTCGCCCCGAATCGCGTCCGGCGTCCCCTCGGCGATGACGCTCCCCTGGTGCAGGACGGATATCCGCTCGGCGATCGAGAACACCACGCCCATGTCGTGCTCGGTGAAGACGACCGTCTTGTCGCGGGAGATCTTCTTGACGAGCGCGATGGTGCTCGACGTCTCCTCGATCGACATGCCGGCCGTCGGCTCGTCCAGCAGGATCAGCCGCGGCTCCAGCGCCAGCGTGATGCCGAGCTCCAGGTTTCTTCTCTCCCCGTGGCCCAGCGCCGTCGTCGGGCGGTTCGCCTTGTGCCGCAGCTCCACCTCGTCCAGAATCTCCAGCGCCTCCTCCTGCTCCGCCCTGTGCCTGCCGACCGGGGAGAGCATGTCCATCGTTTTGCCCCGCCTCGCCAAAACGGCGATGCGAACGTTGTCCAGAACCGAGAGCCTCGGGAACACGTTCGTAATCTGAAAGGAGCGGCCCACGCCCTTTTGCACGACGGCGTGCGGAGGAAAGCCGGTGATGTCCTCTCCCCCGAAATACACCCTGCCGGCCGTCGGCGCCATCCTTCCCGAAACGAGGTTGAAAAACGTGGTTTTCCCCGCCCCGTTGGGCCCGATGACGGCGCGCAACTCCCCCTCCGGCACCCGAAAATTCACCCCGCTGACGGCCTGAAGCGAACCGAACGCCTTGCTGAGGTTCCGGGTCTCAAGGATGGGCGCCGTCGCCATGATCTCCCTCTGCGGATGGTTCGCGCACCCACCCTTCCCAGAACCCCAGGATGCCGTCGGGCAGGAACAGCACCAGGAACACCAGGATGCCGCCGACGACGATTCTCCAGTATTCCATGAAATTCAGCACCGTGTCCCGGATGAACAGGAGCAGGCCCGCGCCGAAGGCGGGCCCCAGAAAAGAATACATGCCCCCCAGGATCGTCATCAAGACGATCTCGCCCGACTGGGTCCAGTAGAGCAAATCCGGGGAGATGTAGCCCTGAAAAGTCGCGTACAGCCCTCCCGCGAAACCGCCGAGCGCGCCCGCGAGGATGAACGCCGCGAGTTTGTATCTGTGCACGGGCAGGCCGATGAACTCCACGCGCTCGGGATTTTCCCGAATGGCCTGCAACACCCTCCCGAAAGGGGAGTTGGCGATTCTCCACGCGATGAAGAGGAGGGCCGCCACAACGCACAGGACAAAGTAATAAAAACCCGTGAACGACTCCAGGGAGACCTCGAACACTCCCGGAATCCCGATGTCCGGCCTGGGGATTCCGAGCATCCCGTCATCCCCGCCGGTGACGTCGCGCCAGTAGTAGGCGACCGTGTAGACCACCTGGGAGAACGCCAGCGTCAACATGGCGAAGTACAACCCCGCCAGGCGCACGCAAAAAACGCCGACGCACCATGCGAGAAGCGCGCAGGAGACGCCCGCCGCCGCCAGTCCCGCCCACATCGAGGGATAGACGTTCTTCGTCAGCAGGGCGAAGGCGTAGGCGCCCACGCCCAGGTAGGCCGCATGGCCCAGAGAGACGAGGCCGGTGAACCCGAGCAGGAAATTCAGGCTGACGGCGAGGAGGCCCGCTATCAGGATTTCCGTGCACAGCTGAACGTAATAATCGCCCCGCACCAGGAAAGGCGCCGAGACGCACAGCGCGATCAGCACCGCAACCGCGAGGCGATTCCGCAGGGAGGGCGCGAGGCGGCTCCGGAGGGTTTTTCTCACCGGCCCGCCTTCCGCCAGGAATCTCCCGGGCGCCGCGCTCTCATATCGTCGTCTCGCCGAACAGGCCGCGCGGCCTCAGGATGAGAATCGGCAACACGAGGGCATAGAGGAAGATCATGGCGAAGTTCTGGAGAAGCTCGATTCCGAACGCCTTGAGCATCCCGATGAGCACGGCGCCCACGAACGCGCCGAGGTAGCTGCCCATCCCGCCGACGATGACGACGATGAACGACTCGATGATGATCTCCACCCCCATGCCGGGCTCGACGCTCCGCATCGGCGCGGCGAGGATTCCGCCGAGGCT
This sequence comes from bacterium, assembly GCA_965213685.1. Taxonomy (GTDB): domain Bacteria; phylum UBA8248; class UBA8248; order UBA8248; family UBA8248; genus Bin107. Next base: position 258,786 of record CBDBZY010000031.1, read on the forward strand.
CGCCAGCCAGGCGCCCAGGGCGAACACGCCGGTGAAGACCCGATTCACGTTGACGCCCAGAGCGTCGAGCATCTCGCTGTCGGTGGCGGCGGCGCGGATGAGCTTCCCGAAGTTCGTCCGGTGGAGGACGCACCACAGGAGAGCGCCGAGCAGCGGCCCCACCGCGATGATGAAGAGAAAATAGACGGGATAGCTGAAATCGCCGATGGCGATTCTCCCCTCGAACAGCGCCGGGATGGGAACGGACTTGTAGTCGCGGCCCCAGATCAGCAGGACCAAATCGTCCAGGATGAGAGTGAAGCCATAGGTGAGGAGCAGGGTGTAGAGTCTCTCCCGCCCGTAGAGGGGGCGCAGGAAAACCGCCTCGATGATGGTGCCGAACCCCGCCACCACGAGCGGGGCGAGAAGCAGTCCCACCCAGAACCAGCCCGGATGCCGGATGGCCGAACTCGAGAAAATGAGAAAGGCGCCCAGCATGTAGAACGAGCCGTGGGCCAGGTTCAGGACGCCCAGCACGCCGAGGAGAATGGTCAGGCCCGAGGCGATCAGGAAGAGAACCATCGCGTTGGCCAACCCGTTGAGAAACTGGGTCAGCCAGAAACCGACGTCCGCCTCCATGCGCCCGGGCCTCCAGGAGAGGGGGAAGCGGCGCGCCGCGCGGATGCCGTCGCCGAGCGTCCCCCGCTTCGAGCGGGATGGTTACCTCCGGCAGCCCTGGCCCGTGTCCTCGTCCGGGTGAGAGCCCTCGACGGGCGATATCACCTGGATGTTGGAGAGAATCGGAAACGGGTATTTCGCGCTCCTGGAAATGACGCCCCAGAAGCTGGACTGCCAGCCCTGGTGATCCGACGGGCGCATGATGATCCACCCCTCCGGGGCGTTGAAGGCGACGCCGCCCATCGCGTCAATCGCCTTCTCCTTGTCCACGGCACCAGCGCGGCGGATGGATTCCGCAATCACGTGGACGGTGGCGTACGCCTCGCCGGCCGTCATGTCCGGGTACACGTCGTACGCCTTGCGGAAGTTGTCCACGAATCGCTCGTTGTTCGCCGAGGCCGGATAGTTGTGCAGGTAGCGGGAGCTGGCCCAGTGGCCGAAGGGCGCCTGGTCGCCGAGGGCCTTGAGCACGACGTGGTTGCCGCCGAAGTCGGTGAATATCTTCACCTTCTCGTACATCCCGAAGGAGCGGGCCTGCTTCATGAACTTGATCAGGTCGGCGCCGAAGAGGCCGACGTAAATCGCGTCCGGCTTCGCCTGCAGCATCTTGTTGATGTAGGGGGAGTAGTCGTTCTCCCCCAGCTTGGGCCAGGCCGCGTAGGGGCGCTTCGTTTTCGGGTTGCGCTCCTGGAGATAGTTCCAGAACTGCCGCACGACGGAGCGTCCGTAGGAGAAATCAGACGATATCGTCGCCCACCTCTCGTAGCCCAGCCGGTGGGCGATGACGGCGCCCGCGCGGGAGGTTTGCTGCGCGCTGCTCCCCACCCGCCAGGTGTAGCGGCTGCAGAACTTCGTGTTGATCTCCTCGGTCGCCGCCCAGGGGAAATTCATCGTCCTGAGCTTCTTCGATTCCTGCAGAACGGCGATGGCCGCCCCACCGTGGAGGGGCCCGAGAAGGGCGAACACCTTGTCGCGCAGAATCAGGCGCCTCGCGGTGCGCACCGAACTCGCCGGGTTGGTCTCGGAGTCGCGGATGAGCGCCTCGAGTTTGTGACCCAAAACGCCGCCGGCGCCGTTGATCTCCCGCACGGCCAGATTGATGCCCTGGCTCGTTCTTTTCCCCACGATCGAATACAGGCCGGTCAGCGGAGAGAGGACGCCGATCCGGATGGTCTTCGCCGCAAACGAGGAAGGCGCGCCGAACGGGCCGATTGCCAGGAGCGCCGCGGCGGCGATGAACGCTTGTTTTCGGAAAGCACGCATGGGGAGGCCCTCTCTGAGAATGGAGGCGCGCGAACCGCCGGGGTCGGAACGGGACGCGGCCGCCTCCGGGAAGCGGAATCGTCAACAGAACAACAGAAATTCGGCTACGCCGTGAACCGTCAGGTTAGGGGAGCCTGCGTCCACGGTCAAGCCGCGCGCTTTCCCCCGTCCTGTCGCGTGCCGCCCCCGGACAATACGTCCCGTTCGGCGCATCCCGCGCTCACGAGGCGGCGGAGGCTTCCCGGGGCGGTCTTTTTCTCGTCCGCCATTCGAGCAGGAACGGCCAGGCGAAAGAGACCACGGAGAGGCAGAGAAAGAACACGCACCACGGGGAGGTGAAGAAAATCGAGACGTCGCCCTTCGACGCGGCGAGGGCGACGCGCAGGTGCTCCTCGAGCTGCCGTCCCAGCACGAGAGCGAGCAGGAGCGGAACGACGGGCATGTCCAGCCACTTGAACGAGAGCGCCACGAGGCCGAAGAAGAACATGACGTAGACGTCGAAGAAGGAGTTGCGCAGCGCGTACGTCCCCAGGACGCACAGGGCGACGATGATCGGAAGCAGGAGCGACCGGGGGATGGACAGCAGCTTCACGATGACACGCAGCCCCAGGAACGCGACCGCCGCCGTGCTGCAGATTGCGATGAAATACGAAAAGAGCACGGAAAACGCGAAGGGGCCCTGCTCCACGAAGAGCAGCGGCCCCGGCGCCATGCCGTGAACCAGCAAAGCGCCGATGAGGATGGCGGTTATCGGGTCGCCCGGAATCCCCAGCGTCATCATGGGGATGAGCGCCCCGCCGGCGATGGAGCTGTTCGCCGATTCGGGAGCGGCCACCCCCTCCACGCAGCCCTTGCCGAATTTCTCCGGCTCGCGGCTGATTTTCTGGGCGTAGTCGTAGCTGACGAACACCGCGATCGGCCCCCCCGCTCCGGGCAGGATGCCCACGAAAGTGCCCACGAGAGAGCCGATGGCCACCGGAAGGCGGATGCGCTTGATGTCCTCCCACATCGGGAACACGCGGCCGAACCGCGAGGCGACCGAGCGGATGTTCCCCTCCGCGAGGTTCGCCACTATCTCCGGGATGGCGAACAGGCCCACGAGGGCGGGAATGAAGTGGATGCCCGCCAGCATGTTCGCGTCGCCGAAGGTGAAGCGCGCCGTCCCCACGAGGGGGTCCATCCCCACCGTGACGATCAGGAGGCCCAGGAAGGTGGAGAGCAGCCCCTTGACGAGCGATTTCGCCGCGAAGGCGGATATGACGGACATGCCGAAGAACACCAGCCCGAACAGGTCGGCCGCCCGGAACTGAAGCGCCACCTTCGTGAGTTGTGGCGCGATGAGTATGAGGCAGAAGAAGCTGACGAGCCCGCCGGTGAAGCCCGAGACGATGGATATGCCGAGTGCGCGACCCGCCTCCCCCTTCTGGGTCAGGGGGTATCCGTCCATCGTGGTGGCCGAGGCCGACGGGGAGCCCGGGATGTTGATGAGGATGGCGGCGAAGCTGCCCCCCGTCATTCCGCCCGCGAAGACGCCGAGCAGAAGCGCCACGGCCGTGGTCGGCTCCAGGATGAACGTGATCGGGAAGAGGATGATGATGCCCGCACTCGTCGTCAGGCCCGGCATCATCCCGCATACGAGGCCGTGCAGGGCGCCGAGTGCGGTGGCCAGGATGCTCGTCGGCGCGAGGGCGAGGTAGAACCCCTGCAGCATGTCACCGCTCATCTGGCGTCATCCTCCGAAACTTCCCCTCGGCAGGGGAAGCTGGAACAGGTCGCGGAACAGGAAGAACAGGAACAGGGGAACGGCTATCGAGAGGCCCAGCAGAACGCGCGGGCGCCGCTCGCCCGTTATCCGCATGAGGCCGGCGAAGAAGACGGGAGTGGACCAAAAAAAGCCGAACAGGGGGAGCATGTAAAAATAGAGGCCCACGAGGGCCAGGCCCGCCGCCGCGCGCCCCAGGCTGTAATCCTGGCTCGAGGGAGGCCTCCGGGGGAGCAGGTCCGTGAGGCCGGAGGAGCCTTTCAGTCCCCGCAGCCCCTGGAGCAGGAGCATTCCGGAGAGGACGAGTATCGAGATGGCGATCAGGTAGGGGAAGAAGTGGGGCCCCGGCGCGTCCGTCGTGGTGCGCTTGGGAAGCAGGGTGGCGAGGCCGCCGTACCAGAGCGCAAAACCGAGGATCACTGCCGCGCCGATGATATTCCGTAGGCCCATGGTGAATCGCCTGCCCCAGGGAGAGAACACGACCGCCGGAAAGCGGGGGCCGCCGCCCCCTCGCCGCGCGGAGAGAGGCGGCCCCTGCGATGCGCGGAGCTATTTCTTTTTCTTGGACCTGTAGATTCCCGTAGCCTTCATGATGTCGGCGACGATCTTGTCGCGCTTGGCGAGCATTTTGCCGAACTCCTCGGGGCCGCTCGGATCCACCGTGAAGCCCTTCGTTTTGGCCAGTTTCAGGAAGGACTTCGAGCGGGCCGCCTTCATCATGGCGTCCACGAGCTTCGCCTTCACCGAGGCGGGCGTCCCCTTCGGCACGCTGAGGCCGCGGAAATGATCGAAGGAGATGTCGTGCCCGAGCTCCTTCATGGTGGGCACGCTGGAGATGGCCGCGTTCCGCTTCCCCGTCAGGTGGGTGATGATGCGGAACTTGTTCGCTTTCGCCAGACGGATCGCCCCCGTGAGGGGCGCCCCCATGGCGTCGACCTCGCCGCTCAGGAGCGCCGCGTTGCGGCGCTTGACGCCCAGGGGAACGAGGATGGCCTTGCATCCCGACATGCTCGTGAAAACGACGGCCGTCAGGTGGGTGGTGCTGCCGGTGCCCGCGTGGCCGATTTTGAGCGTGTTCGGCTTTTTCTTGCAATCGGCCACGAAGCCCGCCGCCGTCTTCCACTTCGACTTGGCGTTCACCGCCACGACCAGGGGCTGGAAATGCACCCGCCCGATGTGCTCGAGTGCGGTGTAGTCCCACGGCACGTTCCCGATGTTCGTGGAGGTGAGGATGGAGGTGGAGTTCCAGGCCACCGTATAGCCGTCGGGCTTGGAATTCTTCAGGAAGGTGTAGGTGACGGCCCCGCCCGCCCCCGGCTTGTTGATGGCCACCACGGGAACGCCGAGGGCTTTGGCCATCTCCTTGGCCAGGAGGCGTCCCTCGATGTCCGCGCCGCCGCCCGCGCCGAAGGGAATGATGAACTGAATCGGCTTCTCGGGCCAGGCCGCCGAAGCGGGCTGCAGCGAGAACGAGGCGGAGAAAACGGCCGCCAGCAGAAACCACAAGACGCGATGCTTTTTCATGGACTTGCCTCCTCGGTTGGGAAAACGCACTCTGCGGCCCATACGAGCCTCAGAAATGACGAAACGGATCTCTGCCTTTAAAGCCCCCTTTATGGCACACTCCGGGGGAAAAATCCATCGCCATCTCTCCCGCACCGCCCCGGACGGCCGGGCGGCGCGAAGGGTCTCTGCGGCGGGGCGGTGATGCCTGCGCGCGCCATCGGCGCCCGCCGGAGGGGGAGCCCGGGCGGCGGCCTCTCTCCTCTCCCATCTGCCCGCGCATCTCCCATCTTCCCGCACGCGAGGCGCGCGGCCCGTCCATGTGCCCATGTGTTTAATAAAACTAGTAGAGTTCCGTCGCGCTTTCGCCCGCGGCCTCCTGCTTGGGCCGCCAGCGGAGGAGGTAGCGCTCCAGCCGGTTCACGGCGGCGTTGGCGATGAGGACGATGAACATGAGCAGGATGAGCCCCGCGAACGAGCCGGCGATGTTGAACAGGTTGCTCGCGTGTTGAATCATGAAGCCCAGCCCCTGGCTCGCCGCCATGAACTCGCCGAGGATGGCGCCGATGATGGCGAACGGAACGCCTATCTTGAGCCCCGTCAGTATCCACGGCATCGCGGCGGGCAGCGTGACCTTCCAGAGAACCTGCATCTCGTTGGCACCCATGACCTGGGCGAGGTTCTTGAGCGCCGGGTCCACCCCCCGGAGGCCCGCGTAGGTGTTCATGAAGGTCAGGAAGAGCACCAGGCTGACGGCGAGGACGATCTTCGACTCCACCCCGATGCCGAACCAGATGATCAGGATGGGCGCCATCGCCACGCGCGGGATGCCGTTCACGGCGACGATGAAGGGGTCGAGTATCTCGGCGAGCGTCTCGAGCCGCGCCAGCACGAACCCCAGCGCGATTCCGAGAACCGCGCCGATGGCGTAGCCGAGGAACGCCTCGTACATCGTCGTCCAGGTGTCGATGAAAATGCTGCCCGAGAGGGTGATCTCCACCATGTAGTCCAGGACGCGCAGCGGCGAGCCGAACCAGAAGGGGTCCACGCAAATCCATTTTTTGGGGCCGACCTCCCAGGCGCTCAGCTCCCACATGGCCAGAAAGCCGCCCGCGAAGAAGGCCCGGTAGGTGAACATCCGCAGCCGCGGGCTCTTGATGAAGCGGCCCGCGCGCGTCAGGGAGACGTCCACGAGCGCGATGGCGTGGAAGAACATGCCCGTAACCGAGCACAGCATGTATCCGCCCGCCGTGAGCGTCAGCAGGAGGAACCCCTTGAGGTAGCTGCCCCGCCAGAGCTGGGGAACGCCCGGCAGGGGGATGGTCAGGAGAAAATCGCCCCACTTGGGCAGGGCGCGCCGGGCGGGAGCCCCGCCTGTGTCCGGATGCTTCCCCGTGGTGTCTGCCATGCCAACAATCCCCCTTCCGCCCGCGCGGGCTAGGCTAGGTGGCGGCCCCGTCCTTCATCCACTCCTCGCTGCGCCGCACCTCCTCGCGCAGCTCCTTCCACAGCTTATCGTAGGTCCGCCGGAAGGCCTCCTTGCCGTGGATGCTGAACACGTCGCGCGGGCGCGGGATGTCCACCCGGGTGACGCTCCGGACGGTGCCGGGCCGACTCGTCATGACGACGACCCGGTCGGCCAGGGCGATCGCCTCGACGAGATCGTGGGTGATGAAAATGACCGTCTTGCGCGCCTCCCGCCAGAGCTGCAGGAGCTGATCCTGCAGGATGATCCGCGTCTGGGCGTCGAGCGGCCCGAAGGGCTCGTCCATCAGGATGACCTCGGGGTCGTAGATGAGGGTCCGGATGATGTTGGCCCGCTGGCGCATTCCGCCGGACAGCTCGTGGGGGTAGTGATCCTCGAAGCCGGCCAGCCCGACGCGCTGGATGTAGTCGCGCGCCCTGGCGTGGCGAACCTTCTGCTCGACGCCGCGCACCTCGAGGGGGAAGGCGACGTTGTTCAGCAAGGTGCGCCAGGCGTAGAGATAGTCCGACTGCGGCACGTAGCCGATCTCGTCGTTGATCCCCCGAAGGTTCCGGCCCTGGTAGGCGATGGTTCCCGAGGTGGGGTGGACGAGCCCGATGATGGAGTTCAGGAGCGTGGACTTCCCGCAGCCGCTCGGCCCCACGATGGTGACGAACTCGCCCTCCTCGATGTCGAGGCTCATGTCCTCGACGGCGAGAACGCGGTTGCCCCGGGAGAAGAACTCCTTGCGAAGATGCTGAATCGAGAGGATGGGAGGCACGGGACGTCAGTCTCCATCGCCGGGGACGCGGGCTCTCGGCGCGGCCCCGCCCCCGGCGGATTTTCCCAGGTGAAAAGGCACCGTCCCCCTAGCGGGGCAGATAATCGTCCGACACCAGGACGCTTCTCGGGAACGGCTTCTTGAGCTTGCCCGCCGCGACGAGAAGGCTCTGGGTGATGTCCACCGCGCGCTGGGTGACCTTTCCGTCCAGCGAAACGGCCTTCTTCACCGCCGCGATGCTGGTGCGCAGCAGGCGCTTGTCCGTCTTGGCGAAGTAAATCTGGATTCTCTCGCGAATCTGCTCGGCGGTGTGCTTGGCGATCCAGTTGTTGGCCTTGAGAAGCGCCCGGACGACCTTGCGAACGGTATCGGGATTCTTCTTCGCGTAGTCGGGCCGCACGAGCAGCACCTCCATCATGAACTGGTCCATCTTCGGGTCCTCGCCCGCCGAGTTCGTGATGAAGGGGATGGCCTTGCCGCGGAAAATCGCCGTCTCCGGCACGGGGATGGTCTGGATCGCTATCTGTATCTTGTTCCGCTCCAGGGCGGCGATGAGCACGGGCCCCGCGCCCGCGCCGATGAGCTTCACCTCCTTCTGCGGGGTGTAGCCGGCCTGGCGAATCCAGTATTCGCCCTGGTTGTAGGTCAGCGCGCCCGGGCGCGTGGCGCCGACGGTGAGGCCCTTCATCTTCCGGAGCTTCTCCTTGTAGGGGGTCTTGGCGGTGATGCCGAGCTTCTCGGCGACGTCCTTGCGGATGGCGGAGTTGACGATGCTGCGGTTCAGGCAGCTCATCACCGCCACGAGGCGCCCGCCCGCCTTGACGGCGTTGATCTGGTAGGTGCCCGCCGCGACGGAGAACTCCGCCTTGCCGGCGAGGTTGGCCTTGATGTCCGGCCCGCCGCCCCGGGTGGAGATGACCTCGACGGCCAGACCCTCGTCGGCGAAATAGCCGTTCGCGCGCGCCACGTAGTTGCTGACGAAGGCGAGGCTCTCGACCGCCTGGGTGATGATGACCCGCTTGACGGCCGCCTCCGGACGGGCGGCGGACGCGAAGACGAGCGCCACCCCCAGCAGTACCGCCCAGGTCAGTTTGTTGTTGTTGGAGATGCCATCCCGAACATGCACCCTGTGATCCATGATTCCAGCCTCCCCTCTGGCCGCAGGGTTCGCGGCGCGTTCATGGACGTTCCAGCGTCCCGCCGGCGGGACGCACCTGAGTCGCATCTGGGAAATCAGGGGTTCTCGCGCCCTCCTCCATCTATGGGAAGTTCGACGAAGCCGGAAGCTCCTTCTCCGTTTGCCTGGATGAATGGGGAGAATTATATACAAAACCAGCCAAAGGTCAATGGCGATGCTGCTCTCATCATGGGGAATCTCACGCGGAGGGAGGGATGCCGGCTGCGCGCTCCGCCTCCCGCTTCCTGAGCGCCCCCCGTTGTATCTTGCCCGTGGGCGTGAGCGGGAGGCTTTCGACGAACTCGACAGCTCTGGGGTACTTGTAGGGTGCCAGCTGCGCCCTCACGAAATCCTGAAGCGCCTCGGCGAGCGCGGCCTCCCCTCCCGCCGGGGCGTCAGCCGCCGGGGACTCGGCCAAGACGACAAACGCCTTCACGATTTCTCCGCGCTCGGGATTCGGCGAGCCGACCACCGCGCACGCGCGCACCATCGGGTGTTCGAGCAGCACGGCCTCCACCTCCAGCCCGGACACGTTGTATCCTCCGGTGTTGATCATGTCGTCGGTGCGCGCCTCGAAGGAGATATACCCGTCCGCATCCGCGCGGCAGAGGTCTCCCGTCATGTTCCATCCGTCGCGCACGTACCCCCTCTGCCGGTCCGGGTCGTCCAGATACCGGCACCCGGTGGGGCCCTTCACGATCAGCTGCCCCACCTCGCCCGGCGGGGCGTCCTCCATCGCGTCGTTCACGACGCGGACCCGGTAGCCGGGCACCGCGCGGCCGATCTTTGCGGGGCGGACGTCCCCGCCCGCGGCCGAGACGAATATGTGCAGCAGCTCGGAGACCCCCAGCCCGTTGACGATCTCCACGCCCGTCCTCTCCCGCCACCCGGCCAGCACGGAGGGGGGCAGGGGCTCTCCCCCCGCCACGCAGGCGCGCAGGCTGCGCAGGTCGCACCCGGCGGCGACGTCGAGCATCTGCTGATAGCCGGAGGGCGTGCTGAAGCACACCGTCGCCCCGTAGCGCTCGATGGCCTCCAGCAGCGCCCCTGGAGTTCCCCGCTCGAGCAGAACCACGGAGCTGCCGAATCGCAAGGGGTCCGTGATGAAGGCGCAAAACCCATACAGGAAAGCGATCTGCGGGCTGCCGCAAACGACGTCCCCGGGCGCCAGGCCGAGCAGATGCCTCGGAAACGTATCCGCGGCGGCCAGCAAATCCCGGTGAAAATGCACCGTGCCCTTGGGCGTTCCCGTGGAGCCCGACGTGAAGCCGATCAGCGCGACGTCATCGGCGGACGTATCCGCGTTCGGATACCGCGCCGCCGCCCCGGCCATCAACGCCTCCAGGCCGTCGGGGGCGTCGTCGCCGAAGCAGACGACGCTGCGGAGCGACTGCGCGGATCGCTGCGCGCGGAGGAGGTCCGCGCGCAATCGAGCGTCGCAAACCGCAAACTCGATGCGGGCTTTCTCCAGCACATACGCCAGCTCCCGCTCGCGCATGACCGGCATGGTCGGCACCACGATGCCGCCCGCCTTCAAAATCCCCAGGCACGCGGCCACGAGCATCGGGTGGTTCGATGCGCGAAGCAGCACCCGGCCGCCGGGGACGAGGCCCAACCGCTCGCGCATCACCGAGGCGATCCGGTTGGCGTTCTCCCGCAGTTCGCGATAGGTCCAGGTCGTCTCGCCAAAGTAAATCGCGGGCCGCGCACCCTGTGCGCCCTCGCCCATCGCGTCGATGAGCGCCGCGGCGGCGTTCATGCGGGGGGGATAGGCCGCCAGCGCCGGCAGGACGCCATAGTCCATCTCCGGCCACGCGGACTCGGGCGGCAGGCTGTCGCGCGCGAACGTGTCCACGTGCCCGCTCGTCTCAGCCGGCATCGTTTTTCACGGCGGGCAGGAGTTCTTCCGCCAACCTCGTCATATGCTCCGCCTCCTTATCATCAATCGGCGGGCGCCGCCGCCTGTGAAGATGAAGCGCCTCGCGCCCGGCCGCGCTCCGCGTGGCCGCATCCATACTGCACCGCTTCCCCCAGAGATGTCCTCACGGCTCCGTCAGCCCGGCGCGCGCAAGTGCAGGTGCCCCTGCGCGTCCCGCCTCGCCGCCCAGCCGGGCGGCACCAGGGTGTTCGATCCGTACTCCTCGACGATCGTCGGCCCGCGGACTTGCGCGCCGACCGGCAGGGCGTCCCGACGGTAGACGGGGCAATCCGGGACGCTCTCCCCGAAAACGATCGTCCTCCGCTCCACCAGCGCATCGTCCAGCCCCCCCGTCGGTTCCGCGGATTCCATCCAGTTCCATTTTTTCACCACCCCCAGGACGCGCACCCGCAGGCTGACGATCTCCAGAGGACTCTCCGGGTGGGAATGTCCGTAGCGCCCCTCGTATCGAGCGTGAAACTCCCCCGCCAACGCATCCAGCCAGCCGCCGGCTTCCGGAACGGGAATCGTCAGCTCGAACGCCTGTCCGGCATAGCGCACGTCCGCGTAGCGGAGTCCGCGAACCTCGCGCAGCCCGGCCGCGCGCAGGCGGCCTGCGCAAGGCGCCTTCAGTTTCTCGAAGACGCGCTCGAGGGCGGATTCATCCGCATCTTCCAGTGCGACGAAATGCGTCTCGACATCCTCCTGCACGACGTCCGCCATCAGAAGGCCTACGGCCGAAAAATTCCCCGGAAACCGGGGCACGACCACGCGGGCGATGGCCAACTCCCCCGCGATGAGGGCGGCGTGCAGCGGCCCCGCCCCCCCGTAGGCGAGCAGGGCGTGTTCCCTCGGGTCGAACCCGCGCTCGATGGAAATTTCCCGGATGGAGCTCACCATTTTCGTCACGGCCACCTCGATGACCCCGCGCGCCATCTCCGCCGCGTCGTCCACCCCCAGCCGGCCGGCCAGTGCGCGCAGGGCGCGCTCCGCCCTCCCGGGATGCAGCCGCAAGCCCCCGGCGAGGAGGCTGCGGGGGCCGATGCGGGAGAGGACCACGTTCGCGTCCGTCACCGTCGGCTCCTCGCCGCCGAACCCGTAGCAGGCGGGGCCGGGCCGGGAACCGGCGCTTTGGGGCCCGATGTGAAGCGCGCCATCCTCGTCGCACCAGGCGATGCTCCCCCCGCCGGCGCCCACGGTGTTGATGTGGAGCTGCGACGTCTTGAGGGGGTGCGCGCCGATCGCGTTGTCCCTGCTGATGACGGGCTGGCGATCCCGCACCAGGCATACGTCCGTGCTCGTGCCGCCCATGTCATAGGTGATGAGATGCTCCAGACGCAACGCATGGGCGATGGAGACGCCGCCCACGACGCCGCCCGCCGGGCCCGAGAGGATCGTCTGCACGGGAAAGCGCGCCGCATCCGAGGCGTCCAGCATCCCGCCGCCCGAAGCCATGATGAAGATGGAGGCGCGGCACCCCCGCTCCCGAAGCGCGGCCTCCAGACGGCCGAGATAGCTCCTGACGCAGGGGCCGAGATAGGCGTTCAGCGCCGTCGTCGAGAAGCGCTCGAACTCGCGATACTCCGGCACGACCTCGTGCGACAGGGAGAGATACACGTCCGGGGCCACCTTCCGCAGATGCGCCGCCGTCCGCCTCTCGTTCTCCCCGTTGGCATAGGCGTTCAGATAGCAGATGGCGACGGATTCCACCCCGAGCCGCCGGAGGCGCGCAGCCTGCCGCCCGACGTCCGCCTCCTCCGCGCCGGCCTCCACGCGGCCATCGGCCAGGGTGCGCTCGGCCACCTCGAACCGCATCTCGCGGGGGACGATGGGCCGGGGGCGAACGAATTTCGCGTCAAACAGGCTGTGGGGGACGAGACGCTGCGTTCGGCCGATCTCCAGGACGTCGCGGAAGCCCCGCGTCGTCAGAACCGCGGTGCGCGCCCCCGCCCCCTCCAGTATCGCGTTGGTGCCGACGGTGGTGCCGTGCGTGATCCTGCCAATCGAGGAGACGTCCAGGCCCTCTACCGCCCGGAGAAAGACCTCATCCTCTTTCCCGCGAATGGTGGGAATCTTGGAAACCTCCATCCGCATCTCGTTCTCATCGTAGAAAACGAGGTCGGTAAACGTTCCTCCGGTGTCTATCCCGACGAGGCGCAATGGACCGGCCACTCCCCAAAAGTCATCTCCCGAAACATCCCGCTGCGAGAACGCAGAGTGCCGGAACCCTCATCGAAGCGCCCGCCCTCCCAGCGGGGAGAGGGAGATTTCATCGCCCTCCCCGGCGGAGAGGATGGCCGCCCCCACCGCATCCAGGCCTATCGCGCACTCGGGCAACGCCTCGTCCGCCTCGACCCAGGCGCGGAGGGGAACCCGCCATTTGCCGCACAACTCCACCAAATCTCCCGGGCGCAGGTTCCAGCGGGCGAGCGTCGCCGGGTGCACATGGCACCGGCGGCGGGCGTCTCCCGGAGGTTCTTCCTCCCTGGGAACAACCGCCAGCGCGCGCCTTGCCGCGCGGACGGCCTCCCGGCGCGCGCCCGTTTTCTCCTCGTCCACGGCCTCCTCCCGAATGAAGACGGCGTAATCCCTCCGCGCCCCTCTCTCCGTAACGTAACCCGCTCTCACGTCGGCCAGAACCGATGCGCCCGCCCGCTCGAGGGGATCCCCGAACCCGCCGCCGCCTGCGGTCTCCATGACGACCACGTCGCCCCTGCGGAGCGGAAAGCCCGCCGCCTTGCCGGGCGTTGCGGAGGGCATCAGGGTTTGGGCGCCTCTTTCGACGAAAAACCGGTTGGGCGCGCCCGGCGCGCCTCCGAATATCCCGAACGGGGGGATGACGTTCTTGTCCGAGGAGATCGACAGGAGCGCGCCATCCGCCAGCACCTCCACCTCGCGCCGCAAGCCCAGCCCGCCCCGGCGGGCTCCGGGGCCGCCCGAATCCGCGCGCAAGGAGAGGCTCCGTATCCGCAGGGGCTGGCTCTGCTCTATGACCTCGACGGATTGAATCGAAGCGAAATCCCCCTCGGTGAAATTCCGGGTGGCGTTGTTGCCGTCGTGCTCCTCGAATCCCCCCGTGCCGCCCGCCGGAAACTCGTAAAACAAAAAGGGCTTCCCGCTCCGCCGAGGGTCGTTCCCGCCGATGTAGACGTGATTGGAGGTGCCCTTCAAATCGCCCGTGACGGCACCCGACGCAAGGGGGGCGACGGCGCCGATGAGGGCGGACACCACGGCGTGGCTCACCTCCATGGAGCCCGCACAACTCGCCGGATGCCGGGCCGAGAGCAGGGAGCCGGGCTCGGCCCGGATGGCGAGCGGCCGAAAAGCCCCCTGGTTGACCGCGCCCTTCGGGTCGAGGAGCGATTTGACGACGCTGAAGGCGGCGGATGGTGCCATCGCCGGCCCGACGTTGTACGCCCCCCTCGTCTGGGGGCTGGTTCCCCGAAAATCGATCGCCAGGCCGTCGCCGGATTTCCCGACCCGCACTCGGATTCGTATCGGCTCGAGCGAGTGGCCGTCGTGGTCCATGAAATGCTCGTAGACGGATTCCGCCTCGGGCAGGGCGGCGATCCTGCGCCGCATGGAGGCCTCGGACCGATCCAGCAGGCGAGCCTTCGCGGCGAGCAGGGCGCCCCAGCCGTATTTTGTCGCCAGCTCCTCCAGCCGCTTGTGGGCCGTGTGGCACGTGGCCAGCATGGCGAAGAAATCTCCCCGCCTCTCCTCGGGAACCCGCATGTTGTGGAGGAGGAGATCGAGAACTCCCTGGTTCATCCTCCCCCCTTCGATGATGCGCAATATGGGGATGCGGATGCCATCGTGGAGAATCTCGGTGTTTTTCCCGGATATGCTTCCCGGAGTCGTCCCGCCCACATCGCCCCAATGCGCGCGAACGACGGGGTAGATGGCCAGTTTCGCGCCATGAAACAGCGGCGAGATCATCGCCACGTCGTTCAGGTGCGTTCCCCCGGTGTAGGGGTCGTTATGCAGGAACACGTCGCCGGGGCGAATGTCCCCGCCAAAGCGCGCGCGCATCTGCCCCACTTCCATCGGCACGGGAAAAATGTGGACGGGGTTGTCCTCCGCCATGGCGACGAGCTGGCCCTCGCCATCCACGAGCACGCACGAGAAATCGCGGCCCTCGTAAATGATGGACGAATACGCCGTCCGCGCCATGTTCGCCCGCATCTCCCGCACGACGGCTACGAAGGACTCGTTCATCACCTCGAGAGATATGGGGTCGACCTCCCGGACGCGCTCTGCTGGGTTCATGGACGCCTTAGCTCCGGAAAACGAAAAGGTGCGGGCGGCGGCGGCATTGTAGCCCGAATCCGGGCGCCTCTTCACCCGGCTTCCGCCCGTCCGCGGCAACGGCGCGCCGGGGGAGGCGGGGGCAGCGGGGCGCGCCTCCCCCCGGGGCCCGCCGGTGAGGCGCGGAGACGCAGAGGGGCGCATCCGGAAAAACTACCCGGGGCTTCGCCTCGGGTTGCGGCCCTCCACCATGAAGATGACGGCCTCCGCGATGTTCGTCGCGTGATCGGCGATGCGCTCCATGTATTTCGAGATGAACGTCAGGCGGGTCGCCCGGCTGATGTTGCGCGGGTTGTCGAACATATAGGTCAGCAGCTCGCGGAACAACTCCTCGTTCATGTCGTCCACCTCGTCGTCGCTGGCGATGACCTTCCGCGCCAGCCCCACGTCTTCCTTGATGAAGCTGTCCAGACTCTCGCGCAGCATCTGGCTGGAGGCGTGGGCCATCCGCGGAAGTTCGATATAGGGCTTGAGGGGAGGCTCCTCGTTCAGCTCCAGTGCCCGTTCACACACGTTGACGGCGAGGTCGCCCACCCGTTCGAGGTCCGAGGCGATTTTCAGGCCCGTCGTGATAAAGCGCAGGTCCACGGCCGTCGGCTGCCGCAGCGCCACCATCTGCACGCAAAGGTCGTTCACGTCCATCTCCAGCGTGTTGACGTCCTGGTCCTCCTCGATGACGCCCCGGGCGATGTGGGAGTCTCGCCGGGTGAGGCTCTCGACGCTCTTCGCCATCATCATCTCCACCTTGGCGCCCAGCTCCAGGAGAAGGCGCCGCAGCTCCTGCAGCTCGCTTTCAAATTCCGAACTCGTGTGCGTTCTTCCGCTCGCCAGGGCCATGTCAGTCTCCTCCCAGCCGCCTAGCCGAATCTCCCCGTGATGTAGTCGGAGGTCCGAACGTGCATGGGGTTCATGAAAATCTTTTTCGTATCCCCGTATTCGATCAGTCGCCCCAGGAACATAAAAGCCGTGTTGTCCGACACGCGGGCGGCCTGCTGCATGTTGTGCGTCACGATGACGATGGAGAAATGCTCCTTGAGCTGCGCGATCAAATCCTCGATCCGGGCCGTGGCGATCGGGTCGAGCGCCGAGCAGGGCTCGTCCATGAGGATGATCTCGGGCTCGGAGGCGATCGCCCGCGCGATGCACAGGCGCTGCTGCTGGCCGCCGGACAGGCCGAGCGCGTTGTCCTGGAGGCGGTCCGACACCTCGTCCCAGAGCGCCGCGTCCCGAAGGGCGCGCTCGCAGGTTTCCTCCAGCTCCCGCTTGTCGCGGACGCCGTCCACCCGCAGGGGATAGACGACGTTTTCGAATACGGACATCGGGAAGGGGTTGGGCTTCTGGAAGACCATGCCGAGGCGCTTTCGCAGCTCGGTCACCTCGACGCGCGGATCGTGAATCTCGCTCCCCTCAATCGATATTTTTCCCTCGATGCGAATGCCGTCTATCAGGTCGTTCATGCGGTTCAGCGCGCGCAGAAGCGTGGATTTCCCGCAGCCGGAAGGGCCGATGAGGGCGGTGACCAGCTCCTTCTCGATTTTCATGTCGGCGCCGAACAGCGCCTGCTTCTCGCCATACCAGAGGCTGAATCTCTCGATGTCGATGACGCTGCCCCTCCCGCTTTCAACGGGATGATAGGCCGTGGACTCAAACTCCGTCTGCGAATCGGTCGTGGCCGCGGTGGACGGCATTTCCATGCGCCTCCATTCGTTTCATTTTAAAATTGGCCTTCCACAAACTTCCGGCGAAGGCGGTTGCGGATCATGATGGCGGAAGCGTTCATGAAGGCGATGATCGCTATCAACAGAAGCGTCGTGACGAACACCATCGGTTTTCCGGCCTCCGAGTTGCGGGACTGGAATCCCACGTCGTAAATGTGGAAGCCCAGGTGCATGAAGCTCCTCTCCGGGTGGAGGAACGGAAAGAAGCCGTCGAAGGGAAGCTCGGGCGCCAGCTTCACCACCCCCACGAGCATGAGGGGTGCCACCTCGCCCGCACCGCGCGCCATCGCGAGAATCAGGCCGGTCATGATGCCCGGCATGGCCTGGGGCAGGACGATGTTCCGGATGGTCTGCCACTTCGAGGCACCGCAGGCGAGGGAGCCCTCCCGCATGGAGCGGGGAACGGCCGCGAGCGCCTCCTCGGTCGCCACGATGACGACGGGAACGGTGAGGAGCGCCAGCGTCAGGGACGCCCACAGCAGCCCCCCCGTCCCGAACGTCGGGTTGGGGAGGCGCTCCGGATAAAACAGCTGGTCGATTCTGACGCCGACGGTGTAGGCGAAGAACCCGAGGCCGAACACGCCGTAGACGATGGAAGGCACCCCGGCCAGGTTGTTCACGCAGATGCGCACGACGGAGACCAGCGTCCCCTGCCGGGCGTATTCGCGCAGGTAGAGGGCCGTGATGACGCCGAAGGGGGCGACGAAGACCACCATGAGCAGCGTCATCATGACGGTGCCGAATATCGCCGGCAGAACGCCGCCCTCGGTGTTCGCCTCGCGCGGGTCGTCCGTCAGGAACTCCGCCCAGCGGGAGAGGTAGACGCCCATCTTGCCCGGGAATGAAAGGCGATTCGCCGGATAGATGCGCACCACCTCGGAGAGCCGTATGTTCTTCTCGCGGCCGCCGACCTCCCGGAGGGTGATCGTGTGCTTCTCATCCTCCGCGTTGATCGAGGCGATTCTCCTTTTCAGCGCGGAGAACCCGCCCCGCATCTCCCGCGTCCGCCGGTCGAACCTCTCCTTCTCGGCGCGGTACGCCTCGCTGTCCTTCCCGTGGTCCAGCGCCGTGCGGCGCAGGGCGAGCCGCTCCTTCTCGATGTAGTAGTTGATGGCGCCTATCTCGTCCGCCTCGATGGAGCGGATTTCGCTCCTGCGCCCGAGCGCCCGGGCGTGGGCGGCGGACAATTCGGCCAGGGAGACGTTCTCCCCCGGGATGCTGCGGCCGTCGACCTGCAGGGTCTGGATGAAGCCGATGAACGGCCCCCACTCCCTCCGTTCGACGAAGAAGATGCCGGGCGGCGTCTCGGCCCGGGCGACGTGGTGCTCGCTCGCCCACTTGAAGTCCTCGTTGTAGATGTCGAAATTCCCGATCCGATAGAGCGTGCGGACCGCGAATCCGCCGGCCGCCCGGACGGCGCGTCGAGACGGCGCGTCGAGACCCTTCCACTGCTCGGGAGAGGGACGGAAGCGCTCCGATCGAAACGGCTCCCCGGCGATGCGCTCGCCGCTTTTGAGCGTGAGCACCCGCACCGGGCCCGGGTAGAACGTCACGATGCCGTTCCAGAGAACCAGCGCGAGGAAGCCCGCGATCATCAGGACGCCGAGGGCGAGCGCACCGCCCATGATCCAGATGAGGGGCTCGCCCCTGGCCTGGAAGTCCAGCGCCATCCCGAGGCCGCGCCCGGGGGGGCTTTTCTCTCCCCCGGCGCCCCGCTTCTCCGGGAGAGTGCCCGCGTCGTGGTTCTCCGACTCCGCCTTCCGCACCGGAGCCCGCGCCTTGGGAGCACCCTTCGGTTTTTTGGGCTTTTTGGGTTTTTTCGCCTTCATCCGTCCCTCACAGCTGCGCGGCGCGCTTCCGGAAACGGAGCCGCACCACCTCCGCCACCGTGTTGACGACAAACGTCATCGCGAACAGGACGAGCGCCGCGAGGAACAGCACGCGGTAGAGCGTCCCGTCCTTGACGGCCTCGGGAAGCTCCACGGCGATGTTCGCCGAAAGCGCCCGCAGGCCGGAGAAGACGTTCCAGTCCAGAACCGGCGTGTTGCCCGCCGCCATGACGACGATCATGGTTTCGCCCACCGCGCGCCCCATCCCGATCATCACGGCGGCGAAAATCCCGCTGGCGGCGGTGGGCAGGATGACCCAAAGCGCCGTCTGCCACGGCGTCGCGCCGCAGGCGAGGCTCGCCGCCCGGAGGTGGGCCGGAACGGAATTGAGCGCGTCCTCGGCGATGGTGTAGATGATGGGAATGACCGCGAAGCCCATCGCGAAGCCCACGACGAGGGAGTTGCGCTGGACGTAGGTGTCGATGACGCCGCCGCGCGCGTCGAAGCCGAGCGTCGCGAGCACCGCCGCCGTCGCCCAGCTCAGCAGGGCGGCGGCGACCAGCGTCCCGCCCCAGCGGAGGAGCTCGAGGGAGGCGGCCCGCGCGTGCGGCATCCGCCGGGCCCTCCGCCTCCACCCGACCCCGAAAAGCCGCTCGGCGGCGAGGGCGACGCCCAGAAACGACAGTGGCAGGAAGATGAAGAACAGCATCGGCGTCGCCAGCCCGACGTTCCCGTTGGTCCAGGCCTTGAAGTCGCCGCCAAAGAAAAATCTCTCAAACCCCGGCCCGAGCCGGTAGCCGAGCAGCGCGCCAAGAATGATGACCGCGAAAAGCAGGGCAACTTTGGGAAATCCCGACAACGGCAGGGAGATGCGGGGCGGCATCAACTGCCAGAGATAGGCCGAGAGCAGCAAAAGAAAGGGGATGAGCATGAACGTGAGGAGCACCGCCGCAATCCACGTTTCCACGATGGGCGCCAGAATCAGGGCGGCCACGAAGCCGAGCACCACCGAGGGGAGCGAGGCCATCATCTCCATGGCGGGCTTCACGGCGGAGCGAATTTCCGGGCCGATGAACTCGGAGGTAAAAATGGCGCCCAGCACCGCGATGGGTATCGCGAAGAGCAGGGAATAGACCGTCCCCTTGATGGTTCCGAATATCAGGGGGATGAGCGATATTTTCTCCTCGAACGCATCGTCTCCCGAGGAGGATTGCCAGGTGTATTCCGGCTTCGGGTAGCCCTCGTACCAAACCTTGCCGAACAAGGTCCGCCAGGTCGTCTCCGGGTGCTCGGCCGAGATTCTCCAGAAATTCACCGCGCCGGTCTGATCCGCCGCGACGACCGCGTCATCGCGGGGAGCGAGGCGGACGAAGCGCCTGGCGTCCCCCATGCCCTTCACCCGAAACCGCAAGAGGGTCGCCTCGCTCGTGGAGTGGCGCAGCCAAACGCCTCCGCCGGAATCCATGGTGACGAACATCCGGCTCCTCTGGGAGGCGGAAAAACCCGAAACGCGCCCGGCGTGCCCGTCGAGTTCGTGGGCGCGCACCATCACCTGGCCGTCCGGCGTCGTCGCCCCGGGCCGGCGGGTGCGGAAAAAGACGTTGAGGGAACCCCGGGAGCCTCCGGCGACGACGGCCTCCTCGCCGATGAGGAAATCGAACGAGGTCAATCTCTCGCCGGCGGGCAGGAGGTCCTGCTTCTCCACGAGGGAGACGGCGTCGAAATTTCTCGCGTCGTAGCGCAGGAGAACCCCGCTTTCGACGCCGATGTAGACCGCGTCGGCCTTCTCCGTGAGGAGGATTCCCAGGACGCGCGCCCGGCGGGGCAAATCGGGGAGCGCCACGCTCATCACCGATGAGGCGGACAGGCCCGTCAGGAGGTTGACTTTGGTCTGCGTCAAGCTCAGGCGCGCCACGCCCTGCGCGTCCACCGTGGCGAAGGAGATGCTCGGGCGCTCCGGCGTCCCCCCCACCTTGTAGTCGAGGTTGGCGATGGGGACTCCCCGCGGCGCCACCTGCTGGGGCTCCCTGATTTGCGCCTCCACCCAAATTTTTCGGACCTGCGCGCCCGGAATCCTGGAAAAAACAGACCGGCCGTCGGTAGAATCCCGCTCGTCGATTCTGGCGAGACCGCCGGGCGCCCCCCCGGGGGGCAGCACCTGCGTGCGAAAACGGATTTTCCCGAAGCGCACCGTTCCGTCGGCGAAGCCGAAGGCGACGTTCCCTCCCTTGAGCGTTCGCGCGAAGGCGGTCGCGCGCGCCCCCCCGAAATCCAGTTTCCAGGGCTGGAGCGGTTTTCCCGTAGACGCATGGACGGGGGTCAGGGTGCCGTCTGCGGAAACCAGGACGGCCACGCTGTTGTATTCGTCCACCTCCACGCTGAGGAGAGCGCCCGGGGGAGGGGGGATCTGGAAGGAGGTCGCGTAGAGCAGCTTCTCTCCGGCGAACAGCGGAAGCGCCACGGCCACGAGGAACGCCATGATTCCCAGGACGGCCAGAATCACGAACAGCCCGCCGACGGTGATCACCTTGCCGACGACCTTGTCCATGAGCCGGACGGAGCGCCTCGTGCTCAACTCCCTCCTCCTGCGCCGGCGCCTCTCCTGGCTCGCGTCGTCTGCGTCTGAAACCGGGCGGTCGCTCATGTCCCTCCTCGTCCAGTCAAGAAAGCGGCGGGGGGACGACGAGTCGGCCCCCCTCGTCCCCGCCGCTGCTGGAGGTTGCGAGAAGAAAATCCCTCTTCTTTCCTAGTTGCTTCCCAGCCCGAGGCCAAGGGCGCCCAGGTCCCGCTCGGCGATGGCGGCGTTCACGGGGAAGAAGCCCGCCTTGATGACGGCCTGCTGACCGGCCTGGGAGAAGATGTATTTCACGAACTGGGCGCGCAGGGGGTCGAGTGCCCGGTTCGGGTTCTTGTTGACGTAGATGTAGAGGAAGCGCGCAATCGGGTAGTTGCCGGAATAGGCTTCCTTCGCCACGGGATTGTAGCACCTGGCGCCCGTCTTCTGGGAGATCGGCAGCGCGATGACGTCCGCGGTTTTGTAGCCGATGCCGGAGTAGCCAATGGCGAACTTGTCGGACGCCACGCCCTGCACCACCGCCGAGGAGCCGGGCTGCTCCTTGACGGAGTCCTTGAAGTCGCCCTTGAAGAGCGCCACCTTCTTGAAGTAGCCGTAGGTGCCGGAGGCCGAGTTGCGGCCGTAGACGGAAATCGGCTTGCTCGCCCACGCGCCCGAGAGGCCGGCCTGCCCCCAGGTGTCGACGCTCTCCCTCACGCCGCCCTTGCGGGTCTTGGAGAAGATGGCGTCCACCTGCTGGAGGCTCAGGCACTCGAGGGGGTTGTCCTTGTTCGTGAAAACGGCCAGGGCGTCCACGGCGACGCGGATGACGCCGGGCTTGTAGCCGAACCTTTCCTCAAAAGCGTCCACTTCCTTGGACTTCATGGCGCGGGACATCGGGCCGAAGTTGGAGGTTCCGGCGATGAGGGCGGGAGGCGCCGTGGAGGAGCCTTTCCCCTCTATCTCGATCTTCACGTCCGGATAGGCGCGCTTGAACCCCTCGGCCCAAAGCGTCATCAGGTTGTTCAGCGTATCCGAACCCACGGATTTCACGTTGCCGGAAACGCCGCTGGTCGCCTTGTAGACGGGCAATTTCGGGTCCACCACCAGGGCGGCACCGGCGGGCTGCGCAACGAGGGCGAAGCCAATCACGGCGGCGAGGGCAAAGCCCCAAACTCTCGAACACCTGCTTGCTGCGGACATCTCTCATCTCCTTAATCGACGGGCCAAAGCCTACAGGAAAACCGAAGAACCTTGGTGCTACATTCTCTTGCCTTTGTTGCCTTTGACATTCTCTGCGCGCCAAAACAGCGCACTTGCCGCAACACCCTTCCCCTGCACAATCGCCAGCGCCCGAAGAACGGCTTCGCCTGCTTGGCGGCCGCATCGAGCGGCCATGAGTGTAAGCACTCTCCTCAGCGATTCGTCTCCAGGCGCGGGAACTATAGGGGAACCGGCGGGGAGAAATGTGGCAAAAGGGTGTCAATTCCGTGATTTTTCGGCGAAACCAGAGGGAGGAGAGGGGATGGTGAAGCGGAAGGTGGCGCCCCGGCCCGGCGCGCTCTCGACCCACACGTCCCCGCCCATCTCCTGCACAAGATGCTTCACGATGGAGAGTCCGAGGCCGGTGCCCCCGTTCTGCCGGGAGCGGGCCGAATCCACCCGGTAGAATCGCTCGAATATACGTGGAAGGTGCTCGGGGGGGATTCCCTCTCCGCAGTCGGCCACCGAAACCTCGACGAATCCATCCGCGCGCCGATGGGCGGAAACCTTGATTTCGCCCCCCTCGGGGCTGTAGTGCACGGCGTTCTCCGCCAGGTTGATCAGAATCCTCTCCAGTGCCGCCGGGTCCGCCCAAACCTGATCCGCCTCCCCGGCAAACGCCTCCTCCAGGCGAACGCCCCTCTGCTCGACGATGGGCGCCAGGGTATGCGCGGCGGCGTCCATCGCCCCGCGCAGGGAGGCCCTCTCGGGCTGAACGTGCTCTTCTTTCGACTCTATCTTGCCCAGCTCCAGGAGGTCCTCCACCAGGGACGAGAGGCGGCGGGCGTGGCGGGTGATGGTCGAGGCGAACCGGCGCGTCGCCTCCGGGTCCGCCGACGCGGCGCCCTGAAGCGTCTCGGACGCCCACTGTATCGCCGTCAAAGGCGTGCGCAACTCGTGGGAGACGTTCGAGGTGAACTCCCGCCGGACTCCGGCGAGTCGCTTGATCTCCGTGATGTCGTGAAACACAAGCACCAGGCCCGATTCATTTTCCGCCCGCTGCCGCTTGGCGTGCAGGGTCAGCGCGCGGGCGGGGAGAACTTCCACCTCCCGCTCCATCCGAGCCGCCGGGCGCGAGAGCATCTCCCGCACCGCCTCCTGCACCTCGGTGGAGCGCACGGCCTCCAGGGGGATGGGCGCGCCATCCTCCAGGCGCGGGAGCGAGGGGAAGAAATCCCGGAACGCGGAGTTCACGAGGAGGATGTCTCCGGCGGCGTCCGTGACCATGACGCCCTCGGTCATCCCCTCCAGGATCGCCTCGAGGCGGTCGCGCTCGTAGCGCAGTTCGTTGAGGCGGGCCTCCACCTCCGAGGCGAGCCTGTCCATCGTCCGTGCGAGCGCTCCCAACTCGTCGGTGCGCCGGGAGGCGATCCGATGGCTGAAGTCGCCCCCGGAGATTTTCTCCACGGCGCCGTAGATGTCGGCGAACTCCCGCCGCACGATCGCGCCCGCCCCGAAGCTGACCGCTATGGCGAGCAGGAACGCGAACGCTCCGGCCACGAGGAGGAGGCCCCGCATCTTGCCGATCGCGCCCTCGATTTCCCGGAGATCCATCGCCAGGCGCACCACGCCCCCGGAAACCGGGCCCCCCCTCTATCGGAAGGGCGAGGTAGAGCAGGTCCCTGCCGACCGTCCGGCTGTGCCGGATGCGCGCGCCCATCCCCCGCGCCCGGGCCGCGACGACTTCGGGCCGGGCGGCGTAGCTCCCGGCCTCCCCGAACCCCTCGAGGGCGAGGGCGGAATCCCCGAGCAGGCGCCCCTCGGCAGAGATGACCGTCACCCGCACGCCGAGTGCGCGGCCGATCTCATCGGCGAGTCCATCCATCGGATGGCTCCCGAAACCCGCCGAAGGCAGCGCGACCAGCTGGCGACGGACGAGGCGGGCGTTGCGGGCGAGGTTCTCCTTCGCCTGTTCCATCAACTGCGCGGAGAGGCCGAAATGGACGTAGACGATCCCCGCCGCGAACACCAGGGTGATGACCACCAGGTAGCTCGACGTCAGCTTCTTGTAGAAGGACCTGCGCATGCGCCGCGTTTCCCCCCAAGCGTCGGGGAGGGCTATTCTTCGGACATTTTCCGGAACCGGTATCCCACGCCCCGCAGCGTCTCTATCATCTCCCCCGCCAGGCCGAGCTTCTCGCGGAGGCGGCGGACATACGTGTCCACGGTGCGCGGGGTGACGAACTTGTCCTCTCCCCAGATCATGTCGAGCAATTCGTCGCGACTCCGGGCGTGCCCGGGGTGGGCCGCCAGGCGGTGCAAAAGGCGGAACTCCGTCGCCGTCAGGGGAATCGGGCGCCCGTCCACCGTCGCCTCATGCTGTGCGGGGTCGATGGCGAGCGCACCGCGCCGGAGTGCCCTGCCCGCCGCCTCCGCCGACGCCCCGGAGCGCGCGAGCACGGCCTTCACCCGCAGGATCACCTCCCGGATGTTGAAGGGCTTGGTCACGTAATCGTCCGCCCCCAGCTCGAAGCCGACGATGCGGTCCACCTCCTCGCCCTTGGCGGTCAGCATGATGACGGCCAGGCGATCCAGGGAGGAGGCGCGCCGGATATAGCGGCAAATCTCCAGGCCGGACATGTCGGGCAACATCAGATCCAGAATCACCAGATGAATCGACTCCCCCTGGAGTGCCCGCAAGGCCTCCTCCCCGTCGGACGCGCCCACCGCGTCGAACCCCTCCGCGTCGAGGTTGTAGAGCAGCAGCTCGCGAATGTCGGACTCATCTTCCACAACGAGAATTCTTTGGGCCAACTTCCTCTCTCCCGCACTCCGCCCGAGGGTGCCCCGTCCATCCGAACGATACTTTGTCCTCATAATGAATTGCTCCCGCAAATTCAACCACGGGGAAAAAACGGGGAACCTCCGCGCCCGTCTCCGGATCGCATCCGGCAGGGGAGCGGGATAGCGGAGCGGCGGGGAGGCCGTCGGGTCTCCGACAGCCCTGCGAAACGGACGAATGGACGAACGGAGATTAAGATTTGAAAAATCATGGCCAGCCGTGCATAATACGCGACAAAAGAAAAAATGTGCGCACTTGAAAACGGGAGCGAACCCCTACATAATGCGGGGTTCAGGGCACAAGCATTTGGCGGCGTCGCGCGTTGGTTTTTCGATGACGATGTTCGCTTGAGCATCCGATTTCCAAAGGGGAAGTTCGCGGTGGCATCCATCACGCTTCGGGACCTGGTCAAGAAATTCGGCGAAAACGTCACCGCGGTCGCGGGCGTCAACCTCGAGGTGATTGACGGGGAGTTCATGGTGGTGGTCGGGCCCTCGGGCTGCGGAAAAACCACCACGCTCAACATGATCTCCGGGTTCGAGGAGCCCACGAGCGGCACGATATCGATAGGCGACCGCGTGGTGAACCACCTCGACCCCGGGGATCGCGGCCTGGGCATGGTGTTTCAGGATCTCGCCCTGTTTCCGCACATGAGCGTCTTCGAGAACATCGCCTTCGGTCTGCGCGTGGAGAAGGTGGCGGACGCGCAGGTGCGAGAGCGGGTCTCGACAGTCGCCCGTACCATGAAGATAGCCCATCTGCTCTCCAAGAAACCCGCCCAGTGCTCCGGAGGCGAAGCCCAGCGCGTGGCGCTGGCGCGAACGCTCGTGACCGAGCCGGAAGTGCTGCTCATGGACGAGCCGCTCTCCAGCCTCGACGCCAAGCTGCGCATCGAGATGCGAACGGAGCTCAAGCGCCTGCACGAGGAGCTGAAGTCCACCTTCGTCTACGTCACCCACGACCAGGCCGAGGCCATGACGATGGCGGACCGCATCATGGTCATGGAGAGCGGGCACGTCCAGCAGATCGACACGCCGCTCGGAATATACAGAAAACCGCTGAACCAGTTCGTCGGCACGTTCTTCGGCCAGCCGACGATGAACGTCATCTCCGGGCGCGTGGAGCGCGCCGGCGGAACGAAATTCGTGTCCGAGCATTTCAATATGCCCCTCGCACCGGACGCCGCGCCCGCAGCCGGCGCGGGACGGACGCTCCGCCTCGGGGTGCGCTCGGAAAACGTGACCATCGGGGGGGAGGGCGCGCCCGGCGAGGTCCGCCTCATCGAGCCGATGGGAGACGAAACGCTCATCTTCTTCTCCTGCGGGGATGAGGAGTTCCTCGTGGCCAAGGTGGACGCCGAGCGCGCGTTCCGTCCCGGCGAGAAAATCCGCTTTCACTTCCAGGCGAGCGGCATCCACTTTTTCGACGCCGAGAGCGGGTTGCGGCTGGAGTAGGAGCAGGCTGGAATAGGATCAATCAAGGACCCGCGCGCCGCCTATACTATAAGGAGGAAGCGCAGGAACGCTGGCATGCCGAGAGGAGCAAACGGGACTCGAGGCTCTCGTGTTTGACCACGGCGATTACGGCACAAGTCATCGCCTTTCTTTCTCATGGAGGGAGGAATCAAGATGAAGAGAACCTTTTTTGCAGCGCTGGTGCTGATGGGATTCGCGGCCTCCGTGGCTACCGCCCAGGTTCTGCCCGGGGCGACGGTCGAGGAGCGGGCCGTCAACGGCGCGAAGGCGTACATCAAGAAGCACAACCTGAAGGACCCGACCCAGGTCATGCTCCTGATTTCGCTCTTCAAGAACTCCCAGCCCAAATACTTGCGGCAATGGGAGAAGCTCACCGGCATCAAGGTCAAGACCATCCAGTACGGCTACACCGACATTCCGGCCAAAATCATGGCGGAGGCCGTGGCGAAGACGGGGCAGTACGACATCATCAACCACTTCCCCTACGTCATACCGGACGCCGTGGGCGCCGGCGTCCTGCAACCGCTCGACGCCTACATGGCCAAGGGCAAACCCGACTTCACGGGCATCGACTCCGGTCTGCTGGCACAGCAGACATACAAGGGGAAAACCTACTGGTTCATCCTGGACGGCGACCACATCGCCCTGTTCCTGCGCTCCGACATCATGAAGCTGGGCGCGGCCGAGTACAAGGCCAAGTTCGGCAAGGCGCCCGGCTGTCCGGACACGATGGCCGAGTGGGAGCAGATGGCCAAGTTCTTCCACACGAAAAAGGGGCAGACCCGCTGGGGCAAGAAATTCGACCAGCCGCTCTACGGCGCGCAGGCCTACCGGAGCATCAACTTCTCCTATCGGCATTTCCCGGCCTATATGGGCGGGCTGCTCTTCGACAAGAACATGAACCCGGTCATCAACACCCCGAACGGCATCCGGGCGATCAAGGAGTTCTCCTCCATCGTCCAGTACATGCCGCCCGACGTGCAGGGTTGGGGAACGCCGCAGCTGTATCCCCACTGGGCGAGCGGGCAGGCCTTCTCGTTCATGTCCTTCCCCTCGGCGATGGGCTACGCCAACCGCAACCCGAAGAGCAAGATCAGCGGCCACCAGCTCGCCTGCCCGGTTCCGGCGGTCAAGACGGCGAGCGGCAAGATGGTGCGCCGCGCCCCGCAGGCGGCCGGCACCGGCTACATGGTGAACGCCCACGGCAAGCACCCCGAGCTCGCCTACTACTTCATCCAGTGGTTCACGGGCCCGACCAAGGGCGATGAGGCCATCGCCGATCCCAAGGGCTTCTGGGACCCGATGCGCACGTCGAACCTGACGAACAAGGCCGTGCTCGCCAAGCACACCGAGCCGTTCGTCAAGATGACGATGAAAAACGCGAAAAACGCCATTTCGCTGCTCATGATCGAGGGCAACTACGAGTACTTCAACGTGCTCGACAAGAACCTGGCCCAGGTCATGCAGGGCAACGCATCCGCCGAGCAGGCGGCGAAGAACATCGAGAAGGGCTGGAACCGCATCACCGACGACATCGGCAAGAAAGAGCAGACCAAGGCCTGGAGAGAGAGCGTCGCCAGCGGCGCCTACATCGACAAGTTCGCGCCGGGCAACTAGACGCATCGCGCGCCCAGCAGCGCCCGGCCCCGGCGCCTCGCGCGCCGGGGCCGGGCGCGCCCCGCGCGGGCAGACGAAAGCAGAGAAAATGGCCCAGGCACCGCCTACCAAACGAAAGAGCCTCTCCGCCTGGCTGGGACAGGAGAAGGTGTTCCGCCTGATCCCGTTCGTCATGGTGGAGGCCACTTTTCTCCTGCTCCTCGCCGTCCCCTTCATACTCACGATTTACATCAGCCTCCTCAAGTGGCGCGCCAACCGGCCCTTCGAGCAGGCGTATTTTCACGGCCTGTTGAACTATGTCCGCGTCCTCACCGATGAGGATTTCTGGTGGGCGCTCGGGCGGACGTTCTATTTCGCGGGAACGGCGGTGCTCTTCGAGCTGGTGCTCGGCTTCCTGCTCGCCATGCTGGCCTACAAACAGTTCCGGGGCAGGCGATTTTACATCACCATCTTCCTGATCCCCATGATGGTGGTTCCGGTCGTCGGCGGCTACAACTTCTCGATGATCTACATCGACTCCGGTCCCCTCAACCAGCTTCTCTCCCCGATCACCGAAGCCCTGGGCGTGGACCCGCGCATCCGCTGGCTCTCGCACCCCATCGCCGCGCAGTGGGCGATCATCCTCGCCGACGTGTGGCAGTGGACGTCGCTGACGTTCCTGATCTTCCTCTCCGGCTTCACCGCACTGCCCCAGCAGCTCACCAACGCCGCGCGCATCCTGGGCGCAAGCCGGTGGCAGATATTCTGGAAAGTCCATCTGCCGCTGCTCAAGCCCGCGATCATGATCGCCGTCATCATCCGCTCGATGGAGGCACTCAAACTCTTCGACCTCTCCGTGCTGCTCACCTTCGGCGGCCCGGGCACCTCCACGGAAACCATCGCCTTCTTCCTCTGGCGGCAGGTGTGGCAGTTCAACAAATACAGCTTCGGCGCGGCCGCGTCGGTCCTGCTGCTCTTCATGTTCGGGGGACTCATCTTCTATGGCATCTATCTGCTCGTCCGGGAGCGCACCATCGTCGAAGAGGAGCGCATGAGATGACGAAAGACGCCGACGGGCGCGCGGAGATCTCCTTCGCCAAGCGCTACCGCCTCTTCTTCTGGTTCCGGCACGCCGCGCTGCTGACGTGGGCGAGCATGATCATGTTCCCGATCTTCTGGATGATATCCACCTCCTTCAAGGATACGGGCGACTGGGTGGCCTGGCCGCCAAACTGGTTCCCGACCTTCCTCGGCGGGGGATATCAGCCCACGCTGCACAACTACCAGCAGATTTTCAGCATCGTCGGCCACGGTGAGGGACTCAGCCGCGAATACACCGAACAGGCCTTCACGATCTGGGGAGCGGTGCGCGATTCGATGGTCATCTCCTCCGTCAGCGCCCTGGTCGCCCTGGTGCTGGGCACGTTTCTGGCCTATTCGATATCGAGGTTCAACGTCGGCGGAAAGTATTTCCGCTACATGATCCTCACCATCCGGATGGTGCCGCCCATCGTCATCGCGATCCCCATCGTGATGTACTACGCCATCCTGATTCCGTTCGCCTCCGAGTCGGTTCTCGGCTTCCGGGTCAGCCTGATCGACACCTACGTCGGCCTGGGGCTGCTCTATACGGCGACCACGCTGCCGTTCGTCATCTGGATGATGCTGAACTTCATCGAGGAGGTGCCCTACACCATCGAGCACGCCGCCCAAATCATGGGCGCCAGCCGAATCTACACGCTGCGCCGCGTGGTCATTCCCCTGGTCGCTCCGGGCATGGTGGTGACCTTCCTGTTCATCTTCATCCTGAACTGGAGCGAGTTTCTGCTCGCGCTGACGCTCACCCAGCCGAACGTATCCACCCTTCCCGTGCTGCTCAACAAGTTCCAGAGCGCCGTGGAGGGGAGGCTCTACGGCCCCCAGGCGGCCATCGGCACCGTCATCACCATCCCCGTGGTCATACTCGGCGTCCTCATCCAGAAGCACCTCATCACGGGCTTCAGCTTCGGCACCATCCGCAAGTAGCGCGCTCCCCCGTCCGCCGCCGCCCCCGTCCGGGAAGAGGGGGAAAAAACGCCGGAGAATGCGGTCGGGAGGGAGACCCGCGCGCGCGGAGGCGGGCGGCATTGTTTTTCGAGCAAGGGGGGAAACAACTGGCGGAGAGGGAGGGATTCGAACCCCCGGTGCAGTCGCCTGCACAACAGATTTCGAGTCTGCCGCCTTCAACCGGACTCGGCCACCTCTCCTTCGGGAATGCGCCTCTCTTCTCTCAGCGCGCGGCCTGCCTCGCCTCTCGGGCGAGGCGGCGGCGCTCCTCAAAAAAAGCGCGCAGGACTCTGGCGCTCTCCTCGGCCATCACGCCCGAGGTTATCGGCACGCGGTGGTTCACGCGCGGGTCGGAGGGAATGTCGAACAGGGAGCCGCACGCCCCGCCCTTGGGGTCCTTGGCGCCAAACACGAGCCTGGAGATTCTCGCATTCACGATGGCGCCCGCGCACATGGGGCACGGCTCAAGCGTCACATACAAGGTGGCGCCGTCGAGCCGCCATATGCCGTCGGTCTCCGCCGCCTCCCTGAGCGCCAGCACCTCGGCGTGCGCCGTCGGGTCGCAGGCGGCCTCGCGCCTGTTGAAGCCACGGCCCAGCACCCGGCCTCCGCGAACCACCAGGGCACCCACGGGCACGTCGCCCGCCTCCTCCGCCCTTTTGGCCAACTCCAGCGCCTCTGCCATCCACCGCCGGTCCTCCCGGGCCTGCTCTGTCGAACGCACGCTCTCTCCCCTGTCCCCGAATCTCCTCTCCCCGCGCAACCCCTCTAAAAGACCATGAATGGAAGCCCCTGGCAAGCCTGGAAGCGTCTCGCCTCGACGTCCTTCGTACGATGGGAAGGAAACCGAGGCTCCTTGCCCAACGGGGCAAAACCTGAGAGGCTAGGGGTTCTCACCCATTTCTCATTCTATGGGAAGGACGCTCCTATGCTTTGGGAAGAGCTGAGTTGGCCGGAACACAAAAAAATGGCGGAGGACGGAGCCGTGGTCCTCATCCCCTTCGCCTCGATGGAACAGCACGGGCCCCACAGTCCCGTCGTGGTGGATACCCTGCTGTGCGGGAGCGTCTGCCGAGAAGCGGCGGATGGCCTCGACAACGTGCTCCTCACGCCCACCATGTGGACGGGCACCTCCCACCACCATTTTGAATATCCGGGCACCATCTCGCTCAGGCTGGAGACCTACGTCGCCCTCGTCAAGGACATCGTCCGCTCCGTCGCCCACCACGGGTACAAAAAAATATTCGCCGTGAACGGCCATGGCGGCAACGCGCAGCCCCTGCAGGCCACGCTGAACGACATCGGCTACGAGCTCGACGTCGCCATCTGGATGGTCACCTACTTTCATCTGGGAAACGAAATCGCGGAGGAGATCAGAAAAAGCGCGGTCGGCGGCATGGCCCACAGCGGCGAGTTTGAAACCGCCATGATGCTGCACCTCCGGCCCGACCTGGTGAACATGGACGAGGCGGTGGACCAGCCGAACGCGAATCCGCACCCCCTGATGACGAAAGACATGCACCGGAGGGGAATGCTTTTCCGCCCCGTGGACTTCAACAGAAACCGCGCACCCTCCGGCGTGTCGGGTATCCCGACGGCGGCGACCGCGGAGAACGGGAAACGATACTTCGAGGCCGTGTCCGCCCGCCTGCGCGGGCTGATCGAAGACATGGCCGCACTATAAAGCCATGGTACGCATCGCCAACGAGTCCTCCCGCACCGCCAGATACGTTAACATCAGCCGTTCCGGGGCGGACGACTCCATCATCCTATGCTACGAGGCCGCCGGCGACGGCACGCCCATGCTGTGCCTTCCGGGGCTGGGGGACACGAACTGGGTGTGGCGAAAAATCATCCCCTCCCTGGTGTCCGCCCACCGCGTCATCGCCATGGAGCCGAGAGGGCACGGCCGCTCCTCCAGCCCGCGGGGGAAGTATACGCTGGACGAGATGGCGAGCGACGTGATGGAGGTCGCCGCGCGCCTGGGCGTGGAGCGACCCGTCCTCATGGGACACGGCCTGGGCGCGAGAGCGGCGCTCCTGCTGGCGACGGAGCACCCCCGCTACCCGGCCGCGCTCGTCCTCATCAGCGCGGGCGCCGCGCCCGCCGCCAAGAGCGTGCGCAGGGGAATCGCCGAGCGCATCCACCTGGCCGAGGCGGGGCGGATGCGCGAGGCCTACAGGAACCGAAAAGCCGAGGGCAGGGAGCCGAGAGGGATGAACCCGCAGGAACGCGCGGCGCATCATCGCCTTTTCCTGCGAAACGACCCCGCCGGCTACGCCTCGGCCGGATATGCGGAACTGCTGGCGCCCGACCTGACGGGGCGCCTGGGCGACATCTCCTGTCCCGTTCTCGCGCTCGCCGGCGAACGCGACGCGGAATACCACCAGGACGTCCAAACCCTTTCCGCGAAAATCCCCCGGTGCGAATCGGTCTTGATAGAGGGGGCGGGACGCTACGCGCAACTGGACAGGGCGGAGGCGGTGCTCGCCCTCATCCAGGAATTTTCCCGGAAACACCGCCTTTTGGTCTCCACATCCATGGAGGAAGACGATGGGCCGATGGATTGATCTCACAGCACCCCTGGGGCATCCGGACCTTTGCGAAGTCCCGACCTTTCCCCCGGTAGAATACTGGCAGTTTCACGAGCACCCGTCCCATGGCCGCCAGAACAGCGCGGTCAGAATGGCCATACACCAGGGAACGCACATTGACGCGCCCAGCCATTTCTATGCGGATGGAGCCACGATTGACGAGATGCCGCTGGAAACCTTCTGCGGACGCGCAGTGAAAATCGACTTGCGGGGAGTCGCGCAGGAGGCGCGTCCGATCACCCGGCAAATGCTCGAATCCTCTCCCGGCTTCGACCCCGGGCGCCTGGAGGGGGCCATCGCCGTCACGTGGACGGGCTGGGCGCAGGAGAAAATCTTCACCCCCGACTACTTCGGCCCCAATCCGCATCTCGACAAGCTCGCGTGTCATTTCCTGTGCGATTGCGGGATGAAGGCGCTTTGCATGGATCACGCCATCGACCCGGGGCTACAGCCGGACTCGGTCGTCCACCACGAAGACTCCCCGGGGCACCGGGCGGTGCTGGGGCGGGGCGTTCCGCTCATCGAGCACGTCGTCAACCTAGATGCGTTCGACGAGGCCGAGTTCGAGATGTTCGCGTTTCCCATGAAACTCTACAAAATCGAGGGCGCGCCGGCGCGCGTGGTGGCTCGGCTGGACTGAGCTGGCCTGAAAGGGAGGAGGGCGGAAGGGGTGCCATTCTACAAGATATCCGAGATGGAAACGCAGTTCGTCGATATGGGACAGGCGCGCATGCAGAGCGTGGCCGGGGAGCTCATGAAGGCCGGGATGATCACCTATCCCGAAGATGGGGGTCCCCCACCGCATTTCCACCCGAACGAGGAGCAGTTTCTTCTGGTGATGGCGGGCAAGGCGAACATGATTTTGGGGGAGGAGACCCGTGCGGTCGGCCCCGGAGACCTGATCCACATCCGCCGCAACGAACGCCACGGCCTTTTGATCCTGGAGGGGCCGTTCTCCTTCTTCACCGTGAAAAGTCCCGCGGGCGACGGCGATCTGTACCAAGACTACAACCTGGCCCGGGACGCGGACGAGGCGCGAAAAAAACTGGAATCCAGTTGATTCGCCCCGAAAGGGAGACTTCCGAGACGCCTTGTTACAAAATCGAAAACCTGCCCCCCATGGCGCATGGTGAAGTAGGGGGCCCGCCGTCAATCTCGCGACCGCCGGCGAACGGATGAAGAGGTCGGCTGGGTCATTTATCCCCTCGGGGCGGGGGGCCGCGCGCCTCCTTGTTTCCATCCCGACGGGGAGCTGTTTATCCCGGCTGGGGTGCTCCCCTCCCCTGAAGCAAGTGCGCGCGGTCAGCGGCTCCAACCAGGGCGCCTCCGGCCGCCCACCAGATCGCAGTGAGCTGAAATGACCCGACCGGGGTATTCGTCTCGAGCATCGACATCAACAGCCCGGACAACACGATGAGGCACAATGCGGCGGACTCGTCCCGCTCCGCTACAGTCGCGGACTCGTCCCGGAATATCCGCCATCCGGTGCGCAGGATGCGCATCACCATGAACAGGAACAACAGAGGCGCCAAAATACCCGTGAAGCTCGCCCAGCGGAGCCAGAGATTATGAATCTCCGCCCGGCGGTTCCATGGGGCTTTCAGCTCCAGCGCGACTTGCCCGAGTCCATGGCCGAGCAGCGGCCGTTCCGCGATCTTCTCCAGACCGAACAGGTAACCTTGAACGCGGCGCGTGGACGCGGCGTCAATCCTCTTCAGAGCCGCCGAGGCATCCTGCATATGGCGCGTGGATTTGGTATTCCATACATTGGATTTCACCCTCAGTCTCAAGTGCGTGGCGCATGATCTGTCCATGTACACAATGCTTGCCAGGAGTCCCAATAAGATGACGATGGCCGCCAGCCGTCTTGTGGAACGCATAAACGCAAAGGCCGCAACTACAAGAAGGGACGACAACATCCCGGTGCGGCCGCCGCTGATGAATTGGTTGCCAAGAAGAACAACAACTCCAACAACGCCGATGAATTTCCAAACCGTCGGCGAACGATTCCCGGAGGGCAGGAAGAAAAGCGCCGCCATAGGGATGAAAACCGCCAACCCTACCGACCACGCGGTGGTTTTTGTGCTGAAACCCGTGATGTTGCGCGCTTCCCATAGACAGGGCCTCTGCCAGTCCGGGGTCCACCAAAGCGTGTCGACCAACACGACGCTTGACAACGCGGCGAGCATGACGAAAGCGCGCTGGAAAATGACGCGGACGTCGCCGGCATCCCTGGCGACGCAGAAAAAACACCAGAAAAACGCGCTGGAGATGCCGAGCTTGATGACGAATTCGATCACTTTGAATGGCTGCTCGCTGGCCTGGACGAACCCCGGAATCCACAGCACCAGGACGCCGGCGAACCCGAGCGGGCCCAGCAATCCGGCGGGGAACGGGCGCCTGCGCTTCAGCAGCACCCTCCCGAGCACCAGGCATGACGCCGCCAGGAATATGCTCCACTCGACCTTTCGCAGGGCGGCCATGCTGATGTCGGGCAGCCAGTAAACCGGACCGAGCGCCAGGAACAGGCTGAGCAGCCAGCTCGCCACCTTGTCCACGCCGGGGACCAAGGGAACGACGTCCAGGCGCAAGCGTCCGGGCCAGGCGATCATGGCGCGCACGCCAGGTGCGCGGAGTCGCCTCGCCCCATCGCCAAACTCCTGATTTTATCGCCCAATAACGCGCTCTCGTTGGTATATGCGAACACGGCCTGCGGCAACGCCGCCATGTTTTCCTTCCAGACTTTCAGGTCTCCGGGCGTCACGGCACAGATTGCATGCACGGCGTCTTCGATATCGTCGCCCTCGACGACCAGCCCGATTTGATGTTTTTCCACCTCCTCCGCATCCGCCGTTCCGGCCCGGACGATCAGAGGCTTTTGGAAAAGACAACTTTCGTTGTATCGATTCGATCGCGCCCAGCATTGGGGAGGCTGCGTCTCGTAGCACACCAACACCATGTCCACGCTCCCATACAAGTCCGGAAGATCATCGGGATATGCGTATTCTCCCCCGTATTCGATGTGCGGGTTTCTCTCGAGATACCGGTCGAATTCCTTGATGCGCGGGAGGGGCACGCCCCGGATGACCGCCTCGAAGCCATCGGATGCGGACGTCAAACGCTCGAGCAGGCGCAAACTCCACGCATTCCCGATGAGCCCGAAATATCCGATGCGAAGCGGTCTGCATTCAAGCGGTTTTCCGTCCGATGCCGGAATTCCCTCCCTGCGAACCGCTTTGGCGAATGACGCGGGAACCTTGTTCTCAACGATCAGTGCGGGCGTCTCGACGTTCAGGAACGCATGATAGTATCTGAGGTAATGACGCGACGTCAGCACCAACAGATCGCTCTTCCCGGTCGCCACCTTGTCGGCAAGCTGCACAAAGCGTTTCATGCGACCGCGCAATCGCCGCCGCCCGATATCTCTTATATCGACAACCAACGGTTTTTCCAGCCCCAGGCGAGCCGCCAAGCCGAGCCAAGCCATGTCGAATCGGAAGGCGTAGACGATGTCATTGCGTCGAACCACGGCGCGAACCTTTGGCGCACGAGCCAGCACCTCCACCCCCCTGAGAAAATGCGTCTTGAAAACGGTTCGGCCCAGCAGATGGGCGGGGGAACAGAGAAGGGATCCTGTATTATAATGGCGATTATCGAAGGCCATGGTCTCGACCTCGAAGCCCGCCTCTTGAAGCATTCCGATCTGCCGCCATATCCGCGCATGAATGACTTTAGGCGTCAAGCACAGGATTTTTAGCGGACGCCCCGCTCCGGGCGGCAGAGTTTCCCCCTGTCCAGCCGCCCTGTCAGACGGATTCACAGGCACCTCCTCCACAGGCTGACCCGCTTTCAGCCCGCCATCATCTTCTTGCTTTCTTGTGGAACTGCACCAACCCCAGCACGTCCTGCCACACGAGACGCCCGATGGGCCCCGTGCTGTACACACCCACGGCCACCACGCCGTCGGGCCTGAGAACATAGCCCGTGCTGTGAAGAATCTGGCGCTTCTCTTCGTAAAAACAACCGGTGCGCTCGGAAATCTGCTTGTTGTCGAGACCGTAGCCTACAGGAAAGCGCACTTCGCATTCATCCACCGTTCCCCTGGCCTGCTCCTCCGTGTCCACGGAGGCTGCAACAACCCGGACGCCCTCCTCGGCGAGCTTCGCAGCCCGATCGAAGGCCGTCAGCTGCTGCTTGCAGTACGGTCACCAGTGCCCGCGATACAGGAGAATCACCCCCCAGCCACCCGCCAGGTCGCCGGGAAGGGAGATTTTGCCCCCGCCCACCTGGTCCATCTCGAGATTCGGGAAGGAATCACCCGAATCGAGCATCTCGTCCGTCATGCGTGGCATCCATCCACCCTCCTAAGAATGAACGAAACGAAAACGACCCTGAAAAAAATCATGAGGCCAACCGGTTCATCGTTTATACCTGCGCACCGGAGATATTTCAAACCGGACGGCGTCCCTCCCGACCTGCCGCCCCGACCTGCCGCGCAGGCGCGATTTGGAGGTTTTTCGCCCCCCTGTGCGCTTGACAACCGGAGCGCCCGCTTTCTAGCATGGAGCCACTTTTTTCGGG
This sequence comes from bacterium, assembly GCA_965213685.1. Classification (GTDB taxonomy): domain Bacteria; phylum UBA8248; class UBA8248; order UBA8248; family UBA8248; genus Bin107. Next base: position 296,058 of record CBDBZY010000031.1, read on the forward strand.
AGACACCTCCATGAGCCATGTCGTTTCGTGTGAATGCAAGAACATCCAGCTGCAGGGAGAATATGAAAAGGCGTCCTGTGCCTGCAATCGGGAGGTGCGCCTCTCCGAGCGGGATGCGGAGCGCTATCTTCCCCGAGACGAATCCCAGAAAAACCAGATCATCTCCAAGGAATGCCGGATTCCTCCCCTCACCAGCGTCATCCGGTATGGGCGGGATTACTATGTGCTCAAAAAAGGCAGGGTGATGCGGAAGGGGTTCCGCAGAACGCTTCCCGAATATCGGCAGTGACGAGGGCGCCCGGCGGTTTTGACCTGAAAATTCATCGCGTTCGGGCATGCAAAACATGATGCCGATTCGTTCGATCGCCGGATGGAGAGCATGATACCATGATGAAGCGCACCTCCGCACCTCCGCACATGAAAACTATGACCCTGTAGCATCATCCGCCGAACCTTCCTCCGAACCCGCATCACGCATTGAGCGCAAGGATTTCCGCGCGTTTCTGAGCGCGCTGCCCGAGGGTTCTGTCGACCTGATCCTCACCGATCCGCCCTACGCCATCAGCCGCAAGACCGGTTTCGCCAACGTGAAGGCGGGCGTCCGGCGCTTCGCCGTCTCGATGGACTTCGGCGAATGGGATCATGAGCCGATTGACCTGGATGCGCTCTCGGACGCCTCCTACAGGGCGCTGCGGCCCGGCGGAACGGCGATCGTATGGTATGACCTCTGGAAGCTCGGACGCCTGGCCGACGCCATGGCCGCCGCCGGCTTCAAGATGCTGCGGCTCATCGTATGGAACAAGACAAACCCCGTCCCGCTGAACTCCCGGGCCATATACCTGTCCAACGGACGCGAGACCGCCGTGCTTGGGGTGAAGCGGGGCAAGCCGACGTTTCATAGCCAATACGACAAGGGCGACTACTCCCTACCCATTCCCAGACACAACGGCGCGCGCATCCACCCGACGCAAAAGCCGCTGGGCCTGTTCCAGGAGCTGATCCGCAAGCACAGCAACAGGGGCGACCTCGTGGTCGACCCGTTCCTGGGCGGCGGAACGACCGCAATCGCCGCCATCTCGGAGGGGCGCCGGTTCGCCGGCTGCGACATTGACTCCAGATACGTAACCGCTGTCCGGAAGCGAATCCATGCGCAAGCCTAGCAAGAAGGACAAATTTCTTGCGCTGGCCAAGCCCGACAAATACGGATTTTCGCGGATGGTTCCCATAGAGGAGCTGGAGAAAAACGACCTCGGCTTCGGCAACGGCGGAAGCTGGTGCCGAGAGGACGGGGCGTTGGCGAAACAGTTCAACGTGGAGCGCAAGAAGGAAAAAAACCGCATCGTCGGCGTTCGGCTGCACGGATGGAAAAAGAACCCGATTCAAAAAACCATCCCCCCACACATCAGAAAGATGATAGTAGCGCGCCCATGCGCGGTTCTGCATACAGGACGCTCGGAATGCGATCACAAAGACGGGCGACTGGACGGGCCCAGTGCGAACCCGGATGATTTTCAGCCCCTGTGCAAAGCCGTCAACAACGCGAAACGCCAGCACTGCAAAAAGTGCAGGGAAACAGAAGAGAGATTCGACGCGAGAGTCCTTGGATACCGGAAAGGACAATGGGCGGGGAACGGCAGATATATGGGGTCCTGCACCGGCTGCTATTGGCATGACCCGCATACGTTCAATCAGAAAGCCTCCGAAAACTGGGGCGTCCTTCGCGGCACCCCCCAGGCCAACGGCCCGGGCAACGTGGAGGATGCATGAGCCGATGACCGCGACAAGGGGGGAACAGACGCGCACAGGCCCGGGCGCGGGGGCACAATGCGGGCAGCCCCGCGCGTTGTCGTGGGCGGCGTCCGTCGACGCCACGGCAAAAGCGGCCTGTCCCGGGCGGGCGAGGCGAATCCCCTCCGCGCCTTTTCGCCCGCGAACGTTTTTTGGTGCTAAAATGGCTTCCGTGGAACTCCAAAACACGCGAGCCCGGGGAGGAGGGGGAGGATGCGCGCCAAAAAGTATCGCTGGGACGAGATGCCCGAGGAGGTCGTGACCGATTCTCTCTCACGGAAAATGGTGGTGGGAGAAAAGGAGATGCTGTGCTGGCTCCGGCTCAAGCCCGGCTGCCTGGTGCCCATGCACAGCCACGAGCATGAGCAGATATCGCACGTCATCCAGGGAAGGCTCCGCTTCGTCGTCGACGAGGAGGCCGTGGAAATCGGGCCTGGGGAAACCCTTCTGATCCCGCCGAACGTCCCCCATTCCGCGGAAGTCGTGGGCGATGAAACGGTGCTGGACTACGATATATTCAGCCCCGTTCGCGAAGACTGGCTCGACGGGAGCGACAGCTATCTGAGAGAGGAATAACGCGCGAGTCCCCATCCGCCCGGCCCGTGGAGAGGCCCCAAGGGTCAGGAGCGCCAAGCGCCATCCCGCGATCTTCTCCCCCCTCCCCGCCCACGACGGCGGCGGCGGGAAAAAGCCGCGGACCTCCCTCGCATACGCGAGATATTGTATCCACAACCCGTTATGACACTATATATAGATTCCCCATAACCGATTGCTTCTTATGCGGTAATTCGTCTCCCCCCATCTGGATAAACTGTGCGTAAAATGAGATTTTTACCCTATATGTTGTGTAGCCAAAAGAAAACACACTATATCGGGTATGGACTACGAGACATATGGAGACGCGCCGCGCGCCCTATTCCGGAGAGAAATCTTATCCGCGCAGAACAGCCAGCGTTCAAGACAGGCGCATCCGCCCCGCCTTCCAGAAGATGATGCCCGCCATCCCGCCGAGCGCGCCCCTCCAGGGGGGAGAGGGCTTCTTCCCCGCCACGTGCGACAACAAAAAAAGCCCCCCCCTCCCTCACCGGGAAGGGGGCGGCTTTCGCTGGAGGGAATTCGCTATTCGGATTTTTTCCCCTTTGAGTCCTGCAGGAAGCGGAGGAAATCACTGTTCGCGGGCAGGACGAGGGTCGTCTTGTCCTTCAGGGAGCGGCGGTACACTTCCAGGCTCTTCAGGAAGGCGTAGAATTCCCGATCCTGCCGGAACGCCCGGGCGTTGATGTCGATGCTCTTGGCGTCCCCCTCGCCCTTGATGGTCTGTTCTTGCTCATAGGCCTCCGCCAGAAGCACGTCCCGCTCCCGGTTGGTTTCCGCGCGTATCTTCTCGGCCTGCTCCTTGCCTTCCGAGCGATACTGGCGGGCGATTCGCTGCCGCTCGGCCTGCATGCGCCCGTAGATCGCCTTCAGGTTCTCCGCGGGCAGATCCGCGCGCTTCAGGCGGACGTCCACTATCTGGATGCCGTATTCGCGCGCCTTCTTGTCGCTCGCCTCGGTGACTTTCCCCATCAGCTGCTCGCGATCCTTCGCCACAATGTCGATCAAGTCCTTGCGGCCCAGCTCCAGGCGCAACTCGCTGTAGATGATGTCGTCCAGCCGCGCTTGTGCCCCCGTTTCGTTCCGGACGGTGCGGAGAAACTGCAGGGGGTCAATGATGCGCCAGCGCGAGAAATTATCCACCACCAGGGTTTTCTTGTCCTGCGTGATGATCTCCGTCGGGTTGGAGTCATACTCGAGGAGGCGGCGGTCGAAAAACGAGAGCTGCTCCAGAAACGGGACCCGGTAGTGAAGCCCCGCCTCGCGCAAAACCCGCACGGGCTTCCCGAAGCGGGTGACGACCACTTGCCGGTCTTCTCGGACCGTGAACAAAAACGAATTGAGGCCGACGAGGACGAGCACGCCCGCAACAACCAGGGCGATCGTCTTTTTGGGTAGTTGGACCGAGCCCTCGGCGCTCATCGCTTCGTCACCCCTTCTATGCCATTCCCCCGCAACGGGAGGATGGGCAAGACCCCGGATTTGCCCTGATTCAGGATCACCTTGTCCACCGTCGGCATCACCTCCTGCATCATTTCCAGATACAGGCGCTCGCGCGTAATGGCCGGCGCCTTCCTGTATTCCTCCAAGGTAGCGAGAAAGCGGTTCGCATCTCCGCGCGCGTGCCGAATCTTGGTCTCCCGGTATGCTTCGGATTTTCTGAGGACGGCGGCCACCTTGCCGCGCGTCTCCGGTATCACCTGGTTTTGATAGCCCTGCGCTTCATTCACGAGGCGGTTTCTGTCCTCCCGGGCGCTCGCCACGTCCTTGAAGGCATGAATCACCTCCTTCGGAGGCGTCACGTCCTGCAGCTGCACCGCCGCCACGCGCAAACCGGTCTCGTATCGATCCAGTATCTTCTGCATCTCCACCAGCGTCTCCTGCTGAATGGCGCCCTTTCCCGTGGTGAGTGCCTCGTCAATGGGCTTGCTGCCCACCACCTGGCGGATGGCGGCCTCCGCCGCGTGCACCACTGTCTCCCTGGGATTGCGCACCTTGAAGAGATACTTGTCCGCCTCCACGATGCGATACTGAACGATCATGTCCACATCCACCATGTTCTCGTCGCCGGTCAGCATCCTCGACTCATGGGGCTTGTCCGAATACCGCGCCGGAGGGCCCGGGTCGATGGTGCGGAAGCCGATCTCCACGCGCTTCACCTCCGTCACCTTCGGCGTATACGCGGTCTCCATCGGGAAGGGGAGGTGATAGTTCAGGCCGGAAGACACCACGCGATCAATGCGTCCAAATCGAAGGACGATCCCCTGCTCATCCGGCCCCACGCTGAAGATGCCGGACGCCAGCCATATCAGCACGGCGACAACGAATATGGCGACGGACGGCAGCTTGAAACCGGGCAGGCGGAACTGGGGCAGCTTGATCTGCTGCGGCATCCCGCCGCCGCCGCCACCGCCCTGTCTTTTCGATTTGAACTCATCCCAGTCCATTGGCATGAGCGTTTCTCCTGTTTGGCTATGAGGCAACGTAAAATCACCCTCTGGGGCGGAGGCGCGCTCCTCCGTCCTCCACCGGGGTTCACCCTATGCGGGTTATGGGTTCAAGTCAACCGGCCCGCATCGGTTTTTCGCGCACCGCGTTTCGGGCTTTCATGATTTGCCGGCGCGAGGGCAACCCTCCTTGTGCCCCGCGTTTGCGCACCGAACAAGACCCCGCGCCCACGGCGAAGCGAACCGCGTCCCCCCATCGCGCGCCCTCTGCGAGCCTGGCCGCGAGCGCGCCGCAAAAGGCGTCGCCCGCACCCGTCGCGTCCACCGCCCGAAGCCCGGCGGGGGGCGTCAGCCAGGAGGCCTCCTCCCCGTCCAGAAAAAAAGCGCCTCTTTCCCCCGCCGTGATGATGACGCGGGAGGGCCCCATCGCCTGCAAGGCGCGCGCGGTGCGCAGGAACTCCCGATCCCGCGCGGGGATTTTCCCGAGTCCGGCCAGATGCGCCGCCTCCGTTTCGTTCGGCACCAGCGCGTCGGTCAGCCGAAGCAGATCCGCGGGCAAATCGTCCGGCGCCGGCGCCGGGTTCAGGATGTTGCGGGCGCCGCGTTTTTTTTCCCATCCGGAACGCGGCCGCAACCGACGGGACGGGAACCTCGAGCTGGGCCAGGACAACCTCTCCAAAATCCAGAAGCCCCGGCTTCCTCCTCATCCGCCCGGGCGTGAGGAAGCCGTTCGCGCCGGGGGCCACGGCGATCTGGTTCTCGCCGCCCTGATCCACCAGGATCAGCGCCGTGCCCGTGCCCTCTCCGCAGCACAGGACGCCATCCGGCGATATTCCGTTTTTGGCCAGATGACGGCGATAGGCGTCGCCTCCCGGGTCGCCCCCCAGCATGGTGATGAAACGAACCTCCGCGCCGGCGCGGGCGGCCGCCAAAGCCTGGTTCGCCCCCTTCCCCCCAAAATGATCCTCCCGCTTTCCTCCCAGGACGGTTTCGCCCGCAGACGGAAGTTTGTCCACGCGAACGACGATGTCGATATTCGAGCTGCCCAGCACCAATACCTCGTTTTTCCTATGCTCCATCGGCGTCCCATCCGCGATACCTTTGCAGGTGCCGCATGAAAAACCCCAAAAATCCCTCGACGTCCACATCCAGGGCCACCTCGACCCGATTTTGGGCGCCGCGCGGCCTCATGCCCTCTCGCAAATCCACCAGCGTCATTCCGCGCGCGACGCCCCCGCTCGCATCGACGTCCACGCGACAGTCCACGGTCTCGACGAAGCCCGGCCGCATCGCGACCGCAAGCGCCAGCGGATCGTGCAGGGTAATATCGTCCGCCCCCCTGCGCTCCCTGGCGAACCGCGCGTACGTCCGGATGAGGTCCCGGAGCGCCGCCCGGAACGGACCGCCGCCCTCCAGTGCGCGGACGCGAAGGAGCGCGCGCCTCGTGACGTCCAGCCCCACCATGGTGATGGGCAACCCCGACGCGAATACCTCGGCCGCCGCCTGGGGGTCGCAATAGACGTTGAACTCGGCGGCGGCCGTCACGTTCCCGGGCATCCGGGCGGCGCCTCCCATGACGACGATCCGCCGCACGCCGGACAAGGCGTCGGGCGCGCGCCGGAGCGCCAGGGCGAGATTCGTCAACGGCCCCAGCGCGATGATGGTCAACGCCGGGCCCAGCTCCCGGGCCTGCTCGATGATGACGTCGCAGGCCGGCCTCGCGCTTCCCCTGGCGGCCGGCTGGCGGAGCCGGCCTCTGTTCCGGAACATCTCCCCCAGTCCCTCCGGCCCGTGAATCATGCGCGATTCGGCCCGGCTCATGCGGCGCTTGTCGAGGGCGGTGGAGGCGCCCCGATACACGGGTGCGGCCGGGGCGGGACGCTCGAGATGCGCGCGCAGAAACGCGGTGATTCTTCTCGCGTTCCGATAGGCCAGACGCGCGGAAACGTTGCCGTGGACGGTCGTCACGGCGACATACCGAAAGATGGGGGACGCGAAGCCCATCGCCAGGGCGAGTGCGTCGTCCACGCCCGGGTCGCAATCCACCAGGGCGTATCGGGGGACGGATTCCCCGTTGCCTGCCGCCGTCAAAGCGCGCCTCTCATATGTGAGGAGAATGTGCGCCGCCTCGCACGGGCGTAGGGACTTCGTCCGCAGTCCGCGCGAATCCGCGTGATATGTTGAATAATATACCTTTGCGGGATGACGGAACACCCGGCCGTCCGGACAAAACGCAAAGGATAGGACTCCATAACGATAGATATATCAATGATCTAGAGCAAAAATCCCATTGCGTTTCATTATTTCCATTCCGCCCCCCGCATCGACAAAACCCGTCAAACTCTTATATTTCAATAGCTTGTGCGAAATTCGCCCGCCCGGAAATTGACAAAGAGCATATTTTCATATACTTATGGCTGTTTATAGAATTTGCGTTGCCTGGAGCCACCCGGACCGACACAGTGCCGTTCTTTGCTGTCCCTACTTCAAGAGGCTTGCCCACAACCTAGAAATGGCCAGATCCGCTTCATCTTCCACATCCAGAAAACGAATCGTCGCCGCCATTGACATCGGGGGCACGTTCACCGACATCGCGATTTACAATCCCTCGAACGGAAATACCGCCGTGGGGAAATATCTCACGACGCCGAACGACCCCTCCATCGGCGCCCTCGCGGGCCTGCGCACGCTGCTGGACGAGGAAAATCTGCGCTTCCGCAACCTGGGCCAGGCGATTCACGCAACCACGCTCGCCACCAACGCGATCATCGAGAAAAAAGGAGCGCCCACGGGCCTCCTCGCGACCAAGGGGTTTGCCGACATCCTCCTGATGGGCCGCGAATCCAGATATGACATTTACGACATCGTGCCGGAATTCCCGGAACCGCTGGTCTCCGGTCCCTTTCGTCGCGAGCTGACGGAGAGGATTTCCGCGACCGGCGAAATCCTCCAGCCCCTGAGCACCCAGGAGGTGCGGGTGACGATTCAGGAGCTGGTGGAGAAGGGGGCAAAGTCCATCGCCGTCTGCCTCCTGCATTCCTACGCGAATCCGGCCCATGAGGATGAGGTCGGCGAAGCGATAGCGGCGTCCTTCCCCGACGTGAGCTTCAGCCTCTCCTCCCAGGTGTGCCCGGAAATCCGGGAGTACGAGAGAACGTCCACCACGGTGGCCAACGCCTACATACAGCCCATCGTGTCGAAATATCTCGAGGACCTGGAGGTCAACCTCGAGAACGTCTCGCTCTACATCATGCTCTCGAACGGCGGCATCGCCACGGCGCAATCCGCCGCGAGAAGCCCGATACGCATGTTCGAGTCAGGGCCGGCGGCGGGGGCGCTCTCCTCGGCCTACTACGGGAAGCTCGGCGGGTTTGACAACCTCGTCGCCTTCGACATGGGCGGCACCACCGCCAAGTCGTGCATCATCGAAAACGGCGAACCCCACCTGTCCGTCCAGTTCGAGATCGCCCGCGTCAAGCGCTTCACCAAGGGCAGCGGAATGCCCATCCAGGTGCCGTGCATCGACCTGATCGAGGTGGGCGCCGGCGGGGGCAGCATCGCGCGAATCGACGATTTGGGACTGCTCAAGGTCGGCCCCGAGAGCCAGGGGGCGTCCCCAGGGCCCGCCTGCTACGGGCTGGGCGGCGAGGAGCCCACGGTGACCGACGCCAACCTGCTGCTCGGCTACATCAATCCGGAGTATTTCCTGGGGGGCGAGATGCCCGTCTTCCCGGAGGAGGCGTCGGAGGCCATACGCACCAAAATCGCCGAGCCGATGAAGATTGAGGAGATAGAGGCGGCCTGGGGCATTCATGAGCTGGCGAACGAGACCATGGCCGCCGCCGCGCGCATCAAGCTATCCGAGCGCGGCAAGGACCCGCGCAACTTCACCCTGATGGCCACCGGCGGCGCCGGCCCCGTGCACGCCTTCCGGCTCGCGCGCAAAGTAGGGCTGAAGCGCATCGTTTGCCCGCCCGGCGCCGGCCTGGCCTCCAGCCTCGGACTGCATACCGTCCCCTTCAAGGTGGACACCGTGGACAGCGATGTGATGCCGCTCGAGGACGTGGACCTCGCCCGGCTGAACGACGTGCTCGCCCGGCGGGAGAAGCGAATTCGCGAAGTCCTCAGCACCGCCGGCGTGAGAGAACGCGACATTCGCATCCAGCGCATGGCCGACATCAGCTTCGAGGGGCAGGGGTTCCCCCTCACCATTCCCATCCCGAGCGGAAATCTGACGCAGAACCATTTCGCGGAGATCGGCAACACCTACCGCGAGCATTACGCCTCCGCCCACGGGCGCGCCATCGAGGAGGTGCCCCTGCAGGTGTTCTGCTGGCGCATCTTTGGCATGGGGCCGGAGCCCAACGTGAATTTTCACTTCTCGAACCTGCAGGAAAAAGAGGTCAAGAACGCACAGAAGGGCCACCGGCGCATCTACATGCCGGAGAGCAAGGGTTTTCGGAAGGTGAACATCTTCGACCGCTATCTCCTGAAGCCGGGCCAGAAATTCAAGGGGCCCGCACTGATAGAAGAGAGGATGACGACGACGGTCGTCGGGCCGCGCTCGAACTTCCAGGTCGACAAATTCCAGAACCTGATCATCGAACTCTAGACCGAACTCTAGGAGAGGTTCCCACATGGCCCGCAAGGGTATCGATTCGATTACGCTGGAGGTTCTCTGGAACCGGCTCATCGCGATCGCCGAGGAGGCGGCCACCGAGATCGTGCGCACCGCTTTTTCCACCACGATACGCGAGTCGAGAAACTTCGCCGTCATCATACTGAACACCAACGGGCAGTCCATCGCCCAGGCCAGGTCCACCATGCCCAGTTTCGTGGGCGCGCTGCCGATCACGGCCAAGAAACTCCTGGAGATTTTCCCTCAGGAGACGCTCGCGCCAGACGATCTCATCCTCACGAACGACCCCTGGATGGGAACCGGCCACCTGCAGGATCTCGCCTCGCTCACACCCGTGTTCTACAAGAGGAAGCTGGTCGCCCTCATCGGCATCACCACCCAGGTCACGGACATGGGCGGAAAGCTGCGCTCCCCCGAAGTCCGGGAAATCTACGAAGAGGGCCTCCAGCTCCCGCCCTGCAAATACATGTCGGCGGGCGAGATCAACGAGGACATCCTGCGCATCATCCGGCACAACGTGCGCGTGCCGAACCAGGTGGAGGGAGACTTGATCTCCCACATGTCCGCGGGAAGGCTCGCCGCCTGGCGCATCGGCGAGATGCTCGAGGAATACAGGATCGCCGACCTCGAGGCGCCGGCCAACACCATCTTCCAGCGCTCGGAAAACGCCATGCGCGAGGCCATCAAGAAGGTGGAAGACGGCGAATACCGCTTCCAGGTATCTACGGACGGCTATGACGAGCCGCTCGTCATCCGCGTGGAGGTCAAGGTTCGCGGCAGCAGCATTCTGGTGGACTACACGGGTTCGTCCCCCCAGGTGGACCGCGGCCTCAACTCCGTTCTGAACTACGTCTATTCCTATTCCGCCTATTCGCTCAAATGCCTGTTCTGTCCGCAGATTCCCAACAACGAGGGGAACTTCCGGCCCGTCACGGTATCCGCCCCCGAGGGCAGCATACTGAACCCGCGCTACCCGGCGCCCGTGAACGGCCGCTCCATGGTGGGACATTTCATTCCCTCCGCCATTTTCGGCGCGCTGTGCAAGGCGGTTCCCGACCTCGTCCAGGCGGCCAGCGGCAGCCCCACCTGGGCTATCAACGCAGCGGGCATCACCAAGGAAAACAGGCGCTTCGCCGGCAACTTTTTCCTGCACGGCGGGCAGGGCGCGACGAACGGGCACGACGGGCGGGTGTGCCTCGACTTTCCCTCGAATACCTCGAACACGCCCATCGAAATTCTCGAGCATCTCGTGCCCCTGCTCGTCGAGAGAAAGGCGTCGATCCGCGACAGCGGCGGTGCGGGCAAATACGCCGGCGGAAACGGCCAGCAGGTCATCGTGAAATCCCTCTCCGACGGGCCGATTCTCCTCACCTTCATGAGCGAGCGCACCCGGCACCCCGCGTATGGATTGTCCGGCGGGAAAAACGGGCGCGTCGGCAAGGTCACCCTGAACGGACGCCCCATCAACCCCAAGCGACAATGGGTGATGAACCAAAGCGACAGGCTCGTCCTCGAGGTGCCGAGCGGCGGCGGCTACGGGGACTCCAAGGACCGCGCCTCCCACGCCATCGAGCGCGACCTCCGGGAGGGGCTGCTCTCCGTTCAAAAAGCCCGAACCGAATACAACTACGACGGCGACTTCACCGCCACCGACCTGTAGCCTCTCCCCCATGACCTCCAAAAAACGGTGGGTGGCCGTCACCTCCACATCCGATTTTCCCGTCGTCATGGCCCCGGTGCAGGAGGCACTGGCCGGGGTGGCGCCCGTTCGCGCCGTGGCACTACCCTTCCGGCATTTGGAGGAAAACGAGGAGGCCGCCTTCGCCGCGAAACTCCGGGGGGCGGAGGGCATTCTGTTGCGGCCCGGCTACGTCACCGCGCCCCTGCTCGCGCGGCTGCCGGACTTGCGCGTCGTGGCCGTGCACGGCGCGGGCGTGGACCAGGTGGACGTGGACGCATGCACGCAAAGCGGCGTGCTCGTCACCCACACGCCGGGAGCCAACGCGAGCGCCGTGGCCGAGCTGACCCTTGGCCTGATGCTCTCGCTGGCCAGGCGCATCCCCCAGGCGGCCTCCCGCGTGGGGGCGGAGCGCGTATGGGGGGAGGCGCGGCACACGGGCAGCGAGCTCGGGGGAAAGACGCTGGGTCTCGTCGGCATCGGGCAGATAGGCAGCCGGCTCGCCAAAATGGCGCGCGCGATGGGCATGAAGGTACTCGCCCATGATCCGGGGCTCTCTCAGGAGGAAATCCGGGCGCGCGGAGGGCGGGCCTCCCGGCTGGAGACGCTCCTGGGCCGGGCCGATTTCATCTCCCTCCACGCCCCGCTCATCCCCGCCACCCGTCATCTCATCAACGGGCAGGCCATCTCGCAGATGAAAAAAGGCGCGTTCCTCATCAACGCCGCCAGGGGCCCGCTCGTGGATGAGGAGGCCCTCGCGCGCGGGCTCGAAAGCGGCCACATCGGCGGTGCGGCACTCGACGTGCTCGAAGGGGAGCCGCCGGACCCGGCGAGTGCCATCTTCGACGCGCCCAACCTCATCCTGACACCGCACATGGCGGGCTCCACCAAAGAATGTCTCGAATCCATCGCCGCCCGGGCGGGCTCGGACATCGCGCGCGTCCTCAGCGGCCGGAAACCCCGACACCCGGTGAACAAACCCGAGAGGAGAACCGCCTGAGCCGGGGGGGGGGGGGGGGACTCACATCTTCGCGAGGAATTCCTCATCCGGGCGGATGACTTCCACCTGCTCGGTCTTCACGCCGAGGTTCAAATCCTTCAGCAGATGACAAAACTCGGAGCCATCGATCAGATCGATGGCTGGTGCCCCGTCCCTGACCGCCTCGCGCTGCGCCCCCTGGGTGAAACTTCCGGTGGTGATGAACAGCCCCTTGTCCGCGCGGCCCACCATCGCACCCCGAAAATCGCGAATCGCGCCCGCGCCGACCGACCCGGCGTATCGCTTGCACTGAAACCGCACGTGAAACGAAAGAAGATTGACGCGCAAGACGCCGACGCCATCGATGCCGCCATCGCCGGACTTCCCCGTGACCTCGACTTTCGTGAAGCCTTTCTCGCGAAGCACGCGCTGGCAGAGGCGCTCGAAAGCGGCGGGGTTCATGTTCCGGAGGGACGAAAGCACCTCCTCCTTCCAATGATCCGGATGCTCGCGGAGCCACTCGATAGCGGTAGCGGCCTTAGCGAGCGCAGGCAACGCTTCCTCCACATCTTCTTCCAAATGCGGTTCTGCGCCGTCCATCTCAGCCGGAGCATTCTCGTCAGCCACTCTATCATCCGCTATCCTCTCTTGGGGCAACCCGAATCGCTTTTCTCGTTCTTGGCTGACGAGGATGCGCGCTTCCTCGGGATTCGATATCTTTCGACCCCGCTCCGTGATCGCCCAAACGCTCCGCGAAGGATTCTCTACCGCGCCGATGTACTTGAGGTGTGTACGCGCCCATCCAAGGCGGTGGGAGATCACTCGGATGGGCGGGCGGTTGCCGTGTGGAGCATCCATATCAGACGCGACCTGCTCCAACATTTCCTGATTCGATGCGGAACCGCCCTTCGCTTCCAGTGCCTTCAGAGCAGGGAAAAGCAAGTCTAGGTATGTGGGCAGTTGCGTCATCCGTCGTCTTTCCTCCATGCCAGTCGTAAGGAACGCATATTTACGCGCCGCGCAGTCTCCCTCCCCTCCCTCATCCGTCGTCCGTTTTCCCCGCGCGGCGGAGAGGGGGACACACCCCCTACTCGGAGAAATAGCGCGCCATCCACTGCTCGATGTCGAAGTGCCACGTCTGGAGGTCGATGGACCGGAAGACGCTCTCGAACACCGGCGCGGCGGCCTCCCCGGCCCGCGTCACCCGAAAACCCCAGCGCAGGGAATACGCCGCGTCTCCCGCCGGGTCCTCATCGCCGATCATCACGCGGCGCCAGCCGCCCACCCGGGCGATGATGGACGCCCCCCGCGCGAAGAAGCGCTCATCCACCACGTCGTATTCCAGGCGGACGACGTAGTCGGGCGCCTCCATGAAATCCCCGCCCTCTTTGCGCACCATCCGCGCACAGCGAAACCGGGTGCCCTCCAGCCCCACGCACGCGGCCTCCCGCACCTCGGCGGCCTCGGGCGTGGCGGACGTATAGACATGCGAGGGGGAGGGGACGTGGACAGCCCGAACCTTCACGACATAGCCCTCCTGGGGCCGCGCGCGGCTGATCCGCTGAAACGGGGAATCCTCGAGCGGCAAACCCGCGCACCCGCCCGACAACGCCAAGGCCAACACCCAACAAACAGCGCGATATTTCATCTCCCATCCCCTGGCTGGCGGCGAGGCGCAACCTGCGCATCCGTCTGCGGCACCCGAGCGTACTCAATCCGGGGCCACAAATCCCACGCGCGGGCCAGCACGCGCGCCTCGCCCTGATCCAGCAGGCTCACGCGCACGCCGCGCGACTGGTTCACGATTTTCTTGTAAAGAATCGGCACCTCCAGCTCGCCCACGGCCTCGTCCACCTCGCGAAACCGCTCCAGCCCCTTCCGGAGGTTGGCGATCGCGCCCTTGTGATGGCGCTGCTGGAGCTTCACATAGCCGGCGGCGAGCTGAATCAGCCCCTGGTAGAATTTTTTGGGGACGGGCTCAGCCTTCATCCAGACGCCCTCCCACGCCTCGTGGGCACACCAGTACTCCCCCTGGTTGAACAGGAAAACGCCCGCATCGCTTCGCGCCTCCCAAGGGATGGGAAACAACCTCGGCCCCCCTCCATCCGCAAAAGAAGCGTTCCCGACCGCCGGCGGCTCCATGCGCACCCGCGCGACCTGATGATATACCGAATTGCGGAAAGAGGCGACGCCTCCCCGGAACGTCGCCGGACCGCGCGGCGGGACGGATTCCGGCGGCGGTGCGATGAAGCCGCCCACCCCCGCCCCCCGGCGGCGGGAGGGGCGAGCGCGGAGACGCGGAGCGGCTCAGGGGGCGTTGTCCTTGGTCATCACGAAGGCCTGAATGACGTGGGACTTGGGCAGCTTCCCTCCCTTGGCCAACTGGACTCCGTTGCGCACGGCGACCCGGCCCTCCTCGTCGAAGGGAATGGCGAGGGTGGCTGTCATCTCGCCGCGCTTGATGGCCTGCACCGCGTCCTTGATGGCGTCCATGCCGAAGACCTTGATCCCCTTGCGGCCGGACGCGCGGATGGCGCCGAGGACGCCCATCGCCATGGAGTCGTTGTAGCAGAACACCCAGTCGATCTTCTTGTTCTTCTGCAGGATGTTCTCCATCACCTCGAGGGCCTTGACGCGGTTGTACATGCCCGTCTGGTGGGCGACGACCTTGATCCCCGGATGCTTCGCCCACACGGCGTCGGAGCCCGTCTTCCGGTCGTCCGAGGAGGCGGCTCCCGGGATGCCCGACATGACGACCAGGTTCCCCTTCCCGTTCATCTGCTTGATCACCCACTCGGCGCCGATGCGCCCCATCTCCTTGTTGTCCGTCCCGACGAAATGCGACACGGCGGGGTCGCTGTTCCAACGCTGGACGGCGACAACCTTGATGCCCTTGGCCGCCGCCTTGCGGAGGGTCGGTTCGGTGCCCTTCGAGACGGTGTTGACGAAGAGCACGTCCACGCCCTTGGTGATCATGTCCTCCAGATCGTTGATCTGCTTGGCGAGCTTGTCCTGGCTGTCGGTGACGATGATGCTGACGCCGCGCTTCTTCGCCTCCATCCGCATGTGCTTGGCCACCGTGGCGTAGGCGGGGTGGTGAAGGCCCGAGAAGGAGGCCCCGAACCGCAGTTTCTTCGCGGCCTCCGCCGGCGGCATGCCCCCCAGGGCGACCAGCCCGACCGCGAGGACGACAACGCTGAGGATTCGCTTCATGGCAGTTTCCTCCAGTGATAGGGATTCCAGCATGGCTCAATCGCCTGACGCAGCGGCTCCCATCATGAGCCGCAAGACCTTCTCCTGGCTGGCTTCCTCGCGGGCGAGCTCCCCTGCGGCGCGCCCGTTCCGGATGACGATGATCCGGTTGCTGATGCGGAGCACCTCGGGCAGGTCCGAGCTGATCACCAAGACGGCGACGCCGCGCTTTTGCAGCTCCCGGATGAGGGCGTATATCTCGGCCTTCGCGCCCACGTCCACCCCCCGGGTGGGTTCGTCAAAAATGAGCGCCCGCGCGCCCGTGTCCATCCAGCGGGACAGGATGACCTTCTGCTGGTTGCCCCCGCTCAGCGCGTTGACGGGCTGGCGCGGCCCCCGCGTGGCGATGCGCAACTCCGCGATGATCTCCCGCACGCGGGACTCGTGCGCGGGACGGCGGATGAAGCCTCCGCGGGCATATTTCCCGAGGGTGGCGAGCGTGCTGTTCTCCTTGACGAGGAGCTGCATCACGAGGCCCTGCAGCTTGCGATCCTCGGGCACCATGCCGAGGCCCGCGGCGATTCGCCCGGGAACGCTACCGACGAGCGGCTCTCCGGAGAGGCGGACCACGCCTCCCGCCGCCGCCTCGGAGCCGAAGAGCAGGTGGGCGAACTCGCTGCGGCCCGAGCCGATGAGGCCGGCGAGACCGACCACCTCGCCCGCCCGCACCCGCAGGGAGATGCCGCGCACCATCCGCCCGTCCGCCAAATCCTCGGCCTCGAGCACCACGGGCGCGTCCTCCGGCACCGGGAGCGGGGGCTCCTCCTCCGCGAGGCGACGGCCCACCATCGCGAGGACGAGCTGATCGATCTCTGTCTCGGACACGCTGCCCACGTGCACCCGCTCGCCGTCGCGCAGCACGGTGACGCGATCCGCGATCTGGAAGACCTCGTCCAGGCGGTGGGAAATATAGATGACCCCGAGACCCTGCGCCTTCAAACGTCCGATCACGCGGAAGAGCACCTCGATTTCGCTCTGCGTCAGGGGGGCGGTGGGCTCGTCCATCACCAGGATGCGCGAGGCGCGCGAGAGTGCCTTGGCGATTTCGACCATCTGCTTCTGGGCCACCCCCAGGGTTTCCACCGGAGTGCGCGGGTCGATGGATATCCCCAGCTCGCGCAGGATTTCACTGGCGCGCGCGTTCATCTCGCGGGTGGCCACGAAGCCGGCACCGATCCGGGGCTCGTGGCCGAGGTAGATGTTCTGGGCCACCGTGAGCTTCTGGACGAGGTTCAACTCCTGGTAGATGACCGCCACCCCCATCGCCAGCGCCTCGTGGGGATTCGCGGCCCGGTAGTCGCTCCCCCCGAAGCGGATCGTCCCCCCGTCGCGCAGGTGGACGCCCGCGAGAATCTTGATGAGGGTGGACTTGCCCGCCCCGTTCTCCCCGATCAGGGCGTGCACCTCCCCCGGCATCACCTCGAGGTCGACCTCGGAGAGGGCCTGCACGCCCGGAAAGGCCTTCGATATACCCTCCATCGTCAACAGGGCGGAGGACATCCGTCTCACTGCCTGTGGACGAGCTGGCGGTCGATGATCACGGCGAGCGCGATGACGACGCCCTTGGCGACGAGCTGCCAGTGGGCGCTGATGTCGTGGAGATTCAGGCCGTTGTTCAGAACGCCGATGGTAAAAGCGCCGGCGAGCGTTCCGAACACCCGCCCCTCGCCGCCCGCCAGGCTCGTGCCGCCGATGACGACGGCGGCGATGGCGTCGAGCTCGGCCTGGATGCCCATGTTCGCCTGCGCGGACTGGAGCCGCCCGATGATGAGGAGGGAGGCGATCCCCACCCCCAGGCCGCAGATCGTGAACACTGCCATGCGAATGCGCTCGACGTTGATGCCCGAGAGGCGGGCGGCCTCCTGGTTTCCGCCCACGGCGTAGACGGACGTGCCGAAGGCCGTGCGCGTCAGCACGACATGGGCCGCCGCGTAGACCGCGATGAGAACGTAAATCGGTATCGGCAGCCCGAGGAGGTGGCCCTGGCCGAAGTTGCGGTACCACCCGCCGAAGCGCGTGACGGGGAAGGCGTCCGTCACCACGAGGGCGATCCCGTGGTAGATGGTCATCCCGGCGAGGGTGGCCACGAAGGCGTTGATGCGCGCAAAGGCGACGAGGACGCCGTTCCACAGCCCGCAGGAGAGGGCGACGGCGAGCATGATGCAGATGCCGGCCGCGTCCCCGAAGGCGTTCATCGCCATGATGCCCACGACGCCGGAGAGGGCCATGACGGAGCCGACGGAGAGGTCGAAGCCGCCCGAGATCATGACGAAGGTCATGCCGGCGGCGATGATGGCGTTGATGGACACCTGGCGCGCGACGTTGATGAGGTTGGCCGGGTTCAGGAAGGCGTCCGAGGAAACGGAGAGGACCAGGCAAAGAAACGCGAGCCCGATGACCGGTCCGAAGCGCACCAGGACGCTCCAGGCCGCCCGCCGCTCCCCGGGAGCGGGGCGTTCGCTCGGAAGGTGCGTCTCCTGGGCCATGGCGGTCTCCCACCGGGTGCCAAGTTCCGCGAAACCACAAACTTTCGCATTTCCGTTTCGATGTTCCAGATTATACAACAAGCGGTCGGGAAAAGCACGCGCCGCCCGATCTGCAAGAGGGGATCGCGTAAGGGAACTGGAGACTCGTCGCGCGCGGCCCCCTCTCGTCACGCGCCGTCACACGAAAAGCCCCGCTGGCGGATGATGAAAAGGCCGCCAGCGAGGCTTTTGGATGCAGATTCCGGCAACGACCCACTCTCCCACGGAAAAGACCGCAGTACCATAGGCGCGGGCGGGCTTAACTACCGTGTTCGGGATGGGAACGGGTGTGGCCCCGCCGCTATAGCCACCGGAAATCCTCTCAATTCCTGACAACCGAATCGCGCGATTGGAACCACCAACAAACTCCCGGCCAAGGAGCCGAAGAAAGATTCGATAGATAATTTCTCATCGGTCAAGCCGCACGGCCTATTAGTACCGGTCAGCTGAACACATTGCTGTGCGTACACTTCCGGCCTATCCACCTCCTGGTCTCGAAGGGGCCTTCAGGGACCGAAGTCCAGGGAGATCTCGTCTTGGGAGGGGCTTCCCACTTATATGCTTTCAGCGGTTATCCCTTCCGAACATAGCTACCGAGCACTGCGGCTGGCGCCACAACTCGAACACCAGAGGTTCGTCCGACCCGGTCCTCTCGTACTAGGGTCAGCTTCCCTCAAATCTCCTGCGCCCACGACAGATAGGGACCGAACTGTCTCACGACGTTCTAAACCCAGCTCGCGTACCGCTTTAATTGGCGAACAGCCAAACCCTTGGGACCTGCTTCAGCCCCAGGATGCGATGAGCCGACATCGAGGTGCCAAACCTCCCCGTCGATGTGAACTCTTGGGGGAGATCAGCCTGTTATCCCCGGCGTACCTTTTATCCGTTGAGCGATGGCCCTTCCACTCAGAACCACCGGATCACTAAGCCCTGCTTTCGCACCTGCTCGACGTGTCTGTCTTGCAGTCAAGCGCCCTTTTGCCTTTACACTCGACGGCTGGTTTCCATTCAGCCTGAGGGCACCTTCGGGCGCCTCCGTTACATTTTGGGAGGCGACCGCCCCAGTCAAACTACCCGCCTGACAATGTCTCCGACCCGGATTCACGGGCCTGGATTAGACACACAAAATAACAAGGGTGGTATTTCAAGGGCGACTCCACACGACCTAGCGGCCATGCTTCGAAGTCTCCCACCTATCCTACACATGATATTCCGGGTGTCATTGCCAAGTTGTAGTAAAGGTGCACGGGGTCTTTCCGTCTAGTCGCGGGTAAACGGCATCTTCACCGCTGCTACAGTTTCACTGAGTCACTCGCTGAGACAGTCCCCAGATCGTTACGCCATTCGTGCAGGTCGGAACTTACCCGACAAGGAATTTCGCTACCTTAGGACCGTTATAGTTACGGCCGCCGTTTACCGGGGCTTCGATTCACAGCTTCGCGCCGAAGCGCTAACCACTCCTCTTAACCTTCCGGCACCGGGCAGGCGTCAGACCCTATACATCGCCTTGCGGCTTCGCAGAGTCCTGTGTTTTTAGTAAACAGTCGCCTGGGGCATTTCACTGCAACCCCTTTCGGCTCCACGGGCAAGCCGCTTCACCTAGTCAGGGCACACCTTCTCCCGAAGTTACGGTGTTAATGTGCCGAGTTCCTTAGCGAGTGTTCTCTCAAGCGCCTTAGTATTTTCTACCCACCCACGTGTGTCCGTTTACGGTACGGTCTGCTCGGACCTATCGCCTAGAGGTTTTTCCAGGCAGCATGGGATCAATCACTTTGCGGAGCAAGCTCCTCGTCATCGCACCTCAGCGTTGCGAGGGCCCGGATTTGCCTAAGCCCTCCGCCTACATGCTTAAACCACCATCCATCAGGTGGCTGATCTACCCTTCTGCGTCACCCCATTGGCAGTCCCGTGCAGGTACGGGAATATTCGCCCGTTTCCCATCGGCTACGCCTTTCGGCCTCGCCTTAGGGGCCGACTGACCCTGAGCGGATTAGCCTTCCTCAGGAACCCTTGGGTTTTCGGCGAACAGGTCTTTCACCTGTTTTATCGCTACTCGTGCCTAGATACTCACTTCTGCGTCGTCCACCGGTCGTCGTCCGTCCGGCTTCAGCCTAGCGCAGAACGCTCCCCTACCACTGATCACATCCGAAGAGATGATCAATCCGCAGCTTCGGCGGCGTGCTTGAGCCCCGTTACATTTTCGGCGCAGGACCATTCGACCAGTGAGCTGTTACGCTTTCTTTAAAGGATGGCTGCCTCTAAGCCAACCTCCTGGCTGTTTTGACGTTCCCACAACCTTTCCCACTTAGCACGCACTTCGGGACCTTAGCTGGCGGTCTGGGTTGTTTCCCTCTCGACCGCGGATCTTATCACCCGCGGACTCACTCCCGTACAAGACATCCCGGCCTTCGGAGTTTGGTTGGGTTTGGTAACCTGGTGGGGCCCCTAGTCCATCCAGTGCTCTACGACCGAGAGCATACATACGAGGCTGTACCTAAATACATTTCGGGGAGAACCAGCTATTTCCGGGTTTGTTTGGCCTTTCACCCCTAGCCACGGCTCATCCAAGCAGTTTTCAACCTACACTGGTTCGGGCCTCCACTGGTTGTTACACCAGCTTTACCCTGGCCATGGCTAGCTCACCCGGCTTCGGGTCTACTCCCGGCGACTGCACGCCCTGTTCAGACTCGCTTTCGCTGCGGCTACACCTGTCGGCTTAACCTCGCCACCGAGAGTAACTCCTAGGCTCATTATGCAAAAGGCACGCGGTCACACGGCACAGAGGCGAACCTCCGCGCATCGTGCTCCCACCGCTTGTAGGCATACGGTTTCAGGTTCTATTTCACTCCCCTAGCAGGGGTACTTTTCACCTTTCCCTCACGGTACTGGTACGCTATCGGTCGCTAGAGAGTATTTAGCCTTGGAGGGTGGTCCCCCCGGATTCCGACAAGGTTCCACGTGCCCCGTCGTACTTGGGAGTGTTGTCCAGGAAGAACACGACATTTCGCTTACAGGACTGTCACCTTCTATGGTGAGCCTTTCCAGAGCTCTTCTGCTATGCCGCGTTTTTATGACTTCCCGGGCGAGGCCCCGACAACATCCCGCAACCCCGGAGCATATCGCTATGCTTCCGGTTTAGGCTGTTCCGCTTTCGCTCGCCGCTACTCACGGAATCTCGGTTGATTTCTTCTCCTCCAGGTACTGAGATGTTTCAGTTCCCTGGGTTAGCCTCCACCGCCTATGGATTCAGCGGAGGATTCTGGGAAATTACTCCCAGAGGGTTTCCCCATTCGGACATCCCCGGATCAAAGCCTGCTAGCGGCTCCCCGAGGCTTATCGCAGCTAACCACGTCCTTCATCGCCTTCTAGCGCCAAGGCATCCACCGTACGCCCTTAGTAGCTTGACCGAATCTTGAGATTACGATCCTCAGCCCATACTGAGAGCCTTGATGATTATGCCAATTCACGCGATTCAGTTGTCAAAGATCAAAAGGCGGAAGAAACTCCCGCCCGCACTTCTGCAGCCTTCGTTGTGTTCATC
>CBDBZY010000031.1:320000-374828 GCA_965213685.1 bacterium
TCACTTGGGCGGAACATAGTGCCTTCCGGTGGACTTGTCAAAGGGGAAACGCCTTCGCTGCGCGGTTTTTTCATCGTTTTTTCATCAAAGGAGGGCGGGGAGCCGCACATCCGGTTGATTCCGCGGCGCCTCTCACCCCTCGCACCAGGCGCCGAAAACAGGAGAGGAGGGCGGCGGGCGGTCCGAAAAATTTGGCCTCTACGCCACCCCGCCCTGCTCCACGAGCGCCGCCGTCGTGGGCGCCTCCCCGGGCGCGGGGGCCGCCTCATCCTCGCCGACGACCTCCCGCCGCCTCGGGACGACCTCTCCGTCCTCGAGGGAGAGTACGATGTTGCAGCGCCACTCCTCTCTCATCTCGGGATGATCCGTCCGGAAATGTCCGCCCCGGCTCTCCGCCCGCATCCGCGCCGCCACGGCGAGCATCCGCGCCACGCTGATGAGGTTGCGGGTTTCCTGAATCCGCCGCAAGCAGTCGAAGCGCCTCCGGGGGACCTCCCCGGCCACCGCGGCCGTCCGGTTCTCCGCCTCCAGGTCGTCGAGCCGCGCGAGCGCCTTCGTGAGCCGCGCCCCCTCGCGTATCTGTCCGATTTCCTCCACCCCCACGCGCTGCACCTCCAGGCGCAGCCGCCCGGCGTCCGGCCCGCCCGCGACCGCCTCGCGCGCGCGCAGCTCCTCGAGTCCCTCCCGCCAGCCGCCGGCCGCCGGGTCCGGCCTTTCCAGCTTCGCCCCCTCGCAGGCGGCGCCGATGCCGGCGCGCAGCCCGAAGACGTAGCTGTCCGCCAGGGCGGCGCCGCCCGTGCGGTTCGCCCCGTGGACGCCGCCCGCAGCCTCGCCCCCCGCATACAGGCCCGCCAGGTTCGTCCGCCCCCATTCGTCTATTCGCACCCCGCCCAGGTAGGTGTGCGGGCCGCTCGCCACCTCGATGGGGGATTTCGCCATGTCCACCCCCTGGGTGCGGAATACGCGGATGATGTCCGCCGTGGCGCCGTCGTTCACCTCCTCGATCACGTGGCGCGCGTCCAGATAGACGCCGTGGCTATCCGTGCCCCGCCCCTCGAAAATCTCCATCCCCACGCCGCGGTTCACCACGGCGCGCGTGGCGCGTTCGCCTTTTTCCGGATCATAGCGCCACATGAAGCGCTCGCCCTCCCGGTTGCGCAGATGGGCGCCCGCGTTGATGAAGCCGCTCGTGTGCGGCGGGTATCCCCGTATCTTCCGGGGCGCCGCCGCCAGCAGCTGGTAGTCGATAAACTCCATGTCGATGAGCTCGGCCCCCGCCCGGAGCGCCATGGCGTAGCCGTCGCCGCAGATGTAGGGGGGCGAATCGTTCACCTCGTGCAGCTGGGGCGCGCCGCCCGTGGCCAGAATCGTCGCGCGCGCATGCACCACGACAGGCGCGCCCTCCCGGTAGGAATACCCCCAGGCGCCGACGACGCGCCCGTCCTCCTTCATCAGGTCCACGAAAATGACGTGCTGGATCGTCTCGACTTCCCACTCCCGCATCTTCCGGGCGAGGGACTGCATGAGCGGCTTGCCCATCAGCTTCCCGCAGTGCAGCAGGCGCGGAAAGCGGTGCGACGCGCTTTTTTTCTGGTGGTATCTGCCGTCCTCCATCCGCACGAGGCCCAGGCCCCAGCCGTCGAGCTCCGCCGTTCTCTCGATGGCCTCCTCGCTCATCAGCCGCATCAGCCGGCGGTTGCAGACGCCGTAGCTCGCCTCCACGGAGTCCTCATAGAGGAACTCCGGCCTGTCGGCGGGATGGGAATGGCCCATCGCCGCCGTGTAGCCGCCGCGCGCCATGGAGGAGCTGCCGGAGGGAAACGTGGCCTTCGTGACGAGCAGGGGCTTCACGCCCGAGCGCACGCAGCCCACCGCCGCCATCATGCCGGCGACCCCGCCGCCGATGATGAGCACGTCCGCTTCCATCTTCCTGGCTTCGGAAAAAGAATCCATCTACCGCCGCTCCGCCCCTTCTCGCCGGACGAGCGGCCGGGAGAGGGGGCTTCGGGAGGAACCCGGCCGCACCGCGCGCCTACTGCCGTGCCAGAAACGCGGAGATGGCCGCCGTCACCGCCTCGGTATCCTCAATCGCCATCAGGTGCCCCACCCCCGGAACCACCATTTTCTCGGCACCCTCAATCTTCCCGGTCAGCTCCTCCGCGCAGGCGTGAAAGCCGCCGAGGTCCTTCTCGCCCACCATGAGGAGGGTGGGGGCCGTGATCTTGCCGGCGACGCTCGCGAGCGATGCGTCCTGCGGAGGATACTGGTCCAGCCAGTGCGCGCCCGTATAGGTGAGGAGCATATCCTCCGCCCAGTCGGCGGCGTCCTCGTTCTCCCGCAGGGAAGCGAAGATGGGCAGCTCCGACCAGTAATCCTTGGCCGCCCGCAGTCCTTCGGCTCTCAGGGTGGCCATCGTCTGCAGCCTTTGGTCCGCGAAATCGGGCATGAGGCGGGGGAAGTCGTAGCCCGCGCCCATCGCGATGACCGACGCCGTTTTTTCCGGATGCGCCGCGGCAAAGGCGAGCGCGACGCCGCCCCCGCGGCTCAAGCCCACGATATGGGCCCTGGCTATGCGGATGGCCTCGAACAGGTCGGCCAGGTCCGCCACCTCGGTGTCCCGGCCGTAGCCCGTGGCGGGCTTCTCCGATCGGCCGTGCCCCCGCAGGTCATACGTCACGACCCGGTACGCGCCGCGCAGCGCGAGTTTCTGGCGATCCCACATCGAGCGGTTCATCCCGTGCCCGTGCAGGAAAACGATGGGGGGATTCGAGGTGTTGACCCCGTTGTCGTCAAAAGAAATCTGGACTCCGTTGCATACCGCTTGCGCCACTGGAATTGCCTCCGGCGGGATGTTCATCATCCAAACCCCTCCGCCCGACTCCTCCTTGAGTCGTCCCGCGTTGGCGGCCGGGTTGGGCTGGAAGACACTGTATATACAATGATTCGGGACGATTCGCAAAGCGTCGGGCAAAGCGTCGCTCCGGTGCGGCGGATGCGCGCTGCCGTTTTCGCTCCATCCACGCCACAAGGGGGCCACGGGTTGGGTGGACCCGGGCGCGCGCGCGTTTGGCCTCTCCCAGCGAGAGGGAAGAGGGGGGCTGGGCGCGCTTCCCCGAACGGGGCCTTTGCGCCAAAATGACGCCGCTCCCGATGCGGCCCGGCGGAAAAAAGGACGCCCCCCGATGCAGCTCACCTACGAGCACGCCCACCTCCTCCACGCGGACCACGACGAGGCGGTGCGCTTTTATCAGGACATCCTGGGGGCGCGCATCATCGACTCGCGCGCGCGCAAGGGGGCGATGCAGACGAAGCTCATGGCCGGGGGCGGAATGCTCATCGTGCGGGGCGTCCGGCCCGGCGAGAATCCCGCCCCCGAGGGCCGCCTCCCGAGGCTGGGCATCGACCACATCGGCTTCTACGTGGGGGAGGGGGAGTTGGAGGCCGCCCGCAGAACCCTCCGGGAGAAGGGGGTCGCCATCCTGGAGGAGGGCGACATGCCCCACCTGAAATACCTCTACCTCCAGGGGCCGGACGGCGTGGTGGTCGAGCTCATGGAGAGGAAGGCGCCCCCTCCCGCGCCAAGCGGGTAAGCATATGTCGAGAGGAGCCGGAGAACGATGGAAAAAGCGCGCACGCTCATGGAGATGACGAACCCCGAGGCGGAGAGGACGCTGGAGGAAACCGGCTTCGCCATCCTCCCCCTCGGTAGCGTGGAGCAGCACGGCGCCCACCTCCCGACGGGAACGGACTACTACGCGGCGGAGTCTTTCGCGAGGCGGGTCGCGGCCATCACCGGCGGACTCCTGGTGGATTTCTGCCCCTTTGGCGTCACCCCCCCTGCACATGGGCTTCGGCGGCACGGTGTCGCTGCGCTCGGACACCATGATCCGCCTGATGCGCGACGTCGTGGGCAGCCTCCACCGGCACGGGGCGCGGAAGGTGGTGTTCCTGAACTGGCACGAGCGCAACCTGCCGGCGATGGAGATTGCCGCCGAAGACGCCCAGAACGCGCACGACGGCCTCCGGATTCTCATCGTCCACGCGCACTTCATCGCCAGGGAGATGTATGGCCAGAAGGTGGGCCTCACCCACGGAGGCGAACTCGAGGCCATCCCCGTGCTCGCCGACAGGCCGGAACTCGCGCGTCTCGAGCGCGCCACGGACCCCTCGCCCATGGAGCGTGGCGCCAGAAGCGACGCCGCCCGCCGCGACCCGGCGGTCTACCACATTCCCAAGGACGTGCGGGACATGTACGAAACCGGCTGGTATGGCCTGATAGAAGACACCTCGCCGGCGCGGGTGGCCGAGGTGATGGAGGGGGTCTCCCGCCGGGCGGCCGAGCGCATCCGGGCCTATTTCGGGTTGTCCTAGTTTCCGGCTTTTGAGGGTGCGTGCGGAGAAATCGCCCAAAAGACCGGCGAAACAAGGCAACGGGCGCTTAGCTTTGCCGAAACGGCGCGCGCCATCCAGATCGCGCTTCCGGCCGCCCTGCACGACGACGCCCTTGTGCCTCCTCGCAGGCGTTGATCTCGGCGCGGCTCATTCCCGCCTTAGGGCGCGGCGTCCATGAAATGGGCCGTCAGCATCGCCTTCGCCGCCATATGCCGCCGCGAGGACGGCCCCGCATCCGGGGAGGCGGGCGGTCAGCCGTTCTCGCGCACATACTTCGCGTCGTCCTCATCGGGCATGAGCACGAACTCGGGATAGGCCTCGAGGCCGAGCTCCGCCGTGTCCTGGCCGAGCTCCTCCACCGTGCGCGACACCCGCACGCCTATTGTCTTCTCGAGTACCTGCCAGAGGAGCAGCGAGGTTCCGAACGTGAACACGCCCACCGCCAGCACGCCGAGGAGCTGCACGAGGAAGTTGGCGCCCCCGACGATGCAGACCGCGAGCGTTCCCCAGACGCCGGCGAACAGGTGGGCGGGAATCGCGCCCACGACGTCGTCCACCTTCATCCGCTCCAGGAGGCTCATGCCGAACGTGCAGATGACGCCGCCGATCGCGCCGATGATGACCGCCCAATGGTAGTCCACGATGTCCGGCCCGGCCGTGATGGAGACGAGCCCGCCAATCGCGCCGTTCAGCACAGCGAGCAGGTCCACCCGCCCCAGGATGGGCCGCGCGACGAACAGGGCGGCGACAACCCCGCCCGACGCCCCGAGGTTGGTGTTGATCAGTATGTTGCCCATCCCCACCACGTCGGCGGCGCTCCCGAGCGGGAGCTTCGAGCCGCCGTTGAACCCGAACCATCCGAACCAGAGGATGAAGACGCCCAGGGCGACCAGCGGGATGTTCGACGGCGGAGTGGCCTTGACGCTGCCGTCGGGCCGGAACTTGCCCCCCCGCGCGCCCACCGAGAGCACGCCGGCGAGCGCCGCCCAGCCCCCTGTGGAGTGGACGATGGTGGAGCCCGCGAAATCCTGGAAGCCGAGCGCGCTGAGCCAGCCGCCGCCCCACGTCCACGCCCCTACCAGCGGGTAGATGAAGGTGGTGAAGACCGTGGTGAAGAGGAAGAACGACCAGAGCCGCACGCGCTCGGCGAGGGCACCGGAGACGATGGAGGCGGTGGTCGCCACGAACGTCATCTGGAAGAACCAGTAGGACACGCTGGCGTAGCCGCTCTCGACCACGGCCTTGCGCGCCCCCTCGTTGCCGGCGAGCAGGGCGAGCTCATCCCCCGAGGGCCGGAAGAAGAGGCGAAACGAGCCGATCCATCCCGTGACGTCCACGAACATGAGGTTGTAGCCGACGACGTAGAACATGATGCCGGCGATGGCGTATAGCCCGATGTTCTTGAGACAGATGACCGAGGCGTTCTTGGTGCGCACCGAACCCGCCTCGAGCATGGTGAAGCCCGCGCACATCCACATGACGAACGCGCCCCAGATGAGAAAGGAGAAGGTGTTGAATATGTATTGCCCGACAGCGAAGGGGGCAACCTCGGCGGGGGCGGCCGCCTCCGCCACGCCCGCCGCGAGGACGAGGGCGGCGAGGGCGAGAAGTGCGGCGAGTGCCGCGGGCCGCGGCGGGGAGTTGTGATGGCGGCTTTTCACGAGCTTCCCTCCAGGTTGCATGGACAGGCGATTATTGACCGAAGCCCCCCTTGCGGGGAGCGTCTTTAGCACCGGATGTGTTCCGCCAGCCTTCGGCAGCGACGCCCCGCCCGGGGGGAAGGGCCTCCATCCTTTCGGGGACGCCCGCACCGCATCAGAAGGCGTATGTCATCGCAAGGCCGACCGCCCGGAACGAGACGCCTGCGTCTCCATCGCGCAGGCAACCCATTCTCCGTTCGGTGCGATGCGGGAGTCTTGGCTGCGCAACTGGCCGCAAGGCGCGCCGTCGGGGAGATTGTCCGGGTTCGCGGGACGCTGAGATCGCCCAGGCGGAAGCCGGTGCCGACGCGAGCGGGAAAGCCGCCGGCACGCCCCACCTCCCCATCACCCATGCGCGTCTCATCGTACCATTCCCGCCGTCGTTGGAACGCTCGGGAAAAATCGCTCAAGCGGGATGCCGGACGCCCCGGCCGCCCGCGCATCTGTGCATCGCGCCTTGCCCTGCTTTTCGCCCATCTTCACACAGCATCGCGTTCCGGGCAACGCCGCCCCGGACTCTCATCCGTCCCCCCTCGGGAAAGGGGGGCGGGGGCGCATCTCGCCCGAGGCCGTCGATGAGAAACCCTGCCGTATCGGCGATATATGGACAGTATACTAGAGGATGGCGGGGGCGTGATACAAGAGAATTCTTTCAACGCCCCCCCTCCCCCCGGGCGTCGAGGCGCGGCACCCGGTTGCGGCAGGGGGAGCGCAGCTTGAGGCGTCCGATGAATTCCTGCTCCGTCAGCGCAACTTCGTATCGCTCGGGGTCGCGTTTCAAGACCTCGAATACACCGTCCCGCCCGGCGAAGCGGTGCTTGAAATCCCTGGGAGTTTCTACCGACCAGACGTCGCGCAGGAGAGCTGGCGCGATCTCGAAGCCTCATCTCATGGGGGAGGATCGTTCCGCCCGCCCGCGCGCTTCCAGGGTCGTGAAAAATCCGCCCGACAAGGGGGGCGGGTGGGGGCAACCCCCCTCCTCCCGGCCCGGCGATGGTGCTCATGCGGGCGGGGGCACGCTGCTTCCGTAAATCTTCTCGGATTGCGCCTGCGTCACGGCGTTTCCCTCCGGGTCGTGCAGGGGGTAGGCGCCCAGGGTGCGCATGAACACCTGCATGCCGTAGTGAAGCGCCGTCATCGAGCCGATCTCCATGATCTGGGCTTCGGTGAAATGCCGCTTGCCCTCGTCGTAGAAGGCCTTGTCGAGCCGGGCCGCGTCGCGATACATCCAGTAGGCGTAGCGGAGCGCCCACTTCTCGGCGTCGGTGAACTGCGGGTCGTTCTCGAAATCGCCGCAGGCGGCCTCGATGCGCGCCTCCGTCAGCCCCTCTTTTTTCGCCTTCTCCGAGCGCAGGTTCGCGAAGTAGGTGTCCCCCGCCGTTCTGGCGAGCTGGATGCGCACCATCTCCTTGAGACGGTGATCCACCCCGCCCTGGGCGTGGGAGCGGTGCATCGCGTCGTGCAGGGCGGCGGCGTAGCCGGGCGCATGGGCCATGACGCGAGAGAACAGCGCGTCGGGCGCCCCCGTCTCGGCGGTGCGCTCCATGACGCGCTCCCAGCCTTTTTCTTCGATCTCCTCGGGGTCGAGCGGTTCGATTATCGGCATGGCGCCTCCTCGTCTCCGCCCGCCTCCGTCGCGCGGGCGAGCGGGCCGCTGCGGTGCGAGACAGGACAATCGCCATAGATGCGGCGCGACTCCTCCTGGCTCACCAGCCGACCGTCTGGGGAGAACATGGGGTAGAAGTCGAGCGTGCGGAAAAAGGTGTGGTACCCCACGTTGAAGCCGATGAACGAGCCGAGCTCCACGATCTCCGCGTCCGAGTAATGCGCCTGGAGGCGCGCGTAGAAGGCCGCGTCGATTTTCTCCGGCTCCGAATCCATGAGCTCGCTGTACTCGAGCGCCAGCTTCTCGGCCTCGGAGAAGTGCACGCTTTCGCGCCAGTTGTCGATGCCCTCGTCGATCATCTCCTCGGTCAGCCCCGCCTGCTTCGCCGAAGCAGATCGCACGTTGCCTCAGTAGTTGCAGAAGGCGCGGCGGGAGAGCTGCACGCGGATGATCTCCTTGAGCCTGTGGTCGATGGCGCCGGTGTTGAACACCGCCCCCCAGGCCAGGTACATGGATTTCGCCAAATCCTCGTTGTGGCCCTGCATGGCGTGAAAGGCCGGGTCGGGCGCGCGGTGCTTGAGCGCCTTGTTGACGAAGGGGGCCAGCTTCGTCTTCTTCAGCCCCTCGATGTCAAGCATGGTGATGTTGGACATGGTCCCGTCTCCTGAAAAAGGATGGATGCATGACGGACAAGGCGCGGCCGCCTCACGCGCCGCCCTCCGCCTGCAGGCGGCGCAGGGCATCGCCTAGGACGGACGCCACGCGCCCGGCCTCCTCCTCGGTAATGACCAGGGGCGGGCTGATGGTGACGGTGTTCGCCGGGCCTGCGGCGATGCCGGCGTTCTTGCCGAAAATCACGCCCCCCTCCTTCGCGTAGGCTAGCACCCGGGAGGTGGCCGCCGTGGAGAGGGGCGCGCCGTCCTCCTCTATCAGCTCCACCCCCCAGATGAGTCCCACCCCCCGCACGTCGCCCACGCAGGGGATGTCCGAGAGGCTCCGCAGGAGCCCGCCCAGATGGGCGCCCACCTCCCGCGCGCGGGCGGGTAGCGCCTCCGCCGTCAGGATGTCGAGGTTCTTGAGCGCAGCCGCGCAGGCGGCGGGGTGTCCCCCGTAGGTGTTCACCTGGAGGAAGCCCGGCTCGCCCTCCGCGTTGATCGCCTCGAATATCTCCTCGGTGGCGGCCGTCGCGCCGATGGGCAGGTAGGCGCTGCTCAGCCCCTTGGCCAGCGTCACGATGTCCGGCTCGATCCCGTAGAGGTCGGAGGCGAAAAGCGCGCCCGTGCGGCCGAAGCCGGTGATGACCTCATCGGCGATGAACAGCACGCCGTGGCTGCGGCACACCGCGCGCATCCGCCTCAGGTAGTCCGCGGGCGGCGGTATCACCCCCCCTCCGCCGATGACGGGCTCCGCGATGAACGCCGCCACCGTCTCCGGGTCCTCGTAGCGGATGACCTCGTCGAGCTCCTCCGCGCACCGCCGGGCGAGCTCCTCCTCGGTGGCCGCCCCGCTGCGGTAGAAGTAGGGGGCGCTCACGTGAATCACCCCCGGCAGAAGCGGCTCGAACGCCGCCCGCCGCAGCGTCTGGCCGCTCAGGCTCGCCCCGCCGATGGTGGCGCCGTGATACCCCTGGTGGCGGGCGATGATCTTGTACCGCCGCCCGCCGCCCAGCCGCCCGTGGACGCGGGCCAGCTTGATCGCGGTGTCCACCGCCTCCGACCCGGAGTTCACGAACCAGACGCGATCCACCCCCTCCGGCAGCAGGGAGGCCAGCCGGTCGGCGAGCCGCGCCGCAGGCGGGTTCGCCTGCGTCAGGGGGTAGTAGGCCAGCTCCCGCATCTGCTCGTAGGCCGCCCGGGCCACCTCCTCGCGCCCGTAGCCGATGTTCACGCACCAAAGCCCCGCCATGGCGTCGACGTACTCCCGCCCGGCGGCGTCCCGTATGGTCGAGCCCCGCGCCCCGACCACGACGTCGAGCGGGTTCTCCTCCATCCCCGAATGGTTCATGAGCGGATGCCAGACGTGCGCCCTGTCCATCTCCCGCAGGGCTTCGGCTGTGGCCGGGTTCATGGGGTCTCCCTCCCAGGTGGCGGCGGCGGTGCGGGGCGCGCGGGCGTCCCGTGGAGGAAATCGTAATGCGCGAGGCGGCGCGAGGCAACCGGCGGGCGGGGCGGGCGCCTATGGTTTCGCAGCCCGGAATCGCGCGAGAAAATCGAGAATCAGGCGCCGCGCCGCCCGGTTGCGCGAGAGGTTGTGCGCCCGGCCCTCGAACAGGTGAAACTCCATCTCCAAGCCGCGCCGCCCGGCTCTGCGCAGGCATCGGTCGGCGGGCCGGCCCCGCCGCCACGGGTCGTCTTTCGAGTAGAGGGCGAGGACGGGCGTCCCGGGCGGGATGCGCACCCCGCGCCCGCACGTGGAGCCGCTGATGACGCGGGCGCGGAACTCATCCCCCGCATAGGCGGCGACCGCCGTTCCGCCCTGGCTGTGGCCCATCAGAAAGAGATTTCGCCGATCCACCCAGGGAACGTTCCGCACCCGATGCGCCGCGTGCCGAATCTCCTCCTGCCGCATCTGTCCCACCCGCCGGAAGGGCGCCCCCGGGACGGGGCGACGCTGGGAGGGGAGGCAGGTCTCGGGCCGGTAGCGGCGGGCGAAGCTGTCCGGTGCGATGACGGCGTATCCCGCGCGCGCCAGCAGGCGCATATAGCGCAGGTTTCCGCGGCCGAGCCCCGCGCAGCCGTGGGCGAAAATGACCGTGGGACGCTTTCCCGCAAGCCGCGCGAGACGCTCCCGAACGAACCGATGGCGCATTTCGCCCTCGATGAGCTGGCCGTCGGCGCGGATCATGATGCGGGCGGCGTCAAAGGTGCGCCGCGCCTCGTCGACCAAATCCAGCGTCTGCGGGTCCACGGGCGGGCCGCACCCGAAAAGCAGAAAACAGGCAGCGGCCAGCAGGCGGCGGCCCGCCCCTCTCCGCACCGCAAGACCGCCGATTCCCCGCACGATACGCGCCTCCTCAGATCACCCCTTCTTCCTTCAGCCGCGCGCACTCCGCCTCCGACACCCCGAGCAGGCCGCCGAGCACCTCCTCGTTGTGCTGCCCCACCAGCGGGGCGGGGGAGGCGTAGCCGCCCCGCATCTCGCTGAACCTGAAGGGGAAGCCCGGTGCCTTCGCCCCGTCGAGCGTCCCGAGGGTGGGGTGTTCCAGGTCGCGTATCATCCCGCGCGCGCGCATGTGGGGCCAGGAGAGAATGGCGTCGATGTCGTTCACCGGCCCGCAGATGACGTCGTGTGCGCGCAGGGAGGAAACCGCCTCCCGCGTCTCGCGCCGCCGCGTCCAGGCGGCGATGATCCCGTCGACCTCCGCGCATCTGGTGACGCGCCGGCTCATGTCCTCATACCGCTCATCGCCGATGAGGTCGGCGCGCTCTATGCCGCGCAGTATGTTGTGCCAGTGCGCGTTGGTTCCCGAGGCGACCACCACCCAGCCGTCTTTCGTCTCATAAGCGTTGAAGGGGGCGAGCCGCATGATGCGGTTCCCGATGCGGGGAGGAAGGCCGAGCCGCTCGTAGCAGTCCATCGGCTCATCGAATATCAGGGAGAAGATGCAGTCGATCATCGAGATGTCGATGTGCTGGCCCCTGCCGGTGCGCTCGCGGTGGAAGAGTGCCGTCATGATCGCGCCGAAGGCGAACGTGCCGCCCAGGCTGTCGCCGAGGGCGGAGCCCGCCTTGGTGGGCGGGCCGTCGGGAAACCCCGTGAGGTTCATCAGGCCCGAGGCGGCCTGGGAGACGGCGTCATAGCCCTTGAGGCCCGCGTCCGGCCCCGTCTGGCCGTAGCCCGTGATGGAGCAGTAGATCAACGAGGGCTTGCGCACCCGGAGCGTCTCGTAGTCGATCCGGAGCCTCTTGGTGACGCCGACGGAGAAGTTCTCCGCCACGATGTCGGATTTCTCGACCAGACCCTGGAACATCTCGAGGCCCCTCGGGTCCTTGATGTTGAGGGTGATCGCCTTCTTCCCGCGCGTGCGCTTGAGATAGGCGACCCCCATGTCCTCCTCCGTCTGGGGGTGGAAGGAGACGCCCTCCGCGCCGATGAAGGGAGGGGAGTAGGCCACCGGGTCGCCCGTGGCCGGGTTGTCGATTCGGATGACCTCCGCCCCCAGACCCGCCAGGAAGAGGGTGGCCTGGGGACCGGAGAGAAACTGCGTGAGGTCCAGAACGCGGATGCCTTCCAGCGGCTTCGTCATCGGGGAGTGCGCGCTATGCGCCAAGCAGAACCTTCACCGCCTGGCGGGCCGCATCGCGCGCGCGCGAGGAGATTTCCTCGTCCGACAGCGTGCTCAGGGGGTGTTGTATGACCACGGGGTCGAGGCCGTCCATCCCCAGGGCCGCCCGCTGCACGCGGGCCTCGCGCAGGAAAACCTCCGTCACCACCACGGCGGTGGGCACTCCCCTCTCCTCCAGGGAAATCGCATCGTGCATACAGCACGAGGTGCAGGAGCCTCAGTCGCCAATCGCCGTCAGGACGACGTCGTTCTCCTCCGCGATCCGCGCGATCAGCTCCGGGGCCGCATTTTTGGAGAAGCTCTCCTTCTTGTAATACCGCACCCCCGCGAAGGGGCCCTCCGCCTCCATCAACGCCGTGGCCCGCTCCAGGAGCTTCCGCCCGTTCCACTTGGTGTTGTCCAGAACGCCGAGCCTGAGGCCCTTCAAATCCCGGGCGCGGCGCGCGACCGACCGCGCTTCGGCCTCGACGACGCCCCGGGGGTCATAGACGACCTGGCCGGTGATGAGATCGCTCATGGTTTTCTCTCCTATTCCGGAATCGTCCCTACAGCAGGCAGGTGCCGTCCACGCAGACGGGACCGCCTCCGAGCGCCTTGCCGTCCACCGCGCGCAGCACCGGGTTCGTCATGTGGCCCCAGCCGGGAATGAAGGCGGAAAAACGGCCCGCCTCCCCTCCCGCCACGAAGAGGTGGATGTTCTCCGGCCCCGGCACGATGGGGATGCGCTCCTCCGGCGTCCGCCTGTACCACCTGGGGATGTTGCGGTTATAGACCTTCCCGTAGCGATGTTGGAACGAAATGTCGGCGAACGTGTTGTCGGTGTGCATCCACAAGTAGCGCTTCACGTCGTTTCGCGTCCAGCTTCTCGCGCTGATGGTGGCGGCGTGCTCCGGCCCGATGACGACGGCGCACGAGCCGCTGCTCACCGCGTTGTTGTGCGCAATCGTGCTCATGGCCGAGCAGACGCTGTCGAGAATCCCCTCGGGATCGTCGGAGACGTGGTTCGTCACGCTGTGGGGCGCCTCGGCCGCGATGGCGAACACCGTGGAGTCCTCGGGCGCATATCCCTGCTCCACGTGATAGGGCGCCCAGGGACTCGCCTCCTCGTTCTCGGCGATGCAGTAGGCGTATTTCGTGGGACAGCCCAGCGTGCTCTTGTCCAGGTCGCCCGGCCACGCGCCGCCCACGTTCAGGAGCATCAGCCGCACCGCCCGGCCTATCGTCGCGTTCGCGCGGTTGCCCGAACCGAAAACGTTGCAGCCCGCGTTCATGCCGATCTCCCCCCGCACCGGCCCGTTCACGACTATCAGCGGACACGCCATGTGGGTGGTGGCCTGCACGCCGTTGAGGTTGAAGTGCGGGTCGCAGAGCGCGCGCATCGCCGCGCGAACGACGGGCGCGTATTCCGCCCGGCAGCCCGCCATCACCATATTGATCGCCAGAGTCTCTCTCGTGAGATTCCCCCAGCGCGGGGGCACCCGGCACTCGACGCGGTCTTTATCCCCACCGAGCGCCGCGACCGCGGCGTCCACCTTCCCGGGGGTGGGCGGTGCCACGGGAAGCCCGTCCGAGAAGCCCTCCTCGTAGTAGTGCTCCACCAAATCGACTTCAGGGTCCACCGTCCGCGTCGTTTGCGACATACGCCATCACTCCTGTTCTCTGCGTCCCGCGCGATGAGGCCGCCATCATAAACCGAATCCCGCAAAAGACAAAGACGGGCGCACGAGGGCTCTCCCCCTCACGCCTCCGGCAGGAGGGTTCGCGCGTCCTGGAGCGCGGCCTCGGCCTGGGCGGGCGCCAGCCCTCGCGCACCCGAGAGGTTGACGCCCCGGATGTCGGCCATCTCCATGTCCGCATCGTCCAGGAGCGCGCCGGCGAGATTCGCGCCCGCGAGCCGCGCCCGCTGCAGCGACGCCCCGCGCAGGTCGGCCCCCTCCAGGTCGGCGTTCGTCAAATCCGCGAATTTCAGGTCCGCCGACATCAGGTTCGCCCCGGACATCCGGGCGGCTGCGAGGTTCGCACCCTCGAGGTTCGACTGAAACAGGTCGGCGGACTCGAGTTGGGCGTCCGAGAGGTCCGCCCCGCCCAGGTTCGCCCACTGCGCGTCCGCCCGGCCGAGGCGCGCCCCCCGCAAATCGGCCTTCGAGAGATTCGCCATGAACAGGTTGGCGGACTCGAGGCGCGCACCCGCCAGGTCGGCCCGCTCCCCGCTCGCACCGGCACTCTCGAGCCACCTGCCGTGGGCTTCGGCCTTCTTCCGGAACAGCGCCTCCCGCTCCGCCGGGTCGGGCGCCATGGGCAGGCCGGGGCCCCGCGCGGGCGGCGCATCCCCGGATGCGGCGCCGCCCCTTTTCCGGAGCCAGCCGAGAATCTTCCTCATGACGGCGACACCTCGCTTCCGCCCTCCACCAGGGCGCCCGGCGGGGTGCATCCTTCCTCAAGCGGCGAGGGAGGCGAGGAAGTCATGGCATATCCGCGCGAAGGCGTCGGGCCGCTCGATGAGCGCCACGTGGCCCGTGCCCTCCAGGACGATGAGCCTCGAGCCCCTGATGCGGGCGTGCATCTCCCGCGCGTGGTGGGGGTCGACGATCAGGTCGCGATCCGAGCAGGTGATGAGCGTGGGCGCCTCGATCCGGTGAAGGCGCTCGAGGGTGTCTCCCTCCAGGCAGGCCTGGAGCTGCCCCTCCCAGCCGACGTCCTCTCCGGATCGCTCCATGAGCCACCGCCTCTTCTCCTCCAGCGCATCGGCGTTCGCGTCGTAGAATACGTGGGAATACAGCCCCAGGAGGCTGATCTCGACGAGCGCCTCGCGCTCGCCGCGCGCGGCCAGACGCTTGCGGGCGCGCTGAAACGAGGCGAGGCGCGCGCAGTTTCTCGCCCAGGTGTGGTGGAGGCCCAGACTGAGGACACGCTCCGGATGGCGCAACGCGAGTTCGGTCGAGATGTGTCCCCCCATGGAGAAGCCCATGACGTGGGCGCACCCGACGCCTGAGGCGTCCAGAACGCAGGCGGCGTCCTCGGCCATGTCCGCGAGGGAATACCCGGGAGGGGGAGCCGCACTCCTGCCCACGCCCCGGTTGTCGAGGACGATACAGCGGTAATCCGCGCTCAACAGGGGCAGTTGGCCCGACCAGAAGGTGTGGTCGTGGCCCGTTCCGCTCACCAGCAGAAGGGGCGGCCCCTCCCCTTGCGCCTCATAGAAAATCTCCGCACCGGAGCGCGACCGGACGAACGGCATCGGGGATGCCCTCCCTGAAAGGGCGCGCGGCCTCACATTCGCGGTTCATCCTCGGGACCCCAGAAAAACGGGTCCAGCAACAGACCCTCCCGGGGGATTCGGGCGCGCGGCGCCAGCCCCTGCTTGCGCTTGAGGCGCTGAATCGTCCGCAAGTGCACCAGCCCCTCCCAGTACATCTGCAGGAGCATCCCCCCGAGGGTGAACGTAAATTTCGTCTCATCCTCCACGTCCTGCGATATTCCCCCTTCGTGAAACGTGGAGACGTGCATCCAGAACCGGTAGACGGGCAGCGCCGTGTCCCCCATCAGCAGGTCGGGCCGGAACGCGCGGGTGATGCGCAACGCCCGCAAATCATCCGCGCTCCTGCCCTCGGCGGCGCGCTCGGCGAAGGAGATCGCCTCGTCGAACTTGGGCAGCAGGTCCTCCAGCTTCCAGTATCTCTCCTCATCCAGCCTCCGATCATACCGATCGGGAGCGGCCTGCGAGAAATCCACCGGGTCCTCGGGCGGGTTCTCCGGCCAGAGGGTTTTGCCCCACATCTTCGCCCACCAGAAGAAATACGCGAGCGCCACATGGCTTATCTGCCGCCGGACGCTCCAGCGCGACCAATCCTCGGAGGGGTACTCCCAGTCGAGCTGGGCGTCGGTCAGCCCGTCCACCTCCTGATGAAACATCGCGCGCAGCGCCTGAAAATCGGGGACTCCCTCACGCACGTCCGCCTCCTCTCCTCCAGCCGACCCTTCGCCGACGCCAGCCTCCCGTCCGCCACCGCGCAATCGGCGACTCGCACAGGATACACGCCCGGCGGCCGCTACAAAACCCGCAAATCCCTGCCCGTCATCTCCGGCGGCGGCGCAATCCCCATCAACCCCAGCAGGGTGGGCGCCACGTCGCACAGCGCGCCGCCCGCCCGCAGCGGGGCGTCGAACCCGGGCGCCGCGACGACGCACGGCGTCTCGTTCAGGGTGTGCGCGGTATGGGGGCAGGCGTTTTCCGCATCCCACATGACCTCGCAATTCCCGTGATCCGCCGTCACCACCGCGGCCCCCCCGACCCGCTCCAGGGCGCGCAGGACGCGCCCGAGGCAGGCGTCCACAACGCGGACCGCCTCCACGGCGGCGCTCTCCACGCCGGTGTGTCCCACCATGTCCGGATTGGCGTAGTTCACGACGATGGCGTCGTCCTCCCCGCCCGCGACGGCGTCCAGAACCACCCGCGTGACCTCCCCGGCGCTCATCTCCGGCTGGAGGTCATAGGTGGCCACCCGGGGGGAGGGAACCATCCGCCGCCTCTCCCCCGGAGGCGGCTCCTCGACGCCGCCATTGAAGAAATACGTGACGTGCGGATACTTCTCCGTCTCGGCGACCCGCAGGCACGTTCGCCCCGCATCCGCCAGCGCATGGCAGAACAGCCCCTCCATCCGCAAGGGGGGAAACGCCACGGGAAGCGCCAGGCG
Organism: bacterium; assembly: GCA_965213685.1. Taxonomy (GTDB): domain Bacteria; phylum UBA8248; class UBA8248; order UBA8248; family UBA8248; genus Bin107. Next base: position 336,678 of record CBDBZY010000031.1, read on the forward strand.
TTCGTCATACTCCGTCATGCAAACGTAACCCACCCGCGGCCTGCCGGAAACGTCGAAGCCGCCGAAGCGCTCCTCCGTGAACATCCGGGTGAGCTGCCGCACCCTGTCCGCGCGGAAATTCATGCATATCACGGCGTCGCCATCCCGAATCAGCCCGACCGGGCACCCGTCTTCGCGCAGCACCACCGGCTCGATGAACTCATCCGTCACGCCCCGCGCATAGGAGGCCTCTATCGCCTCGCAGGCGCTCCGCGCGCAAGCGCCCTCGCCCGCCACCATCGCCCGGTAGGCCCGCTCGCTTCTCTCCCAGCGCTCGTCGCGGTCCATGGCGTAGTAGCGGCCCATGAGGGTGGCGACCCTGGCGTCCGCCTCGCGCCGCAAACTCTCCGCATACCGCCGGACGAACGCCAGGCCCGAGCGGGGGGGCGTGTCCCGCCCATCGGTGAAGGCGTGCGCGAAGATGCGCTCGACTCCCGCCTCCCGCCCCATGCGCGCCAGCGCCACCCCGTGCTCCTGCAGGCTGTGGACGCCGCCGTCGGAGACGAGGCCGAGGATGTGCAGCGCCCCGCCCCGGGCCCGCGCCTTCCGGAGACAGTCGACGAACGCGGGGAGGGCGAAGAAATCCCCCTCCCCGATGGCGCGACCGATGCGAACGACCTCCTGGTTCACCACCCGGCCCGCGCCCAGGTTCAGATGCCCCACCTCGGAGTTGCCCATCTGGCCGTCGGGAAGCCCCACGGCGCGCCCGGAGGTGCGGAGGCGGGCGCCGGGCCGGCCGGCCAGAAGGCCGTCCATGGTCGGGGTGTCGGCCAAAGCGGCGGCGTTGTGGGCGGGATCGGCGGACAGCCCCCATCCATCGAGAACGACGAGCATGACGGGACGAGGAACGCGCAATGGTTTCACGAGGCCTTTGCGTGCAGAAGCTGAAAAAGAGCGGAGCCGCTCCCCTATTTCGGGTCAAAGACGCGGACGAACCGCCTCGTCTTCTTGTCCCACATCCAAAATTCCTTTACCGGAAACCGCTCGACGGAGACCGAATCCTTCCCGTTTCCGCCGCGCGCGGCGGACACCCGCGCCTCGTATCTCCGCACCCCCTTCAGGATCAGGGTGGCCGGGTTGCCCGGACCGTTGAAGCGAAAACGAACCCGGGCGCGCAGGCTTTCGCTCCTTTGCACGCTGCGGCTCTCCGCCTCGTCCAGATACTCTTTCGGCCACCGCAAATTCTCCTGCAGGCGCGCGAACCACACCATCTCGAAGCGGCGCTTCCGGATCGCCTTGATGACCCGCACGACGTCTGACTGTCGGCCGTTGGCGCCCTCCCGAACGTTCATGATCAGCTCGCTCGTGCCGTCCGCCGTCAGGTCGGCTATCTGGTAGGTGACCTCCCTCCCGTGACTCAGGTCGCTGTAGGAGGCGAGCGGTGCGCGCCCGTTCTTGTCGTCATCCATCAGACAAAAGGTGATGTAGTGCGTTTTGCGGGGATCCGACTGGATGACCATCAGGGTTTCGAGGCGCTTGTCCGCGTCCATGTTGAGGGGAATGAAATCCACCGAGAAGGCGTAGTCGCGCAGATGCCCGGAGGAGAGATACCAGGGCCACTCGTTTTCCGGCAGCGGACAATTCGACAGCGCGTTCAGCTGTATGTTCTGATCCGGGGAGAACAGCTTGCGGGCGAGGCGCCAGTCCGCGCGCCTCCCCAACCGCTTGAGGTGGGCGACGAGGCGAGAGACGCGGTCCTGGCGGACGGGTTCGGCGGCGGCCGCAAGCCCGCCGAGGCCCCAGAGCGAGACGAGAAGCCATGCGGTACAGGCCATCCCCATGCGGCCTCTCACGATGCGTCCTCCCCAGAACGCCCCGGCCCCTTCGCCGAAATCCCGCGCGTCGTCGGCTCCCGGCAAGGGAGCGCCAGCGAAGCCTGCTAGGGCCGGAGCAACACCTTGATTATCCCCTTTTCGCGGGCTTTTTCAAACGCCCGGGGCGCGTCCCGCAAGGCGAAACGCCCATGAATCATGGAAGATACGCGCAGCGCGCGCGTCTTGAGTGCGCGAATCGCGGGGGCGAAGGGGCCGCAGCGCGAACCCAGGAGGGTGATTTCATCCACCACCAGGGCGGAGAGATCCACAGAGACCATCGAGGCCACCGTGCTCTTGAGCACCAGGACGCCCTTGGGTTTCGTCTTGGAGGCGGCGAGGGAGAAGCCGCCTGCCGCGCCGGTGGCCTCGACCACCACGGGCCACCTCCGCCCTCCGGAGCAGACGGCCTCCGCAGGCTCCGTCCAGGCGGGAATCCCGAACGGGGCGAGCAGCGCCATTTTTCTCGGGTGGCGGCCCAGCACGCCCACCTTCGCCCCGGCGGCGCGAAGCACCTGGGCTTGCAGAAGGCCGAGGCGCCCGTCGCCCACGACCAGCACCTCCCGCTCCAGGATTTCGGGAAACTGCCCGATCACCTCCAGGCAGGCGGCGATGGGTTCACAAAAGACAGCCTCCTCGTCCTCCACGGAGTCGGGGAGGGGGTGCAGGTTTTCATCGGGCAGGCAGGCGTATTCCGCAAACGCCCCGGCGCGGCCGAGAATGCCGAGGACGCTCCTCTGCGGGCAATGCCGCCCCATTCCGTCCGCACACCAGGCGCAGCGCCCGCATCCGCAATTTATCTCGCCCACGACCCTGTGCCCCAGGAGCGGGTGCGCCTCCGGCCCCGCCACCTCGCCCACGAACTCGTGGCCCGGCACGCCCCGAAAATTCATGTATCCGCGGAGCAACTCCAGGTCGGTGGCGCAAATGCCCGCGAGCCGCACCCTGAGGAGCGCCTCCCCGGGCGGCGGCTTCGGGCACTCCACCTCCTTGAGGGAGGGACCGCTTTCCTCCAGGACGTATGCCAGCAACCGATGACGCCTCTCTCTTCTCCGGGCGGCGACGAGCGGCGCGGACGCGCTGTGCCTCATTCCTGCGACTTCAGGGCCTCCCGCACGCGGCCGACCCCCAGATGCTCGGCGATGACGTCCTCGCGCGCGAGGAGCTCCGCACTGCTCCCCTCGAAGGCGATGCGCCCGCGACTCAGCACGTAGAAGTAATCCCCCACCTCCAGGGCCAGGGAGAGGTTCTGCTCGACGAGCAGGATGGAGAGGCCGTGGGTGCGGGTCTGGAGGATTCCGTCCCGGATGGCGCGGACGAGGCCCGGCGCGAGGCCCTCGGTCGGCTCGTCGAGCAGGATGAGCCGCGGCCGCGCCACCAGGGCGCGCGCGATCACGAGCATCTGCTGCTCGCCTCCGCTGAGGCTGCCCGCCCGCTGGCCGGCGCGCTCGGCCAGAACCGGGAAAAACGCCAGCGCCTCCCCGACGCCCCCCGCCTCCGCGCGCGGGCTGGCCTGCGCGGCGACCCGGATGTTCTCCTCGACCGTCAGGGAGCCGAACGGACGTCTGTCCTCGGGCACGTAGGCGACCCCCATCCGGGCGATCCGGTGGGCGGCGAGGGCGTCGATCCGCCGATCCCCCAGGGCGACCTCCCCCGAGGTGGCGGGCGCCAGGCCCATGATGGCCTTGAGCGTCGTGCTCTTGCCGGCGCCGTTGCGGCCGATGAGGCAGACGATTCTGCCGGCGCCCACCTCGAGGCTGACGCCGTGGAGAACGTGGGCGCTCCCGTAATGGACGTGAAGCGAGGAGACCCGCAGCATCAGCCCCCCTCCACTTCCACGGCGCCGAGGTAGGCGTCCTGCACCAGCGGGTCCCTGCTGATCCGCTCCGGCGATCCCTGGGCGATCACCCGTCCCTGCGTCATCACGGTGATCCTGTCCGAAATCGAGAGCACCACCTCCGTGTCGTGTTCGACGAGAAGGACGCTCGTCCTCTCCGCGATGCGCCGCACCAGGCGGGCGATGCGCTCCGTCTCCGTTCGGGACATGCCCGCCGTCGGCTCGTCGAGGAGCAGCACCTCGGGGTTCAGCGCCAGCCCGATGGCGACCTCCAGCACCCGCTTGTCGCCGTGCCCCATCTCCTCTGGCCGAAGGTGCGCCTTCTCCAGCAGCCCGACCACCCGCAACGCCTCCTCCGCCTCCCCGCGGGCTTCCCGGCAGGCGCTCGCCTTGCGGAAAAAGTCGAAATTCCGGCCCTGCCGGGAGCGCGCCGCCAGCTCCACGTTCTCCCGGGCGCTCAACTCGCCGAATACCTGGGTGATCTGAAAGGTCCGCACCACCCCCGCCTTCACCAGCCTGTGGGAGGGGAGGCGGGTGACGTCCTCCCCCCCGAGGAGCACCCTGCCGGCGTCGGGGCGGAGGAAGCCGGTGATGCAATGGAACAGCGTCGTCTTGCCGGCGCCGTTCGGCCCTATCAGCGAGTGCACCTCGCCGGCCGCGACCTCGAGGGTCACGTCATGGACGGCGCACAGGGCGCCGAAGGATTTGCGAAGGCCCTCGATCACGAACGCGCTGGCCAAAATCGTCTCCAGATTCTCTCGGCGATGCCCGCGATCCCCGACGGCATGAAGAGGACGGCCAGCACGAAAGCCAGCCCGAAGGAAAATTGCCACGCGCGGAACATCGTCGTCACATGATCGCGGATGAACACGAAGCCTATCGCCCCGACGATCGGGCCGAACAGCGTTCCGATGCCGCCGAAAATCGTGATGGCCAGTATGTTGCCCGACTCGATCCAGTAGAGCGACATCGGGTTCGCGCCCGCCTTCAGGAAGACGAAGAGCGTTCCCGCGACGCCGCCCACCATCCAGGAGAGGACCAGAACCGCCAGCTTGTGGCGCGGCACGTCGATTCCGATGGCGGCCGCCCTGTCCTCGTTCGAGCGAATCGCCAGGAGGGTGTGCCCGAACGGAGAGGCCACCAGCCTGCGCAGGAGCAGGTAGGAGACGATGAGCGTGGCGGCGGTCAGCAGGTAGAATTCCCCTCCGGGTTCCACCGTGCGGCCCAGCAGCTTCGGCAGCGGAACGCCGATGAGCCCGTCCAGCCCGCCCGTGACCGAGCGCCACACGACGGATATCTGGAACAGCACCTGGCAGATGCAGAGGGTGAGGATGGCGAACGCGATTCCGGACAGGCGGGTCACGACGAGGCCGGTGAGGAGCGCCACGCCCGCGGCGGCGGATACGGCGGCGGCGGCGGAGAGGAAAAAATCCGCGGACACGTTCTGGGCGAAAATCCCCGCGGCGTAGGTCGCGAGGCCGAAGCTCGCGGCATGGCCGAACGACACCAGCCCGGTGTATCCCACCAGCAGGTCCAGGCTCATCGCCCAGATGCCGAAAATCAACGCCTCCGTCAGCAGGGTGATGAAAAACGGGTTGACGTCCAGGAGGGGGACGGCCAGGGCGAGGGCCGCGCACGCCGCGAGGAGAACCCGCACGGCGACCTCGCGCGAGCGGGTACTGCCCGCGTCCGCCGCCGGGCTTGCCGCGTCAGGCGATTCGGCCACGACCGAACACTCCCCTGGGACGCAGAACCATGATGGCCGCCACGACCAGAAACAGGACCGCGATGGCCCATTCCGCGATATACCCGCCGCCGATGGACTTCGCCAGCGCCACGATGAACGCCCCCGCCGCCGTGCCCGGCAGGTGCCCGAGTCCGCCCAGGATCACCGCCAGGAACGAGTCGATGATGACCCCCATGCCCATTTCCGGCTCGACGGAAAAAATGGGCGCCCCGAGCGCGCCGGCGAACGCCGCAAAGCCGGCCGCACCCCCGAAGATGCCCGTGAGCAGCCGCCGCGTATCGATTCCCAGAGCCTCGGCCATCTCGCCGTCATCCGTGATGGCGCGTATCTTCAGCCCGACGGACGTGCGCTGGATGAAGACGAAAACGAGCCCCGTCACGAGCAGCGAAAGCGCCGCCGCGAAGAGCCTGTAGACGGGAAACTGGTTGCCGGCGATGTTCACCGTCCCCCGGAAGACGGCGGGCGGACTGATCAGGGTGGTCTCGGTGCCCCACAGATACTCGATGGCGCCCGTGATCATGAACGACAGGCCGAAGGTCACGAGCAAGGTGTAAATCTCGTTGCGGCCCCGGATGGGAGCGATCGTCAGCCGCTCCATCGCGATGGCGATGGGCACGACCAGCAGCGGCGCGAACGCCATCGCCCCCCACCCCAGCGTCGGCAGGAGGAGGATGAAGAAATACCCGCCCAGGGCGTAGAGCACCCCGTGGGCGAAGTTGACGACCCGTCCCAGGCCGAACACGAGGCTCAGGCCCAGGCTGGTGAGCGCCAGGAACGCGCCGTAGATGACCCCGTTCAACGAATTGACGAACAAGAAGTTCCAATCCATCGGGGACGGCTATTTCTTCACATGGCAGCCGAGCTGCTTCGCCGGCAGAAGCGTTTCGTAGGACGAGAGAATCTCGACCGACTGCGCGTATTGGGCGCCGTACCTGGGCGTCTGGAGCTTCTCGATGTTCCCGAGGATGAGGGGCACCTCCGCCATGCGCCCGTTCGGCTGGAAGTGCATCCTCCCCGCCGGCGTTATCATGTCGATCTGCTCGAGTGCGCCCACGACGGCTTTCGCGTCCGTCGAGCCGGCCTGCTCCATCGCCTGAAACAGGAGCAGGGCCGCCGTCCCGGCCTGGATGGCCTGCATCCCGGCCACGCGGCCGTGCATCTTGTGATACAGCTCGTTGAACTTGCGGGTCATCGGCACCCGCTCCTCCAGCCGCCACGCACCCCACGCGCCCGCCGAGATGATGTGGGTGGACAAGCTCCCGAGCTTGGCGATGAGCCAGTCCGGCAGGCCGATGGGCGCCACCAGCACCGCTTCTTTCGTGAGGCCAAACTCATGGGCCTGCTGGATGAACTGCACGAGCGGCGTGCCCAGGGTGACGGGAATGACGACGGCCGTCGCGCCCGCCGAACGCACCTTTGCGATGAACGGCGCCCAGTCCGTGGTGTCGAGCGGCGCGAAGGTTTCCCCGACATACTTGACGCCCTTGACGATCTTCACCGAACGCGCCACCCGGCGGCTCCAGGGGTAGTCGTGGCCGAGGGTGAACCACTTCGCGGTGCGCAGCTTCGGGTTCCGCGTGATGAGGTGGCGCATCGCCGCGACGGCCATCTGGGGGGTCGGGTTCGTCTGGAACACCCAGTAGTTGCACTTCTTCCCCGTGATGACGGCGGAGCCGCTGTTCGAGGTGATGATCGGCACGCGCAGACGGTCCGCCACCGGCAGCAGCGCGAGTGCCTCGAGCGTGCTGGTTCCCAGAATCGCCGCGACGCGGTTTCTTTGCACCAGTTTGGTCGCCTTGGTGACCGCCACCTGCGCGTTGACGAGGCTGTCCTCGAGCACGAGCGCAACGGGCCGGCCCAGGACGGGCCCGCGCATTTTCACGGCCGTCTGAATCCCGGTGCTGATCTCGTCTCCGATGGGCTTCAGCTTCCCGCTGAGAAACGTCAGCACCCCGATTTTGACGGGCTCCTTCGGAGCGGCGAAAACGGGGGCGCAAAAGACGGCGAGAAGCGTCAACATCGCCGCCACAAGACCAGAAACGCCGAACCATCGCTTGGGGACATACATGCGCATCATGACATGATCCTCCCTGGCTTCCGATTCCGTGGACTCGACCGCAGGCGCGGAGGCTCCCCTTCCCTTCCAGTGGTCAGAGGAAAATCCGAACTCCCCCCCGGAGTCATTCCGGCAAGGCCCGCGCAGGTAAAATGGCGAAGATGATGTCCGCATCATACAGAAAGGCCTCCCGTTGTCAACAGAACCGCTTCGCGCATCCTACCCGGAGACGATAGGAACCCGGGGCGCATTCTGGCATACCCTTATGATGATGGGTGCTTGTGGGGGCGCGCCGCAAGGCGGAGGCCCGGAGCGCGCAGGCGGAGCCGGGGCGAGAGTCCCCATGACGCGCAAGTCCCCCCATGCGGCCTCCGGCGAGGCGGCGGGTCGACGCCGCCGGCAGGGGGGAGGGAGAGGGAGGGGTTCCATTGCTTCCCGGGTTCATCCTGCTCGCGCTTTTCGCGTCTTCCCTGATCGGGGTGGCGGACTACATCTATGGCCGCGCCGTCAGAAACCGGATATCTCCGGGCACGATGACGGTCTCGCAGGCGAGTTTCGTCGTTCCCGCCACATGGGCTTGGGCACAAGTCGAGGGCACCTACGCCTGGACGGCTCCCGCCTTCTGGGGCACGGCCGCCGCCCTGTTCACGTTCACGGGCTTTTGGAGCTTCATGAAGAGCGTGGGGCTGGGAGAGGCGAGCGTCAGCACTCCCATCTACCGGCTGAGCTTCGTCGTCACCGCGATGCTGGCCATCTGGTTTCTGGGAGAGGTCGTCACGATTCCCAAAATCCTGGGCTTTGTCCTCACCGGCTGCGCCATCTTTTTGTTCTCGGAGTTTCGCATCGGAAATCTTTCGGCGGACAAACTCGCCTCCGTCCTGTGGGCCGTCGCCGCGATGATATCCGTCGGCCTCGTGAACATCATCTACAAGCTCGGCGTCTCGGGCGGCGTGGCACCGACCATGTTTCTCCACAGCCAGTCGGTCTTCTTCATCACCATCTCGCTCATCTACGCGTTCCTGACGCAGGGCGGCCCCCGATTCTCGAAGAAGGGCTGGGCACACGCGCTGCTCACCGCCGTCTGCTTCACGCTCGGGAACGTCGCGCTGCTGGCCGCGCTGCGCGACGGGGAGGCCACCATCGTCACGCCCATCGTCCAGCTCAGCTTCATCGTCAGCGCGCTTTTGGCCGTCTGGCGGCTCGCGGAGAAGATGACGCTGCGAAAGTTTCTGGGACTGGCCGCAGCGGTCGGCACCATCATCGCCTTCACGGCCTAGCCGACTCCCCCCCCTGCGCGTCGGGGGTGGGAGCACCGCCAAAACCGCGGCGAAAGGAAGCGCGCCTGGCGGGCGCCGGGAGGCGCGACCGGGCTAGGGAGCCGCCGGGGAGGCGGACAATCGCGCCCCGGCCTCCCGCCGCGCGCGCAGCGCCGCGCGACGAAGCGCCTCCACGTCCGCGCTCACGGCCTCCTTCAGGACGGCCACCGCCAACTCCAGGGCCGCATCCGCTCCCACAGCGCCCGCCTCTCTCGGCTTCTCCTCGGAGGATGTCAACGTTTTCCGGCGCTCTGCGACCTGCTGGCGGGAGAGGGCCTTCGGCCCAGCCTCCACGTCGGGGCGGATTCCTTTCTCGTGAATCAACCTTCCGAGCGGGGTGTAATACCGCGCCGTCGTCAGCCGCAACGCAGCGCCCCCCCGCATGGGGATGATGGCCTGAACCGACCCCTTCCCGAAGCTCGTCCTGCCGACGATCAGGGCGCGATCCAGATCCTGCAGGGCGCCGGCCACGATTTCCGACGCGCTCGCGCTGCCCTTGTTGATCAGCACGACCAGGGGCCTCCCCACCCAGACGCCCCGCGCGCGGGAGCGGAAATAGACCGTCTCGCTTCGCCTGCGCCCGCGCGTGAAGACGATCATGCTCCCCTCCGGCAGGAACCTCTCCGACACCTCGACGGATTTGGTGAGGAAACCGCCCGGGTTGCCCCGCAGGTCCAGCACGATTCCCCGCACGTTCCGGCGCATCAGCTTCCTCAGCCCCTCGTCCAGCTCCCGCGTCGTTCGGCCATGAAACGCCGTGATCCGCAAATAGCCCACCCCGCCCTCCTTCACCCCCGCCTTGACGCTGCGAATGCGAATGATGGCGCGGCGCAGGGTCACCTCCCGGGGCTTCGGCCAGCCCGCGCGCGATATCAGCAAGCGCACCGGTTCTCCCGCCGGGCCCCGCATCCGGCGGACGACCTCGGGCAACGCCATGTCCCTGGTCGGCGCGCCGTCGATCTCCACGATCACGTCCTCGGACTTCAATCCGGCGCGAAAGGCGGGGGTGTCCTCTATCGGCGATATGATGGTGAGCCTCTCCCCCCGCCGGGTGATGATGATCCCCACCCCGCCGTAGCTTCCGGTATGCTCGACCCGCATCTGCCTGTAAGACTCCGGCGAGAGGAACCCGCTGAACGGGTCCAGCGAACCCATCATGGAGGAGAGGGCGGCGTACATGACGCGCAGCCCGTCTTTTTTCTGCTCCTCCCCCCCCGCAGCCATGTTCTCGACGGCGAACCGGTAGGCCCGCTCGAAAGCGCCCAGCCCGCCCTCGGCGTCGCCCCGCAGGAGGATGCGCAGCGTATTCTCCCGCCCCCTCAGCAGCACCTCGCCGCCCGCCTCCTCGACGAACCCGAAGCGGGCCGCGCCCACCTCCTTGCGCAGGCGCCCGAGGCCCGCCACGTACATTTTCCGGTAATCCGGAATGCGGGCGTAATTGTCCTCCACATTCTCCACGGCCTCATACAAAAGGGCGACCGCCTTCTCCTGATCCGCAGAAGCGCGGGGGAGGGGGCTCGCCGGGAGCGCCGCCCACCAGAGCAGGAGCATGGCGCCTGCCGCGAGACGCCGCGCGCAGCCTCGGCCCGGGCGGAGAAAAGGAGAAGAGCGGGTGCGCCTCATCGACGTGCAACCTTCTCGTTTGGGGGGTTCATCGGATGACCTCGCGGCCAAAGAATCATAGTATAATCCAAAAGGACGCAATCGCCCAAGGTTTTTCCGTCCGGGGATTTCCTCGATGATCTCCATCGTCGCGCCCGTGCTCGACGAAGCCCGGCGCCTGCCCGCCATGTTCGAGATGCTCGACGCCCAGCCGGGAGAGAAGCAGATCATCCTCGCCGACGGGGGAAGCGCGGACGACACCCTCGAGGTCGCGGAGGGGCGCGCCCTCGTCGTCCAGACGGAGCGCGGCCGCGCCCGACAGATGAACGCGGGCGCCGCGCGGGCCCGGGGGGAGACGATTCTGTTTCTCCACTGCGACACGCAGCTGCCCGCCGGGGCGCTCGGGAAAATAGAGGAGGCCGTCCGCATGGACGGCGTGGCGGGCGGGGGCTTCCTCCACAGCTTCGACCGCGACGATCTCTTCAGCCGCTTCATCAGCCTCAGCGCGAACGCGCGGGCGCGGACCTCGCGACTTTTCTTTGGCGATCAGTGCATCTTCATCCGGCGCGACGTCTTCGAGCGGATGGGGGGCTACGCCGATATGCCGATGTTCGAGGACTGGGACCTGAGCAGGAGGATGCGCGACTTCGGGCGCCTGGCGCTCATCGAGGCGCCCGTCGTCACGAGCGGCCGCCGCATCGACGTCTGGGGCAAGTCCAGATGCCTCACCCTCTGGTGGGGGCTGAGCATCCTCTACGCCCTCGGGGTGCCGGCCGAGCGGCTCAGCCGATACTACGCCCAGAACAACGAATGGCTGGACGACCATCTGCCGTCGATCTATGACCCGATGCTGACAACGGCGCAGACCGTTGCCGACCGCTATCGTGTTTCCCGCGAAGTGCAGGATGAGTACAGTTTACAAAGCCAGTTGCGCACGGCGGCGGCGCAGCAGGCCGGCAAGTTCGACGACGAAATCGTGCCGATGACGTCGATCAAAGCGGTAATGAACAAGGATACCGGCGAGGTAACCTACGAGGAAACGGCGCTCGAGAAGGATGAGGGCAACCGGCCCAGCACCACGCTTGAAGGTTTGCAAAGCCTGAAACCGGTGACCCGGGATGACGGCCATATCACCGCCGGAAATTCCTCGCAGCTTTCCGACGGCGCTTCCGCCGCGGTGGTGATGAGCGATGCGGAGGCGGCCAAGCGTGGTCTCGAGGTGATGGGGATCTACCGCGGCCTGGTGGTACATGGTTGCGAGCCGGACGAGATGGGCATCGGCCCGGTCTTCGCGGTGCCGAAGTTGTTGGAACGCAACGGCCTGACCGTCGACGATATCGACCTCTGGGAATTGAACGAAGCCTTCGCCGTGCAGGTACTCTATTGCCGCGACAAGCTCGGCATCGATAACGACAAGCTGAATGTCAATGGCGGGTCGATCTCCGTTGGTCACCCCTACGGCATGACCGGCGCCCGACTGACGGGCCACGCCCTGATCGAAGGCAAGCGCCGCGGCGCCAAGCACGTCGTCGTCACCATGTGCGTCGGCACCGGCATGGGCGCCGCCGGCCTGTTCGAGATCCCGCAGTAGATATGGTCACGCCATACGCGGTGGCCGCGGGACCGCAATAGCAAACCGCCGAATGCGGTTGGTTGCGTTGGAGAGTTTGCGGGATGAAGATCAATGGCGATACTCTCGCAAAGATCGTTTCGCTTGCGTCGGCATTGTTTCTTGCGTTTTTTGTCGGCGGCCTATTCGTCTATTTTAAACTCTTCCCGCACCATTCGATTAAACAGTTCGAGGAGTTTGTTCGCGGCGTCATTGAGCATCGTGAAGCTTATTTCTTCGGCGCGCCGACCGACCATTTGGAGCCGGCGCGGGGCGAGCCCTATGGTTTTACGGTAGCCGGCGACGCGCGTGCGCAGCCGGGCTTGACCTTGGTGGTCGGTTTGTTCGGCTACACACTCGGGGCGCGTCTTTATGACAATTCCGGCGAACTGGTCCACGAATGGCCCGTCGACTTCTTCAAAATCGCGCCGGAAACAATGCTTTACGAGTTCCATGCGTTGATTCACGGCGCCTGGATGTATCCGAACGGTGATTTGCTCATCAATCTGGACCGCCGGCATCTCTATCGGATAGATGCTTGCGGGCGGACAGTCTGGGTCAACGCCAATACGCCGCATCATTCGATCCATGTCGACGATCAGGGCTATATTTGGACGCCCACCGGGGTTTGGTCGTACAACGAGCCGCGTCTATGGCGAGAGGAAGCGCACGTCGATCGGATCGCCAAGTTCGATCCCGATAACGGCAAAAAGCTTCTTGAAATTGATCTGGTCGAGTTACTTGTCGAAGCCGAAATGCAGGGCATTGTCTTGGGTGTCGCGAATAAATTCGATGATTTGTTGCATCTGAACGACGTCGAAGTGTTGTCGGCCGACATGGCGGCGGCTTTCCCATTGTTCGACGCCGGCGACATTGTTTTGAGTTTTCGCAACACCAACCAACTTTGGGTGCTCGACGGTCGGACCCACGCGATCAAATGGTGGCAAACCGGACCATGGCGCGGCCAGCACGATCCCGATTTTCAGCCGGATGGATCGATTACGCTGTTTGACAACCGCAATTCCGTCAAGCCGTCGATCGAGAACGATTTTCTTGGCACGATGGGCGGAAGCCGAATTTTGCGTCTCGATCCGCTGTCCCGGGAAACCACGACGTTGTTTCAATCGACGGAGAAGGTCCGGTTTCATTCCGCCTTTCGGGGCAAGCATCAGGTGCTGGCCAATGGCAACATACTGATCACCGAAACCGATGCGGGGCGGGCTTTCGAAGTTACGCCCGGCGGCGATATCGTATGGTCCTTTGTCAACGGTTGGGACGAAGACCAAGTGGGTTGGATCATGGGTGCCTACAAATTTCCCGAGAATTATGGGGCGTTTGCGGCCAACCGTTGTCAGTGACGAACACCGTTGATGTCAATGGTGTCAGGTTGCAACCGGTAGCCTAAGCACTTCGCGGAAGCGGACGCGGTCGGCGATTTCGGCTGGACCGGTGAGGTGCAGACGCGGGAAGCGGTGAAAGAGTTGTTGAAAAGCGATCACCCCTTCGATACGGGCCAACGCGTTGCCGGCGCAAATGTGAATGCCGAGGCCGAAGGAAAGATGACGGTTCGGCTTGCGGCCGATATCGAAGCGGTCGGGGTCGTCGAATTCGGCCGGATCGCGGTTGGCGCCGGCAATCATCAAATGGGCGGTGGCGCCGGCGGGGATTTTGACACCGGCCAGCTCGGTGTCTGCCAAGGCTCTCCGGTTGTTGATTTGGATCGGCGCCTGATAACGCAGAATTTCTTCAACGCAGGTGTCGATTAGCGAGGGGTCGGCCATGAGGCGCGCGATCTGGTCCGGACGCTGCAGCATTTCATGGACGCCATGCGAGATCATGTTGGTCGAAGTTTCATGCCCGGCGTTGAGCATGAAAATGCACTGATGCAGCAGTTCAAGCTCGCTTAATTTCTCACCATCTTCCTCCGCCTCCATCAGGGCCGTCAGGACCTGCCCGCGGGTACCGTCGCATGGATGTTTGCGAAGATGCGCCACCAAGTCCCGCAAATAGGCCTTGAAATCCGCGACCGCTTTATTGCCTTCGTCGAGCTGCGCCGGGCTTAGGGACGGTTCCAGCGCCGTCAGGATTGCCACCGCCCAATGGCGGATCAACTCGCGGTCACCGCTCGGCACGCTGAGCATCTCCGAAACTACTTCGATCGGCAGTTTGAAGGAGAAATCGTCGACCACATCCATTTCACCGCGATCCTCGAACTGGTCGAGATATTGATCGACGAGTTCCCGAATTTTCGGTTTCAAGGCATCCAGCGCCTTTCGTGTGAACGCGGCCTGGAAAAGATTGCGGATGCGGCGATGATCCGGCGGATCGGTGAACACGACGCTGGTGGTGTGATGTTCATAAAGCGGACTGTTGCCGAATTTCGGTTTGAAGTCGGCCTTCTTGTCTGAACTCCAAAGCGCCGGGTTGCGGTAGATTTGCGTCAGGTCGGCATGGCGAGTCAGCACATAGCTGCCGTCGGGGGCGCGGTGAACCGGATCATGGCTCCGCAATGCAGCCAGATAACGATAGGGCTCGGCGATGTAATCGGCGGGCAGGCCGGCCAGATCGAAGTCTGCTATGTCCGCCGCGGTCAACTCTTGCATCGCCCTCTCCCTCTTGCCAGAGCATAGCCGCAGGTGGGATGATCGCCAAGGCCGGTATGGGACCCGAGGCAAATATGAAAACATCCGTTTCGATCGGCGGTTACGCCTATGACGAAATTCTCGAAACCGTCGAATTCGTGCAAGCCGCGGAGCGTTTGGGGGTGTCATACGTCTTTTCGGCGGAAGCCTGGGGCCAGGACGCGGTGACCAGCCTTGCCTATCTCGCCGGCAAAACGGAAAAGATCAAACTTGGCACCGGGATCATGCAAATCAGCGCGCGCGCCGCCTCGATGACCGCGATGACGGCGTTGTCGCTGAACAATCTCAGTCGCGGCCGGTTCGTCCTTGGGCTTGGTGCCAGCGGACCGCAAGTGGTCGAGGGCCTGCACGGAGTGCCATACGCGCAACCCCTGACGCGGCTCAAAGAGACCGTCGCGGTGATGCGCATGGCCTTCCGGGGCGAGAAGCTGCGATATGACGGCAAGCATTTGGTCTTGCCGCGGCCGGGCGGCGAGGGCAAGGCGATCCGCCTCGACCACCAACCGGCGGATATCCCGATCTATCTGGCAACCCTTGGGCCGAAGTCGCTTGAATTCACCGGTGCCGCCGCCGACGGTTGGCTCGGGACCTCGTTTTCGCCGGACCACGCGGAAGCCCATCTCGATCACATCCGCAAAGGCGCGGAAGCGGCGGGGCGCAGTCTCGACGACGTACAGCTGCATGTCAGCTGCACTGTTGATATTGGCGAAAATGTGGAGGAGATGATCGCCAAACGGCGGCCGGGTGTCGCCTTTCAAATGGGGGCGATGGGCTCGGCGCAGACCAACTTCTACAACGACGCCTTCCGCCGTTCTGGCTTCGAAGAAGAGGCACGAGCCATTCAGCAGCTCTGGATTGATGGCAAAAGACAGGAAGCCGCGGCGATCGTGCCGGATGAGATGATTACCCAGTTCAGCGCCATCGGCACGCCGGCGATGGTCAAGGAACGGTTCGAGACCTATCGGAAGGTTGGCATCGATTGTTTGAGCCTACGCCTCGACGCGCCGAGCCGGCGGGAGCAGATTGTCCTGCTCGAACAAATGATGGATCTAATCCCGGATTGAGGACGCGGCGATGTTGTCGGATGCACAGATAGCGCAGTATCGAGAGGATGGATTTGTCATTCCCGACTTCCGCTTGCCGGCCGACATTCTCGCGGCGATCCGTGGCGATCACGACCGCTTAATCGCCCGGCATCCGGACCTCGCCGATTATTGCCCGAACGTGCTGGCATTTGATTTGAGCTTCCTCAATTATGCCCGCATTCCCGACATCGTCGATATGGTCGAACAGGTGTTGGGACCAGATTTTGCCCTGTGGAATTCCAGTTTCTTCGCCAAGCCGGCTCAGAACGGCCGCGCGACGCCATGGCATCAGGACGGTGAATACTGGCCGATCCGGCCGGTGGCGACCTGTACGGTGTGGATGGCGATCGACGATGCGACGGTGGAGAACGGCTGCCTGCGGTATATTCCGGGCTCCCACAAGGACCGTCAACTGAAACCCCACGCGACCAATCCGGACCCGAACTTTACCCTCAATCAGGAACTCGATTCGGCTTGTTACGACGAGGCCGAGGCTGTCGATTTGGTGCTTGAGGCCGGGCAGATGGCCTTGCACGATGTTTTCATCCTGCACGGATCGAAAGCCAACACGTCGGCGCAGGCGCGCCGCGGCATGACCCTGCGTTATATGCCGCTGACGTCTGTCTTCGACCGCGAACTGGCGGCCCGGCAAGCAGCGGAGAAAGACCTGTTGATCGGCCATCAGGATCGCACTCTCTATCTCATGCGGGGGCGTGATGTCAGCGGGCGAAACGACTTTCGCATGCGGCTTTGAGACCTTATGGAACAGTGGCTTGACAGCGAAAACATCATCCGTCTCGTAAGCTTCCTGTCTGTCTTCATTGGGCTCGCCGTTCTCGAAACCGTTTTCCCAAAACGCCGCCGTCGCATCGGCCGCTGGCGGCGCTGGTCGAACAATCTGGCGCTCGTCGTCCTCAATAGTTTGCTGGTCCGTCTGCTGTTCCCCGTTTTGGCCCTTGGGGCCGCGGTTTGGGCGGAAGGGCAGGGTGTCGGCCTCCTACAATTGGTCGCCTTGCCTGGCTGGTTGAGCATCGCCGCCGCGGTGGTGCTGTTGGACTTGGCGATCTATCTACAGCATATGGTGTTTCATAAAATCCCGTGGCTTTGGCGTCTGCACCGCATGCATCATGCCGATCTCGATTTCGACGTCACCACCGGATTGCGTTTCCATAGTCTGGAAATCGTTCTCTCCATGGCGATTAAAATGATCGTGGTCGTGGCGCTTGGGGCGCCACCGTTCGCAGTGCTTGTATTCGAAGTGTTATTGAATGTTACCTCGATGTTCAATCACAGCAATTGGGCATTGCCGGCGGGCCTGGACAAGCGGTTGCGCCTGGCGGTCGTCACGCCTGACATGCATCGGGTTCATCACTCAGTTTATCGGGACGAAACAGATTGCAACTACGGTTTCAATCTGCCTTGGTGGGACCGATTATTCGGCACCTACCGCGCTCAACCCCGCGACGGTCATGACGCCATGATGATCGGCATTCCGGCATTCCGGCACCCGTCGGACTTACGCCTTGACCGACTGCTGATCCAACCCTTTATTGATGATAAGAGCCTGGAGCATGAGCAGGAGAGAAAATCATGAGCGACAAGAAAGCCCGCATGGTCGGGTTCAATCACATTGCCTTGGAAGTCGGTGATATCGACGAGGCGCTGGATTTCTACGCCAATATCTTCGAATTCGAAGTAACCAGCAAAAGTGCGGAAATCGCCTTCGTCAGTCTCGGCGATCAATTCATTAACTTCACCAAAGGTCGCCGGCAAACGCCTGACGACGAACGGCATTTTGGTTTGGTTTGTCGATGACAAAGAGAAGGTGCGCGAAACCCTCGCCGAGAACGGGATCGAGGTTTTGCCGGGTCGTTTTCTGGATTTCCGCGATCCCTGGGGCAACCGGGTCGAAATTGTCGGTTATGACAATATTCAATTCACCAAGGCACCCTATATATTGCGCGGCATGGGCCTCGGCGATCTGACCAAAAACCAACGGGCGATCGACGAGCTGACCGAAAAAGGCATGGCGCCCGATTGAGGCGAAGTGTCGAGTTATTTTGATTAGGGTGCCGACCGCGACTATGTTAAAGCGGCCTGGACGGAGCCTCGGATGAAGCAAATCGACGATCTGCGCAAAACCAATCTGGAAAATCTGCAAACCGCCTTCGAGGCGAGCGATGTGCGCGTGCATGGTTTCCCGACCCGGCTGATGATCGAGCCGACCAACGTTTGCGATCTGAAATGCCCGTTCTGTCCGACCGGTGCCGGCACCATGGCGCGGGCCAACGGCTTCTTGAGTTTCGACAATTTCAAGAAAGCGGTCGACGACCTGTTGCCCTATCTCACCACCGTTGTGACTTGGAACTATGGCGAGCCGTTCTTGAACAAGGATCTGAACCGGATGTTCCGATATGCCGCGGATCAGGGGCTGGTGACGATTTGCAGCACCAACGGCTTCCCGCTGCATCACCGCTTTCCCGCCGGCATTCAGCCGATTTTGGAGTCAGGTCTCGACCGGCTGATGATCTCGATCGACGGCGCCAAACCGGAAACCCACGCGCTTTACCGCGTCGGTTCCGAACTGCAACCGGTCCTCAGAGGGCTCGGTCACCTGATTGAGGAGCGGGAACGGCAGGGTCGCGATAAGCCGCATATCGATATGCAGTTCATCGTCTTTCAGCACAATGAACATGAACTTGATGATATCATTCGTATATCCAAGGATATTGGTGTCGATACCTTGTCGATAAAATCGGCCAATTTGACAATGTCGGATGTCATGGAAACCGATATGGATGCGGCCGAGGTAATGGCGGCGCTGAAGCAGCGGGCGGCGCAATCGCTGCCGAAAAACAGCAAACATGCGCGCTACGACGAGGATGGCAATATCCTCGATATGCCGGAAAAAGGCTGCGCCCGGCTTTATGAAATGGTGGTGGTCAATTGGGATGGCTCGGTTTCGCCTTGCTGTTACGATTTCAACAGCACTTTCGATCTCGGCAACGCCTTCGAAGACGATCTGGCGAAATTGTGGAACGGCCCCAATTACCAGGACCTTAGAGCCAAAGTCGCAACCTCCCGGCAACTGGTTCCAATGTGTAGCGTCTGCACCTATGGCGCCGGCAAGGTCCGCGACCGCATGAAGGTCGGTGAAGAGGACTTCTGACCGTCCACATCGGAAACCGCTGACGCGTTCAATCCAGGACCTGCCCTTCGCCGTATCAAAGGCATGAAGTCCGCACGCTTCCATCGCGGTTATCCCGCTGTCTTGGCTTACGGGTTGCCGGCGCTGGCGTTGGCGATGCCGACGATACCGGTTTTTGTTCTGCTGCCGAGTTTTTATGCTGAGCGCATGGGGCTGGGGCTGGCGGTTGTCGGCGGGGTGCTGCTGGCGGTGCGGTTATTGGACATGTTGACCGATCCGCTGATCGGTTGGTTGAGCGACCGGTTGCCGGTCGCCACGGGTCGGCGTAAATGGCCGATCGCGGTCGGTGCGCTGTTGGCCGGTCCGGGGCTGCTGCAACTCTATGCGCCGCCGGCCGGGATCGGCGCCGGCTATTTGTTCTTATGGGCGACCTTGTTGTTTCTGGGCTGGACCTTGATCCAGATTCCTTACCTGGCCTGGGCCACTGAACTTGAGCCGCGCTACGGCGCCCGCAACCGCTGGACCGCCAGCCGCGAGGGTTTCGGTTTGCTCGGCATCCTAGGTGCCGGCGCCTTGATGTATCTGTTGAGCGGCACGGGCGAGGCGGCCCGCCTCGATCTGTTGGCGCAGATCACCGTCGCGGTTGGCGCCGTGACGATGACGCTCGCCCTGCTGCGGCTGCCGGACCGCCGCCCGGCGCGGGCCGCTAATCCGTCGGCCTGGCGTGACCTTAAGAACAACCGCCTGTTCCTGCGCCTGTTGGGGGCGTGGTTTGTCAACGGCCTGGCAAACGGTTTCCCGGCCGTCTGCTTTCCGCTTTATGTGCAATATGTCTTGGGCGCGGAGGAAACCATCCGCAACGGCTTCCTGTTGCTTTATTTTCTTTGCGCGGTGGCGGCGATCCCGCTCTGGTTGCCGCTGGCCCGGCGGTTCGGCAAACACCGGACCTGGTGTACCGCGATGATCATGGCGATTGTCGCCTTCGCCCTCGTGCCGTTTCTGACGGCAGGCGATCTGCTGCTCTATGGCCTGGTCTGCGTCGTAACCGGCGCGGCTTTGGCCGCCGATCTGGCGTTGCCGCCATCAATGCAGGCCGATCTCGCCGATTGGGACCGCTTGCGCTTCGGTGCCGAACGGACAGGCTTGTTGTTTTCGTTCTGGAACATGTCGGTGAAGCTGTCGCTGGCCTTGGCGGTCGGGATCGCTTTTCCGCTGCTGGCCTGGGCCGGCCTTGAAGAGGGCACGCCCGGGCCGGGCGCCATCACGGTTTTGTTGATGATCTATGCGCTACTGCCTCTCGTATTGAAAACACTTGCCGTGGCGATGATGTGGCACTTTCCGATCGGTCGCCGCCAGCATCAGGCGATCCGCCGCGGCCTGGTCCGCCGGCAAGCGGCAATGGGGAGAGGGATGTGAAACAGATATTGGGAATGATGGCGCTGGTCGCCTTGCTGACGGGATGTAGTGGCATGAAGATTGCGGATTTCGAAGGTCGTGTACCGAAGCTGGACCTGTTCGCCTTTTTTGACGGCCGGGTCGAAGGCTGGGGATTGGTGGAAGATCGGTTTGGACGCTTGCGCCGGCAGTTTCATGTCGTCATCGACGGCAGCATCGCGGGTGACGAGTTGACCCTTGACGAAGTGTTCCGCTACGCCGACGGCGACGTCGGTGAACGGCAATGGGGTGATCCGCCGCCTACCCGATGGCCGATACGTGGGCAGGGCAAACGACGTCATCGGCGCGGCGGCCGGTGAAAGCCGCGGCAATGCCCTCCACTGGACCTATGAAATGGACCTGGAGATTGATGGCGGCACCTGGCGTGTGCAGTTTGACGATTGGCTGTTTCTGCAGGCGAACGGCGTTATCATCAATCGCGCCCGGATCCGCAAATGGGGTTTCGACCTGGCCGAAGTGAGCTTGTTTATGCAACGCCAAGAAGCGGCCCGGCGCGCCTCCGCCGCGATTGCCGTTCAGCCGCGCCTGGCAAGTGTCGGCAACAGACGTTGAAACGCAATCTCGCCTGTCGGTTTAAGGCGCGCTGCAGGTAAGGCATAGATAGTCGATGGTCGAGCCGTCTTTCGCTTGAAAACGCAACTTCACCCAGCGCTTCCGGGCGTCATACCAGGCCGTGGTCTCGAGATCGCCGCGATAGCTGTAACGGGTTGCTTGCAGACGGCCGCCCGCGACCTCCACCGCTTCCGGTCCCGCCGCTTCGATGGTCACCTGATTGATGCGGCCGGTCAGGGTATTGAGAACCCGGTTCGCCGCCAGCACCCCGGCATGCCAGTGGTTGGTCGGGAACAATTGGCCGGTGGCGGTGGCGCTGCCGGCGGGTCCTTCGATGCGCAGCCTCTCCGGCTTGGCGGCGGGCGGTGATTTGCGCTTTCTCGCCATCATCGTCGATGTCCGCCGTGAGTTGTTGCAAAAGGCCGGCGCGCCAGACCTCCTCCGCCCGGTACCTGAAGCGGTAGACCGGGATGGATAAAAAACGGACCGTCAACGACATTTCGGAGGTGACCCGCCAGCCTTCTTCGAGACGTTGAAAGCGGGCCGCATGCTGGCCGACCGGGGTGCCGTCGCGGCGCACTTCGAATACCAGCCGTTCGCCATAAAGCTGCAAGGGGTCAGGCTCCGCCCAAACCGGCAAAGCAACAAAACACCCGATAATCGGCAGCCATCTTCGCATGGCCCTTATACGGCAAACCGGCCCCTTTGGATGCCGCCCCTCCCGCCCCTCCTGGCCCCTCCCGGCCCCTCCCGGCCCCTCCCGCCCCGCCCGCCCCGGCTCGGCAAACCAGCGCCAACGACATCACCAATCTCGTCTCTTTGGGGTCTGACCCCAAAGAGACGAGAATTAACGGAATTGACGTTAATGAGGGGGTGGCGCGGGGGTTAAAGCCGGGCCAGCGCTTGCTCGAGGTCGGCGATCAGGTCTTCGACCGTCTCAAGACCGATGGAGAGGCGGATGGTGTCGGCGCCGGCGCCGGCGGCGGCGCGCTGTTCGTCGCTGAGTTGGCGGTGGGGTCGTCGAGGCCGGGTGCAGGATGAGGCTGCGGGTGTCGCCGATATTCGCCAGATGGGAAAAGATGTTCACGCTTTCGACCACCTTCACCCCGGCTTCGAAGCCGCCCTTGACGCCGAAGGTAAACACCGCGCCGGCGCCCTTCGGCGTATATTTCCGCGCCAGATCGAAATAGGGATCGCCCGGCAAGCCGGCATAGCTGACCCAAGCGACTTTGTCGTGGGCGGCGAGATATTCCGCCACTTGTTGGGTATTGCTGCAATGGCGTTCCATTCGCAACGGCAGGGTTTCGATCCCGGTCAGGATCAAATAGGCGTTGAACGGCGATAGCGTCGGGCCGAGATCGCGCAGCCCGACGGCGCGGGCAAAGGCGGAAACCCGAAATTGCCGAAGGTCTCGTAGAAGCTCAGATCATGATAGGCGGGATTCCGCTCCGCCAGGCTCGGATACTTACCCGGCACCTTGGCCCAGTCGAAACGCCCGCTTTCGACAACCACGCCGCCCATCGAATTGCCGTGACCACCCAAAAATTTGGTCGCCGAATGCATGACCAGATCGGCGCCGTGATCGAATGGCCGGCAGAGATAGGGGGAGGCCAGGGTGTTATCGACGATCAGCGGCACATGCGCCTCGTTGGCGATCGCCGCGATCGCTTCCAGGTCGACCAGCACGCCGCCCGGATTGGCCAGGCTTTCGACCCAGATCGCCTTGGTCTTGTCGTTGAGGGCGGCGCGGAAATTTTCCGGCTCGTCCGGATCGACGAAATTGACAGGTCCAGCCCATCTTGCGGAAGGTCTGGCTGAACTGAGTGATCGAGCCGCCATAGAGTTTGCGCGAGGCGATGAATTCGTCGCCCGGTTCCAACAAGGACATAAAAGATCAACAATTGCGCGGCGTGGCCGGAAGCGGTGGCAACGGCGGCAGTCCCGCCTTCGAGGGTCGCGACCCGCTCCTCCAGCACCGAAACGGTCGGGTTGGTCAGCCGGGTATAGACGTTGCCGAAGGTCTGCAGATTGAACAGCGAGGCCGCCTCGTTCACATCCTCGAAGACATAAGCCGTGGTCTGATAGATCGGCGTTGCCCGGGCGCCGGTGACCGGGTCCGGTGCGGCCCCGGCATGGATCGCCTGGGTTTCAAAACCATATTCGCTCATCGGGAGATCTTTCTAATTTTTAGCGTCTTGGGCAAAGTCGTGGTTTTCACCGACCAGCATCTCCATGGACTGTTGCTGAGTATTCGCCGTCATTCCGGCCTTGAGCCGGAATCTTGTGCAACGACCGCAAATATCTTCGACCAGATACGGATCGCGCTATCGCTTGTCCGGTATGACGAGTTTTATTCGATCGAGCGGACTGTCGCGTCATCTACCTATATCCGTTTGCCGCGGCGCGAGGAGATCACGCCGGTATTGAAGCCCATATAGCCGATCTCGCCCGAAAGCCGGCCATATTCGATTTTCGGGCAGCGGTTTTCGACTACTTTCAAACCGGCGGCCTCGGCTTTCTCCCGGGCCTCTGAATTGCGGATGGCGAAGCTGCATCCACAGCACCTTGGCGCCAATCTCGATCGCTTCCTCGGCGATTGGCGGGATCGCCGCCGAATTGCGGAAGCAATCGACCATGTCGACCTTGACCGGAATGTCGAGCAACGGAGCTGTAGACGGTTTCGCCCAGGATCTCACCGCCGGCCTCGCGCGGATTGACCGGGATCACCCGATAGCCTTTTTCCTGCAGGTATTTCATCGCGAAATTGCTCGGCCGGGTCCAGTTGCTGGAGGCGCCGACCATCGCGATCACCTTGACACTCGCGCAGGATCGTGCGGATGAAGTCTTCCGAATAACTTTCCTGATCCAGATGTGGCGGCAGCGGCGGCCGTGGCGGCAGCGTCGTTCATTACCGGTCCCGCCAAGTCAGGTTGGCGTTTCTCGATGAAGGCGCTGATGCCTTCCTCGGCATCGTGGGCCAACATGTTTTCGACCATCACCTTGGCCGCATAGTCATAGGCGCCGGCCAAATCCTGGTCGAGCTGCCGGTAGAAGGCCTGCTTGCCGATCTTTCAGGGTGTAAGCGAAGACTTGCTGGCGATCTTGGCCGCAAACTCCAGCACCGCGGTGTCGAGCTCGCGCGGCCGGAACATGCCGGTTTATCAGACCGAAACGATGGGCATCCGCAGCGCCGATCATTTCCCCGGTCAACAGCATCTCCATCGCATGTTTGCGCGAAACGTTGCGCGACAGCGCGACCATCGGGGTATGGCAGAACAGACCGATATTGACCCCGGGCGTGCCGAAGCGGGCGTCATCCGTCGCCACCGCCAGATCGCAACTGGCAACCAACTGGCAGCCGGCGGCGGTGGCGATCCCATGCACCTTGGCGATCACCGGTTTCGGCGAATAGACCACTTTCATCATCATCTCGCAGCAGAGCTGCATCAGCTCTTCGCGGGCTTCGCAACAGCTGGCCAGCCCCCGCACCTTCCTTCAGATCGTGACCGGCGCAATAACCGCGACCGTTGCCGCTCATAGATCACCACCCCGGGCCGCCGGATCGTCAGCAATGGCGTCCAGCGCCGCAATGATGTCGTTCATCAACGGTGTCGACAAGCGCGTTAAAGGCGTCCCGGGCGATTGAGCGTAAGCTCGACAATCCCGTCGTCCAGATCTTGCCGGAGCAGAATATCCTCGGTTTCAAGCTCGATTTCCGCCGCGTTGCCAGTCATCTAGGTGCCCTTTTTCGATTACCCTGGAAAGGATCATCTATAACAGGTCCGAGCATGCGAGGGAAATAATGCCATTTCAAAGCTTTAGTTCTGGTCATCGGAAAAACCTTTATGTTATAGAGTGCCGCCCTCGCGCGGCGCTGGCGGCACTAGGGCGGTTCAAGCGGGCGTGGCGGAATTGGTAGACGCGTCAGGTTTAGGTCCTGGTGACTTATGGTCGTGGGGGTTCAAGTCCCTCCGCCCGCACCAGAACGAAAGAATATCATCAGCCCGATCCGGTCGGAGCGGCGACAGGTCATCGAGGAAGATCATGCAGGTAACGGAAACCCTCTCGGAAGGTTTGAAGCGGGAATACAAGATCGTCGTGGGGGCGGACGATATCGAAGGTCGCATGTCGACCCGCCTGAGCGAACTGGCCAAGGAAGTGAAGATGCCTGGCTTCCGTCCGGGCAAGGTGCCGGTGGGTTTGCTGCGCAAAACCTATGGCAAGCAAGTGCTGGGCGAAATCCTCGAGCAAGTGGTCAATGAAAGCACCTCGCAGGCACTGCTTGAGCAGGAAGTGCAGCCGGCCTTGCAGCCGAAGATCGAAATCACTCAGTTCGAGGAAGAAAGCGACCTTGAGTTCAATGTCGAGGTCGAGGTGCTGCCGAAGATCGAGACCATGGACTTTGCCGGCCTCGAGCTTGAACGCCTGGTCGCCGATGTGGCGGACGAGGAAATCGACAAACGGGTCGAGCAGATGGCCGAGCAATTCAAGAACTACGAACCGGCGGCCGACGATTATAAGGCGGAACCGGGGACGTCGTGCAAATCGACTTCAAGGGCAGCATCGACGGCGAAGAATTCGAAGGCGGCGCAGCCGACGATTTCGACCTGCGGCTCGGTTCCGGCCAATTCATCCCCGGTTTCGAAGAGCAGCTCTATGGCGTCGTCAAGGGCAACGAACGAACGGTCAAAGTTGCCTTTCCAGACGATTACGGCGCCGAGAACCTGGCCGGTAAAGACGCCGAGTTTGCCGTCAACGTGAAAGAAGTGAAAACGGCTGAAGAGGCTGTGGTCGATGACAGCCTGGCGGAAAAAATGGGGCTCGAAAATCTGCAAGCCCTGAAGGACGCCGTAAAGGAACAGGCGCAAAACGAATATGGGCAATATTCACGCATGCGCTTGAAACGGGTGCTGCTCGACCAGCTGGATGAGAACCATAAGTTCGAGGTGCCGCCGGGCATGGTCGATGCCGAGTTCGAGCAGATTTGGGAGCAGCTGGAAAAGGACCTGGAACAGCAGGGGGAAACGATCGAGACTATGGACAAGGGCGAAGACGAGGCGCGCGAGGAATATCGCGGTCTGGCCGAACGCCGCGTCCGTCTCGGCCTATTGCTCTCGGAGGTCGGCCGGACCAGCGAGTTGGAGGTTTCCGCCGAAGAGGTGAACCGGGCGATCCTTGAACAGGCCCGCCAGTTCCCCGGTCAAGAGCAACAAATTTTCGAATTCTTCCAAAGCAATCCGGAGGCGCAAGCGCAGATCCGCGCGCCGATATTGGAAGACAAGGTGGTCGACTATATCGTCGAAATGGCCAAAGTCACCGACAAGACGGTCAGCCTGGAAGAACTGCTGCGCGATCCGGAAGACGAGGGCGAACAGGCGGCTGCCGGCGACGATGCCAAGGCCGACGGCTGACCTTGTAATCCGGCGGACCGCTTCATAGTTTCAAGTCAACCTGTGACAACAATTGAGTAATCAGATGAAAGACCCGTTGGACGTATATATGAACACCCTGGTGCCGATGGTGGTCGAACAGACCAACCGCGGCGAACGGGCCTATGACATCTATTCGCTGTTGTTGAAAGAGCGGATTATCTTTGTCGTCGGACCAGTCCATGACGCCATGGCGAGCTTGATCACCGCGCAGCTGCTCTATCTGGAATCGGAAAATCCGAACAAGGACATCTACATGTATATCAATTCGCCGGGCGGTGTCGTCACCTCCGGCATGTCGATGTACGATACCATGCAATACATTCGTCCAGACGTCAGTACGCTTTGTGTCGGACAGGCCGCGTCGATGGATCATTGCTGCTGACCGCCGGCGCGGCGGGCAAGCGGTTGGTGCTGCCGAACGCCCGGATCATGATCCATCAGCCGAGCGGCGGCTTTCAGGGGCAAGCCTCCGACATCGAAATTCATGCCCGCGAAATTCTCGAGATCCGCGCCCGGCTTAATCAGATCTATGCCGACCATACCGGTCAGGCGCTCGACAAGATCGAAACGGCGATGGAGCGGGACAACTTCATGACGGCCGATCAAGCCAAGGAATTCGGGCTCGTCGACGACGTCGTCACCCATCGCGCCCGAGCAGACGGCGAGGAAAACGGCGATGCTGGCGGGAACGAGATAAATTCCGACGAATAGTTGATTTTGTTGCCGAAATGCCATAGCAAGCAAGTCTGTGGTTGACGGTATTTTGAACGTAGTTCCAGACGATTAACCCTATGTTTACAGGAGTTTTGTCAATCTGTGACTATGTCTATGTTATGCTTAGCGAAGGCTTGTTCGATGCAAGCTTCGTCGTTTAATCTGCGGTGAGTCACGGGACGAGGATGGCCGCGTCCCGGCGGCGCAGTAGCGAGACCTAGGGGTACTTATGACTAAAATCAGTGGTGGTGGCGATTCCAAGAACACCCTTTACTGCTCCTTCTGTGGCAAGAGCCAGCATGAAGTGCGGAAACTGATCGCCGGCCCGACGGTTTTCATTTGCGACGAATGCGTCGAACTCTGCATGGACATCATTCGCGAGGAGAACAAGTCCTCGCTGGTCAAGTCTCAGGAAGGGGTGCCGACACCGTCGGAAATCTGCCAAGTCCTGAACGACTATGTCATTGGCCAAGACCATGCCAAGCGGGTGCTCTCGGTGGCGGTGCATAATCACTACAAACGCCTCAGCCACGACACCAAGAGCAACGAAGTCGAGATCGCCAAGTCCAACATCCTGTTGGTCGGGCCGACCGGCTGCGGCAAGACCTTGCTGGCCCAAACCCTGGCGCGGATCATCGACGTGCCATTTACCATGGCCGATGCGACAACCCTGACGGAAGCCGGCTATGTCGGTGAGGATGTCGAGAATATTATCCTGAAACTGTTGCAGGCCGCCGACTACAACGTCGAGCGGGCCCAGCGCGGCATCGTCTATATCGATGAAGTGGATAAAATTTCCCGCAAGTCGGACAATCCCTCGATCACCCGCGACGTCTCTGGCGAAGGGGTGCAGCAGGCGCTGTTGAAAATAATGGAAGGCACGGTTGCCAGCGTCCCGCCGCAAGGCGGCCGCAAACATCCGCAGCAGGAGTTTCTGCAAGTCGACACCACCAACATCCTATTCATCTGCGGCGGCGCTTTTGCCGGCCTCGAGAGCATTATCAGCCGGCGTGGCAAGGGCACGGCGATTGGATTCGGCGCCGACGTCCGCTCGGAGGACGACCGGCAGACTGGCGAACTGCTGAAAGAGTTGGAGCCGGAAGATCTGTTAAAATTCGGCCTGATCCCGGAATTCGTTGGCCGCTTGCCGGTGGTCGCGACCCTGGAGGATCTGGACGAAGACGCCCTGGTTGAAATCCTCACCACGCCGAAGAACGCCTTGGTCAAGCAATATCAGCGGCTGTTCGACATGGAAAGCGTTAAGCTGAGCTTCGCCGACGATGCCTTGCGCGCAGTGGCGCGGAAAGCGATTGCGCGGAAAACCGGTGCCCGCGGCTTGCGGTCGATCTTGGAAGGCAATCTGCTCGACACCATGTATGACCTGCCGACCTTGGAAGGTGTCGAGGAAATCGTCATCAACGGCGAGGTCATCGAAGGCAACGTGCAACCGCTCTATATCTATGCTGAGCGGCAAGAAGAAGTCAGCAAGCCTGCTTGATACCGGCCTTCACGGCGTTGTTTGACGCCTGATTCGGGTGTTTATCCGCGCTTTAGCATTGAATTCACCGTGATTTCCGGCGTTTACGCCTTGAAATTCCGCCCAACTATCGCCAAATCCTCTCCACACCCTGCCTGTTAAGGTAATTTTCATTGCAAACGCTTTAGAATGCTCGCCAAATAGGGGTTCTTCTTGCGTTGTGCGCAGAATATGAAAGTTCGTAATGTCTGAAGCTTCTAAATCCGAAACGTATCCGGTCCTGCCCCTGCGGGACATTGTCGTCTTCCCGCATATGATCGTGCCGCTCTTCGTAGGGCGCGAAAAATCCGTGCGGGCGTTGGAAGACGTGATGGAGAACGACAAACAGATCCTCCTCGTCACGCAGAAAAGCCCGAGCGACGACGATCCCAGTACCGCCGATATCTACCATACCGGGACCGTGGCCTCGATCCTGCAGCTATTGAAACTGCCGGACGGCACCGTGAAGGTCTTGGTCGAAGGCAACCAGCGGGCCGTGGTCCAGGATTTCGTCGACAACCCGGCGTTCTTCGAGGCGCAAGTCGAAGCGCTGCCGGAAGACGGTGAAAGCAGCGACGATGTCGAAGCGCTGATGCGCTCGGTGATCTCGCATTTCGAACAATATGTGAAACTCAACCGCAAGATTCCGCCGGAAACCTTGGTCTCGATCAATCAGATCGACGAAGCCGGCAAGTTGGCGGACACCATCGCCGCGCATCTGTCTTTGAAGATTCAAGAGAAGCAGGAACTGCTGGAAATCAGCGAGCCGCAGGAGCGGTTAGAGCGCATCTATGCCTTCATGGAAAGCGAAATCAGCGTCATGCAGGTCGAGCGCAAAATCCGCGGCCGAGTCAAACGGCAGATGGAGAAGACCCAGCGCGAATATTATTTGAATGAGCAGTTGAAGGCGATCCAGAAAGAACTCGGCGACACCGATGAAAGCCGGGACGAAATCGCCGAACTGGAAGAGAAGATCGAGAAGACCAAGCTCAGCAAGGAAGCCCGCGAAAAGGCGACGGCGGAGCTGAAGAAGCTGCGCAACATGAGCCCGATGTCGGCGGAAGCCACCGTGGTGCGCAACTATCTCGATTGGATGCTATCGATCCCGTGGAAGAAACGGACCCGCATCAAGAAGGATATCAAGCAGGCTGAGATCATTCTCGATGAAGATCATTACGGGCTCGAAAAGGTCAAGGAACGCATCGTCGAATATCTCGCCGTGCAGCAACGGGCAAAAAAAGTGAAGGGCCCGATCCTATGCCTGGTCGGCCCGCCCGGCGTCGGCAAAACCTCGCTCGGCAAATCGATCGCGCGGGCCACGGGCCGCGAATTCGTCCGCATGAGCTTGGGCGGCGTGCGTGACGAAGCCGAAATCCGCGGGCCACCGGCGGACCTATATCGGCTCAATGCCGGGCAAGGTCATTCAGGGAATGAAAAAGGCCGGCGCCAGTCAACCCGCTGTATCCTGCTCGACGAAATCGACAAGATGGGGGCGGACTTCCGCGGCGATCCCGCTTCGGCGCTGTTGGAAGTGCTCGATCCGGAACAGAACAACACCTTCAACGATCATTATCTGGAAGTCGATTACGATCTGTCCGACGTGATGTTCGTGACCACGGCCAACACTTTGCGCCTGCCGCAGCCGTTGCTCGACCGGATGGAGATCATTCGCTATCGCCGGCTACACCGAGGATGAGAAGGTCGAAATCGCCAAGCGCCACCTGATCGCCAAGCAAATGGACAACCATGGCCTGAAGGAAGGTGAATGGTCGATATCCGACGGCGCCATCCGTGATTTGATCCGTTACTATACCCGCGAAGCCGGGGTGCGGAACCTGGAACGCGAAATCGCTAATCTTTGCCGCAAGGCGGTCAAGCTGATCGTGGAAGGGAGCGAAGAGAAAGTTCGTCATAAGTCGCCGCAATCTTGGCACCTATGCCGGTGTCCGCCGCCATCCGCTTCGGCGAAATCGAGCAGGACGATATGGTCGGCATCGTCACCGGCCTGGCCTGGACGGAAGTCGGCGGCGAGTTGCTGACAATCGAATCCGTCGTGCTGCCCGGCAAGGGCAGCGTCAAATGATCACCGGCAAGCTCGGCGATGTGATGCAGGATCGAGTATCCAGGCCGCGACCAGTCCTACGTCCGCTCCCGCTCGCATGAGTTCGGGATTAAACCGAATGTTTTCGAGAAGCGGGACATCCATGTTCACGTGCCGGAAGGCGCGACGCCGAAGGATGGGCCGTCCGCCGGGGTCGCCATGGCACCTCGATCGTGTCGGTGCTGACCCGTATTCCGGTGCGCCGGGATATCGCCATGACCGGCGAGATCACCTTGCGCGGCCGGGTGCTGCCGATCGGCGGCTTGAAGGAGAAATTACTGGCGGCGCTGCGCGGCGGCATCAAGACGGTGTTGATCCCGCAGGACAATGAAAAGGACCTGGCCGAGATTCCGGACAATGTGAAAAAGGGCCTTGAGATCATTCCGGTCTCGACCCTCGATCAAGTTCTGGAACAGGCCTTGGTGACCCGTCCGGTGCCGATCGAATGGGATGAAGAAGACGAGGCCGAGGCCGACCGCGAGGCCGCGAAGCGCGAAAGCGAAAGCGTCGTCACCCACTGACGTAGACGGCCCGCAGGCCGCCGGAATCGCGGTCCCAGATGGATGAATACGTGAAAAACCGGGCTTTGCCCGGTTTTTCTCTTTGACGCTTACCGGCTATGCCGCCTAGACTAGCGCTCCCTAAAAACAAAAACCTGTGCTTCAACCAAATCACCTGAACAGGGGGGAAAATTGAATAAGAACGATCTCATCGCGGCTGTCGCGTCGTCGACAGGCATGTCCAAAACCGATGCCTCCGACGCCGTCGAAAGCGTGTTTTCAACTATTAGTGGGGAACTTGGCAAAGGCAACGAAGTTCGCCTGGTCGGCTTTGGTACTTTTAGCGTCAGTCAACGCAAAGCTTCGCAAGGCCGCAATCCCCGGACTGGCGAACCGATCCAGATTCCGGCGACCAAACAACCAAAGTTCAAGGCCGGCAAGGGTCTGAAAGACGCAGTCAATTAACAGTTCGCGAAATAATCTGTTGAATATACCGGTTGCCTTAGTGTAACCGGTATTTTCATTTTGGCGGGCGGTTAGCTCAGTTGGAAGAGCATCTCGTTTACACCGAGAGGGTCGGCAGTTCGAGCCTGTCACCGCCCACCATTATCGCTGACCAGCATTGCCATGAGGGCGGGTTCATGCGCGGCGTTGTATCAATAATTGCCTTGCTGCTGTTTTTGGCATCGGCCTCGGTGGTATCGGCGCAAAGCAGTAACCCTGCCGACCGCGACGAAGCGTCAACCGGCCCGTCGGAAGGCGATCAAAACCTGAGATCTTGGCAGCAATTTACCGGCGCCGATTATTTGACCTTGCCCGACGTCGATCGCGAAGCCTATGCCGCCGGCCTGTCGGACGCATACAACTGGACCTATATGGGCGGCTTCAGGAAGATGCATTGGATGGTCACCTGTACGAACGACAAATGGGGCCTGCAGCTGGCAGCGATGTTTGACAAGTGGCTGGAGGAACATCCCGACCGCTGGGACGAACCGGCAGCCAAACTGTTTGCCTTCGCGGTGTTTCAGCAATGCGACTTCGGCATCGACAAGAAGGCGAAGCAATAAATTTCCGTCACCGGCGGAATTCCACGGATGCCCGCTTGACAGCGCATCGGGCGCCCTATATTAGAAGCCGTCCCAAGTCGAAGGGGGTGTAGCTCAGTTGGTTAGAGCGCTGGCCTGTCACGCCAGAGGCCGCGGGTTCGAGTCCCGTCACTCCCGCCATCGCTTGGTAAAAATGCCCCGCGTCCTGCGGGGTTTTTCATGTCCGCGTATTGATCATTAACGCCCGTTCCGATAGCGGTTCGCCTCGATCGCGGCGCGTCGGGATTCGGCGTCTATGCAAGCTTGATAGTCGGCGCTGCCGGCTTTCAGGCCTTTATCCTCGCAGGCACGGCCCATATAGCCATCGGCCTGACAGGCGGCGAGGCCGAATGCCAAACATGCGATCGCGAAAGCTCTTATCATGTCGTGCTCCTTCACCTCAATGTTACACGTAACCACAATCCCGCCGGGTCACAATATTGATATCCGTGGTCAGCCGATTTCTGTGCCGCGCCAGCTTTGATGGGTGTTATACTGGCGTTCGATGCAGCGGTCTTGTAGGAGTGTTAAGGATGATGATCGGACGCGTTTTCGCGGGCGCAGGGATATTGGCGCTCGCATTGTTTTTGACGGCGTGTGAATCGAACCGGAAATTCGTCATCAACTCGACCTCCTTCGATACTTATCAGGCCTGCCGCGGTGCCGAGTATTCCTGGGGCCGTTGCACGGACTACCGCGACGGCCGCTAAAGGCCCGGGATTACGGCCTATTCGGGGATCGCCGAAAAGACCGGAAATCCGCCGTTCCCCCGCCAAAAAAACCCACTCCCTCTGCTTGCAGGCCCGATCATAAGCCGTTATACGTGCCAAGGTATTTTCCCTCCACGGCACACGCCGGGTGAAAAGGTTTCGGAATGGAAGCTTTGCTGCTGGAATATCTGCCAATCCTGCTCTTCCTGGGTGTCGCGGTGGGATTGTCCGCGGTGATGGTCATCGCTTCAATGATCATTGCCCGCCAGCATCCGGACCCGGAAAAACTATCGGCCTATGAATGCGGATTCGAAGCCTTTGGCGATGCCCGCATGCAATTCGACGTACGTTTCTATCTGGTCGCTATCCTGTTCATCATCTTCGATCTTGAGGTTGCTTTCCTCTTCCCCTGGGCGATCACGCTTGGCACCGTGGGGGTCTTTGGCTTCTGGTCGATGATGGTGTTCCTCGGCGTGCTGACCGTCGGCTTCATCTACGAATGGAAGAAGGGAGCCTTGGAATGGGAGTAGAAGGAACAACCTCCGATCCGGCGCCCGGCCTGGGCGAACAGCATCCCTACTTCAAGGAGTTCTCTGACGAACTGGCCGATAAGGGCTATGTCGTTTCGCAGGTCGATAAGCTGGTGAATTGGGCCCGCACGGGATCGATCTGGCCGATGACCTTCGGGTTGGCCTGCTGCGCCGTGGAGATGATCCACGCCTATATGCCGCGTTATGATCTTGACCGTTTCGGCGTGGTGCCACGCGCCTCGCCCCGGCAGGCCGACGTGATGATTGTCGCCGGCACCCTGACCAACAAGATGGCGCCGGCACTGCGTAAGGTCTATGACCAAATGGCCGAGCCGCGCTACGTCATCTCGATGGGCAGCTGTGCCAATGGCGGCGGCTACTATCACTATTCCTATTCGGTGGTACGGGGTTGCGACCGCATTGTGCCGGTCGATATTTATGTACCGGGCTGTCCGCCGACGGCGGAAGCGCTGGTCTATGGCATCATGCAGCTGCAGAAGAAAATCCGCCGCACCGGCACTTTCCTCAGATAAACGCGGGCAACGGGCAGAAATACGAGGGCAGAAGACCAGATGGACGTAAGCGCGCTCGAGGAACTGGGCGAAACCATCGCCGCGGCACAGGCTGCGGATGTCAAAGAAACCGCTGTCGCCCATGGCGAACTTATGGTCATGGCGCGGCCCGAGAACCTTCCGGCCTTGATGAAGTATCTGCGCGACGATCCGCAATGTCAGTTCAAGCAACTGGTCGATGTGACCGCCGTCGATTGGCCCGAGCGTGCGGAACGCTTCGAGGTTGTCTACAATCTGCTCAGCGTCAAGCACAATCAGCGGGTCCGCCTGAAAGTCGATGTCGCGGAAGATCAAGTGATCCCCAGTGTCAGTCATATCTTTCGCACCGCCGGATGGTTCGAACGTGAGGTTTGGGACATGTTCGGGGTGATGTTTGCCGATCACCCAGACTTGCGCCGGATCCTGACCGACTATGGGTTCGAAGGACATCCGTTGCGTAAGGATTTCCCGACCACCGGCTACGTTGAAGTGCGTTACGACGACGAACAGAAGCGGGTGGTCTATGAGCCGGTCGATTTGCCGCAAGAATTCCGCCGCTTCGATTTCATGAGCCCGTGGGAAGGCGCCAACTACGTCCTGCCCGGCGATGAAAAAGCCGATGAGCCGGAGGGTGCGTAATGTCGGAAGTGGCGATCAAAAACCTGACATTCAATTTCGGCCCGCAACATCCGGCCGCCCATGGCGTGCTGCGCTTGGTGATGGAGATGGATGGCGAGCTGATCGAACGCATCGATCCGCATATCGGCCTGCTGCACCGCGGCACCGAAAAACTGATCGAGGCCAAGACCTATCTGCAGGCGCTGCCTTATCTCGACCGCCTCGATTATGTCTCGCCGATGTGCATGGAGCATGCCTATTGTCTGGCGATCGAGAAGTTGCTGGCCATCGCGCCGTCGCCGCGCGGTATGGTTCTAAGGGTGCTGTTTTCGGAAATCACCCGGCTCCTCAACCATCTGCTGAACACCACTCACCAAGCCGGCGATGTCGGAGCGGTGACGCCGTTGCTCTGGGGTTATGAAGAGCGCGAGAAGCTGATGGAGTTTTACGAGCGCGCCTCGGGCGCGCGCATGCATGCCGCCTATTTCCGGCCCGGCGGCGTCCATCAGGACGTTCCGCAACAACTGCTCGACGACATTTACGAACATTCGAAGACCTTCCATACCTTCATCGATGACTTCACAACCTTGGTCGTCGACAACCGGATATTCCGGCAACGCAATGTCGATATCGGACCGGTCAATCAGGAAGATGCGCTCAATTGGGGGTTCACCGGGGTGATGCTGCGGTCGACAGGTATTCCCTGGGATTTGCGCAAGTCGCAACCCTATGACGGTTACGAGGATTACGATTTCGATGTCCCGGTCGGCAAAACCGGCGACTGCTTCGAACGTTTCCTTTGCCGCCTGGAAGAAATGCGGCAATCGGTGCGGATCATTCAGCAGGCGATCGAGAAAATGCCGGACGGCCCCTGTAGCTCCGATGACCGCAAGATCACGCCGCCGAAACGGGGGGATATGAAACATTCGATGGAAGCTCTAATCCATCACTTTAAGCTTTACACGGAAGGCTTTCACGTACCTGCCGGAGAGACCTATACAGCGGTCGAGGCACCGAAGGGCGAATTTGGCGTTTATCTGGTTTCCGACGGTAGCAACCGGCCTTACCGCTGCAAACTGCGGTCGCCCGGATATGTGCATCTGCAGGCCACCGATTTTCTCTGCAAAGGCCATATGCTAGCGGATTCGGTGGCTATCGTCGGCGCCATGGATGTTGTTTTTGGTGAGATCGATCGATGAGCGGACGTCACCCAGCGCCTGAACAGGCGCAGCCGGAGAGCTTCGAGTTCACCGCCGAAACCATGGCGATGGCGGAAAAGATCATCGCCAAGTACCCGGCCGGTAGGCAAGCCAGTGCGGTCATGCCGCTGTTGGATCTGGCCCAGCGGCAACACGACAATTGGCTGCCGCGGGTGGCGATGGACTATGTCGCCGGGCTGCTGAAGATGCCGCCGATCCGGGTCTATGAGGTCGCGACCTTCTACACCATGTATAATCTCGCGCCGGTCGGAAAACACTTCCTGCAGATTTGCACCACGACACCGTGCTGGCTGCGTGGTTCCAGTGATATTGTCGATGCCTGCAAGGATGAGTTGGGCATTGGTCCTGGAGAGACCACGGCGGACGGACTTTTCACCTGGATCGAGGTTGAATGCCTCGGCGCCTGCGTGAACGCGCCGATGATACAAATTAACGACGACTATTATGAAGACCTGACGCCGGAGAGCACGCGGGCGATCCTTAAGGCGCTGCGCGACGGCGAGACACCGACACCGGGTCCGCAAAGCGGCCGCAAAACCTCGGAACCGTCGGGCGGGTTGACGACATTAACCGAAATGGCAAGCGCGGGTGCCGACTGATGTTGAAGGACGCGGATCGCATTTTCACCAACCTTTATGGTTATCAATCCTGGGGTCTGGACGCAGCCCGCCGGCGCGGCGATTGGGACGGCACCAAGGCGATCATCGAAAAAGGCGCCGACTGGATTGTCAGCGAAATGAAGGATAGCGGCCTGCGCGGGCGCGGCGGTGCCGGTTTTCCGACCGGGCTCAAATGGTCGTTCATGCCGAAGGATACCGGCGGCCGGCCGTCTTATCTGGTGGTCAACGCGGACGAGGGCGAACCCGGGACCTGCAAAGACCGGGAAATCATGCGCCACGATCCGCACAAGCTGGTTGAGGGTTGCCTGCTGGCCGGGTTCGCCATGCATGCGAGCGCCGCCTATATCTATATTCGCGGTGAGTTCCATCATGAAGGCAATGTCCTGGATGCGGCGATCGACGAAGCCTACGAAGCCGGCCTCATCGGCAAAAATGCCTGCGGTTCCGGCTACGACTTCGACGTCTATGTGCACCGTGGCGCCGGTGCCTATATTTGCGGCGAGGAAACCGCACTGATCGAAAGTCTGGAAGGCAAGAAGGGCCAGCCGCGCTTGAAACCGCCGTTCCCGGCCGGCGTCGGGGTTTGGGGCTGCCCGACCACGGTCAACAATGTCGAAAGTATCGCGGTGGCGCCAACCATCCTGCGGCGCGGCGCATCGTGGTTTACCCAGCTTCGGGCGGGAAAATAATCACGGTACTAAGATCTTTTGTATCTCGGGCCATGTGAACAATCCCTGCAATGTCGAAGAAGCGATGTCGATCCCGCTGAAGGAATTGATCGAGAAACATGCCGGCGGAGTGCGTGGTGGTTGGGACAATCTGCTGGCGGTGATCCCGGGCGGTTCGTCCGTGCCGGTGCTGCCGAAATCGATCTGCTGTCGCGAGAGCGGGTTCTTCTACATCGTCGGCCACGGCGTCGACGAAGACCTGCAACGGCGACTCGAAGAGGCCAGTCGGCGGTTCTTCGATCAGCCTCGTGAGAGGAAGCTCGAGATCGGTATGTCGCGGGGCGGCAAAGCCTGGCGCGGGTATTTTTCTGTCGGTGACGAACTGACGTCGGGGCGGCCGGATCGGAAGGAAGGCATCTACTTCGGAATCGAACTCGGCGAGGAAGATCCGCGCGTCAGCGCCGGGACGCCGTTGCACGGGGCGAATCTGTTTCCCGCCGACCTGCCCGAACTGCGCGAGGTGGTCCTCGAGTACATGGCTGCCCTGACGCAACTCGGGCATGCGCTGATGAGAGGGCTGTCACTCGGCCTGGGGCTCGACGAAGCGTACTTTTCCGACCGCTACACGGCCGATCCTCTGATTCTGTTCCGCATCTTTCACTACCCCGAGCCGGAACGGCATCCCGAGATCGACTCGGAACAGGGCGTCGGCGAGCACACCGATTACGGGCTGCTGACGATTCTGAAGCAGGACATGACCGGCGGTCTTCAGATCAAGACCGGGGCCGGCTGGATCGACGCCCCGCCGATTCCGAATTCGTTCGTCTGCAACATCGGCGACATGCTCGATCGCATGACCGCCGGGCGGTACCTCTCGACGCCGCACCAGGTTCGAAGTCCAAAGAACGCAGGCCGGCTCTCGTTCCCTTTCTTCTTCGACCCGGATTTCGACGCCGACGTTCGGCCGATCGACCTCGACGGCGAAGT
>CBDBZY010000032.1:0-10000 GCA_965213685.1 bacterium
GTACCTAATCCATCTCTCCCTTCCTCCTTGTTACACCCTCTTTACCTCTTTACCTCCCCCTCCCTCCCTCCCTCCCTCCCTCCCTCCCTCCCCTCCCTCCCTCCTTCTCTCCCTCACTGCCTCCCTCCCTCCCTCCCTCCCCCCCTCCCTCCCTCCCTCCCTCCCTCCCTCCCTCCCTCCCTCCCTCCCTCCCTCCCCTCCCACTCTCCCTCCCTCCCTTCCTCCCCCCCCCCCCTCCCTCCCTCCCTCCCTCCCTTCCTCCCTCTCCCCACCTTCTGGTTATTGGAGTAAAGGAACAGTGAGAAGTAGTCCTTCTCTCCAGCATCCACATCAGTGTGCACCCTGTCAATGAGGTCAGCTGCCTTGACCTTCCTCTGAGAGAGGGAGGGAGGGAGGAAAGGAGAGGAGAGATAGATAGATAGATAGATAGAATGAATACCCTCACAGGACACACATTAGCTACCGGCCCAACTGTGAATCCTCTCCTCTCCCCTCCCCTCCCCGAGAGCTGAGTGCCAGCTGGGCAGGCAGCAGGAGGGGGTGAAGACATTCACCGAGGGGAATATTATCTGGGGGCGATCTAAGGGGTGGGCTTGACTGAGTGGGGTGGAGGAAGAGGGTGTGTGGCAGGGCTCTTGTGCTGCTTGCGTCTCCTTCTTCGTATCTCACTCTTCCTCCTCCCTCCTCCTCTCTCCTCCCCCCCCCCTCTCTCCCTCCCTCTCTCCCTCTCTGTATCACTGTTCTCTACTCTTCCTTCTGTCCTCACTCCACCCTTCATCCCCCAGTCCCTCCACCCCTCTCATTTATGACCATATCACCATGACAACGTATATCACCAAATGCATATCACCATGGCAATGCAGTGGGTCCATTACAAGGTAAGAGTCATGGCAACAAAAAAAATCTTAAAACCACCCGAGTATGCCTTTACACACACACACACACACACACACACACACACACACACACACACACACACACACACACACACACACATTCCACAGGTCGGGTGTTGACACACACACAGAGGTGGGAGGAGGAGGTATCGAATACTGAGAGCTGGGAGGTCGGAATGAGCAGATTGGGAGGCAGACCAGTGCAATGAGGCAGAGCACAGAATGAGGGAGCATGGGTGGACTGGTGTGCTTGATGACATCATCTGACATCATCATTTGCTAAGATCCATAAGTCTAGTCTCTCTACTATGGCCACATGCATTGATGAAAAGGCTTAGGGATATTTTTAGAGGACTGAGAAAAACCGGCAGCCACCCGGGATTGAACCGAGGCCTCTGGCTCTACCACCTGAGCTATGGCCACCGGGTGACAGCCAGCCTTCACAATTCTCAATATCACTCCGTATGTGCCGTCATGTACATACACACGTACTGATATGGATGTGATTTGGGTCATGCAGAGTGGGACGGTGCTGGTTAAACTGCTCAGACATGCTCAACCAGTCACCAACCAATTTGTACTAGGAGGGTGGGGCAGCTGGACACGCACAACTGTAACCATGGCAACCACCCTAAACACTAAGCTACAGACATTGTGGGGTATACCTACAAACCTGAAGGGAATGTGATTTTAGTAGCTAGGGAACGCTGGTGTGGGCAGCTGTAGCCGGGGAACAGGGCTATGGGTGGCTGTAGCCAGGGAACAGGGCTATGGGTGGCTGTAGCCAGGGAACAGGGCTATGGGTGGCCATAGTTGGGGAACAGGGCTATGGCAGCTGTAGCCGGGGAACAGGGCTATGGGTGGCTGTAGCCAGGGAACAGGGCTATGGGTGGCCATAGTCGGGGAACAGGGCTATGGCAGCTGTAGCCGGAGAACAGGGCTATGGGTGGCTGTAGCCGGGGAACAGGGCTATGGCAGCTGTAGCCGGGGAACAGGGCTATGGGTGGCTGTAGCTGGGGAACAGGGCTATGGCAGCTGTAGCCGGGGAACAGGGCTATGGGTGGCTGTAGCCGGGGAACAGGGCTATGGGTGGCTGTAGCTGGGGAACAGGGCTATGGCAGCTGTAACCAGGGAACGGGGCTATGGGTGGCTGTAGCCGGGGAACAGGGCTATGGCAGCTGTAGCCAGGGAACAGGGCTATGGGTGGCTGTAGCCAGGGAACAGGGCTATGGCAGCTGTAGCCAGGGAACAGGGCTATGGGCGGCTGTAGCCGGGAACAGGGCTATGGGCAGCTGCACAAGAGGAATGATGTCATGTCAGGTGCTGTGTCGTGCTGTGTTGAGTGAGTTGTGTTGGTTGTCGCCATGTCAGGGGCTGCATGGAGGGGATACAGGTATTGGAACAGGGGGGATTAGCATTCTTGACACGTGTAGGGCTTTCTGCTGTAACCAGGACAACTGTTCTCTGCGCATGATTTACTGAGCTGGTCAAGTATGCACATAGTTTGCTTATCCCTCTCTCTCTCTCTCTCTCTCTCCATATTCTCTCCCTCCCCGCCCCTCCCTCCTCCACACTCCACTCCCTCCCCTCCTCCTCCTCACCTCACACTCAATGACCACATCGGTCCCATCCAGCAGGAACACCTTCACCTGAACCATCTTCCTTCCCACCTCCTTGGCCTTGGCCTGAGGCGTCTCCTCGGGGAACGTCTCACCGGTGGCAGGGGTCGGGCTGGGGGGCGGGGGGGTAGCTTCCACGGTGGGCGCGGCCGGTTCCGCCATGCTGGAGCTGAGATGAAACGCTTCGGAGGGTGGAAGAGAGCAGGGGAGACGCAGGAGGGGCTCGGGGAGGGGAGCTAGGATGCGCAGGAGCGGTTTGAGCTCGCGAGCGAGTTAATTTGATTGGTCAGCTAAAATCCTGGAGGTCTCAGAAGCGGCTCTGAGCGTATCAAGTGAAGACGGGCTGTCGAGAGTTGCAAGTCTTAGGCTCGGTCTACTAGCACACCTGAATCGGAGGACTACGCCCTGGATGCCCCTCGGTCACCACAAATGCCGTCAAGAATGCGGAGGATACTCCCCCAGTTAAGAGGCGGATTACACACGTAACTACAAGGGGTGTGGCTGCAAAAGCGGAGCGCGGCAAGCGTAATGACGTCACAACACCGGCCAACTACGCACGTGAGCTCCGATAGGGAGCGAGCGCGAGCGCGCGTGTGGAGTACACGTGCTCAACTTTGCCCTCCTACATTCAAAAGTATCCACTAATAGCAGTTAGAAGATTAACTGTAACAGCTTATAAATTTACACAGTCCACAAGGTGGGGAAGGTGTGAACCCAATTGTGTGTTGAGAGGTAAAAGAAGAGCATGGGTCTGCACATAAGTTCTGTGTAATCTGAGGTTTTTTCATAATTATTATTATAATTATAGAAAAGAAGTTGAAGAAAACATGAGAAAGGAACCACCAGTGCTGGTGGTGCCAGATGATGGCTGCAGTGTAGAGTATACAGCAATTCTTGGCTGGCTGTAGTCCTGGTGTTATGGCTGGATTGGTAGGGCAACTATATACTAATGGCCCAATCAAGCAGCCCTGGACCTAGCCTCATACCCAGGCCCCTCCCACACACCTGGGAACGAGGCTACCCTGGACCTTGATGCATGGTGATGCTCATTTTTCCAGCCTCTGTCAAGCATACCAGTATTGTGCAGCAGGTCTTAACACTGGTCACCTCCTGTAGCTGATGTCCCACTGCTATTGCTTGCAGTGAACAAAAAATCAACACACTACACTGCTCAAG
The DNA here is from genome assembly GCA_965213685.1 of bacterium. GTDB lineage: Bacteria > UBA8248 > UBA8248 > UBA8248 > UBA8248 > Bin107. The sequence continues at coordinate 3,692 of CBDBZY010000032.1, forward strand.
AGGACATCAGTTCACCCACCTACTATGTCCAATACAATACAATCAAACCACATCAAAAAATGAAACTACAAATTCAATTTCCTACGTGCACTTAGCATTTAGAGCAGTACTCCGAACAAAACCACTTGTCATGTATGGTTGGGGGGGATGGAGGACTTTCCACCAGGTCAGAGGGTCAGACTCTCTTTGTGCTGTGTAGTGCCTCTCTCTCAGGCTGTGGAGATGAGAACATGTTCACTCAGACACAGTGGAGACTCAGTGATTCACTGGAAGACAAGCTCTGTTTTGGTACATCCATCTGTCTTCATGCATCTCTTTTCCATTTCTATTTTTGCCACCCATGAAAAGCTCCTATCTCATAGCTAAAGCGAGCCTGATGCGGGTAGATATTGTTCAGCTTGTAAAATACATGCACTCCTAGCGCGCGCCGTATTCACACGCAAGAGGCCAACAAAGTTTCGCAATGTTTACGTTCCTGCGGGACCCAAACACGATTTTAACTCGGTACCCTTTCATAGTCTATAAGACCGCAACGCAACTTCCGCTCGGCCTTTTACTCGCTGCCGAGTGAGACAAGGCCGTCGCGCCTTTGGAAGGGTATAAAGACCCGGTAACGGCAGTAGCCAGTCCCTGGCCGACCGACTGAGAGTCGAGAGAGAAAAGTACAAGGTACGAAGACAAGTAGTAAGAGAGTAGCTTGCGAGGTTGCAGCGGCGTTGTACGACAAGATTGTGCTGTCTCTCGTGCAACGCTCCACTGCTCTGGAGATACATATTGCAACAGGCAGGGGGCAAAACAAGCTAGTGAGTGACTCTGAAAGCTTTCGCCGAGCCGTAGCTAGTCTGCAGCCGGCCCTCGCTGGCTGCTTTACAGCGGACGAAAGCGTTTGCTCGCCGGAAACTCAGTGCAGTGAAGCTACGCAAGTACGTTTGTGCTCGGCAAATCGCATTTTCGGTGGTTATGTAACTGCAAAATTGAGTTAGGCCATTTCTGATGGCGGACTAATGTCCAGTGCCAAGCGGAGCGCTGCAGGTGCGACTCGAGTCTCCCCGCTGAACTCTCCCACGCTTCTTGGCTTGGACGCTAGCTGAGCTTGGCTGCCTCGTGTGGTTTGCACCACAGTAAGCAAAAAGCAAGCCTAAACGTTAGTTATTTTGCTTACATCTTGTAGACAACACACGCCTGCAACCAGCCGTGAATCTGCCTCAAAACATCGTGCGCGTCCATGAATACGTAGACGCGGTGGAGAAAGAGCGAGCTAGCTTGCTTCGCGCGGGAGATAGCCACTAGAAAAATAACACTCAACTTTCCTACCTCTCTCTCCCCTCTCCTCTCTCCCCTCTCCCCTCTCACCCCACTTACACAGGGATGGCTTCTCTAGTACCACCGGAATTCGCTCCGAGTGATTTCTGCTGCGACTACAGCTCCCCGCTCTCCAGCGACCATCTCGCCGACTACCTGGAGACAGAGACGCAAGTCCTAGACGAGCTTCTGCACGTGCAAGGTAGGAATGGAGAGGCGAGCGAAAGGGAGGTTTAGCTGGTGGAGTGCGTAGGGAGAGCTTTGCGGTGAAGGAACGGTCAGGGAGACCTGACTGGAGTTAGCGATATCGGGTTGCACGCGGAGCCATGAATCCTTTTCGTTACTAGCGGTTACTAGGTAGAGTAGCGGATGCGTGAGTGGAGCCGGCAGTTGGCTGTGATTTTTAGTGAGTGCTCACTCGAGTTTCAGCCTCCTTTCTATGTGTTCCATCCTCACCTCTCCCCCCCTCCTCCCTCCTCCAGGCTTTCCCACTCCCCCAACATCTCCAGAGAGGGTCTACAGTCCTGCAGAAGATGAGGATAGTGAGGTAAGCCTCCCCTCCCTCCCTCCCTCCACCCTCCCCTTCTCTTAGGGGAGACACCAGTTATGTCACATGCATATAAGCAGCCTTTCCATAATGAACATGCTATCACAAGCCTATTCCAAAGTATCATGTCATATTATGTATACACTAATGCCACTGGCAAGATTGCATAAATTTTTTCAAACAAAACAATGTTTACTTTCCCTCCTTCCTTCCCACTTCCTCCCTCTCTCTCTCTTCCTCGCTTGCTCGCTCGCTCTCCCTTTCTCCCCTTCCCTCTTGCTCTCTCTCTCTCTCTCTCTCCCCCAGAGTGACAGCAGTCAGGACTTCCCTATGCTAAACGAGCTCATTTTGCTGGCCTATGGGGAAGAGGTTTTGACGGACGCCCCTCTGCTCTCCTGCGACAGAAACCTGCAAGACAAGCTCATCCAAGACTGCATGTGGAGCGGACACCTCTGTGAGAAGGACCCCTCTAAAACCACCATCTCCGCCCCCCTCAATTTGCCCCCCGTGGTGTCTCCGGACAGTGGTGTCTATTCCCCGGCCTCCTCCCCCCCTCCTCCTCCCGTACCCACCGAATGCGACACGTCAGCAGAAGAGGAGATCACTCCGATGCAGACCGACTGCATCAGCCCTTCTGCCGTCTTCCCAACCCTCCTCCCCCCTACCTCCACCACAGCCGCATCCAACAGCAGTGGAGGTACAAACATCGCAGAAGTGAAGAAGTCCTTACGAATGGCTGAGCGGTTCCACAAGGGGGTGGAGCCTGTTAGACGGAGGCTCGAGAGAGAGCGTTACGAGAGGAGGTACGTCACCATGGCGATGACAGGTGGGAACGGCCGAGTGCAGCCCCAGGCAGAATCTTCTACTTCAGGTGAGGGGAAGGGGGAGAGGGAGAGGGAGAGGAAGGGCAGGGAGGAGAAGGGGGTGAGGAGGGAGGGACTAGCGTTTGTTGGCCTGCATTCCAGTTCCTGTGTGTTCCCTCCTTCCCTTTGGAGAGAGGTGTCTGGTTCTGCCTCCCTCTTCTTTCACTTCCCTCCCCCCTCCCTTCCTCACTCTCTCTACAGCGTGCTCTCTCACTTCCTCTTCCCTTGTACTACTGTCTCTCTCTTCCTCCCCCCTCCTCTCTCCCTCTCTCCCCCTCTCCCTCTCTACCTCCCTTCCTCCCTCTCTCCCCCTCTCCCTCTCTACCTCCCTTCCTCCCCTCCCCCTCTCCCTCTCCCTCTCCCTATCTACAATTACAGTAGCAACTTCCTAACTGCTAATATCTGTTGCAGTTGTAGTACAGAATAGCAGCTGTGACCTCTTATCTAGCGTCTCCTTGCTGACCACACCACAGGGAACACATCAACAGCCTCCCAGGCACCCCACTAGCCAGCCCATCAACAAATCCAGACTCCCATCTTCTCAGCTTACATATTCCCCCTCAACTGCCTCTCTCCCAGGCTGAGTCTTCCCTAGTCAGAAATCTTGAGGCCTTGTGGGTAGTGTCTCTGGGTAGCCCAGCTTTCCAGCAGCTGCTTCCTTTACTGGCTAGCCTTGTTGATAGGTCTGGGGAGGGAGGGAGAGTGGAGTGTGTTTAGGAAACCATGGTGATAAGTGAAGTCTGGGAGAGGTGTCCAGGCAGCTGCACCCAGGTGTGGAGACCCTGTCAGGAGAGAAGGAGGGGCTAGCAGGGAGGAGGGAGGAGGAGTGTTAATGGAAACAGAAATCTGCTGGTCTTGTGAGGTGTCTGCAGCAGCCTGTGAACAAGGACACTGCCTGGGATGGCAGTTGTATGGCTGTCACATAATGTGCACCATATGGCCTACTCCTGGCGAGGGAGAAGTGCATTCCTTTCTAGTGAAGTTACTCTGGTCCTTTGTCCACTGGCTGGGGCTGTGGTGTGGGAACGTCCAGGCTTAGACAGGTGATATAGTTCTGTTCAGTTTCAACATCTGCTGCACTCTAGTAGCTTGTGCTCATTCTTCCTCTTCCCTCCTTCTTTTCCTTACCCTCCTCTCTCGTCAGTCTTCCTTCTCTTACTCTGCTTCCCTTCTCAACCCCCTTAGATGTGTCTCCTCTCCCTCCCTCCCTCCCTCCTCTCCCCTCTCTCCTCTTGCTCCCTCCTCTTTCCCAGCTACCCTCTGTCCCCCTGTATTGAGGCAATACTGCCAAAGGCTTTGTTCCCTCAATCAGCCACTTATCACTTTGTCCTCACCTCCTGTGTGGCTCCTCTCTGAATTATGTTGAGTCATTGCCACAAGCTTTGAAAGTAACCTCAACATCCTCTCCCTCCTCCCCTCTCTCCCCCTCTCTCTCTCCCTCTCCCTCCCCCTCCCACCCACAGATGAAGAGATTGATGTTGTAACCATCCCAACTATGGAGCGGACCAAAATGTCACGGAAACGCGCCCTCCCCCTCTCTCCTCCGTGCTCACGCCAGTCCTCCCCTCACCCCGTGACCGCCTCTCCACCGAAGAGGAAGAAGTATCACACCAAGCGGCTCAGCTCCGCCGGGTCCAGCGGGGACGGAGTCGAGAGCGACGACGAGGCGAGGCGAGCAAGCCACAACGTTCTAGAGAGGAAGAGGAGGAACGATCTCAAGTCCAGTTTCCAGGTGAGGGCAAAGTGCACCCTTAGGGAAAGGGAATTCCCCCATTTCCATAGCAACTGCATCCTAGCTGCCTAGATCAGTGCTCCAAACTGTTATTAGTTGCTAGCCAGAGTGTAACTTGGTCTCTACGTTGCTTCCTCTCCTTCCCCTTACCCCCTTATTCCTTTCTTCTTCAACACCAGTATGGTCCTGCATGTGCAAAGTGCTCTTATATAGAACAAAACAATAACTTCCTCCCTCCCCTCCCTCCTTCCCTCAGAAATTGCGTGAAGAGATTCCTGAGCTCGAGGACAACCAGCGAGCTCCAAAGGTCACCATCCTCAGAAAGGCCATGGACTATATCCAGCACATGCAGGAACTAGAGAGGGCGGCCGAAAGGGAACTTCAGATGGAGAGACGGAGGAAGGCAAAGCTCTTGGAGCGCCTCAGCCAACTACGGTCGTGCCACGTCTGAATGGGCAGGACTAGGAGACGATGTAACTGCTACTGATTTTAGAAGTCAATTTCGTAAGACATCTAGAAGTCAATTTCATAAATTATCCCCCCATCCCTCCACCGACTTTGGCAAAACTTGAATATCCAAATCTTGTACTTGAACACTTACTTACTGGACACAAGAGACACACACAAGATACAAACACAGACTTGTCAGGCCAGATCCTGCTACTATTTTTGGACTCAAGGCTGTTTTGCAGACTAGGTTCTACTGTTTTCTTGTTTCTATGGCAACAAGCTACAAACTTTACAGGCAATGGACAAACTGTGGACAGTCTGTACTTTTCTGCTGTCAAGTCATCTTATCAATCATGTCAATCATGTAACATTGTTCATTTCTTATCTGTGAGCCCACCCCTTTTCTTGTAAGTCAATTATTTATTCATTTCTGTCACATGTCAAACCTGTTTGGCTGGTTTCTCAAGTGTGTGTCTGCAGGTTCCCCTGACCTGTTCTGCAAGCCCTTCTGCATGTGTGTGTTGTGTGTTCCCCACCATCCACTGTCTCATTTGCATGCCTGTGTCCCCATTCCATCCCTGGATCAGTGTCATTCCCATGCCTGTGTTCCCATTCCATCCCAGGACCAGTGTGTCCTGCACTTTGTGCAGCTGATGAGCAGACAAAACATTTTCTACTGCACAGCAAAATTGATGTCAGGTCACTGCATGTGTAGTAGCATGGTCCTTCAGTGAGAGGGGAGGGGGGGAGGGGGGGAGGGAGAAGGGAGAAGGAGGGGGTGTAGAGGGAAGGCACAGAGAATAGTGAGGGGGGAAAGGAGAAGGAAGGTGTTTTAGAACCATGGGGAGGGAAGGGGGCAACATATGCAGAGCCCTTGATGAAGATGAAGAGGTGTGTAGGGCTCCCAGCAGTTGGGTAACTGCTGTAGAACGGAGAGTTGAGGTGGAGGAGGTGAACTGGTGATAGCCTCAGGCACAATGATGTCCACCAAATATAGTAACTCTCCTAAATATAGCTCCCGGCCTGGAAGTCACCCCATGTTCCAGGATGGTCACTGGTTAGGCCACTAACTTTAGTAACCACCTCTAAATAGTAACAATGGATACCAGTGTTCCACTAGCTGACCAGAGAGCTGCATTAGACACACTGTGCCCCCCCCCCTGCCATGTCCTCCACATGCAGGTGCCCTCTGAAGAGGGCCACCACATTCCAATTTCCAACCCCCCAAGTGAGAAGCACCACACACTCTACACACTCACTAGACACACTGTACCTCCTCACCCTCCTCCCTCCTGCCATGTCCTCACCTCCCTCCCTCCTGCTATGTCCTCATCCCCCTCCCTCCTCCTCCCTCCTGCCATGTCCTCACCCCCCTCCCTCCTCCCTCCTGCTATGTCCTCATCCCCCTCCCTCCT
>CBDBZY010000032.1:15000-16304 GCA_965213685.1 bacterium
AAAAGAGCCAAGAGGCTGGGGGGGCCACTCACAACCCAGGGAGGGGGCCAGGGGGTTACTCAGGGCCCAGGAAGGGGGCCAGGGGGTTACTCAGGGCCCAGGGAGGGGGCAGGGAGGGGGGCAGGGGGCTACTCAGGGCCCAGGGAGGGGGGGCAGGGAGGGGGGCAGTGGGCTAGTCAGGGCCCAGGCAGGAAGGTATGTCATGAACAGCCAATATCGCTGACCCCATGAAGGGTTGGCTCATTATCCTCAATCCTTTGCTGATATTATTGGTGGTTACCCCTCCCCTGCCATCATGATGTGCTCAGCCACAGCCTGTGTGTGTGGAGTGCAGGTCAAGTGCAGCCATCTTCCGTCTGCTGCAGTAAATACGGTCTTTCTCTCTTCGCTCCCACTCTCTCCAGATTCACTAGTCTCCAGTAAGCCACAAACAATGAAACATAAGCCCCCACCCTCTGTTGGAGCAGAGACAGTGTTATCTGCAGTTGGAGCTACAGTAGTGGAGTAGCCACTACTAGTCAGGCAGGATACCTGGTGGAAGACCAGAGTCAAGGTGACTCCTCCCTCCCTTCCTCCCTTCCTCTCTGCCTGCCTGCCTGCCTGCCCGCCCGCCCTCCCTCCCTCCCTCCCTCCCTCCCTCCCTACTTGCCAGGCAGGATATAGAGTGATTCCTCCCTCCCTCCCTACTAGCCAGGCAGAATACGCCATAAAGACCAGAGTCAGAGTGACTCCTCCCTACTACTAGCCAGGCAGGATATGTTGTAGAAGACCAGCGCTGTCCCTTCTCACCTACTTGTGCAACATCTCCTTTATTGGGAGCACATGCCACATAATTACACAAAGGAGGAGCCCTATTCCCTCATAATTGACCGACAAACTGCAAACAATGGACTCTTTCACCTCCCATTGTGGAGAATCAACCTGTCAACACACAAACACACGCCTGAATGCAGTTGCCATGGCAACCGGACAATGCTGCTTAATAGTCGGAGAGTGTGTGTTGAGACACAACATGTCTGGAGTGAATCAATTGACGATTAATTGAGCCCTTTTTTGAAGGCAGCTGTGGTGGTAACCATAGCTGCCAGCTATCCCCACCAATGAGATTCTACTCTATTGAGCTGAATCCTCTTCCACTTACCAGTAATAGCGGTGGAAGAGAGTTCTATGGCTTGATAGACAACCACTTACATAATGTTACATGATGTTACATAACACTCCACTGCTCAATACTGCTGCATGGATACCTCATCGTGTGTATACTGTGTTAGGTGGTGGTGTTCATGGTTGCTGTGGCAACATCC
>CBDBZY010000033.1:0-57894 GCA_965213685.1 bacterium
CGTCTATTTTGAGCACACGTTTCGGATTCTGGAGGCCCGGGGTGTCAGGAAGCGCGTGCGCGCGGAATTCGCGGCCAAGGCGCTTCCGTCCGGCTGGGGCGTGTTCACGGGGCTGGAGGAGGTTCTGCGCCTCCTCGAGGGGCTTGCCGTAAGCGTTCGCGCCGTGCCGGAGGGGTCGGTTTTCCGTCCCTTCCAGCCCGTTCTGGAGATCGAGGGGGTCTATAACGACTTTTGCAGGCTGGAGACGCCCATCCTGGGGCTGATGTGCCAGTCGAGCGGCATCGCCACGAAGGCGGCGCGGTGCCGCATCGCGGCGGAGGGCAGGAGGCTCGTGAGCTTCGGCGCGCGGAGGATGCACCCCGCCATCGCGCCCATGGTCGAGCGCGCGGCCTACCTCGGAGGCTGCGACGGCGTCGCCCTCGTGCGGGGGGCCGAGCTGTTGGGGATTCCGGCGGCCGGCACGATGCCCCACGCCCTGGTGATTCTCATGGACGGCCTGGTGCCGGCGGTGAAGGCCTTCGACGAGGTGATCGAGCCGGAGGCGGGCCGCGTCGCGCTGGTGGATACGTTCGGGGACGAGAAGTTCGAGGCACTGGCGGCGGCGCGCGCCCTGACCGACCGCCTCTCGGCCGTGCGGGTCGATACGCCGGGCTCCCGCCGCGGGAAATCTGACGCAGATTCTCGAGGAGGTCCGCTGGGAGCTGGACCGGGCGGGATTCCGGCACGTCCGGCTTTTTCGTGAGCGGGGGGCTGGATGAGAAGAAGATCGCGGAGCTGAACCCGGTGGTGGATGGCGGCTACGGCGTCGGCACGGCGATCAGCTCCGCGACCACGATTGATTTTTCCATGGACATCGTCGAGGCGGCGGGCGAGGCGGTGGCGAAGCGCGGCAAGCACTCGGGCGCGAAGCACCTGCTGCGCTGCCGCGATTGCGGGGAGGAGCGCGTCATCCCGATGGACAGGCCCTACGGCGACTGCGCGTCCTGCGGCGGGGTGGTGGAGCGGCTGCTCGCCTGTGTGATGGAAAACGGCGAGCGGACGGACCCGCGCCCCTCGGCGAAGGAGATTCAGAAGCTACGTTTTGCGCCAGATCCACCGCGTGGGTCTGGAGCTCTCCCCATGAGCGCGGAGCAGGAGTCGCCCGGCCGGTTTCGCCCCCTCAAGGACTTTCTCTCGCGGTGCCAGCGCCTCCTGCTTCTCACCCACGTGGGGCCGGACGGCGACGGTCTGCTCTCGGGCATCGCGCTGAGCCGCTACCTTCGCCTGCTCGGCAAGCAGGCCACCGTCGTCACCGAGGACAGGGTGCCCGCCTTCGCCGCGCCCTTTGATCCGGAGGGTCTCGTGCGGACGAGAGCGGAGCTTCTCGCCCACGAGGACTGGGCGTCGCGCTTCGACGGGTGCCTCGTCATCGACGCGGGAAAGGCCAGCCGCCTGGGCAGGCTGGAGGCGCCGGTCGCGGCCAGCGGCCTTCCCCTGGCCGTCATCGACCACCACATACGGGAGGAGGACAACATCGACTGCCCCTCCGTCATCGACCCGGAGGCGGCGGCGGTCGGGGAGATGATCGCCGATTATCTGGACGAGGAGGGCTATGCGTTTGACGACCCCCTCATCACCCGGGCGCTGATGGCGGCGGTCGTCTACGACACGGGCCAGTTCCGCTTCACGAACACCTCGAAGCGCACCCTGGGCTGGGCGGCGCGCCTGGTTGCGCTCGGCGCGATTCCGGGGGAGGCCTACTCGATTTTCTGGGAGTCGAACAGCGCGGGCTCCGTGAGGCTGCTGGGGGCGTTGATGAGCCGGTTGACGCTCGAGTGCGGCGGGCGCCTCGCCTGGTTCTCCCTCAGTGCGCGAGAGCTGGATCGCTTCGGGGTGGCGCGCGCCGAGACGGAGGAATACATTTCGGTTCCGCGCTCGATAGAATCCGTGGAGGTGGTCGCCTTTTTCTCGGAGCTCGCAAACGGGCGCACCCGCGTGAGCCTGCGCTCGAAGGGACGGGTGGCGATTCATGACGTGGCGCGAATGTTCGGCGGGGGCGGCCACGCCTTCGCCGCGGGCGCGCGCATGAGTGCACCGCTCGACGAAGCGGCGAGGCTTCTCGCCGCCGAGCTGGCCCGGAAAATCCGCTCCGTCCTGGGGCCTGACGAATGACGGCTAGATTCCCAGCTCCGTGAACACGCGGAGCGACGCCTCCGTTGCGCCCACGGCGTTGGGCGCGCCCGCGTAGATTGCGCACACCATGAGAATCTCCTGAATGTCCTCCTTGCGCATGCCGACGTTCAGCGCGGCCTTGACGTGGTGCCCGAACTCCTTGTCCCGCCCCAGGGCGCACAGGATGGAGAGGATGACGGTTTCGCGGGTCTTCTCATCCATGCCCTCCCGCTCGTAGAGTTCGCCGTATACGGTTTCGGTGACGAACCGCGCGAACGAGGGACTCGCGGCGGCGAACTCCTTGCGCCGCTCCTCCCCCTCTGCGCCAAATACCCTTGCGCGGTTTTTCATTCCCTTCTCGAAGCGTGATTCCTCGGTCATCAGGCCAATCTCCTGTCTGGGGATGGGCGGGCGCGGGCCCCCTCCGGCGTCGGCAAGGTCCGTGGCCCCGCCTCGGGTCTTTTGGCGGGGCGGTTTTGTCAGGATGCGCCCTGGAGCCTATATTGCATAGCGCATGCGGGGGCGTATTTCCATGCCGCCTGGGGAGATGGGACGTGAAACTGGACGCCGTGAAGTTCGGCCTCGCCGCCGGCGTCATCTATGGCGCCATGTTTTTCCTGTACGCCCTGCTGGGCGCGCTGTTCGGCTGGGGCGGGGAGATGCTGCGGATGATCGGCGATTTCTACCCGGGCGTCGCCCCCACCTTGCCGGGCGCGATCATCGGCGCCGCCTGGGGGTTTGCGGTTGGATTTTTCTTCTTCGCGCTCCTGGCGTGGATATACAACCGGCTCGTGAGCCGGCGGGGCGCCTCCTAGCCCATGGATTTGGCGAGCGTCTCCCCCCGTGCCCGCATCCCGGGCGTCATGGCCTCGTTGTGGGGCAGGAACGTCATGGCGACGTATACGTTTTCCACACCGCCGCCCTTCGACAGGTTGCGGTATAGCGGCTGGGGGTAGAAGTCGTTCATGGGCTCCGCCTGCCCGATGCGCTCGTCGTTTCTGGCGAAATGATAGGCGACCACCGCCCTCGGGGGAATCCAGCGCTCCCGCTCGTTGCCCTCCTCGTCGAGGTCCCGCACCACGCCGCCGAAACCCGAGGTGAACCCGTCGCCGAACAGAAAACGCGCGGTTTTCGCCTCCTCGCAGTTGTCCTTCTCCGCCAGCTGGACGTAGAGGGCCTCGTTCGGGTCGTCCCCGAAGCCGTCTAGGGGCAATTCGCTTCTCCCGCACGCGGGGCAAATGAACGTGGCGTTTTGCTTCTCGGTCATGTCGGGACTCCCGCCTGGTGGCGCGCCGGGTGGGGGAGAGTCTGCGGGCCGGCGCGATGTCTTGTGTGCCGCCAGGGTCGAATCGTGCCAGAGGCCGCCTTTCCGCGCAAGGATCGGGGAAGGGGATGAGGGAGCCCGCGCGGGCGGGAAGCGGGCGTCGCGCAGGCCGTCCCCCACGTCGGGAAATCCGGCGGAAAACCCAGGCCGAGGAAGGAGAGGGCGGATTCCGTGACGATGGCGTTGGCGACCCCGATCGCCGCCGAGATGATGATGGGCGAGAGGACGCCCGGCAGGACGTGGCGGAGGATGAGGCGTCCGGCGGGTGCGCCGAGTGCGACCGAGGCGATGAGGAGGAAGATGCCGGAGATTTCGGGGGCACAGGCTCATCTGCCCTTCCACTCGGGCTTTCTTTTCTCGAGGAAGGCGCGGAGCCCCTCCGCCTTGTCCTGCGTCTCGCAAAGCGCGCCCTGTGCGAACTTCTCCAGCGCCAGGCCGGCCGCCATGCTCCCCTCCATCCCGCAGTGCACCATCGCCTTCATGAACTGCGGCACGAAGGGCGCGTAGCCGGCGAGCTTTCCGGCCATGCTGCGGACGGTGGGCATGAGTTCGCGGGCTTCTACCAGCCGGGTGATGAGGCCGATCTCGAGTGCGCGCCCAGCGTCGATGGTCTCTCCCATCAGGAGCATCTCCATGGCCCAGGCGCGGCCGATGAGGCGGGGCAGGCGCTGCGTGGCGCCGCCGCCCGGGATGATGCCGATTCGCCCCTCCGGCGTGGCGAACCTCGCGCCAGGGGTTGCGATTCGGATGTCGCAGCCGAGCGCCACCTCCAGGCCGCCGCCCATGCAGTAGCCGTTGATCGCCGCGATGGTCGCCTTGGGCGTCCGCTCCAGCCGCTCGGCCACCCCCTGCACCAGGGGGGTGAGCGCGACGCGGAGGTCCCGGTGTTCGACTTCCTGCAAATCGGAGCCGGAGGCGAACGCCTTCTCCCCGGCGCCGGTGATGGCGATGGCGCGGACGGCGTCGTCCCCGGCCGCCGCGCCGATGGCGGCGTGGAGGTCGTCGAGCGTGGCGAGGGATATGGCGTTGTGCCGCTCCGGGCGGTTGATGGTGATCAGGGCGAGCGGCCCGTCGACTTCATACAGCACGTTTTCGTATGGCATGGCCGTCTTCTCTCTCTAGCGTCTCGTCTCGCGCGGGCGGATGGCGCCTCCCGGAGGCTAGGCGTCTCTCACAATCGTGTTTTGCAGGATGCCGATGCCCTCGATCTCCAGCTCGACGACGTCGCCCGGCCGTATCCATCTGTCGAGGTCGGCCCCGCAGCCGGTGGCCACCGTGCCCGAGCCGAACATCTCGCCCGCGAGGAGCTCCTCCTCCATGGAGGCGTACGCGATCATCTCGGCCCAGGAGTAATGGGCGTCGCCCGCGTTGCCCCGGCTCCATTCCTCGCCGTTGACGCGGGCGACCATCACCGCGTCGGTGGGGTCGAATGCGTCCCCGCGTGACGACGCACGGGCCGACCGCCGTCCCGAAGTCCTTGCCCTTGTGCGGCCCCAGCCAGTTTTTCATCTCCTCGATTTGGATGTCCCGCGCGCTGAAGTCGTTCAGCACGCTGAAGCCGAAGACGTGATCCATGGCGTCCTCCTCGCGGATGTCCCTGCCGCGCTTTCCGACGAACATGGCCAGCTCCAGCTCATAGTCGAGCTTTTCCGTGTAGCGCGGCCACCGGAGGGCGTCCCCCGGGCCGATGATGGACAGGCGGTTTCCCTTGTAGCAGGAGGGCAGCTTGTACCAGACGGGGTCGATGGCGGCGTTCCGCCTCCGCGCACCCGCCGCCTTGTGCCCCTCGTGGATCAGGAAATCGCGAAACGTGACGGGCCGCGGCACCGGCGCCCGCAGGCGCGCCTCGTCGAGGGAGAAGGCGAGTCGCTCCCCGCCGGGCCCGCACCGCGCGTCGTCCGCCGAGACGAACGCCACCGCCGCCCGGGCGGCGTCGAGCGACGGCTCGCCGCCCGCCATGAGTTCGCACATGTCCTGGGGAAGGCGGAAGTCCGCGTATTCGCGAAAACGGGGCTCTCTCCCCTCCTCCTGGAGGAGCGCGGCGTAGGCATGGGCGAGGTCGACCACGATTTGCCGGTCGGGGCGCTGCGCCAGGGCGCCCACGCGCGAGACGCCTCCCACGGGGGTGGCGATTTCAAACGTGACGAATTTCATCTCTCTCCCTCTCCCTGGGGGTGTGGCCGGGACGAGACGGGCGCGCGGGCTCTCCCCCCGTCGGCAGGGTAGCACGGTTCTCCCCCGCGCGGGGAGGCCGGGTCTCTCCCGCCCCCTCCACTGAACCCCCCCCTGGCCGGGCGGCGGCCCGAATCCGGGAAGCGGCAAAAATTTCCTCGGGGGCTTGACTTCCCCCATGGCTGCGGGTAGGTTGAGGCGGTTTTTGGGGGCGGAGGCCAATCCATCTCCCTGAAAAACGTGCGAACGCATACGCCATTCCCCGACGGTTTTACGCGAAAGCGCCGGAACCTCTTCGGGTGGGCTTACGCCCGGGAGCATGAGAGTATGGCGAAAGAGGAAGACATGATCCGGTTTTCTCGCTGGAAACGATTCGCGCCCGGCTTGTGCCTGGCGCTCCTGGCCGCCCTCGCACCATCCGTCTCCTGGGCGGCGGGCGGTGCCCAGAGCGGCTTCGGCGCCTGGCTCGCGGGCTTCAACCTCGGGAGCGGCGCCCTCGTCATCAACCCGATCGTCGTCGTGGTCCAGTGGGCCAACTTCCTGATTCTGCTGGTCGTCCTCAACAAGATTTTGATCGGGCCCCTGAAGGGCCTCATGGAATCGCGCGACGCGGAGGTCACGGGCGACCTCCAGGCCGCCAGACAGGACGCGAGCGAGACGCAGGGCTACATCAGCCAGTATGAGGATTCCCTGGCGGAGGTGCAGCGGGAGAACACCGAGGCCCCGTCCTCGCACTCCAGCAGGAGATGTCCGAGGCGAGCCGAAAGAGCCTCGACGAGATTCGCGAGAGGACGGGCCGCGAGCTGGAGGAGACGCGCCAGTCGCTCGCGGCGCCCAGGCGAAGCATGCGGCGGCCGAACTCGAGGACGGCGCCGGCCGGCTGGCGAGCGCAATCGCGAGCCGGCTCGCGGGCCGCGGGGTGGGATAAGAGATGGCGGGGGCCGTGTTTTCAGGAAAAGCGTACCGGAGTTTGTGGAGCCTCCTGCCCGCGGCGGCGGCCCTGTTCTTGCCGGAGTCCGTCTGGGCCGCGGAGGCGGGGGCGCACCACAAGGCGTTCAGCGCAACCGAGGAGCTCTTCAAGGTCGTCAACACGCTCATCGTGGCGGGCATCCTCTACAAGGTCGCGTTCGTGCCCATCCGGCAGTTCCTGAAAGACCGCAGAGAGGGGATTCGCAAGGCGCTCGAGGAGGCGCGGGCGGCGCGCGAGGAGGCGGAGGGGCGGCTGGCCGAGCAGAGGGCCAAGGTGGGCGACCTGGAGATCGAGCTCGCCCGCGTTCGCGCGCAGGGAGAGGCCGAGCGCGCGGCGATGCGGGAGAGGCTCCAGGGGGAGCAGGAAGATCAGGCCCGGCGCCTGCTGGAGCAGGCGAAGACGACGATTGCGCTGGAGGCGTCCAAGGCGCGCGCGGAGCTGCGGGGCCAGGCGGCGAGCCTCGCGCTGCGCCTCGCCGAGGAGATGCTCAAAAAGGAGCTGGACGAGGCGGACCAGGAGAGGTTCGTGGAGAACTATCTCGCCAGGCTCCACGATAGAAACGGAGGGGGGCTGTGACGGGTGGCGAGGTGGCGCGCCGCTATGCGCGGGCGTTGGTGGACATCGCCGAGAGGCGGGACGCTCTGGAGGAGACCGGGGAGGGGCTGGCGCGGATCGCGGCCGAGTTTCAGGAAAACGCGGAGCTGCGGCGCGTCTTGCGCAACCCGCGCTTTGCGAGAAGCGCGCGCGTCGGGATACTGACGGAGATCATGGCGTCGTCGGGGGCGAGCGAATTGCTTCGGAATTTCGTGCGCGTGGTGGCGGAGAAGGACCGGATCGGGGAGTTGTCCGCCATGGCGGAGAGCTACCGGCAGCTTGCGGACGAGAGGCGCGGCATCGTTCGCGCCCACGTGCGCACGGCGTATGACCTCGACTCCGGAGCCGCCGAGAGGCTGCGCGAGAGGCTCTGCGAGATGACCGGCGGCGATGTGCGCATGGAGGTGGAGAGGGAGGAGAATCTGATCGGAGGGCTGGTCTGCCGCGTGGGCGGCGTCGTCATGGACGGCAGCATCCGCAACCAGCTCCGCAGCCTGCGAAACGCTTTGATGGCGAACTGACGCTCTTTCAGGAATCAGCGGAAGGACCAAGGGGAGAATCCATGCAGATTCGCGCCGAAGAAATCAGCCAGATCATCCAAAAGCAAATCGAGGGGTTTGACGCCTCGGTCGAGCTTGCCGAGACCGGCACCGTCATCTCCGTGGGCGACGGCATCGCCCGCGTCTATGGCCTGGAGAAGTGCATGGCCGGCGAGTTGCTGTCCTTCCCCGGCGATTTGTACGGCATGGCGCTCAACCTGGAGACCGACAACGTCGGCGCCGTGCTCCTCGGCGATGACCGCGCCATCAAGGAGGGCGACGAGGTCCGCCGCACGAACCGCATCGTTCAGGTGCCCGTCGGCAAGGCGCTGGCCGGCCGCGTCGTGAACGCGCTGGGCCAGCCCATCGACGGCAAGGGGCCCATCGAGACCGAGGATGCGCGCAACCTGGAGGTCATCGCCCCCGGCGTGGTGGATCGCCAGCCCGTGAAAGAGCCCTTGCAGACCGGCATCAAGGCGATTGACGGCATGGTGCCGATTGGCCGAGGACAGCGCGAGCTCATCATCGGCGACAGGCAGACCGGCAAGACCGCCATCGCGATGGACGCGATCATCAACCAGAAGAACACCGACGTGTACTGCATCTACGTGTGCACGGGACAGAAGCGCTCCACGCTGGCCCAGGTGGTGAGCACCCTGGAGGAATACGGGGCGATGGACTACACCGTCGTCGTGGCGGCCACGGCGTCCGACCCCGCGCCCCTGCAGTACATCTCGCCTTACGCGGGTTGCGCCATCGGCGAGTATTTCCGCGACAACGGAATGCACGCGCTGATCATCTACGACGATCTCTCCAAGCAGGCGGCGGCCTACCGCCAGCTTTCGCTGATGCTCCGGCGGCCGCCGGGCCGCGAGGCCTACCCCGGGGACGTGTTCTACCTGCATTCCCGCTTGCTGGAGCGGGCGGCGAAGCTCAGCGACGAGCTCGGCGGCGGCTCGCTGACGGCCCTCCCCATCATCGAGACGCAGGCGGGCGACGTGTCCGCCTACATTCCGACGAACGTGATTTCGATCACCGACGGGCAGATTTACCTCGAATCCGCCCTGTTCCACTCGGGCATCCGGCCGGCCATCAACGTGGGCCTGTCCGTCTCCCGCGTGGGCGGTGCCGCCCAGAACCGGGCCATGAAAAAGGTGGCCGGCACCCTGCGCCTCGACCTGGCGCAATATCGGGAGATGGCGGCGTTCGCGCAGTTCGGCTCGGAGCTCGACGCGGCCACCCAGGCACAACTCGCGCGGGGCTCCCGCCTGACGGAGCTGCTCAAGCAGCCGCAGTATGCGCCCGAGGTGGTGCATCGGCAGATCATGTCGATTTTCCTGGGCACGCAGGGGTATCTCGACGCCGTGGCCGTGGATGAGGTTGAAAGGGTGAACCGCGATTTTCTGACCTTCATGGAGACGAGCCGCTCCCGGCTGGTGAACGATCTGGCGGAAAAACGCGAGTTGACCGACGAGATTACCGAGGGATTGCGGGCCGCGTGCGCGGAATTCATGAAAACGCTCGACGCCGCGGCACCGGAGACGGCCGCGGTGTCCGGATAGGCAGAAAATGGCATCGACGAGAGATTTCAAGCGCCGCATCCGCAGCGTCAAGAACACCCAGCAGATCACGCGGGCGATGAAGCTCGTGGCGGCCTCCAAGGTGCGCAGGGCGCAGGAGCGCATCGAGAGCGCCCGCCCCTACAGCGAGAAGATCGAGGAGTTGGTGAATTCCCTGGCCGCCAAGGTCGACCCGGACTCCCACCCCCTTCTTCGGGACGACATGAAGGACGACAGGCTGCTCCTGCTCGTCATCACCTCGGACAAGGGGCTTTGCGGCGGATACAACACCAACCTGCTGCGCCAGGCGTTTTTGTTCCTGCGCAAGCGCGAGGATGCGGGCAAGGAGACCGAAATCGTCATCGTGGGCAGAAAGGGGCGCGACTTTCTGGCGCGCAGGGGGTTCGGGTTCAAGGAGCAGTTCACGGACGTGTACGGGAAAATCGACTTCTCCCTGGCCACCAGCCTGGCCGGAATCATGACCGGGGCGTATCTCGGGGAGGGCTTCGATGAGGTGCACATCCTCACCACGGAGTTTCGGACCATCCTGAACCAAAGCCCGAGGCTTTCCCGCCTCCTTCCCCTCGCCCCTCCGGTGCCCGAATCCATCGACGCGCAGGGCGGGCCCGTGGCCGCGGAATACATTTACGAACCCTCCGCGGAGGGCGTGCTGGAAACGATTTTGCCCCGGCACGCGACGGTGCAGATATACAGGTCGCTCCTCGACGCGGAGGCGAGCGAGTTCGGCGCCCGCATGACGGCGATGGACAATGCGTCCCGAAACGCGGAGGAGATGATCGGCGCCCTGACCCTGCAGATGAACCGCGTGCGGCAGGCGTCGATCACCACCGAACTGCTCGAGGTGGTGGCCGGTGCCGACGCGCTCTCCTAGAGGATTCGCGAAGGAGGCATCCCTGAGAGGCGCCGCCCGAACGAGCGGCCGGCATGGGAATTTTGAGGACGTAAGGAGCCCAGGATGAACGAAGGACGCGTAACGCAGGTTATCGGACCCGTTATTGATGTCGAGTTTGACGCCGGCCATTTGCCGGAGCTCAGAAACGCGCTCGTCGTGAAAAAGGATCCGACGCTCGTCGCCGAGGGGGAGAGGGACGAGATCGTGGTGGAGGTGGCGCTTCACCTGGGCGAATCCACCGTGCGCACCGTCTCGATGGAGCCGACCGAGGGCCTGATTCGCGGATTGGCCGCCGTGGATACCGGCGCGCCGATTTCGATGCCGGTGGGCAAGGCGTCCCTGGGGCGCATCCTGAACGTCATCGGCGAGCCGGTGGACGGGAAGGGGCCGGTGGAGACGAGCGAGCGGATGCCCATTCACCGGCCGGCGCCCACCCTGGAGGAGCAGAGCACGTCCACGGAGATGCTCGAGACGGGCCTCAAGGTCGTCGACCTTCTCGAGCCCTATACCCGGGGGGGCAAGACGGGACTGTTCGGCGGCGCCGGCGTGGGCAAGACGGTGCTGATCATGGAGCTCATCCACAACATTTCCACGGAGCACTCCGGCACTTCGGTGTTCACCGGCGTGGGCGAGCGCACCCGCGAGGGAAACGACCTCTACCTCGAGATGGAGGAGTCGGGCGTTCTGGAGAGCGTCGGGCTGGTCTACGGACAGATGACGGAGCCTCCCGGCGCGCGCCTGCGGGTCGGCCTCTCGGGGCTGACGCTGGCGGAATACTTCCGCGACGTGGAGGGGCAGGACGTGTTGCTGTTCATCGACAACATCTTCCGCTTCACGCAGGCTGGCTCCGAGGTGTCCGCCCTTTTGGGACGGATGCCCAGCGCGGTGGGGTATCAGCCCAACCTCGCGACCGAGATGGGCGACCTCCAGGAGCGCATCACCTCGACGAGCAAAGGCTCCATCACCTCGGTGCAGGCCATCTACGTGCCCGCCGACGACCTGACCGACCCCGCGCCCGCCACCGCGTTCGCCCACCTCGACGCCACGACGGTGCTTTCGCGCCAGATCGCCGAGCTCGGCATCTACCCGGCGGTGGATCCGCTGGATTCCACAAGCCGGATTCTGGACCCGAGGATATTGGGGGAGGAGCACTACGGGGTGGCGCGGCGGGTGCAGCAAATTCTGCAGCGCTACAAGGACCTTCAGGACATCATCGCGATTCTGGGCATGGACGAGCTCTCCGAGGACGACAAGGTCATCGTGGCGCGCGCGCGGAAGATACAGCGCTTCCTGAGCCAGCCCTTCCACGTGGCCGAGCAGTTCACGGGCACGCCGGGCGTCTACGTGCGGCTGGAGGACACCATCCAGGATTTCAAGGAGCTCGCGGACGGCAACGTGGATCACCTGCCCGAGCAGGCGTTCTACATGGTGGGCAACCTGGAGTCCGCCAAGGAGAAGGCCAAGACCTTGGGCGTAGAGGTATAGCGCATGATCGAAGGCAGGATGATACTCGACATCGTGACGCCGGAGCGCAAGCTCCTCTCCGCCGAGGTCGACGAGGTGACCGCCCCCGGCTTTTACGGAGAGTTCGGCGTGTTGCCCCAGCATACGCCCTACCTCTGTCAGCTCGGCATCGGCGTGCTCAGCTACCGCTCGGGCAGCGCGCGGTATTTTGTCTCGGTCGCCGATGGGTACGCCGAGGTGGGGCCCGAGCGGGTCACCATCCTGGCGGAGGTCGCCGAGCGGGCCGAGGACATAGATGCATCGCGCGCGAAGGAGTCCCGGGATCGCGCGCGCGCGCGCATGGCGGGCCGGCAGCCCGACGATGCGGGTCTGGATTTCGATCGGGCCGAGTTGTCCTTGAAGCGCGCCATCGCCCGCATTTCCGTGGCGCATCAGAGCGGCCTCCACAGCTAGCGGGAGGTTTCGCGGGGAGGGGGCTGTCGTTGACCCGGACGGGTGAATGAGAGCCCCTCTTTTTTGTCATATGCCTGATGCGCAGGGCGCGGAGTCCGATCGCCGCGAAGAAGCCCTCTGCGGCCGATGCTTTCTTGCCTGAGAGGAGGATGCACCATGAAAGTCTCGCTCGTCCCCGTTTTCGCGTTCCTCATGGCCATCGCCCTGGCGGGACCCGCCCATCCGGCGGGAGACCCCAGCCCCACCACGGCGCCCGAGCCGGCCGGGCAGCCCTACGCGCAAGGAGAGGAGATGGCGCGACAGGGAAAATGGGAGGCGGCGGCGGCGCTGTTCGGCGAGGTGGCGGCGGCGGACGCCGGGCACTACCAGGCACTCAACATGCTGGGCTACTCCCTGCGGCAGATGGGCAGGACGAAAGAGGCCATCGCCGCCTACGACAAGGCGCTCTCCATCCGGCCCGACTACGCGCCCGCCCTCGAATACCGGGGCGTCGCCCACGTCATGGCCGGCGACAGGGCGGCCGCACTGGCGGACCTCCGGAAGCTCGAGAGCCTGGGCTCTCCCCTCGCGGAGGACTTGCGCGCGAAGATCGCCTCCATGCCGACCCGTTGAACCGGGCGCCTCCGGCGCCCGCCGCCCCGCCCGGGCTGCGCCGCCGGGCGGTTCCTATATCCGCATGAACTTCATCGGGAATTTCTGGAGGGAGCGCGCGCCGGTTTTCGTGACCTCCACGAGGTTTCCCACCTGCAGGCCGCGTTTGCCGTCCGCCGTGCAGACGTTGGGCTGAATCACCATGAGCATGCCCTCCCGGAAGGTGATGTCGTTCTGGGGGCGCTGGAGGATGGAGGCGCCGACGTCGATTCGGGGATTTTCGATGAGCAGGCCCCATCCGTGGAAGGTGGTGTCGAAGGTGGTGAGGCCCTCCTCCTCGATGATGGCGCCCGCGCGCCGGACGTCCTCGTGCGTCCCGCCCGGCCGGAGCGCCCGGAATATCCGCCGGTAGGCCTCGACGGCCACCTCGTAGAGCTTCCGGTAGGCGGGGGTCGGCTCCGCCCCCACGGAGATGGGTCGGTGCGCCTGGCCGGGGTGCATCTCGTAGTCGGCGGACAGCTCCGTCAGGACGATGTCGCCCTTTCTCGTTCTTCGGTGGGTGGGGAACTGGTTGGGGAAGATCAGCCGCGGCCGCGCCATCGAGGTCGATCCCACGAAGATCAACTGCGGGCCTCCGCCCCGGGGCATGTACGCGCCGGCGATGATGGCGGCGAGCTCGAACTCGCTCATGCCGGGCTTCGCCCTCTCCTCCAGTGCCTCGAACGCCAGGTCCGTGAGGGCCGCCCCGCGCCGGAACCACTTGCGCTCCTCCGGGCTCTTGACGAGGCGGACTTCCGCCAAAATCTCCGAGGCGTCGGTGAAGTTCGCGGCCGGCAGGCTTTCTCGCCAATGGTCCACCACGCTGTACGGCATGGACACCGGCAGGATGCCGCGAAAGCCGACCAGGCCGATGGTTCCTTTCTCGAGCCCCAGCTCGCGGATGCGCTCCTCCACCTTCCGGCCCGGGGCGTAGTCCACGGCCTGGGTGTCGGGGATAACGCTCATCTTCCGCGCGTAGGGCAGGTAGAGCCTGTTCGATATGAACAGCGCGGGCGCGCCCTCGAGCGGGAAGACGAAGAAGCTGCTCACCGGATCCTTGTAATTGGTGACGTATTTGACGTTCGCCTGGTTGCCGCCCTGCATTCCGGAGTCGCCGTAGAATATGAGCGCGTCGATTCCGCGGGCGCGCATCCTGCTCCGGATTTCCCGATAGCGGCGGTCGTACTCGGCTTGCGGATAGCGGGGATGGTCTTTGAGCGAGGCCATGCTGGCGTCTCCCTGTCTCGGGCGATGTGTCCGGCGGCGCGCCCTATTCCCTCAGTGCGGGGATGAGCTCCTCCGAGATGAGCCGCGCGCTTCCCAGGGCGGACGAGGCGGGCATCCCTATCCAGCTCGTGCGGATGATGAGGTGGTTCACGCCCATCTCCTTGTAGGGTTTCAGCGCCTCGTAGCATTCCTCCGGCGAGCCGATGACGAAGCGGTCTTTCAGCAACTCCGCAAAGGGCTGGTCGAAGGTCTCGTCCTCGGGAAGCGCCTTGTCCTGCCCCCAGCGGGCGTAGTCCCTGTATTTCTGGCCAAGGTAGGGGCCGGCGAGCTCCAGCGCCGTCTTTCTGTCCTTGGCGCAAAAAACCTCCTTCATGCAGGGCAGCTCCCCGGGGAAGGGCTTGCCCGCCTCCGCCAGGCCTTCGCGGTAGACGTCCATCTGTCGCGCGATGGTCCGCGTAGTGGCGTGGGGGTTGATGAACAGCGTGTCGCCCAGGCGCGCCGCCCGCCGCACGGCCGGGTCGCTGTTCGCAGCGAACCAGATGGGCGGATGGGGTTTCTGCACGGGGCGCATGTTCAGGCGCACCCCCTCCAGCCGGCAGTATGCGCTCTCGAACGATACGGCCTCCTCCGTCCAGAGGCGCTTGACCAGCTCCAGGCAGTCCACGAAGCGCCGCACCCGCTCCCCGCGCCGGACGCCGAAGGCGTCGAACTCCACGTCGCGGTAGCCCAGGCCTACGCCGAACACCATGTTCCCCTCCGCGATGACGTCCATGGTGGCGACGGTCTCCGCCACGTAGACCGGATTGTGCAGGTTGATGAGCAGGACGCCGACCCCGAGCGTCATCTCCCCCGCCTCGGCCTTCAGGCGCGCCAGAAACGGCAGGTTCTGCAGGTGCTGCACGTTCCCCTCGCTGAGGTAGTGCTGGCCGGTGAAAAAGGAGTCCCAGCCCGCGTCGCGCGCCAGGCGCACCAGGGCGATCTGATCGTGGAGGGCGTCGACCAGGTTGGAGTCCAGGGTTTGCTGCGCGGACAGGAAGATGCCGACTTTCATGCGGGAGCCTCTCTCCAGGAAAACGGCCGGGGGCGGACGCGCACCGGCGCGCGCGGGCAGAAAAAAACCGCGGGGGGCGCGAGCCGTGGTGCGCCCCCCGCGGCGTGATGAGCTGAAAACGCCCCCCTAGTTGCTGCCGAGCACCTCGATCTCCCAGGGGAGGAGCGTTTCGTCGTGGCGCGGGGTCCAGTTGAGGTTCGCCTGGTGGCCAAGCACGTCGTGAATCTTCACGAAAATCTTGTGCGTGGCCAGAGCCTTCATCTTGTCGGTCACGGCCTCGAAGGCGGCCTGCTGCGCCTTCGGGTCGACGGTGGCCGTGGCCTTGTCGATCGCCGCGTCCAGCTCCTTGAAGCACATGCCGCTCCAGGGCCCCTTGCAGCCGGAGGTTCCGCGCAGCACGGAGGTGGAGTCTCCCTGCCCGTTGCCGAAGCCCATGTAGTAGGCCGCCGCCCCCTTCTTCTTGCCCGCCTTGTAGGCGCGGTGGAGCTTCTTGAAGAGCGGGAAGCGCTGGGAGTTGCAGGTGGCGTCGATGCCGACTTTCTTGATCATGCCGGCCGCGGCCTCGCAGGTGGCCTTGTCGCCCGGATAGCGTCCGTTCGTGGCGATGAGCTCCATCTTGAAGCCTTTT
Source organism: bacterium (assembly GCA_965213685.1). GTDB lineage: Bacteria > UBA8248 > UBA8248 > UBA8248 > UBA8248 > Bin107. Next base: position 15,676 of record CBDBZY010000033.1, read on the forward strand.
TCATGGCCGGCCTCCTTGAGGAGCGCCTTGGCCTTGGCCGGGTCGTGGCCGTACCACGCTTTCTTCGGGTTGTAGCCCGAGTAGTTCCAGGGGTGGAGCATCTGGCCGAAGAGGTCGGCCCGTCCGCCCAGGATGGTCGTCCGCACGGCTTCGGCGTCGATGGCGTAGTTGATGGCCTTGCGCACCCGGACGTCCGCCATCGGACCGCCGTGGGTGGTGAAGAAGCCCATGTGCATGATGCGCACGGCGGGGACGACGGCGACTTTCGTCTTCGGGTTTTTCTCCAGCTGGGGGATGAACTGCGGCATGATGCCCCACGCCACGTCGATCTCGCCCGCCTGGAGCGCCTTGGCCCGCGTCGCGCTCTCGCGGATCCGGCGCAGGACGACGCGCTGCGGCCGCTTGGGGAAGTTCTTGTTGTTCCACCAGTTCGGGTTCGCGTCGAACACCATCTTCTGTCCCTTCGTCCAGGATTTCAGGATGTAGGGGCCCGTGCCGTAGGTGTTGCGCGAGATGTGGGCGAGCTCCTTGCCCTTGGTTTTCAGGCTGATGGGGCCGGCCCAGCGCGTGAGGCGGTTCCACATGCCGCCGTCGGGCTGTTTGTTGTGGTAGATGAAGGTGTGGTCGTCCAGCACCTCGATCTTGTCCACGTTCTTGAAGTACTGCCGCTGGCGGGCCGATTTCATCACGCGGCTGATGGTGTACTTGAAGCTCTCGGCGGTAAAGCGCGTGCCGTCAGAGAATTTCACCCCTTTCCGCAGGTGGAACTTCGCTTTCGTGGGGCTCATCTTGACCCACTTGGTGGCGAGCCAGGGCTGCTTCGCCCCCGTGCCGGTCTCGGCGTGAAGCAGGGTGTCGTAGCTCCAGCGCCAGACCATCGCGCCGATGAAGTTCGAGACGCGGTGGGGGTCCATCGTCGGGGGCTCGCCCGTCAGAGCGATGGTGACGGTGCTTTTCGCGTCAGCCGTCAGGGGCGCGCCGACCGCCAGGATGGCGAAGGCAGCCAGGATTACGAGAAGTTTCCGCATGGGGTTTCCTCCTTTCGGGTAAAAGACAGGTTCCTAAAGCCTGCTCCGGTGAAGATCTGAAAGCCATCCCTTTGTATCGAGAAGACCGCCCGGGATGCTCCGCTTTTCCGCCATGAAGAGAGTTCGCGAAATATATCATGGATGCGAACGGGGCGTCAAAGCGCATAAGGATGGATTTGCCCCGACGCGCGGTTTCCTTGTGAGGCGTCGGGGTTTGCGTGTATGGTCGCGGTGTTCCACGGGCGACGGGCGTTGGCGCATTCTCGCATTCTCGCGTTTTTGCAGGGCGAGGCGAGAGAGAGGGAGGGCTTCCATGGCGGCGGAGCGGGTCATCGGTTCATGGTTTCGGTATTTCCCCGAGCACTACCTGTGGTCGCAGCTGATGAGCGGGCAAATCAACATCGCCCCGATGGGCGGCTCGAACTTCCACGAGCTGGATCAGATAGGAAGGCGGCTGAGCGGACGCGCGGGCGACGCCGACGCCTGGCGCGAGGCCTGGTCCGCGATGGCGGACAGGGTGGAGGGGTTCGCTGCGGAGGAGGAGGGCAGGGGCCACGAGCGCACCGCGATGGCGGCCTACCTGCGGTGCGCCATCTACCGCTACGCGAGCGAGCGGTTCGTGCATCCCGACGACCCGGAGAAGGCGGCGTCCTACGAGAGGCTCCTCCCCCATTACGAGAAGGCGATGAAATACCGCGTCCCCGGGTTTCGGCGCGTGGAGGTTCCCTACGAGGAGGGCCCCCTGGCGGCGTACCTGCTCCCGCCGCGCGCCCCGACGGGGGACGACCCCTACGTCGTCTTCTTCGATGGACTCGACGGCTCCAAGGAGATCACCGCCCTCTGGGGTGCGCTCGCCCTGATAGCGCGCGGGGTCGGGGTGCTCTGCGTGGACGGGCCGGGGCAGGGGGAGACGCTCCGGCTCCGGAAGATAGCGAGCCGCCCGGATTACGAGGTGGCCGGAACCGCCGCCTTCGATTTTCTGGACGCGCGTCCCGAGGTGGATTCCGCGCGCGTCGGCGTCATGGCCATGAGCATGGGGGGCTACTACGCCCCGCGCGTCGCCGCGTTCGAGCATCGCTATGCGGCGTGCCTCGCCTGGGGGGCGCATTTTGATTATCACGAGGTCTGGGCACACCGCAGAAAGGTGCTGGAGAGCGGGGGCACCATCTCCTCGTCCGCCATATGGCAGCTGCCCTGGGTGCTGGGGGCACCGGACATGGACTCGGCGATGGAGAAATGCAGGGCCTATACGCTGGCCGGCGTCGCGGAGAGGATACGAATGCCCATCTGCATCACCCACGGGCAGGATGACAACATCGTGCCGGTCGACATGGCCTACAGGCTGTATGATGCGTGCGGCTCGGAGGAGAAGGAGCTGAAAATCTTCACCCTCGCCGATGGCGGCAGCCAGCATTGCGTGTTCGACAACCTGCCGATGTGCGGCGACTGGATCGCGGACTGGTGGATGGACAGGTTCGCCGCCGCGTAGGCGCCGCCCGTTTTCGGCGGGGGTGCATGGAGGAGCTCCGGTGCCCCCGCCATCACTTTGCTTGGAGGAGGAGGAGAGGGGATGGCGGAGGAGACGAGAGAGGAGAAGGTGCGGCGCATCACGGAGAAAATCCACGGAGACAGGGGGTTCGTGTATGACGTGCTCGGCTTCGGCGCGCAGCTGGACCCGGATTATTTCGAGGCGTATTCCCAGATGCACTGGGGGTTTTTCAAGGAGGAGCCGCGCCATCTGGACCCCAAGACGCGCGAGCTCATCGAAATCGGCCTCCTCGCCTTCAAGGGCATGAAGCACGAGGTCTACACCCACACCAAAAAGGCGCTGCGCCTGGGCGCCACGATGGAGGAGGTGCTCGAGGCGTTCGAGGTGGCCAGCATCGGCGGCGGCGCGCCCGTGCTGATGGAGGGGCTCTACGCGCTCAAGCGCATCGCCGACGAGCGGGCCCAAGAGGAGGGCGGGGCGGAGTCGGGATGATCGCTGGTCTCGGGCGCCGATTTGTGAGAGTCTGGGGAAAATCCACGGACGGGAAGGCCCCACCATCGCGCGGAAGGAGAACGTCTGTTGGCCAAAGGGAAGGCGTCTTTGAGCGGCGAGCGGATGCAGGAGATGTACCGCGCCATGTTGCGCATACGCAGGTTTGAGGAGAAGGCGTTCGAGCTGTTCGAGAGGGGGGAGGTGATGGGCGGCATCCACGTGAGCGTCGGTCAGGAGGGCTGCTCGGTGGGCGCGTGCAGCGCGCTTCGGGAGGATGACGCGATTCTCACCACCCACCGCGGCCACGGCCACTCCATCGCCAAGGGAACGCGCCTGCCCGAGATGATGGCGGAGCTTCTCGGCAAGGCGACCGGCCTTTGCCACGCCAAGGGAGGCTCGATGCACATCGCCGACGTATCGAAGGGCCACTACGGCGCGCATTCCATCGTGGGCTCGAACATGCCCATGGCGGTGGGCATCGGCCTGGCCTTTCATTTCGAGGGAAACGGCCAGGTGGCGGTCGCCTTCTTCGGCGACGGCGCCGCGAACGAGGGCAGCTTTCACGAGTCGATGAACCTGGCCTCGATATGGAAGCTTCCCGTCATCTTCTTTTGCGAGAACAACCATTTCGCGTCGAGCACCCGGGTGGGCTACGCCACCTCGGTGGCGGACATCAGCGCGCGGGCGGGCGGCTACGACATGCCCGGCGTGAGCGTGGACGGCATGGACGTGCTGGCGGTCCACGAGGTGATGGCCGAGGCCGTCTCCCGCGCGCGGGGGGGATTGGGCCCCAGCCTGATCGAGGCGAAAACCTATCGGTATTTCGGCCATTCCAGGAAAGACCCCCGGTTCGGTCCCTACCGGACGGAGGAGGAGTGGAACGAATGGAAGGCGAGGGACCCCCTGCTCCTGGCCGAGAGGATGCTGGGCGTGAGCGCGGCGCAGAAGCGGGTCCATCTGGCCGCCGTGGAGGAGGAGTTGGGAGAGGCGCTCGCCTTCGCCGAGGCGAGCCCCGCGCCCGCGCCCGATGACGTGTATGGGGATCTCTATGCCTGAGGCGAAGACGCGCACCATGTCGTATGCGGCGGCGATCAACGAGGCGCTCCACGAGGAGATGGCGCGCGACGAGAGGGTGTTCCTGATGGGGGAGGACGTGGCGCTCTCCGCCATCTCCCCCGCCACGGCGGGCCTGGGCGAGCGGTTCGGCCACGAGCGCGTGCGCAACACGCCGATAAGCGAGCTGGGCTTCACCGGCGCCGCCGTGGGCGCCGCCATGGCGGGCTACCGGCCGGTGCTCGACATGCGGCGCATCGATTTCATGATGCTGGCGATAGACCCCATCGCGAACCAGGCGGCCAAGCTGCGCTATATGCTCGGCGGCCAGGTGAGCGTTCCCCTCGTCATCCGGGCACCGGAGGGCGGCGGCGTGCAGAACGGCCCCACGCACAGCCAGTGCCTCGAGGCCTGGTTCATCCAGGTCCCCGGGCTGCGCGTCGTGGTGCCGAGCGACCCCGCCGACGCGAAGGGACTTCTGAAATCCGCCATACGGGAGGACAACCCGGTGCTCTTCGTGGAGTATCGCTCGCTCTACTCCCTCGAGGGCGCCGTGCCGGCGGGAGACTGGACGGCGCCCATCGGCGAGGCGGCGGTGAAGCGCGAGGGGGCGGACATCACCCTCATCGGGATCGGAAGCCAGGCGCGCAACTGCCTGGAGGCGGCGGAGCGGCTCGCGACGGAGGGGGTCGGCGCCGAGGTGGCGGACCCGAGAACCATCAATCCGCTGGACGTGGAGGGGCTCGCGGCCTCCGTCCGCAAGACGGGGGCGTGCGTGATAGCCGAGGAGGGACACCGGAGCGGAGGGGTGGGGGCGGAGATCGCCGCCTCGATGCAGGAGGCGGCCTTTGACGCCCTCAGGGCGCCCATCCGCCGCGTGGCGGCCCTCGACGTGCCCGTGCCCGTTCACGCAAAGCTCGAGGCGATCGTCCTGCCCGACACGGAGAAGATCGTGGCGGCGGCGAGGCGAACCCTGGCGGCCGCATCCGCCGGCTGAGCCTCAGTCCTGGGCGACGATGGGGTTTCTGAGAACGCCCACGCTCTCCACCTCGCACTCCACCACGTCTCCCGGCCGCAGGAGGAACGGCTCCGGGTCCTCCTGCTCGAGTGCCACGCCGGAAAACGTGCCTGAGGAGATGATGTCGCCCGGCTCGAGCGACATCTGGCTGTAGAAGGCGATGAGCTCGGGTATCTTGAAAATCATGTCGGTCAAAAGCTCATCCTGGCGCGTCTCGCCGTTCACCCTGCATTGCACGCGCAGCGACTCGGGGTTCGGCACCGCGTCCGCGGTGACAATGTAGGGGCCGACCGGGTTGGTGGTGTCGAAGTTTTTCCCGAGAAACACGCCTCCCAGGGCGGGGGTTCTCTGCACCTCGCGCGCCGTGATGTCGTTGTAGACCGTGTAGCCCATGATGACGTCGAAGGCGTTCTCGGGCGCAACGTCCTTGCAGTGCTTGCCGATGACGATGCCCACCTCCACCTCGTAGTCCAGCATCCTGGTCTGTCTCGGGTAGAGCACCGGCTCCTCGTGTCCCACGAGCGAGGTGTCGAACCGGGGGGCGCCCGGCACGTTTTCGGGAACCGCATGGCCGGTGTTCGCCACGTGCTTGTTCGAGTTCAGCCCGGTGTGAAAAAACTTGCCCGGATGCGGAATCGGCGCCCGGAGCCGCACGTGCCTGCCCTTCAGCGCGGCGACCTCCCCGTCCGGCCCCGCCGGCTCTCCGCCGGCGTCGACGGCCGCCTCCGCATGGCGGAGCGCCGCGCGCGCGGCCGCCAGGGCGGGCTCCCCGCCGCAGAGAAAATCGCGCATGTCCCGCGGAATCCGCGCGCTCGCCATGGCGTAGGGCCGCCCCTCTCCCTCCTTTTCCGCGAGATAGCCCGCGTAGGCGAGCCGCAAGTCGAGCATCCGCCCGTCGGCCAGGACGACTCCGAGGCGGTCTCCGGCGGCACCCGGCGAGAGGTTTCTGTAGGTGGCGAGTTTCATGGCTGTCCCCTTTTCGTGAACGGAAAAACGGAGGGCTACGCGCGCATGGCCGGCGCGCACCGCCGCTCCCATCCTACAAAACGAGGTCGCCGATTGTCCACGAAGCGCGGCTGCGGGCGGCGTCCGGGCGGCCGGGGGGCCGGAGAAGAAAACGCCGCCGGGGAGGGCGGCACTTGACGACTTGACGAAAGAAGGGGATAAATCCATTCTCAACGTACATGTTGGGTGCGGTTTAAGTTCGGGCGATTTCTGGTCGGGGTTTCCCATGCGCACGTATATCATCAGACGCTGCCTGCAAAGCTTCATCGTGTTCGCGGCGATCCTGCTCATCGTGTTCTCGATGCTTCAGATCACCGGCAACCCGGCGGCCGTTTTGATGCCGCTCGACTCCTCGGAGGAGGACATCCAGGCGTTCAGCCAGGAGATGGGCTTCGATCAGCCCATACCGATCCAATTCGCCAAGTTCATCCTCGGCTCGGACCTCGTGGACGACCTGTTCGGGCTCGAGAAGTCGAAAGCGATAGTCGATGAGGCCGAACGCGACCCCGACGCGCCCAAGATCGTCCGTACCAAGGGGGTGATCCTCGGGGATTTCGGCTTCTCCTACAGGCATGAGATCCCGGCGATGGGGCTCGTGCTCGAACACTTCCCGAACACTGTGCTCCTCGCCTTCGTGGCGGTGCTCATCGCCGTGGTGATCTCGATACCCGCGGGCGTCCTCTCGGCCACCTTCCGCAACACGTGGATCGACTACACGAGCTCGGTCGGGGCGATGTTCGGCCAGTCGATGCCGAACTTCTGGCTCGGGCTTCTGCTCATCATCTTCTTCGCCGTGTATCTGGGCTGGCTGCCCACGTCGGGCTTCGACGCCTGGTACTACATCATCCTGCCGGCGATCACCGCCGGCCTCTACGCCACCGCGCGCATCACGCGCCTGGTGCGCTCCCAGATGCTCGAGGTGCTGGGGATGGACTACGTGCGCACGGCGCGCTCGAAGGGGATCGTGGAGTGGCTGGTGGTGGTGCGCCACGCCCTCAAGAACGCATCCATCCCCGTCGTCACCCTGGTCGGCTTCGAGCTGGGCATTCTGCTCGGCGGCACTGTGGTGACGGAGGCCGTTTTCGCGTGGCCGGGCGTGGGCTTCTTGGTGGTGGACGCGATCAACAACCAGGACTACCCCATCGTGCAGGCGGCGGTGGCGCTGCTCGCGTTCGTGTTTGTCTTCGTGAATCTCGTGGTGGACATATTGTATGCTTGGCTCGACCCGAGAATTTCATATAGCTGAGGGGATGGGGGCGCGTTATGGCTGTGGACGACAGGACGGCGACGCTCAACGTGGAGATCGATGAGGACGTCGGGCGCGGGCCGACCGATTTTCAGCTGGCACTCCAGGAGCTCCGGCGCAGGCCGCCGGCGATTTTCGGGGCGGCGTTCGTCGCCGTCGTCATCATTTTCGCCCTCATACCGGAGCTGTTCTCTCCGCTGGACCCGCTCTCCCAGGATTTGGGGCGATACCTGAAGCCGCCCGGCTACGTCGACAAGGCGGGCGACGTGTACTGGCTGGGGACGGACCAGCAGGGCCGCGACATCCTGAGCCGCATCATCTGGGGTTCGCGCATCTCGCTCATCGTCGGCATCGCCGCCGTTCTCGTGAGCGGACTCATCGGCATCACGGTCGGCATCTTCGCGGGCTACTTCGGCGGATGGGTGGACACCGTCATCAGCCGCATCATCGATACGGCACTGGCCGTTCCCTTCATCCTTCTGGCCATCAGCCTGGTGGCGATACTGGGGCCGAGCCTGCAAAACATCGTCCTGGTCATCGCGCTGCGGACCTGGCTCGTCTACGCGCGGGTGGTGCGCGCGGAGGTTCTCTCCATCAAGGAGAACGAGTTCATCACCGGAGCGCAAGCCACCGGCTGCGGCACAATGCGGATATTGTTCGTCTATCTCTTCCCGAACGTCGCCTCGACGACCATCGTCATCGCCACGTTGTATCTGGGCCGGATGATCATCATCGAATCCGCCCTCTCCTTCCTGGGGCTGGGCGTCCCGCCCCCCACCCCGACCTGGGGCGGAATGCTCGCCGACGGCAGGAGTTTCCTGGATACCGCCTGGTGGATCGCGCTCTTCCCGGGCCTCATCTTGATGCTCACCGTCCTGAGCGTGAACCTTCTGGGCGACTGGCTGCGCGACGTGCTGGACCCGAGAATGAAGCGCCTGGCCGAATAGCGTCCAACCCGGAGGCCGCCCCCATGCCGGATGCGAATGTTCCCCCGAGCGTTCTCGTGCGCGACGTCGTGATGCGCGACGGCATCCAGAACCTCAAGCAGACGCTGCCCACCGACCTGAAAGTCGAGATTATCGAGGGGCTCGCCGACGCCGGCGTTCGCCGCATCGAGGCCACGAGCTTCATGAACCCCAAGGCGGTGCCCGCCACCGCGGACGCCGATGAGGTGATGCGCCGCATCCGGAGAAAGCCGGGCGTGCGGTATGAGGCGCTGGTCGCCAACGGGCGCGGGGCGCGCCGGGCGGTGGAGGCCGGGTGCGACGGCGTCCAGCAGGTCATCTCCCTGACGGATGTCCACAACCGGGCGAACGTGAACCGCTCCGTCAAGCAGAGCCTGGAGGAGATGGGCGCGGTGGCCGGCATCGTGAAGGGCGCCGGCGTCCCCTTCAGCGGGGCGATCAGCCTGGCGACGGGGTGCCCCTACACCGGGCGGGTGGCGGAGGCGGCGGTGTACGAGCTGGCCGGGAAATACCACGCGCTGGGCGTGGACGAGGTGTTTTTGTGCGATTCGATGGGCATGGGCGACCCCGCCCGCATGGCGCGCATGGTGCGGGAGTTCCGGTGCCGCTGGCCGGAGAAGGGGCTGGTCGTCCACATCCACAACACGCGCGGGATGGGGCTCGCCAACGCCCTGGCCTCGATGCAGGCGGGAGTGCGGGTGCTGGACGCCTCGCTCGGCGGCATCGGCGGGTGCCCCTTCGCACCGGGTGCTTCCGGCAACATCTCCACGGAGGATTTGGCCCACATGCTCTGGCTGATGGAGGTGGAGACGGGTCTCGACGTGGACGCCCTCATCGCCCTGGCGGGAAGGCTGGCGGACGCCCTGGAGGCGCCCCTGCACGGCGCGGTGCTCCGGGCGGGGGAAGAGCTTCGCCCGAACCCCCATCCCCGAGGGGCTGCTCGTGGACGAGGACGCCCGAACCACCCAGGCGGTGGAGGCGCTCGCCGAGCGGGTGTAGGGGCGCGCGGGGGGCCTCTGTGCGGACGGGAGCGCGTCCCCTCCCCCTTCCATCAATCCGGGTCGATCCCCGCGCTCCGGAGCCGCTCCTCCGCGTAGCCTAAGCGCTCCACCAGAATCTCCCGGTTGCTGCTGCCCAGCGGCTCGCCCGCGTGGCGGATTTTGCCCGGCGTGCGGGAGAGCCTGCCGAAAACCTCCTGCATTCTCACCGGCCCGCCGAGCTCCGCATCCTCCAGCCTGGCGATGTTCCCGCGGGCGCGGACCTGCTCGTTTTCCACCACCATGCGGACGTCGTTGATGGGCGTGGCGGCGCCGTCGCACGCCGTCAGGCGGCCCATCACCTCGTCGAGCGTGAGGGTCGCGACGGTCTTCTGGAGTTCGTCCTCCAGGGCGTCGGGGTTTTTCATGCGCTCGCGGTTGTCCGCGAACCTGGGGTCCGCGACGAGGTCCTCCCGCCCCAGTCCCTCGCAGATGTTCTCGAATATCGACTGGTTCGAGCCCGCGATGAGCACCCACTGTCCGTCCGCGGTCCGAAAGCTGTTTCTGGGAACCGCGAACTCCAGGCGCGAGCCGCTTCTGCCCTGGATGAAGCCGAGCTGATCGTAATAGATCACCTGGGGGGCCCAGCATGGTGAGCAGGTGCTCGTAGATCGCCAGGTCTATCCGCTGGCCCGCCCCGCCCCGCTTTTCGCGCTCGAGGAGGGCGACCATCACCAGGAACGCGGCGGCGATGCCCGTCGAGCAGTCGCCCAGTCCCCAGGAGGGGCTCAGGGGCGGGCCGTCCGCGTGGCCGTTGATGTGGCTGAATCCCGCGAAGGCCTCGGCGATGGAGCCGAAGCCCGGGCGGTTCCGGTAGGGGCCCGTCTGGCCGAAGCCCGTGATGGACAGCATGATGATGGCGGGGTTCGCCTCCCGGAGCGCCTCGTAGTCCAGCCCCCATTTCCGCAGCACGCCGGTGCGGTAGTTCTCCACCACGACGTCGGCTTCGGCCACGAGCCTCTTCACCGCCTCGACGCCGAGGGGGGTTCTCAGGTCGAGGGTCACGCTCTTCTTGTTGCGATTGATCATCTTGTAGTAGAGGCCCACGCCGTTCTTGTCGTGGCCCCAAAGGCGCATGGGGTCTCCGCCCTTCGGGTTTTCGACCTTGACGACCTCGGCGCCGTAGTCCGCCAGATACATGGTCGACAAGGGCCCCGCCAGATAATTCGACATGTCCACCACCCGCACGCCCTCCAGGGGCATGGGCGCGTTCTTCGCGTCGTTCATGGGCAATCCCCGAAAACGAAAGAGTTTCCCTCCCGCGCGTTCACCGCATGCGGGGGAGAATGCTATCATCTGGTCGTCTCCCGTGGAAATCGGAGCGGTTTTCTCTGTCCCATCTTCTTGGAGGGGTACAACATGTCCATGCCCGTCTACGGATACGATCACCTGCATTTCCGCAGCGAGGACCCCCACGCCGCCAGAAAGTTCTGGGAGGAGATGTTCGGGGCGAGGGTGGTGGACGAGGGCGACCTGGGCGGCTCGCCGATTTTCAGCCTCGACCTGAACGGAATGCGCTTCCTCGTCTCCGGCCGGGCGGAGGGGGAGGACCCTGTCCGCACCACCAGCGACCCGCGCTACGGGCTCGACCACTTCGGCCTCATCGTCGACGACATGGATCGGGCGGAGAGCGACCTGCGCGCGAAGGGCGCCGAGTTCATCTGCGACCCCTGGGAGATCGGCCCGGGCACGAAAATCGCCTTCGTTCGGGGGCCGGACGACATCAGCATCGAGCTCGTCGCGCGCGGCTAAACGAAAATCCGGGGGGCTTTTCGGCGCGCGCCGGAATCCGCGTTTCCGGGGAGCGGGGCGCCGGGCCGCTGCGGCCGGGAGGCCGGTTGACAGGGCGGGGGAATCCTGTTAGCGTTCTTCTTTGCCTGTCATATGGAAGTGACGCTTGGTTTTGGGGAATTTTCGAGCGCCGGAGAGTGGGGATAGCGAACCGGTGGCGTCGTCGTCTTCAGAGCTGTAGGCCCCCGCTTCACGTCCCGTCTCTGCGCCGCAACGATCCGAGTGAATCAGGAGGCCCCGCCTCGGGGTCTCGCCAAGAGGCTTCCGGTATGGTTCTGCCCCCGATGGTGGACCGCCCATGCCATGGGGGGATCGCGCGTTCTCCTGGGCGACACGGTGGAGGGTTGGCCATGAAAAAACTCGGGTGGAGTCGTCGGAAACTTCTTCGCAACGCGGCACTGGGAGCGGCCTCCTTGGCCTTGCCCCTGCCGGGTGCGCGGCGCGCGGCGGCGGCGGCCGTCAAGAACCTCAACTTCTACAGCTGGACCTACGGCATCAGCTTCGTGAAGCAGCGCATCGCCGAATTCGAGAAGCTCGCGAACGTCAAGATCAACTACGGCAACACGCCCGGCAGCAAGTACCACGACGCCCTGGTCGTCAAGTTCTCGGGGAAGGCGCCCCTCGACGTCATCTACATGATCGACGGGCACCTCGCCGAGTTCGTCGAGGCGGGCTGGCTGCATCCCATCGACGAATTTCCGCGGGTGGACGAGTACAGAAAGGAGTTCATCGGCCCGACCGCCGACGCGCTCACCTACGAGGGGAAACTCTACGGCCTGCCCTACTACGTGGGCCACATGGCCTTCCTCTACAACGAGGAGTACCTCGAGAAGGCGGGCATCGGCGCCCCTCCCAAAACCTGGGACGAGGTGGTGCAGCAGAGCCTGCAGATCAAGAGCAAGGGCATACAGGAGTATCCCTTCCTGCAATTTCTGAAGGCCGACTTCTGGATGGGGGAGATGCTCTTCACCATGATGTACAGCCGGGGCGGGGGGTTGGTCGACGCGAAATACGATCCGCTCGACTACGCCCGGAAAGATTCCGCCGCCGCGCAGTCCATCCAGTGGATCATCGACGCCGCCCAGAAGCATAAAATCGTGCAACCGGGCTTCCTGGAGCTGAACGAGGTCGCCGCGCTCAAGGCCTTCAGCAGCGGCACGGGCGCCTTCACCATTCTCCCGAATTACCGGCTGCGCGCCGCGAACGAGCCCAAGTCCTCCCAGGTGGCCGGCAAGATCAAGATGGCGCTCATGCCCACCGCCAACAACTCCAAGCCCCACGTCTGCGGCTGGACGCGCTGCTACAGCATGACCGCCCAGGCCGCGAAGGACCCCGCGCGCAAGGCGATGTCCTGGAGGATGGTGGACTTCCTCGGGGGCAAGGACAAGACGGGCAGCTACCGCACCGCGAAGAAGTGGTTCACCGAGTTCGGCCTGGGCTTCGGCCACGCGCCGCTGTTCCAGGACCCCGACGTCATCAAGGCTGCGAACGAATGGGGCGAGGCGAAGCTGTTTGAAAGCCAGATGGCCCTCAGCAAGCCCAAGGACGGCCAGAAGGCCGTCTGGTACGCCGAGTGGGACCAGTACATGCGCCCGCGCGTCCACAAGGCGATCCTGGGCCAGTCCGACCTCGTGGGCACTCTCGGCACCTTGTCCAAGCAATGGAAGAGACTCAAGAGGCGCTACGGCTAGACGCCCCGGCGCTACCCCCCCTCCTCTGGGTTGCCCCCCGCGCGGGGCCGCGCGGAGGAGGGGGCGATGGAGGCTTCCTTGGCGAACTCCCCGTCCCCCGAAAGGCCAGAAGAGCCCCCCGCCCCGGCGGGCGTGCGGGGCTGGTTCGTCCGCCGGGCGCGGACGGAGGGCGGGGTCGCGGCGCTCTTCGTGGGGCCCGCCCTGCTGCTCATGGTACTGCTCAACATCTATCCCATCCTGCACTCCTTCTACGTCAGCGTGCACGTCTACAACCTCAAGCGGCCCCACCGGAACCCCTACGTGGGGCTGGAGAACTACTGGATGTTCCTGGAGAGCGAGGATTTCTACAACGCGATCTCGAACACGGGCGTTTTCGTCGTGGTCTCGGTGATAGCGGTGGCCTTGCTCGGGCTCGTCTTCGCCCTGACGCTGAACGAACTGGGGGCGGGAGTCCGCAGGTGGGCGGTGCCGCTGATACTCATCCCCTGGGCGGTGCCCTACGTCGCGAACGGCCTCATCTGGGAGTGGATATACCATTCGGACTACGGGGTGTTGAACGGGTTTCTGGTTTCCCTGGGGGTCATCGAGAAGTATCAGACGTGGCTCAGCAACCCGTCCCGGGCCCTCTACACCCTGGTCAACGCCTTCGTCTGGAAGGAGGCGCCCCTGGCCACCGTCCTGTTTCTCACGGCCCTCCAGGCCATCCCGGAGGATCTCTACAACGCGGCGCGGCTCGACCAGGCCGGCGCGTCGAGGCGCTTCGTCCACATCACCCTGCCGGGGCTCAAGCTGGCCTTTCTCCTGGTGCTGGTCTACACCTCGATCATCTCGATCAAGACCTTCGACCTCGTCTACATCCTGACCGAGGGGGGGCCGGGGGACGCGACCGCCCTCGTCTCCTGGTACACCTACGTGGAGACCTTCCGGAACCTGCAGTTCGGCTACGGCGCCTCCATCTCCTACCTGATCGCCGTCGCCACCTTCATCCTGGCGATTGGCTACATCAAGATTCTCTACCGGCCCCAGGAGGGATGACGCCATGAGTGCGCCGCGCACCCCCGACGTCCGGACCGTGGAGAGATACCGCCGCGCCGCCATCCTCGGGCGCGTCGCCCTGTGGCTGATCGTCGCCGCCATGCTCTTCTACGCCATCTCCCCCTTCTACTGGATGCTGAATTCGAGCCTCCAGTTCGAGAAGGACGTCGTCTCGGTGCCGCCAAACTGGCTTCCCCCCGAGGTCAACGTCGGAAACTACGCGGAGATCATCCTCCGAAAGCCCGCCGACACGAGCGTCGCTTTCGACAAGAAGATGGCCGGGTATTCCACGTTTCCCACCGCCGACGTCCTGCCCTCGATGTGGAACAGCTTCGTCGTGGCCCTAGGCGTCATGATCGTCAACGTGGCCCTGGGCTGCCTGGCCGCCTACGGCTTCGCCCGCCTCCGCTTCGCCGGCAAGCAGTCGCTGTTCTACGTCGTGCTGGCGTCGCGAATCGTGCCCGAGGTGTCCCTGATAGTCCCCTTTTATCTGCTGATCCGCTCGCTCGGGTTGCTGGACTCCTATCTGGGGCTCATCGTGGCCTATATCCCCATCTCCCTCCCCCTGGTGATCTTCGTGCTGGTCGCCTATTTCGAGACCGTGCCGCAGGAGATCGAAAGCGCCGCCCGGGTGGACGGTTGCGACCGCTTCCAGACGCTCTGGCGGGTGATCTTGCCGCTTTCCGCGCCGGCCATCGTCACCGCCTCGGTGTTCGCGTTCCTCACGAGCTGGAACGAATTTCTCTTTCCGCTCGTTTTGACCCAGACGATGAACAGCCGGCCCATCACGGTGACGCTGCTCGATTTCGTCTCCGAATTTTCGGTGAGCTACGCGCGGATGAACGCGGCGGGAGTCGCCTGCGTCGCCGTCCCCGTCGTCCTCGCCCTGATATTTCAGCGCTATTTCGTGCGCGGGCTGACCGCGGGCGCGGTGAAGGGCTAACCGGCTTTCCAAGAGGAGCAGGAGGGGAGAATGGCGAAGGTCGTCCTGCAGGATTTGAGCAAGAACTATGGCGAGGTCGTCGCCGTCGACCACGTCCACCTGGAGATCGCCGACGGCAGGTTCGTCGTGCTCCTGGGTCCGTCCGGCTGCGGGAAAACCACCATCCTGAACATGGTCGCGGGGCTGGTGGAGCCCACGGGGGGCGCCATTCTCATCGACGGGCTGGACGTGCGCCACATTCCGGCGCATCGGCGGAACATGGCCATGGTGTTCCAGAGCTACGCGCTCTATCCCCATCTGCGGGTGCGGGACAACCTGGCCTTCCCCTTGCGGATGATGAAGATGCCCAGGGCGCGGATGGAGGAGAAGGTGCGCTGGGCGGCCGAGGCGCTGAGCATCGAGGAGTTGCTGGACCGCAGGCCGCGCGAACTCTCCGGCGGACAGCGGCAGCGGGTGGCGCTGGGCCGGGCGATCGTCCGGGAGCCCTGGGCCTTTCTCATGGACGAGCCCCTCTCGAACCTCGACGCGGCGCTGCGGGTCGAGATGCGCGCGGAACTGAAAAAGCTCCACCGGCGCCTCGAGACGACCATGATCTACGTGACCCACGACCAGGTGGAGGCGCTGAACATGGCCGATGAGATCGCGCTCCTCCGCGACGGCGTGCTGCAGCAGTACGGCTCTCCGTACGCCGTCTACCACCAGCCGGCCAACACGTTCGTGGCGCAGTTCGTGGGGACGCCGCCGATGAACCTCATCCCCGGGTCGCTGGTGCGGGAGGATGAGGGGCTGCGCTTCCGCCACCCGAACTTCACGGTGACGCCCCCGCCGGAGCAGCGGCGGCGGCTGGAGGAGGAGACGCGGGAGCGGGTGATTCTGGGGGTCCGTCCGGAGGACGTCATCGTGGAGGCCGCCGGCGGCAGCGGCCGCCTGAGCAGGGTGCTGCTCCTGGAGCCCTATGGGGCGGACCAGGTTCTCGAACTCGACTTCGAGGACCTCTCGCTCATGGCGCGCACCAGCTCCGCCTTCCGGGTGGACATGGGGGATGACGTCCGGGTGCGGATGCGGGAGGAGAACCTGTTCTTCTTTGACGCCGAGACGGAACGCGCCATCTGACCCCCCGCGCGCCTCTCCCGCGCTCGAGGCGAAGAGGGCGGCGAGGAGGGGGGCGGACCCGCGGGCCCCCGGCGTCTCCCCGGAACTCCCGCGCGGACTAGGGGTAGACCTCCTGGATGCCGAAATACTCCGGGTGGAAATTCTCCACGATTTCGGCGACCTTGGCCGCACACGCCTCGAAGTAGCGGCGGCCCGCCTCCGGGGTGGCGCGTCGCGGGTCTCCGTAGACGCCGTTGTGCGCGCGGCTGTCGGGGAGGCGGACGGCGGAGGTCACGCCGTGCCGATAGGAGAGTATCAGCTCCGGCTTGTACTCCCAGGCGCCGAGGCGGTCGACGCGCACCATGTCCGGGCGGATGTGCATCATGAAGGCCGTCTCGAACTCGTTCGCGTGGGTTCCCTCGCGGAAGTTGTCGCCGATGGCGTCGCAGGCCTCCTTGTCCACCATGAAATAGCTTCCCGCGGCGATGAGCACGTCCCCCCGCCGGCCGTAGCGGTCCATGAGCTGGAACATCATCGTCTGCAGCAGGGGGAGGTTGGGGTTGTGGCCGTTCAGGAAGAATATCCGCCGGAACCCGTTGCGCACGAGGCTCTCCGTGATTTCGCCGACGCAGGCCATGAAGGTCCGCGCCGTGAGGCTGATGGTGCCGGGGAAATTCTCCCAGACCTCCGAGTAGCCGTAGGGCAGCGGCGGGGCGACGAGGCAGCCCGTGCGCTCGCCGACCTCCCGCGCCACCTCGTATGCGCTGGCGATGTCCACCTGGAGGGGCAGGTGCGGCCCGTGCTGCTCGGTGGAGCCCACGGGCTGGATGATGACGGGATTCTCGGGCAACAGGTCGCGGACTTCGGTCCAGGTCATGTCGCTCAGCATCATGGCGTGGTTTCCTCCACGGGGTTCCGGCCGGTGCCGGAGGGGGGTTCGGCGGGTTCGCCCTCGTAGGACTTGAAAA
Source organism: bacterium (assembly GCA_965213685.1). Taxonomy (GTDB): domain Bacteria; phylum UBA8248; class UBA8248; order UBA8248; family UBA8248; genus Bin107. The sequence continues at coordinate 32,529 of CBDBZY010000033.1, forward strand.
GCGCCAGGTCGAAGCCGTCGGGGTCATAGAAGATGGCGGCCCTCCAGTAGCGGCCCGCACCCCGCCACGTCACCTGCGGCGGGCTCGCGAACCGCACGCCCCTGGAGACCAGGCGGGCGTAGGCGGCGTCCATGTCCTCGGGCTCGAAGGCGATGTGGCTGCTGCCCACGTCGTTGAGGGCCGGCGGATGGTCGTAGGGCTTCCCCTCCGCCTCGAGGAACTCGATGAGCTCGACGCGGGCACCCCCCGCCTCCAGCATGACGATCCGCAGCCGGCTCCCGGGCGTGGTCGAGGCCCTCTGTATTCCATCCTCGTCGGAGGAGATGTCCTCCACCACCCGGAATCCCAGGATGTCGCGGTAGAAGGCGAGCGATCTCTCGACGTCCGAGACCGTTCTGCTGGAATGATGCATCGTCCCTATCATGACGATCTCCCCCCCTGGTCTTCATGGAATCATGGAAGCCGCACGGGTCGACCGTCTTTCGGAGTGGCGCCCGTACCGGCGAAGCGCGACGGACAAGGCATGGGGGAGATTGTAGCACAAGAAGCCGCCGCGCGGAGCGAAAGCCCTCCCGGAAAAAAAAGGAGGGGGTGCGCAGCGGGCACGCCGAGCCGACGCGCTCAACCCTGGAGCGTCCCCGAGGCTTTGACATCGTTCTCCAGAGCCATCAAGGTGTAATCGGCAGTTCCATATGGGCCATTGCGGGAGTGGAGCGGGGGAATGGATATCATTTTGGGCAACGCCGTCGTTATCGTGCTGGTCGTGTTTGTCTTGCTGGCCATCAAGAGCGGCGTGAAAGTCGTTCCGCAGTCGGATGTCTACATCATAGAAAGATTCGGCAAATACACGCGAACGCTACCGGCGGGATTGAACCTCATCATACCGTTCCTCGACAAGGTGTCGCACCGGCTATCGATCCTCGAACGACAGCTTCCGGAGTTCTCCATCAGCGTCATCACGCGCGACAACGTCGAAGTAAATCTCGTGGCGACGGTGTTTTATCGGATCGTTGACGCCCATCGTTCCGTCTACCGCATCCGCGAGGTCGATTCCGCCCTGCATACCGAGGCGTCGTCCATCGTGCGCTCGGCGGCTGGCCGGCTTGAGCTCGACGAGTTGCAATCGTCGCGCGAATCCATGAACCAGGAAATTGGCAGCAACCTCCAGGCCAAATCGGACGAATGGGGCCTCGATATCACCTCTACGGCGATCATTGACGTGGTTGTCGACGAGCAGACCAAGGCCGCGCAACGCCAGCAGTTGAACGCCGAGCGGGAGCGCCGCGCCGCGATAGCGCGCGCGGAAGGCGACAGGCGCGCCGTTGAGTTGGCGGCCGAGGCCAAGTTGTTCGAAGCGCAGAAGGCGGCGGAGGCGCTACGCCTGACGGCCGACGCCGAGGCCTACGCCGTGCGCGCAAAGGCGGAAGCCGATGCCGAGCAAACCCGGCTCATCGCCTTGGCGATCGCCGACAACGGTCAGCCGGCCGTAGACTTTGAGGTGCTGAAACGCCAGGTGGAGGCGCTCGGTCAGCTCGCCGCCTCGACCAACGCCAAGACGGTGGTGGTGCCAACCGATATTGCGGGCGTCATCGGTTCGCTTCATCTGATCTCTGAGAACCTGCGGAGGCCGACCGATGGGCCTGCCTAGCGCGCTCTCCCACGGGGCGCTCTCGCCGGAAGTCTGGGCGATCATCGCGCTCGTCCTCGTCGGCGCGGACGTGGCGCTCGGCTTGGACTTCTTCGTATTGTCGATTGGCGTCGCCGCGCTGCTCCTCGCCGGCCTTTTGTTCCTGCAGGAAAACGTGTGGCCGGGCGGCGTCGCGTTGCTGGAGACCTGGCGCGACGTCGGCTTGTGGTTTGCCGGACTGTCCGTTGGATCGACCATCCTGATCCGGCTGGCGCTGCGTCGCCGCGGCGCCCGGGCGGATGTCAATGAATACTAGCCCCGCCTCGTGGAGGGGGTGGAGGCGCGCATCCGCCTGCCCCCGACGAGAGACTGCCCCCAAAGACGTCAGGCGCCCTTGAAGTTCGGTTTGCGCTTTTCGTGAAAGGCCTCGACGCCTTCGCGGAAGTCGTCCGACTGGCGCAGCCTGGAATAGCAATGTCCCTCCAGCTGAATCCCCAGGGACAAGAAGGTGTCCTCGGTTTCGTTGAGCAGGCGCTTGGCCGTCCGCTGGGCCAAGGGTGCGAACGCGCACAACTCGGCGACGAGGGCGTCCGTGGCCTCCTCGAGTTCTCCGTCCGGCACGACCTCGGTGACGATGCCCCAGTCATGGGCCTGCCTGCCGGTGATGCGCTTCGAGCGCATGACGATGTCCTTCGTTCGCGTGATGCCGATCATTTTCTGGAGGCGCGCCGAGCCGCCCGAGCCCGGAATCTGCCCCAGCCGCTGCTCCGGGAGGGCGTAGCGCGCCGTCTCCGAGGCGATGCGGAAATCGCAGGCGAGGGAGACCTCGAAGCCCACGCCGAAGCAGTAGCCGCGGTTGGCGGCGACGACCGGCTTCTCGCACCGCGTCGGCGCCGCCATGTTGTCGGCCAGCTTGGAGACCTGCTCGGGGGAGGCCTCCAGAAAGCCGCGGATGAACCCGCCGGAGGAGAAGTGCGGGCCAAGGGCGCGGAGCACGATCACGCGCACCCGGTCGTCGCGGTCGAGATTCTCGAACGCGGCCCGCATCTCGTCGCGCTGCCCCATGGAGATGGTGTTCATCTCGCCGCGGTCCAGAATGATGTCGCCGCGCCGCCGCCCGGCGTCCACCTCGACCACGAAGCCGTCCAGGCGCTTTCCGTTCCAATCCTCCGTTGCCCCAGTCATCCGGATTCTCCCTCCCTCTCCGCTCCCCGGTTTCGCGTCCCCTGTGCGGCGCGCGCCATGCGCAGCAGCGATTTCTTGTCTATCTTGCCGCCGCCGACCCGGGGAAGCGCGCGCAGCGCGACGAATCGCGCCGGCAGCTTGTAGGTGGCGAGGCCGCCCGCCCGCAGGGTGCCGGCCAGAGCCTCCGCGTCCAGCGCCTTCCCCTCCCGTGTCTGGACGAACGCCCACGGCACCTCGCCGTATGCGGCGTCGGGTGCGGCGACGACGGCGCATTGAAAGACGTCCGGGTGCTTGGCGATTTCCCGCTCGACCTCATCGGGCAGGATTTTGTGGCCGCTACGGTTGATGACCTCCCTGACGCGCCCCAGTAGCGTCAGCCGGCCCTCCGCGTCGAGGGTTCCGAAGTCGCCGGTCGCCCACCAACCCTCCGACCAGGCCGCTCGCGTGGCCTCCGGGTCGTTCCAGTAGCCGGAGGAGGCGTAGGGTGCGGAGACCTTGAGCTGGCCGGCTTTCCCCGGGGGGAGCGCGCCTCCGTTCGCATCCTCGATCCGCAGGCGGCACCCCGGGAGCGGCAGGCCGCAGTCGCCGCCCAGCCGCAGCGCGGCCGGCTCCCTGACGTCCGCGTGCCCGAAGCCGGGGCATTCCATGCTGCCCGCTGCGACCACGACGCGGCAATTCGTCGAGCACTCCAGACGGCGCGCCGCGCCCAGGTCGGCAGCTGCGGTGCCGACCCGCAGTACCCGCAGGGAGCGCAGGTCGAACGCGGCGGCGTCCTCTTGCGCCAGCCGGGCGAGGATGACGGGAACCGTCGTCGCCACCGTGATCCGCGCCTCCTCGACGAGCCCCAGCAGGGCGCGCGCGTCGTAGGTGGCCGGAAAGGTGTAGGCGCAGGGCGTCGTGCCGGACATCGACCAGACGAGCAGGCCTGCGGCGCCCGACATCGGCGCGAAAATGCCGACGTTGTCGTCCGCCCCGACGCCCAGCCGCTCGGCGATTCCGCGACCGACGCAGACTTGCGCCGCCTCGGGCCATTCGCACAGTTTGGGGAGGCCGCCGGATCCGCTGGAGACCGTGATCGAGGAGACTTCATCGAAGCGGAAACGTCGGGCGGGGATTCGCTCCGGTGCGCGGGCGTCGAGGGGGGGCCTGGTGAGGTCGCGCCAATCCACCCATCCCTCGGGTGCCTCCCCCGACAGGCTGACGCGAAGGGCGCTTCCGGCCCGGCCCGCGGGCGTTTGCTCCAGCCACGCCGCGCACTCGCCGTCCATGGAGGCATGCGAGAGAAAAATCGCGCCGGGTGCCATTTTCCGGCAGGCGTGGTCGAGCTCCTTGTGCCGCCACTGCATGGGGACGAAGCAGCCGATGACGCCCGCTTTCTTGAGCGCGATCCGCAGCACCATCTCGCGGTTCGACGAGGGCATCCGCGCGAGGGCACAGGCGTCGCGCCGCACGCCCCGGGCGATCAGGTTCGCGGCGATCCGGTCGGTGAGCGCATCGAGCCGCCGCCAGGTGATCTCCTCCTCCGCGTCGCGGCAGGCGACCTTGTCGGGGAAATCCCGCGCGAAGGCGGCGCATCGCTCCGCCATCGTCACGCGTGACCAGTGGCCCGCCGCGAGGTAGGCCTCGATGGCGTCCGCGTCGAGGAGGAGCGGCTTCATGCCCGACCCTCCCGCTAGCGGCCCTTGTATTCGGGGGGACGCTTTTCGGCGTAGGCGTTCAGCGCCTCGCGGCTGTCCTGCGTCGCCATGCAAATCGCGTAGAGCTTGCGCTCGTAGTCGATGCCCGCCAGCAGCTCCGTCTCCGTCGAGCGCAAAACGGCGTCGCGCCCGGCGACGAAAGCCATGGGAGCCTGCGCGCCGAGGACGCGCGCCAGCTCCTTCGCGCGGGGGAGCAGGTCGGCTTGCGGCATGACCTCGGTGACCAGGCCGATTGCGGCTGCGGTCCGCGCGTCTATGCGCTGTCCCGTCAGCACCATCTGCATCGCCCAGCCCAGGCCGACGAACCGGGAGAGGCGCTGCGTGCCGCCGCTGCCGGGAATCTGCCCCAGGGTGATCTCCGGCTGCGCGAGCTGGGCGTTGTCGCTCGCGATGCGGATGGTGCACCCCATGGCGAACTCCAGGCCGGCACCGAAACAATAGCCGTTGATCGCGGCGACGGTCGGCTTGCCGAGGCGCTCCACCGCGGTCGGCAGGTCTTTGCGGAGCGTCGCCGACGGCCCCATCTCGGACGCGAGCGTCCGCCGCTCCAGCTCCGGTATGTTGGTGCCGGCGCAAAACGCCTTCTCGCCGTGTCCGGTAAAGACGATGGCCTTCACCGCGTCGTCGGTTTCGGCCCGGCGGACGCAATCGAGCAGGTCCACGCGCATCTGGTGGGTCATGGCGTTTCGCCGCTCTGGCCAGTGCAGGGTGACGACCAGCAGATCATCGTCCATTTCGGTGCGCACGTTCCGGTAGCCCATAGGAGGCCATCTCCCCTGTCTTGTGAGCGGCCGGGTTTTTCGCACCGGCACCGGGGGCGAACACCCACAGGTCCAGGCTCGATTCGGGCCCGGCAACGCCACTTGGCGCAGCGTTTCCGGCAGAATGGCTTGGTGGGGATGGTCCTGTCAAGAAACCGCTTTTCAGAAGAGGCGCCCGCCCGGTCTTCCTAGGCCTCCAGTTTCTGCCGGAGCCAGTCGAAAATCTCGTGCGCGTAGGGGGGCACGTTGTCCATCTGGCAGTGCTGGGCGCCGGTTTCCGTCCCCCGGACGATTCTCAGCGTCTTGTCCTTGGAGCCCACCGCGTCATAGAGCGTCCGCGCCGCCTCGACCGATATTTGCTGGTCGCCCTCGCCGTGGATCAGAAAAAACGGGCAACGCATCTTCTGCACGACGCCGTCGAGCTTGAATCCCTCGAGCCTTTCGAGGGAATCCTCCATGGAGTCGGAATTGAATATCCACGCCAGATGGTGCCCGGGCACCGACAGCGCCGTCTTGTAGGCTGCGGCGATGCGGTCTTGCCACACCTTTTGATAGTCCCAAATCGCCCCCCAGGCCACGCACGCCCGGAAGCGCGGCTCCATGCTCGCGTTTCTGGGCGCGTAGTAGCCGCCCAGGCTGATCGCCATGACGCCCGCCCGCTCCGCGTTCACGTCGTTTCTGCTCTCCAGGTAGTCGAGTGCGGCCGCGCCCGCCACTTCGTGGTCGTGCCGCAGGTAGAGCCTTCGGGAGCGGATGGCCTCTCCGTTTCCGGGCGCGTCCACCGCTAGCACGCTCACCCCCCGGCGCACCAGGTCTTCCGCGCCCAGCATGTATTGCACTTCCTTGGAGACGTCGAAGCCGTCGAAGGAGACCACCACGGGCGGCTTCCTTTTTCGCGTGTTTCGCGCGTGGGCGAGGATGCCGGGGAGCGTTTTTTTCCCCTCGAAGGGGATTTCCACGTGCTCGATGCGGGGAGAGTCCGTGAGGGCGGCGAAGCGCCGGAAGCTGTCGAGGGATTTGCGGTAGGCGGCCTTCGCCGCCTTGTCCTTGGGCGTTCGGAAGCGCTCTGCGAGCTGATAATAGAAGCAGGCCCGCTTGAAGAGGGCGGCGGCGGAGAGGTCGTTCTTCTTCCTGGCGGCGGCCATCCCCAGGGCGCGCATCCTGTCGGCCTCCTTGACCCATTCGGCGAACCAGGCGTCGTCGTCCCCCTCCCTGCCCGCGAGTTGCCGGCAAACCTTGTCGATTTCCCCCATCGTGGCGGCGCCCCAGTAGGACGTGGAATAGGCGATGCTCACCCCTGCGGACCAGCGGTAGTCATCGGGAAAATACGCGAACCAAGGTTCCTTGCCGACGGCTTTTGCCATGAGGCGTTCTCCTTAGGAGAAAAGGAAGCGGGGGCATGGAGCGCATCCCGGGGGAGATTGCGCCACGAACCGATCCTCTTCGCAGGCGTTTCGGGGAATCGTAGCACAACGGCCGCCCCTTCTCATCCATCGTTTCCGCCCTCTTGCCTGCGCGGATCGCCGGAGGCTTGTTGCTACAATTTTCCTCTTGATGGTTTTGGAAACAGGTAATTCATGATGACGCGAAATATTCCGAAAAAGATGACGGTCGTGCCGATAATCAGTGCCATCAGAACCCCATCTGCAATCTGGAATTTCAGTATCGAGAACCCTTGCAGCACGATTACGACAAGAAGAGCCGAAAGCCATCCGACGATGAGCCGGAAAATCCTGTTCGCATATTCGTTTCGTTCCGAACGGTCCTGTTCGCGCTCAAGTTTATGCGCATGTGCGATCTTGAGAGCGGTGTCTTCTTCGGTAGTCCGAGGAGGAGGTTTTTCGCCAGGTTCTTGTGATGGGGGCCTGGTTTCCCCCCTCCCGGAGGGTGCGCCTGTCGTGTCCAATCTATTTTTCCTCTAGGGCGTTGTCGGTGCCTCCTCCACTCCCGTGCCGTTGTTGCGGAGATACTAAAACCTCCATGGCTCTCATGTCAATTTGCGATTCGGATAGGCCTCCGGCGCCCGCCTGTGTGCCCGGCTTCTCCCGGAGCCGGTCGACTTCCGATGCGGGCGGCTTCCTGCCTGCTGGCAATTTTGGGTATGGTATAAGGCATAGGAAGACTGGTTGACGCTATACCCGATGCGGGCGAGGTCCGGCCGTTTAGCGAGCGGCTTGCGGGTGCGAAGAAGGAGGGAGAGGAATGAGGTGGTGCATGAAAGTGTTCATCGCAGGGCTTTGTCTTTCTGTCTTGGTGGGCGCGGTCCACGCACAGGCGGCGGAAACACCCTGCGCGGACTGGAACACGTCCTCGTTTTTCAAGCGCGCCGACGCGGCGGACGTCTCGGGCTGCCTCAAGGCGGGAGCGGAGGTCAACGCGCGGGACGAGAACGGATTGACGCCCCTGCACGAGGCGGCGAGATACAGCAAAACGCCGGCAATCCTCACAACACTCCTCAAGGCAGGGGCGGAGCTCAACGCGCGGAACAAGCTCGGATGGAAACCCCTGCACATGGCGGCGGCAACAAGCAAAACGCCGGCAATCCTCACAACACTCCTCAAGGCCGGAGCGAAGATCAACGCGCGGAACAAGGACGGAAGGACGCCCCTCCACCGGGCGGCGCAATTCAGCAAAACCCCGACAATCCTCACGACCCTCCTGAAGGCCGGAGCGGAGGTCAACGCGCGGGACAAGCGCGGAGGGACGCCCCTGCTCGCGGCGGCGGCATTCAGCAGCAGACCCCCGGCAATCGTTACAACCCTCCTCAAGGCCGGGGCGAAGGTCAACGCGCGAGACGAGAGCGGAGAGACGCCCCTGCACTGGGCGGCGAAATACGGGAAAACCCCGACAATCGTTACAATCCTCCTCAAGGCGGGAGCGAAGGTCAACGCGCGGGACGAGATCGGAGAGACGCCCCTCTACTGGGCGGCGATAACAAGCGAACCGGCAATCGTTACAACTCTCCTCAAGGCGGGAGCGGAGGTCAACGCGCGGAACACGCGCGGACGGACGCCCCTGCACCGGGCGGCGATAACCAGCAAAACCCCGGCAATCCTCACAACCCTCCTCAAGGCCGGAGCCAGGATCAACGCGCGGGACACGCGCGGAATGACGCCCCTGCATCTGGCGGCGAGATTCTGGCGAACCCCGGCGGTCGTGAAGGCCTTGCTGGACGCCGGAGCGGAGGTCAACGCGCGGACCAAGAGCGGACGGACGCCCCTCCACGTGGCGGGGCGGACGCCCCTGCACATAGCGGCGGAAAGACAAACCCCGGCAATCGTTACAACTCTCCTCAAGGCGGGAGCGGAGGTCAACGCGCGAGACGAGCGCGGATGGACACCCCTGCACATAGCGGCGGCGAGATTCAGCGAAACCCCGGCAACCCCGGCAATCCTCTCAACCCTCCTCAAGGCCGGAGCGGAGGTCAACGCGCGGGACACGCGCGGATGGACGCCCCTGCACTGGGCGGCGAGATTCAGCACCCCGGCGGTCGTGGAGGCCTTGCTGGACGCCGGGGCGGACCCTGCGACGCGAGACAGAGCGGGCAAAGCGCCGTGGAATTCTGCCCATGAAAACGCCAAGCTCCGGGGAACGGACGCCTACTGGCGGCTGAACGATGGGCGGTTCAAGTAGAAGCGGAGGGGGAAGCCGCACCGCTATCGGATCGTCTCCCGCCGCACCCGCCGATGCGGGCCGGCTTCCCGCCCTCCTGCGAGCGATACCGGGAGATGCTCGAGGGGGAGGAAGAATCCGCCGAAGGCAAGCAGGCCGTATAGCGGCGGACCCTCGGAGAGGCGCGAACACAGGAGGGGGGAATGGTTTCTCGTTTCAGGCGTCCGGCGGAAACATCCTGCGCGGACTGGAACACGCCCTCGTTTTTCAAGCGCGCCGACGCGGCGGACGTCTCGCGCTGCCTGCAGGCGGGAGCGGAGGTCAACGCGCGAAACAAGGGCGGAAGGACACCCCTGCACGCGGCGGGGGCAAACAGCAAAACCCCGGCAATCGTTACAACCCTCCTCAAGGCCGGGGCGAAGGTCAACGCGCGAGACAAGTACGGAGAGACGCCCCTGCACTGGGCGGCACAATACGGGAAAACCCCGACAATCGTTACAATCCTCCTCAAGGCGGGAGCGAAGGTCAACGCGCGGGACGAGAGCAGAGAGACGCCCCTCTACTGGGCGGCGATAACAAGCGAACCGGCAATCGTTACAACTCTCCTCAAGGCCGGAGCGGAGGTCAACGCGCGGAACACGCGCGGACGGACGCCCCTGCACCGGGCGGCGATAACCAGCAAAACCCCGGCAATCCTCGCAACCCTCTTGCAGGCGGGAGCGGAGGTCAACGCGCGGGATGAGGACGGAGCGACGCCCCTGCATGTGGCGGCGGAAGACAGCAAAACCCCGGCGGTCGTGGAGGCCTTGCAGGACGCCGGGGCGGACCCTGCAGCGAGAGACAAGTTTGGCAAAACGCCTTGGGAGATCGCCCAACAAGAAAACGCCAATCTCCGGGGAACGGACGCCTACCGGCGGCTGAACGATGGGCGGTTCAGGTAGAGGCGGAGGGGGGGAAGCCGCGCCGCTATCGGATCGTCTCCCGCCGCACCCGTCTATGCGGGTGGATTTCTGCCTGCTGGCAATTTTGGGTATGGTATAAGGAAGGTTGGTTGACGCCATACCTGATGCGAGCGGCTTCCCGCCCTCCTGCGAGTGCTATCTGGAGATGCTTGAGGGGGAGGAGGAATCCGCCGAAGGCAAGCAGGCCGTATAGCGGCGAACCCTGCGGGGAGGCCCGAACACAGGAGGGTGGAAAATGGTTTCTCGTTTCAGGTTTTCAGCAGAGCTTCCGGCGGAAATATCCTGCGCGGACTGGAACACGAAGGATTTCTTCGAGCGCGCCGGCGCGGCGGACGTCTCGCGTTGCCTGCAGGCGGGAGCTGATATCAACGCGCGGAACAAGGTCGGATGGACGCCCCTGCACATGGCGGCGGCACACAGCAAAAACCCGGCAATCCTCACAATCCTCCGGAAGGCGGAAGCTGATATCAACGCGCGGGACACGGATGGATGGACGCCTCTGCACATGGCGGCGGCATACAGCAAAACTCCGGCAATCCTTACAACCCTCCTAAACGAGGGAGCGGAGGTCAACGAACGGAACGTGTTCGGATGGACGCCGTTGCACGCGGCGGCGGCACACAGCAAAACTCCGGCAATCCTTACAACCCTCCTAAACGAGGGAGCGAAGGTCAACGCGCGGAGCACGGACGGAGGGACGCCCCTGCACTCGGCGGCGGCAAGTAGCGAAACCCCGGCAATCCTCAAAACTCTCCTCAAGGCGGGAGCGGATATCAACGCACGGAACAAGGGCGAAGAGACGCCCCTGCATGTGGCGGCGGCAGACAGCGAAACCCCGGCGGTCGTGGATGCCTTGCTGGACGCCGGGGCGGACCCTGCGACGCGAGACATAGCGGGCCAAGCGCCGTGGAATTCTGCCCAAGAAAACGCCAAGCTCCGGGGAACGGACGCCTACCGGCGGCTGAACGAGGGACGGTTCAGGTAGAGGCAGAGGAGGGAGCCCACCCGAAAATCCTCCGGCGAACGATAGCCAGGGACGCGCACCCGCCCATTCGCGCCGTCCTCCCTCACGCACCCGCCCTTACGCGCCGAGCTTCTCCTGGAGCCAGTCGAACATGTAGGCCGTGCCGATGGCGTAGTTGTCGCGCTGGCAGTGCTGGGCGCCTCCCTCCTCCACGGTGAAGACCTTGAGCGTCTTGTCCTTCGAGCCGACGGCGTTGTGGAGGGCCTCGGCGTCTGCGAGCGGAATCTGCTTGTCGTCCGCCCCGTGCGTGACGAGGAACGGACAGCGCATCTTCTGCACGACGCCGTCGAGCCGGAAGCCTTCGAGCCGGACGAGAGCGTCCTCGAGCGAGTCGGCGTTCAGAATCCACTGGATGTGATGGCCGGGGACGGAGAGCTCCGCCCGGAAGGAGGCGTCGATGCGCTTCTTCCAGGTGGCGTGATAGTCCCAGATCGCCCCCCAGGCCAGGCACGCCTTGTAGCGCGGCTCCATGCTGGCGATGCGCGGGGCGTAGTAGCCGCCGAGGCTGATGGCCATGACGCCGGCGCGCGCCGCGTTCACGTCCTCTCTGGTTTCGAGATAGTCCAGCGCCGCCGAGCCTGCGACCTCGTAGTCGTGGCGCAGGTAGATCTGGCGGAGGCGGATGGCCTCGCCTGTGCCGGGCCCGTCCATCACCAGGCAGCTCATCCCGCGGCGCACGAGGTCCTCCACGCCGCGGGTGTATTGAAGCTCCTTGTTGACGTCGAGCCCGTCGAAGAAGACCACGACGGGGGGCTTGCTCGCGCTCGCGTTCTCGGCGTGAACCAGATAGCCGGGCAGGTTCTTTCCCCCCTCGAAGGGAACCTCGACGGCCTCGATTCGGGGCCTGTCCGTCAGGCGGGCGAAGCGGCGAAAGGCGTCGAGGGATTTTCGGAACGTGGCGACCGCCTCCGCGTCCTTGGGCGTCCGGAAGCGCTCGCCCATCTGGTAGTAGCAGGAGGCGCGCTTGTAGTGGGAGGCGGCGGAGAGGCTTTGTTCTTTCTCCTCCGCCGCGCGGCCCAAGTCCCGCACGACGTCGCCCATGCGATCCCACTCGCGGAACCACAGGTCGTCGTCGCCGAGCTTTTTGTAGAGGCGGCGGCAGACCTTGTCGACCTCCCCGATTTCGGCCCCGCCCCACTGGGCGCTCGACACCATGCCGCAGATGGCGGCCGACCAGCGGTAGTCCTCGGGAAAGTAGGTGAACCAGTTCGTGTTCGCGGGTGCTTCTGGCATGGGGGAGGCCTCCTCGTCTTGCGTTAGGTACACGGCGCCGGCGGACCGGGAGCGTCCGGACCGGAATTGCGCGAATGCGGGGCTGCGGGTTGACTGGACGCTCGGGCGATCATATCCCTGTTGTGTGCCGGCGATCAAACCCGCTGGCGATCAAACCGATGGGCGGCGAAGACGCCGCGCGCGCGCGTTTTCGCGGATGGGGAGGGCTGTGCGATGGCGGGTGGGACGGATTTTGGCGCCGTGCTGGAGTATATCGACCGCAACGCGGATCGCTTCGTGGCGGATTTGCAGGCGCTCTGCCGCCAGCCGAGCGTCTCGACGACCGGCGTGGGGATGCGGGAGATGGCCGCGCTCCTCAAAGACCGCGTGGGGCGATCGGGCCTTGAGGCGACGCTCCATGAGACGGAGGGGAACCCGATTCTCACCGCCCGCCTGCGGGGGCGGGGGGAGAAGACCCTCCTGTTCTACAACCACTACGACGTCCAGCCCGCCGAGCCCCTCTCGGAGTGGAGCAGCCCCCCCTTTGCCGCCGAGGTGGTGGACGGGCACGTCATCGCGCGCGGGGCGACGGACAACAAGGGCAACATCATCAGTCGCCTGGCGGCGTTCGAGGCCTTCCTGGCGGTGCGCGGCGAGCTGCCCTGTTCGGTCAAATACATCATCGAGGGCGAGGAGGAGGTGGGGAGCCCCTCGCTCGAGCCCTTCGTGAAGAGCCACCAGGATTTGCTCGCCGCCGACGGCTGCGTCTGGGAGGACAACACCACGCGGGTGGACGTCCCCGTGCTCTCGCTGGGCAACAAGGGGCTTTGCTACATGGAGCTCACCTGCAGGACGGCGAACGTCGACTTCCACAGCTCGAACGCCCAGATATACGAAAACGCGGCGTGGCGGATCGTCTGGGCGCTCGCCAGCATGAAGGATCAGGACGAGAACGTGCTGGTGGAGGGGTTTTACGACGACGTCGCGCCGATCACCGAGGCCGAGGAGGCGCTCATCCGGCGCGTGCGGCCCTATGACGGGCGGGAGCGCATCGAGAAGTTCGGGCTGAGAAGGTTTCTGCTCGACATGAAGGATGAGGACCTGCCCCGTCGCCATCTGGCCTCCCCCACGCTCAACGTCGCGGGCTTCGACGGCGGGTATGCCGGGGAGGGGGTGAAGACCATCGTCTCCGCCCGCGCGCGCGCCAAGGTGGACTGCCGCCTCGTGCCGAACCAGGACCCTTTCCGCATTCGCGACTGCGTCCGCGCGCATCTGGACAGGCATGGCTTCGACGACGTCGGCGTGGCGCTCCTGTTCACCTCCTACCCGGCGAAGAGCGACCCGGAGGCGGAGATCGTGCGCGCCTGCAACGCCGCGTCCGTGCGCTTGTACGGCGAGGAGGCCGTCATCAATCCGTTCGGCAACGGAAGCACGCCGACGTGGGTGGTACTGAAGCACCTGGGCGTCCCGCTTGCCTCCACCGGGGTGGGCCGCATCACCTCGCGCACGCATAGCGCGAATGAAAATCTGAAGGTGGCGCACCTCATGGACGGCGCCAAATACATGGCCGCCATTTGCGAGGAGTTCGGGCGCTCCTGAGGGCGGCGCGCGCGGGGGTCGCGTGGCGCGACTCCCCGTTTTTCGGGTCATGCGAAGATATGGACAGGAGAGAGGGAAGATGCACGTTTTCGACCTGCAGAAGGAAAAGGAGTTCAGCAAGGAGAAGCACGTGGAGAAAATTCTGGGGAGGTTCGGGGAGGGCGACGTCACCGTGGCCTGCTGGGAGCCCGGGCAGGTGAGCCCCTACCATTGCCATCCCCACGCCACCGAAATCTACTTCTGCTACCAGGGCGGCGGCAGCATGAAGACGCCTGACGGCGAGGTCGACGTCATCCCCGGCTCCTTCATCGTTCACCCCCCGGGCGAGGTGCATGAATATACGAACGGCCCCGCGCGCACCCTGCTCTACCGGGTGCGGTACGGCGGGGACAAGGTCTCGCGCCACAAGGAGTGGCCCACCAACCCGAACTGGAAGCCGAGGCCCGAGGACGTGGCGTACTTCGCCGGCGAGAGCGCGGCGAATTCCGGTGCGGGAGAGGTGGAGCGCCTCGCCTGACGAGGGGTTTTCATGATGCGCGGGCGCAAGCGCGTCAGCAACCCCTCGGTGGAGCGCCTCGCCTGGGTGAGGGGTTCTAATGATAAGGGGTTTGTTTATTCGCCTTTTCTGGACTTGATCTTCTTGTAGGCCACGGGGATGAGGGAGAGTGCCGCCAGTCCCGCGAGTGCGACGAGGACCTGCGGCGTCAGGACGCCCCGGGCGGAGAACTCGCCCCCCGACTCCAGGATGCTGCCCAGCCCCGCGCCCACCGAGGCGAAGACGAAGGCCCCCGGTATGATGCCCAGAAACGTGCCGACCACGTAGACGCCGAGGGACACCCCCAGGAACGCGGGCACCAGGTTCACCACGAAGAAGGGGAACAGGGGCACGAGACGCAGGACGAGCAGATAGCTGAGGGCGTTCTCCTGGAAGCCTTCCTCCATCTTCTGCAGCCAGGGGCCCGCCTTCGCGCGCAGGGGGTCTCCGAGCGAGGTTTTCGCCGCCAGGAAGAGGAGCGAGGCGCCGCTCGTCGCGCCCACGACGATGTAGAGGGCGCCCCAGAGGCTCCCGAACAGGAAGCCGCCCGTGATGCTCATCACCGCACCCCCGGGCACGGAGAAGACCGTCACCGCAGCGTAGAGGAGGATGTAGGCGAGTGCCGCGAGAGCGCTGCGGTCGCGCACCCACTCCTGTAGCACGTCCCGGTTTTCCTGGAGGGTCTCGAACGAGAGGTAGCGCCCCAGTCCCGACCAGAAGAACAGCGCAAGGCCCGCGGCGAGCCCCAGCGGAAGGATGAAATTCCTGTAGGACAGCTTTTGCGGGGCTGCGGGTTCGCTCATTCTCGGGTGGCCGCTTTCATGTGCCCGGTGCGTGGTAGCCCGAGCGCGGGTGGATGCGTTTTGTAGGGCCTGCGCCTCTTCTCTCCCTTTTAGTTAGGAGTGCCGGGTCGCAGGAAGGCCGAGCGTATGACAAACGCGCGCGCGAATCAACTCCCCGCCGGTTCTCGCGGAAGGGGCGGAGAAGGGCTGGCGGGGCTCCCGCGATTGGGAGAGAATGCTCCCCCCCTCCCTCATACAGCGAGAAAGAGAGAGAGAGGCCCATGAAGGCGAAGGTGAAACATCTGCAGGCATACGGCATCACCCTGCTTCGGGCGTCCCTGGGCGCCTTCTACATCCTGCATGCGTATTATGGCGCGGTGGTGGTCGGCGTCGAGCGCATCGGCGCCCTCAACGCATCCCTGGGGGTGCCCCTGCCCCTCATCGCCGCGTGGGGGGTCGTGCTCGGGCACCTGGCGGGCGGCGCGCTTCTGCTCCTCGGGCTGTATCCCCGCCTGGGCGCGCTGATGAACGTTCCCATCATGGCGGGCGCCGTCCTCCTCGTGCACGGGGGGCAGGGCTTTTTCCTTCACGGCGTCGTGACGAACCCGGTGACGGGCACAGCCTCGGTCGGCGGGTATGAATACGCCCTCTTCCTCCTGCTCGCCACGCTCGCCGTATGCCTCACGGGGGGCGGGCCGCTCTCGCTCGTCCTCGGGAGGCGGGGAGGCTGAGGCGGGCGGGCCGTTGCGAGGAGGCGCGGTGACGAACCGGGAGGCGGAGGACGCCCTGCGCGCCTATCGCCGCGATGTGGAGCGGGCTTGCGCGAGTGGGCAGGCGAGCGAGCACAGCTACCGCCCGGCGCTCAAAAGGCTCATCGAGGCGCTAGGGGGCGCGGACGTCCAGGCCGTCAACGAACCGAGGCAGGTCGCCTGCGGTGCGCCCGACTTCGTCGTCACGCGCGCGGGTGCTCCGATAGGCCACGTCGAATGCAAGAACCTCGGGGCCGATCTGGATCGCACCGAGGCGGGCGCGCAGCTGCGCCGCTACCGCGAGGGACTGCCCAACCTGATTCTCACCGACTATCTGGAGTTTCGCTGGTACGCCGGGGGCAAGCGGCGCGAGGGGGCGCGCCTGGCCCGCGCGGACGGCGGGGGCGGAATCATCCGCGAGGGGGCGGCGGCGGGCGGACGAGTCCGCGCGCTGTTTGACGCCTTTCTCGCCGCCGATCCGCCGTCCATCGGCAGCCCGCGCGAACTCGCCGGGCAGATGGCGGCCAAGGCGCGCCTGCTGCGGGAGGCGGTCGGACGCCTTCTCCGGGAAGAGGACAAGCCGGGGCCGCTGGGCGAATTGCTGGGCGCCTACCGCAAGGTTCTGATCGCCGACCTGTCGGAGGAGGCGTTCGCGGATTTGCAGGCGCAAACCGCCGCCTACGGCCTGTTCGCGGCGCGCTGCCTCCACGACCCCGGGGCGGGGCGGTTCACCCGCCAGACCGCCGCTTTCGCCGAGACGACGCCGTTTCTGCGCGACACCTTCGGCCTCATCGCCGGCCCCGGCATCGACCCCGCCCTCGCGTGGATCGTGGACGATCTCGCCCTGCTGCTCGCGCGGGCGGACATGGCGGCCATCCTCGCTGATTTTGGCAGGCGCACCCGGCGGGAGGACCCGGTGGTGCACTTCTACGAGGATTTTCTGGCCGCCTACGACCAGCAGTTGCGCGAGACGCGCGGCGTCTACTACACGCCCGAGCCCGTGGTCTCCTACATCGTGCGGAGTGCGGACAGGCTGCTGCGCACCCGCTTCGGCCTGGCGGACGGGCTTGCCGACACCGCGAAGGCCGCGCCCGAATCGGCCAGCGGCGCAGCGGGGGGGGGGGGGGGCCGCGCGTGCTGGTTCTCGACCCGGCGGCGGGCACGGGCACCTTCCTGCGCGAGGCGGTCGCCGTCATTCGCAGCGCCATCGAGCGGAAGGGGATGGCCGGCGCCTGGCCGAGATACGTCCGCGAGCACCTGCTGGAGCGGCTGTTCGGCTTCGAGCTGCTGATGGCGCCCTACGCGATCTGCCACCTGAAGCTCGCACTCGAGATCGGCGGCGCCGGGCTCCGTATGCCGGAGGGACAACGCCTCCGCGTCTTTCTCACGAACGCACTCGAGGAGGCGCACGAGGCGCAGGCGCCGTTGCTCGTCCACGAGATCGCGCGCGAGGCCGCCGACGCGGACGCCGTGAAGCGCGAGCGGCCCGTGATGGTGGTGCTGGGCAACCCGCCCTACTCCGGCCACTCCGCCAACAAGGGGGAGTGGATCAGGGGGTTGTTGCGGGGTCGGGAGGACGGAGCGAAAACGGCTGACGGGACGGCCCGGAAAGTGACCGGCAGCTATTTCCACGTGGACGGCCAGCCGCTCGGCGAGAAAAACCCGAAATGGCTGCATGACGACTACGTCAAGTTCATCCGCTTCGCCCAGTGGCGCATCGAGCGCACCGGGGAGGGCGTGCTCGGCTTCGTCACCAACCACGCCTATCTGGACAACCCGACATTCCGGGGGATGCGCCGGAGCCTGATGGAGGCTTTCGACGAAATCTACCTGCTCGACCTGCACGGCAACGCGAAGAAGGGAGAAAGAGCGCCCGACGGCGGCAAGGACGAGAACGTGTTCGACATCCAGCAGGGCGTCGCCGTCGGCCTGTTCGTCAAGCGCGGAGACGCGGGCGCCGCTCCGGTGCGGGTGTTCCATGCGGATTTGTGGGGCGTGCGCGAGGTTGGGCCGGACGGCGGCAAATACGGCTGGCTCGCCGCCAACGACGTGGAGACCACCGCGTGGAGGCGGATCGCCCCGAAGGCGCCGCTCTACCTGTTCGTTCCGAGAGACGAGGCGCTGGCGGAGGAATACGAGAGGGGCTGGAGGGTTGCGGACATCTTTCCCGTCAACTCCGTCGGCATCGTCACGGCGCGCGACAGGCTGGCGATCCAGTGGACGGCGGAGGACATGCGGAGCGTCTCGGCGGATTTCGTCTCGCGCGATGCGGAGGACGCGAGGTCGGTCTATCAGTTGGGGAAAGACGTCCGGGACTGGAAAGTCGCGGACGCGCAGCGAGACATTCGCGAGCACCCGGAGGCGATGGCTCGCCCCGCGCCCATCCTGTATCGCCCTTTCGACCTGCGCTTCACTTGCTACACCGGGCGTAGCCGCGGGTTCATCTGTATGACCCGCCCCAAAGTCATGCGCCACATGCTGGCCGGGGAGAACCTGGGTTTGATTTCCTGTCGCCAGCAATCCCAGTCCGGCGTCGAGTGGGCATATTGCGGCGTCACGCGGTCGATCATCGAGTCCTGTGCGATCTCGAACAAGACGCGGGAGATCAACTACCTCTTCCCCCTCTACGTCTACCCGACGGAGGCGCCGATGGACGCCGCCGGCGGGCGGCGCGCGCCGAACCTCGACCGGAAGTTCGTCGGGGCGGCAGCCTCCGCTCTCCGCCTCGCCTTCCGCCCCGCCGGTGCGGGCGACCTCGAGGCGGACTTCGGCCCCGAGGACGTCTTCCACTACATCTGCGCCGTCCTCCACAGCCCGGCGTACCGCCGCCGCTACGCCGGCTTTCTGAAGTCGGACTTCCCGCGCGTTCCGCTGACGACCAGCCGGCCGCTGTTCGCAGCCCTCGCCGGCTTCGGGCGCCGCCTCGCCGCCCTGCACCTGATGGAAGCCGGGGGGAGGGAGGAGGGCGCGCCCGCTTTTCCGCGCCAGGGCGGCAACCGGGTGGAGCGGGTGCGCTACGCCCCGCCATCGGGAGACGCGCCCGGCCGGGCGTGGATCAACGAAGCGCAGTATTTTGAGGGCGTGTCGCCGGAGGTTTGGGCCTGCGCCGTTGGCGGCTACCGCCCGGCGGAGAAGTGGCTGAAGGATCGCAAGGGACGCACCCTCTCCTACGAGGACGTCGCCCGTTACGCGCGCGTCTGCGCCGCCCTGGCCGAGACGCGGAGTCTCATGGCCGCCATCGACGAGGCCATCGAGGCGCGCGGCGGCTGGCCGCTCGCGTGAAGGATGGGAGAGGGAGGGGGGCTGCTCCCCCCTGTCCGGGCAAGATGCGCGGCGTCTCCGATCAGGCTGACGGCGGAATTGACCCGTCAGGCAAAATCGACAATAATGGTTTTCGGGTGCGGGAGGCCGCCTTGGCGGAATGGCCTGATGCATCCCTCTCTTCCAAGAAGGAAGGATGGAGGAAAATTCATGAGACGCGAAAACCCACTGCGAGCCGATGATTTTGATGCGCCCGGAGGCTTGACAGCGCTGGACGCCTTTGCGGATGCGTTCACGATGCCCGAAGATCTGGAGTTGGCTTCGCCGAAGACGGGCCTGGAGGGCCGGGTTCAGGACGCGCATCACATACGCGGATATTTCCGGAAAGCGTTGGCCGCTCTGGGCCTGGAAGAGGCCGCGCACTGATACCCCCCATGTCATCGAAACGCAAGCCCCGCCGCAAACGAAAGCGTAGCAACTCCTCTGTCCAGAACAAGCCGCCGAACCTTCCATCGAAGTCTCCGTCCCCTTCTGCGGACGAATTGGCGAAAGTTGAAAGCCGATTAATCCAACAGAGTACCGAAACGCAATTCGCGGGGCCGCTTCCCAGCCCGGAGAGTTTCGAGAGGTACGATCAGGTTCTGCCGGGTGCGGCGGAGCGCATTCTGGCCCTGGCGGAGAAAGAACAGCAGATACGCGCCGACTTGCAGGCGGGGCTGCTCGCCAATGACCGCAGAAGAATCACGGGTGCGGTTTCGCTCGGGATTCTGCTGATAGGCGTTGCGGGTCTGGCGACGTGGATGGGCAACGAGGTTATCGCCTTGTCGTTTGGCCTCACCGGAACGATCGCCTCATTTGTCCGCGGCATCATCGACTGGCGGGAGCGGCGCAGGAACATCGACGCCGGAAGGAGCGCACCCGCCCCAAAGCCGGAGGAGTGATGGGTCTGCGCAGATGGAAGGACAGGATGGCGGCTATGTTTTCGTCTGTGTGGAGCGGGAACGGCGCATGAACCGGACAGGAGTCCCATACTCCGGTCCGGCCACGTCCTCCGCTTCTCTATGCACAATATCTTCCTGTGGCCCGAGTTTGCTTGTCCACCACCCGCTGGCCAGCTGCTTCGCCGCATGGGTAGGCTTGATGTCTCCATCTTTACGCAGAGCGAACAGCGCCACCTTTTCATACCCCGCTTCCAGTGCGCCGTCTTCGCATTCTTCATACCCCAGCGTCTCGAACGCGGCGAGAAACGCGGACAGGGTCTCTTCCCTGGGAACGCCTGGAGGCCAGAACCCTGGACCGGACGGCCACCACCACCGGTTGTTGTGGCCGGCAGCCCAAGCGATGCAGTTGTAGCGTTTTGCCGGCGGGCTCGTTATATGGTGATTTTGGGAATTGAGGTTTGGGAAGGGTGCGCGCCGCGAGCTACGGGGCATTCCTCTCCTCCGCCCAGGAAAGCCATGCCTCGGCCATTTTCAGGGTGTCGCCATAAGCGTCTTCCGGGATCGGGTCATGGCCTGTGATGGCCTCCAGAGCGGCAAACCAATGATCGGGGTCGTCTCCCTCTCGTCTCAACTGGGCCAAGATGAGCGGGAGTGCCTTTTCTCCCATGCCGATAATCTGCTGATACGAGGGACAGGCGAACATTTCGGATAGAGAGGATGTGAACCCTCTCTCCACGTGCCATTGCTCCATCCGTTGGGCGAACGTGAGCTCGTCCGGAATGAAGAGGGCATTGCGTTCGTTTGTCTCCGCCGTTGTACATTTGGATGGGTTTTTTATCTTTTTCCTGCGCCCCGTCATGAACTCCCCTCCTTTTTTCGGTATCTCTATAGGCGTTCGTTTGTCGAACAGATGCCGGTTTGAACGCGCTGCGGAGAATCGAGGAAACGCGAAGCCGTTGGATGCGAACCACCCCGTTGAGAGGTTATCAGAGGGAGTGGGAAGTGGGCAAAACTCGTCAAAACTTCATTGCGCGGGACGCTGGCCGGATTCGGAGGATGAGCGGCGGCGGGCAGTTCTTCTTTGTCGCCTGGACGAGTCTCTGGTGGTCGGCTATGTTCTCTCTCTCCCCGAATGTGTCGTCGGATGGGGGTATGGACGGGTTGGATCCAAGAGCCCGGATTGGGTCGGAGGAGTGATGGGCCTGCGCAGGTGGAAGGACAGGATGGCGGCGCGCCTGTTGACGCGGTATCCCGCCCTGGTGCGGAGGTGGGCGGGAGCCAGGGATTTCTCGGGACTGGCCGGCGAGACGCCCTGGGCACCACTGGAGAAGCCGTTGCGCGAATGCCGGGTCGGGCTGGTGACGACGGGCGGGGTGCATCTGAAGGCGCAGCGGCCCTTCGACATGGAGAACCCCGACGGCGACCCGACGTTTCGCGAGATACCGGCAGACGCCCGGCGCGAGGAGCTGACCATCACGCACGATTATTACGACCACCGGGACGCCGATGCGGACCTGAACATCGTCTTCCCCCACGAGCGCATCCAGGAGCTGGCGGCGGAGGGCGCGATAGGCGGCGCCGCATCCGCCCACCTGAGCTTCATGGGCCACATCGACAACGACCTGGTCGGGCGGCTGGTGGAGGAGACGGCCCCCGAGGGGGCGCGCCGCCTGCGCGAGGCGGGGGCGGACGCCGTCCTCCTCGCCCCGGCGTGAGGGCTGTGCAATCGCTCGGTCGGGCTGATCCAGAACGCGATAGAGCGGGCGGGGGTGCCCACCGTCTCGGTGAGCATCGTGCGGGAGATCACGCTCGCCCTGCGGCCGCCGCGCGCCGTCTTCCTGCCCTGGCCTCTCGGCCATCCCTTGGGGAGGCCGGGCGACCTCGCACAGCAGCGCGCGGTGCTCCTCGACATGCTGGAGGTGTTGGAGACGGCCGGGGAGGCCGGCGCGCTCATCGACCTGGCGCACCCCTGGACGAGCGGATGAGGGCGTCGCGCGTCCGGGCGATTTTCGGACGTTTGCTCGATGTCCAAAAATGATAACATGGAAAGACACCGGGGGGTTGGGGGCGAGTGGGGGCGAGAGAAGACGGAGGTTTTTCGGCGGCGAGACACAGAGGTTTTGACGCTTTTTCTCTCCCTCTTGGGCATCCGCCCTCCCCTCCCCATGGTTCCGTCATCGGAGAGTGGAAGGCGGCATCCCCCCCCCCCCCCCCCCCCCGTCCCCGCCGAGGAGATAACCATGGACGCAGCCATTGAGCGCAGCCCGCCCATCGCCCGCCTGGTGGAGGATTTGGCGGCCATCCACGAGGGAGGCGCCCGGGGGCGCGACTTCATTCGCGCGGCGGCACCCGCCCTGAGACGCCTGTTGGCGGCGGGCCCCTCGCTTCCCCCGGAGGTGCTCGCGCCGTCGGACGCAGGGTACGCCCGCCACCTGCTGCATCGGGATCCGGAAAACCGCTTCGTGGTGGCGGCCATGGTCTGGAAGCCTGGCCAGGGCACCCCGATTCACGATCATGACGGCTCGTGGGGGATGCTCGGGATGGTGCGCGGCGGCCTGGAGGTCGTGAATTATTTTGCGGACACGGAGATCGCCGAGGGGGAGATCACGCTCAGCAGCGACCCGCCCCACACGCCTGCGGCGGGGGCACCGGACGCCGTTTGCGGCTGCGCGGACATCCATACGGTGCGCAACCGGCGCGATGATGTGGCCGTTTCCATTCACGTCTATCCGCGCGATCTGGAGACGTGCCATTTTTTCGAGCCCCTCGGTCGCGAGAAGGGCCGTTTTCGCGCGCGCCGCGTCTCCATCTCCTACACGGGCGATTCCGCTTCCTAGCCGCTTCCGCTCCTCCGTCGGGGAGCGGGACGGGCCGCTCCCGGGCAGGGCGGCGCGCCCCTGGCGTTTTGCTCCCGGGGTTGATCGGGAACGGGCATGTGCGAAAATCCTCCGGGGACGGCATCGAATGGCGCTCTCTTCGCGGGTTGCGCGGGGGGTTCCGGGGGTTCGCGCGCCATTCGCGAGGGGGACGGAGCCGTTCTTGTTGGAACGGGCAGAATTCCGCACGCACATCATTTCATTTTCCCAAGAGGTTTGTATGCGCACCAAGGGTGGCTGGTATGCTGGTTTTGAGAGGGTGTCGAACTTTCAGATGTCGTTCCGGGAGTGGAGGCCCGCGAGGCGCCCCTTGTTTTTGCCCGTCATCGCACTGCACGGTTCGCTCAGCCAGGGCGGCATGTGGAACGCCACGGCGGAGGGTGCGGGCACCATACGGATGATATGCCCGGATCAAAGGGGATACGGGAGAACGGACGATCCGGGCACAGGAGACGCCGCGGCGGATTTCGCAAAAGACGTCATCGGCCTCGCCGACGCGCTTTTGCTGGATCGTTTTGTGGTCATGGGCCATTCGTTCGCCGCTTCGATCGCCCTGGCCGCCGCCTCCGGGCGGCCGGATCGCGTCGCCGCGACCGTTCTGGTGGATCCGGCCATGCGCGGAAGTCCGGGCGGCCCGGACGCCGGCCTGGCGGCGGCGCGGGAGCGGCCGGTGGCGTTCGAGAATCTCGAGCAGGCGCGGAAATTTATCGTGGAGCGCGAAGAGGGGCCGTGGCCGCCCGCCCGGACGAAGCGATTCTTGTCGGACGTGTTGTTGCGCGACGGTGCGAACGGCGTTTGCAGGGTTCCGTATGAGAAAAGCCGGTTTCTTCGGTTGCGGGAGTTTCAGGCCACCCCGGCGAGCGATTACGACCCCGTTTCCTGGGCGCGGGGGACGGAATGCCCCTCCCTGGTGTTCCGAGGCGGGGAAAGCAGGCGATTCGACGCGGAGTCGGAGAAGCGGCTCCTGCGCACCCTGCCCGCGAAGTCGCGGGTGGTCGTATGCGAAAAATCCGGCCATTTCCCGACCGTATCGCAGCCGTCCGTCGTGCAGCGCGCGCTGAAAGAATTTCTGACGGGACTGGAATGAACAAGCCAAACGGCAACAACCTGCACATAGAGACCGAGCTCCGTCGGGATCTGGGGCTGACGTCCGCGCTGTCCATCGGCGTCGGCACGATGATAGCGGCGGGCATTTTCACGCTCTCCGGCCTGGCGGTCCGGAACGTGGGGTCATCGGCCGTCATCGCCTTTCTTCTGGCCGCACTCGTCGCCACGTTCACCGTGCTGACGTATTGTGAATTCGCGTCCCTGTATCCGGAGTCCGGGGAGGGATATTTATACGCCCGCAGAACGTTTCCGCCGCCGCTCGCCTACCTGGTGGGATGGACGCTGGTGCTCGGCTATACCTCCTCGTGCGCCTTCTACATCAGCAGCCTGTCTTCGTATTTCAATGAATTCGTTTGGCACTCCCCCTACGAGCAAGTCTCGGGAACCCTGGCGCTCATATGCCTTGTGTTGCTGAACATCAAGGGGACGAAGGAATCGGCCCGCTTTCAGGTCTTGATCACCGCCGGAAAGGTGGTGCTTCTGATCTGGTTTGTCTACGGCGGGCTGGGAAACGTGGATACGCAGGCGCTGTGGGGGAGGATGAGCGCGGACATTCCCGCAATCGGCGCGACGGCCGGCCTGGTCTTCATTACCTTTTTTGGTTTCTCGGCGATTGCGGCTTCAGCCGGAGAGAGGTCATCAACCCCGTCAAAACGATCCCCCGCGCGATATTTCTTTCCATGGCCGTCGTGACGATTCTCTACGCGCTGGTGGTGTTTGTCATCGTCGCCGCGAATCTTACGGAATATACCGAAGCGGCGATGGGGAATGCGGCGCGTCTTTTTTTGGGGCCCATCGGCGGCATGGTGATCGTCGTCGGCGCCCTTTTCTCGATGATTTCCGCATCGAACGCATCCATTCTGGCGGGTTCGCGGGTGGTGTTGTCCATGGCGCAGCTGGGGCACCTGCCCTCCGGCATCGCCGCCATCAACCCGCAGACGCGCACTCCCATCATCTCGCTTCTTCTGGTGGGGGGAACCATCGTTCTCTTCGCGCAAAACTTTCACCTGGAGAAGCTCGCGCATTTTGCGGACACCATTCTTTTGCTGGCGCTGATGCTGGTGAACGCCGCGCTCATATACCACCGGAGGAGGTTTTCCCGGCCTGGCGAGGCCTTTCCGCGTCCCGTTCGTGCCGCTGCTGCCGCTTTTGGGAATCGGCGCGAACATCTATTTGCTCTCCCTGATACTCCAGCACGTCGAGCCGGTCGTCATGGCGGTTCTGTGGCTGGCGGTGGGGATGCTCGGCTTTCTGGCCTGGAAGGGCTCCCAGGCGGAGGAGGAGCTCTTGCCGGGCGAGCCCTCCCGCGTGGCGCAGGTCAGCATGGAGGTGGGCGGGGAGAGCGACTTCCGCGTGTTGGTTCCCATCGCAAACCCCGACGAACGTGGCGCCCCTGGTGGACCTGGCGTCGGCGATCGCCAAGGAAAATGACGGCG
>CBDBZY010000034.1:0-31551 GCA_965213685.1 bacterium
GGGACGGCCGCCGCCCGTTTTGGGGGATCGCCATGTCCTTGATGGGTTTGGGTTTCGCCATGCTCGCCTCTCTCCCGCGCCGCCGCGCACAAGATAGAAGATAAAATGCGAGAGGCCGACCGGCGGCGGACGCGGGCGGGAAGCCATTACGCCCCGAAAACGAAATCCCCGCTTTTTCCGCCCGTCTTGCGCACCAGCCGAACCTCCGAGAGCACCATGCCCCTGTCCACCGCCTTGCACATATCGTAGACGGTAAGTCCCGCCACGCTGACGGCCGTCAGCGCCTCCATCTCCGCGCCCGTCCTGTCTTGGGCGCGCACGGACGCCTCGATGCGGAGCGCACCGGCCGGCGCGTCTGCGGAGAAGCCTATCTCCACGCTCGATATGCGCAGTGGATGACACATCGGAATGAGGTTCGCGCACCCCTTGGCCGCCATGACGCCGGCGACGCGCGCGACGCCCAAGACGTCGCCCTTGGGCAGGCCGCCCTCGAGGATGAGGCGCAGGGTCTCGGGCGCCATCTCCAGGCGGCCGCGCGCCACGGCTTCGCGACGGGTGACCCGCTTTCCGCCCACGTCCACCATACGGGCGCGGCCTTCCTCGTCGAGATGAGAGAGTTCGCGAGACACCCGAAGCGCCCTCCCCGCGCGGAATCCTCGAAACGAGCTGCTCCCCTTCTGGAGCGAAATCATACAGCAAGGGCGGGAAATGGCAAGGAGGAGGACGCTAGCCGCGCGCAGGCTTTCGGGAAGGATGAGGAGGGGGGGATTGTCCGCCGCCCGCCCGCCTGCTAGAATCTGCGACAAACATTCGGGGAAACAGAGACAGGAGAATCCAGCCCGTGCCCACTCTGGATTTCAAAGGCAAATATCACATCTACGCACACCACCTCGCCGTCCCCTACCGGCCTCTGGTGCCCGATCCGGCAAAATCCGTCGGGGATGACGGCGGGAATCCCCCGGAACATTTTACTAGAACGGAGAACGGAGAACGGAGAACGGAGAGCGGAGAACGGAGAACGGAGAACGGAGAACGGAGAACGGAGAACGGAGAACGGAGAACGTGAAGGCAATTATATCATCCACGGGGACAACCTGCACGCCCTGAAAGCCCTCCTCCCCCGCTACGCGGGCCGCGTCCACTGCATCTACATCGACCCGCCCTACAACACGGGCAACGAGAACTGGGCCTACAACGACCGCGTGAACAGCCCGTTGATGCGAGAGTGGCTTGCGCAGAACAAGCCCGTTGACGGAGAAGACCTCGAACGCCACGACAAGTGGCTCTGCATGATGTGGCCGAGGCTGTGCCTCCTTCATGAGCTTCTCGCCGAAGACGGGGCCATCTTCGTCTCCATCGACGACAACGAGCAGCACCACCTGCGCATGATGATGGACGAGATTTTCGGGGAGAAGAATTTTGTAGCCAATGTCATCTGGCAGAAGAAATACAGTCCGCAGAATGACGCCAAATACTTCTCGGACAACCACGACTTCATAGCGTGTTATGCAAAAAGCAAAGAAATGTGGCGGCTAAACCTCCTTCCGAGAACAGAGAAGCATAACAGCCGTTATTCCAACCCTGACAACGATCCTCGTGGTCCTTGGCAATCTAGCGGCCTAGATGTCAAAACATACGCTGCCGAGTATGATTATCCTATAACTGTCCCATCTGGCAGGGTGGTTAGCCCGCCTCCCGGGAGGTGTTGGCGGTGTCCCATAGAACGATTCCATGAGCTGGTCTCAGACAGCCGAATTTGGTTCGGGCCGAACGGCAACAATGTTCCAAGAGTCAAGCGTTTTTTGTCGGAAGTGAAGCCGGGTATAACGCCATTGACTATATGGCCGTATGGTGAAGTAGGTCATACGCAAGACGCTACGCAAGGACTAAATCGCATAGGCGTTGGATTTTCCAATCCCAAGCCACCGACGCTGATTGACCGGATTCTACGCATCGCCACCGACAAAAAACTCCATCGTCCTCGATTCCTTCGCCGGCTCCGGCACGACCGCCCACGCCGTCCTGGCTCTCAACAAGGAGGACGGCGGCAACCGCAAATTCATCCTCGTCGAGTGCGAGGACTACGCCGACGGCATCACCGCCGAGCGGGTGCGGCGCGTCATAAGGGGCGTGCCGGACGCGAAGGATACATCCCTCAAAGAGGGGCTGGGTGGTGCCTTCACCTACTGCACGCTGGGTGTGCCGATAGGACTGGAGGGGATGCTCAACGGCGACGCCCTGCCGCCATACTCCGCCCTGGCCGCCTACCTGCTGCACACGGCGGCCCCCCGCGTCCCCCCCGCCGGGGCAGACCTCGCGCCTAGGAACGGGGACGGCCTGTTCCACTCGGACGATCAGAACGACTACTACCTCCTCTACGAACCCTGTGCGGATTATCTGCGCAGCGGCGAGGCGATGCTGGGCGCGGAGCGCGCCCGGCGCATCGAGGCGAACGGGAAGGCGAACGGCAAGAAGGCGGTCGTCTTCGGCGCCGGCAAATTCATCGGCCAGCGGGAGCTCTCGGACATGGGGGTCACCTTCTGCCAGATCCCCTACGAACTGCACCGGAAGGGATAGCGCGCGCATGGAGCTCAAAGAGTATCAAAGCGCCGCCCTGGAGGCCTTCGCCCGCTGGCGGGACGCGCTGGAGACGGCACAAGCGGAATCGAACGAAGCCGTGGGCGCCCTGGAAGAGAAAGGGGTGAACGTTCCCGGTGAGGTGCGCGACTACCCCAGGGCCGCATGGGAGAAGCTCAAACAATCCGGCGGCGTGGCGAAAACCGCCAGCGCATACGTGGGCAGAAAGGACGGCGCCAGGCGTCCCATCCCGCACGTCTGCTTCAAGGTGCCGACCGGCGGGGGCAAGACGCTGCTGGCCGCAGCCGCCCTGGAGAGGCTGAACCGGCAAACCGGCCTCACTATCTGGATAACGCCCACCCGCGCCATCTACGGGCAGACGAAGGCGGCTCTCTGGGACAGGGAGCACCCCTACCGGCAGACGCTGGAGCGCGCCAGCGGCGGGCGGGTCAAGCTGCTGGAGAAGGACGACCGCTTTACGGCGGCGGACGTGGCCAACCACCTGTGCGTGATGCTGCTGATGCTGCCCGCCGCCAGCCGGCGGAAGGACAAGGAATTCTTGCGGATGTTCCGCGACTCCGGGCGGTATCCCGCCTTTTTCCCGGACGGAGACGACGCCCTGGGCGACGGCCGCCTGTTGCGCGACCACCCCGATCTGGAGCGAACCGCCAAGGGCGGCCCCGTGAAGCACAGCCTGTTCAACGTCTTCAAGATGCTGCGCCCGGTGGTGGTGCTGGACGAGGCGCACAAGGCGTACGGACAAAAGAGGAAGGGGGCGAACGAGGATTTCGTGTACGCCGTGAACCGCCTCAACCCGTGCCTGGTGATCGAGCTGTCCGCCACGCCCAACCGGGGCATCAGCAACCTGCTGGTGGACATCACGGGAGTGGAGCTGAAAAAAGAGGAGATGATCAAGCTGCCCGTGCAGGGTGACCTCCTTCACCAACGCCGAATGGCAATACACGCTGGGGCAAGCCCACGAGGAGATGGAGAGGCTGGCCGGGGAGGCGCAGTCGCTCGCCCACAGCGCGGGCCGCTACATCCGCCCCATCGCCGTGGTGCGGGTGGAGCGCACCGGCAAGAACCAGCGCGACGGCGAGCGCGTCCACGCCGAGGACGTGCGCGAGCACCTCGTCCGGAACCTCGGCGTCCCCGCCGACGCCGTGCGCGTGAAATCCGCCGAGAACGACGAGCTGAGCGTCGAGAAGGACCTGCTCTCCGAACAATCGCCGGTGCGGTGGATCATCACCAAGGCGGCGTTGATGGAGGGCTGGGACTGCTCCTTCGCGTATCTGCTGGTGATGCTGGACAACGCGCAGAGCCAGCGCGCCATCACCCAGCTGGTGGGGCGGGGTGATGCGCCAGCCCCACGCGCGCAGGACGGAACGGGAGCGGCTCGACCAGTGCTACGTGTATTGCTGGAACACGGACGTGGGCGAGGCGGTCGACCACGTAAAAAAGGGGCTGGAGGAGGAGGGATTGACCGGCCTGGGAGGCGAGGTGACGTCAAAGACGGAATTGCTGCGCCGCGTCACCGTGAAGCGGCGCGAGCAGTTTCGGGATGCGTCCATCTTCCTGCCGCGCGTGCTGCACGAGGATGGCGACGAATGGGCGGAGCTGGACTACCAGCGCCATATCCTGCCCGGCATCGACTGGGAGTCCATCGCGGAGCCCGGCCCGCAAGACGCATCGGCGGAGGAGGCCCGGCGGAAAACGGCGACAGTGGATGTGGGCGCGCCCGTTTTTCACGGGCCCCAGAAACTGTATGTGGACAAAACGGTGGAAATATCCTGGTTCGCACGCCGCTTGTCCGACATCATGCCCAACCCCTGGCAGGCGGCCCGGGTCGTTCGGCGGATGCTCGATCGGCTGCGCGCCGACGGCAAGACGGACGATGAAATCCACGACAGGCGCTCCGGTCTGGCGTTCCATCTGAGGGATCACGTGGCGAGGGAGGTGGAGCGGCGGGCGGAGCGGGTGTTTCGCGAAAAGCTGCGCCGAGGGGAAATCCGCTTTGACCTGGAGGCGGGGGAGGCCAATTTCCGGATGGTGAAGCGTTACGAAATACCGGCCCCACGAAAGCGACCCCATATTGCTCAGGTATGGGAAACCCAT
Organism: bacterium; assembly: GCA_965213685.1. Classification (GTDB taxonomy): domain Bacteria; phylum UBA8248; class UBA8248; order UBA8248; family UBA8248; genus Bin107. The sequence goes on from CBDBZY010000034.1 coordinate 4,693, forward strand.
GCAGCTGAACCTGTTCGAGCCGATATTCGAGCGCGAATTCGACAGCAAACTGGAGCGCGACTTCGCCCGCTACCTGGACGAGCAAAAGGCGTTGCGGTGGTGGCACCGGGTGGCCGCGCGCCAGCGCGGGGATTACTACCTGCGAGGCTGGAAAAAGTATCGTATCTGGCCCGACTTCGTGGCGATGGGCTGCGAAACCAACGGCAACAGGCGCCATCTGCTGATTTTCGAGACGAAGGGGGAGCATCTGCGGGACAACCCGGATACGGATTACAAGCAGCGGGTGCTGGAGACCCTCGAGAGCGCCTTCAATAATAACTGCGGAACGATGCGCGTGCGCGAGGGGCCGATGAGAGGCACCTTCCGCCTCGTGTTCCAGGAGCAAGGGTTCGGGGAGGCGTTGAGTGGCCTGAACGGCGCCTCCTAGGAGAGGGAGGAGGAAAGAGGAGGTTCCGCCGTGCGCCCCGCGCGCCCTAACGCGCCCGCCCCCGCGAAAACGCCTGCGCCCTCCCTCCCCCCTACAGCTTCGGCAGGGTGAGTCCCTTCTGCTTCTGGTACTTGCCCTTCTTGTCGGCGTAGGAGGTCTCGCACGGCTCGTCGCTCTCGAAGAACAGCACCTGGGCGATGCCCTCGTTCGCGTAGATTTTGGCGGGAAGGGGGGTGGTGTTGGATATCTCGAGGGTGACGAAACCCTCCCACTCCGGCTCGAAGGGGGTGACGTTGACGATGATGCCGCAGCGCGCGTAGGTGCTCTTGCCGACGCAGATGGTGAGCACGCTCCTCGGAATCCGGAAGTATTCCACCGTCCGGGCGAGGGCGAAGGAGTTGGGCGGGATGACGCAAGTCTCGGCCTGGACGCGCACGAGGGAGCTCTCGTCGAAATTCTTCGGGTCCACGATGGTGGAGTTCACGTTCGTGAAGATCATGAACTCATCGGCGACCCGAATGTCGTAGCCATACGAGGAGACGCCGTAGGAGATGGCCCCCGCGCGCACCTGCGCGTCCGCAAACGGCGCGATCATGCCCCTCTCGCGCGCCATCCGGGTTATCCACCTGTCCGATTTGATCGACATCCGCTGGACCTCAGGCGCAGGCGGGGGTGCCCCCGCGCAACGCCGTATGATGTCCCGGCCGCCCGCCCGAGTGAACGCTCCCGGAAGTCGCCGGCGACGGAGGCGAACGATAATCTCTTTAGCGTCGTATTATAGCGTAAAATCTGAGATGTGTCCCGGAACGGAACTCGGCGGGCATGAATATCCGGGGGCGAGAGGAGGCCAACTCCCCCCGCCCCCGGAATAATCGCCCCTGTCCGCCCGAAACGGGGGCGATTTTTTCAGCTTATCAGCAAAGCCTTCCATCAGCGTTCGTTCGTCAAAGAGAGGGACCCGGCGCCGAAGCACTCAGGGAACCGCGTCCATCCCTCCACCCCTCATCCAAAACCGAGACCATAAGACCACAACATATAGTGCCATGTCAACACTTTTTTCGGAAAAAAATACCATTTGTTGTGGATAGCGTGTGCGCGGAGCGGGGGACAGACGGGGGAGAACCTGTGCGTAAGATGTGGACAACGTCCCAGCGACGACGGAAGGAGGAGGAGGCGCGCGCTGTGCCTCGCCGTCGAGTCACGGGACACGGGAATGCCTGCTGTGAGGGAGGAGAGAATATGGAGGCGGGCGCGAGGGGGACGCGCGCCTCCCGTACCAAAACTTCTACCGGAACTTCTCCGGGAACACCTTGATCTTCGCTTTTTTCCGCAAGCTCCCCAGCAGCGCCTCGTAGCTCTCCCGGCGCCTGATCTCTGCGTGCAGGAGCCGCACGTCGTCCTGGACGTCCTCGTATTTCGCGTCCGCCGCCCCGACGCGCTCCGTCACCCGGATGATCTGCCAGCCGGCCGACGTCTTGATAGGCTCGCTCGGCTGGCCGATGGGCAGCTGGAACGCCACGTCTTCCAGCGCTTTTTCCAGCGTCCCCCTATCGGCCGTTCCCATGGCGCCGCCCGCATCCCGCGTGGACTCGAAGATGGAGCGCCGCCTCGCCACCTGCCCGAACGGAATCCCCCGCCGCAGCTCCGCCACGGCGTCCCACGCCTCTTTTTCCGTCTCGAGCACGATGTGGGCGAGGGTGACCGACTCCTTGCGCCGAAACCGATCCTTGTTGACGGCGAAGAAGTCCCGGAGCTGCTCTTCGGACACGTTCGCCGTCTCCACGTCCCGCTTCAGGAACTGCTCGATGACGAGTCTGCGCTTCAAGCGCTCCACCCGCTTTTGAATGCGGGGCGACTTGTCGACCCCCAGCCGGACCGCCTCCTGATACAGCAGCTCCGCCTGCACCAGCCCCTCCAGAAACTGCTCCTTGTTCTCCCGGATGCGAATGCGCACGGCGGGAGCCAGCAGCCGCAGGCGCTCCTCTATTTCCCCCAGGGTGATCTGCTCGCCGTTCACCTCGACCACCACCTGGCGCATCCTCTCCCCGGGGGCGTCCTTCCTCTCGGCCGCCCCGCCGGCGAGGGGATACCCCAACAGCAAGACCACCGCCATCAGCGTCAACGTTCTTTTCATGCCCATCGATTTTCTCATCGCTCCCCAGACCTAGAACAAACGGGCGGGACAAAACCGGCCCCGACGCGCAATATACCGGGAAAGGGCTGCGAATGAAAAGGAACGGCTCCTCCCGGGGGCGCCGGAGCGCGCTTTCGGCCCGCCTAGACGAAACGCGCGAACATCAACGACAGATAACATACATATCCGGAAAGAAAGGCGCATCCCGTCGCGCGCCCGACGCCGCGCCCCGATACAACCAGAAGCAGGAACACCGCCATCATCAGGAGCATAAACGGGAAATCCAGAAGAAACGATTGCCGCTGAATCCCCAGGGGAGCGATGACGGACGCCCCGCCCAGGACCCACGCGATGTTCAGGACGTTCGCGCCCACCACATTGCCGACGGCTATCTCCCCATGGCCATGCAAGGACGCGGAAATGGCCGTGATCAGCTCCGGCAGCGAGGTGCCGACGGCGACGAGCGTGAGGGCGATGACCAGTTCGGGAACGCCCAGGGCGCGCGCCAGATGCGCCGCGTTCTGGACGAGCAAGACGCTGCCCAGAACCACCAGAACGGCGCCCGCCACAAACCGCAGCGCGACCCGTTGCGTTTGCGGGCCCGCCGTCGTGCCGCCGAAATCCGACCATTGCGCCCCCCGCACGCCGAGCCACAGATAGACGGGCACCAGCCCCAGCAGCACCAGGCCCTCCGCCCCGTCGAGTTTCGCGTCCCGCCCCAGCAAAACGAGCAGCGCGCCCAGAGCGAGCATGAACGCGCTCTTGGGGGCGACGTTCGCCCTGGGCAGGGAAACGGGGGCGATCAGGGACGCCACCGCCAGAATCAGGCCAATGTTGCAGATGGTGGAGCCCACCGCGTTTCCGATGGAGGTGGCCGGATGGCCGAGATACGCCGCGGTGGCGGAAACGCTGAATTCCGGGGCCGTCGTCGCCAGGCTCACCAGGGTGGCGCCGACGACCATTTTAGGAATCCCCGTTATCTCGGCGATGCCGACCGCGCCGTGGGTGAACCAATCCGCCCCTTTCGTGATGAGGGCGATGCCCAGAAAGAACAAGAGGAGATTCACCCAGAGGGGAAAACCGGCGAAATAAGCCTCCATATGCGAGAAGCGTCCCTTATGGCGGAGCGGGGGAGAAGGCCCGCGCGGCAGATGGCTACCTGCCCAGGAAGCGGGGCTCTCTTTTTTCCAGAAAAGCGCGGAGGCCTTCCTGAAAATCCAAACTGGCGCTCGTCTCGGCCTGCGCCTCCGCCTCCGCGCGAAGCGCCGTCCGCACATCCAGGACGCCTGATTGATGAACGAGTTTCTTCGCCGCCCGAAGCGCGACGGAGGGGCCGTCCGCCAGCTTGCGGCCCAGCGCCATCGCCGCCTGCAACAGGGAATCGTCCGGGTGGACGGAGCGAACGAGACCGATGGACAGCGCCAACTTCGCATCGATGATCTCGCCCGTCAATATCAGCTCCATCGCTTTCGCGCTGCCCACGACGCGCGGCAGGAAAAACGTGCCTCCGCAATCGGGCGCCAGGCCCACCCGAGAATACACCTGCCCGAACGACGCGCTCGCCGCGCACAGGCGAATGTCGCAGGCCAGGGCGATGTCGCACCCTGCTCCCACGGCGAAACCCTGGACCGCCGCCACCGTCGGACAACGCACCTCATAGAGGCGCGCCAGGGATTTCTGATAGTCCGGCCAAAGGAATTCCTCCATCCTCTCGCCTCCCCGGACGCGCGCCTCGATTTCCTTCAAATCCCCGCCGCCGGAAAAGGCGCGCCCCTCGCCGGTGAGGACCATGGCGCGGATGTCCGGCTCGTCGCACCTTCCGCACACCTCGTACAAGTCCCGGGCCATCTCTCGGTTCAGGGCGTTCAGCGCCCCGGGACGGCACAGCCGCACGAGCGCCAGGCCGTCCTTTTCCTCAAAGCGTATGGTTTTCCAGGGCACTGTGATATTCTCCTCCCGCATGTCCATGACTGGCAAAAGATTTTCATTTTTCCTAAAATATGGCATATAATCGCCGGCGAGAAGAAGCCGGATGCCCCTGAGCCTGTAAACATTCGGGGTTACGCGCGCCGGGGTGAAGCGCGAAGGAATCCATCGCCCACCAAAGCCCTGCGCATCCACAGGGATGAGAAGCCTACGGTAGGAACCACAAAATGGAATCGCCAGACGCCGTTGTGAAGATATATGATCGCTGGGGCAAATTCTACGATTTCGTCTTCAAGCACATATTTCACGAAGGCAGGAACGTCGGCGTGGACCTGCTCAACCTCAAACCAGGCGAGAGGCTTCTGGAAGTAGGGGTGGGCACCGGGCTTTCCTTGCCGCTGTATCCGCCGACTTCCGAGATTGTCGCCATCGACATCTCCTCCAAGATGCTGGAAAGAGCCAGGGAAAAGGTGAAAAAGATGGGGCTCCGGAACGTCGAGATCGGCGTGATGGACGCGCAAAACATGGCCTATGAGGACAACAGCTTCGACTGCGTCACCGCCTGCTACGTGGTGAGCGCAGCCCCCGATCCGCACAAGGTCGTTTCGGAAATTTGCCGCGTCTGCAAGCCGGGCGGGCGCATCGTCTTTATCAACCACTTCAAGAGCAACAACGTTTTGCTGGCGAAGTTCGAGGAGCTCGTCAACGGCATCTGCAAGAAATTCGGCTGGGAGACCACCCTGGATCTCGAACCGTTGCTCGAGGCGAACAACCTCATTCTCAAGCGCCAGGAGCGCGTCAACATCTTTGACTATTGGCGCGCCGTGCTTTGCGTGAACCCTGAAAAATAACCCCCCCTTGTCCACACATCGACACCCCGCCCGCGGCGGGGGCGCCCCCATGGCCCGCCTCCCGTGAACGTCGAATCCAACGCCTACGGCGTGCTGCTGGCCTCGGTGGCCTCCCTCTCCTGGGCGGCGTTCGCCTATTTCATCAAGATGGCGCTCGCGGACGCTCCCGTTCTCAAGGTCACCTCCGCCGTAACCACGATCAACGCGGCGCTCGTCACGCCCGTCGCCCTCTATTTCGCGCCCATGGACGACTTCCTGAACGCGGGCGCGCCCACCCTCCTTTTCAGCGCACTGGCGGGATTTCTCCACATTGGCGTGTCGCGCTCCTTTTTCTACCGCTCCATCCACCGAATCGGGCCGAACCGCTCCATACCCATCGCCATGACCTATCCCGTCGTCACGGCGATGGCCGCCGCCGTCGTTCTGGGGGAGGCGCCCACCGTCTCCATCATCATCGGCCTTTTGATTCTCCTCGCCGGGATACAGTTGATCGTCCAGGCGGAGCCAGGCCGGCCCGCGCAACCGGATTCCCGCGGCACCGAGTGGAGGCTGTTCGGCTGGGTCTCGGCGGGCGTCACGTCGATCCTCTGGGGGGTGTCCGCCGTGTTCTTCAAGAAAGCGTCCCTGCACCTCCACCCGCTCGCCACCGCCTCCGTCGCGCTCTGGGTCGGCGCCATGACGACCCATCTCATCGTCCTGTTCAGCAAGGGCGAAGAGGCGCAGGGCACCATTCCCTCCGCATCCTGGCCGTGGCTTCTCGCCGCCGGCCTGTGCCAAACCGTCGCGGTGCCGTTTTACAATTTCGCGTTCATACACGCCATGGCCGTGCGCGTGACGGCCATCGTCTCCCTCCAGCCGCTCGTCGTCATCCTCCTCGGCTGGTTCTTCATGCGGGAGGCGGAGAACATCACCCCCCGCCTCGCTTTCGGCGCGTTGCTCACCGTGACGGGCACCATATTCGTCATCACCTAGCCCGCAGCCTTCCGGCAGGGCGCGGCGCCTGCCCCCAACCCGTCCGGGTGTGCTATTCTCAGGGCCGCACCCATCATCCGGGAGGGCTTCCGGAAACCTCATTTTCCGAAGGAGAACGTTCATGAGCGAAGTGATTCACGTCACCAGGGCCCGCGTCGTGAAGGAGCCGGGCAGGGGGATGAAGACCGCATATTTCGACGCGTTCCCCGAGGAGCCGGTCCCCTACGGCATCCACGGAGGGATCAAGAATTTCTACAAGGCGGAACCCGTAGAGGAGCGGCCGGCCACGCTCGATCACCTGGCGGCCGCCGTCGCCGGCTGACTGACGGGCAACATGGGAGGCGCGCTGGATGCGCGCGGAATCAAGAGCAGCCCAGACAACCTGGTGGCGGAAGTCGAGGGCGTCATCGAGAACGTGGACGGCATGGCGCTGGTCACCAAGATCAAGGTGCGCTACAAATGCAGAATCCCGAAAGGAAAGCGCGAAGACGCCGAACGCGCACTCGCCGTGCATGAGAAGGGCTGCCCGGCCAGCCAGAGCGTGCAGCGCGGGATCGCCGTGGAATACACGGCCGAGTTCGAGGAAGTGGACGAATAATCACGAAAACCATTCCGCGCCAGGGGCCCCCGGAGCGAATCGCCGGGGCCCCCTGGCGTTCCGGCTTTTTCATACGGCGCGCGTCATACGAACAGGATGCCATACCCGCATCGCCTCTCGATTCTCCAGGCCGCGCAAAGGGAGAAGCCCAGCAGCAGCGCGAGCCCGCTCGCCTGCGTCCATGTGCCGACAAGCATCGCGCCCAGCAGGAACATCGCGGAGAAGACAAACAGGCTCAGGGCGACCCACAGGCCGACGAGCGCGAGCACCGGTGCCGCGCGCCCGTCCGCACCGCGCACCCGGCCCCAGGCGCCCGGCGGCCGCACCTTTTCCCAGAAATTTCTCAGCACGTCCGCCCGGACGGGTCTGGAAAGAAAAGTCGCCGCCAGCATCGCCAGAAAGCCGACGCCCGCCTCTGCGGCCAGCAGCACGGGAAACGACGGCGGCTCCTCTCCTGCGTGCAGCACAACGGCCGTCGCGCCCGCGGCCAGCATCCCCGCGATTTCCGTCCAGGCGTTCGTCCGCCACCACAACCAGCGCAGGATCACCGGAAGGCCGAGGCCGGCTCCTAAGGACACGTTGAACTTCCACGCCCACTCCAGGCTGCTGATCCTGGACGCCACGGCAAACGCGCCGACCGACATCACCAGAACGCCGATGCGGCTGGCGATGATGACCTCCCGCTCCCTGGCGCCCCTGCGGACAAAGCGCGCATACACGTCGTTGACGAGATAGCTCGCGCCCCAGTTCAGGTGCGTGTCCACCGTGCTCATGAACGCGCCCAAAAGGCCCGCAATCGCCAGGCCCAGGACTCCCGCCGGCAGGAGATGTCCCATCAGGAGGGGATACGCCGCCTCCCGATCCGCCAGTATCCTGGCCTCCATCGTGCCGGGCAGGGCGTCCATCCCCCTTGGCACCAGAATCAGGCTCACCAGGCCGACGAGTATCCAGGGCCAGGGCCTCAGGACGTAATTTCCCACCGTGAACCAGAAAGCGCCCGCCTGGGCGTCCCTGGGCGTCCGCGCCGAGACCAGCCTTTGGCCGATGTAGCCTCCCCCGTCCGCGTTGTTGTGCGCCCACCAGACGACGAACAGGTAGATGAGGATGACCTGCGCCCCCGCCCACGCCACGCCCTCGGGCGGCAAAAAGGAGAGGATGTCCGCCGCGCCCTTCGCGCCGTATATCTCCTGCAGCCTCGCGCCGATGCCGGATAGCCCGCCCACGGCGTCCACGGCATACCAGGCGAACAGGCAGCTCCCGGCCAGTGCGATGACGAACTGGAACAGATCGGTGAGCATCACCCCGCGAATCCCGCCCGCACTCGAGTAGGCCGCTATCATGGCGACGAGCAGAACGACGGTGAGGCTCTCGTTGACGCTCCCCATCGTCAGGGCGGCGGGCCAGCTTCTCTCCACGGCCGCCCACAGCCCGGGAGGCAGAACCTCCTCCCACCGCAAAAACGGATTCGCTATCTTCGCCATGGCGCGAAACACCCAGCCCAGGACGATCAAATTCACGACGAGGGAGGCGTAGACGGCCTTGAAGCCCCGCAAAAAAGACCCGGGGCCGCTCCCGTATCGCAGCTCCAGGAGTTCGGCGTCCGTCACCACGCCCGCCTTTCGCCACAAGGGGGCGAAGAAGACCGCGACGCCTACGTTCCCGATGACCCAGGCCCACCAGAACCAGTTTCCGGAAATGCCCCGATTGGCGACGATGCCGGCCACGACGAGAGGCGTATCCGACGCGAACGTCGTCGCCACCATGGAGGTTCCTATCCACCACCAGGGGAGGCTGCGCTCGGCCACAAAATAGGAAGCCAGGCTTCTCGAGGCGGATCGGGAGGTCAGCGCCCCGACGCCCATGGCCAACGCGATGTACGCGAGGATGAACGACCAGTCCAACGGCGAGAGCATAGTCATTTTCCCGTAAGGGCGGGCGCTTCCCGTATCCTATCAGGGAAAGGAAAACGCGGCGCAACGGATTTTTGACGCCGCCTCCGGGCGACCCGCAGAGAAGCCCTCCCCGCTCGCACCCGGCGGCGGCCGGACCGGGGAGGGCGGCTGACCCCTCGTCTCTCGCCGCAGCGCGCGATCAAAAAACGCCCCGCGACGAACCCCCCGGGGCGTTTCCTGTGGCGAGAGGCGCTGTGCGGCGCGTTCGCCTAGCCGCGCGCGCCATTCCCCCGGAGACGGCCCAGCGCCTCCATGACATGATCGGGGGTGATGGGTATGCGCGTGATGCGCGCGCCGATCGCCTGGCCAACCGCGCAGGCCACCGCCGCGGCCGCCGCCGTGCAGGGCGGCTCGCCGATTCCCTTGGCCCCGTAAGGCCCGAGCCCCTCGCCGGATTCGAATATGACGTTGTCCCACTCGGGCGTATCGACCGAGGTGGGAATGAGGTATCCGTGAAACTCGTTGTTGAGCAGCGCGCCTTTTTGCGTGAGCACCTCCTCGGACAGGGCGTGGCCAACGCCCATCATCGCGCCGCCCTCGAACTGCCCCTCCACGTGCTGCACGTTGATGGCCTGGCCGACGTCATGGCCCGACCAGTAGTTGAGCACGCGAAGCTCGCCCGTCTCGACGTTCACCTCCGCCTCTGCGGCGTGCACGCCAAACACGTAATCCATCCAGCCGCCGGCGTCGCCATATTGCTCATTCCCCTCGAACTCGTGGACGCCTATCTTCATCTTGCCCACCGTGTGCAGGTCGACCCCCATCTTCTTGCAGTGGGCCACGGCCTCGACGAAATCAACGCCGCGCTCCTCGGCGGCCTTGACGAAAACCCTTCCGTCGCCAACGTCCAAATCCTCCGGCGCGACCTCGAGCAGCTCGGCGGCCCCCCGCAGCACCCTGTCCCGCAGCTCGGCCGCCGCCCGGTAGCAGGAGCCCCCCGAAATCATCGTCTGCCGGCTGCCGGCCGTCACCCCCACGAGCGGGGTGACGTGCGAGTCCGACATCGTCACCGTCACGTCCTCCAGACGGACGCCCAGGGCCTCCGCCGCGATCTGGCGATTCGTCTGCGTCTGGCCCGCACCGACGTCGGAGGCACCCGTGCGCACGCTCACGCTGCCGTCGGCGTCGATGGACACATACACCTCGCCCTCGTTGCGGGGCCTCCCATAGCCGCCCACATTCGCGACGACCCCGACGCCGGCGCGCCAGGGGCCGTGGTCTTTCTCCGGGGCGCGGCCCGCCGGGCGGCCGATGAGCGCCTTGATCGCCTCGGTCAGCTCGGGCAACATCACCCGCGAGGGCACGGGCTGGTTTTGCATGAGGGTCGCGCCCTTTGTGATGAAATTCCTCTCGCGAAACTCCAGGGGGCACATCCTCAGACGGTCCGCCAGCGCATCCATCTGCGCCTCGTAGGCGAAACACACCTGGTTCGCCCCCACCCCGCGCATCGCCTCGGTGAAGGGGTTGTTCGTCCGCACCGCGCGGGAACGGCCCCTCGCGTTCGGAATCTCGTAGGGCCCGCCGCTCACGACGAGCGCACCCAGAAGCAGTCCCTTGCTGTTGGCCGCATATCCGCCCGCATCGCCGATGATGTCCACCTCTATCGCGGTGAGCTTTCCCTCTTTCGTGGCCCCGGTCTTGTAGCGCATCAGGAAGGGATGCTTCTTGCTGCCGCTGTCCATGGTCTCTTCGCGCGAATAGGCCATGCGCACGGGCCGTCCCGTCCGGATGGCCAGCAACGCCATGAAGGCGCCCAGGAGCGGGTGCTCCTTCCCGCCGAAGGCCCCGCCCAGCATCGGGCATTCATATCGAACGCGGCTCAGCGGCAGGTCCAGCGTCCGCGCCACGTTCTGGTAGTTCTCTATCATCTGGGTGGGCACGCGGATGTTCACCACGCCGCGCTCGTCCACCCAGGCCACCCCGCCTTCCGGCTCGATGAACGCATGGTCGAGGCAGGCGGAAAAATAGGCGTTCTCCACGATCACGTCCGCCGCCTCGAAGCCGGCGGCCACGTCTCCCTTCTCCGTTTTCCAGTCGCAGACCACCTCCCCCTCCTCCAGGGAGGTGAAGTCGTACGCACCGGGCATCGGCTCATACGCGACGTCGACGAGTGCGGCCGCCTCCTCCGCCAGGTCCCGGGTATCCGCAGCCACGAGGGCTACCGCATCGCCGATGTCCACGACGACGTCCTCGGCGAGGACCGGAAAATCCGGATACCGCCCGGCGTTTTTCCCCGGAATGTCCTTCGCACTCAAGACACAATGCACGCCTGGCAGCGCGAGGGCCTTGCTCGCGTCTATCTTCTTGATTTTCGCCGGCGTCATCGACGCGCGAACGACCTTCCCGTAAATCTCGCCGGGCATATGGAAATCATCGCCATACACGGTATCGCCGACGACCTTCGCCAAGGCGTCGTCTTTTGTCGGCGACGTGCCGACATGCGTCATCCGAGCCATCATTCCCTCCAGGCAACACCCCGAAAACTACCCGCGAACGGACGCCACCTCCACCACCTGCCCCGTGTTCGCGCTCCTCACAACCGCCTCCAGCACGGAGACGACCTCGAGCCCCTCCGGCCCGCCCGTTTCGGGAGTCGCCTCTCCCCGGATGCATCTGCAAAACTCATCCATCTCATCCGCCAGGGCGTCGCCGCCCACGACGTCGACCTCGCTCCGCGCCTCCTCGCCCGCCTTGGCCACATACAGCTTCGCGCCCTCCTCGACGCTGTAGGCCCGCATCTGCGTGCCGAAGGCCGCCGTATCGCAGATTTTGGGGACCACGAAAGAGGTTCCGATATAGCCCAACGGGCCGCTTTCATATTCGATGATGATGCTCGTCATGTCGTCGAGATTCGTTTTCCCCAGCAATTTTTTGCTGAACGCGCACACCCTTTTTGCGGCGCCGGCCAGATACTGCAAGTTATCGACCATGTGGACGCCAAGGCCCGTCATCGAGCCCGCCGGACACTCCTCGGCGTCATTGCGCCAGCCCTGCTTGGGCGCGAATCCCATGGGAAGCGAGAGGTTGGCCTCCACCTGGTGCAGCATCCCCAACGCGCCGCTGTCGATCATCTCCCGAATCTTCCGGTTCGCACCGAACCGGCGACGGTGATGCCCCACCTGCAGGGTTACGTTCGCACCCGAGGTCGCCTCCACCGCCTTTTTCGCCTCATCGGCGGTCAGGGTAAGCGGCTTTTCGACAAACACGTGCTTGCCGGCCGACGCCGCCTGGGAGATGATGTCGAGATGCGTGGAGTGAGGCGTCGCGATGAGGACGCCGTCCACCTCCGGGTCCTTCCATATGTCATCCAGGCTGGCCGCCGCCCGGCAACCGTATTTCTCGGCGAACGCCTTGCGGGCGTCCTCACTGCGCGCGAAGCCCGCAACCACCTCGCCGGAACCACTCCGATTCAACGCATCCGCCAAAACGCCGGCCCACCAGCCAAGCCCGATAGAGGCGAGGCGCACCTTGTCCGTAGCCATGTTTGATCCCTCATTTCTGGAATGTGCGAATTCCCAACGCCTCGTAGACGCCGCGTAGCTCCCATGCGGGATTCACCATAACCCAACATGGTGCGATTGAAAACCGCGCGGGGGGCATGGCGTCGACGAAAATCGAGCCCCAAAAAAAATCTCCCCCCCTTGCGGGGAGGAGGTTCTCGCGGGGAGGATGCGTGCGAGGGGTATGATGGCGTGGCGGAGGAGCGCCGACCCAATCAGCGACTCCTCGCGCCGGCCGACCAGGTCGTGCCGCCTATGAACGCCCTGACCAGCGCTCCTCACAAAGGAAGCAAACGCCGTGCCATTTTGCTTGAATTGACAACCCCTTTTATATCAACAAGATAGAAGGACACAGCAAAGATGGAATTGTCATTTTGTCATATGCGGGATGCGGAGCGTGACAAATTGTCACGGCGCGCCGTCATGAGTCCGGGCGGAATCTCCCGTTTTTACCTGGAGCGGGACGCCTTGTCGGGGAACGCTGCGAACGCACCCTGGACGGCGGCTCTCATCTCATCCCCCTGGGAAAGTACCGTGGCTGCGCGGCCCTCCGACCTCCACAACTCCTCCCCGGTGCCGACATCGAGCAGAAGGACGCGCACCGTCGCCGCGCACGAGTCCACGTCGCCACACCGGCGGCCGCCCCCCGCGAGCATGACGGCTCCCGCACCGGCGTCTCTGAGCGAACGCAGAAGGGCTTTCGGCACCTTGCCTCCCGGGCGCGGCGAATCGCCCAACGCGCCGCCCTTCCATTCTCCTCGCAACGCAACGGCTTCATAGCCTTTGGCGGCGATGGCGTCGCGAATCAAGAACGTTCCCTCTATCGACTCGATCTTCCTGCCTTCGGGGACTTTCAGGCCCGCTCTCCTGTAGATGTCGCGGAAAAGCCCCGTCCAATCGCTCGAATACCGAAACGGGGCGATGGCGATGCGCTGAAGCGTCCGTATTTTCTCCGGCCTGGAGACGCCCTGCGTCCCGGAAACGCCATAGGCGCAACCCGAAATCAGGACGAGAGAGAAAACGAGCCGGCAAGCCCGGCATCGCGTCACGAAAGCCATGCGCTCAGGAGCCCGTCCAGCAGGATCCGCCCCATCCAGCCAAAGAAAAACGCATACGCCCCCCAACTCTCTCCGCCAGAATGGACTTGCCGTAGGAAACCGCCGCGCCCCAGCCCCCCGTCGCGGCGAGCGCCGCGCCGCCCACAAAAACCATGCCCCCGAAAAAGATGAGCGCCAGGGAGAAAACGCGCCCGCCGCGCGCGATGTCGGGCTGGGAGGCGCCCAGGGCGCGGAGAGTCATGAGCACGTGCAGGCAGAGCGTCAGGCCGGAGAAAAACGCCGTCGCCCAACGAATCTGCCGGTGGCCGAACCCCCAGCCGATCAGCGTGCCCAGAATCAACACCACCACCGTCAAAAGAGGGAAAAAATAGGGCGCCAGGGTGATGAGGGGGTTCGTGCCGCTCAGGGCCACCTTCCCGCTCCCGCGCGCCACCTCAAAGCGGCTCACCCTCTTTCCCGAGAGCAGGGCAAACACGAGATGCGTGAACTCATGCGCGAAAGCGTAGAGAAACGCGGGCGGCCAGAATCGATGCCAGACGACATACGCCGCGGCCCCCAGGAGGAAGGCCCAGCCCTCCGGTGCGGGAAGGCGCGGGTGGGCGCCCGCCCCCTCCGGGAGAAAAGCGGCCGGGAGCATCCGGCAGAACGAGAGGGGCCGCCGCCCAGCAGGCGGGCAGAAGAAACGCGGCGGCCATCCAGGCCAGAGGCCGGTACAACATAGCTATCATATGCGCTCTCGACGTTTCGCGTCCGCACCGGAAATCATAGCCCTCCCCGCGGCCCATCCACAACGAAAGGCCGCCGCGAGGCGCGCGGGGGCATCAGAGGCGAGGCGCTCGCGGGCCAGACGAGCCGGAAATCTCTCCGGGGTCGGCGTGGCCCGTCGCCACGGGAGGGGAGGGGGGGCGAATGGCGGGTGTGCGCGGACGGGAAGCCGGACGTTCGCTATGGCCGCTCGGCCTTCGGCGGCCTTGACATCAGGGAGGCCAACGCATCTTCTGTGTTGCGGCCATCAAACAATATGGCGTTGACCTCCCGGCACAGGGGCATATCCACGCCAAACGCATCCGCCAGCCCCACGGCGGCGGGGGCCGTGGACACCCCCTCGGCGACGGCCGTCATGGACGCCAGGATTTTCTCCAACGGCTCGCCTCTGCCCAGCCGCAGGCCCACGGTCCTGTTTCTGCTCAAATCGCCCGTGCACGTGAGCACCAGGTCTCCCATTCCCGCGAGGCCTGCGAACGTCTCGGCCTTCGCGCCCATCGCCAGGCCGAGGCGCGTGATTTCCGCCAGGCCGCGCACGATGAGCGCCGTCCGCGCGTTATGGCCAAGCTCCATGCCGTCGGAGACGCCCGCCGCCACGGCGATGACGTTCTTGAGCGCCCCGCCCAGCTGCGCGCCGGTGGGGTCCGCGCCCGTGTACACCCGGAAATGGGGGACGGAAAACGCCTCCTGAATCACCTGCGCCGCATCGGAGTCCTCCGACGCCGCCGTGATGGCCGTGGGCTTTCTTTCCGCGAGCTCGCGGGCGAACGTAGGTCCCGAGAGGCAAGCGAGCGCGCCCCGCTCCCTGCCCGCCGCACGGACGCACTCGGAGATAATCCGGGTGGGCAGGCACAGGGTATTCTCCTCCACGCCCTTGGTCGCGCTCGCGAGGATCGCCCCCCTCGTGCACCGAGGGCGCCAGCCGCGTCCACACCCCCCGCACCACGTGGCTCGGCATCACGCTCACGAGAATGTCCTGGCCCGCCGAGGCCGCCTCCGCCAAATCGGACGTGAAGCGCAAGTTTTCATGGAGGGGGGACGCCCGGCAGATACATCGGATTTTCACGGCGCGACGCCATGCGAGCGCAAAGGTCCGCCTCAAAAACCCACAGCGCGACCTCATGGCCGGCGGCGGAAAGCAAATCCGCCAGCGCCGTCCCCCAGGCGCCCGCGCCTATCACCGAAATCCGCCGCAGCGTCATTATTTCGCGCGCCCCGCTTTTTCCCGGGACGCGGCTCTTTTCTCCTCCAACGCTCGCTTTCTGGCCATATCTCCCTCGGCCACGGCTTTTTTGCCCTCAGCCGTCCTCGCCTCCCATTCCAGTTCGTGCTGGAGCAGCGCATCCTCCTCCCAGACGTGCTGCGTGCCATCGCCCATGAACACGACGAACACCTCGCACCCGTCGGGGTACTCATAAGGGCCATGCGGCAAATCCCACCCGAAAACATAATCGCCCGGCCGCAAATCCTTGCCCGCCACGCACATCCTGCCCTGGGTCACCAAAATGGAGTGCCAGCTCTTGTGCGTATGCCGGGGCTCCACGTAGCCCTTGGGAAATTTCACCTTCATGTCGATGCGCTTCATCACCGGGTCGTGGGCGAAAATCTTCACCTTCACCCCTTTCGGCAAGGTGAGGAGGTCGGTGGTCACGTCCTCGCGCCACTCGACGTCTTTGTCATGGATCGCGCGGAAGCGGTGGTCAAAATCTTCTGGGGGAGTCGTTTCCCCGGTTGTTTTCTTTTCCGCAGGCATGTTTTCTCCCAAATAATGAAGAGTCCCGAAACTTTCACGGCGGGGGCTGCGATGGGCGGATGGGCCTATTCGTTGAGCGCGAAAATCCGGGAAGCGATATCGCGGCCCAACACGTGCTCATCGCCATTCACCAGCAGCCTCACCGTGCCGGCGAGAGGCGATTGCTCTATGACTTCGATGGGCACTTCCGGGAAGAAACCGAGTTTGCCCAGGTATCGCAAGACATTCGGGTCATCCTGCAGGACGCGCGTGATTTTTGTGGCCCGGCCCGCCTCGAGAGCGACGAGAACGATTTCTTTCGTGTCGATCATGGTGCCGTCTTTTGCGGGAATCGGATCGCCGTGGGGGTCCAGGGTAGGATAGCCTAGCGCCTTGTCCAGAATGGCCTCCAGCTCATCGCTCAACACGTGCTCCAGCTCTTCCGCCTCCACATCCACCTTGTCCCAGTCAATGCCCATCTTCTGGTTGAGATACAACTCGAGCAACCGGTGATGCCTGATGATTTCCAGAGCGACCTTCTCCCCTTTTCTGCTGAGAACAACCCCCTTATACGGCGTATATGCGAGCAGACCCAGATGGTGGAGCTTCTTGAACATGCTCGTCACCGACGCCGCCGACACCTCCATGCACTCGGCGATGGCTCTCGTCGAGACGGGAGACGCCTCCTGCTGGAGCTTGAAGATATTTTTCAGATAATCCTCAATCTGCTTGCTCAAGCGGGGCGCGGACTCGGACAAGGAACCACCCTCTCATCGATTGTTTCACATCAAGGAGAAGAATCCTAAAATCAGCGTTCTCCGGTGTCAACCAATTCACATGGACGGGAAAAGACGCGCCCGCCCCCCGGTTCCGTCATGCGCAAACGTGGCCGCTATCGACGCTCATACGTGAACGTCGCCTGTATCGGCTTGCGCGCAATCCCCGGAGGAAACGGATTGAACGGCGCCGCCTTGGTGACGGCGGCCATCGCCAAATCATCCAGAATGCGAACCCCCGCCGACCGCAGCAGACGCACCTCCTGCAAAGTCCCGTTCTCCCTCAACGCAAAACGCAACAACAGACTTCCCCCGTACTTTTGCGCCTCCGCAGGCCATATCCATTCGTTCTGGATTCTCCGTTTGATGTGGGCAAAATACGAAGCATACCGAAAATCGCGCGTATCGAGCGAGATGGCCTCCCCCGCCGCCTCTTTCTCCCGCTCCTTGTCCAGCAAACTTTGCTTTGCGATTCGATCCGCCGCCTCATCCGAGAGGGCGAGAACCGGCGCGGCGGGCCTGCCTTTGGGCCGGGGCTTCGCCCGAAACATCGCCAACGGGTCCTGCGGCGGAGTCGGCCGGGGGCGACGCGGCAGAGTCGGCCGAGGGGGGCGATTTCAGCGCGGCCACCTCCTTCATCTTCTTCCTCCCCCGTTTTTTCCAGGCGTCCACTTTCTTAGCGACTCGCCTCCGCTCCCGTTTCCTCGGCACAGGCCCGGCACGCCCTTTCACGAATGGCTTGGGCGCGGCTCTCCTCCCGCCGGTTTCGGGAACCGCCCCGGGCGCGCGCTCGGGGGGCATCTCTTCTCCTCCGGCAGCGGGCGATGGGCTTTTCGGCGCAGGGACGGACGCCGGCGCGCGTCCCGCCGCCTCCGCCGGCCCGGGGGGTTCCCGCTTCTCCGCCAGACGGCGCGCCCCCTCCTCTGCGCCCGATCCCGCCGCTTTTACCGGCCCAGGGGGAGAGGGCCGCTTCTCGCGCGATGTTTCCGGGGGCTTTCCCCCCCTCATTTTTTCCGGTTTTTCCGCTACTTTCGGCTCCAACTGCTTTGGCGCCCGGGGAGCTGCCGGCGGCGCCGCCTCCCTGTCCCCGGGCTCCGGCGCCTCGGCGGGAGGAGGGGCCGGCGCATCCTCCAGAATCGCGGGCGGGGGCGGGCGCGTCGTTTCTATCCGCGGCGGTTTCGGCTCCTCCCCGGGTTCGGCCGTCCTCTCCGGCCTCGGCGGCGCAAGCGGGACGGGAGGCGGTGCTTGGGAGGGGAGGGCTGGCGACGCGGCCTGGGGAACAGGCGCGCCCCGGCGGGATGGGAGCCGATCTTCGCGTTCGCGCTTCAGGCGCGGTCTCTCGCCAGGCTTGCCGGAGCCGCTTTCCCTTCGGTTGGCGTCCGACAGGAACCGGCTTTCCGGATTCGGCGGAAGCAGCTCCCTGGGCGATTCGACGGATACAAGGCGAAACCTCGGAGGGCGGCTCGCCCGCGTCCGCTCGGGAAGGACGTACTCATGGCTCAACGCCGCCAAGACGAGCAAGTGCAGAAACAACGAGGCCAGGAAAAGGGGGAAGCGGCGCTTTTCCGACGCATTCCTCGCCATATGTCCCCCTCTGCCCGCTCCCCGTCGTCGCCTGCGCGTGCGCAAGGCGAACCAGCGGCGGGAGTGCCCCGAAACTCCCCGCGTGCGTTGATTTTATGTGACGCGCAACCTCGCTTCAAGACGCCCGGAGGCGCGCGTTCCCGCAAAAAAGACTTCATCCCCCCGCGCGCGCAGGGCAGGGCGCGACCGCGAACGACCAGACGCCAGACCTTCAGGCGTTTCCTTTGCCAGCGTTTTTCGCAATGTATATCAAGGGCGGGCATCATCTCGAGGGCGCGGTATTCAATATGTTCTTTGCTTTGCGAGACTTCGCGCCAGCCCTTGGTTTGAATGCGGATTGTATGCTTTCCGCCGTCCTTGAGAATTGAGATCGGCGCGCGCCGTATGACCATCCCGCACGCCAGCGTAAAACCAAAGGAGGAAGGACGCCCGAATGTGTGGGCTATGGGCAGCGACCGCCCAAGAAACGCGCCCAAGGCACGCCATTCGTCCGCAGCGCAGAACGCGCATATGACGCTTGCGAGGTATGTCCCGCCAGGCGAGAGCAGCCTGTCAGGGCGCGGGCGCCAGGACACAGCCAGGGGGCCCGCGAACGCGGGCGCGCGGATCGGGAGACCGCCAAAGCACAGCCAGCAGCGGGCAGGGCAGGCGCGTTTCAAGCCCGCCGGCGCGTAGTAGATTGCGCGCTTTCAGGCGTTCGCATCATTGCGCAAGCCCGCCCGGGATAATTCCCGTATAAGCCAGCAAGCCATAACAGATCAGCGCAAGCAGAAGCACGAAGGGCGTAAGGAAAACCGTCAGGAAGGGCCTTGCGCGGGCGAAGCGCGCCAAATAAGGAAGCAGGCGTTGCGGGCGCAAGCGCACAATCGCAACCAGCGCGCCCACTATTTGGGACATCCCCTACACAAACCCCAACAGCAACAGCGCAACGGAAGCGAATAGCGCAATAATTGAATAATCAAGCGCAGAATCAAGCATTACGCCACTCCCGAGGTTTGCTAGACCAGCGATAGCAGGCGCGCCAGAGAACGCCCGCCCGATCCGCCCAGGAACGCGCCAGGCATCAAAATGACGCTCGCGCCCAGGGCGCAAGGGGAAAGAGAAAGAGGGGGGCCCCTCTCTGAGAGCCCCCCCTCCCTTGCAGCGTGAAAAGGAACAACCTACATCATGCCGCCCATGCCGCCCGGAGGCATGCCGCCCGGAGGCATGCCGGCGGCACCCGCATTCTCCTCGGGCTTGTCGCTGATGATGCATTCGGTCGTGAGCATCAGACCCGCCACCGAAGCGGCGTTCTGAAGAGCGGAGCGGGTGACCTTGGTCGGGTCGATGATTCCCGCCTCGACGAGATCCTCATAGTCATCCGTCGCCGCGTTATAGCCTTTGTTGCCCTCCTCGCCCTTCACGTGCTGAACGATCAGGGAGCCCTCCGCGCCCGCGTTGTTCGCGATTTCGCGCATCGGAGCCTCGAGGGCGCGAGAGAGGATGTCGATGCCCACCTGCTGATCCCCTTCCGTCTGAAGGCCTCCGAGGGACGCCTGGGTGCGAAGCAGGGCGACGCCGCCGCCGGCCACGACGCCCTCTTCCACAGCCGCGCGCGTCGCGTTCAGGGCATCCTCCACGCGGGCTTTCTTCTCTTTCATCTCGGATTCCGTGGCGGCGCCCACGTTGATCACCGCAACGCCGCCGACCAGCTTCGCCAGACGCTCCTGCAGCTTCTCGCGATCATAGTCGCTCGTGGTCTCCTCGATCTGGTTGCGAATCTGCTTGACGCGGCCCTCGATATCCTTGGCCTTGCCCTTCCCCTCGACGATGGTCGTGTTGTCCTTGTCGATGGTGACGCGCTTCGCCTCGCCGAGGTCGTCCACGGCGACGTTCTCGAGCTTGATCCCCAAATCCTCGCTCAACATCTTGCCGCCCGTCAGAATCGCCATGTCCTCGAGCATGGCCTTGCGGCGATCGCCGAAGCCGGGAGCCTTCACCGCCGAGCAGTTGAGCGTGCCGCGCAGCTTGTTCACCACCAGCGTCGCCAGCGCCTCGCCCTCGATGTCTTCGGCGACGATGAGAAGCGGACGGCTCATTTTCGCGATTTTCTCCAGCAGCGGCAGCAGATCGCGCATGTTGGAGATTTTCTTCTCGTGGAAGAGGATATACGGGTCTTCCAGGACGGCTTCCATGCGATCCGGATTCGTCACGAAGTAGGGGCTCAGATATCCCCTGTCGAACTGCATGCCCTCGACGATGTCGAGCGAAGTCTCCATGGACTTGGCTTCCTCGACGGTGATGACGCCGTCCTTGCCGACCTTGTCCATCGCCTCGGCGATGAGGTCGCCAATCGTCGGATCGTTGTTGGCCGAGATGGTGCCCACCTGCGCGATCTCCTTCTTGTCGCGAACGGGCTCGGAGAGTTTCTGCAGCTCCTCCACCACCTTCTCGACGCCGATGTCGATGCCGCGCTTCAAGTCGATGGGATTGGCTCCGGCCGTTACGTTGCGCAGACCTTCCTGGAAAAGGGACTGGGCCAGCACCGTCGCCGTCGTGGTGCCGTCTCCCGCAACGTCGGAGGTCTTGCTCGCCACCTCGTTGACTATCTGCGCGCCCATGTTCTCGAACTGATCCTCGAGCTCCACTTCCTTGGCGACCGTCACGCCGTCTTTCGTCGAGGCGGGGGAGCCGAACTTCTTGTCGATCACCACGTTGCGGCCCCGGGGGCCGAGCGTCACCTTCACGGCGTCGGCCAGCTGATCCACGCCACGCTTGATTTTCGAGCGGGCCTCTTCGTTAAACAGAATAATTTTTGACATTTGCGTGATACTCCCTGGTTTGTTGGCCAACCGGCTAGTTAATGACCGCCAGCACGTCGTCTTCCCGCATGATCAGATACTCCTCGCCCTCGGACTTCACCTCGGTGCCCGCATACTTGGCGAAAAGAATCCTGTCGCCCTCGCCCACTTCGAGGGACTGTCTTTTCCCGTCGTCGGTCACCTTGCCGGGGCCCACAGCCACGACTTCGCCCTCCTGGGGCTTCTCCTTTGCGGAATCAGGGATGATGATTCCGCCAATCTGCTCCTCTTCCACGTCCAGACGCTTCACCAAAATGCGATCCTGAAGAGGTTTTATCTTGGTTCTCGCGCTTTCCATCAGTGTCTCCCTCCTTTGTGAAAAGTGAAAAAAAGAAACGCCGCCACGCAGCCGACGGCCTGACGGGAAGGAAGATGATGAACGCTTTCTGCAGCCCGTCACCTCGGGGTCATATGCGTGCGCCCTTCCTCCCGCCCGGCTCCCTGATGCGGATATATAAAGAAAGGGGAAATGGTTGTCAAGCGAAATTAGCACTCAACCCGTGATGCTGCTAACAAGGGAGCGAACATACAAACCCGTTGATTTTTATGGGTTTATTTCCATTTCCCGGATGGCCGCGGGAGTCGGCGCAAGAATTTTTTCAAATTTTCACAAAAAATCGCCCCTATCTCCCATCGCGCGGGGCCAGGTGACGGATTTCGCCGCATGGGCTATCTTCCCACCGCATCCCCGCCCCGGTCTCTCCTCCTCCATGGAGGGTTCATCGAGAAGCATCCGCCCAGAAGGAGCCGCATGAAATGCCACACGAGAATCTGCTGGTCGAGAAAGCAGCGGGAATCGCGCTGCTCACCATCAACCGACCCGAGAAGCGCAACGCGCTCGACCCCCGGACCTGGCGCGAGTTGGACGCCACGGCGAAGGGGCTGGAATCCGACGGGGAGGTTCAGGTCGTCATCATCACGGGGGCGGGGGAGAAATGCTTCGCCGCCGGCTCCGACATCGCCCAAATCAGGGAGCGAAACCTCCTCGACGGGCTTGCCGCCCCCTCCCAGCGGGCGCTGACGCGGCTGGAGGCCATCGAGAAGCCGACCATCGCCGCGGTGAACGGCTTCGCCCTGGGCGGCGGCTGCGAACTGGCGATGGCGTGCGACGTCCGCATCGCGAGCGAGACCGCCAGGTTCGGGCAGCCGGAGGTGAACCTCGGCATCATGCCCGGAGCGGGCGGCACCCAAAGGCTCGCCTCCCTGGTGGGCGTCGGCAAGGCCAAGGAGCTGATCCTGACGGGAGACGTCATCGACGCGGAGGAGGCCCATCGCATCGGGCTCGTGAATCAGGTCGTCCCGGGAGATCGGCTCCTCGACGCCGCCCGGGCGTGTGCCCAGAAGATGATGCGCAAGGGCCCGCTGGCGATCCGGATGGCGAAGATCGCCATCCACGCGGGGCTCAAGTTCGGCCCGGAGGCCGGCATGATCGCCGAGCGCCTGGGGCAGGCCTGCCTGATGACCACGGCCGACAAGACCGAGGGCACCTCCGCGTTTCTGGAGAAACGGGAGGCCGACTTTCAGGGGAGGTGAACCGTTTCGGCGCGTTGCCTCCCCTCCGGCGGTACGACTTTACCCCGCATGGCGCACTCTCCCTATGACGCCTCGTCGTAGGAGAGGAACGTGATGTCCGCCGCCTCGTTGCGGGCGGGAATCAGGGACTGGTAGGCGTCCGAGTCATACCATTTGCTCACCGCCTCCTGGTCGGGGAACTTCAGGAGGACGAACGTGCTCCTTTCGTGCTTGCCGTTGAGAACCCTGGCGAGCTCTCCGCGCATCACGAACTCGCCCCCGACGGAGGCGACGATCTCGAGTCCCTTCTCGGCGTAGCTGTTGAACCCTTCCTCGTCCTTGATCTCGATGTGTCCGACCACGAATGCGCTCATGCTCACTCCCTCCGGAAACGGGCCGCCCGCCCGGAAGCGGCCCGGGCCGCGCGACGCTAGAAACAAGGATTTCACGCCCTGGGCTCCGCCGCGTCTCCCATCCCTCCGGGCCTTTTCCGGATTTTTTGCGGAGGAGACGTCATGAAACCCTCAGGCCATCCCAAGGTTCCACAAACGGGCTTCGGGATCAACACCGCCCGGGCGCGTCCCTACCCCCCTCCCGCACCGAGCGATTCGTTCTCCAGACGGCTCCGCACCTCGCCGAGCGGCCCGCTGTCGGCCACGAGACCGTCCCGATAGAGGATGACGTCGCGCGAGCGCATGGAAACCCTGTCGCCCGGGGCGATCACGCCCGCCAGGTTCATCGGGTCGCTCGCATGAACGATGGTCGGCTTCCCCCGCTTCGGGATGCGCCGGACGGCGCGCAGGGCCTCCACCGCCTCCGGCAGGGCGAACTGCTCGCCCATGAAGCCCGAGACGAAGCGGCCCGCCGCGCACCTCCCCCCTCGCCTCCATGCGCCGGAGCGTCTGCGCCATCTCGCGCCAGCGCGGGGCGGGGGACTCGCGAACGGCCAGCTCCCGCATCACGACGCCATACCGCCGCAGCCAGCTGCCCGCGCGCGGGCCTCGCGCCTTCCTTCCGCATCCCGCCGGTGGGCGTCGTCCGCCGGCTCCCCAGAGCGACCAGCGGCCGACGGGCATGAACCGCCGCCGCGCCTCGCGGGACGCCGCCCTTCCCCCCCGGCAGGGCGCGCAGCCGCCGCTCCCCCCTCCTCTTCTCGTTCGCGCCCACGATCAAGGCGCGGAGGCCGGCCACGCCGTCCCCCCGTCACCAGCCCATGCGCCACCAGCTCCCAGAGCGCCCCCTCGACCTCCGTCCGCAGCCTGCCCGTCGCCTCCGTGATGTCCGCCAGGAAGGACGCCCCCCGATCTCCCAGAAAATCCAGCACCTCGACCGCCCCCCGCGAGAGGCTCCTCCGCCATTCCCCGCTCGCGTCGGGGGGGCGCAGAAACAGTCCCATATCCTCCCGGAGCAGAAAGGCCAGGAGCGCCCGGCGCGTGGGCCGCGCGTTCGGGTGCGTCCTCGGGCGCGCATCGTCCGCCGTATCCCCGGTCGGTTCGGATGCGGCGCCGGGCCGCAGCCGCCCCCACGCGACGACCCCCGACAGGCAAAGTTGCTCCAGGTCCGCCGGGTCGTAGTTCTGGATTCGCGCGGGAAGAACCCACTCCTCCCAGGCGGGCGCCGGCAGCTCGAGTCCCTGCAGTTGGCGAATCACCTCCAGGACGCCGTCGCGCCCGTGCAGCCTGCTCTCCTCGTGCACGTGCTGCCAGCGCAGCAGATAGCGGATGAAGTCCGCCGCCGTCGCGGGCGCGATCTCGCGCCGGAGCCTCCCGAGCGTCATGCGGTGGATGCGGCCCAGCAGAACGCGGTCGCACCACTCGGCTTCTCCCCCCGACGCGGCGTTCCCGAAGCGGCCCCGCAAAATCGCCCCCTCGCCCTCTAGGGCGGCCAGGGCGATTTCGACGTCAGAGGACGCGAGACCGATGCGCTCGGAAATCTCCCGCGCACTCACGGGGCCCACGCTCGCCATCCAGCCCCGCAGGAGGGCGAGGACAGCCCCATCCGGGCTTGGGGTTTCCTCCCGGGCGGGCGCCTTCGCCGCACCCGCCCGCAGGGGGATTTCCTCCGGTGCGAGGCGAACCCCCGGAATCGCCGCGCGCACGAGCGCCATCCGCTCCGCCGGCACATAGCCCTCCCGCTCGACGCCTCCCCACTCCCACGTCGCCCGCGCCAGGCGGCCACAGGCGCGCAGCGCATCCGCCCACGCGGCCCACTCCCCCGCCTCCCCGACCGGAAGCACGCACAGGCAGAGCAGCGCGTCGTGCAGCTCGTCCGCGTCGCGCGGAGCCGGCCAGGCCCCCCGGCGCACCTCCTCGATGACGTCCGGGTCCAGACGGGCATCCGCCGCGTCTTCGGGCAGGGTGCGCCTGAGCGGCACGGCGCGCGAGCGGCGCTCCTCGAGCGGGGCGTCGTCGATGAAGGCGTAGGGGTTCGCGTTCAGTATCTCATGGGACATCGGCGAGGGCGCGGGCGTCTCCACGGCGAAGGTGCCGACCCGCCCGCGCTCGATGTCGCCGATGAGGGCGCGCAGATTCCCGATGTCCATCGCCTCGGCCAGGCAATTCTCCACCGTCTCGTTCACCAGGGGGTGGTCGGGCGGCTCTATCGGGCCGTGGTGGTTGTCCTGGCAGGCGAGCTGGGCCGGAAAAACCGCCGCGAGCAAATCCTCCGCGCGCATCCGTTGAATCGCGACCGGCACCTTGCGTCCCCCGCTGTAGCGGGGCAGCGCGAGGGCGCGCGCCGCGTTCCAGCGCCAGCGGTTGGCGAACATGGGCGACTGCAGGGCGGACTGGAGCATGTCCTTTCGCAGGGAGGCCAGGCGCGCGAAGCCGAAAATGGCCTCGAGGGGAAAGCTGTGCCCGGAGGAGAGCGAGAGCACGACGCCGTCGTCCGTCGCGGCGGCCTGGAGCTCGAAGTCGAACGTGAGGCAAAAACGCTTTCTGAGGGTATGCCCCCACGCCCGGTTGACGCGGCCGCCATAGGGGGAGTGAATCACCAGCTGCATCCCGCCCGCCTCGTCGAAAAACCGCTCCGCCACGATTTCGCCCTGCGTGGGCACGCGCCCCAGAACCCGCGCCGTCTCGCCCGCATACGCCAGAAGCTGCGCCGCCCCCGCCCCGCACAGTCCGCACGCCTCCCGCATCCACCGAACCGCCTCCTCCGGCGCGTCCAGGCGGCGCGCAAGTTCGCCCCGAAGGTCGGAGACGGCTTCCGAGAGTTCCGCCGTGCGCGAGGGCGCCTCGCCCAGCCAGAAGGGGATGTTGGGGGGGAGGCCCTTCGCGTCCTCCACCCGAACGCGGTCGCGCTCCACCCGCTTGACGCGCCAGGAGTGGTTGCCGAGCAGAAAAATGTCGCCCGCGTTCGACTCCACGGCGAAATCCTCGTTCACCTTGCCGACGAACGTCTCGGCGGGCTGCTCGATCACGTCGTAGTCGGCCGTGTCCGGAATCGCACCGCCCGAGGTGATGGCGCTGAGCCGCGCACCGCGCCTGGGCCGCAAAACGGCGTTCACGCGATCCCTGTGCAGATGGGCGGAGCGGCGGCCCCGGCTGGTGGAGACGCCCTCGGAGAGCATCTCGAGCACATCCTCAAAAGCGCTCCGCGCAAGCCGCGCGTAGGGCTGCGCCCGCCGGACGAGCGTCCAGAGCGCCTCCTCCTCCACCGCCTCCGTCGCGGCGACCTCGGCCACAATCTGCTGGGCCAGGATGTCCAGCGGCGCCCGGGGGAAAATCACCGCGTCGAGCGCGCCCCGCCTCACCGAGCGCACGGCGGCGGCGCTCTGGAGAAGCTCGTCTCTCGTCAGCGGGAAGACCACGCCCCGCGGCGTCGCGCCCCGCCAGTGGCCGGAGCGGCCCACGCGCTGCAGCAGGGAGGCGATGGCCCTCGGAGCGCCCAGGTGGCAGACGAGGTCAACGTGCCCGACGTCGATGCCAAGCTCCAGCGACGCCGTGGCGACGATGGCGGACAGCGCGCCCGACTTGAGCCGCTCCTCGGCGTCGAGGCGGATTTTTCGGGACAAGGAGCCGTGATGCGCGGCGGCGCGCCCCTCGCCGAGCCTGGCCGTGAGCTGGTGGGCGACGCGCTCGGCGAGCCGCCTTGTATGGACGAACACGATGGTCGTCCGGTTTCGCTCGATGTGGCCCGCGAGGCGGTCGAACACCTCGCCCCACAGCTCGTGCGAGGCGACGGGGCCAATCTCCTGGTCGGGCACCTCGATGGAGAGCGCCATCCGCCGC
>CBDBZY010000035.1:0-3818 GCA_965213685.1 bacterium
CTTGCGCGGGCGTGTTCCGTTCGTTCGAGAAAGGTCGGCAACCGTTCGACAGGCGCAGCCGTGTCTTTTCGTATCGAAAGAGGGGGTTTTGAACGCCGCTCGACGACCGGGCCAAACGCCCCGTCCTGCCTTGCGGCGGTGGCGGACAGACTGGCCCTGCCTCAGCCGGCAGCATAGCGCCCGGCGATGAGAAGGTTGGCCAACCCGAGCAGCACGGCGATGCGCTGCCGGTTCTTCGCCAACCCCCGGTAGCGCACCTTCGCATAGCCGAAATGGCGCTTCACATACAGGAACGGATGCTCCCCCTTCGCCCGCACCGACGCCTTGCGCCTCTCCGCCGCCTCCTGCGCCCCCGCCTTGTCCAGGAGCCGACGCTGGCCGGGCCTCATCGCCACCTGCCAGTCCACCGCCGCCTCCCGGTTCTCCTCGCGCTTGCCGGCCCCCCGATAGCCCGCGTCGCCCCACACCTGCGTCTCGCCCCCGTGCAGCAGAACGTGCGCTGTGGCCACGTCCGATACATTCGCTGAGGTCGCCTCCAGGCTGTGCGTCAAGCCCGACTGCGCATCTACACCGATATGTGCCTTCATCCCGAAATACCACTGGTTGCCCTTCTTCGTCTGGTGCATCTCCGGGTCCCGCTCCCCCTTGCGGTTCTTCGTCGAGGATGGTGCGGCGATGAGGCTCGCGTCCACGATCGTCCCCGTCTTCAGCCGGTGCCCCAGAGAAGCCAGATGCGCATTGATCTCATCGAACAGCACCTCACCCAGACCATGCCTCTCCAGAAGATGGCGAAAATGCAGGATTGTCGTCTCGTCCGGCAGCGGACCCGTCAGCCGAAGCCCGACAAAACGCCGCACAGACTCAACCTCATACAGCAGGTCCTCCATCCCGGGGGCGCTCAAATTGTAGAACAACTGCACGCAATGCACCCGCAGCATCACCCCAAGCGGGTACGGACGCCGACCGCGACCGGCCTTCGGATAAAACGGCTCAATGCGCGCCTCCAGCCGGGTCCACGGAACCAGCGCGTCCATCTTGCCGAGAAAGACCTCGCGCCGCGTCCGCCGCTTCTTCAAATCGTGCTCCAACTCCGAAAAGCTCGCCTGTTCCATACCCCCGCCCACCGTCTCGTAACCGATTTGACTATTATAACTGTATCAACTTGTTCAGACCTTCCCTAACCCCCACCCGGCCTCCCCCGCAAGCGGGGGAGGAGAAGAATCGCGGCGACCGCTCCATCATCTTCCTTCCGCCAAGTGGGAGCCGCTCCACCTTCCCTCCTCCCGCTTGCGGGAGGGGTCGGGAGAGGGTCCCTCGGCGCGACGGGCCTTGCAGGGCCGCACCACCGCTGACCCCCTCCCAGCCTCCCCCGCAAGCGGGGAAGGAGAGGATGCGCGGCGACAGCTGCTCCATCATCTCCCTCCCGCCTGGCGGGAGCCGCTCCCTTTCTCCCCTCCCACTTGCGGGAGGGGTCGGGGGAGGGTCTCCCAGCGCGGCGGGCCTTGCAGGGCCGCACCGCCGCCAGCCCCCTCCCGGCCTCCTCCGCAAGCAGGGGGAGGAGAAGATGCGCGGCGACGGCTGCTCCATCATCTTCCTCCCACCTGGCGGGATCCGCTCCACCTTCCCCCTTCCGCTTGCGGGAGGGGTCGGAGGAGGGTCGCCCGGCGCGGCGGGCCTTGCAGGACCGCACGACCGCTGAACCCCTCCCGGCCTCCCCCGCAAGCGGGGGAGGAGAGGACTTGCGACGACCGCTCCATCATCTTCCTCACGCTTGGCGGCAGCCGCTTCCCTTCTCCCCTCCCGCTTGCGGGAGGGGCCGGGGGAGGGTCCCTCGGCGCGGTGGGCCTTGCCGGGCCGCATGGCCGCCGGCCTGCCGGAGCGGCGGGACCCTGTTTCGCGCGTAACGTGCGTGCGCGCCCGCGCGCGTTACGCGGCGGCGCGGTTCGCGCGCCTGATTGCGCCTGCGCGCGTGGGCGCGTGGGCGCGAGCGCAGGGCGCACGTCTCCCGTCAGTTTCCCAAGAGGCTTTTTTTCGAACCGGCGCGAAACGGGAAGCAAAGCGGCCCCGCGGACGCCGCCCCTTCCTCCTGCTCTACCCTATCACGGATTTGCAGGAGTCAAGCGCCCCAGGAATTATTTCAAATGCGGACCGGTGGCCACAGCGGCCGGGATCCGGGCGCGACAGCGAAAAGAGCCGCGCCCAGGCCGCTTTACTCCCCTCCCGCTTGCGGGAGGGGCCGGGGGAGGGCCTCCCGACACGGCGAGCCTTGCCGGGCTGCACGGCCGCTGACCCCCTCCCGGCCTCCCCCGCAAGCGGGGGAGGTGAGGAATCGGCGCGGGCGCTCCGCCGTCTCCCCCTCCCGCTTGCGGGAGGGGTCGGGGGAGGGTCCCTCGACACAGCGGGCCTTTTGCCGGGCTGCACGGCCGCTGGCCCCCTCCCGGCCTCCCCCGCAAGCGGGGGAGGAGAGGATCTGCGGCGCCGGGAGCCAAGCCCTGGACCCCAAGAGGTAAGGATATAAAGATTCATGGGGTGAGCGTCCGGGCAACACGGAACCCGGCCAGGCTGCCCCGGAAACCGGCACCGAGCCAGTTGCGGTTGGCGGAGCGGAGGTTCCACGGATTGAGGTTCCAAGAGCCGCCGCGCAAAACACGCTTCCTACAGTCCCCGGACTCCCACGCACTCCCATCAGCCGGCGCTCCTCGATAGCTGTCGTTCCAACAGTCCTCCACCCACTCCCAGACATTCCCGTGAACATCGTGCAACCCGAAACCGTTCGCTGCGAAACTCCCTACCGCAACCGTCCTTTTCCGATACTGCCCCTTGCGTCCAGATCCATAGACATAATTTCCGTCATAGTTCGCCTGATCCGTCGATATCGTTCCACCTGTGTGAAACGGCGTCCTCGTCCCCGCTCGCGCCGCATATTCCCACTCCGACTCGCTCGGCAACCGATACGCCTCTCCCGTCTTCTCCGACAACCAGCGCACATAAGCCTTGGCGTCCTGCCAACTCACATTGATAACCGGTCGATTCCCCCGGCCCCACCCCTCATCATCTGGGCGGTATCCCCCGCAACCGCCTCCCGACACACACGCATCCCATTGCGCAAGCGTCACCTCATACACGCCCATCGCGAACGGGCGCTCAATTCTTACCCGATGCACCGGGCCTTCATCATCGTCTCGCTCCGCCTCCGACTCCGGCGAACCCATCTCGAACGAGCCCGCAGGCACCACCGCCAGTTCCGGGCATTCAGCGCAGTCGCGGAACCGCGTCCCGGCCTGCCATCGGCGCGCCACCGCTTCCAGTCTGGCACGCATACGCATACGCGAACGCAACGCCGCTGCCTGCGCCCGCGCCGCCACCACCTCTTGCGGTGTCATAATCGCGGCCAGCGCATCCCGCTCCGCCACTGCCGCCGCCGCCCCCAGGCTCGCCGCGAGGTTGAGCCATTTGTGGGCCTCCACGGGGTCCTGCAGGATGCCCAGCCCCTGGGCATATCGCCTGCCGAGCGCCAGCATCGACCGCCGGTCCCCCGCCTCCGCCGCCGCGCGCCACCCGGACAGCGCCTCGTCGATGCGCCCCGCATCCCACGCCCGCTGCCCCACCTCATAGTCCGCCGCAGCCGGCGCGCCGATGAGCGCCAGCGCCAGCACCGCCGCCCGAATCGCGTTCCGAACCATGGCCGGATCTCCCTCCGCAGCCGCGCCGGACCGCATTTTATCGAACCGGACGCCCGGCCCGCACCCCCTGCGCGCCTTATGCCGCCGGCGGCGCGGCGGCCGCCTTCCCCCTTACCTGCTGCCTCTCCTGTCACG
>CBDBZY010000036.1:0-175432 GCA_965213685.1 bacterium
GCCGTTTCCCCTGGCGAGTAGCACGGTGGGGTGGCGCCCTTCGCCCGCCGGTTTTCTCAGCCCTATCGGCGCGTAGACGCCGTCGAGCAGTTCGACGTACATGAGGTGGACGGGGTATCTCGACCCCGGCACCCGTTCGAGGATGACGACGCTTTCGGGGTTGATTCCGTTTTTCAAGGGACGCTCCTCACCGCGTCAAACAAAACCCAAACCCTTCGTCCGTTTCCACGACTCCGCGCACGATCACCGCGTTGCCCTCGGGAGAGTGTCAGACAAACCTCAACAAACCTCTCGCCTGTTTCCACGGGCGCCCATGGTATGTGAAAATCGCGGTTTCATGAAGCGCCGTTTTTCGTTCTCCCGGAGGAGTCCGCGCATCCATGTCCGACGTGCCCGAAAAAATCCCCTGCCCGGAATGCGGAGCGGAAACGGAGAACCCGCCGGGGGCGGACGCCCTGCCCGGCCTGCGGCGCGAAGCGGGGGGACGACAGGCCCCTGAACGTCATCGACGCCAAGGAGATCGTCGTGAAAGTCCTGTGGGGCACGGGCGCCTTGATGATCTGCGGCGGCCTCGGCGCACTCTCCATCGGCGCGACGAAGCCCGCGGTCGGCCTCCTTGGCCTGGGCGGCGCCCTCTTCGCCGCCTCCTATGCGCTGGACTGGTGGACGTGAGCCGCACGTCCTCCGGATGGCGCCCCCGGCAGGATTCGAACCTGCGGCCTACGGATTAGGAATCCGGCGCTCTATCCTGCTGAGCTACGGGGGCGCGCGGGGCGCGCGCTGCGAGGCGCCCTCCCGCCTCACTCATATCGTATCAAAGCGTGCGCGGGGTGGGGAGCGAGGCGTCCGCGTCCGTTCAGAAACGCTAGCTCGATGAAGAACGACAGGCCGTGGATTCTCCCTCCGAGGGACTCCACGAGCTGGACGCAGGCGGCGGCGGTGCCGCCGGTGGCGAGGAGGTCGTCGGCGATCACGACCTTCATGCCGGGTTCGATGGCGTCCTGGTGAATTTCCAGGGCGTCGGCGCCGTATTCGAGTTCATAGGTGGCCCGTGTCTTCTCCCAGGGGAGCTTTCCCGGTTTCCGCACGAGGGCGCAGCCCGCGCCAATCTTGTAGGCCAGGGGGCGCCGCGATGATGAATCCGCGCGCCTCGGCGCCCA
This sequence comes from bacterium, assembly GCA_965213685.1. Classification (GTDB taxonomy): domain Bacteria; phylum UBA8248; class UBA8248; order UBA8248; family UBA8248; genus Bin107. The sequence continues at coordinate 1,161 of CBDBZY010000036.1, forward strand.
GCACAACGTCGATCCCCTGCCCCATCAGAGGCTCCGCCGCCATGTCCACGGCCGTCTGAAAGGCCTTGGGGTCCTGGAGCATGGGGGTGATGTCCTTGAAGACGATTCCCTCCTTCGGGAAATCCGGCACGTCCCGGATATGCGGCAAAAGTTGGCTGACGTCGGACATGAAATGAATCTCTCTCCCGAAGTTTTGGATACGGCATGAGGCGTCTGCGTCGCGGCCCATGCGTCCTCGCCGCCCCACTATAGCACCCCTCGCCGGGGGATGACGCGCTCCCCGGAGGCGATGCCGCGCGTTTTCCGGTGTCCCCGCCCTCATGGAAGATAGGACAGCGGGTTTTGGGGCCTCGTGCGGTGCCGTATCTCAAAGTGAAGGCGCGCGCTCCGGAAGCGCTGCGTGCGACCCGCGAGGGCGATGGGCGTTCCGCGCGAGACGATCTGCCCCTTGCGCACGAGATTCTTGGCGATGTGGGCGTAGATCGAGTGGTACTCGCCTCCTCGGTGGCGCAGGATGATGAGGCGGCCGAGGTTGCCGGGCCCAAAATCCGAGAAGATGACGCGGCCCCTAGCGGAGGCGCGCACCTTGGCGCGCTCCCGGGCGACGATGAGGATGCCGTCCGCCTTCTTGCCGCCGCGCGTGCCGAAGCGCCGGATTACGCGCCCGCGCAGGGGCCAGGAGAACCGGAGCGGCGCGCCCGCATGCGCCCTCCGCCTTGTGCTGCGCTGCGCTGCGGCGCCTCGCGGTTTTCCGGACGGGCGGCGGGCCGCCCACCTCGGGCGGGGCCCGGCGGGGCGCTGGTAGGTTCTGCTCCTCGGCACGAGGCGCGCCCGTCTCGCCCCCGGGATGAAGAGTCGCTCTCCCACCTTCAGCCGATCCGGGTTGGCGATGCCGTTCAAGACGGCGATTTGCTCGAACCCCACCCCGTAGGCGCGCCCGATGCCCCAGAGGGTGTCGCCGCGCCGCACGACGTGGTGGACGCCGGCCAGAGCGCCCGCGTCGCGATGTTCGGTCGTGCTTCTCGTCGTCGGCATCGGCAACGCCGCGCATCCGGCAAGCAAAACGAGACAGAACAACCGCGCCGCATGCCGCATCACGGCAATCCCCGCCGGATGATGGCAACCGGGCGAGACGCCATTCCGCCGCCCCCGATTTGGCCCTCCCCAGACATCACCCACCGTCCGTTGTCATCAGGGCCATCCGCACGGCCTCCTCGGCGCAGGAGGCTGCGACGACGCCCTCCGGGCTGCTCTCCCGGCCGAGGGCGACGACCCGTTTGCCGAGTTTGAGCCCGAGTGCGATCTCAGAAAGGGTGCCGTGCGCGCCCGCCAGAGCGATGAGCGCGTGGGACGTGGCTGCGATGATGACGTTTCGGGCGTGGCCCATGCCGGTCGCGATGGGAATGTCAATGAACGGGTTGGCGGATTTCACGTCGTAGGAGGGCAGGATGCCCACCGTGAGGCCGCCCGCTTCTTTCGCCCCGCGCGCGGCGGCCCGCATGACGCCTCCCAGCCCCCCGCAGGCCAGCACGGCGCCCGCCCGCGCGATGGCGTTGCCCGCAGCCTCGGCGAGGGAGGTGGTTTCCGGGTCGGGCGCGGAGTCGCCAACGACGCCGATGATGATGCGCATCGGATAGTCTCTCATCCCGGGGCGGATGATGTTTCCCCCGCCATTCTATCGGGTGCGGGCGTCCCGTCAAGCCCCCGGCAATTTGATGGCACCGGGGGGGGGGGGGGCATCCGCAATCCGGTGTGGGGGAGACGCCCTCCCCCCTCCCCTCGCGCGCGTCCCGCGCGGCTTCCCTTATTGCCCCTCCGGAATGATCACCCGTTCGTTGTGGTCCGTCGGCAGCCCGTTGTTCAGCGTGTGCAGCATCCAGTCCGCGATGGCGGGATACATGTCGGCCGCCACCTCGCCCATGGGGTGGAAAACGCCCTCGTAGAGCCAAAGCTCGCGCGGGCACCTGAGGTGTGCGAAGAAGACGTCGATGTCATCCGGCGTGCAAAGCTCGTCCATGTCGCCGGCCACGAGCAGATAGTTCGACTTCATCTTGCCCGCCATGGGCAGCCAGATGCTGTCGCGCTCCTCGACGAAGGCGTCGAAGGCGTCCTCGTCCAGTATGTTGGCCATGTACATGTAGATTCTCTTGAAGTTGGGTTGGGCCTGGTTGAATATGATGTCGGAGGGCCCCACGTTCGCCATCTGGCCGACGACGGTGTGGACGCGCTCATCCTGGGCTGCGATCTCCACCGTCCAGCGGCTTCCCATGCTCATGCCCATGAGGCCGATTCTCGAGGGGTCCACCTCTTCCTGTGCCGTGAGCCAGTCGATCACCGCACTTCCCGCCCGCGCGTAATTGGCGTGGTCCACCCACACCTGGCGGATGTTGCACTCTCCCTGTCCGGGGCCGTCCATGATGGCGAAGTTCATGCCGCGCGCGCGGAACCAGTTGTTGTAGGGCAGGAGCCCGTCCTCCTTGATCATGTCCATGCCGGGGATGAGGAGGACGGTGGGTTTCCCGGTGCCCCCGCCCTCCGCCGGCCAGAAATAGAAATAGGCGCTCTTTCCCGGCTCGAACTCCACCTCGTGCTTCTGAATGTCGCCGCCCATGAGTTCGCGCATCCTGTCGAAACAGCGCGACACGCCCGCATAGTATTCCTTCTTTCGGGGATGCCCGTCCACGGGAATGAGGTGCTGGCCGCGCCCGAAGCAAAGTCCCGCGCGGTTGTAGTGCATGGCGGCGGTCACGTGATTTCCGGCCTCGGCCGCCGCCATCGCCTTCTTCTCCTGCAGGGCCGCCTGTTTTCCCCACAAAAGGGGGATGGAGCGCCTGCCCGACACCTTCGCATAGACCGCCTGGAGGTCCTGGTGCCGAAATCCCCGCTCGTAGCGCGTGCCCATGATGCCCGGGTGGAGGACGTCCTCGTTTTCGGAGAGCTTGAGAAAATTATCAAAAATCCAGTTCTGATTCGCGCGCGACGCCTGTCGTCTCATGCCGCCACCTTCTCCTTTCGCGTGGGTGAATGGATGCGAGCCTCCTCCTTCCTCCGTTCCCGGGAGCGGAGAATGCCGATGCAACGCGCTATCTTCCAGCCAGGAACCGCTCGGGTCAACCGCCTCGGGGGATCGGCCTCCGCCGCAATTTTCGGCGCGCGCGTTGATGGAGCCGCCGGTTTTGTGTACACTCGCCCCCTGGTTCTGACGAAGGCGTGAGACGCCTCCTGCCGACATATCTTTTTATCGCGAATAAGGGGTTGTGCTAATGACAGTGGAGTCGAGCAACGACGAAACCATCGTTCTTCATGCCGGATTCCGGAAGGATGACGCCACGAACGCCGTGGCCGTACCGATCTACCAGACCTCGTCCTACCAATTTGACAGCACGGAGCACGCCGCCAATCTTTTCGCGCTGAAAGAGTTGGGCAACATCTACACCCGCATCATGAACCCCACGAACGACGTGCTGGAAAAGCGCCTGGCAGCCCTGGAGGGCGGCGTGGGCGGCCTCGCCGTCTCCTCGGGCCAGTCGGCCTCGATGATGGCCGTGATGAACGTGGCGCGCGCCGGCGACAACATTGTGAGCTCGACCGACCTCTACGGCGGCACGTGGAACCTGTTCGCCAACCAGCTGGCGGACGTCGGCATCGAATGCCGCTTTGTGGACCCGGAGGATCCGGAGAATTTCGCGAAAGCGACCGACGAGAAGACGCGCGCCTACTACGCCGAGACGCTGCCGAACCCGAAGCTGCACGTTTTCCCGATTCGGGAGGTCGCCGACATCGGGCGCGGGATGGGGATTCCCCTCATCATGGACAACACGGCGGCCCACGGCCTCTGCAAGCCCTTCGCGCACGGGGCGGCCGTCATCGCCTCCTCGTGCACGAAGTACATCGGCGGGCACGGCAACTCCATCGGCGGCATCATCGTCGACGGCGGAAACTTCGACTGGGCGGCCCACCCCGAAAGGCAGCCCTACCTGAACCAGCCGGACCCGAGCTACCACGGCGCCGTGTGGACGGAGGCCGTCGCACCGCTCGGCCCCATCGCCTACATCATCAAGGCGCGCGTCACGCTCCTGCGCGACTCCGGCCAGGCGATGAGCCCCTTCAACGCCTTTTTGTTCCTCCAGGGTCTCGACACCCTGCCCCTGCGCATGGAGCGCCACTGCGCCAACGCAGCGCGCGTGGCGGACTTTCTGGAGGCGCATCCCAAGGTGCGCTCCACGATTTATCCCGGCCTCATGGACGGGGAGTTCCGGCGCCGCGCCGACGCATACCTCCAGGGCGGCTACGGCGGCCTGTGCGGCTTCGACGTCGAGGGCGGCAGCGAGGCCGGCCAGAATTTCATCAACGCTCTCCAGATGTTCTACCACGTGGCGAACATCGGCGATTCGAGAAGCCTGGCCATCCACCCGGCGAGCACCACGCACTCCCAGCTCTCCGCCGAGGAGCAGGAGCAGACGGGCGTGACGCCGGGCTACGTGCGCCTGTCCATCGGCATCGAGCACATCGACGACATCATCGCCGACCTCTCGCAGGCTCTGGACGCCGCATAGCGGAAGCCGAGAGAACGAAAAGAGGGGCGCCGCCTGCGGGAGGGGGCGCCCCTCTTTTGTCGCGGGAAAATCCGTGCGCGCGGCGTCTGTTATCGACGCAGAAAGGCATCGTGAAACAGGGCGGGGAGCGGGAGTGCCCGCGTCATCGGCGTCCGCCGGGAATCGTCCCGCCGGCCGCGTCAGGGGAGCCCTCCCGCGCGCGGCGGGCGGGTTGGCTGTCCTTGCGGGAGGAGAAAATGGTCGGGGCGAGAGGATTTGAACCTCCGGCCTCCTGCTCCCGAAGCAGGCGCGCTACCAGGCTGCGCTACGCCCCGTCCCGATGCGGCGACTCCGGCGGGGGATGCCGGTCGTCCGCCCTTTTGCCTATGGCCCCGCCCATCCGTATTTGCCCACCAGCTTTACAAAAACGCAGTTCACCAACTCCTCCGGCTCGCGCATTCCTCCCCCGGCCGAGACGCGGCACCGCACGAGCGTCTGCCGCCTCTCCTCTCCCAAGGGCATGACGATGCGGCCGCCGGGGGCGAGCTGCTCCGCCCAGGGCGCCGGAATCCGGGGGGCCGAGGCCGCGCTGACGATGGCGTCGAAGGGCGCCTGCTCCGGCCAGCCGTATGTCCCGTCCGCCGTCCAGAGCATGTAGTTCGTCATGCCCAGGGCGTCCAGGCGCTTTCTCGCCTCCTCCGACAGCTCGGCCACCCGCTCGATAGCGCGGACGGCGCCTGCGAGCCTCGTCAGGAGCGCGGTAACGTATCCCGAACCCGACCCGATCTCAAGCACCTTCTCCCCGCCCCGCAGCTCGAGTGCCTCGAGGGTGGCGGCCACCATGTAGGGCTGGGAGATCGTTTGCCCGTGCCCGATGGGCAGCGCCTTGTCGGCGTAGGCGTTCTCCTGGAATATCTCGGGCGCGAAGTGGTGCCGCGGCACGCTCCGCAACGCCTCGATGACGCGCGGGTCGCGGATGCCCCTGGCGATGACCTGCTTTTCCACCATCTCCTCGCGCAGGCGGAGCCAGCGGCCCGCCGGCGGCGGCGTCCCCCTCCTCCTTTTTCCGTTTAGTGAAAACGCCAAGTTTCCAGCCCTCTCATCGCGTCATAGTCCGTCAGGTCGAGCCGGAGGGGCGTGATGGAGACCTGGCCCCTCGAAACCGCCTCGAAGTCCGTATCGGGCTCTTCCTCCCACTTGAGGTTGTTTCCCCCTATCCAGTAATACTCGCGCCCGCGCGGGTCAATCTTCTCCACGACGGGCTCCTCGTACACCCGCTTGCCCTGGCGGGTGATTCTCTCCCCCCTGCATTCGGCCGCGGGGATGTTCGGGATGTTGATGTTCAGCAGAACGCCCGGGTCCAACCCCCGGGATAATACTTCTCTCGCACTGGCGCGCGCAACTTTTTTCGCCAGGTCATAGACGAGCTTCTCGGTCTCCTCGTAATAGAAGAGGGAGAGGGCCACCGCCGGAAGCCCGAGGAGCGTGGCCTCCATCGCCGCGGCCACTGTTCCGGAATAGGTGATGTCATCCCCCAGGTTTCCGCCCCGATTGATGCCGGAGAGCAGAATGTCCGGCCGCTCGTTTTTCAGCAGCCCATTCAACGCGAGGTTGACGCAGTCCGTGGGGGTTCCGTCCACGGCGAACCAGCCCTCCTCCACCTCAGTGATGCGCAACGGGCGGTGCAGGCTCAGGGAGTGGCTTGCAGCGCTTTGCTCCCTGTCCGGTGCGACGACGATCACCTCCCCCAGCGGGTCGAGGGCCTGGTGCAGCGCGCGCAATCCATCCGAGTCGACGCCATCATCATTGGAAAGCAGTATTCGAGGCATTTTTGGGGGTCTTTTGCGCGTTCTGCGCACGGGGGCGGGTCAACAGATGTCATCACGAGGGGGATTATGGTGCAGACGCCGCCATAAAATCAACGCCCGCCGACCTTTTGGGCCGGATGCGCGGGCCGCGCGCGGATGGCGGGAGGGATCGGCGGACGGCGCCGCGCGCGCGCCGTCCCGGTTCGCAGTGGTTTTCCCCGAAAGAGCGTTCGCTTGCTTTTCCGCGCCCCAGGGATTACAAGTTAAGAGGGCAAGGTTTGTTGTCCAGGGAGTGCGCATGAACGAGGATTCCACGCCCGGGGAGGCGGCCCCGAGGGCGTTTCATTTCGATACCCAGGCGTTGCATGCGGGCGCGCGCCCAGACGCGGCCACCGGCGCCCGGGCGGTGCCAATCTATCAATCCTCCTCCTTCGTCTTCGATGACGACCAGCATGCGGCGGGCCTTTTCGCGCTTCAGGATTACGGCTACATCTACTCGCGCATCGGCAACCCCACCACCAGCGCCTTCGAGGAGCGCATCGCCACCCTGGAGGGCGGGGTCGGCGCGCTGGCGACGGCCTCCGGGCAGGCCGCGCAGTTCATCGCGATCCTCACCCTGATGGGCCCGGGGGATGAAATCGTATCTTCCGCCTCCCTCTACGGAGGCACCTACACCCAGTTCGACATCACGCTCCGAAGGCTGGGAATTGACGCGGTGTTCGTCGATCCCGCCCGGCCCGCGAATTTTCAGGCCGCGATCACGGAGAGAACGCGCGCCCTCTATTGCGAGACGATAGGCAACCCGCGCACGAACGTCGCCGATCTGGAGTCCCTGGCGCGCATTGCGGACGAGGCGGGCGTGCCGCTTCTCGTGGACAACACCTTCGCCACCCCCTACCTTTGCCGTCCCATCGAGTGGGGGGCGGACATCGTCCTGCATTCGGCCACGAAATTCATCGGCGGGCATGGAACCAGCATCGGCGGCGTGATCGTGGATTCGGGCCGCTTCGGCTGGGCGAACGGGAAGTTCCCCGGCATGGTCGAGCCGTCGCCGGGCTACCACGGGCTGCGGTTTTTCGAGACGTTCGGCGAACTGGGCTTTCTCATGAAGGCGCGGGCGGAGAGCCTGCGCGACATCGGCCCGTGCCCGAGTCCCTTCAACGGGTTCTTGTTTCTCCAGGGGCTGGAGACCCTGAGCCTGCGGATGGAGCGGCATTGCGAGAACGCCCGCAGGGTAGCGGAGCGTCTCGCCCGGGATTCGCGGATCAGTTTCGTGAGCTATCCCGGCCTGCCGGATAGTCCCGAGAACGAGAAGGCGCGCAAATACCTGCCGAACGGGCAGGGTGCCGTTTTCTCCTTCGGCGTCCGGGGCGGGTTCGAGGCGGCCGTCCGGTTCATCAACGCCCTCAGGCTGCACAGTCATCTGGCGAACGTGGGAGACGCGAAGAGCCTGATCATCCATCCGGCCTCGACGACGCACGCCCAGCTGAGCGAGGAGGACATGAGGGCGGGAAACGTCACGCCCGACCTCGTTCGCATATCGGTCGGCCTCGAGCATATCGACGACATCCTGTGGGATCTTGATCAGGCACTGGATGCGGCGACGAGGGGGGCGTGATGGATTTTTCCGCCTATCAAAACCCCCATGCGATTTGGCGCATTCTGCGGAACCATCGCCGCGTGGCGATGGTGGGACTGTCGGCCAACGAGGCGAGACCCAGCTACTTCGTGGGCTATTACCTGCAAAGGATGGGGTATGAGGTCATTCCCGTGAACCCGCGATATGAGCGGATACTGGGCCGAAAATCCTATCCCGACGTCCGCTCCATCCCGGAGCCCCCCGACGTGGTGAACGTCTTTCGCAGGCCGGAGGAAGTTCGCGATGTGGTGGATGAGGCGATGGAGGCCGGAGCCAAGGCCATCTGGCTGCAGTTCGGCGTGGTGAACGAGGCGGAGGCCAGGCGCGCGAAGGCCGGGGGCCTTCTCGTCGTCATGGACAGGTGCATGAAGATTGAGCATGGCCGGCTGCGGGGCGGTTTGCATTCGGCGGGGATGCGGACCGGCGTCATCACGGCGCGCCGGAACCCGCCCATTTAGTCCGGGATGGAGCGCGCGGTGTTTGTTCACGAACCGAGGAGATTGAAAATCCCCCGAATGTCCTTTACAAAATGTTTCCGGGATTGGAGCCTGTCGCCTTCCCCTAGGCTGAAGATGAACAAACTCAAAATGCTGATTCTCGGCGTCCCTCTCCTCCCCGTGTGGATGGCGTCGTCCGCGCAATGCGAACACAGGCTCCTCGTCTATACGACGCCGATATCCGGCCAACCCTACATTCTCCTCTCGCGCGGAAAAAAAATCCTTCTGGAGGGCAGGCGCAAACGCCTCATGCGACCGGGAGATCGCATCATCACCAGCAGAAGGTCCCGGGCGCTCATCCATTTTTCGTGGCATCCGGTTTGCCGGCTCAGACTGGAGCCGAACAGCTCGTTCCAGCTCGTGGGACCGCAGCCGGGCAACATATACTCCGTGAAGTTGAGCAAGGGCGCCGTGAAATGCGAAGGCGCCTCCTGTCGAATGCGCCTGAGCGTCGTCACGCCGGCGGGAATGCTGAGCGGGAAAGACGCGGAATTCACCCTGAGAGTCTATCGCGATTCCACCACCGTGATACTGAAAAGCGGCCTGATGCGCCTGTTCGTTCGCGGGCAATCCGTTCCGCTTCCCGCGATGACGCGCACCATCGTCTCCCAGACGGGAGAGCATCGGATATCCACCATGTACGGAAGCGATTTCACGCGCGAATACCGCATGCGCACCGTCCCCTCCCTTCGCTGAATCCCCGGTTTCCCGGGGAAATCCAATCCCCCTCCCCCGTCTCGCAACGCGCGAAGCCCTTGACGAAACCACCCGCAGGCATTACTACATAACGTGAAGCGTTTCTTTCGCCTCACATCGAGTGCGGTCTGGCCTTCACCGGCCCCCGGCCGCGCATCGTGCCTTTTTGTTTTGCGCGGGACATTTCTTTTTTCTGGTCGGGGCGTAGCGCAGTCTGGTAGCGCACCTGAATGGGGTTCAGGGGGTCGGAGGTTCAAATCCTCTCGCCCCGACCACTTTATTTCCTCACGATGGGGGAATCGCGCGCATCCCGCGAGGAGATTGTCGGGCAGATGGAACTCGGATTCATCGGTCTGGGCAGGATGGGCAGCTGCCTCTGCGGCCATCTCATCGAGGCGGGCCACGCGGTAGCCGCGTATGACGTGCGCGAGGAAGCCGTCGTCGCGGCCCAGGAAAAAGGAGCGAGCGCGGGCCGCAGTCCTGCGGACGTCGCCGCGCGCGCCGAGGTTGTCTTCACCTCCCTGCCGCATCCCGACGTATCGCGCGAGGTCATTCTCGGCGAGGAGGGCATTCTAGCGGGCGCGCGTGCGGGGGTGCTGCTGGCGGAGACGAGCACCGTCTCCCCTTCCCTCATCCGGGAGCTCCTCCCCCGGGTGCGGGCGCGGGGGGCCGAACTGATGGATGCCGCCGTGAGCGGCGGCGTGCAGGGGGCGCAGGCGGGAAGCCTCACCCTGATGGTGGGCGGCGGCCGGGAGGGCTTCGAGAGGCTCAGCCCCCTACTGGCGCATTTTGGAAAGAACGTTTTTCATTGCGGCGCGGCGGGCATGGGGATGCTGTTCAAGGTCGTGAACAACATGCTCTCCCACGTGAACCTCGCGGCGTTGACGGAGGCCATGGCACTGGGCGTCGCGGCGGGGGCCGACCCCGATTTGCTGTGCGACGTCATTGCCGTGAGCTCGGGCCGCAGCCGCCAGGTGGAGGACAGGCTCCGAAAGCACATCCTGCCGGGAGAATTCACCCCGGGGATGACGACCGACCTCGCGACGAAGGACTCCGACTTGTGCCTCGAGCTGGCGCGCGAATTGCGCGTTCCCACCTTCATCGCCAGCGCGGCGCATCACGTCTATGAAATGGCGATCCGGAAGGGATACGGGGCAGAGGAATACGCCTCCCTCATCAAGCTCTGGGAGGAGTGGCTGGACATCGAGGTGCGCTCCCCCAAAGAGGCGGCCGCTTCCGGGGGCGCGCCCGGCGAGGAGGCCTGACGCGCCGCCGCCCGCCAGCGGACCCTCCAGTGGAAAGGACCCCGAAAATGCAGCCGGAACAAATGTTTGACGAGGCCTTTCAGTCGGCCTTCGAGGACCGGAGGAATCTGGTTTCCTTTCTGGAGGGCATCGACGTCGAGCATGTGCGCTGGCGGCCCCCCGACGGGGAATGGTCCCTGCATGAGAATCTCGAGCACATCGTTTTGACGGACGGGTATTTTGCGCGCTTCGTCGAAAAAAGGCTGGAGGAGGCGGCCGAGTCCGGCACATGGGATACGGCACCGGAGAACCCGCAGAAGATGAGCCGCGAGGCGCTCCGGCGCAGGGAGCAGGGGCGGGTTCCCGCGCCGGATTTCCTCCTGCCCAAAGGCGAGGGCGATTTCAGCGAGATGATCGCCGGCCTTCTCCCCAGGCGGGAGGCGGTTTATCAAATGATGCTCCCCTGCCGGAGCGTTGACATGAGCCGCTACGTGCACGCGCATTTTCGCTATGGCGACCTCAACATGTATGACCGCATCGTCTATTCGGGGACGCACGACTATCTGCACCAGGACCAGATGGCGCGCGTCATCGGCGCGTCGGGCTACCCGGGGAGAAAATGACGCGCCCGAGTCCGCCCGCGCCCGCATCCCGATTTTCGCTCCCCTGCATTCTGGAAACGGTGCCTCCTGACATATGGATGGAGGAAATGTATCCATAGAAATGTCTGGGGATATTCTCAGCGGGAGACCGCCGCAAGCGCGGTGGAGGACGGGTTTTCTTCTTTTCCGTGGAGCAGACAGGAGCTCGAGGAGCTCCCTTTCCACGGGTGCGCGGACGTCAGGAGGCGCCCCGTTCTTTTTCGGTTTCTTCTTTCTCCCAGCTTTTCAACGATTTCGGGAGCTTCTCCTCGTTATATTTCTTTGTCATGCGGTAGATTTTTCCGCCCGCTCTCACGTAGAGAAAACCGGATTCCGCCTTGTGCGCGAACCGAAGCGGCCCCCATGGCTGGTGGCGAACGTCCTTGCCGGACAACTCGACGAGGAAGCGCCGGAAATCGGGCGCCTCGCCTGGTTGCGCCTCCCCCTGCTTTTCAAAATCCCTGAGTGCGCCTATGAGGTCGTCCACCTTGCTGGAGGCGGCCTCCTTGCCCGCCGGGGAGAGGAAGCGCCATTTTTCGCCATACCGCTCCAGCCGCATGGCCGACCCGCCGGGAAAGCGGGCGGTCACCTCCGTGATCTCCTCGTCCTTCTCGTAGCGGAGAAAGCGCCGTTCGCTCAGGAAATACGACGTTTTCGTAATCTTGTCATAGTCCTCTTTTTTGAAGGCGAAGAGGCGTTTCTCCCCGGCCATGCGGCCATAGACCCTTTTCTTGTCTTTCAGGAAGCGTCCGAGGATGAAGGATTTTTTCTCGGGCGGCCCGCCGTCCTCTTTCTTTTTGAGCCACAGGGTGTAGCGAAGCGGTGCGCCCTCGCCGTCCTCCCGGATGAGTGCGTATTTCGACAAATCCTCTCCCGGGGTGTCGACGTATTCTATCGCGTTGCTCCATTTGATGTCCCACAGAAGGTCATCGACGTGCTTGTGGCGGCCGATGCGCCTTTGCCGCTTTCCATCCGCCGAGGTGACGTGGAGGTCCCACCGCTTTTTCGCCTTTCGCAGGATGTCGAGCTTCCGGGATTTCGACTCGATCAAAAGGCGGGTGATGTGGTCGACATCGTAGTCAATCACGCTCTTGTGCCGAAGGGAGAAGGGGGATTGGGGCAATTCCCGGACGGTTTTCTCGTTGATCAGCATGACGGGGCCGCCGGAGAGCCTTCTGGCGTAGTAATAGACCTTCGGCTTCTTCTCGGGGCTTCTGGGGCCGGGAGCCTCCATCTTCTTGTATCCGAATATGACCCCATCCTCCGGCCTTCCGTCGTCTTCGGTGAATATCCGCACGGTGATTTTGGGTTTGTCGAGCCCGTAGGGGACGAGGTCCTTGGGTTTTTCATCCACAAATTTTTGCACCTTGTCCCACCTCAGGGTGGAGACGATGCCCTCGGAATCAATGGCGTCCGCCCGCGCTTTGACGGGACTGGTCAACCCCCACTCATCCTTGCCCCTGCGAACCACCGTGAAGTCGCCGCCGTCCTGTAGTTCGACCATCACCTTCTGGGCACGCTCCGGCATGATGGGGACGATCGCCTTGTCCCGGATGCTGAATACCGTCTTGTCAAATTTCGCGACGTCGGAAAGCTGGAGGGTGAAAATTCCGGGGGTTTTCTCGAGTGCGGCGTATCGAAATTCGCGCGTGGGGGTCCTGTCCCCAACGTGAATGGAAACGTCGTTCTTGTCCTTGATCCCGAACGTGATTTTCATCTCCGGCTCGTCCATCCCGAACTCGGATTTCTTCTCTACGCTCCCCAGGTTCCGGCGCTCCCGAAGGCCGGTCGCCGCTTTCAGAAGTTTGTCGGCCTCCTCCTCGTCCACGGCGGCGTCCACGGGTTCGACGAAGCGCCATCCCTGTTCGGTGCGGATGATCTGGTAGGGATCCTCTTTCCTCTCCACGCGGATGCGGATGAGCGCCGTCTCGTCGAGTCCCTTGAGGAGCTTGACCTTGCGCTCCTCCGAGGCGCGCTTCTCGGCGGCCCACCTCACGTCATAGACGTAATAGGCGCCGCCGACCACCGCCAAGACGAGGAGCAATAGGAGGTTTTTTCTGGGGTTCACCGCAGTTGTCTTCTCCTGACGTAGACGGCGGCTCCGGCGAGAATGATGAACAGGGGCATCACCCAGACGGTGAACAGGTGAACGAACCTGCCCTCGCCTCCGGCCAGCAACAGGGGCTCGCCCGTGCGGCTCTTGGGGCGAATGGTGATCAAGTCCTTTTCGCCGCCCAGCCAGTTCACAGTGTTGAACACGAGGTTCGCGTTGCCCTGGGCGCCGATAAAAGCGTCGCTCGCAAAATCGGCGTCCCCGAACACAACGATTCTGGCCTCGTTTTTCTCGTCGGCTTTCCTCTCGGGCGCGGCCGCTTTCCCGTCGTCCTTCGAACCCTGCCCGTGCGCCATTTTGTAGAGGTCCAGGGTGACGGTGACGGCGGCGCCCAGCGGGACGGGGCCCTCCTTCTGGGTTTTCTCGTCAAACACGATCTCGCCGTCCCGGATGGATACGCTCTCGACAGTGAAGCTTCCGGCGCCTGTTTTCACCAAATCCTCTGCGTGGAGTCCCGCTTTGGGCATGCCCGTAGCCGACACGCGGCGCGCGGTGGGAAACACCGTGGCCAGCCCCTTCAGCTGCCTGGTGATGTCGTGCAGCCCGTAGTTCACGGCAAACGGCGTGATTTCGTTGCCGCCGGCCAGTGCGAAGCGCACCGCCTGGGGGTCGATGACGAAAGACGGGGGAATCCGGAAGCCATATTTGGCCAAAAGCAGGGTCAGGCGCGTCTGTTCGGCGTCAGGCTCCAGCAGGACGAGAAGCCTTCCTCCGGATTGGACGTAATCGTCGATGTAGCCGATTTCCACCTCTTCCAGCTCTTTTCGGGGCGCCGCGATGATCAGCATGTTCGCGTTTTTCGGCACGCCTTTTTTTCTGAGCAGAAGAAGCTCATCCACCTGGTAGTTGTCGTCCCGCATTCCGATGGCCAGCACCTTCATCACCTCGCGGCCCTCGCCCGAGAAAAGCCGCTCGCCGTGGCCCGTGAGGTAATACACGCGCTTTTGTTCGGTTTGAATGGTTTTCAGCATCGCGTTGGCGATCGCGTTTTCGGAGAGGTTGAATATTTTTTCCGAGCGGAAGCTCTTTTCCCCGCCCGCCTCCCCGGGACTGCGCTCGTTCATCTTTTCCATCTCGTTTTTGCCGAAATGGTGAATCACAACCAACGTGCCATAGGCGTCCACGTCATATTTTCGGGCGATGCGAGGGGAGGCGTCCAGGTCGAGAAAGCGGAAGGAGACCTGCTCCGACGCCTGCGCGTATTGCTCCAGAATCTCCGCTATCGCCGGTTGCTCCACCTTGCGGGTGAACGCAACGAGCTCGATGCGCCTTTTCTCCCTGTCGATTCTGGCGAGCAGGTTTCTGGTTTTCGTGGAGAGGCTGAAGAAATTTCCCGGGGTGACGTCCCAGCGCTGGAAATGCTTCAGGCTCGCGAGTTCGACGACGACCAGGATGGCCGTCACCACGAGCACCATCAGGGCGACCTGTATGCCCGTTCTCGTCGAGCGAAGGCGCATCCCGCCCTGGAGTTCGCGGCGCGAGATCCACACCGTATACGCGAAGCAGCCTATCCCCAGGGCGATGGTGGCGTAGGCCCATTTCGGAGGGGGCGAGAACTGGTCGTTTCCCGCCCAGCCGGAGATGCCCACCATGAGCAGGGCGGCGGAGGCGATAAACAGATACAGGTTTCTGTTTTCCAAGTCCCTACCCTCTCCACCGGTAGTATTCAAGCGATCGGAGCGCCAGAAAAACGCACAATATGTTGATGTTCACGAGATAAATGATGTCGCGGGTGTCGATGACGCCCCGGATGAAGTTCCGCAAGTGCATTCCCAGTGAAAGGTGTCGCAACACGGCGGCCACCGGCGCGCTGGCCGAGGCCGCGAGAAAATCCATCAGAAAAGTGGCGAGAAGCACCATGAAGGCGACCATGGCCGCGACAATCTGGTTGGAAGTCCAGGAGCTGGCCAGCAGTCCGACGGAGAGGAACGCCATGCCGGTCAGCAGCATTCCAAGATAGGCGGAGGACACGATGCTCCACTCCACCTGGACGAAGGCGCTCAGGATGAGGGGGTAGATGAGCGTGATGGCCAGCATCATCAAATAGATGGACAAGACGGAAAGGTATTTTCCGGCGAACAGCTGCCCGTTGCGCAGCGGAAAGGTGAGCATCAACTCCATCGTGCCCTGCTTTTTCTCCTCGCTGAACAGGCGCATCGTCAGCAACGGGGCGACGAACAAAAGGATGACGGTGACGCTGGAGAACACCGGCTCGAGGATGCCGGAGGTGGGCGTGATGTTGTATTGTGCTGCGGCCCTGGGGTTTCTGGCCAGCTGCATCGAGATGGCGGCGTAGGTCAGGAATGAGCCGGAATAAAATATGCCCATCAGCACCGTCCATGCCGTGAGAATCACGTAGGCGATGGGCGAGCAGAAAAACGACGCGAGCTCGCGCCGGCATATCCAGAACGTGTTATGCATGTGGCGTTTCCCCATCCTGCTTGGACTCCCCGCTGACGATGCGAACGAAAAGGTCCTCCAGCGTGAGCCGGACCTGCCGAATCTCGGTGAGTTTTACCTTCGACGCGAATACGGCGGCAGCGAGGTCGGAGCGAACGTCCGCCCCGCCCTTGGCGTGCACCTCGAAATGCGTCTCCTCTCCCGCCGACCTGCCGAGGAGTTCCACGTTCCCGACCCCCGGCACGGCTTTCATCTTCCCGGACAGGGCGTCCGCCCCCCCGATGGCCGACACGCGAATGATGGAGTCCGCCTGCATGTTTGCCGCCAGCGTATCGAGGGCACCCTCCGCAGCCACCTTCCCGTGGTGGATGATCACGACCCGGTCGCAGACCATGTTCACCTCCGGGAGGATGTGCGTACTCAGGATGAGGGTCCGGCTGCCCTTGAGCTCGGAGATCAGGTTCCGGATCTCCACGATCTGCGCCGGGTCGAGGCCCGAGGTGGGCTCATCCAGGATCAACACGGGCGGATCGTTCACCATCGCCTGGGCCAGGCCCACGCGCTGGCGATACCCCTTGGAGAGATGGCCAATGGTGCGGTTGGCGACCTCCTCCAGCCCGCAACTGCCGATGACTTTCCGGACGCCGGCGTCTTTTTCCGCCCCGCCCATGCCCTTCATCGACGCCACGAAGCCCAAAAAGGACTTGACGGTCATGTCGGTGTAGAGCGGGTTGTTCTCCGGGAGGTATCCCAGGTTTCTTTGCGCCTCCAGGGGTTCTTCGGAAACGTTGCAATCCGCTATCCAGGCCGACCCGGAGTTTGGCGGCATATAGCCTGTCAAAATCCGCATGGTGGTGGATTTGCCGGCGCCGTTGGGGCCGAGGAACCCCAAAACCTCTCCCTCTTCCACGTGAAACGATATGTCCACCACGCCTCGAAGGTTGCCATAATATTTCGTGAGGTTTTCCACCCGTATCAACGAAGCGCTCCTTCCAGGGGCCTGTGCACAGACCCTTCGCATCGGTGGGGGAGCCGTGCGGGGCCCCCAAGCGTTCATACATGTGCGCAACAGCATCCGAGAATCTAGGGACATGCCCGAGGGCAACAATTAATAAATGGATGATTTATCAATATGTTGGCACGAGACGATACCGAATGCCAGAATCAAGCTAACCACTTCTCCCACTTTTGTCAACCAGATTCGCCCGGATTTCCTTCACCCCTCCCCCCTCGGCATGATGAAAATGCTCCGCTCCTCTAAGTTTTCGTTTGCAGATGGGCCGAGGAGGGCCGCCTTGTTCAGGACAGCGGGCACATCCAGTATCGCCGGCCCGTCGAGCCGCAACGATATCGCGACCTCCTCGCCCCTGGCCAGTGCCCTGCTCTCTTTCGCCGTCGAAGGCCAGCACCCTGTCGCCGGGTGCCCGGTAGCAAACGCTTTGGCCCCACCTGGATGACCTCGTGCCTCTCCACGGGTGCGGAGGAGACCTGTCCGGGGCCCTATGGGAGGACAGGACGCGGCGGCTCCGTTTTTTCTCCTGGAGCCCATCTTCAGCCACAGCCCCACCGGTTCGCCCGCATGGACGGGGCGCAAACCCCGCGCCCAGCGAGGAGAGTCCGAGACGCCCGGGCTCGCTTCTCGTCAGTGCCAGCGCCTCCACCCGCTCCACGTCCCAAACCGCGCGGGCACC
Source organism: bacterium (assembly GCA_965213685.1). Classification (GTDB taxonomy): domain Bacteria; phylum UBA8248; class UBA8248; order UBA8248; family UBA8248; genus Bin107. Next base: position 18,425 of record CBDBZY010000036.1, read on the forward strand.
GGCGAAGGATTCCCTGATGATGGCGATGTCCACCAGTGCGCTTTCCGGATTCTCTCCGATGCGGACGTGCAGCTGCTTCGTCGCCTTTTTCTCGCTTCCATAGGCGCCCGGGCGAAGCGCATACAGCCCGGCGGCCATGCCAGCCACCGTCCCCTCCCACGCGAAGGGAAAGGGCGTTGTTCGTTCCGGTCGACAGGGGAATCAGGGAGGTGGTCTCCGCATCCTTTGGCCACGGCGCGGCACGTGCCGTCGCCCCCCGAGAACGACGATGCACCCGACGCCCATCTCATCGAGTTTCCGCGCCGCCCTTCGTGGAGTCGTTCGTCTCGCCTCTCGCCGTCGACGTCGAAGAGATTGCGCTCTTGCGGCCCCGCTGTCACGGCGAAAGCCATCCACCGCGACGGCTCCCAAATGAGCCGAGGTCGTTGAACGTCCATATCTGGGCGACGCCCCACGGAGGCGAGGCCGGCCATCACGCGGCGAAGTATCAACACCTTTTCGTTGTTGCTGAACGAACTCGCCAGCGCCACGAGCCTGCGGATGTCCTTGCCGGATTGCGGGTTTGCGATGATGCCGACGCTCGCCACTGCCCCTCCTTCATGCGTCCGTCTTCACGGGAAAGAATCGTCAGGTTCGTGTAGAATCCAGATTACGTGGGAGCCGGAAAAAGGGCGATGGGGGCCAGACGTATTTTCGTTTCACCGTCCAGCGGAGACGAGGCGCCGACATGAAATCCGCACGCCGCAGATCGCTGAAAACAGAGGCGCGCGCCATCTTTCGGGCCGGCCTCCGCGCGGTGCAATGCCGGTGAAGCCGTGTATCAATATACAAGAATCGAGAAAAATGAAAGCGGGGAGACGCTCGTCTGCGGCAATCAGGAAATACCTCTCGAAAAAACGGAACGAATCATCGTCGTGGGGAGCGGGAAAGGGCGAGCGCGCAAATGGGGGCGCGCCCTCGAGCGGCGCCTCGGGAGCCGGATTTTGCGGCGGCGCCATCGTCACGCAATACGGCCATGCGGAAAAATGCGGGCGCATCGAAATCCTGGAGGCCGCGCACCCCCGTTCCCGACACGTCGGGCGTCAACGCCAGCAAAAAGATAGAAAAATGGGCGGAAAGCGCCGGGAGGGCGGACGTGGTGATATGCCTGCTCTCCGGCGGCGGTTCCGCCCTGATGCCCGCGCCTGCGGATGGCGTTTTCTCTCGAGGACAAGCAAGCCGTCACCGCCTCGCTCCTGCGGGCGGGCGCTCCCATAGAGGCCCTCAACTGCGTGCGCAAGCACCTGTCCGCCCTCAAGGGGGGGGAATCTGGCCCGCAAGGTCTTTCCGGCGCGCATGGTCGTTCTTCTTCGTGTCCGACGGTGATTGACGACCCCCTCGACGTCATCGCCTCGGGTCCCGCCGTCGGCGATTCCTCCACCTTCGCCCAGGCGAAGGCGTATCTACAGGGCTATGGCGTGTTTCGCGAAACCCCCGTATCGATCAGGCGGAGATTGGAGGCGGGCTGCCGGGGCGAGATACCGGACACCCCCGCTCCCGGAGAGAAGATATTCCGGCGCGTGCGCCACCATGTTGTGGCGAACAACGCGATCGCCCTCGGGGCGGCATGTCGCAAGGCAAGGTCCATGGGCTACGGGGCGCCTCCATACAGACCCGATCCCTGAGCGGCGAAGCCCGCGAGGTGGGCAAAGCGCTGGCGGAGAAGGCCCGCAGGATCGCCGCCCATTCCCGAGAAAACCGCTCCCCCAGGTGCCTGTTGTATGGAGGCGAGACGACGGTGCGCGTGGTCGGAGACGGCTTGGGGGGCAGGTGCCAGGAGCTGGCGCTTGCGTTCGCCATGGAAATTCGCGGCCTCCGGAACGTCTGTCTGCTCGCAGCGGGAACCGACGGGAGGGATGGCCCCACGGAGGCCGCGGGCGCGATCGTCGACGGAATAACAGCCAAAATAAAAGAAAATCAAGAGGTTGACCCCGCCGCCTGTTTGCGTGATAATGATAGCTACCATTTTCTGCGACGTCGGTACGCTTGCGTGCTCACTGGCGCGAGCGGAACCAACGTGATGGATTTGGTGATTATGCTGATACGCTGAACGTAGCGCTTCAATCTCATCGGTTATCCGCAATCCTGCGGTTCGCCCAATCGATTGAGAATGGTGATAGGATATCGGTTATGAAACGCGCTGTTTTTGTCCATTCTCATCATTTCGGGAATTTGCCTGGCCTCCCCGTTTCTCGATCGCGCTTTTGCCCGGCAGAAAAAAGAAGTCGTCGTGATGGACTTTTGCCGTCAGCCCGGCTCGCCAGAATTCCGGCAAATTGCCAAAGGGCTGGACGCTGAAGGTGTGGCGCGGAAGGGCGGACATCCGCCTGATTCGGGATGGGGACAAGGGCGCAAAGGTTCTTCGGATGCGAAGCGACAAATCGTCCGCCTCCGTCTACCGCGAGATGCAGCTGAACCCCAGGAAATACCCCGTCTTCTCATGGAAGTGGAAGGTGACGAAACTTCCCCGGGGTGCGGATGCGAGAAACGGCCGAATCGGATGATCAGGCGGCCGGCATCTATGTCGTGTTCCCCCGGTTCCCCCAGTTTTTTCAACAGCCGGTTGGTTGGCTACGTCTGGGAGACCAACGCCCCGGTGGGCACGATTCTCAGGAGCCGCAAAAATCCGATGGTTCATTACATCGTCGTCAGAAGCGGCGTGGGAAATCTCGACCAGTGGATAACCGAAAAGCGCAAACGTGAATGGATGACTATCGGCGCGTCTTCGGGTCCGATCCGCCGGAAGTCGGCGGCGTCGCGTTGATGATAGACGCCGACGACACCCGCTCGGATGCGGAGAGCTATTTCGCGCAGATTGAATTCAAGGGGCGAGACGCCTCCCTGGCCTCGGCGGAGCATCAGGACATCTGGATCGCCCGGGCGATTTCCCCTTCCACCTGGCGGAGCTACGAATAGCGCGCAAGAGGTTTTCGCCCGCGCGCAATGCGCCCTCCTTTCCGGGAAGTCCCATCCCCTGCCCTCCCTCCGAATGGCCGGGTGCGGCGCATAGCGGCCCGGAACGGGGGACGCCGTGGAGGATTTCCCATCCGTGCCCGGTAGCGAAATGTATGTCGGCCTCGACCTGGGGGGCTCCTTTCTCAAGGCGGCGTCTTTCAACCTGGACGGGACATGGCGAGAGAGACGCTCCCTCGACGCGAGGGGTTGCCGGGAGACGGAAGATTATCTTGCCCTGTTCGAGGACGCGGCGGAATCGCTCCTCCCGGACGGGCGCGTCCGGGGCGTCGGGGTCGCCGTTGCGGGCGTGCTGGCGCCCGATGCGGGGAAAGTCGTTGATTCCCCGAACCTGCCCGCCCTTTGCGGCGTCGACCTTCTCGCGCTCTTGAAAGATGCGTTTCCCTCCCTCCCGATTTATGTGATGAACGACGCGAACGCCGCCGCACTGGGCGAGTATTTCGCGGGCGCAGGCGAAGGGTGTCGGAGCATGTTCATCCTCACGCTGGGCACGGGCGTCGGTGGAGGCTTTATTGTTCAGGACGGAGATATTTGGCGCGGCGCGTCCGGGATGGCCGGGGAAGTCGGCCACATGATTATCGAACAAAACGGCAAGCCGTGCACCTGCGGTGCCCGCGGGTGCCTGGAAGCGTACTTCTCGGGATGGGCTCTGGAGCGGGACGCGAAAGCGTATGCGGCCCAACATCCGGACTCCGCCATCGCCTCGCTCGACGAGATATCGCCCATCGCCCTGGCCGAACTCGCCGGCTCCGGAGACCATGCCGCCCAACTCCTGTGGAAAAATGGCGGCCATGCGCTGGGGACAGGAATCGCCAACATCATGAACCTGCTGAATCCGGAAAGCATCGTTCTTGCGGGCGGGCTGGCGAACGCGCGGGAGCATTTTTTGCCGGCTGCCCGAAGGACGTGGGAGGAGAGCGCTTTCGAGCGGGCGCACGGCTCATCGCAAGTGCTTTGGGGGACGCTGGGCGAATGGGCGGGTGCTCGGGGTGCCGTTCAACACTTTTTATAACCGCGCGACACAAGCATTTCGTCCATCGGGGCCTCGCCGTTGTCCGCCGCCGTGTCCTTCTCCCTCCCTTGCCTGCCGGGGCTTGAAAGAACAGCTACGCAGGCGGACGGGCGGCCCCTCCGCATAAAACGCATAAAAATTCGACAAAAAGCGCAAAGAACGGAGATTGTCCTTGACAAAATGTGAAGGCGGCACAATACTATTAAACAGGATTAACTTTCTTGTATGGAGTTAACAAATGAACCCGCCCATCCCGGAGGTATGTATCCCATGACTCCACCGCGTTCCCGAGGTTCCCTCTCGCCCAGCCTGGAGCACTATCTTCGCGCCATCCACGACCTCCAGGAGAGCAAGGGCTATGCGCGCGTGACGGATATTGCATCCCTCCTGGGCGTGGCGAAGCCGGCCGTTTCAGCCGCTGTCAAGACGCTCCGCTCGAGCGGGTTCGTATCGCATCGCGCCTACGAAAGCGTGCTGTTGACGGAAGAAGGCGCGAAGCGCGCAAAAGGCGTGTCGGGCAAATTCTCCGTTCTCATGCACTTCCTCATCCATGTCCTGGGCGTGGAGGAGGGGCAGGCGCTGATCGACGCTTGTTTGATGGAGCACTACGTAAGCGGGAACTCCATAGACAGGCTTCTCGACCTGCTGCGCTTTTTCGAGGAATCGGACAACCAGCAAATCCTGGAGAAATTTCACCTCTTTCGCCGCTCCTGCGAGAGCGACGATACATGCCCGACGTGTTCCTACCATTGCGACATCAGCATTATCGACTTCGACGATATGTCGAAGAAAGCGAAGCAGACCTGATGACAGGTTGGAAACTGAAAACCGAATGTTCCGCCACTAGTAGCCATCTGGCCGATCCGGCCGACTCTCTCCACACAACAGGAGGAATCAAAACCATGTTCATGATGTTCCGCAGAACGAAACTCGCAAGATTGTGTTTGTTGCCCCTCATGGCAGCCCTCGCGACCCTCGCTATGCCCATTTGGGGAGAGGCCGCAGCAAGCGCAGGAGAGAATGCCGTCAACCTCTACTCTTACCGACAGCCTTTTCTCATCAAGCCGATTTTGAAGGCGTTTACGGAAAAAACAGGCATCAAGACCAACGTTGTCTTTGCGAAAAAGGGCATGCTGGAGAAAATGAAGGCCGCACCGGGGGCGGCCGATGCGGTGCTCACAGTGGACGTGGGTCGTCTGCACGACCTGGACAAAGCCGGATTGCTGCAGCCGGTCAGCTCGAAAGTTCTGGAGCGAAACATTCCCTCCGCCTACCGCCATCCCAAGGGCCACTGGTTCGGCCTTACGCTGCGCGGGCGCGTGATATTCGCCAGCAAAGAGCGCGTGAAGCCCGGGCAACTCAGTCGGTATGAAGATATGGCCAACCCGGAATGGAAAGGCCGTATCTGCATGCGCTCTGGAAAGCATGTGTACAACGTATCTCTATTCGCCTCGATGATAGCGCACCTGGGCGAGGCGGAAGCCCGGAGTTGGCTGGCTTCCCTCAAGTCCAACCTCGCCCGCAAGCCGAGCGGCAACGACCGCGCCCAGGCGAAAGCCATCTATGCCGGGGAATGCGACATCGCCGTGGGCAACACCTATTACATGGGGAAAATGGTGACGAACACGAAGCAGAAAGCACAGAGAGAATGGGCGAAAGCGATCCGTCTCGTTTTCCCGAATCAACAGGATAGGGGCGCTCACGTCAACATCAGCGGTGCGGCTGTCGCGAAGCACGCCAAAAATCGGGAGAACGCCGTTCGACTCATCGAGTTTTTGAGCGAAAGCCATGCGCAAAAATTGTATGCCGATCAGAATTTCGAGTATCCTCTGAAAAAGGGCGTGAAGATACATCCCCTGGTCGCGTCCTGGGGGAAATTGAAGGCGGATACCGTCAATCTGGCCGAGGTGGCGAACCATCGCGCGCTGGCCTCCCGGCTGGTCGATAAAGTGGACTTCAACAACTTTCGCCCGAGCAACTAGATAGCAGCGTGAAGCCCCCCAAAGTCCCATCCTCCACATATGGCGGCATGCATACTTTTGGGGGCTTCACGAACCTGAAAAGACTCCGAGAGGCGCTTTCATTTTGATGGATATTTTGCAGCTGGTATGGAATGAGCGCAGCTCTTGATTCCGGCATCGTCGCCTTTTCCGGGCGCTGGCGAAAATATTTTCCGCTGGATTTGTGGACGCTCGGAACCCTTCTGCTCGCATCTTTCATTGCGGCGCCCATCTTGTCCGTCATCGTCCTCGCGCTTCGTCCGAGTGGCGACATCTGGATGCACCTGTTCGCGACCGTCCTGTCCCGCTATGTGACGACCACCCTGCTCCTGATGCTGGGCGTGGGGGCTGGCACGATCCTCATCGGCACGTGCAACGCATGGCTGGTGACCCTGTGCCGCTTTCCGGGACGAAAAATGTTCGAATGGGCGCTTCTTCTGCCCCTGGCGATGCCCGCGTATGTCGTGGCCTACGTATATACCGACATCTTCGAGTTCGCGGGCCCGGTGCAGGAGGTGCTGCGCGATGTTTTCGGCTGGAAATCTAGCCGAGATTACTGGTTTCCGGAAATACGCTCGACCGGCGGTGCCATCTTCGTGATGACGATTACGCTGTATCCGTATGTGTATCTGCTCGCGCGCGTCGCGTTCATGCAGCAGTCGGTTTGCATACTCGAGGCGGGCAGAACCCTGGGAAAAACCGCGTGGCAAAGCTTCTTCTCCATCGCCCTGCCCTTGGCCCGCCCGTCCCTCATCATCGGGGTGAGCCTTGTTTTGATGGAGACCTTGAACGATTTCGGAACCGTCGATTTCTTTGCCGTGGAAACGCTGACGGCCGGCATATTCGACGTGTGGCTCAACCTGAACAATATCGCCGGCGCCGCCCAGCTTGCCGTTGTCGCCCTGTGCTTCGTCTTGCTTCTTCTGTGGGCGGAGAGAAAATCCCGCAGCAGCCAGCGCTACTTCCACACCTCCACCAGATACCAGGCGCTTCCGAGCTACCGGCTGAGGCGCGCCAAGGCGTGGGGAGCGGCGCTTTCATGCCTGCTTCCGATAGGATTCGGATTCATCCTGCCAGCGTGCGTCTTGGCCTATTACGCCTGGGGGTTTTACGAGGAAAGCGTTGCGCATCATTTTTATTCGATTCTCTCCAATAGCCTGGCCTTGTCATCCGGCAGCGCCGTCCTCTCCGTGGCGATAGGCGCCTTTGTGGCGTATGGCACGCGATTGAAGAAGCACGCCGTGCTGCGGTCGGCCGCCAGATTCGCCAGCGTGGGGTATGCGATTCCGGGGGCGGTTCTCGCCGTTGGCGTCCTCGTTCCGATGGGAAAGGTGGATGTCGCCCTCCAGGGATTTTTCCGGGATTCTTTCGGCATGCCCGTTGATCTGATCTTCAGCGGCACGGTCGCGGCGGTCATGTATGGATACCTGGTTCGTTTCCTGGCGCTTTCCCACGGCACGGTGGAGGCCAGCCTGACGAAGATTACCCCCAACATGGACGGCGCCGCCCGAACGCTGGGCATGGGGCCCGCCCGAGTCCTCCAGCGCGTTCATCTGCCCATGATCCGTGGCGGCATTCTCGCGGCGGCCATTCTCGTGTTCGTCGATACGATGAAAGAGCTCCCCATGACGATCATCCTGCGCCCGTTCAATTTTGAAACCCTGGCCACGCACGTTCACCAGCTGGCCTCGGACGAGCTTCTGGAGGAAAGCGCGCTGGGTGCGCTGAGCATCGCGGCGGCGGGATTGTTGCCCGTCATCTATTTGAGCCGCACCATCCGGGGGTCGCGTCCGGGAGGGAAACCATAAGGGTCCCGATGTAAAAATGGCCAAACTCGAGATGGAAAACATATCGCACGCCTATGCGACGAAGGTAGTCATCGAGGATTTGTCCCTGACCGTGGGGTCAGGCGAAATCGCGTGTCTGCTGGGGCCTTCCGGCTGCGGCAAGACGACGCTGCTGCGCCTGGTAGCCGGGCTCACATCGCTGCAGTCCGGCAGGATTTCCCTGGACGGAAATGTCGTAGCAGAACCTGCCCGCGGCATAGAAGCACCGCCCGAGAAAAGGAATGTGGGGTTCATGTTCCAGGACTACGCGCTTTTCCCGCACCTCGACATTTTCCACAACATCACCTTCGGCGTCTCCAGGCCTTCGCCGGAGAAGCTGGCTGAAATACAGAGGGCGATGATCCAGATGGATATTGTGGAACTGACGAACGCCTATCCGCACACCCTGTCAGGCGGCCAGCAACAGCGCGTCGCCCTGCTGCGGGCACTGGCGCCCGCCCCCCGCCTTCTTCTGCTGGACGAGCCCTTCTCCGGCCTCGACATCAACCTGCGAACCCAGGTACGCGAGGACATGCTGGGGCTGATCAAACAAACGGGCGTTACCACGCTGATGGTCACGCACGACCCGCAGGAAGCGATGTACATGGCGGACTACATATTGTTCATGAGAGAGGGGAGGGTGGAGCAGAGCGGCTCGCCGCGCGAGATGTACCAGTTTCCGGCCACGGAGTTCGCCGCCCGCTTCATCGGGCAGACGAACATTCTGCAGGGGATCATTCTGTCGCCCAGCTACGATGAGGTGATGACGACCATTGGCCCCGTGCCGTGCCTCTCCATGCGCGATCTGGAATTCGGCACGGACGCTTTTATCTCGATTCGGCCCGAGAGCTTTGAAATCGACCCGGACGGCCCCTTTCGGGCCAGGATTTGCAGCATCCGCTACGTGGGGCAATCCATGCTGCTGGAGGTCGAAATGATGGAAGAGATCGGGAGGGGGCATCGACTGAAAATGCGCGTGCACCCCAACTTGCGGGTGGACGTCGGGGAGGAAGTCAGGTTCCGCATCACGCCTGATTTCGTCACGGTGATTGAGGACCCCCTCGACGATTAACCGCCTCTCTCTACCCGAACGGACAGGGGCACCTCGCCCGGCGTCAAAGGCACCCTATTCCAATCCTTCCCGAACTTTCGGGAACACCTCCTCCGCCAGCATCCCCATCGTCTCCAGGACGAGTGCCTGGGGCATTCCCGGCCATTGAACGCTCATGATGAGGTGGTTGATCCCCAACCTGGCCAGCCCCAGAACGCCCTCCGCCACCTCGTCCGGCGAGCCGAGGATGAAGCGGTCTTTCAGGAGATCGTCAAACTGCTGACCGAGGTCGTCGTCCCCCTGCGGCATCGCCCTGTCCTGCCCCCATCGGTGATATTCCCGATATTTTATCTCGAGATAGGGCTTGCTGAGGCGGATGGCCTCCGCCCGGTCTTTTGCGACAAACATCTCGCGCCGCATCGGAAACTCATCGGGAAAGGGTTTGCCGAGTTCGTCGAGCGTCCGGCGATAGAGCGCGATTTGGCGCCTTGTCGTATCGAGCCGATTGTGCGGATTCACGTAGTAGCAATCGCCCAGCCTCGCCGCGCGGCGGATGCCGGGGTCGCTGTTCGCCCCGATCCAGATGGGAGGGTGCGGCTTTTGGACGGGCTTCATGGGGCAGGACGCCTCTATCAGCTCGAAGTGGGAGCCTTTCATGGAGACCTTCTCCTCCGACCAGAGGCGCTTGATGGCCTCCAGGTTCTCCTCGAGGCGCTTCACCCTCTCCTTCTGCGTTGTGCCGAACCCCCTGAATTCCACCTCGCGGTAGCCGAGCCCGGCGCCGAATATGAGTTTTCCGTTCGACATCACGTCCAGCGTGGCCAACTGCTCCGCCATGTCCATCGGCTTGTGCAGGGAAAGCAGCACGATGCCGGCGTTGAGCCGCAGCTTCGGTGCCTCCGCGCTGACGCGGGCGAGAAAGGGCAGCTGCTGAAAATCCTGCAGCGGATACGCGCTATAGTGATTCCCCTTGGTGATGGACGCGAACCCCAACTCTTCCGCCCTTCTGGCCTGCTCCATCAATTCGCCGAAGCGAACCTGCATATCGTCTTCGAGGGTGAATTGACCCCGCAGCATGATGCCGAACTGCATGTCTCAGTTATTCCCTTCTCCGGCGAGAATCCTTCGCTTGATAGCGGACGCCTCAGACCGCCGACGTGAGACGATGCGGAGGAGCGTCATGCGACGCAGCCCCCCTCCCACCACCAAGGTCTATTTTTCCATCAGGAACCACGTGACGTCTGCCTGCGGAAAGTAGTTGTCCCGGTGATACCAGAATCCGTAATCGATGAGTTTCAGGCCGAATTCCTCCATGAGTTCTCCGGCGAAATCGCGCTTGTATAATCGCTCGTCGTGTCCGCGATAGTTCACGGTCACCGGCGTCGGATTATAGAACTCGCAGACGAGAACATACTTGTTCGATAGCGCATATAAATTCCTATAAACGTTCCGCAGGTTCGCCGGGCTGATGTGAATGAGAACGCATCTCGTAAATACGAGATCATATGTTTTGTCCGTCGCGATCGGCTGGATGATTGTATTGTGGACAATTTCAGCGATTCCATGGTCCTTGGCGATATTCAAGGCGGTCTCGTTGATTTCATACCCGCAAAGTTCCAATTCCGGGCGAATCTGGCGAAACGCCCGCAGATTTAGCCCGATGTTGCAGCCCAGCTCCAGAACCGACTCGACGTTCGGAGCGCGCTTCAGAACATCCCCGAATAAAACCGCAAGAATGTTGACAAGCTTCTCGTCTTTATTCCGCTGTATGTATGCGTTCCCGAACTCTCCGGCCCAAAACTCTTCTTGCTCCGTCTGGTATTTCATGCGCCGACCTCTCCGGGCACGGGCGGCCCGCAAAACCTCGTCTCCATCGCACTCCCCTCCTCCCCCCGAGGTGCGGGCGCGATTTCGGACGCCTCCGTGATTTGTCATCCCGTCCTCTGCGGGAGCGCCCGGCCACGCATCCCCCATTACCTTCCGTGGCAGTGCTTGTATTTTTTTCCGCTACCGCAGGGACAGGGCGCGTTTCGGCCCACCTTGGGCGTGGCGCGCCTGACGGGGGTGGTCGTCTGTATCGCCTCTCCGACGGGGTCCTCCCCGAAGCCCGAGCCCGACGCATCCGCATGGGAGAACACCATGTCCTGCTCCTGGTGCGATTCCTCCAGAGCGATGTCCTCGTTGGAAACGTCGAGACGGTACATGTAGAGGACCGTCTCCGCCTCGATTCTCTCCGTCATCGTCCCGAACATCTCGAACGCTTCTTTTTTGTACTCGTTCAGGGGGTTGACCTGCGCATAGCCCCGCAGGCCGATTCCCTCCTTGAGCTGTTCGATGTTGGTGAGGTGATCCTTCCATTGCGTATCCAGTATCTGGATGTAAATGAGTTGCGCGAGATCCAGAACGTTTTCCGACTCGAAGTCGCGATATTTTTCATCGAAAACGGCCTGGATGAGACCGTGAACCCTCCGGGCGAGTTCGTCTCTCGGCTCCTCTTCTATATCCACCACCATGGGTTCAGGGGCCGAAAAAACGATCTTCCGCCCCTCCACCGTCGCAGGGATGCCGTATTGGCTCTCCACGGCGCCGGCGAACGCCTCCCCGTCCCACTCCTCGAAATGCTCCGCCTCCGGAAAATGGAGGTCCAGTATGGAGTCCAGTATCGTGGACGCGCTCTCCTTTATCTGCTCGAGGACGTCGCCCGACTCCAGAATTTCCTTGCGCATCGAATAGATGACCTCACGTTGCTTGTTCATCACGTCATCATATTCCAGGAGATGCTTCCGCATCTCGAAATGATGCGCCTCCACGCGCTTCTGGGCGTTCTCGATGGCGCGCGTCACCATCCTGGCCTCGATGGGGACGCCCTCCTCCATGCCCAGTTTTTCCATCAATCCCTTGATTCGGTCGGAACCGAAAATGCGCAGCAGATCGTCTTCGAGGGAGAGGAAGAAGCGCGAGCTGCCCGGGTCCCCCTGTCGGCCCGAGCGACCGCGGAGCTGGTTGTCGATGCGACGGCTTTCGTGCCGCTCGGTGCCCACCACGTGCAGGCCGCCGAGCCCCACCACCTCATCGTGCTCCTCTGCGCAGGACGCCTGAAACTTTTTCAGCGCCTCGTCGTATTCGGCGCCCTCGGTTGTCTTCGTTTTCGAGGCGGCGAGAAACTCCGGGTTGCCGCCAAGGAGGATGTCCGTTCCGCGGCCCGCCATGTTCGTGGAGATGGTGACGGCGCTCTTGCGCCCCGCCTGGGCGATGATTTCCGCTTCCTTGCCGTGGTTTTTTGCGTTGAGCACGTGGTGGGAAACGCGCCTTCTTTTGAGGATCGCGGCGAGTTTTTCACTCTTCTCGATGTTGATCGTGCCCACGAGAACCGGCCTGCCGGTTTTGTGGCACTCCAGTATTTCATCCACGACGGCGTCCATCTTCTCGCGTTCGGAGCGATACACGACGTCGGGATGTTCGTGTCGAATCAATTCGCAGTTCGTCGGCACAATGGCGACGTCCATCTTGTATGTGGAGTTGAACTCCGCCGCTTCGGTGTCCGCCGTCCCCGTCATGCCGGCCAGCTTCTTGTAGAGCCGGAAATAATTCTGGAACGTGATGGTGGCCAGGGTGACGTTTTCCTCCTGCACCTTGACGTTCTCTTTCGCCTCGAGCGCCTGGTGGAGGCCGTCGCTGAAGCGCCGGCCGGGCATCATGCGGCCGGTGAACTCATCGACGATGACGACCTCGCCGTCCTTCACGACGTAATCCACGTCTTTGGTGAACAGCACGTGCGCCTTGAGGGCCTGTTCCACGTGATGGAGGACCGTGATGCTGTTCATGTCATAGAGGTTCTGGTCGTTCGCCATGATGCCCGATCGGCGCAGAAGCTTTTCGGCTTCATGCCCGCCCGCTTCCTTGAGGTTTACCGTGCGGCTTTTCTCGTCGACGATCAGATACTCGTATTTCTTTTTGCTGACGATGTCCTTGCCGCCCTCGACGTATCCGTCGTCCTCCTCGACGCGCTCCTGCTCCACGACGCCTTGCTGTTCTTTCAGCAGAGGACGTATCACCCGGTTCACCACGCCATACATGCGCGTGGCCTCATCCGCCGGCCCGCTGATGATGAGCGGGGTTCTGGCCTCGTCGATCAGTATGCTGTCCACCTCGTCCACGATGGCGTAATGGAGTTCGCGCATGACGCGGCCGCCGGGCTCGAACTTCATGTTGTCTCTCAGGTAGTCGAACCCGAACTCGTTGTTGGTGCCGTATGTGATGTCGCAGGCATAGGCGCGGCGGCGCGCGTCATCGTCCATCGCGTGCTGAATGCATCCGACCGTGAGGCCGAGTGCCCGGAACAGGCGGCCCATCCATTCGGAATCCCGGCTCGCGAGGTAGTCGTTCACCGTGACGATGTGCACGCCCCTGCCCTCCAGGGCGTTGAGATAGGCCGCGAGCGTGGCGACGAGGGTCTTGCCCTCCCCCGTCTTCATCTCGGCTATTTTCCCGCTGTGGAGAATGGCGCCCCCGATGAGTTGCACGTCGAAATGCCGCATCTGGAGGTGGCGCTTGCCCGCCTCGCGCACGAGGGCGAACGCGTCCGGCAAAATGTCGTCCAGCGTCTCGCCGGCGGCGAGGCGCTCCTTGAAGCGCTCCGTTTCCGCGCGCATCTGCCCGTCGGACATCTCCTGAACGCGGGGTTCGCGGGAGTTGACCTCCCGGACCATCGGCCGGAGCTTCTTGATGAGGCGATCGTTCGCCGTCCCGAACACGGACTGGAAGATCGACATGGTGGATTGAAAAACGGACCCTTTCATTCATCGCTCCATCGGGCTTTGCGCATCGAAAACCACTTCCCATTACGGGCAGGTTAGCATGGGGTTTGCCAGGAGAAAAAGCAAATATCCCGGGCGGGAGGAGGAGGCGTCAAACGAATGACCGCAACACAACCTCGTCGAACGCGCGAATGAAATACCAATGCCAAAGAGACGATTGATCTTGATGAAGAGGAGACAACGCAATCTCGCCAAACGCGAGGATGAAATACCCTTAGTGCATGACAGCCCCGGAGTCGACGAGAATCGCCTGGCCCGTGATGGTTTTCGCATCGTCGCTGGCCAGAAACGCGACCGCTCGTCCGATGTCCTCGGCCGATTGCTCGACCCCCATGGGCGTTTGCTTCACGAAATGATCAAAAACCTCCCTGGCCGTTTTCCCGTGGAAGTTCGGGAATTTTTTTCGGAATTGCGCGGCCAGCTTCTCCCACATCGCACTCCAGATGAGTCCCGGACAAACGGCGTTCACCGTGATGCCCTCCCGCGCCACCTCCCGCGCGAGTGCCTGGGTGAATATGATGACCGCCGCCTTGCTCGCGCTGTAGTGCGGTATCGTTTCGCGGCCATCCCGACCGGCGCGCGAGGAAATGTTGATCACGCGCCCCCAGCCCCTGCCCTTCATCTTTTCAAGGGCGGCCTGGCAGAGGAGAAAAACGCCCTTCACGTTCACGTTGTACGTGTCGTCCCAATCGTCCTCGCGGATGTCGGACAAGGGCATGCCGAGCCGGAAGTCCGCCCCGCCGATGACGCCCGCGTTGTTGACCACAATGTCCAGGCCGCCCAGCTCCCTGACGACCCTCTCCACTACGTCCGCGCATTGGCGCCCGTCCGTCACGTCGAGCGCATACGGTATGGCGCGGACGCCGAACGCGCTCATCTCTCTCGCCGTCGCCTCTGCCCCGGATGCCGAGATGTCGGCCGAGGCGATCTGGACGCCCTCCTCCGCCAGGCATTGGGCGATGCCGCGTCCGATCCCTCCTCCGGCGCCGGTGACGAGCGCGACCTTGCCCGGCAGGCCGCGTTCCCTGGAGAGCGGGGCAGGAGACATCGCCTACCTGCCGTATCCCGTCATGGCACCACCCGCCTCGCGCCACTCCTCAAAGACCTGGAGGCTTTCCAGAACGGCGGGAACGCCGCTGTATGGCGACATCTGGAAGATCACCTCCATGATCTCCCTGTCCGTCGCCCCGTAGCTCCTCGCCGCCGTGAAGTGAGAGCGCATCTGGTTGAATCGTCCGGTCACGCACAGGGCGGCCAGGGCGCAAAACTCTCTCGTCTTGTGCGGGATGACGTCCCGATCATACAGGCCGCCGTGGACGAACCGTTGGAACAGCATCGAGAAATCAGGGTCGAGCTTGTTCAGCCGGCCAAACAATTTCTCCGTATAGCCCTCTCCGTATTGCGCATCTCCGCGCCTGATCGCCGGAGGATAAAATTCTTCGCTCATTTCCCGCTCTCCTCGGGGATGGCGTGCGAAAGCCGCTATTCCGCCTCGACAATTTTGTTGGTCAGTCGGCCCAGGCCGCCGATTTCCACCTCTACCACATCCCCCGGCACAAGGAAGGAGGGCGTCTCCCGCGCGTATCCCACCCCCGAGGGCGTCCCCGTCAGAAAGACGTCGCCCGGCTCCAGGGTGAAGCCTTCGGAAAGGACCGAGATCATAGACGGGATATCGTGAATCATCATGCTTGTGCTGGAGTCCTGGCGCGCCTCGCCATTCACCCAGCTCCGCACGGTCTGGTTCATCGGGTCGCCATAGTCCTCCCTGGGGACGATGTATGGCCCCAGCGGGCATGTGCCGTCGAGGGTCTTGCCCTTGAATATCTGTTTATGGCGCCTCTGGATGTCCCGCGCGGAGATGTCGTTTGCGCAGCAATAGCCGAAAATGTGCGCGTAGGCCTCGTCCCGGGGTATGTTTTTGGCGCGTTTGCCGATGATGACGGCGATTTCGGCCTCATAGTCGAGTTTCTCCGTCACAGGATGGGCGGGAATGCCCTCGTTGTGCCCGATGAGGGTGCCCGGGGCCTTGGTGAAGAAGATGGGGTGGTCGAGTTCGACCTTCGCCGTGCGCACGTCCTTCGCCTGCAATCCCTCGTTCACATGGTCCTGATAGTTGAGCCCCATGCAGAGGACGTGCTTGGGGGGATGGGGAACGGGGGCGATGTGGTGGACGTCGGCGGGGGCCATGAGGACGGGAGCCAGATTCTCGCTGTTGGCCTCCGCCTCCGAGATCAAATCGTGAAGCGCCGGGCCGGACGCCTCCCAGGCGTTGATGACGTCAATCATGCTGCCGAACGCCAGCTCCCTTTTCCCCAAAATTCCGGCCAGACGCGACAGGTGCGCGATTTTGTCGCCCACATACACGCCGACTCGCTCGAGTCCTCGGTAGCGATATGACAGCAGCTTCATTCGTATCTCCTCGATGAGATGGCTCTGGAAAACTCAGGACACCCGATAGCGTTCGATCGCGTCGGGGGTGAATTCCACGCCATGGCCGGGTGCCTCCGGCACGTGGATGTACCCGTCGCGCACGGAAAAATCTTGCGTGAGGTCGTCTGCCGCGAAGAATTCCATGTATTCGACCATGTAGCCGGCGGGCGTTGCGCCCACCAGGCTGACCGACAATTCATGCGCCAGATGACTGCTGAGGGAGATGTTGAAGGCGTCGGCCAGGTGCGCGATTTTGATGAACTCCGTCACCCCGCCGCAGCGGCAGACGTCCGGCTGCAGGAACCCCGCCGCCCGGCGTTCGCATATTTCGCGAAAACCCCAGCGCATGTAGGCGTTCTCGCCCGCAGCGGTGGGCACCATGCTCCTCCCGGCTACTTCCGCCAGGTCATCGACGCAGTCGGCCAGCACGGGTTCCTCGAACCAGGCGACGCCGTATTCCGCCAGCATGGAGGAAATCTCGACCGCCTCGCGCACGTTGTAGTTCTGGTTCGCATCGCAAAACAGAATAAAATCCTCCCCCATATTTTTTCGGAGGAAGTCGATGCGCTCCCGATCCCGCGCCGTGCCGATCTTCAGCTTGTAGCCTCTCATGCCCAGTGCGGCGGCTTCCTGCGCCTCTTCGAGCAGCTCGGCGTCCGGCAGCGTGTGCCATCCCCCGCTCCCATATACCGGCGTCTTCTGGCGGAACCCGCCCAAAAGGCGGTTCAACGGCAGGCCGGCTGCTTTCGCCACAACGTCCCAGCAGGCGATGTCCACCGCCGAGAGGGCGTACAGGCCCAGCCCTCCGCGCATCCTCGCCTTGTTCGGCGACCACATGCGGCTCCAGAGCGCCTCGGGGGCCAGGGCGTCCTGCCCCATCGCCAGGGGGGCCAGTTCGTTCTGGATGTATGGCAGCATCGCGGCGCCGCCCTCCCCGCCGAGCCCCATCGTGAAGCCCGTGCCCGTTGGACCGTCCTCGGTGCGCAGGTGAACGACGATCACGTCCAGGTGGGTATAGGTGCCGAGGGAGCTTTGAAACGTTTTCCGGAGGGGCACCTGGAGCCGAACGGGCTGGACGGAGCGTATTTTCAACTGGGGGTTTGACATTTCTCCCCTCCGCCTACAAAAAACGCATGGAGCGAACGCGCATGGCCTGGTTCGTTCCGTCGGAGTGCAAAAAGCTGGTCACGTCTCTCAGATATTTTTCCATCGGCGCGTCCGTCATGTAGCCGGTGCCGCCCCACACCTCCAACGCGCGCGTGGCCACCCGGTAGGATGACTCGGACACGAAGCATTTGGTCATAAAACCCATCTTGGGGTCATACAGGCCTGGCTGATCCGCCGTCCAGGCGGCATAGTGGAGCAACCGCCTGCTCGCTTCGTATTCGGCGAAGCAATCCGCGAGCATGAAGCCGACCGCCTGATGCTCGATAATCGGCCTGCCCCCCTGAATGCGGCTTCGCGCGTGGGCGAGGGCGTCCTCATAGGCCGCCCGGGCGGTGCCGAGAACCGTTGCGGCGGCCTCTATGTTCGAGCCCGGAACGAAGTTGCGCCGCGCCGCCATGGCGTGGTTGACCTCGGTGATGCGATTTTCATCCGGCACCCTGCAATTCTCAAAAATCAGCTCCGCGTTCAGGGAGAGCCGCTGTCCCAGCTTGTCGTGAATCTTGCCGTAGCGAAAACCCTCCATGTCGGGCGTGATGAGGAAATACGTCAGCCCCTCGGACACGCCCCTCGTCTCGTCCGTCCTCATGGCGACGATGCACAGCTTGGCGATTCCGCCGTTGCTGATATATCTCTTCTTCCCGTTCGCGATCCAACCCTCGCCGTCGCGAACCGCGCGCGTCCGGACGCCCGCGTCCGGGCTGTCATAGGGGATGATGTTGTCCGATCCGCCCGTTTCCTCCGTCATGCCCACGGCCAGATGAAAATGGTGGTCTTCCAGGAAAGATTTCAGGTAGCGCTCCCTTTGTCCCTCACTCGTCAGCCGCTCAAAGAGGTGGGTGATCTTCCACGTCTGGTCGAATGTGACGGCCGTGCCCAAATCGCCCCAGGCGATCTCCTCGCCCGCGATGCACAGGGAGAGGACGTCGCAGCCGCCGCCCCCCATCTCCTTGGGCAACGCGAGGGTTCTCAGGCCGAGCTTGCTCCCCTTCTCCAGAACGTCCCACGGGAAACGCTTCATGGGGTCGGGTTCTTTGTCCAGGGCCGCTGCGACGGGGCGAATCTCTTTCTCCGCGAAGTCGTGCGCCGTCTTTTGCAGTTTTTCCTGCTCGGGGGTGAGTGCGAAGTCCATTTTTCTCGCCCTTTGCTTTGCGCGGAGCCATCCACCGGCCAGCAGAAAGCGACCGGAAGAATCACCGCGATAGGGATACAGTTGCCGGCAGCGTTTCGCTTTGTCTCTGATCTTATCTTTTCGCTCTTTCCTCCGCAATCGCGCACAGGGGGCGCGTCGCCGCCTTCCCGCGCCTCCCGAATCCGGGCCGCCTGGCGCATCGCCATCTTCCCGCCGGTGAACGCGGCGAACCTGGATATGCGGGCGAAGCGAAAGAAACTCCCCGAAACCTCTGCGTGGAAGGACGATGGCGGCTTTGAAGTGAAATTTCTCGGCGCCGACGCGCTTCAGTCGTGGTAAATCGCCACCGCGCGCACGGGAGAGCCGGTGCCTTCGCGTATCTTGAGCGGCAGGCACGAAAAGATGAACTTCGTGTTCGCCACTTTCTGGAGGTTCGCCAGATTTTCCACGTTCAGGACTTTTCGCTCCCGGCACGCCTTATGCGCCCAATAGCCCTTGTCCTGGAACGCTTGCGAGGAATCGACGCTGGGCGAATCGATGCCGACGTTGACGCAGCCCCTGTCGGCCAGCCACGTCATGGCCGCTTCGCTCAGCCCCGGATACTTGTGGAGCCAGACGTGGTAATCGCCCCCGTAGTTCGCTTCGTAGTGCCCCGTCCATATGAGAACGCTCCCCCGGTCCGGGACTTGCAAGGCCGCCCTCTCGCACGCCTCCTCCAAATCGGAGGGCTGCATCCATTCCTCCGTGTCGCAGAACCTGGACAAGTCCAGGCAAATCGCTTCCGTGTAGAACCACTCCAGCCCCAGCCGGTCGATGGTCTCGCCGTTCTTGTCGATATGGAAAAAGGCGTCCACATGGGTGGGGCCGTGGTCGCTCATGACGAGGCAGTTCGTCGTCGACGTGTGGCCGGATGGAGATTGGGCATAGGCCCTGGCCGTTTCGGCGTGTGTTTTGTTCGGGAAGACGCCCGTCCTCTGATGGCCGGGATAAACGGGCATTCCATTAAAAATCTCTTGCGACAGATCTACCAGTCGAAACCCCATGTCAAGATTCTCCAGTCGTCATTCTGGTGATGCGGCGAAAAAGGCGCGTGCGCCCTCGGCGGTCATTTTATTTATCCGCTGTTTTCGGTTTCCCACATACGCCATTTCAGGATCGTGGCGCCAAACGCGACGATGAGCAGCGCACTGGCGAGATGGGCGGCGCGAACCGGCCCGAGCCAGAGGCTATCCGCGCGGAAGCCGCTCACCGCGGCGCGGCCGAGCGAGTATAGAACAAAATAGAGGCAAAATATAAACCCGGGCTTGTGCTGCGTCAGCCGCAGCCTTCGCAGGATGAAAAACCAGGAGAGGTTCAACAGCAGCTCGTATATCATCACCGGGTGCGTCGCCTGCCCGGGAAACTGCCTGCCCGCGATGGCGTCCGCCGGAAATTCGACCCCCCACGGCATCGTTGTCGGCACGCCGTGGGCGTCGCCGTTCATGAAATTTCCGAATCGCCCAAATACCTGGCCCAGCATGACGGCGGGCGCCACCGCGTCGGCGAACTCCCACGTGGAAACCGGATGGCGCCTCAGGTAGATGTAGCCGGCCAGCACTCCCCCGATGAGGCCGCCGTGTATGGCGAGACCGCCCTTCCATACAGCGATGATTTCCCACGTGCCGCCGCTGTAAAACTTCCAGTTGAACAGGACGTAGTAGATTCTTCCGCCCAGGATGCCCGCGAACATGACGATGAGGGCGAAGTTCATCACCTCGTCCGGGGTGATGGGCATCCTTTTCCGCGCCGCCTCCTTGCTCACCAGCCATGCGCCCGCCAGGACGGCGGCGACATACATGAGTCCGTACCAGCGCAGCGCGAATGGCCCGATTTCAAATATGACGGGGCTCAAATGTCCGCTTCCTCGACAAGCGGGCGATGCGCGCGCGGCCCGCCTTTGTGGGGGGGAGGAACGGTTTCGCGCTTTCCAACCGAACGGGCAACCGAACGGGGAGAGGCGGAGGCTGGCCGGACGGGACGAATGCGGCCGCTCATTTCGGATGACGGTAGATGTGGCTTTCGGGATAATAATCCTTCCAGCCGAACCAGAACGCGAGCGTGCTCGGAATCTGGCGCAGGCGCGCGCCCTTTCGCGCTCCCGCAACGGCGAGACCGGTGAGGCGCTGCCATCGCGAACCCGTTTTTTCGTCCCGCATGAACCGGCAGGCGGCGGCGCCTTTCGCGTCTCCGCTCCCGGCGAGCGCGAACCGGAGCGTCTCTCCTCCCAGGACGCGATCAAAAACAACGCCGGCTCCCGCCCCCTCGCAATAGGTGATCAGGATTTCCCGGCCGGCGAGACGATCGTTCACCACCCCGGCGCGGTGCAGGTCGGCAAACGGATACGCCTTGGCCGCCCTTTGTCCGCGCTCCTTCGGCGCGTCCAGGGCGAGGCCGACCACCAGGGCTTTGGGATGCAGCCGGTTGTCCCTGTATTTTTGGGGGAGCACGCCGGTTTGCGCACTGTAGTAATACCCCTCGTAGGGGTCTCGCGAGCCGCCGCGCAACATGACGCCTCCCCTGCCCCTGCCCTCTTTTTTCAGTACCAGGGTGTCGGGATAGAGCCGCTTCCATTCTGAATAGCGGAGCATGGCGGAGGGATGCGTCTGGAGGCGCTTGCCCTTCAATGGGCCAACGACAGCCTCGCCCGTGAGGTGGCTCCAAAGAGAATCCGTTTGCCGATCATACATGATGAGGGCGTTTTTCCAGAGTTTTCCGGAGACGCCGAAAGTGAGCTCCCTGCCCCCCAGGTTCCGGTCATACACGATGGCCGTATAGCAAAGGGGTCACCACGTCACGGCGATGGCGCGCCCGCCCACGACATCGTTGACAATCTCATGGGAGCTGAGCAGGGGAACCGCATAGGCCCTCTTGTCCCCCTCGATATTGATGCCGATGACCATTTCGCCCGGACGCATGAATTCCTCGGCTTCTTCCGCCTTGGCAAACGCTGGCGCATCGATGGAGGGTATGGCGTCTTTCGGCAGCAGGGTGCGAATTTCGTCTTCGGCGCCCGCCCCGCAAAGCGCGGGAAAAACCAGCGCGCCGGAAAAGCATAACGCAAAAAGCGCGGCTCTCGCTTGCGGCATGGGAAGGATCTCCTCGGGCGGCTACAGCTTGCTAGCGGCGAAAACCGTGGAGCACCGCGAAGGTGGTCCGCTCGCCGCGGTCCGTTCCCCGGGCGATCCGCGCCAAAACGTTCGCTCCCGCCGGGATTTTTTTCAGCAGTTGCTCGACGTCCTCGAGTTTTTTGATCTCCACGCGGATGGGCATCCTCCCGCCGGGGGGGCGATACGTCAATTCGCTTATCACCATGCCTTTGCGCAGGCCATCCGCAAAGGCGCGGCTGCCCATTCTCACGTCGTGGACATACACGCCGCTCTTGGCCCGCAGTTTGCTCTTCTTCCGCAACGCATCGGTCAGATTTTCCAGGTCCACCCCGTAATCCTTGTCCTCCTCCGGTGGATGGCTCTCGCTCCCGGGCGTCTGCTTTGCCGCCATCCCCCGATCAGGCAAGCGGGCCAGCTTGACGGAGAACCGTTTTCTTTGGGCGTTGCGCACTACCTCCACGGTCACGGCCTCTCCCGGTGCCGTCCAGCCCACGAGCCGCTGCAGGTGGGACGTATCCGCTATGTTCGCGCCGTTGAGGCGAACGATCACGTCTCCCGCCTGAATGCCCGCTCCCGCTGCCGGCCCGTCTTTCAGCAAAGAGCCCACCAACGCGCCCTTCGGCTTCTGGAGCCCCAGGAGGTAGGTCATGTCCGGACTCACCTGCTGTATGCTCACCCCCAGATAGCCGCGGGGAAAATTGCCGATTCGCCGCAAATACTTGATGACGTCTTTCGCCATGTTCACGGGAATGGCGAATCCGATGCCGCTGCCGGGCGAGGGGATCGCCGTGTTGATGCCGATGACGTCTCCCGCAATGTTGACCAGCGGTCCGCCGCTGTTGCCTCGGTTGATGGCTGCGTCCGTCTGGATGAAATACTCATATCGCGCCACGCCGACGCCGGTGCGCCCAATCCCGCTCACGACGCCCACCGTGAAGGTTCTCGCAATGCCAAAAGGGTCTCCGACCGCTATCGACCACTGGCCCACCCGCACCTCGTCGGAGTCTCCTAGGGTGGCGGCGGGCAGCGGACGCTCCGGATGAATCCTGATGAGCGCAAGGTCTGTATATCGATCCGTGCCGATGACCTTCGCCCAGTACACCGACTCGTCCGCAAGCCGGACGCGCAGCCTCCCCGCGTCGCTCACCACGTGGTTATTCGTCAGAATGTATCCTTTCGGGTCGATGATGACGCCAGAGCCGGACGAATACCGGGGAATCTGGGGGTGGGGTGCTTTCGGCCCCTTTTGCGCGGGGTCTCCCTTTTTCTCCGAGCGTATGCTCACGACGGTCGGTTTCACCCTGTCCGCTATGCGGGTGAATACCGTTTCGATTGTTCTCATCAAATCGAGACCGGATCCGGCACAGGCAGGCGCGGCGGCGAGGTGCGCGAAAAATACCAGAAACATCGACACAATGACGGCCCGATAAATCATCGTTCCCTCTCTGTTTGGCAGCGACAGCGGATATTTTCTCATCAGCGGCTACGCCTGGAACCGGTAAAGAGCGCGCCGACGAAGGCGCTCCCGAAGAGATAGCCCAACCATTCCAGCGCGCATCATGGCATCAAATACCAGAGACGTTTTGTTCAACCATTTCAAAGATATACATCATTTTATCTCAAGAATTACTTCCAGCTCCACGGGGGCTCCAAGCGGAAGCGCGGCCACCCCGACCGCCACCCGGGCGTGCCTTCCTTTTTCCCCGAAGACGTCAACGGCCAGATGGGATGCGCCGTTCATCACGAGCGCCTGATCCGTGAAATCTTCCGAGGAGGCCACGTAACCGGTCATCCGGACGATTCTCCTCACGCGCTCCAAATCGCCGAGGGCCGCCTTCGCCTGCGCCATGGCGTTCAGGAAGCAGACTGCGGCGCACTCCTGGGCCTGGGCCACGCTGACGGCACGGGAAACCTTTCCTTCATAAAGCAGTTTGGCGCCTCTGAGGGGGATTTGTCCGGAGATGAACATCAGCGATTGCGCCATGACGCATGGAACGTACGCGCCCACAGGGGCGGGCGCCTCGGGCAACTCTATTCCCAGCGCATCCATTCGCTCGGAGACATTCACCTCGCACCTCCCGCCGCGCGCCTCGCTTTCATCTTCCGGAATTCCTCCGGCGTGTTCGCGTTCAGGAAAGATGCGGCGTCGGGGTCCCACAACCTCCAGGTCGCCTCCTCCACCCTCCTGACGCGCACCTCAGAATGAAAGCCTATCATTTTCAGCGCGCCCCTTGAAATGGAGCGCGCAATGGGCGTTTTGCATTTTTTCCCGTAGAAAGCGCACAGCGGCTCCGGGCGCGCGTCTAGGACGGGAACGACCACATCCCAATCGTCCACCAGGGAGGCGATGCCGGATATGAGCGCGGACCGCAACAATGGCATGTCGCATCCCGTCACGAAAACATGGGAGGCGCTGGCGGTCGCCACGGCAGTGTACAGGCCGCCCAACGAGCCGTTTCCGGGATGGATGTCCGCGATCACGGAAAACCCCAGTCGCTCATACGGCGCCTTCGCGTTGGCGATGACGAGAACCTCCGGAAACATCTTTTCCAGAACGTTCCCTACGCGCCGAATCATGGGAACCGCATCTATCGGGAGCATGGATTTGTCTCGGCCCATTCGCCGGCTCTGGCCGCCCGCCAGGATGGCCGCGGAAAAGGGGAGTTTTTCCGCTGCGTCTCCGCTCATCCGAGAAATGCTCCAGAGATGCGAATCGCCAAGCCCGACGTCGAATTTACGCTCCCGAACGCGCCCGCCCGGGGAGGAAACCCGTCCCGGGGACTTCCGCAGGCTCCCCGGCAGGCGCCTCGCCCAGCAAGATGGCCTGGACAAGGCTGCCGGCGGCGAGCGCCGTCTCAAACTCCGGGAATATGACCAGCCCGTTCGCCCGCACCATGGAATGCAATATGTTGGAGCCCTGCGCCTCGAGCGCCCGGGCCACCCATCCTTCCCGCGAACGATGGACGATGGAGCGCACATAGTGGCGTCTTTCGGGCGACTTGGCGAGCGGCGCGAGGAGGCGCGCCTCCACCGTGGGGCGGAACAACCTCTTCTGTCCCTGCATTTTTCGCAGCCCCGGCCGGACAAACAACTCGAAGCTCACCATCGTGGAAACGGGATTTCCCGGCAGGCCGAATACGGGCTTGCCGTTCAGCACCCCGAAAGCCATGGGCTTGCCCGGCTTCATGCGGACCCGCCAGAACCGCATCTCGTTGCCGAGTTCGCCCAATGTGGATTTCACCAGGTCAAAATCCCCTACCGACACGCCGCCGCTCGTTATCATCAGGTCGGCGGCCAGCCCGTCGCTGATGCGCCGCTCCAGGTCCGCCGCGTTATCGCGGGCGATGCCCAGCAAAACGGGTTCGCCGCCCGCCTCGATCACCTGGGCGGCCAGGGCGTAGGAATTGGAGTTGAATATCTGGCCCACGCCGGGGTGTTCGCCCAGATCGACGAGCTCCTCTCCTGTCGCCAGAATCGCCACCCTTGGCTTTTGATATACCTGCGCGCTTGGCCGACCGATATTCGCCAGCATGCCGACCGAAGCCGGGCCGAGGACGGCCCCCGCCTCGAAGACCTTCTCGCCGGCCCGGACATCCTCGCCCGCCAGCCGGACCGCCTCTCCCTGTGGCGCCTCGAGAAAAATATGGACTGCATCGTCCGAGATTCTTTCCGTCTCCTCCACCAGCACGACGGCGTCCGCCCCGGGGGGAATGGGCGCCCCGGTCATGATCTTGACAGCGTCTCCCGGGCCGACTTTTCGCGTTGCGACGACGCCGGCCTGAATCTCCTCTATGACCCTCAACTTCCTGGGCGCCTCGCGGGTCGCGCCCCTGACGTCTTCGGAGCGCAGGGCGTATCCATCCATCGCCGAATTGTTCCAGGGGGGAATGGGCCGCGGCGATTCCACGTCCTCGGCCAGCACCCTGCCCAGACAACTGCGCAAATCCACCTTTTCACGGCCCATCGGCTGAATCATCGCCAGTATGGATTTTTGAGCGTCCTCTACGCTAATCATCCATCACTCCAGAGGTTTATTGTGTATGCAAGGGTTTAATATGTTTATGTATGAAGACCGCCTCCCGCATCCGCGGGGAGGAGCCATTATAACCGACGCCGACGCAGGAACAAGCCGAACATCATCATGGCGGGGCGGTTCCGCGTCCCCGGATTTGCGGAGTTTCTGAAGATTCATTAGAAAGACACTATGGCCAAGGAGGAATTTCGATACAAAAGCGAGATGCGCGTCCGGTTTGGCGAAACAGACCTCCAGGGGGTCGTGTTCAACGCGAACTACCTTCTGTATGTGGACACCGCCCAGATGGATTATCTCCGCTTCATCGGCGTTCCATACCGGCGCATGCTCGAGTGCGGGCATGATATCGTCATCGTGGACGCCTCGCTACAGTTCATCTCCCCGGCTTGCTTCGATGACGTCCTGGAAATCTACGCGCGCATCTCCGAAATCGGGAACTCCAGCATCAAAATGGATTTCGAGATCCATGAACGAGGAGCGGAGCGCCTAGTCGCGAAAGCGCGAACGGCGTACGTCCTCATCGAGAAAGAGACGAAAAGGCCCGTCCGGGTGCCGCCCTACATTCGCGACGCAGCGAGAAAATTTGAAGCGAGGCTGGATTTTGAGGCGACCTGAGCCTCCAGGCTCCGCGCCCGGCCGCGCGAAGAGTCTCGACAGCCGCCGCACAGCCGTCCCGGCCGGAGGCGGGAGAAATTAGATTCTTGCCTCTCGCGTCGCTTTCGTGGTAGATTCGGAGAAACGCCAACCAGCGAACGCAAGAAAAAACCGGAGCGGGACAACAACAGCCCTTTTAAATGGCTGATGCATTCCGATGATGGAAAATATGTTTCCCGCGTATCCGGGTTGGGTGAAGTCGCGGTTTCCTATCACCGAGAGAGGTGAAGCCATCGCTTGCGCCGTGGCCGCTGCGGCGTTCCGTCTCACAAAGGAGAAGGAGGGAATATAGTGAAAACATTGCGACGCTCGATGCGGGGCACTCCGTTCCTCACGCTCGCCCTGGTTTTGTTGGTCACGATTGCGCTGGGAGCCACCCAGGCTCTCGCCGCCTGGAAGCCGACCCGCCCGATTGAATTCATCATCATGGCGGGCAAAGGCGGGGGTGCGGACCGCATCGCCCGTCTCATGCAAAAAATCGTCACCCAAAACAAGTGGTCGCCGCAGCCCCTGGTGCCAATCAACAAAAAGGGGGGGTCAGGTGCCGAGGCGATGCTCTATCTCCATTCCAAAAAAGGGAATCCGCACGTCATTCTCGTTACGCTGAACAGTTTCTTCACCACCCCGGCCTTGCGGAACCTCCCGGTGAACTACACGAAACTCACGCCGGTCTATCGCCTGGCCATGGACACGTTCCTTCTCTGGGTCAATCCGAAATCGGGCATCAAGAACATCGACGATTTCGTGAAGGCCGTGAAAGCCAAGAAAGGGAAGTGGACGATGGGCGGCACCGGCAAGATGCAAGAGGATCAGCTCGTCACCAACATGCTGATGCAGACGTATGGATTGAAGGGGATGATCACCTATGTGCCCTTCCGAGGCGGCGGCACCGTGGCCAAAAACCTCGCCGGCGGACACGTCGATTCCACCGTGAACAACCCCTCCGAGGGACTGCCCCACTACCCCGGCAAAATGCGGCCCATCGCCGCCCTGACCCCGGAGCGGATTCCGGCGTTCAAGGAGGTTCCCACCTTCAAGGAGCTGGGGAAGCCGGAGCTCGTGTATTTCATGCAGCGCAGCATCAACGCACCCGGCGGCATCTCGAAAGACGCCCTGAAGTGGTATAGCGATTTGTTCACCAAGCTGTGCAATTCCGAGGAGTGGAAGTCCTACACGAAACAGAAAGCCCTGAACCGCGCCTGCCTGAGCGGTGCGCCGCTGGGAGAATTCTTCGCCTCCGAGGACGTGAAACACAAGCAGTTGCTCAAGGGCATGGGATTGCTGAAATAATCGGGAGAAGAATCTAGATGCAGCGGGCGGATAGGGTTACCGCCATCGGGCTGATTCTTTTATCCCTTGGCGTCGCCTGGAAGTCGACAGAACTACCCATCGGCATTCTTCCCAAGGAAGGGCCAGGAGGGGGGTTCCTCCCCTTCTGGCTCTCTTTGGGGATAGCCGCCCTCGCGCTTCTCGTGCTGTTGAAGTCCCTTTTTTTCTCCGCGCAAGATGAATCAACCGGGGACGACGCCCCTCCGTTCGTGAGTTCGCAAGGGCTGGTCGACCTGTTGCGCGTCGGCTTTCCCGGAATGCTCATGATTCTGTTTGTCGCCATTATTTCGGTATATTTCTCCGCCGCGATCTTCATATTCTATTGTCTGTTCGTGGTCGGGAGACACAACCTGAGAACGAGTGTTGCCGTATCTCTGGGCGTTCCCGTTGCGATCTACTACATCTTCGAGAAGTTCTTGATCATCCCCTTGCCAAAAGGGTATCTGGATTTCCTGTTTTACTGGAATTGAGGGGCTCTCTTTTCTCTTTGTTGCGTTGTCCCGCCGTTCGACAAGACGTCCGCGCGATGGAGAGGGACAAGGTTGTTGGTCGGAAGGGTCGAAT
This sequence comes from bacterium, assembly GCA_965213685.1. Classification (GTDB taxonomy): domain Bacteria; phylum UBA8248; class UBA8248; order UBA8248; family UBA8248; genus Bin107. The sequence continues at coordinate 46,595 of CBDBZY010000036.1, forward strand.
ATATTGGAGATTCTTGGAAACCTGTTTTACGGGCTAGGGATTGCGCTTTCGCCTCAAAACCTCTTGATGGCCCTGTTTGGCGTTGTTCTGGGCGTCGCCATTGGCGCGATGCCCGGCCTGGGTTCCGTGAACGGCGTCGCCATCCTCCTGCCGATCACGTTTGCGGTTCCGCCGACGAGCGCCATCATATTCCTGGCCGCCATCTATTACGGCGCCATGTACGGCGGCGCCATCAGCTCCATCACCCTCAACATTCCGGGGGCGTCCACCGCCGTCGCGACCACGTTTGACGGCTATCCCCTGGCCAGAAAGGGCAAGGCGGCGGAGGCCCTTGTGGCTGCGGCGGTGGCCAGCTTTGTGGGCGGAACGCTGTCCATCGTCCTTTTTACGTTCTTCGCGCCGCCTCTGGCGGAATTCGCCCTCCGCTTCGGCCCCCCCGAGGAATTCGCCGTCGTGCTGCTGGCCTACGCCACTTTCGCGGGACTCGGCGGTGAAGACCCCATCAAGACGATCATCGCCACCATGCTGGGTCTGCTCATGTCCACTGTGGGCACCGACATCGTGAGCGGCTCGCCGCGCTTGATATTCGGAGGGATCACGGGTTTTTATCACGGCATCAATTTTCTCGTCCTGGCGATTGGCATCTACGGGGTCGGTGAAATTTTCTACACCCTGGAGGAAGGCATTCAGACGAAAGAGCGCTACCAGGCGAAGCTCAGCCTCCAGGAAGCCATCTCGACGCTCCGAAGCCTCTGGCAGCACTCCGCCACCATCCTGAAGGGTTCCGTTCTGGGGTTTTTTGTCGGCATGCTTCCGGCCGCCGGCGCAACGCCGGCGAGCTTCATGAGCTACAGCATCGCAAAAAAGTTTTCCAAAAACCCGGAGGAATTCGGCAAGGGCGCCATCGAGGGCGTCGCCGCACCCGAGTGCGCCAACAACGCCGCGAGCACCGGCTCCATGCTTCCCATGCTGACGCTGGGGATTCCGGGTTCCCCGACCACGGCGGTGATGCTCGGCGCCCTGTTCGTGTGGGGGCTTGTGCCGGGCCCTCGATTGTTCGTCGAGAACGCGGAGTTCGTGTGGGGACTGACGGGGAGTCTCTACATCGCCAACACGCTGGCGGTCATGGTCGCTATTTTTGCGGTTCCGATTTTCATCTGGATGCTCAGGATGCCCATGACGATTCTGGCGCCGGTCATTCTCGTCGTCTGCGCCGTGGGCGGATTCTCGCCCACCCAGGACATGTTCGACGTGTATCTGATGTTCATATTCGGCGCGGCAGGGTATGTGTTTCGGAAGCTCGACTATCCCCTTGCCCCGATGGTGCTGGCGCTGGTACTCGGAGGGCTGACGGAGCGCACCTTCCGCCAGAGCATGATCATGAGCCACGGGAGCCCGGGGATTCTTTTCGACTTCGCCGGGCGTCCGATAGCCGCAACCTTGATGGTCATTTCCATCACCTTGTTCATCATGCCCCTGTTGCCCATGCTCTTCAGGTTCCGGGTTTCTCGGAAAAAGACGGCGGCGTAGGCGCAACCGCGCCAGCGCGCCGCGCGCGGGAACGCCGGGGGTATCGCCCCGGCGCCATCGGACCCCGCGGCGGACGGAGATTCTAGGGGTCCATCGCGCACCGGAAGCCGATGTTGAAATTCTTGTACCACGGCTCGAAGCCTTCGCGCGCCGAACAGCGCAAGCTGTCCTCGATATAATCCCAGCCGCAGCCGCGCGCCACCTTGGCGGTCCAGGCGTAGCCCGCCCTGCGGGGAAGCCAACCCTCGTCGTCTCCGAAGCGAATCTTGTAGCTGTCCTCGTCGCGCTGGAGGATTTCGTAACGCTCCCCCCGCCTGGCCTCCCCTACGCTCAGCGTCCCCCCGCCCGGGACGGCGAATACGGGAACCCGCGCCATCGCCACTTCAAAGGTGGGTCTCTCCAGTCCGCGCGGGTTCTCCGCCGGGCTTGTTTGGTAATAAAAACCGTCAAACCAGTCCGAGACCCACTCAAAGACGTTCCCCGCCATTTGCACGCACCGATACGGGGAGCCGCTCTCTTCTTCGAGTTCATGGACATTGCGGGGATGGTGGACGTCAATCCCCGCGAAGACGGCCCGTTCGGGAGAAGGCTCCTCCCCGCCCCAGGGATATTTGCGCCCATCCGTTCCGCGCGACGCCTTTTCCCACTCCGCCTCGGTCGGCAGACGCTTGCCCGCCCACTCGGCATACGCATGGGCCTCGTCCCAACTGATGCTGACAATCGGCTGCTCTGGCCCCACGAAATCATCCTTCGAGAATGACGGCGGGGGAGGAAATGCGTTGGTCTCCTCCAGAAAGGCGCGATACTGCGCGTTCGTCACGCAATACCTGTCGATCCAGAAAGCGTCGAGAATGACCTCATGCTGCGGACGCTCATCCGCGTTGCCGGCATCCGATCCCATCAAGAACGGCCCGGCCGGCACGCACACCATGGGGGATTGGTCCTTCCCTCTTTTCATTTCCTCCGGCACCTCGTTCATCCTCATCTGCGCGCGCATCCGTTTTGCGGCGTGGGCGAAAAAGGACGGGGCCCGCGTCCGGGCCCCGTCAGGAACTTGCCAATACAGATGATTCGCGAAGCATTACTTCTTGCTGGGGTCATTCACCCGGAAGGGGATGACGCCGGGCACCATCCAGTCGTCCCACATTTTGTCCACTTCTTCCTGGAAGTATTGATAGTCTTCCTCCTCAAAATGGTGGAACCGACCCTGCGTCTCCAGGTATTCGCGCACCTGCTTGCGGGAGCGCTTGCCGTAGACCTGGCGCGCGGAGATGCCCGTATAGGTCAGCTGCCCGTCCGTCATCTCCCAGAGGGGGAAAAGGCCGGTTTCGACGGCCAGCTCCCCGAGCTTGTGAGAATAGAACGGGTCGTAGTCCCAGCCTTTGGGGCATGGATCCAGCGTGTGCACAAACGCCGGGCCCGTCGTGGCGAGGGCTTTTCTGACCTTGTCGATCAGGTCCGCCGGATACGAGGCGTCCGCCGTGGCCACGTAGTTGCAGCGCGTGTGCCCGACGGCGTACATGGCGGCGATGTTCTTCTTCCAGCAATCGTGCATGATGCGGAATTTCTTGCCGGGAGGCGTGAACGTCGTGTTGGCACCCCAGGGGGACGCGCCGGAAATCTGGATGTCCGTGTTCGCGTATGACTCGTTGTCATAGCAGATGATCGCCAGATTGTACTTCGCGTGCATCAGCGCGGCGGATATGGACGACACGCCCATGTCGATGCCGCCCCCGTCTCCGCAGAAGGCGATGACGTTGATCGGCTCTTCCTTCATCTTGCCCTTTCTCATCAACGCGCGAAGAGCCGCCGCCGTTCCCGTCGCGGCCGAGCCGGACGACCCCAGCTGCGTATGCATCCACGGCACCACCCAGGGGGTGCTGTAATACGTGGTGTTCGCCACGTACATGCACCCCGTGCTGCCCAGAATGATGGAGCGGGGGCCTGCCGCCTTCGCCATGAGACGCATGATAAGGGCACTCTCGCAGCCCTGGCATGTCCTGTGCCCGCTCGTGAAATACTCCTCCACCGCTTTCTCGGGAATCGCGTTGACTTTCCCCATCAAGGGAAGCGCTTGCGTTCCAATGTTGTATTCGGAAGTTTCCGCCATGATTAGCCCCTCACTCCGATCCAGTCGACCTCGTTGTCGGCCACGTTGTTGTTGGCGATGGAAAAGACTTGGTCCGCCATCTGTTTCACGTCCTCCAGCAGCACCTCGCGGCCCCCGAGGCCGCAAACGAACCCTTTCATGTGAGGCACCTTGTCCGCTCCATACATGGCGGCTTTCACCTCATTATACAGGATGCCGCCGTGATAGGGCGACCCGAAAGAATAGTCGCGGTCAATGACCCCCACGGCCCGGAAGCGCGAGAGCGACGCGCGCAACTCCTCCGTCGGGAACGGCCGGAACCATTTCAGGCGCACCAGACCGATTTTCTTGCCCTCCTTGCGCATTTCGCGGATGGCGACCTTCACCGGCAGGCTCAGCGTTCCCATGCCGCAAAGCACGATGTCGGCGTCCTCCGTCATGTATTCGTCGAGAAACGGGTCCGTGTCCGCGCCGAAAATCCTGCAGAAATCCGCGTGGGCTTCCTTCAGCACGGTGTAGGCGTTTTTCGCCGCCTCGCTGCTTTGCCGCCGCACTTCCATGAGCCAGTCTTCGTTGGCCTGCGGTGCGATGGTGATGGGATTGTCGGGGTGCAGCAACAAGTCGCCCCGATCATAGGGGGGGAGGAAGGCATTGACTTCCTCCTGTCCGGGCAGCCGCACCGTCGCCTGGCTGTGCGTCAGGAACGCGCCGTCCATCGCGATGGCGCACGGCAGATAGACCCTGGAGTCTTCAGCCACGCGATACGCCAACAGCCCGAGTTCGACGACCTCCTGCGCCGTATCCGGAAAATTGATCATCCAGCCCAAATCGCGGACGAGCATGGCGTCGTTGTGCTCGGTGCCGAACGCGCCCGGATCATCCAGGGCGCGGCAGCCGACCAGCGCCACCATCGGCAGGCGCAAGCCCGCCGTGACGGCCAGCGGCTCCATCGCGTAGAGCCATCCCACGCCGCTGGAGCCCGTGAATACCCGCGCACCGCAAGCCGAGGCGTGCTTCACGATTTCAAACTGCCCGTGCTCGCTTTCCGCCGGAATGTAATCGGCGTCAAAATCGCCCTCTGCGATGAATTTCGACACATACTGCATCACCGTGTCATACGGGCGTATGGGATACGCCGTGATGACGTCCACGTCCGCCAGGCGGCAGACGTGCGCCATGACCTCGCTTCCGGTGAGGAGATGTATTCCCGCACCTTGTTGCTGTTCGGTTGCCGTTGCCATCTGTCCGCTCCTATTTCCTATTAAAGCTCTTTGAGAGGCTTGATTTTCGCCGTTTCGGAGTTGTGCCCCGCTTCGAGGCCCGCGCCCGAGAACGCCGCCGCGAGGCCGGTGATCGGGTGGCGGCCGCCTATTTTCCCGGTGGCGATTTTCTCGTCCATGTAGTTTTCGTATTCCTCCTTGTTCTCGTGCCACATCTGGTATTGGCTGTCCCGCTCCTCGAAGACGACCTCGTTCACCATCGTGATGCAGTCTTTGACGGGACAAATGGCCTCGCACACGCCGCAGCCGCAACAGGCCTCCATGTTGGCGTCGAAGAAGCCGTCCGGGGTGACGTCGAAGCAGGTGTCCGGACACGCGACCCAGCAAAGGGTGCACTTCGTGCATTTATCGAAGGAGACGACCGGGCGCATGGTGCGGGTGGACCATTTTTTGAAATACGGGTTGCGGCCCGGCTCATACCCGCCGTCGCCGCCCCGAAAGCCCTCATGGCCGCCCACTCCGTCGATGACGACGCCCTGCCGCATTTCATGCCATTTCAGGAGCTCGAAGGTGAACGGGACTTCGTCGTTGCCCTGTCCCGGTTCGACTTCGACCGGGCGCAAATCCTCATAGACTTCGCGCGCGGCCTCGACGTGCGTCTCCGAGCCGATGTTCTCGCGAATGGCCGACTCCAGGGACGCGACGGAGCACATGCCGGGCTCGGCTTTCAGTGCCGCCCCCAGGCAGCGCGCGTCGGTTCCGTCGTCCTTGTACACCCAAAGGCCCGCGAAGCTCGGGTCGCTGTGGATGACCGCAAGTTTGTAGGGCGTTTCCCGGCGGTGAATATGCTTGACGAGCTCGCTCTCCTTCTTCGTCGAGGTGACGATCAGCGTGCCGCCAGGCTTCGTGACGGCGTTGATGGGCTGGAGGCCATACCATGCCCAGGACTCCACGCCCTTGCAGAGGGTGTCATCCACGCAGATGGAAATGTCCACCTGCTTGGGCTCATACTGCGCCGCCACGGACTCGAGCTCCTCTTCATTGTCCGCGATGTAGCCGAATTGCTTCGCCGGAATCCCGTTCCGCTCGGGCGAGTCGCTGTAGCGGCCAAATGAAATTCCCGGCTTCCCCTCCTTCACGGCCGCGAGAATCAGCGACCGTGAAATGTTCACGGCAAGCTGCTTCTGAAAGATCCCCCTGTAAATCACCTCAAATGATATGACGCTCACATTCGATACCCCCCGCTCTGAAGTGGACGAAATGAAATTCTCTGCTTCTAAAACCCGGATTGCCGGAAATCGAGCGATGCTGCGCGCCCCGCATTCGCGCTATGTTCTGATTTTCATTGCGCTCATCTCCTGATCCTCGATGCCCTCCGCCTCGACCAGATGGCGGATCATTCCCGAGATCGCCCTGTTTTTGTCGTTGGCGAGAACGGCGTCCAGAATCTGGCGATGCGCCTCCCATGAATGCAGCCGGGCATTCTTGTCCCGAAGCGAGCGCTCCCGCATCTCGCTCAGGGAATTCAGCAGGCTATTCAGCAAGTGGTGCAGAAATTTGTTTTTCGCCGCTTCCGCAAGACCCAGATGAAACTCGGTGTCCTCCTCCAGGCCGAGTCCCCCTCCCGCTATCTCGGCGTGCTGCCGCTCCAGCGTGCGTTCGAGGCTCTGCGCTTCCTCCACGGTTGCCCGTTCCGCCGCCAGGGCTGTAATTTGCGGCTCCAGGACCCTGCGCGCCTCAAAGAGGTGGCGGATGCCGCTCTCGGTGCTGGACGACACTTTTTCGGAAATCACGGGGACCAGGGATTCGGGGCGGGCGGTGACAAACGTGCCCTCCCCCTGTCTCGTCTCCACCAGCCGGGCCGACTCCAGGGAGCGCGTGGCCTCCCGGACCGAATTGCGGCCAACGCCGAACTGCTCGCACAACTCGCGCTCGGACGGCAGCTTCTCCCCCGGCCTGATGGCGCCTTCCAGTATCAAGGAAGTGAGCTGGGCGACTATCGCCTCGTAGACGCGGGTTTTCTTCACCGCCTGGAGTTTGGCGTTGATGGCCAAAGCAGGTTCCTTCCCCACCAGGTTGCGCGTTTCGCGGTGCGCCAAGAGAGGCCTGTCCGCTTATGGGATTGTCCTACCAATGATTCTATCCCCTCCGCGCAGCCGGAGTCAACCCCGGAAACGGGGGGCATTTGCGCCTTTTCCTCTGGAACAACCACATTTTCGCAACTTTTTCCTGCGGCGCTTGGTGAGAAGTCCCCCGCCAGTTTTCGCTCATCCGCCCTGGTGCTAGAATGCGCCGTTTCCGTTTCCCCGCATTTCGTTTCCGTGAAAGACGCGAAGCCTTGAAAAAATGGCAGCTTCTCGCCCTGCTCACCACCGGACACGCTTTTGAGCATTGGTACCAAGGCGTCCTGGGGCCCATCCTCCCCTTCCTGGCGGCGGACCTGCACCTCACCCTGACCCAGGTGGGACTCCTGTTCACGGGCCGGGCCGTGATGAGCGCTTTCAGCAGCGTGGGAACGGGCCTGATCATCGACTCCTATGGCGGCGGAAAATGGCTGCTGGCCGGCTGCATGGTCTCCGTCGCCCTGTTCTACGGCGGCGCGAGTTTCGCGACCGGATTTTTCACGTTGGCCCCCCTCCTGTGGCTGAGCGGCCTGGCAACCCACAGCTGGCATCCGCCCGCCATGGGGCTGCTGGGAATGCGTTTTGAGAACCGCAAGGGTTTTGCGTTGGGCATACACGGAACCGGCGCGAACGTGGGGCAAACGCTGGCGCCCATCATCGCGGGTTTTCTGCTCCTGGTAATGAATTGGCGAGGCGTGTTGCTCGTCAACACCATTCCGCTGTTCGCCACGGCGCTGCTCCTGGGCATGTATCTGGAGCCCTTCGCGCTGGGCGGAAGCCAGAAGTTCGCCTCCCCCATTCGCGCGGAAAACTTCCAAAGCTCCCTCCTCAGAAATCCCGGCATGATGGGCGCTTGCGTCCTCTCGGGGGCGAGAACGCTGGCGCATAACGTGATTCTGATTTTTCTCCCCATATTGCTCGTCCAGAAATACGGAATGGCTCCGGGCGCGCTGGGAATCGTCATCGGCGTATATTCGGCGGCGTCCATATTCCCAGAGACGATTGTCGGCTATCTCTCCGACAGGGTGTCGAGAAAACTGATCCTGTTTGTCGGGGTCGCCGCCGGCGGCGCATCGATGCTCGCGATTCCGCACGCGGGAACGGGAATGCTCCTCTACGTTTGCGTCATATCCGTCGGCGTTTTCCTGATTTCCATGCGCTCCGTCATTTTCGCGTACAGCTTCGAGGTCAGCCCGCCCGAACTCGCCGGAAGCGTCGTCGGCGTCATATTTACGGCGAACCAGATATGGGTTGGTTTGGGTTTGTTTTTTCTGGGTATACTGGCGGACGCGCACGGGCTAGATGTCGTCTTCGGGGCCATCGGCATATTATGCATGGGAAGTCTGGCCGCTTTCTCATGGCTGCCCAGGACAGAGGGAAAATCAGGATTTCAGCGACCGGCTGCCGATATGGGAGATTCCGCGCGCTCCTCGCCATAGTTCATTTTCGGGAGATGCCATGTGAGCGAACAAGTCGACAAACATTTCGGGTTCTCCCATATAGAGAAATTGCTGGCGGGCGGCACTCCTACCCCTGCGGCGGCGCATCTCCTGGCCTCGATCGGGGTGACGGAACCGGTCAACGCGATCAGGAACCTGCAATCCCTCGCCCTGCATCCGGCGTTTCCGCGCAACAACCCGAAGTTTCTGGGACAACTGCTCTCCTCCCTGGGCGATACGTTTGATCCGGAGCGCGCCCTGAGCAATTTCGAGCGGATTCTGGCGACTCGCGACAAACCGGACGCGCTTCTGCGAACCCTCACGAACTCCGACGATCGCAGGGCGGAACTCTTCGCACTGGCCGGCGGAAGCCAGTTTCTGACCGAGACGATCCTCCGGCATCCCCATTTTCTGGACTGGCTCTTGCGCCCGAACACGCTGCAAGCCGTCCGAACCAAAGAGAAGATGGAATCCGAATTGTGGCGATGGGTGCGCGAGGGGCGCGACTCCCCGAACGGGCCGGAAAACGCGATGCGCCGATTCCGGCAGCGAGAATACCTGCGGATTGCGGTACTGGACTTGATGCGGCAGACATCTCTCCAGGAAATCACGGCGAGCCTTTCGCATTTGGCCGACGCCTCCCTGGAGACGGCGGTCCGAATCGCCAGGGCCGAGCTCGAGAAAAAATACGGGAAGCCCCGAGAGAAAAACGCGGACGGAAAATGGCGCAACGCGGCATTCAGCGTCATTGGCCTGGGGAAACTCGGCGGACTCGAACTCAACTTCAGCTCCGACGTCGACCTGTTGTTCATCTACTCATCAAACGACGGCCAGACGTCCGGGGTGAGCGACCCGTTGACGGGGCGAATCAAGCGCACGATCAGGAATCACGAATTCTTCGCGCACCTGGCGCGGCGCGTCATATCCCTGATGGGGAAGAATACCGAAGAAGGCCACGTGTTCCGGATAGACACGCGCCTGCGGCCCGAAGGCACGCAGGGAGCGTTGGCGTATTCGCTCAGAAGCTGCGAAGTGTATTACGAGTCATGGGGAGAGACCTGGGAGCGGCAGGCGCTCATCAAATCCAGACATTGCGCGGGCTCTCGCGCCTTGAGCGACGCATTTCTGAAGATGATACGCCCTTTCGTGTATCGCCGAACGATGGACATCAGCGTCATCTCGGAAATCGGAAAAATCAAGGACCGCATCAACAGAAGCCTGAAGGGGGCGGACGCGACGAGCCGAAACGTGAAGCTGGGCGAGGGCGGCATCCGGGAAATCGAGTTCATCACCCAGGCCCTCCAGCTCATCTACGGGGGCAACGAAACCCTCCTCCAGAATTCCAACACGCTGGAGAGCCTCGCCATCCTGGAGGCGGTTGGCTTTTTGCCCGCCAACGAATGCGCGGAACTCTCTCGCGCATACGTGTTTTTGAGGGACGCCGAGCATCGCGTGCAACTCACGCACGGGCTTCAATCACACGAGATTCCGGCGGATGAGAAAAACCTGACCGTCCTGGCGCGCAAAATGGGCTGCGCGGGAAGCGAGGAGCTCAAGGCACAACTCGCATACCATCAAAACAATGTCTCCAGGATATTCGAGAACATGTTTCGCGGCGGCGGCGAGGATGAACAGGAGATGTCGTCCGCAAGCGCGCAGTCCCCGGCGCTCACCCTGGGAGACTCCATATCCGCCGAGGATCTGGCGCCATATAATTTTGAAGACCCCGAAAGCGTGAGCACCCACCTCAAGCTTTTGCGGAATGGCGCATCGCTCGAACACGTCAGCGCCAAGGCGAAGCGGATATTCGACGAAATCCTCCCCCGCCTGCTTTACCAGACGCTGGAGCTCCCGGAGCCGGACAGGGCCGTCGCGCATCTCAACAGGTTCGTGGACAAGGGGGGGGGACGCGAATCCATCCTCGGATTCATGGCGGAGCAGAAAGAATCGCTGGAAATCATTCTGAAGCTGTTCGCTTCGAGCGATTACCTGTCCGGCGTCCTGATTGCGCGGCCGGAACTGCTGGAGACGCTTTTTCAAACGGAGACGCTCGTCCGGCCGCGCTCCCGGGAGTTTCTCGCCGGCGAGATGGAGAAAATCACGGGCGCGCCAATATCGGCGGAGGAGAAATTCAACCGTCTGCACTTTGCGAAAAAAAGCGAGGAGCTCGCCATAGGCGTCCGCAGCATTCTTGGCGCGGCGGATATTCTGGAAACCTTGTCCGCCCTCTCCTGGCTTGCGGAAACAACCCTGAAAAGCGGCTACGCGATCGCCCGCGAAAAAATGTGCGCATTGTATGGCACCCCCATCGAGGCGGAGACGGGAGAGGAGGCGCGCTTCGCCATCATCGGCCTCGGCAAGCTGGGAAGCGGCGAAATGAATTTTGGCTCCGACCTGGACATGATGGTCGTCTACAGCGCGAACGGGCAAACAAGCGGGCGGGCCGGCGGGAAAAATTCCGGGTACAAACCCATCTCCAATCATGAGTACTACATCAGGCTGATCACCTGCTTGCGGGATGGCCTGTCCGCGTCGAGCGCCCGGGAGCGCACCTATGAAATAGACTTTCGCCTGCGGCCCGAGGGGCAGAAGGGGCCACTGGCGGCGCCGATCGGATCGTTCATCAAATACTTTGAGAATCGCGCTGAAACATGGGAGAAACAAGCGCTTACGCGAGCAAGACACATTGCCGGATCAGAAGCGTTTGCCACGGAGTTCATGGAATCTGTCCATGCCTTTGTCTATGGGGAGGAGGCGCCGGAGAACCTTGCCCGGGAGGTTCACCATATGCGCAAGCGCATTGAGCTGGAATTGTCGCGGGAAGATGAAAAAATCATGGACATCAAGCTGGGACGCGGCGGAATCATTGATATTGAGTTTTTGACCCAGTATCTCCTGATTCGGCATGGGAGGGCGCATCCGGAGATACGGGTTCCCAACACCTGGCTCGCGTTGCAGGCACTGGGCGCAAGCGGAATACTTGCCGATGCGGACAGCGCCATCCTCCTCGACGGGTACCGCTTCCTGCGCCTGCTGGAAAACCGGCTCCGCATTGGCAACGCCCAGTCGATCAACATATTTCTGACCACGCCGCACGCCATGGGCAGGCTGGCCCGGCGCATGAACATTGTGGATGACATGGATGGAAGCGCCCATGCCAAGTTCCTCGCCCTGTATGAGGGGAAAACGCGCGGGGTGCGAGAAATCTATGAAAAGATTGTGGTTGCGGAAAGCAATCGCCCCGCGAAAATGGCGTAGCCCCCATCCCAGGTTCGCGCGCATTGGGGCCGGCGACGCCCGGAGGGCGCATCTGAATTGATGATCAATCCGGATCGTTTCCGCAAATCCATGGAAGAGATGGCCCGCATCGGCGCGACGCGCAGGGGCGGCGTGCACCGCCTCGCGCTTTCGGATCAGGACAAAGAGGCCAGGGATCTGTTCGCCGCCTGGGCACATGACGCCGGACTGGAAGTGCGCGTCGATCAGATGGGAAACACGTTCGCCAGGCGGGCGGGCCAGGACGATGGCGCCTCCCCCGCCATGTCGGGGAGCCACCTCGACACCGTGCCGCACGGAGGCCGGTTTGACGGGTCGCTGGGCGTGCTGTCGGCCCTGGAGACCATCCGGACGCTGAACGACCGGAATATCCTGACGAGGCGTCCGATAGAGATTGTCAACTGGACAAATGAGGAGGGGGCCAGATTTCCGCCCTCCATGCTCGGAAGCGGCGTATTCTCGGGCGCCATATCGCAGGAGTCCGCATACGAGACGAGAGACGGCGAGGGGGTGCGGTTCGTTGATGAGCTGGAGCGCATCGGGTATCGCGGAGATACGTCCTGTGCCCCCCGGCCCCTCGGGTCCTATGTGGAGCTCCACATAGAGCAAGGCGCCGTTCTCCTGAACGAGGGCAGGCAGATAGGCATCGTCGAGGGAATTTTCGGGATAGCGTGGCTTCGCGTCACCATGAAAGGAGAGCGGGACCACGCCGGCCCCACGCCGATGCACATGCGGCGCGACGCCCTGGTGGGTGCGGCGCGCGCCATTTCCGCCATCCGGGAAATTCCGGCAAGGCTGCACCCGGACTTCGTGGCCACGGTGGGGGAGGTTTCCGTGTCGCCCAACGCCATCAACGTGATTCCCGACCGGGTGCGGTTCTCTGTCGATTTGCGGCACAGCCAGGCAAAGACGCTGGACGATGCGCTGCAACTCGTCCGGGAAGCCGCGGGCAAGGAAGCCGGAAGAGAAAATCTGGAAATCGGGGTGGAAGAGATTGGCTCCTCCAGCCCCGTCGCATTCGACGCGAACGTTGGCCGGGCTATCCAGGACGCCTGCGTGGAGTCAGGCTACAGCCACCGACGCATGTGGAGTGCCGCCGGGCATGATGCGCGCTACGCCGCCGAGCTTGGTCCCACGTCCATGATTTTCACCCCCTGCGTCGCAGGGAAAAGCCACTCCGAAGAAGAGGACGTGGATTGGGAAGACGCCTGCAGGGGCTGCGACGTCCTGGCCAAAACGTTGCTCAGGCTGGCGAATTCATAGGCGAGGTTTTTGTTTTCCGGAAGTCCGCAGGGGGGGGAGCCGTATGCCGCAGATACAATGGGCGAATGGCGCGCGATGCGCCGTATGCTTGACGTTTGACGTAGATGGCGAAACGGTGTGGATGGCCAGAGACCCGTCGCTGGGAAACCGGCCCATTCACAACTCCATGGGCGCCTATGGCCCGAAGGTGGGCGTCCCCCGGATACTCCGGCTCCTGGAAAAACACAGCCTGCCCGGTGCTTTTTACATACCCAGCTGGACGGTGGAAAAATGGCCGAAAATGACCGAATCCATCGTGAAGGCGGGCCATGAAATCGGACACCACGGCCACATTCACGAAAAACCCTATCAGATGGCGGACGCGGAGAGAGAAGAGGAGCTGCTCGTGCGCGCCCTCGAGGTGTTGCGGCGCGATACGGGACAAGAAATTCTGGGTTCCCGGACGCCTTCGGCGGACCCGAGCGTCCACACCATGGGCCTGCTCAAAAAACATGGGCTTCTCTATCATTCCAACATGATGGACGACGACTGGCCCTATTATCATGAATGCGGGTTGGTGGAATTGCCGACCAAGTGGAGTCTCGACGATTTCATCTTTTTCGCGCACAGCACCAACCCGCCGCTCGGCCACGGCATTCGCGACCCCGAATCGGTCTATTCCATCTGGGTCGAGGAATTCGAGGGAACGCATGCGGAGGGCGGATACATCAACATCATGTGCCATCCCCAAATCATCGGCCAGCACCATCGCATGCGGATGCTGGACAGGCTCGTCCAGCATATCCTGAACAAGGGAGACGTATGGTTTGCGGCCCCCGGCGACGTGGCGAAATGCTGGGCCTCGCAAAACGAGGAGCCGAAGACGAAAGAACGAAACCGCTGAGGCGCGCTCAGAAAGAAAAGCGCGACGGGCGCGGACGCCCATCTGCAACGCCTATCCCGCATACTCCAGTATGTGCATTCCGGCGCCGTTGCGATCGATCAGATACAGCAAACCGTTCTCATCCATTCCGATGTCGTTCGACTGCGCGTAGTCTTTCCCGAAATTGAGTTCCGGTATGTAGTGCCCTGTCTCTTTCGGGCGGAACGGGTCGGAGAGATCAACGGCCCGCAGCCCCGCATTGAAATAGGTGAGGAAAATCATATCTTTCCAGGGGCCATCCGCCGGAGCGTATTCCAGAATGTTATGGGCACCGAAGCGCCCTCCCCGGTTCATGTTCTCTCCCCTGTCCGGCATGTATGTGGATATGGGAATCGGGTTGCTCTCCTCGCGGATGTCCACCACCCACATGAACTGGCTGTTCTCGTAGTTTTTCTGGGCGCGCGCCTCGTCGGTTACGACCAGGTAGGGCCTGTCGCCAAGCGGCCATACGGTGTGCGTGGAGCCAACGAAAGGCGGCGACCAGCAGAGGTGCCCCACGAACGTGATATTGCGCAGATCCGCGCAATCAAAAATGCCCAGTCCCCCTCCCCAGAAACCGGCGAACATCCGGTTCCCGCGAATCACGGCGGGGCCGTGGCACGTCCACGCGCGCTCGAATGCGTCCGGCTCTTCATACGGAAGGTCCAGGCCGAGGTCTTGCTCGGGCAGCCCCACAATGTTGAGCACTTCGGGCTGGAGGGGGTTGCGGATGTCCACCGTCCACATGACCCGATTTCTCCACCCCTCGGCGTCATTCGGGAAAAACGCGAGATGGCGATCGTTGTCGACGCCAAATCGGTGCGGTCCCGTTCCGGGCAGATCGTAAAACCCGACTTGCCTCGGTCGGGACGGGTCGCCGATGTCAAAAATCCCGATGCCCGCCCTCGCCTTCTCCCCCTCCGGCGTCTTGAGACGCTCGTGGTTCACATAGAGCAGGTCGTCTCCCACGATGCGGACCTTGTGATTGTGCGTTCCGGGCGGGGCGAACACCTCGGCGATGCGTCTCGGTTTTCGGGGGTTGGAAACGTCGTGAACGGTCCAGCCCTCCGGCCCGTCATAGCTGGCCTTTCCCACCGCACCCACATAGGCGTATCCGTTTTTCACCTCGACGAGGCTCCCCCCGCCCCATGCCGCATCCGGGTCGTGCCCTATCAACCTGAAGTTTCTGGATTCCGCCGGCGCGCCTTTGGCCATATCGTCCGCCTCCTGTTGGGTCGCTGCAAGATTCCGTCATGAACGCCGCTGGTCTTTCCCCTCATACGCTTCTACCACGCGCGCGCAATCATCCTCGTTCCATCCGGCTTCCGCCGCGCGCCGAAACATGGCGAGGGCGGCTTCCGTCACGGGCGCGTCGAGCCCTCGCTCTTTCGCGAGCGCCGCGCAAAGGCCGAGGTCCTTCACGTATATTCCCACGGAGGCGTGGGGCGTGAAATCGCGCGAGAGAATCTTCTCTCCCTTCAACTCCAGAAGAACGCTCGCCGCCCGCTCCCGAGCGCAGGCAGGACATGATCGCGTCCAGGCGCCAGTCCCGAGCGCTCCCCCCGAGGAGCAGGCCCTTCCGCGAGGAGCGCGACGCCGGCGTTCACGATCAGGTTCGTCACCAGCTTCATGGAGCAACCCGTGCCGTGGGGGGCCGGTATAGAGGACGCTTTTCCCCCAGAGGCTCGATGATGGGGCTTGATGCGCGTAAAAACCTCTTCTTTCCCGCCCCACCATGTAGGCCAGCGTCCGCGACTCGACGTGCGGCACCGTGCCGGACACGGGGGCATCGACCATCTCCACCCCTTTTGCTTCCAGCTTCCCTCGCCAGTCCGGCGGACCATGCGGGGTTTCATCGTGCTCATTTCCACCAGCACGAGGCCCCTCCTTGCCCGCGGAGGCGATGCCCTCAGGCCCGAGGGTGCTCGCCTCGACCTGTTCGGGGCGAAGCAACATGGTGAACACGACGTCCGAGCGCTCGGGCGACCTCCCGCGCGTTCGCGCAAGGGACTTCCGCCCGCTTCCCGCAACTGCGCCATGCGCCTCCCGTCCACGTCGAACCCGCATACCGCATGGCCATCGGCCAGGAGGTTCCGGCTCAGGGGAGTGCCCATCTTGCCGAGTCCGATACATCCGAGCCGCGCGCCCATCTTCATCCCGCCCTCGCGCGCGGATTGCGCGGAGCGCGCTTGATGGCGGAATCGCTTCGCGTCCCTCTCCACAAAAGCGTAGAATGCGGATTCTGGCAGCCATTGCCGAACAATTTTTTCACGCTCCCGACATCAAAAAACCATGCGCCGGAGAGGAAGCCATGTCAGCCACCCCCCTTCTCGCCTTGCATCAAACGGCCCGGGCCCGCCTCGTGGAAGAAGCCGGATGGAAAATTCCCGCAACGTTTGACAATGCGGCCTCCGAGCATCTCGCCTGCAGGGCAAGCGCCATTGTGATCGACCTCTCCCATCGGGGCAAGCTCCGGTTCAGCGGCCCGGACGCGGAGGAATTCCTCCACCGCATGCTTTCCAACCGGGTCAAGGAACTCGAGGCTGGCGAGGGCGTCTACAACGCCTTCCTCACGCGACAAGGGAAATTCATATCCGACCTGTACATGTACAAGCACGCAACCTGCATCACGGCCACCGTAGCCCCGGGAGCCGCGGGCGTTCTCGCCGGGGAAATGAATAAATTCATCATTATGGACCAGGTGGAGGTCGCCGATGAGACGGAAACCTCCTTCTGCCTCGGGCTTTTCGGGCCGAATTCCCGGGAGATCATTTCCAGGGCGGGCGTGGGTGCGCCTCCGTTGGCGGAGCATGGCCACACGGCACGCGCCGGCTTGACGATAGCGCGCGAATTCTGGACGGGAGAGGATGGCTATCTGCTCACGGGGCGCTGCGGGGAGGCGGAATCTGTCTGGCAATCCCTGTTGGGTGCGGGAGCGAGACGAGGAGGCGTTGGCGCACTGGCGTCCCTCACCCTGGAGGCCGGCGTGCCCTTGTTCGGAAAGGACATGACATCAGCGGTGAATCCGATGCAGGCCGGGCTGGAGGAGAAGGCCATTGACTTTGAGAAGGGCTGCTACATGGGGCAGGAGGTCATCGCCAAGATCAAATACCTGGGCCGCGTGAACCGCGGACTCGTCGGGCTCCGGGTCGATGGCGAGGTTGTGCCCGAGAGCGGCGCGGCGGTCTCCCTCGACGGGAAGAACATCGGGACGATCACCCGGGCTGCGAACTGCCCGACCGTCGGCGGCGTCTCTGGCTTTTTCCTATCTGCCCCGTCGCCAAATGAAACCGGACACGCGCGTGCGGGTGGACTGCAAAGGCTCCTGGGCGGAAGCGACCGTCCATGCGCTACCCTTTTACCGGCGAGAAAATTTGCCCGTCGAACAAGCGACGGGCGATTCGGTGAATCCTCAGAGTTGACGCGGCGGACGCAGGGAAAAGCCATTTTCGGCGAGCAAGCCATCGCTTCATGCAACATGCGCGAGCAGAGGGAGGGGGGCGCTCTCCCCCCTTTCGCCGCACCCTGGAATCGCAACCTTTTCCTTGTGAATGCGTGCGGAAACGATGGTTCCCTCGCGCGGGTTCCGGATGCTCCGGCAAGATGTCGGCCATGGGGGCGATTCGCCATCGGGCTTTTGACTTCTTGTATGCTGCGAGGCATATTGCGACATTCTTTGTGTGGATTTCCACGCGCCCGGAAGAATCCAAAAAAAGCGTTCCGCACGAGAGGAAGCCTTTGGTATTTGATCCACTTCAATGCCCGGGAGGAAGCGCCACATGGCACAAGCCGAGGAGGGAGGAAAGAATGCTTCCTCGCCTGCGAAAATCGGTACGGGAAAAACGTTTGGCCTGGAGAAACTGGGCCTGAAAAATATCGGGACTGTCTACCGGAATCTTCCCATCGCGACGCTCAACGAAATGGCCGTCGCGCGCGGGGAGGGATTCCTCGCCCCCAACGGCGCCCTCGTGGTGCATACGGGCAAATTCTCGGGGCGCTCCCCGAAGGACAAATTCACGGTAGATCAAAGCCCCTCCAACGGGAAAATATGGTGGGGCCCCATTAACCAGAAAATATCAACCGACAACTGGAACAGCATTCTCCAGAAGATGGCCAGCTACGCCCAGAAGCGCGATCTTTTCATATTTGACGGCTTTGTGGGGAATGACCCGCGATACAAGCTGCCCGTGCGAATCATCTCGGAGCTGGCGTGGCATTCCATGTTTTGCCAGACCCTGCTCGTCCGCCCCAAACCCGGGGAGATCGAACGGCACAAAAACCCCTTCACGGTGATCGACCTGGGCAGATTCCTGGGGTCGGGCCCGTCCGAGGGGCTTCGGCAGGAGAACTTCACGCTGGTGAATTTCGAAAAAAACATGGCGCTCATCGGCGGCTCGGAATACGCCGGCGAGATGAAGAAATCCGCCTTTTTCATCATGAATTACCTCCTCCCGCAAAAAGGCGTCTTTCCGATGCACTGCTCGGCGAACATGGGCGAGGACGGGGATACGGCCCTTTTCTTCGGCCTCTCCGGCACGGGCAAAACCACGCTCTCCGCCGATCAGAACCGAAAGCTCATAGGCGACGACGAGCATGGCTGGACGGATTCGGGCATCTTTAATTTTGAGGGCGGCTGCTATGCGAAAACCATCCAGCTGACCAAGGAGAAGGAACCGCAGATTTGGGATGCGATTCGGTTTGGCTCCGTTCTGGAAAATGTCGTTGTTGACCCGCATACGCGAGAGATTGACTACGACGACATGTCGATAACGGAGAACACGCGCGCCACCTACCCCACGCATCATATCGAGAATTGCGTGCTCTCCGGGATGGGGAATCACCCGAAAAACATATTCTTTCTCACTTGCGACGCATTCGGCGTCCTGCCCCCCATCAGCAAGCTCACGCCCGAGCAGGCCGCCTACCATTTCCTCTCCGGCTACACGGCCAAGGTCGCCGGCACGGAAGCCGGAGTCGATGCGCCGAGGGCCACCTTCAGCAGCTGCTTCGGCGCCCCCTTTCTTGCGCTGCATCCCGGCGCTTACGGCGAAATGTTGCGGGAGAAGCTCAAAAAGCATGACGCGCAAGTCTGGCTGGTCAATACGGGATGGATTGGCGGTGCCGCCGGCGAAGTCGGCAGGATGCCGCTGGCGGATACGCGCGCGCTCCTGACGGCCGCCATGACGGGGCGGCTGGCGCAGGTCCCCACCCAGGGAACACCCATATTCGACCTGCATGTCCCGGCAGCCTGTCCCGGGGTGTCTCCGGAATTGATGGTTCCCAAAAACCTTTGGAGAAGCCCGGAAAGGTATGACCAGAAAATGCGTGAACTGGCGGGTGCGTTCCGTGAGAATTTTAAACAATTCGCGTCTCGCGTGCCGCCAGAAGTGGAAGCGGGCGGTCCCAAATAGGGGAAATTTCTCCCCGTCCGCCCAGACAACCTTTAAAAGAGGGAGGGTGCTCCAGTGCCGGTCGTTCAGGTAAGCCTGTTGGCAGGAAGGTCCAAAGAGCAGAAAAGCGCGATGGCGGACGAGATTACAGACGTGGTGCACAGGCATTCGGGCGCGCCGAAGGAAGTCGTCATCGTCATATTCAACGATATCGCAACGGACTCATGGGCGGCTGGCGGAACCCTCTACGCGGACAAGTAATTTTCCATATCATGGAAGGAGGAGCGAGATGAGCGCCGAGAATTTCAGGCTGGCTCTTGTGCAACCGATGGGACATCCTCCGCCCGACGATGAAAAAAACGTGCCCGACGCCATCCGGTACGTGGAGGACGCCGCCGCGCAGGGGGCTGATTTTGTCGCCTTCCCCGAATCCTATCCGGGACCCTGGCGCATGCCCGCCACATACGATCCGTCCGCCGTGATAGAAGAAGCCGCCAGGCGCTGCGGCATATATGTCCAGTATGGCACGCTGGAGCCTCTGGACGATGAAAAGAAGACGGCCCACAACCTGCTGAACCTCGCCAGACCCACGGGCGGCCCTTCCGGTCGCTATCGCAGAACCCATCCCCCCGGCCCCTGGATTTACACGGGCGGCGGTCTTTGGGAGTTTCAGTATGTCGCCGGCGATAGCTACCCTGTTTTCGAGACCCAATACGGGCAAGTGGGCATGGCGATGTGCAGCGAGGTCTACATGCCCGAAGTGACCCGCGCCCTCTCGCTTCGAGGAGCCGAGATCATCTTCCTGCCCGCCGGCGTGGACAAGAAGAAGCTGTGGGGCACCTGGCGGAACCTGATTTGGTCGCGCGCCATAGAAAACCTGGCGATTGTGATAACCACGCAAAACCTTTTCGACAAGAACCAGCGCGGCCTGGCGATGGTGGCCACGCCGGAGGAAATTGTATTTGAAAGCACGAAGGCCGGCATGTTTATCGTCGATGTGGATTTGGAGAGAATCCGCCAGCTCCGCGCGCAAAGAGACGAGGTGGGCTCATCCGGAGAAAATGGAGCGAAGGCCGGCGTGTTGAGCCAATGGCAAAGACCGGAGTTGTATGACAAGTTTTTCCCGAAAGAAGGCGCGCCCGGTTAGGGCCGCAACGCATCCCCGGGAGAGTGCGCCGGGAATATGTTGCGAAAAGGCATCCCTCACCAGAAGATAAGATGACGAAGAGTTATTTCTGGCTCCTGTACGCGCATATCCTGGCGGCCTGTCTCTACCAGGGCGCGCTCGTTTTCTTTGGGCTTCTCATGGTCCACCTCCGGCGCAGGCTTTCCCCGGATGAGTTCGCGGGAGAGGTCGTCTCCATACTGCGCTTTTACCACCCCTTCATCCTGATATGCATGGGCCTCCTCATCATGACGGGCGCCTGGTATCTGACGGGCCTCAAAATGGCGATGGGGCCGTCTTTCGGAAAACTCTTCGTCCCTCTCGGACTCAAACTGCTGACGGTTTTCTTGATGATGATGGGCATCAGCTTTCAGTTTTTCGCCGTTGGCCTCAGGCTCACCCGCGGAACGGGTCCCGCCGGGAACGGACGTCCCCCTGGAGCGGCGACCGAGGAGCGCATCCAGCTGCTGAAAACGCTTGAGCGCACGAACATGGCGAACGCCATACTCGCGCTGTTCGCCATATTCTTCGGCCTGGCGCTCAACAAGGGTTTTTAGTTTGGTTTATCAGCCGCCCGCCCGGGCTTCCGCATCGTCCGGCGCACTTTCACACCTTCCGATTCATCAGGCGGAGTGCGGCACCGGCGCCGCGCATCGGAATCCGATGTATCCATGACCTGACGCTTGCCGCCCCGGAAGGACAACTTCGCGGTTCGTGGCCGTCATTCCGTCGGGCGCGCTCGCCGAATGGCCTCCCCGCACCACGCGCGCCCCCGTCGCGCCGATATTCTCGCGCCCGTCTCCGGGCTGATAGGGATATTTCATGGCCAGCGAGGCCGTCCACTCCCAAACCTGTCCCGCCATATCGTTCACGCCGAAGGGACTGGCGCCTTCCGGGTAGCGCCCAACGGCCGTCGTGTCCCCCCGATAACCGCCCAAATAGAGGTATGCCCGCGACGGCTTTCGGTTTCCCCAGGGGAACAGGCGCCCGTCGTCTCCGCGAGC
Source organism: bacterium (assembly GCA_965213685.1). Taxonomy (GTDB): domain Bacteria; phylum UBA8248; class UBA8248; order UBA8248; family UBA8248; genus Bin107. The sequence continues at coordinate 67,995 of CBDBZY010000036.1, forward strand.
CGCTTTTTCCCATTGCGCTTCGGTGGGAAGATGTTTCCTCTTCCATCGGCAGTAGGCCACGGCCCCGCTCCAGGCCATCTCGGTGGCGGGATGGTCTTCAAAACCTTTCTCGACGATCCAGGTTTTGTCTTTTTGGAGGATTTTCGCGTCCGGGTCGTGCAGGTCCAAATACATCTCGCCCTGCGGGCCTACGGGACCTTTCTTCTGAATAAAGGCGAGGTAATCCGCCCAGGTCACCAGGTTGCGATCCATATAATAGGCGGGGAGCGTCACGCGGTGCGCGGGACTCTCCTCCAAAGGCCCGTCATCGCGCCCCATCGCAAACGGGCCCGCCGGAACGAGAACCATGCCCGCGTACCTGCCCCCTCCCCCCTGGGGGGATGGCGCCGAAAGTCCGGCTTCACCGCCAGCGAAAAACAGCAGGAGGGCAAACAGGAGCGGGATGCGCCAACGATTGTTCCCCGGCATCTTTCTCCTCACGCGGCGGGCTCCTTCAGGGCATCCGTATTTCAGGCGACAGGCTCGTTCGGGGGCGGCCAAATCCGGCTTCCCACCAAGGGAGAACCCGGAGGATGCAGCAAATAGCCGTGCACGCGCCTCGTCCACTCCGTCTCTTCCAGGGATATGTAGTTGGCCTCCCGCGCCGCAAGAGAGGTGAATTCATACAGGACAGAATGCTTGGGCGCGCCCGTGGCTATCAAATACTTTCTTGCGCCAACGCAGCCGGAAGTTCTCGAGACCCCCTCCATGCGCTCCTGGGCGTACCACGCTTCCAGGTCCTCGTCGTTGCCCTGCGACTCATACCGACCCATCTGTATCGCAGGCGCCATGACGTTCGGGTGCTCCCTCTTGTCCGCATCCGGGCCCTCCACCCTCCATTCCTCGCAAAGGATCAGCCCCTTCGCCCGCATGCGCATCCCCGCCATCTTCCGGGACTCCGGGCTCTGGCGCTCCCTGAGCTGGGCCGGGCTGGGGTCGTAGAACGTTCTGGTGGATTCTCCGCCGAACAACGCGATGAATCCTGTTCCGGACGCCAAATCCGGATCGGCGGTGCGGCACAGCCGCGCGGCTATCTCTTCAAACCTGCTCCCCGGGTGCCTCGTTTCATAATGCGCCGCCCAGAGGTAGCCCGGCCGGGACAGCTTTTCCGGAATGTGCGCCTCGTGAAACCAGTCCATGTATTCGTCCCGGCCCTCATGCGGCAGGTCGTAGAAAATCGCCCATACAGCCCTGTCCATATTCCGCCCCCATCTTCTTGCGTATCCCGACCCGAATGCGGAAACCCCCGTTTCCCGGTTGCATTGTAGTATAGACGATGCGGGAGGAGTATGTATTTATCATATGGCATGGTTTGCGCTTTGCTGATTTGGGGATTGGGCGGCGATGTTCGAGCCTGCATTTCGTTTCGCCGCGCATTCTCCGATCCGCATCCTTCCAACCTGGAGCCGGCTCATGATGTATGAAATCCGCACCTACACGTTCACGGCGGGAGACGCTCCCGAAGCGGTTCGGGACTTTGGCGAAATTATCGAAAAGAGAGCCGAAATATCTCCCCTCATCGGTTTTTTTCGATCCGCCATCGGGCGGCTGAACAGAATCCTCCACATATGGGAATACGAGAACTCCGCCCATCGGGAACAGGCGCGCGCGGAGGCTCTCGGACAGCCGTGGTGGCCTCCCCTGCGGGTGGACAAAATCGTTCACCAGCAAACGCGGCTGATGCGCCCGGCTCCTTTCCGCCCGAAGCCGCGCGGCGGAAAACTCGGAAGCGTGTACGAAATCCGCAGCGACGTCGTATTCACCGGCAAGATGGATGCGCTCTGCGAGGCGTGGGAGAGGAATTTGCCCGAAAGAGAGCGCCTCTCGCCCCTGGCGGCCGCTTTTTCCAACCAGGCGGGAGCGTTCGAGTCCGGCATTCTGAATGAGTTTTTGCACATCTGGCCGTATCGGGACATGAACCACTGGATGGAGGTACAGGGGAATGCGGAGAACCTCCCCGGCTGGGCGAACGACGCCAGACGTTGCCTGAGAAGCGAGGCTTCGGAAATCTGGTGTCCTGTGGAGTATTCGCCCATGCGCTAGCGCGCCGCGCTGAAATGCGTTGCGGAGAATCCCCGGCTGGAAGTTTCAGGGCATGGAGCGGGAAACGGGATTTGAACCCGCGACCCCAACGTTGGCAACGTTGTGCTCTACCACTGAGCTATTCCCGCCCGCAACGATTCCAAGGATCGCCCAACTGCAATCAGTAGTCAAGAGGCTGCGAGGCATTCCTGCCGCTTTTCCCGGCGGGCACCCCCAGCCTGTTCGCGAGCCAGTCGGCCGCGAGCGGCCGCCACAGGAAGGGGACGTTGTTGCATACGTGAACGCCTTCCGGATAAACGACGAGTTCCGATTGTCCGCCCGCCTCCCCTGCGATTTTGTGGGCCTGCTCCACGGGACACAGTCTGTCCCGTGCCCCGTGAATGATCAGCAAGGGTCGGTCCAGGTCGTGGAGAAATCCGCGCAGGGAGACCTCTTTTGCCTTGCTGGCGCCTTCCTCCTCGCTTTTCGCCTGAAGGGAAACGCACACGCCCTGGCGGGTCAAGGCCGGCAGGCCATCCCATATCTCTCCCAGATCATACGGTCCGCACACGCCGACCCCCGCCTTGAGGCGAGGCTCCGCAGCAAGGCTGCGCGGTGCGTAATACCCGCCCAGACTCACGCCGAGGACGCCGATGCGAGACGAATCCACCCGGGCGTCATCCGCCAAAAAATCGACGACTACGGAAACCACACGCTCAAAATCGGGACGCAGCAGGAGGTCGGCGTTTTCCCCCTGGGCCGGGCCATCGAAGGCGAAGGTCGCCATCCCCCGCCTGTGAAAAACTTCCTCGAGCGTATAAAACTCCTCCTTGGTGGAGTCGAGACCCGAGACGAGGATGACGCATGGCGCGCCCGCCTCCCGCCGCACCCGATCGGGCATGCGCAAAATGCCCGGCAAAATTCTTTCGGCGGCATACGGGATTTCAATGCGCTCGCCTGGCGGGTCCAGGTGCGGCAGCGCGCGAAGGTGGGCCGCTACCTTTTTCTTTTGGGCCTCCGCCTTGAGGTGCGGGTCTTCATGGTAGACGAACTGGGCGAAGTGATAGGCGAGAGAGGCCCTCACGTAGGCCTCCGCCGCGCTGAGTCTCCTGCCCTCCTCCTCCATCTTCCGGGCTTCCCGTTCACGGAGGGCGGCGCGCTCCGTCCAGAGTCGGCACCATTCACGCCAGGAGCGCACCCGGGGAATGACGTCCGAGGCGTCCGCATATGAAACCCCATTCGCCAGCAGACGAACGTACCAGTGCGCCAGCGCCTCTCGGGTCAGGGAGTCAGCGGACGGCTCGCTCAACTCCTTTCTCCGGCGCCGGACTTGCGGGCGCAGATTCGGACGGAGACCACCGGGTGAAATGGCGCAGGGTCAGAAATGTCCCATTCCCGAAACCCGACGCGCGCCAGAAGAGATTCCCATTCCTCTCGCTCGCAGACGCCGCCGAGCGAGGCGTTCCACGCTTGGGGGTCCTGGGCGATTTCATCCGGCAGTTCGCCCTCCCGCATCAATTCCCGTATCACGAGACGGCCATGCGGCTTCAATATCCGATGCGCCTCTCCCATCGCCTTCTTCTTGTCCGCAACGAGGTTGAACGAAGCGTTGGCCAGGACGATGTCGGCAATACCGCTTCGCATGGGTATGTTCTCCATGTCGCCCGCCAGAAAATGCACGCGCGCCCCCCGCACATCGGCCGCGCACGCCCTGCGCGCCCGTTGAAGCATCCGCATGGCGAAATCCACCGCGAACAATCTCGCCCCCGCGTCCAGCCTCTCATCCATCAGACGCGCGTCCAGGCCCGCACCGCATCCCAGCTCGACGGCGGTCCGCACGCCCGCCAGGTCCACCCCGTCCAGCAAATACCCACAACCGCAATACGAGGATGAGATGCGATCCGGCAGGTTCTCCATGAACCAGGGGGGATAGCCCGCTTCCCGCGCCCTGGCCGCACCCCCTGCGGGAAACGCATCCGCCGAGGCCAGGTGGTCGTAGCGGTCCCTGACAAACGCCTTCACCTGCTTCTCCCACCCCTCGGGCTTTTTTCCGTGCACATAGACGGGCATGGGAGAGGGGCGTTTAGTGGGGCATGTGGGCCGGGTTCCAGAATTCTCCGGTCCGCACCATCTTGGCGATGCGCTCGCCGTGCGGGAGCCAGCCGTTCTCGTTTTTCCGGGCCTGCGCTTCGCAGTCGTATTCCACGCGCTTGATTTCCACGCGCCATTCGCCTTCGCCCTCATATTCCACGACCGAATAGACGGGGCGAGAATCGCCGTCCCAGTTCATGCCCACGGCGGCGGTGCAAACCAGGGTCTGCCCGTCCACTTCCCGGACATAGGGGCCGTGCACGTGGCCAAAAGCCATGATCTCCGCATCCGTTCCCCTGATTTTCTCCTTGACCTCCTCATCTGCGTATCGCAGGGGAATCGCGTCTTCTATGTCGTCCGGCGTGGCGTGGAAGATGAAGAAATCATGCCCCTTCTCGGGCGTGATCGTCATCGACCACATCAAATTGTCGAGATATTCGATTTGCTCGGGAGAGAGGCGCTCGCGGGTCATTTTCACCATCTCGTATAGCCATACGTGGTGTTCGTTTTTCGGAGGGTCTTTCTCGTCTTTCCGCTTCGACACCCACCAGTCGAGATTCCCGGCAAGCACGTCTACGTCCTTGCGCCCCATAAACCGATCCACCACCTCGGCGGGCTCCGGGCCCAGCATGACGAGATCGCCAACGACAATCTCGCGGTCCGCATTTTCCCGCGCCACGGCCTCCTGCACGGCGTCGAGGGGCGCAAGCTGGGCGTGAATGTCAGAATACAAAACGATCTTCAACGTCAACGCACTCCCTGTTCGGGAAAAGGAGCGGGGCCGCCGGACGCCTGAAGCGCGGCGGCCCCACATCTCACGGCGAGGCGAAAAACAGAGCGCCTTCCCCGGAATTCCTTTTGCTACGAGGCGCGGATGCGCGCGGAGAGGCCGCGCGGGCTCAGAAGCCCCACTTTCTCATCGAGCGCGAGAGCTGGCGATGCGCGATGCGACGCATCCGGTTCCGCGCGAAGCCGGCGGCGCCTCCGCGTGAAACGCTCCTGAACAGCGCGAGAACAGACAGCACCTTGTAGAATGTCCGTAGCATCACTCCGCCTCCCCCATGCTCTTACAACACACCCATTACCATTTTTTAAACCCATTCCCGGCCTTCCCGGGGGCGCGCCGGCCTCCCGGCGTCCGTCGGCTCCTGGAACATCTAATTCTTTCCGACCCTTGCCAGCGCAGCCTTGGTGACGCTGGTGTCGACGATGGTTTCATACGACGGAACATTGCCCTTGATTTTTCCCAGGCGCCTCATGTAGTTCGCGGTGAAGGAAACCGAATCCTTGGGGATGCCGTTGTTCACGCCCCAGATTTTCTCCTGCACGAAGATGTCGTAGGTTTTCGACATCACCTCCGGGTTTTTCCTGTACACGGGACGCACCCATTTGGTCGCCGACTTGAGGTATCCCGCCTTGTCCTTGTAGATGGAGCGCGTGGACTGCATTACCGCCATCGCGAAGCGCACATAGGCGTCCTTGTTCGCCTGAATCTTGGACGACGGCGCGATGAATGCCCCATAGAAGAAGTTCGGCATGGCCTTCCAAAGGTCCATCAGCTTGTTGAAGTCGGGCTTTCTCTTCTTCACGACGAGAACCTGCTCGACGTGGATGACCACGGCGTCGGCTTTTCCCTTGAGGAGAAAGGGAACGCGCGCCGGCGGCGGGGTCTTGATATATTTGACATCCTTGTCGCCCAGGCCCGCCGTTGCGAGCACGGCAAGGGCGCCGAGATGGCTGTATCCGCCGCGCCCCTCGATGCCGATGGTGTGCCCCTTCAGGTCGGAGGGACGCTTGATCTTGTCGTTCGCGGCCATTTGCGCTTCGTTCAAGAAGGCCATGGAGTGGAAAAACTTCATGCCGCTGCCTTTGGTGATGCCCACCATGGCGATGGGCGCCGGCACCCAGGCGGCGTCCAGCCCGCTCAGTTTGCTCGTGATCGCGCGGTGGGTGGCAACGCCGCCGCGGAAGAATTTTATCTCGACGGCCAGCCCGTGCTTTTCAAAAATTTTGTTGTCCAGCGCATAGAAAACAGGCAGATGCACCATGACCGGAGGCCGCACGGGCATGCCCAGCACGATCCTGTCGGCAGCCACGGACAGGGCCGGCGCGGTCCATGCCATTCCGGCGAGAAGAAGCAGCGCGCTGAATCCCACAAGCATCCTTTTCATCGTCCTCTCCTTACATGAATGGAAAAATCATTCCTCCGCCTTCTCATCATTTTTCCCGCATTTGCGGATACGCCCGCCATTTTTTCGCCATGCCCCGCGTCAGCCCGCGCGCGTATGCGGTCATTCGCTTTGCCGCACCCTCCAGGATGAAAACCTCGTTTCGCAGATGGACACTATTTTCGTCAAGGCTATCCCAACCACCATCAACAAGACAACGGGCGCCAGCCCCTTGTCCAACTCCAGGTCGCCGATATAGTCCTGGCTCAGCGCCCCCAGCCCGGAGATGCTCATCAAGAACTCCGCGACGACCATTCCGACGAGGGCGCGCCCGCACGCTAGCCCCAGTCCCGCGACGAGATAGGGAACGACGCTCGGGAAAATCAAATCCCGCCACCGCTGGCTCTCCGTGGAGCAAAAAGAGCGCGTCACCTCGAGCAGCGACGCATCTATGTTTCGCACGCCGTGATACACGTTCACGATGATCGGCATGATGGCGAAGAAAATGACGATGGTCGTCTTGCCGACAAAATCGACTCCGAGCACCATCGCAATCGGAAATGCGAGCGCCACGACAGGCGTGGCGTACAGGGCGAACACATAGGTGTCCACCGCGTATTCAAACGTCCGGAAGCGGCCCATGAGAATTCCCAGGACGATGCCGAGCGGAATGGCGATGAGCAGCCCGGTCACCAGAATCTGCGAACTCTCATATGCGGCGGCCAGCATCTGGCCGTTGACGATCAAATGCCAAAACGCGACGGCTATGGCGCTCGGGTAGCTGAACGTGACGGGGTCGATATTCCCGGTTTGCCCCATCAGCTCCCACCCGCCGATGACGACCACCAGGGATATCAGGCGCACATACACGGCGGGCTCGCGGACGCGCTCCCCCCATGTCTTCTCATCTGTTGATGCGCCTACTGCCGCTGGGGCGTCGGTAGCCAAGGGCGGGCGCCTCCTCCTATCTGGCGAGCAATGCGGGGGCGGGTTCCGGCTCTCTTTCCGGGTTGCGCATCGCCTCCCAAAGGTAATGGCGCAGCTCCTGGAACCGCTTGCTGCCCCGGATATCCTCGAGGTCCCTGCCGCGGCCGAATCCGGTGTCGAATTGAAAACGTATTCTTCCCGGGCGCGGGGTCATCACCAAAACGCGATCCCCGAGCAACAGCGCCTCGTCAATGCTGTGGGTGATGAAAATCATCGCCTTCGGCTCCACCTCGTTGATGCGCAGCAGCTCCTCTTGCAGCGTTTCCCGGGTGAGCGCATCCAGTGCGCCGAACGGCTCGTCCATCAACAAAACGTCGGGTTGCGCGGCCAGGGCGCGGGCGAGGCCCGCCCTTTGCTGCATCCCGCCGGATAGTTGGGCCGGGTAGTTGCCCTCGAATCCTCCCAATCCCACCAGTTCCGTGTAATGGCCCACCAGCCTGTTGATCTCGTCCTTGTCCTTCCCCTGTATGCGCAAGGCGTAGCCGATGTTTTGATCCAGGCGCTTCCAGGGGAAAAGACCGAAGTTCTGAAACACCATGGCCATCTCGGGCCTGGGACCGTTCACGGCTTCTCCCTTGAAGGAAATTTCTCCCCGCTCGCAAAGGATGAGTCCGTTCACGATGCGCAGAAGCGTCGTCTTTCCGCACCCGCTGGGACCCAGAACCGTCAGGATTTCCTGTGTCCTCACCTCGATGTTGATTCCGTCCAGCACCTGGAGGGGGCCGAACCATTTCTCGACCCCCTCCAGCCGCAGCGTCGGATTTGCATGGGTATCGGGTAGCGACATGTGTGCGAAAATTCCTGTTGAGAAAAGCGCTCTGACGGATTCCGCTCAGATGGAACTATGCTCGGGCGCATATGTTTCGGCCAGAGACGGGCCAGCAATATCATCATCCACCAAACAACTATCCAAACAACGCTTGTTGCGTCGTCAGAGCGCCTGTCGATGAATGGGGAATCCTATCATCCTTTGAGAGGGGGGGCAAACGTGCGGGTTTCCCCTCCCTCCTCCCCTCCCCTCGCTACTCCTCGCCGACGACGGCTATCGCCTGTATTTCGACCATCATTTCCGGCTTGGCGAAACCCGCCACCGTAATCAGGGCACTGCACGGATATCCGTCCGGAAAATACGCCTTTCGCAACTCGACGAACCGATCCCCGCACCTGACGTCCAGAACAAACACCGTCATCGTGACAATATCCTGGAGCCTTCCGCCGGCCCCCTCCAGAGTCCGCCCGATCTGGCGAAACGAGGCGTGGACCTGCGCGTCAAAATCGCCCGCCAGCACCCTCCCCTCCTCGTCTCGCCACACGCCCACTCCGGCCAGCCATATGTGCTCGCCTCCCCTTGTTTTCACGGCGGGCGAGAACGAGCGCTCCTCCTGCCATGTGCCGGGAAAATACTCGCGTGTCATTTTGCCCCTCCTGGAATGATCGCGCTTTGCGTTTTTCCGCTCAATTTCATGGACGCTGCCACAGCCAGCCAACTCATCGTCGCAAAGCAAAGGTAGCTCGCATCCAAACCCATGCGCTCGGCGATCCATCCGCCGAACAACGGGGCGATAAAGCTGAAGCCATGACAGGCGTACACAAAACCGACGGACGAGGCCAGAATGTCTTCTTCCGAAAAATCGGCCGTTGCGGTGAGAATGATCGGGCTTACAAACCCTACAGCACCAGCGAGGGCCGAGAGGATGATCAGGCCTGTCTGCCACTCGATGAAGGGCATGGCGAAAGCGATGCCTCCCAACAACAGCAAAGGCCAGAACAGGGCGGAGCGGGCACCCGAGCGGTTATACAAAACTCCCATCAAAGGCTTGCACAATATGCCGAACCCGAAATGAAGCGATATGGCGACCCCGATTTGCGCGGTGCTCATTCCCAGTTTCGATGTCGCCAACAGAGGCAGGAAGCCTATCATCCCCTTGGCGCACATGCTTCTGAGCATATACGTCATTGCGAGCCACACCGTATGCCTGTTCTCCACAACCCGCCGGACGATGGCCAGAACTCCCAAATCCGCGGGTTTTCCCGTTTGCTCTCCGGCTTTGTGCCTTCCCTCATCAAAGCGAACGCCCACCAAGGGCATCAGGAGCATGGCGGGTGCCGCGCAAACGGCAAGTGCGGCGCGCCAGCCATACACGGCGGCCGCCGCCGCTTGCGCCAGCGGGATGACGCTAGTCCCCACATTGCCGCCCAGGCTATGCCATGAAATGGCGAATGCGCGATCGTGCGGAAAACGCGCTGCCGTCAATGCCGTTCCGCATGGATGGTAGACCGAGTTTCCCGCTCCTGCGAGAAACGCCAGGACGCTTAACGTCCCAAAACGACTTGCCCAGAGCATGGCGATGAAAGACGCGGCGGAAACGCACATCCCCGCCAACAGCATGCGCTTTCTGCTGCCGGTATTGTCCGCCAGAATCGACAGGGGATACTGAAAGACCATAGCGCCCAAGGTAAAGCAACTGAGCAAAGCGCCCGCTTCAAAGGGGGAGAGTTTCAGGTCTGCGATGATGAGCGCCAGAACCGGCACCAGCATGTTGCTGAACCCGTCGCTCAACCCGTGGGCCATGCCGAGCAAACTTAAGTCGAAATAATCCCGAAGTCCCCATATCGGCTTTTGTTCGGGCGGAGTCATGGAGGGGAAGGCATATCCCGCCAGGCGGGAATGACGCCCCCGCCATCGGCCGACATGACCGCCCGGCAGATGGCGCGGCTCACAGTCGCCACGGCGGACGCCCCGACAACGTCAAGGGGCGCGTCATGCTCCCCCTGGGAGAGGGCGAAAACCATGTCGCCATCGACCGTCGTGTAGGAGGGACGAACGGAGCGGATGAGTCCATTGGCCGCCAGCTGGGCCAGTTTGTGCGTCTCCGGCTTCGTCAGCCTGGCGTCCGTCGCCACAACCACCAGGGTCGTGTTCTCCGAAGTGTTGGAGAAGCCCTCGAACGGCCTTCCCTGGGTGCGCAGATGCTCTTCGGTATCGACGAGGCCGCGCCCGGGCGGCATCGCCCGCGCCCCGGCGACGGGGCTCCCCGTGTCCGGGTCATACACGCCGCCGAAGGCGTTCACGGCGGCCACCGCGCCGACGACGCCCCCCTGGGGCAGTCTCATGCTCGCCGTCCCCACCCCCCCCTTCATGGCGCGCTCCATCCCCAGGAGCTTTCCGACGGTGGCGCCCGCCCCCGCCCCCACGCTCCCCTGGGGACCCTCGGCGTTCGAGGCCGCCTCACACGCCGCGCGACCCATCCGGGCGTCCGGACGCACCCGGCCGTCCCCGAAATGCAAATCGAACAGGACGCCGGCGGCCACTGTGGGAACGTTGAAGCGTCCTGTGGGAAAGCCCCTGCCCTGCTCCTCGAGGAAGGACATGACCCCATCGGCCGCAGCGAGGCCGAACGCGCTGCCCCCCGTCAGGAGAATCGCATCCACGCTGCCGACGAGGTGTTCCGAGCGCAGGGCGTCCATGCCGCGCGAGGCCGTCGCCGTGCCACGCAGCTCGCAGGCGCCGACGGTTCCGGGCGGGCACAGGACTACGGAGACGCCCGTCCTGGCTTCCTCGTCATGCGCGTGCCCCAGGTAAAAGCCCGGGACGTCGGTCAGGCAACCCGTGATGTCGGCGAGATTCAGGTGAATGGCTCCTCGTTTCCGCGCACTGGCAAAGCCGCCATTTTTTACTCCGCGACGGGCAACTCGCCGGGTGCGCGGCCAGGCAATTCGCCTGTTTCCAGAATGCTGTCAATGACATGTCGGTATTGCTCCGTCGGCACCGCGCCGACGAGAACCGCCCTGTCATTCACGACGACGGAGGGGATGCCCGTGATGCCCAGGTTCGTGGCTTCGAGGTGCTCCTTGACGGCCTTTTGGCGCAATCCTCCACTTTCGAGGTCGTCCCGGAACCTGTCCATGTCCAAGCCGCTTTTCTCCGCCACGTCATACACGACCTTTTTGTCCGATATGTTCCGGTTTTCCGTGAAGAAGGCGGACAGAAGGGCGTCATGGAACGCTTCCCACGCCTCCTGCCCCTGAAGCCTGGCGGCCAGCCCGGCCTCTGCGGACGGCATGGAGCAGTTCGGGAACTCCTCCCCGTTCGCATCCCACATCGCGAACGTCCCGGAATCCGGCTGGGAGTTCGCGTTCGTCCAGTGATTCCTGCGGTAGTCGTTGAACACCGCAGATGGGTCCGGCTCGGGCCGCAGCATGAAAACCCTGTAGTGAACGTCTACTTTTTCTCCGTACTCTTCCTTGATCTTCTTCAGGCGCACGGCCGAATTGAAGCACCAGGGTCACAAAAAATCGCTATACACCGTAAATCGCACACGCTCGCTGTCCATTATCGCATCCCTCTTCTCATTTCATCGGGGCGGCGGTTCCTCCAGAGATGATACACGGGGAAATCACGTTTTCGCACCCGCCATGCGCACCCGCACCTTTTCTCCGAGCCCGGCCTGGAGCAACCGGGCGGCGCTTCCCTCGGGCACGAAAACCTCCAGTCGCTTCCAGCTGTTGAATTGCGCGCCCAGCGCGCCCGCCTCGACCGCCTGATAGTACGGGCTCACCCCGTCGATGACGTGACCGCCGATTTCAATGACCGGAGAATGCGCGGAATCGTCCTCCGTGTATTCAAAACGCCAAAAAACCGTCGTGTCGATGTTTGTCACCAGGTTTCCGTAGTGATCGACATAGATCACCTCGCCGGAGATCGCGTCGTCCTCCTCGAAGCGGACGCGCGGGGAGACGAACCGGACCGGGTCGGTGATGACGCGCCCGAATTCTTGCGGGGGAACTCCGCAAGACAGGTGGGCGGCGACCGGCGCGAAAACATCCCTGCCATGAAAGGTGGAACTCACCTCGTCCAGAAAAAAGGCGTCCTCCTCAATCTCTCTTGTCCACATGTGGAGCGGGTCGTCAAACACCGCGGAAAACACGCCGTTGTCCGGCCCCACAAAATAGTAGTTCTGCGTAGCGGTGATCACTCCCCTGCGCCCGCTCCCCACGCCAGGGTCCACAACGGCCACATGGATAGTCCCGCGCGGAAAATAGGGCGCCGAGGAGCCGAGAATCAGCGATGCGCCCCTGACGTCATACGGCCGGATGGAGTGCGTGACGTCCACGATACGGGCCGCCGGGTTCGTCGCCAGGATGACGCCCTTCATCACTCCCGTATAGTGCTCGTCGGCCCCGAAATCGGTCAGGAGCGTGATGAGCGGCCGCGCGCCGCTGTCCTCTCCATAATCAGGGGCGTTTTCCTCAAAAGGCCCCGGTTGCGATTGCTCGTCCGTCATCGAACAGGCTCTCCCCACAGGAAGTCCGCTCTCGCGGCAACGGGCCGGGATGCGTTTGTTTTCGGCACGGAGCCCAGGCGCATCCGAAGCGTGCGCCCCATGCAATCGTCCGGGCCGGAAGCCAGCACCCGGACGTAATTGTCCGACAGGCCGGTGAGGAAACCATCCTCCGTTCGCCTGCTTTCGAACAGCACGTCCGCCTCTGTGCCCGTTTGCGAGGAGACGAACGCGGTCCATTTCCTGTGCCCCAGCTCCTGGAGTGCGCGGACGCGATTTTTTTGCTCGCCGCGCGAAATTCTTCCCGGCATCCGGATGGCCGGCGTTCCCTCGCGCGGCGAATACGGGAACACGTGCAGATACGCCAGCGGAGACTCCCGCACCCACTCCATGGTGCGCTCAAACGCCCGTCCGCTCTCGCCGGGGAATCCCACGATAAAATCTCCGCCCAGGCACGCCCCGTCTATTCCGTTCGCCACCTCCTCGAAACGGCGCGCGCATCGGGCGGCGGTGTAATTGCGGTTCATCGCCCCCAGAGTCGCATCGTCCCCGCTTTGCACGGGGATATGAAAATGCCGGCATACGTAACTCTCCCCGGCCGCCGCACCCGGTCGATACGCCTCGTTCGCCACAACGCGCACAAGCTCGCGCGTGAATTCGCCCGGCTCCACGGAGGAGAGCCGCAGGCGGAACCTCCCCTTCATTTCCAGCAATCGCTTCACCAGGCGGCTCAAGGTGCTGCGCGGCTTCCTGTCCCTGCCGTATGCGCCGAGATGAACGCCGGTGAGCACCAGCTCCTCGTGCCCGCCCGACAGGAGCAAGGCGGCGTGCTTCACGCATGCGTCCGGGTCGAGCGAGCGGCTCCTCCCGCGGGCGATTGTCGTTGCGCAAAAGGCGCAGGAAAAATCGCACCCGTCCTGCACCTTGAGGTATGCCCGCGTCCGGCTCCCGAACGGGTGCAGGACGACGCTTTCGATGTCGCGCACCTCCTCTATGGGAGAGGCCCGCACCGCCGGCCCCCCGTCGCCGGAAAGCGGTTTTTCCAGCTCCTCCGGGAGGCGCATCTTCTCGCTGTTGCCGAGCAGCAGGTCCGCTTCCGGAATCAGCATGTTGTCCGCGTTGGCCTGGGCGGAGCATCCCGCTATGACAACCCGGGCGTCCGCACCGCCCATCCGGCGCGCCCGGCGCGCGAGTCGCCTGCCCTCGCGGTCGGCCTCCGCCGTCACCGTGCAGGTATTCACCACGTAGACGTCCGCCTCGCCGTTGAACGGGACAAGCTCGAAGCCTGCATCCGCGCACAGGTGCTTCATGGCCTCGCCTTCGGCGTGGTTGAGCTTGCAGCCCAGATTTGTCAGGGCGAGGCGTCGGGGCTTCGCTCTGCGGGTCCTCGTGCCTTCGCCGGCCGGGTTCATGCGCGTTGTCCGTCCATATAGAAAAGGATAAAAAAGGGCGTTTCCGTAGCGAATCTTACGCCCTGCATAAATTGGCCCGCAAGGGCTATCCCGCTTGACTTGGCAGAGGCGCAGTTGGTAGTGTAGGCAGGCTCGCTTCAGAGTGAGAGAGGCACTTGTCTGGCCAGCCCGCTTGGGGAGGGATGAACCGGTCATCGCGCTCTGGGCGTTTTCCCTGGTTCCCTTCTGTCAGGTATCATTCGGCACCGGTTTTCTTTGTTGCGGTAGAAGTTGATATATTCTATCCAGCGCATGCAGGGAGAGATTTTATAGTGTCTACCCGTGGTTTTGACTTCGTGGCTCCGACGACCATATCAGCGACCCTCCGGGCGGCAAAGGACAAGAGCGCAAAGTTCATCGCCGGCGGCACCAACTTCATGCCCGATCTCAGACATCAGCACGAGGCCCCGGCAGAAGTCGTGATTGACCTCATGAGAGTTTCCGCGCTCCGGGGGATATCCGCATCCAAGGGCGAGGTAAAACTCGGCGCCCTCACGACGATGACGGATTTGCTCGTCAACAAGGTCATCCTCAAGGAAGCGCCCGTCCTGGCGGAAATGTCCGCGAAGTTTGCCGGGCCGGTCATACGCAATCGCGCCACGGTGGCCGGCAACATCATCGACGGAGGCCCCGCCGCCGACGCCGTCCCCCCCCTGCTCGCCCTCAAGGCGAAGGTAAGGCTCGTCCGAGAGAAGGGAAGAAGAGCGGTGGATTTGGACAAATTCCTCACCGGGTACCGTCAAACGGCTATCAGGCCAGGAGAGTTGATCGCCAGCGTGACCTTCCCCGCGCCAGGCAGGAGCCACCGGTGGGGGTATTACAAACTGGCCCGCCGAAACGCCATGGCCATCACCGTAGTCGGCGTGGCGATCGTCCTGAAGATGAGGGGCCAAAAGGTGCAGGAGGCGGGGATTTCGCTGGGCTCCGTGACGCCGGCGCCCATCCGCTGCTATGAAGCCGAGAAAATCCTGGAAGGCAACGTCGTGGATTTGGAGCTGGCGCAAAAGGCCGCTGAGGCTTGCGCCGCCGTGGCGACGCCGATTGACGACATCCGGGCATCCGCGGAATACCGCAAGCTCATGTGCGAGGTCTTGCCGCGCCGTCTCATTTGCCAGGCGCTGGATATCCCGCAAGACAACGAATAGCGGACAGACATCATCCGTCTTGGAATGTATTGATTGGAGAATCTCCCGACATGGCTACAGCGAGCAAACCCAAACGAATGATCAGAAAAAAAGCGGCGAGCAAGCCTAGCGCGCCCGCATACGAGCCGCCCAAGAAGCTGCCCATCGCATTCCGGGTGAACGGGCAGGAAGTCCGCGCCGAAGCCCCCGCGCACACCAGTCTGCTCTACCTGCTGCGCGACCTCGGGTTCACGGAGGTGAAAAACGGCTGCGAGGCCGGCGACTGCGGCGCATGCACGATTCTTCTCGATGGATTGGCGATGAACGCTTGCTGTGCCCTCGGCGTCCAGGCGGACGGGCGCGAGATCACGACGGTCAAAGGCATCGGGACTGTGAACAACCTCCACCCGATACAGGAGAAGTTCATCGAGCACGGCGCCATTCAGTGCGGGTTTTGCACGCCGGGCATGATAGTCGCCGCAAAAGAGCTGCTCGACAACACGCCGAACCCCAGTCGACAGGAGATCAAGGCGGGCATCGCGGGCAATCTGTGCCGTTGCACCGGCTATGTGAAGATCATCGACGCTATCGAGGCGGTTGCCGCAGAACTTTCCTCGAAGAAAGGGAAAAGGAAATAACCGTGAGCGTCTCATCGAACGCAACCAAGGAGCAACGGGCCTCCGCATCGGGATTCACGAGCGTGGATGATGTGCAGGATTCATTCCGAAGACTGGACTACATCTCCGACAGAACGCTGGCGACGACCCTCTTCCTGGCCACGAAACTCGAAAAGCCCCTTTTTCTGGAAGGGGAGGCGGGTGTAGGCAAGACCGAGCTCGCCAAGGTGCTGGCGAGTTCCATGGACACCGAACTCATTCGACTGCAGTGCTACGAAGGGCTGGACGCCAACTCCGCACTCTACGAATGGAACTACGCGAAACAGCTCCTGCACATCAAGATGGAGGAATCCAAGGATTCGGACGCCAAGTCGATTGAGAAGGACATTTTCAGCGAACAATACCTGATAGAGCGTCCCCTCCTTCGGGCGCTCTTGCGCTCCAAGGAAAAACCCGTCGTCTTGCTCATCGATGAAATTGATCGCTCCGACGAGGAGTTCGAGGCGTTCTTGCTGGAGATTTTGTCCGACTACCAGATTACGATCCCGGAGATGGGAACCGTCAAGGCAACCAGCAAGCCGCTGGTGGTGCTCACCAGCAACCGGACGCGCGAGATTCACGACGCCCTCAAGCGCCGCTGCCTCTACCTCTGGGTGGACTACCCATCCTTTGAAAAAGAGGTGGAGATCATCACGACGAAGGTTCCCGGCGTCAGCAATCGCCTGGCGGAGCAAATCTCCCGGTTCATGACGCAAGCCAGACAGATGGACTTCTACAAGCGCCCCGGGGTGGCGGAATCCCTGGATTGGGCCCAGGCGCTGCTCGCACTCCACCGCAGCGAGCTCGACATCGACGCCGTGCGGGAGACCATCGGCTGCATCCTGAAGTACCAGGACGACATCAAGCGCGTGGAAGACAACGGCATCGACAGCATGGTCGCGACAGCGCAGCTCTCGCCCGACGCCTGATTCGAGCAATCCCGTGTCCACCATCCGCCCCATCGTGAACGGCACCCTGCCCAGGCGGCGGATCCGGGTAAAGGGACGGGGCCTCAAGGGAGAGATGATCGGCTTTTGCCGAATCCTGAGGCGCGCGGGCCTGAAAATCACTTCTGGCCGCATCATTGACGTATTCCGCTGTTTCGACTTTCTCGACGTTACGAACCTCGACAACATCTATACTTCCAGCAAGTCCAACCTCATCTCCAGCCAGGATGAGAGCATGATATTCGACGCGGTATTTCGCCAATACTGGTTCGACGAGGAGGGCAACCCATACTCGGGCGACGAATCCGTGCAAGTCGACACGCAATTTGAGGAGGAAGGCGAGGGACAGGCCGGCGAGGGGGGCGGGACTTCCGAGGAGGGGGAATCGGACGCCGAGGGCGAGGGACAGGAAAACCCGGGACTTCCCTCGGAAGATGACGTCGAGAGCGCCGCCGAGCCCGGTGAGCAGGGGGACGATGACGAGGGGGTGCCCTCCTACAGTCCCGCCGAAGTCATCTCGGACAAGGATTTCTCTTCCCTGGACATGGATCAGGTCGCCGAGCTCAGGCGCCTCATCGCAAAACTCGTCCCCAAGCTCGCCACCAAGATCAGCCGCCGCAAACGGCCTGACATGCGGTCTTCCGAAATTGACATGAGACGAAGCGTGAAAAGAAGCGTCCGCTCCGGCGGCGAGGTTCTCAAACTTATCCGCAGAAGAAGAAAGATACAAAAGACCCAGATTGTGCTGATCTGCGACGTGTCGGGCTCCATGGACAGCTACAGCCAGTTCCTGATTCAGTTTCTCTATAGCCTGCAGAACGAGATCAAGTCGCTGCGCACATTTGTGTTCAGCACCCGCCTCTCGGACGCCACGCCGTACTTGCGTCACAAAGACGTCCACACCGCCCTGCGGCGCCTGTCCATGGAGGTGCACGACTGGAGCGGCGGCACGCAAATCGGCAACTGCCTGAAGACGTTCAACTACGAATACGGCAGAACCATCCTGAACAGCCGCACCATCGTCATCATCATCTCGGACGGCTGGGATCGGGGAGATACGGATACGCTGGCGAACGAAATGGACCGCCTCAAAAAAATCTGCTACAAGCTCTTCTGGCTCAATCCCCTCTTGGGCAGCCCCGGCTATCGACCGATAGACAGGGGAATGAGGACAGCCCTGCCCTATTGCGACGAATTCCTGGCCGCGCACAACCTAGACAGCCTCGTGGACATGACGAACAAGATCGCGCACATATAGAGTCCATATTAGAGGGGATTCTCTTTCCCCGACGTCCGCCCCCCTATAAAATTCTCCCTGCGCACCAGCGCGTTGGCGAGTCGCGGCCACTTTTGCGGATCGAGAACGAAATTGCCAAACCTGCTGATTTACACGGCCGATGAGGGGTTCGCCGACGCGCTCGGACGCGCGCTCAGGCGCGAGGGGCATTTTTGCAAAACGGTGCAAGACGAGACGACGGCCTTGCAGGAGGTGCGCGCCAGAGACCTCTCCCTGATATTGCTGGACGACGCCCCGGCACTCCCCGACGTGGCGGAAATGAGGAACTGGACTACCCTGCCGATACTCCTGCTCCTCGAACCCGACCGGCTGGCGATCATCCAGGCGCCCATCGAGGCGGAGGATATTCTGGTGAAACCCGTTCGGGAGGAAGAGCTTCTGTGCCGCGTCCGGAATCTCTGCCACCGCTCCGCCGCGGGCGCCGAGGGCGGAGACATCATCCAAAACAAAGGATTGACGCTTGATGAAAGCCGGTATGAAATCAGACTCGACGGGGAGCTCGTCGATTTGACGTATCGTGAGTTCGAGCTGTTGAAGCATTTGATGAGCAATCCGGAGCGCGTCTTCGACAGGGAGCAGCTTCTGAACCTCGTCTGGGGCGTCGACTATCTCGGAGGGCCCAGAACGGTAGACGTTCACATCCGCCGCATTCGCTCCAAAATCGAGAGCGGGGGCCATTCGTTCATCTCCACGGTGCGGGGGGTGGGGTATAAATTCATCGGCGAATCCTGACGCTCCGCCCCTGTCCGCAGAATCGAAAACCCGATGCGCGGAAACGAGGGGTAGAGCGTCCGCCATGTCATGTTGGCCCCGAATCGTTCTGGCGGCGGCATCGACGCATCTGGAGTTCATCATGTCTGAAGCGTTTTTTGACGACAAGGATCGGGAATTTGTGCTGAACCAGGCCCGCGAGCTCGGCGTCCGGTTTATCCGGATGTGGTTCACCGATATCCTGGGCTTCCTGAAGAGTTTCGCCATCAGCATAGAGGAGCTGGAAAACGCGCTCTACGAGGGGCATCTTTTCGATGGCGCCGCCATAGAAGGGTTCGCGCGCATCGAGGAGAGCGACATGTTCGCCCATCCCGACCCCACGACGTTCTGCGTGCTGCCCTGGCGGCCCCAGGACGGCGGTGCCGTCGCGAGGATGTTCTGCGACATCAAGGACCCCGACGGCGACCCCTACGGGAGCGACCCCCGGTTCGTCCTGAGACGCACCCTGCAGGATGCGGCGCGGAAGGGATACACGTTCTACGCAGGCGTGGAATACGAGCATTACTATTTCAAATCCCCCGAATTGCCGATCGAAACCCTCGACCAGGGAGGATACTTCGACCTCACTCCCCTGGACATCGCGAGCGATTTGCGGCGCGAGACGGTTTTGAATCTCGAGAAGATGGGGATTGGCGTGGAATACAGCCACCATGAGGTCGGGCCCAGCCAGCATGAAATCGACTTACGCTATGGCGACGCGCTCACGATGGCGGACAATGCGATGACCTACCGGCTCGTCGTCAAGGAGGTGGCGATGCGGCACGGCGTGTACGCCACCTTCATGCCCAAGCCGATATCGGAATCAAACGGCAATGGAATGCACACCCACCTTTCGCTGTTCCAGGGATCGGATAACGCATTCTACGACCCGGGCAAGCCCGGCGGCCTTTCCGACGCCTGCCAGGCCTTCATCGCCGGCCTGCTGAAATACGCTCCGGAAATGACGCTCGTCCTCAATCAATGGGTCAACAGCTACAAGCGTCTCGCCCCCGGTTTCGAGGCCCCCGTCTACATCACCTGGGCACACAAGAGCAGGAGCGACTTGATACGCATCCCCAGCACGCGCGCAGGAAGGGAGTCCGACACCCGAATCGAGCTGCGCTCCCCGGACTCGGCTTGCAATCCCTACCTGGCGTTCGCCTGCATGTTGGCGGCCGGCATGGCCGGAATCGACGAGGGACTGCCGCCGGTTCCCGCCGTAGAGGAGAACGTGTTCGAGATGAGCGAGGAGAGGCGTCAGCAGCATGGCGTACGAAGCCTGCCGGGAAACCTGCATGAAGCGACGGCGCTGGCCGAGAAGAGCGCTTTTCTGCAAAACGTGTTCGGGAGGCAGCTTTTCGACAAGTTCATCAAGAACAAGAAGCTCGAATGGGAGCCCTACCGGACCCACGTCTCGGACTTTGAACTCAAAAAATACCTCTCCATTCTGTGAGTGCACAGCTCTTGCACTCGCATCGCGGATTCTTCATTTTCAGGGAGACCGGGGAGACGCCCGCGGGCCGGGGCGCGCTAGTCCGCGCAGGCGTCGGCCAGCCATTCGAGATAGGAAGCGCCCCCCGCATCCACCGGCAGGGATATGACCTCCGGCACGTCGTAGCTGTGGTTTTCGGCCAGGTGCTCGGAGAGGCCCTGCCGTTTTTCCTTCGTCGTCTTCATGATGAGCAGGACTTCCGCGTCGTCCTCCACCGCCCCCCGCCAGCGATAGATGCTCCGAATCCCCGGGATCAGGTTGACGCAAGCGCACAGCCTCTGCCCGATCAGGGATTTCGCAATCCGCACCCCCTCCTCTTCCGATCCGACCGTCGTCATCACGACGCAAAACTCCTGGCCGTCTTTCAAGGCTTCTCCTCCCTCATGCGCCCAGCATCCGCTCCGCCGCGCTGTAAGGGTCCACCCGCCGCGAGGCGATGGCGTCGAGGAGCTCCTCGAGTTCCCGACCCTCCGCTTCCCACCCCCCCATGCGCTCCGCCGCGAGTTCTCGCATCGCCTCGGCGAGCGTGATTCGGGCGCGTTCCCGCCCCAGGCGCATGGCTTCGTCCGGATTGTCCCGCAAAAACGACTTCCGCGCCTCGATGTGCCGGAGCAAATCGTCCATCCCTTCGCCCTCGAGGGCTTCCGTTTTCAGGACAGGCGGCCTCCAGGGGTGGGTCTCGTGCGGATCAAACTGAAAATCCAGCATCTCCTCGATCTCCTGCGCCGTGCGATCCGCGCCATCTCGCCTCGCCTTGTTCACCACGAAAATATCGCCAATTTCCATGATGCCAGCCTTCGCCGCCTGGATGTGATCGCCGCCCCCGGGTGCCTGCACCAAAACGACCGCGTGCGCGTGTTGCATGATGTTCACCTCCCCCTGTCCCACGCCGACGGTTTCGATGATCACGACGTCCCAGCCCATGGCGTCCATGACGCACAGGGCGTCTCCCGTCGCGCGGGCGAGTCCGCCGAGGTGTCCCCGCGTGGCCATGCTCCGGATGAAGACTTCCGGGTCCGTGTTGTGCCTGCCCATCCGGATGCGGTCGCCCAGAATGGCCCCGCCCGTGAACGGGCTTGTCGGATCCACGGCGATGACGCACACCTTTTTGTCCCGGGCGCGCAAATCGCCAATCAGGCGGTCGGAGAGGGTGCTCTTCCCGACGCCGGGGGGGCCCGTGATCCCGATGATCAGGCTTTCCCCGCCCCTGCGATACAACTCTTGCAGAATCGGCCGCACTCCCGGGTCGTTATCCTCCACCAAGGAGATGAGCCGCGCCGCGGGACGCACCATTCCGGCCAAAATTTGAGAGGGTTGTATCCGGCCGCTTTCTTTCATCCTGGCTTCACTATCAAGGGAGCATAAGGGAATGTCTGCCGGGCCTGCGCGAGGGAGAAGCGCGTCAGCCCTCAAGAATCAAACAAATAGCGGGAGATGAGATTGCGATGTATCTCGCTCGTGCCCTCCCCGAGGGTGAACACCCGGGCGTCGCGCCAAAACAGCCCCGCGGGCTTCTCCGCGATGTATCCGTATCCGCCGTGCATCTGTATGCCCCTGTCGCACACGCGCAGGCAGGCCTCGGACGCGAAAAGTTTCGCCATGGCCACTTCTTTCCTGTTCTCCTCCCCCCGGTCCCGCATCCTGGCGGCATTTGCGACCATCTCGCGCGCGACTGCAATGTCAATGGCACTCTCCGCCATCATCCCGCGCAAGCCGGAAAACTCCGAGACAGGCCTGCCGAACGCCTCGCGCCCCTTCGCGTGGGATACCGCCGCATCGAGGGACGCCTGCGCTATCCCGACGCACATGGCGCCCAGAACGACTCTCCCGTCATTCAGGACGCGCATCGCCTGCCGCAGACCGTCTCCGGCGTTTCCGATGAGACGGCTCTGCGGGATTTCACAATTCTCAAAAAACACCTCCGCCGCGTTGGAGGAAAGCATTCCGATAGGTTTGGCAAGCGGGACGCTCTTGCGGCCCGCATCCCCCCGCTCTATCAAGAACGCGCTCACCCCCTTCTCCCCTCCGGGTGCGCGGGCGAAAATGATCATGCTCTCAAAGCGCATCCCCTGCGTGACGAACATCTTCGAGCCGTTGATGATGTAGGCATTTCCGCGGGGTGCGGCCGCACACTCCAGGGCCGCCGCATGGCTGCCCGCGACCCGTTCGGTGATAGCCCACGCCCCCACCGCGCCTGCGGTGAGAGGAGGAATCCACCTCTCCTTCTGCTCCTGCGTTCCGTAGCGCAACAAATGACCGCCGCACAAGCCTGCCGATACGCTCAGCGTAAGGGCGAAACTCGCGTCGCCGCGGGCCAACTCCTCCAGCACGAGGCATTCGTGAAACAGGCCGAGGCCGCGGCCGCCCAGGCTTTCGGGAATTTTGACGCCGACCAGCCCCTTCGCCGCCGCCTCTTTGTAGAGGTCGAAGGAGAACGCGGCCGCCCGGTCGCGCTCCAACGCCCCGCCGGCCAGCCGCTTTTGAGCGAATTGCCGGGCCTGTTCCCGCAAGGCGGATTCTGTCTCCGTCCATTCCGCGCACCCCGCGATAGCCAAGGGCGTCATCCTCCCATCGCCTGGAGTGCCGGCACAATTTCCTCGCCCAGCAGCGCCAGCCGATGCGGGTTCGCCTCCAGGTCGGGGATCGTGACCAGCAGGTGGTTCACGCCCGCCCGGGGATATTCCCTGAGCCGAGCGATGCAATCATCGGGCGTGCCGAAGATCGCCCCCGAATCCGGGATGACGCCCAGCCTCTCGCGCGCCGCCCGCGCCGTGGCCCTGTCCTTCTCCGGAATCACCATGGCCATCAAGGAAGCGCGCACGCTGTCCGGGTCCCTGCCGCTCTTTTTGCATTCAGCCTCTATTTCGGGCCTTTTCTCCAAAAACTGCGCGGGCGTCCACCAGCGGCAATTGTAGCCATCCGCCTGGCGTGCCGAAACGCCGAGGAGCTTGTCGCCCTCCCCGCCCGTCCAGATCGGCGGGTGCGGCCTTTGCGCGGGAGGCGGGTGGCAAACGCCGTCTTGCACCTGAAAATACGCGCCCTTGAAACGGGGGGAGGCCTCCGTCCACATCGCGCGTATCAACTGGATGGCTTCTTCCATTTGCTTGATCCGTACCGAAATGCGCGGATATGGATACCCATACGCGCGATACTCGCTTTCAATCCAGCCCGCCCCGATTCCGAAATCCACCCGGCCCCTGCTGATGACGTCGACCGTGGCCGCCATCTTCGCCAGCATGGCTGGCGGCCGATACCCCACGCACGTCACCAGCGTTCCCAGGCGCAGCGTCCGGGTGTCGCGCGCGAGGGCGGCGAGGGCCGTCCAGGGCTCCAGAATCGCGGTATCCGCGGATTGCTCCTTCTCCTCCTGGCTACCGAATCCGGTCTGGCTTCCATAGGAGGCCGGGTCGAGCGTCACGAAGTGATCGCAATGCCAGAGGGAGTGGAGGCCGACTCTCTCCGCTTCCTGGGCAATCTCCCGCAACTTCTCGTAGTTGCCGACATACAAGCCCTTGAGCGTCAGGGCAACGATGATACCGACTTCCACCATATGGCGCGTCCCCCTCCCGGCGGGAAACACAAAGATTCGTTGCGCATCCGATTATCCTATCAGCAATGCGGGCGCGAAACGACCAGAATCGAACCTCTCCGTCCCCGCCTCTTTCCCGAGGGAAATTCTTTCCGGGGGAAACCTATTTGCCCAGAGCGACCCCGAACGCTCCCAGGACGGACAGAAAACCGCCCGCCACAACGCGCCAGCCCACGGCCTCCTGCTTTCGGAAAAACAGCCAGGACATGAAAATGATGAGCAACACCGACAGGCGATTCAGGGGAATCAGCTGAACGATGTCCCCCGTCTTGAGGGAGGACCAGAAGAAGAAGGCCGCCAAGGCGTTCAGACACGCACCACACAGAACGGCCAGGAGTCCTTTTCTGTCCCAGGACTTGGGGGCTCTCCCCTCCACGGAGAACGGCAGGACAAGCAGCATGGCGGAGAATGCCGTCATGCTGCCGATCGTCATTCCGAATGACGAGGACGGCAGTATCAGCAGACCGAACTTCCCGAACAGGTGCGTCATGGCGAACAAGACGGCCGTCCCCAGCGGGGCCAGGTAATAATACAGGGGAATGCGCTTTTGGATCTCCCCCTTTTCATAGACCAGAAGGATGGAGCCCGTCATGATGGCCAGCGTGCCGGTGGCGATGAGCCATGTCATTTCCTCGCCCAGGAAAACTACTCCGAACGATGCCGCCCACACGAGGCTGGTCTGGGTCGCGATGGATGAGCGGGCCAATCCCACCAGCTTCATCCCGACGAGGCTCAGGTACCGCCCCATGAATCCGCCCTGAAATCCCCATGGCGCAAAACCAGAGGACGCCGCCGGGCGGCCATTCCGCCGCGCCGCCTTCCAGAAGGTAAAACGTGGCGCCGAAAGACATCTGCACGGCGGCCATGATGAGATTCATGACAACGGGACTCAGCCGCGCCACTCCGCTGCGATACAGGGTGCGCGCGAAGGCGATGAAGCATGCGGCAATGAGAACCAGAACGTTGGGGTGAAGAAAATCGACCAAGGCCTACTTCCCCGTCACGATGGCAAAAGCGCCGAAAAGCGCGAGAAATCCGCCGCCGCCGACGCGCCAGGTCACATTTTCCTGCTCCCGGAACAGCAGCCAGGAGAGGAAGATGATCAGCAGGACGGACAGGCGGGTCAATGGGATGACGCGGGTGATCTCGCCCAGTTTCACCGAAGACCAAAAGAAAAAAACGCCGCATCCCTGAAACGCAGCGCCCAGGAGAAGGGCGACATACCCCTTTTTCGCATCGCGCGCGCCGCGCTCTTTCCCCTTTGGCGCGAGAGGCAGCATTCCCAGCAAGAACGCGAGAGAGGTCGTATTCGCAATCGCCATCCCGAAAGCGGAGGACGGAATCCATTCAAACGCGAACTTCCCCACGAGGTGGGCGAATGCGTACATCAGCGCGGAGGCGATGGGTATCGCGTAGTAGTGGGGAGGAATCTTCTGGCCGACGTCCCCCCGGGGATGATACACGAGCATGCTCGCACCGCACATGATGCACAAAATTCCGACCGCCTTCTGAAGCGACACGTGCTCCCCCAACACGAAAACGGCCAGAATGGACGCCCACACCAGCACGGTCTGGCTCATCACCGCCGCGCGCGCCAGCCCCGTGTAGCGGATCGCCACAAAGTTGATATACCGGCCCGCAAAGCTCCCGAAGAAACCCATCGCCATGAACCAGAGAACCCCCTGGTAGGGGATCCGCTCCAGCGACCCCTCCAGCCGGTAGAAGAGCCAGCCCATGGTCGCCGTCACGCATCCCATGAGCAGATTCGCCGTGTGCATTTTCAGGCGCGCGATCGCATACCGTTGGGAGACGCGGGCAAAGGCGATCAGCGTGGCCGAGCAGAGCGCCAGAACGTTCGGGTGAATAAAATCGAGCAAGACGTCCACCTTTTATGGGGATTATGGGGAATTTCACCTATGGCGTCCGTGCGCCGGGGAGCGCGACGAAAGCTCTCCCTCCCTCTCTCTTTGCGCCGGCGCGCGTGCGGGGGCGCATCCTGTGGCGCCCGGATACGGGGAGAAAATTTCTTGACGTGATGGGACACGTGGGAGGCGAAATGCGCGCCCGCCCGGGAGGAGTGGAGACTATCTGCAATGAGGGGAGGCGCTACATCTCCTCCAGGGTTTTGTTGACATGGGCGAGGTCCCCGATAGCCCGGAAAATGCTCGACATACGGACAATCCTCCGGCAACCCCCCCATCTCGATGATCTCCGCCCCGATCGGCATGCACAACGGCTCTTTCTCGAAGCGCTCGGCATAGACGCCGCAGCGGCTCGTCCCGACGTCCAGGTGCGGACACGCGCTCCTCAGCAACAGAAGCCTCTCCCCCTCCCACACCTTGTCGTAGCAGCACTTCCCGCAGCCGTTGCAGAGCGCCTCCCATTCCGGCGTGCCCGGGGGCGGCAGATTCTCGTCCATCCATCGTTGAATTTCATCGATGCGACGCTCTTTTTCCGTTTTGTGCATCGGGATGATTTCCGGGCGCTCCCGCTTCCGGCGCCTGGCGGAGCGCGCTCTCTCCCGGAGGCCGCCGGCGTCCGCCCTTCGTTTTCCTGGAGAGCGTCCGCTTCGAGCGGCGGGCGTTCGGAGCCATCGGATTCTCTCTAGCGATCCCGGAAGCGGGCGAGGCGCTTTTCCATGAAGGCCCGCAGCCCCTCCTGTGCGTCTTCTTCCGCGCTGTTCACCAGACCGAATTTCTCCGTCTCCAGCGCCAGGCCGGCCTCCAGATCGGTCTCCAGCCCAAGGTGGACGGCCTCCAGAATCAACGCGACGGCGGGCCTGCTCTTGGACGCCAGCTTTTGCGCCAGCGCGCGCGCCTCCTCCATCAGGGCGTCCGGCTCGCAGACCTTGTTCACCAGTCCCATCCGGTAGGCTTCCGGGGCGCCTATCGACTCGCCCGTCAGCAGCATCTCCAGGGCGCGTCCCGCCCCAATCAGGCGGGGCAGGCGCTGGGTGCCGCCGTAGCCGGGAATGATGCCGAGGCTGATCTCCGGCTGGCCGAACTGCGCGTTGCGCGACGCCAGGCGAATCGAGCACGCCATCGCCACCTCGCAGCCGCCGCCCAAGGCGAAGCCGTTGACCGCCGCAATCGTGGGCTTTCCGATGGTCTCCAGTGCCCGGAGGATTCCGCTGCCGTGCCCGGAGAGCCGGCGCGCCGAGAGCGGATCGCGCCCCCGCCATCCCCTTGATGTCGGCGCCGGCGATGAAGGCCCTCTCTCCTGATCCCGTCAATATCAACGCTTTCAATGCGTTATCGCCCCGAACCTCTTCTATGAGGTGCGCAAGCTCATCCATCGTCTCTGTATTCAGGGCGTTTAGCACCGGGGGCGATGAAAGATGCAGGTGGCGACCGGACCGTCGGTTTCGTAGATAATGTTCTTGTAATTCAATGCGTTAGCGCCTTTTTTTCGGGGAAAATACGTCAATTCTCAAACCGCACCGCCTCGCGCGCGTTCCCCTTCCGCGTCTCCAGGGGTGTCCTTTCACTCGTACCGCACCGCCAGCAATCTCTCCGCACCGGCAACCATCATCCGTTGCGGCGCGTTCATACTTTGGAGGGTCGCACATGCGGGGCGGCGGATCAAGGACGCGCGAGACAGCGGCCGCTGCCGGGAGGCGTTCCGCGCCCGAGAGCTCCTCAGGCGTCGCCGCCCTCCGCGTGGTGGCGGGCGAGAATGTCGTGGAGGTCGTTGGGGCTCCTCGACACGTCCCACGACCAGCGGCCGTAGCCGCCGTGCGCGTTGACGGCGCGGACCCATTCGGCGAGGAAGCTACGCTTGGTCTTGTCCGGCTCTCTTTCCAGCCCCTTGGTTTCCAGAACCAGCATGGCGCCGGAACGCAGCCGAACGAGGAAATCGGGCCGATACTTCCGCTCCCTGCCGTCATGGAAGTAGGGGACCTCGAAGCCCAGATGCTCGTTCTTCGCCCAGGCTTCCACCTCGGGGGCGCGGTCGAGGTGACGGGCCTCCGACTCCTCCCACGCGCTGTCGCAGACGCAGAAATTGATGTGGCTGCGCTCGGTGGGCACGTAGCGCCTGCCCGTGTGCCACCTGCCCATGTCGCCGGTGGAGCGGATGGGCCTGTCCCGATCGAACACCGGCTCCAGGCTTTCCGCGTTCTCGAAACGGATGGCCTCCCAGATGTGCTGCACCACCCGGCGCATGCCGAGGGTGATGACGAGGCGGCGCCGGAAGCCGTCGCCGGCGAACAGCGCAGGCGTGACGCGAATCTTCTCCGAGCGGATGAAGCGCTCGACGATGCGCACCACCTGCGCCAGAAGGAGCTCCCTGCAGCCCGGCCAGTCCTTCTTCATTTCGTCGAACACGTCGCGCGCGGTCTCGAATATGATGCGCTGTGTGCGCAGCTCCGGGTCGAGGTCCTCTATGCGGATGGTCTTTCCTTTCGTGAGGTCGGGCTTGCCGTCGATGACCGGGGCCAACTCCGCGCTTTCGCACGTCTCGCCCGCGTCCAGCTCCAGCGGCTCCACCCGCTCCCAGTCCAGGCGGAGGCGCGGACGATAGACGTGCTCCACGCGGACGACGTTCGGCCAGGAGATGGCGAATTTCGCGCGCTCCGGCAACGCCTCGACGGCGATCTTCGGCGGGGGCGGAGGCGCTGGGCCATTCTCCCCGCCCTCGTGGGGCAGAAAGGAGAAGGGCACGCCGAAGATGTTGACGTATTCCGGATCGAGCAGGCCGGTCTCGCCCACGTCGTAGGAGGTGCGGCGCAGGCCGCGCCCGACCACCTGCTCGCAGAGGAGCTGGCTGCTGAACGCGCGCAGCCCCATGATGTGGGTCACCGTCTTGGCGTCCCAGCCCTCCGAGAGCATCCCGACGGAGATCACCTTCCGTATCCGCCCGCCCGGCTTGTCCGGCTGGCCCACGGTGTCCACCTGCCGGCGCAGCGTCTCGGCCCGCTCCTTTTTGGTCAGGTTGCGCGCGTCGTCGCCGCCCCCGCCGCCGGCCTCCCCGCTGGCGAGCGGCTCCTCGGCGGCTTCGGCCTCCTTGAGCACGCGGGAGTCGATGTGCAGGGTGTGCTCCGGGCCGCGAAGCTCGTCAATGCGCACCTTGCCGTTGTCGAACGCATGCTTGACGCGCGCCGCCGTCTCGGTGCGGTTGGCGACGGTGATCATCACCGGCGGCGCACCTCCCTCCGGCTGCTGCTCCTCCCACTTTCGGAAGGTCTCGCGCCAGTCCAGGCCGAGCAGGAAGTAGGCGTTCGTCACCAGCGGCGGCAGCTGCTTCTCGGGCTTCGCCTTGAGGTTCAGATCGTCCTTCACCTGGTCGTAGATGTGGTACAGGCTGGACTTGTCGGTTTTGGCGTCGGTGCCGACGTCGTCCTGGACGACCACGCGCGGGGTCTTGACCAGGCCGGATTCGATGGCGTCGTTCAGGCCGAAATCGCTCACGATCCACTCGAAGAGCGCCTCCTCCGAACTCTGCTTGCCCGAGGGGGCGAAGGGCGTGGCCGAGAAGTCATAGCAGGCGAGGAGACCCCGCGCCCGGTGTATCCTGTCCAGCCCGCCGACCCACTTCGTCGCCTCCTCCTTCTCCGCCTTGCTGACGCCCCGGACCTTCGATTCGGCGGGAACGCGCCAGGCGTGGTGGGCCTCGTCGTTGATGACCAGAATGTTCCGCGCCCGCGCCATGTCGCCGCCGAGTACGTCGCGGACGTAGGCCGCATCGCTCCGCGGCCCGCGCTTGTCCACGCTCTTCTTTTTGGCGAGCTGCTCCGCGCTCTCCCAGGCGAGCGCGTGCCAGTTGCGGATGAGCACCCTCCCCTGCCGCAGCCTGTCGCGCAGGGCGGAGGGCACGACGCGAAAGGCCTCGTAGTAGTTCGTCGGGTTCTGCGGATCCAGCACGGCGAGGCGGTTTTTCACCGTGAGGCCGGGGGCGACGACGAGCACGTTCCGCGAGAAGCGGGCGTCCTGCGGGCGGGCGGCCTTGTTCAGGACGTGCCAGGCGATGACCATCGCCATGACGACGGTCTTGCCCGATCCGGTCGCCATCTTCGCGCACAGGCGGCGGAACGCTCCGCCGTCGGAGGGTATCTCGACCCCGACCCTCTCCGCCGGCGGCGCCTCCGTCAGCCAGATGAGCGTCTCGGCGGCCTCCAGCTGGCAGAAGAAAAGTCGCCGGGAATCAGACTCCTCCGGATCATTCCAGTGCTCCAGCAGCCGCTTCGTGGTTCCCGTGACGCCCGGATAGCCGGCCTTGCGCCACGCCTGAACGCGGGGGCGAATCCTGTTCGCCAGGGGGATTTCGACGAAGCGGCCCGGATCGTCATGCGAACGGGAAGCGCGGGAGGCGACGACGTATCCGGCCGGGCGGCGTCCCTCCTCGAGCGAGAAGGCCCGCCGCGCGCCGTCATAGTGCCAGTACCTCTTCGGCTCCTCGTAGGGGGAGTTGATTATCAGCTGGTCGATGGCCGCGCGGGGCCTCCCCGCCTCCTCCCGCCGGGAGGGCGATCCCCTCCTCCGCCGGCGCGCGTCGCCCCGCGTGCTCATCCCGCGTCCACCTCCACGATTTTCAGGCTCTCGATTCCACGGTCGTCGATAATCTTGACCGCCGCCCGCCGGTGCTCCCCCCGCCTCGAACGGCAGGGATTGCGCGCCCCGGTAGGCCTCGAGGCGGTGCGCGTCGATCTCCGCCCGCAGACTCTTCGCAAGCCTCGTCCAGTCGCGCTTCCCGTCCGCCATCGGGAAGAGCACCTGACGCGGGAACAGGCTGCGCCCGTCGTAGTCGGGGTCGAGCATCCACATGGCGATTCTGTTCGTCCCGCCCGACTCCACCTTGCCCGTTCCGATGTTGTAGTAGTCGAAGCCGCACACGCGCACGCGGTATTTGCCGGCGTCCGCACCATGCGCGACACGCTCCACCTCCACGTCCGGCTGGCCGATGAGCCAGAAGCTCTCGCTGCTGGCGCGCTTTTTCTTGAGGTCCTTGGTGAGGAGGTCTGCGTTCATCCACGCCTTGAGGAGGGTGACGCCCGGCCAGTTCGTCGCATCGATGTCCTTGGCGGCCTCCGGGTCAAACTGGAACGCGGCGAAGACGATAAACTTCGGCCTGGGGACGAGGTTTCCCGCCTCCTCGATGGCGCGCGCCACCTGCCGCTGCTCCAGCGGGGCGTACTCCGGCCCGAAGGAGACTACGCAGCGGCCGCCCCGGCTTGCGGCGGCGGTTTCTTCAGGCGCGGCATCCGCCCTACCTCGATCGGGGGGGGGGGGGGGGGGGGGGGGGGGGGGGGGGGGGGGGGGGGAATAAATTTCGCCGTCGGCGTGCAGCCGGCGCGTCCCAGACAGCGGCTCCAGCCGCGTGAAGGAGAGGCGCTCTCCGCCCTCGCCGCGAATGCCAGTCTCATACAGTTCGTCGCGCCATTCGCCCTGCCGGGCGGTCTCCCCCGAGCGGGCGACGGAAGCGTCCGCCGGCGCCCGCTCCGCCGCCGTCTCCTCGACTTCCTCCAGCGACCGCACCGTCGGGGCGGGCACGGCCTCCACCGTGAAGGGGCCGGTGACGCGCGCCTTGGTTCGGTCGGTGAGCGGCTGGTCGTAGAGGGTTTCCTGTGGTGCGTCCCGCGCGATGGCGGCGTCGATCCCGCGTTGGCGGCGGACGCGCAGCTCCCAGTAGCGTCTGTGGAGTGCGCGCACCTCCGCCGGCCAGCCGGCTACCGCCTCCCGGGGAATCTCCCACTCCTCCAGAGACGCGCCCAGAGCGGCGTTGAGCCTCTTCCGCAGCGGCTCCATGCGTTCGTGATGCTCCCGCCAGACGCCGTCTATCTCCGCGTTGTTGGCGATGTCTCGCAGGGAAATATGAGGCACCTTCCTGCAGGCGAAGCCGCTGCCCACGCCCTCGTCGGGATGCGCCAGTTTGTAGTAGTAGAAGGTCGCCGTCATCAGCCGCTGCCGCGCGAGCGTTGTCGCCACGCGCGAGGTGTCGCAGGTGATCCAGCGGCGCCCCCACTTCTCGGCGGCGTAGGCGGTCGTGCCGCTGCCGCAGGTCGGGTCGAACACCAGATCGCCCGGCTCGGTCGTCATCAGGATGCAGCGTTCGAGAACTTTATCGGCCGTTTGGACTACATAGATAGGATGGGACGCACTCGCTGTATCATCCCAAAAATTGGTGAGCCTCTTCCTGGGGAGATCGTCCAAAAAAACATAACCGTAAAGTCGCCCTTTTTCCGTCAAATGCAATCTTCCCGCCTTTTCCAATCGCGGGATTCCCAATTCTGGGTCTAATGCCCATTGGGCATTAGACCCAGGGGAAATTTTTTGACCTCGCAACACTATATCATGGCTGCGAGTGTTGCTTTGGTGCTGGCTGATCAGACGGTCAGCAATTTGACACCATTTCCCGCCTTGGGAGATCAGGTTTTTTGCTTCTTCAGGACTCGCCGGAGTTACCAAGGCACCCGAGAGAGTCCGAATTTTGCGGAAGGAACTATTGTCAGCGGGATCCGTCTCGGTTGCGACAGCCCTGTAAAGGCTATGCAGCTTGATATGCTCTTTTTTCTTGGCGTAGTGCAGAATATAGTCGTTCACTGCATGTCCGGTACTCGTGAAACTTTTTTTCTTGAAGGCAATCATAGCCAAAGCGTTTCCCGTCCCAAACACCTCGTCCATCACGCATCGCGCCAGATGCACGTTCTCATCGCCAATCTGCACGAAGCAGGAGCCGCTCTCCGTCAGCAACTCCCGGGCGAGGAGGAGGCGGTCGCGCAGGTAGGCGAGCCAGGAGTGGATGCCGAGCTCCCACGTGTCGCGGAAGGCGCGGATGGTCTCCGGCTCCTGCGTGAGGTCCGCATCCTTGCCGTCCTTGACGTCGCTCTTGTTCACGAAGGGCTGGAAGTTCGAGCCGTAGCGGATGCCGTAGGGCGGGTCGACGTAGACCATCTGCACCTTCCCGCCCATCCCCTCCTTCTCCAGCAGGCTGTTCATCACCAGCAGGCTGTCGCCGGCGACGAGGCGGTTGCTCCAGTTGCGGCTGTGGCTGTAGAACTCGATAGCCTCGCGCAGCGGCGGGTTCTCCTCCGGTGCGGCGAACAGGCTGCCCTGCGGAGGGGGGGCGTCGCTCCGCTTGCGCACCGCCTCGATGATGGCGCACGGGTCCACCTGCTCGTGGACGTGGAGCGAGACGACGGGCACCTCGAAGGAGGCGTGCTCCGCCTTGCCCGCCCACTGGAGCTGCGGGTCCAGATGCGGGTCGTGGGCGTAGGCTGTCGCGTCCCCCGCATCCGCGTCCGTCTCGGGCGTCACCAGACCGACGGGCGGGTTGTTCGGCCGCTCCTTGTCCGCGTGGGCGTAGCTCTCGATGGGCTTCTTCTTTTTCCGGCCGCGCTTCGCCATGCGTCCTCCTCCTTCCCCCCTTCTCCCGCTCGGCGCGCCATCAGTCCGCGCACGCCTCCACGACCACCGAAAGCCCCATGCCGCCGCCGATGCAGGCGCCCGCGAGGCCGTATCTCCCGCCCCGGCGCCTGAGCTCGTGCAGTATCGTGAGGGTGAGGCGCGCCCCGCTCGCCCCCACCGGGTGGCCGATGGCGATGGCCCCGCCGTTCACGTTCGTCTTCTCGCGGTCCAGGCCCAGTTCCTTCTCCACCGCCAGATACTGGGCGGAGAACGCCTCGTTGATCTCGACGAGGTCCATGTCGTCCAGCGCCAGCCCCGCCTTGCGGAGCGCGATGCGGCTGCTCTCGGCGGGCCCGATGCCCATGATCTTCGGGTCGCAGCCCGACACCCCCCAGGAGACGAGCCGGCCTATCGGCTTTCGCCCGAGCCGCTCCGCCGCCGCCCGCGAGGAGACGACCAGCGCCGCCGCCCCGTCGTTGATGCCGCTGGCGTTGCCCGCCGTCACCACGCCGTCCTCCTTGAAGGCGGGCCGCAGCCTGGCGAGCGCCTCCGCGTCCGAATCCGGGCGGGGGTGCTCGTCGCGCTCGAAGCGGATCGTCCTCCTCCGCTCGCGCACCTCCACCGGAAAACACTCCTCCGCCAGCCGTCCGCTCTCCCAGGCGTCGCGCGCCCGCGCCTGGCTCAGGGCGGCGAACTCGTCCACCCCCTCGCGGTGGAGGTCGTATTTCTCGGCGAGGTTCTCCGCCGTGATGCCCATCGGCACGTTGGCGCGGGTGTCGGTGAGCGCCGCGTGGAGGCCGTCCTCCATCGGCGCCTGAAAGAGTTTGATGCCCGTTCGCGAGTTGCGTATCACGTGCGGGGTCAGGCTCATGTTCTCGGCGCCCACGGCGAGCACCACCTCGGCGTCCCCCGTCATGATCTCCTTCGCCCCGCTCACGACCGCCTGAAAGCCCGAGGCGCACATCCGGTTCACGCAATAGCCGGGCCGCTCCTGCGGGACGCCCGCGGCCAGCGCGACGTGCCGGCCGATGTAGACGCCGTCGGAGTTCGACTGGATGACGTTGCCCACCACCGTGTGGTCCACCTCCTCCGGCGGCACGCCCGCGCGCGCCATCGCCTCCTTCGCCGCCAGGGCGCCCAGCTCCGTGGCCGACATGTCCTTCAAAGTCCCCAGAAACCCGCCGAACGGCGTCCGCGCACCGCCCAGAAAAACGATGTCCGTATCCGACATTGCTCCGATTCCTCCGACTCGCTGACAAAGAAGTCCCCTGATTCCCCGCGTTGGCTGTGTGTCGTGGTGTCCCCCCCAACATACAGGCAGGGAGAAGCGAAGCGCAAGGGTGCGCGGGGGTGTGCGGGGGGTGCGGCGCGGTGCGCGGGAAGATCGCTCCCTCCTCCCCTCCCTTACATCCAGGAGAGGGGGGCGGCGGCGTCTCCCCGGAGCCTGCGCGCGGCGTCCCTGGCGAGGTAGGTGAGGATGATGTCCGCCCCCGCCCGCCGGATGGAGGTCAGCATCTCCAGGAACGCGCGCTCGGGGTCGAGCCACCCGCTGCGGCTCGCCGCCGCCAGCATGGCGAACTCGCCGGAGACGTTGTAGGCGGCGACGGGCAGGTCGGTCATCGCCCGCGCCCGCGCGATGACGTCGAGAAACAGAAGCGCCGGCTTCACCATGATGATGTCCGCCCCCTCCTCGACGTCGAACCTGATCTCGCGGGCTGCCTCGCGGGCGTTGGCCGGGTCCATCTGGTAGGAACTCCTGTCGCCGAAGGCGGGCGCACTCTCCGCCGCCTCGCGAAAGGGGCCGTAATAGGCGCTCGCAAACTTCGCCGCGTAGGCCATGACGG
The DNA here is from genome assembly GCA_965213685.1 of bacterium. Lineage (GTDB taxonomy): Bacteria > UBA8248 > UBA8248 > UBA8248 > UBA8248 > Bin107. Next base: position 103,075 of record CBDBZY010000036.1, read on the forward strand.
GGGTCTGCGCGAACCCCGCCGCGTCGAGTGCCGCGCGAATCGAGCCGACGCGGCCGTCCATCATGTCCGACGGGGCGACGATGTCGGCCCCCGCCTCGGCGTGGCTCACCGCCGTCTTCTCCAGAAGCGCGAGGGTCGGGTCGTTGAGGATTCTGTCGCCGGCGATGACGCCGCAATGCCCGTGGTCCATGTATTCGCAAAGGCAGACGTCCGTGATGACGCACAGCTCGGGATGCGCCTCCTTCAGGGTGCGCACCGCGCGCTGGACGATCCCCTCCTCCGCGTACGCCCCGCTGGCGCGGGCGTCCTTGCGGTCGGGGATTCCGAAGAGGATGACGCCCGGTATGCCGAGGGCGGCGACCTCCCCGCAGTCCGCCACCAGCTGATCGACGGAGAGCTGATATTGCCCGGGCATCGAGGATATTTCCCGCCGAACGTCTTCCCCCTCGACGACGAACATCGGGTAGACGAGGTTGTCCACCGAAAGGCGCGTCTCGCGCACCAGGCGCCGCATGGCGGGCGTCTCCCGCGTGCGCCGCGTCCGGTGTCGCACGTCCTCCCGGAGTCCTGCGAGAGCGGAGCGGTCTCCTTCCGTCATGCCGTTTTTCTCCCCCTCCGCCGGGCGTCGTCCGCGCCGCGGGATTTTTCGTAAAAAGAGGCGACGGCCCGCGCCATGCCCGGAATCGTCGACTCGGCGGCCTCGACGTCCGGGGCGATGCCGAACGCGCGCGCCGTCTGCGTGGTCATCGGGCCAATGGAGGCCACCTTCGCGCGCCGCGCCCATCCGCGCGCCGCATCCGCGCCCGCCGCTCCCACGAAACTTTTGAGGGCGGAGGAGCTGGTGAAGGTCAGCATGTCAATTTTCCCGGCCTCCAGCTCCTCGCGGACGCCGCGCAGCGCCTCGCGTCCCGCAGGCACCGTTTGATAGACGGCCACGTCATCCACCACAGCCCCCATTTTCCGCAACGCCTCGGGGATGGCGTCCCGCCCCTGTTTCGCCCTCGGCAACAAAACGCGCTTGCCCGCCATCTCCTCGCCCTCCAGCAACGCGATGACGCCTTCGGCCACATATTTTTCGGCTATCCTGTCGGGCGCTCTCCGCAGGCATCTGCGCACGGCGGCCCCCGTGGCGGGTCCGACCGCCAGGAGCGACGCTCCGGCCAGCGCCGGCGCCCCCCCCTCCGCCGGGTCGGCGCCCAGCGCCCGGAGCCTTCGCGCCAGGTATTTGGGGCCGTTCGCGCTCGTGAAGATGAGCCAGTCATACCCCTGAGGCGAGCGGACGGCGGCGTCCAGCGACGCCCAGTCATCGGGTTCGCGTATCGCGATGAGCGGGGCGAGCAGCACGCGCGCCCCCAAATCCGCGAGCATCCTCCCCATGCGCGACGTCCCCTCCTCCGGTCGCGTGACGAGGATGCTCCTGCCCGCAAGCGGGCGCGCGTCCGCCCCCTCCGCGCTCCGTTCGGCGGCCGCGCGTTCGGGTTCGGAGGCATCGTTCGTCCCCCGATCTCCGGCGTCCCTCATCGCATCCCTCTCAAAATCTCCGCACCGCCCCGCGAGAGAACCTCCTCGGCCAGCTCCTCGGCCAGCCGCACGGCGTCGCCGGGGGCGCCCCTCCTCTCCGCTTCCACCATCCGCCTCCCGTCGAGGCTCGCGAGGCGGCCCCGGATGCGGAATTCGCCCGCGCGCGTCTCCTCCGCGAAAACGGCCAGCGGCAGCTGGCACCCGCCCTCGAGACGCGCCATGACGACGCGTTCGGCCAAAACCGCCCGCCGCGTCCCCGCATCGTCCAACCCCAGAACGCGCGCGCGCACCGCCGCATCCCCGTCGCGTATCTCCACGGCGAGCGCACCCTGTCCGGCGGCGGGCAGCATGAGTTCGGGGGCGAGGATTTCCGTCGCCCGCTCCCCGAGTCCCAGGCGGTTCAGGCCGGCGGCCGCCAGGAGGAGGCCATCGGCCGCGCCCGCCGCCATCTTCCGCAGGCGCGTGTCCACGTTTCCGCGCATCTCCACGATTCTCAGATCGGGGCGAAAGCGCCTGAGCTGCGTGATTCTCCGCAGGCTGCCCGTGCCGATTCCCGCGCCTGGTGCCATGCTGCGGATGGACTCCCCCCCGCGCGAGACCAGCGCGTCCCAGGGCTCCTCCCGCTCGGGTATCGCGCCCAGGACGAGACCCTCGGGCAACTCGCCCGGCAAGTCCTTCAGGCTGTGGACGGCGGCGTCGACCTCGCCGCGCAACAGGGCGTCCTCGATCTCCTTGACGAAAACTCCCTTGCCGCCCAGCTCCCGAACCGGGGAGGCGCGCATCGCGTCTCCGCGCGTCTGCATGGGGATTTCCTCCACCGCGAGGCCCGGGTGCAGGCGCCGCAACCGCGCGGCCACCTGCGCCGTCTGCGCGCGCGCGAGCGCGCTGCCCCGCGTGCCGAGGCGCAGCGCCTCCCTCATCTGTCGGGCGCGTCATCCGCCGCGCGCGCGGCGGGCGGATTCTCCTGAAGAAACTCCGCGTCCACGCCAAAAAGCCTTTGCACGGACTCCAGGGAGATGCCGTCCGCATCCTCCGCGCGCATCCGGCGGAGAGCGGCGAAGGGATGGTGGAGTATCTTGTTGACCAACGCCCTCGTCATGGCGTCGAGTGCCTCGCGCCCGCCGTCTCCCACGTCGGGCAGGCGCGCGAGGGTTTTTTCCATTTCGTCCCGGCGGGCGGATTCCGCCGAGGAGCGTATGGCCGCGAGGGTGCGCCGGAGGTCTTCGGCCCGCTTGCGGGCGAGGTAGGTCTGCACCTCGCTCTCCACGATCATGCGCGCGTCGCGCGCCACCTCCTCGCGGCCCCGCAGGTTGTCCGCCACGACGGACTGCAGGTCGTCCAGATCGTAGAGGTAGGCGTCTTCCAGGTCGTTCACGTCGGGCGCGATGTTCCTCGGCACGGAGATGTCGATGAGAAAGATGGGCGCACCCCGGCGACGCTCCAGGGCGGCGGCCACGGTCGGCTTCTCGAGAACGAACGCGGGCGACGCCGTGGATGCGATGACGACGTCGGCATGGATGAGCGCCTCCTCGAGGTTCTCGAAGCCCATGGCGCGGCCCTGGAGCCTGGAGGCCAGCTCCCGCGCGCGCGCGAGCGTCCTGTTCGCCACATCCAGGACGTCCGCCCCGCCCGCCTTCAGATGCCGCGCCGCCGCCTCGCCCATCTCGCCCGCCCCCAGCAGGAGCACCCTCTTGCCCGCCAGCGAACCGAAAATTCTCCTGGCCAAATCCACGGCGACGGAGCTCACCGACACCGGCGTCTCGCCGATGGCGGTTTGCCGGCGAATCTTCCTCGCCACCCGGAACGCGCGGGAGAAAAGATCGGTGAGTGCCTTGCCGGTATGGCCGGAGGCCTGCGCGACCCTGTAGGCTTCCTTGACCTGCCCCAGAATCTGCGGCTCGCCCACCACCATGGAGTCCAGGCTCGACGCCACGGTGAAGAGGTGCCGCGTCGCCTCCGCCTCGCGGCGCACATAGAGGTGGGCGTTCAGCTCCTCGTCCCCGATGTCGCGCGAGTCGAGGAGAAACCGGTGGATGGCGTCGAGGCCCCGCTCGAAATTCCCGACCGCGCTGTAGACCTCCACCCGGTTGCAGGTCGATAGAATGAGGCGCTCCTCCAGCCCGCGATAGGCCGCCAGACGGTCGAGCCACTCGCCCATGCGCCCCTCCGGGAAATACAGGCGCTCCCGAACGCTGAGCGGCGTGTTGTGATGGCTGACGCCGGCGAGAATGATGGGCATATATCCACCGCTCCCTAGAAGTGGATGACCAGGGCGAAGAGCGCGGCGACGAAGGTCACCATCGAGAAAACCGCGGAGCGCTTCCCCTTCCAGCTGCGCGTGAGCCGGCAGACGAGCAGGAGTCCGTAGGCGCCCCAGATCAGTATCAGGGGCCAGGTGCGCACCGGGTCGAGGCTCCAGTAGGCGCCGTGGCGCGACTTCGCCCACATCGATCCGAGCAGCAGGCTCGCCGTCAGGAAGGCGAAGCCGAAATACAGTATCTTGTGGTTCAGGTCGTCGAGAATATCCAGGGAGGGGAAGCGATGCAGCCAGGCGCTCGGCCTTCTGGATTTCAGCTGACGCGACTGCACAAGATACATCAGGGCGGAGGCGAAGAGCAGAAAAAACGAGGCCGAACTCAGCAGCGCCAGCACCGCGTGGCCCTGCAGCAGATAGCCCTGCACGGCCTGGGAGCCGGCGCCCCATACGCCGGGGAAGGCGGCCGCGTATCCCTCCAGGACGAACGCCGCCGGCACGGCGAAGCCGCCCAGGGCGATGTCCCGATACCGCGCATAGACGATGAGATACATCAGCAGAATCACCCACGCCATGCCGCTCAGCCACGGCCCCCAGCCATGGGGGGTGCCCGAGGCGAAACCCACCCCCAGCATCAAGGTGTGGAGGACGAACCCCAGGAGCAGCGCGCCCATTCCGTAGAGAACGCCCGCGGACCTGCCCGTGAACAGCAGGTACAGGTGGGCGAACGCCGCGACGAGATAGCAGGCAATCAAGATGGCGAGCAAGGAAACTCTCCCCCCTCCCCCCCGGGGCGAGGAAATCTCTGGCGGCCCGGAAAACGAGGCCAGCCCTTATTGTAGACCACTCTTGGGGAGATTTTGCAATAATCTCCCGCCTCAACGGTGTCCGGGACGGCGGCATCCCGCGCCCGCTACGCGATTCTCCGGCTATCCGCGCACCCAGCCATTGGCGAAACCGGCCATCCCCACTATACTCGCTCCAGGCCCGTTCGCCCATGCGCTTTCCCGCCGGGAGGGGCAGCATCCCGTGATACCGCTTCCCGACATCGACCCGCCCCTGATCAACGCCAGCGGCATCCTGAGTTATCCGGAAGTGTTCGCGGCTTTTGAGAGGGCGGGCGCGAGCCTGGGCGGCTACGTCACGAAGTCCGTCGGCCCACAGGAGAAGCGGGGCAACGAGAATCCGGTGCTCGTCCACCCTTCCGGGGGCGTCGTTCTCAACTCCCTCGCCCTGCCGACGCAGAGCGCGGAGGACTGGGAGCGGGACCTGGAGGAAATTTCCCTCCAAAGCGCCAGGCTCATCGTCTCCGTCTATGGCGGAACGCCCGCGGAGTTCGCCCGCGTCTCCTCGCGCGTATCGAGATTCGCCGACGCCGTCGAGGTGAACCTGGGGTGCCCCAACAAGGAGCCGGGCGAGCGGACGATCATGGAGAGCGTCGGCCAGAGCCCCGCCCTCTCGGGCGAGGTCATCCGGTGTGTGCGCGACGCTACGGATGCGCCCCTTATCGCCAAGCTCTCCCCCAACAGCGATTACCTCGCCGTGGCGGACGCGTGCCTCGGGGCGGGGGCGGACGCCCTCGGCTGCGGCAACACCCTGGGGCCGGGCCTGGCGGTGGACATCGCGAGCCGGGCGCCCATTCTCGCAGGCTTGACGGGCGGCATCAGCGGCCCCGCGCTCAAGCCCGTCAACCTGCGCATGACGTATGAGGCGTACGCGCGCTTCGGGTGCCCCATCGTCGCATACGGCGGCATCCAAACCTGGGAGGACGGGGTGGAGTACATCCTGGCGGGCGCCCGCGTCCTGGGAATCGGCACAGCCTTCATGGGAAAAACCACGGAGGCCGCCGCCGCCCTCACCCGGGACATCTGGGCGGGAATTCAGGAATACCTGGGCGCGGAGCCCATGTCCGCGCTCATTGGCGGTGCGCACCGCTCCGCCAGCCGGGAGCGCGCCCGTGCGTAGCGTCTGTCGGGTCGTGGAAAACCGCCGGGAAAGCGAGTGGACGCGGACGATTTTCTTTGATCGGGAGGTCGCGTCGCGCCCCGGACAATTCATGATGGTCTGGCTGCCGCGCCTGGGGGAGAAGCCCTTCACGCTCTCCTATCCCAACGCCGTCACCGTGAAGCGGGCGGGCGCGTTCACCGAGGCGCTCGCCGCACTCCGGCCGGGGGAGCAAATAGGGCTTCGGGGGCCTTTGGGACGGGGCTATCCCCCCCTCCGGAGGCCCGCGCTGATCGGCGGCGGCGTCGGCATCGCGGAGCTGCGACTGCTCGCGCTCGCCTCCGAGTCCCCCTCGTTCGTCCTGGGCGGACGCACGTCGGAGGAAATCCTGTTCCACGAGGAATTCCGGGCGCTCGGCCCCGTCCGCGTCGCCACCGAAGACGGCAGCCTGGGGGAAAGGGGTCTGGTCACGAAACTGCTGCCGGTGGAGGCGGAATGCTACGCCCTGTGCGGGCCGGAGAGGATGATGGCCGCGTGCCTTCCGAAGCTTCCGCCGGAGCGCACATACCTCGCCCTCGAGAGATACATGAAATGCGCCGTGGGCCTGTGCGGCCAGTGCACCTGCTCCGGCTGGCGCGTGTGCACGGACGGCCCGGTCTTCCCCGCCACCCTGGTCGCGCAAATGGGGGATTTCGGAACGCGCAGGCGATCGAAGAGCGGCAGATGGGAGCCGGTGTAGGCCGCTCCATCTTCCCAGGACGATCCGGGTGCGCGTATAATCGGGGCGCGAGAGGCGAAACCATTCGTCTCGTCCGTGAGATTTCCGGCGGAGGGGCAGGACATCCAATTCCGTGTGCTGGGCTGTTCCGGGGCAAAGACGCCCGGACGCAACCTGACGTCTTTTCTGATCAACGAGTCCCTGCTGGTGGAGGGCGGCGCGGCCGCCTCCGGCCTCGACATCGGGGAGCAGGCCCGGCTCGCCGGCGTCGTGGTGTCCCATGCCCATCTGGACCACATCGGGGAACTCCCCTATGTCGCCGACAACATTTTCGGGCTGCGGGAAGATTCCCTGAAAATCATCGGCGCACCGGACGTGCTGTGCCAGATGCGCGAATCCATCTTCAACAACGCCATCTGGCCGGATTTCTGCGCCATCCGCCACCGGGAGAAGCCGATACTCGATTTCGTCCCCATCCAGGAGAACGAAACCCTCTCTTGCGGCGAAATCCGGATGACCGCGCACCGGGTCGCGCACCAGGAAACGACTTTCGGCTTCATTTTTCAGGACGCCGAGTGCGCGCTGCTCTACACCAGCGACACCGGACCCACGGAGGCCATATGGAGGCGCGGCTTCAAGGCGGAGGGCCTGCGCGCGATTATCACCGAGGTCTCGTTCCCCGACAGGATGGAAGAACTCGCGCGCCTCACCGGGCACATGACGCCTGCCATGCTCCAGGCGGAAATGATGAAAATGCCGTCCGGGATTCCCGTCTACATCTATCACGTCAAGGCGCAGCACTACGAGGAGACGACGAGGGAGCTCGAAGCACTCCGCGAGCCGAGGGTGTGCCTGCTGGAGCAGGGCGAGACATATTTTCTGTGATGCGAGGGCGCCCTCCAGGCCGTGCCGTCCACCAGACGTGCGGGGAAGTCTGACCGCGCCGGGAGCAAGTCGCTCACCTCCGCAGGACGGGAGGGGGGTTGCGGGATGGTGCGCTTTTCCGTATGGAATTATCTGGCGTGTGGCGGAACGCTGGGGAATGGTCGCGGGACGACGGGGCGCCTACCAGGATGGGGAGGCTCCCGCGGGGGACGCGCCTCAGGGGGAGCGCCCCCCTCTCAGAGGCCGTCTTTCTGAAAAATTGTCCGGAAAAAGAACGGGGAGGCCTTTCGTGAGAGACATCGAGGCGCACAGAAAAAACAGCCGATTGATGGCCGAGAGAATCAGCCGCGTTCTGGCCGGAACCATTTCGGGCGTCGAGGAGGACATCCGATACAGCTACCAGGACAGGAGCTTCCGGCTCTGGTGGGGTGACCGGGGAGACCCGAACACCTCGGCGCTCATCACCTTCGAGCAAATCTCCACGCTGAACGACGAGGAGTTGCGCCAGGTCATCCGCTCATCGGTCATCGGCTAGGGGCCGGGCGCGATTTTTTCCGAAATGCGAACGGCTACTGCTTGATACCACCGCTTCATGGCGCCTGCGAAATGGCGTCGCGGACATCTCTCCGTTTGCGCCGCCGAAAAACTGCTCTCGCACCGGGGGAGGGGCGGACCGGAAATCAGCAACCGCAGCACCCCCGATGCGGGATCAGGCCAGGTTGGCGAGCTCCTTGTAAATCCGGAATATCGAGCTTCCGTCCTCATGCTGCCTCCCCTTGCTCCTCTGGGCCATGTAGAGATGCTCCAGCAGTCCCCCGAGGGGGACGGGCACGTCCAGGTCCTTGGCGGATTCGATGGCGCATTCGAGGTCTTTCAGGACGATCCATATCGGTCCGGACTCCGGAAAGTGATCGGCCAGCATGTCCTTCCCGCGCACGTCGAGCACGTTGGACCCCGCCGCACCCGAACAAAGCGTCTCCAGCATGACGTCGGCGGGTATCCCCGCCTTCAGCCCCAGGGTGAGACCCTCGCACGCCCCCGCCATGTTGATGAACAACACCAGGTTCACCACCAGCTTCAACTGGGCGGCCAGCCCGTTTTCCTCGCTCACGAAAATCGTTTTTTTTCCGATGGCGTCAAAGGCGGGCCGTGCCTTCTCGAAAGCGGCCCTTGGCCCGGCGGACATCACCACCAGGTCCTTCACCGCCGCCTGCTTGCCCACGCCGCTCACCGGGCAATCGAGCCAGCTCACCCCCCGCTCGGCCACCCGCTCCGCCATGGCTCTCGAGAATTTGGGAGGGACGGTGCTCATGTCGGCGATGACGCCGCCGACAGGAATCCCCGCCAAAACGCCCTCCTCGCCCGACACCGCCTCCTCCACGACCGCGTAGTTCGGCAACGAGGTCATCACGAGGTCGGCTCCCCGGGCGGCGTCCGCCGGCGAGGAGGCACGCCGCAGTCCCCTCCCCCCGAACTTCCCGAACATCGCGTCCACCGGGTCATAGCCCGCCACCTCCATGCCGGCGTCCAGCATATGGCCCGCAAACGCACCGCCCATGACGCCCAGACCGACCACTCCCACTCTCATGCCCACTGCGAGAACTCCTTCTGGAAATGAAAATCCCCGAAATGAAACCCCAAAACCTTATTAGTAAAACCTTTTGCATTGCCGGAAGCCGGCGAAGGGGGGGGGGGCAGGCCCCCTGCGCGGTCCACGCGCGAGAGGTCTGCCATTCTCAGTGAATCACGTATCCGCCATCCACCACCAGGTTGTGTCCCTGCACGAAAGAAGCCTCCCCGGAGGCGAGAAACAGCGCCGCATTCGCTATGTCCATCGGCTCGCCAAAGCGTCCCATGGGCACGTTGCCCAGGCGTTCGGCGCGCTCCTCGGGCGTCCTGTAGGCGTGTTTTTTGAAGTACTCCGTCGCCGTGGGTCCCGGGCTGAGGGCGTTCACGAAAATGTTCTCGCGCGCCAGTTCGAACGCCATGGAGCGCGCGAGCTGAATCAGCGCAGCCTTGGTCGCGCTGTAGAGTGCGGTCTCCCACGCCGCCACGGAGCCCAGCTGGCTCGCCATGTGGACGATCCGCCCCCCGCCCGCCGCCCGCATGTGCGGCAAGGCGGCCTGGCTCGCGAAAAAGGGGCCGCGCAGGTTCACGGCGACCACGCGCTCGAAATCCGCGTAGGAGAACGCGCCGAACGAGTGATGCGAGCGAACGCCCGCGTTGTTCACCAGGATGTCGACGCCACCCAGGAAAGCGGCGGCCTCCTCCACCATGCGCTCGGCGGCGCCCTCCTCAGTCAGATCGTAGGAGCCGAAATCCGCCTCCGCCCCGCCCCCGCACTCCCGCGCGACGGCCGCGAGTTCCGCTTCCGTTCCGTCGGCGGCCAGGAAAAGGCGCGCACCCTCGGCCGAGAAGCGACGCGCCACGCACTCCCCGATGCCGCGCGAGGCGCCCGTCACGAGCGCTCTTTTTCCATCCAGACGACCCATCGCGCGTTTCTCCTTCCGCAAAATTGCGCTACCATTTCTCCTTCGCAGCGACGCCCGCGACGACGCCGCGCGCCAAGACCAAGGAGAATGCGCCCATGCCCAGACCGGAAACCCCCTTTGAGGGACTCCAGCACGTCGCCATCAAGGTGTCGGACCTCGAGGAGTCCCTCCGATTCTACACCGGGATACTCGGCTTCACCCTCACCGAACGCCACGACCCCGGCGAGCACCCCACCCTCGCCGTGGGCCTCTGCTTCCTGCGGTGCACCGCCTTTCACCACGATTTGAACCTAGTATATCATACCGGCGAGGACACAGCTCTCCGCGCGCTCCGAACCGACGACCAGGGGCCGATACGGGATTTGGGGTTGCATCATTTCGCGTTTCGGGTAAAAACCCCGGCGGAGTTCGCCGCCTGGCGGGAGTGGCTCGAGGAATGCGGCATCCCCATCGTGCGGGGGCCCTTGGTGCACAGCCCCACCCATCCGGAGGGCGACGGCACGTGGGGAGAGAACAGGGCGATGTATTTTTGCGACCCCGACGGGCACCGCATTGAAATCTTTTGCGACCTCGCCGAGATGGACGAGGCCAACGGCATCGAGAAGCGGTGGTATGCGAACCGCCTCCGCCGGGAAGGAATCGACCCCGCCGCGCATCCCCCCGTCGGTCCGCATCCGACGGGTGCCCTCGCGCGCTGAGCCGCCCCCCGCGACTGACGGGCCTCTTCGTGGGGGCGCTTTCGATGGCAAGGCCGGACCGCTCCGGCGGCCGATGTGTTTCGACGGGTGAGACGCGGTGAGTTGGAAAAAATTTCGCATACGGCTTCTCGGCTGGCTGCTCCACTTCGACTTCTCCTCCGATGGCATCTTTTATTTCACCACCATCTTTGTGGGGGCACTCGCCGGCTTCGTCGCCGTCTTTTTTCACCTTGCCCTGGGGTGGGCGCACCTCCTGCTCTTCGGCTCCCATGATCTTTCCGACATTCACCGGCCCTGGTACGGGGTGGCGCTGATACCCGCCGGGGGCGCCCTCCTCTCCGCCGTCCTTCTCCATTGCTTCGCGCCCGAGGCCCGGGGCAGCGGCATCCCCCAGACGAAAATCGCATACGTCGCCCGCAACGGCCACATCGAAAAGCGCGTGTGGATAAGCAAATTCCTCATCGGGATTCTCAACATCGGCTCCGGCTCGAGCCTGGGGCGCGAAGGCCCCACCGTGCACATTTGCGCAGGCCTCGCCAGCTGGATAGGCCAGACGTTCTCGCTGGAGAGGCGGCGCGTGCAGGCCCTCGTTCCCGTGGGGTGCGCCGCCGCCCTGGCCGCCGCGTTCAACACGCCGATCGCTGCGGTCACCTTCACGCTGGAGGAGATGGTGGGCGACCTGAACGCGCGGGTGCTCGGCGCCGTCGTATTCGCGGCGGTTTCGGCCTCCGTCGTCTCCCGCGCCATCCTCGGCAACGAGCCCGTGTTCTCCGTACCGGCCTATTCGCTGGACAGCCCGGCGGAGCTGCTCCTCTACGCCCTCGTGGGCGTGACGTGCGCACTCATCGGCGTGGCGTTCATCCGGGGGGTGCTGTTCATGCGCTCCCGATGGAAGCGCCTGCAGGGCGTCACGGCGATTCTCGCCACCGGGCTGGGGGGGCTGTTCGTCGGCGTCATCGGCATCGCGTTTCCCGAGGTATTCGCCGTGGGCTATCCCGCCGTGAGCAAGGCGCTCACGCACAGCTACACGCTGCCCTTCCTGCTGGCGCTGCTCTTCCTGAAGCTCGTCGCCACCGTGGTCTCCTACGGAACGGGGTCGCTCGGCGGCATCTTCGCCCCCACCCTGTTCCTGGGCGCGATGGCGGGGGGAGCGGTGGCCTCCGTCGCCGAGTTCGCCTTCCCCGGCTTCGCGGCCCACCCGGGCGGATACGCGCTCGTCGGCATGGGCGCGGCTTTCGCCGCCATCATCCGCGCCCCCATGACGTCGGTGCTCATCATCTTCGAGCTCACGCAGGACTACAACATCATCCTTGCGCTCATGGCGGCGAACGCCATATCTCTCGGCCTGGCCAAATACTGGCACCCCGAACCGATATACAGCGCACTCTCCGCCCAGGACGGGATCGCGCTGCCCGACCATGAAACCGAACACCTCCTCCATGAAATTCACGTGTCCGACGCCATGACGCGGGACGTCATCACCCTGCCCGCTAACATCTCGATAGGCGAGGCGATAGGGAGAACAAGGGAGGAGTCCCTCATCTCCGGCTTTCCCGTCCTGGACGCGGGCGGGAAGCTCTGCGGCATGGTGAGCCACTACGATTTCAGCCAGGCGGAGGCTGCCGGCATGTTGCGGGAGAATCTCCTGGCGATTGCGGCGAAGAAGTACATCATGCACGCGCATCCGGACCAGTCGCTCGATTCGGTGATGGCCAAGCTCGGCGACAGGCGCATCTCGCGGCTGCCCGTCGTGAGCCGCGAGGACCCGACCGCGCTTCTGGGAATCATCACCGCCGAGGACGTGATTCACGCTTTTGGCGAGGTGTGGCACGCGCAGCAGCACCATCAGCACGATTCCGCCTAGACTCCGCACCCCGCCGGGGCTTTTATGGAGGAAAGGGGAATCTCATGCGCGCCACCTCCCCGCGCTCCAGCCTAGCGGGAGGGCGCGTTCCTGGCGGTGCGGCGCAAAACGCCGGGGCCGAACGCAGACGCTGCTCGCCTCCGTTGACGCTTCGACCGCAGGGGAACGAAAAATACCATGTCCGGACGTTGTCATTCATGAGCGCGCACACACCAGACGCACCGCCGTCTATCGGCCAACCTTTCTGGCTCAAAAAGATTTTTCAGGCGGGCTTTCGGCTCGCTTTCGGCGGCGTCGACGTTCATGGCATGGACGGCGTGCCCGCCGACGGCCCCCTGATCGTCGCCTCGAATCACCGCAGCTATCTGGACCCGCTGATCATCGCCTCCTTCCTGCCGCGGCCGGTACATCACATGGCCAAGCAGGAGCTGTTCCGCAATCCCCTACTCGCCGGGCTCATCACTTTTTTTGGCGCCTTCCCGGTGGACAGGGAATCCACGCGCCCCAGCACCTTCCGGATGGCGCTCCGGCTTCTGAGACGCAACGCCGCCGTGGTCATTTTCCCGGAGGGCGGCATCGTGGACTCCTCTCCGGGCGAGGCGGGCGTGAAAGAGGGCATCGGCACCCTGGCCGTCATGAGCCGCGCCCCCGTTCTGCCGGTCTGCATCGCGGGCTCGAACTCCCTGATCAGCCCCCGGGGAATCCTCAACCCGTGGCTCTCCATTCGAGTGGGGGGACTCATCACGCCATCATCGGATCGTCCCGGAAAACCGCACCGGCGGGAGGTGGCCCAAAGCGTCGCCGACGCGATCAGGAGACTGGAGGCGGACGCCCTCGCCGCACAAAAAAGGCAGCGTGACAAGTAGCAGGGGGGGATGCGGAGGGATGGACGAGCACAACGACAATGATTTGCGGCGCCCCATCGCAGGCCGCCGCGTGGCCGGAGGGAGGGCCACGCCTGGCCGGCACGTCCGCGCCCCCTCCGGCCGCAGCCTGCGGATGAACGCGCCTAGAAGTTGTACTGGAGGCCGAGCTGAATGCGCGAGGCCTCGCCCTTCTCCCCGCCATGGGTCTCGCGCCAGCCCTGCATGAACTCCAGCCCGGCGCGCATCTTGGGCTCCGGGTCCCACCAGAAGTTGATGTGGAGCGTTTGGAGTTGTTCGCTGTTTTTGGCCATGAACGTCGCCTTGGCCACCTCCTCGAAGTCGTTCTGCGCCCAGCCGTAATAGATGCCCGAACTCGTGGCGTTGGTCCAGCGATGCGTGAGGCCGAGAAGCCCGCCCATGGAATCCACGGCGTCCAGCTTGCCGTCTGCGCCCAGCGTGGCCGCCGCCGACCCGCCGAACATGTAGTTCGCCAGGGCACCCTTGCCGAAGTTGAAGGTCGCCATGAGGCTGGTGCTGTCGAACAGGCTGAGCTTCGCGCCGACGTGGAGGGCGGAAACGAAGATGGAGTCTTCCGTCCCGCCCTCGTTGTAGTGAACCTCTCCGAGGAGGCTGCTCACGTTGACGGCCCCCCAGTGTGGTCGCCAGCGGACGGCCGCAAGAAAGTTCGGCGCCCGATCCTGGGAGGACACCGTCCCGTCCGCCGTCCCGATGGCCGGGGCGTCGGGGTCTTCCACCGCGATTTGGCCGACGATCCCCCCCGCTCCGGTCCAGGTGTAGCGCAACTGAGGAAGGCGCGCGGAGGCCACGCCCGCCGGCCCCGCGAAGTCCACCGTGTCGGCGGCCACGTCCTCGTCCTGGAAGATGGACCAGGTCTGGCCCGCGAGCACCGGTCCCAACCCGGCGTAGGCGTGGCGCAGGCGAAGCGCGTTGCCGCTGCCGAAGAAATCGGTCTCGACCCGGGTTTTCAGCTCGCCCAGCTTCGTCGGCGTTATGCTGTCGAGACGAATGCGCGTTTGCCGGGCGTGCATGGAGGCTTTCTGTCGCGCGCCCCCCTCGCCATCGAGCGGGATGGCGCTCGGGACGCCCCCGAAGTCAAATACGAAAAACTCATCGCCCAGGTCCGCATCGAAATCGTAGATCATGTCGAGCTTGACGTAGCCGCTCAAAGAAAGCGAGGTGTTGCTCTTCGCCGCCTTCCAGAAGCCCGGGACCGGGACAAGGCTGGCCGCCTCTGTTTTCTCTTTTCTCTCCGCAGCCTTCGCCCGCTCCTGTCGGGATTCCAGTTGTTCAATCCGCTTCTTCAGCTTCTCGAGCTGTGCCTTGAGTTCGTCGATTTCCCCGCCAGCCGCCGGCAGGGCGCACAGGGCAAACGCCATCCCTGCTCCCAGAAGCGCAAAAGCGATGCGATTCCTGCGGTTTGCGTTCATCTCCTTCTCTCCTCTCGATGTTCCGGTTTCCGCTCTTCTCTTTATGGCGGCGCGGAAAAATCCGGTCGATTAGGCTCAAGGTCAGGGCGCGCCCGAGAGCGCCTTCTGAATGGTTCGGCGGATGAAAACGGGCGTCACCTGCCTTCTGTAGTCATCGCTCGCGCGAATGTCGGTCAACGGCTCCAGGTCATCCAGCGCACCGGTGAGCACGGCGTCGATGTTCTCGCCGGTGAGCTCCTTCCCCCGAAGCCCCTCCTCCACCGCCGTGAGGCGCCTGAATACAGCCTCCACCCCGCCGAGGCCGATTCTCACTTCCCTGGCCGTCTTGCCGTCCTCCTCCGTGGACACCGCGGCGGAGATGGATATGCAGGGCTTGTCTTCCTTCGAGCGCGTGGTGAAGCGCGTGTAGGCCGTGCGGAAGCCGTCGGGCAGCGGATCGACCTCGATCGCGCACAGCAGCTCGTCCTCCTCGAGTGCGCATTCGTAATATCCCGTCCAGAATTCCGTCGCCGGAATCACCCGCTCCGCCCCGTCCGCCTTCCTGGTCTTCATGCGCGCCTCATATACCAGAAACGCGGCGGGAGGGTCGGACGCCGGCTCCGCGAAACAGAGGTTGCCGCCCACCGTCCCCTGGTTGCGGATGCGAATCGTCGCCACGTTGTGGAATATCTCCGCGAGCAGCGGGAAGCGCTCCTGCACGAGGGGGGAGGTCTCTATCTTGCGATGCACCGTCTTCGCCCCGATGCGGATCCCGCCGCTTTCGGTCTCCTCGATGAAGTCCAGATCGTCCGCCCCCGCGATGTCTATCAGCACCTCGGGCGCATACACGCGGGATTTCATGAGAATCGAGAGGGCGACGCCGCCAGCATACACTTTCCCCTCATCGCCGTGCTCTCGCATGGCGGCAAGCGCCTCGTCCACACTGTTCGCGGGCAGATGCTGAAAAGCCATTTTTTATCCTCTCTGTTCGCTACGCGCCATTTTTCTCCCGTCGTTCATTCATGGCGGCCAGTATCTTCTCCGGCGTTATCGGCAACGTCGTGATCCGCACGCCGACGGCGTCATACACCGCGTTCGCGATCGCGGCCGAGGTGCCCAGCTGCGCCATCTCTCCCAGCCCTTTGGCGCCATACGGCCCGGTGGGGTTTTCCGTCTCGATGAGCACGACCTCGAGTTCCGGCAAATCCTGGGTCGTGGGCAGCTTGTAATCGAGCCAGTTCGCGTTCACCGGCTGGCCGTCCTCGACCTGAAAATCCTCCGTCATGGCGTAGCCCACGCCCATCAGCGCGCCGCCGTCCAGCTGGCCCAGCGCACCCGCGGGGTTCACGATGGTTCCCACGTCGTTCGTGCTGACGATGCGCAGCACCTCGAGCGCGCCGGTTTCGACGTCCACCTCCACCTCGGCCACCTTGGCGCCGTAGGCGTAGGCGGCGGACCAGTTGCCATACCCCGTCACGGGGTCGGGCGTCTCGCTCGGGGAATCATAGGAGGACGCCGTATAGACGGCCTCGCTGCCCTCCTTGTCATATATCTTCATGTAGGCTTCGGCGTGCGTCACCTGCTTCTCGGGAGAGCTGGTGACGAAAATCCGGCCCTCGCGCGCGTCCAGATCGTTCGGGTCGCATTCGAGCAACTCCGCAGCGCCCTGGAAGAGCATGTTTCTCGCCTCCAGCGACGCCAGGCGCGTGGCCTGGCCGTCGATGGTCGTCGTTCGGCTGCCCCGCACCCCCCATCCGTAGGGATTCACCGAGGTGTCGCCGTTGATGATCCGCACGTCCTCCACGCGCACGCCCAGCGTCTCCGCGCAAATCTGCGCCAGCGTGGTGTCCGAGCCGTTGCCCATCTCGATGGTGCCCGAGAGCAGCTGCACGGTGCCGTCCTTGTTCATCTTGATGAACGCGCCGGCGGTCTCCGGACCCATCGCGCGCGCCCCTGTGAAATGCACCGCCGCACTCAGCCCGTAGCCGCGCCTCTTGCCGTTGCGGCCCTCCTGCCTCTCGCGCCACGGCACGCGCTTGACCGCTTCCTGCACGCATTCCGAAACGCCGCAACTCGTGATCTTGGCGCCGATGATGGTAGTGTCGCCCCTGCGCACGAAGTTCTTCACCCGAAACTCCGCCGGGTCCATGCCGATCTCCTCGGCGTGTTTCTCCATGGCGACCTCCGAGCCGAACGAATAGCCGCCATTGCCCACGCCGCGCATCGCACCGCCAGGCGGCACGTTGGTGTAGACGACGTCGGCGTGATGGCGATAGGCCTTGTAGTGGTAGAGGCTCCCCCCCATGTGCGCCGTGATGCCGCCGACCACCGGTCCGTAATCGGAGTACCCGCCGTTTTCCACCACCATTTTGACGTCGCGCGCCAGGAGCATCCCCTCCTTGTCGGTGGCGATGCGGAAGGTGTGGAACTGCTTCGTCCGATGGGTGCCGAGGAGAAACTCCTCCTCGCGCGTGTAGTAGAACTTCACGGGGAGGCCCAGCCTCTTCGCCGCGATGATGGAGAGGAAATCGATGTTGAACTTGCTCGTCGCCTTGCCGCCGAAGCCCCCGCCCACGTAGTTCGTTACCACGCGAATGTTGGCCTCGGGAATCTTGAGGAGCTTGGAGAAATACTGGCTCGAAAGGCTCGGGCACTGCGAGGAGTTGTAGACCGTCACGTCGCCTCGCGGAGACCACTCGGCGATGGACACGTGCGCCTCGAAGGAGGCGTGCATCTGGCGCGAGGAGGCGGAGGTGAGCTCGCTCACGTGGTGGGCCTCCTCGAACATCCTGTCCACCTCGCCGAACTCCATGTGCTTGGTGAACGCGACGTTGTTCGGCTTCGCCTCGTGGAGGACGGGGGCGCCCTCCCGCATCGCCTCGAAGGGGTCGAAGACAGCGGGGAGCTCCTCGTAGTCAACCTCGATGAGGTCGAGCGCCTCCTGCGCGACGTCCTCGGAGGTCGCCACGACGGCCGCCACCGAGTCGCCCACGTAGCGCACCTTGTCCGTGGCGAGGGGGCGCTGATCGTAGCAGACCGGCACGACGCCCCAGACCACCTCGTCCGGCACGTCTCTGGACGTCATCACGAGCTTGACGCCGGGGAGCCTCTCCGCGCGGCTGGCGTCGATGTTCCGGATGCGGGCGTGGGGGAGCGGACTCCCCAGCAGCTTGCCGTGGAGCATCTTGGGCAGGAGGAGGTCCAGGGTGTACATGGCCTGGCCCGTCACCTTCTCCGGCGCATCGACGCGCGGCACGCTCTTTCCGACGTATGCGAGATCAGTCATGGAACCCTCCACTCGTGTGCGGCGTCGAAGCGGGCGCGCCGCAGGGTGCAATCCGCCGCGATTCGTTTATTTCTCCATATCGTACGGTTCCATTATTATAGCCATCCGAGAGAGGAGATGGCAACTTGAAAAATGAAAAAACGCCGAGCCAACCACGAGCGCGCGCGCCCCGCTCCGCCTCCGCCCCGGTTTGTGATTCGCCGCCCGCCATGCTAGAAGGAGGAGGATCATACACATTCTCCCACCATTCCCGAAACGACTGAACGGGAGGGACGCGCGATGCCCATTCGTTTTGATTTCCAGGGCCGGAAGGTCATCCTCACGGGTGCGGCCGGTGCCATGGGAAGCCGCATCCTCCAGGGATACCTCGAGGCCGGCGCCCGGGTGTTCGCCACCGACAGGGCGGGCGCCGCCTTTGACGCGATGGCCGGCCCATCCGACCAGCTCTTCAAGCGCCCCTGCGACCTGGGCCGACGTAGCCGCCATTCGCGCGACCATGCGCGAGGCGCTCCGGTGGCTCGGCGGCTGCGACGTACTCGCCAACGTGGCGGGCTACATGCCGATTCGACCGCCCCTCGAACTCCGGGAGGAGGACTGGGAACCGGTGCTGGGCGTGAACCTGCTGGCGCCGTATTTCTGCATACAGGAAACCATCGAGGCGCTGAAGGCCTCCGGGACGGGGCGAATCATCAGCTTCGCGTCCATCGCGGGCAAAATGGGGGGCATCGGCCCGAACCTCACCTACGCCGCCGCCAAGGCGGGCCTGCTCGCCATGACGTTCAACCTCGCGCGCGAGCTCGCGAAGACGGGGGTGACGATCAACACGGTGCAGCCCGGCCCGGCCGACACGGGCCTCCACTTTGAATCCCCGCCCGAGATGCTGGCGAACGCAGCGAACGCCCACCCGATGGGCAGGCTCACGACGCCCGACGACGTATGGCAGACCGTCCTGTTTCTGTCGAGCGAGGAGGCCGCGCACATCAACGGAGAGGCGGTGGATGTGAACGGCGGCTTCTGGACGGACTAGCCGCGGAGGAGAACGCCATGTCGACCGGAAACCGGAAAGGATACGCGAACCCCGACCTGCTCTGGTCGCCCGCGCAGCTCAACGAGCGCATGGACGACCCGAACCTGCGAATCATCGACGCGCGCACGGGCGAGCGCTACGCGATGGGGCATATCCCCGGCGCCCGGCACTTCGATCTGTATGGCGTGAACAGCGATGACTCCAGCGAGGCGTCGCTGCGGAACTTCTTCGCCATGTGGGCGTTCCTGCTGGGAAACCGGGGGGTGTCGTTCGAGAACGCCATCGTTTTCTATGACGACATCGTCGGCAACACGAGCGTGCGCGGGTTCTGGATGCTCGAGCTTTTCGGCCACAAGGACGTCCACGTGCTCGACGGCGGCTACAGCGCCTGGGAGCGGGCGGGATTCGAGACCACGCGGGACGCCGAGCCGCCCCGGCCCGCCGCTTTCGAGATGGCGTTCGAGCCGCATCGCCTCGCCACGCGGGAGGACGTGATGCGCGCCATCGGCGAGGAGGGCCACGTGCTGCTCGACACCCGCTCGATAGAGGAATGGGAAGCGCGGCAGGTGCGGGCGCGGAGGGGCGGCATCATCCCGGGCGCCGTCTGGCAGGAGTGGCTCCAGCACCTGACGCCCGAGGGGGAGATGAAGCCCGCCGCCGCGCTGCGGGCGCAGTTCGAGGCGCTGGGGATCACGCCCGAAAAAGAGGTGACCGCCTACTGACAGACGGGCTACCGTGCGGCGCACGGCTATTTCGCCCTGAGGCTGCTGGGCTACCCGAACGTGAGAAACTACATGAGCTCCTGGAAGGAGTGGGGCAATCGCGAGGATACGCCCATCGCGCAGGCGCAGGGCGCCGACTGAGGCGAGGGGCGGCGGGGGCCGAACCGGTCAAAGGACCTGCGCCATCATGAGGGGGGCGGGGTTTGTATCCCGGAAAATCTTCCCCTACAATAAGAAGATAATGATGCTTCTGGAGGTCAGGGCGCTTTCACGGCGGCCCGGGAACGGTTCTTCGGGTTGGGCCGTTTCATTTTCATTCATCTATGGATTTCCTGGAGGTTCGCAATGAAGAGGAATTTCGCTCGAATCATCCTGGCCGCGGGGATCGCTTGCGGCCTCTCGGCGGCGGGTCTCGCTGCGGCGGCGCCCACGCTTCGTCTCGGCGCGGCCAGCAACACCGGCGGCATGATAGTCTTCGTTGGAGTAGACAAGGGCTTTTTCGCCAAGAACGGACTCGACGCGAAAGTCGTCGTGCGCAACACGGGCGCCCAGCTCACCAAATCCCTCAAGGCCGGCCAGATTGACTTCGCCCCCGCCGCCTTCACCAACCTGCCTGCGGCACTCGAGCGCGGCATCAAGGTTCGCGGCGTCGTGGGCTACGTCGGCGGCTCCTACAAGAAATCCACCACCGACGAGATGGTGGGCATCGCCGTGCGCCCCGGCGCCGGCATCCAGACCATCAAGGACCTCGAGGGCAAGAAAATCGGCTCCACCTTCGGCTCCACCGGCGACCTCTACCTCCGCACCCTGCTGGAGAAAAACGGCATCGGCGTAGGCGGCGTCCGCCGGATCAACGTGCGTCCGCCGAGCATCGTCTCCCTGTTCGATTCCGGCGGCGTCGACGCCATGGTCGCGTGGGAGCCCTACCTCACCCGGATGACCGACAAGGTGAAGGGCGCCTCGCTCGTGTCGCGCGGCGGCGACTACGTCTGCTTCTGCGCCGGCATGCACGGCGTGCCGGAGCGCGTGTACAAAGACAAGAAAGCAACCCAGGCGTTCGTCAACGGCATGTCCGAGGCGGCCGCCTACGTGCGGGACGCCAAAAACAGCGACGAGATCGCCAAAATCGGGGCCCGCTACGTTCGCGGCATGGACGCCGCCCTCATCAAGCGCACCATCAAATGGTGGACCTACGACCCGCGCCTGGGCGAGAACACGCTCAAGGCCTTCAACTTCTCGGTCAAGCAGCTCATCGCCCAGAAGAAGATGAAGCGGCCCTACGACCCCAGAAAATACTTCGATTTCCAGTTCATCAACCGGACGATGAAAGAACATCCGGAGTGGTTCCAGGATCTGAAATAACCCGAATCCTCACGCGCCCGCATCCGCGCCCCGCTCTTTTGCCGGGGCGCGGATTGCGCTTGAATAGGAACCGAGAAGCCATATGCCCCCCAAACTGGTTGTCAACGGGCTGTCGCACCACTACCCGGACGAATACACGGGAGAGGACGTCCACGCGCTCGACAAGGTGAGCCTCGCCGTGGAGGACGGCGAATTCTCCGCCGTCGTCGGTCCGAGCGGATGCGGGAAGACCACCCTGCTCAACATTCTCGCGGGGCTTCTCCCCCACACCGAGGGCAGCGTTCAGGTGGACGGCAAGGAGGTGCGGGGGCCGGGACCGGATCGGGGGGTGGTGTTTCAGGAACACGCGATCCTCCCCTGGCGCACCGTCGGGAGAAACATCGGCCACGGCCTTGAGATTCAGGGGCTTCCCCGGGAGGAGAGGGAGAGAAAGGTGCAGGAATTCGTCGACCTCGTCGGCTTGTCCGGCTTCGAGGATCGCTATCCGCATGAGCTTTCCGGCGGCATGAAGCAGCGCTGCGCACTCGCGCGCACGCTGTGCGCCAACCCCGTCGTGATGCTGATGGACGAGCCCTTCGCCGCCGTGGACGCGCAGACGAGAATCACCCTCCAGGAAGAGTTGAACCGCATCGCGATTGCGACGAAGAAGACGATCCTCTTCATCACGCACAATGTGGATGAGGCCGCGTTTCTCGGAGAT
Organism: bacterium; assembly: GCA_965213685.1. Taxonomy (GTDB): domain Bacteria; phylum UBA8248; class UBA8248; order UBA8248; family UBA8248; genus Bin107. Next base: position 124,841 of record CBDBZY010000036.1, read on the forward strand.
CGCTGCTTCATCTTCTCGCGCCGACCGGGAAGGCTGAAGGCCACCGTGAAAATCGACATCCCGCGCGGGAAGCGCATATGGAAGGACGTGCTGTCGGAGCGCGCCTACAGCGAGCCGCGCGACGAAATCCTCCGCCTCGTGCGCGAGGAGGTGTTTGACGATGACGAGGGAGAGTAGCGGGGCGGGGGGAGTGCGAAAGCCGCACTCCAGGCGCTGGAGAACGTTCATCCGGGGAGGCGGGGTCGAGCTGCTGGCCCTCATCGTGGGCATCCTGGCGTTATGGTCCGTCATCTCGCAGATCATCCCGAATCCGGACCGCTACCTGCCCTCGCCGCTTTCCGTCGTCGCCTCCTCCTACGACGTCATCTGGAAGGGTCTGCTGCCCAACTACATCGGGCAAACGCTGTGGCGTCTCGTCATCGGCAGCGCCATCGGCCTGCTCCTGGGCATCCCCTTCGGCATCGCCCTGGGACTGAACCGCACGGTCTCGGACATGTTCTACCCCATCATGAACTTTTTTCAGTCCATATCCGGCATCGCCATACTCCCCATCATCGTCGTCTGGTGGGGCAACAGCGAAAAGACCGTATTCATCGTCATCCTCTACACCTGCTTCTTCCCGATCGCCTTCAACGTCCTGACCGGCGTGCGCAGCACCCCGATGATACTGGTGAACGCCCTGCGCACCCTCGGCGCCTCGCGCCTCCGCATCGTGAAAGACGTGTTCATACCAAGCGCCATGCCCCACATCGCCACCGGAGCGAGGCTGGGCATCGGCTACGCCTGGCGCGCGGTCATCGCGGGCGAGATGCTCGCCGGCAGGCGCGGCCTGGGGTGGATGATCTTCACCTCGCAGGACGCCGACCTCACCGCCCAGGTGATACTCGGGATGGTGATGATCGGCGCCATATGGATCATGATCGATCGCTTCGCCCTGCGTCCCATCGAGGCGGACACCATCCAGCGATGGGGGCTCGTGCAGCGATGAGCGCACTCCAGACGGCGGCCATTGGTCTGCAAAAGCGCTTCGGCCGCCAAAGGCTGCGGAAAGTCGCGCTGGGCGCCATCCCCTTCATCGTCCTGATCGCCCTCTGGCAGATGAACACCTCGTTCGGATGGCTTCCTCCGGTCTTCATCCCGCCCATCGCGTCCATCTGGGAGGCGATACACACCCTCTCGGATGGATGCGCGGGCGTCGGCGCGGCGCTCACCATGCAATACGAATGCATGTTCACCAACCACATCTTCTCGAGCCTGGGCCGCGTGGGACTCAGCCTCCTCATCGGCATCCCCTTCGGCATCGCCTGCGGCGTCCTGGCGGGCATGAGCCGCCGCTTCGCCCACGCCCTGGAGCCCATCGGGGTGTTCGCCAACGCCATATCGGGCATCGCCTGGGTTCCCCTGGCCATCGTCTGGTTCGGCACCGGCTGGCTGACGACGCTCTTCATCCTGCTGAACACCGTCTTCTGGCTCGTGTTCTTCAACACCCTGCTGGGGGTTCGCGGCGTGCCGCGCGTGTACGAAAACTCCGTCCTGACGCTCGGCGGAAGGCGGCGGGAGATCATCTCGCAGGTCTACATACCGGGCGCGCTGCCCAGCATCGTCACCGGCGTCCGCATGAGCATGGGGTTCGGGTGGCGCGCGCTCATCGCAGCGGAGATGATAGGCGGCGACAGCGGGCTGGGCTTCATGATCTTCGTCTCGGCCGCGGAATACAAGATTGAGGAGGTGTTCCTGGGCGTTCTCGTCATCGCCATCATGTGGATGCTCACCGACAGGTTCATGCTCATTCCCCTGGAGAGGTGGACCATCCAGAGGTGGGGCATGGTATGGAGGCCTTCCTAGCATGGCCGATGATTCGGGGAGGGCGCCCAAAACCCAAAAACCTTCCGGCGAGCGGCGCTGGAGCCAGCACCCCACCGTGCGCTTCCTGGCCGCCACGGCCATCCTGTTCGGCCTGTATTACGGATACGGCTACGCGACGGGGCCCTCCCGCCTCACCCCCGCACTCCAGGCGCGCCTGGAGGGGGCGGCGGGCAAGGTCGATCTGCTGATCACCTCGAAATTCCCGCCAGAGGAATTTCATATCCGCATCTACCAGGAGCTCGGCAGCATGCGCGGCGTGAAGGACGCCACGGCGGAGCTGGTTTCCGTCGCGCCCTCCGACGTCAGGACGCTCTCCAGGTATTACTGGGTGGAGAAGATAGACCTGAAGCCGGAGAGGAAAAGATAGGCCGCGCGTCGGAAAGAACGCCCCGGCGCATCGCCCCGCGCGCCAAGCCGCGCCGTCATTCCGGGGGAGGATGGGACAGGCTCGCCGCCGCATGAGCGGGCGTGTCCCGGAATTCTCCGCCGGGGGGGGGGGGGGGCTTCTCATTCTCGGTGCGGGTGCAGTTTTTCAAATTCTCCGTGGTCTTTGCTCGACTCCGCCATCTTCCGGAAAACATCCTCGTATCCGGGCGGCGAAAACACCCAGAACAGCTGGAGGGGGACATCGCCCGTGTTCCGCAGCCCGTGCGGGACGCCGGCGGGCAGAAAGACGCTCATCCCCGACCGGATGGAAAACGTCTCCCCATCCACATCCATCTCCCCTTCTCCCGCATGAAAGAAAAGGATTTCCTCCTCCTTCTCATGGAGATGCTCCGGGATTCCGCCGCCGACCGGAATATCCTGGTTCCCCATGCTGAGCCATCGGGAATCCGTGTTGGCGGGGTCCGCCAGGATTCGCCAGCCGCGCGGGAGTGCGACGTTCCGCATCTCCAGCCTCTCGCCATCATCCCACCCGAACACGTATGCCATGCGACAAACACCCTCCCGGGGATTTTCGCGGGGCGCGCGCAGAGGTCCCCACGCCTCGCGCCGCCCGAGCCGAAACCTGTGCGGTGCGTCCAGGCGGGGGCCGGCCCCGGGCGCATCAGGCCACCGCCGGTGCGACCTCCCGCGCGAACCTCTCCAGAAACCTGAGAGACGCCCCATGCTTCATCCCGTCGCCGTAGACGCCCAGGATCACGTGATTCAGGCCAAACTCGTCCCGCAAGCGCCGGAGCTCCCGAACGTTCTCCTCCACGGAGCCGATGACGCCGCCGCCGCTCAGGAATTCGCGCACGTCGAGCTTGTAGCTCCAGTTGCGCTGGAGGTGCCTCCCCTCCTCATCCGGAAAATCAACCGCGTTCACTCGCGCACGGTATTCCAGGTAGGAGGAAAAACCCTCTGCGAAGCTGCCCATGTAGTCGGCCCGCTCCTCATCCTCGCAGACGTAGAACCGATGCACCATGGCGTAATCGATGCCGGACAAATCCCCCCCGGCCGCCGCCACGGCCTCTTCGTAGCGCCGCATCTTCTCCCGATACACTTCCGGTCCCTTGAAGCCGGCGGAGGCCATGATCTTGAACCCGTTGGCCCCCGCGTACGCGTAGGTTTCCGGGCTGGTGCCCGCCAGCCAGATGGGAGGCCTCGGCTTTTGCAGGGGTTGGGGGAATATGCGCGCGTCCCTGCACCGGTAATGCGCCCCCTCGAACGTCACCTCCTCTCCCGCCAGAAGCCGGGAGACGATCTCCAGCCCCTCCTGGAGGCGTTTTCTGCTCTCCGAGGGTTTTGCGCCGAACGTCTTGAATTCCTTGGGCTGGGAGCCGCGGCCTACGCCCAGGTCCAGCCGCCCGCCGCTCAGCAAATCGACCATCGCCGCCTGCTCGGCCAGACGCACCGGATTGTGAAACGGGAGGATGGATATCGCCGTCCCCAGGCGTATGCGCCTCGTCTTCTGCGCCACCGCCGCGCACCAGAGCAGCGGGTCCGGGCACATCCCCACTTTGGAGAAGTGATGCTCCGCGAACCAGGCGCAGTGATAGCCCAGCTCATCGGCCGCCTGGCACTGCTCCATCACCTTCTGGTAGGCGTCCGCCTCGGATTCCTCCCCCCGCGGGCATATCACGTAGAAAATCGAAAATTTCATCTCGGCCCATCCCTTCGTATCGTCTCGTGCGCGCGTCGATTTCCCCTGCCCGCGCCGGCGGCCTGGACTCGCGGCGCTTATCCACCAGGAACGAACGCGGCCATCAGGAACGCGGCGGGCGATTCTCCATGGGGCGGTGGCCTGCAACATACCACTTTCCCCGCACCCTGCGAAGCGCCTCGGGATGGGCGAGACAATTCTCCCGCCCTAGGCTAGGATGAAGGGCGTCCCGGGAGGAGGATACCGATATGCGTTTTGAGGGCAGAACCATCATCGTCACCGGCGCGGGCGCAGGCATCGGCCGTGCGAGCGCACGCAGGCTCGCCCGCGAGGGTGCCTGCGTCGTCTGCATGGACATCGCGGAATCGCGCGAGGAGACGGCCGGACTCATCAAGGAGCGTGGCGTGGGCGATGGGATCGCGGCGGCACTCGACGCCTTTGACCCAGAGGGGGTGAAGGAGGTTTTTCAGGAGACCATTCGCGCCCGCGGGCCGATTGACGGCCTCGTCAACTGCGTGGGCGGCGGCCTGCCCGCATCGGCACTGGAGGTGGACGAGCGGGCGTTTGACAGAATGTTCGAGGCGAACGTGAAAAGCGTCTATCGCACCTGCTGGGCGGTGCTGCCCCACATGCGGGCACAGGGAGCGGGCAAAATCGTCAATTTCTCCTCCGTCGCGGGCCGTTCGGCCAGCGTGCTCCAGGGCCCGCACTATTCGAGTTCCAAGGCGGCCGTCATCGGCTTGACGCGCCACCTCGCGCGCGAGTTCGGCCCGCATCACATCAACGTGAACGCGATCGCCCCCGGCGTCATCGGCACCAGGCGCATCCTCGAGCAGATGAGCGACGCGCAGAGGAAAAAGACCGAGGCCGCCACGCCGCTGGGGCGCATCGGCACGCCCGAGGACGTCGCGGGCGTCGTCGCCTTTCTCGCCTCTGAGGACGCGCGCCACGTCACGGGCGTCACCATCGACGTGAACGGGGGCTTCTTCCTGGCCTAGACGGGGGAGTGCGGCTACGGCCTGCGAGGTTCCGCCTCCACGGCGCCCGTCCCGGGCGCGAAGTCCCTGGGCCGCATCAGCTGCATGGAGACAGACACGAGCATCAGCACAAGCCCGGCCGTCTTGAGCCAGATTCCGTTCCAGAACAGCGCGACGCCCGCCACGCCCATGAGAACGCGATCCAACACCGTGAGGATGCGCAGGAAGAAGCCCTCCAGGGCTGCCGAAGTGCATATGAAGCCCAGGGCTGCGCTCACCCAGACCAGAATGACCTGATCCCAGGGGCCGTTGATCAGAATCGGCGTGTAGGCCATCAGCAGGGGCACGACATAGAGGGGCTTCGCCAGCTTCAGGGAGATGAAGCCGGTTCGCATCGGGTCGCACTGCGCGACGCCTGCGGCCACGAACGCGCCGAGGGCGAACGGCGGCGTGAGCGCGGCGTCCTGGCTCAGCCAGAGGATGATCATGTGCGCGGTGAACATCGAGAGGCCAAAGTCCATGAGCGCGGGCCCGGCCAGGATGGCGATGAGGATGTAGCTCGCCGTGATCGTCATCCCCATCCCCAGGATGTAGCTGGCCAGTGCCACGAGGGCCACCGCCAGAAAGAGCATGTTGTTCGAGTAGGAGAGGATGATGGCCGTCATCTTTTGGGCCAGGTCCGGATGCGTGACGCCGGTGAGCACGAGGCCCATCACGCCCGCCGTCGCGCCGATGACGAGGGAGTTGACCGACCCGGTGACGAACGCATCCCCGATTTCCGACATGATGCGCCGCGCTTCCCTGTGCCGCCACGCCAGGAAGCACGCGACGCCCACGTAGAGATACACCGCATCGCCGCCATAGACGATGCTGGCCACGAAGACGGCGGCCTCCAGTCCCAGCAGATACCAGCACCGCTGCTTGAACGTGCTCACCACAACGGAGGCGACGATGGCCCAGAAGCCCGCGAAAAACGGCGAGAACTGCACGATGAGCAGCACGATGAGCAGCGCGATGGGGATGAGCAGCACCCCGTCTTTTTTCAGGACGCCCCAGAAGTCGGGCAACTCCTCCCTGGAGAGGCCCTGCAGATTGTTTCTGCTCGCGTAGTAGTGCACCGACATGAAGACGGACAGATAATAGAGGAGCGCGGGCACCAGGCTCACGAGCGCGACCTTGTAGTATGGCGTCTCGGTCATCGCCGCCAGGATGAAGGCGGCGGACGCCATGATGGGAGGCATCAGATGGCCGCCGATGCTGGCGACCGCCTCCGTCGCCGCCGCGTAGGTGGCCCGAAAGCCGCCGCGCTTCATGAGGGGTATCGTGAAAGTCCCCGTGATGACGATGTTCGCCGCCCCGCTGCCCACGATGGAGCCCACGAGGCCGCTCGACACCACCGCCGCCTTCGCGGCGCCTCCCTTGTAGCGTCCCACCAGCGCAAAGGCGAGATCGACGAACACGTCGCCCACGCGGGTGGCCTGCAGCAGCGCGCCGAAGATCAGGAAGATGAACACGACCTGCGCATAGACGCGGGTGATCACGCCGTAGATGCCGGACTGGCTGTAGAGATAGCCCATCACATAGCCGAACTCGGCGCCCTTGTGCGCCAGAAGGCCGGGGAACATCGGCCCCGCCCAGTCGTAGAACAGGAATACGATGGCGACTATCGGCAGCACCAGGCCCAGCACGCGGCGGCACGTCTCCCACACGAGACAGGCGGCCGTGAAGCCGAACACCACGTCGTTCCACTCCACGATGCCCGCCCTGTCGCCCCGATCGTCGTAGAAGTATATGAACTCGATCATCACGACGAGGCTAAGCACGCACCACAGAATGTCCCAGGACGAGGGCCTGTTCCGGGGCGAGCTCGCTTTGCAGGGATACAGCAGGAAGGTGAGAACGGACGTAAAGCAGATGAACGCGGGCAGGGAGAATTGCTCCCCGTAATACGGGATGTAGGGAAACTCGAGTTGTGCCAGAGCGAGGTTTCGCGGACCGAAGAGGGTGTAGCTTCCGTTCACCGCGCCGAAGAGAAAATACGCGGCGAAGATAAAGCCCACCACGCGCAGCGTCCAGAGCGAAGGGCCGCTCAGCGTTCGCGTCTGGGCGAGGCCCGCCCCGAGGACGTTTCCGATTCTCTCTATGATTCGGCGAACACTCAAATCATCATCCCCCAGGGGCGCGGCGAAAAAATTCCGGCAAGGGCGCGCAGAACGGTCGCACTGGCAAACAAAACATACCGGCCGGGAGCGCGCGGCCCCCGGCCGGCAGAAACTACCAGTCCTGCGTCATCAGTTCGGCAGCTTGTAGCCAACTTCCTTCCAATACCGCGCAGCCCCCGGGTGCACTTTCATGCCGATGGCGGCCATCTGGTCCAGACCCGGAGCCATGGCGAAGCCGGAGGCCCAGCCCCTGTGGACTTTCAGCAGGAATTCGCGGCCTTTTTTCGAGAAGTTGAGCCGGGCCACTTCATAGACGACGTCGGCGGGCACGTTGCAGCCCACGATGGTCCACGCGGCGTAGCCGATGGTGGGCACGGGCTTGTCCACGCCGTTATACGCCCCCTTGACGATGTCGGTCTTGAAGTAGGCCTTGTTCGACTTCAAGAGGCCCTCGCCCACCTTCCCGTCCACCGGCAGAAGGTTGATGGGACTCGAGGTCGCGAGCTTCAGGACGGCCGGTGAGGGGACGGGATTCGGGATGGTGAAGGCGTCGAGCCGGTTGTCCTTCACGGCGTCCGCCGCCACGTTCCAGTTCAGGTTCTCCTCGCGCACCTTGATGCCGGCGAGATTGACGACGGTGTCCGTCATGAAGTGCGTGCTGCTGCCCCGGCGCGCGAAGCTCACGCGCTTGCCGTTGAGCTGCGCGATGGTTTTGATGCCGGAGTCCTTGCGCACGGCGATGTGGAACTGGGAGACCGTGCCGGGGCCCATGCCGCACTGGTTCTTGTAGGGCTTCTTGAACATTTTCTTGCCCTGAATCGCCAGCTGCACGAGCGTGGCCACGCCCAGGGCGAACTCCGCCTTGCCGTTTTCGATGAGGCGGATGTCCTCGACCGCCCCGCGCGTGGTGAGGTTGTTCATCTCCACGGTTTTGGATTCTTTCGACACCAACGCGGCGAGACCGCCCCAGATCACATAGGCGGCGGCACCCGGCCCCGCACCGGCGACCGAGGTTTTGATGCGCGCGGCTTCCGCCCTCGAGAAGGACAGGCCGATCGCTAGGGTGAACACGATTGCCGCAAGAGCGGCGTTTCTCAGGCACTTCATCTGTTCTCCTCCTTGGTCAATAAGTGGTGCAACGAAATTGCAAAACGCCCGGCACAACAATGATGAAAATGAAAGCACAAGACATTTCATCTTCATGAAACATCGCAACATCCGAAGGTGGCTCCGCGCGCCCCCATGCGAAAAACGCAAAAGAATGCGATGCGCCTCTCTCCCCCGGCTCGCAGCATCATTTGTTGCTGCACAAAATACCCGTATGGGAAAATCCTAAACCATCCACGAGGGAAAAAGCAAGAAACATCGGGACGCGGCGGCAAAAACCGGGTTCCGGCGAAACGGACGGGTCAACGACGGCTTCCACACCCTTCGCCCATATCCGGCATTTCCTCCGGAAATTCCGACCTCCAGCCCAACTCCGCCTCGCACCACCGGGCGGCGGCAAGAAGCGCGGCCTCCCCAAAGCGTCGTCCGCCCAGCTGAATCCCGATGGGCAGGTGATTCTCGCCCCTGCCCACGGGCAGGGTGAGCGCCGGAAACCCGATCTGCGTGAAGGGCTCGTTGAACAAGGCGCTTCCGGTCGATTCCTCGGCGGGCGGGGCGCACGAGACGTGGGCGGGCAGGACGAGGAGGTCGAACCTCCGGCAAACGTCCGCCATCTTCCGGGTGAATCTCGCGCGGAACCGCAAGGCGTTCACGTAATGAACCGCCGGCGTCATGAGGCCGCCAGAGATGTTCTCGTGAATTTCGGGAGCGTACGCCTCCTGGTTCTCCAAAAACATCTCCCCGTGCCAGGAAGCCGCCTCCACCCGCATGATGATGCGATGCGCCGCGTGCATCTCCTCCATATCCACCGGCAGCCTCGCCTCCTCGACCTCCACCCCCCGGGCCTTCAGGCTCGCCACGCGCTCCTCGATTCTATCGGCCACCTCCCGACTCGCGCGGGGGAGGAAATCCTCCTTCCAGAAGCATACCCGCTCGGGCCTTCTCGGGGCGGAGGCGCGCGCGTAGTCCGGCACCGCGACCTCGGGTGCCCCGGCGTCCCGCCCGTCCGCCCCGGCGATGGCGGTGAGCAGGCGCGCCGCGTCCTCCGCGCATCTGGTGATGATCCCGACGTGGTCCAGTCGCCAGGACACCGGCACGAGTCCGCTCCTCGGTATCCGCCCATAGGTGGGCTTCAGTCCCACCACCCCGCAAAACGCCGAGGGCCTCAGCGTCGAGCCGCCCGTCTGGCTGCCCAGGGCGGCCGGTGCCATTCCGGCGGCCACGGCCGCGGCGGAACCGCTGCTGGAGCCGCCGGGGCTTCGCTTCAGGTTCCAGGGATTCCGCGTAACCGAAGGGTCCGAGGTGGCGAACTGCGTGGTGATCGTCTTCCCCAGAAAAACAGCGCCCGCCTCCCGGAGACGGCGCGCGAGGGTGGCGTCCTCGTCCGGCAAATGGCCCGCAAACAGGGGCGAGCCCGCCTCGCGCGGCATTCCGGCGACATCCACAATATCCTTGAACCCGATGGCGGCGCCCGCGAGCGGCCCTTCCCCGGCCCCGCTTGCGAGCCGCTCATCCATCCGCCCGGCGCTGCGGAGGGCGCCCTCCCCGTCCAGGTGCGCCCACGCCCGCACTCCCGGCTCCACCGCCTCTATCCTGGCCAGCAGGGAGCGCGTCCACTCCAAGGCGGACAGGCCGCCCTCCCGGATGCTCCGCAACCCGTCAGAGAGGCTCAAGCGCCAGGGCTCCCGCATTTTTCATCCCTCCCCGCCAAGCGGCCGGTTCTTCTCGCCGCGCCTTACCTGTCCAGCGCTTCCAGTTTTTCGAGTATTCCGGCCAAATGCGGCTTCCCTCCGGCCGGCGGGCGCCAGTTCACGTGCGTCACGGGCACATTCTGGCGCCGCAGTTCATCCGCGAATATCTCCAGACCCAGATTCACCACTTCGAGCGGCCTGTCGCGCAAATCTTTCATGTCATGCGCCTCACCCATCTCCGGGCGACTCCCGAGCGTCCAGAGCCGGCGACGCACACCGCGCGGCCCCTCCCCTCCCCGAAACGAAAACCGCTCATCCGGCGTCGAGCAGCTCCGGGCGGATCAGCGCCGCCGCAAAGCGGGCCGCCTGCGCACTAGAGGGCAAGACCACCGCGCCGGCTTCCTCCAGAACTCCTATTTGCCCGCCCATGTCCTGCGGATCATTCGCCGTCCCCACCACCGAGGCGACAAAAAGCAGGCTCCGCGCCCGCGACCCCGCCTCCCGTATCGCCCGCGCCAGAGCACCCGCCGGGTCCGCAGCACTCCCCCTGCCCAGAATGAGGTCGAACAGCACCACGCCCGTGTTTTCATCCGTCGCCGCTTCCCGCACCATCTCCGCCCGGGGCTGCGGGTCGATCATCGGGTGGGGCTTCCCCGCCGTGTAGCGGTCATCCCCCAGGTCCAGGATGCGGTGGCGGCCCGCCTCCCCGTTCCAGGCTATCTCCTCGCCGAGCAGCGAGCCGATGATGAGGCGGCTTTCATGGGCGAGCGTCCCTCCGGAGAACAGGCCCAGAATCCCCCCTCCCCCGGGACTGCGCTCCCGGCCCAGCGAGGCGATTCTCTCCTTCCAGCCCATCCGCGCGAAGGAGTCTTCCGGCAGGCGGCGTTCCCCCTGCAGAATCTCCGCCACGGCACGGCCCGCATCCTCCAGACTCTTCGCCCACCTCGGGTTCTCCGCGCCCAGAAAGCATACGACATGCGGCTTCTGCAGGGATTCCAACGCCTCCTCGATTTTGGGCAAGACCTCCGCTGCCGGCGGCTTGGACACAAGCGCCACGATCTGCGTTTCGGGATCGGCGGACAAGAAGTCCAGGGCGCCGAGCGTCATCAGGCCGCCCACCTCGGCGGACAGGTCGCGCCCGCCCACGCCCACCCCGTGGGAGATGCCCTCGCCCAGGGCGTCCAGCTGCGATGCGAGGGACTGAAGCCCGGTGCCGGAGGCCGCGACGCAGCCCACGCGCCCCGGCCTCACCACGTTGGCGAACCCAAGCCCCGCGCCGCCGATGTAGGCCGTTCCGCAGTCGGGACCCATGAGGAGCAAGCCGCGCCGTATGGCCTCCCGCTTGAGAGCGACCTCATCATCCACCGACACGTTGTCGCTGAACAAAAAAACGTGGAGCCCGCGGCGCAGCGCGTTCATGGCCTCCCGGGGGGCATACGCGCCGGGGAGGGATATCATCGCCAGGCTGGAGTCCGGGGCCGCGGCGAGCGCCCCCTCCAGACTCGAGGGCGAAAAATCGCGCCCCCCGCCGACAACGGACCGCTCTCGCGTCAGCAGAGCGGCTTTCGCCTCTTCGATCGCCTCGAGGGCGATCCCCCGGGAATCCGCCTCCACGGCCAGCATCAAATCATTCGGGCCGGCGTCCATGCCGTTTTCCCCGACGAGTCCGGCCTGCAGCATGATGTCGTGGTTCATGGGCGTGCCCATGAGCGCGGCCGCCTCGGAAACCCCCGCCCGGCTCCGAATCGTCCGCGCCAGGAGCATGAGCTGGACGGAATCCTGGTAAAAGGAAGGCCATACGAAGCTGGCGAGTGCCAATGGATTATCGTTCTGCTTCGGCGGGCGCATCGTCCGCCGGCGGGGAAAAAGGCTCCTGCGCTCTCTCGAACGAGTCGGACGACACCCTCTGGAGCATGTCCGCCACCTCGTCGGCGTATGCGGCGACGCGCTCCCCGCCCCGGAGGCCAAAAACGCGCCGCGCCATTTGCTCGACGCTCGCGGCAACCCCGGCCCGACCGCTCATTCGACCGCCCCCGCGTCATGGCGCGCCGACAGGGTTTTCCGCGTGCGCTGCTGATTCGCGGGCGCTGCTGCGGGGCTGCCGGCCCCCGCGTCATGGCGCGCCGACAGGGTCTTCCGCGTGCGCTGCTGATTCGCGGGCGCTGCTGCGGGGCTGCCGGCTCCCGCGCCATGGCCCGCCGACAGGGTTTTCCGCTCCGGATGCTGTCCCCGCCAACGCTCGAACAGGTTCTGCTCCAGCCCCAGGGACGTAAGCGTCTTGCCCACCACGTGATCGACCAAATCCGCCATCGTCCGCGGCCGGAAGTAAAACCCGGGCGACGCCGGAAGGATGAAAACCCCCATCAGCGCGAGCTTGTGCATGTTCTCCAGGTGAATCGCGGAGAGCGGCATTTCGCGCGGCACGAGAACCAGCTTTTTTTGCTCCTTGAGCATCACGTCCGCCGCCCGGCAGATGAGGTTCTCGCCGGTGCCGGTGGCTATTTGCCCGAGCGTCTTGAGAGAGCAGGGCGCTATCGCCATCGCGTCGAAACCGGCGCTTCCGCTCGCGGGCCGCGCTCCGATATCTCCCTCTGGATGCACGACGCTCGCCCAGGAGGAGAGTCTGGCGACGTCCGCGTCCGTCTCGTAGGTCAGGACGCGAACCCCCGCTTTGGAGAGGACGAGGTGGGTCTCCACCTCGGGGTACGCGTCATGCAAAACCTGCATGAGGCGCACGCCGTATATCGCGCCCGAAGCGCCTGTGACGCCTACCACCAGCTTCATCGGCCAACTCCGGCTTCGGTGAAATTCACAAGCGGGTCCGGGAAATCTTGTCGTAATCACGATACAATAACGCGAAATCTTTTTCGAGCATCCCGCAGTGGACGGCTTTGTCGAGAAACGCGAGCGTGGCTGCGCCGTGCGCAGTCTCCACCTTGTGCCGCTTGCCCATCTCGACGGCCATGCCTACGTCTTTTCGCAAATTATAGACCCGCGACTTCGCGTCCCACGTCCCGGACAAGATGTGGTTCGGGAAGCGGAACTCGCTCGCGTAGCTCCGCGCGTTGGACACGTTGAACGCGCGGATCATGTCCTCGAGCCTGATTCCCGCCTTCTCCGCGAGCCTTCCCCCCTCGCAGGTGGCCATGAAGATGGAGTGGCAAACCATGTTGTGAATCAGCTTCAGGGTGTGGCCCGCCCCGCTCTCCCCCAAGTGGAAGAGGTTGTCCGCTATCGGCCGCAAAAATCGCTCCGTCCTGCGAAACGCCCGCTCATCTCCGCCTATCATCAGCGTCAGCGTCCCCGCCGCCGCCCCCGCCGCACCGCCGCTCATGCCGGCGTCGAGATACGCCACCCCCTTCGCCTTCGCGCGCCTCGCGATCTTCCGGGTCGCCTCGGGGTCGGAACTCGTCAAATCGTAAATCACGAGATCCTTCCGCGCGTTCGCCAAGACGCCCGCGCCTCCCCCCAGGGATTCTTCGATTTCCGGCGAGCCTGGAACCACGAAAAAGATGACGCTCGCCCGCCCCGCCATCTCGCCCGGCTCAAGCACCTCCACCCCTCCCTTTCCCTCCCAGGGCCGCCTCTGCCCCGGTGCGACGTCCCAGACCATCAAGGGCGTCTTCGCTTCATGGAAATTGGCGGCGACGCCGCACCCCATGTTCCCCAGGCCCACCACGCCGACACTCTCTTGCGTCATCGCGCATCCCTCTCCTTCCCGCACCCATTCGCCGTCCGCTCCCCCTTCAACGCGCGAACGGGGAGGCCTTCAGCGGGTCTTTCCCGAACAATATCTCGCCCCTCTCCCCGCGCGCGAGGCGGGTTACGAAATTGCAATCCTTCTCGTTCGTCTCGGGATAGTCCAGTCGGAAATGCGCACCCCGGCTCTCCCGCCTGTTGAGGGCGGCGGTGGCGAGCAGTTTTCCCAGCAGCGCCAGGTTCCTGACGGACAGCGCGCTCTCCAGCTCCTGGCCCCGCGCTTTCGCAGACGCGCGCGCCCCCCCGTCGAGGCGCATGCGGGGAATCTCCTCCCTTTCCATGCGCCCGAATTCATCCAGTGCGCGCCGGCAACCGCCGGCGTCGCGTATGGGACCCAGCTTCTCGTGGGCGAGCATCCGGCAGCGCATCCGCACGTCCTTTTGCAGCGGCCCGTCCTCCCGGGACATGAGCCCCTCCAGCCAGGCGCGCTCTGGCGCCGGAATGCCGAGTGCGGGAACGTCCGCGCCCCGTTCACCCTCTTTCACCCGCGCGGAGGCCGCCCGCCCCGCCCGCCTTCCATAGACCAGGGAGGCGGAAAGCGCGGAGCCGCCGATTCGATTTCCGCCGTGAATCCCGCCCCCCGTCTCGCCTGCCGCCCAAAGGCCCGCCACGCCCGTTCGGCCGTCGGCGTCGATCTCCAGACCCCCGAGCCAGGTGTGGCTGCCCGGAGCCACCTCCAGGGGGGTTTGGGTGATGTCGATGCCGCGCGCGAGGCACGTCTTGTACACATGGGGAATCTGCTTCTGGATCGTCTCCACGGGAACCCGCGTGGCGTCCATGTAGATGCCGCCGGTGAGGCCCGCGCGGCCCGCGTGAATCTCCTTCGCCATGGCGAGGATGACCTCGCTGCGCGTGCTCTTCTCCGCCGTGTCGGGAAAATAGCGTTTCAGGAACGCCTCTCCCTCCCGGTTCAGGAATACGGCGCCCGCGTTGATGAACCCTGTCGGATGGGGGGCAAAGCCGAAGAGCGCCTCCGGGGCGCAGCACATCGCCTGAAAGTCTATCATCTCGATGCCCACGAGAGGGGCGCCCGCCCGAAAGCCCAGAACGTAGCCATCGCCCGTCACCTGGGGCGGATTGTCATTCACGTAGAACAGGCCGCTTCCGCCCCCCGTGGCCAGAATGACTTCGCGCGCGCCGTAGACCACGAGGCAGCCGCGCGAGTAATTCACCCCCCAGGCGCCGACGACGCGGCCGGCGCGCGTGATGAGGTCCACGATGGCCGTATGGGGATGCTGTCCGATGCGCGCATCGGCCCGGAGCCTCCTGGAGAGCGCCTTGGTGACCATGTTGCCCGTGGTGTCGTGATGGTGCAGGGCGCGGGGATAGGTATGGCTCGGGAAGGTTTTCAGGTCCAGCTCGCCCTTCGCGTCCGTGATGAACTCCGCCCCCCACGCGCGCAGGTCGCGCACGACCTCGATGATGTCGTGCACCCAGACCCCGGCCAGCGCCGGGTCGATGAGTTCGCCGCCATACCGGAGGACTTCCCGCAGGTGCAGCTCCGGGCTGTCGCCCGGGGCCATCGCGGCGGCAAAACCGCCGCGCGCCACCGTCGTCGTCCCGCTCGTGGCGCGCCCCTTCGTCGCCTGGATGACGCGCACGCCCGCCTGCGCGCACTCGAAGGCGGCCATCGTGCCCGCCGCACCCCCGCCCACGATCAGCACATCCGCCTCGTGCCGCTCCTCCGGAACCGAAATGTTTCCCGCCATCCGCATCGTCCTTCCGCACGACCCATGAGCTGAAGAGAACGTCCAAAGCGTTCGGCCCATCTTAGAACATTCTGGCGGAAAAAACCGCTCGAGCGAAGAAGAGGTGGGAGAGCACGCGCCGGCACCCTCTCCATTTGCCGCCATTATGTCCCCGCCGCGCACTCGCGGAGAGCGGCGGAGGCCGAGCCGAAAGGGGGTTTTTCAGGCTTTCGGGGATTGCGGGGGAGGGGGTTCGGACGCATCCGGGCATGACGGCCGCGCACACGCCGCGCTCACCCTTCCGCCCGCCCCCGCCCGTCGAGCATCTCGATCATCTTCTCCGCGCAGGCGTCGGCGAAGGCGTCGTCGTTGATGTGGAGGTCGAGGGCGATGACCTCGCCCGTTCTCAGGTTCTCGCGCAGGGAGTGCGCAAAAACGGCGTCCGCCTCCGGCTGGTGCCAGTCGCCCGCCTCGTGGCCATCCAGATCGTGGGTTTTCCGCTTCGTGTGCTCGCTATAGCCCCTGGTGGGGATAAACACGGAAAGGGGGCCTTTCGCGCGGTTGAGCTTCTTCGCCATGAGCGCGCCCAGGGCCTCGAACTCCTCCCCGCTCGTGCGCATCAGGAGGTTCTGGGCGTTGTACTGAAAAAACGCTCTCCCCCGGTATTTCCCGGGCACCTGCCCCACCCAGAAATTGGCGTGGTCGAGCGCGCCCGGCGCCAACACCTGGGGGATGCCCGCAGCCCCCGCGGCCTCCAGCCTGCGCGCGCCCGCGCTGTATACGCCGTCCACGAGCAAATCCATGAGCTCATGCGTGGTCACGTCCACCACGCCGGCCAGCTCGCCCAGGCCGGCCAGGGACTCCAGGGCGCGGCCGCCGGGGCCGGAGGCGTGAAAGAAGATGACCTCATAGCCCGCCTCCCGCAGCCTTTTCTCCACGCGGTCGACGCACCCCGCCGTCCCGCCGAAAGAAGAGACTCCGACGAGGGGCGGGGCGGGACGGTCGCCGCCTCGCCTCACCCCCTCGCGCTTCGCCATTCCCGCGAGGGCGAGGGCCGCGTTTCGCAGAACCCCCCGGGTGATGCGGTTGAGGGAGAAATCGCCGATGGCGGGGAACATCGCGATGTCGCTTTCCGCCACATACCACTGCACGGCCGCCGTGGCGGCGACGACGCTCACCATCACCTTGGGCGCGAGGGGCGGCAGCGCGCGCATGATTCCGCAGGCCATCGAGGTGCCGTTCGCACCGCCCAGGCCAACCGCGCCGCAGATCTCCCCGGCCTGAAATTTTCGGGAGAGAATCCGCCTCCCGCCCTCCACCATCACGTCCGAGGCGGCGCCCCTCTCCATGCCCGCCAGGTCACTCCAAGCCGCGCCCGCTTCCGCCGCGACATCCCCGCCCCTGACCTCCGCCCCCGGAACCTCGTGCGGCCTGCAAGACAAATCGACGACAAGGGGCTGGACGCCGCAGCCCGCGAGCGTCTCCGCCAAAAAGCGCGCCTCCGCGCCCTTGCTGTCCATCGTCGCCAATACCGCCACCGCCGGAAGCGTCATGCGCCACCTTCATCGAAAGGTCATTTGTCGTCCATATGTTGAAAGCGGGCGCCTGAGCTTCCGCATCTTATTTTCTCAACCGCACCGCCTTGAACCCTCTCGCCGCCTTCGGCACCGCATCCTCCACGGGAAAGCGCTCGGCGGATGAACCGCCCACATACCCATCGAAGCGGCCCTCCATGTCGAGCAGGCGTTCAAAATCGCCCGGCGTTTCGATGGCACCCCCGTGGCAGGTGAAGATTCTGTCGGCGTATTTCGGCAGGAGAGCGTCAAAAATGGCCGTCGCCCTCCGGGCGGCCTCATCGAGCGGCATGACCGTCTGCGAGCCGATGGAGCCGCCGGAGCTGTTCCCGAAATGAATGATGATGTTCCCGACGCCCCCCTCCGCCATGGCGAAGGCCTCCTCCGGCGAGGTGACAAAGGCTTTCGTGAACATGCCCTCGCGGCTCGCGTATGCCAGAACGTCGACCTCCCTCGAGAATCCCATGCCCGTTTCTTCCAGGTCCTTGCGGAAATTTCCGTCGATCAAGGCGACTGTGGGGCAGTTCATCACGCCATCGAAACCGGCGCTCCGGATTTTGTCCACGAAGGCGAACATGTTTCGCGTCGGGTCGGTCGCCAACACGCCCGCGATGACGGGACACCCCTCCACCACCTGCAGGATGGCGCGCTCCCCCAACTCCAGCGTGATGGCGTTGGCGTCTCCAATCGGAAGATACCCCGCCATCGAGCTCAGCCCCTGCATCCTGTAGTAGGCCAGATTGAAGGTGGTGATGAGGTCCGCCCCGCCGCGCGCGGCGAATTTCGCCGTAATCCCGCTTCCGCAAAGAGCGTCATATATGCTGCGCCCCGCGTCCCTTTCCGCCCGCAGACGGGCGAGGATCTCACTTCCGGAAAGGTTCATAAATCAATTATCCTCATATATATCAACATGTTATTCCCCGTGATCAAGAAATAACTCTTCATGTGTTGTCGCAACATGTCCCGGCGAAAACCCCTCCTCGGCCCGCGCCATTTTACGACTTGATGCCGCACCCGCCTTTGTGTGAAAATGGAGGGGCAGTTGCGCGGCAGACGTGGCAGACGTATAGCCTTCAAAATCATATCGTTTCAGCGATAAGCTCCAGTGGTCCCGCCCGCCCGAGCCGCTCCGCTTCTTCGGGAGTGGAGCGGCGCGGGGCCACGCGCTGCATGATGCGCGGCGGCAGGGAAATTCATTCTCCGGCGAGTCTGCGCATTACGTCCTGTCCGCCAGAAACGCTTCGACGGCGAATATCCCGCCGAGCAGGATGAACAGGAGCGCTCCTAAGTCCATTCGTCCGAGAATCGAGCGCAGGGGGTCCGCATCGCTGGCCGGCAGATCGCGAACGTCGACCCTCTGATTCAGTTTCGCGCTCAGGTCGTCCATCTCCATCGGGGAGAGGTTCGCCTCCGAGGCGGGCGTGTTAACGCCCACCAGATGCCTTTCGTCGGGCGTCAGGACACGATAAAAACCGGCGCGATGCGTATCCCGATAATAGGCGACGGCGCCCCCGGCCTTGCCCAGGCGCAGCCCCTCCAGGGGCGCGGCTTCCGGGCTCCTCTCCACGAACTGAAGCGCCCGCTCCGCATCGTCCGGCCCGCGTATCTGCATCGCCTCCCCGACCCGTCTGAGGGGGGCGCGAATTTCAAACGGCTCGCCCGCATTCGCGGATGCGGCCGCACCCTTTCTCGTTCTCACGCCGCCCAGGAAATCGGAAACTCCCCTCACGAAAGGAACAAAAACAGGCCGCACGGCCAGGTCGTTCCAGTCGCGGTCGCAGGTGGATCCCCACATCACCACCCGGCCCGCACCCACGGCGCCGGCCACCAGAACCGGGGTTCCGTCGGGAAGCTCCAGGAGGACGCGCCCGCCCCGCGCCGGCTCGAGCGGCGTGATGCGCGCCAGGCGCAGGGTGGAGAAGAATCGCCCGCCGTTCGCCCCCAGGAGTGAAAAAGCCGGGTGCGCCTCCGCCCCCTGGGCGACCTTCAGGCTTCGAGCGGGGCGAAGCGTCGCGGGACTCCCCGGCGTGGCCGGAAGCCAGTCGAGAGCGGACGTCCCCTCCCCCGACAACTCGCCCGCCGCCCAGAGGAGGCCGCCTCCTTTTTCGACGAAATCCCGCAGCCCGCGCCTCCCTTTCTCGGGCCATCGGCCCACGTTGCACGCGACGACGTAGTCATACGCATCCCAGCGCACGTTGTTCAGCTCATAGGACGCCACGACGCGCACCAGCACCGGGGATTCTCCCCCCAGGGGCACGGCGCCCAGGGCGTTGACGATGAAGAAGGTCTCGCTGTCCTGGAGGCCGCGCTTCGGGTCCCCGTCAATGATCAGGGCGCGCAGCCGCTTGCCGATGCTGGCCGCAAAATAGAACCGGTTGGTTTTTTGGAGATTATCCGGCGGCAGTTCGACGCGGCCGTAAAGCGCGCCTTTTTGAGGCGCGTTCACCCGAAAGCTCACGGGGTTCGACCGGTTCGCCTCGACGTCGACTTCCACCGTTTCCCGGAGTCGCCCCCCCACATACAAGCGCACCGGAACGTTCCGCTTCTTCTCGTCTCCGCGATGGAACACGCGCGCGCCGATGGTGAAGGAAGAGCCCGCCTTGGGCGGCCAGGGCTTCATCTTCACGTCCTGGAAACTCAAATCCGCCACCCCGACTTCCGGTGCCACGCGCACGAATTGCAGATGAACGTGCGGGTTGCGCCGCTTGAGATTGCGAACCTGAAACGACTCCCAGTCGCCGCGGGCGAAGTCGCTGAAAACGATGATATTCTTTCCCCCCGCGCTGGACGACGCACTCTCGAGTGCGCGCCGCATGACGCGGGTCGGCGTCCCTCCTCCGTCGGTTTGCCGGATCCCCTCCAGTGCCGCGCGCGCCTCCTCGCGGCCCAGCTCCCGGAGCGGGCCAGAGGCCGATTCCCCGGCGGTCGCCAGGATGCTCATCCGGTCGGAATGCGACATGTCCGCGATCATCCGCCTCACGGCGCGCTTCGCCACCTCGAAACGGCTGCCCCGGGGCGTGGAAAACGCCATGCTCGCCGAATTGTCCACCACGGCGACGACGCGGGCGGGGAGCCATCCGTTGCCCGAGACGCCGCCCTCCGTCGCGAGCAGGGGGCGCGAGGCCAGGAAGATGGCGACCCCGACGGCGCACACGCGAAGCAACAGGAGTATCCAGTTTCTCAGCCTGCTTCGGTTCGTGATGCGGCGCTGCGTTCTGAGCAGGAAATCGAAGGTGGGGAGCCGATGCCTGCGGACGAGGCGCCTCCGAAGCAGGTGGATCAGGATGGGGAGAAAGACGAGTCCCATCCCCCAAAGAAGTGCGCCGTGCAAGAACTGAAAAGCCAATTCGCCCTCTCCTACAACGCTGCGTCGCTACACCCGCGCCCTGCTGCGCCACGCCAGGAAGCGGACCAGACCCCTGTCCAGCGGCTCGGTCGTCGAGAGCAGATGATAATCCACCCCCAAATCCGCGCACCGCTCGCGCGTTTGCTCCAGAAATTCTCCCAGGAGGCGGAGGTACGGATTTTTGACCACCTCGCACTCCACCGTGATATTCCGCTCCGTCTCGACGTCCTCCATTCGGGCAAGCCCCTCAAAGGGGAAATCCAGCTCCGCGCTGTCGAGAACGTGAAAGACGATGACGTCGCTCCCCTTCAGGCACAGCAGCTTGAGCGCCTTTTCCACCCCTTCCGGATCGTCGAGCAAATCGGAGACGATGATGACAAGTCCCCGCCGCTTGAGGCGCTCCGCCAGGGACAGCAGCGAACGGGCGATTCCCGTTCCCCCCGCGGGTTTGGCCGCCTGCAGGCCGGCGAGCAGGGCGAGCAGATGCCTCCGCACGGACCTGGGCGGAACCTGCGCGTCCTCTCCCTCCCGGGAGATCACCAGACCCACCGAATCCGACTGGCCCAGCAGCAGGTGCGCGATCGCCGAGGCGAGGGTGGCCGCGTAGCCCCACTTGGTCAGGGGTCCATCCCCGAAATCCATCGAGGCGCTGGCGTCGATGACGAGATGGGCGCGCAGGTTCGTCTCGTCTTCATATTGCTTCACGAGGTAGCGGTCGAACTTCCCGTACGCTTTCCAGTCGACGTGGCGGAGCTCATCGCCCGGGGAATACGCCCTGTGCTCCTCGAAATCGACGCTGAAGCCGCGCGAACGGCTCCTGTGGACGCCGCTCATCAGACCCTCGACCACATGGCGGGCGCGCAGCTGGAGGTTGGCCAACCGCGAGATGAGAACAGGGTCGAAATACTGATCCGAACTCAAGCCAACCTCCTCTGGCGACCGGCGTCTACGCGGCCTCGGTGGCCTCCGCCGGGGGCGGGACGGCCTCGAGCAGCCGCTGTATCAAGGACACGGAATCATGCCCTTCGGCCTGTCCCCGGAAGTTCACCAGAATCCGGTGCCGCAGCACGGGCTCGGCGAGCGCCTTCACGTCCTCGATGGTTGCGGCGTAGCGGCCCCGCAGCAGCGCCCGCGCCCGCGCTCCCAGAATCAGATACTGGCTGGCCCTCGGCCCGGCGCCCCATTCCACGTAATGGCGAACGAAATCCGGCGCGCTCTCATCACTCGGCCGCGACGCGCGCGCGAGGGAAACCGCGTATTCCACCACATAGGGGGCCGCCGGCACGCGGCGCACCAGCTCCTGGAAGGATAGAATCTGCTCGTTGTCCATGATCTTTTCCAGCCGGGGGTCATAGTTCGACGTCGTCTGCGCGACTATCTCCTTCTCCTCCGCCAGGCTGGGGTAGGACACCCCTATCTCGAACATGAACCTGTCCAGCTGCGCTTCCGGCAGCGGATACGTTCCCTCTTGCTCCACGGGATTTTGGGTCGCGAGAACAAAGAACGGCGGATTCAGGAAGTGGGCCTGCCCGCCGGCCGTCACGTGCAGCTCCTGCATGGCCTGGAGAAGCGCCGCCTGCGTTTTCGGGGAGGTGCGGTTAATCTCGTCGGCCAGAAGTATCTGGGTGAAGATGGGGCCCCGAATGAAGCGGAAAGATCGCCTCCCCTCCGTGGTATCGTCCAGAATGTCCGTGCCCGTAATGTCCGACGGCATCAGGTCGGGCGTGAACTGGATGCGGTTGAAATCCAGCTGTAGCACCTGGGCCAGGGTGCGTATCAGCAAGGTCTTGGCCAAGCCCGGCACGCCGACCAGGAGGCAGTGGCCCTTCGAGAGCAAGGCTATCAAAACCAAATCGATGACCGACGACTGGCCGACGATGATCTTCCGGACCTGCTCGAGGATGGCGTCGCGCTTGACGCCAATCTCGCGCGCCTCCTCCACGTCCATCTCGCTCATCCGCGCCTGTTGACCGCCTGCGTCCGGTATGGCCTCGTTCATTCCGTATCGCCCCTCGATGGAATATCAGCGGGCGGGGAGGGCGCGAAGCACCTCCCGCTCTCGCCTCGCCTTTTCGGTATCTCCCGTTTTTTCATAGTGCGCCAGCAGGCGTTGATGCACCACCCGAATGAATGGATTGATCTCCAACACCTCCTCCCACGCCCTCAGCGCGCGCTTCGGGTGCTGGCCCATCTCGCTCGCCAGCGCCTGGTGGACGTAGGTCATCGCGTAATCCGGGTCCACCTCCAGCGCCTTGCGGATATGGCGCTCGGCCTGCGGAATCATGCCGAGGCGAATCTCCGCCTGGGCCGCGCGATTGAGCAGGGGCTGGGAGTAGGGCTCATCCCGCAACGCGCGACGATACTCCAACAAGGCCGCCCGCATTCTCCCGCGAAACGAGAGCCTGTCTCCCAGCCGCATCCGCCTTCTCGCGACGGCACTTTTGAGGGCCGCCAGGTCCATCGCCCGCTCGTCCATCGGCCCCTTGGGCTTCAGCTTCGGCTGGGAAACCCGGGCGCCCGGACGGGCGCGCAGGGGAAGTTTCTTCAGGTACGCTATCCAGAGTTTCTCAAACCCGCCCAAATCCACTCCGGCGAGCACCCGAAGCCCGGGCTCGGCGCTCTGGGGCGGGCCGGTGGCCTCCAGCTCCACGAGGCTCGCCCGCCCGCGGGAACGCGCCCTCGCGCCATCCTCCCCGGACGCTCCCCCCTGCGGTTGGGCGGGCGCGGCGTTCCGGATGCCCGCGAGCAGGCGAACGAGTGCGCGCGCACCCATTGTGCGGCGGATGAAATCCACGGCGGAAGCCGCCTCCGCGTAAGCCAGATGAATGTCGCGCGGCGTATCGAGATAGATGAGGCTCGGCTCCATCTTCCGGAACGCGATATAGCGGTTCGTCTCCCGCGCGTCATGGAGCAGGGCCTCCTCCCCCGGATGGAGATAGCCGCGCCCCCCCGCCCCGCCATTTTTTCTCCAGATACTTGGCGATTCCCTCATGGAGCCAGATGGGCGCGCGATTGTTCGTGGCGCGAACGACGAGATAGTGGACGTATTCATGCGCCGCGGTGTCGAGCCAGCGGTAGCCCCGCAGAAGCGAGCCGGGGGAGAGGAGCATCAGCTTGTTGAACTTGCACACCCCCACCGCCCCTTTCTCCTCGATGTCGCGCCTCGAGAGGGTGGATGACTTGTGAAAGCGCCCCGGATCCGAGAAAACCTCCACCCGAACGCGCTCCCGGGGCCTCTCGTTCAACTCCTCTCCATACCGCACATAGGCACTCTCCAGGGCGTCGCCCAGATAGGGCAGCAAAGCGGCGTCCGCGCGCGGGTCGTACCATATGTCGAAATGCGCCGTCTTGCGCACCTCGTAGCCCTGAAGCGCCGCTTGCGTCTGGCGCACGTGGAGCCTGAGTTCGAGCCACTCGCCATCGCCCGGCTTTTTCTTGAGCGCCGCGTTGAGGTGGGAGATCGCCTCCGGAAACCGGCCGGCCAGGTAATCGGCGGCACCGGAAAGCGCCCGCCATTCCGCCAGCCCGGGAGACTTGCGCCGAAGGGCGGCGATCTTTTTTCGGGCGGCCGCCAGATTCCACGCCCGAAGCGCATCCACCACCGCCCCATATCCGTCCGGTCGCTTCACCTCCTGCGACAAGGGCGCCGCGCGGTTGACGGTATGCGCTCGGGCGGGCGGGACGAGCGCCAGAACCTGGAAAACGCAGAGGATCGCCAGAAACGCCGTTTTTCGCGCCATCATTTGGTCAGCCTGTCAAAATAATTTTCAATCTCGCCCCGCATCGCGCCCGGCAGACCGTCTTTCATCGCCTCCATGATCTCCTCGCGGAACTTGGCGGGCACCTTGTACTGCTCCCTGTCGGGTATCAGCACCTCGCTGAACTGCGTGCCGAGGCTCCCGTCCTCCTGCTGGTCGCGCTGATTTCCGCCCTCGCGGGGAAAGTTCGGGTTTCGGGACCACCAGGGCCTCCCCCTGCCCATGCCCGGGCGCAGGATGCCGAACCCCCGGGGCGTGCCCAGGCCGACGCTGCCCCGCTGGGCCATCTGCCGCATGGCTTGCTGCATGGAGTTCTGGCCCTGGGCGAGCTTGCGTATCGCCTGCTCCTCGGCGGGCACCGCGCGGGAGGAGCTGCGTTTTTTCAAGAACGCGGCCGCCTGCTCCATCAACTCTCCCGCCT
Source organism: bacterium (assembly GCA_965213685.1). Lineage (GTDB taxonomy): Bacteria > UBA8248 > UBA8248 > UBA8248 > UBA8248 > Bin107. The sequence continues at coordinate 149,276 of CBDBZY010000036.1, forward strand.
CCGCGATTCTCCGCAGGATGCCCGGGTTGATGAACGGATACACCTGCATCATCTGGCGCAGCCGCCGCTCAAAACCCCCCAGCCGCCTGCGCAGAGACTCCTGCCGGAAGCGCAATCCCTCCAGCTTGGCGATTTCCGTCCCTCCCGAGCGGTTTTCGGATTTCTCCAAAAGCAGCCGCAGGGTTTCGGCCACCCGCATCCAGGGTGCGGTCCCGGCGCCCTCCGCGTTCTTCAACGCCTCCCCGCGCGCGTCCGCCCTCCCCTCCCCTCCCGGTGCGGAGCGGGCACAGGGCGACGCACGGAGGGCCGCCGTCCACTCCGGCAGCCTCTGGAAGACGATGCCCCACTCCCCTTTCTTCAGCATCGCGTCCATCTCGGACAGCGCCCGCATCCTCTCGCGCTGCGTCTTCTCGGCGCGCATCCGGGGAGATGATTCTTCCTCCCTCCCAGCCTGCGGCGCCGGCGGCGCGTCTCCGGCGGATTCAGCCGTCCCTCCGGCGGGCGGGCAACCGGGCGCCAGCGGCCTTCTGGCCGCCTCATCCTCTCGCCTCCAGGCGGCCCTGGCGTTTCTGGACACCTGGGCGACCTCCTCCGGCCATTCCTGCCTGAGGCGATCCACCACATTCTCCAGGATTCCCACCGTCTCGCCCAGGATGGCCTGCTGCTCCTCCACGATGGAGGCCAGCTCGCTCTGCCGGCGCTGGATGGGCCTGCCCCCGCGCTGGCTCATCATCTGCTGGCGCTGCACCCCCCGCAGGGCCATGCGCATTCTCTGCAGCTGGCTCATCAGGCGCCTGAGTTCCTCCAGCGCGCCCTTGAAGTTGTTCTGGCGCATCATCTGGCGAATCCGCTGGAAGGCCTCCATCATATTCCGCATGGGCATCTCGCGCATGCTGCGCTGGTTCATGAACTCGGCGGGCATGCGCTGGGCCAGGGAAGCCATCTGCCGCATCAGCTTGCCCAGCTCTTCCCGGAGCCTCTCCAGCTCCCTCTCAACGCGGGCGACCGCCTCCTTGTCCGCGCCCTGTCTGCGCATTTTCTCCAGGGCGCGCTCGATGGCCCTTTGTCTCTGGATCATCGATTCCGTCGTGCGGCCCGCCCTGTCCACGCGGACGTTGCGCTGTATCTCCTCTCCCATCGTGGCGAGACGCTCGAGGGTTTCGGTCGCCTCCTCTTGCCGGGCGGCCATTTCTCGCTGCAGCCGCTCCCGCTCTCGCCGCGCTTTCGCCCCCGCGCCCATCTTCGATAGTTTCGCGAGCGGCTGGAGGTATCGGGAAATCGCGTCCTCCAGTTGCCGCGCCAGCGTGGACAAATCCATGTCGGCGAGCGTCTCGCGCGGATTCTTGGGCCGCAGGTTCGCCCGCGCCCGCTTGATTCGCCCCAGAATTTCTTTCGCCTTTCTCTCGAGCGTCCCTCCCCTGCCGGCGGTTTTCCGGGGCGCTCCCGTCCCTCTCTCCCCGGTTTCGGGCGGAAGGTCCTTCTCCAGATAATCGCCCAGCAAGTCGAGGAGCGCATTGGAAATTTCGCCCAGATTTCTGTCCAGGCCGGCCATCACGGCCTCCCTGTCGCGGACGCGAATCCGATAGGTTTTGCTCGTCCCGATTTTCGGGCCGCTCACCGTGTCCCCGTCCCGGGCGATGAAACGATAGGAGATGACGCCGCCCGGACGAACCCCCATCGCCCGGAGCCCGAACTCATAGCGGCCGTTCGCGCTTTTTCGGGGGGTCTCCCCGCTCCACATCTTGACCCGCCTCGCGCGACGGCCGTCGAGCCGGGCCTCGAGATGGACGCTTTTCAGGCCAAAATCGTCGGAGGCCCGATAGGTCACGGGCACGCGCTCATCCGCCTCGACCGTGAGGTCCCCGGACGGGCGCGTCACCGCCACCTTGGGATAGGCGTCGGGGATGATGTCGATTTGATAGCGTCGGGGCGCCAGGTTGGAAAATCCGTGCGCGTCTTTCAGGCGAACCTGGTAGGAGCCCGCACCGCCCAGTATCATCTTTCCGTGCAGCAAAAAATGGTTTCCCGCATGGGGGATCTGGCGTGATGGCTGCTGTTGCGCGAAAGGCATCCTCTTTCCGCGCAACAAAAATTGGTTTCCGGCGGGCTTCAAGGGCAATCGCCAGCCATCGGCCAGGGAGATGAGCGCCTCCTGAACCGGCTTGTTCGTCTTGACCGCCAGGCGGACCTCGGAGCCCATATAGGCGCGGATATGGCCGCCGTTCCGCCCCCGGACGGATTTCAGCTTCGTGTACTCGGGGGGATACTGCACCACCTCGATGGACTCCACCCTCGGCGGAGCGACCACGCGAATTTGAAGCGTCCGGGAATGAAACCTGCCCGCGCGCGCCGTGATGCGCGCGTCCGCTCCGGCGCCCGGCCAACGCCCCCGAAAATGGCGGGAGGCCACCTTCTTCAGCGCGATGGCGGATGGGGCCGAGGCGCCTTCCCGAACGTCCAGTTCCACGGAATCCACCTCCCGTCCCGTGGTCCGCACGTCGAACGCGACGGGCATCCCGGGCAGGACCGTCGTGCGGCTCGCCTGAATCGCGAGATGCGTGATTCTCGAGGGCATGAGGTCCACCGCGTTCGCCAGGAGATAGCCCGCGCGCGGATAGAGGCCCGGCCAGACGAACGCCAGGAGAATCACGCCGACCGCCAGAACGCTGGCGAGTCGCCCGAGCCGCTGGAAAGCGGCGGGAGAGACGTAGGCGTCCGAGTCCAGCGATTCCACCTCGCGGCCGGTGTCATGCACCAGCGCATCGATGAGGGCGGGCGAGGTGGGGTCGTCATCGCCCAGCTCGCCCCTGCGCGGGAAAAGCTGGAGGGAGCTGATGAGGTTGCTGCCCAGGTCCGGATGGTGCTTTTCGATGTCGAGCGCGATGCTTTCCCGCCTCGGGCGCCGGGTCATCAGCCACCAGGAGCGGGCGGCCGTCAGGCCGAGCAGGAGAATCGCCAGCACGACGTAGATGATGGCCGAATAGCCGAAACGCGCTTGAGAAACGACCGCCGCCGGAGCGAGCAGCAACACGGAAAGCAGGCCCAAGGCGAGAACCATCCCCGCCTCGGATCGCCTGACCCGGAGGCGGGCGCGAATCACGGAATCGAGGAACCCGGTTATCTTCTCAAAAGACCGCTCCGCCATCTCTCGCTCCTCCTCCGACGGGCGCGCGCGCAGGCACGAGGCGCACATGTTACCACTTTCGGTTCGCGCGCGGCATCCCCGGGAAAATCGGGCCCGCCGCCCCCCCGGGGGGCGCTACGCCAATCCCCAAAGACGTCTGAGCGTCCATTCCACGCCCGGCAGCAAGATGAGAATCATGCCGACCCAGGGAACGCTCCAGAGCCTGACGTCCCGCACTTCCATGACCTTGTGCGGCACCTTGCCTTTTAACGCCTCCAGGACGCGGGCGCTCACATCCTCGCCCCCCAGCGCGCTTGCCCGAAAAAACAGCCCCCCCGTGCCCTTCGCCAGGGCGCGAAGATTCTCCCAGCGCGGGCTGACGTCGGCCCACTCCGCCTTGCCCGCCTCCCGGCCGACGGCGATCGTCCGCACCGCCTCGCCGATGACCCGACCCCCATGGGCGGCTTTCATCCTCGCCTGATAACTGCCATTCCCCCGAGGCCGGAAGCGAATCTCGAACTCCCGGGAATCCGGGCGATACGCCGCGCGATATTGATGGGCGACGCCATAGGGGTCGCGCAGCGACACCTGCACTTGTGCCGCCTGGGCCGGCTGATACGACGCGTCGCGCACCTGCATCCGGAGGACATACATCCCGTCCCTGGCCTGTTCCGCCTCCGGGAAAATCTGGACCTGCGAGCTGCCCGGATCGCCCGAAAGCCACCGGACCATCTGCGCGACCATGCGGATGTAGAGACGATTCGTCCGCTCCGCCGCCACCATCCCGAAATTCCATCTCCAGGTATCGTCCGAGAATATGGACAGCACCCTGCCCTCGCCCACCCGCTTTGCGGCGATGAGAGGAACGCCTCCGCCTTTCGTGGCAAGGAGCACCTGCCCCCTCCCGAACGGCGTTGTGACGTTGACGCGCCGCAGGGGGGGAAACAAGGTCCAGAGTTTCCTGTTCTCGTCCAGGTCGGAAGACAATCGGGTGACGGGATGCCTGCCGCCCGTCGGGGTGAGCGCAAAGCGAAGGCTCCGCTGGTCCTCGTAATCATTCGCCTGCCGCAAGCGCACGGGGAGGACGTCCTCGATGGGAGTGCGATAGTAGCCGCCCGCGCTGAAGGAGCGCCTGCCGCCGAACATGAGCAGCGCGCCCCCCTTGCGGACATAATCCCTCACGCGCTCCAGGTAATAGTTGCTGAAATACTCCTGGGTGGAGAAGTTGTCGAAAACCACGATCTCGAAATTCTTGAGTTCCTCCAGAAACAACTTGTCCACCGGAAACGGCACGAGGCTGAGGTTTTGGGTCGGAACCCCGGGATCGTCCTCGGAGGTGCGCAGGAAGACGAACGACACGAGGTCGATGGCGGGGTCGCGCTTGAGCGCCATCCGCAAAAAGCGATAGTTCCACGTGGGCGCGCCCGAGATCGTCAAAATCCGGATCTTGTCGCGCCGGATCTCCAGGGGAATCTCCACCCGGTTGTTCGACTCGACGATTTCGCCGCGCTGCACGGGAGTCACCACGCGCAACACCTGGCTTCCCACTTCATTCGGCGTGAACCGGAATTCGACGAGACGGCGCAGCGGGCCGCGCCTCACGTCTATCGACTGGGTCCGGACGATGCGGCCCTCGCGGGTCAGGGCGACGGGCAGCTTCCGACCCGAGAATCCCTTGACGGACAGCGAGACCTCCAGGCGCACCTCCTTGCCCTGAAAGGCGATGCGCGGGGCCTGCACGTCCTGGATGGCGATATCCCGAAAAGACTCCGGCGCCCCGAATCCCACGCCGATGAGGGGGGGGAAAGACTTCACGTCCTCGGGCGGCAAAACCGCCCCGGTGGTGTCTCCCCCGTCCGAAAGCATCAGGATGCCGAGGGGACCTTCCCGCGTTCTCCGCTCCCCGCCGCCCGCGGCGGCCGATGGCGCGCCCTCGACGCTGCGCAGGACGCCTCGTATCGCGCCGAGCGGGTCGCTGCCCGATCCTACGGCCTGGAGATTTTTCAGCTCCCCGAGGCCGATGGGCGCCCTGTCCGCGTCATAGCGGACCAGATGCACGTCGTAGAGCGCCCGCAGACGCGAGAGCAGCCCCGGGGGGGACTCGTCGCCGCCCCTCTCCCCTTTTTCTTCTTTGTCCTCCGCTCCCCCCGCCCGCGAGCGCTCCCCGTCCCCGGGGGCCAACAAGAAATCCCTGGCCAGGCGGATGCGCGTCCTCTTTTCGTTCGCATCCCGAACGCTCATGCTCGCCGAGCTGTCGATGAGAACGAGCAGCTTGGGCGGCAGGGAGCGCTCGCGCCTGTCGATCAGCGTGGGGACGGAGAGGAAAAAAACGATCGCCGCATAGAGCAAGCCCCTGAGCGCCTGCAGCAGCCATACGCGCCCCGGCGGGAGTTTTTCGGTCAAATCCCGATGCCGGCGAACCAGCGCCCATCCCAGCGCGGCGGCGGCGAGGAGAAGCGCCCACCAGGGAGCGCCGCCGGGCCAATGGAGGGTGGACCAGTCCATGACAATCTACCCCTGGTTCAATCTGCGCTGGATGAAGGGATGATGGATGAGGTCCTGCTTGTAGTTTCCGGTCATCGAGTAGAGGGCGACGTTCACCGCCAGATGGAAGGCCGCGCTGCGCTGGGCCTCACCGCCCGGGACGCATTCCTCGAGCCATCCGCCGCCAGGCCCCCTCGCCCAGGCACCACCCAGGTCGTTCCGGCAAAAAATCACGGGCGTGAACATGCCGACGCGGATGCCCAGCAAATCCTGGCTGACGGACTGCCGCCCGCCCACGGTGCGAAGCAGGTAATAGCTCTTGAAAACGGCGTGCTCCCGCGGAAGGGCCTCAAAGGCGTTTTTCGGGAAAACCAGGCGCATGAGTCTTTCGACGGCCCCGCCGAACGCCTCGTCCTCCAGCCCCAGGCCATCGTCGATGAGCAAGAAGCCCCCATAGGTCAGGTGGCGCCTGAGATTGCCAATCGCTCCGGAGCCGGGCATCTCGAACTCGTAGCGTCCCGACATGTACAGAAAAGGATGCTCGAATATCTCGGGCGAGGAGATTTCCACCGGCTTCGCGTCCCGGGCGGTTTCGATGCTCGTGCGCTTTTGCACCTCATCCAGAAAAGAAGCCATGGCCGTGGGATATTCCTGCCAGCGTCCGCCCGGATAGCGCAGGTGCGCCGGCGTGAAATCCGGGCGGAGTCGCTTCTCCTCGCCGGGCTCGGAAAAAAGCCGGCCGCCGCGGAATTGCCCCCTCGCCCGTCCGGGAGAGGCCAGCAACGCGGCTGCGGCCATCGCGGCGCGCGCGATGAACTCGCGCCGTCGGAAAGATGATTTAGGGAACATCGACATCCGGCAGCACCACATAGGTCGTCGGGGGCGGCAGCCTGCGGCGCGTCAGAATCAGTTCCGTTTTTTTCGGGCGAACGACCCTGCGTATCCCCTCCGCCCGCAGTGCGCGCGCGAACTGACCGGGCAGTTCGGGACCAAAGTAGTGCATCGGTATGACAATGTTGGGGCCGATGCGCTTGACGATTTTGGCCGCCACCTCATGGGGCACCGTAAACGAGCCGTCAATCGGGAGCAGGAGCACGTGAATCTTCCCCAGCACCCGAATCTGGCCGGTCGAGGGGCCGAAGCGCGCGTTTCCGAAGTGGGCGACGCAAAGGCCGCCCGCCTGAAAAACATAAATGGTATTGATGACGATGGAGAATTGCTCGTCTCCGCTCCGCTGCGGAAAAGAGGCGATTCGCAGGTTTCCGAACGTCTTGTCGATCGGGTTTGCGTTCCCCTCGGCCGTTACGCCGAAAAAAATTTCCGACTTCCCCTCGTAGGGTCCGGTGCGGGCGTGCGTCTCGTGAAAATTGCTGACGGTGACCGCCTCGGGCGGCGGATTCAAGACGGGATCGACGTAGGGGTCCATCACGGCCCGTCCGCCCCCGGGGGCGCTGATCCAAAAACTCGAATGCCCCAAGTATCGCAATCGCACCTCCTGTTTCCGCTGGGCACTCGCCCATCCGCCCCGCATCGACACGGGGATGAAGCGCCCGTCGCGGCGGACGATTCCGGGCTTGCATATGCCGCCGGCCGCCCACAGGAGGCTCGATGGGAGAAAAACGAAAACACAGACGAAGACGACCGGCAGAATGGTTCTTCTTGACGGAAAGCGGCCTCCCCCGCGCGGGGCAGGCATGCGCTCACGAGTCGGGGTCAAGATGAGATTCTCCATGGCGGCACCATGAATGAACAGGCGCACTATACCTCTTTTTTGCCGCCATGAATAGTCCCCTCCCCATCAGGGCAGAGGGCGTCGGTGGATTGCGCTTCCGCATCATCCGCCGCGCACGTTCCCCTCCGGCAAAGCCCGCCGCCACGGGAAACGCCATATCGACCCGAGCAGCAGACACGCCTTCAGCACGTCCGTGACGAGGTAGGCGCCGTGGTAGCGCCCGAATTCCCTTTTGATGGAAGAGGCGATGGAGGAGGCGGCCCCCGCCGAAGAGGAAGAATACACCTCGGCGTCCGCCAGCGCCCTCCCCAACGCCTCTATCCGGGGCGAAAACCAGAACACGTGCACGCCCACGATGAGGAGCAGGCAGATGGCGAGGGCGAGCGGCAGGCCGTCCGTGCGCCCCGTCCGCCAGACGAGAAGGAGCAGGGAGACGCCGAAAACGAGTTGCAGCCGGTTCCAGGCGCGGAACACGCGGCTGTTGATCTCCCGGGCGGCCAGGCGGCCTTTCCATTCCGCAGCAGATGCGGGCTGGAACAGCTTCGACGCCGCCGGATTCTTCTCCGGGTGGAATGTGCTGAATGAATTTGTCGCCACCCACCAGACGCCCAGCGTGAGGGCGAGCCACGATACGAGAAGGGCAAAGCGAAAAGAGCGAATCCCGGCAGCCAAACCGGCCTCCGAACGCGGCGAGGGGAGCGGCTCATCGGACAGGTGCGCAATATACGCGACAAGCCGCGCAGTCCACAACCTGCCGCGCCCATCCCGTCGCAGCTGGGCGCCGCGCGGGACGCGGGCGGCGGAGGCGTTTTTCAGCGGAAGCTGGTGATCAGGAACCCGCCCAACACGACCAGGCTGGCCGCGCCGAACAGCCGCGCATTGATGCGCTCGATGTCCCCCAGGAAGATGAAACTCAGCGCGACCACCCATATCGGAGCGGTCCGGCTCAGGGGCAGGACGACGGTAACGCTGGAGAACGTGAGGGCGTACCAGAGAAGCGCCGTGGCGGTGGCGGAGAAAACGGCGCCGAGCAGCAGCCAGAAAAAGCCGCGCCTGTCCGCCCATATCCGGCCGCCTTCGCCCAAAAACGGACGCACTCCCAGGAGGAAGAAACAAGCCGCCATATATGCGCAGCCCACCCCCAGGATGGGCGTGTTCTGCCGGGCAAAGCCTATTTTCGCCACCACGGGCATCGCGGCGTACATGAACGAGGCCGTGATGGGAAACACCAGGTTGCGCCGGAACGCGCGCCCCGCGTCGCCCCGGGCGCCGTCCTTGCTCTCCCCCATCGAGAGCAGCACCACGCCGCCGACAATCGACAAGGTGCCGAGAAGAACCGCGGCGCCCGGCCTCTCCCCCAGAACCAAGGCGGCGAAAAAGACCGCCCATATGGGGGCCGACGCCTGTACGGGGCTCGTCCTGCTCACGCCGATGCGCTGAATCGACGTGTAGGAGGCGAGATGGCCCATCCCCTGGCCGAGACAGCCCGCCAGCATGAACCAGAGCACCGGCCGCAGCTTCGAGGTTTGCAGCGTTCCCAGCCAGGAGGCGAGCCCGAGGAGCAAAGCGGCCGCCACGGCGTTCGTGACCAACACCCCGCTGAGCGGAGACGCGCTCCGCAGCCCCCGCCGAAAGGAGATGAGGGCCGCCGAATAGATGAACGACGAGGTCAGGGCGATGAATTCGCCCGAAGCGAAGAATGATGATGGCTGCCCGTTCATGCGGGGACTATACACGCCCAGAAGGCGCCGCGCGAGAAGGGGCGGGGCCGCTTATTTGAAGGCGGTGATCAGCACCCCGCCCGCCACCACCATCAGCGCCGCCATGAGGATGCGGAAGGTGATGCGCTCCAGCCCTCCCAGGAACAGGTAGGTCCACAAAACCACCCACAGCGGCACCAGCCTGCTCAAGGGCAGCACCGTGGAGACGGGCGCGACGCTCATGGCCGTCCAGAACATGATGGCCGCTGCCGTCGTGGTCAGCGCGGCGCCCAGGAACCACCGAATCGCCCTGCCGTCCGCCCGGAGCGCGCCCCCGCCCGGCAGCAGGGGGCGCGTGATGAGCAGCAGCAGGGTTCCGGCCGAGAAAGCGCAGGCGAACCCCATGATCGGGGTTCTCTGATAGGAAAAAGCGTAGTTGGCCAGGACGGGCAATATGCCGTAGGACAAAGCCGACGCGAGCGGGTAGATGAGCGCTCCCCGGAAAAAACTCCTGAACCTTTCCCTCTCCTTCCCCTCCGGTATGGACAAGAGACAAACGCCGGCCACGATGAGGAGCGTCCCCATTCCCACGGCGACCCCGGGCCGCTCCCCCAGGAAGATCATGGCGAAAGTGACGGAGATGATGGGGGTGGACGATTGTATCGGGACGGATCGGCTCACCCCCATCTTCACGATGCCGATGGCGTTCATGATTTGTCCGACGCCCTGGCCGAGACACCCGCCGAGCGCAAACAGCAGGACGGGGATGAGCGTGGATTTCTGGAGCGTCCCGAGCGAGGCCGCGATGATGAGCCCCGCCACGGAGACGACCGAGCTGAGAATCAAAACCCCGGCTATGGGAGTGGCGCTCCGCACCCCCTGGCGGATCGCGATGAGGGATACCGAATAGGAGAGCGAGGCGCCAATCGCCAACATCTCCCCCAGGCCGGCATGTGAGAAAAGGCCGGACATCGGAAATTCACGCTCCTCAGGAAACGCCCGCCGCCGCAACGGCGGGGGCTAGCGAAACAAGGCGATCATCGCCCCGCCCGCCACGACGAGGCACGCGGCAAGCGCTGTTCTGGTGCCCACGCGCTCCATGTTTCCCAAAAACAGAAAACTGAACGAAACCACCCACAGGGGAGTCATCCGGCTCAGCGGCAAGACACTCGAAACCATGCCCGTCGCAAAAGCCGTCCACATGAGGAACGCGGCGGCGACGTTGAACGCCGCCCCCATGAGCAGGCATTTGAGCGTTGCGGCGTCCGCCCTGAGCGCCCCGCCGCCGGGCACCAGGCGTCTCGCCGCCAGCATGAGCAAAAGGCCTGTGCCGAACGCGACGCCAAAACCCAGATACGGCGCCTTCTGCTGGGCGAGACCCAGCTTGGCGAATACCGGCACCAGCGCAAAACAGACGGATGAGGAGAGGGGCAAGAGGTAATCTCTTGGAATCCGATTTTTCCGCCCCCTCCCCTTCCCCTTCGGCCAGGAAAGCAGAAAGACGCCCCCGACAATTCCCAAGGTGCCCAGGACGACATGCCCGCCCGGCGTTTCGCCCAGAAAGGCGACCGCGAAAACAACGCCCCAAAGAGGGGTCGCCGAATGGATGGCCGTGGCCTGGCTCACGCCGAGGCGCTGGATGGCCGAGAAAAAAATCAGGCTCCCGGTGCCGTGGCCCACAACGCCCGTCAGGACGAACCAGCCAAGCGCCCCCGGTTCGGCGGAAGCCAGGGTTCCCACAAAAAAGGCGGTCGTCAGCCCGGAGAGGCTCACCACCGAATTGAGGACGACGATGCTCGCCAAGGGACTTGCGGTCGCCATTCCCCGACGCACCAGTATGAGCGTGATGGAGTAGGAGAACGAGGTCGCCAAAGCCAGAAACTCGGGACTTCCCGATGATGACACCCACTCGGCCATGCGGCGGAATATATACCCCGGGCGCCGATAAAGCGAGGGCGCAAGGGCATTTGGCAGCGTCCCCGGCGAGAGGATAGAATGCGCGGATCGACGATGCGAACCTGGATTCCACGAACGGGAGGCGCAAAATGGCGGACGAGAGAGTATTCCTGATCGCGTGGCTGAAGCCGAAGCCGGGAAGAGAGGACGAACTTGCGCAACTCCTCGAGGGAATGTGCGCACCCTCCCGCGCGGAGGAGGGGTGTGTTTTTTACAACCTCTTTCAGTCCGCCGACGAGGAGGGCGTCTTTCACTTCATCGAATGCTGGAAAACGCAGGCGGCACTGGACGCGCACCGCGAGGAGGAGCACTACAAGGAGTTTCGCGCCAGGCTCCCCGAACTGATCGCGGAGCCGGTGGGCGTGAAATTCCTGAACGCCATCGACTCGACGGTCGGGTGATTCCCCGCTTCGGGGCGCGCACCTACCAGAGCGACTTCAGCCTGCCGCCATCGAGGTTCAGCGACACGCCGGTGATATAGCTCGCCCTGCCCGAACACAGAAAGACGATGGCGTCGGCCAATTCTTCCGGCTTGCCGAAACGTCCCAGGGCGTTCTTGCGCGCCGCGCGGCGACGCGCCTCCTCCTCGGAGCCGGCCTCGAGCTCGGCGGCCAGGCCTCGCGCGTTCATTCTCCACAGCGCGGTATCCACCCAGCCGGGGCAGACCGCGTTGACGTGAATCCCCGCCTCTCCGAGTTCCGTGGACAGCGATTTCGTCAGGTTCAAAAGCGCGCTGTTCGTCATTCCGCTGCCAAACATATAGGGGTCGGGCTCCTTGCCCGCTCCGCCGATGACGTTCACGATGCGCCCCCATCCCCCCGCGCGCATTCCCGGCTCCACCAGGCGGATGAGACGCAGGAAACCAAACAGCTTGGTGTCCAGCTGGGTCTGCAGGGCGGCATCGTCCAGTGCGCGGAATCTGCCGGAGCGCATGGTTCCGGCGTTGTTCACCAGAATGTCGACCGTCCCCAGCTTCTCCTGCGCGCTTCTCGCCAATCGCGCCAAATCAGCCTCGTTCGACGTATCCGCTACGGCGTAATGGATATCGCCTCCCGTTTCGCCGGCGAGCGTAGCGCAAGTTTCGATCAGCGCCTCCTCCCCGCGCGCGCAGACAAAAACCCTCGCCCCCTCTTCCAGAAAGCGCCGGGCCGTCTCCCGGCCAATGCCCCGGCTGCCGCCCGTCACCAAGGCAGCTTTGCCTCGTATCCCCAATTCCATGGATGCCTCCGACGCCCTTTGCGGAGCGCGTCCCCCGCCCCTCGAGATTCCCGGCAGGCTCGCCCGCCGCGCCTCCCCCCCTCGGGGAAGGCGTCCAGACGCGCGTCCAGATATTTTATTACCGATATTTTCCGCGACCAGCCGCCGGGGAGTCAGGATTTTTCCACGAACCGCCCGCCGCCCCCGCGACCTCGCCCCATTCCTGCCACTTGACGATGTCGTCGGGCGGCTCCACCGGGTTGTGCAAACCATCCTGCAAGCGGTTCCATGCGTTGAACAGACAGGTGAACAGGGTGAGCTCCACAATGTCCTTCTCGCTGAAAAATTCCTTGAGAGGCGCGAACGAGGCGTCGTCGGAGGGCGCGGTGTTCCTCGTGAGCGCGGTCGCCCAGCGAATCACCGCCTTCTCCTTCTCGTCGAACAAGTCGCTGGTCTCCCACCCGTCCACTATCAAGGCGATGTGCGCATCCCCCAGGCCCGCAGCTTGACCAAGCTGTACGTTGTGGTTCGTTCATATCTCGCAATCGTTGATGAGGGAGGGGGTGAGAATCGCCAACTGCATCAACCGCATTCTGGACGGCTCGCCGCGCCACTGGCTTCTCAGGGCGACCGTCAGGTTGATGATGTGCCGCAGCGCTTCGGGCGAATGCGCCAAAGCCCTGTAAAAACTGGGCACCGTCCCCCACGTTCCTCTCGATCTTTCAAACAGCGGCTCATGGTCCCCCCTGGCGTCATCGGATATGGGCGTGATTCTGGACATTCCCGCCTCCCCCTTTCTTGTGGGATTCGCAACAAAGCGCCACCCGGCGATTGACTCCAACATTTCCAGTCCAGCAAATTTCTAGCAAACTTTACCGGCCGCCGCCATCACGTCCCCGGGATCAGGTTTCGGCTTTGCGATGCGACTCCCGCCTTGGTATAAGTCGCGGTGCCGCGCCGACGACGAGGGGAAGCGCCGATGGAGCACGAAAAAATTCTCATTATCGCCGCCCATCCGGACGACATCGAGTTCCGCGCCGCCGGCTCCGTCGCCAAGTGGGTGCGCGAGGGCCGGCGCGTGGAGTATTGCCTTGCCACGAGCGGCGACAAGGGGGTGAACGGCGTCCCGTCGCGCAGCATGACAATCGATGAGAAAAGAGCGATTCGAGAAGCCGAGCAAAAGGCTGCGGCCGCGGTCGTCGGCGTGCAGGTCGTCCATTTTCTCCGCCACGAGGACGGGGAACTCCTGAACAACGCCGCCCTCAGACGGGAGCTCGTGCGGGTGATGCGCGGGAGCAAGCCCGGACTCGTCATCGCCGAAGACCCCGCGAAAGACGCCTTTGACAGCTTCTACGGCTACCACGGCGACCATCGCGCCATTGCGAAAGCGACCTTCGACGCGCTGTATCCCGCCGTGGGGAATGAAAACTACTTCCCGGAACTGCTGGCGGAGGGCAAGGAGCCCCACAAGCCCGGAGAAGTGTATTTCGCAACCATTCCCGACGCCAACGTATGGGTCGACATCCGGGACACGTTTGACCTGAAGGTGAAAGCCCTGGGATGCCACAAGAGCCAGATCGCCGATTTTGCGGATGTGGTTCCCTTGTTGCGCGAATGGGCGAGGCGCTCGGGCGAGGGGGGACGCCTGGAGTGCGCCGAGAGCTATCGGCGCATGGAGGTGCCGCAATAGCCCCCCGGATGCGCTTTTCATCCCACCCCCTGGTGTCCTATACTGCGGGGCTTCACCCACCCTTCGTTCGCACGCTTGAGGAAAGCACATGCTCGGATACCAGGGAAAGATTCTGCACGTCGACTTGAGTAATCGGACATCCCGCGTCGAGGAGTTCGACGAATCGATGGGCCGCCTGTTTTTGGGAGGAAACGGCTTCGGAGCCAAAATCCTTTGGGACCGCCTGAAGCCGGGCGTCGACCCGCTCTCCGAGGAGAACGTCATCGTCTTTGCCGTGGGGGCCCTATACGGATTCCGCCGTGCCCAGCGCGAGTCGGGCGTGCGCCGCCGCCATCAGCCCGCTGACGGGGCTGTTTTTCGACAGCACTTTCGGGGGGGGCCTGGCCCATCACCCTCAAGCGCACCGGGCATGACGCCGTCGTCCTCCATGGAAAAGCCGACTCCCTCACCTACCTCCTGCTCACCGAGGAGGGCGTCGAATTCAGGGACGCCGGCGACTTGCGGGGAAAATGGATTCGCGAGACGTGCGATTCCATTTCGGAGCGCGAAGGCGGCGTCGACGTCCTGGCCATCGGTCCGGCGGGAGAAAACCGGGTCCGCTTCGCTGCCATGGCCCATACGTGGCGCAAGAGCCGGGACGGCATCAGCGGCCGCGGCGGCATGGCGGCCGTCCTCGGCAGCAAGAACGTCAAGGCCATCGCCCTGCGCGGCAAGGCGAAAACCGCGTTCGCCGACGCCAGGGGGCTCCGGGCATACGTGAACGACACCGCCGAGGACGTCCGCACGGGCACGGCGGCCCTGCACAAGTACGGCACCCCGATTCTCGTCAACATGATCAACAAGATGGGAGCGCTCGGCACCCGGAACCTCATGTCCGAGATATTCGAGAATTGCGAGCCCATCAGCGGCGAATACATGCACGAGAACTTTTTGGACAAGCACACCACCTGCCTCAAATGCCCTGTGGCGTGCGGCAAGAACTTCATGATGAAGGGCGGGGAATTCGACGGACTGACGTGGAAACTTCCCGAGTATGAGACCATCTTCTCCCTCGGAACCATGCTGGGCATCGGGGATCCGGGCGTCATGCTCCAGGCCAACATGCTCTGCGATGAGTTGGGGCTCGATACGATATCCGCCGGCATCACGCTTTCGCTGGCTTTCGAATGCTTTGAAAAAGGGCTGTTGCGCGAGTCGGAAGTCGGCGCCCCGCTGAAATGGGGGGATTCCTCCACCATGCTGCGGCTCCTGGAGGACATGGCCAGCCGCCAGGGCTTCGGGGACAGGCTCGCCGAGGGGGGCCAGCGCCTCGCCGAGGAGATTGGCGACGACGCCCCCCACCTCTTGTACGCCTCCCGGGGCCTGGAGCTTCCCGCGCACAGCGCGCGCGCACTCAAGGGCATGTCCATCGGATACGCCACGGGCACCAGAGGGGGCAGCCACCACGACACCCGCCCCACGCTGCAATACGCCTCCGACCACGACAACACGGTGACGGACGGCAAGGCCGCGTTCGCCGTGCGCACGCAAAACTTCACCGCACTCGGCGACTCCATCACCCAGTGCCGCTTCACGGCCGAGCGCGGCTATGGCGCGATGATCAACGAAAAATACGCGCACATGCTCAACCTGGTCACCGGATGGGATACGACGGAGGCCGAACTGGAGGAAACCGGCGAACGCATCTGCAACCTGGAGCGCGCCCTCCACGTGAGAGAGGGAGTTACCCGCGCACACGACACGCTTCCCCACAAGGTGATGCACGAGCCGATTCCCGACGGCCCGCACAAGGGGATGCGCTGCCCGCCGGAGGAGCTGGAAGCCATGAAGGACGAGTTTTACGGAATCCGCGGCTGGGATGAGAACGGGGTTCCCACGGCGGACACCCTGCGAAGGCTCCAGCTGGACGGTGCGGCGGAAGCCCTGGCCGCCAGGACGAACGGCGCAGGCTGAAGGCGCACACCTCCCAGGAAACCGACCGTCGAGGGCGGGCGGCCCCCCTCATCCAACGGACGGCCCAACGCAGAGCCAAGAAGCCCGCCGAGAGCAGCTCCCGGCACCGGCCCCGAGGATAGCCCGGGTGAGCCCGCGCAGGATGCGCGCACCGGCAGGCGTTCTACCCGGCGGGGTATTTTTCCACCAGGCGCCTGGCGATCACCGTGCGCTGAATATCGTTCGTCCCCTCTCCGACTTGCAGGAGAATGGCGTCGCGATAATACCTCTCCACCGGCAACTCCTTGATGTAGCCGTATCCGCCGTGAATGTGCACGGCCGCCTCGGACGCCCTCTGGCAAGCATCCGTGGCGAACAGCTTCGCCATGCCGGCCTCCAGGTCGCATCGCATCCCCCGGTCTTTCATGGACGCCGCCCGATAGGTGAGCTGCCGGGCCGCCTCCAGGGAGGTCGCCATGTCGGCGAGCTTGATCTGGATCGCCTGGTGCCTGGCGATGGGTTTTCCCATCGTCTTTCTTTGCTGTGCGTATTTGATGGAATCCTCAAAGCAGGCGGCGTGGAGGCCCACCGCCCGGGCGGCCACCTGGATGCGCCCCAGCTCCAGGGCCGCCATCAGCTGGTGGAAGCCGCGATTCTCCTCTCCAATCAAATACGAGGCCGGAACCGCGCAATCCTCGAAAACCAGCTCTCCCGTCCGCACCCCCTTGTAGCCCATCTTGTCCAGGTGCCGGCTGGCGCTGAAACCGGACAGATTCCTGTCCATGAGGAGGCAGCTGATGCCCCGCGTGGGTTTTTCCGCGTTCGGGTTCGTGCGGGCCATGACGGCGAAATGGGTCGCGTTCTCGCTGTTGGTGATGAACATCTTCGAGCCGTTGACGACGTAGTCCTGTCCTTCGCGGCGGGCGGAGGTTCTCAAAGCCGCGACGTCGGAGCCTCCGTCCGCCTCGGTGATGCCAATGCCGAACCGCATTTCCCCCTCCGCCACTCTCGGGAGCCACTCCTGGCGCTGCTCCTCGCTTCCGAATTCGTTGATCATCCACCCCACCATCGAGTGGGCGCCCAGAACGCCGGTCAGGCTCATCCAGCCGCGCGCCAGCTCCTCGGTGAGAACGGCGAAGCTCATCGCGTCCATCCCGCTGCCGCCATACGCCTCCGGAACGAGCGCGCCGAAATACCCCAGCCCCTTCATCCGTTCGACCAGCGGATGGGGATACTCGTCTTTGTGCTCATATTCGCTGGCGACGGGGATGACCTCCCTGTTCACGAATTGCCGCACGCTGGCTTGCAGGGCGGTTTGAAACTCATTCAACTGGACATCCACCGGCTCTCTCCTCGCGTCCCGCACCGCCGTCGGGATTCGCTTTCAACCAAACAGGGAAAGTCCGCTCGGGCCTTCGGGCATCAAGAGCCGTTCCACGGACTCGCCTTTCTCCAGATGTCCTTCCACGATATCTTCGGCGTCCTCAGGCCTCACGCCCCCATACCAGACGTTGTCGGGCATCACGCAAACCACCGCCCCGTGCTCGCAAACATCCATGCAGCTCGTCGCGAGTATGCGCGCCCTTCCTTTCAAGTTTCTCTCCTCCAGAAGGGATTTCATCCGCTCCCGAACCTCCACGGCGCCGCACCCGGCGCAACTTCCCTTGGGATGCTCCGGTGCGCGCTCGTTCGTGCATACCAGAACGTACCGCTTTTTCTGAAACATTCCATCCACTCCAGGGCTGGCCGAAACGTCCCCACGGGAGGGAGGCCGCCCGCCGCATCCGCCCGGGGGTCGCGCGCGCGGGCTCCCGCGCTTCTCACCACTCATCTCACCGTCTGATCGCGACACGGAGGCTAGCACCTGCCAGGCGTCTGTTCAATCCGCCTCTCCTCTGTGCCACTCGTTTGTATTCCTCCCGAAAAACAGCATAAGATAGCGTTTGGTGCCCAAGAGGTTTTCGCCCGAGAGGTTTTATCATCTGCGAGAAGGCCGCTCCCATGTCTGACAGCCCGCCGGAAAACCCGCCCAAGCGCGTCCTGTTATTCGCCACCTGCCTGGTGGATCAATTCTTTCCCGAAGTCGGCGAAGCCACCGTGCATTTGCTCGAGAGTGCGGGGGTCGAACCCGTCTACCCGGAAGGGATCACCTGTTGCGGACTTCCCCACTACAACAACGGCTTCAAAACCGAGGCTAGAAAAATCCTGGAGTCCCAACTCCATCTGCTGGAGGGCAACATCCCCATCGTCGTCCCCTCGGGGTCTTGCGGCTGGATGCTCCAGTGCGTTTTGCCCACCTTGTTCCCGGACGACCCCTGGGCGCGGGAGAGAGCCGCGCAAATCGCCGGGCGGGTGGTCGAGCTGTCCCAGTTTCTGTGCCGGATACAGGCGCGGGATTTCGGCGCCGCCCTTCCCGGGAAGACGGTGTATCACGACTCCTGCCACCTGCTCCGCGGGCTGGGAGAAAGCCGGGCGCCTCGCCAATGTCTCGACCGCGTGGCGGAAAGGCGCGAAGAGTTGCCCGGCTGCGAGCGCTGTTGCGGGTTCGGCGGGTCATTCTCCATAAAATTCCCCAAAGTCTCGTGCGCCATGCTGGAGGACAAAATTCAATCCGCCGAAAAAGTGGACGCCACCTGGCTCGTCGCCGCCGACGCCGGATGCATGCTTCAAATCGCGGGCGGATTGTCCAGGCGGAAGAGCAACGTCCAGCTGCTCCACCTCGCCCAGGCCCTCGTCGGACCAAGCGGTCCGGGATGGCCCGAGGAACGTCGGATTTGAACACGCCCTTCAACGCGCGAGCGGATGCGGCACTGTCGAATCCTCCTCTCCAGGAGGCTCTCCAGGCGGCCACCGGCAAATTCGCCGACCTGCGCGTTCAGGCCTTTGAGTCGACGGCCGCGCCTCTCGCCCTGCGCGCACGGGCGAGAGAGATTCGCAGGAAGACGTTCGAGGAGCTCGACAGGCACCTCGAAGCCCTCTTCGGGAATCTGGAGCGTCTCGGCGTCCGGGTTCATCCGGCGGCGGATGCGGACGCTGCGAAGCGCGTCGTTCTCGACATCGCCCGAAAAAACGGGGTCAAGACGGTCGTCAAGAGCAAATCCATGGCGTCCGAGGAGATTCACCTGAACCGGGCGCTGGAAGCCGCCGACATCACCCCCTACGAAACCGATTTGGGGGAGTGGATACTCCAGCTGGCCGGTGAGACGCCGAGCCATCTCGTGGCACCGGCCATCCACAAGACGTTGCGGCAGGTGCAAGACCTCTTCCGCGAAAAGGTGGACCCCGACGCAGGCTCAGACCCCGAGGCACTCACCCTGCTCGCCCGCCGGAAGCTCCGGGCGGAGTTCCTGCGCGCCGGCATGGGAATCAGCGGCGTGAATTTTGCCGTGGCGGAAACGGGCACGCTCTGCCTCGTCACGAACGAGGGAAACGGTCGGCTCGTCACCACCCTGCCAAAAGTGCATGTCGCCATCATGGGATTCGAGAAGGTCGTGCCCACGCTGCAGGAGACGCTCACGCTACTCTCGGTGCTCCCCCGCAGCGCGACGGGACAGAAGCTCTCCAGCTATTTCACCATGCTCACGGGGCCGAGAAGGGAGGCGGAGGCGGATGGCCCCGACGAGGTGCATCTCGTACTCCTCGACGGCGGCCGCTCCAGACATCTGGGAACGCCGTTTCAGGAGGCGTTTCATTGCATTCGTTGCGGGGCCTGCCAAAACGCCTGCCCGGTCTTCCAGACGGTGGGGGGCCACGCCTACGACTCCGTGTATGGGGGGCCGATTGGCTCCATCCTGAGTCCCATGCTGCGCGGCCTGGAAGTCTCCGGAGAGCTGCCCGCGGCGTCGAGCCTCTGCGGGGCCTGCATGGACGCCTGCCCCGTCTTCGTCGATATTCCCCGCATGTTGCTGGAGATGAGAGAGGCGAGAACGACCCAGAAAAACAACGCGGCCCTCGAGCGGCTCTCGTTTCGACTGCTCGGGACGCTCATGCGAAAACCCCTCCTCTGGGAGATGGGGTTCAAGGCGGCCTCGGTGTTTTCGAGATTTCTGAGCCCCAGAACAGCAGCCAGGCTCCCGGGGCCGCCGGGTGCCTGGGCACAGGGTCGCGACATTCCCCAAATCGCGAGAAAAAGTTTCAGGGCACGCTGGCGGGAGAAAAAAAGGGGAGCCGCCGATTCGTCCTCGACAATTCTGGAGCCGTCGCGGACGAGCGCGCCGGAGGCGGTCGTCCGAAAGGCGCGCCAGTCCCTGGCGCTGGGGCATGGGCTGTCCCACGGAAATCCAAAAACTCCCGAAGGCGCCGTCCCGGAAGTTGACGTTCCCGACGCAGCCGGGCGCTTCGCCCTGGAGTTTGAGGCGGTGGCGGGCAACGCCGTCCGCCGTCCGCACTCCGTGGATGCTGTCCATGAATACATCCTGGAGGTGGTCGCTCCATGGGAAAGACACCCCATCGCCGTCAGCGCCGATCTGCCCATTCAGGTGGTCGACTGGCTTGCGGATGCGGGCTTCGAAACGTTTTGCCCATCGGATGACGGAGACAACCGGGCCGCTATCGCCCGGTGCGGCGTCGGAATCACGGGTTGCGACTGGGCGATTGCGGAAACGGGCAGCGTCGTCTTGCTCAGCGGGCCCGGCCGCCCGCGCCTGCACTCCCTGTTGCCGGAAAACCACCTCGCCCTCATTCCGGAGAAGAACATCCTGCCGCACCTCTCCGCGCTGGGGCCCAGGCTCGAATCCGCCTTCGCGCAGGAGGACGCCGCCACGCCCAGTTGCGTCAACATCATCACGGGCCCCAGCCGTTCCGCCGACATCGCCCTCACGCTCATCAAGGGCGTGCACGGCCCCCGCGAGGTTTTCGCGGCCATCATTCCCGACTCCCTCAACCGGGAAGGCTCCTGAAGCCCGCCCGCGGCAAAGGGCGATCCGCTTCCACGCAAAACGAAACACCCCTCGGGAGTGCGCGCTCCCGAGGGGGTTTGTTTCGCTTCGTTTCGTCGCGATCCTGGTCCGTCAGCGTCGGCGATCCCGAAAACTAGATGTCATAGTAGAGGGTAAATTCGTGCGGATGCGGGCGCAGGCGAATCGCGTCCACCTCCTCGGAGCGCTTGTATTCGATCCAGTTCTCCACGACGTCCTTCGTAAAGACGTCCCCCTTCAGCAAGAACTCATGATCCGCCTCGAGCGCGTCGAGCGCCTCGGGCAGGCTGCCGGGCGTCTGGGCCACGCTCACCCGCTCCTCGGGCGCGAGATCGTAGAGATTCTTGTCGATGGGATCGGGCGGCATGATTTTGTTCTGGATGCCGTCCAGGCCGGCCATCAGCATCGCGGAGAAGGCCATATAGGGATTGCATGAGGGGTCCGGGCAGCGCAGCTCCACCCTCTTGGCATTCTCGCTCGAGGAATACATCGGGATGCGCACGCAGGCGCTTCTGTTGCGGCAGCTATACATCAGGTTGATGGGCGCCTCATAGCCCGGAACGAGGCGGCGATAGCTGTTCGTCGTGGGGTTGGTGAAGGCCAGCAGCGCGGGCGCATGCTTCAGCAAGCCGCCGATGTAGTAGAGCGCATCCGGACTCAGGTCGCCATAGGTTCCCGCCTGGTACATGATGTTCTTGCCGTTTTTCCAGATGCTCTGGTGGGTGTGCATCCCGGTGCCGTTGTCGAGAAATACGGGTTTCGGCATAAACGTCGCCGTCTTGCCGTGTTTTCTCGCCACGTTCTTCACGATGTACTTATACTTCATGAGCTTGTCCGCCGTGATCACCAAGGTGTCGAACCGAATGTCGATCTCGCACTGCCCGGCGGCGGCCACCTCATGGTGATGCACCTCGCAATCGACCCCGCAGGCCAGCATCTCGAGCATCATCTCCGAGCGAATGTCCTGGAGGGTGTCGTTCGGCGGCAGGGGGAAATATCCCTCCTTGTAGCGGTTTTTTGTGGCCCAGGTTGGGGCCTTCGTCCGTGCCCGTGTTCCAGGCCGCCTCCGCCGAGTCCACCTCGTAGAAGGCGTGATTCTCCGAGCCCGAGTAGCGCACGTCGTCAAACACGAAAAACTCGGCCTCGGGCCCAAAATACGCGACATCCCCGATGCCCGTGGACTTCATGTATTGCTCCGCCTTCAGGGGCGATGTATCGGGGGTCGCGCCCGTAGAGCTCCAGCGTAACCGGGTCCTTGATGTCGCAGATGAGGGCCAGCGTGGGGATTTTCATGAAAGGATCCATGAAGGCCGTCTCCGGATCCGGAATCAAAAGCATGTCGCTCTGATCGATGCTCTGAAACCCGCGGATGCTGGAGCCGTCAAAACCGACGCCCTCCTCGAACGTATCCTCATCCAGCGTGTGAATGGGGGATGAGAAGTGCTGCCACATACCCGGCATGTCCACGAAACGAAAGTCCACCATCTTGGCGCCGCTTTCCTTGGCCATCTTCAGCACATTTGAAACCATCTACTCTCACCTCCATTCAAGGTTGTGGTTTTGCTGAAAAATATCGAGACAAAACCAGGATTTGCGGCCCGTCGGGCCATGTTATGGCGGTTATGGCGCGGTGGCGCTCATGGGGCGCCCCTCTTCGAGAATCTTGGTCAAATCGTCACACAACTCCTTGAGTCTGGATGAATCGCCGATTTTCCCCCCGTCGTTATCCGTGATGTAGAACACGTCTATCGCGCAATGGCCCTCCGTCGATATTTTCGCCCGGGAGATGGATATTCCCTCGCCGGCGAAGAATTGCGCGATCTGCGCCAGAAGGCCATGCCTGTCCGGTGCAATGACCTCCAGGACCGTCGCCTCGTCGCTCGCCGTCTGGTCGAATTCAACCAGTATCGGCAGGTCGAACGACATGCGCCGCTTCAGCCGCAGATATTTTTTGCTCCGCCCGAGGAGCTCCGGCAATTCCAGCTCCCCCCGCAACAATTTCTCCAGCGAGCGCCGGAATTTCTTCCAGACGCCCTCATCGACGACGGCCTTGCCCTCGGAGTCCACCACCTGAAACGTATCTATCACCAAGCCGTCCGCCCGCGTATACACCTTCGCGTCCAGGATGTTCAGGTCGCACACCGCAAGGGCACCCGCGATGAATGCGAACAAACCAAGCTGATCCTTGCACAACAATGTTAAGAGCGTGTTTCCTAACCTTCTTCGATGCGTGATTCCGATCTCGCAAACCGCGCCGTTCGACAGGCGGGCTCCCAGCTCGATATGGCGCAGGATGTCCTGGGGCGGCGTCTCGGTCCGGTACCTGTCCGGCATGGACTCCATGTGCCTGCTGATCTCCTCGTGCCCGACCCGGCTTCCACCCGCCCGCGCCTCCAGACGCACCTTCTCCACCACATCTTTCCTGCGTTTTTTCCTGTACAAATTCTCGCCCGTCTCCATCACCCGGAGCACGCGCGTGTATAGCTCGTGAATCAGCGAGCCGCGCCATTCGTTCCATATCCCGGGGGCGACCGCGGAGATGTCCGCGTAGGTCAGCAGGTAGAGCATCTGGAGTCTTTCCGTCGTGCCCACCTTGTCGGCGAAGTTGCTGATCAGGACAGGGTCGTCGACGTCGCGCCTCTCGGCGGTGACGCTCATCTCAATGTGGCAGGCCACCAGAAATTCGATGATGCTCCCCTGATCCGCCGGCAGCCCCATGCGCATGATGATGTCGGGAAGCACGGACGCGCTCTTGTGCACATGCCTCGGCCCTCTCGCCTTTCCGATGTCGTGGAACAAAAGGGCGAGCCGCAACACGTTCGTCCGCTCCATCTCCCTGTGGATGTGGGCCAGATTCTGCAAGGACATGTCCTTCGTATACGTCAGCTCATCGAGTGCCGTCAGCGTCAGCAAGGTATGCTCGTCCGCCGTGTATCGATGATAATGGTCGTATTGAACAAAACACGTCAAAGGCTCGAACTCCGGGACGTAGCGCCCCAGCAGGCCGAGACCGTGCATCTCGTGCATGGCGGCCGCCACGCCGGTCTTGCCGTTCAATATCCGCAAGAAGCTGTCCCGCACCTCGGGCGAGGCGCGAAAGGCGTCGTCCACAGTATCGAGGTGAGCGCGCACAAAACTCCGCACATTCGGAGAGAGGCGGCACCCGAACCGGTATTGGCACTCAAATACGTTCATCAGGCCGGAGGGATTTTCCAGGGCCGCCTGCGGGCCGTCCGCACCCAGCACAAGCGTATGGTAGCCCTCCAGGGCCAGGCCGCCTCCCAAGGGCTGCAGTTTGGGTTTTTTGCTGACCCACCTCCTGCTCTTCAGGCGGTCTTCGAGGGTTTCAAAAAAATCCCGGCAAAAAATATGCAGGTCTCGGGCGTGGAGAAAATAATCGCGCATCAGGCATTCGCTCGCCAGGGCGCTTTCGTTGTCCTCATATCCCATGGCGGGAGCGATTTCCGACTGGGCGGAAAAATTGAGCATGTCGTTCTTGGCTTTCGCGTGTATGTGCAGCTGCGCGCGCAGGCGCAGAAGAAAATCATACGCCTTCGCCGCCTTGCGAAACTCCGCCTCCGGAACCCAGCCCTTTCGCCATATCTCGTCCATTTTCTTGAGGCCGAAGGCCCTGGCCAGCCAGCAGACGGCGTGAAAATCCCGCAATCCCCCCGCGCTCTCCTTCACGTTCGGCTCCAGAACGTAGACCGACGGATCCCAGGAGCGGTATCGCCTCATTCGTTCCTCAATCCGGTTTTTCAGGTGGGAGCTCTTCGCGACCCTTTGAATGTAGGCGTCGAATTTCTTGTTGAAATTCTCGAAGACTTCCTCACTTCCCCCCAGAAACCGGTTTTCCAGCATGGCGGTTTCGCTGTGGTAGTCTTCCCTGGCAATCTTCAGACAGTCGGCGATAGTCCGCGCGCTGTGGCCTATCGTCAGGCCGGAATCCCACATCAGATACAGGACAGAGCGTATCAGTTCGCTGGTTTGCGCCTCATGGCCGGAGAACAGGAACAGCAGATCAATGTCCGAGCAGGGGGAGAGTTCCCCTCTCCCGTATCCGCCGATGGCGAGCATGGCGCATGGAAACGCCTGGTGCCCGTCGCCGGATTTTTTTCTCTCCCCCTCCAGGGCGTACGCATAGACCTGGCCGATGAACGCATCCATAAAGTTCGCGCGCGCCTCGCACAGCTCATATCCGCCCGCGCCCTCGTTTTGCGCATCGGAAATGTATTCGCCGGCCTGCGCGTAGGTCCGCTTCACGTAGGAGATGAAGGCCCCGCGCTCCCAGTTGGCCGCCGCAGGGGTCGTTTCCCTCACGTCGTTTCGCAGTTTCAAGAGTTCTCTAAGAGATGGCGTCATGGGAAGATACCGCTAAATTAAATCGCCTCCGTGCCCCGCTCTCCGGTACGAATGCGCACAGTCTCCTCGACGGGCTGAACGTATATCTTGCCGTCCCCGATTTTCTCCGTTCTCGCCGAGCCCATGATGGCGTCGATGATCGTCTCCACGCTGGAGTCTTCGCATATGATCTCCAGCTTGATTTTCGGCAAAAAATCGACGACATACTCGCTGCCCCGATACAATTCCGTATGCCCCTTCTGCCGTCCGAACCCCTTCACTTCGGTTACCGTCATCCCCGCCACGCCAATGGCTCCGAGTGCCTCTTTCACTTCGTCCATCTTGAACGGCTTGATTATGGCAACAACCAATCGCATGTATATGTCCCCCCAGGCTCCAAGTGAAAATCCAAACGGGATGATTTGGCATCGACTATAACACGCAGCGGTCGACCGTCAATCGACAGCCCGCCAAAGACGACCCCCGCATCCCGCCGTCCGGAGCGGCGCGCCCGCGCCAGGCTATCCGCTTGCACGGCCTATGTTGCCGTGGCGTTTGTTACACGCAAAGTATCCTCCATATCAAGCGTTTCTCCGAGCCAGAACGCCGCCAGCTTGCGCCATGCGCGGCTTTTCCTTACACTCCACCCGCTATTTCATGGAGCCCGGCATTTTCGTTGGCTTCCGGGGCGCAGCATCCATTTTCCGCGAGGCGAGAGGGGCAGCCGCAATGGAGTGTACAATTTTGGAAGCATCCATAGAATGTCATTTTGCAGCCAAGGGCAATGGCCGAAACAAATGCATGTACAATGGGGATTCCTGCCTCCCCGTCGTGGAGGAATGCCTGGCGGGTGAGGACGAAAAATCATGCGAGCACATCATCGGGATGCCGAAAGGGCAATTTTGCTCCAAATTCCCGAACCCGGAAAACCGCTGGGAGCGCGGCAGATGCCCCCTCGCCACGCATATCAAAGTGGACTTTGACGCCCCGCTGGAGAAGAAGCTGAACCCGCTCAAGGCCTCCAAGCGCGCGGCGCGCGGAAATTAATTAATTTAATATTACTGAGAAGACGCTCGCGCCCCGCC
>CBDBZY010000037.1:0-2533 GCA_965213685.1 bacterium
AAAACCTGAAATAGCATGAGAAAAAATAACAATCCTTATTAAACACATAATTTTATTTTTACTATGGAATCCAACGGAAAAATTTCTACAGGAAGTTATGATTTTAATAAATGGCTTTCAGGTGGTTATGAAAATGATGTGGTTACAATGATTGCAGGGCCTCCAGGGAGCGGCAAGACGAATTTTTGCATACTCGCGTCATGTTCACAGGCAAAAAAAGGAAGCAAAGTTATTTTTGTTGATACAGAAGGAGGTTTTTCAACAGAGAGAGTTAAGCAGATTACAGGAGAAAACCATGAGGAAATTTTAAAAAATATTTTGCTTTTATCTCCAATGAATTTTAAAGAGCAGAGAAAAAGTTTTCAGGAACTTTTGAAAAAGATCAGTAGAAAACAAATTAAATTAATTGTTGTTGACGGAGTGGCAACTCTTTACCGACTTGAATTAGGGGGAGCATTTAAACTTAAAGATGACGAAAAAATAAGAGAAATTAATATGGAGGTTGCAAATCAAATGAGAGCTCTATCGGAAATTTCGCGAAAACAGGCTATTCCCGTAATTATTACAAATCAGGTTTACAGTGATTTTCTTAAAGAAGAAGATGTAAAAGCAGGCAGAGAAAGAAAGATTAACCTCGTCGGAGGGGACTTGTTTAAATATTGGAGCAAGTGTATTATTGAACTAAAAAGCGACAATAAAAAAAGAAAATCTGTCCTGCTTAAACACAGAAGCATACCCCATAAAGAATTTAATTTTGAAATAAGAGATAAAGGAATTTTCAAAAGAAGATGGATTTAGATAAATATATAAATTCCTTTATTTATTTCCTGTAATGGCAAATGATTCTATAAGATTTGAAGTTGTAAGAAAAATAGCCGAAGCAAATTTCAAAACCAGAAATTTAAAAAATGTTTCTAAATTTGATAGCATTTCCCCGCCGAGTGTATTCATAGGAAGTAAATTAAAATATCCCTTAATGAATGTTGGGATTTTAAGTCCTTTGGATAAAGAAGAAGATGCATGGGTTTACGACGACGAAAAATTTTGGGCAGAGAATAATTTTGAAATTAATGATGTTATGGGTTTAAGAAATAGTTTATTAAATTCAAGATTTCAATCACAGGCGACTGATTCAAGAACAAGTAAAAAATTCGTTCAGATTGCTCAGGATATTGCCGTTGCATCCAAACCTGTGGACGTGGAAATTGAGTTAAGAAGGAAACTTAATGTTTTACAGCAAAAAGACAGAGTTGTCACGCCGCACGGAATGAGAGCAAGTTTAAAAAAAGCAAAAGTAATAGGTAATGTTAAAATTCATAAGAAAGTAGACAGAGTTATTAATGGTGAAATAAAATCTTCTGAAGGAATTGAATATTTGTATAAAAATAATTTTGATGAATATACATTAAATAAAATTTTAAGTGTCGGAGTTTTAGGATTAAAGAAAAATAAAAGACTTGTTCCAACGAGGTGGAGCATCACGGCAACAGATGATACAATTTGCAAACATCTTTTAAAAAAAGTAAGAGATTACAAATGGATTGAAAATTATGAGTTGTTCCTCGGAGAATTTCTTGGGAATTGTTATTTGATAGTTTTGTTTCCAAATGTTTTCAGTTATGAACTTTTTGAAATTTATCAGCCAGGCAGTTCGTGGAATCCTTCGGAAGAGATAAAAGCGGCGACTGATTTTGAAAGTTATTCGGGAAGAAAAAAATATGTTACAGGAGGTACTGCAGGAGGATATTATGCCGCACGTCTGCCGATAGTTGAATATTTGGACTCAATAAAAAAACAGGCAAGCGTTTTAGTATTAAGAATTGAAACACCGAGTTATTGGGCTTCTTTGGGAGTTTGGGTTGTAAGAGAAAGCGTTAAAAAAGCACTGAAAAACAAAGTTGAATTTACTTCAATAGATGAGACAATTGAGAGCGTTAAACAAATCAGCAGAATAAAATATAATTTTGATCCAAAGCAAATTTTGGATAAAAGCAAACTCTTGAAACAGATTAAAACTCAAAGAAATCTTACTGATTGGATTGTTAATTAATTTTATCACTCAAATTCAAAAAATATAAATCCTTAATTTCTTCCTGTGTTAAAGCCTTGTCAAAAATCATTACTTCGTCTATTAAGCCGTCGAGATGGGATGTTGGATATAAGGTATTAATCTCTTGCCCCCAGGTTGCTGTAATCTAGGCCGCCGCCTACGAGTGTTTGATTAGCCCAAAATACTTTATAGTTAGCATTCGCTTCCTTTTGGAAACCTATAGAATTATGACTCTCCATATAAGTATTTTGTTCTACTGTAACATAGCCAGGGCGTGCTTTGATTATTATTAGTGTCAAAAACTCCGACAAAAAAATGCCAGTCTTGGGGTTTGTTGATTTCTCTTGCCATGTTACAATTGTCTTCATTTAATGGATCATGATGGGCATTTGTATTAAAACATACTTTCTTCTCTCCTATGCCACTTCCAGTACCAAAAAAGATTATTGTCTCTCCAAACCATAACACTCTGTGAACATGAGA
>CBDBZY010000038.1:0-115278 GCA_965213685.1 bacterium
GTCCATGACGGGCAGGAGCGCGCGGGTGAACGCCAGGTCCGGGTCGCCCGCGGTGACGAACGGAAACAGGCCGGCCCGGCCCCTCGGTGCGCAGGTGCGCGAAACGCGACTGCAGCCTGCCCGCCATCATCCCGCATCCTCGTCGTCCAGCATCTCCGACAAAAGGCCCTCCGCCTGGTGCACGTCCTTGTCCCCCCGTCCGGAGAGGCAGAGCAGCACGGTCTTCGTCTCGCCCGCCGCCCTCGCCTCCGCCCGCCAGGCGATCCAGGCAGGAGATCGCATGGGCACTCTCGAAAGCGGGAATGATGCCCTCGAGAAGGGAGAGGCTCTGAAACGCCTTGAGCGCGTCGTGGTCCTCCACCGTCAGGTAGCGCGCCCCGCCCGGAATCCTTCAGGTGGGCGTGCTCGGGCCCCACGCCCGGGTAATCGAGGCCCGCCGACACCGAATGCGCCGGGACGATCTGCCCGTCGGCGTCATAGAGCAGGAACGTCTCGCAGCCGTGCAGGACGCCGACGCGGCCGGCGGTCAGGGACGCGCCGTGCTCCCCCGTGTCCAGCCCCCGGCCCCCCGCCTCCACGCCGATGAGCTCGACGTCCGCATCGTCCACGAAAGGGTGGAACAGGCCGATGGAATTGCTGCCGCCCCCCACGCAGGCCACGCAGGCGTCGGGGAGCCGGCCCTCCGCCTCCAGAATCTGCGCGCGCGCCTCCCGCCCGATGACGGACTGGAAATCGCGGATCATCTCGGGAAACGGGTGGGGGCCCCACGACCGAGCCGATGATGTAGTGGGTCGTGCGCACGGAAGCCGTCCAGTCAGCGCAGCGTCTCGTTCGTGGCGTCCTTGAGGGTCTTGCTGCCCGAGGCGACGGGGACCACCCGCGCGCCGAGGAGCCGCATCCGGAAGACGTTGAGCGATTGCCTGCCGATGTCCTCCTCCCCCATGTAGATGTCGCAGTCCAGGCCAAACAGGGCGGCGGCCGTGGCGGTGGCCACGCCGTGCTGGCCGGCGCCCGTCTCCGCGATGATTCGCGTCTTCCCCAGCCTCCGCGCCAGGAGCACCTGGGCGATCGTGTTGTTGATCTTGTGGGCACCCGTATGGCAGAGGTCCTCGCGCTTGAGATAGACCCGGAGCGCGCCCAGGTGCGCGGAGAGGCGTTCCGCGAGATACAGCGGCGTGGGCCTGCCCACGAACTCCCTCAGGTAGCCGGCGAGCTCCGCGTGAAACGCCGGGTCTTCGCGGGCGTCCTCGTAGGCGGCCTCCAGCTCCTCCAGCGCCGGCATGAGGGTTTCGGGGACGTAGCGCCCCCCGAATCGACCGAACCTCCCCCTGGAAACCAGTCTGCTCAATCTTCCCGCTCCCTCCAGCTCCGATACCGACGCCCGCGCATTCCGGATAAACCGCAAGACACGTTCGGGGTCCTTCCGACCCGGCACCGCCCCCTCCACCCCGCTGCTTGTATCCACGCCATAGGGCCGAACGCGCCGCACAGCGTCCGCCACGTTGTCCGGACGCAGTCCCCCCGAGAGGATGATGGGCCCCGCCGCAGGCCGCCCGCTCGGCCAGCCGCCAGTCGAACGTCCTGCCCGTCCCCCCGAGCGCGCCCTCCACGTAGGCGTCAAGCAAAATGGCGCAGCCGGCGAAGGCGTCCATTTCCGCCATCGTTTCCGGACCTTTGACCCGCAAGCCCCGAATCACGCGCAAGCCCCGCCCGATGAGCCAGCGGCACTCCTCGGGCGTCTCGTCGCCGTGCAGCTGCGCCGCGTCCAGGCCGACGATGCGCGCGATCTCCGCCACGCGCTCCGCAGATTCGTTCACGAAAACGCCGACCCGCGTACCGAAGGGGGGCAGCGCCTCGCCCATCTCTCTCGCCTGTCCTATCTCCAGGCAACGGGGCGTGCCGGGAACAAAATTCAGTCCCAAGGCGTCGGCACCGGCGCGCAGCGCCCATTCGGCATCCTCCACCGTGGTCAGTCCGCAAATCTTCACCCGGATCACGGGGCGAAACCCTCCCAGACAAAGGAGCACTTATAGCACAGAGCGGGCGCGCAAGCCCAGAGGAGAGACGCCGCCTCTCCTCGCGGGCGAACGGTGCCTCCTCGCCCTCCGCGGGGAGGGAGAAAAAACGCCGCGCGGGACGCACAGGCCGTCCGCTCTCCGCGCGACGGACATCTCGTTTCGGGCGGGCGGAATTCTCTCGCGGCTGTGGGATGACGTTTCCGGCGAAGCGCGCGGGGCTTCTACGGGCGGCGAAACCAGGAGGGCGGAGCGATGCGGCATCTCTGCGGAAATCGGGAAGACTCCATCACCCGCCGCCGAGATACATCATCTTGACGTCCTGGTTGTTCAGGAGTTCATGGCCGCCGCCCTCGTAGCGATTCTTGCCGAGCTCCAGCACGTAGCCGCGGTCGGAAATCTCCAGGGCGCGGGCGGCGTTCTGCTCGACGAGCATGATGGTCAGTCCCTCTTTGGCGAGGCTCACGATCTTCTCGAACACCTCGGTCACGAAGCGGGGGCTCAACCCCAGGGACGGCTCATCCAGCATGATCATCTTGGGCCTCGTCATCAGGGCGCGGCCCATCGCCAGCATCTGCTGCTCGCCGCCGCTCATGGTGCCCGCCAGCTGCTTCTGCCGCTCGCCGAGGCGGGGGAACAGGGTGAATACGTAGTCCATCGCCTCGTTGATTTTCGCCTGGTCGCGCTGGATATAGGCGCCCATCTCCAGGTTTTCCTTGACCGTCATCTGGTTGAACACGATGCGGCCCTGCGGCACGTAGCCCAGCCCCCGCCTCAGAATCTGGTCCGGCCGATAGCCGACGATGTTCTGATCCTCGAACATGATCTCGCCGCCCAGATAGTTGATGAAGCCCATGATGATCTTGAACGTGGTGGATTTCCCCGCCCCGTTCGGGCCGATGACGGCCACCACCTCGTTTTCGTTCACGTGGAGCGACACGTGGTGGAGTATCTGGATTCTGCCGTACGCCGCGTTGACGTCCTTGAGTTCTAGTAGCGCCATTTACTTGTGTCCAAAATAGGCTTCGATGACTTCCTCGTTCGTTTGAATGTCCTCGGGCAGGCCTTCGGCGATTTTCACGCCGTAGTCCAGCACGAACACCTTCTCGCAGTGATTCATGATGACGTTCATGTCGTGCTCGACGATGAGCACCGTCTTTCCCTGCTCCTCCTGGAGGTGGTGGATGTGCGCGAGCAGGTTGTTCAGCAACGTTCTGTTGACGCCGGCGGCCGGCTCGTCCAGGAGGATCAGGTCCGGGTCCGTCATGAGGGCGCGGGCGAATTCGAGAAGCTTCTGCTGGCCATAGGAGAGGTTTCCGCCATACTCGCCGCGAAGTTTCGTGAGCGTGACGAACTCCATGAGCTGGGCCGCCCGATCGCGCGCCTCGCTCACGGGCATCTTCATGCTCGAGGCGGAGAGCATGTTCTCGAACACCGTCATCTCGCGATAGATGCGGGTGATCTGAAAGGTGCGGCTGATGCCCTTGTTGAAGATTTGGTAGGGCTTCAGGCCCGCGATGTCCTCCCCGTTGTAGAACACGGAGCCGCTGTCCGCCTGGAGAATGCCGGTGAGCAGGTTGAACGTGGTGGTCTTCCCGGAGCCGTTCGGCCCGATCAGGCCCGATATCTTGCCCTTGGGCACCTGGAAGGTGCACCCGTCCACCGCTTTGATGCCGCCAAAATATTTTTTGAGGTCTCGAATATCGAGAGCAATTTCTTCCGCTTCGGCCATTTTCTCGCGCGACTCCGCTTCCTAGTGAACCATCCCCTTGCGCGCCCAGCCCTTGTCGACGGCGAAGCCCATCAGCCCGCGCGGCATGAAGCGGGCCACGAGGACGATGAATACGCCAAAGGCGATGAGGTGGGCGGTGGGGAATTTCACCCAGGTGATTTCCTGAACGATATACAGGATGAACGTGCCCAGGATGGGACCGATCACGGTTCCCTTCCCGCCGAACATCGCAAACAGCTTCATGTAGATGGTGACGAGAATGAAGAACTCGGTTTCGGGATCGATATAGAGAATCTTGTACGCCTGTATGCCGCCGGCCGCCGCCGGGAAGATGGCGGAGAGGGCGAAGGCGGAGAGCTTGTAGAACGTGGTGTTGATGCCCAGGCTCTCGGCCGCGATCTCGTCCTCGCGTATGGCGTTCAGCCGGATGCCGAACCGCGAGTGCCCCACCCAGTAGGACACGACGATGGTGATGAGCATGACCACCAGCATGGCAAAGTAGGTTTCAAAGGAGTTTTCCACGTTGGGCAGCCCGATCCCCTCGCCGCCGTGGGTGAGGCTCTCCCACACCGTGGCCACCACGCGCGTGCCCTCCGCGGCGCCCAGCATCGCGATGGCGAAATACGGGCCCTTGAGGCGCAGGACCGGATATCCGATGACCAGGGAGACCACGAAGGAGACGAACACGCCCACGAAGAGGGTCGGCACCCAGTGCCACCCGTAGTCCACCACCAGAATGGCCGTGGCGTAGGCGCCGATGCCGTAGAACATCACATGGCCGAACGACACGTAGCCCGTATAGCCGCTGATGATGTTCCAGCTCAGCGAGAGAACGACATACATCATCGTGAAAAGGACGACGGAGCGCAGATACAGGTTGATCTGCCCCGGCAGGATGGCCAGGACGATGGTGAGCGCGGCGAGCATTCCGAAGTTGCGGATGTGCTCTTTTTGGGCCATTCGTTCCTCTCCTAGTTCTCTTTCGGGCCCATCAGGCCGCGCGGCCTGATAAGCAGCACGAAAACCATCATCCCGTAGGACGCGATCTCCACCATGGCGGTGCCGTTGGGAATCATGAAGGAGATGAGGCTCTCGATGACCGCCAGCATCACCCCCCCGATGAGCGCGCCGATGTAGTGGCCCCTGCCCCCAAGCACGATGATGGCGAAAGCCTGCAGCGTATATAAAACGCCCGTTTCCGGATTGAAGCCGAACTGAATCGACACCAGCGCACCGCCCGCCACCGCGAGTGCGGCGGCCAGCCCCGAGGTGATCATGTAGATATGAAAGATGTTGATGCCGCAGACCATGGCGACGTCGGCGTTTTGGGCCGTGGCGCGTATGGCCTTGCCGATGCGGTGCAGCTTCAGGAAAAAGAACACGCTGATGGAGATGAAGGCGGCCATGACGAAGCTGATGATCTTGCTCCTGCCCACCGCGATGGACTCGGTAATTTGCAGCGCGTCGGGAGCATAGGGGATGGTTCGGTAATCGGTGGTGAAGATCGCCTCCACGATGTGGATGATCGTCAGCCCCAGGCCGAACGTGATCAGCAGGGGGGTGAGTTCCGGCCCGCCCACCACCGCGTTCAGGAGCAGCTTCTGAATCAGGATGCCGATGAGGAAGGCGATGGGAAGCGTGAAGAAAAGGGCGAGGAGGGGGTCAACTCCCACGAAGAAGAAGAACACCCAGGTCAGGTAGGCGCCCAGCATCACCATCTCGCCGTGGGCCACGTTGATGATGCGCATGACCCCGAAAATGAGGGTGAGCCCCACGGCGAACATGGCGTATACGCCGCCCTGCATGACGCCGTTCAGGATGACGGTGGTCAGATCGGCCAGCCACTGGAGATCGAAGAAGACGTTGTCCGTATAGACCCCGATGCCGAAGGGGACCGTGTAGGCTGCGACCAGAAACACCGCCAGCTGATATTTGCTTCGGATTTCGGCTTTCTCTTGCATGAGAAATCATACCCTCAGACAGCGCGGAATGCGCGACACCAAACCAGCACGACCTGTGCGTTCTCTCCGCGCCCCAACGCGCCGGGGCCGCCTCTCAACAGCCCCGACGCGCGGGCGAAATGGAGTGTGTATGCTATTTTCGCCGTCGACGCATCCTTCTCCCGTCTAGTTCTTCGAGCGGGACTTCCAGGTCGGCATCGGCAGCTTGTAGGGAACTTCCGATATCTTCTTCGGCCACACGATCTTGCGCTCGCCGTTCAGTATCTGGAAGGTCAGCCCCTCGTGTTGGTTCAGGTTGTTCTCATCCACTTTCCAGGGACCGATGATGGTCGTGGTCTTCATGCTGCGCAGCTGCTTCCACACCTTCTCCCTGTCCGTGGAGCCCACCTTCGACACGGCGGTGCCGAAAATCTGCAAGGCCGCGTAGGCCTGCCCGGCGTGGTAGTTCGGCTTCACGCCGTGGCGCCTCTCATACTCCGCGATGAACGCCTCCATGCCGGGCCGCTTGAGGATGGCCGGCTTCGGCTCCCACTGGCTGAAGCCCAGCACGTATTCCGCCGTGTTGCCGAGCTGCTTGGCGAACTTCGGCAGGCCCGGGCCGACGGTCCCGGCGAAAATCTTCAGGTTGATGTTCAACTCCCGAAGCTGGCGAATCTGCGCCGAGGCGTCGGCGAAATAGCTGTTCGAGATGAGCGCCCCCGCGCGGCGCGCCTTGATCTTCTGCAACAGCGCGGTGAAGTCCGTCTGCTTGCGCGGATAGTTCTCGTTCAGCACCACCTTCAGACCCAGCTTCTTCGCCCACTCCACGGCCCCCTCGGCCGACTGCCGGGGAAAGAGGCTGTCCTCGCCCACGATGGCGATGCGCTTCACGCCAATCTCCTTGGCCAGGTGAATCGCGCCCTTCTGATAGTCCTGGGCGATGGCGATGATGTTGAACAGATACTTGCGTCCCTTCTTCCAGATGATGCCCGAGGAGGCGCCCGGGGCCATCGTGGGATACTTGTACCTTTCCAGGACGTTGGCCACGGCGTCGGTGATGCCGCTGGAGTAGGGGCCGATGGTCAGGTTCACCTTGTCCTGGGTGATGAGCTTCTCATAGAGCTTGATGCTCGTCTGCTTGTCCGACTTGTCGTCCAGCAGGATGAAATCGATTTTCTTGCCGTTCCATCCGCCCTTGGCGTTCGCCTCGTCCACATACAGCTTGTAGCCGTTCACCATGCGTCCGGCAGGCTCGGCGTAGCGGCCCGTCTGCGAAATGGCGATCCCCAGGGTGACCTTGTCCGCCGCGAAGCCCTTCTCCACGAAGGGCACCGCCGTGAGGGCGACGGCAAAGCCGATAATCAATACCAGGCTTCTCTTCATGTCTTCTACTCCTCCTCTCAAAGTGTGAACAAGCAATTCTATGTATTGCCCTTCCGCTCCGATATCCGATAAAACACACTAAGGATGTCTTCACCCGAACAACTTACACTCGAACAACGCCCATGCAAGCGTGCGCTACGCTTCCAGAACCCAGGCGCATGAAACCGCCCGCGCACGCTCCACTCTTTGGCATGTTCGTATCATACGCATATTGTTTGAGATGTCAAACAAAGAATTTTGGGGAAGAATTATTGGGGGGAATCCGGGGGAGCGGCCCCCACGCCACGGGCGCCTCTCCGCGAGCGAAACGGCCCGCCCCCGCGTGTGCGCACAGGGGGCGGGCGTCCGGTCCGCGTTCTCTTGTGCCTTACGTCCGCCTCCTAGTTCTTCGCCCTGTCCTTCCATTTGGGCATCGGCAGCTTGTAGGGTGCCTCCGCAATCTTCTTCGGCCAGACGATCTTGCGCTTGCCATCGAGAATCTGGAACGTCAGCCCCTCGTGATCGTTGAGGTTGTTCTCATCGACTTTCCAGGTTCCCATCACGGTCGGAAACGACGACGTGCGCAACGCCTTCCAGACCTCGTGGCGATCATGGGAGCCCGCCTTGGTTATCGCCTGGCTCGTGATCTGCATCGCCACGTAGGCGATTCCGGCGTGGTAGTTCGGCTTGATGCCGTGGCGCTTCTCATACGCGGAGATGAACTGCTCCATGCCCGGGAATTTCAGGATGGCCGGCTTCGGCTCCCACTGGCTGAAGCCCAGCACGTATTCCGCCGTGTTGCCAAGCTGCTTGGCGAACCTCGGCAGGCCCGGGCCGACGGTGCCGGCGAAAATCTGGAGGTTGATGTTCAACTCCCGCAGCTGGCGAATCTGCGCCGAGGCGTCGGCGAAATAGCTGTTCGAGATGAGCGCCTCCGCGCGGCGCGCCTTGATCTTCTGCAGCAGCGCGGTGAAGTCCGTCTGCTTGCGCGGATAGTTCTCGTTCAGCACCACCTCCAGACCCAGCTTCTTCGCCCACTCCACCGCACCCTCGGCCGACTGCCGGGGAAAGAGGCTGTCCTCGCCCACGATGGCGATGCGCTTCACGCCAATCTCCTTGGCCAGGTGAATCGCGCCCCTTTGGTAATTCTGGGCGATGGCGTTCTGGTTGAAGATGTACTTCCTGCCCTTTTGCCACACCACCTTGGAGGAGGCCCCGGGTGCCAGCGTGGGATACTTGTACCTTTCCAGGACGTTGGCCACGGCGTCGGTGATGCCGCTGGAGTAGGGGCCGAGCGTGAGGTCCACCTTGTCCTGCGTGATGAGCTTCTCGAAGAGCTTGATGCTCGTCTGCTTGTCCGACTTGTCGTCCAGGAGAACCACCTTCATTTTCTTGCCCAGCAGGCCGCCCCTGGCGTTCTGCTGATCGGCGAACAGGCGATAGGCGTTGACGAATCGGCCCGCCGGCTCCGCATAGCGGCCCGTCTGGGAGATGGCCCCGCCAAAGGTTATCTCGTCCGCCGCCAGGGCCGGGCCCGCGAAAAGAGTCCCCGTCACCATCAGAGCCATCGCGGTGAAGATGTGAGCCACTTTCATTTTCTATCCTCCTCGTGCAGGGGTGGAAAGAGGTTGTGTCTCGCGGCAAAACATCTGCCCCATCACACAGACAAATGGTTCCACAAGCAGCGTGAAACGAAGAACCCTTAGGATTACATGATGCGCGCATGCGCGTTCGCTGCGAGATGCGATTACAAGATGCGAAGCGCCACCGCGCGGCGGCGCGATTTTTCGAGAAGGGGCAATTCTAGCCTGATCAAGGAGAGAATGTCCAAACCGCCTATTTTAAGCTTTTGGGAGGTTCCGCCGTCTCCGCGTTCACCACGCACTCCTCCACCCAGGCCACCCCGTCCGCGCCGTATTCCTTTTTCCAAATCGGCACGATCTGCTTGATGCGATCGATCGCGTAGCGGCAAGCCTTGAAGGCCGCGTCCCGATGGGCGGAGGCCGCCGCGATGCCCACCGCCACGTCGCCCACCCGCAGCGTTCCCACGCGATGCGCCATCGCCAGATGGGTGACGCCGAAACGCTCCCCGACCTCCTCGGCGACCTGGCGCATCTTCTTCTCCGCCATCTCCGGGTAGGCGTGATACTCCAGGTGCGTGACCGCCCGCCCCCCGCTGTGGTTCCTGACCCTGCCGATGAAGGTGCAGACCCCGCCCAGTTCGGGAGCCTCCAGGGCGTTCACCAACTCGTCCATCTGGATGGGAGAACCCGTGATGCGGCAGATCATGGGCACCCCCCGCTGATGGGAGGAATCAACGCCAGCTCATCGCCCGCCGCTATGCGCGTGCCCTCGCCCGCGAACTCGCGGTTCACCGAGACGGCGATGGACTCCATGCGCCCGGAAAAGACGGGAAACCGCCCGGAGAGACTCTCTCTCAAATCGGCCACCGTGGCGGTTTCGGGGACTTCCAGGTCGATTTCATCCTCCCCCGTCACCTCTTTCGCCCAGGCAAAACACTTGACGCGAACTCTCATGCGACCCCCCACCCAGAGAAAACATGCGCAAACACAGCTTCCGTGAAACGCCCCGTCCCGGACCCCGCCACGAATGGCGCCGCCGCCGCGCCTCGGAAAACCTTGCGACGCCCCGTATCCTTCCCCTCTCGTCCCAGCGTCCGTCGTCCGGCGAAGTCAGCATAGATATTCCGCCCCGCAGAATCAAGGGGAGTTCCCGCGGCCGCCTTTTCTCCCCTTCCGATGTATACTCGCCGGCATGGAAATCGCCTCCCACCCGGAATTGTCCCAGGCCCTCGCGGATGCGCTCGCAAACGGCCCCATCCCCTTTCGGTGCTTCATGGAGATTGCGCTCTATCATCCGACGGGCGGCTACTATTGCCGGCCGGGCGCCCGCGTCGGCCCGGACGGCGATTTTTACACCAGCCCCCACCAAAGCCCCTGGCTCGGGAGAATGATTGCGCCGCTGCTGGAGAAAATATGGCGGCGCATGGGCGACGCGCCCGCGCTGCCCCTGTGGGAATACGGCCCCGGGGAGGGATGGCTCGCCCTCGACATCCTCGAGTCGCTTCGCTCCTCCGGCTCGGACCTCCGCGAGGCCATCGCCTACCGCCTCGCCGAGCAAAGCGCGCAGGCCCGCGCGCGGATGCGGGAAAGGCTTCGGGGGCTGGACAACGTCCGGTTCGTGGACGCCGCGCAATACCCCCCCGCCGGTTTCGAGGGCGTCGTGCTCGCCCATGAGTTCCTCGACGCCCTGCCCGTCCATGCCCTCGTGCAGAGGCGGGCGCAGCTTCGGGAGAGGTATGTGACGCGGCACGACGCGCGGCTCCGCTTCAGCGACGGGCCGCTCTCCGACGCGCGCCTGGGCCGCTGGTTCTCCGACCTGGGCGTCCGGCTCTCCGTGAACCAGCTGGCGGAGGCGGGCTTGTGCGCCTTTGACTGGGTGCGCGAGGCGGCGCGCCGGATGGAGCGGGGCGCCTTGCTGATCTTCGACTACGGCTTCTCCGCAAGCGTGCTCCACGACGCGGCGCGGCCAGAGGGAACGCTGCGCGGCTACAGAAACCACAACCTCATCCGCGACCCGCTCTCCCGTCCCGGAGAAACTGACCTCACCGCCCACCTCGACTTCACGTCCATCCTGCGGGCGGCCGCCTCCGGGAACATGACGCTCGCGGGCTTTACTGACCAGACGCATTTCCTCCTGGGCGCCGGCCTCCCCGAGGCGGCGGAAAACGCGATGCAGACGAGAGGAGAAGAAGAAACGAGGCGGGAGCGGCAGGGCATCCTGGGCATCATGAATCCCGCGGGCATGGGAGGCGCCATCAAGGTCATGCTGTTGTCCAAAGGTCTGGGGGAGGGGGATTTTGGGGGCGCGTTTTCGATGAAGCCCGACGACAGGGCCTCCTACGAGACGCTCGCGGGCTAATTTAATAACAACCCCCCCGGCCGGGACTGCCCCCAACGCCGCGGGCTGTGCTACGACGTGAAGACCTAACGAGACGCCCGGGGGCTAATTTAAATACCCCCCCCCCGGCCGGCTACCGCATGCGGGACGACCGCGCGCGGGAGGAGCCTACAAGACGCCCGCAGGCTAATAAAACCCCCTGGCCGGGCGGATGGCGCGCAGCTCCAGCTGCGGCCGGGCGCTCCCGCGCCAGCGGTTCAGGCTGGGGGAAAACGCGACGTCGAGTTTTCCGCGCAGGCACTCCGGCGTCTGGAGCAAATCCCCCATGCCGAAGCCGATGGCCTCCCGCTCGGCGCGAAACTGCCGCAGACGCAGCTTCAGGTGATCGCCGTTGCGGCCCGCCACGCCCGGGCTCCCGGCCACCTCCACCCGGAAGGCGCAAAACAGGGGCTTCGGGTTTTCCTCCCCGAACGGGGCCAAGCCCTCCAGCTTCTCCAGGAGGGGCACGTCCACGTCCGAGAAATCGACGCGGGCGTCGTACACGAGTTGCTCCTCATCCGCGCCGGCCGCCTTCATGTCGCGAACCACCTCCTGGAAGCGGGCCCGGAAATCATCGACCTTCCCCTCCTCCACCCGCAACCCGGCGGCGCCCCGGTGGCCGCCAAACTGGACGAGCAGGTCCGCGCACCGCACCAGCGCGTCATACACGTGAACGCCCGAGGCGGATCGGACGGAGCCCTTGCCCACCCCGTCCTTCATGTGGATGAGAACGGAGGGCTGGCGATACTCCTCCACGAGTCTGGACGCCACGATGCCCACCACGCCGGAATGCCACTTGTCGCTGGCGAGCACGATGGCGTCGCCCGACTCGCCGGCTCCCGACGCCGCCAGGATGGCCCTGGCCTCCTCCCAGGCCTCCTGCTGCAAGTTCCGGCGCTGGCGGTTCCACTCCTCCAGCCGCTCCGCGTCGGAGCGGGCCTTGGCCGCGTCGTCGCAGGTGAGAAGCTCCACGCCGAAAGAGGCCTCCCCCACCCGTCCCGCTGCGTTCAGCCTCGGGGCGAGGACGAAGGAGACGTGGCCGGCGTTGAGGCGAGCCGCCTTGAGGTCGGCCGCCGCCTGCAGCGCCCGCACCCCCGCCTTTCGGCGATCCAGCGTCTCGAAACCGCCTTCGGCCTCCCGGGGGGGCGAGAGGATTTCCAGCCCGTGGCGCACGAAAATATGATTCTCCCCCAGCAGGGGAACGACGTCGGCCACCGTGCCCAGCGCCACCAGGTCGAGGTGCCGCCCCAGGTTCGGCAGCGGGCTCCCGAACCCGCTTTCACGCAAGCGCCTCCGGATGGCGGTGACCAGCTTGAACGCGACCCCGACCCCGCACAGCTCCGGAAAAGGATACGCGCAACCCCGCTGGCGGGGGTTGAGGACGGCCAGGGCGGGCGGCAGTTCGGCAGGCGGGCGGTGGTGGTCGGTGATGATGAGGCGAATCCCCATCCTCTCGGCTTCCCTGGCGGCGGAGTGCGCGCTGATGCCGCAATCGACCGTCACCACCGTCTCGCAGCCCGCCTCCTTGAGTTTCCGCAGCCCCGCCTCGTGCAGGCCGTATCCCTCATCCAGCCGGTTCGGAATGTGGTAGGGGACCCGGACGCCGAAGTGGGAGAGAAACCGGCACATCAGCGCCGTGGCGGAGATGCCGTCCACATCATAGTCCCCATAGACGCCGACCGGTCGCCGGCGCCGTATCTGCGCCACGAGATGGGAGACCGCCTCCTCCATCCCCTTCATCAAAAACGGATCGTGCAGCTCCGCCAGGGGCGCATCCAGAAACCTGCGGGCCGCGGCCGGGTCACCCATCCCCCTTTGCGCGAGGAGCCTTCCCAGCAGGGGCGGCGCGTCGAGTGCCTGTGCGATTCTCCGGGCCGATCCCGGATCGACCGGGCGCTCCGTCCACTTGCGGGGAAAGGCGAGCGAACCTCTGGAGGCGCTCATCTCCGTTTCGGGCCTCCTACGCCCCCGCCCGCGTCGCCATCCCGCCTCCCGGCAACCGCCGGCGCGTCGCTCCGCATGGTTTCCCCAGCCCTCATCGTCCCTCTTCCGTCCGAGGCGCCCCGCCGGCCGCGGCCGGCCTTGGAGCGTCCTCCCTGCGCCACCGATCCCGGACGTGGGGCTTCGGCATGGGCAGCGCCATCATCTTTCGCGCGCCCCGCAAATAGGCGTTCACGGGATTCGGCAGCGCCCGTCTGAATGAAACCATATGGCGAACGAGTGCGTTCGTGAGGCTCTCGGGTCGGCAGGCGTCCCCGTTCATGAGAACGGAAAACGCGAGGGTTTCCCCGTTTTCGGCGGCGGCGTATCCGCTCAGCGCATGCACGCCCCGCAAAATGCCCGTCTTCGCACGCACCCGACGCGCGGCTGCGCGCTCGCGGCGTCTTTTGCGCATCGTGCCGTCGACGCCAAAAACGGCCAGCGACGCCATGAATTCCGGCCGCAACCGGAAATCCTTATAGGCAGCCTCGAGCAGCACCACCAGGGCGCGGGGCGAAATCCGGTTCTCCCGGCTCAGTCCCGATCCGTCGGCCAGGGCGAATTCGGTCGCCGGAACGCCGATCGACACCAGGAAATCCCGCACGGCCCGCACCCCCTTCCCGGCGGTCCCCGGCGCGCCGTGCGCCTCGGCGCCCAGGGTTTTCAGTATCTGCTCGGCCACGAAATTGTTGCTCACCTTGTTCAGCCTGCGAATCGCCTCGCCCAGCGGGGGGGAGAGGTTTCGCGCGAGAAGGGTCGCGCCGGGCGGTGTCGCGCCCCGCCGTATCCCGCCCGCAATCGCGATCCCCTGCCTCCCGAACTCGGCGGCGACCGCGCCTGCGGCAAAGGCGGTGGGGTCGGTGACCGGCACGCGGTATGTCCCCATGCGCCCGCCCGCTGGAATCGACCCGCGCACCTGGATGACGTCCCCCCCCTTCCAGCGCCGGCGCCCGAGGCGGATGCGCGAACGGCGGTGGCGCGAGGTGCGCACGCGCGCATCGAGGCGAAGGGCGCGCGAGGGAGGCTCCAGCCGCACCCGCGCCGGGCTGCCGACTCCGTTGCCCGGTGCCACGACCACGTTCGCGAGGCCGAAATTCAGGGACAACGCCCCGTGCGGGGCCAGATAGGGCCGGATGGAGCGACCCACGCGCCACCCGCGCCCATATCTCTTCTCGTCGAAAAACGCATCGTCCGCCACCAAATCGCCCGCGACGCGCTTCACGCCGCGCAGCCTCAACCGGCGCACCAGGTCGCGCATCCTCTCATGCACGAACAACGGGTCGCCGTAGCCCTTCAGATAGAGGTCGCCCGGGACGACGCCGTCCCGCAAGCCGGCGGGGGCGTAAAAGTCGGTGGCGAACCGATAGTCCGGCCCCAGGCGCGAGAGGGCGGCGGCGGCGGTGAGCATCTTGACGTTCGAGGCGGGAATCCGCCGGGTGGCGGCCCTGTGGGAGAAGAGCGTCTGCGCGGTCGAAACCGAGCGCACGTAGAGGCCCATGCGCGCGGGGTAGGCGCATTGCCTCCTGATGGCGCGCCGCACCTGCTCCCGAAAGGCGGCCTCGGGGGCTACGGCCTTCTTTCGCGGCGCGCGTTTTTTCGCGGCAACCGCACCCGCGGGAGAAGCGGCGGGTGCGCAACACACGACCAGGCACAGGAGCACCGCCCACAGGCGGTTCGATGGGCCGCGATTCATGAACCCCGCGTTCCGCATCCGGTGCGCGGCGGGCGGAGGAAGCCCCGGGCCTTCTCCGGACTCACAGGAAAGCCAGTGCCTGCATCAGTTGCTGAAGCGAGGGGCGGTCCCGGAAATTCCTGCCCACGTGCACATAGCGCACCACGCCGCGCTTGTCGATGATGAAAATGGCGGGCCGCGCCATTCCCTCCCTGGGGTGCAGCACGCCGTAGAGCTGAATGATGCGCTTCTTGGAGTCGGAGAGCAGGGGAAACCGCACGCCCAGCTCCCGGGTCGTCCTGTTGGTCTGCAGCGCATCGTCCGTGCTGACGGCGACGATTTCGGTCTGCAGGCCGCGGATCTTCTCGGCCGCTTGCTGCAACTCGACGAGTTGCCGTTGGCAGACGCCTCAGAAGTGGCCCCGATAGAAAAGCATCAGAAGGTTTTTCTTGCCCTGGAGGTCGGAGAGCCGGAAGCCCTGGATTTCAAACCCATGCGCCTTGTCTCCCACCTTGGGGCGA
The DNA here is from genome assembly GCA_965213685.1 of bacterium. GTDB lineage: Bacteria > UBA8248 > UBA8248 > UBA8248 > UBA8248 > Bin107. The sequence goes on from CBDBZY010000038.1 coordinate 15,183, forward strand.
TTCTCGTCAAAGGGCGCGGCGTCCGGGGCGCCCGCGCCCGTCAGGACGAGGGCGAACGCCATCGCCGCCGCGCCAAGGGTTCGCTTCAAACGACAACTGCTCCATCTCCATCTCATCCGGGGAACCCTCCACATCGTTCGAGCCAGACCAAAATCCATTCGCAACGGGGCGGATCATAATCCTCCCCGGACGGGCTTGCAAACCACCCGGAGGCGCCGCGTTGACGATGAGGCGTCGCCTGTGCCAGTCTCCCTGCGACGCCCTGCCCATCGCCCAATTCCACGCGCGCATGAAAAACGGACCGCTGGGACTTCTCGCCTTTCTCCTCCTCCTGCCCGCCTCCGCCCATCTGGCCGGCTGCGGGGAGAAGCGCCCCCTCGCAGAGGACGCCCTCGTCATCGGAATCGAGAGCAACCCCACGCAACTCGACCCGAGACTATCACAGGACGCCGTCTCCTCGAAGGTGCAGCGCTTCATTTTCAACCGCCTGATATCCCGGGACGAGGACGGCCGATTCGCCCTGGAGCTCGCCGCGTCCTGGGAGCGGCCCACGCCCCTCGTTCACCGCTTCCGACTCCGGGGCGGGGTGCGGTTCCACGACGGCGCGCCCCTCACCTCCTCGGACGTCAAATATACCTTCGACTCCATCCGGGATCCCTCCCTCGCCTCCCCCAAAGCGGAGGGACTCCGGGAGCTCGCGCGCATCGAAACCCCCGCGCCGCGCGAAGTCATCTTTCACCTCAAGGAGCCGTCCGCCTCCTTCGCCGAATCCCTCATGGTCGGCATCCTCCCCCGAAGCGCGGCGAAGGCGGGGAGGCGTTTCGCCGAACGCCCCGTCGGCACCGGCCCTTTCGCGTTCGTGGGGTTCGCACCCGATGAGCGCGTCACCCTCCGGGCGTTCGCCGGCCATTTCGGCGGCAAGCCCGCCTTCTCGCGCCTCATCTTCCGGATTCTCCCGGAGGAGACCATCCGCATCCTGGAACTCGAGAGCGGGGGGGTCGACTTCATACAAAACTCCTTCTCGCCCGACCTGCTGCCCCGGCTCCGCCGGAACGGGCGGCTGCGGATTCGCAAGCGCCTCGGCACGAACTTCAGCTACATCGGCTTCAACCTGAGCGACCCGATTCTCTCGAGGCGCGAGGTGCGCCGCGCGATAGCCCACGCGATCGACAGGCGCCCCATCATACGCTTCATCCTCAAGGGCCTCGCCCGGGAGGCGGACAGCCTCCTGCCGCCCGACCACTGGGCGCACGCAAAAGACCTGCCGCACTACGCGCACCGCCCGGGGCTGGCGAGAAAACTCCTCGACGAGGCGGGCTTTCCCGACCCCGACGGGCCGGGCCCCAGGCCGCGCTTCACCCTCACCTACAAGACGTCGCAAAACGAGCTGCGGCGGCGCATCGCCACCGTGCTCGCCCACCAGCTCGCCCGCGTGGGGGTGGAGATGAAAATCCGCTCCTACGAGTGGGGGACGTTTTTCGGCGACATCCGAAGCGGAAACTTCCAGCTCTACGGCCTGACGTGGGTGGGCATATCGGACCCTGACATCTACCGCCACATTTTTCACAGCCGCCTCACCCCGCCTGCGGGACTCAACCGGGGCGGCTACCGCAACGCGCGCGTGGACGCGCTGCTCGAGGCCGCCCGCCAGACGGCGCGCACCGACGCCCGCGCCCGCATGTATGGCGAGGTGCAGCGCATTCTCGGCCGCGCACTCCCCTACATCCACCTCTGGCACAGCGTGAACGTGGCGGTCTTCGACGCGCGCATATCGGGCTATCGGGTGTTCCCGGACGAGGACCTCATCTCGCTGGCGCGGGCCACGCTCTCCCCGGGGGTGCGGCGGAACGGCAGATGACGATGCGAAAGTTCATCCTCAAGCGCTTCCTGCTCCTCATCCCCGTCCTGTGGGGGGTGACGACCCTCGTCTTCATCGTCACCCAGGTGCTGCCGGGCGACCCGGTGGACCTGATGCTGGGCGAGACGGCCCGGCCCGCCCAGCGCGAGCAGCTGCGCCGGGCGCTGGGGCTGGACAGGCCGCTGGGCGTTCAATACGCCGATTACATGGGCGGGCTGCTGCGGGGGGACATGGGCGTCTCGATCCACCAGAGGAGGGCGGTGTCGGAGGTCATCCTCGAGCGCACCCGCGCCTCCGCGGAACTGGCGCTCGCCTCGCTGTCCATCGCCCTGCTCATCGCCCTTCCGCTGGGAGTGGCGGCGGCGCGCCGACCGGGCACGTGGGTGGACCTCGCGGCGGGCTTCCTCGCCGTGGCCGGGGCCAGCATGCCCGTCTTCTGGCTCGGGCCGCTGCTCATCATCGCCTTCTCCATCGGCCTCGGCTGGCTCCCCGTGTCGGGCAGGGAGGGGGGGCTGAGCCTCATCCTCCCCGCCGTGACGCTCGGGGCCGCCCTCTCCCCCATCCTGATGCGCATGACGCGCTCGAGCCTCCTCGAGGTGCTGCCGCAGGACTACATCAGCTCCGCGCGCGCCAAGGGGATTTCGGAGAGGCGGGTGCTCTGGCTTCACGCGCTGAAGAACGCCTGCCTGCCGCTCATCACCGTCCTGAGCCTGCAGCTCGGCGCCCTGCTCTCGGGCGCCATCATCACGGAGACGGTCTTCGCCTGGCCCGGCGTGGGCCGCCTGGTGATCCAGGCCATCGCCGCCCGCGACTATCCGCTCGTGCAGGGCTGCGTCCTGTTCATCGCCGCCGTCTATGTGAGCGCCAACTTTCTCGCCGACGTCGCCTACGCCTGGCTCGACCCGCGCGTGAGGATGGGATGAGGCGCGGCCTCTCCATCTACCTGGGCGGCGGCGTGGTCGCCCTCCTGCTGCTCGCCACCCTGAGCGCCCCTCTTCTGTCGCCCCGAAGCCCCTACGCGATGGAACTCGCGCGCGGGCTGGCGCCCCCCGACATGGCGCATCCGTTCGGGCAGGACAAGCTCGGCCGCGACATCCTGAGCCGCGTTCTGCACGGTGGTGCCACGTCGCTCACCGTGGGGTTCGCCGCCGTGTCGGTATCCGTGCTCCTGGGCGTCCTCATCGGAGGAGTCGCGGGCTATCTCGGCGGGCTGTGGGACGAGGCGATCATGCGCGTCACCGACGTGTTCCTGGCCTTTCCGGGCATCCTGCTCGCCATCGCGCTCATGTCCGTCCTCGCCCCGAGCCTGTGGAACATCGTCATCTCGCTGTCGGTGTTCGGATGGGTGGGCTACGCGCGCCTCGTGCGCGCGCAGGTGCTCGCCCTGCGCGAGCGCGAATTCGTGACCGCAGCCCGCGCCGCGGGCGCAGCGCCCGGGCGAATCCTCGCGCGCCATCTGCTCGCCAACATCGTCTCTCCGGTCATCGTGGAGGCGAGTTTCGGCATGGCGGGGGCGATCCTCGCCGAATCCGGACTTTCCTTCCTGGGGCTGGGGATACAGCCCCCCGAGCCGAGCTGGGGGGCGATGCTGGCGGAGGGGCGCGATTTCCTGCTCGTAGCCCCGCACCTGACGATTTATCCGGGAATCGCCCTCGCCCTCACCATCATGGGACTGAACATGCTGGGAGACGGACTGCGGGACATGCTCGACCCGACTCAGAAGAGATAGAGAAAATACCAGCGCCGCTTTTTCTTCTTCGCCGGCGCGGGCGCAGGTGCCTCGCGCTCGGGCGCCGGCCCCGCCCCGCCCTGCCTTTTCAGCTGGGAGGCGGGCTCCGGCCTGGGGATGTCGGCGATGTCCACCAGAGTCCCGTGGGGAAAGCGGGTCATGCGCCCCTCTGCCCGAAAAAACGTCTCCGGGCGAACGACGTGGCATTCGAGGCACCGGGCGGCGGCGCGCAACGGGCTGTTCTCGTCATACCGCAGCCTGACCCGCTCGATGTGCGGCGCCTCGCGGAACTTCTCGTGCACATGGCAGCTCTGGCAGTAGGATTGGACGACCACGTTCTCCTCCGCGGGCGGAAGAGCGCCCTTGACGGCGTCTTCTATCGGCCTGCGCTGGCAAGCGGAGACGAGCAGCAGGCAGACCGCCAATCCCATGAACGAGTAACTCTTCACTCCCTGCACCCCGCACATTTTCGAGGATGGCGCACAGCGCCGTTCAATCCCGCGCACCAGTATAAGGGTTCGGCGTCCGCGCGGCAACCGGCGCGCGGCCGGGAGGCCGCCGAAAAACCGCGCCGACGCGCCTCCCTAGGCGTCCGCCCTGGGACCGCCCGCCCTCGCGCGCACGTAGGCGACGATATCCTCCATCGTGGCCCCGGGGGTGAAAATCTCGTCCACGCCCTTCTCCTTGAGGGCAGGAATGTCCTCGTCGGGCACGATGCCGCCCCCGAACAGGAGAACGTCCTCCATCCCCTGACCGTCCAGGAGTTCGCGGATTCTGGGAAACAGGTGGTTGTGCGCACCGGAGAGAATCGAGAGTCCCACGCAGTCCACGTCCTCCTGCATGGCGGCCGAGGCGATTTGCTCGGGCGTCTGGCGAATGCCCGTGTAGATCACCTCCATGCCGGCGTCCCGCAGGGCGCGCGCGACGACCTTGGCGCCCCTGTCGTGCCCGTCCAGCCCGGCCTTGCCGACCAGCACCCGTATTTTCCGCTCGCTCATTGCCCGCCGCCTCCGTCCGATCGCGCGGCCTCCCGAGAAGCTCCCGGCCGCCGATTATGATTATTCCGAAAAAAAGGCCGCGTTTCAAACAGGCATACTGCGTTTGCGCGGGTCTGGAATACGATGGACGCTTACAGGCGCCTGACTTATCTATCCGATTTTCTGCGGTTACATTCTTTGCATAGCATCTGGCAGTTCCCTTCGTCGGTTCTTCCGCCCTCGACCCAGGGCGTTATATGGTCCGCTTCCATTTCCGAAATGTCGTCACATTCCTTATGGCATTTCGCGCATTGGCGGGATTGCTTCTCATACACCTTTTGCTTCATTGCTTTCGAGAAAGCGCGAATATTTAAATGCTTCTCTTCACGGGTGAGAATATACGGATATATGCCTGACTTGTTTCCGACGTCATCGTCCAGAACCAGTTCGGCAGTTTCAGTCTCAATCGCGTCCGGGTCGAGTTTTTTGTCCTTATGGGCGTTGTATAGACTCCCCCAATCTACGCCTTGCATCTGCTTTCGTTTCTCTGTGAAAGTCGCCTCAACCCAGTCGATTACTGCTCGGAAATAACTCCATAAACAAACGGCACTAGAATCATGCTGGCGTTTCCCCATGTATTCTTCAATTTCGTTATTGCTTATCCACCTGATGGCCGTCTCCAGATAATCTTGCCGTATGGACGACCCTTTCAGGTAATCACTTCCTATGCCGTCTGCCGAGCAACCTCTTCTGCTGAAATACCTTTTCGCGTCCGAAACCCACGAGCCGGCGTACACCGCGTTGCGAAGTTCCTGGTCGGTCAACTTCTCCCCCGCGATATTGACGATTTGAAACCACTTCAGCTTTTCACTGTCCGCACCGCTACAGACGTAGACCATAAGTTCGTAATCAAGTATTCGTCTCCGCCTGTCTTCCGGAAGATTATGGAAATACAGGTTTTCGAACGAGAAATCCCCTGCTACATATTGCGCGATAGAGATGGTGCGCTGCTGGCCGTCAATGATCTCAAAAGTTCCGTCATCGCGAACCGCCCAATACATCACGTTCAAGGGAAACCCTTTTGTGATCGTGTCGATTACGGCGTCGCGTTGTTTATCTTTATAAACAAATTCGCGCTGGAACGGAGGGCGAATGTCCAGTTTCCCGCCATAGCCGACTACGCCGCCTTCTCTATCGTCCTGATAGCCTTCCACGAGTTCTGCAACCGTGATGTCTTTCAGTTCGACTTTCATGATCACAATCCCCTGTGACGAATCACAATTCGCGCGTAAATCGTTTTGCCATTGATTCTGAAACGGCTTTGCTTGCCGGTTAGTTTTTTTACGAGAGGACTATCCATCCCGATGATTTCAAACTGATCTGGATTGTGCTTGTCTAAAAAGGTGATGGGCACCCCCATAGCTCCCCTGTAATCCATCGGAATTTCCTTGGTTCTATCCACGTTGATGGCGTCGTAATTGTCGTACCTAGGGTATTCTTCCGGTGCGTATCGCTTGTAGAGAATCAAGTCTTCATGGCGTTGTTTGAAATCGAGATTCGTGAACCACATAATTCTACCCATGCTAAAATATTTTTTGCCATTTTCCGTTTTTTTTCTGCTCTCTGTTTTGATTTCGTAATCGGGATTCACCTCGAACCATTTGGTTCCGCCATTATCAACACCCAGCCATATTCTTTTTTCTTTGAGGAGTGGGAATATATCCCCATAAGTAATTGCGTTTTGATCGCCCAATATCAAGAATTTCTTGTCGTATTCAATCAGTTGAGCGACATATTCACGGAACAGGGAAAAAGGCGGGTTTGTAACGACGACGTCGGCCTGCTGCAGTAATTCGATAGACTCTTGACTTCTGAAGTCCCCGTCGCCTTTCAGATGAAATACGTTGATGGCAGGCAGTTTATACGGAGAATTCTCTCTCTCTCTCTCTCTCTCTCTCTAGCAAGTTCTATGCCAAGGGACTTTTCCTGATCATGCCGACTGAAAAGTTCGTGGTTCCGGCTCTTGTAGCAAGTTGTGATCAATTTTTTGAGACCGAGTCGGTCAAAGTTCAACCAAAAATACTGGAAGAAGTTGCTCACGGTCGGATCGTCGCAGTTACAATAAACGACTTTGCCTTGAAAATGTTTTTTGTAGTGTTTCAACTCTTTCTCAATATCCGTTAATTGCGTATAAAATTCGTCCTTCTTCTGTTTCCTTGCTCTGCGCAAATCCCGACTTAATGACATTGCCCCTATCAACCTCTCGCAAGTAATGGGGTTTCATACCGACTCCGTTCATTCCTCTTTCCAGGCAAAAGGCGACAAACCCATTATCGCCTTCCCGGATTATTCCGAAAAAGAGGCCGCGTTTCAAACAGGAACGTCGGAGAGGGAGATCGACTTTTCCGCCGGGTTTGCGTACCCTCCGCAAAACGCACCGGATGGACGAGCGTCCCGACACCCCCGCCCCCCGCACAGGACTCCCACATGGAACCCACCCGGGAGATTTACTGGAACATCGTCTTAGGCCCCCTCGTCTACCTCCTCGCCGCCGCGGCGATCGGCGTGATGTCCTACGGCATCTACCAGCGCGCGCGCCTGTGGAGGCTGGGCGGGGGCGAGGCGCGGCTCGACAACCCGGGCCGGCGCCTCTGGGGGGTGCTCGACGAGCTCCTGCTGCATCGCCGCATGCTGCGCGACGCCTACCCCGGCCTCATGCACCTGTTCATCTTCTACGGCTTTTTCGCCGAACTCATCGCCACGACGATGATAGCCGTCCAGGAGTGGACGGGGATTCACTATCTCCGCGGAAACCTCTACCTCGGCTATTCCCTGCTCAGCGACGGGTTCGGGCTTCTGGGGATCGTCGGCATCCTGATGGCTCTCTGGCGGCGCCTCGTGGTGCGGCCCGAGCGCATGAACTCCGTGCTCGACGACTACCTCGCGCTGTGGCTGCTCCTGCTGGTGTTCGTGCAGGGCTTCGTCGTGGAGGGGCTGCGCATCGCGGCGACGGAACTCCGGCAGCACCCGGACTGGGCGCCCTGGTCGCCGGGCGGCTACGCCATCGCCCTGGCGGTTCAGGGGCTGAGCGTGCAGACGCTCGAATCCCTCCACCGCTTCAACTGGTGGTTTCACGCCATCACCGCGTTCGTCCTGCTGGGCTACATGGGCTTCGGGAAGTTCAACCACATCTGGTACGGCCTGCTGAACACCTTCTGCAGAAACCTGGAGCCCAGCGGCAAGCTCCGCTTCATCGACATCGAGGCGGCGATGGAGTCGGACCCGGAGGCGCTCGAAACCCTGGGCGTGGAGAAAATCGAGGGATACACCTGGAAGAACCTGCTCGATCTGGACGCCTGCACGAACTGCGGACGCTGCCAGGACGTCTGCCCCGCCTACATGAGCGGGGTGCCGCTCAGCCCCCGCAAGCTGATTCAGGACATGAAGGCGCACCTCACCGAGGCGGGCGGGCGGGCGTCCGCGCGCGCGGGAGAGGGAGCGGAAGAAGGCGGAGCGGAGGGGCCGCCCCTGTTCGGCGAGCCTGCGGACAGACCCGCCGTCCTGGAGGAGGAGCTCTGGGGCTGCCGCACCTGCGGCGCCTGCCAGCAGGAGTGCCCCGTATTCATCGAGCACATCCCCAAGATGGTGGATATGCGCCGCTACCTCGTGATGATGGAGTCGAAGACGAGCGAGGACGCGCGCCAGCTCCTCAAGTCGATGGACGAGCGCCTCCACCCCTGGGTGGGCGCCCAGCACAATCGCGAGGAGTGGTACGAGGGGCTGAACGTCAAAGTCCTCGCCGAGGGCGAGCGGGCGGAATATCTCTACTGGGTGGGCTGCACGGGCTCGATGATCGACCGCAACATCGCGGTCTCGCGGGCGATGGTGAAGGTTCTCGCCGCAGCCGGCGTGGACTTCGCCATCCTGGGGCCCGAGGAGGTGTGCACGGGCGACCCGGCGCGGCGCGTCGGCGGGGAGTTCACCTTCCAGATGTGCGCGAAGCAGAACATCGAGACGCTCGCGCGCCACGGCGTCCGGAAAATCATCACCACCTGCCCCCACTGCTTCAACACCTACAAGAACGAATACCCCGACTTCGGGGGAAACTACGAGGTGGTGCATCACGCGCAGCTCATCTCGGAGCTCATCGCCTCCGGAAAACTGCGGCTCAAGAAATCGCTCGGCTCCCTCACCTACCATGACCCCTGCTACCTGGGCCGGCACAACGGCGTGTATGACGCCCCGCGCGAGGTGCTGCGCCACATTTCAGACGGCGGCTTCACCGAGCTGCGGCGCAACCGCTCGCGCGCGCTGTGCTGCGGGGCGGGAGGGGGCTACGCCTGGATGGACGACGACCCGAAAAAGCGCATCAACCACGAGCGCATCGAGGACGTGAAGGCCTGCGGGGCAAAGACCGCCGCCGTCTCGTGTCCCTTCTGCATGCAGATGTTCGAGGACGCCCTGAAGGCCCGCGACCCGGGCCAGCACATCCGCGCCGCCGACATCGCCGAACTCGTCGCCGAGGCGATCGAGGAGGAGGGTTAGGGGGGCTGCGCGCGGGGGGCGCGCGGCGCACCCCTCTTGCGGAAGCCGCGAATGCGTCGTGTGGCGCCGGCGGACGAGGAGACCCCGCCTCCCCTAGGGAATCGTCTTCTTGTCGTCCGGGGACGCGGCGGGGGCGATGCGAACGTCGCCGTACCAGCCCCGCGCCGAGAGGCCGCTGTTGTCGGAGTCGGTCATGAGCGCGATGTGCGTGACCTCGGTGACGTCCCGCCCGAAGTGGGCCTTGAAATCCTCCCGCATGTTCCGGCGATGCGCCCGCCACTCCCCGGCGCGGCCCGCGCCCGAATCGACGGCGATCATGTGCGCCTTCGGGGTGAAGGGGTTGGGCCAGGAGGAGCCCACCGGCTGGCGGCTGGCCCAGACGTAGACCACCGAATCCGGCCAGGAGAAAAAGCCTGCGCCGGGGACGACGAAATAGACGCGGACGGCGAAGTCGTCCCCCTCCCTGGACAGCTCGTCCGGCGGGTTGACCGGGCGCTCTATCCGCCAGCGCCAGATGAGGATCGGCGTCTTCGTGAGGTCTATCTTCCGCGCCAGAACGAGGCCGGACGCCGCCCCCTTGCTGATCGCCTCGAGGACCGTCTCGCCCCCGCCGGCCTCGCGCGTCAGGCGGTAGGCCGTCTCGCCGGCGAAGCGCTTGGGCTCCCAGCCGGCGAGGTCGCCCGCCGAGAACCGGCCGATCACCGTCTCCTCCGCAAGCGGCGCACCGCCCGGCAACGCCAGGAGCGCGGCCAGGGCGCAGGCGGCCATCGCCGGCGATTTGCGAAATCGGCCGGAGCGCTTCTTTCCTGTCATCCCGTCCATCCTGTCAACTCCCATCCTCATCCCGCCATCAAAAAAACTCTCATCGGCAGAAGGGCCATATCTGATACCAGGCGTCGCAGCGGAAACGCGAATCGCAGCGCGCCAGCTGGGTCTTGTAGCGCCGAGCGGTCCGCGCCACGCGCCGCGCGGTGCGCTGAAGGACGGGCTTTCGCTTCCAGGTGCCGCGCCGGTAGCCGCCCCTCCCGTCGTGATAGGCGAGGTAGAGCCTGCGCGCGTCGTGCAGGGGGATGCGCAGCTCGCGCCGGGTTTTCGCGTTGTACCAGCCGATGAAGTCGAGTGCGTCCTTCATGTTCGAGCGACTCCGGAAGAGGCCGCCCCGCTCCGCCTGGTACTCCTTCCAGGTCGGGTCGAGGGCTTGCGCATACCCCTTGGCGGAGGAGGCGCGCCCCAGCGGAATCACCCAGAACCATCGCATGGGCGGCCTGGCGTGGCTCTGGAAGCTCGACTCCTGGCGCACGAACGCCATCAGCACGTGCACCGGCGTGCCCCACCGCGCGGCTGACGCGCGGGCGTGGTCGTACCAGTCGGGCTGCTGGGCGAAAATCTCGCAGATGTCCCCCTGCCGCCCGGGCGTCGGCGCAGCGCAGCCCGCAGCGAGGAGGGCGAGGGCGAGAGCGGCCGCCAGGTGCCGGCGAAGGCGCGTCGCCCTTCCGGACGGCTTGGGAGAAGCCATGCGCGCACTCCCCGCAGGTCGCGTCCGCATCGATGCCGGCCGTGACATTTTGTCAATCATTTTACCAGAAAAGTGAGCGACAAGCCGCTTTGTGTTGCATGTATGAGCGACAAACGGGTTTGCTGATCACTTTCAGCCCCAAAGTGCACCACAAACAGTTTTGTGTTGCACAGATGATCATCAAAACAGCTCCTCTCCCTCGACGATGTTCAGAAGGGCTGGAAACAAAAGAACAGACGACCGGCGGCCTCTGCCTTCTCTGACGACTTTCAGGATTGCGCTTTGCTGAAGCACTCTCAGGACCCGGCGCGCCGTAGGTTTTGGAATACCCGCTTCGGTCGCAAAATCAACACTGCGGAAAACCGGACGCTTGAATATCCAGTCCAAGGTCTGGATAGCATACCGGGATCGGGTCGACTCCGGCACCTGACGCTTCATGTCCTCATAGAGGTCAAGAATGGCCTTGGCCTTCTTCAGATTATCCTCCGCCTGCGCGCGCACCCCTTCCAGAAAGAATTTGCACCAGCCCGTCCAGTCGTCGTCGCGCGAGACGGCGAGCAGTCCTTCGTAATAGTCAGCGCGACGCGCTTCCAAGAAGGCGCTGATATAAAATACAGGGTGCCTGATGAGGTCGCACCGCCACAGGAACAGAGGCACCAGCATCCGTCCCAGGCGGCCATTTCCATCCAAAAACGGATGCAGGGCTTCAAACTCGGCGTGCAGGATGGCCGCCTGCACCAACCGATCCGGCGTATCCTGGTGCATATAGCGCTCCCAGGCGCTCATGCCATCGGCGAGTTTCTCCGCGCCGGGGGGGACGAATCTGGCTGTGTCAACGGTGCATCCCGGCGGCCCAATGCAGTTGGCGCCGCGCCGATACTCACCGGGGGAGCTATTCCTGCCCCGAACCCCGGAAAGCAACGCCCGATGCGCTTCGCGGATGACCCTGAGAGAGAGCGGCAACGTTTCCAACATCTCCTCCGCAAGCTCCATCGCGGCGCGGTAGTTGAGCACCTCCTCGAAGTCGCGTTGGCGCTCGGAAGTGGACTCCTCCCCTATCGCCTCGAACTCCAGCACTTCGCCCATGGTGGCCTGGGTGCCCTCGATGCGCGAGGAGAGCACCGCCTCCTGGGTCCCCAAAGGCAAAGGCGCGAGGAGCACGCCGGGGTTGGGAATTGCGGCGAGCATTCCGTCGTAGCGACCCAGGGCATCGTGTGCCGGGCCGAGCAACGGCACCAGCGCAGGCCAGTCAAGACGATCCTCGGGAGGGAAACGCCCTTCGCGATAGTGAACCGCGGTCATCCATTCTCCCCAAGCATATGCAGAGTATGACGACAGGAACTTTCGCCAAACATGATCGCCCTGATAACAATCTCTGGCGGTGCGATCTTTTCAAGAAAATACAATTTATGATATTTTATCAATCATTTTTCTCGAAAAGTGAGCGACAAGCCGCTTTGTGTTGCATAGATGAGCGACAAACCAACTCCTCTCCCTCCGTGATGCGCGGGTGACGGGCGGCGGTGCGCGCCTCAGACGAGCAGATGCTTGGCGATGACCTGGCGCAGTATCTCGTTCGTCCCCTCGTAAATCTGCGTCACCTTGGACGCCCGGTAGAACCGCTCCACGGGGTATTCGCGCATATAGCCGTTGCCGCCATGCAGCTGAACGCCCTCCTCCGCGTTGCGCTGGGCAGCGTCGGTGGCGAACACCTTGGCGATTGCGGCCTCGGCCGAGTAGGGCGCACCCGCCGCCTTGCGCCGCGCCGCCCGGAGCGTGAGGAGCCGCGCGCCATGAACGCGCGTGGCCATGTCGGCGAGTTTCCACGCCACGGGCTGGTGTTCCTTTATCGGGACGCCGAACGTCTCGCGCTCGCGCGCGTAGGCCACCGAGGCGTCGAGGCAGGCGCGGGCGAAGCCCAGACCCTGGGCGGCGACGACGATGCGCCCGGAATCGAGTATTTTCATCGCCAGCGCGAAGCCCTCTCCCTCATCGCCCAGGCGGTTTTCCGCCGGCAGCTCCACGGCGTTGAAGCGAAGCTCCGATATCGAGCAGCCGCCCATGCCCATCTTCTCCTCGCTGCGGACGACCTCGAAGCCGCCGACGTCCGCTGGCACCAGAAAGGCGCTCAGCCCCTTGTGGCGCCGGGCGCGGTCCGTCACCGCGAAGAGAAGGCACAGGCCCGCCTGCTTGCCGTTGGTGATGAAGCGCTTGACGCCGTTGACCCGATAGACGCCCCCCTCGCGCAGGGCAGTCGTCGCGAGCGAGGAGGCGTCGGAGCCGGCCCCGGGCTCCGTCAGGGCGAAAGCGCCCAGGTGCGCGCCCCTGGCCAGGCCGCCCAGGAACCTTTCCCGCTGTCCCTCGCTCCCGAATCGGTGGAGCGGCTCGCAGACCAGAGAGTTGTGCGCGGCGAAAATGGCGCTCGTCGAAGGACACGCGGCGGATATCTCTTCCGTCGCCAACGCCATCGACACGGGGTCGGCCCCCCCGCCGCCATACGCGGCGGGCACCGTCAGGCCCATCAGCCCCAGTGCGCCCATCTCCCGGATGACCTCCGACGGAAAGCGGCCCGCGTCGATCTCCGCCGCCCGGGGCGCGAGCTCGCGCTCACAGAAGTCGCGCACCAGCCGGCGCACCAGCCTCTGCTCCTCATTCAAAGTCAAAGAAGCGTCATTCGCCATCGCCCGCGCCTCCGCCGCGGCCCATCCCCTGGAAACCCGCCCGTCGGGGGAACGACCCCCGGGGGCCGGGCGGTGTGCCGCATGGCGCCCGCCTGGCCGGAAACCACTCCCCGCGAACGAACAACCTAGCAGGCTCTTGCCCGAAAATCACCTACGCGGCATCATGTGCGGGAAACGCCACGTTGCTTTTTCCTCGACGAGATTATTTTTTAGAAATTTTCATCTCGGGGATTCTCGCCGATCCCCCAAAGGAGAAAACCATGTCGGAAAGCATCCGTGCTCTCACAGCCGAGGATGTGATGACGCGCCTGCGGGGCTTGCGCGAATCGCAGCCGGTCGATTTCTCGGCGTTTTACTCGAGCTATCTGGGCGGCGTGGTGACGGACCCGGCCCTCATGGTCCTCCCCTTCGACGATCACATGGTCCACCGGGGGCACGGCATATTCGACACGGCGGCCATCGTCGAGGGCCGTATCTACGACCTGGAGAACCACCTCGACCGCTTTCTGCGCTCGGCGGCGGCCTCGAAGCTCGAACTCCCCCACAGCCGCTCGGAGATGCGCGACATCGTCATCCGCACGGCGGCACTCTCGGGACGCCGCGAGGGGTCCATCCGCTACTGGGCCTCCTCCGGGGCCGGCAACCTGGGGCTGATACCCGCGGCGGACGCCGACCCCTGTTTTTTCGTGATGATCTTCGGCGGACTGGACTATCCCGAGCGCTACTACGCCGAGGGGATGCGGGTGATGACGACAACCTACCCCATCAAGCCGCCCCTCTACGCCGTCACCAAGAGCACGAACTACCTCCCCAACACCCTGATGCAGATGGAGGCCAAGGAGGGCGGCTTCGACAACGGCGTTTTCGTCGACCCGGCGGGAAACGTGGGCGAGGGATCAAACATGAACTGCGCCTTCGTGACGCCGGAGGGCGTCCTCCGCCACCCGAAATTCGACAACGTCCTCTCGGGCTGCACCGTGAAGCGGCTGCTCGAACTCGCCGGCCGCCTCGTGGAGGAGGGCCTCATCGAGGACGTGGTGGTGGACGACATCCCCGTGGGGGAGGCCAAGGCCGCCAGCGAGATGATGCTCGTGGGGAGCTCGATATACGTCGCCCCCGTGGTGCGGTGGGACGATCAGGTCATCGGAGACGGAAAGCCGGGGCCCGTGACCCGGGCGATGCGCGAACTCCTGGAGGAGGACATGCGCTCGGGCGAGGGAATGCTCATCGACGTGCCCTATTAGAGGAGCACCCGTCCGCTCTTTGCGGAAGCGCACCGCGCGAGAGGCGTCACGATTTTTTCGGGGGAGGGAGGTGAATCGCCTCGCCGTGCACGGCACCGGCCGCCTCCATCATCGCTTCGGAGAGCGTGGGGTGGGCGTGCACCGTCCGGGCGAGGGCCAGGGCGGTGAGGCGGCTCCGCATGGCGACGGCGGCCTCGTGCACCACCTCGGCGGCGCGCGCACCGACCACGTGAACGCCCAGGATGCTGTCATCCCCCGCGTCGGCGATGATCTTCACCTCCCCCTCGATCGCCCGCTCGGCTTGGGCCTTGCCGAGGGTCCGCATCGGGAACCTGCCGACGCGCACCTCGTGTCCCGCTTCGACCGCCTCGTCCTCCGCCATGCCGACCACGCCGATTTCGGGATGCGTGAAAATCCCCGCCGGAATCGCCCGATAGTCCATCCGCACCCCGCCGCCGAGGGCGTTTTCGGCAGCGACGACCCCCTCCGCCGAGGCCACGTGCGCGAGCATGGGATCGCCGATGACGTCGCCCGCCGCATAGACGCCCGCCACGCTCGTCTCCATCCGCTCGTTCACCCGAATCTCGCCGCGCGCACCCAGGCGAACCCCGATTCTCTCGAGTCCCAGGCCGTCGGTGTTCATCGTCCGGCCAATCGACACGAGCACCACGTCCGCGCGAACCGCGCCGCCGCTCTCCAGCCTGGCGACCATCTCCCCGCCATCGCGCGCGACGCCGGCGATCTTCTCGCCCGGAAGCACCCGTATCCGCTGCTTCCTGAGTTCGCGCGCCATGAGCCTGGAGACGTCCGCATCCCCGAGCGGCAGGACGCGGTCGAGGAGCTCGACCACCGTGACGTCCGCTCCCAGCTCCCGAAACAGGCAAGCGAACTCGCACCCGATGACGCCGGCGCCGACGATGAGCAGCCTCTCGGGCAGCGCCTTCATGTGCACGGCCTGATCGGAGGAGATGATTCTCTCGCCATCGATGGGAAAGGCGGGCATCTGCGCGGGCCGCGAGCCCGTGGCGATGATGATTTTGCTCGCGGAAACCGTCTCCCGCGTCCCGTCCCCCTTTTTCACCAGAATCTTTCCGGTCTCCAGAATCTCGGCGGCGCCCGCGACGTGGCGCACCCGGTGTGCCCGGAGCAATCCGCCGATTCCCCGGACGAGACCGGCGACTATCCTGTCCTTGCGCGCCACCATCTCGGCGAGGTCGGCGCGCACCTCGCCGGACACCTCGACCCCGTAGGCCCGGGCGTTCTTGATGTTGCGGAACACCTCGGCCGAGGCGATCAGGCTCTTGCTGGGAATGCAGCCCCAGTTCAGGCAGGTGCCGCCCAGCTCGTCACGCTCCACCACCACGCAGCGCGCGCCGCCCTGGGCCACCCGCACGCCCGCCACGTAGCCGGCGGGGCCGCCGCCGATAACCGCCACATCATACGATGTCATTCTCGGTTCCTATCGTTGGGCTTCCGTCCGGGCGGGCACACTCCGGCGCCTATTAGACCAAGATTTCATCCGCGCGCCAAACGGGGAACGCCATCGGCTCCGCCCGGCGGGGGATTGGATGACGCTTGGAATTCTAGTAGCGTCCCTCCTGGTTTGCGTATGGCATGCGAACTCGCTAAATTATCCGAGCCTCGTCCGCCTGTAGCGTGTCAGCACTCTTCACTTGGGATACCCCCATTATAAAGACGACCACGCGGCTACCAGCCTGAAGCTGCATCTGGTCGGCGTGCTGTTCCTCAGCCTGTCGTTCAGTTGCATCCTCCGCGATGCGCCAGACGGTCTGTTGCGATTTTCTCACGGGGGTTGCGATAATAACTTAAATGTTGCAATAATAGCCAGATGTTGTGATAATAGCTTGACAAGCAGCTATATCTTGCGATACGCGATAGCAAATTCATGAAAAAGACCCGTCCGTTTCATAAAAAAGGCCCTCTTCTGTTGCGATTTTCGGCGGGGGGGGGGGTGGAGGGAGCAATGTGAAGCTGGAGAGACGCTTTACCAGGGCAGGCGATGACGCCTATGGCGGCATCCATTTTCTGCCGCGCACCTCCCGCATCTCGAATCCGGACGGCTCGATCGTATTCGAAGCCAAGGACGTCTTGGCACCGGAGAGCTGGTCTCAGGTCGCCGTCGATATTCTGGCGCAAAAATACTTCCGCAAAGCCGGCGTCCCCGCCCACGCCCGAAAAGTGCCTGAGCAGGGCGTGCCCGAATGGCTCCAACGCTCCGAACCCGACGCGGAGAAACTCGAATCCCTGCCCGAGGAGGAGCGGTTCGGAAGCGAGCGGGACGCCCGGGACGTTTTCCATCGCATGGCGGGATGCTGGACGTACTGGGGCTGGAAACACGGCTACTTTCATTCGGAAGACGACGCCAGAACGTTTTATGATGAACTCCTATACGTTCTCGCCAGCCAGATGGCCGCTCCCAACTCTCCCCAGTGGTTCAACACGGGACTGCATTGGGCCTACGGCATTACGCGCCCTGCGCAGGGCCACTTCTACAGCGACCCGGAAACGGGGAAAATCCTTCGCTCCGCCAACGCCTATGAACGCCCCCAGCCGCACGCTTGCTTCATCCAATCCGTCCAGGACGACCTCGTCAACGAGGGCGGGATCATGGATTTGTGGACGCGCGAGGCGCGCATTTTCAAGTATGGCTCGGGGACCGGCACGAATTTCTCCAGCCTGCGGGCGGCCGGAGAATCGCTCTCGGGAGGCGGGAAGAGTTCCGGCCTCATGAGTTTCCTCAAGATCGGCGACCGCGCGGCGGGGGCCATCAAGTCCGGGGGAACGACGCGGCGCGCCGCCAAGATGGTCACCCTCGACATGGACCATCCCGACATCGAGGAATTCATCAACTGGAAAGTGAACGAAGAGGGGAAGGTGGCCTCCCTGGTCTCGGGCAGCAGGATGTGCAACCGGCACATGAACGCCGTCCTCGCCGCTTTCCGGGAGGGGAAGAACCCCGGCGCCAACGGGAACCTCTACCAATCGGACAAAAACCCCGCTCTCACCAAGGCGATACGCGCCGCCAGGCTCGCGGGCGTGCCGGACAATTATATTCTTCGGACCCTGCAACTCGCGCGGCAAGGCATTACGGAAATCGAATTCGAGGAGTTCGACACGAATTGGGAGGGCGAGGCCTACGCTTCGGCGTCCGGGCAGAACTCGAACAATTCTATTCGGGTTTCCGACAAATTCATGCAGGCCTTGGACAAAAATGCGGAATGGGACCTCATCAGGCGCACCGACCGGAAAGTCGCCGGCTCCGTCAGCGCCAAGGCGCTCTGGGAGCAGGTCGGGTATGCGGCGTGGTGCTGCGCAGACCCCGGCCTCCAGTTTGATACAACCATCAACGACTGGCACACGTGCGCCGCCCACGAGCGCATCAACGGCTCCAATCCCTGCGCGGAGTACATGTTCCTGGACGATACCGCGTGCAATCTCGCATCCATGAATCTCATGAAGTTCCTCGACGTCGAAGCGAAACTCTTCCAGGTGGAAGACTACCGCCACGCCATTCGCCTGTTGACGATCGTCCTCGAAATTTCCGTGCTGATGGCGCAATTCCCCAGCGAGGCAATCGCCAAGCGCTCCTTTGAGTATCGCACCCTGGGGCTTGGATACGCGAATCTGGGCACCTTGCTGATGGTTCTCGGCATTCCGTATGATTCGCCGGAAGCGGAAGCGTGGTGCGGCGCCCTCACCTCCATCATGACGGGCCGCTCCTACGCCGCCAGTGCCGAGATGGCGGGAGAGCTGGGAGCGTTCGCAAGGTATCGCGATAACCGGGAGCCCATGCTGCGGGTTCTCCGAAACCACCGCCGGGCGGCTTACGCGGCGCCCGAGGCGGAATACGAGATGCTCTCCAAAGCCCCGAGAGGAATCTCCGAGAAAGTCTGCCCGCCCTACCTTCTGAACGCGGCGCGCGAGGCCTGGGATGACGCCCTGGACGTCGGCTACCGGAACGGCTACCGGAACGCGCAGACCACCGGCATCGCACCGACGGGCACCATCGGCCTGGTGATGGATTGCGACACGACGGGAATCGAGCCGGACTTCGCCCTGGTGAAATTCAAAAAACTGGCGGGCGGCGGTTATTTCAAGATCATCAACCAGTCCGTTCCCGTTGCCTTGCGCCATATGGGCTACGGCGAGGAGGAGATTCGCGAAATCGTCGCCTACTGCCGAGGGCGCGGCACCCTCACGAACGCGCCCCATATCAACCCGAAGTCCCTGCATCGCAAAGGATTTACGGCCAGGGCGCTCGAGAAGGTGGAAGCCGCACTCGAGGGGGCGTTCGAGATTCAGTTCGCCTTCAACAAATACTCCCTTGGCGAGAAATTCTGTCGCGAGGAATTGGGGCTCGACGAGGCGCAACTCGCCGACTGGAACCTGAATTTGCTCGAAGCGATTGGCTTCACCCCCCGGCAAATCAGCGAGGCGAACGATTTCGTTTGCGGAAAAATGACGCTCGAGGGAGCGCCTCACCTCAAAGCAGGGCATCTGCCCGTTTTTGATTGCGCGAACAAGTGCGGCCGCGAGGGCAAGCGCTTCATACGTCCGATGGCCCATGTCCGGATGATGGCGGCGGCGCAGCCCTTCATCTCGGGTGCCATCAGCAAAACCATCAACATGCCGGCGGAAACCACCATCGCGGACATCCTCGACCTGTATCGTGAATCGTGGCGGCAGATGACGAAGGCCATCACCATCTACCGCGACGGCTCCAAACTCAGCCAGCCGCTTTCCGCACAAGGCGAGGCGGAACTTTTCGATGAGATCGGCGAAGAAAACGTAGCTGCGCAAAACGCGCCGGTCAGAGTCGCCCAGAAGATCGTGCGCCGAATCATCTACCAGTCCCAAAGGCGCAAGCTGCCTACGCGCCGCAGCGGATATACCCAGAAAGCCGTCGTCGGCGGCCACAAGGTGTATCTCAGAACCGGGGAATACGAAGACGGCTCCATCGGCGAAATTTTCATAGACATGCACAAAGAGGGCGCCGCCTTCCGCAGTCTGATGAATTGCTTCGCCATCGCCATTTCGCTGGGCCTCCAGCACGGCGTGCCCCTCGATGAGTTCGTGGACGCCTTCATCTTCACGCGCTTCGAGCCGGGCGGCACGGTCTCGGGCAACCCGCACATCAAGATGAGCACGTCCATCATTGATTATATCTTCCGCGAGCTGGCCGTCTCCTATCTGGGGCGCAACGACCTGGCGCAGGTGGTGTCAGAGGACCTCCGGAGCGACACCATCGGGAGACCGGAGGAGGAGGTTCCGGAATTCGACGCCGAGGAGGAAGAGATTCAAACCATCATCCCGGGCCCGGAGGCGATCGTCCCGCGCAGCGACCGCGTGAGTCTGGATTATGAGAATGCCGCCAACCCGGAAGGCGCCATGGGGACTTCGGCGGCGCCTCTGGCAGGGGCGGGCTTCGCCGTGGATTCGCGGCGCATCGAGGAGGCCCGCGCGAAGGGCTACGAAGGCGAGGCGTGCGGCGATTGCGGTTCGTTCACCCTGGTGAGAAACGGCACATGCCTGAAATGCGTGACCTGCGGTGCGACGAGCGGGTGTTCCTGAGGAATCCATAACGATTACCCGTCGCGGGGGAAACGGGCGGACTCTGCGACGGGACGAGAGCCGGGGAAGAATCCTCGGAGGGTGATTCCCCGGCTCTCACCAAAAACCGAACTTCCGATGTTCTTCTGCCGCGGGGGAAACGGGCGGACTCTGCGGCAGACCGAGAGCCGATGGGATCTCCTAGGGGGAGTTTCCATCGGCTCTCACCATTTTTGACTTGACACCCGAGGCCCCTTCGCCTACCTTCAGGTTCCTTTTGTGGGGGTGTAGCTCAGATGGGAGAGCGCGTGGATCGCACCCACGAGGTCAGGGGTTCGAATCCCCTCACCTCCACCAGTCCGGCCTGCTGAAAGACTCTCCGAGGGATTCACCCGAACAAATTTCAAACGCGCAACATGGCGATAGCCGCCTCCCGGGTCCGCATCCCCTCTTGCACCCCGCGCTCCTCAGCCACCGCGTTCATGCACGAAATGACGCCATCCACCCAGGTGCTCTTCACATCGCCGATGCGCGCGCTCATGGCGCCAACCGCAGCTGCCGCGATTCCCTCTCGCGCCAGATGGGGAAACGAAGCGATGCCGGAATCATCCTTCCCCCGGCCAGCGTCGTTCGCAATGACGCCCTTCAGACAGAGCTGCACGACAGGCCCCACGAGCGTCAGCCCGCAATGGGAGGCCTGTATGAAGACATCATCGGGCCTGGGTTCCTTGATGGAGCGCAAGACAGGAATTCCCCATGAAGCGCGGATATTGCCGCCAGGAGAATTTTCCAGTTCATAAATGGAATCATCCAGACTCTCTTCGATAATTATTTTTTGGCCCGCCTTGGCATTGAGCAGGCAGTTCGAGGCCTCCGCTACCGGCTGGCCAATTTCGACGCCCAGTGCGCGGGCCGTTTGATTCGCGTGACCGACTTTTCCCTCATAGACAGATTTTCCTACCGCGAGTTTCGCCGACATCGTCTCGCACGCCAGCGCAGGCACATGGTGCTCCTCGGCCAGGCAGAGACCGCTGATACCCGCATCATCCTTGCCAACTCCCGCAGCATGGGCGACCACCGCTTTCACGCCCAAGCGCATCGCCCAGGCAATCGTCATTCGCGCAGCGTAGGAACCTCCAACGAGAACGTCATCCGCATCGACCCTCTCGTCAAAATACGTCATCGAATCCGCCGAGAGAATACGGCCGCGCGCATCTTCATGGTGAACAATTTGTTGCGGGATCGGCATCGAATTTTCTTCCATGAGGCGAGATCGTGAACCGCGTCGCCGCCCGGCGGACAACGCAACCGGGCGGGGAGGTCACCCTGTCAGCGGGAGCACGCGGCCCCTTTTTCGGGTTTCGGGGAAACGCCCTGATGCGGCCGGACCGCCTACGCCATGTCCTTCGCCTGAAATTCGATGCGCCCCCCCGGGGGCTCCACCACCAGGTGAAGCGCCTCGGCCAGCCGCCCGGAAAGATGCCACATGCCGCAAATGAACGTGAGCTCCACTATCTGGCGATCGGAGAAATGCTTCTTCATCTCCCCGAACGCGAACTCATCGCTTCCAGACGCTTATCGCGATACGTAGTGGATGTAATCCCTGAACATAATCTCCGTCCTCGGCCGCAGCGTCCGGAAAACGCGGCGCTCGAACGGGTGCCGAGAGAAAAAGCCCGGCAAAGAATCGGAATCGAACGGACTCGAATCGTAGCTCACCAACGAGATGGCACCCCTCTCCTTGGAGAGCAGGCGCTCGACATGTTCCGCGTAGTTCGCGACAACGTTTACAGGCATTTCCACGAAAGAATTTGCGTTGTGAAAAAGGTCGACCCTGCAGTCGAGGCACTCGATTTGCCAGGGCGGAATACAGAATATTTCCAACTCGCTATCGCGCGGGGGGGGGGGGGGGGGGGGGGCGAACCGCATCGCGCTTAATCCCCTCGTCTCCTTGTAAGTCTTTACGCTCGCCCCATAAAAACTTTTGAGATATTGGGTGCCAACATACAGGTTGGGCGGGATATCAAGATATATCACCTTTCGGATGCCGGGATAGTTTTCCAAAAGAATATGCACTTGGGCGCCGAAGCCGCCGCCGATTTCAAAAAAGCTGGTCTTGTCCGACAAATCGACGAGACCCGCCACGCGGTCCATCGTGTCGATCAACTGCAGGTAGTGGTTGGAAATCCTCCTCTCCCCAAAAGTGGTGAAATTCAGCTCCCCTCCCCTGCAGCTGTCGGCTGGGACCTTGTATTTCGAGAGCAACGTCCGAACCCTGTCCGAGTTTCTGAAAACCTCGGCGCGCAGCCGCACGCTCTGGTCAAAATACTTCTTCGTCAGCCGCACCTGCGTGTCGAACATTCTTTTGAGTGGCCAGACGCGATCCTGAAACTTCCGGGCAAGGGAATAGGCGCCGAAATTCCAAGTGGTTCGCGCATCGACGAACGCGGGCTCGCCGTAAGATGTGGCGATGCTGTTCGAGGCGCCCCGAAAATCGGCCAGGCCGAACTGGCGGATAGCACTCATCGCCGACTTCGTTTTGCGAAGCCAGTAGGGCCCGGGGCGATAGATGGCCGGAGCGCGCTTCGCGTCCTTCATCAGCAAATCCAGAAGCTCGACGTCATCGGCGATTCGTCCGGAGCCGGCGGCGGCGCTTCCGCTCTCTTCTCCAGCGTCCACAGGGGCGGTAGCCCCATTCCCTGAGTCCGGGTTCAAGTCATTACCTCCATGGTCCTTTATTTTTCAAACGATAAAGCTGCATCCGGTGGCGTGGATTATCTACGCCATGTCCTTCGCCTGAAATTCGATGCGCCCCCCCGGGGGCTCCACCACCAGGTGAAGCGCCTCGGCCAGCCGCCCGGAAAGATGCCACATGCCGCAAATGAACGTGAGCTCCACTATCTGGCGATCGGAGAAATACTTCTTCATCTCCCCGAATGCGAACTCATCGCTTTTGGCCGTGAACTTCGACACCCGCATCCGCCCACCGGATGACCGCTTTTTCCTTGTCATCGAACAAGGCGCTGTCCTTCCACCCATCGCCTTCCAGCAGATTGATCTGCTCCTGGCTGATACCGAGAGCCCGACCGAGCTCGACGTTGTGCCCGATTCAGTTGTTGCACTCCGTCAGGATGGCCGTCTTGACGATGACGAGCTCCATGAGCCGGATGTAGCCGGCTTCCGTCTTCAGCCGATTCGTGCGGAGCTTCTGATCCAGCAGCATCCACCCCTCCACGGTGGGGGGCGAGTTTCCCAGCAGCTGCAAAAAGCGCGGGACGGTGCCCCACATCCGCACCGCCCAGTCATAAAGCGGAGCGAGTTCGTCCCGCAGGTCGGCGGGAATGTTTTCCGGATCGACGAAAGGCAGCCTCGGCAACGGACACGCCATCATCTCGTCGGTCACGCCCAGGCTGTCCGGCAGGCTCGTCGCTTTGTCCACAGGCATCGGGTTCTCCTTCCGAAAAGGGTGGATGTGGTTTTACGCCTCGCCCGCCGCCAGGGCCTCGCGGATGTGGTGCGGGCCGACGGGCAGCGAGAAAACGGGGACTCCGACAGCGTCCTGTATCGCGTTCACGATGGCCGCTGCGGTCGCCACGATGGGCGGCTCCCCCACGCCCCGCATTCCGTAGGGCGTGCCTTCCGCCGGATTGTCATACAAAACGGCGTGCAGCTCCGGCATGTCCATGCTGGTGGGTATGAGGTATTCATGGAAGGTGTCGCCATGCAGATTGCCGTCCGGCCGCCGGGGCTGCTCCTCCATGAGAGCCATGCCGAGGCCCTGGAGCATGGCGCCCTCGATCTGTCCCACCACGGACAACGGGTTGATGGCGAACCCCACGTCCTGCACGCACGTCAGGCGCAAGACCCTGATCTCCCCGAGTTCGGGATTGACGGCCACGTCCGCCACCTGCCCGGTATGTATCGGGCAGGGAGGCGGCTTCGCGCTCTCGCCCTGTCCAATCAAGAATCCCTGGATGGCGGGCGCAGCAGCAGCCACCTCCGCAAGCGTCAGGGAGCGTTCGGGCGCCCCGGCCACCTTGACCCGTCCGTCTTCGAGAACCAGATCCTCCGCCGCCGCTTCGAGCCGGACGCTCGCCACATGCAGTATCTTGTTTCGCAAATCACGCGCCGCGCTCAAGGCGGCCATTCCCACGGCGCGCGTCGCCTTGCTGCCCGACGCCGCGGAGGATTCCGGCACGGAATCCGTGTCCCCGTTCGTGTAGCGCACATCGTCCAGCCCCACGCCCAGCTCCTCGGCGGCCAGCTGGCATATGGAAGTGCTCATGCCCGTGAGGTTGACCGTTCCCGCTATCACCTGCGCGGTGCCGTCCTGGTTGAGGCGCACCGCGCAGCTGGACGCCTCCCCCGGCCCTGGCCAGTATCCGCAGGCGATGCCCCGGCCCAGCCTCCAGCCCTCTCCTTCCAGCTCGCCATTCGCCTCCACCCGCTGCCCCCACTTCCCCTCCACGGCCGCCGCGTCGAGAACGCCGCGCATGGACGGCTTCCGCTCCTTGCCGGCCAGCGTCTCATCCCCGGGTTGGAGGGAATTGATTCGCCTGAGCTCGAGGGGATCCATCCCCATCTCGCGCGCGATGATGTCCATCTGCACCTCGGTGGCGAAATGATACTGGGGGCCGCTCGGAGCGCGCACGGGACCGCAAATCGGCCCGTTGCTATACACCGTGCACGCGCGAATCCGGACGTTGGGAATGCGATAGGAGGACGAGCCCATCAGCATCTTGCTGCTGCACTGGAACGGGGCGCCCCGGCCATACGCCCCATGATCCATGGTGACGTCGAGTTCGCGCGCCACCAGCGCGCCGTCATTCTTCACGGCCGTCCGTATGGTGATGAAATGGGGATGTCTCGGATTCACCCCGTTGTGGTCTTCCTCGCGGGTCATCTCCATGTGCACGGCCTGGTCCGTCTTCAAGGCCAAAAGGGCGGCGATGTGCTCATACGTGCTCTTGAGCTTCGCGCCAAACCCCCCTCCGATCTCCGTGGGTATCACGCGAACCTGCGTGGCCGGATAGCCCAGGGCCTCGGCCACGTCCGCCCGGATGCTCCACGCATCCTGCGTGGTCGTCCAGATGGTGACTTTCCCGTCGGCGCCGGCCTCCGCTGTGCAGGCGTGGGGCTCGATATAGCCCGCATGCACGAAGGGGGTGGAAAACGTATGCTCAAAAACCCGGTCCGCCTCCCTGTAGCCGGCCTCGACGTTTCCGATCTCTTTCTCGAACCGGGCGATGACGTTCTTCTCCCCGTTCGGGCCCAGCCCCAGCTCCCGCCAATCCGCGTGAACGGCCAGTCCCTTTCCGGCGCGGCTGTCCAGGCCGTTCACCACCGGCTCCAACACCTCGTAGTCCACCCGAATCGATGCGATGGCCTCTCGGGCGGCGTCCATATCCTCGGCGGCCACGGCGGCGACGGGTTCTCCCCCGTATCGGACAAAGCCGTCTTGCGCGAACCAGCTCTGGTCCTTGATGTTGGCTCCAAACCGGATGCGGGGGGCCTCCTCCCGCGTCAATACGGCGCGGACGCCGGGAATCCTGCGCGCAGCCGCCGCATCCACGCTCTTCACCTTCGCATACGGGTGCGGGCTGCCCAGCACGAGGCCGACCAGCGAACGGCCCGAGGGGACGTCCGCCGCATATTTCGCGCTTCCAGACGCCTTGTCCGGGGCGTCGATTCGGGCGTGGCCCAAGCCTGCTACCTTATAATCGGTCATTTCCACCTCACAGAGAAATATGGCGAAACAGCCTCATCTTCCGCGTCCTCCGGCATGATCGCGCGTCCCCTCCACCGCCCGGCGCGTCCGAACGGCGTCTCCCGCGTGCCTATTCGGGAACGTCCGGCGGCCTCGCGCCGTGCGTGGCGCGAATTTTCGTCTTGATGTTTCCGCGCACATGGAAATCCCCTTCGATCCACACCCATTTCGGCGCACAGGCCTCCACGAAATCATCCAGGATGCCGCCCACCACCTGTTCATGAAAAATTTCCCGATCCCTGTAGCGGTTGACGTAGAGCTTCAGGGATTTCAACTCCACGATTTTATCCCCGGGGACATACCGGATGCGGATGGTGGCGAAATCGGGGAAATTGCTGATCGGGCAAAGGCAGGTAAACTCGGGGATGGTGAAATCGACCACATAATCCCGTTGTCTGGCGGGGTTGGGAACCGCCTCCAGCTTCGCCTCCGCGATCATCTTCGCCCCGTATTTCATCTCGCTTCGAGCCATTCTCCCTACGCTCCGGGGGTCAGGTTCACCAGCAGCGCCCCGTCCTTTCGGGCCACAAACGTATCGTGCGCCTCCTGATATTCCCTGAGCGGAAACCGATGGGTGATGTAGGGGTCCACCTGGATTCTGCCGGCGCGAATGAGCGCCAGCACCTCGTCTCCGCAGTTGGGGTTCGCGCGAACGCCAAAAATATCCATCTCCTCCAGCACGACGCGCCTCCACGCCAAATCCGGAATGTTGTCCGGAATGCCGGTGATGGCGACGCGCGCCCCCTTGCCGCCACAATCCACGCTCCACCGGAAGCTGTCCGTGGTTCCCGCCGTCTCCAGCACCACGTTGGCTTTTCTTCCCCCCGTCAGCGCGTCTATCCGCTCCGGCACTCCGCCATCGCGGTAGCTGAGGGTCTCCGCCCCCTGTTCTCCCAAAATCTCGAGCCTCCTGCCGCCGCCCACGACGATCACGCGCCCCGCTCCCATCGCCCTGGCGGATTCATAGGCGAAAACGCCGATGGGCCCCGAGCCCAGTATGACGACCGTATCGCCAGGGTGAACGCCGGCGCGCTTCGCCGTCCACAGGCCACAAGCGGCCGGGTCCACCGCCGAGCCGTGCTCGAAAGACATGCCTTCGGGCATCTTGTGCAGCGCGCGTATGTTGTTGGTCACATACTCCGCGTACGATCCTTGCGTGATGTGCCCGTACTGCCTGTGGCCGGTGACCGGGTTTCCGTAATTGTAGCAGAGATTGTAGCGGCCGATGAGGCACATGCGGCAGGCACCACACCCCGCGTGACTCGTCCCCGCCACGGCGTCGCCCATCTCCAGGCCGAACCCTTCCGTCATCGGGCCCATGGCGACGATTCTGCCGGCCCACTCATGCCCGAGGATGGCCGGAAGTTTCGGCGGCCAGCGGGGAAGGTGTCCTCCCTTGATGATTTCGATGTCCGTACCGCAAATCGTGGTGCATTCTACTTTTACGAGCACCTCTCCCACATCGGGCACCGGCACGGGAACAGTCTGTATCTCCACCTCCTCGGGGGCGGTCATCACAACCGCCTCCATGTTATCCCCTACTTCCTCGCCATAGCGCACGTCGAACCGTGAGGACATCAAACGCCTTCTCCTTCGCCTGTCTGCGGTCATGCATGACGACGCATTCTGCAATGAACGCCCGCCAAGCTCCTAGTCCTTCCGCCGTCGCCGCCGCGCGCCCTCTCCCGGGACCGGCGGATCGGCAGCTTATCGCACTAGACGCCCACCTGTCCCTTCCGGGGAGCATGCGCGTCGACCTCCTCCCTCGTCAACCATTTCCCCGTCCACGCGCGCCAGCACAACCGCCCCACGTCATTCCCGATGAGAGAGATGACCGGGACCAGCACGAGGGTGATCACCGTGGCGAAGAGCAGCCCGAAGCACAAGCTAATCGCCATGGGTATCAAGAATTGGGCCTGAAAGCTCTTCTCGAACAGCATGGGGCCCAGCCCGGCTGCCGTCGTCAACGTGGTCAAGATGATCGCTCGCCACCTCGAAACGCCGGCCAGATGCAGCGCATCCTCCACGGACATCCCGTTCTGGACGTTGCGGTTCGTGAAGTCCAGGAGCACCAGAGAGTCGTTCACCACCACGCCGGAAAGCGCCACGATGCCCATCATGCTCAATATGGAGATGTCGAACCCCATCAGGATGTGTCCCCAAATGGCGCCGACTATCCCGAACGGAATGGCGCTCATGACGACGAGGGGCTGGAAGTAGCTTCTGAACAGCGTGGCCAGAACCGCAAAAATGACGGCTATCGCAATCGCGAAGGCGCGAAAAAGGCTGGCGAACGAATCCGCCGTCTCTTTCGCCTGGCCCTCAAACCGCAGCCCGATTCCCTCATAGCGGCTGGAGAGGTCGGGGAAAAAACCGGTTTTCAGATCATCCATGATCTCGGTGGGATTGGCGCGCTTGGGGTCCACCTCCGCCGTCACCGTAACCACCCTTCTCCTGCCCACGCGCTTGATCGCGTCCAGACCCCGAACGATCCGCACTTCCGCCACCTCGTAGAAAGGGATTTCCGCTCCGGAAGAGGTCCGGATTCGCACGTTCTTCACGCCTTCCAGAGAGCGCCTCTCCTCCGGCGGATAGCGCAGCTTCACCTTCACGTCGTCCCGCCCCCGCTGCAGGCGCAGCACCTCCAGCCCGAAAAAACGCGCGCGCAGCTGCCGCGCCAGGTCGTCCAGGCTCACTCCCAGGGCGCGGGCCTCCGGCTTCAGCGACGTTCGAAGCTCAAACTTGCCGGGCCTGAAATCGTCCTCGACGTCATATACGCCGGGATATTTCCGCAACTCGCCCCTGAGCTCCTGCGCCGCTTTTCGGATCGTCCCCATGTCATCGCCATAAAACTGCACGTCGATGGCCTTTCCCCCGGGCGGCTGGTTCCCCGAAGGCCCAAACGTCAGACTCATGGCGTCGGCTATCTCTCCTGTCCTCTCGCGCCAGCGGTTGGTGATCTCCTCCGCGCTGACTCCCCTGGCTTCCGAGGGCAGCAGCTCGACGATCAGCTGGGCGATATGACTCCCCTCCCCGACGCGCCTGCCGCTCTGGTCGACCTGCTCGCCCAGCATCGTAAATACATGCCCGATGATCGGCTCCCCCGTCTTCGAGCGAAAATCCGCGTCGAGAGCCATCGCCGCCCGCTCCATCCTCTCCGCCGCGCGCCTGGTTTGCTGGACGGGGGTTCCCCGCGGAAACAGGAGCCTGCCCTCCACCCAGTCGGAATCGAATTTCGGGAAAAACAGAAACCGCACGTGCCCGCCTACCGCCAGGCCCATCGTCAGCGCAAACGTGGCCAAGGCGATGGCGACGACCAGATACCTGGCGCTGAGACAAAACCGCAGGATCGGCGCATAGAACTGGTGGATCAGCCAGTTCACCGCCCTGTCGACGGCATTCCGGACGCGCGATGAGAACGTCCGCCTCCGGGGCGGCCGCACCCAGTGGCCCAGGTGGGCCGGCAGGATAAACAGCGACTCGACGAGCGAGGCGACCAGCGCCGCGATGATGGCCGTCGGGAGCACCGCCATGAACTTCCCGATGGTTCCCTCCATCATCATCAGGGGGACGAAGGCCACGATGGACGTTATGACGGTGGCGAGGACGGGCAACGCCACCTCCGTGCAGCCGTCCACGGCGGCCTGCACCCGGTTTTTCCCTTTCTCCATGTGGGAAAAAATGTTCTCGGCCACGACGATGGCGTCGTCCACCAGGATTCCCAAGACCATGATGAAGGCGAACATGGTCAGCATGTTGAGCGTGCCGCCGGAGAAGTTCAGGAACCCAAGCGACGCCAGCAGGGAGACGGGAATTCCCATCGCCACCCAGAACGAAAGGCGAATGTTCAGAAACAGCCAGAGGGAGAGGAAGACCAGAACGAGCCCGACGCGCCCGTTCCGCAAAAGGAGGTCGAGCCGATCCTGTATCAGGCGCGAGGTATCCCCCCAATAGACCAGGTGGAGTCCCTCCGGCAATTCCCGACGCTTCTCCCGCACGTATGCGTCCGCCGCCCTGGCGATGGTGAGGGCGTCCTCCTCCTCGGTTCGGTACACCGTGATGAGCGCGGCCGGCTTTCCGTTGAACCGACCCGTTATGTCGCTATCATCAAAGCCGTCCACCACGCGGGCGACGTCGCCGAGCCGCAGGATGGTCCCGTCTTTCTGGGTGAGTATTTCCAGCCGCTCGAACTCCAGGCCCGTATAACGCTTTCCCAGCGTCCGGATTCTGATTCTGCGCTCCGAGGAGCGGATGTCCCCGCCCGAGAGGTCGAGCACGTTTTTGCGAATGATGTTCGCGAGCCTCTCAAACGTGAGGCCATGGCGGCGTAGCGTCTCCTCCGACACTTCGAGCGAGATTTCCCAATCCCGCAGCCCCCCCAGAACAACCTTGGAGATGTTGGAAACATCGAGCAAATCGTCCTTGATCTCCCGGGCTTTGCGTTTGAGTATCCGCTCCGGAACATTTCCGGACAACGAGAGATGAACGACCTGATTGATGCGCTTCACCTCCGTGACAACGGGCCGCTCCATGGTTTCGGGAAACGTGTTGACGCGGTCGATCTCGCTTTTGATGTCCTCCATCAATTCCCGGGAGTCCGGAATCCACGAATCCAGCTCCACCATCACGTCGCACCGGTGCTCATACGCGATAGAAGTGATTTTCTTGACGCCCTCCACGCCGGTGAGGGCCTCCTCGACCCGGATGCAGACGCCCTCCTCCACCTCCTCGGGGCTCGCACCCTCCCACGCCACGCTGACGCTCACCTTGTCGAGCGCAAATTGGGGGAGCAGCTCGCTGCGGATCTGAAAGATGGCGACCACGCCGACGGTAAGCAGTATCGCCATCAGAAGGTTGGCGAAAACGGAATTGCGGGCGCTCCAGTCCAGAAGTCGCCTCATGGCGCGGAAACCCGGGCGGCACTCCCCGTCCGCGCGCCGAGCTTCATGCCGGGCACGGGGTCCGGGATGGCGGAAAGAATGATGCGGGCGTTCTCGTCCACCCCGCTTTTGATGACCACCCCGTCCTCGCTTTTCCGGATGACCTGCACCTTCTGAATCCGCAGCTTTCCGTCATCCAGCAAATACACCTGATCCTGCGCGCGCAACGCGGCGCGCGGAATGACGTACACGCCGGACATGGTGACGCCTTCGAGCTCCGCCTGAACGAACATCCCCACCAAAAGGGGAGGGTGCTCTCCGGGTGCCCAGTTTTTCATGGGCTCGGGAATTTCCACCACGAGCGTGAGCGCGCGCGTGGACTCGTCCAGCCCGGAGTCCACGAGGGACACCCGTCCCTCCCACGCAAACTTTTTCCCGAACTGGCTCCAGGACACCCTGGCGGCGGGGAAAAACCGTTTCACCTCCTCCTGGCTGCGCGGAAAGGAAGCGCCCCGTATGCGTCGAAACGCCCAGCGCACGTCCTGAACCGGCAACGACACCGGAACCTCCAGTGCGGAGACGTCATAAATGGCGCCCACGGATTGGCCCGCGCTGGCGAAATCCCCCACATCGAGACTCGTCTTTCGCGCCCGCGCGTCAAAGGGAGAGACGATTTTCGTGCGGGAGAGCTGCAAAACCGCCCTCCTCAGCTCGGAGCGGATCACGTTCAACGCCGCGCGCTTCTGCCTGAGCTGAACCGGCAAAAGGGACAGGGCATTCTGGATGGCCTGGACCGTCTTCTCCTGTCTGAGGAAATTCTGCTGGGACTGATCATACTGGCCGGACGAGATCACCCCCTGCCTTCTCAGCCTCCTGTTGCGCTCTATCTCCTGACGCACCACCTCCATATGCCGCTCGGCGATGTCCAGATCCGCCTGATGGTTTTTCTCCTCCTGCTTCAGCCGGGAAATATCGGCCCGAAGCTGCTCGCCTTCCGCCGTCCGGCGATCCACGGCGAGCTGGTAGTCCGTCGGGTCGATCTGAAACAACAACTCCCCTTTCCGGATGAAGCCCCCCGCCCGGAAGCCGGGCGCCCGACGGATCACCCGTCCGGAAACCTCGGGCACGATGGCGAGCTCCGTTTTCGGACGCACGGTTCCGAAGCCCCTCACCCGGAAGGTCCGGTCCTGTTTTTTCAGGCGCATCGTTCGGACGAATCTGCGGGGTGCGGCGGGAATCACGACTTCGGGTTCCGGCTGACTCTGAATCAGCCATCTCGTGCCCCATCCTCCGACCGCCAAAACCAGGACGGCCAGGAGGATGAAAATCTTTTGACGAGACATTGCGCTGTTGGCGTCTCCTCTCCGGTCGGCGACATGCTCGCTTCCGCGACGCGAGCGCGCGTGGCGGCCCATCGCATCTCGGCACCTCCCGGAAACTGCGGGAGAATCCCGCCCTCCTCTCCTCTATCCCTACCAGCGGCGCTCCGGTTTGTCAAAAATTCGTTCTTCTTCTCCGCGACAACGCGGCTCCTCCGCCCGGGAAGGAGGGAGGGAGGGGGCATGCGGCCTGGCCCGGTTCCCGTTCCGGAAACACGGGCGGGCGGATTATCCAAACAGCGGGTCTGCTGACGGGCTCGCGCGGCCAAGGGCGTCAGGCCGCGCCGGGCCGTTCGATGAGCTCCAGCGTGTTGCCATCCGGGTCCTCCAGATAGACGACAAGCCCCCCCTTGTTGGCTCCCTGGGTGATGGGCACGGGCGCGGAGACGAACTTCACGCCCTTGGGCGAGAGGGTTTCATACATGCGCGCGAGGCCCTCCACGTTATAGGCGATGTGCGCGCTGCCCACGTTGTTCGTGGCGGGAGTCGATCTTGACCCCCGGGGCGCCGACGTAATACTGCACCAGCTCGACGAGGTATCCCCCGCCCCGCATATAGACGACGCGCAGGCTCGCCCCCCGAATCCCGGTCACCTTCTCGCTGTAGTCCCGGGGCCGCACCTCATCGGAGACGACCGAGAAACCCAGCATTTCGCAATACCATCCGGCGACGGCCTCCGCGTCGGACACCGTGAAGCTCGTATGATTGATGCTGAGCAGTCCCATCGCGCGCCGTCTCCCTTGGTCGGGGACGCTCCCTAGTCGGGACGCTCCCTAGTCGGGAGCGACCACCAAACCTTCCGCGCCGAGCATCTCCCACGATTTTCACGGCCACCTCGACAAACCCGGGCGGGATATTTGTTATTGAGATTGAGAGAGCTTTCCCGTTCATTTAGGCGGCGAGCCTTTCAATATCCGCAGGCACCCTGTCCTGAAAATCCGCCAACGTCGGATATTGCGTATCCGCGTTCCGCGTAAGATATTGCCTTTCCCTTCTGCCGAGCTCTTCCATGTCCTCATGTACGACAAGGCTGATAAACGGCAATTTCGCTCGGTGAAACTCCAGCAACGAAATCGCCACATTCTTCGCCTTGTCGTTGCCTCTTACGCCAAAGAGGTAAAGTTTGCGTTCGTTGTGCGTCAAAGACCAGTCCACGCTGATAATTTGATAATCCGGCAAAGGACACGCATCGGGAAATGGTTCGAACCGCGCCAACTCGTTGATAGTGTAGACCTTTAAATCCTCATAAAACGCGCTTCGAACAACCTCCCTGTTCCAATAGCGCATGTTGCATACCTTTTGGGCACATCCCACGAATTGCAGGACGGACTCATAAAGCGTTTCTAGGGCGGCATCCACATAAAGATTTCCTCCGTCGTTGCAAACCCCGTTATTGACAAGGATGCTGTCAAAAATTCCTTTACGGGACGCCGTATTTATTTCATACGTGTAGGAAAGGCGCATGACCGCCATGCCGAAATCACAGATGCGCACATGGTTTTCGCCTTCGGGGCTGTCTTGCAGGTAGACATCCACCATATCGCCGTCCTCATGGAGCATGGGGACAATCAACTGATACTTCCCTGGCCTGCGTTCATACACGTCAAAACCGGTTTGTCCCCTATGACGGAGCAAGCTGACCACCCTGTCGCTATCCATTGAAAAGCCTCCGTTGGCTTAACGCAGGAAAATAGTCCAACCAATTCGTTATGCCCGTGTCATGAAAGAAAACTTCCAGGGCATCTTCAAACACGACATATTTATCCGTAATTTCCCTATACGTCTCTTGTGGCCGCAGACTGCCAGATTCCATTTTTTCAGCCGTCAGGCGGTGTATATGCGGCTTGGCGTAATGATCGTCTACGTCCCGACTTTTCTCGCCGTGTGGACCGTTGTACCGAACAAGCGTTACGGACCCGAAATTCCTGTTTTGGGTGGCAAAACGCAAACCTATGGAGTAGTTCTCTATGAATTGCATGTTCTGGCGGATAAAAACGGAGAAAAGCCTTTTTTCCGCATCGACGCTCTCCAAGGCAAGAGAACAACGCCGGCTGCCATCCTCTTCCTTATACCCTCGGGCGGGCTCTTTGCCGGTAATCTTCTTTCGGGATGCTATCAACTCCCGAATTGCTTCGTCCGTCAACATGTCGAATTTTCTATCCAATTCATCACGCGCCGGATTTTCCCGCGGGCGCCCAGCCCGCTCGCAAAAGGAACGAGAAGACGCTCGCCACAGGTTTTTGCGCCTTCTGCAAGGACGCTTTCCGCGGGAACAGCCGCAGCGGCCTAGACCGCCGCGCCCAGGGCTTTTCGGGCCGCCTCGACGACGTTGCCCGAGTTCGGTAGCACGAAATCCTCCAGCCTGGGCTCGAAGGGGATGGGCGCGTCGAGAGCGGCCACGCGGCCGATGGGCGCGTCGAGATAGTCGAACGCCTCCTCCTGAATCGCCGCGGCTATCTCGGAACCCACGCCGCTGCGCAGATGCCCCTCCTCCACGATGACGCAGCGGTTCGTCTTGCGCACCGACTCGGCGAGCGTGGAGGTGTCCAGCGGCGCCAGCGTCCTCGGGTCGACCACCTCCGCGCTCACCCCCTCCTTCTCCAGCGCGTCCGCCGCCGCCAGGCAGTTGTGCACCTGGTATCCCACGCCCACCAGCGTGATGTCGTCGCCCTCGCGCTTCACGGCGGCCTGGCCGAAGGGGGTGACGTGATCCCCCTCGGGAACGAGTCCCTTCATCTTGTAGAGCATCTTGTGCTCGACCATGAGAACGGGGTTGTCGTCCTGCACCGCCGCGCGCATCAGCCCCTTGGCGTCGGCGGGGTCGCTCGGCACGGCGACCTTGATCCCCGGCACCTGCATGAACCAGGCCTCCAGGCACTGGCTGTGCGTGGGGCCATACTGCACGCCGCCGCCGCCCGGCGTGCGCACGACCAAGGGCACGCTCAGCTGCCCGCCCAGCATGTAGCGGAGCTTGGCCGCCTGGTTGATGAGCGGGTCCATGGCCAGCATGATGAAGTCCATGAACATGATCTCGACGATGGGGCGGTAGCCCGCCATGGCGGCGCCCACGCCGGCGCCCACGATGCCCAGCTCGCTGATGGGGGTGTCGCGCACGCGATCTTTCCCGAACCTCTCGGCCAGCCCCTTCGTGACGCCGAAAACATAGGCCAGCTCCACGTCCTCGCCCATGACGATGACCCGCTCGTCGCGCGCCATCTCCTCGTGATGGGCCTCGTTCAGCGCATCCACAAAATTGATCTCTCGCATGTCGCCTCCCCAGGGTTTCCTCCGCCTTGCGGGGTTTTCGCCAGGCACAGCGGCGCCGGGCGGTGAGAATCCTTACGCGAACACGTCCTCGAGCGCCGACTCCAGCGTCGCCTCCGGGCTCCCCTCCGCGAACGCGATGGCGCCTTCGAGCTCCTCGTCCACAGCCTGGAGGTGCGCTTTTTTCTGCGCGTCCGTCAGCCGGAGCATCTGCGCGGCGATCGTGAGGGGGTCGCGCTTTCTCCATTCGTCGACCTCCTCCTTCGTCCGATACGGCCCGAACTGGGGGTCGCCCCGGGAGTGGCCGAAGAAGCGGTAGGTTTTCGCCTCGATCAGGCTCGGCCCCCCTCCCGCGCGCGCCCTGCGAACGGCCTCGGCCGTCGCCTCGTGGACGGCGACCACGTCCATGCCGTCCACCGTGACGCCGGGCGCGTCGTAGCTCTGGGCGCGCACGCTGATGTCCTTCACCGAGGTGGAGCGCTCCACGTGATAGCTCACCGCGTAGTGGTTGTTCTCGCAGAAGAAGATGACCGGCAGCTTCCATATCGCGCACAGGTTCATCGACTCGTGAAAGCTCCCCTGGTTCGACGCCCCGTCCCCGAAGAAGACCACCGCCACGCGGCCCGCACCCTCGAGTTGGTAGGCGAGGCCCATGCCCGTGGCCATCGGCATGTTCGCTCCCACGATGGAATGCGCCCCGTAGTGGCCCTTCGAGATGTCGGCGATGTGCATGGAGCCCCCGCGCGCCCGGCAAAGGCCGGTGGACTTGCCGAGCAGCTCCGCCATCATCTCGGGCATCCGCGTGCCCTTGGCGATGGAGTGGCCGTGGCCCCGGTGGGTGGTCAGGATGGCGTCGTCCTCGTTCAGCGCCGCGCAGACGCCGACCGAGCACGCCTCCTGACCGATGCTGACGTGCACCGCTCCCTTCACCCGGCCGGCCATGAAAAACTCGTCGGTCTTCTCCTCGAACCGGCGAATGCGCAGCATGTTGCGGTACATCCCGTCCAAATCCTTCTTCGTCAGCTTCTTCGGCCTGGCCGATTTTCCCTTCGCCCTGGTGGACACGGCGCCCTCCTCCCGGCGATACCCCCGAGATAGAATAGAAACGTTGCCATATACGAACGATGCCAGGTTTTCAGGAGTATCACATGGCGCCATGCCGGTTCAATCGGCGGCAGGGCTGAGAGGGGGGCGTCAGCCGGATTTCGGGGCGTAGCGCAGGAACAGCTCATCCTCCACCCGCCGCACCTCCATGAGCGTCAATCCCAGGAATTCGCCCGACCGAAACCCCGCCCCGTCCACGAGCGTCGGGGCGGACGCCCCGCCCGCCAGCCAGGGGGTGAGCGTCACGTGAAACTCGTCGATGCGGCCGGCGAACTCCCACATGAGGCCGCCGCCGCCCTCGAGCAGGACGTTGTTCATCCCCCGACCCTCCAGATGCGCCAGCACCTGGGGCGCGAGGGCATCCTCCCCTTCCAGAAGAACGACCTGGGCGCGCTCTCCTTGCGCGTCCGTCAGGCGGGCCGCGCCTGCGGGACCGGTGAATACGAGCCTCTCGACGTCATCGGCCGCAAACCAGGGGAGCCGGGGGGGGAACGCGCCCCCTCTCGTGATCACGCCGTTCACAGGATGGGGGGGGCGGTTTTTCTCCAGGCGCTCCTCGACGAGGCGCCTCTCCCGAACCCGCGCGGGGTGCCGCGCCGCCCGCAGCGTTTCGCCCCCCCAGAGCACGACGTCCGCCCGCGCTCTCAGGCGATCCATCTCCAACCGGTCCGCCCGGGAGCCGATGGAGAGATTCTCCCGGTCAAAGGCGGCGATCTTCCCGTCAAGCGTCATCGCCAGGTTCGCGAACACAAACGGCTCGCCCATCGCGCTTCCCGCCCCGTGGTTGTGATTTGCCCGGATAAGGCAGTAAAGTTCCTTCTCGACCCGTCCTCGCGAGCGTTGGGCGAGCGTTGGCATTCTATTATAGAGGAGACAAAGCGCCATGGGTGAATTCGACCAGCGGGTGGACCTCCCGGAGCTCGACCTGCAAAAACTCAACGTCGGGCCGTACAGCAACAACGTGTATGTCCTGACCTGCAAGGCGACGGGGGAGTGCGTCATCATCGACACGTCCTACGCCGCTGCGCCGATTCTCGCCGCATGCGAGGGCGCTACGCCCAAATACATCCTGCAGACGCATTGCCACGCGGACCACATCGACGCACTCGAGGAGGTGCGCACCCGGACGGGCGCCCCGCTGGGACAGCACGCCGAAGACGCCAGGGAGTTCGGCATCCAGCCGGATTTCACCATCGGCGACGGCGAGGACATCCGGTTCGGGAACGTCGCGCTCCGGGCGATCCACGCACCCGGCCACTGCCGGGGGATGCTGATGTTCCATTACCCGGGGCACTGCGTCTGCGGG
The DNA here is from genome assembly GCA_965213685.1 of bacterium. Classification (GTDB taxonomy): domain Bacteria; phylum UBA8248; class UBA8248; order UBA8248; family UBA8248; genus Bin107. The sequence goes on from CBDBZY010000038.1 coordinate 53,004, forward strand.
GATACGATTTTCCCCGGGGGGCCCGGAAAAACCTGGAGCCACGCGCAGCTGCTGACCCTGCTCGATTCCATCAGGAACAAGGTTTTCGCCCTGCCGGACGACACGGTTCTCTACCCCGGGCACGGGGCGAACAGCACCGTCGCGCAGAGCAAGGAAGAATTCGCCAGGTTCGAGGCCGCCGGACGACCGGGGCCGAACGAATACGGGGACGTCACCTGGGATGGCTAACACGGGAGGGAGGCCGGCCATGCGATCCGCCGCCATCGAATTCGATCATGTGCACATCATCAGCAGGGACCCGGAGGCCTCCGTGCGCTGGTTCGTCGAGAACCTCGGGGGCGAACGCGGGGAGGGGGGGCGAGGTGCGGGGCGCCCCGCAGATTCCCGTGCGATTCGGTGGTGCCACCGTCATCGTTCGGGGACAAAGAACAGGGGAGCGCGCGGGGGAGAAAGGCGGGCTCGAGTGGGGGACGGATCATTTCGCCTTTCGGGTGGAGGGGGATTTTCGCGCCTTTTGCGACGGGCTTCAGGAAAAGGGCGTCCGCTTCACCGTGGCGCCCGTCCAGTTCAACCCGACGACGCAGATCGCCTTCATCGAGGCGCCCGACGGCGTCAGCATCGAGCTGCTGCAAAGGACATGAAGACGGCGGGCGTCCACCCCGCCCCGAGAGACGGCGCGGCCCCCTCCTGAGAGGAAACTCCGTTGCTTCGCCTCGCGCGCGTCATAGCGGCGCACCTCCTGATTATTCTGGCGGCCGGCCCGACCGCCGCGCAGGAGGGGCCTCCTGCAGGCCGCGGCTCCTTCCCCCCGCCCCCGCCGCTCGGCCTCGACGACGTTCCCGTCCCCGCGCACAACCCCATGACGCGGCCCAAGGCCGAACTCGGAAAATGGCTGTTCTTCGACAAGCGCCTCTCCGCCGACGGCTCCGTCTCGTGCGCGACCTGCCACATGCCCCGCCGCGGGTTCTCGAACGCGCGCCAGTATGGAGTCGGCGTCCAGGGCAGGCTCACCCTCCGCAACGTGCCCACGGTGCTCAACGCCGCCTACCACGACGCCCAGTTCTGGGACGGGCGCGCCGGGAGCCTGGAGGAGCAGGCGCGGGTGCCCATACTCCACCCGAGCGAGATGGCCTCGAGCGAGGCCCGCATCGTGCGGACGCTCGGGGCGATCCCCGGCTATGCGACACAGTTCCGCGAGGCGTTCGGAAGCCCGGCGATCAGCCTCGAGCGGGTCGTCCAGGCCATCGCCACGTTCGAGCGCACCCTGCTCTCGGGGAATTCCCCGTTTGACCGCTGGAGGTTCGGGGGCGAGGCGTCCGCGCTGTCCGAACGGGCGATCCGGGGTTTCGGGGTCTTCGCGTCGAAGGGAAATTGCGTGAAATGCCATCTGGCGGATGCGTTCAGCGCGCCGTTCACGGACGGCAAATTTCACAACACCGGGGTCGGCATGGACAAGACCCCCCTGCAGATCGGACGCGAAGCGGTCACGAAGCGCGTTCGGGACCGCGGCAAATTCAAGACGCCCACGTTGCGCCACATCGCCCGGACGGCCCCCTACATGCACGACGGCCGCTTTCGCACCCTGGAGGAGGTCGTGGAGTTCTACGACAGGGGCGGACACCCCAACCCCCACCTCGACCCCGACGTGAGGCCCCTGGGGCTCACGGACGCGGAAAAAAAAGACATGGTCGCCTTCCTGCGCACCCTGGAGGGCGACCTCCCGGAAATACGGGCGCCCGCGCTGCCGAGATGAGGCGCCGGAGGGGCGAGGGAGAGAGAGGAGGGAGGCTCATTATTAATCCTTCAGCGGGTCTCTGGGGTCGTCCACGAACGTCGTGCCCGCCGCCTCCTTGTTGGGCATGCCGCCGTAGGTGAATATCAGTTCCGCGGGCGCGGTCATACTCGGGTTCTCCTGGCCGTGAACGCACCCGCGGGGGAAATACACGAAATGGCCGACGGGCACCTCTTTTCGGGCGATCTCCTCCCCCTCTTTCCAGTAAATGTTGATCGGACCTTTCACCACATAAATCGTGGTGTCGCAGTTCTTGTGAAAGTGCAGCCCGTTGCGCCCGCGCGGAGGGATGATGGTCCTCCCCATGGTGATGGTGCCCGTCCCGGTCGTCTCCCGGTTCACCCCCCAGCGGATGTCGTAGGGAGGCTCGTAGGCCTTGTCCTCGTCCACGTCGAGAGAGTTGATCACCTTTGGTATGGGCAGCAAATCCGCCATCATGTTCCCTCCTCAGATACGGAATCCGCGTCATCCACCATCCACGTCATCCATCATGCACATGACCAAATCATTATCATGAAAGCCTCTCGCCACTCATCCGCCGCCCCCGCCGCGGGGCGGGTCGGTCCACGAAACGACGTTCTTCTCCCGCAAATCCTCCAGCTCCGGGGGGGCGATGCCCAGCAGGTCTCCGAGAACCTCCCGCGTATGCTCGCCCAGATAGGGTGCCCGCGTGAATTTCATGTCGGCCCCGGGCAGCCGGATGGGCGGTCCCAGGAGCCGCATCGCACCCGCCACGGGGTGTGCCACCTCCACGATCATCTCCCGCGCCAGCACCTGCGGGTCCTCCATCGCCTCGGCCACGGTGTTCACCGGCGCGAACGGAACGAACCCCTGGAGGAGGGAGGTCCACTCCGCGTTCGTTTTTTTCCGGAACTCGCGCTTCAGGATGTCCAGCAAGACCTCCCGGTTATCGAAGCGATCCCGGGTCGTGCGGAAGCGGGGGTCCCCGGCCAACTCCGCCCTGCCCATCCGCTCCACGAGGATGGGGAAAAAATCATGCTTGAGGCAAAGCACGCTCACCCAGCCGTCTTCGGTCTGAAAATTCTGTGCCGGCACCAGGGAGGGATGCGCGCTCTGGGAGAATTTCTGGGGGACGTAGCCGCAGTTCAGCGCCCAGGTGGCCATATAGGCGAGCTGGACGAGCGCGCCATCCATCAGCGCCACGTCAACGTCGCGTCCCCTGCCCGTTCGACCCGCCTCCCACAGCGCGGACAACAGCCCCACGAGCGCGATGAATCCGCCCGAGAAATCCACGAAGCTCACGCCCGCCTTCGTGGGGGGGCCGTCCGGCTCCCCCGTGAGGTTCATGATGCCGGCGTACGCCTGCATGAGATAGTCATACGCGGGCTCGGGCGCCCTAGGTCCCGTCATCCCGAATCCGGACAGAAAACAGCACACGATTTTCTCGTTGTAGGGACTCAGGTGCCGGTAGGTGATCCCCAGCTTCTCGGGCGCGGTGCCCCGGCAGTTGGCGAACAGCGCGTCCGCCTCTGCGACGAGCCTGCGCAGTATCGCCCTTCCCTCCGGCGTGCGAATCCGCAGCGCCACGCTCTTCTTGTTGCGGTTGAACGTCTGGAAATAGTAGCTGTCGTTCTCCGGAAGGGAATAGGGGGGAACGGGCCGCGCGGAGTCGCCGCCCACGGCGTGGTCCTCGATTTTGATGACCTCGGCACCCATGTCCGCCAACAGCTGCGAGGCCAGCGGCCCCGCCCCGAACTGCTCGACCGCCAGGATTCGCAGCCCCTCCAGCGGACGCCCGCCATCCATTCGCACGACCTCTCTCTCCAGAAATTTCCGGGCGCGGGATTCGACGCATCATGCGGCGTCAGATGCGTTCCCGGGGGCCGACGATGCGCCGGCGCCGGGGCGACATCAACGCCTTCTCCCCCGCAGGATCACGCCGCAGGAGCGCGCATCCGCGCCCATGAGCATCAGATTAGTGTAAAACGCCGCAAAAGTATATTTGCGGTTTCTCATCCGCCGGGTATTTTGCTAGAATGGCTTTCCACGTGTTTGATTTTGGAAATATGTCGGATAGGGCTTTCGTCTTTCACAGATGGGGAATCTCCACATCCATGGCCACGAAAATATCGATTCAGAACCTGCGAAAAATCTATGATACCCCCGAACGGCGGGTTCACGCCCTCGAAGGCGTGAATCTCGACATCGCCGACGGCGAGTTCCTCTGTCTCGTCGGGCTGTCGGGCTGCGGGAAAACGACGCTGCTGAACATGCTCGCCGGCTTCGTCGAGATTACCGCGGGGCACATCACGCTGGACGGGAGGACGCTTTCGCAAGATTACGACAAGGGCGTCGTGTTCCAGGAATACGCCCTGTTCCCCTGGCGCACGGCCAGGCAAAACGTGGAATACGGCCTGGAGATCCGGAAGGTGCCGGAGGAGGAACGCAGAAAAATCGCCCTGGATTTTCTGCGCCTCGTGCGCCTGGAGGATTTCGCGGATTTCTTCCCGCACAACCTCTCGGGCGGGATGCGCCAGCGGGTGGCGGTGGCCCGGGCCATGGCATTTGACCCGCAAGTTCTCCTGATGGATGAGCCGTTCGGCGCACTCGACGCCCAGACGCGCGAGGAATTGCAGGAGCTGACCGTCGACGTATGGCAGAAAACGAAAAAGACCATCATCTACGTCACCCACAACCTGAGCGAGGCCGTGTATCTGGGGAACCGAATCGTCGTTTTCGTTCCGAACCCGGGAAGAATTCGGGAGATCGTGAAAGTGGACCTCCCCAGGCCCAGGGACGATCTCGCGCCCGAGTTCATCCGACTGCAACGACACGTCAACGCTCTGATTCGTGATTTCTAGAGAGGAATAACCTATGCAAACCTCCCAGGCAGCGTCCGCTCCCCAGGCGATGGACGAGGTGAAAAAAAAGGTGAGGGTGCCGATATGGGTGAAGCTGCGGCCGATCTACCCGTTCATCGTCATCCTGGCGATCTGGCAAATCGCCGCCATGCAGGCACAGGGCAACCAGGGGAGGCTCTTCCCCACCGTGGACGCCATCGTCTATCGGGCATGGGAGCTGATTACGGGCCCCCTGTTCCGGGCGCTGGCGGAAAACCCGAACCTCGCGTTTGGGGAGCAGCTGTGGAAGCTCCTGGAGAGCCCGATTCTGCTCCACACCATCAACACCGCGTGGCGTCTGCCGTTCTCGTTTTTGATCGCCGCCGTCGTCGGCACCATCGTGGGCATACTGATGGGGCGCTTCGCCTTCTGGGAGTCGTTTTTCGTTCCGCTCCTCTCCGTGCTGCTGCCGATTCCGGCCATCGCATGGACGCCCATCGTCGTCATCTGGTCGGGCATCGGGAACCAGACGGTCATCGTCATCACGGCCTTCGCCTCCTTCCTGCCCATCGCCATGGCCGTCTGGACGGGCGTGAAAACCGTCAACCCCGTATGGATACGCGCGGCCCAGTCCATGAACGCGGACAAGATGACGATCTTCCGCACCGTCGTTCTGCCGGGCTCGCTGCCGATGATCCTGAGCGGTCTGCGCATCGGCCTGGCGCGCGCCTGGCGCGCGGGCGTGGGCGCCGAGGCGTTCGCCGGCATCCGCTGGGGGCTTTCCGCCGGCATCTTCGACGCCCAGGAATACCTTGACATCGCGTTCATGATGGTCGCACTCGCCGTCCTCGGACTTTTCGGCTTCGTCCTCGAAAAAGTGCTCTTCCAGCCCCTCGAAAGCCGCACCGTCATCCGCTGGGGCATGATGGAGGCGATGGGCGGCCAGGACAAAAAGGTGTAACCACAACCAGACCGCAGAACCGCGCGCGAAACAAGAATTAGACCCCCGGGAGCAGAAATTCCCGGGGGTCTAATTCTTGCCGGCGCCTTTCGTCCCTCCCTCCTCTCTCTCGGCGCCTTTTCGCCTCCGGGGGACGGCGGCCACCAGTCCCTCCCCTCCCTCCCCGTGCGAAGAGTTTTGTTTGCATTTCGCCCCCCTCCCCTCCGCCACGCGCGGAGATTTTGTTGGGTTGGGTTGAGTCCGCGCCGCCGCCCCGCGCGCCCTCCCTCGCGCATGAACGCGGATATGGCTGCCGTCGTTGTCCGTCCCGCCTTACAGAACGCGCCGCCGCCCCGCGCGCCCTCGCGCATGAACACGGGGATATGGCTGCGGTTGTCCGTCCCGCCATTACAGAACGCGCGACAGAACCGCGCGGCGGGGGAGTAGTCTTGCGCGCGCGGCGGCGGTCCGCGCGGAATCCTGAAATCCTGGACGCGACCGCGCTTTTCCTCTCTCACAGAGTCCGCGCGCATCCTCCCTCCTCTCTCTCCCTTTTTCGATGCGCGACGGGGCGCGTCGGCTGATCATCCGCACCGGGCGGCGGCCGTTCGGGAAAGGCTTGGGGGGCGGGGGCGGTGCGACGCACGAACAGGCCGGGGGGGGGGGGGGGGGGACCCGCGCGCCCTCACACGCTTCTCCGCGGGATTCCGTCCACAAAAAAACCCTCGGGGGATGATGGGCATCCCCCGAGGGTTTTCCTTGCTTGGTACTCGGTGCTTGGCGGCCTGTGCGTGCCGCCGCCGACGCGACCCGCTCAAGCCTAGTTGAAGCCGATGTCCTTCGCGGCCTTGCGGAGGATGGAGTCGTCGAGGAACGGGCTCTTGCGGAAGTCGGGACGGCTCTTGATCCAGCCGAGCTGTATCTGCTTGTCCCCCATCTTGTTCAGATAGTTCCGCACCCTGTCGTTCAGGAAGATTTCGGACTTCATCTTCTTGACGACCTTGAGCGTGGTGCTCTCCTTGGCCTTGTCGCCGACTTCCTGCAACGCCCTGGTGTAGACCTTGGCGTAGGTCCCGGGGTCTTTTTTCAGGAGTTGATGCGCCTTCAGCCAGCCCCGGAAGTACTTGTAGTAGAGGTCGGGGTGTTTTTTCATCGTCTGGGGGTTGCCCACGTGCATCATGCTCGGGTTGTCATATTTGCAGAGATCCTCGAGATACCGGACCAGACCCGCCTCGCGGGCGATCTCCCCCTGGGGCTCGCCTATCATGGCAGCCTGGGCGGCGCCGGAGAGCAGGGCGGCGACGCGCTCCGTGGCGCGAACGCTCAGGAGCGGGAAGTCCGAGCTCTTCAGGCCATACGCCGGAAGAACGAAGGCCTGGAAGGCGAAGTCCGTGCTCGTGCCCTTCTTGTTGGCGAAAACCGAGCCTTTGAGATCGCGCAGGCTCTTCGCCTTGGAGTTCACGGGCACGATGATGTTGATGGCCTCGCACATGTTGGCCGTCACGCCGATCGCCATCACCCGCGCGCCTTTGGAGATGGCCGTGGTGAAGGGGGAGAAGCCCGTGGTGCCGGTGTCCAGGTTGTTCTGGATAATGGCGTTACGCATCAGTTTGCCCTGCTTGAAGTGCCCGATCGTGTACTTCAGGCCTTCTTTTTTCCAGTAGCCCATGCGGTCGGCGATGATCTCGAAGGAACCCCACATGGAGCGGTGCGCACCGATTCGCAGCGTCGCCGAATCGGCCGGCACGGCCGCGGCGAACGTCCCCGCGACAAATGCGGCGGCCAGTGCGAAACCAACTAGTCTTTTACGCATCTCTTCTCTCCTCACTTGTAGACAAAGACTCCCTGGGAGACAGGCCCCCCAGGCATGGCTAGAAGGCGCAGGATGACGACGCGGGGACGTCCTCGGCCCCGGACAATCCATACGCCAGTGACTCGAACAGCGATGATTCGTCGTTCACGTCCAAAAGGCAACCTCGCCGGCGGCGAACCCGTTTTTTGATGTTCTTTCCCGTCATTATACAACAGAATTGGAATTCCGCCAAAACCCAAATCGTGGAGGCGGCCGGTTCCCCGGCCCCAGGCTCCGGAACGCGCCCGTCTTCTCGTCTATCCCAACTTGTCTATCCCAGGAGGGCGCGGCTCCGGGCGATTCGGGAAAATGGCGGGGCTGACGGGACTCGAACCCGCGATCTCTGGCTTGACAGGCCAGCGCGATAACCAACTTCGCTACAGCCCCCTTGGAAGCGTCCTCCGAAGCGTGTGGGTTTATAGCCCGCCCGCCGGCCCAAGTCAACATCCCCGGTCGACAGAGGCAACTACCCGGGCCTCGCGCCGCCTAGCGCATCACCGAGGCGAGCGACTCCCCCTCCGCCAGGCGGACTATCCCCTTTTCAGTCACCAGGGCGTCCACGAAGCGCGCGGGCGTCACATCGAACGCGGGGTTGAACGCGCGCACGCCCTCCGGGGCGATGGTCTTGCCGCCGAAGGAGCGTACCTCCTCCTCCGGGCGTTCCTCGATGGGAATGTCCGCGCCCGTCTCGGAGCGCGCGTCGAGGGTGCTCGTCGGCGCCGCCACGTAAAAGGGCACCCCGTGCGCCCTGGCGAGCACCGCGAGGCCATACGTGCCGATTTTGTTGGCGACATCGCCATTGGCCGCCACGCGATCCGCCCCCACCACGACGGCGCCGACCTTCCCGAGACTCATGCAGTGCGCGGCCATGCTGTCGGTGATCAGCACGACCGGAATGCCGTCCCGGCCCAGCTCCCACGCGGTGAGGCGCGCTCCCTGCAGAAAGGGCCGGGTCTCGTCCACGAACACCTCCCGTACCCTCCCGTCCCGAAAGCCGCTGCGAATCACGCCGCCCGCCGTGCCGTAGCCGGCGGTCGCCAGCCCCCCCGCGTTGCAATGGGTGAGGACGCGGGCGTTCTCCGGCAGCAGGGTCGCGCCGAGGTCGCCTATCGCGCGGCAAACGGCCACATCCTCCTCGTGCATCCGCCGCGCGAGGCGGAGGAGGTCCCGCGCCAGCGGCCCGGGGGCGCGGGCACAGCCCCGAACCCGCGCGCTCATCTTGTCGATCGCCCAAAAGAGATTCACCGCCGTGGGGCGCGCAGCACCCAGCGTCCGCGCCGCCCGCTCGAGCGCCCGGCGCTGCGCGTCCGCGCCCAAACGCTCGTGGCGGGCCGCCGCCAGCGCCATGCCGTAGCCCGCCGCCACGCCGATGGCGGGCGCGCCGCGCACCACCATGTCCGCGATGGCGCGGGCCACCTCGTCCTCCGTGCGGCACGCGACATAGACCTCTTCATGGGGAAGTTTTCTCTGGTCGATGAACACGACCGCGCCATCGCGGAACGCGACGGTGTGGAACTCGCCCGCCATCTCCCCGCTCTCGGCCATCCTTCTTTGCGGGTTCACGGCTTTACCTCATGCGCGCGATTTCAGCCTGCGGCACAGCGCGCCCCGCCAACCCGCCGGCGGGGCGGTCAGCCGCGCCCGCAGAACGCCCTCGCGCGTTCCCCCGGGGTGCGCGTCCTGGAGGATCGCGGCTGGCCCCACGCCTCGGAACGGCCCCCGTCTTCCTCCTCTCGGAGGCGAATCACGACCCGTCGCCCTCGGCTTTTTGATTCAGCTTGACGACGTTTTCGCTCTCGTCCTCGCCCAGCAGGTTGGCGAGGTCCACCCCCAGGCGTCTGCTCTCCCCCTCCAGACTGCGGATGTGGGAGCGAAACATCTCGCAAAGGTCGACGAGGAGCTTGTCCCGCAACCGCACCAGATTCGACACTTCGTCCCGCAGCCTCGCGGATTCCCTGTCGGCGTCCGCGCGAATCTCCTCCGCCTGGGAGCCGGCCTCCCGAAGAATCCGGGCGGCGTCCTCCTCCGCCTGGCGCATGGCATCCTGCGCCCTCTCCTGGGCCTCGTCGCGCAGCTCGTTCACGGAGATGAGGGCTTTCTGCAGGTTGTCATGGTCTTTTTTCAAATCATTGAACTGCTCGAAGAGGTTCGTGCATTGCTGGGTCAGCTCCTCGTTCTGGCGGACGAGCCCGTCCACCTGGCTGCCCGCCGTGAGCAAGAACGCATCCACCTCGAGAGGGTGGTAGCCTCTCATCTTCATCGGAAATTTTCGGTTTCGGATATCGTTGCCGGTGAATTTCAAGGGCACATCCCCGAAAGGCGGTGAGTCAGCGCAACATTCTGGCCATGTCGAACATACTTTGCACCAGGAAATTTTGCAAAAAGAATATGACCAATATCACGACAATCGGGCTGAGATCGACGCCGCCGGGGTTCGGCATCCGGTAGCGAATCGGCGCCAGCACCGGCTCGGTCAGGCGATACAATATCTGAACGATGGGGTTATACGGGTCCGGACTCACCCACGACAAAAGCGCGCGAATGATGATGACCCAGATATAGATGGAGAGCAGCCAGCTGAGGATGACGGCGACGCCGTTCATAAAGTTCGCTATCAGGAACATCGGACGGCTCCCGCTTCCAGGGGCTGCAGGCTAGGCACGTCCCAACTCCTCGCTTCGGCGCGCGGCGGCGTAGACGGCGTCCATGACGGCGGAGCGCATCCCCCCCCTCTCCAGGGCGTGCAAACCGGCGATGGTCGTCCCCCCCGGAGAGGCGACCATATCCTTCAGGCGGCCCGGATGCTCCCCCGTCTCGAGCAGCATCTTCGCGGCGCCGAGAACGGTCTGGGCCGCCAGAATCATCGCATCCTCGCGCGGCAGGCCCGCCCGCACCCCGCCGTCGGCGAGGGCCTCGACAAACTGGAACACGTACGCGGGCCCGCTGCCCGACAAGCCCGTCACGGCGTCCATCAGCGATTCGGGCAGAACCACCGCCCGGCCGACGGATTCGAGCATCTTCCGGGCCTCCGAGAGGTCCGCCTCCGACGCCCCCCCGCCCGCGCACAGGCCCGCGGCGCCCTCCCCCACGAGCGCGGGCGTGTTCGGCATGACGCGGACAATCCGCGCCGCATCCCCGAGCGCCTCGGTAAAGCGGCTCGTGGAGGCGCCCGCCACGATGGAAATCAAAAGCGGTCGGTGCGCCAGGGCGTCTTTCAGCCCGTCGAGAACCGCGCCCAGAACCTGCGGTTTTACGGCGAGCACCACCTTGCGCGCCCCCGGGGCCGCCTCCGCCCCGTCGGGCACCACGCGAAACCCCGACGTCTCGCGGAGATACCCGGCGCGCTCCGCCAGAGGCTCCGCGATCGTGATGTCGTCGACGCCCGCGCAGGCGGCGTTCACCAGTCCCCGGGCGAGCGCCTCGCCCATGTTTCCGCCGCCCACTATGAGAATTTCCGCCATCTTCGGCACCTCAGCGCATGGGTGCGAACCGGGCGCCCCCCGGAGTCCGTCCACCCTACGCAAATCACCTCATTCGCGCAACGCGAACCCCGCCCGCCTCGGGCCAAAAATGGCCGTGCCGACGCGAACGAGCGTCGCTCCCTCCGCTATCGCGACCTCGAAGTCGCTGGACATCCCCATCGAGAGCTCCCGGACGCAGGGCAGCCCGCCGTCCCGGGCCTCGTCCCGCAACTCTCTGAGCAGCGCGAAATGGGGGCGGCTCTCCTCCGCCGACCGGCCCAGGGGGGGGATGCACATGAAGCCGACCACCCGCAGGGAGTCGAACGCGGACGCCTCGCGCGCGAGTGCCACCGCGTCCGCTGGCCGAACCCCGCCCTTTTGGGACTCCTCGCCCGTGTTCACCTGGATCAGGACGTCCAGCGGGCCGCACCCCGCCTCGCCCACGCGCCGGTTCAACTCCCGGGCGAGCGCCGCCGAATCCACCGACTCCACCACGTCGAACAAACCGGGGACGATGCGCGCCTTGTTTCTTTGCAGCTTGCCGATGAGATGCCACCGCACCCGGCGCGCGACCGCAGGCGCCATCTCCGCCCTTTTCCGCTGGGCCTCCTGCACCCGGTTCTCTCCCACGACGGCAACGCCCGCCTCGATGGCCTCGACGACTCTCTCCGGGGGCTGCGTCTTGCTCACCGCCAGAATCCGGACCGCATCGGGATTCCGGCCGCAGGAGAGGGCGGCGTCCGCCGCGCGGCGCCGCACCATCTCGTATCGCTCCCGAATCGCGCCCATCGTCGTCACCCCCGCGCGGAAATCCATATCGCCGACAGCAAACGTCCCGTGGACGGCCCGTCGCGGCGGTAGGAGAAAAACCGCGACGCATCAGAGAGCGTGCATGGCCCCGGTGCGCCGATCCGGGCTTCCGGAACCCCCGCCAGCGCCAACTGGCGCCTCGCCGCCTCGGGAAGGTTCAGCAACCATTTTCCGTCTCCCAGGGGGGTGCTGAAATCCCTCCAGTCTCGATAGCGGCGGCGAAACGGCGGCAAGCACTCCTCGCCCACCTCATAGCAAGTCCCGGAGATGGCGGGGCCGAAGGCGGCCCACATATCCCGGGAATCACAGCCATACTCCTCTTTCATCCGTCCGATGGTCTTGCGCAAAATTCCGTCGGCGATTCCCCTGCGCCCCGCATGCACGGCGGCGACCGCCATCCTGCGGGGGGTCGGCAATGAGAACGGGAACGCAGTCCGCCGTCTGAATGGCGACCCCCACGGCGGGATCGTTCGTCACCAGGGCGTCCCCGCGCGCGCGCTCCCCAGGAGGAATCTCGCCGGCCACGAGGACGTCGCTTCCGTGCACCTGCCGCACTTCCACGAGGCGGGCGGGCCGGAATCCGGCGGCCTCCCCGAAACGCCTCCTGTTCTCGGCGACGTTCCGGGGGTCTTCGCCCCGCGCGCCCCCCAGGTTCAGGGAGGAGAAGCGGCCTGCGCTCACCCCGCCCTTGCGCGTGCTGAACGCATGCCCCAAAAAACCGAGCGCCTCCAGCAGGGGGGATCGAAAAAACTCCACGCCGCCGGATTCACGGCGCCTCAGCGAACGCATGCCCTGGCCATCCCAGCAGGCGAGGAACCATCGGACGGGCACGGGCACACCCGTGTCCGGCCCACGTCATGCTCCCGCCCGATTTCCATTATAGGGAGAGGCCCGGAGCGCCACAAGACGGCGGGGCGACGCGCGCCGTCCGACGGATGAGCCGGAAATGCGCCGGAAGGATGGCGGGGCTGGGGGAGATCGACATCTCCCCCAGCTGTGGGGAAAAGGGGAGGAATGCGCCTTCACTCATGCGAGAGGCTCCGTCAGCAAAACGGCGCCGGTGCGCGCTAATCAGCCTGCTTGCGCAAAAAGGTCGGTATGTCGAATTCGTCTTCTCCCAGGTCGTCCATCCCCTCGGGATGGACTTCGTTGCCTTTCACGCGGCGGACATAGGCGGGAATCCGACGTCTCCCGCCATCCGTGCCGGTGGCCTCCTCCTCCTCCCGCGACGGGACCACCCGGACGGATTTCGCGCCGAAGCCGGTGGCGATGACGGTCACGCGAACCTGGCCCCTCGAAGCCCGAGTCGATCACCGAGCCGAAAATGATGTTGGCCTCCTGGTGCGCGTTCTCCCGGATGATTCTCGCAGGCCTCGTTCACCTCGACGAGCGAGAGGTCCGCACCACCGGTGATGTTGATGAGCAGTCCCCGGGAGCCCTCTATGGTCTCCTCCTCGAGCAGCGGACTGCTGATGGCGTTCTGGGCGGCGATGACGGCCCGGTTCTCGCCCTGGCCCGTCCCGCTGCCCATGAGCGCCTTCCCGCCCATGTCGCGCATGATGGCGCGCACGTCGGCGAAGTCGAGGTTGATCAGCCCGGGCGTGGTGATGAGGTCGGCAATCCCCTTGCAGGCCTGGAGCAGGACGTCGTTCGCCTTCTGAAAGGCCTCGGTCATCGGCGTGGAGCGCTCGACCATCCCCAGAAGCCGCTGGTTGGGTATGGTGATGAGGGTGTTCACTGCCTCGCGCAGCTCCTCGATTCCCTCGTTCGCCTGATTCATCCGGCGGCTGCCCTCGAACTCGAACGGCTTGGTGACCACGCCCACCGTCAGCAGCCCGATCTCTTTCGCGATGCGCGCGATGACGGGGGGCGGCGCCCGTTGCCCGTCCCCCCTCCCATGCCCTGCGGTCACGAACACCATGTCCAGGTCTTCCAGAAACTCCGTCAGGCGCTCGGTGTCTTCCAGGGCGGATTTTTTCCCGATCGCCGGGTCCCCTCCGGCGCCCAGCCCGTTCGTCAGCTCCAGGCCGAGCTGTATTTTCTCCACGGCGAGGGAGCGCTCCAAAACCTGGGCGTCCGTGTTGGCGGCCACAAACCGCACGCCCTCCATCCCCGAGGAGATCATCGTGTCCACGGCGTTGCCGCCGCCGCCGCCCACGCCGATGACCGCGATTCTCGCGCGGCACTGCGTTTCGTTGATTAGCTCAAAAGTCAGATCGCTCATTTTCCCTCCGTTCCTGGGAAACGCGCCCTCGCCTCCCATATCACTTGAATACACTCGCGAAAACGTGGCGGATTCTTTGGGTCGTTTTCCGGATGGTGCCGTTGGAAACCAGGTTCGCGTGCCGGCTCCGGCGGTGGCCGGCTTTCATGGGCGTACATGACGAGGCCGACGGCGGTGGAGTACATGGGCCCGTTGACCATGTCCACCAGCCCCCCGACATCGCCGGGGACGCCGATTCGCACCGGGAGCTGGAGCACGTCCTCGGCCAGCTCCCCGGCGCCCTCGATGATGCTCGCACCGCCCGTGAGCACGACGCCGGCGGGCAGGATGTCCTCCATGCCGCTCTTCTGAATCTCGCGGCGGACGAGCGTCAGAATCTCCTCCATGCGCGGCTCGATGATCTCGGCGAGCATCTGCCGACTCAGCACGCGCGGCGGCCGGCCCGCCCACGCTGGGCACCTCGATCTCCCTGTCCTGGGACAGTCTGGAGGCCAGGGCGCAGCCGTGTTTCTGCTTGATTTTCTCCGCCTGGTAGTCCGGCGTCCTCAAGCCGATGGCGATGTCCCTCGTGACGTGCTGTCCGCCCACGGGAATGATGGCCGAGTAGCGCAGCGCGCCCCCGCTGAGGACGGCGAGGTCCACGGTGCCGCTCCCGATGTCCACGAGCACCACGCCGAGGTCGCGCTCATCATCACCCAAGGCGGCCAGCGAGGAGGCGAGCGGCTGGAGTACCAGGCTCTCTATCTCCAGTCCCGCCCTCTCGACGCTCTGGGTGATGTTCTGGATGGCGGGAATCGCCCCCGTGACGACATGCACCTTGCACTCCAGGCGCACGCCGGCCATTCCCGAGGGCTCGGTCACGCCCTCCTGCTCGTCGACGATGTACTCCTGCGGCAGCACATGGATAATCTGGTGATCCGCCGGCATCGTCACCGCGCGCGCCTGTTCGACGACGCGATTGATGTCCTCCCGCGTCACAATCTTGTTCTTGATGGCCACGATGCCGTTCGTGTTGAAGCTGCGGACGTGCCCTCCCGCGACGCCGACGAAGGCGGACCGAATCGGCGTGCCGCTGATGAACTCCGCCTCCTCCACCGCCGCGCGAATGGACTCCACGGTCTGATCGATATTCACCACCGCTCCGCGGTTGAGTCCTTTCGAGGGATTTTTCCCCAGCCCCACAATCTCCAGGGAATCCTCATCGTTCACCTCGGCCACGACCGCGCAAATCTTGGAAGTGCCGACGTCCAGGCCCACCAGCACGTCGCCTTGTCTGTTCATCCTACGGGCCCTCCATCCTTGACGAGCGGCCGAACGATCACCCTGCCCGGGAACCTCAGATCGACCCGAAGGCCGCCCCCGCCAAAATTCTCCTTCTGGAGAACATCGCTCGCAATGGCGCGGAATCGAGCGGCCTGCTCCTCCATTCTCCCCTCCCCCATCATCAGCTCTAGCCTTCCTCCTAGTGCGCGAAGCCGAAGCTGCCCCGCTCCAGCGTCGCGCACGGAAATGCACCCGTCGCGAAGTCCGGGCGAATCCTGGAACAAAACGGCCGCCGCCACGGCGCGCGCGAAGCCCGCGTCCCGCACCGTGTCGCCCGGCCGCAAACGGCTGGAGGCCAACCCCTCAATCAGGGGCAGGCACCTGGCGGACGCCTTCACGGGCCTGCCGAGCACGACGCCCTCCCCGTCCACCGCGAGGGGTCCGCGTCTCGCGAGCAGCGCGGCGGGTCTGCGCTCCAGGATGTCCACCTGGAGGAAATGGGGCGGACGCCTGCGGACGCGGACGCGCTTTATGCGCGGATGGGAGGCCACGCGCCTCCGCACGGCCTCCAGGTCGGCGTCAAATATGCTCGACCCCGGCCGGAGTGCCGCGAGACGCACGATATCCTCGGGCCGAAGCGCCCGATGCCCCGCCACCACCACCCTGCGCAACGCGAAGTGCCGGCTCCTCTTCGCCCACTGAACCGCGTGCCCGCCCAACAGGAGCACCTCCACAAAAACCAGAAAACCCATCGCGGGCCATATCCAGTTTCTCTTCCCGGTTTGCCCGCCCTTGTCGCGCCCGGCGGTCGCCACTGCCCTGGTTTCCGCACCGGGCCTCCCGCGCGCCTGGGCGAGGTGCGGGGAGCCTCTCCGGCTCCTCGCCTTCGGCCTGGGGACAAACGGCAGGCGGATCACGCGCGGCACTCCCCGATCACGTTCAACTCCAGGAGCAGCTCCACGCCCGTCTCCTCCCGAACCACCCGCTTCACCCGGTCGATCAAGGCCAGGACGTCTCCCGCCGTGGCCCCGCCGAGATTCACCATGAAATTTCCATGCGCCTCGCTCACCTGCGCGCCGCCGACCCGCGTCCCCTTGAGTCCCGCCGAGTCGATGAGCGTCCCCGCGCGCGCACCGGCGGGATTCCGGAATATGGAGCCCGCGCAGGGCAGTCCCCAGGGCTGGCGCGCGCGCCTCCGGGCGGCGTCTCGTCTCAGACGCTCCCGCAACGCGCCGGCGTCGGCCGGGCGAAGCGCGAAACGGACGGACAACACCACGCCGGGTTCGGGCAACGCGGTGCGTCGGTATGCGAAGCGCAACCCTTTCGCGGGCAACCGGCCGGGAGCGCCACCGCCGATGGGCACCCAGCGCACACTCTCCACCGCGTCCTGGACGTAGGATTCGGCGGTGCCCGCGTTCATGGCCAGCGCGCCGCCCACGGTGCCGGGAATCCCGGCCAGACACTCCACGCCCGCCCAGCCGCGCTCGGCGGCAAAGCGCACCAGCGCGGGAATCTTCTCCCCGGCCCGCGCCTCGAGCAGCACGCGCTCCGGGCCGCGCTCGATGACCTCCATCCCCCGAAAACTTCTCGGAAAGGCGACCACCACCCCGCGAACGCCGCCATCGCGCACCAGGGTATTGGCCCCGCCCCCCAGAACAGTGACCGGGAGCCCCTCGCTCCGGCACCTGCCGAGGAGCTCCACCAGCTCCTCCTCCGTCGCGGGCAGCGCGAGCGCATCCGCGGGGCCGCCCACCTGAAACGTGGTGTATGGCGCCAGGTTCTCGTCAAAGAGCACCTCACAAGCGAGACCCTTGAGTTTTTCCGCCATCCCGAGCGCCATCGCCCTCTCCGCCGACCCGAGGCTCATCCCGCCTCCCCGGTCGCGCCGTCTGGGCGCTCCAGGTTCTGGAGCAGCCGCCGGCCCACCCTCCAGACGTCGCCCGCACCCAGCGTGAGAACGACGTCCCCGGCCCGCGCCTCCTCGCACAAGCGGCGGGAGGCGTCCTCCAGGCTCCGCGCCGCATCGCAGTTCCTGTGGCCATGCGCCCTGATTCCCTCGGCCATTTTCCCTGCGCTCACCCCTTCGATGGGCGCCTCGCCGGCGGCGTAAATGGGCGTGATGATCACCCTGTCGGCGTCATAGAAGGCGGTGTGGAAGGCTTCTCCGAGATGGTGCGTCCTCGTGTAGCGATGCGGCTGGAACGCCACCACCAGGCGGTTCTCCGGCCAAGCCTCCCGCACGGCGCGGAGCGTGACCCGTATCTCTTCGGGATGATGCCCGTAATCGTCGAAGACAGTGACGCCCGACGCCGCGCCGACGCGCTCCAGGCGACGGCCGATGCCGTCGAACTCACGGAGCCCCCTCCGGACGTCCGCTAAGGAGACGTCCAGCTCCAGGGCGACGGCGGCGGCGGCCAAGGCGTTGTCCGCGTTGTGGCGACCGGGCATGGGGAGGCGAATCTCTCCGATCCGCTCGCCGTGCCGCTTGACGCAAAAAACGGACTCGCCGCTTTCGTAGCGAAACTCCTCGCCCGCGTAGTCCGCCTGGGCGCCGAACCCATACGTGACGAACTGCTTCTCCACGCGGGGGATGATCTCCTGAATCGCGGGATGATCCAGGCACAGGACGGAGAAGCCGTAGAAGGGCACCTTGTTCACGAACTCCAGGAACGCGGCCTTGATGGCGTCGTAATCCTCGTAGAAGTCCAGATGCTCCTCGTCGATGTTCGTGACGATGGAGATCGTGGGAGCGAGCCTGAGAAACGTGCCGTCGCTCTCGTCGGCTTCGGCCACCAGATACTCGCCCTCGCCCATGCGCGCGTTGGAGCCCAGCGCGTTGACGCGCCCGCCCACGACGACCGTGGGGTCGAGGCCGCCGGCCGCCAGGACGGCCGCGATGAAGGAGGTGGTGGTGGTCTTGCCGTGGGTTCCCGCGACGCCGATGCTGTATTTCATGCGCATGAGCTCGGCCAGCATCTCCGCGCGCCGGATGACGGGGATTTTCCGGCGCCTCGCCTCGGCGACCTCGACGTTCTCGGTCGTGACCGCCGAGCTGTAGACCAAAACGTCCACTCCCGCCACGTTCTCCCTCCTGTGGCCCAGCACCACCCTGGCGCCGAGGCCGCGAAGCCGGAATATCGCCTCGTTGCCCGCCAGGTCCGACCCGCTGACTTCATAGCCCAGATTCAGCAGAACCTCGGCGATGCCGCACATGCCCGTTCCGCCGATGCCCACGAAGTGGACGCGGCTCGAGCGGCGGAACATGGCGTGAGTTGCACGGGGCCGCGCGATCACCTGTTGGCTCCTTCCCTCATCACGCGGCCGCCTGCTCGCGGCACAGCGCGGCCACGGCTTCGGAGGCGTTTGCCCGGGCGAGGGCGCCCATCCGACTCGACATGACGGCCAGTTTCTCCCGCTCCGCCTCGTATTCCAGGCAGGCGTCCGCCAAAATCCGCCCGCTCGCGTCCTTTTGGAGAAGCATGCGCGCGGCCCCGCGCTCCGCCAGATAGCGGGCGTTCGCCTCCTGGTGGCCGTGGGCCGCGATGGGCAGGGGAATCAGCACGGCGGGCAGGGACATGGCGGCCAGCTCCGCCACGCTCATCGCTCCCGCCCGCGCGAAGCACACCTGCGCCCAGCGATAGCGCTTCGCCATGTCATACAGATAGGGGAGGACCTCCGCGCGCGCGCCGACGCTCTCGTAGGCCGCGCGCACGCGCGCCAGGTCCGCCTCCCCCGTCTGGTGCACGAACCGCATCCTCTCCACGGCGTCGCCCAGGCGGGGCAGCGCCTCCATCATCGCCTCGTTGATGGCCCGCGCCCCCTGGCTCCCGCCAAATATGAGTACCCGCAAAGGCCCGCCCCAGGAATCCGCACTCCGCTCGAACCGCTCCGAGAACTCGCTCCGCAGCGGCAGGCCGGTCTCCACCGTCTTGTCTGCGGGAAAGCCCCCGCCCCGCACGGGCAGCCCCACGGCGACCTTCGACGCCAGGCGGGACAACAGGCGGTTGGACACGCCGGGGACGACGTTCTGCTCGATCAGGACGATCGGCCTTCTCCACAGGCTGGCGGCGACGACCGTCGGAACGCTCGCATAGCCGCCCACGCCGACGACGACGTGCGGCCGAAACCGCCTCAGAATTCCGTTCGCCTGACAAAATCCATACCCCGTCATGGCGAGTGCCCGTACCTTCCCGCCCACGGAGCGGCCCAGGACGCCGGCACACGCGATGGTCTCGAAGGGCAGTCCCTCGCGCGGCAGCACCCGCGCCTCCACGGCGCGGGCGGTGCCCACGAACAACACCTCGTTCTCGCCCGCATCCGCGAGCCAGGCCCTGGCCACCGCGACCCCCGGGTAGAGGTGTCCGCCCGTGCCGCCGCCCGCGATGAGAAGCCTCATGGGCGCGCCCTCCCCCCGGGTGCCGCGTCGAACGGGCTCGCCTGCTCCCGCCCCCCAGCGGGGTCTTGATTCGGCGACGCGACCGAAAGCAGGAGCCCCAGGGCGATGAGGGTGCAGACCAGGGACGACCCGCCCAGACTGATGAGGGGCAGCGGTATGCCCGTGGTGGGCAGGAGCCCCGTCGCCACCGCCATGTTCAGGAAAGCCTGCGAGGTGACGAGAAACGTCACGCCGGCCGCCAGGAGTGCGCCGAACGCATCCTCGCAACGGGCGGATATCCGCAACCCCCGCCAGAGGAGGGCCACGAACGCCGCCGCGACGCACAGGGAGCCGATGAGCCCCAGCTCCTCGCCCACGACCGCGTAGATGAAATCCGTATGGGGCTCCGGCAGATAGAAGAGCTTCTGCTTGCCCTCGCCCAGGCCGAGGCCCGTCGCCCCGCCCCGCGCGATGGCCAGCAAGGACTGGATGAGCTGATAGCCTGCGCCCTTGGCCGCGGCGAAGGGATCCCAAAAGGCCAGAATCCGCTTCATGCGCCACGGGGCGAGGGCCACCATGCCGAACACGACGGACGCCATGGCGATCCCGCAGACGCCCAGATGCAGCCAGCGCGCACCCGCCAGGAAGAGGAGCGCGCCGACGAGTGCGGCGATCAGGATGGCCGACCCCAGGTCCGGCTGCGTCAGCACCAGGGCGAGGACGAGCGCCGGGAATCCGGCCGATGCGAGAAATCCCTCCTTCCAGCGCCTGATGCCCTCCCCCTTGAGCGCCAGGAAGTGCGCCAGGAAAACCACCAGCCCCAGTTTCGCGGCCTCCGCCGGCTGAAACGAAAGGGGGCCAAGCGCCAGCCACCGGCGGGCGCCTCCCGCCTCCTTGCCGACGCCCGGGACGAACACCAGCAAGAGCGCCAGCACCGAGGCGATGATGAAGGGGAGCGCCATCTTGCGAATCTGGCGGGGGTCGCTCCGCGAAACCGCCAGCATGAGGACGAACCCGAGCGTCGCCCACAAAATGTGGCGCTTCACGAAGAAGAACGCGTCGCCGTACGTATCCAGCGCCAGGATGTGACTCGCGCTGAACACCATGACCACGCCGAACACGACGAGGCCCAGCGCCAGGCAAAAGACGACGGGATCCATGCGTCTTTGGGTCACCCTCCACCCCCTCTCGCCAGCTCCTGCACCATGCGGCGAAACGCATCGCCCCGGTGGGCGTAGTCGCGAAACTGATCGAAGCTGGAGCAGGCCGGCGAGAGGAGCACCGTATCCCCCCGCCGCGCCGCCTCGTGGGAGAAGCGCACCGCCTCGTCCAGCGTCTTCGCCTCCACGACGGGCGCGCGCCCGCGGAAGAAGCGGCCGAACCGCTCCGCCGCCTCGCCGATGAGAACCATCTGGCGAACCTTGTCCTCCACGGCGGCGCACAGGGGCGTCAGGTCGCTCCCCTTGTCCGTGCCGCCGGCGATGAGCAGCACGTTTCCCGCCAGACCCTCCAGGCTCATGGCCGTGGCGCCCACGTTCGTTCCCTTGGAGTCGTTCACCCAGCACACGCCGTTCACCTCGCCCACCATCTCCATCCGGTGGGGCAAACCCGCAAAGCCGCGTGCGGTGCGGGCCATCGCCTCCGCGTCCGCGCCCAGAAAACGGGCCGCCGCGCACGCGGCCAGAAAATTCTCCAGGTTGTGGAGGCCGGAGGCCCGAAGGTCGTCCGCCCCGCACACCCGGACATGGCCGGCGGCCTCGGCCAGGAACACGTCGCCGTCTGCGACGCAGGCGCCCCGGCGCACCGGCCCCTTTCGGCTGAACGCCAGAACGCTTTGCGCACCGCCCGCCATGTATCGCGCCGCCCGGGGGTCGTCCGCGTTCAGCACCTTGGCGTCCCCCGCATCCTGACGGGCGAACAGCCGCGCCTTGATGGCGGCGTACTCCTGCATGTCCGGGTGCCTGTCCAGGTGGTCGGGCGTCAGGTTGGTCATCACCCCCACCCTCGGCTTTATCGTGGGCGCCCATTCGAGCTGGAAGCTGCTGACCTCGCCGACGATGAAGTCCGCCCTCTCCCCCTCGGCCTCCACCACCTCGACGAGCGCCCTGCCAATGTTGCCGCCCACCGGCGCGCGAAAACCGCTCTCCTCCAGCATTCTTCCCAGCATCACGGCGACCGTCGTCTTGCCGTTCGTGCCGGTGACGGCGGCGACGGGCGCGGGACACAGCCGACACGCCAGCTCCACCTCGCTGATCACCTCGGCGCCCGACGCTCGCGCCAGGGCGATATAGCGGTTCGTCGCCGGAACCCCCGGGCTCACCACGAGCAGGTCGCACGCATGAAATCGCTCCTCCCGATGGCGCCCGAGCTCGAGAACCACCTCGGGGGGCAGCCTCCCGGCCAGGCCTGGAACTTCCTGCAGGTCCGTGCCCACCACCTGCGCGCCCAGGCGCGCCAGGGCGCCCGCCGCGGCAACCCCGCTCCGCGCCATTCCCATGACGAGCGCCCGCCTGCCAGGCAGGGATTCCGTCCACGACGTGGCCTTGCCGCCCAAAACGAGGCTCCTCATCTCAGCTTCAGCGTCGCCAGGCTCATCAGCGCCAGCACGACCGCGACTATCCAGAACCGGACAGTCACCTTCGGCTCGGACCAGCCCTTTGCCTCGAAGTGATGATGCAGCGGCGCCATCCGGAAAATGCGCTGGCCGGTGGCCTTGAAAGAGAACACCTGCAATATAACGGAGAGCGCCTCGATGACGAACAGGCCGCCCACCAGAAACAGCAGGAGCTCCTGCTTGATCGCCAGCGCCACGGTGGCCAGCAGCGCGCCCAGCGAGAGGGCGCCCACGTCGCCCATGAACACCTGGGCCGGATAGGCGTTAAACCACAAAAACCCCAGGCCCGCGCCAAACATGGCGCCGCAGACGATGGTCAGCTCCCCCGCGCCGCGAACGGGCAGGATGAGCAGATACTTGGAGATGACGGCGTGCCCCGAGACATAGCTGAAAACGAGATACGCGCCTGCGGCGATCATCAGCGGGCCGATGGCGAGGCCGTCGAGTCCGTCCGTGAGATTCACGGCGTTGCTCGTCGAGACGATGACGAGGGCGGCGTAGGGCACGAACCAGATGCCGAGGTCGGGCTGGAGGTTCTTGAAGATGGGGAACATGACGGCGGTGCTGACGCTCCCTCCGACCAGGCCGCTATACAGGGCGTATCCCACGGCGAGGCCGAGCAACCCTTGAACCGCGAACTTCCGGGAGGGCCGGACGCCGTTCTTGTCCTTGAGCACCACCTTCCGGTAATCATCCCAAAAACCCAGGAGGCCGAAGGCGGCCAGGACAAACAGACAGAGCCAGACGTAGCCGTTTGCGAGGTCGTTCCACATCAGGACCGGAACGGCCACGCACGAGAGGATGAGCACGCCGCCCATCGTCGGGGTTCCTTGTTTCGACATGTGGCTCTGCGGGCCGTCGTCCCGGATGACTTCTCCCAGCTGACGCCTTTGGAGATAGCGAATGAGGCACGGCCCCAGCAGCAGCGCCATGGCGAGGGCGGAGAGCACAGCCATGGCCGTCCGGAACGTGATGAAGCGAAACACGTTCAAGGCGGAGAGCGCGTCACTCATGGAAACGAAAGCGGAATACAGCATCAGATTTCCAGTCCCTCGATCACGCGCTCCATCCCCATCGAGCGCGACCCCTTCACCAGCACCCAGTCGCCGGAGGAGAGGAGGCCGGCCACTCGTGCGGCGGCGGCCTCCGGCGCGTCAAAACCCATGAGCCGGGAATCCTCCATGCCCGCCCGGCGCGCCTCCTCGGACGCCAGCCGCATCAGCGGCCCCACCGCCACGAACAGGTCCACCCCGCATTCGGACACTTTTCGGCCCACCTCCCGATGCGCACTCTCGGCGGCCTCGCCGAGTTCCGCCATATCGCCGAGGATCGATATGAGCCTTCCGCCCCCCCGCACCTCCCCCGCAGTCTCCAGTGCGCGGAAGACGGACGCGGGATTCGCGTTGTAGGAATCATCCAGCAGGCGAACGCCCGGCCGGCCGGCCACCTCCCGCGCCCGCAGGCGCATCTCGGGGGGCTGCGCGCGCGCCAGCCCGGCGGCCGCCTCCGAGGGGGGGACGCCCAGGGCATGCGCACAGCCAGCGGCGGCCAGTGCGTTCAGAACGTTATGACGGCCGAGCACCCTCAGCCGAACGCTCCTCCGCTCCCCGTCGGGGCCCCTGAGCGTGAAGCGCACCCCCTCTGCGGCGGTCCGCACCCGGTCGGCCCAAAAATCGTTTTCCGGCGAGAAGCCAAACCGAATCACGCGCCCGCCCGCCGCCTCGTGCCTTCCGGCGAGGGTGCGGCTGTGCGCGTCCTCGCCCGAGAGGACGGCCGCCCCGTCCGCCGGCAGCCCCTCCAGTATCTCGCCTTTCGCGTCGCGCACCGCCTCGACGCTCCCGAGCCCCTCGATATGGACGGGCGCGACGTTCGTGATCACGGCGATTCGGGGCCGGGCGATTTCGGCGAGCCTTCTGATCTCACCGGCCCGGTTCATGCCCATCTCGAAGACGGCGCGGGCGTGCTCCCCGTCGAGCCGGAGCACCTCGTGCGGCAGCCCCACCAGGTTGTTCCGGTTTCCCCGGCTCTTGCACGTCGCCCCCCCCAGGGAGAGGATGGCGGCTATCATCTCCTTCGTCGTCGTCTTCCCGTTGCTGCCGGTCACCCCCACCACGGGAATCGCAAAGCGGTCGCGGTGCAAGCGCGCCAGATCGCCGAGTGCCCGCAGGGTGTCGTCCACCTCGATGACGAAGCCACAGCCCATGCGGGGAGCGTCCGCGCCTCTCTCCACGACGACGCCCGCCGCCTTTTTCTCCGCTGCCTCGTCCAGGAAGGCGGCGCCATCGAAGCGCGGGCCGCGCAGCGCGACGAACAGCTCGCCCGCTCCCAGCGTGCGCGTGTCCGTGCTCACCCCGGCGGCGCGGGTCGCGCCATCCCCGCGAACGAGCCGCCCTCCCACAGCCGCCGCAATCTCCCGCGCGTCAAAGACGGCCGCCATCGCCTCCGCCCCCATCATCCCGCATACCCCGCCAGACGCAGCGCCCTGCGCGCCTCCGCGCGATCGTCAAACGGGACGCGCTCCTTCCCCAGAACCTGATACGTCTCATGTCCCTTGCCGGCGATGATCACGGCGTCGCCCGCGCGCGCCTCGGCGAGAACCGCCTGAATCGCCTCGCGCCTGTCCACGATGGTTCTCCAGCCCCCGGCGCTCCCGGGAACCAGCGCGGCGCCCGATTCCATCTCCCTCAGAATCGCCTCGGGGTCCTCCGTGCGCGGATTGTCCGACGTCATCACCACATAATCGCTCGCCCGCAGGGCGGCGGCGGCCATGCGCGGGCGCTTTTCCCTGTCCCTGTCGCCTCCGCATCCCATGAGGGTGAGAATCCTGCCCTGTGCGACGGGGCGGGCGAACTCCAGCAGGCGGGCGAGGGCGTCCTCGGTATGCGCGTAATCCACTACCACCAAAAAGGGCTGGCCCGCGTCTATCCGCTCGAAACGCCCGGGGATGTTCCCGAGGGAGCGGACCCCCGCCGCCACCTCGTCGAGCGTCAAGCCGCAGGAGAGGCACGCCGCCGAGGCGGCCAGGATGTTGCTCAGGTTGTGGCGGCCGATGAGGGAGGTCTCGACCGGCACCCGCCCGCCGGGCGTCGCCATCCGGAAACGCATGCCGGAAGGCGCGCTGGACACGCTCTCCGCGCGAACCTCCGCCGCGCCGTCCACGGCGTACGTCCAGACGACCCTCCCCCGCGCCTCCGCCGCGATTCTCCTCCCGTATTCATCATCCGCGTTGAGGATGGAATGCGCCGGGGCGAACTCCCGGAACAGCTTCCGCTTCGCCTGAAAGTACGACTCCATGTCGCCGTGAAAATCGAGATGATCCTGCGTGAGGTTGGTGAACACGGCCGTTTGAAACTCACAGCCGAGCAACCTGCCGAGGGACAGCCCGTGACTCGACACTTCCATCACCGCGTGGGACGCGCCGGCGTCCGCCATCCGGCGCAGATAGCGCTGCAGGTCGGGGCCCTCCGGCGTGGTGCGCGGCTCCTCGAACACGTCGCCGCCGACGCGGTAGTGAATCGTCCCCATCAAGCCGCCATCCCGGCCCGAGGAGCGGAGAATCGCATCGATGAGAAACGCGGTGGTCGTCTTCCCGTTCGTGCCCGTGACGCCGATGAGCGCCAGCTCCCCGGAGGGATGGCCATAGAACGCATCGCCGATGCGGGAGAGCGCCTCGCGGCAGGAGGACGCGACGAACTGGGGTATTTCGGGGGAGACCCCCTCCAGCCTCCGCTCCACGACGAGGGCGGCGGCGCCCGCCTCCAGTGCGGCTTCTACGAAATCGTGGCCATCGGCCTCGAAGCCCGGCACCGCGACAAAGACGTCGCCCGCCCGGATGCGGCGAGAATCATACGCCACGCCGGCGACCCGCACGGAAAAATCCCCCGCGACGCGCGCACCGGGCACCGCCCGCGTCAACTCCCCGAACGGCATGCTCCTCTCTCTCACCGCCGTCACCCCGCTCAATGCGCAGCACCTCCCAAAGAGGCGCTGGGCGCCCCCCCCGTCCGGCGGCCGCTTCGCGCCTCGCGCGCCCGCGCGGCCGTCGGCGGGCAGGCGCGCCACCCGCAAGACCCTGGCCCCGCTCGGGGGCACGCGCATGTAGCGCAACGCCTGCCAGGCGATTCGCCGCCAAACCGGCGCCGCGACCGTCCCTCCCCACGCGCCGCCGCGCCCGCGCCCGCCGTCAAATATGACGATGAGCGCGAACCGGGGGTTGTCGTAGGGGGCGAACCCCACGAACGACATGATGAAATGCGAACGGCTGTAGCCCCTCTGGCCGGGCAGGGACTTCTGCGCCGTGCCCGTCTTGCCAGCGGCGCCGTAGCCCCGGAATTTCGGCCCGCGTCCCCGTGCCCTCGGTCACCACCTTCCTCATCAGGGCGCCGATGCGTCCCGCCACCCGCTGCGAGACGACGCGGCGGACGTCCGGTGCCCGCGCGGGGCGCGTCCTCCCCCCGCCGCGTTCGACGGCGTCCAGGAGAACGGGCCTGGGCATCAGGCCGCCGTTCGCCACCGCGGCCACGGCCATCGCCATCTGCAGGGGGGTGACGCCCACCTCCTGCCCCATGGGCACAGCCGCCAGCGAGGTTCCCGACCACCGGCCCGGCGGACGGAGGATTCCCCGCGCCTCGCCGGGAAAATCAACCCCCGTCTTTTCGCCGAAGCCGAATCGGCGCGCCATGCGGTAGATGCGGTGCTTGCCAATCTCCCGCGCCATCTTGAACACGCCGATGTTCGAGGAGCGCACGATGGCCTCCTCGGCGGTGAGCCAGCCGTATTTTTTGTGATCGCGCAGGGTATGGCGGCCGATGCGGTAGGAGCCGCGTTCGGCAAAATACCTTTTGGCGAGCGATTTTCCCGCGTCCAGAAAAGCCGCCGCCGTGATGATCTTGAACGTCGAGCCGGGCTCGTAGAACTCCTGAATGGCGGGCTCTTTCCAGAGGGAGGGGGCGGAAAGCCCGTAGGCGTTCGGGTTGAACCCCGGCACGGACGCCAGGGCCAGGATTCTCCCGCTCCAGGGTTCGACCATCATGCCGATGGCGCGCTGCGCGCCCACCCGCTGCGCCTGGGCGCGCAACTCCTTCTCGACGATATACTGGAGCACTTCGTCGATGGTGAGGCGAACGTCCGCACCCGGTCGCGGAGCCACGAGAACCCGCGCCTCGGGATGAACCGACCTCCCCTTCGCATCCCGCTGGATGCGGATGCGGCCCGCGCGCCCGGCCATGCTGCTCTCGTAGAACCGCTCCGCACCGGACATGCCCGCATCGTCCACGCCCACGAACCCGACCACAGAGGAGGCGAGCTCCCGCTTGGGGTAGAACCGCCTGCTCTCGGTGACGAAACCTAGGCCGTCGAACCCCAGCCGCTCGATCCTTTTTTTCTGGTCCGGGTCTATCTTGCGCTTGAGCCAGACGTATCCCCGGCGGCCGTTCAGCTTCTGAAGGTAGTCCTTCATCGATCCGCCCAGAATGTTCTCGAGCGCCCGCGCCGTCCTCGGCGGATCGGCGATCTCCCCGGCCCTGGCGAAAAGGGAGGGCGCATCGATGCTCACGGCCAGGGGACGTCCCCGCGCGTCCGTGACATCCCCGCGCCTGGCCCTCACCACAAGGGTGCGGCGCAGCTGGCGCTCCGCATAGGCCACGAGGCGGCCCCTGTCGCGCATCTGGATGGCGAGGAGCTTGACCCCCAGCATGCAGAACGCGAACCCCACCAGGGAGCCGCAAACTATCAGGCGACGCGAGAAGCCCTGCTCCATGGACCAACCTGCTGACGGGCGGCGGTGTCAAAAAGGCGCTGTCGTGCTAATTTCCGCGCCCAGCCTTCACGTACACGATCTGGCCGGGCTCCGGGAAAACCATCTTCATTTTTTTTCGAGCGATCCGCTCGATTCGATCCAGCTGACGGAGCGCGGCCGCCTCGATTCGCAGGACGCGCCTGTCCTGCAAGAGTTTTTCTTTCTGGCGTTGCAGACGCGCCCGCTCATACCCGAACTTCACCATCTCCAGATGCGGCCAGACGAGTGCTGCGGCGCTGCACGCGATGCAGGCGATGCAGACGCCGGCCCTGGGCAGGGAAACGCGCGAGGCGGCCTCCGCCTTCCCGGACGCGCCCGCCCGCCGCCGGTTTCGCCGCGGACGCCGGAGTCCTGGCCGCCACATCTCCTCACGACGCCCCGGCGAGACGCTCGGCGGCGCGAAGCTTCGCGCTGCGGCTGCGCGGGTTTTCCCGCGCTTCCGCATCGCCGGGACGAACCACCTTCGGCGTCAGGACCCGGAGGGTCGGCCGCTCGCGCCGGGAGAGCTCCCGAAAGAGGTTTTTGACGATTCGGTCCTCGAGCGAATGGAAGCTGATGACGACGATCCGCCCGCCCGGGCGCAGGAGGTCCACCGCGTCGCGCAAGGCGTCCTCCAGCGTCTCCAGCTCGCGGTTCACGGCGATCCGCAGCGCCTGGAACGTCCGGGTCGCGGGATGAATGCGCCGCCTTCTCCCGCGGTCGCCGCTCCTTCTGGCGACGACCGAGGCGATGAGCGCTGCGAGTTCATCGCAACGCCCGACGCCTCCCATCGCGCGCGCACGCCCGATGGCGCGCGCAATGGCTCGGGAGTGGCGCTCTTCCCCGTATCGATAGATAAGATCGGCGAGGTCCTCCTCCGGCAGCCCGTTGACCAGCTCGGCGGCGGTCACGCCCCGGGACTGATCCATGCGCATGTCCAGAGGCGCGCGCGCGTCCATCCGAAATCCGCGCCCGGGCTGGTCGAGCTGCATCGAGGAACACCCCAGGTCAAACAAAACGCCATCCAGGGAGGCGTAGCCCTCCGCCGTCACGATGCGCCTCATTTCGCCATGATGGGCGTGGTGGATTCTGGCGGCGGGCCCATACTTCGCCAGCCGCTTGCGGCATGTTTCGACGGCATCCCCGTCCCGGTCCAGGCCGATCAGCACACCCGATGGCTGAACCGCATCCAAAACCATGTCGCCGTGCCCCCCTCCGCCCAAGGTAGTATCTAAGAGCACGGCGCCCGGAGATGGCGACAGGAAGCGCAACACCTCCTGAACCAGGACCGGGACATGGAACGCCGTCATATGCGCATTCTCACCGCCGAGGCCGTCCCCGGCGGCGCTTCTCCCTGAAGCTGGTCTCTCCAGCGTGGCAAACACCTGCGCTCCCCCTTCGCGCCACATCAGAATTCGAGATCGATGAAACCTTCCTCCAGCGCATCGCCGCCGCCATCGAGCGCGCCGGCACCTGCGTCCGTCTGCTCATCTGTCTCCTCGTCCCATCGCGCCCGACCCCAAATCTCGAACCGATCCTCGATGCCCACGATCACGGCCTCTTTCTCTATGCCGACAGCCGCGCGGAGCTTGGCGGGCAACAAAATTCGCCCCTGCCTGTCCAGCTCGCACGGAACCGCCCGCCCATACATCCTGCGGAGATAGCGGCGAACCTCCTTGCGGGAGGTGGGCAGGCTGCGAATTTTCTCGCTGAACCTGCGCTTCCACTCCGCCAGCGGGTAGGCGAAGATGCAGCCGTCCATGCCGAGGAGAACCACCTGGCCGCCGAACGTCGCGCCCAGATACTCCCGGAACCGGGCGGGAACGCTGACGCGCCCCTTCGCATCCACGGCGACGACGTGAGAACCAAACATCTCGGCATCTCCCATTCCTTCCCACAATATCCCACATATTTTTCATTTATAGTCCGCTTCCGACGGAGTGTCAAGAGCAAAGCGGAAGAGACTTTGAAAAAACAATTGTTTCTGGGAAAATAGCGGAGAAACCGTTTGAATGGCTAACAGATAGAAATCTAGAATTTACATCAGAAAATTATTTTTAAACAATTGAAATAAAAGCAAGAAAATATATTTGTGGTTGATAGTGGGAGAATAAAAGTCAAATCGAAAAAGAACGGTGCGGGTGGGTGAAAAAACCTTGCCAGGAAGAGAGAAGAACGAGGGTCAGCGGCTTCGAGGGTTTCGCCGGCGCGGCCGTGTGCAGGAGAAGCGCGGCCTTGCGCAGGACGCTTCGCCCGCCCGCGAATTATCCCTGGGTATGCGGGATGGATGAGCGGACGGGCGCTGGGGAGCGCGAGGTTTCGTCGGCCAGGGAATCCGCGCCCGGAACAACACAACAAACCTCCCCGGGACCGGGCCGGGCGCGGATGCGGGAAATCAGAAGCAGTGCTCCTCTCCGGGAAACGCGCCTTCGCGCACCTCCCGGCAGTAATGCGCTATCGCCTCTGTGGTCATCTGTCCGACGTCGGCGTACACCTTGGCGAATTTCGGGGTGAAATCGCGGAACAGGCGAAGCATGTCATGGGTGACGAGCACCTGGCCGTCGCAATCGGGACCCGCGCCGATGCCAATGGTGGGAATGTCAACCTCCCGCGTCACGCGGGCGCCCAAAGCCGCCGGTATGCCCTCGAGCACGATGGAAAACGCACCGCCCTCCTGCACGGCCACCGCGTCGCGCAACACCTGCGCGGCGCCCTCATCGGTTTTCCCCTGCACCCGGAAGCCGCCGAACGCATGGACGCTCTGGGGGGTGAGGCCGACGTGTCCCATCACAGGAATCTGGCTGTCCACCACCGCGCGTATTTCCTCTTTCACGCGAACGCCGCCCTCGAGCTTCACCGCCTCGGCGCACCCCTCGCGAATCAGGCGGCCGGCGTTCAGGATGGTGTCGCGCGCGCTGACGCCGAAGCTCAAGAAGGGCAAGTCCGCCACGAGCAGCGCCCTGGGATGCGCGCGGCTCACCGCCCGGGTGTGGTGCACCATGTCATCCAGCGTAACCTTTGTCGTGTCCGGATATCCCAGAACCACCATTCCCAGGCTGTCGCCGACCAGGATGACGTCCACGTCGGCCCCGTCCACGAGCTTCGCAGTGGGGTAGTCGTACGCGGTGACGGAGGTGACCTTTCTCCCCCCCTTGCGCGCGCGGATGGTGGCGGCGGTGATTTTTCTGCGCGCATTCCTGGGCGCGCCGTTTCCATTCCCGGGGGGGTTGCCGTTCGCATACGGCTGGGCGAGGCTTTTTGTGCTCATGGTCGCTCCTTTGTGGGTGAACGCCTGTTGCGGTGCCGGTTTCGGGGTACGGTTCCTGCGTCCATGTCCAGGGCGCGAAGGCTCCCGGCATGAGAGGAAAAGACTAGGGGTTCCGCCTCCCCCTGTCAACACGCGCGCCGCCCCCTGCCCGCGCGGAGGAAGGCTGGGTCTCCAGAGCCAGGATTTTGTAATACAAAGACTTATGGGCAGGCATGGAAACGCCTCGCGCATCCGCGCGTTCGAGGAGGCGGCCCGTGACCTCCCGTATCTCGCTTCTGCGGCCGCGCATGAAATCCTGCCACATGGAGTTTCGGTTGCCGGCCGTGGCCCGGGCGACCTCCCGAACGACCTCGAGGACGCCGATCGCCATCCCCTCCGCATCGACGAGCCTCTGCAGCTCCCCGGCCAGTGCCTCTACCCGCGCGGCGGCGGAGGGCGTATCCAGCAGCGCGCCGTTTTTCAATTCCAGGAGCACTCCCAGGGGATTGATGACCGCGTTGGCCACCGCCTTTCTCCATTCCGCCTCTTTCGCATCGCGCTCCCGGCGGACGCGAACCCCTGCAGTCTGGAGAAACTCCGCCAGCCGCCCGACGCTCTGTGCGCCCCCCGGGCCCGGGGCGAGCGTGACCTCCAGTGCGCCGAACTGGTTCAGGCGCCCGGGGCGCGTGATTTCGGCGCCCGTGTGGACGAGTCCCCGGACGAGCCCGCACTCCCGATACGCGGAGGGGAGATTCTCGCAGACGTCCAGTCCGTTCGAGAAAACGGCCGCGACGGTTCCCGTGCCCCGCCATCCTCGTCAAATTCGCGGGCGGCGTCCCGCACCTCTCCCGCCTTGACGGTGAAAAGGAGGTGGGAGGCCACGAGGTCGCGGGCGCCCCTGCGCACCAGGGGGCGGGGCCGCGCAGGGCGCCTCCCCGTGAACGCGGACGCCGCCCGTCGCTATCGCATCCAGGTGGGCGCGCGTCTCGGGGCCGGGGTCCGAGGAGCCCGCCAGACAGATTCTCCGGTCGCGGGCGCCATTCCGCCAGTCGCGCCGCGAATCATGGTTCCCACGGCTCCGGGACCCACGACGACGATGGGGGCTGCGCCTTCGGCCAAAGGAAGCCTCGCCCTAGCCGCCCAGGGGAGCGCCAAAGAAGCAGGCCGCCCACGAGGAGGAAGACGAAGGAGAGAAACATTTTCATTTTCTCGCCATCGACCCGGTTGTTGATGAACGGGGATATCTGTCCGCCGCAGGCGACGGCGGGAATCGTCATGAACAGGATGTTCCAGTGCACGCTCACCTCGCCGGACGAAAAACACGTAGGCGTGCACCAGGGTTGGCCGGCAGCACCCGTCGCGAAGAACGATGAGAATTCCCGTCCCCACCGCCACCCGAAACGGGCAGCCTGTCTTTCACGACCAGGGTGGTGGTCGTGAGCTCGCCGATGCCAATGCCCGTGAACCCCACGAGGATGCCGCCCCAGGGCCGACCAGCCGTAGCCGAAGAGCCCGTGCTCGTAGCGATACCAGTATCTGCGGCCCATCGCGTCGATGCGGACGGGCGCGCCGGCCCCCTCCGCCTGTTCGGCCTCGGGAATTCCGCCCTGGATGTAGGCGAACAGCATGGCGACGGCGAGAAGCACCATCATCGCGCCCAGCAGACCCAAAATGATTTTCGCAGGGACGGAATGCGCCAGGAAGCCGAACGCCATCCCTGCGGGCACGGACACGACAAGCACCTTCCGGGCGATGTCGAAATCCCACCAGCTCTTCTTCTGACGTAGCCCGTGAGCGCGCTACCGAAGCCGAAAATTTCGATGGAGAGCGCCAGAAACACGGCCTCCCAGGGGAGCGATGGACACATCCGCCACCCAGGGGAAGAGGAGGATGAATATGGGCGCGAAGAAAACCGCCCCCTCCACGCTCGTGCTCGTCGCCGTGAGGCATACGCAGAACGCGACGGGCAGCATCCACCAAAACTCAAATATGTATCCCAACAAGACGCTCCCCCCTCCCTGTCCACGCCAAATTCACGGAAAGCGGCCCGCGCGGGCCGAGCGTCCGGGCGGGGCGGCTGCGGGCGGGTATGATCCGCGCGCAAGAGAGAGCCTCTTACGGGGCGACGCTCCCCCGACCGATGGCCTCCCCCATGCGCACCGCCTCGACGGCCGCCCGCACGTCGTGGGTGCGGACCATGTCCGCACCGCCCATCACGGCGAAAGCCTCGGCGACTTTCGAGCCGACGAGCCGCGCACGGGCCGCCTCGACCATCGTGGCCGCCCCGATGAACGCCTTTCTGGAAACGCCGACGACCACCGGCCAGCCCAGATTCGTCAGGACGTGCATTCGCCGCAATATCTCCAGGTTGTGATCCCACGATTTCCCAAACCCGATGCCCGGGTCGATCAGGACGGAGGCGATTCCGTCCCGCTCGGCGGCGCGCGCCCTTCGGCGCAGGCAGCGCGACACCTCGCCCGCGACGTCCCGATACTCCGGATTCTCCTGCATCGTCCGGGGGCGCCCCCCGCATGTGCATGGCGATGGCCGCCGCGCCGAACTCCGCGACCACCGCGCGCATCCTCGGGTCGCAGAGACCGGTGACGTCGTTCACGATGTGCGCGCCGGCGCCCAGGGCGGCCCGCGCCACGGCGACCTTCGAGGTGTCCACCGAGACGAGGGGCCCCGCCTCCATGTCCATGCGCTCCAGAATCGGCATGATGCGCCCGATCTCCTCCGCCGCATCCACCGCCCCCGAGCCGGGCCGCGTGCTCTCGCCGCCGACGTCGATGACGTCGGCTCCCTCCTCCGTCATCCGGGCAATCTGCTCGAGTGCCCGCGCGGCGTCCAGAAACGCGCCGCCGTCGGAGAAGCTGTCCGGGGTGGCGTTCAGGACGCCCATGACCCGCACCCGCCCGAAATCCAGCGTCCGCCCGCGGCACTTCACCGGTGGCGCGGAGGCCCGCCTCGCGGAGGTGAAGCGCAGGCACCCTCTCACGGGAGCGCCTCGGCCGGAAAAGCGGAGCCGCTCTCCAGCATCCGCTCCTCGCTCACCCAGCGGCGCCTCAACTCCCCGGCCAGGAACATCGACCCCGTGACGACGACGAGGTCCTCCTCCCCCGCCCGGGCGAGCGCCTCATCCAGCGCCTCCCATGGGTCCATGTGCACCTCCGTCCGGCCGGCGCCCGCCCTTTCGAGCGCGAGAGAGAGAACGTCCGGCGCCAGGCCGGGCCTGGGCGCGCCCGCCGGGGGAAGCGTCAGGAAAAACAGGTCGCCCACGGCGGCGAAAACCTCCGCCATTCCCGCAAAATCCTTGTCGCCCACCACTCCGAGAACGAAGAGGACGCGCCCCGAAACCCCTTCGTCCCGGATGCCCTCCGCCAGGGCGCGCGCCTTGTCGCGGTTGTGCGCGCCGTCGAGCAGCACCTGCGGGCCGGCCTGCACCCACTCCATCCGGCACGGCAGACGCGCAGAGGCGACGCCACGGCGCACCTCCGGCTCCCCCAGGCCCAGCAATCTGCCCGCACCGGCGGCGAGGCGCGCGTTTTGCGTCTGGTGGGCGCCGGCCATGCGGGTGGAGAAACCCTCCCACCGGCTCCCGTCGTCGAACGCCAGGTCGAACGAAGCGCCGCGGGAGCGCAGCTTCGTGTTTTCCAGGCGCGGCGGCGCGCACAGGAGGGCGCCGCGACGGGCGGCGGCGCGCTCGACCTCCGCCCTCGCCTCCGGCGGCAGCGCCTGCGAGATGACGCGGCCATTCTCCGTGATGATGCCGGCCTTGTCGCGCGCTATCCGCGCGAGCGAATCGCCAAGCAGCTCGGTATGATCCAGCCCGACCGACGCAATGACGTCGAGGGCGGCCGGGCCCACGGCGTTCGTGGCGTCAAACGCCCCGCCCAGCCCCGCCTCCAGAACAAGACATTCGCACTCCGCCTCCCTGGCCATCAAAAGCAGAAGGGCGAGGGTCGCCTCAAAGAACGAAGGGGGCCCGAACGCGGGCTCGGCCGCCATCCGGGCGGCCGCCTCTGCCAGCTCCCGCGCGCATCGCCCGATGCGCTCCGCCTCCGCGAAGCGGCCCCCGATCCAGAAGCGCTCGACTATCGAGGTGAGGTGGGGCGAGAAAAACGCCGCCGTTCTCCTGCCCGACGCCAGGAGAGACTCCGCTATCATCAGCGCGGTGGAGCCCTTGCCGCTCGTCCCCACAACGTGCACGACGGACTGCCCCTCTTCGGGCACCCCGAGGATTTCATGCAGCCGCCTGGCCCGGGCAAGCCCCGGGCCCTCTATCCGCACCCCGCGCGCGTCCAGACGCGGGCGCCAGGATTTCTTGGGCGTCGCGGCCAGGGTGCCCAGGAATCCCTCGACGCGCCGCAGCGTCTCGGACGGGGCGAGCGAATCCTCCAGCACAGGAGCAGCGATGAGATTCGGGGGGGACATTTCAGTGCCGGAAATGGCGTCTGCCCGTAAAGACCATGGCGATGTCGCGCTCGGCGGCCGCCCGGATGACCTCTTCATCGCGCACGGAGCCGCCCGGCTGGGCAATCGCGCGCACCCCGTGGGAGGCCGCGGCGTCCACTCCGTCGCGGAACGGGAAGAAGGCGTCCGATCCCAGGGCGCAGCCCTCGAGCGGCAAGACGGCGCGCCCGGCGGCCAGGCGGGTGGCGTCCACCCGGCTCATCTGGCCCGCGCCCACGCCCACGGTGCCGTTCGGATCCGCCATGACGATGGCGTTGCTCTTCACGTGGCGCGCCACGCGCCAGGCGAGCGCCAGCGCCTTCGCCTCGTCCGGCGCGGGGGCGCGGGGGGTGACGACATCCCAGCGAAACTCCTCGGTCGAGAGACGATCGCGCTCCTGCAGAAGAACTCCGCCGGGCACCGAGCGCATGTCGTGGCCCGCCGGGGCGGAATCGCCCAGACCCGGAAGGCGCAGGATTCGGAGATTTTTTTTCCGCCGCATGAGGGAGAGCGCGTCGTCGTCAAAATCCGGCGCAACCACCGCCTCTACGAAGAGTTTTCTCATGGCCTCGGCCACATCCGCATCGACCTTTCGGTTGAAGCCGACCACGCTGCCGAAGGCCGAGACGGGATCGCACGCGAGGGCGCGCTCGTAGGCGGCCGCCTGGGAGCGTCCCAAGCCCACGCCGCACGGATTGGTGTGCTTGATGATGACGCAGGCGACCCCCTCCAGATCGTTCGCCAGCTCGGCGGCGGCGGCGGCGTCCAGGAGGTTGTTGAACGAGAGCTCCTTTCCGCCCAGGACTTCCGCATCGCAAAGGGAGAACCCGGCGGGGCCGTCCAGCCGATACAGCGCGCCCCTCTGGTGGGGGTTTTCCCCGTAGCGAAGGGTCTGCGCGCGGCGGAGGACGACGTCGATTCGCTCGGGGAGCGGCTCTTCGGCGCCGGTGCCCAGATAGCCGGCGATAGCGTCGTCGTAGCGCGCGGTGTGGCGAAACGCCTTGCGGGCCAGGCCCGCCAGCCAATCAGACGGAAAATTTCCCCCGCCTCCCAGGTGCCCGATGGCGTCCGGGTAGTCGGCCGGGTCCACGAGCACGGCCACGCGCCCGTGGTTTTTGGACGCCGCGCGCACCATGGCGGGGCCGCCGATGTCGATTTGCTCGACGGCCTTCGCCCGCGTGACGCCGGCTCTGGCGACCGTCTCCCGGAACGGGTAGAGGTTCACCGCCACCAGGTCGATGGGCGCGATGCCGTTCGCCCGCATCTCCGCCTCGTGGCCGGGCAGCACCGCCAGGATGCCGCCCAGAATCTTCGGGTGCAGCGTCTTGACGCGCCCGTCCATGATCTCCGGATGCCCCGTATAATCGGAAACCTCCCGCACGGGGATTCCCGCGTCGCGCAGCACCCTCGCCGTGCCGCCCGTGGAGAGCACCTCCCAGCCCGCCCCGTCCAGGGCGGCGGCGAGGGCCGCGACGCCCGTCTTGTCGCTCACGCTGATGAGGGCGCGGCGCCTCTCTCCCACGGCCTACGCCTCCTCCCGGCGCACTTCATACCCTTCTTGCAGCAGAATCTGCATCAGCCTCTCCAGGTGCTCCCGCCCGCGCACCTCCATGTGGAGGGTGGAGAGGGTATGGTTGATGGGCACTTCCGTCGAAAGCCTGTCATGCTCGATATGGATGATGTTCACCCGGCAGTCGGCCACGATCTTGGACAGCCGCATCAGCGCGCCGGGCGCGTCGTGGAGCGGCACCTGTATGCGCGCGTAGCGGTTCGCGAGGGCCAGACCTTTGCCGATGATGCGCGAGAGGAGGTTGACGTCGAGGTTTCCGCCGCTGACCAGGGAGACGACCTTCCCGCTTACCCTCGTCTTTCTCTCGATGAGCGCCGCCAGCGAGGAGGCGCCCGCCGCCTCGACCAGCATCCGCTCCCGCTCCAGAAGCCCCAGAATGGCGTTCGCCATCGCGTCGTCGGAGACCGAGACCACCTGATCCACCAACTCCTGGATCAGGGGAAAGCAAATTCCCCCGATTCTCTTGACGGCGATTCCGTCCGCAATCGTCTGGACCGCCTCCGACTCGATGATTCTTCCCGCATCCAGGGAGCGCACGAGCGAGGCGGCGCCCTCGGCCACCACGCCGATGACGCGCACGTCGGGCTTGCGCGTCTTCACCACCGCGGCCAGACCCGAGATGAGACCGCCCCCTCCGACGGGGACGAGGATGGTGCCCGCATCCGGCACCTCCTCGAGTATCTCCAGACCGAGCGTGCCCTGGCCCGCGATGACGTCGAGGTGGTCAAAGGGAGGTATCATCTTCAGGCCGCGCTCTTTTTCGTGGGCGCGGGCGCGCTCATAGGCGTCATCAAAGGAGGAGCCGAACAACTCCGTCTCGGCGCCCAGGGCGGTCACGGCGTCGAGCTTGGTGTTCGGCGTGGACTCCGGCATCACCACCAGGGCCTTGACGCCCAGCTGTTTCGCCGCGAAGGCGACGCCCTGGGCGTGGTTTCCCGCACTGGCGGTGACGACGCCCCACCGGTGCTGCGCGGGCGCCAGCTTTTGCAGCGCATATATGCCGCCGCGCACCTTGAAGGAGCCCGTCCGCTGAAAATTCTCCGGCTTGAGGTAAATCTCGACCCCCAGCTGCTCGGAGAAATGCTCGGTAAGGCGGGCGGGAGTCGGCCGCAAATAAGGCGATACCGCCTCGGCCGCCCGGCTCGCCTCGGCAGCGATGAGCGATGGCTCCAGCGCCCCTCGTGACGTCCCGGATTCCGTTTTCATGCGCATTCTTCTTCCTGTTCCAGCGGAAACGCGGCGCACGCCGCCTCCGCTCCGGGGCCTGTGCCCCGCCCGTTTTTCCCCGGGGGACGGGCGCATCGGCGGGGGCTTTCTCAGCCTCCCGAAGCGCATCCTGGAGCCGTGCAGCCGGAGCGGGCCTGTAAGCCGGGTTCTGTCACCCGCCCGACGGGCGGGTCCGCGGCCATCTATCTGGGACGATGGTTGCCCACCGCCTCAAGCAGCCTACCCGGGGATATCGGACGGGCCGCCCTCAAGCATCCCCTTATTTGGCCTTGCTCCAGGTGGGGTTTACCAAGCCAGCCCGGTCGCCCGGGCTGCTGGTGCGCTCTTACCGCACCTTTTCACCCTTACCCCGCCCGCGGGCGAGGCGGTTTGTTTTCTGTGGCACTTTCCCGAGGGTCGCCCCTGGTGGACGTTATCCACCACCCTGCCCTGCGGAGCCCGGACTTTCCTCCCGCAGACGACGCTGCGCGCGGCCGCGCAGCCCGCTCCGGCGAACGTATTTAGTATTTACTAGACTCTCCCGCTGCGCTTTGCCAGACCACTCGCATCCAACATTGACCAACCGGCGAACGTATTTCTCTTAAACTCTCCCGCTGTCGATGGCGCGATTGGCGGCGGCGTCGGCCTCCGCGTTTTCCCCGCGGCGCACGTGGCGCACCTCCACGAAGTCGAACTCTCTGGCCGCTTTCCTCGCCCGCTCATACAAGGGTTTGAGCGCCTTGTTCCGGACGCGATACTCGCCGCGCCACTGGCGGGCCATGAGTTCAGAGTCCGTCACCACCTCCACGCTCGCGGCTCCGAGCCTCGCGGCGCGCTCCAGACCCAGCAAAAACGCCTGGTATTCCGCCACGTTGTTGGTCGCGGCGCCCAGATACCGGATTTCCTCCGCCACGCAGTCGCCCGCGGCGTCATACAGCAAGGCGGCGGCCCCGGCCGGCCCCGGATTCCCGCGCGAGGCGCCGTCGGTGTGAATCCGCAGGTGCCCCCTCTCGCTCATTCCACGTCCGCCGACAGGCTCAACTCCGCCGTCTCGCCCTCTTCGTAGTGGAGGATGCGGCCGCAGCTCGAGCACGTGTATATCTGCCCCTGGGAATCCCTGATCTCCAGAAAGCGCTTGATGGTCTCCGCCGTGCGGCAGCCCTGGCACGTGCGATTGACGACGGGGCAAACGGCCAGGCCTTTTCGGGTTTTCCGCAAGCCCCGGTAGCGCCGCAGCCACTCCCCGCTCACGCCGCCCGCGAGCGATTCGGACTTGTCGGTGAGCGCGCTCAACTCCCGCTCCAGGCGCGCCTGACGATCCTCGTGCTTCCGCACCTCGCGGTGGACCCTGGTCCGCGCCGCTTCGAGCGCATCGCGCGCGCTGGCGAGCCTCTCCTCGCGGACCGGCGCGCTGTCCATGAGCTCGAGGACAACATCCTCCAGGGCGCTGATCCGCCTTTGCCAGCCCTCTATCTCCAGCCCCAGCGCCCGGTATTCTTCGTTCGTCTTGACGAGCGCCTGCTTGCTACGGGTGTCCCGCAACCCCTGGTCGAAGGACTGAATTCCGCCCTCCGCCTCGCGCAACTTTTTTTGCGAGACCTCCACATCTGTCCGGAGCTCCTCCACGGCGGCCTCGAAGCCCGCCAGATATTGCCTTTCCTTTTCCATGGAGGCGGGAATCTTGGACATCGCGTCGCGGCAGGCATCCATCCTGACATCCGTTGCCTGAAGCTCCACCAA
This sequence comes from bacterium, assembly GCA_965213685.1. Taxonomy (GTDB): domain Bacteria; phylum UBA8248; class UBA8248; order UBA8248; family UBA8248; genus Bin107. The sequence goes on from CBDBZY010000038.1 coordinate 93,127, forward strand.
GGCCGCCAGCTCTGGGTGCACTACGAAAGACTCCTCGCATCGATTCCGCCGTGAACCGGAAACCGAGTGGTGGGCCCACCTGGATTCGAACCAAGGACCAGCCGGTTATGAGCCGGCGGCTCTGACCGCTGAGCTATGGGCCCAAAATCAGCGCAACCGCCAAACGGGGCGCGACGGGATGCGGGGGCGTTCGCCGCCTCGCCGTCATCGCCTGTGAGTATATGTCCCTCCGCGCACTCCGTGTCAATCGCGCGGTGGGGCTTTCTACCAAGCATCCTCCTCGACGTAGATCCTGAGCTCCTTGCTCCTGCTGGGGTGGCGAAGCTTTCTGAGCGCTTTCGCCTCAATCTGGCGGATCCGCTCGCGGGTCACGTTGAAGTACTGGCCCACCTCCTCGAGCGTGTGCTCATTCTCCGACCCGATGCCAAAGCGCTTGCGCAGCACACTCTCCTCGCGCGGGCTGAGGGTCTGCAGCTTTTTCTCGATATGCCTCTTCAGGTCCAGATCGATGACGGAGTCCTGCGGCACCTCGGCCTTCGCGTCCTCGATAAAATCGCCCAGCTGGCTGTCCTCCTCCTCCCCGATGGGCGTTTCCAGACTGAATGGGCTCCTTGGCGATCTTGAGCACTTTCCGCACCTTGTCGACGGGCATATCCATCTGTATCGCGATTTCCTCGGGCAGCGGCTCGCGCCCGAGCTTTTGAATGAGCTGCCGCGACGTGCGGCTCAGCTTGTTGATCGTCTCGATCATGTGCACCGGTATGCGTATCGTCCTCGCCTGATCCGCTATCGCCCGGGTGATCGCCTGCCGAATCCACCAGGTGGCGTAGGTGCTGAATTTATACCCGCGTTTGTACTCGAACTTGTCCACCGCCTTCATGAGGCCGATGTTGCCCTCCTGGATCAGATCCAGGAACTGGAGGCCCCGGTTCGTGTATTTCTTGGCGATGCTCACGACCAGGCGCAGGTTTCGCCTCGGCGAGATCCTTTTTCGCCCGGCGGTCCTTGTTGCGTCCGCGGCGAATCATGCGCAGGGGAATTCTCGAGATCCTCGCGGGATGCGCCCGCCTCCTTCTCCGTCGCGCGGATGCGGCGGCGCACTTTTTTGATGCGGCGGTCATATTCCGCGAGAATGCTGACGGGAATGCGCTTCTCGCCGACCTCCCTGATGGCGGCCCCTTTCTTGTCTCCGGACTTCGCGGCTTTGCGAGCTTCGCGAATCTCGCGCCGCAGGCGCGGCTCATCTATCCCCGCCTGCCCGAGATACCCCTCGATCTCTCTCTGATCCTTGCGCATCGACCTCACGTAGGCCTTCACCCGATCGGCGATGCTGTCCACGTGCTCGGGCCGCAGGTTCATCTCGCGGATATGGGACGCCACCTTGTCGCGCGTTCTTTTGAGGGAAACGGGCTTATCTTTCGCCGTTTTTTTTCTTCTCCAGGGTGCGGAGCTGCGTCTTCATCCTGCTCACCAGCTTGAGTATCCGCCTCTTGTCCTCCTCGTAGGTGGGCTTTTCCCCGTCCTCGTCATCCGAGGCCGTCTCGTTGGTGACGATTACCAGATCGGTCACGCAGATCTCGCCTTTCCGAAGCTTGTCGGCCAGCTCCAGGACGGCGTTGATCGCCACCTGCGTGCTCACCGTAGCCAGGCACACCTCGATCTGCCCCTCCTCTATCCTCTTGGCGATGGCAATCTCGCCCTCCCTGCTCAGGAGAGGAACTTGCCCCATCTCGCGCAGGTACATGCGCATGGGGTCATCGGTTTTCCCGTACGTCGAATCGTCGAAGGAGCTGATCGCCTCCGACCTTCCCTTTCCCGAAACCGCCGTCTCGCTCTTCTTCTTGGCGGCGCGCTTCTCCGCCGATTCGCTGTCGAGTATCTCGATTTCCTCGCCCTGGAAGAGCACCATCATGTCGTCCATGACCTCGGCCGAGGTGACGTCGGGAGACAAAACGTCGTTGATCTCCTTATAGGTGAGAAAACCCTTCTCCTTGCCGAGGCTGATCAAATTATTGACGTCTTCGGTCTTCTCTTCTTTTTTCACCTGCGTCGCTTGCGCCAATGTTCGACTCCTTTCACCTTGTGGGTCCGTTCCACTCCTCCGAATCCGTCCAGGTTTCCGTCTTCCCCAACCCCAAACGCCTCAACGCGGAGACGCCGCTCGCTGCCGCTCCCGCAGGAGCGCGTTTTTCCGCTCCAGCAATTTCCACAGATTGGGGGAATCCTCCCCCTCCTCCCTGCGCGTCCGCTCGATGCGCTTCAGCAAATCCTCTTCCTGCTTTCGGCGACGACGCTCCCGGAGCCTCCCGACGCAATCGAGCAACTCCGCCTCCACGTCGTCGGGCGCCACCTCCACGACGGCCAACTCCACCACGAGTGCGCGCGCGGCGGGGTTCTCCAGCCTGTCCGCCAGGGAGGCCGGCGTAAGCGAAGCCGCCCCCGGCGCCTTCATGAGGAAGAGCGCCTCGTTCACCGCCGGGTCGGTTATCAGGTCGTCGGGCACCTCGGACGCCAGCACCGGCCGCATGAGCAAAAGCTGCAAGGCGTCCAGCTCGACTTTGGGGCGCCCGACGCTCCCGCCCAGCAGGTTGACCTGCTCGCGCTCCCGATGGGGCGGGCGCTCGCGAGCGTCTTCCGCCAGCATGCGCCGCGTCATGGAGGCCAGCGTGGGATAGGGAATCCCGAGCTGATCTTCCAGCAAGGCGAAATATTGTTCCTGAACGCTCCGGTGGCAAGCCCCCAGGATGGGCAAAAGCCGCCGGATCGCCTCGATCTTCTCCGTCTGGCCCGCCCCGGCGGCGACTCCGGGCCATCGCAGTCCTGACGGTATTCTCCAGAATTCCCTCCGCCGAGGAGAGAATCCGGGCGAAATCATCCGCCCCGTTTTCCTGAAAAAACGCATCGACATCCTGGCCTTCGGGCAGGTTCACCACCCGGAGGCGCACGGCGCCCGACCCGTCGCGATCGATAAAATCCTTTCGCAGGACATCGCTCGCCACCAGTTGATCGGGCGCGCCCGCCAGGCCGAGCATCCCGCCCGCCACGGAGCCCGCGCGCTGGGACGCGGCGCGGCCGGCGGCGTCCGAGTCGAAGACGAATACGAGTTCCTCGGCGTGCGCCCGCAGGGTGCGGATGTGATCGGACGTCAGCGCGGTGCCGAGGGGCGCCACGGCTTCCGGGAAACCGTGCTGCCAGAGGGATACGACGTCGAAATACCCTTCCGTCACCAAGGCGCTCCTCTTCTGGCGAATCGACTCCCTGGCCTCATGGAAACCATACAAGGCCCTTCCTTTCTTGAAAACGGCCGTATCCGGCGAATTCACGTATTTCGCGGTGGCGTGCTGCGGCTCGCTGTCGGGCAACGACCGCCCGCCAAAGCCCACTATCTCGCCATCGTGGTTCCGGATGGGAAACATGATGCGGTCCCGAAAGCGATCGTAGAACCCGCCGCCATTCTCGCGCCGCACCGCGAGGCCCGCCTCCGCCAGCCCATCGGGAGACACTCCCTTGCGCCCGGCTCCCTTGATGAGGGAATCCCAGCGCGGCGGCACATACCCGATGTGAAACCTCTCGACCGCCGCATCCGTGACGCCGCGCCCGGCCAGATACCGCCGGCCCCTCTCCCCCGGGCCGCTGCGCAGCGCCGCTCTGAAAAAATCGGCCGCCACGCGGTTGGTGGCCAACACCTCCCGCCGCGCATCCGGCTTTGGGGCGCCTCCCGCAGAAGACTCCTCATAGCGGGAGATGTCGATGCCCTGGCGCCTCGCCAGGTTCGAGAGCGCCTCCGGGAAGCTCATGCCCTCGTGCTGCATCAGAAACTGAAAGGCGTTGCCCCCCGCCCCGCATCCAAAACATTTGTAGATGCCCATGCGCGGGTTCACGTGGAACGAGGGCGTCTTCTCGTCATGGAACGGACAAAGCCCCCTGTAGTTCGCCCCCGCTTTCCTGAGCCGCACGAAATCGCCGATGACGTCTTCTATCGGGACGCCGTCTCTTATCCGATCCACCACATCATCCGGAACCCGTCCCATCTCACCGCCCTCACATCCCGAAGCGCCGCGTCAGCGCAGGGCCAGCTCCACGTGGGTGACCCCCCAGTCTCCCTCCTCCGGCCGCGCGGGGCCGAACCTCGACACCAGGGCATGGCCCCGCAATCGCTCCGCGATCACCCGGGAGAGAACCCCCTCGCCCTTTCCGTGAACGATGCGAACCGAGGCGATTCCCAGGAGCGCCGCGTCGTCGAGATATTTCTCCAGCATCTCGAGGGCGCGCCCGGCGCGCTCGCCGCGCAGCTGCAGCTCGGGCGAGAAGCCATCCCCCCGCGACGCGACGTCGTGCGTCACCACGACCTGGGAGGGAGGCGCACCCGACGACGCCCCGTCCAGAACCTCCACCGCGTGGGAAGCGAGGCGCAGGGATTTTCCGTTGACCGCCACGGTCATCTCGTCCTCTCCGTGCAGGGCGGACACCTCGCCCGTGCAATTCATGAGCGGGACGCGCACCCTGTCGCCCACGCGACAGAAAACCGGCGCGCGCACAGCCTCCGGCTCCCGCGCCGGGGGGAGCGCCTCCTGGACCCTGGCGCTCATCTCGCGGATGCGCTCGCGCGCGATTCTCCTGGCCTCCTCCATCCCGCGCGCCGCGCGCACCTCGTTCAGCACCTGATCGGCCCCGAGCCGCAGCTCCTTCAAGAGGCGGGCCGCCTCCTCGCTCCTCTGCCGCGCCTCCTCGCGCATCCGGCCCTCCAGAGCCCTCCGCTCGGCTTCGACCTCCGCCCGGGCGGCCTCCAGGGCGGCTTCTTTCTCGGCAATCCCGCGCTCCTGCGCGGAGAGATTCGCCATCAGCCGATCCAGCGGAACCGGCCCTTTTCGCAGCAGCGCGTCCGCGCGCGCCAGCACGGATTCCGGCAAACCCATATTCCTGGCCACCGACATGGCGTTGCTCGGCCCCGCCGCCCCCATCCGGATCCGGTAGGTGGGGGAGAGGTCGTCGGCGTTGAACTCCACCGAAGCGTTCTCGGCATGCCCGGCGGCATACGCATAATGCTTCAGCGCGTCGTGATGCGTCGTCACGACGCAAAGCGCGCCGCTCGACGCCAAATGCTCCAGCACGGAGACGCCGATGGCGGATCCCTCCGCCGGGTCGGTGCCGGAGCCCAGCTCGTCCAGGAGCACGAGCGCGCCCGCGTCCGCCTCGCGCACCGCGCGCGAGACGCGCGCCATGTGGCCCGAGAAAGTGCTCAGGTTCTGATGGATGTCCTGCTCGTCGCCGATGTCGGCAAACAGCGTCTTGACGAGGGGCAGCGCGCTCTCGGGCGCGGCCGGTATGGGGACGCCGCACTGGTGGAGCGCCACGCAAAGGCCCACCGTCTTGAGCGCCACGGTCTTGCCGCCCGTGTTGGGGCCCGTGATGAGGAGCTGGCGGGCTCCGCCGCCGCCCACCTCTAGGTCGATGGGCACCACCCGATCCGGGGGCGGCGCGCCTGCGCCCGCCGCGAGAAGCGGATGGCGCGCGCCCCGGAGCCGGATTCCTCCGTCCGCGCTCCCCTGCGCGCGGGCGCCACGCCAATCCCTCCCCAGGCGCCCTTTGGCGCAGATGAGGTCGAGCGCCGCCAGGCACTTCACCAGATGGGCGATGGCCTCGCGCCCCGCCATGACCTCCGCGGTCAGCGCGCGCAGGATTCTCTCCACCTCCGCGCGTTCGGCCTCGCGCTCGGTGGCGATGGCGTTATTGACGGGCACCGCCGAAAGCGGCTCGACAAACAGCGTCTCCCCGCTGCCGGAGCGGTCCTGAATCACGCCCTCGAACGAGCGCCGGAAAGCCGTTTTCGCGGGAATCAGATACCGCTCGCGCCGCTGGACGATCAGGTTTTCCTGAATCGCGTCCGGATGCGCGGCCATCACCCGATCCAGCAGGCGCCGGATTTCCGCCCGCAGCGCGCGCCGCCTCGCCCTGGACGCCTGCAGCTGCGGGCTCGCGTCGTCGCGCACCTCGCCGCGCTCATCGAGAACGCGCCGGATCCGCGCGGCGAGGGGACGCTGCAGGTCCGCCCCGCACATGCGCATCCTGAGCCTGGGCAGCCTGTCGGCGCGCTCCTCCACGAAGCGGTGCGCGTCGGAGGCGAGGCGCAGCAACGAGAGGATGGACAAGAATTTCCCGCCCTCCAGGTTGCCGCCGCGGCGCCGGACGTCCTCCAGCCATTCCACCGGATCGTCAAAGGCGGCCAACGGAACGGACTCCCCAGCACCGAGGAGGGACAATGCCTCATCCGTCTCGTCGAGCAGGGCGTCGACCTCGGAGGACGAGGCGGCCGGAACGAGGCGGGCCGCCGCGCGCGCACCGGACGCGCAGACGCAACGAGCCGCCAGCAACTCCAGCACGCTCGCGAATTCAATGCCTTGCAGGGTACGGCTGTCCATCCACCACCGTCCAGGGATAAGTGATTTCGCTATAATGGGGGCGAGGAGTTCTCAGGCGTCGTTGCCGGGGCCGACGCTCCCGCCCCCGGCAACGATCGCGCATTCTCCGCACACGCCCGCCCCAGGCCTCGATGACGCCGCCCGGCTTCGGGCGCGCTTCCTCTGAGGCAGCGGCCGCGCATGATGCGACCGGCCACCGCGTCGGAGCGCAAAAGGGCGTTTTCTCCAATCCTGCCCGCATGACGGGCGCGACGCCTCTCCAGCAGGCAGATTCAGCAGGCAAGCCTCTCTGGAATCAGTCGGGAGCACCGACGGGGCGAGGCGGCGTCCGGAGTCCTTCCCCCTGGTCGCCTTTCCGGATGGCGCCGGACACGGGACGACCATGGGGCAGAACAAGCGGGGACGACTCCGTCATCCCGTATCTTTTTGATATACAAAAACTTGCGAACGCCAACCGGGCGGCTCATCCACGTTGCGAGGCGTCAGGGGATCAATATAGGAACCTGGGCTCCAATTGTCAAACATAATGAAAATAACGAAAGTTCTCGACGGTCGGCCAATCCCCTGCGGTGCGAGGCGCTCCTATCTTTCGGATTCGGGCCTGCCCCCGCGCCCGAACCGGCGGGCGAGTTCCGCAAAAACCCGACCGGGCGGAACCCCGCGCGCGGCCAGGCCCACCAGGGTGTGGAACCACAAATCGGCCACCTCGTCCGTTATCGCGTCAGCCTCGCCGCCCTTCATCGCCAGGACGACTTCCGTGGCCTCCTCCCCGATTTTCCTCAATATCCGGTCCTCCCCGCCGGCGAACAGGCGCGCCACGTAGCTCGCGTCCGCGTCGTTCGCGGCTTTTCTCTCCAGGATCAACCGGTAAATCGACTCGAGCAGGTTCTGATCAAAAGGAAGCGCCGGCTCCTCCTCTCCGCGCGCAGGCGTCGGCAGTTCGGTGAAAAAACACGACATGCGGTTCGTGTGACAAGCGGGCCCGTCCGGCTGGACGACAAACACCAGCGCATCCGCGTCGCAATCGAGCCGCGCCGACACCAGGCGCAAATAATTCCCCGAGGTTTCCCCCTTGTGCCAGAGCGCCGCGCGGGAGCGAGACCAGAAATGGACGGTTCCCTTCGCCAGCGTGAGGCGGAGCGACTCCTCGTTCACCCAGGCGAGGGTCAGGACTTGCCCCGTCCGCGCATCCTGGCAGATGGCGGGAGCGAGCCCCTCCTCGTTCCACCGGATGGCGGGGATTTTCACCTCGCTCACAGCCGCACCTCCACGCCGCGCTCCCGCAGGTAGGTTTTCACCTCCCCGACGGAATAATCGCCAAAATGAAAGATGGAGGCGGCCAGAACGGCGTCGGCGCAGCCCTCCGCCAGGCCTTCGTACAAATGCGCCAGATTCCCCACGCCGCCCGAAGCGATGACGGGCACGCCCACCCGCTCGGCAATCGTGCGCGTGAGCGCCAGATCATACCCGTCCTTGGTTCCGTCCCTGTCCATGCTGGTCAGGAGAATCTCGCCCGCTCCCAGCGCGCAGGCCTCCTCCGCCCACGCCACGGCGTCCCTGCCGGTGGGGCGCGAGCCCCCATGCGTGTACGCCTCCCACCTCGGCGCGTCGCCCGAGGCGCGCTTGGCGTCTATGGCGCACACGATGGTGGAGCTCCCGAAGCGCTCCGCCGACCGCTTGAGGACGCCCGGGTCCCGGAGCGCCGCGCTGTTGATGCTCACCTTGTCCGCTCCCGCCCGCAACAAGTCGCGCACGTCGCCCTCCTCGCGCACGCCGCCGCCCACCGTGAGCGGAACGAACACCCGCTCGGCCGTGCGGCGCACCATGTCGAGGAGGGTGCCGCGCTTCTCCTTCGACGCGGTGATGTCCAGAAAACAGATCTCGTCCGCCCCCATTTCATCGTAATGGGCGGCGCACTCCACCGGGTCGCCCGCATCGCGCAGTCCCTCGAAATTCACCCCCTTCACGACCCGGCCCTCCTTGACGTCGAGACAGGGAATGATCCGCTTGGCTAGCAAGAGAGCATCTCCAGCGCCTGGGCGAAATCCATGGTCCCCTCATAGAGGGCGCGGCCCACGACGGCGCCGACGACGCCCCTCTCCTCCAGGGGAATCAGCTTCTCCACGTCCTCGAGCCTGCTCACCCCCCCCGCCGCGATGACGGGCAGGCCGCAGGCCTCGGCGAGTGCGGCGGCGGGCCGGGGGTCGAAGCCCTCCAGGGTGCCGTCCCGGCGGATGTCGGTAAAGACGACTCCCGCTAGGGGGAGATCGGCGAAGCGGCTCGCCAGGGAGGCGGGCGATACGGCGTCTCCCTCCTCCCAGCCGGCGATGCGGACCTCTCCGTCCCTGGCGTCCACCCCCAAAAGAATTTTGCCGGGGTGGCTCTCGGCCGCCGACGCGAGAAATTGCGGATTCCTCAGCGCGCTCGTCCCGAGGATGACGAAACTCGCGCCCGCGTCGAGGACGGCGCCGAGCGATTCCTCCGAACGCACGCCGCCTCCGAACTCCACGGGAATCTCGACCGCACGCGCCACCTCGGCCAGAACGCCGATGTGGGCGGGCGCGCCGTCAAAGGCGCCGTCGAGGTCGATGAGATGAAGGCGCCGCGCCCCCTGTGCCGCCCAGCGCAAAGCCCACGCCACGGGGTCGTCGCCATAGACGATCTCCCGCCCCCGCTGGCCCTGAATGAGCCGCACGCACTTGCCGCCCTTGAGATCAACCGCCGGAATGAGAAGCACGCCCACCTCGCGCGGGGATGAATGTTGCGTTTCTTTGCGCTCTCCTTAAACCCAAACGGATTTTATTGCAAACGCCTGGAGAGGCGCTCCGCCCAGCCGGGCGCGGGGAGGAGGGGGAGGCGGCGGAACGCGCGCCGGCCCGGAATCGGGGGACGATGCGGCCGGCGTCCGACCCCCCCCCTTACGGGGAACGGCGCCCGCCACAGATGTCGGCGAATTTTCTCAGGATTCCCAGGCCGAGCGCGCCGCTCTTCTCGGGGTGGAACTGGGTGGCGAACAGGTTGGCCTTGCGGACGCTGGCGATGAAGGACACGCCGAACTCGCAAGTCGACGCAATCCAGGGCCACGCCTCCTCGGACGGCTCCGCGTAGTAGGAGTGAACGAAATAGAAATAAGCCCCCTGCGGCACCCCGGCGAGAAGCGGAGACGGACGATGAAACCGGGGCTGGTTCCACCCCATGTGCGGAACCTTGAGGGGCAGCGTTCCACCGCCCCCCGTCATGCCCTCGGGAAAGCGCCGCACGCGCCCGGGCAGAACCCCCAGCCCCGGCGTGGCGCCGAACTCCTCGCTCTCCTCAAAGAGGATCTGGAGGCCCAGGCATATCCCCAGATAGGGGACGCCCCGATCCATCGCACGGCGCAGGGGCCCGGTGAGATCGGCGTCCTCCAGGGCGCCCATGCACTCGGGAAAGCCGCCCACGCCCGGCAGGATGATGCCCTTCGCCTCGCCCAGTGCCTCGGGCTCTCGGCTCAGCGTCGCCCGCGCGCCGATTTTGGCGAGGGCGTTGCGCACGCTCCGGACGTTTCCCATGCCGTAGTCGACGATGACGATCTCCGCAGCCATGCCCGCCCGCCAGGATGATGGCGCCCGGAAGAGATTCCCGGCAAAACGCCGATTCCCTACAAAACGCCCTTGGTGCTGGGGACGCCCGCCTCTCTCGGGTCGAGCGCGACGCCCGCCCGCAACGCCCGCGCAAAGCCCTTGAAGACGGCCTCGACCATGTGGTGGCCGTTATCCCCGTAGCAGACCTCCACGTGGAGGTCCGCCCCCGCGTGGGTCGCCACGGACCAGAAGAACTCGCGCACGAGTGCGGTGTCGAACCCGCCGATTCGCGCTTCGGGGAACCTCCCGCGAAAGAGGAGGTTGCCCCGTCCGCCGAAATCCGCCGCCACCTGGACGAGCGCATCCATCATGGGCAGGCGCACGTCGGCGTAGCGGGCGATCCCCGCCCGGTCTCCCAGCGCCTTCGAGAGCGCCTGGCCGAAGACGATGCCGACATCCTCCACCGTGTGGTGGGCGTCGACGTCGAGGTCCCCCTCCCCGCGAACGGCGAGGTCCACCAGTCCGTGGCGGGCGATTTGGGAGAGCATGTGATCGAAAAAACCAACCCCGGTGCTGATTTGGGCCGCACCCGCGCCATCGAGATGGATGGCGACGGAAAAGTCGGTCTCCTTCGTTTTTCTGCTCACGCGGGCTCTTCTGTCCCTGGGCTTCGACGCCAACTTCTCTCTCCCCCGGCGGGTGGAGCCTCCCGACGCCGCTGCGGACGCGGCGTCCTGGCGAAGGGGGATTATGATGGATCTCCTCCCGCCCCGCCAGCGCGCGCCTCGCCCAGGAGGCCCCCGGCCCGCAGACGCAGCGCCCGCGCGTGGGCGGGCAGGCCCTCGAGTTCGGCCAGTCGCGCCGCCGGTTCTGCCAGCCGCGCGGCAGCGGAGGAGTCAAAACGCACGTGGCTCGTCCATTTGATGAAGTCATACACGCCCAGCGGCGAGGCGAAGCGCGCGGCACCGCCGGTGGGAAGCACGTGGTTCGGGCCGGCGACGTAGTCCCCAAGCGCCGCCGGGCTCCATGGCCCGCAAAATACGGCGCCCGCGCGGCGAATCCCCTCGGCCGCCTGCTCCGCGCGCTCCAGCAGTATCTCCAGGTGCTCGGGCGCCAGCGCCTCGGCCACCTCCAGTGCCTGCGCGCGCGAGGCCACCTCGATGATGGCGCCCCGGCTCTCCAGCGCCCGGGACACCTCACCGCTCCGCTCGGCGAGGCGCAACTGCCGCGCCACCTCGCCGTCGAGGGCGTCCGCCACGCTCCTTCCCACGCAAACGCCCACCGCCATGGCGCGCGCGTCGTGCTCCGCCTGGGCGAGGAGGTCCGCCGCCGCCCACTCGGCCAGGTCCGCATCGTCCAAAAGCACGACCACCTCGCTCGGCCCCGCCTCCTTGTCGATTTCCACGTCCGCGCGCACGAGGCGCTTGGCGGCCGCGACATACACGTTTCCGGGCCCCGCTATCTTGTCCACCCGGGGAACGCTGCGGGTGCCGTAGGCCATGGCGGCGATGGCCTGCGCGCCGCCGACGCGCACGATGCGATCGGCGCCCACCAGGGAGGCCGCCGCCAGCACGGCGGCGGGCACCGCGCCGCGCGCATCCGGCGGCGTGCACAGAACGAGCTCCCCCACGCCCGCCACCCGGGCGGGAATCGCGTTCATCAGCACGGTGGAGGGATACGCCGCCGTCCCCCCGGGCGCGTAGAGGCCCACGCGCGCAAGCGGGGTCGGGCGGAGGGAGAGCCGCTCTCCGGGGGCCTCCTCCATCGTGACGCTCCGGGGAGCCTGCGCCTGATGGAACGCGCGTATCCGCCCCTCGGCGAGCCGGAGGGCGTCCAGCGCCTCCGGGGGCAACGCCTCGAGCGCCCGCGCCACTTCCTCCCTCCCCGACGATGAGGGCAGCACCCTCCAGCGAGGCGCCGTCAAACTCCCGCGTCAGGTCGACCAGGGCGTCGTCCCCGCCCGCGCGCACGCGCTCGAGGATGGCGCCGACGCCGGCCTCCACATCAGGGGAGAGCGCACCATCCCCGCCCCGGGACAACCTCTCGACCTGGGCGGCAAAATCCGCTCGCCCATACTCCAGGCGCCTCACGGCGTCGGGCCGTTTCGGGAGACGCTCCCCGCCCCGGGGGGTATCCCCTTCCGAATCCGCTCGATCAGCCCGCTCATCCTCTCGTGGTTCGTCTTCCAGCTCGCCCGGTTGGCGATGAGCCTGGCGGTCGCGCTGAATATCTCGCGAATCGGGACCAACCCGTTCGCCCGAAGCGTTCCGCCGGTGTCCACCAGATCCACGATCAGGTCGGCCACCCCCATCGCGGGGGCGATCTCCACGTTGCCGTAGAGGCGGACGATCCGGGCCTGAACCCCCGCCCGCTCAAAAAACCGGGCGGTGATCGCCGGAAATTTCGTCGCCACGCGGAGGGAGATTCGCCCGGTCAGGTCTTCCCACGCGACGCCCTCGGGCGCCGCCACCATGAGACGGCACGGCGCCATGTTCATGTCCAGGGGCTCGTAGACGTCCCTGTCCTGCTCGAGCAGCACGTCACGGCCGATGATTCCCAAATCGGCGGCGCCGCGCTCCACGTAGATGGGCACGTCATGGTTCCTCAAAATCAGAACCTTGACGCCCGTCTCCCCGTCCTGGAGGATCAACTTTCGCGAAGCGTCCGATATCGGCTTCGACAGGACGCCCGCTCTCAGCAGACACGCGGTCGCCTCCCCGAAAATCCTCCCCTTGGGCAGGGCGATCTTCAGCTCTTCCGCCCGGTTCTCTTTCATCATGACTCCACTTCGCGCTCGATGTCCGCGCCAAGACTCCGCAGCTTCTCCTCCAGGCGCTGATACCCCCTGTCGATGTGATACACGTTGCGGACGATGGTCTCCCCATGCGCCGCCAGGCCGGCCAGCACCAGCGACGCGCTCGCCCGGAGGTCGGTCGCCATCACCGAGGCGCCGGCGAGACGCTCCACCCCCTCGATATGGGCCGTTCGGCCATCCAGGTGAATCCGCGCGTTCATCCGGGCGAGCTCGGCGGCGTGCATGAACCGGTTCTCGAAGACGGTCTCCGTCATCATGCAGGTCCCCTGCGCCAGCGTCATCAACGCCATGAACTGCGCCTGCAAGTCCGTGGGAAACCCCGGATAGGGGGCCGTCTTGACGCTCACGGGCAATATGGCGCCCGCACCCCGCACGCGAATCGCGCCTTCCGCCTCCGACACTTCCAGGCCGGCCTCACGGAGCTTGTGGGAGAGTGCCCGCACCTGCTTCGCCGCGCCATTTCTTATCCGCACGTCGCCCGCGTGATGGCCGCTGCGATCATCAGCGTTCCCGTCTCGATGCGGTCCGGGGGCACGGCCACGTCATATCCCCGGAGCGATTCCACCCCCTCGATCTCCAGCACGGGCGTGCCCGCACCGCTCACCCGCGCGCCCATGCCGTTCAGCAGGTTCGCGAGCACCGACACCTCCGGCTCCAGTGCCGCGTTCTCCAGAACGGTGGCGCCCCGCGCCAGGGTGGCCGCCATCATCAGATTTTTCGTCCCCGTCACCGTCGTCAGGTCAAACGATATTCTCGCCCCCTTGAGCCTTCGGGCGCTGGCGTGAATATACCCGCCCTCTATGCGGATGTCCGCCCCCATGGCGCGCAGCCCCTTGAGATGCTGGTCGATGGGACGCGCCCCGATGGCGCAGCCGCCCGGCAGAGACACGCGCGCCAGGCCGAAGCGCGCCAGCAACGGCCCCAGCACGAGGACGGAGGCCCGCATCGCCTCCACGAGATGGTAGGGCGCGAGGCCGCCGGTGATATGCGAGGCGTCCAGGGAAATCCGGCCGGGCGCCTCCTCCCGCACCCGGACGCCGAACCCCCTCCAGAAGCCGCAACATGGTGTTCGTGTCCAGCAGGCGCGGAACCCTCCGCGCGCAACTGACCCCGTCCGCCAGGAGGGAGGCGGCCAGAATCGGCAAGGAAGCATTTTTCGAGCCGGACGCTTCTGTTTCCCCGTGAAGCGGCCCGCCCCCCCGAATCCGCAGCCGTTCCAAGCCCTACGCCCTCCGAAGCTCCAGCACCCTGTCGCGCCCGGCCAGGTCCGGATGGGGCTTCGCCTCGGAATACTTTCCGCATCTCTCGGAAAGCTCCCTGGACTCCGCCATTTGGCCCGGGTCCATCTCCAGCAGCAGAAAACCCCCGCGCCCCAGACGCGAAGGCGCCTGCGCAATGATGCGCCGGATGCAGGCCATGCCGTCGGCGCCGCCGTCCAGTGCGAGCCGAGGCTCGTGGGCCGACACCTCCGGCATGAGGCCGTCCGCCTCTTTCGACCCCACGTAGGGCGGATTCGACGCGATCAGGTCGAACGTTTCGCCCTCGACGATGGCGCTGAGCAGATCAGACGCCAGAAAAGCGGTGCGGCCCTCCAGCCCGAACCTGCGCGCGTTTCGCTTCGCCATCCGCAACGCCCTCGGGCAAACATCCGCCAAGGTGACGCTGGCCCCCGGCAATTCGCGACCGATGGCCAGCCCCACCGCGCCGCTGCCGGCCCCGAGGTCCAGGACGCCGGGCGCCCGCCTTCCTCCCAACAACGCCACGGCGCGCTCCACGAGCAGCTCCGACTCCGGCCTGGGGATCAGCACGTCGGGCGAAACCAGAAAGGGCATGGACCAGAACTCCCGCTCGCCCATGATGTAGGCCATGGGTTCGCGACGGATTCTCCGGAGCGCCAGGGCCTCCGTCCGCCGGAGCGCATCGGCCGGCACCGCTCTTTCGGGATGGGCGTGGAGGCGCGCGCCATCGCAACCGAGGACGGCGGCCAGGATGAGGCGCGCGTCGCGCCCGGGCGCATCCACTCCAGCCTGGGCGAATTGCGCCCGCAGGCGGGAGACGAGAGCCGCCACCGTCGTCTCCGATTCCCCCTCTGCTGGGAAACGGGAGGCGCTCATTCCGCAGGGCGGGGCTCCGGGCCTTCTTCCAGCTCGGACAAGCGCTCCGCCTCCCGGCTTTCCACCACCCGTTTGACCATCTCATCAATTTCCCCCTCCATGAAGCCGGGAAGGCCATGCAGGGTGAGGCCGATGCGGTGGTCGGTGATCCTGTCCTGAGGGAAATTATAGGTCCGTATCCGTTCGCTCCTGTCGCCGCTGCCCACGAGGCTCTTCCTTTGCGCGGAGCGCTCGCGCATCTGCTTCTGGATTTCCATGTCCAGCAGATGGGCGGAGAGAATCTTCATGGCCTTGGCGCGGTTTTTGTGTTGGCTTTTCTCATCCTGGCAGGTGACGACGAGACCGGTGGGCACATGGGTGATGCGAACGGCGGAATCCGTCGTGTTGACGCTCTGGCCGCCTGGACCCGAGGAGCGGTAGACGTCGATTCGCAAGTCCTTCTCCCCGACGTCCAGCGCAATCTCGTCCGCCTCGGGCAACACGGCCACGGTGGCGGCGGAGGTGTGGATTCTCCCCTGCGTCTCCGTGACGGGCACCCGCTGGACGCGATGCGTTCCGCTCTCGTACCGCAGGCGGCTGTAGGCGCCCGCGCCCCGGATCAGCGCCGACACCTCCTTCAGGCCGCCGAGGTCGCTCTCGCTCTTGCTCAACTCCTCCACCCGCCAGCCCTGGAGCTCGGAGTAGCGCAGGTACATGCGATACAAATCGGACGCGAAAAGCGCGGCCTCCGCACCGCCCGTGCCCGCGCGCACCTCGAGGATGACGTTTTTCTCATCGTTCGGATCTCTGGGCAGCAGAAGCTGGCGCAGCCTCTTCTCCACCTCCTCGCGCTTCGCCCCCGCATCCTCGAGCTCCGCCCTGGCCAGCTCCGCCATCTCCGGGTCGGCGTCCTCGAGCAGGACGCGCGCCTCCTCGATGACGCTCCAGCATCCGCGCCATTCCCCGTAGGCCTGGACAACCTGGGAGAGCTCCTTGTGCTCGCGCGCGGTCTGCTCGAATTTCTTCCGATCCTTGAGCAGGGCGGGGTCCGACAGGCGCCTCTCCAGCATCCGGTGTTTTTCGATGATTTGTTCGATTTTTTCGAACATGGGCGTCACCCGATGGGCGGCGGACGGAGTGGCCCGGGGCTACCGCGCGGCAGGCCGGGTTCAGGAAGCCTCCTGCTTCTCCTACCCCCCGCCCGATTCGGGCGCGGACAACGCCTCGGGCAAGACGCTTTCCGCGAAATCCGCCCCAGCCTCGGGAGATTCCGCCTTTTGCTCCTGGGCCGCTTTTAGGGCGGCGCGCTCCTCCGCCCTCTTCTTGCGGGCCTCCGCCTGCGCGCCTTCGCTTCCGCCTCCTTCTCGGCGGCCAGGCGCGCCTCCCTCTCCAGCTGCGCCGCGCGCTCAGCCTCCGCGCGGACCTGCTTTCTCTTGCGCTTGGAAACTCGCGCCTCCTTGCCCTCGAACTTCTTGATGAACTTCTCTACGCGGCCTTCCGTATCCACGATTCGCGCCTGCTTCCCGGTGAAAAACATCACGTCGCGCGACCTGGCGGAGGCCATCGAGCGCCGAGGCATCGATGCCCTGCTGACCTCGACCGAGGAGCAGTACCCCGTCGCGGCCCGGATGGCCTGGACGATCGCGGGGCGCTGGCAAGAGCTCTCGATGTGGTTTCCGCTCCCCGAGCGAGTTCGCGTGCTGGCCCCGCTCGTTCCCTTGTATGACGACGGGCGCGGCGTGATCGGGTTCTACCGGGTGATGCTGTCCCGAATCGGACCGGACGGGAACGTGCTCGAGATCCACGACCGCCCTCTGGGGCTCGAGCTCGTTCGCGAGCTGCTCGAGGACGACGATCAGCGCAGGGCGCTGCGGGACGGATGGCGACTGGCCTCGGTGCAGCGCGCGACGGGAGTCTTTCCCGCCGGGGGCGGAGTGCTGCGCTCCCTGCCGACCGTGACGGTCGAGCTCGAGCGATCGACCGAGACGACGGGCGAGAAGCTGACGCTGTACGCGGCCTTCGAGCGACGGCAGGCGGGAGGCTTCAAGCCGTGGTGCGTCTCGGGCCTCGCCGTGGAAGGCCTGTCCAGCTGCCCCGAATGAAGCTCGGGAAGCCGCCCCGGGCCTCGACGGCTGCGGGGCGGCCTGGGCCGGTCGCGGCTCTAGCTTCCGCTGGACTGCTGGAGGTAGACCTCCTCGTACGGCTGCACGACGACGAAGCCGTCCCCCTGGAACTGCATCTGGATCGACTCGCCGCTGCCTCGCCCGAAGAACGTCTTGAGCGAGACGTCCGCGCGGAACTCCGGCGTCAGCGAGCCCGACCAGGCGACGGTCGCGTTGGGATCGGTGATCACCGGGCGATCCCGGGTCACGCGCAGGGTGACCGGATCGTAGTGCGTCGTGATGGCGACCATGCCGCTGCCCTCGAGGGCGATGTTGAACAGCCCTCCGGCGAGCATCGCGGTGACCTTGCGCATCATCTGGATGTCCCACTGGATCTGCTGCTCGAAGGCCAGGATGTCGTTGCCGTTGACGAAGATCTTGTCGCCGTTCAATCCGAGGATCGTGACCTTCTTGCCCGAGTCGGCGAGATACAGCCGCCCGGTCCCCTCGGCCTTGGTCAGCCGCGCGCCCTCGCCGGTGAAGGCCTTCTTGAGCATGCGGCCCATGCCGTGCTCCATCATGCCCTCTCGCGTGAACTTGATCGAGCCGTTGTAGGCGATCATCGATCCGAGCTTGGTCCAGACCAGGCTGTTGCCGAGTCGGACCTCCAGCAGACGCTCGTTCTCGAGCTCGAAGAGTCCCTCGCTGCGGTCGCGCTGGGCGGTGCGGCGGACGAACTCGTCCAGCGAGAACCGGTTCGTGACGTCGGGATTCGGCGGCTCCATCACACTGCTCATGATAGTCCCTCCGGGAGTCTCTGGATCACCACGCTTCCAGGAAAAACGTAGTGTCCCGCCCCCCCGGGTCCGCCATGCGGGCTCCGGCGGCCGGGGCGCGCGGCGAGAAAGGGCCGCACCGCCGGCTTTCCCCGGGGTCGCGCGACGAGGCGCGGGGCGGTCGGGAGCTCAGCGCTTGCCGAGCTTGTAGTAGAACCCGATGCCCGACAGGGAGGAGCGCGCGACGTTGTTTCCGCTGGCCGCGGTGTAGGTCGTGCCCTGGATGCCGAAGCCCTTGTAGATGTCGATCAGAATCTTCAGGCCGTAGGCCAGGAACTCCTGATCGTTGAGGTACAGGCCGGTCTCCAGGTTGGCCCGCGGGAGCTGGACGTCTCCATTGAGGAACGATTGCCGCCGGTCGGCCATCCCGACCAGCCACAGTCGACCGAAGAAGCGATAGCCACCCTCGAGACCGAGGGTCCAGTCGCTGCTGAAGTCTCCAGTGCGCAGTCCGAGCCCGGCGTAGCCGTAGACGTAGGCGTTCTTGAACCCCTTGCCGATTCCGGCGACCGGCGCGAAGGTGAACGCGTCGTACCCGGTGCTCAGGCCGGTCACCGGATCGAAGTCGCCAGTGGGCATCTCGATGTTGAACTGGGTCGACAGCACGAACTTGCCGTCGACGAACTTGCGCCGCGCCCCGACGACCGCGTTCCCGAGGCTGTCGAACGTGCCCGCCGCGATCGTCGTCGGCGTCAGGGTCGGGTCAGGAACCGGGTCGCCGGTCTCCGTCAGCTTGTAGGGCAGGACGGCGACGACGGTCCAGCGATCGGTCACCCCGTACTCACCGTAGGCCTCGAAGGTGTTGTCGGTGACCTCGCGGTTGAGGACGAACTCCGGTCCCGAGCGCTGATACAGGCGCTCGTAGGGACCGATCCCGTAGCCGGAGAGCTGGAAGAACCCGCCTCCCTTCTGCTGCGTCCAGGGGCTGCGGGCGTCCACGTCGGTGGCCGCCAACAGTGCGAGGACCGCCAGTGTCAGCAACCGGATCGTGCCGTTCGCGTGCTTACTCAAGGGATCCCCTTCCTTCGCTGGCTACGTGTAGCCCTGGCGGTCGCCACGATCTCCCTGTCCCGCAGGGTAGCCCCGGGCGCAAAGGGAAACAACACCCGGAGGGCCGCCGGAATTCGCCCTGTCCCGAGGAGCTGCCAGGCGAGCTCAGAAGCAGGCGTCGATGGCCTGCTCCTGACACGCCGTCTCGGCCGGGGTACGCTCCGACCCGTCGCTCGCACGACCGTAGGAGCCCTCGGCGTCGCCGCCGGTCGGTACGACGAGATAGAACCGGTCGCCGGTCGAAGGAGTCAGCGTGGCCGAGGTCGCTCCGCCGGTCGAGCACAGCCGCGACGTCTTGTCGGCGAAGCTCCCGATCTCTCCCTCGTAGACGGCATAGTCCGTCGTGCCACCGCAGGCCGCGGTCCAGTCGAGCGTGATGTCGGCTCCGCTGCGGTCGAGCACCAGCGCGGACCGGGGATGCCCGATCCGTTGGGCACGCTGCCGGGGGCGGGTCCACCCGGAACGATCCCGGCGGCGTAGACGTCGACCGAATCTCCCGAGCCCCCCGTCTCGTTGCGGTTGTCGGTGAAGATGGCGATCAGGTCGTTCATCACGATGTCCATCCCGCTGTAGTCGCCGAACTCGAAACCGTCGTTGATGTTCGGGGACAGCTCGGTCGTGATGCGCTCGGGACTGCTCCAGGTGACGGCGCCATCGCGAGAGAACGAGTAGTACAGATCCGCCGCGCTGCGCCCGCTGGAGTTTCGCGTGTCGTAGTAGATGACGTGCACGATCCCCGTCTTCGCCGACCGCGATGAACGGCTGCCAGCGATCGACCGAGAGCTGGTCGGCCGTCTCGTGAGGCGTCGAGATCGACCACGAGCTTCCGCCATCGCGCGAGTAGGCGACCTGGACTCGGGCGTGGTTGTTGGACGGGTTGCTCGAATCGGGCCCGGTGTTGTCGGTCCAGACCAGGTAGACGCTGTCGGCGAACGGGCCGTCGGTCAGATCCACGTCGGCGGCGATGTAGACCGCGACCTCACGACTGTCCACGGCCGGAATCGGAAAGGAGAAGGCGGAGTTGGTCGAGGCAACGACCGAGATGGGCCCGAAGGATGCGCCGCCGTCCGTGGAGATCCCGAGACGGATCGTCCGGCTGAAGAAGGCGGGCCAGGCGTAGTACAGCCGGCCCGAACGGTCGGTGGCGATGTCACCGGCAATGCCGCGGTTCGCGTTGTTCCCGGAGAAGACGAAGGTCGACCAGGTGTTGCCGAAGTCGTTCGAGCGCCCGAGTCGCATCACGTTGCTCTGGTGCCACATCAGGTAGACGTTGTCCTGGAACGGCGAGGTCGGCGACTGGTCCACGTGCATGAACTCACGGTCGGCGGACGTGGTGACCTCGCGCCTCGCGTCGCCCGGGGTGTCGCTCTCGAAGCTCGTCCAGGTCCACCCCCTCGTTGTCGGAGCGGTAGACCCAGAGCTGGCAGAAGGGGCGCATCCGCCGAGTGTGGCCGTGTAGGCGAACTGCCCGTCGGACGACCACTCGACGGTCGGGTCGCAGCAGGTGCCTCCGCCCGGCAGGGGCGCCTGCTTCCAGGTCTTCCCGCCGTCCTGTGAGTAGTGCATGCGCTGACCGCCGAGGGGCCCGTTGCTTCCGGCGACGACCTTGGTCGTATCGACCGGGCTGATCGCGATCGCCGACTCGGCGGCGCCGTTGGGCGTCGTCACGCGGGCCTCGCCCTCGAGGAAGTCGCCCGCCCCGGCCGTCTCCGCAGCCGGCGGGCTCGCTTCGATCACGCTGTCCATGCGGACGAAGAAGCGGTCGTCCTGTCGCACCGCCTTGCGGTAGTAGCTGCCACCCAGGTAGTAGCCGCCCCAGTTCTGCCGGAAGACGTTGAGCGCGCTGAGCGGGTAGCGATCGAAGCTCGGGAATCCGCGCTTGCCGGCCTCGCGGCGCAGGTACACGCGGAAGAAGGCAGGGATCGGGGTGCGCAGCTCGCGCTCGTTCTCTCCGAGCAGCGCCAGGTCCTCGCGGGTGAGCTCGTAGTTCCGGTCGTCCAGGGGCCGATCCGGACCAGCGCCAGGTAGTCCACGTCGTCGTCGACCCCCGCGATCGGGTGAGATCTCGATCTTCCGATCGGTGTCGGCGTAGGCCTTCTCTCCCGCCGCCTCGACGGTGGACAGACCCGGAAAAACAAGCAAAACCAGAATCGACAGGACACGAACGCGCATGGAGCCCCCCGGTCGCCAGAAATGGCGAGAAAGGGAAACCGTCGGCCGCCCCGGCTAATTCCCTCGCTCCCCGAGATTCGAGGCCGGGAACGCTCTCGCGGTCGGGCTGGCCTAGACTGGCGGGCCCGATGGGCCCCACCGCTCCACAGCCCCCGTCGTTGCGGCGGGTCGTCTCGCGCTGGCAGATCGTCGCGCTGAGCCTGAACGACGTGATCGGCAGCGGCGTCTACCTGCTGCCGGCCGCGGCAGCGGCCGTGCTCGGCCCGGGCAGCCTCGGGGCGGTGCTCGTCGCCGGCCTCGCCGTCTCGCTGCTCGTGCTCTGCTTTGCGGAGGCCGCGAGTCATTTCGAGGAGCCGGGTGGGGCGTATCTCTACGCGCGCGCGGCCTTCGGAGAGCTGGTCGGTTTCGAGGTCGGCTGGATGACCTGGCTGGCTCGTGTCTCCTCGGTGGCTTCGCTCTCGGTCGGCTTCGCGCAGGCCCTGGGCTTTCTCCTGCCGTCCGTGGAAAGCGGCCTGCCGCGTGCCCTGGCCATCGGCGTGCCCCTCGTCCTGCTCACCGCGCTCAACGTCGTCGGAGTCCGCGCGGGGGTCGGCTCGGCCGTCGCGCTTGTCGTTGCCAAATCGGTACCGTTGCTCCTGTTCGTCGCCGCTGGCCTGTTCGCCGCGCGGTGGGACACGGTGCTCGCGCAGCCGGAGGGCGAGGGCGGCATCGGCGCCGCCGCGCTGCTCCTGCTATTTGCCTATGCCGGCTTCGAGAACACGTCGGCTCCCGCCGGGGAGTACCGCAACCCTCGACGAGACGTGCCGCTGGCGCTGGTGGCCAACGTGACGCTGGTGACGACGCTCTACGTGGCGGTGCAGTACGTGGCGCTGGGGACGCTGCCCGAGCTGGGCCGTTCGAGCACTCCGCTGGCCGACGCGTCCGTGATCTTCCTCGGCTCCTGGGCCGGCGGTCTGTTGACCATCGGGGCCGCCGTCTCGATCCTGGGTACGAACAGCAACACCGTGCTAGCCGGTCCGCGGTACCTCTACGCGCTGGCGCGCGACGGCTTCGGCCCGGCATGGCTGGCTCGCGTGCACCCACGCTACCGCACGCCCGCGGCGGC